>NZ_JBNDMC010000006.1:0-2268265 GCF_050436385.1 Paraburkholderia sp. MM5477-R1
AGAGCGGTCGACAACACGTCAATACCCTTCTCACAATTTATTTTAAAAAGCTGAAGAGCTTAAAAATTGAGCAGCGCCGCGTGCAACCTGAATTAGTTAGGCTTCCAATTGAATTCTCCGGAGCGCCGCGGCGAAAGGGAGAGATGAGTGCAGTTGCGAAAAGCCGTTAAGCAGGCTTTTCCACAGAAAATGTTCGCAAGGCTGTGGATAACCACTCCACAACCGCGCCAAGTACTTGATCCAAAACCATTCTCGCGCGTTGCGCGCGAGAATGGCCGCTTGCGCGGCCGCGTGTCACCGTCACAATCAGGCGGACTTCATCGTCACCCGCGCATTCGTACGCATAAAAGCGCTGCGCTCGACCATCGCGCCAAACAGCAGCCCGATCGTCGTCCACATGACCACCTGCATGCCGATCGCCGCGACGCGGAACTTCCACAGCAGCACAGCCGGGAACGCGGCCGGCACTTCATTGATGACCGGCATCGACAGTTGCACGGCCGCGATGACCACGACGAACAAGAGCCCCGCGACGATCGAACCGTTCCACGCACCCAGCTTCGCCGCCGCGCGACGCCGCACCTTCAGCGAAAACACCATCGTCGCGAGCGAAATCGCGATCATCAGAAAGAACAGGCCCGCGCGCGTGCCGATCGTCTCCGGATCACCGACCGACGGCGGATTGGCCGGATACTTGATATTCGGCACGATCACGAGCGTGATGAACGCGCCAAGCGCGAGCCACGCGGACAGCGCGCGCACGCTCAACGTACCCGCGCGTCCATACGCATACGCAAACACCAGCGAGAACAGGCCGCCAAATGCCGCGCCATACGTGACCACGCCAGTCAGCAGGCCGAGGCCAGCCTGCGTCCGACGGCTCACGATTTCGGGCTCGGGCGCCTCGCCGCGCGCGGCGGCCGCTTTTTCTTCGAATGAAATGGCCTGATCGACCTGTGGTTCGCCGACGATTCGCGCGAACGCGAACGTGAGCAAGCCCGCGACGATGCCCGCGAGCATCCCGCGCACCAACAATTTACCTACCATGTCGAACTCCGTTAGTGGCAGGGAAAGCCGAGCAGATGGCGGCCGTCGTGCACGAACTCATGCACGTACATGCCGGGCACGAGCGACGTCGCGCCCTGTTCCGCACCAACGAAGTAAAGCGCGAGCAACAGCAGCAAGCCGCCGAACACGACCCATGGCAGCAGTTCGCGCAAAGGAATGGGAGTGGGCTGGGCCGCCGGTTGCGCGGCGCGATCGAGAACAGCTTCGGTCATGATGGACATCTCCTGGGGTGACGCGCCCCGAAAGTCGATTGCAGAGGAATGGTGCGAAGCTCAGGTCTGGCTTTCGGCTCTTGTGGATTGCAATGCCGATTACAGTGGCGCGACCGCGCCGGGCTCTCACCGGCTTCCGTGCTTCGCAGTGCCGCTATTCTACGCGCTAAACTGCGGCTTCCGTGACGGCGAGGGCTACCTCGCAACGCGCGCCGATGAAACCACGCAGGCAAGTACGAATGAGGCGCCAAGGCAAAGAATGGATACGCGACTATTACTGGTGAGCCACGCGGCAACGGCCGCGCAGCGCGCGGGCCGCTTCCCTGCCGACGATCCGCTCGACGCGCGCGGTCGCGCCGAAGCCGAAGCGGCGCGCGCGCGTCTCTCGCTTCCCGCCGACGGCGCGGTGTTCACCAGCCCCGCCGCCAGCGCGCGCGAAACGGCCGCCGCGCTCGGTCTGAGCGCCACGCCTGCCGACGCATTGGTGGATATCGGCTATGGCAAATGGCGCGGCCAGCGCCTCGCGGCCATTGCCGACGAAACGCCCCGCGAACTCGCCGCCTGGACACGCGAGCCCGACGCCGCGCCGCCCGGTGGCGAATCGTTCGGTCAACTCGTGCAGCGGGTTGGAGAGTGGCTCGACGCGCAGCAGGCAGACGTGCGTTCATGCAATGCCGTCAACGAAGCAAGCTTCGCGGCCTCTGCGCAAGGTCGAACCATCATCGCAATCACCCACGCGACTCTGCTGCGAGCGGCAATCGTGCACGCCCTCGGCGCATCGCCAACCGTGTTCTGTCGCATCGAGATCGCGCCGCTGTCGGTCGTCGAATTACGCCACTCGCGACGCGGCTGGTCGTGGTGGCCGGCCGCCAGCGCCTGAACGGCACCGCCGCTTACCTGCCCGACACCACGAGCCGCAACCGGTTGGACCCCTCGGGCGTCAGGGTGATTTCGGTGCGTCGATCCTTCGCGCCGAGATAAAAGTGCTGACGTCCCGGCGAATTCTGATCGTGCGTTGCATCGGGCAGGCACGACGCGACGTCGGCCGCGACCGCTTCCAATGCATCCGCGTTCGAGCCCGCCGCCTGATGCGGCGTCCACGTGCACTGGAAACTTCGATGCGCGGCCGAACATTGCGCGTCATCGCCATAAGGTTGCGCTACGCCTTTGCCGTCGTCGGGTGTCAGCGAGGCGAAGCCGTCCGGCGCCGCGGCCACGATCCGTTTGAGCGCACCGCAAGGACTGGGGCTATCGTCGGCGGATGCACTGACCGGCAGCAGCGCAACGAGCGATGCCGCGGTAAGCGCGATAGCGGAAAGTCGATAGGTTTTCATGGTGTGCGTGAAGCTTCCAAAGTGCTGCTGAAGAAAAACTCGCAGCGAGCCACCTTTAACAGCACGCTTCATGCCCATGCGCGTGAGGCCCGAGCACGCAGGCAATGCACGACGGCACACAAATTGCATAGCGCCATACCGGCCGCGACATCGCGCCCGTTTCGATCAAAGCCACTGCCGACGTCATTTCAACCATCATGTCGACCACTACCGCCGCCCCTACCCCCGCCCGCATATCGTCGGGCATCGAAGGCATCGACGACATTCTCGGCGGTGGTCTTACGCCGAACCGCATGTACCTCGTGGAGGGCGTGCCAGGCACGGGTAAGACCACCCTCGCGTTGCAATTCTTACTCAAGGGCCTGCACGAAGGGCAGACCGGCCTTTATATCGCGCTGTCCGAAACCCGTGCTGAACTGCTCGCGATCGGCGCGAGCCATGGCTGGGATCTGAGCCGTTTCACGATACTGGAGCAACTGCCCGAAGTTGGGCTCGAACCGCAATACGAACAGACCGTGCTGCACCCGGCCGAAGTCGAACTCGGCGAAAGCGTGCGCAACGTGATCGAGCACGTCGATGAACTGAAGCCGGCGCGCGTCGTCCTGGACAGCCTGTCCGCCCATTGAATCGCGGCGCACCGCACACCCAACGATTCTGTAAGCCCAGCTCCCGGCCACCGATTTAATGCCGCTGTCGCATTCGCGCCGCAGACTCCTCCGGTTCGGCCACGATTTCCAATTCAATAGTTTGCTAACGAATATTTTGGAAATACAATACCGGCCATGTCGAATCTCGATGCCCTGCGCCGCACCGTCAGCAGCACGCTGGTCGTCGCCGCCAGAAAGTGGCGGCGCACGAGTCATGGTGTGCTCGCGGCCTTCAACGTATCCGAAGCGTGCGCGACGCCGCTGCTGACCGCGAGCCGGCTCGGCTCGGCGGTGCGTCAGGTCACGCTCGCCGATCACATCGGCATCGAGGGGCCGTCCCTCGTGCGGCTGCTCGATCAGTTGTGCGCGGCCGGCCTGATGCGCCGCGACGAAGATCCCGAAGACCGCCGCGCGAAGACCGTCGTACTGACCGACGAAGGCCGCGCCGTCACCGCGAAGATGGAAGAGGAGCTGGTCACGTTGCGCGCGCAGGCGCTCAAAGGCGTATCGCGCGACGATCTCGAAGCCGCCCTGCGCGTGCTCGGCGCATTCACGGCCGATGCCGCCGGACGCGCCGAACCAGGAAGCGTCGAGCGCGACACGCGTCACGAACGCGCGCAGCCGGTGCGCCCGGAATCGGTCAGGCACGAGGCGACGAAGCGCACCTCGTCGGCGAAGCGCGAGCCCGCCAAAGGCGAGGCGCTTGCCAGCAAGGTCAAACGGACGAGCGGCAAAAGCGCTGCCAAAACGGCCGGCAAATCGCGCGGCACCGCCAAGGCGCGCAAGTCCACCAAGAGCCGCGCGCGAGCCACCGTGCCGCACAACGCCGATTCCGCGTAACGGTTTATGGTCTATCCCACTCTCCGCGACTGGCTGTTTTCCGTCAAAACGTTCGCCGCGGCCATGCTCGCGCTTTACATCGGCCTCGCGTTCCAACTGCCGCGGCCGTACTGGGCGATGGCGACCGTCTACATCGTGTCGAACCCGTTCGTCGGCGCGACCCGCTCGAAGGCGATCTATCGTGCGCTGGGCACTGCGCTCGGCGCGTCGGGCGCGGTGCTGCTGGTGCCGCCGTTCGTCGAATCGCCGTATCTATTCAGCGTGATCGTCGCGGCGTGGACCGGCACGATGCTCTACCTCGCGGTGTCCGACCGCACCGCGCGCAGCTACGTGTTCATGCTGGCGGCCTATACGATGCCGATCATCGCGCTGCCGTCGGTGACGAATCCGACCGGCGTCTTCGATCTCGCCGTGAGCCGGACCGAGGAGATCATTCTCGGCATCGTCTGCGCGAGCATCGTCGGTAGCGCGGTGTTTCCGAGCCGGCTCGCGCCGACGATCATCGAGCGCACCGACGCATGGTTTCGCGACGCCGCGTTCTACGCGACCGAAACGCTGTCGGGCCGTATCGCAAGCTCGGCGATTTCCGGTGCTCGGCAACGCCTCGCGAGCACGATCAACGGTCTCGAACTGCTGCTGAGCCAGCTCGCCTACGATCACACGCGGCCCGACGTCCTCGCGCGCGCGCATGAACTACGTGGCCGCATGCAACTGCTGCTGCCGATCATGTCGTCGCTCGCCGATCCGCTGCTCGCGCTCTACAACAACGGCCCGCAACACTGGCCCGAAGGACTTCAGACGCTGATCGACGACGTCATCAAGTGGTTCAACCAACCGCTGCCCGCGCCGAGCGAGGGTTATCACGCGGACGAGACCGCCAACGCGCTGCGCGCGCGCATCGCCGCGATGCACCCGCCCGCCGCCGCGCTCACGCATTGGGACGGCGCGCTGCTGTCGAATGCACTATGGCGCCTCGCGCAAGTGATCGACGTGTGGCAAGACTGCCGCTCGCTGCGCATCATCATCACGCGCGAGGAAGGTTCGTGGCGGCCGCATTTCCGTCACTGGCGGCTCGGCGGCACCGAGCGCTTCTACGATCGCGGCATGATGCTGTTCGCGACCGTGTCGGCGGCCGCGGCTGTGGTGCTCGCGTGCGCGCTGTGGATCGGCTCGGGCTGGAACGACGGCGCGAGCGCGGTCACGCTCGCGGCGGTCGCCTGCTGCTTCTTCGCCGCGCTCGACGAACCCGCGCCGTTCGTGTTCCGCTTCTTCCTCGCGACTGGCGTCGCCGTCGTGGCCGCGGGTCTCTATCTGTTCGTCGTGCTGCCGCAGGTGCACGACTTCCCGATGCTGGTGATCCTGTTCGCCGCGCCGTTCATTCTGGTCGGCACGCTGATTCCGCGCCCGCAGTTCAACATGGTGACGGTGCTGGTCGCGGTGAACACGGCCACCTTCATCAGCATTCAGGACGCGTACGACGCGAACTTCCTGACGTTCCTGAACGCCAACCTCGCGGGCCTCTCCGGCCTGCTCTATGCATACCTGTGGACCCGTGCAACGCGCCCATTCGGCGCCGAGCTGGCCGCGGCGCGCCTGTTGCGCTCGAGCTGGGCCGACGTCGCGCTGAGCGCGTCGACGCGGCCGATCGAAGATCCGCGCAATCTCGCCGCGCGCATGCTCGACCGGCTGATGCAATTGATCCCGCGCCTCGCGGCCACCGACGACCACCGCCACCCGTCGATCGAGAGCTTCCGCGATCTGCGCATCGGGTTCAACGCGCTGGACCTGCGCCGCCTCACACGCAAGCTCGGCGGCGAAGCGGCCGGCGCGATCGACCATGTTCTCGATGGAGTGCGTACATACTACGAGAGCTGCATCGATCGACGTCACCGCGAGCCGGTGCCGGACAGCCTGATGTCGTTGATCGACGTGGCCGTCGCGCGCGTCACCGCGCAGGGGCTCGCCAATGCCGCGGCGCCGACCGAGACCTCGCAGACCTCGGCGCGTCAGTTGCGCGATGCGCTGCACGCGCTGGTCGGCTTGCGTCTTTCGCTGTTTCCGGCGACCCTCACGAAACCAACGCCGACCGAACCGGAGGCCGCCGCGTGATGCACCCATTCTTGCGCCCCTGCTTGCGCCCGCTTGCGCACCCCGCCCTCCCTTTTTCCAGTTCCCGCGATGATCGGTGAAATCGATATCTTCGGCGTGTTCGTACCGTCCGTGCTGGTGCTGATGTTGATCGCGTATCTGATCAACCTCGGCATTCGCACCGCGCTCGATTACACCGGCTTTTACCGCTTCGTCTGGCATCGCTCCATCTTCGATCTCGGCGTCTATGTGCTGGTGCTGGGCCTTGTCGTCGTCGTTTCGCACAGACTAATAACGTGAAAAAAACCTGGTTTCTCCGTCGGTCAGATCCTGCTGACCCTGATCGTCGTAGTGGTCGCAGCATTGGTGCTGTGGAAACTCGTCAACTACTACATGTTCGCGCCGTGGACCCGCGACGGGCGCGTACGCGCCGACGTGATCCAGGTCGCGCCCGACGTGTCGGGACTGATTTCGTCGGTCGAGGTCATGGACAACCAGCAGGTCAAGCAGGGCCAGGTGCTGTTCAGGATCGATCAGGCGCGCTACACGCTCGCATTGCGTCAGGCCGAGGCAACGGCGCAGCAGCGCCGCGCGACGCTCGATCAGGCCCGCCGCGAATACGCGCGCAATCGTCAGCTCGGCAACCTCGTCGCCGCCGAAGTACTCGAAGAAAGCCGCTCGCGCGTCGAGGCGGGCGAAGCCGCGCTCGCCGACGCGAACGTCGCGATCGACACCGCGAAGCTGAACCTCGAGCGCTCGACGATCAAAAGCCCGGTAGACGGCTATCTGAACGACCGCGCGCCGCGCGCCGGCGAATTCGTCGCGGCCGGTCGCGCGGTGGTCGCGGTGGTCGACATGCATTCGTTCCGCGTCGACGGCTACTTCGAGGAAACCAAGCTGCGCGGCATCGACATCGGCCAGCCGGTCGACATCATCGTGATGGGCGAGCCGAAGCCGCTGCGCGGGCACGTGCAGAGCATCGTCGCCGGTATCGAAGACCGCGACCGCACGCAAAGCGCCAATCTGCTGCCGAACGTGAACCCGGCGTTCAGCTGGGTGCGGCTCGCGCAGCGCATTCCGGTGCGGGTCGCGCTCGATGAAGTGCCCGCTGATTTCCGCCTGATCGCGGGGCGTACCGCGACGGTGTCGGTGCGTGACCTGTCGCCGCTCAGGAGACGAGCCGTGTCGGGCACGGGTGGCGCATCTGGCACGGTCGCCGCTTCGGCTGCGCCGGTGGCACCGGGTTCGTCGGTGGCGTCCGGGTCCGCTGGGTCGGGCACCGCACCGTCGGGCGCGTCGCAATGAAGTTCGTGCGTACCTTGTCCTCGCTGGCGCCGCGCTTGCCGCTGCTGCCGCTGCTGCCGCTGCTGCCGTTATTGCCGTTATTGCCGCTCACCGTCGCGCTGAACGGCTGCATCAACGTCGGGCCGAACTACATGCTGCCGAAACAGGCGCTCGTCAATGCCCCGCTCGCGAACGGAGCGATCGAGGGCGCCGATCCCATGCTGACGTCAACCCTCAATCTGCCGACCGTCTGGTGGAAGCTGTACGACGATCCGGTGCTGAACGGTCTGGTCGACCAGGCGTTGAAATCGAATACCGACCTGCGCGTCGCGACCGCGAATCTCGCGCGCTCGCGCGAGGCGCTGGGCATAGCGCAAGCGCAGGGCGGTTTTTCGGGCAACGCGTCGGTGGCGATCCAGCGCGCGCAGGAATCGGCCGAGCAATACCTGCTCTTCGAGAAACTGCCGGTCGCCAACCTGGGTGACATGGGCATCAACGTCTCGTACGAAATCGACCTGTTCGGCAAGCTGCGCCGCGGCGTCGAAGCGGCGGCGGCGGACACCGAGGCCGTGGAAGCCGCGGGCGACCTCGCGCGCATCACTGTCGTCGCGGACGTGGTGCGCTCGTACGTCGAACAATGCTCGGCGGCCGAGGAGCTGCGCATCGCGCAGCAATCGCTCGCGCTACAGAAGGAGCGCGTGGACGTGTCGCGCCGTCTGCGCGACGCGGGACGCGGAAACCAGACCGCGGTCACGAGCGGCCAGACTCAGGTCGAGACTCTGACGGCCGACATTCCGCGCTACACCGCGCGCCGCAAGATCGCACAATACCGGCTCGCGATGCTGCTCGCCCAGGCGCCGTCGCAATTGCCGCCGGCCGTGCTCGCCTGCGACCGGCTGCCGCAAATCCACCAGCCGATTCCGATCGGCGACGGCGCCGGGCTGCTGCGGCGACGCCCGGACGTGCACGAAGCCGAGCGTCAGCTCGCGGCGTCGACGGCGCGCATCGGCGTCGCGACCGGGGCGCTTTATCCGAGCATCAGCATTGGTGCGTCGGCGGGCTTCACCGGCATTCTGGAAGACATTCCCACCTCGCCGACGGCGCGTTGGGCCTTCGGTCCGCTGATCAGCTGGACCTTCCCGGCCAATGGCGCGCGCCAACGGGTCCACGAAGCCGAGGCGTCGAGCCAGGTCGCGCTCGCGAAGTTCGACGGCGTGGTGCTGACCGCGCTGCGCGAAACCGAGACCAACCTCGCGACCTACGCGTCCGATTACGCGCGCGCCGAATCGCTGCGCGCGGCGCTGAAGTCGGCGGCGCAATCGGCGGATGAAACGCATCGGCTGTATAGCGCCGGGCGCGAGTCGTTCATCTCCGATCTCGACGCGACGCGCACGCTGACGGCCGCGAAGTCGCAGCTCGCGGCGGCGGAGGGCCAGGTGGCGATCGATCAGGTCAATCTGTTCCTGTCGCTGGGCGGCGGGTGGGAAGTTGGCGGGCAAAGCACGCCGGGTGAAACGCGGCCGCAGCTGAAGGCAACACCTGTCGCGGCCAAGCCGTCCGCGAAGTCGGGAGCGTCGGCGGCCGCAACTGCGAAAGCGCCTTGATCGGCCGTCTTACGATTTATTTTTGACAATCTTTCTTTTTGCTTTCACTTTCGGTTAAATACGTGACACCACTTCACGCTACGAGGTCTCGTATGTCGCCATTCATGCAGGGTGCAGTCACGTTGGGCGGATGCATTGGTATCTTCACCGCGGTGGTCGCGGTGGTCGAAATGTTGGCGAATTGAGTTGGGCGGGCGGTGGACCGAAAGAGTGGCTAGCTGTTCCGCACTTTCGCCGCCGCCTGATGTATCGCCGCCCGCACCCGCGGGTACGTGCCGCAACGGCACACCACCGGCGTCATCGCCTCGTCGATGTCGGCATCGGTCGGATCGGACTTGTGCTTCAGCAACGCGCAAGCCGCCATCAATTGCGCGCTCTGGCAATAACCGCACTGCACCACATCGAGTTCGATCCACGCGGCCTTCAGCGCCTGCGCCTCGCGTCCCTGCAAACCCTCGATCGTCGTGATCTTCTGCGTATGCAGGCTCGACATCAACGTCTGGCACGCGAAGCACGCGGCATCGTCGAGATTGATCGTGCACGCGCCGCAGATGCCCACGCCGCAGCCGAACTTGGTGCCGGTCATGCCGAGATCGCAGCGCAGCACCCATAGCAGCGGCATGTCCGGATCGGCATCGACCTTCACCTTGCGTCCGTTGATATTCAGTACCGCCATGCTTGCCTCCTGAGTCGCCGCGCTACACCGCAAGCTTTTGCTCATCCACCGTCCGTCATGCAAGCCGCAACGGCAGCGTCCGCAAACGCTGCCCCGTCAGTGCGAACACCGCATTGCCCACCGCCGGCGCGATCGGCGGCACGCCCGGCTCGCCGACACCTTGCGGGTGCAGCTGGCTCGGCATGATGTCGACCTCGATCGCAGGGCACCCGTTCATCCGCACGACCGGAAAGTCCACGAAGTTCTTCTGCTGCACCTGGCCGTTGACGATCGTGATCTCGTTCTGCAACGCGCTCGACAACCCGAACACGATGCCGCCTTCCATCTGCTGACGGATCAGGTTCGGATTCACCGGCAAGCCGCAATCGATCACGCACACCACCCGATGCACGCGAATCTGCCGGTTCGCGCCGATCGACACCTCCGCGACCTGCGCGACCACGCTGCCGAACGCCTCGTGCAACGCGACGCCATGAGCGCAACGCGCGCCATCGGCGGCGGGTTTTAGCGGACGCCCCCAGTCGGACAACTTCTCGACACGCTTCAGGACCGCCAGATGACGCGGATGCTGCACGAGCAGCATCGCGCGAAACGCGATCGGGTCCTGGCCTGCCGCGGCGGCGGCTTCGTCGGTGAAGCTCTCGGTGAAGAAGGCCTGATGCGAGTGGCCGACCGAGCGCCAGAAGCCGATCGGCACCGGCAATTCGACTATCTTGTGCGACACGCGCGCGGCCGGCCACTCGTAGGGCTGATCGAACGCGCCTTCGCAGGTGGTCTTGTCGATCGGGATGTGCGGCACGCCGTAGTAACGCGCGAGCGCATCCGGCACGATCGCCTGACCCGCCGACTTCGCGTGCCAGGCGACCAGCGTGCCGTGCTCGTCGAAGCCGGCCTGAAGCCATGCCGCGCATGCGGGCCGGTAGAAGTCGTGCGTGAAGTCCTGCGCGCGCGACCAGATGGTTTGCACCGGACGGCCATCGGCCTCGCGCGCGATCGCCGCGGCCTGCGCGACGAAATCGAGTTCGAGGCGCCGGCCGAACGCGCCGCCCAACAACTGCGTCTGTACATCGACGAGATCGACGTCGAGGCCGAGCACTTTCGCCGCATGATGCCGCGCGAGCCGCGGCATCTGCGTCGACACCCAGACGGTCGCCGCGCCGTCCGCGACCTGCACCGTGCAGTTCAGCGGCTCGACCGCGCCATGCGCGAGATACGGTGCGTGATAGACCGCTTCGATCGTGCGCGCCGCGCGACTCATCGCGTTGTCGACGTTGCCGACGTGGTAATACACGTGACCGTCCGTATGGTCGAGCGCCTCGACGAGGCGGCAGTCCACCGCCGCGCTCGACACCTTCGCGGCCGCGCCGTCATGCCAGGTCACGTTGATCGCCTCGACCGCGCTCATCGCGCGAAACGCGTTGTCCGCGATCACTGCCACGCCGCCGGTGCCGCCCGCGTACGGCGGCACGGCGAACGCCTTGATGAAGCCCCGTATCTTTTGCGCGGGCGTCGCGTCGAAATGCGCGACCGTGCCGCCGAGCGTCGGACACATCACGACGCTTGCATAGACCAAACCGTCGGGCAACACGTCGATGCCGAAGCGCGCCGCACCGTCGATTTTCGACGCGGCTTCGATGCGCCGCACGGGCTGGCCGATCAGCCTGAAGTCGGCCGGCTGCTTCAGGACGACGCTGCGCGGCAGCGGCTGGCGCGCGGCCATCGACGACAACTCGCCGAACGTCGCCTTGTGCCCCCACGGGTGCAGCACGTAGCCCTTTTCCGCGCGGCATTCGCGGACCGGCACGTCCCAGCGCTCGGCCGCCGCCGCGATCAGCATCACACGCGCCGACGCGCCGGCTTCGCGCATCGGCGTCCAGAGATCGTTCATGCTCGAGGAGCCGCCCGTCATCATCGTGCCGATCTCACGCACTGCCTTGCTCGTGATCCACACGGTGCCGCGCCGGATGTAGCTGTCGTCGTCGGGGCGAAACGGCAGATCGTCGACGATGCTCTGCACCGCGTTGTAGATCCGGTCGATCGGCGCCTCTTCGACTTTCACCTGCGGCCAGTCGGCGTCGAGCTCCTCGGCGAGCAGCATCGCAAGCCCCGTATGGATGCCCTGCCCCATTTCGGCCTTCGGCACCATGATCGTCACGCGGTTGTCGGCGTCGATCTTGACCCAGCCGTTTAGCCCAACCTGAGTGCCTTGCGTCGGCAGCGGCGTCGACGTCATCAGGCGCTGGCGCGGCGGCACCACGGCCCAGCCGACCAGCAGCCCGCCCAACGCACTGGCGCCGCCAAGCAGAAAGGTTCTGCGCGTCAACATGGCATGGCTCGCCCGGCTGGCTCGATGGTAGGAAAGCGGCGACAGCGCCGATGCACCCGTCTTTGTCTGCGAATAGTAATAAGACGAATCGGCGAGCGTGAGACTTAAATGCGCGCGTGAACCTCGAGCGGCCGTGCGGCGTGGGAAGGCGGGGACTGAAAGCGGCGGGGGAAAGTCGTGGGGTGTTTCATTAACTGCGGCCGCGCAGAGGCGGCGGTGTGCCGGCGTAAGTCACCGCCGGTACACCGCGAACCTTGCGCTTGAGTCAATCAGGCGATCATGCGACCGGATCAACGGCGGTTCGAACCCGACACCACGTCGATCCACACGGCCAGCACGAGGATGCCGCCCTTCACGATCATCTGCCAGAACGCGTCGACGTCGAGCATGGACATGCCGTTGTCGAGGCTCGCCATGACGAGCGCGCCGATCAGCGCGCCATACACGGTGCCGGAGCCGCCGCGCATCGAGGTGCCGCCGATAAAGCACGCGGCGATCGCGTCGAGTTCGCCCATCGAGCCCGCCGACGGCGAACCGGCCGCGAGCCGCGCCGTGTTGACGATGCCGGCAAACGCGCACATCAGCCCCATCAGCGCGAAGATCGCGAGCTTCACGCGGTCGGTGTTGACACCCGACAGCCGCGTCGCTTCGAGGTTCGAGCCGACCGCGTAGATGCGGCGTCCGAACACGGTCTGCGTCGAGATCCACGTGAAGACGCCGAGCAGCGCGAGCAGCAGCAACACCGGCACCGGAATGCCGCCGTAAGTGTCGAGCATCGCGATGAAGCCGGCGAGAATCGCGCCTGCGCCGATCACCTTCGCGACGTCCTGCCAGAACGGCACGACGCGCAACTGATAACGCTGCCGATTCGCGCGCTGGCGGATCGTCAGGAATGCCAGCAGCAGGAACAGCACGACGGCGAGCGTGTCGCCGGCGAGCCGCGGCAGATAGCCCTGGCCGACGAACACGAAGCTGTCCGACACCGGCGCGATCGTCGACCCTCCGGTAATGCCGAGCAGAATGCCGCGATACGCGAGCATGCCGCCGAGCCCGACGATAAACGACGGCACGCGCCGATACGTCGACCACCAGCCGTTGAACATGCCGACCCCGATGCCGAGCAGCAACACGACCGGAATCGTCACGCCGATCGGCCAGTGCCGGTTCACGTCGAGAATCGCCGCAACGCCGCCGAGCAAACCGAGCAGCGAACCGACCGACAGATCGATTTCACCGGCGATGATCACGAACACCATGCCGCATGCGAGCATGCCGGTAATCGACATCTGCCGCAGCAGATTCGACAGGTTGCGCGGCGTGACGAACGCGCCGTGCGTGAGCGTCGAAAAGAAAATCCAGATCACGGCGACGGCGATCAGCAGCGCGAGAATCTTGTAGCGCGCGAACAGTTGCTGGATCCGTTGCGTGCCGCCGAATGCGCCTCGCGGCGCGGCGTTGTCGGTGCGTTGGGAAGTTACTTCGGGAGTCATGCGGCACTCGCTGCGGTTGGGTTCGAAGATAGGTGCACGGGGCGGATCGCGGCGCCGAGAATGTCTTCCTGCGTGAGACCGTCGTTGATGAAATCGCCGCGCAACTCGCCTTCGCCGATCACGAGCACTCGGTCGCTGATGCCGAGCACTTCCGGCAATTCGGACGACACCATCACGATCGACATGCCGCGCTGCGCCAGCTGGAAGATCAGCTTGTAGATCTCGTATTTGGCGCCGACGTCGACGCCGCGTGTCGGTTCGTCGAGAATCAGCACGGTCGGGTTGGTCAGCAGCATGCGCGTGAGCACGGCCTTCTGCTGATTGCCGCCCGACAGACTTGCAATCGATAACATCGGATTCGCGGCGCGCACGGAAAGCCGTTTCATTTCCGTCTGAATCGTGTCGAGTTCGGCCGCGGAATCGATACGTCCGCCCGACGCGAAACGCTGCAACACCGCAAGCGTGATGTTATGGCCGACGCTCATGCCGGGCACGATGCCGTGGCGTTTGCGATCCTCGGGCACCATCGCGATGCCGGCGCGAATCGCGTCGATGGGCGCACGAATTTTCAGCGGCTTGCCGTCGAGCATGACGTGCGCCTCGCTGATGCCTGCATACGCGCCGAAAATCGCCTGCATCAGTTCGGTGCGGCCCGCGCCGACGAGCCCGGCGACACCGAGAATTTCGCCGCGCCGCAACGAGAACGACACGTCGTCCACGCGCTTGCGGCGCGGATTCGTCACGTCGAAACAGGTCACGTTGCGCGCTTCGAAGATCACGTCGCCGATCGGATGCGGCTCGCGCGGAAACAGGTTCTTGATCTCCCGGCCGACCATCAGCGAGATGATCCGCTCGGTCGTCAGGGCGTGCATCGGCTCGGTCGCGACATGGCGGCCGTCGCGAATCACGCTGATCGTGTCGCAGACGGCCGCGACTTCGTCGAGCTTGTGCGAAATGTACACGCAGGCAATGCCGCGCCGTTTCAGATCGCGCACGATATCGAGCAGAATCGCGATTTCGGAGGCGGTCAGCGACGACGACGGTTCGTCGAGGATCAGCAGCTTTGCGCGCTTGTTCAGCGCCTTCGCGATTTCGATCAGCTGCTGATGGCCGCCCCCGTAGTTCATCACGGGCTGCGCGGCGTTGATGCCGCTGATGCCGAGTTCGCGCAACAGTTCGTCGGCACGCTGATACATCGCCGCGTAGTTCATGCGGCCGCCGGGCAGCGTGATTTCGTTGCCGAGAAAGATGTTTTCCGCGACCGACAACTCCGGCACGAGCATCAGTTCCTGGTGGATGATGATGATGCCCGCGCGTTCGGTGTCGCGTACGCTCGCGGCCTTCAGCGGCTGGCCTTCCCAGGTTATTTCGCCATCCCACGTACCGTGCGGATACACGCCGGACAGCACCTTCATCAGCGTCGATTTGCCCGCGCCGTTTTCACCGCACAGGCCCACGCATTCGCCCGGCGATACGGTCAGATCGATGCCGTCGAGCGCCTTCACGCCGGAAAAAGCTTTGACGATGCCGCGCATCGTCAGAACAGGTTGCGTCATTCGCTATGCCTCGCTGCAAGTTGGGCCGATGTTCGATCACGCTCCCGGGCGCGATGACCCGGGAGCGTGGCGTTCACATAGCCCGTCTCTGTGTTATTTGCTCGCGAGTTGCTCTTGCGTGTAGAAGCCGTCCTTCACGACGGTGTCGAGGTTCGCCTTGGTCAGCTTGGTCGGCTGCAGCAGCACCGTATCGACCTTCTTCTTGCCGTTGTCGTATTGCGCGTTGAACGCCGGCTTGTCACCCTTGGCAAGCGCGACCGACAGCTTCGCCGCTTCGCTCGCGATCAGCTTCAGCGGCTTGTAGACCGTCATCGTCTGCGTGCCGGCCGCCACGCGCTTCACGGCTGCGAGGTCGGCATCCTGACCCGAGATCGGTACCTTGCCGGCGAGGCCCTGCGCGGCGAGCGCCTGGATCGCGCCGCCAGCGGTGCCGTCATTCGACGCGACGACTGCGTCGATCTTGTTGTTGTTCGCGGTCAGCGCGTCTTCCATGATGCGCAGCGCGGTCGATGCGCTCCACTCCGGCACCCACTGCTGGCCGACCACCTTGATGTCACCCTTGTCGATCGCCGGTTGCAGCACCTTCAACTGGCCCTTGCGCAGCATCTTCGCGTTGTTGTCGGTCGGCGCGCCGCCGAGCAGGAAGTAGTTGCCCTTCGGCCGCACGTCATAGACGCCCTGCGCCTGCATCTCGCCGACCTTCTCGTTGTCGAACGAGATATAGGCGTCGATATCGGCGTCGAGAATCAGGCGGTCATACGACACGACCTTGATGCCCGCTTTGCGTGCTTCGGCCACGACGTTGCCGAGCGTTTTCGAGTTGAACGGCACGATCACAATCACGTCGACGCCGCGCGAGATCAGGTTTTCGATCTGCGAGATCTGGCGCTCTTCGCTCGCATCGGCCGATTGCACCGACACCTTCGCGCCGAGCTTTTCCGCCGCGGCGACGAAATAGTCGCGATCGCGCGACCAGCGCTCGACGCGCAGATCGTCGATACAGAAGCCGATTTCCGGATGAGCCTTGCTGGCGTGCGCGAGCGGCGCGGCGAGCGACAGGCTGGCGAGTACCGCGCCGCACAACAGCGAACTCAGGACGTTCCGACGCATTGCGAATTTCATTGATGTCTCCTTTTTGTGTAGTGATAGCCGGAATACCGGACATATCGGTCTGCGCTGCGAGCCGCAGACTCGGACAAGCGACAACCCACAGCTTGCTGGTGCGCGCGGTCGACGTGGCCGCGCGATCTTTATTCAACGTCCGCTATAAATCGCCTGATTTACGATGTTTTCCATGTGTTCCTGTTGCCCGCTCACATGCCGCGGATTCAGATCGCGCGCCAGCGTGTCCGCCGCAAGCGTCGACAGCGAGTAGTCGCCGGACAGGATCTTGCGGCCGAACTCGCCATCCCAGCCCGCGTAGCGTTGCCGCTTGAACTGCTCGAGGCGCTCGTTTTCGACCAGCACCGCGGCGCGTTCGAGGCCGAGCGCGAGGTTGTCGATCGCGCCGACGTGGCCATAAAACAGGTCTTCCGCATCGACACTCTGGCGCCGCACTTTCGCATCGAAGTTCATGCCGCCGCTCGTGAAACCGCCGTGGCGCAGGATTTCGTATAAGGCCAGCGTGAGTTCCTCGACGCTGTTGGGAAATTGGTCGGTGTCCCAGCCATTTTGCGGATCGCCGCGATTCGCATCGACGCTACCGAAGATGCCGAGCGCAAATGCGGTCGCAATCTCGTGATGGAACGAATGCCCCGCGAGCGTCGCGTGATTCGCCTCGATGTTGACGCGAATCTCCTTGTCGAGGCCGTGCTGCAGCAGGAAGCCGTGCACGGTCGCGACGTCGTAGTCGTATTGATGCTTGGTCGGCTCCTGCGGCTTCGGCTCGATCAGCAGCGCGCCCTTGAAACCGATCCGGTGCTTGTGTTCGACGACCATGTGCAGGAAGCGCGCGAACTGCTCGCGCTCGCGCACGAGGTCGGTGTTCAGCAGCGTGTCGTAGCCTTCGCGGCCACCCCACAATACGTAGTTTTCACCGCCGAGGCGCAGCGTCGCGTCGAGCGCGTGACGCACCTGGGTCGCCGCAAAGGCGAAAACCTCCGGATTCGGATTGGTCGCGGCGCCGGCCGCGTAACGCGGATGCGAAAACAGATTCGCGGTGCCCCACAGCAATTTGACACCGGTATCCTGCTGCTTGCGCGCGAGGTAGTCGGACACGCGCAGGAAGTTCTCGCTGTATTCCTTCACGCTCGCGCCTTCGGGCGCGACGTCGGTATCGTGGAACGTGTAGTACGGCGTGCCGAGCTTCGAGAAGAATTCGAACGCGGCGTCGGCCTTTTGCTGCGCCCGCTCCATTGCGTCGCCGGGTTGCTGCCACGGCCGCCGGAACGCTCCCTGACCGAAGATATCGACGCCGGGCCATACGAAGGTATGCCAGTAGCAGACGGCGATACGCAGATGTTCCTCGAGCGTCTTGCCGAGTACCTTCCTCGTTTTGTCGTAGTGACGGTACGCGAGCGGGTTGTCCGATTGCGGGCCTTCGTAACGGATCTCTGGAATGTGTTCGAAGTAGGACATCGGCGTCTCCAATGTATGCTGCGTTGCAACCCACGCGAGAAGCCGCGCAGGCCGACAAAGTGACGCCATGCTGCCGCTTGCACGATGTGCCGGCAATTGCGAAATTGCGCAGCGCGCTTGATGTTTCTTACCGCCCGCGCGTTTGTTTACTGCCGTCGCGCGATTCGGCGCCTAGAATAACCAGACGCTTAAAAACGGGGTTGCTCCCAGGCACCCGACACAATGGAGACAAAGGCGCGTGGTCCATCGAGCCACCCGCCGCTCACCGCCATGACCCGTCCACAAGCACCTCAGACAACCCATCGCATCGCGCTGCTGTTCAACGCGAACAAGGTCTACGATCGCGAGATCATCACCGGCATCGGCAACTACCTGCTGTCGACGCGCGTCGCATGGGATCTCTTCCTCGAAGAAGACTTCCGCTGCCGGCTCGCGGGTATCCAGCGCTTCGACGGCGACGGCATCATCGCGGACTTCGACGATCCCGCCGTCGACGAAGCCCTGCGCGACTGTCCACTGCCGGTGGTCGCGGTCGGTTCGTCGTACGAGGATCCGACGCAGTACCCCCCGGATTTACCCTATATCGCGACCGACAACAGCAAGCTCGTGTCGCTCGCGTACACGCACCTGATCGGCGCGGGCCTCGAAAACTTCGCGCTGTACAGCCTGCCGCAGGCGCAGGAAAACCGTTGGGCGCAACAGCGCGAACTCGCCTTCGCGCATCTGCGCAGCGCCGACGGACGCAGCGCGGCGCAGATCGATAGCGAGATCTATCGCGGTCTGTCGACGAGCGCGCCGTCCTGGAACCAGGCCATCGAACAGCTGACCACCTGGCTGCGGCAACTGCCGAAGCCGGTCGGCATCATCGCGGTGACCGACGCGCGTGCGCGGCATTTGCTGCAGGCATGTCTGATCGCGGGCATTCCGGTGCCCGAGGAAGTCGCGATCATCGGCATCGACAACGATCCGCTCACGCGTACGCTGACGCGCATTCCGCTGTCGTCGGTGATCCAGGGCACCGAGGAAATGGGCCGTACCGCCGCGCACATCCTGCATCAGATGCTGCACGGCGCGCGCTTTCCGGGGCGCCGCATTCTGGTGCCGCCGGTCGGCATCAACGTGCTCGAATCGACGCGGCATCAGCCGCTCGCGAGTCCTTACGTGATGCGCGCCCGCCATTTCATTCGCCAGTACGCGTGCCAGGGCATCCGCACCGAGCAGGTGGCCGACTATGTGGGCGTGTCGCGTTCGTCGCTCGAAGAGTATTTCCGGCGCGAGCGTCAGTGCACCGTGCATCAGGAGATCCTGCGCCACAAGCTCGACGTCGCGAAGTCGCTGCTCGCGAAACGCGATGCGTCGAGCGCGGAAGTCGCAATCCGTTGCGGCTTCACGTCGCTGCAATACATGTACGCGGTATTTCGCCGCGAACTCGGCTGCACGCCGCGCGAATACCAGGAGCGCGTGGGCCCGAAGACCAAAACCGCTGGCTGAGCATGCTTTCTATTTTTTCTTCGCACTGACCACATGATCAGCATCGCACAACTCTCTTCCGAGCCGTGGGGCACGCTGCAGGGCGGCGATCGCGTACGGCTTTACACGTTGCGCAACGCGCACGGCATGAAAGTCGCCATCAGCGACCTCGGCGCGACGCTGGTTTCGTGGCACGCACCGGATCGCGCCGGACGTCTCGGCGATATTCTGCTCGGTCACGACACGCCCGCCGAATACGTGGCGGCCTCGACCTACATGGGCGGACTGATCGGCCGCTGGGCGAATCGCATTGCGGGCGCGCGCTTTTCGCTCGACGGCATCGAGTACACGCTCGATCGCAACGAAGGTCCGAATCTGCTGCACGGCGGCACGGTCGGTTTTCATCGGGCGTTGTGGGAGGTCGCCGAGGACGACGGCGCGTTGCTGATGCGGCTCGAGTCGCCCGAAGGCGATGCCGGTTTTCCGGGCAACGTGACGGTGCAAGTACGCTATTCGCTCGACGACGACGGCACGCTGACGATCGGCTACGAAGCGATCACCGACGCGCCGACGCCGCTCAATCTGACGAGCCATCCCTACTTCAACCTGACCGGGCGCGCGGGCACCGACATTCGCGGCCACGTGCTGTCGATCGACGCCGAGCGCTTTTTCGAAGTCGACGCGACGATGATTCCGTGCAAGCTCGCCGACGTCGCGGGCAACGCATTCGACTTCCGGCAGAGCGCGCCGATCGGCGGCCGGCTCGACTGGCCGCACGCGCAACTCGCGCGCGCCGGCGGCTTCGATCATTGCTACGTGCTGCGCGAGGCGCCGGCAAACGCGATGCAGAGCAACGACGGCCACGCGCCGCCGCTGCGCGAAGTCGCCTGGGCATACGATCCGGGCAGCGGACGCGAACTGACCGTCGCGACCGATCAGCGGGGCTTGCAGTTTTACACGGGCAACGCGTTGAACGGCAACCCGGGACGCGGCGGTGTCCGCTATCAACGGCACGCCGGCTTGTGCCTCGAGGCGGGCGGTTTCCCGAACGAGGTCAATATGACCGGGCACAACGAAGTGATCGTGCGACCCGGAGATACTTATCGGCAAATCACGAGTTATCGCGTCGATGTGCGCAAAGGTGTGTGACCAGATTTACGGCCGCTTTTGCGCTGTTTTACGAGAACCCGCGACGGCGAGATTACAGCTCGCCGACTACCCGTTCTTTGCAATACTGAATTAGTCGGCTAGTGGTTTTCCCCAAGTTCACCCCCCTCTAGACTGCGCTTATGGCACCGGTATCGCTGCGGTGCCGGATAGACAACTACGGAGGGAAACATCATGAAATCGCTTATCCAGGCAGTTGCGCTTACGGCCCTGATCGCTGCGCCGGTCGCGTCGTTCGCGCAATCGGAACAGCCGATCACGCGGGCCGAGGTCAAGGCACAGGTGCAGCAACTCGAACAGATTGGCTATAACCCGGCCATCGTGCTCGATGCCCAGTATCCCGCGGACATCCAGGCGGCCGAGGCACGCGTCTCCGCGATGAACGCGAAGGGCCAAGGCGACACGTCTGGCTATGGGTCGTCGATGGGCGGATCATCGCAAGCGGGCCATCATCCGATGTGGGTCAATCCGGACGGTCAGTGACGAGTCCCGAACGTATAGCGAATGTCCGTAGCGAGGAAAGATTCTCGAGTTAACGGCCCTTTCCCCTCTTTGCGGTTTTCGCCGTTTCGAACCGATATGAAGCGGGCGCATGTTTTCAAGGCATGCGCCCGCTCTTTACGTTTATGCGGCACTAACAACGTACCGCCAATTCTGACGCCGCGGCAGATTCACCCAGCCCGTGCCTGCGGGCATTCCGCCTGATACCAGATGTCCACCTGCCTCTGCGCGCGCTCGAGACTCGCCGGATAGTCAGGATCAAAGCGTCGTTCAGAATGGTAGCCCGCCTGCTGCAGCGCTGTCAGTTCGCTCATGCTCCGCTGGTGCGTGGCCGGTGCCTTGTTCCTGAGGTCGGTCAGATCGCGGCATTGCGTTGCACTCAGATGCGTTTGCGCGCCGCCATTCCCGCCGCCCGCGGCGCAGCCGACGAGCGTGAGCACCAACACGGCAGGGATCGACCGCATCCGGGTCGTGATGTTCATGTTGTGCCTCCTTTGGGGAAATGACCTCGTCGCGAATGCCGTCTTCCCACGCGGCCCTTCGCATCTCTGAACCGGCTTCTTCGCCTGTCGTCATTTTGAATTATTGGAAACGTCTGTGAAAGTCGCCACCCATTTCATCAACCACGGTTTCGATATGGACATAGACTTTCCCTTGGTGAATGCCGATTCGCCTGCGCAACAGTTGGCGCGGCGTTTTCCCCTCAACGAGGGAGCCGCTCCCTCACACCAAGGAGACATGCGATGCCCCGCACCGCCGCTGAAAAACGCGCCGCTTTCCGCGCGCTGCACTCGTCTGGCTGTTTCGTGCTGCCCAATCCGTGGGACGCGGGCAGCGCCCGTTATCTTCATACACTCGGCTTCAAGGCGCTCGCGACGACGAGTTCCGGTTTTGCGTGGTCGACCGGACATGCGGACAACACATTGCCGCGCGAAACGATCCTCGCGCACCTGCGCGCAATCGTCGACGCGACCGATCTGCCGGTCAACGCCGACTTCGAAAACGGCTTCGGCCGCGACCCGGAAGAAGTCGCCGAGAGCGTGACGCTCGCGGTGGAAACGGGCGTCGCGGGTCTGTCGATCGAGGACTCGACCGGCAACCCCGCCGCGCCGCTGTTTCCGGTCGACGTCGCCGTGCAGCGGCTCAGCGCGGCGCGACATGCGATCGATCAGAACGGCGGCGACACGCTGCTCGTCGGCCGCGCGGAGAATTTCTTCGCCGGCAAGCCCGATCTCGACGATGCCATTGCGCGTCTGAAGGCCTATGCGGCGGCGGGCGCCGACTGCCTGTATGCGCCCGGCATCCAGACGCGCGAGCAGATCGAAGCGGTGGTCGCGGCCGTCGCGCCGAAGCCCGTCAATCTGCTGATCGGCTCGACATCGACCCTGACGTTGCAGGACGTGGCCGCGCTCGGCGTGCGGCGGATCAGCGTCGGCGGCGGGCTCGCGCGCGCGGCGTGGGGTGGCTTCATGCACGCCGCTCAGGCGCTGGCCGATGGCCGCTTCGACTTCACCGGCGCGACGGCGGGCACCCAGCTCAATGAGCTTTTCAATCGCAGCGCGTAAAAAACGCCGCGCAAAGGACGCCTCATCAACTTGAGATCGCCACGCTGCGTCTCATCGGAAAAGCCATGACGTTTCCGATGAGAAAAAGCGCACGAACGCCTGAATCGGTGCACAAAGGCCCCGGCCACGCCAAATGTTATGATCGGAAACATTATTCGCCCGATCAAGCGCATACCCGACCAGCAGCAAGCCTCATGGACACCCACCTCACCAAATCCGCCGACACGTCCTCCACCGATCTCGGCCGGCGCGTGCGCGCCGCCCGTCAAGCGCAGGATCTGACGCTCGAAACCGCGAGCCGCCTGTGCGGTGTCTCGCGCTCGACGCTGTCGAAGGTCGAAAACGGCCTGATGTCCCCCACGTTCGACGTGCTGCAAAAAATCGTGCTGGGCCTGAAGATCGAAATTGGCGAACTGTTCGGCTCGACGCCGAAAGTCAGCGCGAGCGGCCGGCGCGCGCTGA
Organism: Paraburkholderia sp. MM5477-R1; assembly: GCF_050436385.1. Taxonomy (NCBI): domain Bacteria; kingdom Pseudomonadati; phylum Pseudomonadota; class Betaproteobacteria; order Burkholderiales; family Burkholderiaceae; genus Paraburkholderia; species Paraburkholderia sp. MM5477-R1. The sequence goes on from NZ_JBNDMC010000006.1 coordinate 22,868, forward strand.
CGCGCAAGAACGAAGGCCAGCGCCACGCTTATCGCGGCTATCAGATGGAGTTGCTCGCCACCGACCTGGCCCACAAGGCGATGCTGCCGTTTCGCATCCGCATCTCGGCGCACACGCTCGATGCATTCGACGACTGGGGCCGCCACGAAGGCGAGGAGTTTCTCTACGTGATCAGCGGCAGCGTGTGCCTCTATTCGGAGCTGTACGCGCCGACACATCTGAACACGGGCGACAGCCTCTACTTCGACAGCCGCACGGGTCACGCGGCGGTGTCGACCAGCGAGGAAGACGCCGAAGTGTTGTGGATGGCGACCAATGCGGACCTTCCGCATACACCGCCTGCCGCGAACGAGTCAGCGAAGAAATAAAATAGCGCGCCCTGCACTCAGCGCGCACTCAGCGCGCCGCCAGCGCCCGTTGCGCGAGTTGCGCGATATGCAGTGCGTGTCGCCCTGTGCCGTGCTCGATCTGCTCGCGACAACTGAAGCCGTTGGTCAGCACGATCGTTTCCGCATTCGCCGCCATAGCGTCGCGCACGGCCTCAAACATGTCCTCGCCGATCTTTTCCGACAACGCGTGATGCTCGGTGTTGAAGCCGAACGATCCCGCCATCCCGCAGCAGCCGGTATCGAGCAGCTTCCATCTGACGCCGAGCTTGTTCAGCAACGCCGTGTCGCCCTGCATGCCGAATAGCGCCTTCTGATGACAATGGCCATGCACGATCACATCGGCCGCGAGCGTCGGCCACTCGAACGGCTGACGCGCGACGAATTCGGCAAACAGATATGTTTGCGCGGACAGCTTCTTCGCCAACGCATGATCGGGGAGTTGCTTCAGCAACTCGTCCTTGAACACCGATAGACAGCCAGGCTCCAGACCGACCAGCGGCACGCCGGCGGCGATGTCATCCGCGAGGTCGTCGACGATATGCGTGAGCAGCTCGCGCGCGCGTTCGAGCAGGCCGAAGTCGTACAGCGGACGCCCGCAACACAAACGTTTCTTCGGCAACACGACGTGCCAGCCGAGTTGCGTGAGCACCTCAGCGGCGGCCTGCGCGATCTCGGGCGTGAAGTGCTCGTTGAATGTATCGACCCACAGGATCACCTTCTTTGCGCCGCCGCCGAGCGCATGAATCGCGGATGCTTGCGACGACGCACTCCGTCGATAAGTTGCAGCGGCGAACCGCGGCAACGCACGCGTCTGCGCCACACCCGCGATCCATTTGCCGAGCGCGGACAAACCGGGCGCCGTCGTCAGAAAGTTCGTCACGCGCGGAAAACGCGCGGCCCACGGTGCCCATTCGCCGATTCGTCCCATGAACAGCGCCTGACGCGGCCGACGATTGTTCTCGTAGTAGTGAGAAAGGAACTCCGCCTTGTACGACGCCATGTCCGTATGCGTTGGGCAATCGAACTTGCAGCCCTTGCATGCGAGGCAGGTATCGAGCGCTTCTTTCACTTCGCGGCTGTTCCAGCCGTCGGCGATCACGTCGCCTTGCAGCATTTCCCAGAACAGATGCGCACGCCCGCGCGTCGAGTACTTTTCCTCGCGCGTGCCGCGATAGCTCGGACACATCGTGCCGCCTTCGAGCGAGCGGCATTTGCCCATGCCGATGCAGCGTTCGATCGCACGCTGAAAGCCGTCGCCTTCCTGGCTCGCGAACGCGAGCTTCGTATGCAGCGTCACCGGCTTGTACGCAGGGCCCATGCGCAGGTTTTCGTCGGCGCGGTATGCATGCACGACCTTGCCCGGATTCAGACGATTCGCCGGGTCCCAGATCGCCTTGAACTGCTCCATCGCCTGCATCAGCGCGGGGCCGTACATGATCGGCAGAAACTCGGCCTTCGCCTGGCCATCGCCGTGTTCGCCCGACAGCGAGCCGCCGAATTCGACCACCAGTTCCGCCGCTTCGCGCAAGAACCCGCGCCACCTCGCGATACCTTCCGCGCTGCGCAGATCGAAGGTGATGCGCGCGTGCACGCAGCCGTCGCCGAAATGGCCGTACAGGCTCGTCTCGTAGCCATGGCGATCGACGAGCGCCTGAAACGCGCGCAGATAATCGCCGAGCCGCAGCGGATCGACCGCCGCGTCTTCCCAGCCGACCACCGGATCGGGCTTGTCGCGATCCACTGACAACGCGACCGCCGACGCCCCCGTCTCGCGAATCGACCACACCTTCGCCTGCAAGGCGCGATCTTCGACGAGCATCGTCGAGACTTGCGGCCCGGCCGCGCCCGATTGGAAATACGCGGCGGCGTCGCGTGCCTGTTGCAGCACCTCGTCCTGCGTATCCGCGCCGAATTCGAGCACGACCCACGCATCGCCTTCGGGCAGCAGTGCGATCTCGTCCTTCTTCAGGCCGCGCGCCTGCAAGCCGCGAATGATCGCGCGGTCGAGTCCCTCGACTGCGATCGGCCCGCAGCGCATGAAATGCGGCACCGCGTCCGCCGCCGTATAGATGTCGGTAAAGCCGACCACGACGATCACGCGCCTGGCCGGACTCTTCACGAGCCTCACTTTCGCCTGCAACGTGACCGCGCACGTGCCTTCGCTGCCGACGAGCGCACGCGCGACGTTGAAGCCGTTTTCCGGCAGCAGTTGATCTAGATTGAAGCCCGACACGCGCCGCTTGATCTGCGGGAATTTCGCGCGAATCCGTTCGGCGTACGTGTCGCGCAGTTGCTTGAGCGCCGCGTAGATTTCGCCTTGTCGGCCACCCGCCGCGATGATGCGTTCGAGTTCTTCCCCGGAGGTCGGGCCGACCCAGAAACGCGCGCCGTCGAAGGTCGCGATTTCGAGCGCTTCGATGTTCTCGACGGTCTTACCGGCCATCACCGAATGCGCGCCGCACGAGTTGTTCGCGATCATGCCGCCGAGCGTGCAGCGGCTATGCGTGGCGGGATCGGGCGCGAACGTGAGGCCGTGCTGTTCGGCGGCATCGCGCAAGGAGTCGCACACGACGCCCGGCTCGACGACCGCGACGCCCGCAAGCGGATCGATCGAGACGACGCGGTTCAGATACTTGCTCGCATCGGCCACGACCGCGACGTTCACGCATTGGCCGTTCTGCGACGTGCCGCCACCGCGCGCGAGAAACGGCACGTCGTTGCGACGGCATGCGGCGAGCGTTGCGAGCAGATCGTCGATATCGGCCGGCACCACGACACCGAGCGGGACTTGCCGATAGTTCGACGCATCCGCTGCGTACAATGCTTTGGAACCCGGATCGAATCGCACCTCGCCGCGCACGTGCTGGCGCAGGTCGCTTTCGAGCGCCTGCAATAGCTCCGCGCTGGCCGAGAAAGGCGTGGCGACACGCGGTTCATGCAAAGGGCCCCGCTGCGCGCCAACCCGCCGCTCTTCATCCAATGACAATGACGTCCCCACTGCGCACCTCGTCTGCGATGCCGGCGCTCGCGCCGCCGTCAGCGCTCAGGCCGCCTGGCTCGCGGTCATCCGGAAGATGCCCTGTGCGTTGCCCGCGTCGAAACGCAGGTCCGTTTCCCAGCGGCGCGCGTCCTGATCGAAACTGCGCTTGCGCGTAATGAATTCGTAGAACGAGCCCGGCACGTCGCGCGTGACGACGCTGCCGTCGGCCGCGCGAAATTCACGCTGCACGACATCCGCACGATACGCGGTCTGGAACACGCGCCCGGAACGCGAATGCTCGACTTCGGGCTTCATCGGCCGACCCTTCGCCTTCTGTTCGTCCGACAGCTTGAAGACGTCCGCGACGCGATCGGTCGCGTGATTGAACGCGTTACCTTCGGTCGCGATCCACGCCATCTCCGCCGATTCCTTCAACAATACTTCGTAATCGGCTTCGCGTGGCATCTCGTGCTGACGCGCGAACGCACCGACGATCACCGGTAGCAACTCCTGCGCCGCATCGAGCGGCAGCACGCCATCGCGTTCGAGTTCCCACAAGAGGCCATGGGCGCGCGGCGTCAACGGATCGCGCGAGGCACCGATCACGTTCGTCACCGCCTGCTGGAACGCCGCGGAAAAACGCTCCGGGTGCAGTTCGCTGACGAAGAACTGCGCGATCTCGTCGGCGGCGTCGTCATGCGCCCACGCGCGGCCGGTCATGCCGAGACGATCGAGCGGGTAACGGCCGTTGATCCGAAAGCCGAGCGGCCGCAGGATGCGCGCGAACGCGGCCTCGCCGGGCGGCAGCGCGCCGCTGTGCGGCCAGCGCACGGTGCGCAGCGCGCCATGATCGAAGTACACACTGCCGCCGGCGGCGACGGTTTCCTCCGTATAGCGGCGGCCGTTTTCCGAGCGCGCGAGCAGATCGTCGAACAGCGCCATGTTCATCGCCTGTGCGAGTTCGGCGCGGGTGACGCTGCCACTTTCCCACTCGTTCAACACACGCGGATGATTCAGCGTCGCAAACAGGCGCGCGGCTTTCTGCGCGCCCAGCAGCTTCACCAGCAGTTGTTCGACGTTCGCATTCTTCAGATTTCGCATCCGGCTTCTCCACGCTATACGTTGAGCGCTGCACGAGCGCCTCATAACGGGCGAGATTATTCAAAATGCGCTGCGCCCCCGTAAAGCGAGATAAACTCGCCACTTGATGCGTTTTTGGAATTAACGTGCGAAAGTTCAAGATTCCCAACATGGGCGCGCTGCTAGCGTTCGAAGCCGCCGCGCGCCACCAGAGCTTCACGCATGCGGCGCGCGAACTGTTCCTCACCGAAAGCGCGGTGTCGCGACAGATCAATACGCTCGAAAGCAATCTCGGCGTGCGGCTGTTCGTGCGCGTCAAGCAACGCGTGGTGCTGACGCGCGCGGGCAAGGTCTACAGCGCGCAGGTGCGACGCTCGCTCGAACACCTCGATCGCGACACGCTGTCGATCATCGCGCACGGCAGCGGCGGCGGCTATCTGGAACTCGCGGTCTTGCCGACGTTCGCATCGCAATGGCTGATTCCGCGCATGGCCACATTCAATGAACAATACCCGGACGTGCGCGTGAACATGGGCGTGCGTACCGCGACGTTCCCGTTCGCCGACACGCATTTCGAAGCGGCGATTCACTACGGCAAGCCGACTTGGCCGGGTACGTCGGCCGATTTTCTGTTCTGCGAGGAAGTGGTGCCGATCTGCGCGGCGAGTCTGCTGAAGCGGCCGGTCCGCAACGTCGCCGAACTACTGAACTATCCGCTGCTGCATTCGACGACGCGACCCGACGGCTGGGCGAGCTGGTTCGCGAATCTCGGCATCGACGACAACCGCACGATGCAGGGCGTGCGCTACGAACTGCACACGATGCTGATCAGCGCTGCCGCAGCCGGACTCGGCATCGCGCTGGTGCCGCGCTTTTTCGTCGACACGCAGTTGCAGCAGTTCGGTCTCGTGATTCCGTTCGACACACCCGCGCTCGCCGAGGCCGCGTACTACCTTGTCTATCCGACCGAGTTGAGTCACGGCAAGCCGCTCGCGAGTTTCCGCGAGTGGCTGCTGCGCGAGGCCGCCGCATACGGCGCGATTTATCCGGAGTTGGTGGAGCGGCCCGAGGGGGTGTGAGGTGACGAAAGCCGCATGCGTGAGCGATCCAATCACGCATGCGACTACGCGCAGTGTTCAGCTGCCGGTGCGCGCCTGGGCCAATGCGGCGAGATTGCCTTCGCCGAAGCCATGATGTCCCTGGCGTTGCACGATCTCGAAGAAAATCTCGCCGGCGCGACGCCGCACGAAGGTCTGGAAAAACAGCAGCGGCACGCCGTCCGCGCCGATCTCGCCATCAACGAGCACATGCGTGCGCCGCAGTCGCTCGACATCGAGCCCGTGGCCCGGCAAACGTGCATCGAGCTGCTCGTAGTAGCGCGGCGGCGGCTCGACGAATTCGACGCCGTTCGCGAGCAGACGCTCGACGCACGCGAAGATGTCGTCGGTGGCGAGCGCGATGTGCTGCACGCCTTCGCCCGGATGATCGGGCAGATACTCGTGCATCAGGTTGGTCCGGCCCGTGCCTTCCTCGTACAGCGGCACGCGGATCGCGCCGCACGGCGACACCATCACGCGCGATTCCGCCGACACATGCCAGTTGGCGTGCAGCTCGTGGATCTCGCGGAAATTCAGCAGGTCGCGATAGAAGTCGATCCACTCCTGCATGCGGCCTTCGCCAACGGTTTGCGTCAGATGGTCGACCGCGATCAGGCCGCTGCCCGCGTGATTCAGATCGGCTGCGGCCGTGTCGATTTCGATGGGCCGGAAGTCGATGTCGAAGATCGAGATATCGCCGAGGCCGCCGCGCTGACCGCCTCGCCCGCGCCAACGATCGACGAAATAGATGTGCGAATCGCCGATGCCTTGAATGGCCGGAATCAGCAGTTCGCCGGCACCGAGGCGTTCGCCTTCGAACGCCCACGCGCCGAGTTCCACCGCGCGTTCGAACGCGCGCTGTGCGTCGGCGACGCGAATCCCGATCGCGCAGATGCCGACCCCGTATTCTTCCGCGTAGCGCGCTGCGAACGAATCGGGCTCCGCGTTGATCAGGAAATTCATCTCGCCCTGGCGATACAGCGTCACATCCTTGCTGATATGACGCGCGATCGCCTTGAAGCCGAGCCGCGTGAAAGTCTCGCCGAGCGCCTGCGGATCGCGCGCGGCGAACTCGACGAACTCGAGGCCGGCCGTGCCGAGCGGATTGTGCTGCGGCGCGAATACGGCGCGCTGCGCGGCCTCTGGAGTGGGCAAGTCGCTGGGCATGGCAATCTCCTTGTACGGTCTTTCGACGCGGGGGCCGGTCTTTCCGGGTTCGGCGCGAAGTGTTCCGGTCGTTCGCGAGGGGCTGCGTGGTGCGTGCTCGCTCGTGGCGCGCACGCGGCGTGCCGCAGGAACAACGGGCTGCGGCGGCTTTCGCACCGTGTTTTTACACCGGGTCGCGGGGCGTTCGCAACCGTCTGCCCCGCGCGACCTCGCGCACCGCCTCGATGAACGCGCGTCCCACCGTCGACGGCTGCGTATCCGAGCGACGAATCAGCCCCACCGGCTCGCCGGTGCCCGCAAACGGCAGCGGCAAGCGCACCAGCATGCCGTGCGCGAGTTCGTATTCGACCGCGCTTTGCGGCACGAACCACACCGCGCCGTTTTCGAGCGTCAGCGCGCGCCCCGTGGATACCGACAACACCTCGACGAACGCCGACAACGGCGGCACGCCCCACGCGCCGAGCAGGCTCTCGGCCGATTGGCGGATCAGCGTGCCGAACGGCGGCAGCACGATCGGAAATTCCTCCAGCGACGTGGCGGGCAAGGCCTTCCCTTGCGCCAGCGGATGCCCGGCGCGCACGACCGCGATCAGCGGCTCGGTAAACAGTTGCTCGAAACTCAGGCCGACCATCCGCTCCGGGTCCGCGAGGCGGCCGATCGCGAATTCGATCGACCCCGCTTTCAGGCGTTCGAGCAATTCCGGATTTGCGCCGGTCGCGAGGCGCACGATCACGCGCGGCCACTGCGTCGCGAACTGTCTCAGCACGGGCGGTACCAGCACCGCGGCGACAGTGGGCAGCACACCGACTTCGAGCGTCGCGGCGGCCGCGCCCTCGGCCCGCGCAAGCAGATCGACGCCCTGGCGCAGCGCGCTCACGCAGGCGCTCGCGTGCGGCATGAAAAGCTGCCCCTCGCGCGTCGGCACTGCGCCGTGACGGCCGCGCTCGAACAGCTTCACGCCGAGAATGGTCTCCAGCTCGGCGACCGTCTTCGATACCGCCGGCTGCGTGATGGACAAACTGTCCGCCGCCCGCTGGACGCTGCCGAACTGCGCGACGGCCAGAAAGCACTGGAGATGACGGAATTTGACGCGGCTATCCGCGAGACTGCGTTGCATAACGGAAGGTTATACGAAACGGGCAAAAACGTCATTTTTCATAACCGCACGTTTTGTATAAAGTGCGAGTCATAACGTCGCATCCCCGATTCCTCCAACGGAGACACCTCATGGAAGATTCAATTCTCTCGCCGCGAGATTTCGCGTCCCATCCCGAGTACATCTATCCGCCGTACGGTTCGTCGGTCAAACGCGGTCCGTCGCGTCCGCTGATTCCGCTGAAGGAACGGCTGCGCGACCAGCGCGTACCGGTCTACGGCACCGACGACCTCGACCCGCTCGACAGCGACCTGACCCGCAACGCGGTGCGCAATGGCGAACCGCTCGGCGAGCGCATCATCGTGACGGGCCGTGTGCTCGACGAAGGCGGCCGCCCGGTGCGCAACACGCTGGTGGAAGTCTGGCAAGCGAACGCCGCCGGCCGCTATGTGCACAAGGCCGACCAGCACGACGCGCCGCTCGACCCGAACTTCCTCGGCGCGGGCCGCTGCATCACCGACAACGAAGGCCGTTACCGCTTCATGACCATCAAGCCGGGCGCGTATCCGTGGGGCAACCATCCGAACGCCTGGCGTCCGCAGCACATCCATTTCTCGCTGTTCGGCGACCACTTCGGCTCGCGTCTCGTCACGCAGATGTACTTTCCCGGCGATCCGCTGCTCGCATTCGACCCGATCTACCAGGGCACGCCCGAGCACGCCCGTGAGCGCATGGTCTCGAAGTTCTCGCTCGACACCACGCAAGAGGCCTACGCGCTCGGCTACGATTTCGACATCGTGCTGCGCGGCCCGAACGAAACCCCGATGGAGCGCTAAGCCATGACGACTCTCAAGCAAACGCCTTCGCAAACCGTTGGTCCGTACTTCGCCTACGGTCTTTGCCCGCAGCAATACGATTTCGACTTCAAGAGCCTGTTCACGAACGTTCTGGCCGACATGGAAGCGGCCGGCGAGCACATCACGATCGTCGGTCAGGTGTTCGACGGCGACGGCAAGGTGATCGGCGACGCGATGATCGAGATGTCGCAAGTCGACTCGAACGGCCACTATCCGGAATCGCGCGAAGAAATTTTGAAGACCGGCTTTCACGGCTTTGCGCGCGTCGGTACGGGCACGGATCCGCACAAGCGCTTCATCGTCGAGACGGTGAAGCCGGGCCGCGCGAATCCCGACGAAGCGCCGCACATCAACGTAATCCTGACGATGCGCGGCATGCTGCTGCACACGTTCACGCGCATCTATTTCGAGGACGAAGCGCAGGCGAACGAGCAGGACACCGTGCTGGCGTCGGTGCCGGCCGAGCGCCGTAATACGCTGATCGCGCGCCGCGTTGCCGGTACGGCCAACCTGTATCGCTTCGACATCCACATGCAGGGCGATCAGGAAACCGTGTTTTTCGACCTGTGAGGCGCGATTCGTCGCGAGACTCCGAGCAGTAAAGATCAAGCCCGCCTTGCGCGGGCTTTTTTTCGCGCGGGCGTTTCGCGGTGCGCCTGCGCGCGCTCAGCAGCGGAAATGATCGATGCTTTGTCCGGCGTGAATCGCGCGCGCGAGCCACGCCGGTTTATCGCCGCGACCGTCCCACGTGTTACCGAACGCGTCGCGATACAGCACCGCGGCCACGGCGTTCGCATCGGCTTCGAGCGATTCGGCCAGCGCTTCGAATGTGATGCCGTGGTCGTCCATGCGTCGGCGGATCCACGCGATCATGCGCTCGCGCAGGTTCTCGTCGCGTTCGAACAGTCGTTGTTGTTGTTTCATAACGTATTGGTGTCGCAGCTCTTGCTGGCATTAGACAAACGGGCAACTCGCATAACAACGCGAGGCTCGTCGTGCGTAATTCAATTTGAATGGAAGCAATTCGACGAATTCACGCGATCCATGCAAATGCGTGAAAACCCGCATTTGCAAGAGATGCCTGTCAGATCCTGAATTAAAGCGCCTGAAGTAAAGCGCCTGAGTTGAAGCGCTGGGATCAGGCGAATCGGCTACTCGAAAAATCGGCGTGGCTCGAATTGCGCCCGTGTTTCGCGTCGTGCGTCGCCTCGTCGTGACGAGGGAGCTTCCGCGTATGGAGAGTCATTCTAGCATTCGATGTATTTTGGCCGCAGCAAAGAACTTTTTCTAATTGCACTGATTGCGCGACTTCCGAGTTTTCGGTATTCGTGGCTTCCGCCGCGCGATTGGCGGACAATGCGAGACTCCGTATTCGCCAGAACATCTGGCGTCGGCCCGACATCAGGAGACACGACCATGCCCGCCTCGACCGCCATCCTCACGATCCTCGCCGCGCTGCTATTGGGCGCGATGAGTCCGGGGCCCAGCTTCGTCATCGTCGCACGCAATGCGATCGGTCTGTCGCGCGGCGACGGTCTCGCGACAGCGCTCGGCATGGGTATCGGCGGTGTGTTTTTTAGCGGCATCGCGCTGCTCGGGCTCTACACGCTGCTCGCGACGGTCGAATGGCTCTACGTCGGGCTGAAAGTGGCCGGCGGCGTCTACCTGGTCTATCTGGCGTCGAAAATCTGGCGCGGCGCCGCGAAGCCGCTCGCGTTCAGCGAAACGCGAACCGGCAGCGGCGGCAATCCGCGCAAGTCGTTCTGGATCGGCTTGAGCACGCAGCTCAGCAATCCGAAAACGGCTGTCTATTACGGCAGTATCTTCGCTGCGCTGCTGCCGCAGCATCCGCCGGTGTGGTGCTATTTCGCGCTGCCGCCGGCGATCTTCGCGATCGAGGCGGGCTGGTACACGATCGTCGCACTGTGCTTTTCGAGCCAACGGCCGCGCGAAATCTATCTGCGCTGGAAGGCGTGGATCGATCGCATCGCCGCGAGCGCGGTGACCGCGCTGGGCCTGCGGCTGATTTTTAACGCGCACAAGGTGGGAATTTGACGGCAACCCGAAGCGGCGCGCACCGTCGTGACTCGATGCGCGCCACTCGCGCCGCCCTGAATCAGCGGTGATCGCGGTGCGTTACCCTTTCCCCTCCGCCTTGATCCGCGCGCGCAACTCGAACTTCTGGATCTTCCCCGTCGACGTCTTGGGCAACTCGCCAAAGCGCACCGCCTTCGGCAACTTGTAGCCGGCCAGAAACAGCCGGCAGTGCGCGATGATTTCCTCCTCGGTCACCTGCGCGCCTTCCTTCAACTCGATGAACGCGCACGGCACCTCGCCCCACTTCGGATCGGCCATCGCGACCACCGCCGCCACCGACACCGCGGGATGCCGGTACAGCGTGTCCTCGACCTCGATGCTCGAAATGTTCTCACCGCCCGAAATGATGATGTCCTTGCTGCGGTCGCGGATGCGGATATAGCCGTCGGCCGTGCGCACGCCGAGATCGCCGGTATGGAACCAGCCGCCTTCGAAAGCCGCTTCGGTCGCGCGCTCGTTCTTCAGATAGCCCTTCATGCAGATGTTGCCGCGAAACATGATCTCGCCGATCGTTTCGCCGTCGTCCGGCACCGGCGCGAGCGTGTCCGCATCGAGCACCGCGACCGCCGCCTGCAGGTGATAACGCACGCCCTGGCGCGCGGTCAGGTCGGCGCGGATTTGATCGTCGAGCGCGTCCCATTCGTCCTGCTTCGCGCAGACGGCCGCCGGCCCGTAGGTTTCGGTGAGCCCGTACACGTGCGTCAGATCGAAGCCGATCTGCTTCATCTTCGCGATCACCGCGGGCGGTGGCGCGGCGCCCGCGACCATCGTCGACACGCGATGCGTGATGCCCCCGCGCCATTCGGCCGGCGCATTCACGAGCGAACTCTGTACGATCGGCGCTCCGCAGTAATGCGTGATGTGTTCGCGGCGAATCAACTCGAACACGATCTTCGCGTCGAACTTGCGCAGACAGACGTTGACGCCCGCGCGGGCGGCCACCGTCCACGGAAAGCACCAGCCGTTGCAGTGGAACAGCGGCAGCGTCCACAGATAGACCGCGTGCTTCGGCATGTCCCATTCGAGGATGTTGCTCAGCGCGTTCAGATATGCGCCACGGTGATGGTAGACGACGCCCTTCGGGTCACCGGTCGTGCCCGATGTGTAGTTCAGCGCGATCGCGTCCCATTCGTCGGCGGGCGGAGTCCACTCGAAGGAAGGGTCGCCGGTTTGCAGGAACTGCTCGTAGTCTGTCGCGCGAATGAACTGCGCGGCGTCGGCGGGCTGCGCGTCGGCCACGCTGATCACGCGGAGCTCCGGGAATTCTAGCGCCGCGCGATGCGCGAACTCGCCGTATTCGGTGTCGACGATCAGCGCCTTCGCCTCACCGTGGCGCAGCATGAACAGCAGCGTCGCGACGTCGAGCCGCGTGTTCAGTGTATTCAACACGGCGCCGGCCATCGGCACGCCGAAGTGCGCCTCGACCATCGGCGGGATGTTCGGCAGCAGCGCGGCGACCGTGTCGCCGCGGCCGATGCCGGCCTCGTGCAGCGCGCTCGCGAGCCGCCGCGCACGCTCATAGGTCTCGCGCCAGTTGCGGCGGATCTCCCCATGGACGATCGCGAGCCGCTCGCCATACACTTGCGCTGCGCGCACGAGGAAATCGATCGGCGTCAACGGGACATAATTGGCCTCGCGCCGCCCGAGGCCTTCGTCGAACATGTGCTGTGTCATTGCTTCGTCTCCTGAGGCGCGAGCCGCGCCGCCGATTGTTGACCGTGTTCTATGAATGAACCAAGGTCTAGCCTAGCAATTGTCGTCATGAACTGTCTGTCATTCAAATGACAGAGTGGCGCGACTGACGCCCCGCCTTGACCTGGCTCAGCCGGCACCGCTCCCAAACCGCTTATCGCCGATGACCGACGCTCCGCTAACTGACCGCGCCGACAACCGGCCGCCCCAACGTGTCGCGCCCGCCGACCTCGCGCGACTGTTCGTCGCGTGCGCGTGGTTTCGCGCGCTCGCCGCCGATCATCAGGCGATGGTGCTCGCCAGCGCACACGCCGAGCACTTTGAAGGCGGTGCGTGGATCGCCCGCCGCCAGCAACCGTCCGACTATTGGATCGGCGTGCACTCGGGGCTCGTCAAGCTCGCTATCTACAACGCCTCGGGCCGCAGCTGCACGCTGTCGGGCGTGCCGCCGGGCGGCTGGTTCGGCGAAGGCAGCGTGATCAAGCGCGAATTGCGCAAATACGACGTGGCCGCGATCCAGCCGTCGCTCGTAATGTTCGTGCCGTCCGCGACCTTCCATGCGTTGCTCGAATCGAGTCTGCCGTTCACGGGCTTCGTGATCCGGCAATTGAACAACCGGATGGGGGAATTCATCGCGTCGATCCAGAACACCCGGCTGCTCGACGTGGACGCACGCGTCGCGCAATCGCTCGCGCAGCTGTTCAATCCGGATCTGTATCCGGACACGGGTCGCACACTGGCGATTTCACAGGAAGAAGTCGGTCTGCTCGCGGGAGTGTCGCGGCAGCGCATCAATCAGGCGCTGCAGAACCTCGAGAAGCTGCGGATTTTGCGACTGTCGTATAACCGGATCGAGGTGCTCGATCTCGAGCGGCTGGCCGCGTACGGGCGGGAACAGATCTAGCGACGCGACTGGCGCTCGCTACCCGGCGCGCACGCCGCCCTTGCGCGTCGCGCGCGTTTCGAGAGCGTCGTCGGTCTTGAACAGCGCGAGCATGATCGCGCTCAACACGCCCGTTTTTTTCCAGCGCAGATAGTAGCGATGCGCGGTCTGGTACGGGACGTAGTGCTCGGGCATTGCGCTCCACGGCGCGCGCGCGTGCAGCACCCACATCACGCTATTGAGCACGTGGCGAATTTCGATCGGCGGACGACCACGGCGCGGGCCGTCATCATAATTGTCAAACATGGCAATAGGTCATCGCGCGAGAGCGGCGACGGCGCGGCACGGACGGTGATCTATCATCGGCGCGCCCGGCGGCGGCGCCGTTGCCGTGACGTCCGAACAAGCTTCGGCACAAAGCGCGATCACCAACAGCCGCTAGGGTCTGCGCGGCTCGGAAGACCTCGGCGGCGGTCTCAAGGCGATCTTCGATCTGGAAAGCGGCATCAACCTGCAGGACGGCTCGGCCTCGGATAGCCGGCGCATTTTCAACCGCAACGCGTATGTCGGCGTCAGCAGTCCGTACGGCACGCTGACGCTCGGTCGCCAGAAGACGCCGCTGTTCGACCTGCTCGGCGACACCTACGACCCGCTCACGGTCGGCAACTACAACGAGAACTCGTGGCTGCCTGGCGCGCTCGGCGCGGGGCTTTACGCCGATAACGCGATCAGCTACACGGGCACGTTCAAAGGCCTGACGGTGGCCGCGATGTACTCATTCGGCACGAACTCGGAATCGACCGGCGACGGCGGCTTCTCGGGCCAGGTGCCAGGCCATCTCGGCGCGGGCAACATGTACGGCTTCACGCTGTCGTACGTGGCGGGTCCGCTGTCGGACATGTCGAACGCGGCGATCGGCGCTGGTCAGCTCGGCAGTGGCTATCGCTACACGTTCGTCGCACTGGCCGAGTACGCGCTGTCGAAGCGCACCGAGGTGTACGGCACCGTCGATTTCGACAAGGTGTCGGGCGCGGCGTCGGTCGAACTGCCGGGCCGCGACAACCAGACCGGCGTTGCGCTCGGTTTGCGGACAATTTTCTGAATCGTTTCACGTCGTCATGGCAGAACGGGCGTCCCCAGGGACGCCCGTTTTTTTCGCCTCGCATACGGAAACCGGCTCACCGGTCTGCCGCGCGCATAAAAAAAGGTGCCGCGAACGGCACCTTTCTGTACTACAGGCAGCTTCTGCTGAAGCTTAGAAGCGGTGACGCAGACCGACCGTAGCAGCCGTCTGGTTCTTCGACGACGAGGTCGGAACCGTGTTGTCGCCGCTGTAGATCGAAGCCACGCCGCCGTCACCCATTGCGTGCTGGTACACAGCCTGAGCGTAGACGTCGGTGCGACGCGACAGCGAGTAGTCAGCCTGCAGGCCGATCTGGTGGTAACGGGTCTTCATGTCGTTACCGTCGGCGTTGATGCCGTAGCCGCGCGCGTCGGTGAACGTGTACGCGACGCCGAGAGCCATAGCCGGGGTCACGTTGTACTTGCCGTTGATTTCGTAGTTGTTGGTGTGGCCTTGACGCTGACCAGGAGCTGCACCAACCAGGTTGTCGACGCGCGATTGCGTCCATGCCACGCCAACCAGCGCCGGGCCGAAGCCGTACGAAGCGCCTGCGCCGAACTGACGCTGACGGAAGTCGCCTTGCAGCACGCCCGCGGTGTTCGCCAGAACGCCGTCCGATGCGCCGCTTGCGTTAGCAGCCGGGTTGTTTTGCTGAGCGTAGGCAGCACCGAGGTGCAGGCCTTGCCACTGGTATGCGGCGCCCAAGCTGTACTGACGGTTGTTTGCGAAGCCACCAGCCTGGTTCGAGAAGCCGTACGTGCCGCCGAACGTGAAGCCAGCGTAGTTAGCGCTCGAGTACTTGACCGAGTTGTTGACCGACAGACCACCGTTGGTGTTCAGGTTGTCGTTGTTGAACGGGTGCGCGAAGTACGTGCCGCCCCAGCTGCCCGTTGCGGTCAGCGGTGCGAGGTAGTCCTGCGCTGCGTCGTACTGGCGACCCAGCGTGACCGTACCGAATTGCGAGCTCGACAGACCGACGAAGGCCTGACGGTTGAACATGCCGTTGTTGTTAGCGTACTTGCCGTTGTTGATGTTGAAGCCGCTTTCCAACGTGAAGATTGCCTTCAGACCGCCGCCCAGATCTTCCGAACCACGCAGGCCGAACATGCTCTGGTTGATGCCGCCGCTACCTGCTGCCCACTTGGAGTTGTGGGCAACGTTGCTGGTGTACGTCAGACCTGCGTCGAGCAGACCGTACAGGGTCACGCTGCTTTGTGCGTGAGCGACCGAAGCGAACGATGCGGCAGCCGCAACGACGATGAGACTCTTTTTCATGGGAACTCCAATTCGAAAAATTTATACGGGGAGCAGGACCTGCTTCAGCAGCCGATGCATCGCATTTGCCGCCGCCCGCTTGGCCGAACCGTGGGGATCGACCGGGCACCCTTGAAGCGAAGCGTGAGTGTAGGGGGACACCCTGGTACCGACGCAGGCAATTCACGCAACAGGATTTTTCGAAATTCGCAACAATGTTGCAGCCGATGGGGATAACTTCTTGTTTTTCCACCGTTTATTGCAAGATCAAGGTGCCGGATCGCCAGCTCCACCCAAAACGAATTTGCAACGCGTCAATATTCTAAGTTGCGCGTTTGCAACAGTGCTTTAATACGCGTGACGTAATCGGGTCGGAGCAAATTGACGAAAAGACCGGCCGATATTTTTTGTAATCAAATGGTTGAAGTGACGGTTTTCCGCGTCGTTTGAGATTTATTTTTGGAGCGCCGGAACTTAATAGAGTTAAATGCAGTCTTCCTCGCGTAACCGCCAATTAATGGTTTCCGGCGGGGCGATTAACTCGTCGAATCACCAAGACGGCTTATTCACCTAATCTTTATTGACCGAGGCAGGCAATCGCTGCCGCCCCCGGGCGGCGCAACGGTCCGAGCCCACCGCGTCGAATCAGTATTCACTATTGAGACACCGCCATTGCGGCGGTCTTCTGATTTATCGCCTTAGCGAGCACCCTCTGTCACGTCTCTATAAGATGCGCGTGCGATTCGAAAAAGCCTTCAGCACGGACGTTGCCCGGAGGTGAATTGCGACGCCGGCCGCCGCGTGACAAGACCCGCGCTGAAAGCGGACGGCATGCATCAACAAGCCTTCCGCATTCAACTAACGGCGGGGTTGCGCCCGCTTTTACACGGAGTTTCCCTGATTACGCGTGATCACCGCTTATGGCTGGCGCGGAGCGCGCTTAAGCGCCTCCTCGTCCGCGGGCGAGGAGCCTGGCGCGAGCGGGTCGGTGTCGGGCGGTGTGTGGGGCAACGGACGCCGCTCGCCGGGGTTGAGGCCGGCACTGGGTCGCCCAGCTGAGGCAGCCGAAGGCCGCCCAAAAAACAAAAAAGGGTTCCGGAATTCGGAACCCTTTTTTCGATACTTTGGTGGGCCGGGTGGGGTTCGAACCCACGATGTCCTTTCGGAGGTGGATTATGAGTCCACTGCCTGCAACCAACACGGCGTCCAGCCCCAAGAAAAAAGACCCGGTCGTGAAGGCCGGGCCCGTTTCGTCGATTGGCCGACATACTACACGAAAAAGGAGCCTCCGCAACCGCTTCGCTTCGGCGAAACGACCGGGAGGCCCCTTTGATCGCATCATTTGCGGCCAACCGCGGCCGTCGCCGTCAATTCCCTTCGAGGAATGACTTCAGCTTGTCCGAACGGCTCGGATGACGCAGCTTGCGCAGCGCCTTCGCCTCGATCTGACGAATTCGCTCACGCGTCACGTCGAACTGCTTACCGACTTCTTCGAGCGTGTGATCCGTGCTCATCTCGATACCGAAACGCATGCGCAACACCTTCGCTTCGCGCGGCGTCAGCGAATCGAGCACGTCCTTCACGACGTCGCGCATACTCGCGTGCAACGCCGCATCCGCCGGGGCGACCGTGTTCGTATCTTCGATGAAGTCGCCCAGATGAGAATCGTCGTCGTCACCGATCGGCGTTTCCATCGAGATCGGCTCCTTCGCGATCTTCATGATCTTGCGGATCTTGTCTTCCGGCATTTCCATCTTCTCGGCCAGCGTCGCCGGATCCGGCTCGAGACCGGTTTCCTGCAGGATCTGACGCGAGATGCGGTTCATCTTGTTGATCGTTTCGATCATGTGAACCGGAATCCGGATCGTGCGCGCCTGGTCGGCGATCGAACGCGTAATGGCCTGGCGGATCCACCACGTCGCATACGTGGAGAACTTGTAGCCACGACGGTATTCGAACTTGTCCACCGCCTTCATCAGGCCGATGTTGCCTTCCTGAATCAGGTCGAGGAACTGCAGACCGCGGTTCGTGTACTTCTTCGCGATCGAGATCACGAGACGCAGGTTGGCCTCGGTCATTTCGCGCTTCGCCTGGCGCGCCTTAAGCTCGCCGGCCGCCATCTGACGGTTGGTTTCCTTCAGGTCCTTCAGCGGCAGCACCACGCGCGCCTGCAGATCGAGCAGACGTTGCTGCTGTTCGCGGATCGCCGGAATGTTGCGCGTGAGGATCGCGCTATACCCGTGACCTTCGGCGACGATCTTGTCGGCCCATTCGAGGTCCGTCTCGCTGCCTGGGAAACGCGCGATGAATTCCGCACGCGGCATCCCGCACTTGTCGACGACCGTATGCAGGATCTGACGCTCGACCTGACGCACTTCATCCACCTGCGCGCGCAGCGTGTCGCACAACCGCTCGACGGTACGCGCGGTGAAGCGGATTGTCATCAGCTCGTTCTGGATGGTTTCCTGCGCCTTCAGATACGACTTGGACTTGTAGCCTTCCTTCTCGAACGCGCGACGCATCTTGTCGAACCATTCGCTGATCGACGCGAATTTTTCGAGCGACGCGCGCCGCAGCGCTTCGAGCTGCGCGGCGTTGGCGGTGGCTTGCGCCGCGCCATCGTCTTCTTCCTCGTCCTCTTCGTCCTCTTCCTCGGCTTCCTCGTCTTCATTCTCGATCGCTTCCGCCGCCTGCGCGGAGAAGCCGTCGGCGTCTGCCGCGTCGGCGTCGATCAGACCGTCGACGAGTTCGTCGATGCGCGCTTCGTCGTTGGCGACGCGCTCGGCCATCGCGAGAATGTCGGCGATCGTGGTCGGGCACGCGGAGATGGCCATCACCATGTGCTTCAGGCCGTCTTCGATGCGCTTCGCGATTTCGATTTCGCCTTCACGCGTAAGCAGCTCGACCGTGCCCATTTCGCGCATGTACATACGCACGGGATCGGTGGTGCGGCCAAATTCGGAGTCGACGGTGGACAGCGCGACTTCAGCTTCCTCTTCGACTTCGTCGTCTGACGAAGCCGCGGGCGCGTTGTCGTTGAGCAGCAGCGTTTCAGCGTCCGGGGCCTGTTCGTAGACCGCGACGCCCATGTCGTTGAACGTGCTGATGATGCCTTCGATCGCCTCGGTCTCGGTGAAGTTGTCCGGCAGGTGATCGTTGATTTCAGCGTACGTGAGGAAGCCGCGCTCCTTGCCGAGCTTGATCAGGGCGCGCAGCTTGGAGCGACGCTCCTCGAGTTCCTCCACCGTGCCAGGCTGCGACGACGCGAACGCATCCTTCAGCAGCGCTTTTTCCTTTGCACGACGGTCGCGAGCCTTGACCTTCTCCGGCTTGCCCGGTGCGGCGGCAGCGGTTTCTTCGGTCTGGGTTGCATCGTCATCGACGGGTACTTCATTCAGCTTTTTCGTCATGGAGTTCGCCGTACCGGCTGTAGTCTCGATCCCCGGCTGTTGGACAACAGCCGGTTGAACCGTGGATACTGAAGTCACGCGCGCTACCGCATCGTCCTGAACGGCAGCCGCTTCCCTTGCGCTTCTGACACCCGCCCGCTTGGCAGCCGGCGGTGCTACAGCTTTCGCCGCCCGAACCGGTGCGGCCTGCGCGGCCGCAGTGGTCGACGACTTCTTCCCGGCAGCCGGTGCAACGCTGACAGCAGACGTTCTTCTGGCGGATGCAGTCAGCCTGGCTTCGGTAACTTTTCCGGTGCGCTCTTTAGCGCCTGAGCCCGTTGCATGATTTCCGCCTGTCGTCTTTGCCATCGCATCGCCTTTCGCCTTTGCTAGGAAAACCCTTGAAAAAACAAACCGCTAGAAACTTTTGATTATACCATCCGAGGTTTCGGCCTCGCCGCTACAGCCCGAGTTGACGCTTCATGTCGGCCCGCTTCCGGTTGAGCTCCGAAAACTCGGCAAACTCTTCCGGCGTATGCCGCGACTGTCGCGAAAGCTGTTCGAGACGATCGCAATAAGCGTCGTATCGCATCTTCAAAATCGCGGCTTTCAGCTCCTCGCCGACAATTCGTTCCTGCTCGCGCCGTTCCTCGATGACGGCCGCGTCCTGCGGGTCTTTCAGCAGCAAATCCCGGACGTTTTCATCATAGTCTAGAATTTTGCGAAAGATTTCCTCGAAAGTTGGGGCGTTCGCGCCATTTCGCAAGAGATCGGACAACAACTGGAACGCTGCCGAATCGCCGAGGGCTCGCGCGTGCGTCGTCACTTCCGCGAACAGTTCGCCGTGCCGGGTCACGGTGAGCAGCGCCTCTTCGGCCGCTTCGTCGAGCATCGCGACCGTGCGCGGATACATCACCAGATTGCGCAGCGTCTTTTCCTCGATGCCGGTCACGCTGCGCCGGTCCTTGCGGGCCGGCGCCTTGCGCGACGCGGCCGCGATCCGCGCGTCGACCTCGCAAAGCGCCGCGACTTCGCTGAATGGCACATCGAGCCGGTCTGCGAACATATGCATGATCTGCGCGCGCAGCGCATTGGCCGGCAACGCCTGCAGCAGCGGTTTCGCGTCGAACAGCGCGCGGGCCTTGCCTTCGGGCTGATCGAGCTCCTTGCCGGTCAACACCTCGTTGAGCATGAACTGCGACAACGGCATCGCCCGTTCGACCTGTTCGGCGAAAGCCTCGGTGCCGAACTCGCGCACGTAGCTGTCGGGATCATGCTCGCTGGGCAGGAACAGGAAACGGATCGTCCGGTTGTCGGCGGCGTGCGGCAGGCACGCATCGAGCGCGCGACGCGCGGCGCGCCGGCCGGCCGCGTCGCCGTCGAAACTGAAGATGACCGTATCGGTCTGGCGCATCAGTTTCTGCACATGAATCGGCGTGCAAGCGGTGCCGAGGGTCGCGACGGCGTTCTGGAAGCCCAATTGGGCCAGCGCGACCACGTCCATATAACCTTCGACGACCAGCACGTAATGTTGCTCTCGAATCGCAAGACGCGCCTCGAACAGCCCGTACAGCTCGCTGCCCTTGTTAAATAGCGGCGTTTCCGGTGAATTCAAATACTTTGGCTCGCCGCCGTCGAGCACGCGGCCGCCGAAGCCGATCACCTGTCCTTTGACATTGCGGATCGGGAACATGATCCGCTCGCGAAAGCGGTCGTAGCGGCGGTTCTGACCCTGCGCGTCCGACTTTTCGCTGACGATCACGAGACCCGCTTCGACCAGGGCGTCGTCGCGATAGTTCGGGAACGCCGCCTCGAGGTTTTGCCACCCGTCCGGCGCATAGCCGAGACCGAAGCGCGCGGCGACTTCGCCGGTCAGGCCGCGCTTCTTCAAATATTGGATCGCGCCCGGCGCACCGCGCAGTTGCTTACGGTAGTAGTCGCAGGCGGTCTGCATGAGATCGGACAGCGCGGTTGTCACGGCCTTCGATGCCGCCGGCGCGTAGCCGCCGCCAGCTCCGCCTCCACCGCCGCCGCCATATCCGGGAGAAGCCTCGTGCGGTACGGTGAGACCCACCGATTGCGCGAGCTCGTTGACCGCTTCGGGAAACGACGCGCCCACGTGTTCCATCAGGAAACCGATGGCCGTACCATGCGCACCGCAGCCGAAGCAGTGATAAAACTGTTTAGTCGGACTAACCGTAAACGAGGGGCTCTTCTCGTTGTGAAACGGACACAGCCCCATGAAGTTCGCGCCGCCCTTTTTCAGCTGCACATACCGGCCGACCACGTCGACGATATCGACGCGGTTGAGCAGGTCCTGCAGGAATGACGGTGGGATCACAGTAAATGACGCTGCCTGGAAAGCTTCAAAATCCAAGCCCGGAGCCCGGGCTCGACACCGCGCCCGGGTCCCGCGCCTCGCCTTCTGGAGGCGCGCGACCCGGACAAATCGACAGAGTTACTTAGCGAGCGCGGCCTTGACCTGTGCGGAGACGGCGGTCATGTCGGCGCGGCCGGCCAGCTTCGGCTTCAGCACGCCCATCACCTTGCCCATGTCCTGCGGGCCGGCAGCGCCGGTTTGCGCGACCGCCGCCTGCACCTCGGCAACGATTTCCGCTTCGGACATCTGCTCAGGCATGTACGCGGAAAGAATAGCCAACTCGGCCTTTTCCTTGTCCGCAAGATCCGTACGTCCTGCGGCCTCGAACTGGCTGATCGAATCCTTGCGCTGCTTGATCATCTTGTCGACGACGGCGGTTATGGCGGCATCGTCGAGCGTGACCCGCTCATCGACTTCACGCTGCTTGATCGCGGCGAGCAGCAGGCGGATCGTCCCGAGACGTTCGGTCTCGCGCGCCCGCATGGCAGCTTTCATATCGTCGTTGATCCGGTCCTTGAGACTCATCACTCACCTGAATTGCGTTGAAAAGTTGAAAAACCGGCCGGTCGACGGCGGCGATACTGCCGCATCAGCACAAAAACCCGCTTGGGACGTCTTCCTCAAGCGGGTTGGCGCAATTTTGCGTAGTGGATGCGACCCTGCCGGATGGCCCGATGGGCCGGGTTTGCCATGATGACACCTGTCGTGCCGCCATCGGCTTGGATGCTGCCGCGCCGTGTACAGCGGGGCAACGCCAGAATCAGTAGAGCTTCCTTGGCAGCATCTGGCCACGCAGACGCTTGAAATGACGCTTCACTGCCGCCGCTTTCTTGCGCTTGCGTTCGGCTGTGGGTTTCTCGTAAAACTCGCGAGCGCGAAGTTCCGTCAGTAAGCCGTTTTTCTCCATGGTGCGCTTGAAACGGCGCATGGCGACTTCGAACGGCTCATTGTCTTTTACGCGGACGGTCGTCATTTTTCAATAACGGAACTTTGTAAAGGTTCAGGAGTATAGCAGAGCTTTCTCACAAAGCCATTGCGCCGTCAAGCCCCCCGGGCATATTCGGCCGCCGCCTCGCCCGCCGCGACACCCGACGCCCACGCCCACTGGAAGTTGTAGCCGCCGAGCCAACCGGTCACGTCGACCGCCTCGCCGATGAAGTAGAGGCCCGGCACCCGCGCGCTCATCATCGTGGTCGATGACAAACCGCGTGTATCGACCCCGCCGCGCGTCACTTCGGCCTTGCGATAACCCTCGGTGCCGTTCGGCGTGAGGGTCCAGCGCGACAGCGCCTCACCGATGCCGCGCAGCGCCTTGTCCGGCAGATCGGCGACGCGGGCCTCGGCGGCCATCCGGTGAGTGTCGAGCCACACATGCGCGAGCCGCTGCGGCACCCATTCCGATAGCAGATTGGCGATCTGCCGCTTCGTGCCGCTTTTCGCGTCGATGAGCGCAGTCGCGGCGTCGCGCTCCGGCAGCAGATTGATGTGAATCGGCTCGCCGGGCTGCCAGTAGCTCGAGATCTGCAGCACGCCTGGGCCCGACAGGCCGCGGTGCGTGAGCAGCAGATCTTCGGTGAATTCGGCGCCGGTCTTCGTATTGCCAGTCGACAGCTCTACTTCAAGCGACACGCCCGATAGCGCCGCGAACGGCTCCCAGTCGGCCGGAGCGAAGGTCAGCGGAACCAGCGCGGGACGCGTGTCGATCAACTTGTGGCCGAACTGCCTGGCGATCCGGTACGCGAAATCGGTCGCGCCGATCTTCGGGATCGACAGACCGCCCGTCGCGATCACGAGCGCACGGGCGGCGATCGTGCCCGCCGTCGTGCCGAGCAGGAACTGTCCTTCGGCGTCCTGGCGCACCTCTTCGACCGACAGCGGCGTGCGCCATGCAACCCCACCGGCGTCGCATTCGTTCTTCAGCATGTCGATGACCGCGTCGCTCGACTGATCGCAGAACAGCTGGCCCTTGTGCTTCTCGTGCCATGTCACGCGATGCTGCTTCAGCAGCGCCATGAAATCGCGCGGCGTATAGCGCGCGAGCGCCGAGCGGCAAAAATGCGGATTCGCCGACAGATAATTGGCCGGCCCCGCATACAGATTCGTGAAGTTGCACCGGCCACCGCCGGAAATGCGGATTTTTTCCGCGAGACGCTGCGAGTGGTCGATCAGCGCCACACGCCGGCCGAGTTGACCGGCCACGGCCGCGCACATCATGCCGGCCGCGCCCGCGCCGATCACTGCGATATCGAAGGATTCCATGGGGCCGCATTGTACCTGCCGGGCCCACGCGTCCATGCCCGTGCTCAGCGGGCCGCCTGCGGCCGCCTGTCCGCGCTGGTATACTTTCAGGCTTACCTTTCACTTCCGGACGCGCGTCGCGCGCGCCCGTCTCAAGCGATTCATCATGCTCGTTCTCGGCATCGAAAGCTCCTGCGACGAAACCGGTCTCGCGCTCTACGACACGGAGCGCGGCCTGCTCGCGCACGCGCTGCATTCGCAGATTGCGATGCATCGGGAGTACGGCGGCGTCGTGCCGGAGCTTGCATCGCGCGACCATATCCGCCGCGCGCTGCCGCTGCTCGAAGAGGTGATGGAGCGCGCCGGCGTCGCGCGCGGCGACATCGACGCGATCGCTTACACGCAAGGGCCTGGGCTCGCGGGCGCGCTGCTGGTCGGCGCGAGCGTCGCGAATTCGCTGGCGATGGCGTGGAACAAGCCGACCGTGGGCATTCACCATCTCGAAGGGCATCTGCTGTCGCCGCTGCTCGTCGACGAGCCGCCGCCGTTCCCGTTCGTCGCGCTGCTGGTCTCGGGCGGCCACACGCAGTTGATGCGTGTGACGGACGTCGGCTTCTACGAGACGCTCGGCGAGACGCTCGACGACGCCGCCGGCGAAGCCTTCGACAAAACCGCCAAGCTGCTGGGCCTCGGCTATCCGGGCGGCCCCGAAGTCTCGCGCATGGCCGAGTTCGGTACACCCGGCGCAGTCGTGCTGCCGCGCCCGATGCTGCATTCCGGCGACCTCGATTTCAGCTTCAGCGGCCTGAAGACCGCCGTGCACACGCACGCGAACCGGCTGGGCGGCGCGAACATCTGCGAGCAGGCCAAGGCCGACCTCGCGCGCGGTTTCGTCGATGCCGCCGTCGACGTGCTGGCCGCGAAATCTCTAGCGGCGCTCAAGCGCACGAAGCTGAACCGGCTGGTGGTGGCGGGCGGCGTCGGCGCGAACCGGCAATTGCGCGAAGCGCTGTCGGCCGCCGCGCAGAAGCGCAATTTCTACGTCCACTACCCGGACCTGTCGCTATGCACGGACAACGGGGCGATGATCGCGCTGGCCGGCGCGCTGCGTTTGCAACGCTGGCCCGAACAGGCCGGCCACGACTACGCGTTCACCGTGAAGCCGCGTTGGGATCTGACGTCGCTCGCGCACTGAACCGCCGCCCCAAGAGGACAAAAAGCCGCTTTACAAGCGGCTTTTTTGCTTCAATGCCTTCGAAACGAAACGGCGTGGAGCGATCAGGAACGTATCAGGCGAGGCGCTTGTCCCGCTCGATCACCGCATACGCGCTGTGATTGTGAATCGACTCGAAGTTCTCCGCTTCGAGCACATACGCGACGATGCGCTCGTCGGCATTCAGACGCTGGGCAACGTCGCGCACGAGGTCTTCGACGAACTTCGGATTTTCATACGCGCGCTCGGTGACGAACTTCTCGTCCGGGCGCTTGAGCAGGCCCCACAGTTCACACGACGCTTCTTCCTCGGCGATACGGATCAACTCTTCGACAGCGACGTCGCCGTTCAACTCGGCATCGATCGTCACGTGCGAACGCTGATTGTGCGCGCCGTACTGCGAGATCTTCTTCGAGCACGGGCACAGGCTCGTGACCGGCACCAGCACCTTCAGGAACACCCGCGTCGCGCCATGGCGGGTCTCACCGGTCAGCGTGACTTCATAATCGAGCAAGCTCTGCACGCCCGACACCGGCGCGGTCTTGTTCACGAAGTACGGGAACGACACTTCGATGCGGCCCGCCTCGGCCTCGAGTTTTTCGAGCATAGCCGCGAGCATCGTGCGGAAGGTGGCCGGTTCGAGCGGCGCCTTGTTCTCTTCGAGCAACGCGACGAAGCGCGACATGTGGGTGCCCTTCTGCTCGGCCGGCAGATGCACGTCGAGATTCCACGTGCCGACCGACGGCTGCACTTCGCCACCTTGCGTGCGAATCGTCAATGGATGACGCACGCCCCTCACGCCGACCCGCTGGATCGGAATCTGGCGCATGTCGGGGGTGCTTTGCACGTCGGGCATCACGAAAGCGGGATTCATCTGATTCATTCTTTTGTCCTTTCTGGAAAGCGCCGGGCTGCACCAAGGTTTCGCTGCATCGGCGACTATCGCGCAGCGAGTGCGAGGCACCCAACGGCCATGCGGATCAGTGCGCGCAACGGCGAACGCCGGCTCGCGCCGGCGTTGGGTGACGGCCCACAACACCCGTCGGTTCAAACTAGAGATTGCCGAAGCCGCCGTCGCATGACGGCGGCATGAGTCGAACCTACGACGGCACGACAGCCGACAGCGCTTTACGCGACGCGCTTCACGGACGACTGACCGCCGACCGCGCCGCTCGCAAGGAAGCGTTCGCGGATCGACCGGGCGATACCCGCGGCGTCGAGACCGCACGCGGCGAGCAGCTTGGCCGGGTCCCCGTGATCGATGAACCGATCGGGGAGCCCCAATTGTAGTACGGGACGCATAACCCCACTTGCGAGCAGGGCTTCGACGCACGCCGAACCCGCGCCACCCATGATGGAGCCTTCCTCGACGGTGACGATCGCGTCGTGCGTCTCGGCCAGCTTGCGCACGAGTTCGGTGTCGAGCGGCTTCACGAAGCGCATGTTCGCGACGGTGGCGTCGAGTTGCTCGGCGGCCGCGAGCGACGGCGCGACCATCGTGCCAAACGCGAGAATCGCGATGCGCTTGCCGGCCGGCGCCGACGTCTCGCGACGCACTTCGCCCTTGCCGAGCGGCAACGCGGCCATCTGCTTGACCGTTGCGACCCCGGTACCCGCGCCGCGCGGGTAGCGCACAGCGGTCGGATGCGACTGCTGCAACGCGGTGTACAGCATCTGGCGGCACTCGTTTTCGTCAGACGGCGCCATCACGGTCATGTTCGGAATACAACGCATGAACGCGAGGTCGTACGCGCCCGCATGCGTCGCGCCGTCCGCACCAACGAGACCCGCACGATCGATTGCGAACACCACCGGCAGGTTTTGCAGCGCGACGTCGTGAATCAGCTGGTCATATGCGCGTTGCAGAAAGGTCGAATAGATCGCGACGACCGGCTTCATGCCGTCCGCGGCAAGGCCGCCCGCGAACGTCACCGCGTGCTGCTCGGCGATGCCGACGTCGAAGTAACGACCCGGGAAGCGCTTTTCGAACTCGACCATGCCCGAGCCTTCACGCATTGCCGGCGTAATGCCGATCACGCGCGAGTCGAGCTCGGCCGCGTCGCACAGCCACTCGCCGAACACCTGCGTGTAGGTCTTTTTCGACGGCGTCGCCGCCGGTTTGATACCCTCGGCCGGATTGAACTTGCCCGGGCCGTGGTACAGCACCGGATCAGCCTCGGCCAGCTTGTAGCCTTGGCCTTTCTTCGTGACCACGTGCAGGAATTGCGGCCCGCGCAGTTCCTTGATGTTTTGCAGCGTCGGAATCAGCGAATCGAGATCGTGACCGTCGATTGGTCCGATGTAGTTGAAGCCGAACTCTTCGAATAGCGTCGCCGGCACGATCATGCCCTTCGCGTGCTCCTCGAGCTTGCGCGCGAGATCGAGCACCGGCGGCGCGACGCGCAGCACGCGCTCGACGCCCGCGCGCGCAGCCGCATAGAAGCGCCCGGACATCAGACGCGCGAGATGGCGATTCAGCGCGCCGACCGGCGGCGAGATCGACATGTCGTTGTCGTTGAGGATCACGAGCAGCGGCACGTCGTCTTCGACGCCCGCGTTGTTCATTGCCTCGAAGGCCATGCCGGCCGTCATCGCGCCGTCGCCGATCACGGCGATGCCCATGCGGTTGTCGCCTTGCAGCTTGCTCGCGATCGCCATGCCGAGCGCGGCCGAAATCGACGTGCTCGAGTGCGCGGTGCCGAAGGTGTCGTATTCCGATTCGTCGCGCTTCGGGAAGCCCGAGATGCCGCCCAACTGACGCAGCGTGTGCATCTGGTCGCGACGACCGGTCAGGATCTTGTGCGGATAGGTCTGATGGCCGACGTCCCAGACGATCCGGTCGTGCGGCGTATCGAAGACGTAGTGCAGCGCGATGGTCAACTCGACCGTGCCGAGGTTGGACGAGAGATGGCCGCCCGTCTGCGATACGCTGTCGAGCACGAAGGCACGCAACTCGTCGGCAAGCGGGTGCAATTGGCGGCGATCGAGGCGGCGCAGGGCTGCCGGGTCGTCGATGGTTTTCAGCAAGTCGTACATCGTCGTTCCATTGTAGGAAAACTTACGCGCCCGCACTTCATACATGCACCCCGGGGATGGAGGGTGCGCGGCGGCGGGCTTTCGCGTTCAGCTGACCCGGTTCACCACCAGGTCGGCCAGTTCGGCAAGACGCTGCGCGCGCGCGCCGAACGGCGCGAGCGCGGCGTGCGCGTCGCTGCGCAGTTGCGCCGCGAGCGCGCGCGACGCGTCGAGCCCAATAATCGACACGTAGGTCGGCTTGCCGTCCTTCGCGTCCTTGCCGGCGGTCTTGCCGAGCGTTGCGGAGTCGGTCGTGACGTCGAGAATGTCGTCGACGACCTGAAACGCAAGACCGACCGCGGCGGCGTAGGCGTCGAGCGACGCCAGACCCTGCGCGTCCGGCGTCTCGCCGGCCAATGCGCCCATGCGCACGGCCGCGCGCAGCAGCGCGCCGGTCTTCATGCGATGCATGGTCTCCAGCTGCGGGCGGGTCAGCGTGTGGCCGACGCTCGCCAGATCGATGGCCTGGCCGCCGCACATGCCGATCGAGCCGCTTGCGAGCGCGAGTTCGCGTACGAGTGAGGCCTGCTGCGGCCGGCCGAGTACGTCGGACGTGAGCACGATGAATGCCTGCGACTGCAGCGCGTCGCCGACCAGCAGCGCGGTCGCTTCGTCATACTTGACGTGGACCGTCGGCTTGCCGCGGCGAAGTTCGTCGTCGTCCATGCAGGGCATGTCGTCGTGCACGAGCGAGTACACGTGAATCATTTCCAGCGCCGCCGCCGCCGCATCGAGGCATTCGGCACGCGCGCCGGTCAGCTCGCCGGCCGCGTGGCACAGGAGCGGCCGCACCCGCTTGCCGCCGCCGAGCACCGCATAGCGCATCGCCTCGTGCAACCTGGCGGGTTCGGTCGTCTCGGCCGGCAGATAGTGTTCCAGAGCCGTTTCGACGCGTTCGAGCACCGAGCGCGTCCATTGTTCGAATGTCATAGGTCGTCCCCGCTCTCAGTCGCGGCTGTTCCTGCGGTATTCATGGGCAGCGGCTTGAGGGTCTCGCCATCGAGGACCCGCACCTGCTGCTCGACCTTTTCGAGCTGCTGTTGACAGAATGCGACAAGTGCCGCCCCGCGACGGTAAGCGGCCAGCGATTCCTCGAGGCTCAGACTGCCGCCTTCCATGCGCGCGACGAGCTCTTCCAGTTCGGTCTGCGCGGCCTCGTAGTTCTCCGGCAGCGGCGCGCTATCGCCGCTTTCGGCTGGTGCGGCGGCGGAATCGTTCGATGCGGTCTTCGCCATGAATAGTCGCAAAATTAAAACAAGTCGGACATTCTACGGCAAAAGCGACATTTTCGATCCGCCCGCCGGCCTGCGCCCCGCCGTGCTGTCTCGCTTCGAGCCTGTCCGATGCCCACCCTTGCCCCGCTTCGACCCTGAAGTCTCGCAGAAAAAAAGCTCGAGGTCTGCGGCGAAAATGCCGAACTTTCTTGACATTTTTAACCCAAATCAGGGACTTAAGTGCCCCTGTCACAGGGAAACGGGTATAATTGCGGGCTCCCTAAATCGAATCTTCGATGGTTGGGTTGTTCACTGCTTTCACGTCTTCATCGGGAGTGGGAATGTCCAATCTGAGCAATGCATTGCAGTTGCGGTCTGTTCATAGCCAGCTGCCAGTCACGGCTTACTTTGACGAAGCGCTTCTTACGCGCGAAATCGACACCCTTTTCAAGAAAGGTCCTCGCTACATCGGCCACGATCTCATGGTGCCCGAAGCGGGGGATTATTTTGCCTTGCCCAGCGAACGCGAGGGGCGGGTACTCGTCCGTAACCAGCAGTCGCAAGTCGAGTTGCTGTCGAACGTGTGCCGCCACCGGCAAGCCATCATGCTCAACGGCCGCGGCCAGACGCAGAACATCGTCTGTCCGCTGCATCGCTGGACGTACGACCTGAAGGGCGAGCTGCTCGGCGCGCCCCATTTCGCCGACAACCCGTGCCTGAATCTCGGCGCCACGCCACTGCGGAACTGGCAGGGTCTCCTGTTCGAGGCCCAAGGTCGGGACGTCGCGAAAGATCTCGCACGCCTCGGCACCAAGCGCCATTTCGATTTCTCGGGCTTCATGTTCGATCACGTCGAAGTCCATGAGTGCAACTACAACTGGAAGACCTTCATCGAGGTCTATCTGGAGGACTATCACGTCGCACCGTTCCATCCGGGCCTCGGCAGCTTCGTCAATTGCGACGATCTGACGTGGGAGTTCGGCGACTGGTACAGCGTGCAGACGGTCGGCGTGCACAAGGCGCTCGAGCAACCGGGCAGCCCGACGTATCGCAAGTGGCACGACGAAGTGCTGCGCTTTCGCGACGGCAATCCGCCCGAGTTCGGCGCGATCTGGATGGTGTACTACCCGGGCATCATGATCGAGTGGTATCCGCACGTGCTGGTCGTGTCGTGGCTGATTCCGCGCGGTCCGCAGAAGACCACCAACGTGGTGGAGTTCTATTACCCCGAGGAAATCGCGCTGTTCGAGCGCGACTTCGTCGAAGCCGAGCGCGCCGCCTATATGGAGACAGCCCGCGAAGACGACGAGATCGCCGAGCGCATGGACGCCGGCCGCCTCGCGTTGATGGAGCGCGGCGAATCACAGGTCGGACCGTATCAGAGCCCGATGGAAGACGGTATGCAGCACTTCCACGAGTTTCTGCGGCGCGAACTCGGCACGATCTGATCCGCGCCGCGTGGCGCATCGATCGACTCAAGGAAAGACGGGCTTCGACCCGTCTTTTTTTGTTTAGACTACCGATATAGACCGGCCATGCGCCAGCCGCGTGAACGACGCGGCCCGCAGCCGCCATCGCCCGTATCGAGGAGACGCTCATGCCCCACACTCATTACACCACCCTGATCTCCGCGACCAATCTTGCCGCGCGGCTCACGGCCGCGCCGGGCAGCGTGTTCGTGATCGACTGCCGGTTCGACCTCGCCGACACCGACGCGGGCGAGAAAGCCTGGCTGGCCGGCCATCTGCCGGGCGCGCACTATCTGCATCTCGATCGCGATCTGTCCGGGCCGAAGAACGGCTCGAACGGCCGGCATCCGCTGCCCGATCGCGCGCGGCTCGTCGAAACGCTGGAGTCGCGGGGACTGAAGCAAGGTCAACAGGTCGTCGCATATGACGCACAAGGCGGCATGTACGCGGCGCGCGTCTGGTGGCTGTTGCGCTGGCTCGGTCACGACGCGGTCGCGCTGCTCGACGGCGGGCTGCAGGCATGGGAAGCGGCTGGCCAACCGCTGACGCAGGACGTGCCCGCGCAGAACACCGGCGACTTCAAGGCGGCCGCGCCGCTCGCCGTGACTATCGATACCCAGGCGGTCGAGCGCAACCTTGGTTCGAAGGAGCGAATCGTCGTCGATGCGCGCGCGGCCGATCGCTATCGCGGCGAAAACGAGACGCTCGACCGCGTCGGTGGCCATATCCCGGGCGCGCTGAACCGCTTCTTCAAGGACAACCTGACCCCCGACGGCCGCTTCAAGCCGGCGCACACACTGCGTGAGGAATTCCACGCGCTGCTCGGCGACACGCCGCCCGAACACGTGGTGCTGCAATGCGGCTCGGGCGTGACCGCCTGCATCAATTCGCTTGCGATGGAGGTTGCCGGCCTGCATGGTTCAGCGTTGTACGCGGGCTCCTGGAGCGAATGGAGTTCCGATCCGAAACGGCCGGTGGCGACGGGGGCGAAACCTTGAGCGCGAGCCGCCGCAAGTCGTAACCAGACGCGAGGAATTCGAGCAGCGCTTCAAGCCACGCCGTGCTGCTTGAACCACACGAGCGTACGACGCCAGCCATCCTCGGCATCGGCCTTCCTGTAGCTCGGACGGTAATCGGCGAAAAACGCGTGACCCGCGTCGTCATAAACGACGAACTGTGAGCCGCGTCCTGCTTGCGGCCCTTGCGCGATCGCCTGCTTCATCTGCTCGAGCGTGTCCTGCGGATTGCTTTGATCCTGGCGCCCATACAGGCCGAGCACCGGCGCATGAAGGTCAGCGACGAGATCGATCGGATTGGCCGGCGTCATCGCATTCTTCGCGCCGGTCACGCGACCGTACCAGGCGACCCCCGCCTTCACGCGCGGATTGTGTTCGGCATAGAGCCACGAGATGCGCCCACCCCAGCAGAAGCCGTTCACGCCGAGCCGGTTCAGGTCGCCGCCGTTTTCGCCGGCCCACGCGACGGCTGCGTCGAGGTCGGCCAGCACCTGCTCGTCGGGTACCTTGCTGAGCAGTTGCTCGCTCAGTTGCTGGATGCTCGTGTAGACGGTCGGATCGCCCTCGCGCTCGAACAGGTTCGGCGCGATTGCCAGATAGCCCAGCTTCGCGAAGCGCCGGCAGACGTCCGCGATATGCTCGTGCACGCCGAAAGCCTCATGCACGACGAGGATCACCGGCAGATGCGTCTTGCCCTTCGGCTGCGCGCGGTAGGCCGGTATCAGCGTACCGAGCGAATGAAACGCCACCTCCCCTGCTTCGAGGCCGTCGCTGTCGGTATGAATGGTTTGCGCCGAGACTGGCAGCACCGCCGCCGCGAAACCGGTGCCCAGCGCCGCCTTGATGAAGGTGCGCCGATCGAAGGGAACGTGCGGGACCAGGCAGTCGACCTCAGGCTTCAGCATGTGGCGCTCCTCGAAGAATTGTTAGAGGCAACAGGATACGCCTTGCGCGCATCCCGTTGCACATTCAACTGAGGAGATCGTCCGCGCGCGTCAGTGCAGCTTGACGCGCGGCAGCGTGGTACGGCGCAACCAATGCGCGAAGGTGTCGAGCACCATGCGCGGATAGCCGTGCAGCGCCGCGATATGCAGCCGGTACAGCGACATGTACATGAAGCGCGCGAACAGCCCTTCGATCAGCATATTGCCGCCAATCACCCCGCCCATCAGATTGCCGACCGCGCTGAAGTGGCCGAGCGAGACCAGCGAGCCGAAGTCGCGATAAGTGAATTCCGGTTGTGGCCTGTTGTCGAGGCGCGCCGCCAGTCCTTTCATCAGAAAGCTCGCCTGCTGATGCGCGGCCTGCGCGCGCGGCGGCACGTTGCGCTCGTTGCCCGGCCACTCGCACGCCGCGCAGTCGCCGAGCGCGAAGATGTTGTCGTCGATCCCGGTTTGCAGCGTACGGCGCACGACCAGTTGGCCGAGCCGGTTGACCGGCAAGCCGTCGAGCTGACCGAGCACCGCCGGCGCCTTGATGCCCGCCGCCCACACGGTCAGATCGGCCCGCACGGTGTGACCGCTCGCGGTGCGGATGTAGCCCGGCGCGACCTCGGCCACCGTCTCGCCAATCATCAGCTTCACGCCGAGCTTGGTCAGCAATTCGGCGGTGGCCGTGGAAACGCGCTCCTGCAACGCGGGCAGAATGCGCGGCCCCGCCTCGATCAGCACGATGCCGACGTCATGCCGCGGATCGAGCTTGTGCAAGCCATACGCGGACAACACCTGCGCGGTATTGCGCAACTCCGCCGACAACTCGACCCCCGTCGCGCCGCCGCCGACGATCGCCACCTGAATGCGCGGCTCGCTGGACGTCCACGTGCCGGGTCCCGGTCTCGACTCGACGGGTTCGTGCGCCTGATGCTCGGCGCGCACGCATGCGGCGATCAGGCGCTTGCGGAAACGCTCTGCCTCACTAACCGTATCCAGTGCGAAGGAGAATTCGGCCGCTCCCTTGACGCCGAAGAAGGCCGTGGTACTGCCAATCGCGATGATCAGCGTGTCGTACTCGAGCTCGCGTTCGGGCAGCAGTTCAGCGCCGTCGTCGTCCAGCACGGTGCCGAGCGTAATGCGTCGGTTCGTGCGGTCGAGTGCGGTCAGGTCGCCTTGCTGGAATGCGAAGCCATGCCAGCGCGCCTGCGCCGCGTACGGGAGCTCCTGCGTGAACGGGTCCATGCTGCCCGCCGCCACCTCGTGCAGCAGCGGCTTCCAGATATGCGTCGGATAGCGGTCGACCAGCGTGACCTGGGCCTGCGCGCTGCGCCCCTTCTTGTCGGCCCCATAGCGATCGCCAAGACGCGTCGCCAGTTCCAATCCTCCCGCACCTCCGCCAACGACGATAAATCGATGCATTGCACTTCTCCGTGTAGCCGATGAATTATCTGTCGCGACGCTGCGCATGAATGCGCCGTCCTGAACCGATTGTCCTCGACCCGCCTGGGAAGTCACAAGTCGCCAAAACCCATGTGTGACATGCGCACGACGTTATCGTGCGCATGTCACGGGCATGTCAATGCGCTTCCTCCCAGTTCAGGCCCGCACCGACCTCGGCGACGAGCGGCACCTTCAGCGCGGCGACGCCGCACATCAGTTCTGGCAGGCGCTTGCGGACTTCGGACAACTCAGCGTCGGGCACTTCGAGAATCAGTTCGTCATGCACCTGCATGATCATCCGCGTGCCGATCTTCGAGTCTTCGATCCAGTTCTGCACGGCGATCATCGAAAGCTTGATCAGGTCAGCCGCGGTGCCCTGCATCGGCGCGTTGATCG
This sequence comes from Paraburkholderia sp. MM5477-R1, assembly GCF_050436385.1. Lineage (NCBI taxonomy): Bacteria > Pseudomonadati > Pseudomonadota > Betaproteobacteria > Burkholderiales > Burkholderiaceae > Paraburkholderia > Paraburkholderia sp. MM5477-R1. The sequence continues at coordinate 57,345 of NZ_JBNDMC010000006.1, forward strand.
CGGCACGCTCGGCGGCCTGGCGGCGCGGACCGTTGCCGCCGTTGATCTCGGGCAGCCACAGACGACGGCCGAACACCGTTTCGACGTAGCCCTTCGCCTTCGCGCTCAAACGCGTCTCGTCCATATAGCGCGCGACGCCGGGATAGCGCGCGAAGTAGCGGTCGATATAAATCTTCGCCGCATCGCGCGTGATGCCGAGGTTCGACGCGAGTCCGAACGCGCTCATGCCGTAGATGAGCCCAAAGTTGATGACCTTCGCGACGCGCCGCTGATCGCTCGACACTTCGAGCGGCGTCACGCTGAAGATTTCCGACGCGGTGGCGCGGTGAATGTCCTCGCCCTGCGAAAACGCGCGCAACAACGATTCGTCGCCCGAGATGTGGGCCATGATGCGCAATTCGATCTGCGAATAATCGGCGGAGACGAGCTTGTGCCCGGGCGGCGCGATGAACGCCTCGCGGATGCGCCGACCTTCGCCGGTACGCACCGGAATGTTCTGCAGGTTTGGATCGTTCGATGCGAGCCGCCCCGTCACCGCGACGGCCTGCGCGTAGTTCGTATGCACGCGGCCGGTGTGCTGATTGACCATGCGCGGCAGCTTGTCGGTATAGGTCGACTTCAGTTTCGACAGGCCGCGATGTTCGAGCAGAATCTTCGGCAGCGGATAGTCTTCGGCGAGCTTCTGCAACACCTCTTCGTCGGTGGAAGGCGCACCGCTCGGCGTCTTCTTGATGACCGGCAGTTCGAGCTTCTCGAAGAAAATCTGACCAATCTGCTTTGGCGAGCCGAGGTTGAATTCGCCGCCGGCCAGTTCGTACGCCTTGCCTTCGAGTTCGATCAGACGCGTGGCGATCTCACTGCTCTGCTGACGCAGCTTCTCCGCGTCGATCAGCACGCCGGTCCGCTCCATCTTGCGCAGTACGCGCGAAGTCGGCACTTCGATCTCGCGATACACGTGGTCGAGCGACTTCTCCGCGGCGATCTGCGGATACAAGGCCTGATGCAGACGCAGCGTGATGTCTGCGTCTTCGGCCGCATATTCGGCGGCTTTGTCGAGCGCGACTTCGTCGAAGCCGATCTGCTGCGCGCCCTTGCCCGCGACCTCTTCGTACTTGATCGTCTTCACGCCGAGATGACGCAGCGCGAGGCTGTCCATGTCGTGCGTGCGATGCGATTCGAGCACGTACGACTCGAGCAGCGTGTCATGCTCGACGCCGCGCATTTCGATGCCGTAATTCGCGAGCACCTGTTCGTCGTACTTCAGATGCTGGCCGACCTTCTTGTGGCCTGCGCTTTCGAGCCACGGCTTGAGCTTCGCGAGCACTTCGTCGCGCGGCAGCTGCACCGGCGCGTCGGGGCCGCGATGCGCGAGCGGCACATACGCGGCGCGGCCCGCTTCGACCGACAGCGACAAGCCGACGATCTGCGCGATCATCGGATCGAGCGACGTGGTCTCGGTATCGAACGAGGTCAGCTCGGCCGCATTGATCCTGTCGAGCCACGCGTCGAGCTGCTCCCATGTTTGCACGGTCTCGTAGTGGCGCTCGTGATCGACGGACAACGCGGGGGGCACGTCGGTTTCCGGACCTTCGACCGCATCGGCGATTTCGACTTCGCGCAGCCACGTCTTGAAGCCGTGGCGCGTGAACACCTCGCGCAACTCTTCGCGCGATTCGGGAAGGCTCGGCAGACTCTCCTCGATCGACACGATGTGCCCGGTCAGATCGCAATGACGCTCGACTGTGACGAGCTTGCGCGCCATCGGCAAAAAGTCCAGCGCGCGGCGCAGATTCTCGCCGACCGCGCCCTTGATCTCGCTCGCATGCCCGACGATGCCATCTAGCGACTCATATTGCGTCAGCCATTTGACCGCGGTTTTCGGACCGCACTTCTCGACGCCCGGCACGTTGTCGACGGTATCGCCGATCAGCGACAGATAATCGATGATGCGCTCCGGCGGCACACCGAACTTCGCGACCACGCCGTCGCGGTCGAGGGTTTCGTTGGTCATCGTATTGACGAGCGTCACGCGGTTCGACACGAGCTGCGCGAGGTCCTTGTCGCCGGTCGACACGACCACGTTCATGCCGAGCTTTTCCGCTTCGGTGCACAGCGTGCCGATCACGTCATCCGCTTCGACGCGATCGATCATCAGCAGCGGCCAGCCGAGCGCACGCACCGCGACGTGAATCGGCTCGATCTGACGGGCAAGATCTTCCGGCATCGACGGACGGTTCGCCTTGTATTCCGGATACCAGTCGTCGCGAAACGTTTTGCCCTTGGCGTCGAACACGCACGCGCTATACTCTGCTGTGACTTCCTTGCGCATGCGCCGCAGCATGTTGATCATCCCGTAGAGCGCACCCGTCGGGCCACCCTCGGGACCGCGCAGATCAGGCATCGCATGGTAGGCCCGGTACAGATAACTCGAACCGTCGACCAACAGCAGGGTCTTACCTTCAAGGCTTCGTTCTTCAGGCATTATGACTAAGAGAAAAGTGATTCCGAGTCTGCGATCGCTCGCAGATCAAGAGCGCGCAACGGCCAAGAAAGCCCGCGCATCGTGGCAGATGTTCACGATTATGGCAGAGTTTATCGAGGCGACCGAGTACCTGTCGGAGATTCGCCCGGCGGTCAGCATCTACGGTTCGGCGCGCCTGAAACCGAACTCGCCGTACTACAAACTCGCCACGCAGATCGCGCGCAAATTGTCGGATGCTGGCTTCGCGGTGATCTCCGGCGGCGGCCCCGGCATCATGGAAGCGGCCAACAAGGGCGCGCATGCGGGCAAGGCGCCTTCGGTCGGTCTGAACATCGAGTTGCCGCACGAGCAGTCGGGCAACCAGTGGCAGGACATCTCGCTGCGCTTTCGCCATTTCTTCACGCGCAAGGTCACGTTCGTGAAGAACTCGGACGCGGTGATCGTGATGCCCGGCGGCTTCGGCACGCTCGACGAACTGGCCGAAGTGCTCACGCTGATCCAGACCAAGAAGTCGCGCCATGTGCCGATCATTCTGGTCGGCGCCGAGTTCTGGGAAGGTCTGCTCGCGTGGTTCAAGAGCGCTCTGATTCCGATGGGTTTGATCAATCCGACCGACATCGATCTGATGCAGGTGATCGACAATCCGGACCAGGTGCTCGAAGCGGTGCTCAAGTTCTACGAAGACCGCGAGGAAGGCGAAGTTCATCCGGTCAAGTCGGAAGAAGACCGGATGTTCTACCTGTGATGGCAAGAGGCTGCGCGCCTCGCATTGCGCGTAGCACGATGCCTATCGTCGCGCACATGGCGGGCAGCCTTCGGGCTGCCCGCTTTCGTTTTGCAGGCCAGTTTGCGGCGCGCTGACTGTCAACCGGATTGGCGAACAAATCGTTTGCACGCTTGCCGTCCGGCGCTAACGTGCTCAGCTGGTACTCGAAGCTCGCAATCTGAACGAACTCACCTCACCCGAAGCCGCGCTCGCGCCGACGTTGCGTGAGATCTTCAGCGGTTTTCTCGGCCCCGGTCTCATCTCATTCGGCGGCGCGTTGCCGCTCGCGCGCCGTGCACTCGTCGATGCTGCGACTGCCGCTGCTGCCGACGATGCTCGTGCTCACGCCGCTCAGCATTTATCTTGCTGCAAGGAGCGCGCGATGAACGACATGCTCGTTTCCCTTGCGGCGATTTTTAGTCAGCTGTCGCTGCTCGCGTTCGGCGGCGGCAATACGATCCCTCCGGAGATGCAGCGGCAGGTGGTCGACGTGCATCATTGGATGCCGGCCAGCGAGTTCAGCGCGCTGTTCGCGCTCGCTCAAGCCGCGCCCGGCCCGAACCAGATGATCGTCACGCTGATCGGCTGGCATGTGGCCCGCTGGGCCGGCATGCTCGTCACGTCGATTGCGAAGTTCGGGCCGACGTCGCTCGCGAGCCATCTTCAAAGCGGCACATCCAGCGTAAGCGGGCTGTTTATCAGTGCCTCGGCCTGAGTTACTGAAACGCGACTTCCGCGAAACTGCGCAGCTTGCGGCTATGCAAGCGATGCAGCCCATTCATCCGCAGCAGTTCCATCGCCTTCACGCCGATCTGCAGATGCTGATCGACCTGCGCGCGATAGAACTGATCGGCCATGCCCGGCAGCTTCAGCTCGCCGTGCAGCGGCTTGTCCGACACGCACAGCAACGTGCCGTAAGGCACGCGGAAGCGGAAGCCGTTCGCGGCGATCGTCGCGCTTTCCATATCGAGCGCGATTGCACGACTTTGCGACAGCCGCTGCACCGGCTCGCGATGATCGCGCAGCTCCCAGTTGCGATTGTCGACGCTCGCCACCGTGCCCGTGCGCATCACGCGCTTCAGCTCGACGCCGTCAAGCTGCGTGACCTGCGCGACCGCGCGCTCGAGCGCGACCTGCACTTCGGCGAGCGCCGGAATCGGCACCCACAGCGGCAGATCGGCATCGAGCACATGATCTTCGCGCACATAGCCGTGCGCGAGCACGTAGTCGCCGAGACGCTGCGTGTTGCGCAGTCCCGCGCAGTGGCCGAGCATGATCCACGCATGCGGACGCAGCACCGCGATGTGATCGGTGATGGTCTTCGCATTCGACGGCCCGACCCCAATGTTGATCATCGTGATGCCGCTGCCGTCCGCGCGTTTCAGGTGATAGGCCGGCATCTGCGGCAGACGTGGCGGCAGCGTGCCCTCCTGCGCCTGCTCGCCGAGATTCTCGTTGTAGGTGATGACGTCGCCGGGCTCGACGAACGACGTGTATTCGCTGCGATAGGCGCGCAATTCCTCGTCGTCGGTACGGGCCATCATGCCCCGGCCGAGCTTGACGAATTCGTCGATATAGAACTGGTAGTTGGTGTACAGCACGTAGTTCTGCACATGCGTCGGCGAGGTCGCCGTGTAGTGCTTCAGCCGATGCAGTGAAAAATCGACGCGCGCCGCCGTGAACAACGCGAGCGGATGCGGCTCGCCCGGCAGCGGCTCGTACGTGCCGTTGACGATGCGGTCGTCGAGCAGCGCGAGGTCCGGTATATCGAAGATGTCGCGCATCAGGAACAGGCGCTCGCGGTCCAGATCGCCTTCGAGGTGGATGCCCTCGGCAAACGCGAAATGAATCGGAATCGGCTGGTCCGACACACCGACCTCGATCTGCACGTGATGATTCTTCGCCAGCAGCCGCAGTTGCTCGCGATAGTAGTTGCCGAACAGGTCTGGCCGCGTGACGGTCGTCTCGAACACGCCCGGCCCCGCGACGAAACCGTACGAGCGGCGTGAATCGACGTGCGTGTTGACCTCGGTACGCACGCGCACGAACGGATAACAGGCGCGCACGCGATGGTCGAACTGCTCGTTGCGGCGATAGCGCGCGAACGCATCGCGCAGGAACGACGTGTTCGCCTCGTAGATCGCGGCGAGGCGGGTGACGGCCTCGGCCGCGTCGTCGAAGCCTTCGGTTGGGAAGCTGTTGGCGGGAGTCTGCACCGTGCGCTGATTGATATCGTTGTTGATCATCATCGTTCACCCTTTTTGATGAGACGACATTACCACGGAACCCGCTGTTGCCAAATGTCGGCGGCGACGCTTGCAACAGCGCCCGCGAGAACGCGCGCAGGTTGCGCGAAAGCGGCGCAAAATAAGGCTTGGCGCCCGTGCGTCAGGCCGGATTTGCTAGAATCCGGGCACCCAATCGGAGAATCACCATGAAGCTGCTCCTTCCCATCGCTGTTGCGCTGGCTCTGGCCTTCGGCAACGCCGCGATGGCTGCCCAGCCCGTCGACGAACCGCCGGCCGCCGGCGTGCCCCAGTCCGGCAATGAACGGGCCGGTCTGCCGGACCTGGACAAGATCAATCGTCCGGCCGCAGAGGTCAGCTCGAAGGTCGACATCAACGTTCCGCGCACGCCGAGCTTTCACGAAGTCAGCCCGAACGGCACCGAAATCACCGAATTCCGCGACAAGGGCAAGCCGGTCGAAATCGACGTGCATTCGAATTTCGGCACCCGCTACCAGATGAGCGCGTCGCCCGACACGTCGCCCACCGTCCACGACAGCGGCAAGCCCAGTACGCGCTTGCCATCGGTGAATCTCCACTATTGATCGTTACGAAAGCGGCACGCCGGCAACGGCGGCCGCGGCGCGACCGCGCCGCCGCTCAACCCGATCGCGGCCGCTGCGCGATGAACCCGCGCTGAATGCGGTGACGCTTGCACTTCGCCGTTCCGCATTCGTCGCCCGCTCCGCCCACATTCGTTTGTCTCACCTCGCACTGGCCGCACCGCGCCAGCCCGAACAACCTGATCCGACGTTTCCGCATGGCCGTCTTCACCGCTGTCAACGAATCCCAACTCGCAGAATGGATGAGTCACTACGATCTCGGCGATGTCGTCGAGTTTCGCGGCATTTCGTCCGGCATTGAAAACAGCAACTTCTTTCTGACGACGACGCGCGGCGAATACGTGCTGACGATTTTCGAAAAGCTGACAGCTGAACAACTGCCGTTCTATCTGAACCTGATGCGGCATCTTGCCGCGCATCGCGTGCCGGTACCGGATCCGATGCCGCGTCTCGACGGCGCGCTGTTCGGCATGCTGCTCGGCAAACCCGCGACCATCGTGACGAAGCTCGAAGGCGCGCCCGAACTCTCGCCGGGCGTCGAGCATTGCGTCGAGGTCGGCCAGATGCTCGCGCGCCTGCACCTCGCGGGCCGCGACTATCCGCGCTATCAGCCGAACCTGCGCAGCCTGCCTTGGTGGCGCGAAACCGTGCCGACGATCCTGCCGTATCTGGAAGGCGAGCAGCGCGATCTGCTGGCGTCCGAGCTTGCGCATCAGGAAGCGTTCTTCGCCTCCGCCGATTACGCGGCAATGCCCGCGGGCCCGTGCCACGCCGACCTGTTCCGCGACAACGCGATGTTCGCTCACGCGGCGCCCGACACCGGCCACGAAGTGCGGCTCGGTGGTTTCTTCGATTTCTATTTCGCCGGCTGCGACAAGTGGCTGTTCGACGTCGCGGTGACGGTCAACGACTGGTGCGTCGACCTCGCGACCGGCAAGCTCGACGCCGAGCGCACCGAGGCGCTGTTGCGCGCGTATCAGACGGTGCGGCCGTTCACCGTCGAGGAAAACCATCACTGGGGCGACATGCTGCGTGCGGGCGCATACCGTTTCTGGGTCTCGCGCCTGTATGATTTTCATTTGCCGCGCGCGGCCGAACTGCTGAAGCCGCACGACCCCGGTCATTTCGAACGCATTCTGCGCGAGCGCCTGCACGGCGTCGCGAATCCAGGCATCCATACCTCATGCAACTGATCGAAGTCCCCGCGAAAACCGGCTATGTGTGGTTCCGCCAGGGTATCTGGCTGTTCCGCAAGAATCCGCTCGCCTTTCTGACGCTGTTCTTCACCTATTTGCTGGTGATGACGCTCGTGTCGCAGATTCCGGTGGTCGGCGGCGTGTTGCCGCTATTGTTCATTCCCGGTGTCGCGGTCGGCTTCATGGCCGCATGCCGCAACACGATCGCGGGCAAACCGGTGTTTCCGACCATCCTTGTCGACGGCTTTCATTCGTACGGCCCGGTGGTCGCGCGGCGGCTGCTCGTGCTCGGCGTGCTGTATGTCATCGCCATGGCGCTCGTGCTGGCCGGCTCGGCGCTCGCCGACGGCGGCATGCTGCTGAAGGTGATGCTCGGCAACGCGTCGATGGACGAGAACACGATCGCCAACAGCAATATCCCGCTCGCGGTGATCACCGCGCTCGCGTTCTACATACCAGTCGCGATGCTGTTCTGGTTCTCGCCCATCCTCGCCGCCTGGCACGACGTGCCGCCCGTCAAGGCCATGTTCTTCAGCGTCGTCAGTTGCTGGCGCAATCGCGGCGCTTTCGTCGTATTCGCGGCGCTGTGGTTCGCAGTCGCAACAGTCGTGTCGATCGGGCTGTCGGTGCTGATGCAGGCGCTCGGCGCGGCCGACTTCGCGTTCGCGATCCTGATGCCCGCGACGATGATCGTCACGACCATGCTGTACTGCTCGTTCTACGCGACCTATCGCGGCTGCTTCGGCGTGCAGACGCCGCAAACGCCGGATCTGCCGACCACGCCGGCGGCCTGATCCGTCGTTCCCGCGCGGGAGCCGTTCTGGCGCCCGCGCGCGCCGCGTGTTCCGCGCACACCTTCCCGACGTCTCTGTCGACACACCTGATCCCGACGCTCGGCATCCTGAATCGACTTGCGGCACAATGGTTTGCGTGCAATCCATTTGCACGCTCTTTTTGCCGAGATGAATCATGACCCAGCGCCCCGCTCTCCCCTTCACGCTCGACGAGCAACTGTGCTTTGCGCTCTACTCGACCTCGCTCGCGATGACGAAAGCGTACAAGCCGCTGCTCGAAAAGCTCGGACTCACGTATCCACAGTATCTGGCGATGCTCGTGCTGTGGGAAACCGACGACGTCACCGTCAAGGACATGGCCGCGCGCCTGAATCTCGATCCGGCGACGGTCACGCCGCTGCTCAAGCGCCTCGAAGCGCAGGGACTCATCGAGCGCGCGCGCGGCACCGACGATGAGCGCCTCGTCTACATTCGCCTGATGGGCGCGGGCAAGGCGCTCAAGCGTCAGGCGCGCGACGTGCCCGGCGAAATCTTCTGCGCGACGCAGCAGACGGCGGACTTCCTGCTGCGTCTGCGCGACGACCTCACACGCCTGCGCACGACGCTCAACGACTTCATGGACCAGTAGGGCGATAACTGAAAAGGACTAGTTCCGGTTCCATCGAAAAATTCATTTGCACACAAATGATTTGTGTACTATCTTGGTCACCTGCCGCTTCGCTAGCGCTTCGCCAGACCGGCGAACCGGCAGCCAGCGGCAAACAAGCCAACCCTGACACCCCAGACTAGGAACCGCACCATGAACATCCTCTACAAGGCAAGCGCAACGAGCACCGGCGGCCGCGACGGCCGCGCCGTATCGTCGGACGATGCATTGGACGTGAAGCTGGCGGCACCGCGTGAACTCGGCGGAAATGGCGCAGCAGGCACGAATCCCGAACAGCTGTTTGCAGCCGGCTACTCGGCCTGTTTCCTGAGCGCCATGAAGTTTGTCGCCGGCCAGCGCAAACAGGCCCTGCCGGCCGACGCGCAGGTTTCCGCCGACGTCGGCATCGGTCCGAACGACAAGGGCGGCTTCGCGCTCGACATCGACCTGCGTATCACTCTGCCGGGTCTGGCTGCGGACGCTGCCAGGGAACTGGTGGATGCAGCGCACCAGGTCTGCCCGTACTCGAACGCTACGCGTAACAACGTCGCGGTTCGTCTGCACGTCGCTTGAGGTCAGGTCGGCCGTTGCGCCGATCAGCAATGCTCAAGAAGAACCGCTCACGGCGCATTACCCTGCGCCGTCGCGAGCAGCGCCCGCACCCTGCACAATAGGGCCGGGCGCTGATTGTTTTCGCGCGCACGGCACGCATCCTGCGTAGCCGGTCCTCGACCACCTTCAGCCCGACTGCCTCTCCCGATGACACGCGCCCGCCGCCTGCAGCGTTCGCCGCCTGGTGCGACGGCCGCACCGGCTATCCGCTCGTCGATGCCGCGATGCTGCAGTTGAACCAGACCGGCTATATGCACAACCGTCTGCGGATGGCCACGGCAAGCTTCCTCGCGAAGGATCTCGGCATCGACTGCCGGCTCGGCGAGCGATACTTCGCCGATTTGCTGAACGACTTCGATTTCTCGGCGAACAACGGCGGCTGGCAGTGGGCCGCCTCGACCGGCTACGGCGCGCAACCTTACTCCCGTATTTTCAATCCGCTCACGCGATCCGAAAAATTCGATCCCGACGGGCGCTTTATCAAACGATATCTACCGCAGCTCGCGAACTTGCCGGCAAAATGGATTCACGCGCGGTGGCTGGCCGGCGCGGAGCGGCTCGCGGAATTCGGTGCATGGTACGGGGCGGGAATTATGCCGAACGGATCGTCGACCAGGCACAGGCCCGCGAGCGCACACTGGCCTGATACGGAAAGTGAGTGCCTGCTCACATTACTGAATAAGAAGGTCTGAAGGGGGCGAAGATGCGCCGTCTACCGTCGCTGCTCGTGTTTTTGATCCTGACGCTGGCGGCCGGCTGGGCCGCGAGTCTGTCTCTGCCGGACGCGTGGTACACGGGCCTGCAAAAGCCTGTGTTCAATCCGCCGAACTGGGTTTTCCCACCGGTCTGGACCGTACTTTACGTGCTGATGGCGTTTTCCGCGTGGCGCGTGTGGAAGCGCGACGGCCTGACCGCGGCGATCGTACTGTGGGTCGTGCAGCTGGTGTTCAACGCCGCGTGGATGTGGCTGTTTTTCGGCCTGCATCGGCCGGAGACGGCGCTGATCGACATCCTGATTCTGCTGCTACTGATCGTGATGCTGACGTATGTGTTCTGGCGGCGCGATCGCCTCGCGGGCATTCTGCTCGTGCCGTATGTCGTGTGGGTCGCGTACGCCGCGCTTTTGAACTACGCGTTGTGGCAGTTGAATCCGGCTGCTTGAGTGGGGTCTGCCAAGCGGGCACGAAGGCCGCGCGATGAGTAAAGGGGAATGCGCGTTACGAGTACTAGCCTTGATGGCCAACCCCAAACATCAGCGCCTCACCACGCGCCGATGTTCCGATTGCTGACGGCCTGATGCCGATTACAGGCAGTCGGCTTAGCCGTAGTGCTGGCTCATCCACGACGGACGCGCGTTCGTCTCTTGATCGAGCTTGCGCATGCGGAATTCGAGATCGTAGAGATCGGTCGCTTCAGCGAGATAGGCGTCAGCGCGCTCCTTCGCGAGCTGGTCCGGCGATTTGGTCAGAAACAGGAACAGGCGGCTGATCAGATACATGGTTCACCTCGGCAATGATAGCTAGGCGGTTACGCCTAAGGGATAACCCGTATTATAGGGAAAACCCTGATTACATGCCACTGCTCATTTTCGAGGTGTTGCTCGGACGTCACCGCCCGACCGACGATGCCGCCAACCCTTCCGCGATGCGGCCCGCGTCCGTGCGACGCTGATGCCGGAAAAACTCCCACAGCATGGCGCTCGCGTCCGGGCCCTTGGATGAATGGAAGGGCAGCGCATCGTCGCCGCCGGCCCATGCGTGACCCAGCCCCTGCACACGACAAAGCCGTACCACGCGCCGCCCGCCGCGCAGATAATCGCGCATCACGACGCCATTTTTGCGGTCCTCGCGCGTCTCGCCGGCTTTGCGCGCGCCGTTTGCGTCAATGAGGCGGTTCAGACGCAGGAACTGTGTCGCCAACTGGTCCGCGTTGACCGGCGCCACCACATGGTCGGCATCGCCGTGGACGATCAATGCCGGCATGCCCGGGTATTGCGCGACATTCGTGGTTTCGTCGACGAGTTCCGCCGGCTCGCGACGCGAGCCGCGCCGCATCACGTCCATCGCGGTAATGCCGGAGCGCGCCTCGCCGAAAGCGGGGCCGGAATGCAGCGCGACCGCGGCGAAATGCTCGGGGTACTTGACGGCCAATAGCGCGGTCAGCCCCGCGCCCGCCGAAATCCCCGCCACGTAGACACGCGCGCGGTCAAAGCCGTGCTGCTCGACCAGCGAATCCACCAGCGACACGACCGCGCGCGCTTCCGCGCCGCCCGCGTTATCGCCGGCATCGTACCAATGCCAGCAGCGGTGCGAGTGCGCGTGCTTCGATTGCTCCGGATACACGACCGCGAAGCCGTGGCGGTCGGCGAGCAGGTTCATGCGCGTACCCTCGGCGAATTCGTCGATCGACTGCGTGCAGCCATGCAGCATCACGACCAGCGGCATCGCCTCATGCGCGTGCCCGGACGGGATATAGAGCCCGTACTGCAGGTGATTGACCAGCCGGCCCGGCGCGGCCGGCGCGGAATGGAACGAGCGCGTCCACGCGCCGCTCGCCCACGCTGCCGCGCGTGGACGCACGCGCGACTCGCGCGGCGCTTCGCGTTTCATCGGCGTGCGTAGCGCGGCAGCCGGCTTCAGTGGATGAGCCTTGCTCGACGGTTTGGTGGTGGCGGCGCGAACCGGTCGCGCCTGCGCTCGCTTGGCGGTTTTTTGCGCGTGTTCGGTTTGGATCGCGAGCAGGCGCTTGAAACCACGCAGCCAGATTTTCGATAGGCTTTTTGCCATCGGCGATAACCTCGCAAAAGAGACAAATGCGGACCCCAAAACTGCGGATCAGATGAAGTTGTGCAATGCACAATAACATCATTTTTCCTGCGATGCTGAACACAGCGCCGCTCTTCGTGCCCCATTTCGATCGTCGCGAACCTTGCCGGGGCCCTGTCGTCAAACCACGTCGATAGCCGTTCGGCAGCCCACATTCGGCGTGCAAAAGCGCTGTGCGCCGCAAGACCGTCGCGCGACACCCGACTATACTGGTGGTTGATCTCCCGACCTGTCGATCCGGGCCGCATCGGCGTTTCGTGCCGGCCGCGCGCCGATTTCCACCAACCCGATTTCATGCGACCCGCGTCGCGCTCCCGCCATGCCCGATTTACCGATCCACCTGTGGTATTCGATCACCAGCCTCGGCGGCGCCGGCTTGACGCTGCCGCTCGCGCTCGCCATCGCGCTGTGGTTGGCGGTCGGCTACTCGTGGCGGCTCGCGGCCTGCTGGCTCGCGCTGCTCGGTACGGCGATCGGCGTCGTGACCGTGACCAAGCTCGCCTTCCTCGGCTGGGGCGTCGGCGTGCGCGAGCTCGATTTCACCGGCGTCAGCGGTCACTCCATGCTGTCCACGGCCGTCTATCCGGTCGCGCTGTTTTTGATGCTATTGCCCGCGCGCCGCGCCGTCCGGCTGCTCGGCGTGCTCGGGGGGCTTGCCGCCGGCCTGGCGGTGGGCTTGTCGCGCGTGGTGCTGAGCGCGCATTCGCCGTCCGAAGCCGTGACTGGCTGCCTCGTCGGCGCGCTCGCCGCGCTCGTGTTCGTGCGCATCGCGTGGAATGCGGAGCCGGGCCGGCTGTCGGCGCTCCCGGTCACCGTCAGCCTGATGGTGCTGGCAATCCTGATGCACGGCGTGCACGTGCCCACGCAGCGCTGGGTCACGCATATCGCATTGAAGGTGTCCGGCCACGACCGGCCGTTCATTCGCGCGAAATGGCTGGCCCCACGCGACATTCGACCGTCGGCCGCGCCGCTGTCGCAAACGCGCAATACGCTCGAGCCGATGCGCGCGTCGGACATCTGAGCACGCTGCGCCGGCCCTCCCGCCGCGTTTTCAAGCTTCCTTTTACAGTTTCGTAGCACTTCCCTCGCTTCACGCCATACGTGAAGCGCTGCGCCGAATCGACCGTTTCGCCCACCGCTATAACCGCGCATATATTACGATAGCGTTTTTAAGCCACTGCTTGCCGTTCACGTCAGACTCCGGGTCCTTCATGACACTCTCTTGCCATCTGAAGCAGTACGCGCTGTGCGTCACAGCCGCCGTCGCCGTCGTGGTCAGCGTGAATGCCCACGCCGATGAACTGGTGGTCTCGGCCGCCGCCAGCCTGACCAATGCGTTCAAGGCGGTCGGCGACGCGTTCGAGCAACAGCATCCGGGCACCAAGGTTCTGTTGAACTTCGGCGCGTCCGACGTGCTGATGCAACAGATCGTCAAAGGCGCGCCCGCCGACGTATTCGCGTCCGCGGATCAGAAGGCAATGGACAAGGCCGCCGCCGAAAAGGTGATCGTGCCGTCGACGCGGCGCGACTTCGCCGCCAACTCGCTGGTGCTGATCGTGCCAGCCGACAGTCATTTCGCGCCCGCCAACCTCAACGCGCTGACGACCGCGAACGTCAAGCGCGTCGCGTTCGGCGATCCGGCCTCGGTGCCGGTTGGCCGCTACACGCAAGGCGCGCTTCAGGCCGCCGGCGTGTGGGACGCGGTCAGCGCGAAGGCGGTGCTCGCGTCGAACGTGCGTCAGAGCCTTGATTACGTCGCGCGCGGCGAAGTCGACGCCGGCTTCGTGTTCGGCACCGATGCCGCGATCATGCCCGACAAGGTCAAGGTCGCGCTGCACCTGCCGACGCAAACGCCGATCAGCTATCCGATCGCGCAGGTCGAAGGCAGCCATCACGCGGCCGACGCGCAAGCCTTCATCGACTTCGTGCTGTCGCCGGCCGGCCAGGCGGTGCTCGCGAAGTACGGCTTCAGGCCGGCGCATTGATTCACGGGGAGAGCACACGCTCATGCAACAGGCCTGGGTTCCGCTGCTGCTATCGCTGAAGGTCGCAGGCTGGGCCACCGCGCTCACTCTCGTGCTCGGCGTCGCGGCCGCGTTCGGCCTGTCGCGCTGGCGCTCCGGCGCGCGCGACGTGATCGATTCGCTGCTGATGCTGCCGCTCGTGCTGCCGCCCACCGTGCTCGGCTATTACCTGCTCGTGCTGCTCGGCCGACGCGGCGTGATCGGCGCGTGGCTCGACCGCTTCGACATCCAGCTCGTCTTCACGTGGCAGGGCGCGGTGATCGCGTCGACGGTGGTCGCGTTTCCGCTCGTGCTGAAGTCCGCGCGCGCCGCCTTTGAAGGCGTCGATCCGCAGTTGGAGCGCGCGGCGCGCACGCTCGGCGTCAGCGAAGCCGCGGTGTTTTTCCGCGTGACGCTGCCGCTCGCCGCGCGCGGCATCCTCGCGGGCGGCCTGCTCGCGTTCGCGCGCGCGCTCGGCGAATTCGGCGCGACGCTGATGATCGCGGGCAATCTGCCAGGCCGCACGCAGACACTGTCGGTCGCGGTCTATTCGGCGGTGCAGGCCGGCGACGACAGCACCGCCAACTTCCTCGTGCTCGTGACATCGGTCGCGTGCGTGACGATCCTGCTGCTCGCGGGGCGTCTCGTGCCGCAGCACACGCTTCTGAGAGCCCGCTGACATGCCGCTCAACGTCGCCATCCGCAAGACCTTCGAGACCGCCGAGCGGCGCTTCACGCTCGACGTCGCGTTCAGCGCGAGCACGCAGCGGCTCGTGCTGTTCGGGCCGTCGGGCGCGGGCAAGAGCCTGACCTTGCAGGCGATCGCCGGCTTGCTGCGTCCCGATGAAGGGACCATCACGCTGCACGGCACCACCTTGTTCGATAGCGCGGTCGGCATCGATCAGAAGCCGCAGGCGCGCAAGATCGCGTATCTGTTTCAGGACTACGCGCTGTTTCCGCATCTGAATGTGCGGCAGAACATCGGCTTCGGGCTGCAGCGGGGCTGGCTCAATCCGCGTGCGCGCGGCGCGCATGCGCAGGTCGATTACTGGCTCGATGCGCTCGAATTGAGGGGCTTGGCGGGCAATCACCCGGCGCAGCTGTCGGGCGGGCAGAAGCAGCGTGTGGCGCTCGCGCGCGCGCTGGTTTCGCAGCCGCGCCTGCTGTTGCTCGACGAGCCGTTTTCCGCACTGGATAGTGAGTTGCGCCAGCGCATGCGACGCGAGCTATCGGACCTGCAAACGCGGCTCGATATTCCGATGGTGCTGATCACGCACGATCCGGACGACGTCGCCGCATTCGGCGATCAGGTCGTGCAGGTCAGCGACGGCCGCGTGCGCGAGGATCATCCGTTCGCAGGATATGCGCGCAGCGAGGCGTCGCCTCGTTGAGCGGGTGGCATTGCGCTTCCGTTACGCCCCGGCAACCTCAATCCTTCACGCCAAGTATCACGCTCGACGCCTTGAACACCGCGACCGCGCTCGCGCCTTCCTGCAAACCGAGCATGTCGACGCTGCCATTGGTGACGACCGCCGTGACCACCGCGCCGCCTTCGAGCCCGAGCGACACTTCCGCGTTCACCGCGCCGCGCTTCACGCTGTGCACGGTGCCAGACAACTGATTGCGGGCCGACAGGTTCAACGGCGCATCGCGATCGCCATCACCCGGTACGAGCAAAACGACCCACGACGCCTTGATCAGCGCAAACGCCGCCACGCCGACCGCGAGCCCGAGGGCTTCGGTGCTCTCGTGCGTGAGCACGGCGACGATCGTGTGGCCGCCGGGCAGCGCGAGCGACACTTCGTCGTTGACGGTGCCGCGCTCGATCGCCGACACCGTGCCGTAGAACTGGTTGCGCGCGCTCGTCTTCACGCCGATGCGGCCGATCAGGTCCCAGTCCGTCGCGAAGCCCTCGCCAATCGCCGCGCCCGCGCGTTCGAGAAAGCGCCGATGCTCGCGCTCGACCGCGCGAAACGTCTCGATCAGCTTCATCGCGCGCGGCGTCAGCGTCGTGCCGCCGCCGCCCTTGCCGCCGGTCAGACGCACGACGAGCGGCTCGCCGGCGAGGTTGTTCATCGTGTCGATGGCATCCCACGCGCCTTTGTAGCTGATGCCGACCGCCTTCGCCGCGCTCGTGATCGAGCCGGTCTCGCCAATCGCCGCAAGCAGCGCGATGCGTGCCGCGCCGCCGAGCGTCTGCGTGCCCGCCTGAAACCAGACGGAGCCGCCGAGTTCGAGGGCATCGCGGGGAGGATCAGGGCGGTCGATGGTCATGGCAGAGAGTGATTAAGGGTACGTGTAGGGCGGCGAATCATTATAGCGACGCGCTCTTCTACCGCTGGCCCCTACGCTTGCCGTTCACCAAGGCACGACTCTGCCGAGGTAGTCGAGGTAATGCAAACCGGCACGGCCCTCGTAAGCGTCGATCGTGCTGACCAGGTTCGGGATGCTTTCGTCGATGCTCAGACGCGCGTCCGGCCCGCCCATGTCGGTTCGCACCCAGCCGGGCGCCATCAGCAGCAGGGTTCTGGTATCGCTTCGGTGACGTGCGGCAAAGCTGCGCATGAACATGTTGAGCGCGGCCTTGCTGCCGCGATAGACCTCGTAGTTACCATTCTCGTTGTTGGCGACGCTGCCCTGCCCCGACGACATCACGCCGATCGTGCCAGTCGGCCGAACGAGATCCTGCAAGGCCTCGACGACCCGCATCGGACTCAACGCGTTCGTCACCATTACGTGCACGAATTCGTCGGTCGATACATCCGCGATCGTTTCACTATCGTCGTTCTTGACGCCGGCGTTGACGAACAGCAGGTCGATCGGACGTCCTTCGAGGCGGCCCCGCAACGCGGCGACCTGTTCGGGCATCGTGATGTCGACCGTTTCGACTTCGAGTGCGTCATGTGACGCCGTCGCAAGCTGAAGGAGCCTGGTCGTGGAATTTTGCCTGCCGGTCGCGATGACTCGCCAGCCGCGCTTCAGATACTCCTCGACCATCGCGAAGCCGAGGCCGCGCGAGGCGCCGATCAGAAGCACGGTTTTTTGCTGGTTTGCGGGTTGCATGGAACGTTTCCTGTCGATGGACTCGGGTTGAAGCCGGTCCAGGAAATATAGTCCCGCGTGATACGGCGCGGAAGATGCAATGCTTGCACTTACCGACCGTGAATCGTCGACAATGAGCAAGCGCCCGAACCAGGAGACCGCGCGATGTCACCCTCTCGTGAATACTGGTTCCCAGCCAAACCCTATGGCTGGGGTTGGGGCCTTCCCGTGCGCTGGCAAGGATGGGTGACGCTGCTCGCGTATTTCGTGTCGCTCGGGGTGGTCGTTTTCCGGTTTCAACCCGCGGGTCATCCGCTCACGTTCGCCTTGCTGGTCGCCCTATTAACCGTGGCTCTCGTGGTCGTGTGCTGGATGAAGGGCGAGCCGCCGCGCTGGCGGTGGGGTAAGGACTAGCAAGTCCGCTCAGCCACGCCAGCACCCACGTCTCTAGCCGGGCATGCAGGTGGTCGGGTTCATTCGGTTTCGCTGTCGTCGGTGTCGGCATTGGAGTTGATTTCGTGTCGCATCGCCGAGCCTGCAAGTACGCTCGCTTGCAGGGGCGCGGCCTCCTTGCGCTCGCTGTATCGATCGGTCAGATAGGCCGAACGGTCCCGCACGAGCAGCGTGAACTTGATCAGTTCTTCCATCACGTCGACCACGCGATCATAGTAGGACGAGGGCTTCATACGGCCATCGGAATCGAATTCCAGGTATGCCTTCGCGACCGACGACTGATTGGGGATGGTCACCATCCGCATCCAGCGGCCAAGCACGCGCAGCGCGTTTACCGCATTGAACGATTGCGAGCCTCCGCACACCTGCATCACAGCCAGCGTGCGCCCTTGGGTCGGCCGTATTCCCGCGCTTTCGAGCGGCAGCCAGTCGATCTGATTCTTGAATACGGCCGTGAGATTGCCGTGGCGTTCCGGGCTGCACCAAACCTGCCCCTCCGACCACTCGGACAGCTTGCGCAGTTCGACGACCTTCGGATGATCTACCGGGACGCTATCGGCGAGCGGCAGGCCGTGCGGGTCGAATACCCGCGTTTGCGCTCCGAAATGACGGAGGATGCGATCGGCTTCGAGCGTCAGCAGCCGGCTATACGACGTTGCTCGCAGCGACCCGTAAAGCAGCAGGATGCGTGGCGGATGCGTTGAAGTGGTCACGGGTGCCAGCTTGTCCACGTCCGGTATATCGAGGTGAATAGGGCTGACGTTCGGCAGATCACTCATCACGATCCGTTTCTCCCCAAGTTGGTCGCGGCGTTCCGCTGCCCTGATTCGTACCATGCTTGCGAACGGTTCACGACCCCCACGACGAGCAGCATCACGGGGACCTCGATCAGAACCCCAACCACCGTCGCCAGTGCGGCACCCGAATGAAAGCCGAACAGGCTGATTGCGGTGGCCACGGCGAGTTCGAAGAAGTTGCTTGCACCAATCAGACTCGACGGGCCAGCGACGCAATGTGCGACGCCTAACTGGCGGTTGAGCAGGTAGGCCAGTCCCGAGTTCAGAAACACCTGAATGAGGATTGGCACGGCGAGCATCGCGATCACCAGCGGCTGCTCAACGATCTGCTGACCCTGAAACGCAAACAGCAGGACCAGCGTCACGAGCAAGGCGCAGATGGACCAGGGACCGAGACGGGCAACGACGCTACGGAAATGCTCTTCGCCCTTTCGAAGAAAGCGTTGGCGCAGCAGTTGCGCGAGGATGACCGGGATCACTATGTAAAGGCCAACCGAAGCGATCAGTGTGTCCCAAGGCACTGTAATCGCGGACAGCCCGAGCAGCAACGCGACGAGTGGCGCGAACGCCACGACCATGATCGAGTCGTTCAGCGCGACCTGCGACAGGGTGAAATACGGGTCGCCCTTGCACAGCTGCGACCACACGAAGACCATTGCCGTGCACGGCGCGGCGGCGAGCAGGATGAGACCTGCGAGGTAGCTGTCGAGTTGCTCGACGGGCAGCCACGGCCTGAACACGTGACGAATGAACACCCAGCCCAACACGGCCATCGAGAACGGTTTGACGAGCCAGTTGACCGCGAGCGTCACGCTGATGCCGCGCCATTGGCTGCCGACCTGCTTCATCGCCGAGAAGTCGATCTTGATGAGCATCGGGATGATCATCACCCAGATCAGCACGCCGACGGGCAGGTTGACGTGCGCGACTTCCATGCGCCCGAGCGCCTGAAATGCGCCCGGCAACAACTGGCCGAGTATCACGCCTGCCACGATGCACAGCGCGACCCACACCGTCAGATAGCGCTCGAAGAAGCCGATAGCCGGGCGCGCAGCTGCACGAGCCTCAGCGCGACTCATTGGTTTGCTCTGCCGGACGCTCGCCAATGGCACGCATTTCGCGCCGGATTGCGTCGTGGTTGAGCGCGTGCAGCGGCAGGTTCACGAACTGGCTCACGCGATTCATGATCTGTCGATAGACGTTGTCGAAAACTTCGCGCTTCTCGTCGTCGGTTCCCTGGCAGGCTGCGGGATCTTCAAAGCCCCAGTGCGCGCTGATCGGCTTGCCGGGCCAGATCGGGCAGACCTCGCCCGCGGCCTGATCGCATACGGTAATGACGAAGTCCATCTGCGGCGCGTCGGGCGTTGCGAACTCGTCCCAGCTCTTACTGCGCATCCTGGCGGTGTCGTAGCCCAGTGCCGCGCATTTCTCGATCGCGAACGCATTGACTGCGCCGGATGGATGGCTGCCCGCGCTGTACGCGCGAAACTGTCCTTTGCCGAGCACGTTGAACAGCGCTTCGGCCATGATGCTGCGTGCGCTGTTGCCGGTGCAGAGAATCAGTACGGAATACGGTTTGCCGCTCACGTGCGGCTCCGAAATGAAATGCTTGTCTGGGACGGAGCGCAGCAGGCTGCCGCGGATTCGTTTGCTGCCAATGCCTCCTGGGTATGAGATTGCCCATAGATGGGAGCCGATTCGAGGGTCAGAAAGGTTTCCCAGGCCACGCCTTGCGGATCGACGGTCCACGCCTTGTCCGACTTCGCGTAACAGCATGTCGTGCCGCTCTGATGCTGCACGGGAACTTCAGCGGCGGCGAAGCGCGCGTTCATCTCTGCCAGTTCTTCATCGGTTTCGACCTGGATGCCAATGTGATCGACGCCAGGTTTCGCCCCGCGTTGCGAGATCGCGAAGTTCACGACGGGGTCGCTCAACTCCCACTTGCAGTAATCGCTCTTGATGACCGTCGGCTCGACGTTGCCAAACATCGCGCTGTAGAAGCGGATGCTGTCGGCAAGATTGTCCACAGCCACGTGAATGTGCATGCGTTTCATGTTTCGTCTCGGCAGCAGTTGGAAAGGTCGCTCGCGGCGCACGATGCGCCGGAGCAGCAGTTCTCGGTGAGGAAGCCGATCAGCGACGTCATCGCGTCGAAGTTTGCGGTGTAGATGACGAAGCGCCCTTCCTGTCGCGGACTCACCAGTCCGGCGTGTGTCAGGTCTTTCAGGTGGAATGAAAGGCCGGAAGGCGAAATGCCTAACTGCTGCGCTATTTCGCCAGCCGCCATGCCTTCGGGGCCGGCAACGACGAGCTGGCGAAAGATCGCGAGACGGGATTCGTGAGCGAGCGCGCCGAGCGCGCGTACGGCATTGATCGTGTCCATAAAGACACTATATCCACTTCACCGTTATATTTCAATATTTGTTGAAATGTCGCACTTTGGTCGGTGGTTCGCTCTTTGATGACGCATGGCGCTAGTCGGGACGGCTTGCGTACTGCGCAATCCCATTCCCAAACGACCAGTTCTCCTTCTCGACCTCGACGAGATTGATGAACACATCCTCGGGCCGCACGCCCGGCGACTTCCCGAGTTCATCGACGATGCGCCGATACAGCGCCTTCTTCTGCTCGACCGAGCGCGTGTTGCT
Source organism: Paraburkholderia sp. MM5477-R1 (assembly GCF_050436385.1). Taxonomy (NCBI): domain Bacteria; kingdom Pseudomonadati; phylum Pseudomonadota; class Betaproteobacteria; order Burkholderiales; family Burkholderiaceae; genus Paraburkholderia; species Paraburkholderia sp. MM5477-R1. The sequence continues at coordinate 78,457 of NZ_JBNDMC010000006.1, forward strand.
AACGGTCAGCTGGATCACGACGAGATCGTCGCCGCGCTCGATATTCTGGTACTGCCGGTCATAGATCATGTTATCGGGCGTGTGCTCGGTGATCAGCATGAACATGTCGTCCTTCGGCACGTTGAACGTGTCCACCAGCGAGCGCTGGATGCCGGCGCTCAGCGCCTGGCGGTAATCGGCCGGCTTGCCGGCGCGCAGTGAGATCCGGGTGAGCGGCATGATGAGCTCCTTGTTTGCGGTGTTGGGTTGAACACAGCTTAGGCGCGCTCAATCATAATAAACAGATATCTTTGTCTATTTCATCCATTTCCATCCGAAATGAAAGTCCTCGATCTCGATGCGGTGCGCGCCTTCGTGCTGGTCGCCGATCTGCGCAGCTTCACGCGCGCCGCGGACGCGCTCGACACCACGCAATCGGCCGTCAGCCTGAAGCTGAAGCGACTGGAGGCGCACCTGGGCAAGCAGTTGCTGGAGCGCACGCCGCGCATCGTGCGTCTGTCCGCCGACGGCCACGCGTTTCTCGGCGCCGCGCGCGAGTTGCTGAACGCGCACGAGCGCGCGCTCGGCGCGCTGTCGGTGGAGCGGCGACGACTCGTGCTCGGGCTCAGCGAGCACGTTGCGGGCTCCGATCTGCCGCACCTGCTCGGCCGGCTCAACGCACACGATCCGGGCCTCGTGGTCGAGTTGCATATGGGCACATCGGCGGCGTTGCTCGCGCAGTTCGACGAACGCCGGCTCGATGCGGCGATCGTCCGCTACGGCGCCGACGAACCGCCGCGCGAAGACGCGCAGACGCTGTTCAGCGAACCGCTCGGTTGGCTCGCGACGCCGACATGGCTGCCGCGAGTCGGTGAGCCGCTAGCGCTCGCGCTATTGAGCCCGCCGTGCAACGTGCGTGAGGTCGCGTTGCGCACGCTGACGGCGGCGGGGATCGCCTGGCAGGAGGTGTTTGTGGGTGGTGGCGTCGCGGCAGTGGGCGCGGCTGTGGCCGCTGGGCTCGCCGTGTCGCCGCTCGCGCGTCGGGTTGCGCCGCGCGGTCTGATCGACGTCGGCGCGCGGCTCAGCCTGCCGGCGCTGCCGGAATCGCGTGTGACGCTGCATTCGCGCGTGCGCGAGGCCCGCTCGGCGGAAACGCTGCGGCTGCTTGCGAACGGCCTCGCCACGGCGTGACGCCACGACCGATGCCACACCGCGCCGCGCCGCTCGAAGCAGCCTTAGTGGATGATCGGCGGCAGCGAACCGCTGCTGGCGGTCGCCGGATTGGGCACGGAGCCCATCGGCGCGATGTCGCTAACGTTTGCGGACGCGTCCGACGAAGTCCGCACGGGCGGTTTGATCAGATTCGCACGGGAAATCGCGGGCTTCGCCGCGACCTTGTCCACATGCGGACGCGCGGTGTGAGCCGCCGCGAAATCGGCGTGCACGACCTTGCCCCGAGCCGGCTTCGCGTGCGCCAGTTGCACATGTGGCTGCGCGTGCTTCGTGGTCTGCGCGGTCACGGTCGGGTGCGACCGGTTCGGCCCCGACGCCGCGACTTTCGTACCGCCTTTCACGTTCCCGCCCGCCACGAGATGTTTCTCGCCGTTCCCATGCGCCGCGAGTTTGCCGCCGTGGGCCGCGCCGGCCGACGCGACATGGGTTGCCGCGTGCCGGGCGCTCGCCGTCTGCCGCGCATGCGCACCAGTTTTGGTCTTGATTCCGCCCTTGGCGCCCGCCTTCACTTTCACCGCCTCGGGTTTTTTCCGCGCGTGCGCCTGCCGGGTAACGTGTCCGCTCGCGATATGCCCGCTCGCCTCCGGTGGATTCCACACTTCCGCATAACCGGCAGCCAACGCCACCTCCGACACACACCACACGGCCAGCGCCGCTGCTACTGCTCGAACCCGCATCTGCTGCTTCTCCTGATCGACGACTGTCAAAACGAGCCGGGATTATATTCTCTTGCAAAAATCCACTTTTGGACTAATATCATTAAAAAGTACACATAGGGACCTACCCGCAATGACTCACGCTGCCCGAATTTCCTCGCCCGAGGCATCGCCGCGACAATCGCTTTCGGAACCCACGCTGACGCAGATGTCCGCGGCCGGTCTGCGTGCGTTCTTCAACATCGCGCGCGACTGGGACCTGAGCGCCGACGAGCAGATCGTGCTGCTCGGCAAGCCGGGCCGCTCGACGTTCTTCAAGTGGAGGGCGACGCCCGAGACCGCGCGCCTCAGCCACGACACGCTGGAGCGACTGTCGCTGCTGCTCGGCATCTACAAGGCGCTGCAGATTTTGCTGCCGCAGCCGAGCGCCGCCGACACCTGGGTCAAACGCCCCAACAGCGCGCCGCCGTTCGGCGGCAAACGCGCGCTGGACCGCATGCTGGCGGGCAACATCAGCGATCTCGTGGCCGTGCGCCAGTATCTCGACGCAATGCGAGGCGGCTGGGCGTGACACAACCGCAATGGCAGGACCGCTGGACCAGCGCAGCGCTCGATTGGTCGCCCGCGTATCGCGTGATTCCGACGCGCTTTCCGGCCATCAACCTGTTCGATCGGGTCGCATCGCCGGAGGATTTCGACGCGCTGTACGCGCTCGAAGCGATGACCAACGACCGTCTGCGCACCGAAATCGGCGAACTCGATCTGGTGCCGCGCGAGGAGCGCCGTTTCGGGCCCGGCTACGGGCCGATCATGGCCGCGCTCACGCATCTGAATCCGCTCGGCAGCCGCTTTTCCGACGGCACCTACGGCGTGTTCTATTGCGCGCGTTCACGCGCGACGGCGATCGCCGAAACACGCTATCACACAGGTCAGTTTCTCCAGGCGAGCGCCGAGCCGCCGATGCGTCAACAGATGCGTCTCTACACGGTAGTCGCACAAGGCAGCGTGGTCGACTTGCGTCGCGACCCCGAGTTCGATCCCGCCGTGCTGTCGCCCGACGACTACCTTCCCGGACAGGCACTCGGGCGCGCGGTACGCGCGGCGGGCGCGCCGGGCATCGTGTATCCGTCGGTGCGCGACAGCGCTGGCGAATGCCTCGCGGCATTCCGCACGATGCTGCTGCGCGACTGCCATCACGCGGCATACCTCGAATACAACTGGAACGGCAGGAGCGTCGATATGGTGTTCGAGTTGAATCAGGTCGGGTGACAGAAGAGCGGCGAAGCAGCGCGGGGACTTCAGCCGTTCAAGGCAAGGCCAATTCCGCCGCCCCTTCCGCGCGCGCGGCCTCGACCGAGATCGACCAACGACGCAACGCCTGCGGCTGCACGATCGTCAACGTGCCGTCCGGCCCGAACGCGCCCGTATCGATGAACACTTGCGAGCCGATCTGCGTGATGTCGCGCACCGGCGTATGGCCGCAATAAGTCAGCGACAGCCCGCGCTGCCGCAGCGGATCGCCGTTGCCCAGCGCGAGCTCGCGACCCCACAGCAACTGCTGGCGCGTTTCGGCCGAATAATTGCCCGCGTCGAGCTCGGCGTCGGAGCCGAAAAATTCGGCGTGCAGAACGTTGAAGCGCGCCTTGCCGCTGCCGATCACGCGCACGAGCGGCAGCGTGCGCAGATGCTCGGCGTAATAGCGCAGGCGCTCGTCGGGCACGTCGGCCGCCCACGCGCCGCCGATGCCGTACCACCACTGCCGCCGCAGGCGGCCGTCGGCGACCGCGCACAGCGCGTCCTCGTGATTGCCGAGCACCGCATGGAACCACGGCTTCTCGAGCAGCGCGAGCGCCTGCTCCGAGTGCTCGCCCCGATCGACCAGATCGCCGACCGAAAACAGCCGGTCGCACGTCGGATCGAACGTGATCTGACGCAGCAGGTAGCGCAAAGCGTCGACGCAGCCGTGCAGATCGCCGACCACGAAATCGCGGCCGGCGTCGTTGGCGTCGTGATGCTGAACGAAGTTGGCGGGGGTGGAATTCATCCCACCATGATAATGCGGCCGACGCGCACGCGTATGCGGGGTGCCTATCGTATCCGCGCGCTTCATCGAGCAAGAAAGACATCGAACGACGCAAAAATGACGCTGAAACGCCACATTTGCGGTATGCGTTACCGGAAATGCACGTTTGCGCGAGTCACTCCTGGCGCGCGCCCGAGTCGTCCCGCGCGCTATTGCAGCGTGCGCAGCTTCGCCACCTGGTCGGCCGCGATCGTCGCCTGCGGATTGCCGAACTGTTTCGTCACGTAGTTGGTGATCGCCGCGATCTGCTCGTCGTCGAGATGGCCGCCGAACCCGGGCATCAGCACGTCCGCGTGCGCGGTCGTGCGATTCACGCCGTGCAGAATGACCAACGCGAGATTGTTGGCGTCGTTCGCGCCGACCGTCGAGTTGTGGATCAGCGACGGATACGCGCCCGGCGCGCTCGCGCCCACGCCCTGCCCGGTCCAGCCATGACAGGTCGCGCAATTGGCGACGAACAGCTGCGCGCCGTTCACGCCGGTGATCGCGGTGCCGCGCATGGCGGTGACGTCGCTGGCCGGCTTGCCCCATTGATGACGGGGACGCGCGTCGCCGCCGCTCACGGCCGGCACCGAGCGCAAGAACACGACGATCGAGCGCAGATCCACCGGCGTCAGGTACTGCGTGCTGTTCGCGACCACTTCGCCCATCGGGCCGGCCGCGTTTGCGCGGCTCGGCGCCGCGCCGGTCGACAGATACGCCGTGAGTTCGTCGTCGCGCCAGTCGCCAACGCCGCTCAGCTTGTCCGGCGTGATATTGAACGCATGCCAGCCGGCCTGCACCGCACCGGAGAAACGCGCGCTCGACTTCAGCCCCTGCATGAAATTGCGCGGTGTATGGCATTCCTCGCAATGCGCGAGCCCTTCGACCAGATACGCGCCTCGGTTCCATTCGGGGCTCTGTTTCGGGTCCGGCACGAAGCGCCCCTCGGTGAAGTTGAACAGGTTCCAGAACACCATTAGCCAGCGCTGATTGAACGGGAACTTGAGGCTGTTCGAGGGCGGCGTGTAGTGAATCGGCGCGAGCGTGTTCAGATACGCGCGAATCGCGAGCACGTCCTGTTCGGTCACGCGTGTGTAGGCGGTGTACGGGAACGCCGGATAGAGCCGCTCGCCGCCTTTGCCGATGCCTTCGTGCATCGCGCGCATGAAATCGGCGTCGCTCCATTGGCCGATGCCGGTGTCGGGATCGGGCGTGATGTTCGGCGTCACGATCGTGCCGAACGGTGTGCTGATCGGCAGGCCGCCCGCGAATGGGCGCGACTTGTCCGCCGTATGGCAGGCCGCGCAATCGGCAGCACGGGTCAGGTATTGGCCGCGCTTCACGAGTTCGCCATTGGCGGCCTTGCCGGCGAGCATGGCCGGGCCGCCGACCGCAGCCTGCGCCGCGTCGTCGGCGCGCGCCTGGGTGATCGGCATTTCGTCGGTCGAGTCTGCGTCCGGGCCGTGCGACTCGTGCCACGCTATCGACAGCGCAAGCAGCGAAAACGCGGCCGCGAGCGCCGCGCCGCCGAAGCGGCGGCGCTGGTTGACGTGCATCAGCACAGGGTTCGGCTGCGCGCGACAGGTTTTCTTCGTCATTGTGGCTCTCCGGTCGGCGCTCAGATTTCGCGCTTCAGCTTGTCGCCCAGTTTCAGCGACAGTGCAGCGATCGTCAGCGTGCAGTTCACCGACGCGGCGGTGGGCATCACGCCGCTACTCGCGATGAACAGGTTCGAATGATCGTGCGTGCGGCAGTCCGCGTCGACGACCGAACTCGCCGCATCGCTGCCCATGATCGTCGTGCCCATGATGTGATTGTTGGGCGCGAAGCTGTCGTCGAACGAGACCTCGGTGCCGCCGAATAGCGTCGCGATCTGCGCATACAGTTCGTGCATATTGGCGGCGCTCTTCTTCACGTAGTCGTTGATCGAGTAGTAGATCTCGGGCTGAGGAATCCCGAGCGCGTCCTTGTGATCTGCCGACGGCACGATGCGGTTCTGCGGCTCCGGCAGATGTTCGTGAAAGCTGTTGATGTTCAGCGTGCGCGCCGCGCGGTCGCGAATCTGCCGGTCGAGCTCGGCGCCGGTCAGGCCTTTTTTCAGCAGGTCGGCGGTGACCCCCATCGTCGGCACGCCGTTCGACAAATGCAGCTTCTTCGACGAGTAATCGGAGCGGAACGCGCCGTCGCGGAAGTTGACGATCGAGGTCATCTCCATCGGGCCACGGCCGGGCCACAGCGGTTCGTTGGCGAGAAACGTGACGCCGGTGCCGGGATGGTCCATCAGGTTGCGGCCCACCTGATCGGAGCTGTTGCCGACGCCGTGCGGGAATTTGTCGGAGGTCGACATCAACATCAGCTTCGGCGTTTCGATGCCGTTCGCCGCGAGCACGAACAGCTTGCCGGTGACGCGTGTGCTATTGCCGTTCGGGTCCTTGTAGTGGACCGCGGTGATAAGCCCTTTGTCGTCCGCTTCGATGCGATACACGACCGCTTCGGGAATCAGTTTCGCGCCGGCCTGCTCGGCCTTCTCCGCGTGAATCACGCCGTTGTACATCGCGGCGATCGGGCAGATCGGCATGCAGTTGTTGTTGCCGCAGCAGGTGGGCCGCGCATCGAACGGCCGGCTGTTGCGCGCGACCGGTTCGGGCACGACCTTGAAGCCCTGCGCGTTGAGCACGTCGCTGAACCGCTGATCCATGTACGACAGTGGCAGCTGCTGCATCGGATAGGGCTTCGAGCGCGGCGAACCGAGATCGATCGAACTATCGGGACCGGACACGCCGAGCTGCACTTCGGCGGCCACGTACCACGGCTCGAGCGTTTCGTACGGATACGGCCAGTCGCGCCCGACGCCATACAGCTTGCGCAACTGGAAGTCCGACGGCAGCAGCCGCCACGCGGCGGCCGCCCAGTGCCAGGTCGTGCCGCCGACCAGCCGCACGTATTGTGAGTTGTACGGATAATCGCCCTTCTGGATCAGGTAGTTGTTCGCGGGCGCGTACTCGGGATGCGGCGCGTAAGGCGTCGACGGATACGGCGTCGCGAAGTCGGACTTGGCCGGCGAGTTGCGGAAGTTCTCGACGATCTGCCAGCGCGGAATGCGCGGCCCCGCTTCGAGCAGGATCACCGACGCGCCCGCCAGCGCCAGCTGATGCGCAACCAGACTGCCGGCGACGCCGGAGCCGACCACGACGATATCGGCGGATTGTGTGTTTGCCATCATTTCTCTCTTCGATGCCCTGCCTGTTGCGGGCTTTGTTCGTGCGACGCTTGCGGGTCCGGCGTGCTGGTTGCGCTGCTGGCGTGGCCCGCTCGCGGGCTCGCGCGGCTCACGCGGACGTCGGCTTCTGCGTCCAGTAGAACGGCACGTCGCGGCAATAGGAGGGAATCGTGAGCACGTCTTGCACGGGCTCGAACATCAGCGCCTTTTCATACGCGATCACCTGGACGTGCGGCATGTCGCCGACGAGGCCCAGGTACCACGCGCGCATGATCGCGCCGACCGTTTTCGCGAGCGCGGGCTGGTCGGTCTGCAGCGCCTGCGTGACCGTATCGGACGGCACGCCGCCGTGGCCTTGCAGCCACGTGTTGAGCGCCGCGACGTTCTGCGCGAACTGGTTATCGGCACGCGACAGCGCATCGTAGACACGTTGGCCAAGCACGGTATCGAAACTGCTGCGACCGGTGAGGTGTTGCGAAAGCGCGAGGAAGGCATCGAGTCCGCCCCCGGCTGGCCGCGTATCGGCGAAGGCGGGCGCGATCCACGACAGCGAACGGCTCGCGCCGGCGAACGCGAGCGCCGCGGCCGTCGCGCACGAGCCGAGCACCCAGGCCCTGCGCGAAGCGGAAAACGACGGCGGCAAGCCGGTGAAACGTGTGGCATTGCGATAAGACTTCGCTCCTTGCCGATGCGTCAGGTGGGGATGCGCATCGTTATCCTCAGGAACATCTGTCATGGGGGCTCCAGATGATGAGTCGTTCTCGACGAGCAGCGCGGCGAGGGCATGATGCCGTTCGCCTGCCGCTTCGTTTGCTCTTCCCCAAACCTGGTCTTACGCCGCTTCAGCGGTCTCGTATCCGTGCGCGTGATTCACGCGCGCCGCATGTGTGGAGTTGCATGCATGATCGCAACGATTGCTGCCGTTATCTACCAATCGCCTTTCAACTGAAAGCGGCGCGCAAGGCCGCCGCGAAAGACTATAGCCTGTGACCCACCATTCGACAATCGGTCCGCGTTGCACGCGTAGAATCCGCGACACCGACTGCCCTACACTTCGTCGTTCATCGAGTCCATGTCCATCAACTACTATCCCCAGCTTCTTCGCAATCGGCCCCGCACGGTGATCGGCCTCGTGATCGGGATCGTCGTCGCGTTCCTCGTGCCCGGTCATACGAGTCCGATCGCCCGCACACTGATCGGCTGGGACGCGGCCATCTGGAGCTACCTGCTGATGATCTGGGCGCATATGGCTTTTGCCGACGAGCACCGCGTGCGCGAATACGCGATGCGCGACGACGAAAACGCGGGCGTCGTGCTGGTCGTCATCTGCGTCGCGACGATCGCGAGCGTCGCCGCGATCGTGCTCGAACTCGCGTCGGCCAAGGGCGCGGGCGGCGCAACGACCGTCTGGCACTACCTGCTGACCGGTCTGACGCTGATCGGCGCATGGTTTCTGATTCCGACGATCTTCACGCTGCACTACGCGCGCCTCTACTTCGACACGGACGCGCAAGAGACCGCGTTGAAGTTTCCCGATCACCATTTGCTGCCGAACTACTGGGACTTCCTGTACTACTCGTTCACGATCGCGGTCGCGTCGCAGACTTCCGATGTCGTGTTGCGCTCACGCGAAATTCGCCGCGCGACGCTCGCCCAATCGGTCCTGTCGTTCTACTTCAACGTCGCGGTGCTCGGCCTGTGCGTGAACATCGCGGCGGGGCTGCTGGGTTCGTGACACGGCCGCTGCGCGGCGTTCGGATGAATTTCATGCGAATGCCACGCGCGTGCCACATGGCTGCCACGCGAGCGGCACCCAGGCTTCACGCGTCCGCTTGAACCGCATTCCGTGCAACGCGGGGCCGCCCGTGTAAAACCGGCCCCACACGACCCCGTTTTACATGCCGGCCACCCGCGGCGTGCGTAACAATGCCCGCATTATTGCGCGCGCTCCGTGCGCGCGCGCACCTTCGGCACCCGCCATCTCACCGTAAACTCCCCGTTTCCGCGCGAGCGCGGTGCCGGCTGCCCGCGCATTGGCACACGGTTTGCTCCTTTTCGCGACGAGTGACGACCAGTCCCGCGAGACCGGCGTCTGGCGTCAAAGCACCCGCGACTGGCCAGCGGCGCGACGATCTTTGCACTACATTGACCAGTACGTGCCCCCGCTGACGCATCGCGCGGTATCCGGCTCGGGAAGCCCAATGAGCGCTGTGATCGCATGCCAAGTGCATCCACACCGCAGCAGGACAACTCTGGAAACGACCGATGGAATCTCCAAACGGGTACGCGCCGCGGATTTACTTTTTTCATTCTCTTCTCGTCGGGCCCCTCGATGCCTGGCCCGCGCAGTTCGCTCATGCGGCCGGGCTCGGCTTCGATCATGCGTTGATGGGCGGGCTGTTCGAGCCCGGCCAGGCCGGCCATGGCCAGGTGGTCGGCAATCACGCTCGGCTGCATCCGGTGTTCGAGGCGCAGCATTCGGTGCACGACGCCGTGCGCATGCTCGCCGACGCCGCGCGCCGCAACAACCTGACGCTGCTGGTCGATCTCGTGATCGACCGCATGGCCGCCGACGGCGTGCTGTACAGCGAGCATTCGGACTGGTTTCACGCGCGTGAGTCCGAGCTCGCACGGCTCGATCCGCGCCACGTGCATCGCGAAGACAACGTTGCCTACGCGAATTTCGACGACCCCGCGACGAGTGCCTCGCTGAGCGTCTGGTGGACCCAGCAACTGCTCGCGCTCGCCGAGGCGGGTGTCGGCGGCTTCCGTTTCGATTCGCCGCATCGCGTGCCGGCTGCCGTATGGCGGCACCTCGGCGATGAAGTGCGAGCGAAGCATCCGCGCGTGCGCTTTCTCGCGGCAACGCCGGGCCTGTCGCGCGGCGATCTGCCCGGTCTCGAAGCAGCCGGCTTCGACAGCGCGTTTTCGTCGGTGCGCTGGTGGGATTTCCGTTCGAGCTGGATGGCCGAGGAGCATGCGGCGCTCGCGCGCGTTGGTGCGCCGATCGCCTTTCCCGAAGCGCCGTACGGTACGCGCCTCGCCGCCGAGCTGAGCGACGTGCATGATGCGGCGATCGTCGAGCGGGCGTATCGACGCGCGCTGTTCACGTCGGTTGCATTGGGCAGCGGCTGGATGATGCCGATGGGCTTCGAATACGGCATCGCCGAACCGATGTCGCAAACGCGCGGCGACGCCGCGCAGTTCGCCCGCGCCGCGCAGTCGCGCCGCTTCGATCTGAGCGCCGCCGTCACCCAGGCCAACGACTTCGCGCGCAACACGCCAACACTGCACGCGAACGGTGAATTGCGCCCATTGAGCGGCCCCGGCGCATCGGCCGCGGTTCTGCTGCGCGGCGACGCAGCCGATCTGCGCGACGCCAGCGAAGCCGTTCTGATCGTCGTGAATCCCGAACTCGGCGCGCCAGTGCGTGTCGATCCCGCGCGCTTCCTCGCGGGCGTGCCGGGCAGCTTTACGCGCTTCGCGCCGCTCGATGCGCGCGGCCGAACCGAACCCGCGGCACTCGTGCCGTTTGCGCTCGCGCCCGGTGCGGTGCGGCTGCTGCGCGCGTTCGCGGAGCAGCCGATCTGCCTCGCGCCGCCGATCGACAAGGCGAACAGCAAGCGCAGCGGCCGCAAGACAGTGCTCGACGCGATCGAAGCGCCGCGCGTCGCGATCGAGAGCGTGTCGCCGTCGGTGGAGAACGGTCGCTTCGCGGCCAAGCGCAGCGTCGGCGAGCGCGCGGAAATTCGCGCGGCGATCTTCGCCGAAGGTCACGACAAGATCGCGGCTGCCGTGCTGTGGCGCGCGGCCGACGAAACCGCGTGGCACGAAGAACTGATGTCGCCCGCGCCGCCGGCCGGGCTCGACTTGTGGAGCGCGCGCATTCCACTCGAGCGGATCGGCCGCTACGAGTTCACCGTGATCGCGTGGCGCGACGACTTCGCGTCGCTCGTCGAGCACATCCAGAAGAAGCTGAAGGCGAACCAGACCGTCGAGATAGAACTCGACGAAGCCGCGCATCTGTTCGCGCTCGTGCTCGCCGAAGTCGAGACGACCGAAGGCGCCGACAAGGAGCCGCTCGAACACATCGTGCGCGACTTCCAGAAGGCCGACGCCGAACAGAAGCTCGCAGTGATTCTCGCGCCCGCCACAGCGAAGGCAATGACCGCCGCGCGCCATCGCCCGTTTCTGAGCCGCGACCCCGTGATCTACAAGATCGACGCGGAACGCACGGCCGCCTATTTCGCGAGCTGGTACGAGATCTTCCCGCGCTCGATGAGCGACGACGAGTCGCGCCACGGCACGTTCGCGGACGTGAGCGCGAAGCTGCCGCGCATCCGCGACATGGGCTTCGACGTGCTGTACTTCCCGCCGATCCACCCGATCGGCCTCGCGAACCGCAAGGGCCGCAACAACACGCTGACCACGCAGCCGGGCGATGTGGGCAGTCCCTATGCGATCGGCGCCGCCGAGGGCGGTCACACCGCCGTGCATCCGCAACTCGGCACGCTCGACGATTTCAAGGCGATGCTCGCCGCCGCGCATGCGCATGGCCTCGAGATCGCGCTCGACTTCGCGATCCAGTGCTCGCCCGATCACCCGTGGCTGAAGGAGCATCCGACGTGGTTCGCGTGGCGCCCCGACGGCACGCTGCGCTACGCCGAGAATCCGCCGAAGAAGTATCAGGACATCGTCAACCCGGACTTCTACGCGCACGACGCCAAGCCCGGCCTGTGGCTCGCATTGCGCGACGTGATCCTGTTCTGGGTCGACGCAGGCGTGCGCATCTTCCGCGTCGACAATCCGCACACCAAGCCGCTGCCGTTCTGGGAATGGATGATCGCCGACGTGCGCGCGCGCCACCCCGACACGATCTTTCTCGCCGAAGCCTTCACGCGGCCGCGCATGATGAACCGGCTCGGCAAGATCGGCTTCTCGCAGTCGTACACGTACTTCACGTGGCGAGAGTCGAAGCGCGATTTCACCGAGTACATGGGCGAACTCACGCAGACCGGCGCGCGCGATTTCTATCGGCCGAACTTCTTCGTCAATACGCCGGACATCAACCCGCGCCATCTGCAATCGCAGGGACGCACGGGCTTTCTGATCCGCGCGGCGCTGGCCGCGACACTGGCCGGCCTGTGGGGCGTGTATAGCGGCTTCGAACTGTGCGAGGCCACCGCGCTGCCGAACAGCGAAGAGTATCTGGACTCCGAAAAGTATCAGTTGCGGGCGTGGGACTGGCACCGGCCCGGCAATATCGTCGGCGAGATCACCGCACTGAACCGCATCCGTCGCGCGAATCCGGCGCTGCAAACGCATCTCGGTCTCACGTTCCTCGCCGCGCACAACGACCACATCCTGTGCTTCGAGAAAGCGACCGAATCGCGCGACAACGTGATCGTCGTCGCGATCAATCTCGATCCGTTCAACGAACAGGGCGCGGACATCGAGTTGTCGTGGGACACGTTCCAGCGCTGGCATCTACACGATCACGCCACGCTCGAAGTGATCGACCAGATGACCGGCGCACGCTTCGAATGGCACGGACGCTGGCAACACGTGCGGCTCGGCTCGGGCCAACCCTTCTCGATCTGGCGAATCGCGCCGCTAGGCGGCCTGCCCGCCGATCGCCCCGAGGACAGCGACCACGATCCCGACAGCGCTCCTCACGCAGACGCTGTCAACCCAACCTGGATGGAAGGTGGAACATGAAGCGCGACGATCCAGCCCAAACCGCGCACGAGGCGCAAACGGCCGTGGCCGTCGGCACCGCGGCGAAGGTACGCACGCGCCGCCGCGGCAAACCCGCGGCCCTCAGCGACGATCCGCTGTGGTACAAGGACGCGATCATCTATCAGGTGCACATCAAGTCGTTCTTCGATGGGAACAACGACGGCGTCGGCGATTTCCCCGGTCTGATGGCCAAGCTCGACTACATCGCCGAGCTCGGCGTCAACGCGATCTGGCTGCTGCCGTTCTATCCGTCGCCACGCCGCGACGACGGCTACGACATCGCCGACTACCGCAACGTGCATCCCGACTACGGTCAGCTCGCGGACGTGCGGCGCTTCATCCAGGAAGCGCACGCGCGCGGCATCCGCGTGATCACCGAGCTCGTCATCAACCACACGTCGGATCAGCACCCGTGGTTCCAGCGCGCGCGGCGCGCGAAGCCCGGCTCGAACTATCGCAACTACTATGTGTGGTCCGATACCGATCAGAAGTACGCGGAGACTCGCATCATCTTCATCGACTCGGAGCCGTCGAACTGGACGCACGATCCGGTTGCGGGCGCGTACTACTGGCACCGCTTCTACTCGCACCAGCCCGATCTGAACTTCGACAATCCGGCGGTGTTGAAAGAGGTGCTGCAGGTGATGCGTTTCTGGCTCGACATGGGCATCGACGGGCTGCGGCTCGATGCGGTGCCATACCTCGTCGAACGTGAAGGCACCAACAACGAGAACCTGCCTGAGACGCACGAGGTCCTGAAGCGGATTCGCGCGACCATCGACGCCGAGTACCCGAACCGGATGCTGCTCGCCGAGGCGAACCAGTGGCCCGAGGACGTGAAGGAGTATTTCGGCAACGAAGACGAATGCCATATGGCGTTCCACTTCCCGCTGATGCCGCGCATCTACATGTCGATCGCGAGCGAAGACCGCTTCCCGATCACCGACATCATGAAGCAGACACCGGAACTCCCCGAATCGAACCAGTGGGCGATCTTCCTGCGCAATCACGACGAGCTGACGCTCGAAATGGTCACCGATTCCGAGCGTGACTATTTGTGGAACACCTATGCGAGCGATCGCCGCGCACGTTTGAATCTCGGCATTCGCCGCCGTCTCGCGCCGCTGATGGAGCGCGACCGCCGCCGCATCGAGCTGATCAACTCGCTGCTGCTGTCGATGCCCGGCACGCCGGTCATCTACTACGGAGACGAACTCGGCATGGGCGACAACATCCACCTCGGCGACCGCGACGGCGTGCGCACGCCGATGCAGTGGTCGTCGGATCGCAACGGCGGCTTCTCGCGCGCCGACCCTGAGCAACTGGTGCTGCCGCCCGTGATGGGTACGCTATACGGCTTCGACGCGGTCAACGTCGAAGCGCAGAGCCGCGACCCGCATTCGCTGCTGAACTGGACCCGCCGCATGCTTGCGACGCGGCGCGCGAAGCAGACCTTCGGACGCGGCACGATCCGCTTTTTGAAGCCTGAAAACCGCAAGATTCTCGCGTATCTGCGCGAGATGCCCGGCGCGGCGCCGATCCTGTGCGTCGCGAATCTGTCGCGCGCGCCGCAGGCGGTCGAGCTCGAACTGTCAGAATTCAACGGCTTCGTGCCGATCGAGATGACCGCCGATTCGGTGTTCCCCGCGATCGGTCAGCTGACCTATCTGCTGACGTTCCCGCCCTACGGCTTCCTGTGGTTCATGCTGTGCGAAGGCGGCGGGCGGCCGACATGGGCGCAGGCGCATTCCGTGCCGCTGCCCGAGTTCGTCACGATCGTGATCCGCGAAGGGCAATCCGGGCCGACTCCCGAAAACGTGCGGCTGCTGGAATCCGAGGTGCTGCCGTCGTGGCTGAGCCGGCGCCGCTGGTTCGCGTCGAAAGATCAGAAGATGCACGCGGTGCGGCTCGCCGCGCTGACCACGATCCCGAACGGCGGCTTCGCGTTCACCGAAATCGAAGTGGACGTCGGCAACCACACCGAACGCTACGTGGTACCGATCGCGCTCACATGGGGCGGCGAAACCACCACGCCGCTGTTCCTGCAATTGGCGCTTGCGCGCGTGCGGCGCGGCCGCACCGTCGGCCATCTGACCGACGCGTTCTCGCTGCCGATCTTCGCGCACAACGTGCTGCGCAAGCTGCGCGAGCGCGCGGTCGTGCCGACCGTGCAGAAGAGCGAGATCAAGTTCCTGCCGACCGAGCGCTTCGCCGAACTCGACGCTCTCGGGGAGCGGCCCGAGATTCGCTGGCTCGCGGCCGAACAGAGCAACAGCTCGCTGATCGTCGCCGATGCCGCGGTGCTGAAGCTGGTGCGGCGGCTCGTCAGCGGCATCCATCCGGAAGCGGAAATCAGCCGCTATCTGACGCAGCTCGGCTATGCGAACACCGCGCCGCTGTATGGCGAAGTGGTGCGCGTCGATCCCGAGGGCGTGCCGCATACGCTGGCGATCCTGCAGGGCTTTATCGACAATCAGGGCGATGCGTGGAACTGGTCGCTCGACTATCTGCGCCGCTCGGTCGACGAACTCGCGATCGCGATCGACACCGAAACGCAGACAGTACCCGATCGCACGAACGAGTCGATTCTGCTGGACGGTTACGGCGAACTCGCGGGCATCATCGGCCGCCGGCTCGGCGAGTTGCACGTCGCGCTCGCCACGCCGAGCGACGACCCCGCGTTCGCGCCGGAACCGGCCAACGCCAAACAGGTGAAGGCATGGGTCGAGGCGGCGAAGACGATGCTCGCGGCCGCGCTCGATCTGCTCGCGCCGCGCATCGCGGACATGAGCGACGCGGACACGAAGGGGCTTGCGCAAAGTCTGATCGATCGCCGCGCCGCGCTCGTCGAGGCCGTCGACAAGCTGGTGCCGGGCGACGCGGGCGCGTTGCGCATCCGCATCCATGGCGACTTCCATCTCGGCCAGGTACTGGTCGCGCACGGCGACGCGTACCTGATCGACTTCGAGGGCGAGCCCGCGCGTTCGCTCGACGAGCGTCGCCAGAAATCGAGCCCGTTGCGTGACGTGGCCGGTCTGATGCGCTCGTTCTCGTATGCGAGCGCAGCCGCGCAATCGACCACCGAAGGCGCGCCGCAACAGACCGCCGATCGCAAGCGCGCGCTGTTCGAACGCTTCCGCGCGCACGCGACCAGCGCGTTCCTCGCCGAATACCGCGCGGCCGCCGCGCAGTCGCCGACACCGCTCGTCGCGCCCGAATCCGAGGAAGCGCTGCTCGATCTGTTCCTGATCGAGAAGGCCGCCTACGAAATCCGCTACGAAGCGGCCAACCGACCGGCGTGGCTCGGCTTGCCGGTGCGCGGCCTCGCGGCGCTCGTGAGCCGGCTGCTCGGCGACACCGGTGCGCCGCCGCACAGCGTTCCGTCAACCCAGGCGCCTGGCGCGGCCACGCCGCCTAACCCGGCCGAGGGCGACTATGAGTGA
The DNA here is from genome assembly GCF_050436385.1 of Paraburkholderia sp. MM5477-R1. Classification (NCBI taxonomy): domain Bacteria; kingdom Pseudomonadati; phylum Pseudomonadota; class Betaproteobacteria; order Burkholderiales; family Burkholderiaceae; genus Paraburkholderia; species Paraburkholderia sp. MM5477-R1. The sequence continues at coordinate 94,792 of NZ_JBNDMC010000006.1, forward strand.
GCATGATCCGGCCGCAGGCCTTCAACCCGTCGATATCGACGCGCTCGTCGAAGCGCGTCACCCCGATCCGTTTTCGCAGCTCGGGCTGCATCAGACGGACGCGGGGCCGATCGTGCGCGCGCTGCTGCCGAACGCCGCGCACGTCACCGTGATTTCGCGCGCTGATGGCGCGACGCTCGGCGAACTCGAACAACTGCGCCCTGGCCTGTTCGCGGGCCGCATCACGTCGGCGATGCCGTATCGCTTGCGCATCGACTGGCATGGTGTGGTGCAGGAAGTGGAGGATACCTATTCGTTTGCTCCGGTGCTCGGCGACGAGCCGCTCGAACGTCTCGCGCGCGGCGATCCGTACGCGGTGCTCGAATGTCTGGGCGCGCGGCCGGTCGACGTCGACGGTGTGCCGGGCGTGCGCTTTGCGGTGTGGGCGCCGAATGCGCGGCGCGTGTCGGTGGTCGGCGACTTCAATGCGTGGGACGGCCGCCGCCATCCGATGCGGCTGCGTCACCAGGCGGGCGTGTGGGAGCTGTTCGTGCCGCGCGTCGGCGCCGGCACGCGCTACAAGTACGAGCTGCTGTCGCGCGACGGCCATCCGCTGCCGCTGAAGGCCGACCCGTGCGCGATGCAGACGGAAAAGCCGCCGGGCACCGCATCGATCGTCGCACACGTCGACGAGATCGAGCAGTTTCCATGGAGCGATCACGAGTGGATCCAGTCGCGCGCCGAAAAGCAGACCGCGCGCACGCCGATCACGATCTACGAAGTGCACGCGGAGTCGTGGCTGCGCGTCGCCGAGGAAGGCCAGCGTGGTCTCGTCTGGGAAGAGCTCGCCGAGCGGCTGATCCCGTATGCGAAGAGCATGGGCTTCACGCACATCGAATTTCTGCCGATCGCCGAGCATCCGTTCGGCGGTTCGTGGGGCTATCAGCCGCTCGGGCAGTTCGCGCCGTCCGCGCGCTTCGGCAAGCCCGAGCAGTTCGCGCGTTTCGTCGATCGCGCGCACGAAGCAGGGCTCGGCGTGATTCTCGACTGGGTGCCCGCGCATTTCCCGAACGACGCGCATGGCCTGATCGATTTCGACGGCACGCCGCTCTACGAGCATGCCGATCCGCGCGAAGGCTATCACCAGGACTGGAACACGATGATCTACAACCTCGGCCGCAACGAGGTCAGCGCGTTCCTGATCGCGTCGGGGCTCGCGTGGTTGAAGCGCTATCACGTCGACGGCCTGCGCGTCGATGCGGTCGCGTCGATGCTGTATCGCGACTACTCCCGTGCGGCCGGCGAGTGGGTGCCGAACATCTATGGCGGCCGCGAGAATCTCGAATCGATCGCGTTCCTGAAGCGGTTGAATCACGAGGTCCGCTATGTGCCGGGCGCGCCCGGCGCGATGACGGTCGCCGAAGAATCGACCGCATGGCCGGGCGTGACCGCGCGCCTCGCGGACGGCGGCCTCGGCTTCGACTTCAAGTGGAACATGGGCTGGATGCACGACACCCTGCACTACATGCACGAAGACCCGATGTATCGCCAGTATCACCACCACAACATGACGTTCGGCATGGTGTACGCATATTCCGAGCACTTCGTGCTGCCGCTTTCGCACGACGAGGTGGTGCACGGCAAGGGCTCGCTGCTCGGCAAGATGCCCGGCGACCGCTGGCAGCGTTTCGCTAATCTGCGCGCGTACTTCGGTTTCATGTGGACGCACCCAGGCAAGAAGCTGCTGTTCATGGGCGGCGAATTCGGCCAGATGGCGGAGTTCGACCATGACGGCTCGCCGCATTGGCATCTTCTCGACGATTCGAACCACCACGGCGTGCAATTACTGGTGCGCGACCTGAACCATCTGTATCGCAACGAGCCCGCGCTGCATCTGCTCGACAGCGAACCGGGCGGCTTCGAATGGTTGATCGGCGACGACAGCGGCAACAGCGTGTTCGCCTATCGGCGCACCGACGGCGCGGGCCAGGAGTTCGTCGTGGTGTGCAACATGACGCCGGTGCCGCGGCTCGGCTATCGGCTCGGCATGCCGCGCGGCGGACGCTGGGTGGAAGTGCTGAATACCGATGCAGGCGTGTATGGCGGCTCGAACATGGGCAACGGCGGGCTGATTCATTCCGACCATGTATCGAGCCACGGCAGGCCACATTCCGCCGCGCTGATCTTGCCCCCGCTCGCGACGATCGTATTGCGCGCGGACTGAGAAAACGTGCCGTAACGCGGGCGCGCGGCGCACAGGCAGCCGCCGCGCGCCCGTTGCATGAAGACCCAGTCAGACCCGAGCTCCAGCTCGACAATCAGAACAGGAAAGGGAAATCATGTCGCATGCGTTGCCCGAGCGGTTGCTGCCCGGCTCGCCGTATCCGCTCGGCGCGAACTGGGATGGGCTGGGTGTCAACTTCGCGGTGTTCTCGGCCAATGCGCAGAAAATCGAGCTATGCCTGTTCGACTCAACCGGTCGCAAGGAGATTCGCCGCTTCACCATGCCCGAATGCACCGACGAGATCTGGCACGGCTATCTGCCGAACGCGCATCCGGGCACCGCGTACGGCTTTCGCGCGCATGGGCCGTATCAGCCGCATTTCGGGCATCGTTTCAATCCGCACAAGCTGCTGCTCGACCCGTATGCGCGCAAGCTCGTCGGGCAGTTTCGCTGGTCCGACGCGCTGTTCGGCTATCGCGTGCATTCGAATCGCGCGGACCTTTCAATCGACCGGCGCGATTCCGCGCCCGCGATGCCCAAGTGCGTCGTGATCGACGAGGCGTTCGACTCGTCGCACGACAGGCGGCCCGACGTGCCGTGGGGCGAAACCGTGATCTACGAAACGCACTTGCGCGGCGCGTCGATGCTGCGCTCCGATCTGCGCCAGCATGAACGCGGCACGTTCGCGGCGCTCGCGTCGCCGGAGTTCATCGAGCATTTGCTGAAGCTCGGCGTGACCGCGGTCGAGCTGCTGCCCGTGCACGCGTTTCTGAACGACCGCTTCCTCGTGGAGCGCGGCCTGCGCAATTACTGGGGCTACAACACGGCAGCGTTCTTCGCGCCGGAGCCGACCTATCTGAGCACGCACCGGCTCGACGAAATGCGCATCGCCGTGCGCCAGCTGCACGCGGCCGGCATCGAGGTGATTCTCGACGTGGTCTACAACCACACTTGCGAAAGCAATGAGATGGGCCCGACCATTTCATGGCGCGGCCTCGACAATGCCAGCTATTACCGGCTGATTCCCGGCGACGAGCGTCACCATATCAACGACACGGGCTGCGGCAACACGGTCAATCTGCCGCATCCGCGCGTGCTGCAGATGGTGATGGATTCACTGCGCTACTGGTCGACCGCGTTCAATATCGACGGCTTCCGTTTCGATCTCGGCGTGACGCTCGGGCGCGAAAGCCACGGCTTCGATCCGGGCTCGGGCCTGTTCGACGCGTTGCGCCAGGACCCGGTGCTATCGCAACGCAAGCTGATTTCCGAGCCATGGGATCTCGGCCCTGGCGGCTATCAGCTCGGCAATCATCCGCCGGGATTCAGCGAATGGAACGACCGTTTCCGTGACACGGTGCGACGTTTCTGGCGTGGCGATGCCGGCCTGCGGCCCGACCTCGCCGCGCGCCTGACCGGTTCGGCCGATCTGTTCAACCGGCGGCATCGCAAGCCGTGGGCGTCGATCAACTTCGTCACGTCGCATGACGGCTTCACCTTGGCCGATGTCACCGCGTACGAGCAGAAGCACAACGAAGCCAACCTGGAAGACAACAACGACGGCCACAACGAGAATTGCAGCCGCAATTGGGGTCTCGAAGGCGCGACCGACGACCCCGCGATCCTCGCGACCCGCCGTCGCGTGTCGCGCTCGCTGATCGCGACACTGATGATCACGCTCGGCACGCCGATGCTGCTGGCCGGCGACGAAGCGCTGCGCACGCAGCGCGGCAACAACAATGCGTACTGTCAGGATAACGACCTATCCTGGATCGACTGGGACCTCGCGGATTCGCCGGAAGGTCAGCGCATGACCGAGTTCGTCGCGCGCGTGATCGGATTGCGCAAGCGCCATCCGCTGCTGCGTGAAACGCGCTTTCTGTTCGGCGACCGCGAAGTGCTGCCCGGCCTGTTCGACGTCGGCTGGTTCGACGAACACGGCGATCCGCTGACGATCGAAGCGTGGCAGGACCCGGAGGGACGCGCGTTCACGTTGCGTCGCGCGGGTCCGGGCCTGAATGGCGAAACCGAAGTATTGTTACTGATGCTCAACGCTCACGAGGAACCGCTGCAGTTCGCGCCTCCCGCGCCGCACCTGGAATGGCATGTGCTGTTAGACACGGCCGATCCGGAACGCGCGCCGCAGCGGCTCGCGACGGCCGAACTCGAGGTCGCCGCGCACGGCCTCGTGATACTCGCCGCGCAACCGACCGGTGAAGCGGATTGGCAAGCCGGCTGGGTGGCTGGCGCGCAGCACGGGCCGCGGCTGTTGACCGCGCTGCCGCCCGATCCGGGCGCGCAGACCGCAAACGATGTTGGTTCGCAATGAACGATGCACTGCGGCGACCTGGTTCGAGCATGGACAAATCGCGCCGCAGCCGGGGTGGCAAGAATGTTGCGACGCAATGCCTGCTTGCGTTGCGTCGCATTGCCGTCCAGGCTCGTTAGCAGATTCGAATGGTGAAGACATGTCTGAAAGTCCGATTGATCCTCACACGCATCATTACGCGCACTGCCTGCCGTTCAGCGCGCAGTTGATCGGCGCGAGCGGCACGCGACCGCGCACGCGGTTCCGTTTTTGGGCACCGTCGTGCAGCAGCGTGCAGGTGGTGGTCGAAAACGGCCCCGCGCAAGGCACGCACGACATGGCTCCGACCGGCAACGGCTGGTTCGAGACCACCGTGGAGAGCGGCGCGGGCACGCTGTATCGGTTCCAGCTCGACGACGGGCAGGCGGTGCCCGATCCGGCCTCGCGGTTCCAGCCGCGGGACGTGCACGGCCCGAGCGAGGTCATCGATCCGCGCGCCTACCATTGGGAACACACCGAATGGCACGGCCGGCCCTGGGAAGAAACGGTGCTGTACGAATTGCACGTCGGTGCGATGGGCGGGTATGCGGGCGTGCAAAAGCGCCTGCCCGAGCTCGCCGCGCTCGGCGTCACCGCCATCGAACTGATGCCGTTGAACGACTTTCCCGGTCGTCGCAACTGGGGTTACGACGGCGTGTTGCCGTACGCGCCCGACTCCGCATACGGCCGCCCCGACGAACTGAAGGCGCTGATCGACGCCGCGCATGGTGTGGGCCTGATGGTGTTTCTCGACGTCGTCTACAACCACTTCGGACCGGACGGCAACTATCTGCATAGTTACGCGGAGCCGTTTTTCCGCGCAGGCGTGAACACGCCGTGGGGCCCCGCGATCGACTTCGAGCGCAGCGAAGTCAGCGACTTCTTCACCGACAACGCCGTCTACTGGATCAACGAGTACCGCTTCGACGGACTGCGCTTCGATGCGGTGCATGCGATCGACAATCCCGGGTGGCTGCGCGAGCTGTCGGACCATATCCGCGCGCGCGTGCAGCAGGGCCGTCACGTGCATCTGGTGGTCGAAAACGAGCACAACAGCGCGAGCCTGCTCGGCGCGCATTTCGACGCGCAATGGAACGACGACGCGCACAACACGCTGCACGTGCTGCTGACCGGCGAAACCGAAGGCTATTACCACGCGTATGCCAACGAACCGATTCGCCGGCTCGCGCGAGTGCTGGCCGAAGGCTTCGCGTATCAGGGCGAGCCATCGCCGCTGCACGATGGTGCGCCGCGTGGCGAAGCGAGCGCGCATCTGCCGCCGACGTCGTTCGTGATGTTTTTGCAGAACCACGATCAGATCGGCAACCGTGCGTTCGGCGAACGTCTGCGCAAGCTGACCTCGGATGACGCGCTGCGCGCCGCGACCGCGTTGCTGTTGCTGTCGCCGCAAATTCCGCTGCTGTTCATGGACGAGGAGCATGGTTCGACGCAACCGTTCCTGTTTTTCACCGATTACACCGGCGATCTCGCCGACGCCGTGCGCGAAGGGCGACGCCGTGAATTCGCCCGCTTTGCCGCGTTCAGCGATGAGAAACGCCGCGCGCAGATTCCCGATCCGAACGATGCCCAGACCTTCGCCGCCTCGTCGCCACCCGCGCCCGATGTACAGCCGACGCCGGATCGGCTCGACTGGATGCATTACTACAAGTCCGCGCTCGCGGTGCGCGCGAAGCTGATCACGCCGCGCCTGAAACATACGAAGGCGTGCGGCGCGACCGTGCTGCGCGATGCCGGCGGCGGCGACGCGAACGCGCTGATCGCGCGCTGGAAACTCGGCGATGGCGAAACGCTGTCGATCGCGCTGAATCTGTCGCAGCAGAACGTCGCGTTCGACGCCATCCCCGACGGCAAGATCATTTTCGAAACACCGCCGCGCGCGCGCGAACAGGCCGACGCGCGGGTGTTGCCCGCGCATGCGTGCATCGCGTGGCTGACCGGCGACATCAACGAATTCGCGAGCCGCCACGATGCGCGCATCGCATCGCACGAGGAGCAGCGCGCGTGACGACCCGACGCCCCAACGACAGGCTTGCCGCGCTCGCCACCCGCGCAGGCTTCGAGGTGGAGTGGCAGGACGCGCACCATCATACGCAGCACGTGCCGGAGAAGACTCTTGGCACGCTGCTCGAACGCATGGGTCTGCCGTGCGGCAACGCCACGGATATCCGCCACAGCGCCGCTGCTCTGGAGGCCGAACTATCGGGCCGTAGGCTGCCGCCGCTGATGACCGCGGTGATCGGGCGTGGCATCGCGCTGCCCGCGGCCGCGGTCAGGTCGGGCAGCCATTACCGGATCGAGCTGGAGAGCGGCTCGATCATCGACGGCCGCTTTACCGCGCCGAAAGGCGAGGAAGCGCTGCTCGCGCCGATCGACGAAACCGGCTATCACACGCTCGTGATCAACGACCAGCGCATGACGCTCGCGGTCGCGCCGCCGCGCTGCTACACCGTCGCCGACGCATGGCGCACGCTGCATGGCGGCGGCGGCGACGGAGAAGGCGAACGCGAAGCCGCGCCGCCCGCGCCGCCGCTGTGGGGCATCGCCGCGCAACTGTATGGCTTGCGCCGCACCGGCGACGGCGGCATCGGCGACTACACGGCGCTCGCGCAGCTTGCGCGGCACGGCGCGCAGCGCGGCGCGCACGCGCTCGCCGTCAGTCCGACCCACGCGATGTTCAGCGCGCAGCCCGAGCGCTTCAGCCCGTACGCGCCGTCGTCCCGTTTATGGCTCAACGTCACGCATATCGATCCGGCCGCGGTGTTCGGCGCGGATGCGTCCGCGTGCGCATCGGCGCAGGCCGGCAACGCGTGGTCCAAATACGAAGAGCTGCCGCTGATCGATTGGCCGCACGCGACCCCGCTGAAGCTCACGGTTTTGCGCGCGCTGTACGAGCAGTTCAGCGCCAACGAGCGCCCGCAGCACTCGCCGCGCGCGCTCGAATTTGACGGCTTCTGCGAACGCGCGGGGCGCGCGCTCGAAGATCATGCGCGCTTCGAAGCGCTGCAGGCCGCGCAGCTCGCGCAAGGCGGCGACGGCCATTGGCGCAACTGGCCCGATGCGTTGCGCGACCCACGCAGCCCCGAAGTCGAGGCGTTCGCCGCCGCGCATCGCGACGAGGTCGACTTTCATCTGTTCCTGCAGTGGCTGGCATCGCGCGGGCTGTTGCACGCTCAGCACACCGCGCGCGAAGCCGGCATGGCGGTCGGCCTGATCGCCGATCTCGCGGTGGGTTGCGACAGCGCCGGCAGTCATGCGTGGTCCTATCCCGACGACATGCTGCAGGGCGTGTCGGTCGGCGCGCCGCCCGATCTCTTCAACCAGGCCGGCCAGTCGTGGGGACTCACGACCTTTTCGCCGCGCGCGATGCGCACACAAGGCTTCGCCGCGTTCATCGACATGCTGCGCGCGGCGTTCGCGCATGCCGGCGGCATCCGCATCGATCACATCCTCGGCTTGCGGCGTCTGTGGCTCGTGCCCGAAGGCGAAAGCGCGCGCAATGGCGCATATCTGCGCTATCCGTTCGAAGACCTGCTGCGGCTGATCGCGCTCGAATCGTGGCGGCATCGCTCGATCGTGATCGGCGAGGACCTCGGCACCGTGCCGTCCGGGTTTCGGGAGCGGCTCGACGAGCACGGCATCGAGGGGATTCGCGTGCTGTGGTTCGAAGGCGCCCCCGACGGCAACGGCTTCAAGGCGCCGGCCGATTGGGACCGCTACGCGGTCGGCACGACGACCACGCACGATCTGCCGACCGTCGCCGGCTGGTGGCGCGGCAGCGACATCATGTGGCGCAACCGCATCGGCCAGACGATGGCGCGCGCCGACGGGCGCGATCCCGAGGAAGCGGCGCTCGAAGAGCGCGCGCAGCAGCGCGCCGACTTGTGGCGCGCGTTCCAGCAAGCGGGCGTGGCCGCGCCCGAGGTCGCGCCGCCGGACGCCGACAACGCGCCGGTCGACGAAGCGCTCGCATTCGTCGCCGCGACACCCGGGCCGCTCGTCACGTTTCCGCTCGAAGACCTGCTCGCGCTCGACGAGCAGCCGAACCTGCCGGGCTCGATCGACGAACATCCGAACTGGCGGCGCCGCATGACGCTGCCCGTCGACGCGATGTTCGACGACCCCGTGTTCACCGACCGCCTGCTGGCCGTCGACGGCGCGCGCCGCGCCGCCGCGCGTTCATCTAACACTTCCGCGGAGCCTGACACGCCATGACCGTTCCACGCTCCACACTGCGCCTCCAGTTCCATCGAGGCTTCACGTTCGACGACGCCGCGCGGCACATCGACTACTTCGCCGCGCTCGGCATCAGCCACCTGTACGCGTCGCCGATCACGACGGCCGAGCCCGGCTCGATGCACGGCTACGACACCGTCGATTACACCGAGGTCAGTGCCGAATACGGCGGCGAGGCGGGCCTGAAGCACCTCGTCGACAAGCTGCGCGCGCACGACATGGGGCTCATCGTCGACATGGTGCCGAATCATATGGGCGTCGGCGGATCGAGCAACGCGTGGTGGCTCGACATCCTCGAATGGGGCCGCCACAGCGCGTATGCGCGTCATTTCGACGTCGACTGGCATTCGCCCGATCCCGCGCTGCGCGGCAAGGTGCTGCTGCCGACGCTCGGCGCGTCGTACGGCGAAGAACTGGCGGCGGGCCGCATCGGGCTGCATTTCGCGGCCGACAGCGGACGCTTTCATATCGGCTACGGTCCGCACGTGTTCCCGATCTGCCCGGTCGATTACGCGGCCATCCTGCAAGGCGCCGACCGCGCCGATCTGAGCGCGCTCGCGAATCGCTTTCAGGGGCTCACCACGCAGCCCGCCGATCAGCCGCGCGCCGCCGAGGCGCGTGACGCGCTGCGCGAGTTCGTCGCGCGCGAAGGCGAGTCGGCGATCGAGTTCGTGCTGGAGACTTACGCGCCTGAGGATCCGGTCACGCGCGACCGGCTGCATCGGCTGATCGAGCGGCAGCATTTCCGGCTCGCGTGGTGGCGCACCGCCTCCGACGAAGTGAACTGGCGGCGCTTCTTCGACATCTCGACGCTCGCCGGCGTGCGCGTCGAGCGGCCCGAGGTGTTCGAGGCGGTGCACGCGCTGATCTTTCGCCTCTATCGCGAAGGGCTCGTCCACGGCTTGCGGATCGATCACATCGACGGGCTCGCCGAGCCGCGCGAATACTGCCAGCGTTTGCGCCAACGGCTCAGCGAGTTGCGCGACACCGCGCCGTATGTGGTGGTGGAGAAGATTCTCGGCCGTGGCGAGCCGTTGCGCGACGACTGGCCCGTCGACGGCACGACCGGCTACGACTTCATGAACGACGTCGGCGCGCTGCTGCACGATCCGGCCGGCGCGGACCCGCTCGCCGGTACGTGGGCCGAGCTCACCGGCCGCAGCGCGCGCTTCGCCGATGAAGCGCACGCGGCGCGGCGCAAGATTCTCGCGGAAAACTTCTCCGCGGAACTGGACCGCGCGGCGCGCGCGCTGCATCGGATCGCACGCGATTCGCTGAGCACGCGCGACTTCACGTACCCGGCGCTGCGCCGCGTGCTGACCGAACTGGTCGTGCATTTCCCCGTGTACCGCATGTATCCGCTGGGCGGACTGCGCAGCGCCGCCGACAACGTCTATTTCGAGGAGGCGCTCGCGGGCGCGCGCGCTTCGCTGCCGCGCTCGGACCATGCGGCGCTCGAGCGCGTGAATGCGTGGCTCGGCGGCAGCGCCGAAGAGGCCCCGCCCGCGCGGCCCGGCGCGCAGTCGCAGCAGCAGGCGCAAGGCGGCGGAGCGCCGCCGCATGCGGGCTCGTCCCGGCGCAGCGCGCAAACGCTGTTTTCGCAGCTGACCGCGCCGCTCGCCGCCAAGGCGATCGAGGACACCGCGTGCTATCGCTACGGCCGTCTGCTGTCGCGCAACGAAGTCGGCTCGGACCCGGGCGAGTTCGCGCTGTCGGTGGAGCAGTTTCATGCGGGCAATCTCGAGCGCGCGCAACGTTTTCCTCATGCGATGCTTGCGACCGCCACGCACGATCACAAGCGCGGTGAAGATGTGCGCGCGCGGCTCGCGGTGCTCAGCGAGATCGCCGACGAATGGGGCGCGACGTTGCGTGCATGGTCGACGTTGAACGCGCCGCAGCGTCGAGCGCTCGACGGCACGCCGATCAACAGCGTGAGCCAGGACAAGAGCGACGCATGGGCTCCCGGCCCCGCCGCCGAGGCGATGCTGTATCAAACGCTGGTGGGCTGCTGGCCGCCGCCGCTGCGCGCCGACGACGAAGCCGGCGTCAAGGAGCTGGCCGAGCGGGTCGCGCAATGGCAGTTGAAGGCGCTGCGCGAGGCGAAGCTGCAAACCAGCTGGCTTGCGCCCGACGAAGCCTACGAAGCCGGCTGCCGCGAATTCCTGTTCGGCATCCTTGCGCCGCAGCGGCGCGACGCCTTTCTGAAGGAGCTGTCAGCGTTCGTCGAGCGCATTGGTCGCGCGGGCGCGCTCAACAGCCTGCAGCAGACGGTGTTGCGCGTGGCGTCGCCTGGGATCCCTGATCTTTATCAAGGCACCGAGCTGTGGGACTTCAGCCTCGTCGATCCGGACAATCGGCGGCCCGTCGATTTCGCGAAACGCGAGGCGTGGCTGCCGCAGACGCAAACGCCGCCGTCGGAATTTCTGGCGGACTGGCGCGACGGGCGCGTAAAGCTCGCGGTGATCCAGCGCGTGCTGGCGTTGCGCGCGCATCTGCCGGAGCTACTGAGTCAGGGCGCGTATCTGCCGCTCACGGTGCGCGGCGCGCATGCGTCGAGTGTGATCGCGTTCGCGCGGCGGCATGGCAATGCGTGGGCCGTGGTGATTGCCAGCCGGTTGGCCGCGCGACTGCTTGGCGATGATGCTGGTCTGCCGCTCGTCGAGCCGGCGCAATGGGCGGATACGGCCATCGAAATGCCGCCCGATCTGTCGGCGCGTGCGCTGTTCGATTGGCTGAGCCCCGCCGCGCCGAAAGTCGACGATCACGGGCTGCTGTATCTGCGCGACGCGCTCGCCGCGATGCCGGTCGCGGTGTTGGTGGAGGATGGGGTGCCTCGAAGCTGAGGCGGTCAAAGAGGGTTGAGGCTTCGGGTTGGCTCGGGCCTCAACCGCCTTCGTCGTCGAACAGCTTCGGATACACGCGCACGAGCACGATGCGCGGTCCCTTCATCTTCTTGACCACGACGTCGAAGTCTTCGAACTCGACGCGCTGCCCTTCGCTCGGCAGATCGTTGAGCGCCTGGATCACGAGCCCGCCCACCGATTCGGCCTTGCCTTCATCGATGTCGATACCCAGAGCACGTTCGAGCGACACCACCGGCAAGCTGCCCTTGCCCATCAGCGTGCCGTCGTCCATGCGGGTCCAGTCGGCGTCGCCCTGGCGGAATTCATCGTGGATCTGCCCGACCAGCGCGCCGAGCAGGTTGTCGAGCGTCAGGAAGCCGATCGGTTTCGCGTTCTTGTGGCCGACCAGCGCGAAGTGCGGCGCGCCCTTGCGAAAGCGCCGGAACAGATCGAGAGCCGGCATGTCCGGCTTCACGTACTGCACGGGGCGGACGTAGCGCGACAGGTCGTCGAGCGTGCTGCCCGCCTGGCGCGCGAGCAGCAGGTCCTTCAGATGGATCATGCCGGCCACGCGTTCGCCGGATGCATCCTCGAACAGCGGATAGCGGCTGAAGCGGTGCCGCGCGACCACCTGCATGTTGTCGCGCAACGGTAGATCGCGCCGCAGGCACACCATTTCATGCGACGGCCGCATCAGGTCCGATACGGTCATTCGCGAGAAGTCGAGCGAGTGCGCGATCGTGTTCCATTCGTCCTGGCTGTACGCGCCGGTCGACGCACCGAGTTCGCTCGCGACGTTCGCGCGGCGGCCGCGCAGGATCAGCTTGAGTTCCTCGGTCGAGTAATGCGAGTCGTGACCCTGGTCGGTATCGAGCCCCGCGGCCTTCAGCACCGCGTTCGCGCTCGTGTTGAGCAGCCAGATGGCCGGGTACATGGCCCAGTAGAAACCGTACAGCGGCGTCGCGGTCCACAGCGAAATTTTCTCCGCCTCGCGAATCGCGAGCGACTTCGGCGCGAGTTCGCCGACCACGATATGCAGGAACGAAATACACGAAAACGCGAAGAACAGTGAAATGCCATGCATCAGCTTCTCGGACTCGACGCCGATCACGGTGAAAAGCGGCATCAGCAGTTGCGCGAACGCTGGTTCGCCGATCCAGCCGAGGCCGAGCGACGCGAGCGTGATGCCGAGCTGACACGCCGACAGATACGCGTCGAGCTGTCCGTGCACCTTCGCGAGCAGACGTCCGCGCATGCCATGCTGGGTGGCAAGGCTTTGCACGCGGGTCTGCCGCAGTTTGACCAGACCGAATTCGGCGGCGACGAAAAAGCCGTTGAGTGCAACCAGAAACATTGCACCGATAAGAGCGACAACCTGGATCAAAGCGACGGGCTCCGGCAACAAAAGTTGTCAGTATAGGCGCTGAAAGCTCGATGAATTCTTGATTGTGCGCCAACGCATTCGCGCGCGACGCTCATTTCGGCGCCGCCGCGCTGAACGGCACGCGCAGCACGAGCGTGGCGGGGGTCGCGGTGACGCCGTCCGCTTCCGTCGTATCGCTTTGCTCGAAGCTTCCGCCGTGCGCCTCCGCGACGCGTTTGCACAACGCGAACACCCACGCGATGCGCTTCGCCTCGCGCGGTTCGCCCGCCTGCTTGCGCGCGAACGCTTCGAGCACATGCGGCAGCGCGGCGTCGTTCAACGCGGCCTCGTTCGGCTCGTACGTGACGCTCGCATGCCATGTGCCGTTGTCCGCGCGCGCGGCCAGTGCGACCTCGGTGCCCCGCGCGCTCGCTTCGACGGCGAACGTCAGCATCAGCCACGCCGCGGCGGCGAGCCGAGCGCGGTCGCCGTTCAGTTGCTCGGTGGCGATCTGCGAGTCGAGCCGCACTTCGACGCCGCGCGCGCGGGCGAGGCCGGCGCGGACTTCCTCGACGGTTTCGTCGAGCAGCGGATGCAGCGGAAAGGGTTCATACGTGAGCGCGAGCGATTTCGTTTCGGCGCGCGTCGCATCGACGATCGTCTCGAGCAGCTTCACCTGCTGATCGACGCCGCTGCGAATGCCGGTGATCGCGCGCTGCGAATTGGGATCGTTCGCGTCGAGCTTGCGCTCGAGCACGTACGCCCAGCTATGAATCGCATTCAACGGACCGCGCAGGTCGTGCGACACCAGCGACAGCACGTGATCGCGCATGAACAACGCGGTTTCCGCGCGCAGCAGCGCGCTGCGTTCGGTGATGACAAAGCCGGCCGACGCCGGCTGGGCGCCAGCAGTCCCGTTGGGTGACGTAGTCACGATCGAGTCCTCTCAGGCAATGCTGGATGATGGGGGGAAGCCTCATTATAGGCATCCCGTTCGGACCGACCAGTCAAGGCCGAATCGCGACGCGGGACGCAATCCGCATGCCATGCGCGGAACCGGACCAGACTCGGCGATCGACGTCAACGCGCCTACAATGTCGGTTTTACGTTTTGATCTGAGGAGCAACGCATGTCGACTGTGACGACCGAATCCGGCCTGAAGTACGAAGATCTCGTGGAAGGCACCGGCGCCGAAGCCGTGGCCGGCAAGACCGTGACCGTGCATTACACGGGCTGGCTGACCGACGGCCAGAAGTTCGATTCGAGCAAGGACCGCAATGACCCGTTCGCGTTCGTGCTGGACGGCGGCATGGTCATCAAGGGCTGGGACGAAGGCGTGCAAGGCATGAAGGTCGGCGGCAAGCGCAAGCTGACCATTCCGCCGCAACTCGGCTACGGCGTGCGCGGCGCGGGCGGGGTGATTCCGCCGAACGCGACGCTCGTGTTCGAAGTCGAACTGCTCGAAGTCTGAGTCACGTCTGAGTATTGTCGTGAGCCACGCCGCCGTCACCGCCCCCAACGTTTCGCTGCGCTGCTATGGCGCGATCGAAGCGTCGGACGTGCACGACTTCCACCAGGTCGTGCTGGGGCTCGACGGCGCAATGGTGATGGCGGTTGACGGCGTCGCCGAGCAGATCGACGCCGGCTCCGCATGGCTGATCCCGGCCGGCGCGCGGCACGATTATGCGGGTGTCGGCACGAACCGGCAGCTCGTGCTCGATTTGCCTGCGGCGTCGCTGGCGGTGCCCGAGCGGTTGTTCGAGCGCGCGCGCGCCGTGGCCGTCGACCCATCGCTCGCACAACTCGTGCACGCGATTGCCGCGCATGCTGCGGACGGCGTGGGCGAAGCGCAAGATAATGCCTTCGGTCACCGTCGCTTTCATTGGGATGCTGCGGCACGCCTGGGCGCCGCGCTTGTCGCCGATTCCGGGGCGCTTGCCGGTGTGCAGAGCGAAGGCGTTCGTCTCGATTTCGCGCGCATCGACCGCTGGCTGCGCGCGCATCTGTCCGAGCCGCTGAAGATCGCGGACCTCGCCGCGCACTGCGGCTTCGGCATGCGGCGTTTTCATCAACTGTTTATCGATGTGTTCGGCGAGACGCCGCATCGCTATTTGCAGCGGCTGCGGCTCGACACGTCGATCACGCTGCTTGCGGAAGCGCGTCTTTCGTTGACCGATATCGCGCTCGAGATCGGCTTCGGCGATCAGAGCGCTTACACGCACGCGTTCACGCGGCGTTTCGGGCTGGCGCCCGGGCAGTGGCGCGCGTTGCGGCACTGAGCGTGGCGGAGGTGGCGCGGAGGGCTTTGAGACCCTTGAGGCCATTTGAAGCCTGTATGCCGCGCACAGGTTTTGCCCTGACTGTCAGCTTTCGAGCCCACATTGCAGATCCGCACGGATATCACCCGCGTTTTCAAGCCCCACCGCAAGCCGGATCAGACCTTCGCTGATGCCCGCCGCCGCGCGCGCTTCGGGCGTAATGCGGCCGTGCGTGGTCGTCGCCGGATGCGTGATCGTCGTACGCGTGTCGCCCAGGTTGCCCGTGATCGAGCAAACTTTCGTGCCGTCGATCACGCGCCATGCGTTCGTACGCATCTGCTCGGGCGTGTCGCCCTTCAATTCGAACGACACGATCGCGCCGCCCAACTTCTGCTGACGCATCGCGAGCGCGTGCTGAGGATGCGATTCGAGCCCCGGATAGAACACGCGATTGACGGCCGGATGCGAGTCGAGCCAGCGCGCGATTGCGAGCGCATTCGCCGACTGCTTCTCGACGCGTAGCGACAACGTTTCCATGCCTTTCAACAGTACCCACGCGTTGAACGCGGACAGCGTCGGCCCGGCGCTGCGTACGAACGGAAACACCTTTTCCATGATGATTTTCTTCGAACCGACCAGCGCGCCGCCGAGCACACGGCCCTGGCCGTCGAGGAACTTGGTCGCCGAATGCATGACGACGTCCGCGCCGAGCTTCAGCGGCTGCTGCAACGCCGGGCTGCAGAAGCAGTTATCGACGACGAACAGCGCATTCGCGGCCTTCGCGATCTTGCCGATCGCTTCGATATCCGACACTTCCGTCAGCGGGTTGGAAGGCGTTTCGAGGAAGAACATCTTCGTTTCGGGACGCACCGCTTCGTTCCACGCGTTCAAATCAGTCGGATCGACGAATGTAGTCGTAATGCCGAACTTGCTGAAGATCTGCGAGAACATGCCGAGCGTCGAGCCGAACAGCGCCCGCGAGCTGACGAGGTGATCGCCCGCCTGCAACGTCGACATCACGACCGACATGATCGCCGCCATGCCCGAAGCCGTCGCGATGCAGGCCTCGCCGCCTTCGAGCGCGGCCAGACGGTCCTGGAACATCGACACGGTCGGGTTCGAGAAGCGCGAGTACGTGAAATAGTCCTCGGAGTTTCTGAAGCGTTCGGCGGCGTCCGCGGCGCTCGCGAACACGAAGCTCGAGGTCAGGAAGATCGCTTCCGAGTGCTCGTTGAAATCGCTGCGCACGGTGCCCGAGCGAACGGCCAGCGTGTCGAAGTCAAAGTCGTGGAAGTCGTCCATGTTGGTTCTGGTCTCCAGGTTTCCGTGGCTGCTTCCGTGCCTAAATGAGGCAGCAACAAAAAAGAAAAAGCCCGCTTTTGCGTCGGCATAAGCGGGCTTCATGTACGGGGAGAGGCTGGAGCCAGGGCGGACGACCGTGGCGTTCCGCCCTTCGCTTTAGCTGTTTCGGGTCGCCCCGCGCCCGCAAGCTGAGATCAAATCGACGCAAGCCAACATGTTAATGCGCTCGGGGCGCGGTGTGTACGCTCAACCCACCGACAGTTGCAGATGCAGCTGCGAACGCGCCGGGCCGCCACCGTCGATCGCTTCGCTCGCGGCATCGCGATCCGATTGCGACGACGGCGCGAGACGCGCGCTTTCGATGCGGTCGAGGTATTCGGTCGTGATGTCGCCGGTCACGTAGTTGCCGTCGAAGCACGAAGCCTCGAACTCCTTCAGCGCCGGATTGATATCGCGCACCGCCTGCTTCAGCGCATCGACGTCCTGATACACGAGGTGATCCGCGCCGATCATGCGCGCAACTTCCTCGTCCGAGCGGCCGTGCGCGACCAGTTCGCCGCGCGTCGGCATATCGATGCCGTAGACGTTCGGGAATTTCACCGGCGGCGCCGCCGACGCGAAAATCACCTTGTTCGCGCCCGCATCGCGCGCCATCTGCACGATTTCATGCGACGTCGTGCCGCGCACGATCGAGTCGTCGACGATCAGCACGTTCTTGCCCTTGAACTCGATGTTCATCGCGTTCAGCTTCTGGCGCACCGACTTCTTGCGCACCGCCTGCCCCGGCATGATGAAGGTACGGCCTACATAGCGGTTCTTGAAGAAGCCCTCGCGATACTCGACGCCGAGCTTCTTCGCGACCTGCATCGCGGCCGGGCGCGACGAATCGGGAATCGGCATCACCACGTCGATTGCGACGTCGGGCAGCTCGCGCCTGATCTTCTCGGCGAGGTAGTCGCCCATGCGCAAACGCACGTTGTAGACCGGCACGCCGTCGAGCACCGAATCCGGACGCGCCAGATACACGAGTTCGAAGATGCAGGGGTTCAGGCTCGTGGTCGTCGCGCATTGCTGCGAATGCAGCTGGCCTTCGGCGTCGATGAAAATCGCCTCGCCCGGCTGCACGTCGCGCACGAATTCGAAACCGACGCCTTCGATCGCCACCGATTCCGACGCCAGCATCCACTCGACGCCGTCAGCCGTTTCCCGTTTGCCGAGGCACAGCGGACGGATGCCGAACGGGTCGCGGAGACCAAGCAGGCCGTAGCCAGCGATCAACGCGACGATCGCATACGAGCCGCGCACCCGCCGATGCACACCCGACACCGCCTTGAACAGTGCGGCCGGATCGAGCTGCAGACCCGAGCTCGACAGTTGCAACTCGTGCGCGAGCACGTTGAGCAGCACTTCGGTATCGGAATTGGTGTTCACGTGGCGGCGATCGATGCGGAACATCTCATCTTTCAGCTGCTGCCAGTTGGTGAGGTTGCCGTTATGCGCGAGGATGATGCCGAACGGCGCGTTCACGTAGAACGGCTGCGCTTCTTCTTCGCTCGACGCCGAACCGGCGGTCGGGTAACGGACCTGGCCGATGCCCGTCGTGCCCGGCAGGCTGCGCATGTTGCGCGTGCGGAACACGTCGCGCACCATGCCGTTGGCCTTGTGCATGTGGAAATTGCTGCCGTTCGCCGTTGCGATGCCGGCGGCGTCCTGACCGCGATGCTGCAGAAGCAGCAGGCTGTCATAGATCAGCTGGTTGACCGGGGAATGGGAAACTACGCCTACGATGCCGCACATGGCATGTCCTTCAAAGGTACGAAATTCGTGATGGCGACCGGTGCCTGCGACCGCGCCCGCGCTTTCATGCGACGGCACGCGCTACGACGTCAAGGCAGCCGGTATGCGCCGGAGTCCTGTTGCGCATTGCTCGGGGCGCCCGAATCGTCCACATGGACGTAAGCGGCGAGCGCCTCGGGGAGCAGCGGTTTCATTGCGCGTACGCCCGCAACCGCATACGGACGAAGCAGCGCGTTGCGCCAGAATTCCTCTTTGGGCAGTTTAGTCAAGCCTGCGAGGGCGACCAGAATCAGCACCAGAACGACCCCACGCACGAGGCCGAACATCAAACCGAGCGAGCGGTCCGCACCACCCAGTCCCGTGACCTGCACGAGGCGGCTGAGCAGCGCGCTCACCACGCTCGTGACCAGCACTACGCCGATCACCACGAGCGAAAAAGCCAGCAGCCACTGCGTCAACGCGCCGCCCGGCCAGGTAGACGGGATATACGGGACCACGTAGCCCACGAACTCGCAAGCGATGAAAAACGCCGCGACCCAGCCGATCAAACCAAACACTTCCGACAGCAAACCGCGCCAGGCGCCTCGCAGCGCCGACAAACCGATCACCGCCATTACAGCGTAGTCGAAGGCAGTGAACATCGCTCGCTTACTGTGCTCTGCCGCCGGTCGAGCCCGACACGAGGCCCGCCTCGCGGACCTTCGCGACAGCGGCGGTGGCCGCGGCGCGGTCGGCGAACGGGCCTGCACGCAGCAATGTCAGCGTCGAGCCGTCGGCTTGCTTCCTATGTTCCGTATATGTGGGCACGCCTGCTGCTTTCAACTTCGCGGCCCAATTGCGCGCGTTCGCTTCGTTCGAGAAGGCGCCGAGCTGCACCGCGAAACGGTTGCCCGGCGGCGAGGCCGGCGTGCCGGAGTTCGCGTCGGCGCTGGCGCTGGCGGTGGCCGTGTTCGCTTCGTCGTCGGTCGACGCCGACGGTGTGGTGGCGGGTGCCTTCGTCTGTTTGGCGGGGACAGCAGGCGCGGTGTTGGCTGCGAGCGATTGCGTTTGCGGCTTCGCGGCGGGCTTCGGCGTCGCGGCGGTAACAGCGCCAGTTGCGGCGGAGGGGGTCGCGCCTTGTTTCGCTGCGGTCGATTGCGTCGATTTGGCGGCGGAGGCCGAGGCGGCCGCCGTGGTCGCCGCGCTCGTTGCCGGCGCGAGGCCGGACGCAGCCACGCCCGTGTCGGCGGCCGGCGGACTGTCCGGCGCGACGCCGGCCTGCACGTCTTCGTTGGCGGTGGATCTGGAGAGCTTCGGCGCGGGCCGGTTCGGAATGTCGATCGAGATGTCGTCGGTGACGGGCTTGGGGTGCGAGTCCAACACCATCGGCAGGATGATCACCGCCGCGACAACCAGTGCGATTGCGCCGACGAGCCGGCGGCGCGCGCGCTGCTTTTCCGGCAGCGTGGGGTCGAGCAGCATTGCATCTGCATCGACGGTGCGCTCGGTGCGGCGGGTGCGCCGCTCGACGCGTTCACCCCGGGTGGCCCGATTGGAACTGGTGTTTGCGCCGCGCCGGCTGGGCGCGTCGTCTTTCTTGCCGAACGAGAAAATTCCCATGAATCGCTTGGTTCGAGCCTGGTGCCCGCTCAGTGTTGCTGCGATTTCCGGTAGGCCATCACACCCGCTACCGTATAGAAACTGCCGAAAACGACGATTCTATCATTCTCTGACGCACGTTTTAGCGCGTCCTGGAAAGCCTGCGCCGGCGTCGCATAACGCATGACGCTGCTGTCGGCGCCGTCTTCCACGCCCAGCTCGCGCAACACGGTTTCCAGCTCTTGCGCGGACGCGGCGCGCGGGGTCGGCAGATCGGTCACGCACCAGTGATCGATCTCGCCTTTCAGATGACTTAGCACGCCGGCGATGTCCTTGTCGCGCATCGCGCCGAACACCGCGTACGTGTACGGGAAAAAGCCCATGTTGCCGAGGTTCTGCCCGAGCACCGCGGCGGCATGCGGATTGTGGCCGACGTCGAGCACGATGGACGGCTTGCCCGGCAGTACCTGGAAACGGCCCGGAAGATCCACGTTGGCGATGCCGAGCCGGATGTCCTGCGCGGACACCGGCAGACGGTCGCGCAAAGCTTCGAGCCCGGCCAGCGCCGCCGACGTGTTGATCAGCTGATTCGCGCCGCGCAGCGATGGATACGCGAGCGCCGAGCGCCGCAGCGTCGGGCCGACATAGCTCCACTGCTGTCGCTCGCTGCCGGCCTGGCCTTCGTAACGGAAATCGCGGCCGAACAACCACAATCGCGCCCCGATCTTTTCCGCGTGATCGATCAACGATTGCGGCGGCACCGGGTCCGCGCAAATCGCGGGCTTGCCGGGACGGAAGATACCGGCTTTTTCGAACGCGATTTTTTCGCGCGTGTCGCCGAGATAGTCGGTGTGGTCAATATCGATGCTCGTGATGATCGCGCAGTCGGTATCGAGGATATTGACCGCGTCGAGACGGCCACCGAGGCCAACTTCGAAAATCACCGCGTCGAGGCCGCGCGACGCGAACAGGCTCATGATCGCGAGCGTCGTGAATTCGAAGTAGGTCAGCGTGACCGGTTTGGCGAGGCTCCGGCGCGCGGCCTCGACGGCTTCGAAGTGCGGCAGCAGATCTGCGTCGCTTGCCATTGCCCCATTGATGCGCGCGCGCTCGTTGAACGACAGCAGATGCGGCGAGGTGTGGCAGCCGACCGTATAGCCCGCGCGCAGCAGGATCGCTTCGAGAATCGCGCAGGTCGAGCCTTTGCCGTTCGTGCCGCCGACCGTGATGATCGGGCACGCAAACGATAGCTGCATCGCATCGCGTACCTGGGAGATGCGGCCCAAACCCATGTCGATGCCGACCGGATGCGCGGATTCAAGGTGCGTGAGCCACGCGTCGAGAGTGGGGAATGTCGTCATCGGGTGAATCTTGAGTGAGTCGCGGTAGTTCGGTTCTGCAGTGCTGCGAAGGGTGCTGGTCAGGCGGTTGCGGTCGAGGGTCGCGGGTCGCCGGTCATGGGCGTAGGCCGTTGCGCGGTTTATGCGCACAAACCCGCGCCTTGAGCCGCGCCAGCTTCGGCTTCGACCGCTGCCGCATCGCAGGCGACGGTCATTATCCTGGAAATGACAGCGCGCCGCTTGATTGCTCACGCGGCGCGCTATTTTTTTGATTGCTTCTCTGGCTCCGCCGCGTTTTCGACAGCGCGGCGAAAGAGCGGCAAATGCGGTGCTGCCCGGCTTTTACGCGACCGCGTCCGCCGGCTGATGGCTCAACAGCGCCAGCAATTGCGCGATCTCTTCGCGCAGCTTGCGACGATCGACGATCATGTCGATCGCGCCCTTTTGTAGCAGAAACTCGGCGCGTTGGAAGCCTTCCGGCAGTTTCTCGCGCACGGTCTGTTCGATCACGCGCGGACCAGCAAAGCCGATCAGCGCCTTCGGTTCGGCGATCACGACGTCGCCGAGGAATGCGAAACTCGCTGACACGCCGCCCATCGTCGGGTCGGTCAGCACCGAGATGAATGGCAGCCTGGCTTCCGCCAGCTTCGTGAGCATCGCGGTGGTCTTTGCCATCTGCATCAACGACAGCAAGCTTTCCTGCATCCGCGCGCCGCCCGAAGCGGTGAAGCAGATGAACGGCACTTTCTGTTCGAGCGCGTTCTGCGCGCCGCGCGCGAAACGCTCGCCGACCACCGAACCCATCGAGCCGCCCATAAACGAGAACTCGAAGTTCGCCACGACGACCGGCAGCGTGTGAATCGCGCCGCCCATCACGACCATTGCGTCGGTCTCGTCGGTTTCGTCCATCGCCTCTTTAATGCGCTCAGGGTACTTGCGGCTATCTTTGAACTTCAGCGCGTCGACCGGAACGATTTCCTGGCCGATTTCGTAGCGGCCTTCCGGATCGAGCAGGCTGTCGAGCCGCTCACGTGCGCCGATGCGCATGTGATGGTCGCACTTGGGGCAAACATGCAGATTGGCCTCGACGTCGTTGCGATACAGCACGGCTTCGCACGACGGGCACTTGATCCACAGGCCTTCCGGAATTCCCTTGCGGTTTTTCGGGTCGGTTTGTTTGATTTTCGGCGGCAGCAGCTTATCGAGCCAGCTCATAGGGAATCCTTCTGGGTCAGCAGTCGCGCGAACGGCGGGACGAGCCCGCCGCTCACGTTACCGCGACAAAAAATAACTGTTATCGGGCAGTTGCAACGCTATCGAGCGCCTCGCGCACCTCGGCAACGAAACGCGTGAGCGTCTCGGCAGCGGCGTCGGGCGCTGCCTGTTCGAGCAATTGAACGATACGGCTGCCGATCACGACGGCATCGGCCACCTCGCCCACCGCACGCGCCGTTTGCGCGTCGCGAATGCCGAAACCGACGCCCACCGGCAGGGGGACGCGCGACTTGATGGCCGGGATTTTACTCGCGATGCTGGAAACGTCCAGATTTGCGGCGCCGGTGACCCCTTTCAGCGACACATAGTAGACGTAGCCGCTGGCGATGCGGCCGACTTCGGCGATACGTTCGTCGGTTGAAGTCGGCGCGAGCAAAAAGATCGGATCGATCCCGGCAGATTGCATCTGTTCCGCGAAGTTTGCGCACTCTTCAGGCGGATAGTCGACCACCAGCACGCCATCGACACCGGCTTCCTTCGCGGCTTTCGCGAAGGCCTCGGCGCCCATTCGCTCGATCGGATTCGCATAGCCCATCAGCACGACCGGGGTTTTGTCGTCGGCTTCGCGGAAGCGTTTGACGTCGGCCAGCACATGGCGTAGCGACACGCCCTTCGCGAGCGCGCGTTCAGACGACTGCTGAATGACAGGACCGTCTGCCATTGGGTCGGAAAACGGCACGCCTAGTTCGATCACATCCGCGCCGCCGGCGGCGAGGGCGTGCATGAACTCGACCGTGCGAGCCGGGTCCGGGTCGCCAGCGGTCATGAACGGGATCAGGCCTTTCTTACCTTGGGCGGACAGCGCGGCAAACGTGTTCTTGATACGGGACATGGAAGTACTCTCGAATTAGGGCTATTGCGCGCCCATTGCCGCGCGCTTTTCAGCGAACTTAGCGGCGCATCTCGCGCTTTTCACTGCACTTCGGTCGACGGCTGCACTTTTGGCCTGGCTCGGGTCCGACGGGGCGCAGCAGGCGTAGCGGCGGCGCTGACGCGCTCGCGCGCTATCGCACAATAGCTCTCGTTGATCTCATAGCCGACGAATTCGCGCTGATGACGGACGCAAGCGACTGCGGTGGTGCCGCTGCCCATGAATGGGTCGAGCACGCGGCCGCCCTTCGGGCAGCTGGACAGTACCATCCGCTCGACGATTTCCAGAGGTTTCTGGGTTGGATGCGCAACGCGCTCGGCATGCTGCCGATGCAGACGCGATACCGACCAGACATCCTTCGGATTATAGCCAAGCTCCAACCACTTGCTTCCTTCGAACAACTTTCGCGAACGCGCCTTCTTCGTGACTGGATCGTACGGGATGCGGACAGGATCGAGATCGAAGAAGTAGTCCTTCGACACCGCGAAAAAACCGATGTTGTCATGCACTGACGTGAAGCGGCGCGTGGTGCCGCCCATACTTGGCACGCGCCGGTCCCAGATGATTTCGTTGACCATCGTGAGTTTCGTCTTCAGGAAACTGAAGATTTCCGGCGCGTATTGCCAGGTGCAGAAGATATAGAGCGACCCTGTTGGCTTGAGCTTCGGTACAGCGAGCTCGAGCCAGCCGCGCGTCCAGACAAGAAATTCCTCGCCCGTGCGCATGTCCGAGTCGTTGCCATAGTCCTTCCCCAACCCATAAGGCGGATCACAGACGATCAGGTCGATCGACTCATCGGGAATGTTCGCTACATCGGTTAGAAAATCGCGGTTCAACAGCTGAACGCCGGCCGGCACCTGCGCCAGCAGCGGTGCGGATGCCGCGGCCGCCGGGACTTCGGCCGCCGGATTCGTGGATTCAATCGCCGGCTGCGGCTCGTCGAACTCGTCGCGCATCGTCGCGGCTCAGAACTGGATACCCGATCGCTCAGCGACCGTGTGCATGTCCTTGTCGCCGCGGCCCGACAGGTTGACCAGCAGAATCTTGTCTTTCGACAAGGTCGGCGCGAGTTTCGTAGCGTAAGCGAGCGCGTGGCTCGACTCCAGCGCAGGAATAATGCCCTCGATGCGGCAGCAATCGTGGAACGCCTTCAGGGCTTCTTCGTCGGTGATGCCTACGTACTGAGCGCGATTGCTCTCTTTTAGCCACGCATGCTCGGGGCCGACGCCCGGGTAGTCGAGGCCTGCCGACACCGAATGCGTCTCGATGATCTGGCCGTCTTCGTCTTGCAGCAGATACGTGCGGTTACCGTGCAACACGCCGGGACTACCGCCGATCAGCGATGCCGCGTGACGACCCGTTTCGAGGCCGTCGCCGGCCGCTTCGACGCCGATCAACTGCACGGAACTATCGTCGATATACGGGTAAAAGATCCCCATCGCATTCGAACCGCCGCCAACACACGCGATGACGGCGTCTGGCTGGCGGCCAGCGAGTTCTGGCATCTGCACGCGGCATTCGTCGCCGATCACTCGCTGGAAGTCGCGCACCATCATCGGGTACGGATGCGGACCCGCAACCGTGCCGATGATGTAGAACGTGTTTTCGACGTTGGTGACCCAGTCGCGCATCGCTTCGTTCAGCGCGTCCTTCAGCGTGCGCGACCCCGATTCGACCGGCACGACCGTCGCACCGAGCAGTTTCATGCGATAAACGTTCGCGGCCTGGCGGCGCACGTCCTCGGCGCCCATGTACACCACGCACTCCATACCGAAGCGCGCGCAGATTGTCGCCGTGGCCACGCCGTGCTGACCGGCGCCGGTTTCCGCGATCACGCGCGGCTTGCCCATGCGCTTGGCGAGCAGAGCCTGGCCGATCACGTTGTTGATCTTGTGCGCCCCCGTGTGATTCAGGTCTTCACGCTTCAGATAAATCTGCGCGCCGCCGAGCAATTCGCTCCAGCGCTGGGCGTGATAAATCGGGGACGGGCGACCCACGAAATACTTCAGTTCGCGCTCGTACTCGGCGACGAATTCCGGGTCTTTCTGATATTTCTCGTACGCTTCACGCAACTCGTTGAGTGCGGAAAACAGCGTTTCGGCGACGAACACACCACCAAATTGGCCGAAGTGGCCTCTTTCGTCAGGCAAGTTGTACATGGTGATCACTTTTCTCAGGATGGCTCGCGGCTTTCATCGGAAAGCGCCCGCGAGCCTGAATCATTCAGCGTCCGCAGCGCGCACCGCGCGTACGAACGCCGCCATCCGGGCGTGATCCTTCACGCCCCGGGCGCCCGCTACTTCGATGCCGCTCGAGACATCGACCGCGTACGGGCGCACGCGATGGATCGCATCACTGACGTTTTGCGCGTTCAACCCACCACTCAAAACGGCCCGACGCGCGAGCTCTGCTGGAATAAGTGACCAATCGAAAACCTTCCCACCGCCGCCGTAGCCTTCGACATGGGTGTCGAACAGAAGACCACTGGCTGCTGAATAGTTGAATGCCGATTTTACCAAATCGGCCGCTCGAGTATCCGCCGCAACTCGCAACGCGCGCAACCAAGGCAAACCCGCAACGCCGGCGAGCGCCTCGCACTGCTCAGGCGTCTCGTCGCCGTGGAACTGCAACAGCGTCAGGTTCACGTTGCTCGCGACTTCGTGAACCCATTCCGGCGTCGCGTTGACGAACAGACCGACGACCGACACGAACGGCGGCACCTCGTGCACGAGTTCGACCGCTTGCGCGACGCTCACCGAGCGCGGGCTCGGCGGATAGAACACGAGGCCGATCGCGTCGGCGCCGAGGTCGATCGCGTGTGCAATGTCAACGGGTTTCGACAGTCCGCACAGCTTGATGCGCGTGCGATGTGGCACGCCTTGCAAGGCGGTGGCGTCGGTCTGAATGGCGGGGTTCTCTGCTGCTTTCATGTTTCCGGTTGTTCGGTCCATACGCTGCTCCACGGCACGCTGCCCGTCGCCGGATCGGGCACGCCGAATTGCTCAGGATAGCCCACTTGCGCGAGGTACAAGCCGTCGGGCATGAAGGTCGGCGCCGCGCAATCGCGGCTACGGCTCGCGAGCACGTCGGCCATCCACGCGGCCGGGCGGCGGCCGCTGCCGATTTCGATCAGACAGCCCATCACGTTGCGCACCATGTGATGCAGGAACGCGTTCGCGCGGAGGCGGAAATGCACGAAGTTACCCTGTCGTTTGACGTCGATCTGGTACAGGTGCTTGAACGGCGTCTTCGACTGGCATTGCGACGAACGAAACGCCGAAAAGTCATGCTCGCCGATCAGGTGCTCGGCGGCCGAGCGCATCGCGTCGACGTCGAGTGGCGTGTGCACCCAGCCGGCGCGCGTCGTGAGCATCGGCGAGCGAACCGGACTTACGTACAGCACGTAGTAATAGGTCCGCTCGAATGCCGAAAACCGCGCGTGAAAATCGTCGGGCATCGGCTTGGCCCATTGCACGCCGATCGTCTTCGGCAGAAACGCGTTCGGGCCGCGCACCCAGGAGATCTCGAGGCGATCGAGGTCGGTGTCAAAATGCACGACCTGACCCAAGCCATGCACGCCGCGGTCGGTGCGGCCGGCGACCACCGTCTGCACGGGCGTGCGCATGAATTCGCGCAGCGCCCGTTCGAGCTCGTCCTGTACCGTGTTGCCATGCGGCTGCGACTGCCATCCAGTGAACGCGGAGCCGTCGTATTGCACGCCTAATGCGATGCGCTTCACGACAGCGGTGCGAGAGTCGAAAGCAACGCGCGGGCTTCGGTGCGCGTGGCTGGATCGTTTGCTTCGATCACTTCGTTGATGAGCGCGCGGGCGCCCGCCAGATCGCCGAGCTCGATGTACTCGGAGGCCAACTCCAGCTTGTTGCGCGCGATGCGGCCGAGATCGGCCGGTGTGAAGGCCGGCAATGGCTGAGCCGGGCTCGGCGGCAACTCGAGGTCGAAGTCGAGCTTCAGCGCGCCGAAGCCGGCCGCGCCGAGGCCCGCGACGGCGCCGTGGCCGGCTGTGCCGGCGGCGATCTGGTCGGCGATGTGCGGGGCGTCGTCGTCCGCGCCATGGACGCCGAAGGCCTGCTGCGCGGTCGTGTCGGGCGATGCGACCGGTTGCGTCGAAAGCGACGTGGAAGGCTCCGCTTCGCCGACGGTGGGCACGTCGATGCGCGGTGGCAGCGGCATGTTGAGGCTGCCGAACGCGTCGACGGCCTCGCGCGGGAACTCGGTCGGTGCGGACAGCGCGGGTTCCGTCGGCACGGGGATGTCGCTGAACGGCTGACCGAACGACGTAGTGGCGCGCGGTTCGATCTGATGTTGCGTGAAATCGATCACTGGGGGTGGAACGTTCAAGGGGGACTGCGGTTCGGCCGTCGCGGTGTGCGACGCTGCCGAGGGCGGTTCCGCGGCGCTTGGGCTCGGGGTTGTCGTCGTGCCTGTCGTTTTCTCTGCGGTCGGACTTTCTGTGGGTTCCTCGTCCCATTGCAGGCGATGCGCGTTCTCGTCCTGCGTCGCGGCGCCAACCGGTTCGAGCGGTCCCAGCGGCAACGCGTCGGCGCCGAGTTCTGCCGCGGCGGCGAGATTGGCGGCCGTCGCGGCGGAGCGCAGCGTCTCGTCATGGGCGGGTGCGACCGCCGGTGGTTCGCTGGACAGTTCGCTTTGGCTGGGTAGCGGGATGCTGGCGAGTGGCGCCGTTAGTGCAGTAGGTTCGGGCGTGTCTGCTTGTTGTGCCGCCTGTTCTTCTGCGGCGCGCTCGGATGCGCTGCGTTCTGCTGCGATGCGTTCCGCTTCCGCATGTTCGGCGGCGACGCGTGCTGCTGCTTGTTCGGCTGCGGCTTGTTCGGCTGCCGCGCGTTCCGCTGCTGCGCGTTCCGCCGCGGCGTGTTCTCCGGCCGCTGCTCGCTCTGCTGCGGCTCGCTCCGCTGCCGTCTGTTCGGCTGCTGCACCTTCCGCTGCTGCTTGCTCGGCTGCTGCACGTTCCGCAGCCGCACGTTCCGCTGCGGCGCGCTTGGCCGCCGCCTCCTCGGCCACCGCGCGCTCCGCTGCTACCCGCTCCGCAGCCGCGCTTTCTGCCGCTGCCTGTTCGGCTGCCGCACGTTCCGCAGCCGCATGCTCTGCTGCTGCGGCCTGCCGTGCAACCTCTTGATCTTGCGCGTCCGATCCTTCCGTGACCGCCGCCTGCCCCGCCGTCGCGCTGCCATTGCGCGAATCGGCCTCACGCGCGGATCTCGCCATTTCTGCATCAGTTGCCTGGGCAGCCCGTGCCGCGGCCTCTTTATCGCGCTTGCGGCGACCCATGCGCAGAGCAGCGAGCAGAACGATCAGTGCCGCGCCCACGGCCGCCGCGATGCTCAAATCGCGCTGAGAGATGCCGCCCTCATTCGACGGCGACGTCGTCACATTCGCGTGCTCCGGCGCCACGGCCACGGTCGCCTCGGAACCTGCCGGTGCCGGCTGCGCAGCGCTCGTCGGTGTGAGGCCTGAAGCGACGGGCGCCCCGCCGATACCGTGCTTCTGCAACTCCATCAGCACGCGGTTTTTCAGCGCCAGCAATTGCTGCAGACTCGACACCTGCGGATGCGGCTGCGAAGCCGCCTGCGCGGTCGCGGTCGCTGCCGACGGCGCTTGTCCCGCGGGCGCGCTCGCCGCCGGTTGAATCGATCCGGCCCATTCCCGCGTGCCACTCGTCGCCACCGGCGCCGAACCGGCCACTGGCGCGGACGAAACCGCACCGCCCGCCGCCGCGCCGGTCGATACCGCCGCGCTGGCCGCGCCGGAAACCGTGGATGCGGCTGGCGTCGTCGCTTGAGCCGCCGCGCTGGCCGCACTCGCGGCGGCGGCGTTGACCTGCGCGACTGCACTCGCCGTGCTGGCGGCAGCCGCCGCGGCCGGCGCGGCAGTCGGCGCGGAAGCGGGCGCGGCCGCCGTGGACTCCGACGCCCCTGCCGCGGCCCCAGTCGACGAAACCGCCAAGGCCCCCGACGCATCGAGCGCCGGCACGATCAACACCGCTCCTACACGCATCCGGCTCGGATCGTGATTCATGAACGCGGCCGGATTCGTGTCGAACAATGCGTGCGTAGCGCGCGCGAGTACCGCCCGGTCATGCGACTGCGTAATAGCGATCGCGACATCGTTCAGCGACTGCCCTGCGTGTACGGTGTACTGAGAGCCCGCAGCGACAGCAACGACAGCGGTAGTGGAACTGACAGCGGAAGCGGCATCCGGCGCGCTCGTGGCACTAGCCGGCGCGGCAAGCGCATTGCCCGCGCCACCGCCGAGCAGCGCAAGGGCGAAAGTGGCACAAGCGGCCATCGCCGCCGGACGGCTGCTGAATCGCACCTTCTCGTGACGAATGGACATAGCCCGAAGAGCGGAGCGTCGAAAGTTCATCGGGACTCCTGGGCGCGTCAGCGCGCAGCCTTTTTTGCGAGTGGAAAGAGACAAGATGATCGGAGCACACAATGAAAAAGCGCCGCGCAAGCGCGACGCTTCTTGAGTTGTCTACGCGTCGTGAGCGCGTAGTTTACTTTACTTGTCGAGCACAATGCGAAGCATACGACGCAGCGGTTCAGCCGCGCCCCACAGCAGCTGATCGCCGACCGTGAAGGCCGACAGATACTCGCCGCCCATCGCGAGCTTGCGCACGCGGCCGACCGGCACCGTCAGCGTACCGGTGACAACCGCCGGGGACAGATCGCGCATCGACGCTTCGCGTTCGTTCGGCACAACCTTGACCCAGTCGTTGCCCGACGCGAGGATGCTGTTCACTTCGTCGAGCGGCACGTCCTTGTTCAGCTTGATCGTGAGCGCTTGCGAATGGCAGCGCATTGCGCCGATCCGCACGCACAGACCATCGACGGGAATCGAACCCGGCGTGCCCATGGCCGGCCTGCCGAGGATCTTGTTGGTTTCCGCGCCGCCCTTCCACTCTTCCTTCGACATGCCGTTGCCGAGATCCTTGTCGATCCACGGAATCAGCGAGCCCGCGAGCGGTACGCCGAAGTGGTCGGTCGGCATGCTGTCGCTGTTCATCGCTTCGAGCACGCGGCGGTCGATGTCGAGAATCGCCGAAGCCGGGTCTGCCAGTTCGTTCTTCACCGCGCCGTGGAGCGTGCCCATTTGCGACAGCAATTCGCGCATGTTCTGCGCGCCCGCGCCGGATGCGGCCTGGTAAGTCATGGCCGTCATCCAGTCGACGAGGTTTTCGCGGAACAGGCCGCCCAATGCCATCAGCATCAGGCTGACCGTGCAGTTACCGCCGATGAAATTCTTCTGGCCTTTGACGAGCGCGTTCTTGATCACGTCGAGGTTGACCGGATCGAGAATGATGACCGCGTCGTCCTTCATGCGCAGCGACGATGCCGCGTCGATCCAGTAGCCGTTCCAGCCCGCCGCGCGCAGCTTCGGGAACACTTCGTTCGTGTAGTCACCGCCCTGGCAGGAAATGATCGCGTCGCACCTCTTCAGGTCGTCGATGCTTGTCGCATCTTTGAGCCTGGTCTCGTTTTTGGCGAACGAAGGCGCGTTGCCGCCCGCGTTGCTGGTGCTGAAAAACACCGGTTCGATCAAGTCGAAATCGCCTTCCTGCTGCATACGTTGCATCAGGACGCTGCCGACCATGCCGCGCCAACCTACGAGACCTACGTTCATGACTTCATACCCTTCGAATGGAAACTTCCCCGCGTCTTTGCCCGCAGTGACCGCGCGGGGAAGATGGGCGGGCACGACGGACGATCAGCGCTTCGTGATCGTTTTCGGGGTAATGGTTTTGATGGTAATGGCGAACTCGATCGCACGGGCCGTTGTGCCGTGCATTTTGGAGATCGAGGAGATTTGGGAGATCTGAGCCATCAAAACAATATACACGAAAACGGAAAACTGGCGGCGTTCTTCGCCGTATGACGCGCAAATCGGCCTGTTTCAAGGCCCGATTCGCGTTTTTAAAAAGGCCAGTATCGTTGACCTGACCACCGCATGCCCTCGCTCTGCGAGCGCATGCGGTGCACGCGTTTTACAGCGCGGCCACGACGGCATCGCCCATCGCGGCGGTGCCGACCTGCTTGCAACCCGGCGTGAGAATGTCGCCGGTGCGATAGCCCTGCTCGAGCACCTTCTTCACCGCAGTTTCGATGCGATCGGCCTGCTCCGCCTTGTTCAGCGAATAGCGCAGCATCATCGCGGCCGACAGGATCGTGGCGAGCGGATTGGCAACGCCCTTGCCGGCGATATCCGGCGCGGAGCCGTGCGACGGCTCGTACAAGCCCTTGTTGTTCTTGTCGAGCGATGCCGACGGCAGCATGCCGATCGAGCCGGTCAGCATGGCCGCCTCGTCGGACAGGATGTCGCCGAACATGTTGCCGGTCACGATCACGTCGAACGACTTCGGCGCCTTCACGAGCTGCATCGCGGCGTTGTCGACGTACATGTGCGACAGTTCGACGTCCGCGTATTCCTTCGACACGTCGATCATCACGTCCTTCCAGAACTGCGACGTTTCGAGCACGTTGGCTTTATCGACCGAGGTGAGCTTCTTGCCGCGCTTTTGCGCCGCCTGGAATGCGACGTGCGCGATGCGGCGCACTTCGGGTTCCGAATAGCGCATCGTGTCGAAGCCTTCCTTCGCGCCGGCGAACAGGCCGTCCGGCGACGTACGCACGCCGCGCGGCGCGCCGAAGTAGATGTCGCCGTTCAGTTCGCGCACGATCAGGATGTCGAGACCCGAAACGATCTCTTCCTTCAGCGACGACGCGCCCGTCAGTTGCGGGTAGCAGATCGCCGGACGGAAGTTCGCGAAAAGTTCCAGGTGCTTGCGCAGACCGAGAATCGCCTGCTCAGGGCGCAGCGCGCGTTCGAGCTTGTCGTACTTCCAGTCGCCGACCGCGCCGAACAGGATCGCGTCGGCTTCCTTCGCGAGCGCGAGCGTCGAGTCCGGCAGCGGGTGGCCCTTCGCTTCGTAGCCCGCGCCGCCGACCGGCGCTTCTTCGAGTTCGAACTTCTCGCCGAGCACGTTCAGGACCTTGACGGCCTCCTTGACGATTTCGGGACCGATGCCGTCGCCCGGCAACACTGCGATCTTCATGCGAATTCCTTGATGATTTTTTCGGATCTTTCTGGCGCAAACCGACATTGGCGCGCGGACTTCACGCCCCTAACGCCCTCACGGTTTCGCTTAGCGGACGAGGCGATTGTTCAGCCACGGTTGCTTCGCGAGACGCTCCGCTTCGAATTGGCGGATCTTGTCCGCGTGACGCAGCGTGAGGCCGATGTCGTCGAAACCGTTCAGCAGGCAATACTTGCGGAACGCCGCGACTTCGAACGGATATTCGGTGCCGCCGTCGGCCGTGCGCACGACTTGCGCTTCGAGGTCGATCGTCAGCTCGAAGCCGTTGAACGCATACGTCTCGTTGAACAGATGATCGACCTGCTGTTCGGTCAACACGATCGGCAGCACGCCGTTCTTGAAGCAGTTGTTGTAGAAGATGTCCGCGAAGCTCGGCGCGATCAGCGCGCGAAAGCCGTATTGCTGCAACGCCCAGGGCGCGTGTTCGCGCGAGCTGCCGCAGCCAAAGTTCTTGCGCGCGAGCAGCACCGAGGCGCCCTGGTAGCGCGGCTGGTTCAGCACGAAATCCGGGTTCAGCGGACGCTTCGAGTTGTCTTGACCCGGTTCGCCGTGGTCGAGGTAGCGCCATTCGTCGAACGCATTCGGACCGAAACCCGTGCGCTTGATCGACTTCAGGAACTGCTTCGGAATGATCGCGTCCGTGTCGACGTTCTCGCGATCGAGCGGCGCCACGACGCCGGTGTGTACGATGAATTTATCCATGACGCTTGCGCCTGTTCAGGACCGGGCGATGCGACTGGCGGCTGGAACCCCCGCGCCGTATCGCCGGCAAAAATCAAAAACCGCTTATTTCTCAGCGTGATTGCTGATCGAATTGCCGAGGTGCGACATGTCCTGGCCGAATCCGTGCACCGTGTTGCAGCCGGCAAGACCGAGCAGGAGCCCGGCGAACGTGCCGAGTGCGAAGCGGCGCAATAGAGTGATGCGATCCATGTTCTTCATCATGCGATTTATCCGAGCTTGCGAATGTCGACGAAATGCCCTTCGATGGCCGCAGCCGCGGCCATTGCGGGGCTCACCAGGTGCGTGCGGCCACCAGCGCCCTGACGACCTTCGAAATTGCGGTTCGACGTGGACGCGCAACGCTCGCCCGGCTCGAGCCGGTCGGCGTTCATTGCCAGACACATCGAGCAGCCCGGCTCGCGCCATTCGAAACCGGCCTCGGTAAAGACCTTGTCGAGGCCTTCACGCTCCGCCTGCGCCTTCACGAGACCCGAACCCGGCACGACCATCGCCAGACGGATGTTCGGCGCGACGCGACGGCCGAGCTTCTTCACGACGTAAGCCGCGGCGCGAATGTCTTCGATGCGCGCGTTGGTGCACGACCCGATGAAGATTTTATCCGGCTTGATCGACTCGATCGGCGCGTTCGGCTCGAGCGCCATGTACTTGAGCGCGCGCTCCATCGCGTCGCGCTTGACCGGGTCCTTTTCGCGCTCCGGATCCGGCACGCGGCCGTCGATCGGCGTGACCATTTCCGGCGACGTGCCCCAGGTGACCTGCGGCACGATTTCGGCGGCGTTCAACTCGACCACGCGATCGAAATGCGCTCCGTCGTCCGACTTGAACTGCTTCCAGTACTCGACCGCGTGATCCCACTCGACGCCTTGCGGCGAGAACGGACGGCCTTTCAGGTATTCGACCGTGGTGTCGTCGACGGCGACCATGCCGGCGCGCGCGCCCGCTTCGATCGCCATGTTGCAGACCGTCATGCGGCCTTCCATTGTCAGCGAACGGATCGTCGAGCCGCCGAATTCGATCGCGTAGCCGGTGCCGCCCGCGGTGCCGATCTTGCCGATGATCGCGAGCACGATGTCCTTCGCGGTACAGCCGCGCGGCAATTGGCCCTCGACCTTCACGAGCATGTTCTTGCTCTTCTTCTGCAGCAGCGTTTGCGTGGCCAGCACGTGCTCGACTTCCGACGTGCCGATGCCGTGCGCGAGCGCGCCGAACGCGCCGTGCGTGGACGTGTGCGAGTCGCCGCAGACGATCGTCATACCCGGCAGCGTGGCGCCCTGTTCAGGCCCGATGATGTGAACGATGCCCTGACGCAGGTCGTTCATCTTGAACTGTGTGATGCCGAAGGCGTCGCAGTTGGCGTCGAGCGTGTCGACCTGCAGCTTCGACACCGGATCGGCGATGCCGTGGCTGCGGTCCGTGGTCGGCACGTTGTGGTCGGACACAGCCAGGTTCGCGCTGATGCGCCACACCGGACGCTGGGCGATTTTCAGGCCTTCGAACGCCTGCGGGCTGGTCACTTCATGCAGCAGGTGACGGTCGATGTAGAGAATCGTGGTGCCGTCGTCTTCCGTGTGGACCACGTGCGTGTTCCACAATTTGTCGTAGAGAGTCTGTGCCATGGTATGCGGAGTAGTAGTGACTGCGGGCTGACTGTGTCGATTGATTATGCCACGCTGCGCACCGCGGTGGGCTGCTCAGCCGACGAAAAAACCGATAAAAAACATGGAGTTGGCTGGTAGTGGCAATACCTGTATCGTCGTTACCCGGCAAGTGTTGGCCCCAGCGACGCCAATGCGCCGCATGCGCGACGCCTAGCTGCCGCCGAAACGGAAAACGCCCCAACGGTAGACCCGTTGAGGCGTTTCATTCACCCCCAATTCGCGCTTGTGCACGGCACGAATGCCGCTGCGAAGCGCGCGTATCGAGGTCGATCAGCGATCAGCGCTGTGCGATCGGCTTCGCTTCACGCAGCGTCTCGCCGATGAACAGCTGACGCGGACGGCCGATCTTCTGCTCAGGATCGGCGATCATTTCGTTCCACTGCGCGATCCAGCCGACCGTGCGTGCCATCGCGAAGATACACGTGAACATCGACGTCGGAATGCCCAGCGCGCGCTGCACGATACCCGAGTAGAAGTCGACGTTCGGGTACAGCTTGCGCGACACGAAGTATTCGTCTTCGAGCGCGATCTTTTCGAGTTCCATCGCGAGCTTGAACAGCGGATCGTCGTGCAGGCCCAGCTCTTCGAGCACTTCGTAGCAGGTCTCGCGCATCAGCTTCGCGCGCGGGTCGTAGTTCTTGTACACGCGGTGGCCGAAGCCCATCAGCTTCACGCCCGAGTTCTTGTCCTTCACCTGCTTGATGAACTCAGGAATGTTGTCGACCGAGCCGATTTCTTCCAGCATGGTCAGCGCGGCTTCGTTCGCGCCGCCGTGCGCCGGGCCCCACAGACACGCGATACCCGCCGCGATACACGCGAACGGATTCGCGCCCGACGAACCGGCGAGCCGCACGGTCGACGTCGACGCGTTCTGCTCGTGGTCAGCGTGCAGGATCAGGATACGGTCGAGCGCGCGCACCAGCACGTCGTTGACCTCATACTCTTCGCACGGGTTCGAGAACATCATGCGCATGAAGTTCGCGCTGTACGACAGGTCGTTCTTCGGATACACGAACGGCTGGCCGATGCTGTACTTGTACGCCATCGCGACCAGCGTGGGCAGCTTCGCGATCATACGGATCGCCGACACTTCGCGGTGACGCGGGTTATTGATGTCGAGCGAGTCGTGATAGAACGCCGACAGCGCGCCGACCGCTGCGACCAGAATCGCCATCGGATGCGCGTCGCGGCGGAAGCCGCGGAAGAAGAACTGCATCTGCTCGTGCACCATCGTGTGCTTCGTGACGGTGCCGACGAATTCGACCTTCTGCTTCTGGTTCGGCAGCTCGCCGTTCAGCAGCAGGTAGCAAGTTTCGAGGAAGTCGGCGTTTTGCGCGAGGTTGTCGATCGGGTAGCCGCGGTAGAGCAGTTCGCCCTTGTCGCCGTCGATGTAGGTAATCGCCGAATTGCACGCCGCCGTCGACATGAAGCCCGGGTCGTACGTGAACTTGCCGGTCTGGCCGTACAGTTTGCGAATGTCGATCACATCCGGGCCAATCGTGCCCTTGTAAATCGGCATTTCGACGCTCGGCGAATTGTCGCTGAACGATAGCGTGGCTTTAACATCTGACGGGGTCATAGCACATCCTCAATCGAAGTATGGATACAGGGTTTCGATAATTGCACGCCTGGAACAACGGACTGGCGGCGCTCAAGCGTTGCGCAGCAACTCCAGAACCCGGACCACGTCCGGGTCGGCCAGATCGCCTTCTGGTTCCTTGCGCGCGAGCAGCAAGTCCATCAGGTCGTTATCGCTCAGCTCGAGCAGGCGCGTAAGTGCGCCCACGTCGGCATCGCTGAGGTCATGCTCATATCGGCTGAAAAAACGCTCGAAAATCAGGTCGTTTTCCAGCAGGCCCCGCCGTGCGCGCCAGCGAAGACGCGCGCGGCGGAGAGGGTCGGACTGATGCGATGTTTCGGTCATGTCGGTACACCCCGCGCCGCGCCCGGGCGCACTGACCGCCCTCTCGGGGGCAGCGCGCGCCAGGGAGCGCGGAGCTCATTGATACTAGACAGCGCGGCGAACCATCAATTCCTTGATCTTGCCGATTGCCTTGGTCGGGTTAAGGCCCTTCGGACAAACGTCGACGCAGTTCATGATGGTGTGGCAACGGAACAGACGATACGGATCTTCCAGGTTGTCGAGGCGCTCGCCGGTTGCCTCGTCGCGGCTATCCGCGATGAAGCGGTAGGCTTGCAGCAGACCAGCCGGGCCGACGAACTTGTCCGGATTCCACCAGAAGCTCGGGCACGACGTCGAGCAGCTCGCGCACAGAATACATTCGTACAGGCCGTCGAGCTCGTCGCGTTCTTCCGGCGACTGCAGACGTTCCTTTTCCGGCGGCGGCGTATCGTTGATCAGGTACGGCTTGATCGAGTGATACTGGTTGAAGAACTGCGTGAAGTCGCAGATCAGGTCGCGCACGACGGGCAGGCCCGGCAGCGGACGCAGCACGATCTTCTGCGGCAGGTCGTTCAGGTTCGTCAGGCACGCGAGGCCGTTCTTGCCGTTGATGTTCATTGCGTCCGAACCGCACACGCCTTCGCGGCACGAGCGACGGAACGACAGGGTTTCGTCGAGCGCCTTCAGCTTGATGAGCGCGTCGAGCAGCATGCGTTCGTGCGAGTCGATTTCGATCTCGTACGTCTGCATGCGCGGAGCGGCGTCCTTGTCCGGATCGTAGCGGTAAATTTCAAATGTACGCTTGGCCATTTCTCTGAATTCCTTTGACTTGTGCCTTAGAAGGTACGCGCTTTCGGCGGAACCGATTCGACGGTCAGCGGCTTCATGTGAACCGGCTTGTAGTCGAGGCGATCGCCTTCGCTGAACCACAACGTATGGCGCAGCCAGTTTTCGTCGTCGCGATGTTCGAAGTCGTTCTGCGCGTGCGCGCCACGGCTTTCCTTGCGCGCTTCGGCGGAGACCATCGTGGCGCGTGCCACTTCGATCAGGTTCGCCACTTCGAGCGCTTCGATGCGAGCCGTGTTGAACACCTTCGACTTGTCCTTCAGATGGATGTTGTCGACGCGTGCCGCCACTTCACGGATGGCCTCGACGCCTTCGGACAGCAGAGCCGAGGTACGGAACACACCAGCGTGCTTCTGCATCGTGCCGCGGATGTCGTTCGCGACCGACTGTGCGTACTCGCCCGACGACGAGTTGTCCAGCTTCGCCAGACGCGACAGCGCGAAGTCGGCTGCATCGGCCGGCAGCGGCTTGTGTTCCTTCAGTTCCTTCACGTGCTTGACGATGTGGTTGCCGGCAGCGCGGCCGAACACCACGAGGTCGAGCAGCGAGTTCGTGCCGAGACGGTTCGCGCCGTGCACCGACACGCACGAGCATTCGCCCACTGCGTAGAAACCGTTGACGACTTCTTCGGGGCCGCGCGGCGTCCCGACCACCTGACCGTTGATGTTCGTCGGGATACCGCCCATCTGGTAGTGGATGGTCGGCACGACCGGAATCGGCTCTTTAATGCAGTCGACGTTCGCGAACTTCAGCGCGATTTCGCGGATCGACGGCAGACGCTTCATGATCGTCTCGGCGCCGATGTGCGACAGGTCGAGCAGCACGTGATCCTTGTTCGGACCGACGCCGCGGCCTTCCTTGATTTCCTGGTCCATCGAACGCGAGACGAAGTCGCGCGGCGCCAGGTCCTTCAGCGTCGGCGCGTAGCGTTCCATGAAACGCTCGCCGTTCGAGTTACGCAGAATACCGCCTTCGCCGCGCACGCCTTCGGTGATCAGCACGCCCGCGCCGGCCACGCCGGTCGGGTGGAATTGCCAGAATTCCATGTCCTGCAGCGCGATGCCCGAACGGGCCGCCATGCCGAGGCCGTCACCGGTGTTGATGAACGCGTTGGTCGATGCCGCGAAGATCCGGCCCGCGCCGCCCGTGGCGAACAGCGTGGTCTTGCCTTCGAGGATGTAGACGTCGCCGGTTTCCATTTCCAGTGCGGTCACGCCGAGCACGTCGCCGTCGGCGTCGCGGATCAGGTCCAGCGCCATCCATTCGACGAAGAATTGCGTCTTGGCAGCAACGTTCTGCTGGTACAGCGTGTGCAGCAGCGCGTGACCGGTACGGTCAGCCGCCGCGCAGGCGCGTTGCACCGGCTTTTCGCCGTAATTCGCGGTGTGGCCGCCGAACGGGCGCTGATAGATCGTGCCGTCCGCGTTACGGTCGAACGGCATGCCGAAGTGTTCGAGTTCGTAGACGGCGTTCGGTGCTTCACGGCACATGAACTCGATCGCGTCCTGGTCGCCGAGCCAGTCGGAGCCCTTGATCGTGTCGTAGAAGTGGTAGTGCCAGTTGTCTTCGCTCATGTTGCCGAGCGAAGCGCCGATGCCGCCCTGCGCCGCGACCGTGTGCGAACGCGTCGGGAACACCTTGGACAGCACGCAGACCGACAGACCGGCACGCGCGAGTTGCAGCGACGCGCGCATCCCCGAGCCGCCCGCGCCGACGATGACGACGTCGAAGCGGCGACGCGGCAGAGAATTCTTGATTGCAACCATGCTTTTATACTCTCCAGAGAATCTGCGCAGCGTAGCCCGCACATGCGAGCAGCCAGAGGATCGTCAGCACCTGGAGGACGAGACGCGTGCCAACGGGCTTCACGTAATCCATCCAGATGTCACGGATACCAACCCACGCGTGGTAGAACAGCGAGAGAAGCGTGACGAACGTGGCGAGCTTCATCCACTGCGTCGCGAAGATCGACGCCCAGCCGTCGTACGAAAAGTCGCGCGCGAGGAAGAACCACGCGAGCAGAATCACCGTGTACACCGCCATCACGCAGGCGGTGACGCGTTGCGCGAGCCAGTCGCGCAGACCGTAATGCGCGCCGACGACGAGACGCTTCGAACCGATTCGGTTATTGGCTGACATTTTTTAGAATGCTCCGAACAGTTTTGCCGCGAATGCGATGGTAAGCAGCGACGACACGACGATCACCACGATGGAGGTCGATTTGCCCTTCTCTTTCGACACGGCATCATGATTCGTATCCATCACGAGGTGACGGATGCCGGCGCAGAAGTGGAACAGGAAGGCCCACGCGAGAACCAGCGTGATCAGCTTGACGATGATGTTGGAGAGGAAGCCTTTGAATACTTCGAAGCTCAGTTCGGAAGTCAGGCTCTGATCGAAGAGGAACAGCAGGAACGGAAGGAAGAGAAACAACAAGGCACCGCTCACGCGATGCAGAATCGACACGCGCCCCGCCAGCGGGAGACGGTATGCCGTCAGTATTTGCCCAATACCGATGTTCCGGAATTCCGGCCTCGGTTTTTTTACGGCTTCTGCCATGCTAGACCCCTACTATGTAGTCACACTAATCCGCAATTTTAGCGCCTTTTTATATCGCGCTGCAGCGAAAACCACGCTGGGTCCTTTGCGGCGCGCGCATTAAAAGCGCCTTCCGATTGGCACGCGTGTGGGACGCCGCGCCTCGTTTCAGCCCGATTCAGCTCAGATCGTTCTGATAGTAATACCCGGTTGTGACATACCAACCTCGCCGGACTTCGACCGGCCGGTCCCCATAGGTATAGGACACGCGCTCGACCGACAGCAACGGAAAACCCGCCGGCACATGCAGCAGGTCCGCCACGGAAGGCTCCGCCGCGACCGCGCGGATTTTTTCCGTCGCGCGAATCATGCGGGTCCCGAATTCCGTCTCGAACATCGCGTAGAGGGGACCCTTGTACTCCGACAGCCGCTCGAGCGTGAGCCCACGGAACACGACGCCGGGCAGCCAGATTTCGTCGAGCACGGTGACTTCGCCGTCGAACTGCAGCAAGCGCTTGATCAGCACGACCGGATCGGCCGGCTTCAGATCGAGCTGCCGCGCGATTTCCGCCGATGCGCGCAGCCGCCGGCATTCCAGCAGACGGCTCACGTGCGGATGCTCGGCGCCGTCGTCGGCGAGCAATCTCAGGAAACGGAACTGCGCGCGCTCTTCGTTGTGCGTTGCAACGAATGTGCCCTTGCCCTGGCGGCGCACCAGCAGGTTGTCGGCGGCGAGTTCGTCGATCGCCTTGCGCACCGTACCCTGACTCACCTTGAAACGCGCGGCCAGTTCGACTTCACTAGGAATGATCTCGCCCGGCTTCCATTCGCCGCTTTCGAGGCTCTGCGTAATCAAGCCCTTGATCTGCTGATATAAGGGGCTGAAGGTAGGCGACGCGGCAGCGGAAACAGCGGATACGCCTTCGCCGGCGGCCCCTTGGCCATTCGGGTCTCACAGGATTCGCCGGGTTCGAATTCATGCGCGCATTTCATCATAAAGGGCTGGGACACGTCTAGGGTTTTCCCCGCGATAGATGTGTCTTATATAAGACATAAGATACTGTTGACTTTATCTGTTTCGACTCCTACACTCCTTGTCGAGCAAGGGTTTGCGGGATTTTGCGGCGCCTGTTTGATGCAGCGCCGCGACGCTCCGGCAGCCCCTCTGCACCATGCCGTCCCCTACGCAGTCCAGGTTTCGATTCGCCGCCATCCGTTGCATTCGCGCGCTGTCTCCGTGTTGCACCCGCTGGCCCGACGCTTGCCGAAACGCGCTGTTTGCAGGAGCCCGCACCGTGCAGTTGCGGCCCCGGCCCGGCGTAAGCCCTGGGCCATCCCGTCCCGCACCGCAGTACAGCTTTCCGGCACGGCGGTCTTGCCGTAACGCGCCGCCCGGTCTCGCCAATTCCGAGCCCGCACGCGAACAGTGAATTCCGCCGTGTTTCATCACGCTACGCTGAACGCGCATATAGAATGGCGTTTTCCCTAGCGTCTAACGCATCGTCCTGGAGATTTCTCAATGGCTAAGCCCGCAAAGCGCGTTGCCGTCACCGGCGCCGCAGGTCAAATCGCTTACTCCCTGCTATTCCGCATCGCCAATGGCGACCTGCTCGGCAAGGACCAGCCGGTGATCCTGCAACTGCTCGATCTGCCGCAAGCGCAAGCCGCCGTCAAAGGCGTCGTGATGGAACTGGATGATTGCGCATTCCCGCTGCTGTCGGGCGTCGTGATCACGGACGACCCGAAGGTCGCGTTCAAGGACGCCGACATTGCACTGCTGGTCGGCGCACGTCCGCGTTCGAAGGGTATGGAGCGCAAGGATCTGCTGTCGGCCAACGCCGAAATCTTCACGGTTCAGGGCAAGGCGCTGAACGACGTCGCCAGCCGCGACGTGAAGGTTCTGGTGGTCGGCAACCCGGCCAACACGAACGCATACATCGCCATGAAGTCGGCGCCGGATCTGCCGAAGAAGAACTTCACCGCGATGCTCCGTCTGGACCACAACCGCGCGCTGTCGCAACTGGCCGCCAAGTCGGGCAAGCCGGTCGCGTCGATCGAAAAGCTCGCAGTGTGGGGCAACCATTCGCCGACCATGTACCCCGACTTCCGCGTTGCAACGGCTGAAGGTCAGGACCTGACCAAGCTGATCAACGACGAAGAATGGAACCGCAACACGTTCATCCCGACCGTCGGCAAGCGCGGCGCGGCGATCATCGAAGCGCGCGGCCTGTCGTCGGCGGCATCGGCGGCTAACGCTGCGATCGACCACGTGCGTGACTGGGTGCTCGGCACGAACGGCAAGTGGGTCACGATGGGCATCCCGTCGGACGGCTCGTACGGCATCCCTGAAGACATCATCTACGGCGTGCCCGTGACCTGCGAAAACGGCGAGTACAAGCGCGTCGAAGGTCTGGCAATCGACGCGTTCTCGCGCGAAAAGATGGACGGCACGCTGCAGGAGCTGCTGGAAGAGCGCGACGGCGTTCAGCACCTGCTCGGCTAAGCATCTGATGCCGATGAACCGGAACTCCGAAGCGTCAGCGCGGCGGGTTCCGGTTTTTTTCGTGTGAATGGCCGTGCGATCATCGCCATTCGCCTCATTCGAACGTGCTTTGCCGTTGCCCGACGGCACTCGCGCAGAGCACGCCCGAATCCGACATCCTTAATTTTCACCACGCCCCACACGCCGAAGATGCGCGTTCTCACACCCGCCGAAGTGCTGTTTGAGGGCGAAGCGCCGCCCGCTGTGCTGCCTGCCTGCGATCACTACGCGGGCAGCGAAAAGCTGATGCTGAAGTCGCTCGCGTTACAGCAGCAACTCGGCCCGGTGTTCGATATCACGCTCGATTGCGAAGACGGCGCGCAGGTCGGCCGCGAGGCCGAGCACGCGGAACTGGTCGCATCGCTACTGGGCACCGGGCATGACCGCTTCGGCCGCGTCGGCGTGCGCATCCACGACTTCGCTCACGCGCACTGGCGCGACGACGTACGCCTCATTCTGCGCGCCGCAAAGCGAGCACCCGCTTACATCACGCTGCCGAAAATCCGCAACGTTCACGATGCCGCCGAAATGATCGCGTTCATCGAGGCGACGCGGCGCGAGCTCGGCCTCGCGCAGCCGGTGCCGGTGCAGTTGCTGGTCGAAACCCACGGCGCGCTTACGCGTGTGTTCGAACTCGCCGCGCTGCCGGGCGTCGAGGCGCTGAGCTTCGGCCTGATGGACTTCGTCTCCGCGCACGACGGCGCGATCCCCGATACCGCGATGCGCTCGCCGGGCCAATTCGATCATCCCCTCGTGCGGCGCGCGAAGCTCGAGATTTCGGCGGCCTGCCATGCGTTCGGCAAGGTGCCGTCGCACAACGTCAGCACCGAAGTGCGCGACATGAGCGTGGTCGCGAACGACGCACAGCGCGCCCGCAACGAGTTCGGCTACACGCGCATGTGGAGCATCCACCCCGCGCAGATCGAGGCGATCGTCGCCGCGTTCGCGCCGCGCGACGAAGAAATCGCGACGGCCGCCGAAATCCTGCTGGCCGCGCAGTCCGCGCATTGGGGCCCGACGCGTCATGGCGATACGCTGCACGACCGTGCGAGCTACCGCTATTACTGGTCGGTGCTGCGCCGCGCGCAAACCACCGGCCGCGCTGTTCCACAAGAAGCGGCGCCGCTTTTCGCGCAAGTGGGCGCCAACGGACAGTCGGTGACATAAGCGACGCGTTTTTCAAACGGCAGCGATGAGCCGGCACACAGGAGAAGGCGGAACATGAGCGAGACGACGCAAGCCGCTGGCGCAACAGGCGGCAACGAAACGCAAAGCGGCTTCAAACCGAAAAAATCCGTCGCGCTGTCGGGCGTGACTGCGGGCAACACCGCGCTGTGCACGGTCGGCAAGACCGGCAACGATCTGCACTATCGCGGCTATGACATTCTCGACATCGCCGAGGCGTGCGAATTCGAGGAGATCGCGTATCTGCTGGTCCACGGCAAGCTGCCGACCCAGGCCGAACTGACCGCGTACAAGACGAAGCTGAAGTCGATGCGCGGCCTGCCCGCCAACGTAAAAGCCGCACTCGAATGGATTCCGGCCGCCGCGCATCCGATGGACGTGATGCGCACCGGCGTGTCGGTGCTCGGCACCGTACTGCCCGAGAAAGACGATCACAACCTGCCCGGCGCGCGCGATATCGCCGACAAGCTGATGGCCTCGCTCGGCTCGATGCTGCTGTACTGGTATCACTACTCGCACAACGGCAAGCGCATCGAGGTCGAAACCGACGACGATTCGATCGGCGGTCATTTC
Organism: Paraburkholderia sp. MM5477-R1; assembly: GCF_050436385.1. Classification (NCBI taxonomy): domain Bacteria; kingdom Pseudomonadati; phylum Pseudomonadota; class Betaproteobacteria; order Burkholderiales; family Burkholderiaceae; genus Paraburkholderia; species Paraburkholderia sp. MM5477-R1. The sequence goes on from NZ_JBNDMC010000006.1 coordinate 139,342, forward strand.
CTGCATCTGCTGCACGGCGTCGAGCCGTCGAAGGCGTGGGTCGATGCGATGCACGTGTCGCTGAACCTGTACGCGGAGCACGAGTTCAACGCGTCGACGTTCACCGGCCGCGTGATCGCGGGCACGGGCTCGGACATGTACTCGGCGGTCACCGGCGCGATCGGCGCGCTGCGCGGCCCGAAACACGGCGGCGCCAATGAAGCCGCGTTCGAAATCCAGTCGCGCTACCAGACGCCTGACGAAGCCGAAGCCGACATCCGCCGCCGCGTCGAGAACAAGGAAGTCGTGATCGGCTTTGGCCATCCGGTCTACACGATCTCGGACCCGCGCAACAAGATCATCAAGGAAGTCGCGAAGAAGCTGTCGAAGGAAGCGGGCAACACGAAACTGTTCTCGATCGCCGAACGGCTCGAATCGGTGATGTGGGACGCGAAGAAGATGTTCCCGAACCTCGACTGGTTCAGCGCGGTGTCGTATCACATGATGGGCGTGCCGACCGCGATGTTCACGCCGCTGTTCGTGATCTCGCGTACGGCAGGATGGAGCGCGCACATCATCGAGCAGCGCGTCGACAACAAGATCATCCGGCCAAGCGCGAATTACACCGGACCCGAGAATTTAAAGTACGTGCCGCTAAATAGGAGAAAATAGCGATCGCTGCGCGCTCCACAGCGCGTGCAGTTCAACCCGCGCGGCCGCCGGACCGGTCGTCCGCGCACTGTTTAACTGATTTTGATAGAAAGGTTTTCTCCATGAAAAAGCTGATGATCGCCGCCATGATTGGCGCCCTGTCCACGACGATGCTGACCGTCGCGACTGACGCCACCGCTGCGGACACGGCCACCACCACGAAGAAGCCGGCCACCAAGGCCGTCGCGAAGCGCCCGGAGCCGCGCCGCCTGATCAAGCGCAAGCCGAGTCCGGCGAAGGAAGCGAAGGTCGATCCGATCCCGGAAGGCGCTGAAAAGTGGGCGTGCAAGGACGGCCTTGCTTTCGAAATGAAAGGCGACATGAAGCGTGACCAGATTGTCACGGTTCACTGGGCGAACAAGAACTACAACCTGCCGCGCGAAGCGACCACGACGGGCGCCGACCGCTTCCACGATGCAGCATCCGGTATGGACCTCGTCGTGATCCCGACGAAGGCCATGCTGTTCCAGGACAAGGACAGCTCGCGTCTCGCCGACGAGTGCAAGACGGTCGCCATGGAACAGGGCGCGCCGGCTGCAACGCAATCGAACGCGATCAACAAGACCGGCAACTGATTTTCGCCGCCAGGGAAGCCCCCGATGTCCGCCCCGATCTCCAACGTACGACCCGCCCCGGACGCCGTCCTGGCCGAGATCGTCGACTACGTGCTGGATTACCGGATCGACAGCGCGCTCGCGCTGGAAACCGCGCGTCATTGCCTGATCGACACGCTCGGTTGCGGACTCGAGGCGCTTACCTACCCAGCCTGCACCAAGCTGATGGGACCGATCGTGGCAGGCACGATCGTCCCCAACGGCGCGAAGGTGCCGGGCACGTCGTTCCAGCTGGACCCGGTTCAGGCCGCCTTCAACATCGGCGCGATGATCCGCTGGCTCGATTTCAACGACACCTGGCTCGCCGCCGAATGGGGCCATCCGTCCGATAACCTCGGTGGCATTCTCGCGACGGCCGACTGGCTCTCGCGCACCGCCATCGCAGCCGGCAAAGCGCCGCTGACGATGAAAGACGTCCTGATCGCCATGATCAAGGCGCACGAAATTCAAGGCTGCATCGCGCTCGAGAACTCGTTCAACAAGGTCGGGCTCGATCATGTGCTGCTCGTCAAGCTCGCGTCGACCGCCGTGGTCGGCCAGCTGATCGGCCTTACGCGCGACGAGCTGATCAACGCGGTATCGCAGGCGCTCGTCGATGGGCAGGCGCTGCGCACCTACCGTCATGCGCCGAACACCGGTTCGCGCAAATCGTGGGCCGCCGGCGACGCGACCTCGCGCGCCGTGCGCCTCGCGCTGATCTCAAAGACCGGCGAGATGGGCTATCCGTCGGTGCTCAGCGCGAAAACGTGGGGCTTCTACGACGTGCTGTTCAACGGCAACGCGTTCCAGTTCCAGCGTCCGTACGGCTCGTACGTGATGGAAAACGTGCTGTTCAAAATCTCGTTTCCGGCCGAGTTCCACGCGCAAACCGCCGTGGAAGCCGCGCTCGCGCTGCATGTGCAGCTCGCCGCGCAGAGCCGGCGCGTCGAAGACATTCGCCGCATCACGATCCGCACCCACGAAGCGGCGATTCGCATCATCGATAAAAAGGGTCCGCTAAACAATCCGGCTGACCGTGATCATTGCATCCAGTACATGATCGCGGTGCCGCTGATTTTCGGCCGTCTGACGGCTGCCGATTACGAAGATTCAGTCGCGCAGGACTCGCGTATCGATGCATTGCGCGCGAAGATGGAATGCGTCGAAGACCCACAGTTCACGAAGGACTATCACGACCCGGAGAAGCGTTCGATCGCCAACGCACTGACGATCGAATTCAACGACGGGTCGAAGTTCGGTGAAGTCGTAGTCGAATACCCGATCGGTCATAAGCGCCGTCGTGAAGACGGTATTCCGTTGCTGGTCGAGAAGTTCAAGACCAACCTCGCGCGGCGCTTTCCGGTCAAGCAACAACTGGCGATTCTCGACGTATCGCTCGACCAGGCCAAGCTCGAAGCGACGCCGGTCAATGAATACGTCGATCTGTACGTCATCTAGGTTGAGTACTGTAGTTCCGCGATCCAAACCAAGGAAAACACCATGGCCCACAACCTCCACAAAACGCTCAAGGAATTCGACAGCGGTTCCGGCAAAGGCAAGTTCTACTCCCTGCCGCAACTCGGCAAGGCTCTGAACCTCAAGATCGACCGCCTGCCGGTCTCGATCCGTATCGTGCTGGAATCGGTGCTGCGCAACTACGACGGCAAGAAAGTCGCCGAAGAACATGTCACGCAACTCGCGAACTGGAAGCCGACCGCGGCGCGCGTCGACGAAATTCCGTTCGTCGTGTCGCGCGTCGTGCTGCAGGACTTCACCGGCGTGCCGCTGCTCGCCGACATCGCCGCGATGCGCGGCGTCGCGAAGGCCATCGGCAAGAACCCGAAGTCGATCGAGCCGCTGGTGCCGGTCGATCTGGTCGTCGACCACTCGGTGCAGATCGACCACTTCCGCGAGAAGAACGCGCTCGACCTGAACATGAAGCTGGAATTCCAGCGCAACAACGAGCGCTATCAGTTCATGAAGTGGGGCATGCAGGCGTTCGACACGTTCAAGGTCGTGCCGCCGGGCGTCGGCATCGTTCACCAGGTGAACCTCGAGTACCTCGCGCGGGGCGTGCACAAGAAGGCCGACGGCGCGGACACCGTGTACTACCCGGATTCACTGGTCGGCACGGACAGCCACACGACGATGATCAACGGCATCGGCGTGGTCGGCTGGGGCGTGGGCGGTATCGAAGCCGAAGCAGGCATGCTCGGCCAGCCGGTGTACTTCCTGACGCCGGACGTCGTCGGTGTGCACCTGAAGGGCAAGCTGATCGAAGGCGTGACTGCGACCGATCTCGTGCTGACGATCACCGAACTGCTGCGTAAGGAGAAGGTCGTCGGCAAGTTCGTCGAGTTCTTCGGCGAAGGCACGCGCTCGCTGTCGGTGCCGGACCGTGCGACGATCGGCAACATGGCGCCGGAATACGGCGCAACGATGGGCTTCTTCCCGGTCGACGAAAAGACCATCGACTTCTTCCACGGCACGGGCCGCACGGACGCGGAGATCTCCGCGTTCGAAAACTACTTCAAGGCGCAGGAGCTGTTCGGCATTCCGGGCGAAGGCGATATCGATTACACGAAGGTCGTCACGCTGGATCTCGCGACGGTCGCGCCGTCGCTGGCAGGCCCGAAGCGTCCGCAGGACCGCATCGAGATCGGCCACGTGAAGTCGACCTTCACCGACCTGTTCTCGAAGCCGGTCGCCGAAAACGGCTTTGCGAAGAAGGCCGCCGATCTCGACGCGCAATACACGACGAGCAACGGCGTCGACGTCAAGAACGGCGACGTGCTGATCGCCGCGATCACGTCGTGCACGAACACGTCGAACCCGAGCGTGCTGCTGGCCGCCGGACTGCTTGCGAAGAAGGCTGTCGAAGCTGGCCTGACGGTCGCTCCGCACATCAAGACGTCGCTGGCGCCGGGATCGCGTATCGTCACCGAGTACCTGACGAAGACCGACCTGCTGAAGTACCTCGACAAGCTCGGCTTCACGCTGGCCGCTTACGGCTGCACGACCTGTATCGGCAACGCGGGCGACCTGACGCCGGAACTGAACGACGCGATCACGAAGCACGACATCGTCGCGGCAGCGGTGCTGTCGGGCAACCGTAACTTCGAAGCGCGTATCCACCCGAACATCCGCGCGAACTTCCTCGCGTCGCCGCCGCTCGTAGTCGCATACGCGATCGCCGGCAACATCACGCGCGATCTGATGACCGAGCCGGTCGGCAAGGGCAAGGGCGGCAAGGACGTCTACCTCGGCGACATCTGGCCGACCAGCGAAGAAGTCAACGCGCTGCTGAAGTACGCGATGGATGCCGACGCGTTCCGCAAGAACTACTCGCAGCTCACGAAGAAGGGCGACCTGTGGAGCAAGATCGAGGGCGAAGAAGGTCAGGTCTACGACTGGCCGAAGTCGACCTACATCGCCGAGCCGCCGTTCTTCGGCAAGGACTTCTCGATGACGCCGGCTTCCAGCATCGCGCCGGTCAAGGGCGCACGCGCGTTGGGCATCTTCGGTGACTCGGTCACGACCGACCACATCAGCCCGGCAGGCTCGATCAAGGAAGACTCGCCGGCAGGCCGCTGGTTGAAGGAAAACGGCGTGCAAAAGGCCGACTTCAACAGCTACGGCTCGCGGCGCGGTAACCACGACGTGATGATGCGCGGCACGTTCGCGAACGTCCGTATCAAGAACCTGATGATCCCGGCGAAGGCGGACGGCTCGCGCGTCGAAGGCGGCCTGACGATTCACCAGCCGAGCGGCGAACAGCTGTCCATCTATGACGCAGCGATGAAGTACATCGACGCCGATACGCCGACCGTCGTGTTCGCGGGCGAAGAGTACGGCACGGGCTCGTCGCGCGACTGGGCGGCCAAGGGCACGCAACTGCTGGGCGTGAAGGCTGTGGTCGCACGCAGCTTCGAGCGGATCCATCGTTCGAACCTGGTCGGCATGGGCGTTCTGCCGCTGCAGTTCAAGGGCTCGGATAGCGTGCAGTCGCTCGGCATCACCGGCGAAGAAACCTACGACATCGAAGACCTCGGCGACGACTTCAAGCCGCAACAGGAAGTCACGCTCGTGATCCACGGCAAGGACGGCGACAAGCGCGTTCCGGTGCTGCTGCGTATCGACACGCCGATCGAAGTCGACTACTACAAGCACGGCGGGATTCTGCCGTTCGTGCTGCGCTCGCTGCTGGCTGCTTAAGCCTCGCGGCAACGCATACAGCCTCGCTGTTTTGCAGGGGCTGCGTCCTGTGGAGGGCGCAGCCGACTTTGAAGCCCGACCTCAGGTCGGGCTTTTTTTTATCGGCTCGCCGAACGCCACGGCTCGCGCGCCGCGCCGCGACTCCTCCATCACTTCAAGCCGAAATCGACCCGCGTCGTCGCACCCTTGTCCTTGATGTCGTCGGCATTCATCTTCGGCGCGACGATAAACACGCGGCTGCTGTCGATCTTGCCTTGCAGGTACTGCTGCACACTCTGCGCGCGCCGCTGCGCGAGTTGCCGCAAGCTCGCGTCGTCGATCGGCGCGTTGGCCGCGAGCGCGCTCTTCATGTCGTCGTCGGGCAGCGTCTTCGTCATGCCGATGAAGTTGTGCGGCTTCTTGAAGTCGGAGGACTTGTAGGCCTTGGTCAGATATTTGTCGTACTCTTTCTGATCGACCGTGACCGTCGACGGATCGACGCTCTCACCATTACCCACCGTGTCCTTGATCTTCTGCCGCTTGACCATCTGATCGACGTACTGCGTGCGCAGCGCCGGCTCGTCGACCTTCGGATCGACGCGTCCGATCAGGTCCATGCGGATCGACGGCTTGTCGGTGAGTGCCTTCACGATCGTGTCGAGTTTCTGCTTGTCGGCATCGGTGAGCGTCGCCGAGCCGGCCTCGAATTCGACGTAACCGAGGTCCTCACCATTGCCGCCGAACGCGTGCGCGATCAGCGTGAACGGCGCGGTCACCGCCTTTTCGAGCAGATTGAGCACCGCATGCCAGATCAGCCCGCCGATGCTGAACTCGGGGTTCGACAACGAGCCCGACACTGGCAGGTTCACGTCGATCTCGCCGCGCGAGTTCTTCAGCAGCGAGATCGCGAAACGCACCGGCAGTTTGGTCGCGGTGTCGTTGTCGATGTGATCGCCGAACGTCAGTTGATCGATGAACAGGTGGTTGTTCGCGTTCAGTTGGTCGTTCTCGAGCTTGTAATGCAGATCGACGTTGAGCTTGCCCTTCGTGATCGGATAGCCCGCGTATTTCGCCGAATACGGCGTCAGGTTGGTCAGCTCGATGTCGTGCGCGCTCGCGGTCAGATCGAGCGCCGGTTTCGCGATCAGCGGATTGATGGTGCCGCGGATCGTCAGCGGACCGTTGGCCGCGAGCTTCGCGGCCACGTCGACCGGCGCGGGCGTCGTCGATTCCGTACCGAACGCGCCGATCGTGCCCTGAATGGCGACAAGGTTCGCCGTGTAGTTCGGCTTGACGAAGTTGTCGGTATAGGTCACGCGGCCCTGCTGCAACACCAGTTGCCCGACGTGCATCTTGACCGGGTTTGCTGGCGGCCTCGCGGCCATGGCGCTGGCGACGGCCGTGGCGGCAGGCTTGCCGGGCGTTGCAGCAGATGCCGCGACCGGCGCCGACGCCGCGACTGCCTCAGACACCGCCTCGGGTGTCAGCGGAATCGGGTGCGAGCCGCTCTTGTCGCGCGTCAGCGACTGCGTCGTACCGCCCTCGTGCGCGACCACATCCTTCAGATTCAGCTTGCCTTGCGCGTCGAGCAGCACACGCCCATAGAACTTCGAGAACGTCACGCGGCCCGCGTCGACGACGGTGCCGTGCTCGTCGTAATCGGCCTTCAGGTTCGACAGCGCGAGCGAGCCCCAGCCCGCGAACGGGTCCGACGTCACCTTGTCGAGCATGCGCACGGCGACGAGCGCCATGTCGCCGCGAAAGTTCGCTTTCAGCGACTTAGCCTGGGTGACCGCGAGATCGCCGTTCGCGTTCAGCAGCGCGCTTGCGAGCGTCGCGTTCAGGCTGCTGCCGAAGTACGGCTCGAACGCGGCCGCGTCGAGCTGGTTCGCGTTGATCTTGACGGCCAGCTTTAGCGGCGTCGCGGTCACGTCGCCCTTCACCGCGAGCGTGCCCTTCTTGTTCAACGTCGCTTGCAGGTCGACCGGCAGCGGACGGCCCAAGTCGTCGCTGATCTGCCGCACCTTCAGCTGCACTGGCGTAAAGCTCAGCTTGACCGGCTGCGGCGTCGTGTTGTCGGTGAAATCGGCGGTCGCGTCTTTGAGCGTCAATTCGGCGATCTTGTAGCGCCATGCGGGGCCTTCGGCCTGCGCTTGTTTCGCCGCGTGGATCGCCGTGCGCTCCGTCGCCTGTTGATGCGCCCTCGCGAGCGCATCCAGATTGATGGTGCCGTCCTTCAGGCGCTGCGCGTCGACCGCGAGACCGGTTACGTCTACGCTCGTCACGTCGGCCGTGCGCGCCGCGACGTCGACCTGTTTGACTACCACGTTGCCCTGCCCGAGCGAGATCACCGGCGTCTTGCCGCCGCGCGCCGCGAGCTTCACCGCCTGCATGTCCAGCTGCGTGTCCGCGACCGTCAGCGCCATCGGCGACTTCGACCAGTTCGCGTCGATATTCGTCGTCGCGGACAACGCGCCGTCGAGCACCTGCGCGGACGTCGCGGTATCCAGATACGGCTGCAACGGCGGCAGCTTCAGCGACTTCAGAACGAGCTTCGCGCTCGCCGTCTTCGCCGCGAGGCCGACCGTGCCATCGGCGGCGAGCGAACCGCCAATGTTCTTCAGGTTCGTGTTCAGCGTGTAGTGCGCTGGCGCCGACGCGAGCGTCGAGAAATCGGTCAGCGTAACCGCGAGGTTTTGCAGCCCGGCTTCTACCGGATGCGACACGGCTTCGTCGTGTACGTTCACGGTGCCGTCGTTGAGGGTGAAACGTTTGATCGCGACGTCGAACGGCGGGGCCGCCTTTTCGGCGGCGGCGGTTTTGGCGTTGGCATTCGCGTCCGCGGTTTCCTTTGCCGTGGTTTTTTCCGGCGCGGGCGCGAACATATGCTCGACGCTCAATACGCCGTCCTTGTCGCGCGCGAGGCTCGCGCTCGGCGCGTCGATGCGGATATCGTCGAAGTGATAGATGTTCTTCAACGGTTCGAGCGATGCCGCCGCCACATGCACGGCGCGCGCCGCGAAAAACGGCGCCTTGCCCTGATCCTGCACGTTGACGTCGTTCAGATCGACGGTGCCGGCGACGCGCAGCGACGGCGTGTCGTTCGACATCTCGAAGTTCAGCTTCAGGTCGGTGGACAGCTTGCCCGACTGCACGATCACCGGCAGCTTCGACGGCGCGTAAGACACCAGCTTCGGCACGTCGAGCTCGTCGAAGCGCAGCGACACTTCCGACTCGCGCGACGCCGCGAACGGCTTGGTCCTGCCGTCGATCGCGAGCTGACTGTCGCCGTCGATGCGCGCGCGCAGCAGCGGCTCGACGAAGATATCGGTCTTCGACGGCAGCGTCGCGATGAACGGAATGCCGAGCTTCCATTGATCGATCACGTGGCTCGTGCCGAGCAGCCGGTCGTCGAACCTGATCTGGCCGTTTTCGACACGAATGTTGGAAACGGAGAACTGCGTCGGCTTGCTGTTCGGTTTTGCCGGCTGATTCGCGAATTTCTCGATCAGGTCGCTGAAATTGAAGTGCTGCGCATCGAGGCGAACGATATGAAAGCGCGGCGAATCGACCTGCACTTCATCGACGATGGGCGCGCCGCGAAACAGCGAACTCCACGACGGCTTCACGATGAGCCGCGAAATATCGACGAAGTCGCCCGCGCCGCCGCGCTCGCCGATATGCACGTTGTCGGCCTCGAAACGCAGTGTGTACGGATTGAGCGCGATGCGGCCGATCGACGCCGGCCGGTCGAGCTGCTTGCTCAGTTGCTGGCTGGCGATGTGGCGAATCAGCGGCGGCGCCGCGAAAAAGCCGAGCAGGCCGAACACGACGACGAAGATCAGCAGACCGACGAGAATCCGTCGCGTGCGGCGCGACTGCGCGACTGCGCGCACGGTCTGTATGGACGAGGCTAACGATGCTTTATTGAGGCTTGCCATGCTCGATGTGGAGGAATGCGGCGGCAAGCCCGCCGCGAAAAACAGAGATCCCGCAAGCGGCAGTATAAGGCGTGAATCAATGGTTAGACAGGAATGTCAGGCCCGCCTTGACGATTCGTGCTGCTGACTGACTGGCTTTCCCGCGAACGAGATTTTCGCGAGCGTTCGATAACGAAACCGGACGGCGCGCGGTTTGCCCGCGCGCCGTTCACGTCATTGCCGCACGACCGGCGGCGGCTGCCAGCTGCCGTCGGTGGCTTGCGGCTTCGGCGCATACAGGCGTAGCACCAGTTGCATGTCCGCGCGCGGTGCGGGCAGCCAGTTACCGGTCCGGCTGCGCGTCGACGACACGACCACGTCGAGCGAACCATCGCGATTGCGGCGCGCGCCATTGCGATCGCCAACCGCGAGCCGCGCCGGCGCGTTCTCGCTCAGCGCGCCATCCTTCGTATACGCGGTGATCGTCCAGAAACCGCGCACCGGCGGCAGCTGGTTCGCCGTGAAGTGGATCACATAGCGATTCGCGCCGTTCAGCGTGTTGCCGTCGCTGTCCTGCGTGACGAACGCGCGTACTTCGTCGTCCTTCGTACCGAGGCCCAACTGTGTGCTTGCCGCATACGCGCGCAACCCATAGTCGGGACCGTAGTTGCCGACGGCATCGCCGAACCAGCTCCAGCCGTTCGCGCTCAGCAGATTCGACGGCGGCGTCGCGAGGCGATCGCGACCGTCGGCGAGACCGGCCGCGAGCGCATCGGATGACTTCGGCAGCTTCACAGGATCGCCCGGCGTCACGCCGAGGTCGGCGAGAAATTTGAGCGCGTGCGGATCGGCCGGTGTCGGCGGATTGTCAGGCAACGCGTCGGCGAGACGGCCGAAGAAGCCGCTCGCGTCGAGCGCGGCGACCTGCTGCGCCGGCGTGCCGCTCGGGCCCGCGACGCCGCTTGCGTAACCGCGCGGCGGCACCGCCGGCTCCGCGTCGCCGACGAACACGCTCAGCGGCTCCAGACGGATCGCGTGCTGCAGCTTGCGCACCGCGTTCAGATCGCGCGCGCCGTTCGACTGGATGCGCACGCTGATCCATGCGTTGCGCGTCGGCACTTCGACGCGCTTTGCGCCCTTCGGCAGCTCGCCCTTCCAGCCCGGTGCGACGAACGCGATCGTCTGCGCGCGCAAGCCCTTCGCGGTGCCCGTGCCCGCGGCGAACTGCGGCCCGGTCGACCACGCGACGTTGGTCCACATGTCGAGCACGCGCGCATCGACGTAACGGCCATGCGAATCAGGTAGCGCCAGGATCACCGGCTCGGCGGCAAGGTCGAGCCAGCCGGTCGAGTCGAGCGTGTCGAGGCTCGGCTGCGGCGGATTGGTCGCGCCGATCGGCGGCAGCGCCTGCGCGTGACGCAGCGTGTTGAAAGGCGCCTGACCCGGCTCGGTGCCGACCGCCGCATCGCGCGCGGCGCTCATCAGCACGAGCGGATAGCCGAATACGTAGGAGTCGGCGACTTCGTCCTTGATCCAGCCGGTGGGTTGTTGTGTCGCGGTGGGGGTCGACGCACAGCTGGCCAGCAGTGCCAGACCCGCGAGCGACGCGCAGGTTCGTTGAAGCAAAAACAGTTCTCGGAGATTTTTTATCATTCGTTCAGAGTGCGGAACGTGCAGTCCTATGGGGGATGCCGGTGTGCAGCGCCTGGTGCATGCGCGGTTCTCCCGAAACACTGCGCAGCGAGTCCGCGGATTGCGATTCCGACAACATCGCGTTGTATCGTATCCTTGCTAGCCAGGCAAGCACAAAGCAGGGAATTTTGGCTGACAGCGCGCAGGCGCGTCACCGATGTGACAATCGGCGTCGCTGTCACATTATGTTCCCGCGCCATGCTTTTTGGATTCGCGCATTCGTCGATCCGCCAGCTTGGCCGTTCGCCTCCACTCGTTCGTCGTCCTGCATTCGGAATACTTCAATGTACATGCCCGCCCATTTCGAAGAGAACCGTCCAGGGGTTCTTCATCGCCTGATCGCCGAGCACCCGTTCGGCGCGCTGATTACGCACGGCCCCAACGGGCTCGATGCGAATCATCTGCCGTTCGAGGCGCAGGCGGATGCGGCGGATTCGTCACGTCTGGTGCTGCGCGCGCACGTCGCGCGGGCGAACCCCGTCTGGCAGGAAGCCGCGACCCATCCCGAAGCGCTCGTGATCTTCCAGGGGCCGACCGCCTATATTTCCCCGAGTTGGTATCCGAGCAAACACGAAACGCACAAGCAGGTGCCGACCTACAACTATATGGTCGTGCATGCACATGGCAGGATCGTGGTGCATGACGATGAATCGTTCGTGCGCGGTCTCGTCGCGCGACTCACGCGCGAGATGGAAGCCGGCGAGCCGGTGCCATGGAAGATGGGCGACGCGCCCGCCGACTACATCGCGCAGATGCTCGGCGCGATCGTCGGTATGGAGATCGAGGTAACGCGGCTCGTCGGCAAATGGAAGCTCGGGCAGAACAAGGCGGCCGAAGACCGGCGCGGCGCCGCGCAAACGCTGCTCGCGCGCGACGGCGATCAACAGAAGGCGGTGGGACAGGCGATGCTCGATGCGCCGCCGGCGTTCTGACGGCGGCCGCATAATCCGGCCTTGACCTTCCCGTCATGGGAAGGTCGATACTGGATTCACGATGCGGCCCAATGCCGCCACGAGCCTCGCCTGCCATGACCGCACTTGCCAACCCGCAGCGCCCCGCCGACGCTGCCGCTTCTTCTTCGCCCACGCGCGTCGTCGAACTCGATATCGGCGGGATGACTTGCGCGTCGTGCGCGAGCCGCGTCGAGAAAGCACTGACCAGGCTGCCGGGAGTGGCGCGCGCGTCGGTGAATCTCGCGACCGAGCGCGCCCGCGTGGAAAGCGACGCGACGCTCGGGCCTCAGCAACTGGCCGATGCCGTGCGCAAGGCCGGATACGAAGCGACGCCGGTCGCGAACGCCGAGCTTGCCGCGCCAAGCGCGACGCAAACCGCGACAGCCGCCGCGACGCCGGGAACCATTGAACTGGAGATTGGCGGCATGACCTGCGCAGCCTGCGCGTTGCGCGTCGAAAAAGCGCTCGCGAAGGTGCCTGGGGTTGCGCGCGCGTCGGTCAATCTGGCGACCGAAACCGCCACCGCTCATCCGCAAGGCACCGCATCCGCCGATACCGGCGCGCTGATCGCCGCTGTGAGGAAAGCTGGCTACGAAGCGACGCTGAGCGCGCCGCCCGCTGCTGCCGCTCCAGCCGAGACAACGGCCACTATCGCCGCGTCCGGCGACGAAAGCGACATCCTCGACACGACCCACGCCCCCGGCGTCGACCGCAAGCGGATTCAAACCCGCCGCGACCTCGCGAGCGTCGTTGCGTCCGCGCTGCTGACGCTGCCGCTCGTCGCACCGATGTTCGGCGAATGGTTCGGCCTCCACGCGATGCTGCCAGCCTGGCTGCAATTCGTGCTCGCGTCGATCGTGCAGGTCGTATTCGGCGCGCGCTTCTATCGCGCAGCCTGGCGCGCGGTGCGCGCCGGCGCGGGCAACATGGACCTGCTGGTCGCGCTCGGCACATCGGCGGCGTACGGCATCAGCGTCTACGAACTCGCGATGCATCCGGCCGACACGATGCATCTGTACTTCGAGGCATCGGCAGTCGTGATCACGCTGGTGCGCTTCGGCAAGTGGCTCGAGGCGCGCGCCAAGCGCCAGACCACCGACGCGATCCGCGCGCTCAACGCGCTGCGCCCCGAGCGCGCGCGCCTCCGCGACGGCGCCGGCGAACGCGAGGTGCCGCTCGCGCAGGTGCGGGTCGGCACCGTCGTGATCGTGCGGCCGGGCGAGCGCGTACCGGTCGACGGCGCGGTGCTCGAAGGCCGCACGCATATCGACGAAGCGCTGATCACCGGCGAAAGCCTGCCGGTGCCGAAACAGACCGGCGACGCCGTCACGGCCGGCTCGATCAACGGCGAAGGCGCGCTCGTGGTGACGACCACCGCGATCGGCGCGGAGACGACACTGGCGCGCATCATCCGGCTCGTCGAAAGCGCGCAGGCCGAGAAGGCGCCGATCCAGCGGCTCGTCGACCGCGTCAGCGAAGTCTTCGTGCCGACGATTCTCGCGCTCGCGGCGCTGACGCTGATCGGCTGGCTGCTCGCCGCCGCGGGCGCGGAAACCGCGATCCTGAACGCGGTCGCGGTGTTGGTGATCGCCTGCCCGTGCGCGCTCGGCCTCGCGACGCCCGCCGCGATCATGGCCGGCACCGGCATCGCCGCGCGCCACGGCGTGCTGATCAAGGACGCGGAAGCGCTGGAAATCGCGCATCGCGTGTCGATTGTCGCGTTCGACAAAACCGGCACGCTGACGCTCGGCCAACCATCGGTAACGGCGTTCGAGCCGATCGGCGGCTTGAGCCGCGACCAAGCGCTCGCGCTCGCGGCGGCGGTGCAGCGGCATAGCGATCATCCGCTCGCGCGGGCGGTGATGCGCGCGCACGAGGCTCAACTCGGGCAAATGGCCGGCGAACACGAGGGCGGGCCAAGCGCCACCGCCGCTCGCGCCGTCGCCGGCCGGGGCGTCGAAGCCGACGTCGACGGCCGCACGCTCGCCCTCGGCAGCACGCGCTGGCTGCGCGAGCTCGACATCGCGCTGCCGAGCGCGCTTGCCGCGCGCGCGCGGGAACTCGAAGCGGCCGGCAACACGGTGTCGTGGCTGATGACGCGCGCGCCTCACGCCCCCGAAGCGCTCGCGCTGATCGCGTTCGGCGACACGGTGAAGCCGACCGCGCGCGCGGCCGTCGCGCGGCTCGCACAGATGGGCATCCGCAGCGTGCTCGTGACTGGCGACAACCGCGGCAGTGCGGCGAGCGTCGCGCGGGCGCTCGGCATCGACGAATTCCACGCCGAGGTGCTGCCCGACGACAAGGCCCGCGTGATCCGCGACCTGAAGATGCGCCACGCCGGCATCGTCGCGATGGCGGGCGACGGCATCAACGACGCGCCCGCGCTCGCCGCCGCCGACATCGGCATCGCGATGGCGAGCGGCACCGACGTCGCCATGCACGCCGCCGGCATCACGCTGATGCGCGGCGACCCGGCGCTCGTCGCCGACGCGATCGACATCTCCCGCAGAACCTGGCGCAAGATCCAGCAGAACCTGTTCTGGGCATTCGTCTACAACCTGATCGGCATTCCGCTGGCCGCGTTCGGCTTGCTGAATCCGATGCTCGCGGGCGCGGCGATGGCGTTTTCGAGCGTCAGCGTCGTCACCAATGCGTTGTTGTTGCGGACGTGGCGAAGCGCGCCCGGCCGAACCGTCGATCGGGTGCGCTGAGCAACGCAGCAACACCTTCCGCATTCCGCCTCGTCCTTCTTTCGGGGCCCGTCGTGGCCCCTTTCATCCCATACGGGCGGCTTTCAGTCGCCCTAAAGCCGCCGTCTCCCGAGCCGTAAACCAGTAAATCGATGCCGTTCGCGGCCATGCCCGACGCGCGCGTCGCCTGTCCCCTTTTCGCGCCTGCCCATGAACTCTCTCTTCTTGCGCCGCGCCAGCGTCGGCGCGCGGCTTGCCGTGCTCTCGTGCGTGCTGGTCGCGTTGATTTTCAGCACGTTCGCGTGGGCGCTCGCACGCGCCGTCGGCGACCAGGTACGCGACCAGGTGCTCGCCCGCATCGCCGAAAAAGACCGCTCGATCGCCGCGATGATCGAGCTGTTCGACAAGGCGCTGTCGGCCGAAGTCGATCGGTCGATGGCGCTGTTCGCGAGCTTCCTGCCCACCGACTTCTCGCTCGACGACACGCAAAAAGTCGATATCGGGAGCACCGCGACGCCGACTTTCAAGGCCGGCGGCAAGGTGCTGAATCTCGACTTCACGATTCCCGACCAGTTCCTCGAACGCAGCGGCGCGGTCGCGACCGTGTTTGCGCGCAGCGGCGACGACTTCGTGCGCGTGACCACCTCGCTGAAGAAGCAGGACGGCACCCGAGCGGTCGGCACGCTGCTCGACCGCAACGGGCCAGCGTATGCGCCGCTGCTCGCGAACCGCTCGTACACCGGCCTCGCCATGCTGTTCGGCAAGCGCATGATCACGCAGTACCGGCCGATCGCCGACGCGAGCGGCCGCGCGATCGGCGCGCTGTTCGTCGGCGTCGACGTGGACAAGGAGATCCAGTCGGTCCAGGACGGCATCCACGCGCTGAAGATCGGCGCGAGCGGCTATTACTTCGTGCTCGACGCGTCGAGCGGCGCGGAGCGCGGCAAGCTGCTCGTGCATCCGGCTGCCGCGGGCCAGAAAGCCGACGACGCCAACGCGCCGTATCAGCGCATGCTCGACATGAAGCAGGGCGAGCTCGACTACCGCTCGGCCGACGCGACGCTCGGCGAGAGCGACGCGGGCGACAAGTTCGTGTCGTTCGTCACGGTGCCGGAGTGGCAGTGGCTCGTCGGCGGCGTCGCGCCGCGCGACGAAGTGATGGCCGAGGTCGTGCGCACCCGCAACGCCTTCCTGCTGCTCGGCCTCGCGCTGGTCGGCCTGTTCGCGATCGTGTTCCTCGTCGCGGTGCGGCGGCTCGTCAGCCGTCCGCTCGACGAAGCCGCGCGTGCGTCGGAGCGTCTCGCCGCGGGCGATCTGAGCGTGCGCGTCGCGCAGCACGGCCGCGCGCGCGCCGACGAGATCGGCCGCCTGATGCTGGCGATCGACGGCATCGGCGAAGGCCTCGCGCGCATCGTCGCGCAGGTGCGCAACGCGTCGGCCGACATGTCGGCGGGCACCGAGAAGATCGCCACCGGCAGCGGCAACATCGCGATGCGCATCGCGACCCAGGCGAGCAGCCTCGAAGAGACCGCGGCGAGCATGGAGCAGATCACGTCGACCGTGCAGCAGAATGCCGATCACGCGACCGAAGCGAACACCCTCGTCACCCACGCCGCCGACGCCGCGCTCGAAGGCGGCCGCGCGGTCGAGCGCGTGGTGTCGACGATGGACGCGATCGGCCGCTCGTCGCAGAAGATCGCCGAGATCACGACGGTGATCGAGGGCATCGCCTTCCAGACCAACATCCTCGCGTTGAACGCGGCCGTCGAGGCGGCGCGCGCGGGCGAGCACGGCAAGGGCTTCGCGGTCGTCGCGTCGGAAGTGCGCGCGCTCGCGCAGCGCAGCGCGGCGGCGGTGAAGGAGATCGAGGGGGTGATCGCGGCGTCGAGCGCGAACGTCGACAGCGGTTTTCGCATCGCCGAAGAAGCGAGCGCGACGATGCAGGGAATCGTCACTCAGGTCGGTCAGGTCCGCGCGATCATGAGCGAGATCAATGTCGCGTCGCGCGAGCAGTCGGGCGGCATCGAGCAGGTCAACCTGGCGGTCACGCAGATCGGCGAGGCGACGCAGCAGAATGCGACGATCGTCGTCGATGCGGAAGCCGCGGCGGCCGAGTTGCGCGAGCAGGCTGCGCGGCTCGCGCAGCTGGTCAGCGTGTTCAAGCTCGAAGGCGAGCGCGGCTGACGGATCTGCTTAATGTGGACGGCGGCGGACGGCGGCCGCCGCGCTCAGAACTCGACGTCCAGTTCATCGATCTCCTCGACCTCCTGACGCGCGAGCGCGATCCACTCGCGCATTTCGGGCAGCGCCATGATGCGCTGCCCGTATTCGACCATATCCGGATCGAGTTGCACGTCATAGGTCACGAAACGCGTAACCACCGGTGCGTACATCGCGTCCGCGGCGCTCCGCTCGCCGAACAGGAACGGGCCGCCGTACTCCTTCAGACATTCACGCCAGATCGTCACGATCCGCTCGATATCCGATTGCGCGCGCGCCCATACCTTGAAGCCCGGGAAATGCGCCTTCAGGTTCATCGGCAGCGCCGAGCGCAACGACGCAAACCCCGAATGCATCTCGCCGCAGATAGCGCGGCAATGCGCGCGGGCGCGGATCTCGTGCGGCAACAGCGCGGCTTGCGGCTTCAGCTCGTGCAGATATTCGGCGATCGCCAGCGTGTCCCAGACCTTGACGCCGTCGTGCACGAGGCATGGCACCAGAATCGACGGCGACAGCAGCAGTAGTTCGGCGCGCGTCGCGGGGTCGTCGATCGGCACCACGATTTCTTCGAACGGCAAGCCGCTGAACTTTGTCAGCAGCCAGCCGCGCAGCGACCACGACGAATAATTCCTGCTGCTTATCGTGAGCGTAGTATTTCCCATACGTGTGTCCTCCAGATCGGGCATCGCGCCGCGCGTGCCTGCACCCATGCACGCCGCGGTGCGCGCGCGCACCAAAGCGCGGCAAGGCCGGCCCATTTCGCCTATGCACGCAAGTGATATGCCGACCCACGCAGATATGACGCGACACAGGGGCAACGCGCGCCAGCGCCTGGCGCACCACTTGCTTTTATTCGAGTTCCTGTCTTTCTGGCGCATTCGAGTGAAAGTATGAATCTGTTCGCCTATCCTGCCTATCAGGCCTGCGCCGACCTGCTGCTACCGCTGCGGCACGGCGCGGCGCTGGCGAACCGTTCGCTCGATGCATGGTCCGCATTCGCCGCTACGCCGCACGGACGCTCGCTGCGCGCGACGTGCGAACTTCTGATGCTCGGCGGACTCACGCCGAAACGGCCGCCGTTCGGCATCGATAGCGTCGTCACCGAAGGCGAGCCGGTCGCGGTGGTCGAGGAAGTCGTCGCGCGCACGCCGTTCTGCTCGCTGCTGCATTTTCGCAAGGACGCCGTGCTTTCAACGCCGCAGCCGCGCGTGCTGATGATCGCGCCAATGTCGGGCCACTTCGCGACGCTGCTGCGCGCAACCGTGCGCACGATGCTGACCGAGCACGACGTCTATATCACCGACTGGCACAACCCGCGCGACGTGCCGCTCGGCGAAGGCCGCTTCGGCTTCGACGAATTCGTGCGCCACGTGATCGACTTCACCGCGACGATCGGGTCCGGCACGCATCTGCTCGCGGTCTGTCAACCGACCGTCGCGGCGCTCGCCGCCGTCGCGCTGATGGCCGCCGAGGACCATCCCGCGCAGCCGGCCAGCATGACGCTGATGGCCGGCCCAATCGACACGCGCATCAATCCGACGCGCGTCAACGAACTGGCCAGGAGCCGGCCGATCGAGTGGTTCGAGCGTAATCTGATCAGCGCGGTGCCGTTCGGGTTTGCCGGCGCGCAGCGTCGCGTGTATCCGGGTTTCGTGCAGCTGGCCGCGTTCATGGCGATGAATCCGAGCCGCCACGCCGACTCGTTCGAAACGATGTACTACGAGCGCGGCAAGGGCGATCCGCAGAAAGCCGACACGATTCGCACGTTCTACGAAGAGTACTTCGCGACGATGGATCTGACCGCCGACTTCTATCTGGAGACCGTCGACACCGTGTTCCAGCAGCATGCGCTGCCGTTACGCGCGCTCGAAGTCGAGGGGCGGCTGGTGGAGCCGTCGAAGATTCGCCGCACCGCATTGCTGACCGTGGAAGGTGAAAAGGACGATATCTGCGCAGTCGGTCAGACGCTCGCCGCGCAGGACATGTGCGATCGTCTGCGGCCGTATCTGAAGACGCATCACGTGCAAACGGGCGTCGGCCACTACGGCGTGTTCAGCGGACGTCGCTGGGAGCGGGAGATTTATCCGCGCGTGCGGGCCGTGATTTACGACAATGAACCGCGCGCGGTGCTCGTCAGCTCGCGTGCGCGCCCGATCCAGCCGGTGCCCGCGGCGATTGCGGCGGAAGTCACGGCGGCCGCGCCGGTCGCGGCTGCGGTCGTCGAGGTTGAAGTGGATGCGCCCGTGGGCGGGAGCGGGAGCGGCAACAGTGACTCCGCGGCAAAAACGTCCGCGCAGTCCCCACGCAAGCCGCCGCCGGTGACACCCTGAGCGATCCGCTAATCAGTGGAAGCTGCTGAGGGCGAGTTCAGGCCGTTGGCCGGATCATCTGGAACATCTCGCCGATCTGCGCATAGTCGGCGCGATAACCCGCGCGCATGATCGGCTGCGCGGCGTGCGTGTCGAACAAGCCGTCCTTCAGATACGCGTCGTCGATATGCACGCCGACCACCTGGCCGAGCGACAGATAGTTGTCCATCGGCTTGCCGTCGACATCATGCAGACGCACGATCTGCAGCAGCTTGCATTCGAGCGCCGCCGGCGATTCGGCTACGTGTGGCACCGCCACGTTGCGGCCCGGCGCCGGCGTGAGCCCGGCCAATGCGAACTCGTCGACGTGCGGCGCGACCGGCGCCGACGAGCGGTTCATCTGCTCCGCGAGCGGCCGGGTGGCGAGATTCCAAACGAATTCGCCGGTCGCCTCGATGTTGGCGAGGCTGTCCTTGCGGCCCTCGCTGCTAAAACCGATGATCGGCGGAAAGGTCGCGAACGCGCCGAAAAAGCTGTATGGCGCGAGATTGAGCGTGCCTTCGGCATCGCGCGACGAAATCCAGCCGATCAGCCGCGGCGCGACGATCGCCTTGAAAGGATCGTGCGGGAGGCCGTGACCGGCGGCGGGGTCGTAGAAGTAGTGAGACATGAAGTGGCTTGGGGTTGGCTTGGAGTTGATTTAGGTTCGCTTGCGACGCGTGTGGCAGTTAGCGCGAAAAGCGGCGGAGTACCAGGCACGGAACGGCTATTTATACCGCACTAGCCGCGCCCGATCACGCGCTTGCGCCCTTCCTTTACCCGCGCGATGCGCGCTTCATCCCAGTCATGAAACCCCGCGCCGCTGCGCACGCCGACACGCCCCGCGTCGACCTGCGCGCGCAGCAGATCGATCACGTCCTCGTCTTTCGCGAGTTGCGGCATCAGATGCGACGCGATGTCGACGAACGTGTCGAGTCCGCCCATGTCCGCGCCCTCGAATGGTCCGACGATGCCCCAGCGACGTCCCAGCGAAGCTTTCATCACGCGATCGACGACCTCGGGCGTCGCTGCCCCCGAACGCACGATATGCAACGCCTCGCGCAGTACCGCGAACTGCAGCCGATTACCGACGAAGCCCGGAATCGCCTTCGCGAGAACGACCGGCTCCATGCCGATCGCGCTCATCAGTCCGGCGGTTTGCCGCACGACTTTGGGCGCGGTCTCGGTGCCCGGCACGACCTCGACGAGCGGAATCATGTGCGGCGGGTTCCAGAAATGCGCGATCACGAAGCGTTCTTTCGCGCGCAGCGGGGTGGCAAGCTGGTCGGGCGGGAAGCCGCTGGTGTTGCTCGCGAGGATCGCATCATCGGCGAGCAGGCTGGTCAGCGTCGCGTAGAGGCGGTGTTTGAGTTCGAGCACTTCGGGAATCGCCTCGATCACGAAGCGCGCTTGCCCGATCGCATCGAGTTGCGCATTGGTTTCGATGCGCGCGAGCGCCGCCTGTTTGGCAGCATCGTCGATACGGCCCGCGTCGATCAGTTCGTCGAGCACGGCTTGCGCTTTCGGCGCGACGCTCGCGAGTCGCGCCGGATCAACGTCGTGAACGATCGTCCGGTATCCATGCAACGCGGCCTGCGTCGCAATGCCGACGCCCATCAGTCCCGTGCCCACCACCCCTATCGCTACATCCTGTGTCGTCTTGTCCACACGCGCTCCCGCTGCCGTCGATGAAAGCCCCGAAGCATAGCGCAGCACGCGCAATACCACGGTCGGACTCGCACGCCCAAATGCGACGAAGCCGGCCTTCCCCTCGAGGGAAGACCGGCTTCGTGGACTCACGCCGCCTGTTGCGACGCGATCAGGCGCGCTTTAGTAGCGCGGGGGCGGGGTGCGGTGATCGTCGCCGCGGTGGTGCGGATCGTAGTCGTGCGGATGATGGCGCATCCACTCGTCGTGCTCCCAGTAGCGGTGGCCGTCCCAGTAACGATCGCCGTGCCAGCCGATGTTGATCGACACGCCCACCGGCATCATATGCGGTTGGCCGTACACGACTGGTGCCGGACCGTGTTCGACGATCACGCGGTCTTGCGCGAATGCGCTACCAGCCGCGACGAGTGCGCCGCCCGCGAGCAGCGTTGCGATCAGCGAGCGCGATGCCTTGCCAAAGTTTTTCATAATGACCTCCCGTCAAAGTTTTATTCCAGGCCAGCGTCCGTGTTTGCTCGGATCGTGCGATTCGCTTCGTTCGCTTCGCTTGTGAGCCGAACCAGACGCCGTACGCTTGAGACTCACTTTAGCGGCCCGAATCGCGTGAAGACGTTAGCACTTGTAAGCGAGCATTTCATAGATGTGGCCTGTTGATGGAAGCGCGGTGTCGCTTTCGCGCTTCATTCAACGAGGGTTTACGGGCAATGCTTTCATTCGACTCGCTGAATCAGCGTGAAAGCTGGTTACATTCATTTCGGCCCCGAAATAATTTGCAAGGAGTCGGACAGACACTGGAGGCCTGGCGCTGATACGTCTGTCTCGTCGCGCAATGGTGCATCGCGACAAGAGAGCCCCGAAAAACAAAAAGCCACGATCCGCATTTCGCGAATAGTGGCTCAATGAGAAGCGCACTCGAGGTGCGCGCCCCGGCGCGTTGTCGCGCGCTCGGGAGGTGCGGCTGGTTTTTAGTCCGTCAGCTTGATGCCGAACAGCGTGGCCTGCGCGCGGCGCAGACGCTCTGCTTCACGGGCACGCGCTGCGTACGAGTAGTCCGAATCCAGCGGCAGATGGGGCGACGCAAAGAGGTCGCTGACCTTTTGGAACAGTGCAAAGATGTAGCTCATGGCGACTCCCGGTTAGTGACTGCGTTGCTAGGGTTTTCCCTTAGTTGTGATTATAGGGGTTTTCCCTAGAGAAAAGCTAGTGCACTGCAGCAAATTTTCGCTGCGGCGGGTTGCCGCGATGTCATTGGGCCGGGAAGCGTTGCATCGCGACAACGTCCCCGATTTAGTGACTCGGCGGCCGCCGGTGCGAAGCGCGAGCGTGCCTCGCGCGCGTCGGCGTCGCGCTGGGCTGTAGGGGCGCTGCGGTGGGGGTCGTGGCGGCGGGCGCCGATGCGGCGTTCGCTGTCGCCGCATGCGCGTCGAGCAGGCTCACCATCGCCGCTTGCTGGTTCTGCATCATCTGTTCGATGCGGTGTTGCTGCGCCGTCGTCTCGCGCGTGAGGCGCATTAGCAGCAGCGTCTGCGCGATGCCGATCGCCACCGTCACCAGCAGCGCACCGACCACGATCGACAGCATCCATTTCACGCGCCGCGAATGATCGGTCGCGGCGCGGCGTTGATCGGCGATCACGCCATAGAGCGCATCGACCGTATCGGCGAACGCGGTGGCGCGCGCGCGGTCGAGTTCCGGCTCCGAGCGTAGCGCGGCGGCGGCCGCGTCGGTGCGGCGCGCGTCACGCGAGGAAGTGGCGAATCCGGCGTGGTTGTCTGCGGACGAGGACCGGGGTGTCGTCAACTGCGCGGTGGCGGAGAGCGTGTCGTCCTGTTTCGTGGTCACGGCCTCTGGCGAGGCGGATTGCGTACGCGTCGCGGGCTCGTCGGCGGACTGGCTCATGCTACTGCCGTCGGTCGCAGCGGACGTTGCAAGCGAAGCCGGGGCGGTAGCAACTGCGGCATCGCGCGATGCCGTCGCGGCTTTCGCGAACGTCGCGGCGAAACGCTGCTGTGGCTTGCCCGCGCCCGCCGTCGCAGCCGACTCCGCTTCGGCCGCCTGGCGCAACGCGGTCACGCTGCGCGCGACGGTCGCGGCGGCCATCGCCGAGCTGAGCGGCGCGGATGGCTCACGCGACGTTGCCGCGGGCTTGTCGTCGGTGTTTGCTGCGGCGTTCGGCGCTGAGCCGTCGGGGGCGCCGTTCGCGGGCTCGTTCGCGGGCTCGTTTGCGGGCTCGTTTGCGGGCTTGTTTGCAGACGCATCCGCAACCGCCATCACCGGCTCGACGTCAAACCCGCTCAACTGCCCGTTCACCGGCATCGGCGCATCCAGCTTCGCCGCACGCGGTGCGCGGCGCGCAGTTTTGTCGAGCGACCCGGGTTCATCGAATACGCCGACCGCCTGCAGCACCACGTCCGGCAGTTCGAAGCCGTGCAGCGTGCCTTGGCGGACGTCGATGTTCATCGCCTCGAGCGTCGCGCGGGTCGGATCGTCGGGGAACAGGTCGAGCGTGCTGTCGTCGCGCGCGACGCCGCTCAGTTGCGCGAGGCGTTGCGCCGAGCGCGCCGCGCGCGCCAGCTTGTTTTCGGTTTCGGTGGAGACGGCGCCCTGGCGCTGCTTCTTCGAAGCGACGCGCGGAGGCATGGACTGCGGGGATGCTGCGGAATCTGCCATAGAGGAAAAAGCGGTCGTCGCCAGGAACGGGGCGCCGGATGCCGCTTGTCATTGCCATTGGAATATTTAGAGCCAGCATTGTCGCATGGCGCTCCGCCCGTGCCGAAGCCATTCCCCGTCGATTTGCGCCCTTTCGCGCGCCTCGCGCCTTTCACGACCTCGCGTCGTCGCCCTGGAATTCCCGCACGCCCTGCCATTGCCGAAGCCGAGCGCAGGTCGACTCGCATTCCGCATTCGACACGCGATGCAGCGTGATGATCACTTCGTCGCACTCGTTCACATCGTCGCTTTGCTGCATCACGAATTACGCGGACACGATCATCATGAGCGCCGAGCCCACGCAGACCAACATGTGCGTGCGCAAGCCCGCCGCCCACGACAACCGCTCCCGCTCGTAGCCGATCACGCTGCCGAGCATCGCGGCCAGCACGAGACGGGAGATGAGTTCGAGATTACCGGGCATCGTTGTTCCTCCTTATCCGAAATGAGCGGCGGCGGCAGCTCAGTGCGCCTCGCGTTGCCCATCCCATGCGGCTCGTGCATCTGTCGCGCCTGATGCGTCTGTCGCGCCGCGTCGGCGTCGAGCATTTCGGATGCTTGACCCAAGCTGTCAGCGCGAGGCGTTTGCTTTATGCTAGGCCGCACACCGCAGCAGTCTCGGCGAGCCGAATCCTGAACCGCCGCCCTGAACGCTGCCTCGACACACTGCGCACGTTGCGCGCCCGAACCAACCGACGATGCCAAGCATGCCCCCTCCCCCTGCTTCGACGACCACCGCCGTGACCGCGCTGCGCGAGCACTTCGCGAACGTGGTGCTGCCGATGTGGCGCGGGCCCGGCTTCAATCACGCGTTGCAGCTGCCCTACGAAGCGCTCGACGCCACCGGAGGCGAGCCGCTACCCGCGCAACGCTATCGGGCGATGGCGTGCGCGCGGCAGCTGTTCACGTTTGCACAAGCGGGCGACATGGAACACGCGCGCGTGCTGTTCGATTCGCTGACCCGCACCTTTCGGGACGCCGATCACGGCGGATGGTTCTACAGCGTCGACGCGCTCGGCCTGCCGCTCGACACCACCAAGGACCTCTACACGCACGCGTTCGTCGTGTTCGCGTGCGCGGAATACGCGCGGCGCTCCGACAACCTCGATGCGCTCAAGCTCGTGCACAACACGACCGCGCTGATCCAGTCGAACTTCGCGGCCGACGGCGATCTGTTCAACGCCGCGCTCAACGTCGACTTTTCGAAGGTCACCGCCACGCCGTTGCAGAATCCGCTGATGCACCTGACCGAAGCGTGGCTCGCCGCCTGCGAGGCGACGCGCGACAACGTCTTCGGCGCCGCGTTGCGCCGCCTCGCTGGCGCGGTCGCGCGACACTTCGTGCATGCGCCGAGCGGCTGTATCGCCGAATTGCCGATCGGCGCGAGCGGCAACCGTCTGGAGCCGGGACATCAGTTCGAGTGGTACTGGCTGGTCAGGCAGGCGGGCGCGCTGTTCGACGGCACGGGGCTAACCGACGCGCTGGCGCGCGCCTTCACCTTCGCGCAGCAGCATGGCGTGAACCCGGACAACGGCGGCGTGTGCGCATCGCTCGACGAGGCTGGCAAGGTCAGCGACGCGACCCAGCGGATCTGGGCGCAGACGGAATATCTGCGCGCGCTCGCCAGTCACGACGATCCGGCCGTGCGCGCGGCGCTGCCGCAACAGATCGCACGTTTTCAGCGATGCTTTTTGCATGAACACGGCTGGTTCGAATGCAAGACATCGAGCGGCGAAATTGCACGTACGGACATGCCGTCAACGACGCCTTATCATCTGGCCACCGCCTACGCGGCGCTGCCTGTGGACGCCGAATTTCGAGCGGGAACTTAGCCGAATTTGGCCAGTGATAGATGAAGTTCCACGCTTGATCGCCTCAATAAAGTGCGGCACGCACGGACGAATGTCCGCCGCCGGGTCGCGAGAGAAATTTGATGTTGCTGGTAAACCCTGGCGCAAAAAAGTTCTCGTCAGACGTTCTCAAAGTGCGAAAAAACATCAAAACCGGGGAATACCCGGACGCAGGTTGATTGGCGTCTGTCATAAAGACGTGATACAACTCTCCCCTCGCGCTCGCTCTCGCATTGGAGCGATTGCGGTCGCGATGCAATACACAACATTTATTTGGATCAAAAATGGCAACAGGTACTGTTAAGTGGTTTAACGATGCAAAGGGCTTTGGCTTCATCACCCCGGACGACGGCGGCGAAGACCTGTTTGCACACTTCTCGGAAATCCAGTCTTCGGGCTTCAAGTCCTTGCAGGAAAACCAGAAAGTGTCGTTCGAAGTCAAGCAAGGCCCGAAGGGCAAGCAGGCTGCAAACATCCAGCCGGTCTAAGTTCCTTCCGGTACTTTGAGACAGACTTGGACGTCACGATAGGCGCCTCTACAGGCGCTTGCGTCTAATGCAAAATGGCTCGCTTTACGCGGGCCATTTTCTATTTCTGCGTCCGTTTTCAAGCGTCGCCGCTTTAAAGCGCATGCATTCCGGTTAATGCGAATTCTGCGTTTGCGACGGACATTGCTCCGCGCTGTTGCGTACGCAACACACTTTCAGAAATTTCGAACACGGAAACCGCCTGTTTCAATTGCTCGGTTTGCTGATGTAGCGAAGCCGCCGCCGCCGCGGCCTGCTCGACGAGCGCCGCGTTCTGCTGCGTCATCTCGTCCATCTGCACGACCGCCTGATTCACCTGCTCGATGCCGGTGCTCTGCTCGAGCGACGACGCGCTGATTTCGGCCATCATCTGCGTGACGCGCGAGATCGACGCCGACACATGACTCATCGCTTCGCCGGCGCGCTCGACGAGCGTCGAGCCGCCCTGAATCTCCGCGACCGATTCGCTGATCAGCGTCTTGATTTCCTTCGCCGACTGCGCGCTGCGTTGCGCGAGGCCGCGCACTTCGCCGGCTACGACCGCGAAGCCGCGGCCCTGCTCGCCCGCGCGCGCCGCCTCGACAGCGGCATTCAGCGCGAGGATGTTGGTTTGGAATGCGATGCCGTCGATCACCGAGATGATCTCGGCGATCTTGTCCGAGCTCTGCGCGATGCCGCGCATCTTGTCGACCACCTGATTGACGACTTCACTGCCGCGCGACGTCGCGTCAAGCGCGGTCTCGGCGAGCGCATTGGCTTCGCGCGCATGATCGGCGTTCTGGCGCACGGTCGCTGTGAGTTCCTCCATGCTCGATGCCGTTTCCTCGAGCGATGCCGCCTGGTTTTCGGTGCGCGCCGACAGATCGGCGTTGCCGGTCGCGATTTCGTTGGCGCCAAGATGGATCGAGTCGGCCGACTCGCGCACGCTCTTGACGGTGCGTGCGACGCTTGCCTGCATCGTCGCGAGGCCCGAGAACAGACGGCCGATTTCGTTGCTGCCGCGTGCGGCGATCGGTTGATCGAGACGGCCTTGGGCGATGCGCTCGAAGTGGCGGCCCGCTTCCTCGAGCGGTGCCACGACGCCGCGGCGCAGCGCCGTATAGACGGCGAGCGTGCCGGCGACGAGCACGAGCAAAATCGCCACGCTGACGATGCGAAACGCCGCCACGCGCGCATCGATCGAATCGAGCGACGCGCGGCTCGCGGCGTCGCCGAATTGCCCAAAGTTGTGCACTTCCGCCAGATAGGCGTCCTGAAACGACTGCGTCGGCTGATCGAGGAAGGCCTGGATGTTGTTCGAGTCGAGATACTGCGCGAGCTCCGCGAGCGCGCCATGCAGCGTCTTGTAGCGTTCGGCGAGCGCGGCGGCGCGCGCGCTGTTTTCGTCGCTGGTCTTCTGCGCGCTCATGAAGGCCGCGAAAGACTGATCGGCGGCGGCGAGCTGTTCGCGAGCGTGCTGCACGATGTCCGTGGGCTCGGTGCCCCCGCGCACCATGCGCGTGCCGGCACGCGACAGGTTGATGCGCGCGTCCATCAGGCGCTGCGTCGTCTGATTGACCGCGTCGACCTGCTTCAGCGCGATGTTCGACAGATCGCCGACGTCGTCGTGCGTGCGTGTCAGCGACCAGAAGCCCAACCCTACCGTGACGAGCTGGAAGACGCAGAACGCGGCCAGAACACATAGCAGGCCGGATGCGACCTTGATCTTGCTGAACATCGTGGACACCTGGGAACAAAGGATAACGGAGGTACACCAGGGTTAACGGCAGGCCGATTGGCGGCTTGAGGCCAATTCCGGCAAAAAGCGCTCTACGTGCAGGTTTCATCGTCGATCGTCGCGATTGCGGTTGTTTTGCGCAACAATGCGCCGCTCATCGCGAGGAATCACCTTGCGCAGCGCAGCGGCACTTCCTAGAGTGGGTAGGGACCGCATGGCACGCGCCGCGCGGATGTTTTGTTGCACCGATGCACTACCCAGACCCCTGCACGAAGGAACCACGATGACCGACCTACTCGACCGGGCGCGCGGCGCACTGCACGCCCAGCCGTTCAGCATGCTGCTAGGCGCGGAGCTGATGCACGCCGGCAGCGACGAGCTCACCCTATGTCTGCCGATTCGGGATGAACTGCGGCAGCAGCATGGCTTCGTACATGGCGGCGTCATCAGCTATCTCGCCGACAATGCGTTGACGTTCGCTGGCGCGCTGTCGCTGGGTCCGAGAGTCGTGACCGGTGAGTACAAGATCAATTATCTGCGCCCGGCAGTGAAGGGCACGCTGATCGCGCGCGCCAGTGTGGTCTATGCGGGCAGGCATCAGGCGACCTGCCAGTGCAGCGTGTTCGTGATGGAGGGGAATCGCGAGAAGCTAGTGGCGGTTGCGCAGGGGACCGTGAATCGGATTGGAGAGGACGGGGAGCAAGAGGCGGGGGCTTAAAGCCGGGACGCCATGAAAAAAGCCGCTCCTGCGCAAAACAGGAACGGCCTTTCATTTCACAGCGATATGACGGAAAGAGAAAGCGCGTTACTCCGCCGCGTAAGTCTTCTGCGTCTGCTCGCCCAGCCCTTCGATACCCAGACGCACCGTCTGCCCCGCCTTCAGAAACACCGGGTTCGGCTTCACACCCATGCCCACGCCGGGCGGCGTGCCGGTCGAGATAACGTCGCCCGGCTGCAGGCTCATGCACTGCGACACATACGACACCAGCTTCGCGACACTGAAGATCATCGTCTTCGTGCTGCCGTTCTGGTAGCGATGGCCGTCCACTTCGAGCCACAGGCTCAGGTTCTGGGGATCGGCGACTTCGTCGCGCGTGACGACCCACGGGCCGATCGGGCCGAACGTGTCGAAGCCCTTGCCCTTGTCCCACGTGCCGCCGCGCTCGATTTGCCATTCGCGCTCCGACACGTCGTTGACGACGCAGTAGCCGGCCACATGCTCGAGCGCGTTTGCTTCGTCGACATACTTCGCCGCCTTGCCGATCACGACGCCGAGTTCCACTTCCCAGTCGGTCTTCTTCGAACCGCGCGGGATTTCGATGTCGTCGTTCGGGCCGCTGATCGCGCTCGTCCACTTGTTGAAGATGACCGGTTCCGCCGGTTACCGGCAGATTCGATTCCGCCGCGTGATCCGCATAGTTCAGGCCGATGCAGATGAACTTGCCGATCTTGCCGACGCACGGTCCAACGCGCGGATTACCTTCGACGACCGGGAGCGTTGCCGGATCGAGCGCGCGCAGTTTCGCGAGACTTTCATCGCCGAGCCCAGCGCCGTCGATATCGCCCACCACCTTCGACAAATCGCGAATCTTGCCTTGCGCGTCGAGCAGGCCCGGCTTTTCCTGGCCTTTCGGCCCATAACGAAGCAGTTTCATCGTTGCACTTCCCTTTACGTTCAGTAGTGTTCGGTTCGTCAGTCAATCAGAATCAGTTCGACCATCCGCCGTCGATTACATGGAGTTGGCCCGTCGTGAACGACGACTCGTCGGACGCGAGATACAGCGCGAGCGCGGCGATCTCCTCCGGCTTGCCGATGCGGCCCATCGGCTGACGCGCGACGAAGGCGGCCTGCACCGCATCGAGCGACGCGCCCTGCGCCTGAGCCTGCGCGGCGATTCGCTGTTCGAGCGACGGCGAGGACACCGTGCCCGGGCAAATCGCGTTACAGCGTACACCACGCGTGACGAAATCCGCAGCGACGGACTTCGTCAGCCCGACCACCGCGGCCTTCGACGCGCCGTACGCGAAGCGATTCGGCACGCCCTTCACGCTCGACGCCGCCGACGACATGTTGATGATCGAGCCGCCGCCCTTCTCCAGCATGGCCGGCAAGAACGCGCGAATCATACGGTACATGGCCTTCGCGTTGAGGTCGAACGCGAAATCCCAGTCCTCCTCGCTGCATTCGAGGATATTGCCCGAGTGTACGAAGCCCGCGCAGTTGAACAGCACGTCGATCGTGCCGACTTCCGCGGCGAGCGCCTTGATCGCCGCGCCATCGAGCACGTCGAGCTGGCGCGCCTCGAGCGGCTTGCCGGCGAGTCCGTCGATGCGGATATCGGTGGCGATCACGCGCGCGCCTTCGCGCGCGAATAGTTCGGCGGTGGCGAGACCGATACCTTGTCCCGCCGCGGTGATCAGGGCCGTTTTGCCGGCCAGTCTTTGTGTCATCTACGACTCCAGTTGAATGGGCTGCTAACGAAATCAAAGCCGATAAAACGCGGCGGCGTTCTCGCCGAACACGGCGTCGCGCTCGGCGTCGCTCAACGACGCGACGAGCGTGGTCGCCACCGAATGCCAGAGCAGATAGTCGCCGTTCAATTCGAGCACCGGCCAGTCGCTGCCCCACATCAGCCGCGCGGGACCGAAAGTGTTCAGCAGATGCTCGACGTAGGGCCGCAGCGTGTCCTCGGTCCAGCCGGGCGAGGCCTCGGTCGCGAGACCCGACAGCTTGCAATGCACCTGCGGCAGCGCGGCGAGCCGCGTGATCGCGTCGCGCCATACCTTGTAGCCCGCCTGGCCGTAGCGGATCGGCGGCTTCGCGCCATGATCGACCACCATGCGCAGCGCCGGAAAACGCTGCGCGAAGATCTCGACGTATTGCACGTGACGCGCGTAGATCAGCGCATCGAACGCGAGATCGTGCGCGATCAGCGCCTCGATCGCCGGCGCGAGATCGGGGTTGGCGATCCAGCCGTCGTCGGGCAGATCCTGAAGCATCGGCCGCACGCCCTTGAACTTCGGCTCGCGCGCGAGCACCTCGATCAGATCGGGCGCGTTCGGCAACAACAGCGGCACCCAGCCGACCACGCCCGCGATCGACGGCTCGTGCCGCGCGATGTCGAGCAGGTAGCGGGTTTCGTCGAGCGTCGGCGCGGCCTGCACGACCATGGTCCGCTCGATGCCGGCCTGTTCGCGCAACGGCTTCAGATCATCAGGCCCGAACGGCCGGTAGAGGATTTTCAGCTCCGGCGTCAGCCACTCGTAGTCACCCCGCGCGGGGTCCCAGTAGTGCTGGTGAGCGTCGATCGGCATGGTCGGGTCAGTCCTCGGGCGCGGGCGCACGGGGGTCGAGCAGGCCCGCGTCGCGCAATGCGGACCACAAGGCCGCGGGGATCGGCAGCTCGAACGACGCGACGTTCTCGCGCAATTCGTCGGCGCTACGCGCGCCGGTCAGCACGGTGGCGACCGCCGGGTGCGCATACGGAAACTGCAACGCGGCGGCGGCGAGCGGCACGTCATGCGCGCGGCATACCGCCTCCAGACGCGCGACGCGCTCGATCACCTCGGGCGGCGCGGCGCCGTAATTGAACTTCAGATCGCCTTCGACGCCCCGCGCCAGAATGCCCGAATTGAACGCGCCGCCGAGCAGGATGCTGACGCCGCGCGCCTCGCAGGCGGGCAGCAGGTCGTCGAGGGTGGTCTGCTCGAGCAGCGTATAACGGCCCGCGAGCAACGCGCAATCGATATCGCACTCGGCCATCGCGTCGAGGATCACCGCGCCCTCGTTGACGCCGAGGCCGAGCGCCTTGATTGCGCCCGTCGAGCGCAGGCGCTCGAGCGCACGGAAGCCGCCCCCTTCGGTCAGTTGCCGCCAGTAGTGCGGATGCTGGTCGCCGTGCGTGACGCGACCGATGTCATGCACGAGCAGGACGTCGATATCGATGATGCCGAGGCGCTGCTGGCTGTCCTCGAACGAACGCAGAATGCCGTCGTGCGTGTAGTCGTAGATCGCTTCGAACGGCAGCGGATTCTGCCAGCCTTCGCGGTCGTCGAATGGCGACGTGCGCGGCACGAAGCGGCGGCCGACCTTGGTCGACAGCACATACTCGCCGCGCGGATAGTGGCGCAGCGCGGCGCCGAGCCGATGCTCGGCCTTGGTGTTGCCGTAGTGCGGCGCGGTGTCGAAGTAGCGCACACCCGCGTCCCAGGCGGCGGCGATCGTCGCTTGGGCCTCCTCGTCGGACAGGTCGCGGTACAGGCCGCCGAGCGGCGCCGTGCCGAGCCCCAGTCCGCTCACCTGCAACGAGCCGCGGCCGATACGGCGCCGCTGCCCGATTTTCGATACGATCGATGCCGACATGAGCGTGTCTCCAGATTGGTGGTCTTTTTACCATGCGGCGGCGAGGTGCGGCGGTCACACTCCGCGCACCGCTTGGGAAGTGCATTCATTCACCAATAAACGTATTATTCATATTCGAATTTTTCCAAGTCAAGAAAACTACGCGGCGCGGATGCCTGGGTTTTCCCTGGACATAGGCCATCCAGTTCGCGAAATGCTACGCACTCGCCCGCGCACACCAGATAATCAGAACTCCACACGGAATTCCCGGACCCTCACGATGGACGCCGAAGACAAGGACGACGACCGCTATCGCGCCCCCGCGCTGGATAAAGGCCTCGACATTCTCGAGCTACTGTCCGAGCAGAAGGAAGGACTCACGCGCGCCGAAATCACGCGGCAGTTGGGCCGCAACGCGAGCGAGATGTACCGGATGCTCGAACGCCTCGTCGCGCGCCAATATGTGGTGCGCTCGGCGGCTGGCGACCGCTACTCGCTGAGCCTGAAGCTGTTCGCGCTCGCGCACCGTCATCCGCCAATGAACCGGCTGATCGCAGAAGCGCTGCCGCTGATGCAGCGTTTCGCCGACGCGGCCGAGCAGTCTTGCCACCTCGTCGTCTACGACCGCGGCAACCTGCTGGTGATTGCGCAAGTCGACGGACCGGGCACATGGGGCATGTCAGTGCGGCTCGGTTCGCGGGTCGGCCTGATCGACACCGGTTCGGGGCGCGTGATGCTCGCGTTCCAGAGCGTCGAGCAGCGCCAGCAGATGCTGGCGGAGCACACGAAGGTGAAGGGCGAAGTGACGCTCGATCTCGACGCGCTGGAGGAGGCCTGCGAGCGCATCCGCGCGGCGGGCTTCTGGCAGAAGGACAGCCAGCAGACCTTCGGCGTCACCGACGTGACGTTCCCGATACTCGCGCCGTCGGGACAGGCGAGCGCGGTGCTGACCTGCCCGTATCTGCGGCGGATCGACGAATACGTCGCGCCGACGCTCGAAGCGGCCACCACGCTGCTGCGCGACACGGTGCAGGCGCTGTCGATGTTCCGCGAGCAGGCGGCGTGATCGGTAAGTTGCGCGGTAAGTTGCGCAGCGGCGCGCACGCACACATGGTTTAGAATGGCGGCCCTTCCAAAATAACGCCGCATGACGGGCTCATGCGCGCGCATCGATTGAGCAATGGCCAAACTTCTGACCGATTCCGAATTCCAGCGTTTTTCCGAACTCCAGCAGAAGCAGTCGAGCTTCACGATCACCGCCGAAGAAGCCGACGAACTGCGCGACATCGTCGCCCACGCGCAGAAGCGCCGCGACGACCGCGCCGCCGCGATGCAAAGCATCGAGACCTTCATCCAGCAGTTCCACATCACGCCCGACGAGCTGTTTTCGCCCGAGCAGATCGGCGAAGCGGCGCGCACCTACGGCCTGATTCCGGCCGTGCGCAAGGAGCGCGTGCTGCCGCCGTCGCTGACGTTCAACGGCAAGCCGTACCAATGGACCACCCGTGCGCTGCCCGACGAAATTCGCGTGCCGCTGTTCGACGCGTTCAAGGGCGGTGAGTCGGTGAAAGCGTTCATTTCGACGCTGAAGGACGCGAACCGCTGCGCCGCGACGATCGCGCGGCTCGAACGCGAAACCGGCGCCGTGTATGCGCAGGCATGGCTCGACGAGCTGTCGGTCACGCGCGCGCAGGTCGATGAGGCGGCACAGAAGCTGGCGGCGTGAGGCGGTGAAGCCATGCGTTGAGCGGCTCGCGACGTCAGCCGCTCAACGCGCCGGCTGGTTCTGCGCGGCGGACTTCGGGTCCGCCCCCGCCGTTTCGTCGAGCGCCATCCGCAAGCCGACCACACCGGGGTCATCGGTCCGCGTGATCGTGAAGCCGCTGGCCTTCGCGAGCGCGATCATCGCGGTGTTCTCGCGCAACGCTTCACCGATCAGCCAGTGCGTGTCGCGCGCCCGCGCGTACGCGATGATCCGCTGCACCAGCAACTGGCCGAGGCGCCGCCCTTTCTGATCCGAGCGCACGGTCACCGCGAATTCGGCCGTCTCGTTGTCGGGATCGGCCACCGCACGCACCACGCCGAGCGTCTGCGCGACGCCGTCTTCGTTGTCGACCGTCGCGATCAGCGCCATTTCCCGGTCGTAGTCGATCTGCGTCATGCGCGCGAGTTGCGAGTGGTCGAACGCGCCGACTGAAGCGAAAAAACGCAGCCGCAAATCTTCCGGCGTCATCGCCTGCACGAACTCGCGATGCGCATTTTCGTCTTCGGGGCGAATCGGCCGCACCGTTACACGCATCCCCTGCCAGTCGATCGTTTCCTCGAAGCGGCGCGGATACGGCACGATCGCGAGACGGCTGCGCTGCGCGCCGAGCCGCAACACGGGCTCGACCACCGTCACGCGGTCCCGGTAGACCCTGAGCTTCAACGACAGGCCGACGATCTCGCGCACGTCGCAAACCGCCTGCGACACCGCCGTCAACGCCGCGAGCGTCGGCTCCGGCGCGACCAGCCTCGCGTAGTGCGAACGCGTGACGATATCGCGCGCGAGCATCGGATTGAGCGGCGGCAGGCCGTACACGTGCAACCCGCTGGAAACGCCGTCGATCGGCGGTGCGGCGAAGCGGAACACGGGGCCGAAGTTGTCGTCGTCGTGCAGTTCGACGGCGACGTCGACGATGGGTTTTGCGGCGCCGTCGGCATCGGCGCCCGACGCGTGGGCGCCCCCTCCTTGCGCACCCTCCACCCGCAACCCGAACCGCGACAGAAACCGCGCCGCCGCCGCCCCGGCCAGCTCGCTCGCGCCCGCCGCCACCGCTTCGCGAGCCTGCGCCTGGGCGGCGTCGATCGACTCGGGAATCTGCGCAGGCAGGCCTTCCGGCGTTTGCATCAGCAGTTCGCGGCCCAGCCGGTAATCGACCAGACGGGCGAAGGCGCGCGCGAGCCGCTGCGGCGTCGTGTGCACCGGGATGCCCTGCGCATGCAGCGCGTCGCGCCTCGTCGCATCGACACC
Organism: Paraburkholderia sp. MM5477-R1; assembly: GCF_050436385.1. Taxonomy (NCBI): domain Bacteria; kingdom Pseudomonadati; phylum Pseudomonadota; class Betaproteobacteria; order Burkholderiales; family Burkholderiaceae; genus Paraburkholderia; species Paraburkholderia sp. MM5477-R1. Next base: position 174,468 of record NZ_JBNDMC010000006.1, read on the forward strand.
GCCGAAAAAGCACGCGAGCAGCCCGCGATACGCAAAGCGCTGATGCTCGATCAGCGCCTGCGCGACGTCGTCGACGGGCGCGCCATGCGTCGACGCGTGCACCACGACGGCGGTGCCGGTCTCGCGATACTCGCCGAGCAGCTTCAGCGCGGTGCCGAAGTGCTCAGGACGCGCGCCGTCGCCGAGCAGCAGCGGATTGCCGCCGACCGCGAGCGGCAGCGCCTCGCGCAGCGCGTCCGACGCCGCGGCCGGCCACGGCGCGAGCAGGCCGCCGGCGGCGGTGAACGCGTCGCGCGCGAGCGTCGCGAGACCGCGGTCGCTAGTGATCAGCGTGGCGGTGGCGCCCGCCGCCACGCGGCCGACGCCGAGCGTTTCGATTTCGTCGAGCAGATCGTCGAGCGCGTCGACGCGCACGAGGCCCGCGCGCCGGAACGCCGCTGTGTAGAGACCGTCGGCGGGATCGTCGCGGCCGGAGCGCAGCGCGAGCACCGGCTTGTTGCGCGCCGCCGCGCGCGCGGCCGACATGAACTTGCGCGCCGCCCGCACGCTGTCGAGTTCGAGCAGGATCGCGCGGGTGCCGGGGTCGCTCGCGAGGTAATCGAGCACGTCGCCGGCATCGACGTCGGCCTCCGCTCCGAGCGCCACCGCGTGCGAAAAACCGAGCCCGCGCGCTCGTGCCCAGCCGAGCACTGCGTTGGTCAGCGCATTCGACTGCGACACCCACGCGACGCCGCCCGCCTTGACCGTGCACGACGGCGCGCCCAGATGCGCGCCGAGCGCCGGCGACACCACGCCGAGACTGCCGGGTCCGACGATGCGCAACAGATGCGGCCGCGCCGCCGCCAGCGCGTGCCGCAGTTCGAGCCGGTCTTCATCGCTGCGCACCTCGCCGACGATGATTACGGCGCGCGTGCCCATGCCACCGAGCTTATGGATCAGCGAGGGCCACGTCGCGGGCGGCGTGCAGATCACCGCGACGGTGGGCGCCTGCGGCAGATCGCCGACGTCGGGAATCACCGGGTGGACGCCGAGCGTCGCGTGCTTCGGATTGACCGGCCACAGCGGGCCGTCGAAGCCGCCTTCCAGCACACGCGCCCAGACCATCGCGCCGGTGCTGCCCGGCCGCTCGGACGCGCCGATCACGGCGACGGATTTCGGGCGAAACAAGGCGTCGAGGTTGCGAACGGTCACGGGCGCTCCATGCGGTTGGACAGGAATTGGAGCCGGCTTCGCGGCGAGGCGGGTGGTTCCGTCAGCATAGGCGAAGTCGCGCGCTGGCGCGGGACGTTGTTGCGGCGGAAAAGTAAAAAGCCGCGTCGAACGACGCGGCTTTTTTGCTTCGAAACCAGCGGACTCGCGGTTTTACATCGCCTTTCTGAACGGCGCCCCCGAGTGCTCGCGCAACTCGTTGAACACGATCTTCGGCCACGCCTTCTGCGCGACTTCGATCTCCGATACGTGCGAGGCCAGATAAGTCGGCGCATCGGACGCATCGAGCGCGATTCGCGCCGAGTACGAGTCGGTGAAGCGGCGCAGTTCGGCCGCATCGTCGCAGGTCACCCAGCGCGACAGCCGGTAACGCGCCGGCGCCATGCGCACGACGACCTTGTATTCCGTCGACAGACGGTGCGACACCACTTCGAACTGCAGTTGCCCGACCGCGCCGAGAATCATCAGACCGCCGGCTTCGGGACGGAACACCTGGATCGCGCCTTCCTCGCCGAGCTGCTTCAGCGCTTCGCCGAGCTGCTTCGCGCGCATCGGATCGACCACTTCGACGGTCTGAAAAATTTCCGGCGCGAAGAACGGCAGGCCGACGAACTGCAGCTGCTCGCCTTCGGTCAGCGTATCGCCGAGACTCAGCGTGCCATGGTTCGGAATACCGATGATGTCGCCCGGATACGCCTCGCTCACCGTCTCGCGACGCTGCGACAGGAACGTGACCACATTGTTTGCGCGGAACGTCTTGTTCGAGCGCGTGACCTTCACCGCCATGCCGCGCTCGAAACGTCCCGAGCACACGCGGATGAACGCGACGCGGTCGCGGTGCGCGAGGTCCATGTTCGCCTGTACCTTGAACACGACGCCGGTGAACTTCGACTCTTCCGGCTGCACCGGACGCTGTACGGTCATGCGCATCGACGGCGGCGGCGCGAGGTCGACCAGCGCGTCGAGAATCTCCTTCACGCCGAAGTTGTTGATCGCCGAACCGAACAGCACCGGGGACTGCTGGCCGGCGAGGAACTGCTCACGGTCGAACTCGGGCGTCGCGCCGCTGATCAGATCGATTTCTTCCTTCGCACGCACCCACGCATGGCCGAAACGGCGCTCGCCTTCCTCGTTGCTCAGTGCCTGCAGCGTTTCGACCGCGCCGCCGGCCGTGTCCTGACCGGCGCGGAACACGCGCACCTGATCGCGCTGGACGTCGTAGACGCCTTGGAAATCCTTGCCCATGCCGATCGGCCATGTGAAAGGCACCGCCGCCACGCCGAGGTGCTGCTCGATCTCATCGAGCAGTTCGAGCGGCTCGCGCACTTCGCGGTCGAGCTTGTTGATGAACGTGACGATCGGCGTCTTACGGCTGCGGCAGACTTCCAGCAGCTTCAGCGTCTGCGCTTCGACGCCGTTCGCGCCGTCGATCACCATCACGGCGGCGTCGACCGCGGTCAGCACACGGTAGGTGTCCTCGGAGAAGTCTTCGTGGCCCGGCGTGTCGAGCAGGTTGATCACGCAATCGCCGTACTCGAACTGCATCACCGAGCTCGCGACCGAAATGCCGCGTTGCTTTTCGATTTCCATCCAGTCGGACGTCGCGTAGCGGTTGCTCTTGCGGCCCTTCACGGTACCGGCGATCTGGATCGCGCCCGAGAACAGCAGCAGTTTTTCGGTGAGCGTGGTTTTACCCGCGTCCGGGTGGGAAATGACCGCGAACGTGCGGCGGCGTTTGAGTTCGGAGACTGACATCGGGTCTGGCGGTCACGGAAAGGGGTTCAGGCGGTTCCCGGCGGCCGTGGGCGGCCGGTATGCCGCGCGTGGCGCGGCGGCGTCGGGCTGCGAGAATCGGGCGCGGGCCCGGATCGGCCGGCGCTCGCGCCGCGTCCGAAAACGGGTGGCGAACGGGTCACGACCCAGCGTTCGACAATGCGGGAATCGCTGGCGCAAAAACGGCGCAAGGTGCGAATGATACACGTCTGGCGCGACGGCTGGCGGAAAGGGCCCCGGCGCCGGACGGGGCGACGGCGCGAGCGTCGGCGCGCCGCGCATGCTTCTGGCAAAGGTGAGCGTTTTCGGGACTTACGGCGGCGAATATCGATTTGCGGTCAAAGGTGAGGATCGCGAAACGCGTGCACGCACCTGCCAGGTCGCGGGCGCCACCACCGCGATGCGCGGGAAAACGGCGATAAAGCTTCGCGCCGCTATGAACAGGTTCCGGCTCGACGCCTGGAAACGCCCGCCAGCAAAGGCTGTCGCGGGTTTTCGGCGAGCGGCGCGCGGCGGGGCGGCACGATGGCGATTCGCACCCGCGGAGGTGCGTCGCGCGACAAAGCCTGGCTCACCGAAGCATCCCGCGAGGTTCGAATGCATCGGTGAATATCGCCGTGTACGTTCAGGCGTCACGCAAAGGTGAGCGTTTTCGGGACCTTTGCAACGGTGCGGCACGGATCAAACCACGCATCACTTCAGAGAACACGGACGCATCGGCACCCACGACGAAGCTCAACCTTCGATCAGAAACCGCTCGCGATTTTTGCCGACGAGCCAGGCCGGCGAGCGCCCACGGCCGCTCCAGGTTTCGCCGGTCTTCGGATTGCGGTACTTGGCGACGGACGTCGTCGTCGACGACTTGCGGCGCGGCTTCGGCGAGGCGCTCGTCAAGCCGAGTTCTTCGGCGGTCAGGTCGTATTCGGCAATCTTCTGCTTGATATCGGCGATAGCTTGCGAGACTTCTTTTTCGCGCGCGGCTGCGACTTCCTTGTGGAGTTTTTCGAGTTGCGCAGTCAGCTGTTTGTAAGAGGCCATGCCGGTGTTCCCCCCTCGGTTGGACGCACTGCGATGAATCGCGATGAATGGTTGGCGGACACTATCAGACGAATAAATCACAGGATAGTGAATCGCGCGGCCGAGCGCATGCGCGGCGGCCCCGCTCAATCGTCGATCGCATCGTAGACGCGGCGTTCGAAGTCGATGGCCATCGGGAAGGGGTCGATCGAGCGGCGCTGGATCAGCATCAGGCCGATCATGTTCTCGACCGGATCGGCGAACCAGCTCGTGCCGTACGCGCCGGGCCAACCGAACGAGCCGAGCGAGCGGTAGCCGAGCGGCAATTGCTGCGCCGGATCATCGACGATCGACAGGCCGAGGCCGAAGCCTTGACCCGCCCAGATCACGTGACCGAAGGCAGGCAGGCGGCGCTGGTCGCGGCTCAGGAAATTGCTGCGCATCAGGTCGACCGAGCGATGCGACAGCAGCCGCGTGTCGCCGACGCGGCCGCGCCCGAGCAGCAGTTGCGCGAATCGCAGATAATCCTCGGCGGTCGAGACCAACCCGCCGCCGCCGCTCTGGAAGCGTCGCGGATTGGCCCAGCGGCTCGCCGCCGCATGATCCTCGACCACACGTCGCCGCGTGCCGGGATCGATGTTGTATGCGGTGGCGAGGCGCGCAAGCTGTGCGTCGGGCACCCAGAACGCGGTGTCGCGCATGCCGAGAGGCGCGAAAATACGCGTGCGGAAAAATTCCCCAAGAGTCATGCCGCTCACGCGTTCTATCAGCACGCCGAGCACGTCGGTCGCCACGCCGTAGTGCCAGCGCGAGCCGGGCTGGAACATCAGCGGCAACGCGGCGATGCGCGCAAGGCACGCGCTGTTGCCGCCGCTCGCCTCGAAGCCGTTGAACGCGGCTGCGTAGGCTTCGGCGAGCGGCCCCGTTGCCGTGAAGTCATACGCGAAGCCCGCGCGATGCGTGAGCAGGTCGAGCACCGTAATCGGCGCGCGTAACGGATCGGTCTGGTCGAGCGGGCCGGTCGGGTCACGCAGCACGCGCGGCGCGGCAAGCTCGGGCAGCCACCGCGAGATGGGCGCATCGAGCGCGAGGCGGTCTTCCTCGATCAGCATCATGATCGCGGCGCTCGTCACCGGCTTCGTCATCGACGCGATGCGAAACAGCGTGTCGCGCTCCATCGGCAATTGCGCGGCTTCGTCGCGTAGGCCTGCCGGTTCGAAGTAGCCGATTTCGCCGCGCCGCCATACGAGCGACACCACCCCCGCCACTTCGCCCCTCTCCACGTAGCCCTGCATCGCGTTGGTCAGCGTCGCGAGGCGGGTCGCGGCAAGTCCTGCTATCTGCATGTTCACCCTGTGTCGGTAAAAGAAAACGTGCGCGCGCCCAGGTCGCTTTGGGCGATCAAACCGAAAGATAGAACCTGTCCGGCGAAAGCGCACACGACGGCTTTCCTAATTGCCGATCCCGATTGGCGGACACAATGACGACATTCAGGCTTTCTGCCGTTTTTCCAATGCGCAAAGCGCGGCATCGAGGCGTTTGACGCGGGTTGCCTGCGCCGGCACGAGAACCGCGCCGGAAACGTGCTGAAGGCGGTTACGCCAGTAAGACAAAGGAATACGGTCTTCTGCGGAAATATGGGAAATTATGTGCTCGAGATGCTCGATGTCTTTTTCGAGTTGCTGATGATTCATTGCTTTCCCCGGATTCTATTGAATTAGTGTTGAAGCAAAAAAATCGAAAGCATGAAGCCGCGTTGGCCCGCGCGGCCCAAAGTAATGCCCGCCAGCAGCGGAAAAACCTTCCTGAACTTCTTCTGCGTCGGAAAAAACCGGCAATTTCTGCTCGCCGGGTTAAATCCCAACGGTTTAAAAAAGAATACTGCCGTCAAATTTCACGTTCCGTTGCCTGCCGCACTGACTGCGTTCGACGCCCCGAAGGTAAAGATAAATCATGGTCGGGGCGCAAAGGATAATCGGTGCGAGGTGACTCAACGTTGTAAAAATGCCGCATGCGGCCTACTTATCCCAATTCGCATGCAAACCGCTTATCGGACACGCATTAGGCGCATGAATTTATGACGGCCATGTGGTAACCGGAATGGCACGAGCGTGGTCAGCGAGCGTATCGGGAACTGGCAGGGAATAACTGCGAACAGGTGAAAAAAACCGAAGGCCGCCAACGGATCGGCCAGCCGCGCGCGCCGGCATTGCACCGGCACGGCATCAGGTGCTTACTTCGCGGTCGCGCGGCAGGCGTAGATCAGGCTCAACGTACCGCCCTCGCTCGACTGGCGCACGACGTCGAACGCGCCGTTGCAACTGGCGGCCGCCTGTTGCGAGCACGAGTCGGAACCGACCGGGCATTGCACGAGCGTGGTCGCACGGCCGTCCGGCAGGAACAGCGGCGCGCTGCTGCTGCAACCGCCAAGCGCGACGATCGCGGCGACGGCCAGTATGCCGCGCGAGCGGCGCGCGAAGAAGGAATGGCATTTCATGGAGACCCCGGTCACGTCTTGTTTTTCGATCTCGCGATTGTGCCACGCTGCTCTCGTGCTGCGTCAGTTGGCGTGGTGCGGCTGGCCGGGCGCGGCGAGTCAAACGTCGATGCCGTGCGCGGCGATCTTCTTGTACAGCGTCGCGCGGCCCATGCCGATCTGTTTCGCAGTGTCAATGACGCGGCCGCCGTTCGCGCGCAACGCGTCGCAGAGAAAGCGCTTTTCGAACGCGGCCATCGCGTCGCTCCACGAGGTGGGTTCGGCGGTGGCGGCCACGTCCACGCTGGCGGCCGCGACAGTCGGGGTCCGCGCCGGTGCCATCGCACCGCCGTGCCCCGAGCCGATGAACGGCGCGAGCACACGCGCATCGATGCGCTCGCTGTCGGACAGCATCACGGCGCGCTCCAATGTGTTGCGCAGTTCGCGCACGTTGCCGGGCCAGTCGTACGCGCACAGCACGCGCAACGCGTCGTCGTGCAATTCGAAGTGGCTGCCGCCGCCTGCCTGCGCGGCCAGCTCCTCGAGCATCGCGTAGGCAAGCGCCTCGATGTCGGACGGACGCTCGCGCAGCGCCGGCGCATGGATCGTCAGCACGTTGAGCCGGTAGAACAGGTCCGCGCGAAAGCGCCCGGCCGCGACGAGCGCCGGCAGATCGGCCGATGTCGCCGCGATGATCCGCACATCCGCGCGCACGATCCGATTCGAGCCGAGCGGCTCGAATTCCTTGTCCTGCAGCACGCGCAGCAGCTTGCCCTGCAACGGCAGCGGCATGTCGCCCATTTCGTCGAGAAACAGCGTGCCGCCGTTGGCGAGCTCGAACTTGCCGACCCGCCCCCTGCGATCCGCGCCGGTGTACGCGCCGGGTGCGGCGCCGAAGAACTCGACTTCGAGCAGCGTGTCGGGAATCGCCGCGACGTTGACGCTGACGAGCGGCTTGTGCGCGCGCGCCGAGCCGCCGTGAATCGCATGCGCGAGCAGCTCCTTGCCGGTGCCGGTTTCACCCAGCAGCAGCACCGGCGCTTCGAGTTGCGCCGCACGCCGCGCCTGGCGCTTCACTTCGAGCGACGCCGCGCTGGTGCCGACGAAGCTGCCGAACGTATAGCGCGCGCGGCGCGCCTGCGCAAGCGACTGACGCGTCGCGATCAACTCCTGCTGCAACCGCGAGTACTGCGAAAAGAGGGGCGACAGCGCTTTCAGCTCGTCGAACAGCGCGAAGCCGACCGCGCCGATCGTCACGCCGGCATCGTCCTTGAGCGGCAGGCGCGTGACGACGAGCGACTCGCGATCGGTCTCCATGATGTCGAGCAGGATCGGCTTGCCGGTGTTGACGACCTCGCGCATCAGACTGTTTGGAATCACCGCTTCGCAATCCCGGCCGATCGCCTGCTGCGGGTCAGCAAAGCCGAAGCGCGCCGCATACCGCTTGTTGATCCAGACGACGCGCGCCTGCCCATCGACGATGAAGGTGCCTTCGCTGAAGTTTTCGAACGTGCGAAACAGCGAATCCATCGCCCGACGAAGCACGTCGTCATAGGTGGCGGGCAAGCCCGTCCAGTCGGTCAACATGCTGTCGCTGTCTCCGCTTATCGTTTTGATTGCATCAATCTCAATCGGTGGATGAATTTATCTCCAAATTGAGACACCCGATAGGCCTTATGCATCATGACTTACCCTGGTTTCAGGTGTTCTTCAGCGGATGGAAGTCCCGTTTCGGAGACGCTTGGGTACAATCCGCCAACGATGCCTCGGCCCGCCGCTGCGCGGCCGCGCCATGCGCCACGGCGGGCCAGCAGCAAAACGGCAGGCATGGCATGGAACCTGCGTTCCGACCGCGCCGCGCCGTCGCTCGATCGGGAAGGCAAACATGTAGAACAACCGGGCTATGGAGACTCAATGACCTTTCTCATCGTTATCGCCGCGCTGGCGTTTCTGATGTTCGCAGCGTATCGCGGCTACAGCGTGATCCTGTTCGCGCCGATCGCGGCGCTCGCCGCCGTCCTGCTCACCGAGCCCGCCGCCGTCGCGCCGGTCTTCACGAGCATCTTCATGGACAAGATGGTCGGCTTCGTGAAGCTGTACTTCCCGGTGTTTCTGCTCGGCGCCGTATTCGGCAAGGTGATCGAGCTGTCGGGCTTCTCGGAGTCCATCGTCGCGGCCGCGATCCGCTATATCGGCCGCTCGCGCGCTAACGCGGTGATCGTCGCGGTGTGCGCGCTGCTCACCTACGGCGGCGTGTCGCTGTTCGTCGTCGTGTTCGCGGTCTATCCGTTCGCGGCCGAGCTGTATCGCCAGAGCAACATTCCGAAGCGGCTGATGCCCGGCGCGATCGCGCTCGGCGCGTTCTCGTTCACGATGGACTCGCTGCCCGGCACGCCGCAGATCCAGAACATCATCCCGACGACGTTCTTCAAGACCACCTCGTGGGCCGCGCCGACGCTCGGCGTGCTCGGCTCGCTGTTCATCATCGTGGTCGGTCTGTCGTATCTGGAATGGCGACGCCGCGCCGCGATGGCGACCGGCGAGGGTTACGGCACCGACCTCGTCAACGAGCCGGAGCGCGTCGAGTCGAAGCAGCTGCCGCATCCGCTGCTGGCGGTCGCGCCGCTCGTCATGGTCGGCGTCGCGAACTTCCTGCTGACGCGCTGGATTCCGACCTGGTACGGTCCGTCCTTCACGGTCACCCCGGACATCCTGCCGGGGCTGCATGCACCGGTCGAAACGAGCGTCAAGGCTCTCGTGGGGATTTGGGCCGTGCTGGGCGCGCTGCTGCTTGGCATCGTGATGGTCGTCGTGACGGCGTTCAGTCGCGTCAGCCAGCGCTTCGCGGTGGGCACCAAGGCGGCAGTGGCGGGCGCGCTGCTGGCGTCGCTCAACACCGCGTCGGAATATGGCTTCGGCGGTGTGATCGCGGCGCTGCCGGGCTTTCTCGTCGTCAGCAACGCGCTGAAAAGCATTCCGAATCCGCTCGTCAACGCCGCGGTGTCGGTCAGCACGCTGGCGGGCATCACGGGTTCGGCATCGGGCGGTATGAGCATTGCGCTCGCCGCGATGTCGGATACGTTCATCAAGGGTGCGGAAGCCGCGCATATTCCGCTCGAAGTACTGCATCGCGTGGTCGCAATGGCGAGCGGCGGCATGGATACGCTACCGCACAACGGCGCGGTGATTACGCTGCTCGCCGTGACGGGTCTCACGCACCGGCAGTCGTATCGCGACATCTTCGCGGTCACCGTGATCAAGACGCTCGCGGTGTTCTTCGTGATCGCGGTGTATTACGCGACCGGCCTCGTGTGAACGCCGAACCGGAAAACAGTACTTTGATCTGATAGATCCGCATTACCCCCACCTCGACAGCCGGCCAACGAAGCACGAGGATGGAGTCGTCAGCGCCCAATGTTGCAAGGCAGGCTGACCCGAGTAACAACGGCGTTTAACGGCCCGTCCCTGTCCGGACGGGCTATTTTTTTGCGCGCGCCCAACGCTTCCTAGCCCGCCCCCGCGTCACCCGCATGACAAAACCCGAACGCACGTCGCGCCACCGCGGGGCATGAAAAATGCGTCCGTCGCGACGAGGAGTCGCGTTAAACTGGTTGCTCGCTCCGCAACCGCGAATCCGCTAGCGGCAGCGTCACACCCGACTAAAACCCCGGCGAGACAGAGGCAGACGCGACACGGCACGACGACGCGGCAGACGGCACGCCGTCCGCCCCGTACAATGGTTCCATCACCAACGCAACAAGGACAACTTCGATGCGCATCACCGGGTCCTCCGGGTCAATGGCCCTGCTCACCGAATACGACGACGCAACGGCGCGCGAACTTCGCTCGCTGCGCCTCGAATCGACCGAAGACGGCAAAGGCATCCTGCTGATCGAGGTCGATGAGCGCAAGCCGGGCATACATCGCGAAGTGCGCTACGAAATCACGCCCGCGGAGCTGATCGCCGCGATCCGCGCGCATGGCGCCGAGTTGCCGGGCGAGCAGCACAATCATCGTCAGTGAAACAGGCGCGCGGCGGATGTGACCGTCGCGCGACTCGTCAGCCTCTCGCGCCGGTTGCGTCGCGCTTCGACGCGTCAGCGGGGGATTATTCGCATTGGGCGCGCCTGCGCGCGTCGCCGTGCTTCCGCTTGTTCCGTTCACGCCGCCAATCCCCGCTTTCCTACGGGTTTTTGCAAGCGTCTTCGCGTCTCGTCGAGCGCGCTTACCCGGCCTTCAGCAACTTGTCACAAGCGGTTGCCACGCTTGTGTATCGAGGCATGCGGCCACATAGGGCGACCTGATCGCAGCCAGAAGACGGGCCAATTTCCGGGCCGGTTGCACGTCTCGAAAATACGTCCATAATCCTTGCATTCCCCTTTGCATTCCTTACCGCGCTGCGCCCGCAAGGGCCGCGGATGTTAAACCGATGCTACATGACCTCGTCGCGCAATATGGACCGGCGCTCGTCTTCCTCAATGTGCTGGCTGCCGCGCTCGGGCTGCCGGTGCCGGCCATGCCGTCGCTCGTGCTGTTCGGCGCGATGGCCGCGATGCACCCCGGCTCGGTCGGCACGCAACTGCTGCCGGTCCTCGTGCTGTCGATCTTCGCGACGCTGATCGGCGACAGCGCGTGGTACGTCGCGGGCCGCATCTACGGCGGCAATACGCTGAAGACGATCTGCCGGCTGTCGCTGTCGCGTGACACCTGCGTGAAAAAGACCGAGCGCTTCTTCGGCCGCTGGGGCGTGCGCGTGCTCGCGGTCGCGAAGTTCGTGCCGGGGCTGTCGATCGTGTCGATCCCGATGGCCGGCGCGATGGGCACGCGCTACCGCATCTTCCTCACCTATGACGGCGTCGGCGCCGCGCTGTGGTCCGGCACCGGGCTGATCATCGGCGCGCTGTTCGCGCGGCAGATCGACATGCTGTTCGCGATTGCCGGGCGGCTCGGGCGCACGGCGGCGCTCGTCGTCGTCGCGTTGCTGGTGCTGTACGCGGTGTACCGGTGGATCCGGCGCCGTCAGTTGATCGCGAAGCTCGCGTCCGCGCGCATCGAGGTCGACGAACTCGAGAAGCTGTTCGCGGCTGACCGGGCGCCGGTCGTGTTCGACATCCGTTCGGAGGAGAAGCGCAAGCTCGATCCGTTCGTGATCCCCGGCGCGCAATTCGCCGATGAACGGCAACTCGACGACATCGTCGCCACCTACGCGCACGATCAGAAGCTCGTGATCTACTGCTCCTGCCCGAACGAGATTTCCGCGGCATGGATGGCCAAGCAGCTCAACGAAGCCGGCTTCTCCGACGTGCTGCCGCTGCGCGGCGGCATGGAAGCCTGGCGCGATTCGGGCAAGCCGGTCGACGCGCTGCCCGCGATGCCGCCGCCGGAAGTCGCGGTCGACGACATCGCGCCCAAAGCCGTTTAGCCGTAATCAGCGGCGGCATCGTCCGCCTGACGCGCGCGGCACGGCTCGTCCCGGCGTGCGAGCGCGCATCGCGTTGCCTCGCGTTCAATCGTGCAATGAATATCGAAGGAGCGGTTCAATGCTTTCGACTCAGGACGTTTCGACTCAAGAGGTGGAAGGACAGCAGGGGGTCGTCGCCGACGCGCCGTTTTCGTCGCTGTCGACGCGCATGCACCAGATGTTTCCCGCGCTCAGCTGCGCGGAGATCGACCGGCTGCGCCGCTTCGGCGAGGTCGGTCACTGGAAGTCCGGCGAACTGCTGTTCGAGACCGGGCGCACCGGGCCCGGCATGTTCGTTCTGCTCGAAGGACGCGTGAAGGTCTATCAGCGTGACGGCATCGGCCGCGAAGTCTTGATCGGCGAGCATGGCGCCGGACATTTTCTGGCCGAGGTCGGGCAACTGTCGGGCAAGCCCGCGCTCGTGAACGGCCTCGCGATCGGCGCCGTCGAAGCGCTGCTGATTCCGCCCGACCGCCTGCGCGCGCTGCTCGTCGCCGAAGCGGAACTCGGCGAGCGCATCATGCGCGCGCTGATTCTGCGGCGCGTGTCGCTGATCGAAAAGGGCGCGGGCGGGCCGATCCTCGTCGGCGATAGCAGCGACGCGCGGCTCGTGATGCTGCAAGGCTTCCTGTCGCGCAACGGCCATCCTCATTCGGTACTCGACGAACGCGACGAAGACGCGCTGCGTCTGATCGAGCAGTTCGCCGCGCAGCGCGAGGACCTGCCGCTCGTGATCTGCCCGGACGGCTCGGTGCTGCGTCATCCGAGCATGCCCGAGCTTGCCACTCGCTTAGGTATGCTGCCCGATCTCGACGACACGTACGTGTACGACGTCGCGATCGTCGGCGCGGGGCCGGCGGGACTTGCCGCCGCGGTGTACGCGGCCTCCGAAGGGCTTTCGGTGATCGTGCTCGACAGCCGCGCGCCGGGCGGCCAGGCGGGCGCGAGCTCGCGCATCGAAAACTACCTCGGCTTTCCGACCGGCATCTCGGGCCAGGCGCTCGCCGGCCGCGCGTTCGTGCAGGCGCAGAAGTTCGGCGCGCACGTGGCGATCCCAGTCAACGTGAAAGCGCTGCATTGCGGGCAGTCGCCGTATCGGCTCGAGCTGAAATGCGGCGGCCACATCAGCGCGCAGGCGATCGTGATCGCGAGCGGCGCCGTGTACCGGCGCCCGGCGCTCGACGGGCTCGAGCGCTTCGACGGACGCGGCGTCTACTACTGGGCGTCGCCGGTCGAGGCGAAGCTGTGCAAGCGCCAGGAGGTCGTGCTGGTTGGCGGCGGCAATTCGGCCGGCCAGGCGATTGTCTATCTGGCGACGCACGCGGCCAAGGTTCACGTACTGATCCGCCGCAGCGGTTTCGAGGCGACCATGTCGCGCTATCTGATCGACCGCATCCGCTCGCTGCCGAACGTGTTCGTGCATCCGAATTCGGAAGTCGGCCGGCTCGAAGGCGATGAGGACGGGCTCGTGTCGGTCGCGCTGAAGCGGCCGCTGCCCGGCGGCGTCGATCACTTCGACACCCGGCATCTGTTTCTGTTCACCGGCGCGGACCCGAACACTGAATGGCTGCGTACCTGCGGCGTGCAGCTCGACGCGAAAGGCTTCGTGCTGACCGGCATCAGCGCGGATGGCTCGGCCACCGCGTGCGACCTCGGGACCACGGTCGAAGGAGTCTATGCGATCGGCGATGCGCGTGCCGGGTCGACGAAACGCGTGGCCGCGGCGGTCGGCGAAGGCGCGGCCGTGGTCGCGCAGATTCACCAGTTGCTGGCGCAGACGAGCGGTGAAGAGGTGGCGCTCGGGGCGTGAGCCTCAGAGAGCATGAAAAAAAGCGCACGGTGAGTTACACAGTGCGCTTTTGTATAGCAGACGGCACGATGGCTGCGCCGGCGCGGACCCGCGCGTTCAGCGGTCCACTCAGCGCTCCAACTTCGCGCGCAACTCGCGCGCGGCCTCCAGCAGTCCCTCGTAACCCGAACGTGCGTGCTCCGGCAGATCGGGATCGCCGACCAGCGCGCCGAGCGTTTCGATCAGACTGTACACAATGCCTTTCGCGGCGCCCGATGCAATGCCGCCTGACGACACCTGTTGATCGACGTGACTGAGCGCCGCGTCGAGCTGCTCGATCTCGGGACGATCGTCGGAGGGCGGCTTGGGAGAAACGTCTTGCGTCATGATCGAACATCGCTCCATTGAGTGCATCGGTAAAGTTGTTATATACCGATCGTGCGCCGCCGTCTATTCGTGTTCGGCGCGACAGCGATCCACGTCAAGGCGTCCAGCGATACATCAGCAGCTTCGCGCGCGCGTCGTCTTCGACCAGCACCACGTACTCGCCGTTATCGCGCTGCACCGCGCTGATGCCGAGATACACGTCGACCCAGCCGCTCGTGCCGCCGACGCTCGCGCCCGGCGTCATGTAACCGACCGCCGTGCCGTTGCGCGCGTCGTAGACGTCGATGCGATCGGTGTACAGCTCGGCAACGAAGATATAGTTGCCCGCCACCGCGACGCCGACCGTGGTGGTCTGCGGATCGCTTTGCGTGTTCCACGGCAACGAGACCGTGTATGTCAGCGTCGGGTTGCCGCTGCTCCAGTTGTCGTAGCGGGCCAGCACCGGACCCGCTTCCTTCCAGTGCGTCGGGTCCCACGGAATCGCACTCGTGAAACCGGACAGATACATCGTGTCGGTCGCTGCGACGTAGACGAGCCGCGCGAGCCGCGTGAATGGCGCGGGCATCGCGAACATCTTCGCACTCGCGTACGTGTAGATCGGATTGCCGGCGGAGTCGAGACCTTGCAGCGGCATCTCGCGCACGCCGCTCAATGGCGTGGCAAGCCACACGTTGCCGGGTTCGTCGACCCACCAGAAGCCGTCGCCGACCGTGCTGCCGGTCGACGGATTGCCGCTGATCTCGCTCGCGTCGACGGCGCCATTGCCATTGCTGTCGCGCCACAGCCATTCGCCGTACGTCGGTTGCGCGGCGGGCCATGCGCCGGGCAGCGGATTCTGCGCGAGCATCCCCGACGGTATCGCGATCTCGCCATGCGCGGCATCGAAGCGATAGACGTTCAGATAGTGCGCGCCCGGATCGAGCGTATAGAGAAAGCGCTGGCCATCGAATCTGCGCACCATCGGTTCGCCACGCACGCCGCGCGGCTCGTGAAAGGCGGGATCGTCGGGGTAATCGAAGCGATCGAGCGTGAACGCCTCATATGACCATTCGTGGCCGACCGGCTGCCTGTAATCGAGCGTGAAGCGCTTCGAGCCCGTGTAGATGGAAGCGGGCGTGGCCGGGTCGAACGCGCCGCTATCGACGAAGCTCAGACCGTAGAGCCGCCAGTTGAGCACGCGCGTGCCGTACACGTAGCTCTCCAGCACTGCGCCCTGCCCTACGGATGCAGAGCCGAGCGCGCGCGGTCCCTCGCCGTTTTGCGCGACGTACAGATTGCCGGCCGCGTCGACGCCGATGCCGGTGATGCCGTTGAAACGCGTATCGCCGGGCACGCCGCGCACCGGGTGGAAAATGCCGTTGCGCGTGCCGATCGACGTGCCCGCCTGCATCTGGCCGCCAGCGCCCTTGTTGAACACGAGGATCTGCTGCGAAACGCCGTTGTCGGCGACCAGCAGTTGGCCGGATGGCGTCACTGTGAGGTCGCTCGGCACGGTGCCGGCGGGCAGCGTCAATGGACCGGCGAGCGCGGTGCCGTCGGCGCGGTAGTGCAGGATGCTCAGATTGGCTGTGCCGAAGGCGCTGATGATCCACAGCGTCGAGTCGGTGTCGATCGCGATGCGGGCCGGCGACGCGACGCTCCACGAACGCAGCGGCTGCATGGACTGCGCGTCGTACACGGCGATCCGGTTGCCGTACGTGTCGGCCACGTAGAGCTCGCTGTCGGTTGCGGCGAGGCCGCGAATGCTCGCGTCGGTGCCAGTCTTCACCGTATCGATCGCGACGAAACTGTTCTTCGTCGCGTTCGCGCTATTGCCGATGCCGCCGGAAAACGGCGCGCCGGTCGCGAGATTCGCAAGCGTGCGTCGCGTGATGCCGTACCAGGTCTGATTGGCCGGCGGATAGTCGGCGCCGACCAGCGCATTGTTCTCATTGCCGATCGACATCGCCGCATAGAGGTACGTCTGGTTGACGGCCACCGCGTCGCCGCCGGCCGCGCCCCAGCCATGCGTCGAACCGGCCACCGCGAGCTTGTCGCCCGCGCGATAGGCGGCGATTTCACTGCCGCTTTCGTCCCACGGCGCATTCGTATAAACGGTGCCATTGGCGCCGACGCTAATGGCCTGAATATCCTGCTGCATCCATTTGCCGTCGCCGAATCCGAAACTATTACCGATCCATGAGGTCGTGTAATTCAATTGAGATTGCGCGGAAACATTCGGCGAGATCAGGCTGTGGATTAACACCACGGCCAAGCCAAGGCGGGAGAAAGGCTTCACGGCAGTCGGTCCTTGCGAGGCGCGAGACGCGCACATCAGATTTGGCGTTTTATCCTCTCATATAAAAATAGTAAATTTATTGATGAAAAAATGATTATCGAATGCCGATTCGTCCAATTCATTCCATTTGCATCGAATCATGTTTCCGACACAATCTTTCCTTCACGAAACCGGTAAAAACCGGTTCCCGTAAAGACTCACCGATCAGCGATTCAGTTGCTTTTTTCTGCTCCTGTAAATCCTCACCTTGAGCGAGACGCTCATCATGTACGCGCCGCCCGGCGACGCTCGAAAATCCGCCGCGTCAGATCGAACGCCACCAGATTGCCGGCCACCACGAGCATTAGACCGACCACCGCGAGCGCTGACCACCGATAGCCCTCGAACAGCGTCGATGCCGCGAGCGCGACGATCGGAAACAGCACCGTGCAATAGGCGGCCCGCTCCGGGCCCATACGGCCGACGAGCATCAGGTACGCCGTAAAGCCGATCACCGAGCCGAACACCACGAGATACGCGAGCGCACCGAGATAGCGCGCCGACGGTTCCACCGCGAACGAATAGCCGGCGAACAGACTACCGAGCGTCAGGACGGCAGCACCGATCAGCATCGCCCAGCTGTTGGTCGCGAACGGATGCAGGCCCATCGACTGCATGCGGCTCGACAGCAGGTTGCCGGCCGAGAAGCACAGCGTGCCGAGAAACGCGACGCCGAGCCCGAGCCATGCGGTGTGATCGCCGAGATGCCCGGCCATCTGCTGCACGAACAGACAGACGATGCCGACGAGCCCGAGCAACGCACCCGCAATCGCGCTCGGCGGCAGAGGCCGGCCCATGAACAGCCGCCCGTTGATCGAGTTCAGCAGCGGCGCGGTCGAGAACACCACCGCGACGAGCCCGCTCGGCACGAGCTGTTCGGCGTAGTAGAAGCACAGGAAATTCAGGCAGAACAGCGCGAGACCCTGCGCGGCGAGGTAGCGCCAGGCGTCGCGCGGCGGCCAGATCGGGCGGCGCATGATGCGCGCCAGTGCGAACATCAGCAGCGCGGCGATCCAGAAACGCCATGCAATCGATACCGGTGGCGGCACCGCGCCGAGTTGCCATTTGATTGCGATCCACGTGGTGCCCCAGATCAGCACGGTGATGGCATAAAGGAGGAGATTCATGGTCGGGCCTCAGACTGCAATGACGGACTGCGATGACGCGCAGCATGGAAGAAAGCCCGACTATGGAACCGCGCCGCCGCCCGCAATTGTCCAAAATTGCGCACTTTTTCGCGCCGATGCGCGGGCTGACGGGACGCGCCGTATACTGGCCGCTCAACCACCACCGTACACCGGAAAACCTCCGCGCGCCGCCGTGAACCCCACCCCGTCCGTCCCCGTGATATCCACCGCCGGCATGCCTTTTGGCCTGCAGTCGGTCTGTCACACGCTCGCCAGTGCGAACGCGCATCTGGACCGCTTCGCGTGGCTCGGCGACGGACTCGCGATCGCGCTATGGACTCGCGACACGAAGGAGGACGAGACCGTCTACGAACGGCCCGGCCATCACACGCTGTCGTGCTATCTGGACGGCGGCTATCGCACCGAGCGCCAGAAAATGCCGGGCCACTACGGCGCGCCGTCGCGGCTGTGCGCACTGCCCGGCGATCACGAATCGCGCTGGTGGGTGCGCGGCCACATGCACTTCATGCATCTGTACTTCCTGCCCGAGCACTTCACGCGACGCGCGGTGCAGGAGCTCGACCGCGAACCGCGCGAACTGACGCTCGCCGATCGCACCTATTTCGAGGACCCGCGCATTGCGAGTCTGTGTCAGTCGCTCGTCAACGAGGAGTGGAAAAGTCCCGACGGTCTGCTGCGCACCAACGAGACCGCGCACGAAGTGCTGAGCCTGCTATTGCGCGGCCAGGGCGTACGGCGCGCGAACGTGGCGCTGAAAGGCGGGCTGTCGGCCGCGACGCGGCGCCGCCTGCGCGACTATATCGACATTCATCTTGCGCAGCCGTTGACGCTTGGGGAGCTGTCGGGTGTCGCGGCGCTGTCGGAGTTTCATCTTGCGCGGATGTTTCGCGAGTCGTTCGGGTTGCCGCCCGCCGCCTGGATCGCGCGGCAGCGGCTCGATCGCGCGCGCACGCTGCTGCGCACGACGACGTTGCCGCTCACGCAGATCGCCGGGCAGTGTGGCTATGCAAACGCGAGTCACTTTAGTCACCGGTTTCGCGAGGCTGTCGGGGTGACGCCGAGTGGCTTCCGGCAGGCTATCGGTGTTTGAGATTCGCGTTTGAGTTTCGCTTTTGCGGTTAGCTCCGTGTCATCGCAGCGCCATCGCCAGCACGCGCGCGACGTGGATCGCGTCGACGCCCGCGCCGTCGTGAATCTGATGCCGGCAGCTAGTGCCGTCGGCGACCATCAGCGTGGCCGCGTCCAGCTTGCGCACCGCGGGTAGCAGCGACAGCTCGGCCATCGCCTGCGAGCTCGCGTAGTGCTCCGCTTCATAGCCGAAGCTGCCGGCCATGCCGCAGCACGACGATTCGACCGTCGATACCTTCAATTCGGGAATCCACTCCAGCACGGTCTGCACCGGCGTGAATGCGTCGAACGCCTTCTGATGGCAGTGGCCGTGCACGAGTGCCTGCTGCATCGGCAGCGGCTTCAATTCGAGCTGCAATCGTCCGGCCTTTTCTTCGCGCACGAGGAATTCCTCGAATAGAAACGCGTGCTGCGCGAGGCGCTGCGCCTCTTCGCCGAAACCGTACTGCAGGAATTCATCGCGCAACGACAGCAGACACGATGGCTCCAACCCCACCACCGGCACGCCACGTTCGACGAACGGCCTGAACAGCTCGAGCATGCGCCGCGCTTCCTCTTTCGCTTCGTCGACGAGACCCGCCGCCAGAAACGTGCGGCCGCAACACACGGGACGCTCTCCCGGGCGTGCATTGAAGTGGACCGTGTAGCCCGCCGCTTCGAGCACCTGTTGCGCGGCGCGCGCGTTGTCGGGCTCGAGGTGATTGTTGAAAGTATCGACGAACAGCAGGACTTCTTTCAGCGCGGACGCCTGCGCGGCGTTGCGTGCAGGCTTCGCGGACACCGCATCGGCCAGAAACGCCTTCTTGAACCGCGGCAAACTCCGCTCGGTCGCGAAGCCGACCGAGCGCTTGAACCACGTCGACAGCACCGGCACGTTGTCCGCGAGCGCCAGCAGCCTCGGCATGCGGCTCGCCGCGCCCGCATAGCGCGGCATGAACGCGACGAGCCTGTCGCGCAGCCGCACCCCATGCGTCTTGACACGCGCCGCCCGCGCCTCGATCTTGAACTTCGCCATATCGATGCCGGTCGGGCAATCGCGCTTGCAGCCCTTGCACGATACGCACAGGTCGAGCGTTTCCTTCACGTCATCGCTCGCGAGCCCGCTTTCGCCGAGCTGCCCCGAAATAGCGAGCCGCAACGTGTTGGCCCGCCCGCGCGTCAAATGTTGCTCGTCCTTCGTCACGCGATAGCTCGGGCACATCGTGCCCGCGTCGAACTTGCGACAGTGGCCGTTGTTGTTGCACATCTCGACCGCTTTCGCGAGGCCGCCGCTCAGATCGTCGCCGCTGCCGGGCGCGCTTTCTTCTCCCGTCAGCGGGTCGCGCTTCACGTTCCACGTCGACCAGTCGAGCGCCGTTTCGATGCGCTGTTCGCGATAGCCCGGCGCAAAGCGGAAATTGCGCGCGTCGTCCATCTTCGGCGGACGCACGATCCTGTCGGGATTGAAGCGGTTGTCCGGATCGAACAACGCCTTGATCTCGCTGAACGCCTGGTTGAGCCGCGGCCCGTATTGCCACGCAACCCATTCGCCACGGCATAGCCCATCGCCATGCTCGCCGGAATACGCGCCCTTGTACTCACGCACGAGCGCGGCCGCTTCCTCGGCGATCGCGCGCATCTTCGTCGCGCCGTCGCGGCGCATGTCGAGAATCGGCCGCACGTGCAGCGTACCGACGCTCGCATGCGCGTACCACGTGCCTTCGGTGCCGTGGCGATGAAACACGTCGGTCAGCCGGCTCGTGTAGTCGGCCAGATGTTCGAGCGGCACCGCGCAATCTTCGATGAAGGACACCGGCTTGCCGTCGCCCTTCATGCTCATCATGATGTTGAGACCAGCCTTGCGCACTTCCCACAGCGCTTTTTGCGCATTTGCGTCCGGCATCTCGACGACCGCATCGGGCAGGCCCAACTCGCCCATCAACTCCGTGAGCTGCTTCAGCGACGCGAGCTGCGCGTCGCGATCCTCGCCCGCGAATTCGACGAGCAGAATCGCCTGCGGCTCGCCGACCAGCGCCTTCCCGATCACCGGCCGAAACGCGGGATTGCTCAACGCGAGATCGATCATCGTGCGATCGACGAGTTCGACAGCGACCGGCTTCAGCTTGACGATGTGCTGCGTGAGCGCCATCGACTGCCGGAAGGTCGGAAAGTTGACCACGCCAAGCGCCTTGTGCGCGGGCAGCGGCGCGAGCTTCAACGTGATCTGCCGGCTGAATGCGAGCGTGCCTTCCGAGCCGACCAGCAGATGCGCGAGGTTCGCGCTGCCGTCATCGGTATAGGCGCGCGGATTCTGGCAATCGAACAGATCGATGTTGTAGCCCGCGACGCGGCGCAGCACCTTCGGCACGCGCGCGATGATTTCGTCACGCTCGCGCTGCGCGATCCGCGTGACGCCCGCAACGATCTGCTGCAAGCGCTCACCTTGCAGCGGCTCGCGCAGCGACGCGAAGCGCGCTTCGCTGCCGTCGGCGAGAATCGCGTCGATCGCGTCGACGTTGTGCACCATGTTGCCGTACTCGATCGAGCGCGAGCCACACGAGTTGTTGCCGGCCATGCCGCCGATCGTGCACTGGGCAGCCGTCGATACATCGACCGGGAACCACAGTCCATGCGGCTTCAGCCACGCGTTCAGATGATCGAGCACGACGCCGGGCTCGACCGTCACGGTGCGCGCGTCGGCATCGAACGCGACGATGTTGTTGAGCCACTTGCTCGTATCGACCACCAGCGCTTCGCCGACCGTCTGCCCACACTGGCTCGTGCCCGCGCCGCGCGCGAGCAGCGGTACTTTCTCGCTGCGCGCGATCTCGAGCGCGATGCGCAGATCGTCCTGATCGCGCGGCACCACGACGCCGACCGGCGTGATCTGATAGATCGACGCATCGGTCGCGTAGCGGCCGCGGCTGGCGAGATCGAACAGCACGTCGCCGCGCAGCGCTTTGCGCAGATGCTGCGCGAGCGGACTCGTTGCGCGCGCGGCGGAGGGGACCAGATGGATCGGCTTGACGAGCAAGCCCGCAGTGGGATTCGTCATTTCGTCGGCCTGTGAGGAGCGCGCCTGAACCACGCAGCTCGAATTACCTAGTACAGCGTCAGATGCACGGGCGCGAGTCCTTCGATATGCCCGCTCACCTCGCCCGCCTCGCGCGGAAAGAACATGCCGGTGTACGAACCGGCGGTGATCACCATCTCCGGCGTCACCGCAATGCCGCGCGAACTCGCGTGATTGACGAGCCACGTCAACAGCCGCCGCGGATCGCCGGCCGGATTCGCGGGCGTCGTTTCGACGACATTGCCTCCGTTGAACGCGAAGCGCAGCGACGGCGCGACGAACGGAAAATCCTCGCGATACCGTGTGAATTCACCGACGATCAGCGCGCCGTGATTTTGCAGGTCCGCAAGCTGCGCGAGTTTGTCGATGGCGGGCCACGCGGCATGGCGGCTCGCGACGATCTCGATGGTCGCGCCGATCGAGCCGATGCCCGCGAGCACTTCGTCCTCGCGGTACGGTTTCGTGGACGGCTCGAAACGCCGGCCGAAACGGAACGCGACTTCGAGTTCGAGCCCGAGCGGCGCGAAGCCTTCGCGCGACAGACGCGCGCCGTCGGCGTGCAGATCGGTGTCGGGCAATGGCGCGCCTTGAATCGGTCCGCTCGCCGATTTCGCGCCGATCTTCCAACCGCCGATTCGCGCGCCGCACGCGCTCAAGATTTCGTGCTGGATTGCGTAGGCCGCGTCGGCATCGGAAGGAAGCAGCTCCGGCGGCAACGTATCGAGCACCGTGCGATTGCGACGCGCATCGGCAAGCAGCTGACTCAATGATGAAGTCATGTTTTACACGCCCATCCGGGTGGAAACGTGCGCCTTCTCCGACGCGCCAACTTCGAAGCGGCTCTCGGGCTGCATGCGGAACGCGAGCACGACGCCGATGCCCATCAGCAACATGCTGCCCACGAACGGCAGATCCCAGTTGCCAAAGCGGTCGATCAGAAAGCCGCCCATCACCGGCGAGATGATCGCGGCGAGCGCCGAGCCCGTGTTCATCATGCCGCTCGCGGTGCCGGAGAATTCCGGCGCGATATCCATCGGGATCGCCCACATCGGGCCGATCGTCATCTCGGCGAAGAAGAAGCCCGACGCGAGACAGGCGATCGACAGCGTCAGGTCATGCGTGAACATCAGAGGAATCAGCGACAGCAGGCAGAACAGCATGCACACCGACACCATCCAGCTGCGCGCGCGTTTGAGGCTGCCGGTGCGCTTGAAGATCGCATCGGTGACGATGCCGCCGAGCGTGTCGCCGATCACGCCCGCGAAGAACACGACCGACGCGAAGATCGCCGACTTCTTCAATTGCAGATTGTGGTTATGCAGGAAGTACAGCGGAATCCAGCTCAGGAACAGCCACAGCGTCCAGCCGTAGCAGAAGTAGACGATCGTGACCGGCGTCATGCGGCGAAACAGCTTGCCCCACGGCAGGCCGGAGACTTTCGGCTTCGGCGTGGGCAGCACCGCGAGTTCCTCGGCCGTGATGCGCGGATGATCTTTCGGATGCTCGGTGAACGTGAGCGCCCACGTGACCACCCACACCAGACTCAGCGCGCCGCAGATAAAGAACGATTCGCGCCAGCCCCAGTTGGTCATCACGATCACGATGAGCGCCGGCGCGACCGCGTTGCCGACTCGCGACGCCGCGTGCGTGATGCCCTGCGCGAAGCCGCGCTTTTCTTTCGCGACCCAGCGCGACATCGCCGACGTTGCGGCCGGGAACGTCGCGCCTTCACCGAAACCGAGCACGAGCCGCGCGGCGAGCAACGAAGCGAGCCCGCCCGCGAAGCCCGTGAGCACCGTCGCGAGACCCCAGATGGCGCCGCAGAACAGCAGCGTGCGTCGCGCGCCGAAGCGATCGCTGACCCAGCCGCCGATCACCTGAAACAGCAGATACGGATACGCGAAGGCCGAGAACACGAGCCCGACCTGCGTATGCGTGAGATTGAATTCCTTGCCGAAACCCGCCGCCGCGGTGCTGACGTTCACGCGATCGAGGTACGTGATGAAGTACATGATGCAGAGCATCACTAGAACGATACTGGTCGCACTGGTCAAACGAAACCGCTTCATCGTCTCTCTCCATGGCATGTGTCGACGGCGCGCCTGAAGTGGCGCGCTGCGTCCGTCGCCCGTCGGCCGCGAGAGCCGCTATGGACGCATTGCATGTTGTTCTGGCCGCGTTCTGCGCGCGGCTCGATGAGGGAAGCGCTCCCTGCGCCCGACAATCAGGCCGCGGCCTTCAATCCCGACGTCTTCGGTGCCTGGCTCAGCCACTCCATCGCGGCCGGCATGCCGCTTTCCTTGAGCGGCACGCCAGCAAGCCGCAGACCCATTTCGCAGCCAGCCAGTGTCGCGAGCAGCATCAGATCGTTGCAATCGCCAAGATGGCCGATGCGGAACATGCGGCCTTTCATCTTGCCGAGGCCCGTGCCGAGCGACATGTCGAAGCGTTCGTAGATCAGCTTGCGCACCGCATCGGCATCGACACCGTCGGGCGTCATCACGCCCGTCAGCACCGGGCTATAGACGGCGGGATCGGCGCACTGGATTTCGAGCCCCCACGCGCGCACCGCGCGGCGCGTCGCTTCGGCAAGCCGCTCGTGACGCGCGAACACGTTGTCCAGCCCTTCGCCGAGAATCATTTCGATCGCTTCATGCAGCCCGTACAGCAGGTTCGTGTTCGGCGTGTACGGCCAGTAGCCGGATTTGTTCATGTCGACGATTTCCGCCCAGTCCCAGAAGCTGCGCGGCAGCTTCGCGTGCTGGCTGGCGGCCATCGCCTTCGGCGAGATCGCGTTGAAGCTGATGCCCGGCGGCAGCATCAAGCCCTTTTGCGAGCCCGACACGGTCACGTCGACACCCCATTCGTCATGACGATAATCAGCGCACGCGAGACCGGAGATCGTGTCGACGAGCAGCAGCGCCGGATGGTCCGCGGCGTCGATCGCGCGACGCACGGCGGCGATGTCGGACGTGACGCCGGTCGAGGTTTCGTTGTGCACCACGCAGACCGCCTTGATCGCATGCTGCGTGTCGGCGCGCAGACGCTCTTCGATCATCTGCGGCTGCACGCCGCGCCGCCAGCCTTCGATGCCTGGCAGCCCCAGGAATTCGGGCTTCAGGCCGAGCTTCTCGGCCATCTTTTTCCACAACGTCGCGAAGTGGCCGGTCTCGAACATCAGCACGTGATCGCCGGGGCTCAGCGTATTCGACAGTGCGGCTTCCCATGCGCCCGTGCCGGACGCCGGATAGATGACGACCGGCTGCTGCGTCTTGAAGATCTTCTTGATGCCGTCGAGCACCTTGAGACCCAGCTCGCCGAATTCGGGTCCGCGATGGTCGATGGTCGGATAGCTCATCGCGCGAAGGATGCGATCCGGCACCGGACTCGGCCCCGGAATCTGCAGGAAGTGACGGCCAGCGGGATGAAAATCTAGCTTCAGCATCAGAGTCCTCCAATTGAATTTTGCATGCAAAAAACTATATCAGATGAACCGTGACGCTCCCAAGACGAAAATTGGCCTCTAAGGCCCGTGTTTACCCGCGTGTGCGCATGGATTAACTAATCGATATGGTTCCGATAAAATCCAATCCATGTGAAGCTGAGGATTTTTGTATGCAAAATTCGGATCTCGACGCGGGTCTGACCGCTGCCCCGCTGATGCCGAAGGTCGAGCGTCAGCGCCTGCACGACACGGTGGTGGAGCACATCCGCCGCTTTATCGTCGAGGGAGCGCTGGAGCCCGGCAAGAAACTGAACGAGCGGGAGTTGTGCGAAACGCTCGGCATTTCGCGCACGCCGCTGCGCGAGGCGCTGAAGGTGCTGGCTTCCGAAGGTCTGATCGAGATTTCGCCGAACCGGGGCGCGTCGGTATCGAAGATGTCGGAAGCGGAGGTGCGTGAGACCTTCGAGCTAATGAGCGGCCTCGAAGCGTTTTCCGGCGAACTCGCGGCCGAGCGCATCACCGCGGCCGAACTCGCAGAGATCAAGGCGCTGCATTACGCGATGCTGGCGTGCCGTGCGCAGAACGATCTGCCGGGCTACTACAGTCGCAACCAGGCGATCCACGACAAGATCAACGAAGCGGCGAGAAATTCGGCGCTGCGGCAGACGTATGTGTCGGTCAACCGGCGGCTGCAGGCGCTGCGCTTTCGCTCGAACTATCAGACGCCGAAGTGGGACCGCGCGATTCACGATCACGATGAAATGCTGAAGGCGCTCGAGGCTCGCGACGGCAAGAAGCTCAGCGCGATTTTGCGGCAGCATCTGCTCGATAAGCGGGATGCGGTTTTGCAGGTGCAGGTGCAGGAGGAGGTGGTCGCTTCGGCCTCCGGGTTGAAGGCGTGATGCGGACAACTGATGCCGAATCCCGCTCCTCGCCACTCCGTCGGCAACAAAACTTGTCCACCTAAATTGTTGGCAAGCCTGTGGACAACCTTCGCACAGCGAGCTTAAGTGCTTGAAGCATGAGAACTATCCGCGCGCGGTGCACGCGTAGGCAGTGAGCGTCGCTATGGAGTCCGTGATACTGGCGAGTGGGCTTCGCAAGGATGCCGTTTCACTCGCGCCGACCTCGAAGTCCAGTTGTCCACATAATTTGGGAACAAGCTTGTGGACAACCTGCGCACAGGCCAGCCAAGTGTTTGATACGGCAGGCCTATCGTGCGCGGATGCGGGAGCGGGCAGCGGCGCGGCACCTCACGCGATGCAAACCAACGGCCGCGCCCTCCACCCTCGATTTCACTGCGTCGTTTCACGACTGCGCAACGACTCCGGCAACCCATACAGCACGATCAGCGCGCGCACCACGCTCATCGCGCCGATCACATACAGCGCGGGCGTCGTGCTGCCGGTCAGATCCTTCACACGTCCGACCATCACCGGGCTCACGATCCCGCCGAGTTGCCCGAGCGTGTTGATCAACGCGATACCGCCCGCGGCGCCCGCGCCCGTCAGCCGCTTTGGCGGCAGCGCCCAGAATGCCGGGATGGACGCGACCACGCCCGCGCCCATCACGGCAAGCGCGACCACCAGCAAGGTGGTCTGCTTGTCGAAGAATCCCGCGGCGAAGAAGCCGAGCGCCGACATCAACAGCAGCCCGAACACGAACTTGCGCCGCTCGCTGCTGGCGTCCGACAGGCGCCCGACCACCACCATGCACCGAACGCAGATGATCGAACAGCAGCCGGCTCACCGGCGATAACGCATCGACGTCGCGCGCGACGAGCACGAGGCTGCGCTCGGCCCAATCGTCGTCGAGCGGCATGCCGACGAGGCCGAGCGGGCGGCCCATCAGTTGATACACCTTTTGCGGCAGCACGCCGACGCCCATGCCAGCCTGAACCATCCGGCACACCGCATCGAAGCCCGGCACGTGGATGCGCAGGCGCAGCGGCTTGCCGGCCTGGCGCGCCGCGAGGTGGGTGCGCGCGTTGATCGAGCTCGCCGAATGCAGGCCGACGTGATCGCCATCGAGCGTTTCGGCGAACGCGATGCTCGTGCGTGCCGCGAGCGGATGATCGTCGCGCATCACGATCACGAGCGAATCGCGTAGGTAGTGCTCGACGTGCAGCTCGCGCGTATCGGCGTCGCCGGAACAGATGCCGAGATCGGCGAGGCTTTCGTCGATGGCTTTGACGACGCCGCCGCTCGGCCGCTCCTCGAGATCGACCTTCACGCGCTCGTGCAACGACTGGAACGCGCGCAGATCTTCAGGCAGAAATTCGACGATCGCCGACAGGTTCGCCATCATCCGCACATAGCCGAGCACGCTGCTAGCATGACCGGCCAGTTCGATGCCGATGCTCTCGATGTCGCGCAGCACCCGGCGCGCGTGATGCAACAGCGTTTCGCCGGCCGGCGTCAGTGTCATGCCGCGCGCGTTGCGCTGGAATAGCGACGCGCCGACCGCCTGTTCGAGTTCGACCAGCCGCTTGCTGGCGGCCGACACGGCGATCGCCTCGCGCTCGGCGGCACGCGTGAGCGTACCTTCTTCGAAGACGGCGAGAAAGAGCTGCAGCGTGGTGAGGTCGAGCTTACGGAGAAGGTTTTTGATGACCATGGCGCGGCGACGAAAGTTCGGTCAGTGATAATCATCCTCTAGCTGATGGCGCACCGCCAGCACGGTCACGGTTTGGTTGTCGTCGATCTCGAACAGCGCGACGTAGCCCGCCCGACCGAATGGGATCAGCAGCTCGCGCAAAAACGGCGTATCGCGCTGAACCTTTCGGCAAGTGAACGGCGATGTGCGCAGCGTGGCGATACCATCGCGGATGGCTTGCAACGCGCGTTCGGCGAGCGGGAAATCCCCGTCGTCCCGCTCGAGGATGAAATCGTACAGTCTCTGCAGGTCCGCCGCCGCTGCGCGTGTGAAACGAACCTGATACGTCATCGGTGCTTCTTCGCGCGGGCCTTCGTTTTTGCTTCGCGGAGCCGCGTTTCGAGACCGGCGAGCACGTCGTCGGCCGATACGTAGTCGCCGCTTTGCTTCGCTTCAGCACGCGACTCGAGCCCTCGCACGACGAATTCACGCACATTCAGGCGCCGCGCGATGTTGTCGCGGATCGCCTGCTCGACGAAACTGGACAGGCTTTCGCCGTCCTGCAGCACGTCCTCGGCCGCGGCCCGCAGCTCGGGCTTGACCCGAACCGACGGGAAAGTAGCGCTTTTCATCGTTCTCTCCACGCATCGCATTAGCGATGCATTATCGCGCTACCTCATTTCTGCCGCAAGCAGCCCTTCACGTCTTCCACACCGAACCCAGAATCATCGTGCAGAAATTCTCGCGATGATAATGCGGGTCTTCCAGCGCGAGCACGTCGGCCTTCACGTTGCCGAACGTCGTGTGCGGCTTGTGGATCGTGCCGTGCGCGAACGCATCGATGATACCTTCCTTGAAGTGCGCGCCGCGCGGATGCGCATGCGTGACTTCCTCCCGTTGCTGTTCGCTGAATTCGTCGTAGGCGAGGCCGAGCACGTCCATTTCGACGCCCGCCGTGACGAGCGCGATCACCGGCTTCATATGCTGCGGAATGCCTGGTGTCGTGTGCAGCGCGATCGCGGTCCACACCTGCTCGATGTCGTCCTCGTCGATCCGATGCCGCCGCAGATATTCACGCGCGGCATTCGCGCCGTCCACTTCGAAGCGCTCCTGCTCGCTGCTGTATGGCGCGATGAGGCCCATGTCGTGAAACATCGCGCCGATGTACAGCAGTTCGGGGTCGTACTTCAGCTGCTTGCGTTGCCCGGCCAGCGCGCCGAACAGAAACACGCGCCGCGAATGGTGATACAGCAACTCCGTTTCGGTGTCGCCCACGAGCTCGGTGGCTTCACGCGCCATCATGCTGTCGGGAATCTGGATACCTGCGATCGTCGTAGTCATGCGGCGTACTCCTTCATATGCGAACGTGAATGTGAAAGTAATCCACCGGACGCGCGCCGCGGCTTCAGAGCGCGTTTTGGTATGCTGGTCCGCGCCGTGATGTCAATGCCTGTCGCCTGCCTGTGAGACCGCGCGTCCGACCGATCCAGTATTGGCCAGCGCGGCGCCGCGAACAATTGCCGCGAGCCGTTGAACACTGCCAAACGCACAGCGTTGACTGCCGCGGCGTGCCCTTCACGTTCCCCGTCAGAGGAAGTCATCCGATGCCCACCGTCGCGATCGCGATCTTCCCAGGAGTGCAGGCACTCGACGTCGCCGGTCCCGTCGACGTGTTCTCCGAAGCGAACCGCTTCGTCGCGCCCACGCGGCACTACGAGGTCAAGCTGCTGGCCGCGGACCCGGCGCCGCTGCGCGCATCGAACGGGATGACGCTGGTGGCGGACGCGACCTTCGAGCAGTCGCGCGAACCGTTCGATCTCGCGCTCGTCGCCGGCGGCCCCGCGCTACCGCGCAACGAAGTGCCGGACGCGCGCCTGCTCGACTGGCTCGCCAACGTCGCGACACGTTGCGCCCGCTACGGCTCGATCTGCACCGGCGCTTTCGCGCTCGGTCACGCGGGCCTGCTCGATGGGCGCCACGTGACGACGCACTGGCAGCACGCCGCGCAACTCGCCGCGCAGTTTTCGCGCGCGCGGGTCGACTTCGATCGCATCTATCTGCGCGACGGGCCGCTGGTCACCTCTGCGGGCGTGACGGCCGGCATCGATCTGTCGCTCGCGCTGGTGGCCGAGGATCACGGTCCGCATACCGCGCTCGCGGTCGCCAAGCGGCTCGTCGTGTTCGCGCAGCGGCAAGGCGGTCAGTCGCAATTCAGCCCCTATCTGACCGCGCCCGCCGACGACACCTCGCCCGCCGCGAAAGTGCAGGCGCACGTGATGGCGCGTATCCATGACAGCTTCACCGTCAAGCAGCTCGCCGACGTCGCGGGCATGAGCGCGCGTAACTTCGCGCGCGTGTTCGTGCACGAAACCGGCGTGACGCCGCATGAATTCGTCGAACGCGCGCGCGTGGATGCCGCACGCAAGCTGCTCGAAAGCAGCGCCGCGGCGCTGAAGACGATCGCCTACGATTGCGGCTTCGGCACCGCCGACCGCATGCGCATCGTGTTTACGAAGCGGCTTGGCGTGACGCCGATGCGGTATCGCGAGCGCTTTCGCCCGCTGTGAATACGGCGTGAGAAAATCGTCGACTCTGCACGTCAACGATCACCAGGAACGACATGACCTCCTCTTCTCCGATTCGCGCGATCGTCACCGGCCATACGCGCGGCCTGGGCGCGGCGCTCGCCGAACAACTGCTCGCGCGCAACGTCACGGTGCTGGGTCTGTCGCGCTCGCGGCATGGCGCGCTGAAGGCGCGCTTTGCCGCGCGGCTCGAAGAGATC
Organism: Paraburkholderia sp. MM5477-R1; assembly: GCF_050436385.1. NCBI lineage: Bacteria > Pseudomonadati > Pseudomonadota > Betaproteobacteria > Burkholderiales > Burkholderiaceae > Paraburkholderia > Paraburkholderia sp. MM5477-R1. The sequence continues at coordinate 205,050 of NZ_JBNDMC010000006.1, forward strand.
GAGCTGCCGCTGGCCGAGCCCGCACGCGTCGCGCAATGGATCGCCACCGACGCACTGAGCAACTTCGTGCGCGGCGCGCAGACGGTGCTGCTGATCAACAATGCGGGCATGATGCAGCCGATCGGGCCCATCGAAGGACAGGACGCCGCGAGCGTCGCGGACGCGGTGAGCCTGAACGTCGCGACGCCGCTGATGCTCGCGAGCGCGCTCGCCGCCGCGGCCGTCGACGCAACCGACCGCCGCATCGTGCATATTTCGAGCGGCGCGGCGCGCAACGCGTATCCGGGCTGGAGCATCTACTGCGCAACCAAGGCCGCGCTCGATCATCACGCGCGCGCCGTCGCGCTCGACGCGAATCGCGCGCTGCGCATCTGCAGCCTCGCGCCGGGTGTGATCGATACGGACATGCAGGCGCAAATTCGCGGTAGCGGCGAAGAGCAGTTCCCGATGCGCCAGCGCTTCGACGACCTGAAGCGCAACGGCCAACTGTCGACGCCCGAGCAATGCGCGGCGCAGCTGATCGACTATGCGCTCAGCGATGCGTTCGGGCAGACGCCGGTCGCGGACATTCGCGAGATCGCGAAATCGGCCTGAACGGGCTATTGCTGTCGGGTATTTGCGCTCCCGAAAATCCTCACCTCAAGCACGGAGCAGTGGCGGATCGGCGCCTGCTACCGTCGTCATTTCTCCCGAAAAGCCTCACCTTTGAGGTGAAAAGAGGACTCGAGGAGGCATTTCAGCGAGCGCATTGCGGCGCTCACACACCGCTCCCGAAATCCCTCACCTTTGATCGAACGCAGCCGGATCGCTTCGCCGATGCCGGCCGCGTACGCGGCAGATCGCCTGGACATTCAACGACTTACGTTACACAGCCGGCGCACGGTCACCGCGACGGATGCCATGATTGGCGACTGCATGAAGCGCGTTTTGTGCGTCGCACGACAGGCCGTCGCCCGATACAGCATCGACGGCTCCCGAATATCCTCACCTATGGCTGACAGGCATAAATGCGCGCATTCCCGCGAGCCTCTTGCCGCGCGGTTTGTGCCGTTCCTGGCCCGGCCGGTTAGTTGCAAAAGAACCGCCCGCGCGCGACTCCCGAAAGTCCTCACCTTTGACGCGATGCACGCGCCACGTTCATTCGATCGGCACGTACTTCAGCTCACGCACCGCTACGACGTTCTTCATCGCGTCGACGACCGCCGTTCTAACCTGCACGGGCAGATGGCCGCAAAATTCGTCGTCGTTCTGATCGTCCAATTGCGCGAGTTCGGGGACGAGCGCCTGTGCGGCATCGCTTAACGCGATCAGATGATTGCGACGGTCTTCGTCGACCGTCTCGGGTTCGAGCAGCGCCTTTGTCTCTTGTGCGCGCCGCCTTCGCCGGCTTCCGGCCAGACGGTCTGACCGCATGACGCCTCTGACGGAAACGTTGCATCGACGTGGGCAAACCTGACGAAAAGGAAGCAAGGTTGGGAATGCGATATTAGTTTCTCAGGAAACCATTCGCAATTTGTAGCGCCGTCCGGGCGACTCCCGAATTCCCTCACCTTCAATTTTGAAGTGCGCGTACAGGTGCGCATATTCTCACCTCGGCGGCTCCCGAATCTTCTCACCTATCAGTATCGGCGCGTGCGCCGCAGAATATAATCGGGGCCGACGGTCGATGACTCGTCGCGAGGCGGTAGTGCGTTGCACCGCCTCTTCCCCGCTGGCAGCACGCGGCTCGAACGGCAGTTCCTGACAAACCGGCAAAGGAGGAAGAATGAAAACAAACGGCGCGAGCAGAATCCTCGGTGCACTGTTCGCGGTGGCCATCGCGACTTGCGCGACCTATGCAAACGCACAGACGCGCGAGATGCCGAACGATGCGTCGATGCAAAGCCAGTCGGTCCCGGCGGCTTCGAACCGGAACAACAACCGGTCCGACAGCGCAATCGTCCGCGACGTCCGCCGCGCTTTCACGCGCACCACGAACCTCAATTCGGCGAACATCCGTGTCGAAGCGCGTCACGGCGTCGTTACGCTGACCGGCACCGTGCCGCGGCAATCGCAAATCGCGCAAGCCGGCAACGCCGCGCGATCGGTTCGCGGCGTCAGAAGCGTGCATAACCGGCTGACCGAGCGACGGCGCGCCAATCAGTGAGCACGGCGTGGTGGCATCGGCCGGACGGATCGGTGCCGCCTGTTCGACCTCCCCCCTAAATCGGCCTCGACCCACATGTCATTCAAAGTGCCCACCGTCGCGCGCCGCACATTTTTTCTGCTCTGCTTAAGAAACAGGTTGACCTCGGCGGAAGGCGAACCCTAGAATTCAAAAATCATCACCAATGGGGCTCATGCCTTGGACACCTGCAGTAGCCGACTTTCGAACAGATTCGCTGCCTGACCGGCAGGACGTCCGCGCTCTCTTCATCAGCCGCCGTCTTGCCAGTTGGCAGACGGTGCGCGCCGCAGTTTCTTCCCGTGCACCTAAAGTAACGTCGTATCCGCATGACAGGAACGCCGCGTTCACGCGCGTTCCCGCGCCGATACGGCGTCGCATCGCGAGCCTTGCGCTTGCGGTCGCGTTTGCGCGCGCGTTGTCAGTCAACGCAAACCGTTCAACGCAATGCGCGCGAACGCGTGGATAAACACATGCGTAGCGAACGTGTGTAGCGAACGTGCGTAGCGAACGCTTCAGACGCTCGAACGCAGTCCCCGCTACACACCGACAAGGAGCCGCCATGCCCGACAGTGACAGTTATCCCTTATGCCGCTTCCCCGTTCTATCAACTGAGGAAAGCGAGTAGACCTCCACCGCCGCGCCCGGACATACGCGGCCTCCGTGTCTGCTGGCTTTCCACCAGCGCGTCGAAACCGGCGCACGGAGATCCCTCATGCAATTCGGCCTCCTTCTTTCGCAGTTCCCGCGTGTGCAGGAATCGCGCACCCATTACGACGGCATGCTCGTGCTACACGCACCGCATCCGTTCATCGCCTTCTGCCGTCGCGTGATGTCGCGCGTGGCATAGCGTTTCGCGATCCGACCTTCGACAAATACAACCAGGAGAGAACGACATGTCTACTCCGACGAACATTTCCTCCGCGCGCAGCGCCGTGCTCGATTCGGCACACGTCGGCGATATCAAGGGCGCGCTCGGCACGATCGCTCACCATGACATCGCGCCACGCACGAGCTGGTGGGCACGCCTGCGCACGCTGCTCGCGATCCTCGGCCCCGGTCTGATCGTGATGGTCGGCGACAACGACGCGGGCGCATTCGGCATCTACACGCAGGCCGGACAGAACTACGGCACCACGTTGCTGTGGACCATGCTGTTGCTGGTGCCGGTGCTGTTCGTCAATCAGGAGATGGTGTTGCGGCTCGGTGCGGTCACGGGCGTGGGCCACGCGCGGCTTATTTTCGAGCGCTTCGGCAAGTTCTGGGGCGCGTTCAGCGTCGTCGATCTGTTCCTGCTGAACGCGCTAACCATCGTGACGGAATTCATCGGCATCACGTTCGTGCTCGACTTCTTCGGCGTCTCGAAGATCGCGGGCGTGTGTATCGCCGCGGCGCTGACGATGGCCGCCGTCAGCACCGGCGACTTCCGCCGCTTCGAGCGTTTCGCGGTCGCGCTGTGCGTGTTGAGCCTGCTGCTCGTGCCGGTGCTCGTGTCGATTCATCCGCCGGTCGGCCAGATCGCGCGCGACTTCTTCATTCCGAACTGGCCCGCGCACTCGAAGCTGTCCGACGTGATGCTGCTCGTAATCGGCATCGTCGGCACGACGGTTGCTCCGTGGCAGCTGTTCTTCCAGCAGAGCTATGTGGTCGACAAGCGCATCACGCCGCGCTTCATGAACTACGAAAAAGCCGACCTGTGGATCGGCATCGTGTTCGTACTGATCGGCGCGGTCGCGATGATCTCGTTCAGCGCGGCGCTGTTCGACGGACGGCCCGGGTTCGGCAACTTCACGGACGCGGGCGGTGTGATCGCTGGTCTCGAGAGATACGCGGGGCGTACCTCGGCCGTGCTGTTCGCGATCGCGCTGTTCGACGCGTGCGTGATCGGCGCGGCGGCTGTGTCGCTATCGACCGCCTATGCGATCGGCGACGTGTTCAAGATCCGCCATTCGCTGCACCGTAGCGTGTCGGATGCGAAGGGCTTCTACGTCGTGTACTTCGCGATCGTCGCGGCCGCCGCGGCATTGGTGCTGATTCCAGGCAGCCCGCTCGGTCTGTTGACAGAAGCGGTGCAGACGCTCGCCGGGGTACTGCTGCCGAGCGCGACCGTGTTCCTGCTGCTGCTGTGCAACGATCGCGCGGTGCTCGGTCCGTGGGCCAATTCGAAGAAGCTCAATCTGTTTACCGGCGCGGTGATCTGGGTGCTCGTGATGCTGTCGATCGTCCTGACCGCGTCGGTGATCTATCCGGACATCGCGGCGGAAACGATCATCGAAGTCCTGGCGGGCGGCACGTTGCTCGCGGTCGTCGGGTATGTGGCGAGCTTCGGGATGCGCAAGCTGCGCGGCGAGTCCGCGGCCGAGCCGGCTCCGGTCTATGCGAAGGACGCGCGCAACACGTGGCGCATGCCGCCGCTCGACGAACTGCCGCCGCCGCGTCTGACGCTCGCCAAACGCGTATGGATGGGCGTGCTGCGCGGCTATCTGCTGCTCGCGATCGCGCTCGTGATCGTCAAGGTCGTGCAGATGGCGTTGCTGAAGTAGTGCGAATGGTGAGGAGTTCCAGGAGGTCCGGGCAATGGTGAGGTTTTACGGGAGCCATGTCCGGAGCGACAACGTAAGCGCTGCCGGAGCCCGAGCTGGCCGGCAGCGCTTCAAATGACTCATTGCCCCTTCCACGCGCGCGGCACCCGGAGAAAATTCCGGTCGAAGTAAATCAGGCTGTCGCCGTCGGCGCGCACGCGAATCTGCGTGGTCTTCACGAACATGACCGAGTGCGAGTCGACTTCGTCGAGAAGCCGTACAACTCGCAGCAGATGCTCGAGCGCATTCAACGCGCGATGAAACTCGCGTCCCAGCGTCACGCGAAACACATGCGCCAACTCGAACTGCGTGAGCGGATCAACTCGCTCACGTCGCGCGAGAAGGAAGTGCTGCACGGTTTGATCGAGGGGAAGCCGAGCAAGGTCATTGCGGCGGACCTGTCGATCAGTGTGAAAACCGTGGACGTGCATCGCGCGAGCATCAGGGAAAAGCTCGGCGCTTCGTCTACTCCGACCCTCGTGCGCCGCGTGCCCGAAGTATGGGGCCCGTCGGACGAGCGGCCGGAATGACCCGGCCGCCTCGGCCCTTGCAGACGCATCAGCGCATGTACAGGCCTCCGTTGACGTCCCAGCACGCGCCATTGGCGAAATAAGCGTCACCGGAAGCGAGCATCACCGCGACATCGGCAACATACGACGCGGCCCCGAGCTTGCCGACCGGTATCGCTTCGATCACTTTTGCCAGCTTGTCCGCCGCCACGCTCTCGTGAACGATCGGCAAATCGAGCGGCCCCGGCGAGATCGCGTTGACTGTCACACCGCACGCGGCGAGATCGCGCGCGAAGACCTTGGTCAGCGTCAGCACGCCGCCCTTCGCGGCCGCATAGTGCGCGCCCGTTGCCGAGCCGCCATTCTGCCCCGCCAGCGACGCGATATTGACGATGCGGCCCACGCCGCGCTGCGCGAAGTACTGCCCGAATACCTGGCAGCCGAACAGCACGCTGCGCAGATTCACGTTGATGACCTGATCGAACTGCTCGGCGGTAATGTCCATCACGGGCACGACCTTCGAGGCGCCCGCATTGTTGACGAGCGCGTCCACGCCGCCCCAACGTTCGAGCAACGCGTCGCGCGCTGCCTCGAAGTCCGCCTTGCGCGTGACGTCGAGCCGGATTGCGCAGGCGCTCGAGCCGTCGCTGCTGAGTTCACGCGCGAGCGCTTGCGCGGGTTCGATCGCGATATCGGCCAGCGCGACCCTGTAGCCTGCCTCGTGAAAACGACGCGCGACAACGGCGCCAAGTCCGCGCGCGGCGCCCGTCACGAGCGCGACTCTGTTCCACATGTTGCTGACTCCTGGATTGCGTTCAGACGGATTGCGCGAGGCGCGCTTCGAGGTGCGCGGCGACCGCGCACGCCGTTTCGTCGTCGTTCTTGCGACCGATGATTTGCAGGCCCGCCTTCAGCGTCGAGCGTTCGATCGGAACGGGCAGGCTCAGCGCCGGATGCCCGCTCAGGTTGAACGGCCGGATCAACGACGACATGCCGATCACCGACGTGCCGGCGCGTGCCGCTTCGAGCGTGATCGGCAATGAGGGCAGCGTCGGCAGCACGAGTACGTCGACCCGGTCGAGCGCGCGGTCCACTTCGTCGGTGAAGGTGCGGCGCACGCGTTCCGCCGCGTCGAGATCGGCGGCGCTCGTGGCCGCGGCCGCGCGCAGGCGCGCTTCGATATCGGCGCCGAGCTTGCCGCTTGCCACCAGATGGCCGAATGCGCGCGATGTCTCCGCGTTGATCACCGCGAGGCCGGCCGTGAATGCGTCCTTCAGCGACGCGAGTTCGATCGCTTGCGTGGCGAGTTCGGACTTTCCGACCGCGTCGGCGATTGCTTTGGCGATGTCGTCATCCGCGTCGACTGCGACCATGCCAATGCGCAACTGCGAAACGTCTCGACGCGCATCGTCAGCGCGAAACGAAGGATCGATCGCCGTCATCACGCGAATCAGCGTGTCCGTCTCGCGCGTGAATGGTCCAACGCAGTCGAGTGTCGTGACGCGCGGCGCCACGCCGAGCCGCGACACGCGGCCGAACGTCGGCTTCAGGCCGATAACGCCGCAGCATGCGGCCGGGCCGCGGACCGAGCCACCGGTGTCGGTACCGAGCGCGGCGTCCACGAACTTCTGCCCGACCGCCGACGCGGACCCGCTCGACGATCCGCCCGGAATGCGTGCCGCGTCCTGCGGATTGACCGGCGTGCCGGAAAAGTCGTTGATGCCGGTCATGCCGAACGCGAGTTCGTGCATGTTGGTTTTGCCAGTGACGCGCCAGCCGGCGTCGAGCAAACGCCGCACGACTTCGGCGTGCTCCGATGCAAGCGGTGCGTCGGCAAGCGCACGGCTTGCCGCTGTCGTCGCGTAGCCGGCGACGTCGATGCTGTCCTTGATCGCGATCGTCGGCGCGTCGGCGCTGTCCGTCGCGCTCAGATCGAATGTCTGCAGAAATGCGCTCATGCCGAAACTCCCTGGGCCGGGTTGACTTGCCACGGTGCATCGAAAAGACGCTCGGTACGGAAATGGCGGATCAGCCATGTCGCGCTCGCATCGTGAGTGGCGGGCACGAAGTCGACTTCGAGGCGCGCCGCGATCAGTTCCGCTTTCGCATCGACATAACCCGAAGCCTGCAACATGATCCAGCGACCCTTCGCCGTGTCGCCGTTCACCTCGATGTGCTCCGCAGTCAGAAAGTGGACATTGGTCGCGAAGTGCGGCGTGGGCGGCAGATAACGCTGCAGCATCGCGACGATCTGCGCCGGCCCTTCGAGACGCCCGAACTTGTTCGCGTACTGCGGGCCGATGCCTTCCCAGATCGCGTCTTCGGCGAACAGCGCGGCGAGCGCCTCGCCCTCGAGCGCGCGCATGGGCACATCGCACAGCGCCATGTAGCGTGCGATCGTCTTACGCACCGCGTTCTGTGCTTCTAGCGCTTTGACGCGCGCGAGCAGCGCGTCGATAGCCGGATCGGTCATCGCGTCACGCATGGTTGGCGACCGCTGGCGGCACCGTCAGCGCACGGCCCACGCGCGCCTCGATCTTGCCGTAGCGCCACAGGTTGTAGTCGCCGACCGGCGTCGTCCGATACAGATTGCACACGGCCACCGCGGTATCGAAGTCGGCGACGTCGGCCATGATGTAGAACGTCCACGGCGCGCCATCGGCGTTGCCGACCACGAGCCGATCGTCGTCCATCACGCCCAGCACGCGCACGTTTTCCATCGCTTCGATCGCGTTCAGCATCTTGCCGTACGCTTGCCACACTTCGCCGATCTGTTCGCGCGGCAAGTCGAAGAAGTTCTGCGAGACGCCGCAGCAGAACAGCACACGCAAAGGCAGGTTTCGGTTGTCGCTCATGGGAACGTTCCTTGGTTCGGTTGATAGCCTTCGAGTGTCGGCATGATGACCGGTCAGAGCAGGAAGCCGATCGCGCTCAGCGCATCGGTGGAATCGATCAGGCGGATCACTTTCTCGACGAGACGCGGCTCGCCGCTCGCCATGCTGATCTTGTGCGTCAGATCGGCCGCGAAGATCGTCGACGTGCCGCGCTTGTACGCGATGATGATCTGCGACGACTTCACTTCGACCACGTCCGCGCTATCGCTCGCGAGCGTGAAGCGCGACACCGTGCGCACCGTGCGCGCGGCATCCGACGCGGATGCCGAATAGCCCGACGTCATGCGCTGCACGCGCAGCTCGCGCATATGCTGATCGTCGTACGCGTAGTTCAGCGTTGCCGCGTAATCGGTCGTGTTCGGATCGATCGGCACCACGTAGTGGCCCGCCGGGTCCCACAACTCGAGCCACTCGCGATAGTCGCGTCGATCGAGCAATTCGGCTTCGCGCCAGATGAACTCGATCGCGCGCGCAAAGGTCTGGTGGGAAAAGAGTGCGTTTCTGTCGTCCATCATGCCTGCTCCATCATTGCGCGCCATTGCTTGTAGGCTTCGCGCATGCCGGTTTCATCGGTTGCGTGGGCGGTTTTCTCGCCGTTCGCGGCGGTCGTTTCGCGATTCAGACCGCGATTGACGAGGATCGGTACTTCCGGTCCCGCATGCGAGCCGCGCTGCACGCGCTCCCACGCTTCGGCGTCGTCGGGACTGCCGAAGCCGAAGGGGCCCTGGAAGTGCTCGTGAATGCGCAGGCGCACGCGGTTCGCTTCTTCAGGACCGCCGTCCATCGCGAGCGCGACGTGGCGAATCTCCGTTTCCTCGGCGGAAATCGGCCGCAGCACGCGGAAGAACGCCATCGACAGCGCGAGATTCGGGAACAGGTTCAGGTTGAAGCCGACGCCCATCAGCGAGCGCACGATGCGGCGCACTTCTTCCGGCGGGTGCTTTTGCGCGAGTTGCGCGGCGAGTTCGCTGAAGCGCTCGGGCAGCGGCGCGCCATCGTCGCGGTCCAGATCGACGATCTCGGGCATCAGCACCGCGAGGCTGTGACCGTTGCCGAGCGAGCGGCAGAACGCCTGGTCGCTCGTCATGAAGCTGGTGATCGCGGCGGCGGTTTCGTCGTCGATGGACTTCATCCATGACTTGTGCACGACCGGGAAGTGGTACAGGTCCGTCGTGTTCTCGAGCTGGATCTTCCAGTTGCCCTTGAACTTGAACTTGTGCTCGCCGTTGGCCTTGATCGGATAGCCCGCGCCCTGCTTCATGAACAGGTCGATCCACGGCTTCGCGCCGCCGAGGAAGTCTTCGAGCGGTTCGATCGTTTCGTTGAAGCTCGCGAAAATGAGGCCCTGATAGACGCCCACGCGCAGCTTCTTCAGCGGCAGATCGCCCTTTTCGCATACGCCTTCGTAACCGTCGCCGTACGGCAGAGCGCGCAGCGTGCCGTCGAGCGCATAAGACCAGCTGTGATACGGGCACGTGAAGCCCTTCGCATTGCCCTTGTGCTCTTCGCACACGGTCGCGCCGCGATGCCGGCAGCGGTTTTGCAGTACGTTGACCGCGCCGCTCTTGTCGCGCACGACGATCACCGGCTGCCGGCCGATCGTCGTCGTGATGAAATCGCCGGGCTTCGGCAGCTCGCTGTCATGCGCGACCCAGATCCACGTCTTGTAGAAAATGCGCTCCAGTTCGACTTCGAACAGCTCGGGATCGTAGTAGAGGGAAGGCGCGATGCGATCGGCCTCGGCGCGCCTGGCTAAAGCGCTGGTGTCGATGGTTTGATAGATCGGCGTACTCATCGTATGCGGGGAACGGTTGCGTGGTTGGAATGAAGACGCACATCGACGCGACGAGTCGCGTGCAACACATCAGCGCATCCTCTCGTTGACATCAGTCTCGCTTTGCGACGATCATGCGTCAAATCGATTAAAAACAGGTTGCCGAATAAGTTCGGCTGATATCACAAGAGACCCCATGACCTCCATCGACCACGTCGATCTCAATCTGCTGAGAGTGTTTCAGGCGATCGTCGAGGAGCGCAGCCTGACGAAAGCGGGCGAACGCCTCGCGCTGTCGCAGCCCGCGGTCAGCTACTCGCTCGGCCGTCTGCGCACGATGTTCGACGATCCGCTCTTTATCCGCACGCGCGCGGGTATGCAGCCGACCCCCGTCGCGCTCGAGCTGGCGGAAATCGTTGGCCACGCGCTCGACACCGTGCGTCAGGCGCTGCGTTACGCGGAACGTTTCGATCCGGCAACGAGCACGCGCACGTTTCGTCTGTCGCTATCGGATGCGGGCGAAATGGCCTATCTGCCCGCGCTGTGCGCGGCGCTGCAGAAGTCCGCGCCGCGCGTGAAGCTGGTCGTCGAGCCATTGCCTGTGGAGGAGATCGAAGAGGCGCTGCGCTCGAGCCGGTTGGACTTCGCGATCGGCAATCTGCCGTCGCTGCTGCCGCGCACGCGGCATAGCCTACTGTTCGAGGAATCGTATGTGTGCATGACGCGCAAGCGCCGCGACCTGCCGAGCGGTGACACGCTGAAGCTCGACCGGTTTCTGGCCGCGTCGCACATCCAGGTGCGCTCGCTCGAACATAGCCACCATGCGCTCGACGACGCGCTGCGCGCGCAACGCGTCGGCCGCAATATCGCGTTCGCGTTGCCGCACTTCGTCGCGGTGCCTGGCGTGCTGGCCGCGACGGATCTGTTCGCGACGCTGCCCGAACGGCTCGCGCATATCCTCAATCGCGGCGACGCGTTCCGGATCTATGCACTGCCCGTGCCGCTGCCGAAGGCCGCCGTGACGATGCACTGGCACGAGCACTTCCACGAAGACGAAGGCATCGCGTGGATGCGCGGCCTCATCACCGAGATCCTCGCGGGCTTCGAGAAGATGTGATTGCGCGGAGGCAAATCAGAGGTCGAGCACGAGCACGGGAGTGCGCGAGCGCGACACACAGCAGCAGATCACGCTATTGCTCGCGCGCTCGGCCTTGCTCAGGCAGTGATCGCGATGCTCGGGCTCGCCGCTGACCACATCGACCATGCAGGTACCGCACACGCCTTCGCCGCACGACGTGTCCACTTCGATACCGATCGACGCGAGCGCGTCGACGATCGACGTGTTCGCATCGACTCGCACCGTCTGACCGCTGCTCGCGAGCTGCACGTCGAAGCTATCGAGCAACGCTTCGGCCACGGGAGCCGGCTCCGCCTTGAAGCGTTCGAGATGAATCGCTTCCGGGGGCAAGCGTTGCTGAGCGCTCGCTACGACAAAATCCATGAACGGCGAGGGACCGCACGTGTAGACATGCGCGTTCGCGCCTGCATCGAGCAGGCACGCATCGAGCGCGGGTTTCAGCTCCTCGGGCTGCACGCCGAAATGCAGCTCCACGTGCCGTGCGAACGGCTCGCGCGTGAGCAGCGTCATGAAGGCCGCGTGCGCCTCGCTGCGGGCGAAATAGTGCAGCGTGAAGCGCGCGTGCCGCGCGGCGAGCCGATAAGCCATCGACAGCAACGGCGTAATGCCGATGCCCGCGCCGATCAGGATGTGCTCGTCCGCGCTTTCTTCGAGACGAAAAAGGTTGCGCGGCGCGCCGACCGACAGTTCGGTGCCGACGCTCACCTCTTCATGAAGCGAGCGCGAGCCGCCGCGCGATTGCTCCTCCTTCTTCACCGCGAAAATCTGCGACTCGATACACTCCGGGTCGCCGCACAACGAGTATTGCCGCGTGACGCCCGAAGGACTCGTGACGTCGATATGTGCGCCGGGTTCGTAGCGCTCGAACGGCAGCCCGTCGAGCCGCGAAATGCTGAACGAGCGGACGCCGTGCGCTTCTTCGCACAAGGCATCGACCCGAACCTTCAGGGTTTGCGCTTGCATGATTGCCTTCCGATGTATTCCTGGGGGGACGATATGCCGAGATTAGCGCCCCGCATCGAATAAGCAAAATAGATTAAAAAACCGTGCTTGCATCAATGCGATTTATTTTATGCTGAAGTGTCAAGCGCCCGACAGCGCGTCCTCCTTGCGTTGCGATTCGCTGCGCGGCTGCGTCGCGTCATTCGAAAACGGTATGTTCGGCTTCATGAAGAAGCTCAGCACGATGCCGAAGAGCATCACGCCGATCGACAGTACGAACGTCAGATCCCAGCTGTGCAACCGGTCGGCGACCAACCCGGCGATGACTGGGCTCGCGATCGCCGCAGTGAAGCCGGTGCCGCTCATGATGCCGCTGGCCGTGCCGGAGCGGTCGTAGGCGACGTCCATCGGAATCGCCCACATCGGGCCGACGTTCATTTCGTTGAAGAACATCGCCGCGGCAAGGAAGATCAGCGTATTGCTGAGGCCGAGCTCGCTCTTGAACTGCCCCGCTGCCGTACTGATGTTGACGCGATCCACATAGGTGATGAAATAAATCAGGCACAACATCACCAGCGCGGTGGTGGTGGCCTTCAGCGACAGGCGTTTCATGTGTCGTCCTCCAGATGCGGTTTATTTTTTGTGGTGAAGCCACGCGACTAGCGCGTGCGATCCGGGACGCTCAGCCTTTCGGCGTTCCCGAGCCGAAGGCCGCGACGGCGTCGCGGAACCGCTGGCTGCCGTACACCTGCTCGACGAGATCCTCGTCTGCGAGGCTTTGATCGATCACGATGCGCCGCAAGCTCTCCTTGACCGCATGCTGCGTCACGGGCGATAGCGCAACGAGCCGCTCGGCGAGCGCGCACGCCGCGTTGCCGACCTGTTCCTTCGCCGTGACGTCATACACATAGCCGCACGCGTGCGCTTCGGCGGCGCTGAGGAAATCGGAGAGCAGCAGCATCTTCTTCACGCGCGGCACGCCGAATGCCGCCACGAGCCTCGCGAGATTGCGTGACGACAGCGTGTTCGATAACGTCTTTGCGATCGGCGCGCCGAAGCGCGAGCCCTCCGCACAGATGCGGAAGTCACACGCGGTAGCGATGGCGAGTCCGCCACCCACGGCCCAACCGTCGATCGCGGCGACGGTGGGCACCGCAATGCGTTCGACCGCGTCGATCACCTGTTCGACGAGCGCTTCGTATTCGACGCCCTGCGAGCCTGCCGTAAAGTCGCGGAAGTAGTCGATGTCGGTGCCCGAGATAAAGGACTTGCCGCCCGCGCCGCGTAGAACAATGCAACCTACGGTTTCGTCCGCGCGGCATTGGTCGATCAATGCCAGCAAGGTCTCGTACATCGGAATCGACATCGCGTTGTGCCGCTCGGGGCGGTCGATCACGATCTGCGCGACCGACTCCGTCAGACGTTCGAGCCTGACTTTCTCACTCGTCGCTTCGCTCATTTCGCGGCCCCGTTGATCTCTGCGTAAAGCTCGTCGTTGTGCTCGCCCAGCCGCGGCGGATGGCGTCGCACGCGCTGCGGCGTACCGAGCATCTTGACCGGAAAGCCGATGTTCTTGACCTTGCCTTCAACCGGATGGTCGATCTCCATGCACATGCGGCGATACTGCGCATGTTCGCTGCTGAAGGCTTGCGGATACGACAGGATCGGTCCGGCGGGAATGCCCGCGGCCAGCATCGTCTCGATCCATGCCTCGCAGTCGCGCTGGCCGAACGACTTCTCGAGCGATTCGATCAGCGCCTCGCGGTTCTTCAGGCGCAGCGAAACGGTCTCGAACTCGGGATTCGTCAGCAGATCGGTCCGCTCCAGCAGTTCGCAAAGACGCGACCACAGCTTCTGGTTGGTTGCGCCCATCACGAAGTAACCGTCGCGCGCCTTCACGGCCTGATACGGCGCGCTCATCTTGTTGCTTGTGCCAAGCGGCGTCGGCTCGACACCCGTTCCCCAGTAATCCGACATATCCCAGATCGAGAAGGCCATCGCCGAATCGAACAGAGACGCGTCGACGTGTTGCCCCTGCCCGGTCTTCTGCGCGCCGATATAAGCGGAAAGCACGCCGTACACGGCGAACAGCGCACAGCCGATGTCCGCCACCGGCACGCCGGCCTTCACGGGCTTGCCGCCTTTGTAGCCCGTCACGCTCATGACGCCGGACATGGCCTGCGCCATCAGGTCGAAGCCGGGGCGCTGCGACCACGGGCCGCTCTGACCGAAGCCCGAGATGCTCGCGTAGACGATCTTCGGGTTGATTTCACGGATCGTCCCGTAATCGATCCGCAGCCGCTGAACCACGCCGGGCCGATAGTTCTCGACGATCACGTCGGCGGTCCTGGCCAGCTTGTAGAAAAACTCGCGCCCTTCGTCGGTCTTCAGGTCCAGCGCGACCGAGCGCTTGTTGCGGTTCATGTTCAGAAAGCCCATGCTGTCCGGGCCTTTCATCTTGAAGCCCATGGCGCCGCGCGTCTGGTCGCCTTCGAGGGGTTCGACCTTGATGACGTCAGCGCCGAGATCGGCGAGCATCATGCAGGCGAACGGGCCGGCCATCACCTGGCTGACGTCGAGCACACGGATGCCCTGCAGCGGCAAAGGCCGGTTGTTCGTTTCCGCGTCGTCGCTGGATGGTGTTTGTGCGTGGTTTTGCGTCATGTCGTCCCCTGTTTTTCCTGCCGGGCCGCTGTCGCGCGAAGCGCGTCGCGCGGCCGGCCGTTGCAGCACCGTGTTGGCGTGCGTCAACTGTCGCGCACGCGAGGGTGCCGCCGCAAGAATGCGACGGTCATACCTGGTTTCGCAAAAGACGAAGGGGGTGCTTTGCAGTCGAGGGCGTCGAGCGCAGGAACTGCTGCGCCCGCGCTTCAGCGGCCGGCCACGCGCCGTCCGGCCGTGAGCGCGGCTTCGACGTTGCGCAGCGTCTGCGCCTGCGCATGTCCTTCCACACAAGACAGTACGTAGCTACGTTGATGCCAGTCACCCGCGAGCTCGACGACGCCGAGGCCGTCCTCGGGATGGAAGCTGCGCAGCACGTCGGGCGGCATCAGACCCACGCCGAGCCCGTGGCGCACGACGGCGAGCATCGTGTCGAAACCATTGACCAGATAGTCGCAATCGAAGCGGCGGCCGCGGCTGTGAAACGCGCGCTGCACGGCGGCAAGGATTGCCGAGCCCTTGCCGAGGCTGACGAGCGGAAGCTCGAGCAAGGCGTCGAGCGTGATCGGCTGCGGATCAAGATGGAAATGTGCGCGGCTATAAACGAGCACCAGCCGGTCCTCGCGATAGCGCATTTGCGGCAGATCGAGAAAGCCGCTCTTCTTTTCGTAGATGCCGATGTCGATCATCTTGTCGCGCAACATCTGCTGCACGATGCGGCTGTTCTCTTCGACGATCTTCAGCGAGATGCCCGGATAGGCATTCCGGATCGCGGCGATATCCGCGGCGAGAAACTCGATGATCACGGCTTTCGGCGCGCCGATCACGATGCGTCCGTCGAACCCGCTCACGAGTGCCTGCGCCTCGCTCGCGAGCCGGTCCACCAGCGTGTCGACCTGCTGCAGATAGCCGAGCAGCTTGCCACCCGACTCGGTCATTTCCACGCCGTGCGGTACGCGCCTGAAGAGCTTCGTGCCGAGTTGCTCCTCGAGATCCGACACGCGCCGCGACGCCGCCGCCACCGCGAGCCCCAGCCGGTTGGCCGCCCGCGAGATGCTGCCCTCTTCGACCATCGCGACGACGAGACGAACGGTGGTGGTGTCGACTTTCATGCGCTGACATGAGGACCGGGTCTTGGGGGAGTGCCATGTTACCGCACTCCTTTACCTCATACTGCGCGGGCCAAAGCGAAGCCTTCGCGCGATACACGTCACCGCGCGAAGGCTTGCACGCCAGGCAGGCGAAGCATTACGGCTGACGCGTTTCGTGCGTGAACTTCAGCGTGACGACGGTAACGAGACCGAGGAAGATCAGGAACACGGCAACCGGCCAGTAGGCCTGGTAGTGCGCGAGCAGCGCGGTCGCGATCAGCGGCGACAGGCCGCCCGCGAAGATCGACGCGACTTCGTGACCGAGCGCCACGCCGGAATAGCGGACTTCGGTGCTGAACAGTTCGCCGACGAGCGCGGGCAGCGTGCCGATCATCGCGCCGTGGCAGACGGCCGTGCCGAGCAAAAGCGCGAGCCAGATCAGCGGCGTGGACTGCGTGTTGAGCAGCCAGAAGAACGGAAACGCCATCACCACGAGCGACACCGCGCCGATCATATACACCGGCTTGCGCCCGATGCGGTCCGACAGCTTGCCCCACGCGAGCATCGCGCCCATTTCGACGACCATCGCGAGCATCACGCCGGTCAGCATCACCGAATTCGAAATGCCGACGAACTTGCCGTACACGAGCGAGAACGCGAGAAAGATATAGGCGCCGCCGTTTTCCGCGACCCGCAGACCCATCGCCATCAGGATCTCTTTCGGGTGACGCTTGATCGCTTCGAGCACCGGCATATGCGCGGTCTTGCCGGCTTTCTCCGCGTTCTCGAAGTCGCGGCTCTCCGGCAGGTTGTGACGGATGTACACGCCGAGCGCGAAAATCACGATGCTCGCGAGAAACGGCAGACGCCATCCCCATGACATGAACTGATCGTGCGGCAGCGCTTGCACCGCGAGGAACGCGCCCGCCGACAGCACGAAGCCGCCGCCCACGCCGAGCTGACTCCACGCCGCGAAATAGCCGCGTTTTTCGGGCGGAGCGTTCTCGCTGATCATCAGCACGCCGCCGCCCCATTCGCCACCTGATGCGATGCCTTGCAGCAAGCGCAAGCCCGCGAGCGCCGCGGGGGCGGCCAGACCGACGTGCTCATAGGTCGGCAACAGCCCGATGCCGAAGGTCGCAAAGCCCATGATCAGCAGCGTCCAGACGAGCGACGCGCGGCGTCCATAGCGGTCGCCGATATGCCCGAACACGATGCCGCCCAGCGGACGCGCGACGAAGCCGATCGCAAACGCGGCAAACGCCCCGATCGTGCCGATCAACGGGTCCGCGTGCGCGGGAAAGAACAGTTGCCCGAGCACGAGCGCAGCCGCGGTGCCGTACACGAAAAAGTCGTACCACTCCATCGCGTTGCCGGCCACCGACGCAATGATGATTTTCCTGAGTGCGCGATCCGACTCTGCTGTGGCGCGCCCGGCCGCGATCGGGGATTGAACGGAGGACATGTCTGCTCGCATCTGAAGTGGGGGGATGGCGGCCTTTCAGAAAAGGCTTCGCACGATACGCAGTGTCGAGGCGACAGATAGTGGCGTCAAATTAGCCGAAAAGCAGGGCGGGTATCAGTGCAGCTAATATGCCCGGCGTGCCCGGGCACCCGCGGGCAAGCTCACGGGCGCTCAGCGTGCCGGCTGATGAAACATCGTATGGATGGTCTCGCGCAGCCACGCGATGCCGGGGTCCGCCGCGAACTGCGAGTGGGAGTGCACCTGAATTTCGATCGGCGGCAGCGGAAACGGCAGCGGCAGAATCCGGAACGCCTTGCCGCGGTTGAAGCGCTTCGCGATGCTTTTCGGAAAGATCACGGCAAGATCGGTATTCATCACGATCTCGGGCGCGACGACGAAATGCGGCAGCCGCAGCACGACCTCGCGCTTCAGGTTCAGCTCGTCGAGCCATTGCTCGACCATCCGATGCCCGGTCGCATTGGTACTCGCGTACACGTAGCGTAGCGCGCTCAGATCTTCGCGGCTCGGCCTCGTCTTGCGCAGCGGATGACCGGCGCGCACCACGCACACGTGCTCGTCGACGAACAGCGTCCGGCTCACGCAGCCCGCGTCGAGACCCGGCACATAGCCGAGCGCGAGATCGACTTCGCCGGCGCGCATCGCCGCGCTGACCGACTCGACCGGCACGTTGGCAACCTCGATGCGGATGCCGCGCGCTTCCCGATCGAGCAGCGCGGCGAGCGGGGGCAAGAAGTAGAACTCCGACATGTCCGACATCGACACGCGAAACACCCGTCGCGCGGTCGACGGCTCGAACTTCGCCAGCTGCTGCACGGCTTCGTTGATGATCGCGAACGCTTGCGCGAGCGGCGGATAGAGGCGGTACGCGGCATCGGTGGGGACCATGCCGTTGGGCGTGCGCGAAAACAGCGGGTCTTCGAACAGAGTGCGCAGACGGCGCAGCGCATGACTGACCGCCGGTTGCGTGAGACCGAGCCGATCGCCGGCCGCCGTCAGACTGCGCAGGTCCCAGATCGCGAGGAACACGCGCAGAAGATTCAGATCGGCGATGCCGGGATTCAGCTTGTTCATGCGCAGCTCTCGCAAACTAAGGCACGTCGCTGGGGCCGCGCGACGCGCCGGTCAATATGCGGCGAGGTTACCGTAGATGCTGCGCATTGCAAAATGCGGCGTCGCCCCGCTGTACGGCGGCAGCGCCTGGAAGTCGCGGCGCATCGCATCGCGCACCGGCGACGCGAGCGCATCGGTGAGCGCGCTCGCATCGTCGAACACGACCTTGTTGCGTTGCATCGCGCTCACGCGCGCAAACGGCAAACCGCTGCGGCTGTCGATGCGCGTGTAGATCTCCATTTCGCGCAGCGCCGGCAATTGCAGCATCAACGGCGGATGATGCGCCAGATAGTGCGTAAGCCACGCGTTGAAGTCTTGCGCGACGCCTTCGTATGCGACCAGATAGGTGCAGCGTTGCGCGTTGTCTTCGACCGACGCAGCCTGCGGTGGCGCGAAGATGCGCACGGCCATCACCTGCTGCGAGAAGCTTTGCGGGCTGTATTCGGCGCGCATGGCCGAATGCAACGCGTGCGCGATCGCGCCGTCAGGTTCGAGCGCGGCTTCGAGCGGCTCGAGTTCGTCGAAGTACCACTGCAGCACGCACGACGGCGCATCGGCCGCCGGCGCGATACGCGCATCGACCTGTCCCGCGATCGGCTCGTGCACGATCAGCTTGCGCAGCCCCGCGACTTGCGTGGCGGCCCGCAGCAGCGCGGGCGGGTCCGTGAGCGATTGCCGCGCGTCGCTCGTGCCGATCAGAAAGAGACAGACCTGCATCGTCATGCCGCCTCGCAAGCCGCGACACCGGCACGCGCAAGCCGGTGGAACTGCCTGCCGAAGTAGACGAGGCCATCGCCGTCATCGCGCGTGGCGATCCGCTCGATCCGCACGAACATCACCGAGTGCGAGCCCACCGTCTTGCTGTCGACGATCTGTCCTTCGAGGCTCGCGAGCGCGTCGCCAAGCACCGGAGCGCCGAGCGCTCCCGGCTGCCACGCGCATTGATCGAAACGCGCGTCCATCGAGCAACCCGTCATGCCCGCGAACACGCGCGCCAGGTCCTGGCAGTGCGCGCCAAGGATGTTGATGCACAGGTTCGCGTTTTCGTGCATCACGTCATGCACATAGCTCGATTGATTGATGCACACCAGCATGGTCGGTGGCGTATCGGTCACCGAACAGACAGCGCTCGCGGTGATGCCGCAGCGCCCGCGCGGACCATCGGTCGTGATGATGTTGACGGCCGCGCCGAGGCAAGCCAT
The DNA here is from genome assembly GCF_050436385.1 of Paraburkholderia sp. MM5477-R1. NCBI lineage: Bacteria > Pseudomonadati > Pseudomonadota > Betaproteobacteria > Burkholderiales > Burkholderiaceae > Paraburkholderia > Paraburkholderia sp. MM5477-R1. Next base: position 224,603 of record NZ_JBNDMC010000006.1, read on the forward strand.
CGCGTCGCGGAAGTGCGTGCGCGTTTCGTCGTGCGTCATGACAGTCGCTCCTATGTCGCTCAGGGATAGGGCGTGACCGGCGGTATGCCGACGAACAGCGCGCCCGACGCGTCGTAGGTGCCTTCGCCGAGAAACGCATGCTGCGTGACGACGATCGAATCGCGCACCATCCGCTGCATGCGGCTCTCGCGATAGATCGCGCCGATGCCAGCCATCTTGTACGCCTGCATGACCACCTCGGCGCACGTATGCGCGGCATGCGTCGCGGAGAGCCGCAGCAGATTGGCCTCGCTGGGCGACACGGGGTCGCCCGCCATGACCGTGCGCCACGAAGTTTGCGCCGACTCGAAGAAGAACGCGCGCGCGCTGCGCAGATTCGCTTCGGCCTGCGCGAGACCCGAGCGATAGTACGCGCGGTCGGCAAGACGCGGCGCGCCGGTCGTCGTTCTGGTTACGCCGGACATACCGGCCAGCAGGTCGAGCGCCGCGCGCGCGAGCCCGAGGTTCACAGCCGCATGCACCTGAGCCTGATATGCGACGGCGGGGTAGCGGTAGAGCGGCTCGTCGATCAGCGGCGCACCGCCGCGCACGAAGGTCCATTGCTCGTCGACGAACTTGTTTTTCAGGCGCAGATCGTGGCTCCCGGTGCCTTGCATGCCGACCACGTTCCAGTTGTCGACGATCTCGACTTCGTTCGCCGGAAACACGGCCGTGAACGGCTTGCCCGCGTTCGCGTCGCCGACCTTGCCCGGCGCGCCACCGATGCCGACGCCGAGCCAGTCCGCGCCCTTGCAGCCGCTCGCGAAACGCCATTGACCCGACACGACGTAGCCGCCGGGCGCACGCTCGGCCGGTTGCAGGGGATACAGGCCGCCCGCGAAAACCTGGTCCGGACCGGACGCGTAGATGCGGGCCTGAGTCTCAACCGGCAGCGACGCAAGATACGTGTTCGCGGAGCCAAAGGCCGCGACCCATGCGGTCGAACCATCGGCGATCGCGATGCGTTCGAGCATCGCCAGAAACTGTGGCGGCGGCAGCGCGTCGCCACCGAAGCGTTTCGGCGTGCTCGCGCGGAAGATGCCCGCGCGCTTCATCTTCACGATCATGTCGCGCGGGACGTGTGAAACCGCATCGAACTCGTCGCGGCGACGCTCGACTTCGGTGATCAGGTCATCGAGCGACAGCGGGCCCGTGTATTCGGGGTAGTCCTCCTGCGTGTCGATGATGGGTGCGTCGGCGGTGCAAGCGCGGGCGCTGGCGGTATGAACGGCGTGCATGCGCGTTACCTCTTGATTCAGTGATGTGAACGATGTCATTCGGTTTCCTGATGCGCTTCGATGCGCATCGCTTTCGGATAGGTCTCCCGGGCGAGCAGCGTCGCGATGACGGTGATCAGACCGAGCACGCCGAGATACAGAGCGACCGGCGTCGCGTTCCGATAGTGCGCGAGCAGCGCCGTGGCGATCATCGGCGACAGGCCGCCGCCGAGCACCGAGGAGATTTCGCGCCCGATGCCAAGCCCCGAGAAGCGCAGATGTACCGGCAACAGTTCGCTGATGAACGCGGGCTGCGCGCCTTCGAGGATGCCGAGGGTGAGGCTGTTCGCCAGCACGAGGGCCGTGATCACTTTCCAGTATTCGCCGGAGCCGAGCAGCGCAAAGTACGGCCATGCGACAAGCACCAACGCAATCGCGCCGGCGAGATACACGGGCTTGCGTCCGACCTTGTCGGTCAGGTAGCCGAAGAACAGCGAGAACGGAATCATCAGCAGCATCGAAAGAGTCAGGCCGCCGAGCATCCAGCTCGATTTGATGCCGAGGAACTGGCCATACGCGATCGAGAACGCGAAGAAGATGTACGACGCACCGCCTTCGCCGAAGCGCAAACCGAAGATCGTCAGCACTTCGCGAGGACATTGGCGCAACACTTCGATCACCGGCATGCGGGTGTCGCGACGCGTTGCCTTCGCTCGAGCGAACGCGGCGCTTTCGCCGACCGAGCGGCGCATCCACAAGCCCAGTGCGACGAGTGCGGCGCTGCAGAGGAACGGAATGCGCCAGCCCCAGCTCAGGAAATCGGCAGACGACAGGTTCTGCACCAGCAGGAACGCACCGGTCGACAGCACGAAGCCGAGCGCCGCGCCGCACGGACTCCATGCGGCGAGCGCGCCGCGCTTCGACTGCGGCGCGTTCTCATGGATCAGCAGGATGCTGCCGCTCCATTCGCCGCCCGCGGCGAGCCCCTGCACGATGCGCAGACACACGAGCAGCGCCGGCGCGGCGAGGCCGATCTGCTGGTAGGTGGGCAGCACGCCCATCAACATAGTCGCCGTGCCCATCGCGAACAGCGTCAGCATCGTCACGAGCTTGCGCCCGTAGCGGTCACCGAGATGTCCGCACAGCACACCGCCGATCGGCCGCGCGATGAAGCCGACCGTGAAGCCGCCGAACGCGGCGATGGTGCCGGTGAGCGGATCGCTGCCGACGGGGAAGAACAGCTTGCCGAATACCAGCGCCGCGGCCGTTCCATACAGGAAGAAGTCATACCATTCGAGGATTTGACCCAGCACGGCGGTCGTGACCGCACGTCGTACGCCGCTCGTCGCGGCGGCGGACCGGCGTGATGCGAGCGGGGCGCTCAGATCGGAATTCACGGCGTCAGAGTTCATGGCTCAGGGAGAACGAAGATTGAGGTTCCCGCATGACGATGGCTCTACGCAGCGGGGCGAATCACATCCGGACGACATGGCTGCACGATATGAGCGGCGATAAACGCGGTCAAATTCGGGCCAAAAATGATCGATATGAATGGCGTGCATGGGCGAGGCCCGGGTCGGGCGACGCGCGAATGGTGAGGAGTTCCAGGAGGTGGCGCTACGGTGAGGGTTTACGGGAGCGGTGGGCGGGATGCGCGACGGCTCACGCGGTGTGCGTCGGAACGGCGATTGGGATGAGGTGCGTCGAAGTGCGCAGCGCGTGCTTCGCTGGCTTCAGCGTTGCGGTGAACGACTGCGTTTCGGACCAGCGAGCGCGGAGCGCGTCGGTGTCCAGTGCGCGAAAAACACGCTGGAATGCAGGGCTAAAAGTTGAAGCGAGCCTGTCGAGGTGAGGTCTTCCAGGATGGTGAGGATTTCCAGGAGTCGAGAGAACGACGCTTTGTGCGCCATGGTGAGGAGTTCCAGGAGGTCGGCCCCGCATTCGAGACCTCGCGCTCGCGGTAATTGCTCAATCCGGGTAGAACGGAAGCCTTTGGCTCCCGAAAAACCTCACCTGGGGCGATCGCTCACGTTGCTTACGGCTCCGTCAGAACTTTACCTTCAGCTGAAAACCAATCGTAAAGGGCAGATTGTCCGATGGGATCGGCGGAATGACGATGAAGTTCGCGCCGACGCGCTTGTATTCGAGCATCACGATCGGCGCGACCACCGGGCCGATCGTGTGATTGCTGCCAAGCCCCCAGTTGCCATAGTTATAGCCGGAGATGATCCCGCCGATCGCCGCGATCCGCACGATTCCCCAATGCGCGAACTCCGGCGCCCACACGCCGCCGCCGTAGTAGGACGGCCGACGCAGCGAGTTGCGAAAGCCGCCGGCCGTCAGCGCCCACTGGTTGTTCAGCCAGCATTCGACGCCAAGCCCGGGATTGAACTGCTCGAAGTGCGTATCGGGATCGGGGTTGATGTGATACGAGCCGAGCATCGCGTCGACCCATACACCGCCGTCACACCAGTTGCCCGCGTGCGCCGCGGAGAGCGCCGCGAAGCTGGCGAAAAGCGCCACCGCGGCGCGCCGGATATTCTTGTTCATCTGCCTGAAGTGCATTTCTTCTCCGTCACCGGTCGAGCGCCGGTGTCATGGTGTTCTGGCGATCCGCGTGCCGCCCGTCGCGCACTGTATCTGAAGCCGTGCGGTCGATGTCGAGGACTCGTTCGGCCGGCCGGGCACGCGACGTGCCCCCGCAGCCGGAACCGCCACGATAACGGAGAACCGATGGCGCCGTGATGAACAAGCGGTGAAGAAGTTCGCGGCGCGCATCAGGTGCGCCGCCGGCGATGAATGTGGTGGGAACGTCTACAGACCGAGATCGGACAGGCTGGGGTGATCGTCGGGCCGCCGGCCGAGCGGCCAGCGATACAAGCGGTCGGCTTCGCGGATCGGCAGGTCATTGATGCTTGCGTGACGATGCGCCATCAGACCATGCTCGTTGAACTCCCAGTTCTCGTTGCCATACGAGCGGAACCAGTTGTTCGAATCGTCGTGCCATTCGTACGCGAAGCGCACCGCGATGCGGTTGTCGGTGAACGCCCACAGTTCCTTGATCAACCGATAGTCGAGCTCCTTCGCCCACTTGCGGCGCAGAAAGCCGACGATCTCCGCGCGGCCATGCACGAATTCGGCGCGGTTGCGCCACACGCTATCCGTCGTGTACGCGAGCGATACGCGCTCGGGTTCGCGGGTGTTCCACGCATCTTCCGCGGCGCGCACTTTCTGGATCGCGGTATCGCGAGTGAATGGCGGCAGCGGCGGGCGGGCTTCGATCGTATCGGTCATGATGGTTCCTCAGTCAGGTGGTGGTGCGCCGCGATGGCGGCCGTTTGGTTGCGGCGGGTTTCGCTGCCGCATCGAGCAAGGTCTTGCCAACCGCCTGCGCGTCGAGCGCCGCATCGGCTTCGCCGCTCACGAGCGCCACCGCGATCGCGCCGTCGAGCAGCACGAGCCATTGCCGCGCGAGCGGCGCCGCGCGACGCGCATCGATTTCGGCTTCCACGACGAACGCGACGCATTCGGCACGCACGAAACCGAGCAGCCGTGCCTTGTGTTTGCGCGCGACGACGCGGATCGGATCGTCGGCGGATTCGATTTCGCCGGCCGCGTTCAGAAACGCGCAGCCATGAAAATCCGCCGATGCGAACCACTCGCGCAGCACGTCGAACATGCCGAGCAGGCGTCTGCGCGCGCCCTTGCCGCGCCGTTGCGTGCCGGCGATAAACCAGTTCATCCAGCGCTCGTCGCGCCGTTCGAGCGCGGCCGCGATTAGCGCATCTTTCGACTCGAAATGCGTGTAAAAGCTTTTGCGCGCGGTGCCGGACTGCCGCACGATCGCATCGACGCCGGTTGCATGGATGCCGCCGGCGTAGATGAGCGCCTCGGCGGCATCGAGCAGCCGCTCGCGCGCCGTGCCGGACTGGGCCGCGTCGTTTGGATCGGTCGGAATCGTTTCGTGTGTCATGGACGAAAAGGTAGAACGATCATTCTCCATCGTCAAGTTTTTCTTCGAGCTTCGGCGCTGTGGGTGCGCTTGCTGCTATCGTGATGGAGATCGCTTGATCACCGCTCAACCGGAATCGCTTCGATGAAACCATCCTCCGTTCGCACCGCGTGGGTGCGCGCGCTGCTCGGTGCAACGCTGCTGGGCGCGGTGGCCTGCACGCCGATCCAGGTGCTCACGCATTCGGTCAGTCAGAACGAGGCGCGCGTGCCGCCCGGACGCTACGACATCGATCAGGACCATACGAGCATCACGTTCGATATCGATCACTTCAAATACACGCGCTTTACGATGCGTTTCGATCGCAAGCAGGGGGAGCTCGACTGGAACGACGCCGGCCTCGAGCGCAGCACGGCGTCGGTCGCGATCGACGCCGCGAGCATCGACACGAACGTGCCGCTGCTCGACAAGATGGTGAAAAGCGACAGCATGCTCGACGTCGCGCGCTATCCGCAGATCCGCTTCGCGAGCACGCGTTTCGAGCGCACCGGCGAAGCGCGCGGCACGCTGAGCGGCGATCTGACGATCCGCGGCGTCACGCAGCCGGTCACGCTCGACGTCACGTTCAACGGCTTCGCGCCCGATCCGCTAACGAAGAAGGACACGCTCGGCTTTTCCGCGGACGGTCATTTCAGCCGCGCGAAGTTCGGTCTGTCTACCTGGTATCCGGCCGTCGGCGACGATATTCACGTGCGCATCCAGGCCGAGTTCGTGAAAACGCCCGCAGGCGCGTAAGCGCGCTGCGGGCGTCAGCGTTCAGACGGTGAGGTGCCGACTCAGGCAGAGGTCCAGTCGAGAATCACCTTGCCGCTTTCGCCGGAGAGCATCGTCGCGAAGGCTTCCTGATAGTCGTCGACCTTGAAATGGTGGGTGAGGATCGGCGACAGATCGAGGCCGCTTTGCAGCATCGCGACCATCTTGTACCAGGTCTCGAACATCTCGCGCCCATAAATGCCCTTGATTTCAAGGCCTTTGAAGATCACCTGGGTCCAGTCGATCGCGGTTTGCGCGGGTGGAATGCCGAGCAGCGCAATCTTGCCGCCGTGGTTCATCGCTTCGAGCATGCCCGTAAAAGCACTCGGCACGCCCGACATTTCGAGTCCGACGTCGAAGCCCTCGGTCATGTGCAGATCGTGCATCACGTCGCGCAACGATTCGCGCGACACGTTCACCGCGCGCGTCGCGCCCATCTTGCGCGCGAGTTCGAGGCGATAGTCGTTGACGTCGGTGATCACGACGTTGCGCGCGCCGACGTGCCTGGCGATCGCGACCGCCATGATGCCGATCGGCCCAGCGCCGGTAATCAGCACGTCTTCGCCGACGAGGTTGAACGACAGCGCCGTATGCGTCGCGTTGCCGAACGGATCGAAGATCGCGGCGAGATCGTCGGAGATTTCAGGGGGGATCTTGAACGCGTTGAAGGCCGGAATCACCAGGTATTCGGCGAACGCGCCCTCGCGATTGACGCCGACGCCGATCGTGTTGCGGCACAGATGCCGGCGGCCCGCGCGACAGTTGCGGCAGAAGCCGCAGGTGATGTGTCCTTCGCCCGACACCCGATCGCCGATCGCAAAGCCGCGCACTTCCTGCCCCATCTCGACGATTTCGCCGACGTATTCATGGCCGACGTGCATCGGCACCGGAATCGTCTTCTGCGCCCAGTCGTCCCACTTCCAGATATGAATGTCGGTGCCGCAAATCGCGGTGCGCGTGATGCGGATCATCACGTCGTTATGACCGACTTCGGGCTTCTTCACGTCGGTCAGCGTGAGGCCCGGTCCGCGTTCGAGTTTTGCCAATGCTTTCATCTGCTTCTCCATTCGAATCACGCGGCGATCACGTGGTGATGACGCCGAGCTCGCGACCGACGCGCGCGAACGCCTCGACGGCACGGTCGATCTGCTCCGGCGTGTGCGCGGCGCTCATCTGCGTGCGGATGCGCGCGCGGCCACGCGGCACCACCGGGAACGAAAAACCGATCACGTAGACGCCTTGCTTCAGCAGCGCATCGGCCATCTTTCCCGCGAGTTGCGCGTCGCCGAGCATCACCGGAATGATCGGATGTTCGCCCGGCACGAGCGTGAAGCCGAGCGCGCTCATCGCGCGGCGGAAATGCGCGCCGTTTTCGCGCACGCGTGCGCGCAGCAGCGCCCCTTCATCGCTGGCGAGCAATTCGAGTACCTTCAGCGACGCCGCCGCGATGCTCGGCGTGAGCGTGTTCGAGAACAGATACGGGCGGGAGCGCTGCCGCAACAGCTCGACGACTTCCTTGCGCGCCGCGACGTAGCCGCCCGATGCGCCGCCGAGCGCCTTGCCGAGCGTGCCGGTAATGATGTCGACGCGCGCCATCACTGCGCAATGCTCGGGCGTGCCGCGACCGTGTTCACCGATGAAGCCGACGGCGTGCGAGTCGTCGACCATCACCAATGCGCCGTACCTGTCGGCCAGATCGCAGATGCCGGCGAGGTTCGCGATGATGCCGTCCATCGAGAACACACCGTCGGTCGCGATCAGTTTGAAGCGCGCGCCCGCCGCATCGGCTTCCTGCAGGCGCGCTTCGAGTTCGCCGAGGTCGTTGTTCCTGTAGCGAAAGCGCTTCGCCTTGGACAGCCGCACACCGTCGATGATGCTCGCGTGATTCAGCTCGTCGCTGATGATCGCGTCGTTTTCGTCGAGCAGCGTTTCGAACAGGCCGCCGTTCGCGTCGAAGCAGCTCGAGTAGAGAATGCAGTCGTCGGTTTGCAGGAACGCGGCGAGCGCCGCTTCGAGTTGCTTGTGCACGGTTTGCGTGCCGCAGATGAAGCGCACCGACGCCATCCCGAAGCCGTCGCTGTCGAGGCCTTGCTTGGCGGCTTCGATCAGCCGCGTGTCGTCGGCGAGACCGAGATAGTTGTTTGCGCAGAAGTTCAGCACGTCGCTGCCGTCGGCAAGACGCACGTCAGCCGACTGCGGACTCGCGATCACGCGCTCGCTCTTGTAGAAGCCGTCGGCGCGGATCTGGTCGAGGGTGCCGCGCAAATGGGCAAGATATTGGTCACGCATGAACGGGACTCCTGAGAGTGATGGCGCCCGCATTCGCATGCGCGCGGGAAGGGCGGCCTGTTATAGTCGGTTGTCAGCTTTATCGGATATTTTCGTTTTTCCGAACTAAAATCCGGTATATCGAACAACTCTAAACGATGGGTCTGGAAATGGCAAGTTCGGGTACACGCCGCACCGCGTCCAATGCGGCGCCCACCTCCGCCAGCGCGGCATTACCGCCGAGTGCGGCGATTGCGGCGCCGCCGCGCGTCGGCGAACAGATTCAACGGCTGCGCGCCGAGCGGCGCATGACGCTCGATGATCTGTCGCGCGCGGCCGGCGTGTCGAAATCGATGCTCTCGGAAATCGAGCGCGACAAGGCCAATCCGACGATCGCGGTTGCATGGCGGCTGACCAATGCGCTCGGCGTAAGTCTCGATTCGCTGTTTGCGCCGCCGAAGTCGCCTGAGGCAATCGCCGTTTCCGGACCGCGCGATATTCCTACGCTAAGCGGTCACGAAGCGAAATACCAGTTGCGTGTGTGGGGACCGATCGAGCTGGCCGGCAAGTTCGAGTGGTACGAGTTGACGCTGCAGCTAGGCGGGGCTCTCGTGTCGAACGCGCACGAGCCAGGCACGCGCGAGCATCTGACCGTGCTGCACGGCTCGATCGAAATCGAGGCGGCCGGCGCGACGAAGCGGCTCAAGGTCGCGGACACCGCGCGCTACGTCGCGGATGTTCCGCACGCGATCCGCAACGTCGGCAAGAGCGAGGCGAAAGCGCTGCTGGTCGTGATTCACGGTTAGGCCGTTCGGCCAGGTTGCGCCTGGTACTGTATGTTTGTACAGTATCGGGTGTCGATTGGAGCCGAGAATGAACAACCTGAAAACCGACCCTACCGATCAAACTCTCGCCGCGCTGCGCTTCCAGACCGCCGCGCGCGATCTCGAACATATCGTGCACAGCATCGCCGCGCGCTACATCGTCAGGCAGGTGCCGCTCACATGGCGTCTGCTCCATGCCATCGAAGCCGAGGCGCTGGCCGATCTCGGTTTTGCCAGCCGGCACGACGCGCTGATGCTCGGGCTGTTCCAGCGCCCGTCCGACCTGCCTTATCCAGAAACCGATGACGGCGTGGATTTCGGCACCTCCAACGCATTGCCAGCCGTTTTTGCGTTTGCCGTCAATGCGTACGAAGAAGCGGCGCGGCAAGCGGCGCGCCGGGCGGCGCTGCCACGGCCGGCCGATGCGCCCTTAAAGCGCGCCCGGGCGTGGGGCGGCTAATGGCGGCACCACGTCGGGATGGCCGGATCCTCTTCCCTTCCTCGCGGTCGGCCTTGCGGCGGTCAGCGCCTACAATACGCGGACCAAACGGTGCAACTAACGGAAGGATTGCTCATGTCACCTCCTCATCTGTCCGACCCCGTTCCCCGTCCCGCGCCCTCTACCGATCTGTTCGATCAGCAACGCGAAGACTGGCGTCGCGACCCGCAGGTCGCGTTCGATGCGTGGCTCGCGAAGCAGCACTTCCGTCGCTCTTCGGCGTTGGTCTATCAGGCGCAGTGGGGGCAGTTTCTCGATTGGCTTGGCGCGCGGCAACAAAGCCTCGCGACGGTCGACACGCCCGCGATCGCCGAATTCGTCGCCAGCCTCGAGATTCGCAGAACGCAGCGGATCCGCTATTTGCGGCTTATCGAGCGCGTGCTCGATCACGTGCGCGAGATCGAATCGGCGTCGACCAACCCGGCTCGTTTCATCGCTCAGGACGGGGAAGCCGCGTGGCGCAATGCGCGCGACAATGAGCCGACCGGGTTTCTCACGCATGCGGAACGCACTGCGTTGATCGCGCGGCTGTTCGCGCCGTTGCCGGCGTTGTCGACCGCGCAGCGCTGGAGAGAGCGACGCGATCGCGCGTTGATCGCGGTGTTTCTGGGCGCAGGACTGAAGACGGGCGAAGCGGGAGCGCTTACGGTTAGTTGCGTGAGAGAGGGCTCGCCGTGGGTCACCATCGAGTCCGCGAATCCAGTGCTGACGCGGCGCACGCGACTCGCGCCGTTCGCAACGGCGATTCTCGACGCCTGGCTAGCCGAACGCCGGCTGACGCAGCTAGCCGGCAAGCTTGTGTTTCCCGCATCGCCGTCGGGCAGGCCGATGCATAAGGCCACGATGCTGCGCGCGGTGGATGCGCTCGTCGATGCAGCGGGGATTGCCACGTCGCGCCAATCGCGCGCGAGTCCGCAGACCTTGCGCAACACGTTTGCGGCGGACCTGTTCGAAAGCGGGGTAGAGGCCGAACAGGTCGGTCAATGGCTCGGCTTCGTGCAGGCGGTGTCCGCGAACCGGCTATATCGCGCGTGGCAAACCTGGATTGATCAGCAGGATTCGCCCGCGACAGAGGAGCCGGATCCAGCTGCGGCACCGTTGGCCGAGCCCCGCCGTGACGGGCGTTTGACGAGGAAAACGGGAGCCGGCGAACCCTGAAGAACCTCACCGTTGCGGTCCCGAATTTCCTCACCTTTGACGTTTTTCCCGTTGGATTGGCCGCCTCTGCGCCTCTGGTTAACGTATCGCGTGGACGGAGCGGGACGACGGCGCGGTGGCGCCATCGTTCGACAGGAACTGGTTCACCGCCGCGAGCCTCGATTCGCCGAGGCCGGAAGAGTGCTCACATTCCGGGCACAACAGTTCGAAACGGTGATCGACCTGCGACAGCTCCGGCTCACCTTCCTCGCATTTCGGGCATCTCGCGGGCAGCGTCACGTGGCCGTCAGCCGTGGTGCCGATCATGCTCAACTCTTTGCTCGTGAGCCGCCCGTCAGTAACCAGCGAGCACAGCAGAACGGCGATGGCTGGATCGATGCCCTGCTGGCCACGCAGGCTGGCGACTTCTTTCGTCAGCGCGTCGACTTCGTCCGACTGCTCGCGCAGTTGCGTGTCGAGCCGATCGGCGCGCGCCTTGGCGGCGGCAATCTGCTGAATGAACTCGAATTCCTTGCGGCTCGCATCACGCACGCCGGACTGATACGTCGCGGCCATGCTACGCAGCGAGTCGAGTTCGACCAGCATCGGCTTGACGCGCCGCTCGGCTTCGGCCACCGCATCCTTGATCTGCTGTGCATAGTGCTCCGTGCTTTGCCGCAATTCGACGTGCAACGCGTCGATCCGGTCCCGCAAGGCAGCATTGGCAGTCTGTTCGTTTTCGAGCCGTTGCCGCAGCGCCTCGTTCTCCTGGTCGAGCCGGCGCGTGGTTGCCTGCATGCCTTCGAGGTGAACGCTGCCGTGCGTAGTCGCGCTGGATAACTGGGTTTCAAGTGCGCGAACCCGCTCCCACGCGGTTTCGGCGCGCGCTTCGCTGCGCCTGATGGCTTCGTCGGCCGCATCCCGACGAATTTCCGCCTCGCGTACGCGCAGATCGGCGGCGCTGATCTGTGCGCGGATCTCTTCACGTTCGCCATCGAGCGACGCTTTGGCCTGCACGACCGCTTCTTCGAATAGCGCGCCGAGCAGTTCGCCGGCGCGATCTTCCAGTGCCTTTGGTATCGCGCCCGCTCCGACCTTGACCCGCGACACGCTGCGGATGCGCTCCCAGAAATGATCGATGTCCTTCGGGATGTCGCTCGCGCTGCCGGTTTGCGTGAGATCGCGCACGGCCGCCATCGATGGCCGGATGCCGAGATCGAAAAAAAGCCGTTTACATGCATGCAGCGACAGATGCTGGCGGCGCATGCCCTGCGCACGCATCGATTCAAGCTCGTCGCGAATGGCTTGCCGCTCCTGATCCAGATTCATGTTTACCTCGATGTGGCTCGAATTGGATGGATCATAACAATTTACGTAGTGTTTGCTACCAATTTATCGATGGCGAACGGATTGGCGAATACCGCCGGGCTTTTGCGCGCAGATTGCGATGGTAAACACGCGCCTGCCGTTTTTCTCCGTGAAACAAAACGAAGAATAGCTAATAAGCCATTGTATTAGAAGAATTTTGTTTGATTTCCGCATGATCGCGCACTGTTTCACGATTGATCGGCAATGGCTGCGGGGTGGTGGGCCTGTGTTTCACGGGGCTCGCGGGTATAAGGCTTGAGAGTAATAAAAATAAACACCTTTGAACCCTTGTTAAAGACGTTAACGACTCGGCAAACCCTTATCTGGCGCGGCTTTCAGGACAGCAGGGTGAAGCTTTGCGGGAGACTTGGTGAGGGTCTGCGGGAAACTCGAGTGATGGGGTTCGGGAAGCTCGGTGAGCGGTTGCGGGACGGAACGTGAGCGGGTTCAGGAAACGCCGTATACGTGGGGTTTGGGCAAAGGTGAGGTTTTGCGGGACTTCGCAGCCGCGAAGCGCCCGACACCCCTTGAAAGTGTCTGTTCGGTTTGGTCTGAGCAAGGTGAGGGCTTTCGGGAGGCTCGCGAGCGTGGTTTTTTGCCGGTTTTTTGGGGTGGTTAACCGCTTTGGTGAGCCGTAGCGGGAGAAAACGTAAAACGAAGGTGAGATTTTTCGGGGCGCGGGGTCCAGTTTTGCTTTCTTTTTGAGCATCCATACTGCTGAGGTGAGGTTTTACGGGAGCCAGGATGGAATTCGACGCATCGATTGCCCGAAAGACTGGTCGGCGGGAACCGCTGGCGATTGGAAAGGTGAGGGGATTCGGGGAACTGGCTGATCAGCTAGATCCGCGAGCCGATTTGGCCGGCGATTCCGTCAAAGGTGAGGCTTTTCGGGAAGGTCTGGATAGGGTTTTACGCGTTAAGGTGAGGAGATTCGGGACTGAAACGCGGGCTATCGGCCGGAGATGCCCGGCGGATGGCAATTTGCGAGCGTACGTATACCTGGTCTCTGATTGCAAAGGTGAGTCTTTTCGGGAGGTCCGCGGGGACGCAATGAAAAGTGCTGCGGTGCGAAAAACTGGCTTAAGGTGAGATTTTACGGGAACACCGATGGTTCGAGCGCTAGATGGGATTATCGCAAGTCACGGAAATCATTGATTTTTTTCCTGTCCTCCAGCAAAGGTGAGAGTTTTCAGGAGTTCCTTGGAAGGGGGCGCGGGGGCCTCCATAAAGGGCAAAGGTGACGCTTTTCAGGAGGTTGCATTGGGGAAATGCGGTACTGGCGCGGCATGAGCGCGTGTCGTGTTGTGCCGTTCTGCGGTGCTACGGTGAGGTTTTTCGGGAGCATCGGAGCGGTGAGGATTTGCCTATGGTCGGATCTCCCCTTTTTCGGCGGCTTCGGACGAGGCTCGAAGTCGAAACAGGTGGTTAACTCCGGCAGGTTCTCGGTAGTGAGGGCTGAATCGTCAGCGGAGGTACCAAGCAGTCGAATGGCGCGCCCGGCCATAGGAAGCTTGATGCACCGACAACAGGGCTGACGGGGCGCCCGTCGCTCGCCCGCGCCGCGTTGCGGTCCCAATACCGTGCGGACATTCCATCTATCGATCCGGGACTGTGCGTCGGCCGGCGGCACGCGACGATCGACGAAACGATCGCGAGGCCGCACGACGAAGTCATCAGCCGCCCCGGACGCCATCCGTTTACACGAGGTTCTCGAAAAAATCCGCGAAAATTTTTGAGGTGAGAAGATTCGGGATCACGTGCTCCCCGTTGCCGCACGCGGCGAAACGGGCCCGATTCGCAAACGCCGCGACCGGCAAGGAGAGCCCGATCCTGGCGGCACGCACACGAGGTGAGGGTTTTCGGGAGTTGGTCGAGGTGAGTTGCGCTTCGTAAACTCGCTTCACCGGCAATGGTGAGATGGGCGCTATAGACGCGTATCACCACAGCCGGTATGCTCTCGCGAAATCCCCTCCTCACCCCGACGCATGGCCACGAAGCGCGCGAAAAAGACCGATGTTGTCAGCCCGAGCTCGGCTGAGCTGCGCAAAGCCGTCGAGGCGATCGCGATCCAGCCCAAGAGCGGCAAGATCACGCTGCTCACGCGCAAGCTATTTAACGTGTTACTCGCGGTGGCCCAGCAAGCGGATGAATCGGGCGACACCTATCGGGCGCTGCTGTCCGACATCGTCGCCAATTCCGCGTTCGATTCCAATGACACCGCGCTCGTCAAGGAGCATCTGCGCCGCATGGTGTCGGTGCAAGTCGAGTGGAGCACCGGCACGTCGAGTCAGAAGCCTGGCCGCAAATGGGGTATTTCGACGCTGATCGCGGACGCGGAAATTCTCGAAGATCCGACCACGCGTCGCGTCTGGGTCGAGTTTTCGTTTGCGCCGAAGATCAAGAAGAAACTGCTCGATCCGGTTCAGTATGCGCGGCTGAGTCTGCAGTTCCAGAGCCAGCTGCGCAGTAGCGCGGGCCTCGCACTCTACGAGATCTGCGTACGCTACCTGACCAACCCCAGCCACCTGACGATGCGCGAGACCTGGGAATGGTGGCGGCCGATTCTGTCGGGCACGCCGGACACTGAAGCCGGCGACGAGGCGAAGCGCGAGTACAAGTATTTCAAGCGCGACTACCTGCGCCCGGCCATCGCCGAGGTCAACGCGGTCACGAACATTTTTGTCGAGCTGATCGAGCATCGCGAGGGTCGGCGCGTCGCTGAAATCCAGTTCCGCGTGACCGAGCGCAAGCAGCCGATGCTCGCGCTCGACGAACATCCGAACGTGTTCGACAGCACGCTGGTCGACCGGATGGTGAAGATCGGCATTCCGCTCAAGGAGGCGCAGACGCTTTATGCGGACAGCGAGGAGAACCGGATCCGCGCGGCGCTGCAGATGACCGAGCAGCGTATGCGCAGCACGTCACTGCCGCCGGTGCGCAGTGCGCCGGCGCTGTTCAAGGATGCGTTGAAGAAAGGCTATGCGCCGCCGGTCGAGGCGCTGCCCGCGGGTGGCGGCACCAGCAAGGCCGCGGCGTCGCCGGCCGACGATCTGAAGGCGCGTCTGCTCGGTGAATACTCGGCTTACCGTCGCAAGCAGGCCTACGAGTTGTACAACGAACAGGGCGAGTCGGAGCGCGATATCGCGCGACAGTCGTTCGAGGAAGATGAATTGCCGGGGCTCGGCACGCACATGCGCGACGACTGGCGGCGTCGCGGGCTCGATTCGAAGATCGTCGAAACGGCGTTCTTCGACTGGCTCGCGCGCAGGACCTGGGGCGAACCGACCGACGGCGACCTGCTCGCCTTTACGCTGAGCCAGTCGCGCGCGGCCTGATGGGTCGATAACTGGCTTTGAAATCCAGGCGGCGGTGCATGCGCACCGCCCTCACGTCTTACTTCAGCATCTTCTCGATCTGCCGCAGGATGTCGTCGCGCTTTTCACGCGTGAGGCCTTTCAGGCGCAACTCGAGCCGGTCGTCCCCATACGACTTCAGATCGCCGACCGACACACCACCAAGCTTGATTTCCAGACGTTGCGCGTAGCGCTGCCGGCCCGCCGGTTTGGCGCTTTCCTGCGAGGCCGCTCGGCCTTTGACGATGTCGGCGACCTGGCGGGTGCTCAGATCGTCGGAAAGGATCCGGTTGATCAGTCGCAGTGTCGCCTCCGCGCCGCGAGCCGTGTGGTAGCGGCCCACCTGATACGCCATGTTCGAGCCGAAGCGGTCAGGGCGCGCGACCATCTCCTGCATCACGGTTTCCGGGAGTTTGGCGATGGACAGCGCGACTGCGACCGTCGATTCGTCGAGGCCGAGATGTTCGGCCAGTTCCTTCTGGCTCTGGAAATGCCGCTCGTCGAGAAAGCGTCGCCACACGACCGCGTTGTCGAACACCGTCTGCGAGTCGCGCTGCACGTTGAGGTCGTAACCGAGCTTGTAGCTCTGGATGCCGATCGGCAGATCGATGACGATCGCTTTCACCGACTCCTTGTTCGCTTCTTTCAGCGCACGCACCCGTCTGCCGCCGTCACTGACGAAGTAGGTGCCAGGGTTGTCATAGTCGGGAATGACGTGAATCGCCTGCTGCTGCCCCTGCTTCGCCAGATTGACGGCAAGCTCCGCAATTGACGACTTCACATAGAAGTACCGTGGATTGAACGGGCTCGGCTTGATCGTCTTGAGCGCCAGTTCGATGATCTGGCCGGGACGATAGCCGTGCTCGAGCCTCCAGGCGCGGTAGGCCGCCGATTCGTTGTCCGGATCAGGAATCTTCGCGTCCTGCAGACGCGACGGCAAGACGGCCGGAATCGGACGCCCGGCGATCGTGGGAGTTTTCGCCTCGTTGCTGACCAGGCCGTCGATCGCATTCAGACGGTCGAGCGCGGTGCGCTTTTCGCTGCTGGTCGTGTCAGGACGTGCTTGAAAGCCTTTGGCGAACTGGGACGGTTTCATTCAGGGTCCTTTATGCGCATAAATTCATGGGAGCAAGGCGGCGATCTCGTTGGCGCACGCCCGTACTTCGAGCGCGGCGAGCTTCGCGCCGCGGTCGTTCATCTGAAGCACCGTTTGCCCTAACGCCATTGCCTGCTTGTAGGCTTCGCGCGTGGGAATCTGGGTCTTGAGGAGAGGGAAGCCGAGTTCTTCGAGCGCGCGCTTCAGTTCGCGCGTCAGCATCCGTTTCTCTTCAGTCTTGTTGAGCAGGAACACGGCTCGCAGGTCTTCGTTCATGACCTGCGCTTGCTGGACCAGCTTGACGAGGCCGATGCTCGACCAGTAATCGGCAGGGGACGAGGAAGTTGGGATTACCGCGACGCTCGCCGCGAGCAGAACGACGCCCGAGACTTTTTCGGTGATCGAGGGCGGGCAGTCGACGACGATGATGTCGTAGTCAGCCACGAACTTCTTGATCTCGCGATGGATCTGGCTGCCTGCTTCGGACAGGTTGACGACGGCGAATGGAATACCGATGTCGCCGTCGGAGGCAGCACTGGCCCAGTGAATCAGAGTGTTTTGGCCATCCGCGTCGACGACGAGAACGCGTTTGCCTTTCTCGTGAAATGCAGCGCCGAGATGCATCGCGATGGTGCTCTTCCCGACCCCGCCTTTCTGCTGTGTTACCGCGATGATTTCTGCCGCCAAATTTCACCTCCTCTTTTTAGACGCAAATGGATTTTACCTGGTTGAAGTGCTATTTCAAATGATTTGCGTAAGCGCAGTTCGGAAATTGGCCATTCGGCAAAGGGTTTATGCGCATAAAGAGGCATCGGACGCGTGCCCGGGGTCTTGCGAGATATCGGAGCACGCGTGGACTGGGGCTTAACGGTTGCTGATAGCTGTCTTGCGGCGGCAAAGGGAAAGTAATGAGTGCTCGCGCACTGCGTGCACAGCCGTCGGTGACTGTTCGCGATTCTCGGGCTGATGTGCAGAGAAAAGGAGCGCACGCATCTGAGCGACCAAAGGGGTGAGAGGTGCCAGACTTTATGCGCATAAAGTTCGCGTGCCAATTGGCCCGGAGGGACCGTTCGTCATGAATTCGTCCGATGCCGATTCTCCCCAGACATGGCGGCAAGTAACGTGCATCCGGCGCCTCATCAGCGGGGGATATAGGTTGTCGTTTGAATCGCGCCCGCGCGAGCAAATCTCAGGTGCGACTAGAACTCAGGGTGCCAGCATTAAACGGTTCCCACTCGCCTCGAAGGCAGCGTGGGTTTATGCGCATAAACCGACCCACCACGCCGATGGTTCAAACAACGCGGATGCCGCGCAGTCGTCCCGCGCCACGTCATCAAGTCACCCGTTAAAATTCCCGAACCCTTCTAACCGTCACAGCCTTCAACGGCGTAAGCCCCGAATCCAGCCATGATCACCATCTACCACAACCCGCGCTGCTCCAAATCTCGCACCACCTGCGAACTCGTCGCGAACACCTACAACTCCGCAAACGAAGCGACGGAAATCGTCGAATATCTGAAGAAGCCACTCACCGTCGCAGAGCTTGAGAAGCTCAATGCTCAACTCGGCTGTCCCGTCCGCGAAATGATCCGCGACACCGAGGCCGAATATAAAGAGCTCAATCTTGCCGACACGTCGCTGACGGACGCCCAGCTCTATGACGCATTGGCGAAGCATCCGATTCTGTTGCAACGACCGATCGTCGTCAGAAACGGACGGGCTGTCATCGGCCGCCCGCCGGAAAATGTCGCCGCGCTTTTCGCCTGATCGCGCGACCGTCGAAGTAAAACGATGTGGGCAATGCGGACTCGAACTGCTGCGCTAGGCTTTGCCGGACAGCGCGGCATCCTTGGTCACGATCTTCGTCGGAATCAGATGCAGTTCGGTGAACGTATCCGCGATGCGCTGTTGTTCCGCAAGCACGTTCGCGTCGACGGGCTTGTAGATATGCGCGTAATGCCGCAAGCCTGATTCGATCACGCTCGCGTCGAGCCCTTGAATCGGCGCGAGTCTGGCGGCGGCCTCGCTGTAATGGCCGCGTACCCACTCCCCTTCCTTGCCGACTTCATCGATCACGATCGCAAGGACGTCGCCGTTCTGTTGCGCGAAGGGCCGCGCGCTCAGAAAGAACTGGTGGTGACTCACGATACCCTCGGCATCGGCGAGCTGCCGCGCGTTCGTTTGCCGCCTGGCGGCTTCGAGGAACGGATCCCAGATCGCCCACGCATCGACCGCACCGCGCTCGAAGGCCGCGCGTGCATCGGCGGGCGGCAGATACACGGGTTGGATCTCGCTGAACTTCACGCCGTTCTTCTGCAACGCGGCGACGAGAAACCAGTGCACATCCGAGCCCTTGTTCAGCGCAATCTTCTTTCCCTTCAAATCGGCCAAGGTTTTGATTGGCGCGTCCGGATGCACGAGGATGCCTTCGGCGTGCGGCGTCGGAATTTCATACGCCGTGTAGACGAAATTGGCGCCCGCGGCCTGCGCGAACACGGGCGGCGCTTCGCCCACATAGCCGAAATCGATCGCGCCGACGTTCAGCCCTTCCAGCAATTGCGGCCCAGCCGGAAACTCGGTCCATTTGACCGTGATGCCAAGTGGCGCAAGCCGCTTTTCGAGCGTGCCGTGCGCCTTCAGCAATACCAGGGTGCTTGCGGCTTTCTGATATCCGATGCGAAGTTCTTTTGCATGTTCATCGGCGGCAAATGCGGAGGTGGAGAAGACCGGCAACGCGGCGGCGGCCAGCGTCGCGCCTACGCCGGCCAGAAACGTACGGCGCGTCAGCAGCGGATCACGGGACATGAGAATACTCGTCGAAAAAGAATTTAACGGACGCCAAAAGATGGTCCGATTGGCTCCGACGATAATTCGTCTGCGAGCCGGGACGAACCGATAAATTCGCATAAGCAAATCATGCGGCAGTCGCGAAGCATTGCCCAAAGCCCAACCTATCCCCTCCCGCTACAATCGACCGGCAAAACAAGCGCCCGCGACCACCAGCTCGCGGCTGCATCGATCGACTGCAAACGAAGAGAGGAAAAAAGCCGCCGTGCCTGTAACGACAACACTGACACCGTGGGCCGCGCACGACACCCAACTGATCCTGTCGTGCGCGCTTGGACTAGCACTGATCATCATTTTCATCAGCGTGCTGAAGCTCGCGCCGTTCCTGTCGATCCTGGTCGGCACCTTCGCGGCGGGCTTCACGGCCGGCCTGCCACTCGAAGCAGTCGCGAGCGCGTTCAGTAAAGGCGCCGGCGCATTGCTCGGCGACGTCGGCATCATCATTGCGCTGGGCGCGATGCTCGGTGCGTTGATGGCCGAATCGGGCGCCGCCGACCGGCTCGTGTCCACGATCCTCGCGCACTCGACCCCGCGCACGCTGCCGTGGATGATGGCCGTCGTCGCGCTGCTCATCGGCCTGCCGCTGTTCTTCGAAGTCGGCCTCGTGATGATGGTGCCGATCATCTTCGTCATGGCGCGCCGTGCGCAGCAGCCGATTCTGCGCATCGCGATTCCCGCGCTCGCCGGTATGACGACGCTGCATGCGCTGCTGCCGCCGCATCCGGGTCCGCTGATCGCGGTGAGCGCGTTGCACGCCGATCTCGGGTTGACGTTGGGCCTCGGCCTGATCGTGGCGCTTCCCGCGGTGGTCCTCGCCGGTCCGCTGTATGGCATCTGGCTGTCGAAACGCATGCACGTCGTCGAGCCTGAAGAAATGGGCAAGCTGTTCACCGCCGAGCAGAACGGCTTCGAGCCGCCGGGCTTCGCAATCTCTCTGATCACGATCCTGCTGCCCGTCATTCTGATGCTCGGCCGCACGGTCGCGAAGCTGCTGCTCGAGCCCGAAACGTTGCTCTTCGAGACACTGAATTTTCTTGGCGAGCCGCTGATCGCGCTGGGCCTCACCGTGCTGTTCGCGGTGGTCGCGCTCGGCTGGTCGCGCGGCATGGCGCGCGAGCGCGTCGGGGGCATTCTGCGCAAAAGCCTGCCGCCGATCGCCGCGCTGTTGCTGACGATCGGCGCGGGCGGCGGCCTGAAGCAGGCGCTCGTCGCAGCGGGCATCAGCGCGACGATCGGCAAGATCGCGGTCGGGGCGCATATGCCGCTGATCTTGCTCGCCTGGTTGATCGCCGTCGCGCTGCGTCAGGCCACCGGCTCGGCGACGGTCGCCACGACGACGACGGCCGGCATCGTCGCGCCGGTCGTCGCGCCGGTCGTCGCGGGCCTCGGCGCGACGCACAATTCGCTGATGGCGCTCGCGATCGGCGCCGGCTCGGTGTTCTTCTGCCATGTGAACGACGCCGGCTTCTGGATGGTCCGCGAATATTTCGGACTCCAGCTTAAACAGACTGTACTGGTGTGGTCGGTCTTGCAGACGATCGTATCGGTCGTCGGTCTCGCGTTGACGCTCGTGCTGTGGAGCGCGTTGACGTGAGCACGGCGCGCGCGACAGCCTCACCCATTTGGGCAGCGTATTGACGCGCGCACAGCGGAACACGCGCGCAGAACCTCACGCGACGCCAGGCAGCGAGCCGCGCCTCGCGTCATCAACAACAGGGCCACCGTCATGCTCGAATTGCGAATGCACGTTCTGCGAGGTCTGCGCGCTGACGAGGCTGCGCAACGTGCGTCCGAATTGCGGCGGCAATTTCGCGCATCGGCCGATTCGCACCCGCGCGCAACTCGCCAAACATCCGGCGAGTGCCGATGCGCGTCCTGTCGGCATCGATGAAGCATCGCATGCCCGCTTTTTCGAACGCTATCGCGACGTGCCGATCGGCGAGCGCTGAACTGCGGTGTGGCAAAGCGGCAAATCACTCGTCGCCGCTCACCGCTCCGTCCACGTTCGCCGCTCCGCTCGCCACATGCGCGGCGACCCGCAGCAGGCGGATCTGTTTGCGATAGTTCCGGCACCCGCTGCAGGTCGGCAGATGCAGGCGGATCGCGAGCCATTCGCCAGTCGACAGGGAGCGGTCGAGCGCATCGGATAGCAGCCGCGTGATGTCCTTACATTTCCCCATTCGCATCCTCGCTGGATAGGCCTTTTTCGCTCAGGCACGTGCGCAGCCGCAGCCGCGCGCGATAGATCAGCACGCTGCAATGATTCGCGGTGATCTGCAGTTCCGCGCAGATCGCCGCGATGTCGAGGTCGAGAAACTCCCGCATCATGAACACGCGTCCAATGTGCTCGGGCAAATGCTCGAGGCACATCTCGAACAGCGTCCAGAATTGCTGCTGGCGCAATGCAGTTTCGGGTGTCGGCCACGGACGCGGTTTGGTCTCGCGAGACCAGTGGCCGTTGTCCTTGAAGAGCTCGCGATCAAGCAGCGCCTCGCCGTCGAGTTCGGCTTCGAGCGCCGACAGATTGACCGTGCGCTGGCGCGCGCGCAGCGTGTCGACGAGCTTATGGCGCAGGATGCCGAACACCCAGGTCTTGTGCTCCGACTGCGCGGCAAAACGCGTGGCCTGAGTCCACGCGGCGGTCAGCGCTTCCTGCACGGCGTCCTCGGCGGCCGCGGCGTCGCGCAATTGCAGACGGGCGAAGCGCACGAGGTCACGCCGCAATTGCGCGAGATAGATGGGATCGTCCAGCGAGGGAGCGCCTGGCTGCGTCACGGCATGCTCCGTCGCTGCGCTGTCGGCCGCGCGCTGCGCTGCGCGTGTCGTCCTGAAACGTCGTGATTCATGAGCGGATGGTCGTCCTCGCACGGTTTGCGGATGCGTGCGCCATTCTCCCTCACGTTCCTGCCCTAGCGAATCGGTATTGAACATATGCCCCTTGGCCATCGATGCCCGAGGAGCTTCGTCGCGCGGCGCGGCCGCTTATGACACCGGAAATTAATTGTTGCAAGAAATGATATTTCGAGTCTGCGCGCGACAAGGCTGTTGGATCGCCATACGGGCCGATCAACGCGTCGCGGTCGACCACCAATTCAACGCGACCACACAATAGTGATTATTTCAATTTATAAAATAATATCTTCTCATCTTCGCCGTTTGTGGACGCGGGCCCGCTCGCTATTCTTCACGCCATCGATCGCATCAGATCGCGCAACCCACACACAAACGAGGACGCACACCATGAAACGCATTTTCTCCGCCCTGATCGCTTCGGCCGCGCTGTTCGCAGCGGCTTCGGGTGTCGCTCACGCCGACGCCCCGGCTTCGACCTGCAACGGCCCGGCGTCGTACTGCAGCGTATTTTTTGGCAACTGATCGGCACGTCGAAATACGCAGCAAGGAAGCATGAGAAAAGGGCGCCGGCAACGGCGCCCTTTCATATTCCAGTATTCAGCGTTCGGCCTGCATGGGGATACGGCGGCGTCAAGCGGCCCCTTCTAGCCACGGCCGACGGACAACCCGCGAGTCCTAGCGGCTCGGCGCCTTCCCTCCGCCATCGAGTCCGGCGCCCGTGCGCCACACCTGTTTGCCTTGTTCCGACAACTCGCCGCAGCTATGCGTGGCATCGGCTTCGACGCCGTCGACGGCCATCTCGCCGCCCGCCGGCTCCTGCGCGCGCTGCCGCGCTTTCTTGCGCGCGGCGACCGCTTCGTCGTGGGATTTTCCTGCGTAGTCGAGACTCATGATCCGGTCCTCCAGAATGTCGATGGTGTCCCATTTGCCTCAGATCGCCCTGGCCCGAAGGCATGCTTGATTGGCAAGGCAAAAGTTCCACTTATCCACAAGGTTATTCAGCGAATCTGTGGATAACTTTTCGAGCCGCGAGGTTATCCACCGTCAGGTGCCGCAAGAATCCTTCCCGATCCGCTATGAGCTGGCCACATCCGCCAGGGCCTGGGCGTTTCGCGCGGCTTTTGCCTATGATGGACAGTTCGTACTCTCTGCGCGTCGAGCGCCTTACCTGAGGAAGCGAACATGGCCTATCACATTGCAGTGGTCGTCGGCAGCCTGCGGCGGGATTCGTTCAATCGTCAGCTGGCTCAGGCGGTGATTTCCCTCGCTCCAGCCGATTTCACCTTCGAATACATCGATATCGGCTCCTTGCCGCTGTACTCCCAGGACTACGACGCCGACTATCCCGAAGCCGGCAAGAAGCTCAAGGAGCGCGTGCAAGCCGCGGACGGTCTGCTGTTCGTGACGCCCGAATACAACCGCTCGATACCGGGCGTGCTGAAAAACGCGCTCGATTGGGGCTCGCGGCCGTGGGGCACCAACTCGTGGGCCAACAAGCCCGCCGCGGTGATCGGCACCTCGGTCGGTGCGACCGGTAGCGCGCTCGCTCAGCAGCATCTGCGCAACGTGCTCGCCTATCTCGACGTCGCGGCGATGGGGCAGCCCGAGGTGTTCA
Organism: Paraburkholderia sp. MM5477-R1; assembly: GCF_050436385.1. Taxonomy (NCBI): domain Bacteria; kingdom Pseudomonadati; phylum Pseudomonadota; class Betaproteobacteria; order Burkholderiales; family Burkholderiaceae; genus Paraburkholderia; species Paraburkholderia sp. MM5477-R1. Next base: position 248,484 of record NZ_JBNDMC010000006.1, read on the forward strand.
TCAAGCACGATCCAGCGGTGATCAACGAAAAGGGCGAGATCGTCAACGACGGCACGCGCAAGTTCCTGCAGACGTTCATGGACCGCTACGTCACGTGGATCAAGCGGCACGGGGCGGTGGAGCCGAGCCTCAGCGCCCGCTGACCGCGTCCTGACCATCCGCCGAAGCAACGCGACACAGCGCGCGCCGCGTAAGGCGGCCGCGCTCGTGTCGCTCGGCGCATCGCCTACACGTGGTGATGGCCGGTCGCCCGCTCCCAGCCGTGACGCACCGCGAGCTTGAAGCGCTCCCACGTGCTGTCCGGCGACGTGGTTTCCCAATGGCGGCGTGCCTGGGGCTCGATCTCATCCCACGGACGATTGCGGAATCGCGCGTCGCGAGCGATCTCCGCGCCGTAGCGATAGGCCGGCACATAGTCTTCGTAGCGCGCGTTCGCGGCGGCGTACTGCTCGTCGTAGTGAGCGCGGAAATCTTCTTCGTACTCCAGATATTCGTTCGGCATCTGCGCGCCGGGACCGGTGCCCGGCTGCCCGCCTTCTGGGACGATGTCGGACGGCTGCATCACCGCGCCCGAACCCGGTACCGAGCCGGCGGCGATCGCGCGGCGTCCCGCATCGCCGGCGAGCGGATCGACGATGGGTTCGTTGACCGGATCGCTCATCGGCCGTTCGCTGATCGGCGGCGGCGCGAACGGCTTGGCGGCGGCGCCGATGTCCGCCGGTGGCATGGCGGTCAGCTGATCAGGGCGCGGGGTGGCGGGAGGGGGCATGGTGTCGGGTGCGGTCGTACCGGTCGCCGAAGTGGCGCCCGTCGCGCCGGCGATTCCGGTCGATTCGGTCATGGCCGCCGCACCCGCTGCGCCGCTGCTCGAACTCACGCCCGCCGCTCCCGGTGTCGCAGTGGTGTCGCGCATCCCGGGCGTCGCAACCGCCTCGGTCGTTACGCTCGACGTGCGCGGCGTTCCCGGCATCACCGCGCCGATGCCCAGCTCATCGAGTATCGAGTGGTCGCGGTCGGTGGCGGCCGGCGTGTCCGCCTCGGGCGGGCGGTCGCCGATATCCGTCGCGCCGAGCCGCACGAGCGTATTGCGCGCCAGCTCCGCATGCGACTCGCTTGCCGCGTGGACGCACACGAGCACAGCGCCGCGCCGCATCGCCTCGGCATAGCGCGCGGTGTCCGATGGGCGCGGCCCGGTCGAGAACAGGCTGGCGAGAAAGCGCTCGATATTCGCGAGCACGCCCGCGTTGGCGACTTCGCTGGTGGCCGAGCCAACCGAAGGTTCGGCGTTCGCCTGCAACTCGATCTTCTCGCGCGCAAAGCCGGTTTGCACGAGCGTGTCGCGGGCGGTTTCGGCCTGCATGTAAGTGTCGAATAAACCAATCACGGTATGTTGCATGGTTGTCTCCCGACATGTTCTGCTGGAACGGGCGGCGCTCGCGGCGTCGTCCCCTTGCCGTGTGCAGGCAAGCAACCTTCATGCCCCGCACCGCCGCGCGGCGCCGCCGCGTCCCATGCCCAGCCGCGCTGCCCGGCGTGCTACGCATGACGCGGGCTCACGATGAAAAAAGCGCGGCGTGTAAACGCCGCGCTTTTTACAAGGCCCGGTAAATGACGCCGGCACGGCGCGGACATCAGGTATCGGCCGGATGCGTGGCGGCATCGTTGCTCGTTTGCACGGCGTCGTGCTGGATCGTTTCGAGCAGTTGCTCCAGCAGTCCGATATCGAACGGCTTGGACAGCACGCGCACGTTCGCGTGCCGCGCTCGGTCGAGCTCTTCCGCGTAGCCGGTGACGAGGATGACCGGCAGCTGTGGGTCGAACCTGAGCACCGCTTCGGCCAGATCGATGCCGTTCATCTTGCCGGGCATGTGGATGTCCGACAGCACCAGATCGAACGGCAGCGGCTCGCCGGTGCTCGCGCGCTTCGCGCGGGCGTCGTCGAGTACATGCAGCGCCGTGTCGGCGTTGAACACGCAGGTGACCTGATGACCCATCATCTGCAGCAGCGCCTCGGTGCCGGCCGCGACTTCTTCGTTGTCCTCGACGAGCAGCACGCGCAGGCCCTGTGGCACGCCGCTTTCGGTCGCTAGCGCTTCTGCAGGCCCGGCCGTGTGCGGCTCGGTCGACGCGCGCGGCAGATAGAGCCGCACCGAGGTGCCCGCGCCGATCGCGCTGTCGATTGCCGCGAGCCCGCCCGAGCCCTCGCAGAACGCGAAGACCTGCGGCAACCCGAGTCCCGTGCCCATGCCTTTGGGCTTGGTCGTGAAAAGCGGCTCGAACGCGCGCGCGAGCACGTCGGGCGCCATGCCGCCGCCGGTGTCCTCGAGCGACAGTTGCACGAACTCGCCGGTCAGCGGAAAGCCGTCCTCGTGACGGAACACGACATTGCTCGCGCGCACCGTGAAGCGTCCGCCGTTGGCCATCGCATCGCGCGCATTGACGGCGACGTTGATCAGCGCGAGCTCGAGCTCGGCGACGTCGACGCGCACCGGCCAGGTATCAACGCCGCTATTGATCACGAGCGACACCTTCGCGCCGAGCGACGCGCGCAGCAGTTCGCGGCACGACGGCAGCCAGCGTTCGAGCGACAGCGTCTCGGTGCGCAGCGGCTGCTTGCGCGCGACGCCGAGCAGCTGCCGCGTCAGCGACTGGCCGCTCTTCAGCGCGCGCTCCATCGCCGACAGTTCGCGCTCCAGTTCGCCGACGCCGCGCCGTCGCACGATCTGCACGTTGGCCGACAGGATCATTAGCAGGTTGTTGAAGTCATGCGCGACGCTGCCGACCAGCCTGCCGAGCGCTTCCATCTTGCGCGACTGGCGGTACGCGGATTCGATCGAGCGGCGCATCGATGCCTCGGCCTGCCAACGCTGCCACGCTTCCTCTTCGGCGCCGAGGCGGCGCAGCGACAGCCAGATCACGCACCACAGCGCGATCGACGGCGTGAACATCGACAGGACCAGCACGCTCAGGTGCTTGTACCAGGCGGCCCAGATCGCCGACGTGCGATAGCCGCACAGCACGTAGACCGGATACGAGCCGACGTGCCGGAAGGCGACGATCAGGTTGCCGCCGGCGAAGCTCGAGCGCATCCGCACGACGCCGGAGCGCTGCCCCTGCCTGACCGCTTCGGCGAACGGCGAATCGGACGCGAGCGCGGTCGGCTCGCGTGGGCCGCGCGGGTAATGCGCGAGCACCGCGCCGTCGGTGCGCACGAGGCTCATGATGATCGGCGTAGAGTCGCTGCTGCCGAGCAACTCGCGATAGAACGCGTCGAAATAGCTGGGCCGCAGCGCGATCGACACGACGCCCGCGAACGAGCCATTGGGCGCCTGGCGCTCGACGCCCATGTTGAACACCTGCTCGCCGCTCACATGTCCCGTCATCACTTTCGACACGCGTTCCAGCACGTTGCCGTCGCGGATGCCGACGAAATCGTCGCGCTGGCCGACCGAATTTTCCGGCGACGGATACAGGCGGCTGCTCACGAGCAGCGCGCCCTGCTGGCCGAAGATCGACACCGAGGCTACCTGCGGATAGCCGCCGCCCATCGTGCGCAACTTGTCGTGAATCGTGTGTTCGCGCGCGCGAATGCCGTCGTCGTCGAGGCCGTCGGTCAGTTCGACGATGCGCGAGTTCAGCGTCTCGTTCATGTCGAACACCTTCAACGCATGTTCTTCGGCGACCCGCACCGTGCGCAGCGCCAGATCGGTGGCGTCGGCCTCGCGCGAGCGCAGATCGGCGAATGCCATCGCCGCGACGTAGACGAACGGCAGCACGATCGCCGCGACCAGCAGCGCGATCAGCGTGATGCGACGCACCTGGAAATTCTGTTCCGGCACGGTGGGAAACGACGCGTCGTCCTGCTCGCGGGCAGGACGACGCGAAAGACGGCCCGCGCGGGCGGAGTCGACCCGGTCTGATGTCATTGTCGTTGACGCGAAAAGTCGTTCGGATGTGGCAGCCCCGTATCGGGCCGTTGCCGGCACCATGCCGCCTTCAGAACAAGCATAGACGCAGCACGGAATAATTTGCCGCAACGCGTTGGAGATGGGCGTCCGCCGTGCCGGCCGTTCTTTAAGAGCGGCTTTAAAACAGCGACGAATCGGGAAGCGCAAACGTACACAAAAGGATAAAGATAAAAGAATGTCCGCCCCGACGATAGATCTATTTCTGAAATTCGCCTAGCAGAGAAACAGATCGTTACCGTCAGCGATTCTGGCGAGTTGCTTTTGCGCGACTTTACTTCGACAATCCTCGTCACGATAAAAGGGCCGTTGCCACCTCCGTGCGCCGGATCGTCAAGGTTCGCCAAACGCGTCCTGCTGCATTCGCACCCCCTCTCGCCAAAGGCAATTGCAATTCGACAGGCGCCACTGTACCTGGTCGCGCATCGGTCGGCATCACGCGAAGGTGTGCCACCCTCCGCTGTCGCGACGAACGAAATACGCACACAACCAGGCGCGGAAAGCGCGCAGACGAACCAGCCGATTCCTTTATCCGACCCGCCCAAACCGCCCGACCCGCCGTTGCCATGCTCCCCATTGTGATCGCCGACGATTCGCTGCTCGCCCGCAAGTTGCTCACGAAGGCACTGCCGCCCGACTGGGCAGTCGACGTGTCCTACGCGACGAACGGGCACGAGGCGCTCACGCTATATCGCGAGGGCAAGGCATCGGTGATGTTCCTCGACCTGACGATGCCGGACATGACCGGCTACCAGGTCCTCGAAGCGTTGCAGCACGAGGACCTCAACACCTTCGTGATCGTCGTTTCCGCCGACGTGCAGCCGCTCGCCCAGCAGCGCGTGCGCGAGCTCGGCGCGATCGCGTTCATCGCCAAGCCGGTGACGCCGGAGGCGGTCCTGCCCATCCTCAAGGAGTACGGCTTGTATGTCTGAGCCCGCCTTCACCGAAGACCAGCGCGACGCGCTACAGGAAATCGCGAATCTCGCGATGGGCCGGGCCGCGACGCGGCTAGCGGGCCTGCTCGATTCGTTCATCGAACTGTCGGTGCCGCGCGTGCGGATGGTCGCGGTGAGCGACGCGGCGCGCACGCTGCGCGAGATGACCCATATCGACGACACGGTCAGCGCGGTGCGTCAGGGCTTTCGCTCGGACATCAAGGGCGAGGTGCTGGTGATCTGTCGCAGCGACAGCATCGCGCAGCTGTGTTCGCTCGTCCGCGACCCGTACGCGCGTTCGAGCTACGAGGAGGTCGGCGAGCGCGAACTGATGCTCGACGTCGCGAACCTGCTGTCCGGCGCGTGCGTGTCGTCGATACTCGACCAGCTCGGCCGCACGCCGGTGTTTTCTGCGCCGGGCATGCTCGGCGACACGCTGACGCTCGACGAAGTGTTCCAGCCCGGCGTGCTGCAATGGCAGGTGGCGCTGCTCGTCGAAGTGAATTTCGCGCTCGAACATCAGAGTTTTCGCGCGCATCTGGTGATGCTGATGGCCGAAGAATCAATCCGTCACATGAACGAAGCGCTCGATGCGCTGCTGTCCAGTATATGAACGTCTCCGTGGAATCGTTGAGCGACCTCGTGGTCGAGCGGGTCGGTTTTGGCATCTTCGTGCTCGACCGTGAACTGAAGGTGCTGATGTGGAATCGCTTCATGCAGGACCATAGCGGCCTGTCGGCGGAGCAGGTGGTCGGCCACTCGATCTACCAGAACTTTCCGGAGCTGCCGCGCGTGTGGCTGTCGCGCAAGATCGAGAGCGTGTTTCAGCTCGGCAGCTTTGCGTTCAGCTCGTGGGAGCAGCGCCCGTATCTGTTCAAGTTCGATCACGACCGGCCGATCACCGGTGGGGTCGACTTCATGCAGCAGGACTGCACGTTCATGCCGCTGATGCGCGGTCGTGAGGTGGTGGCCGTGTGCGTGACGATCTCCGACGTGACGCACGTGAGCATCGTGCAGCGCGAACGCGAGGAGGCAGTTGCGAAGCTGCAGGAGTACGCGAATCGCGACGGACTGACCGGCATCGCGAACCGGCGCTTTTTCGAAACGCGGCTGCGCGACGAGTTCACGCGCTGGCAGCGCTACGGCGGCGAGATGTCGATGTTGCTGTTCGACCTCGATCACTTCAAGAAGATCAACGACCAGTTCGGTCATGGCGTCGGCGATACGGTGCTGCGTGTGATGGCGCAGCGCGTCGCCGGCGTGGTGCGCGCACAGGACACGTTCGGCCGCTTCGGCGGCGAGGAGTTCGCGCTGCTGCTGCCGTGCACGCCGCTCGACGACGCGATGCTGGTGGCCGAGAAGATCCGTCGCGTGATCGAGGAAACGCCGGTGGAGCTGATCGGCACCAGCGTGCCGGTCACGGCGAGCCTCGGCGGCGCGACGGCGCGCGCCGGGGTGCCCGCCTACGACGTGCTGATCAACGAGGCCGACGCGGCGCTCTATAGCGCAAAGCGTCAGGGCCGCAACTGCGCGGTCGCGTTCCGGCTCGCGGGAGCCTGATCCGCTAGCGGGGGCGGCGCGGTCGAGGCCCCCGCGCCGCCCCGGCGGCCTTCCTTCCCGTCCCCCTATTGACCGGCGAAACTGCGGTCACCGGCAAAGATTGCTATACTTTTCGCCGTTTCCGGCCGCCCAGCCGGATGTTTCGCGCGTGTCCGCGCGCGCGGGCCCACTGCCCTGCGGGTTGGCATAAAAACCTCTTTGAACGCCTTTCAGCGGGCGCCTCCAGCGGAGATCGTCTTGGCTGTTTCCAATCTTGTCGTGGACGATACTGAAACCGACGCCGCTGCCGCCACGTCCGGCAGCTCGTTTTATCTTGCGATGCGCATCTTGCCGGCGGCGCAGCGCGATGCGATGTACCAGGTCTACGCCTTCTGCCGCGCCGTCGACGACATCGCCGACAGCGACCTGCCGCGCGCCGAGCGCGCGGCCGGGCTCGAGCAATGGCGCGCCGAGATCGACGCTTGCTACGCCGGCCAGCCGCGCGCGTCGCTGCGCGCGCTGACGCGGCACATTCACACGTTTCATCTGCAACGCGAGGATTTTCACGCAATGATCGACGGCATGGCGATGGATGCCGCCGCCGACATCTGCGCGCCCGACGATGCCACGCTCGACCTCTATTGCGACCGCGTCGCGAGCGCGGCCGGCCGTCTGTCGGTGAGGATATTCGGGATGCGTGACGAGCCGGGCCGGCTGCTCGCGCACCACCTCGGCCGCGCGCTGCAGTTCACCAACATCCTGCGCGATATCGACGAAGACGCCGTCATCAACCGCTGCTATCTACCGCGCGAGCTGCTCGCGCGCGAAGGCATCTCGGCCACGGACCCGCGGCAGATCGCTGACGATCCGACGCTGCCGCGCGTCTGCGCGACCCTCGCCGAGCGCGCGAAGCAGCACTTCGCCGAGTCCGACGCGATCATGGATCGCGAGCCGCGCGCTCAGGTGCGCGCGCCGCGCATCATGTCGGGCGTCTATCGCGTGCTGCTCGAGCGCGCGCTGGAGCGCGGCTTCGACGTTCCGCGCACGAAGGTCCGCAAGCCGAAGCTGCGCCTGCTGTGGATCGTCGCGCGTTACGCGCTTTTCTGAGCTGATGCCGAAGCTCGTCCACGTGGTCGGCGCGGGCGTGGCCGGGCTCGCCGCCGCCGTGCAACTGCAGCGGCGCGGCGCGCGGGTCGTGCTGCACGAAGCGCAGGATCACGCGGGCGGCCGCTGCCGTTCGTACTACGACGCGAAGCTTGGTGCGACGCTCGACAGCGGCAATCACATCGTGTTGTCGGCCAATGCCGCGACGCTCAACTACGTGCGCGCGATCGGCGCCGCCGACGAACTGGTCGGCCCCACGCAGCCCGAGTATCCGTTCGTCGATCTGGCCACGCGTTCGCGCTGGAGCGTGCGTCTGTCGCCGGGGAGTTTGCCGTGGTGGATTTTCGATGCGCACGCGCGCGTGCCGAACACGGGCCCGACCGATTACCTGTCGCTCGTGCCGCTGCTGTTTGCGAAACCGGGCCGCAGCGTCGCGCAGACGATGCGCTGTCACGGTCCGCTGTGGGAACGGCTGCTGCGGCCGCTGCTGCATGTGCTGCTGAATCTGGAGCCGCGCGACGCCTCGGCCGAACTGACCGGCGCGCTCGTGCGCGAAACGCTGCTCGCGGGCGGGCTCGCGTGCCGGCCGCTGGTCGCGCGTAATGGTCTTGGCAGCGCGTTCGTCGATCCGGCGCTGCGTCTGCTGCAACATGGCGGCGCGACGATCCGGCTCGGTTCGCGTCTGCGCGACATCACGTTCGCGGCCGACCCGGCCCGTGTGCAGGCGCTGCATTTCGACGCTGAGAGCATCGCGCTCGGCGCGAACGAGGCGGTGATTCTCGCGCTGCCGCCCGAAGCCGCGGTGGCTCTCGTGCCGGGCCTGCGCGCGCCGACGCGTTTCGCGGCCGCGCTCAACGTGCATTTCGCGGTCGAGCCGCCGTTCGGCCTGCCGCAGATCACCGCGCTGCTGAACGGAACGGCCGAATGGTTGTTTGCGTTCGACGACCGCCTGTCGGTGACGCTCAACGGCGCCGAGCGGCTCGTCGACACGCCGCATGACGTGCTGGCAGCGACCGTCTGGGCCGAGGTCGCGCAGGCGGTCAATCTGCCGGTCGCGCCGCTGCCGCGCTGGCAGGTGGTGATGGAATCGCGCGCGACGTTTGCCGCGCTGCCCGCGCAGGAGACATTGCGGGCGGGCACGCGCACTCGCTGGAACAATTTGGTGCTCGCGGGCGACTGGACGGCCACCGGCCTGCCCGCGATGCTCGAAGGCGCGATCCGCTCCGGCCGGAAGGCCGCGGATATGCTGCTGAATCAACCGATGGAACGCAGATGAACGACTTATCTCACACCCAGCCGCTCGACGCGGCGCTGCCCGAAGCCGCCGATGCGGCGCCGGACCTGGCCGAAGCTGCCGTGGTTGCCAACGCGCCCGCCGTGGCGGACGCATTGGCAACCGCAACGCCGGCGCCCGTGCAGGGCGCGAACGCGCTCGACGCATCGATCACTCGCGCGACCGATGCGATCCTGGCCGCGCAGCAGCCGGACGGCCATTGGGTCTACGAACTCGAAGCCGACGCGACGATTCCGGCCGAATACGTGTTGCTGGTCCACTATCTCGGCGAAACGCCGAACCTCGAACTCGAACAGAAGATCGCGCGTTATCTGCGCCGCATCCAGTTGCCGAACGGCGGCTGGCCGCTCTTCACCGACGGCGCGCTCGACATCAGCGCGAGTGTGAAGGCGTACTTCGCGCTGAAGATGATCGGCGACCCGGTCGATGCCGAGCACATGGTGCGCGCGCGCGACGCGATCCTCGCGCACGGCGGCGCGGAACACGTGAACGTGTTCACGCGAATCCTGCTCGCCCTCTTTGGCGTGGTGTCGTGGCGCGCGGTGCCGATGATGCCGGTCGAGATCATGCTGCTGCCGGTGTGGTTCCCGTTCCATCTGTCGAAGGTGTCGTACTGGGCGCGCACGGTGATCGTGCCGCTGCTGGTGCTCAACGCGAAGCGGCCGCTCGCGCGTAATCCGCGCAAGGTGCGCATCGACGAGCTGTTCCGCGGCGCGCCGGTGAATACCGGCATGAACGAGCGCGCACCGCATCAGCACGCGGGCTGGTTCGGCCTGTTCCGCTGTGTCGATTCGGTGCTGCGCGCGGTCGATGGCCTGTTGCCGAAGGCAACCCGCGAGCGCGCGATCCGCGCGGCGGTCGCGTTCGTCGACGAACGACTGAACGGCGAGGACGGCCTCGGCGCGATTTTCCCGGCGATGGCCAACTCGGTGATGATGTACGACGTGCTCGGCTATCCGGCCGATCATCCGCATCGCGCGATCGCTCGCAAATCTCTCGACAAGCTGCTCGTCATCAAGGACGACGAAGCGTATTGCCAGCCATGTCTGTCGCCGGTGTGGGATACGTCGCTCGCCGCGCACGCTTTGCTCGAAACCGGCGAAGCGCGCGCCGAACAGGCGGCCGAACGCGGGCTCGCGTGGCTGCGTCCGCTGCAGATTCTCGACGTGCGCGGCGACTGGATTTCGCGCCGCCCCAACGTGCGGCCGGGCGGCTGGGCGTTCCAGTACAACAACGCGCATTTCCCGGATGTCGACGATACCGCGGTGGTCGCGATGGCGATGCACCGCTCGGCGGCGCTCACGCAATCCGATGTCGATCGCGAAGCAATTGCCCGCGCGCGCGAATGGGTGGTCGGCATGCAGAGCAGCGACGGCGGCTGGGGCGCGTTCGAGCCGGAAAACACGCAGTACTACCTGAACAACATTCCGTTCTCGGACCACGGCGCGCTGCTCGATCCGCCGACCGCGGACGTGTCGGGCCGCTGTCTGTCGATGTTCGCGCAGATCGGCGAGCTGCCGCAAAGCAGCGAGCCGGCGCGCCGCGCGTTCGACTACATGCTGCAGGAGCAGGAGTCGGACGGCAGCTGGTACGGCCGCTGGGGCCTGAACTACATCTACGGCACATGGACCGCGCTGTGCTCGCTGAACGCGGCCGGCATGCCACACGACGACCCGCGCATGCGGCGCGCGGTGCAATGGCTCGTGTCGATCCAGAACGACGACGGCGGTTGGGGCGAGGGCGGCGAGAGCTACAAGCTCGACTATCGCGGCTACGAGCGTGCGCCGAGCACCGCGTCGCAGACAGCCTGGGCGCTGCTCGGACTGATGGCGGCGGGGGAGGTCGATCACGAGGCGGTGGCGCGCGGTATCGACTATCTGCAGCGTGAGCAGCGCGAGCATGGGCTGTGGGACGAAACCCGGTTTACCGCGACCGGCTTTCCGCGCGTGTTTTATCTGCGCTACCACGGCTATCGCAAGTTCTTCCCGCTGTGGGCGCTCGCGCGCTTCCGTCATCTGAAGCGCAATGGGCTCACGCGCGTCACGGTCGGGATGTGACGGATGTCCGTGTCGATGACGCCGTCCGTGGGAACGGGCGATAGCGGCTTGCCGGTGATCGTCGTGACGGGCATGGCGTTCGAGGCGCGCATCGCGCGCGGCGACGGCAGCGAGCGCGTCGAAGTCGTGTACGCGGCGCGCGCCGATCTGCTCGAGCGCGCGCTGAACGCCGCGGTCGCTCGCGGCGCGGCGGGGATCGTCAGTTTCGGCACGGCGGGTGGGCTTGCGCCGGATCTGCAGCCGGGCGCGCTGATCATCGCGGATGCCGTGCATGGGCCGTTCGGGCGGATCGACACGGATCGGCAATGGGCGGAGCGGATTGCCGCCGCCGTGACCAACGTCAGGACGGCCGAAGGGCTCGCGGGACGTCTGCGCCGTGGCGCGATGGCGGCGGTCGCCGCGCCGCTGATCACTGCTGAAGACAAACGCGCGCTGCACGAATCGACCGGCGCGCTCGCGGTGGATATGGAATCGCACATCGCTGGCGCGACCGCTGCCGCGCACGGTCTGCCGTTCGCCGTGTGTCGCGCGATCGTCGATCCGGCCTGGCGCACGCTGCCGCCGGCTGCGACCGCTGGTTTGCGCGACGACGGCAGCACCGCCCTCGGGCCAATTCTGCGCGAATTGCTGCGGCAGCCGTCGCAACTCGGCGCGCTGCTGCGCCTCGCCGGCGATGCGCGCGCCGCGCGGACTACGCTGGTCCAGGCGCGGGAGGCCTTGGGGAAGGGCGGCGCGCTGCGGATCGCGGGCGTCAGCAGTTGAGCGACGGGGATGGCGGTTAGCCATCCCGACTGCGTCTGGGGGCGGCAGCAAGTCGCTAGCGTGGGCGTGACCTACCCCTGGAGCGGCGACTCGAGTCTTCGCCCAGGTCCCTTAGGCGGTTGCGCAGCCGCTGGTTATCTGCGTAAAGCCCCGCAAATGCCAGTATGAACAGTAGCAGCGGAAACCACTGGCCGCTGTAGCGAATCAGCGCCCATGCGATCGCCGCACAGGCGATAGCGGCGAGCAGAAGCGCCACTTTATCGACGATCCAATTCATACCAATTCAGTTCGATGGAGCGCCAGACAGGCGTAGTGCCGGCGCGCTGGCCTGTTTGTCAGCACTTCCGGATGGCGATGGATGAATGCCAGCATGGTCTGTGGAACGACCAATCCGAGGCGATCAATTGCAGTGAGGCGGCGCGTTCGCTGATTCAATGGCTTTGGTGTCCCATGTTCCGAGTCGCGCGTCTTCTGCCCGCATGCGTAGGGTCAGCGGCACCAGGTCCGCCTGCACGGCGGTCTCAGATATTGGTGTCAATCACGGCAGCCTGTCCTCGGGTAGCACCAGGCGGCCGAATGAATACCGGTTATTGCTCACAATGTTCACCGGTTAAAAAGAGAAAATTCTAGCCGATGAATGCCCGTTTTTATTTTGGGATAGCATCCTCCGTAATAAAAATGGTGAATCTAATTGTAAATTCTGGTCAAATTCCATATTAATAATTGACTCGCCCATCGAGTGGCGGCAATTATCAGGCTCCTCTTCTTAAGGAGCCTGATAAAAATGGCATGGGACAAAACCGGCGCGGTACGATACCTGCAAGCTAACGCTAGGCTATCGAGCCAGAGCCGATGCGCGGAGTACACCAGGCGTGCGATTGAAGCGGGAGGACTGCGGATTACGCATACGGCGTAGGCGAAAGATTACGGCTCGTCGCTCGTGGGAGCGGGGTTTCACGAGGTGGATGGCACTCCGCAGCGCGGCGACGTGGTAGTTATTCAGGCCATTACGGGTCATCCATACGGCCACATGGCGATGTTTGACGGCCAGATATGGATATCGGATTTTCGACAATTGCATGGGTTTTATCCGGGTCAGGCCTATCGAACCATGAAACCTACATACAAAATATTCCGGCACGACTGACAATGAGTAAATTTCTTTTGCGCGTTTTTGCCTCACTGGCTCTTGCGTTGGTACTCGAGCCGGGTGTAACCACCGCAGCGACTCCGGATACACCAGAAGCCGCAGTGAAGGCGTTTTACACTTGGTATTTGCAGCAGGAGGGCAGCGTTTATCAACTGACGGATAGCCACATTTACAACTATGTGGCAAAACCGACGGTCGATAATCTGCGGGACGACTATCGCCACAAACGCTTGCCGGGCGGAGCGGACTACTTCACGCGGGTGCAAGACCTCGATCCGCAAATATGGCTCACAACGATGACTTTGCATCCGGCAATCGCGCTTGGCGGGACGGCGGTAATTCCAGTCACGTTCGGGTTAACGGAAAAACAGAATCTCGTCGTGTTCGTCGCAAAGGAAAACGGGCATTGGCGGATAACCAAGGTAGAGGACACAACCGGCTATCAGGGATTCCACCAGTATGACCCGATGGATTAGGGAATACGTTCCCAACCTGCCCGCCCGCTGTCGAGCGGGCTTTTTTCCGTCGGCGCTGCATGGCCGCACGAGTATCCGTTCCGCGGACGAGCAGTTCGCTCACTATCGCGCGAACTCCAAGCCGGTACCGCAAACGGCACCCGTCAGGGCCGTCGAGGAAGGGCGACGTCTGGCTGTACTTCAGCGTGGGGCGCCCATCTAGCAGGCTGTTGAAATATCCGTCGTTGATGCACTCAGGTGCATTGCGACGGATGCTGAGTTCGCACTTCTGAAACGCGGAACGCGTTTCCGGGCGTTCGAGGCTGCTAACGGTTTCACCATATCGATGTTATCCACTGCATCCCGGCCCTCAACGGGCAAGTGTGCGCATACGCGTCAGGTTGTAGCCGACCTGCGTCAGCACGAAGAGCTGGTCCACGCGTTCAAGTCCTCGATACATCGCCTGTCGAATTCGTCCGACTGTCTTGCCCCATCCGAACACCTGCTCAATCCGCTTACGTTTTTGCTGGCTGACCGCGTAACCCGGCCAACGCGTGGTTCGCTCGTCAATCGCTGAGCCTCCTGGACGCCCATCGTTTTGCGCGACATGAGGCGTGACGCGATTTGCTCGACAGGTGGCAACAAAGCCGGCCGTGTCGTAGTTCTTGTCTGCCCCGACCGTAATGCCGCCCGGGGCCACCTTCGCGGCGTCAGCAAGCATTTGCGCGGCGCAGTCGCGCTCGGCGGTGCCCGTCGCCAGCGTCACCTGCGTGTTGACTACCAGGCCGTGCCGATTGTCAGTCAGTACATGGCCCATGTAGCAAAGCATCGCACCGGTTCCTTTGCTCTTGCGAAACAGGCGCGCCTGCTCGTCGGTCGTGGACTGATGCGTCGCGTTACTGCGCTTCTGACCGTGCCAGTTGTCATCGGGCGCCGGCGGTTCGTCGGGCGGCGTATCGTCTTCGTCCGGACTTGCCTTCGGCACAAAGCTCTTGTGTCCCGCCCATGCCTGAATCAGCGTGCCGTCAACGCTAAAGTGCTCACCCGACAGATGCCCACGCTCGCGCGCAGTCTCAACCGTCTCGTTGAAGAGCAATACCAGCACATCGTGTTCAAGCAGTCGGTCGCGGTTCTTGCTGAATGTCGAGTGGTCCCACACCGTCCCATCCATCGACAAGCCGACGAACCAGCGAAAGAGCATGTTGTAGGAAATCTGTTCCATCAACATGCGCTCGCTGCGAATCGAGTACAGCACCTGAAGCAGTAACGCTCGCACCAGCTTCTCCGGTGCAATGCTCGGCCGCCCACCTTTCGCATCAGCCTCGTACATCCGGGCAAACACGTCGTCCATGCGTTTGAGCGCATCGTTGAGCCACGTGCGAATCGGACGCAACGGATGGTCTTTCGGCACAAAATCATCCAGCTTCAACACCGTGAACATCGACTCCGTAAAACCATCGGCACCGCGCATCCGTTTCATCCCGCTCACATTCACGACATTACCTTCAACGTTTGCCCCTTGGTCCCGGATGACGGAGAAACGAGGTATTTCAACAGCCTGCTAGGGCGCCCCGCTGTGCCTTGTAGCGCTGGACTGAAGCGCCAGGGCACGGCGGCCGGCCCGGCGGCCGGTTCCCAGATCCCCTGGAGCGCTATTGCGGGGCCGACGCCGGCTCAGCAGGCACGGCTGGCGTAGCGCCCGCGCCACTGTCACCCGGATCGGTGTAGTTCGGCAGATCCCCGCTGGGCGCGTTGGTCGCTCCACCGGAAGCCCCATTGGGCGCCGGCGAGGACTCACCCGGATCGTTGTAATTCGGCAGCGCGCCGGGCGCGCCCTTGGCCGCGCCGCCCGCTCCCGAAGCGCCATTGGGCGTCTCGCCCACATCGCCCGGATCGGAGTAATTCGGCAGGCCGCCCGCCGGCGCGCCTGCCGCAGGGGCAGCAGCCGGGCTCGTATTGCCGTTATCGTCGTAGTTCGGCAGCGGCGGAGGGTTATTGCTCGTGCCGCGCAGACGCGCGAGGCGCTGCTGCACATAGGCATCACGCACGAACGAGTACTTGTCGAGCGCAGCCTGCTCCAGAAGGCTGGTCGCGCCGAGCAGATCCGCACGTGTGCTCACGAACTGCAGCACGTACAGCGGATTGCGGGTCGCGGGTTCGATATAGTTCAGCGGATTGAACTTCACATCGACGACGAGCCCCATGCTGTCGCGCACCGTGCTCGGCCCGAACAGCGGCAGCACCAGATACGGACCCGACGGAATGCCCCAATGCCCGAGCGTCAGACCGAAGTCCTGATGATGCTTGGGCAGACCGGCCGGCGTCGCCCAGTCGAGCAGGCCGCCAATCCCAAACACCGAGTTGAACGCGAAGCGCATGATGTCTTCGGTCGCATCGGTGATCTTCAGTTGCAGCAGCGCGTTTGCGGCGTTGGTGAGGTCGCCGAGGTTTGAGAAGAAATTGCTGACGGCGGTGCGCAGCGGCTGCGGCGTCACTTTCTGGTAGCCCTTCGCGACCGGCACCGCGATATAGCGATCGACTCCGTCATTGAAATTGAAGATCACCCGGTTCACCGGCTCGAACGGATCGCCCGGCTTGCGATCCGGAGCGGTCGCGCAGCCGGAAATGAGACCCGCGGCGGTGAGCGCCAGCGCGGTGTTACGCAGCTTCATGCTTATATTCCTTTTTGCTTCCCGCGACGTTGACGCGGCTTGCCCATCAGCACCGGCTGGAAAACCACCGCGCCGATCAGCGTGCAGAACAGCGAAAGCACGAGCAGCCTCCCCATGCTGGACGTGCCCGGATGGTGCGACAGCCACAGGCTACCAAACGCGGTGGCCGTTGTGGCGGCGCTGAACAGCACCGCATGCGTGAGGCTCGACTGCAGCAGGCCGGTCTGGCCGTGGCGCCACGCCATCACGAAGTAGATCTTGAACGCGACGCCCACGCCGAGCATCAGCGGCAGCGCGATGATGTTCGCGAAGTTCAGCGGCATGCCGAATACCACGCACAGTTCGAGCGTGACGATCGCGGACACCAGCAGCGGCACCAGCGTGCGCAGCACGTCGCCGACACGGCGCAGCGCGATCCACAGCAGCACGGCGATCGACAGCAGCGCATAGACGGCCGCCTCCAGGAACGCCTTGATGATCGTGTTGGCCGAATGCAGGATCGAGATCGGTCCGCCGATCGCGCCCGGCTCCGCCTTCTTCACCGCATGCGCGAAGCGCGCGAGCATCTGGTCGTCGTTTGGATCGACGCCGGGCGGCACCTTCGGCGCGATATCGACGAGCGCATGACCGCCCTTGCCGATCCACATCGCGATGATGCCTGGCGGCAGGGTCTGCTGGGTTATTTCGGTCGGCTGCAGAAGGTTCTCAAGCTGCTTCAAGGCGATGCGCAGCGTGTCGGACATCGCGACTTCGGCGCGGTCGCGCGTGGCGGCGTCGGCGGCGGCGAGCTTTTGCAAGGTCGCGGACAGGTGCTGCGCATCCGCCGCGCCCGGGCCCGGATGGTCCTCGGCCGCGAGCGACAACTGATTCGCCGCGCGCTTCAATGCGGCGACGCGCAACTCGTCGGTGGCTTGCGGCGCGGGCTGCTGTTGCAGCGCCGGCAGCAGCTGTTGCGCGGCGCTCGCGATCAGCATCATCTTCTGCTGCTGGTCGGCCGGCACGAAGGTGCTCAGCGTGTTGACGCGGCCCACTTCCGGCAGCTTGCGCAGTCGCTCGGCCATCGCGTCGGCGTCGGCAAGCGACGGCGCCAGCGCCTGCACGTTGTTCACCGCGGCTTCGGGCGAATCCTTCAGCGACAGCAACGTTGCCATCGACTCGGTATGCGGGTCCTTCAGATGCAGCGGATTGAAGTCGAAACGCAGGTGCGTGAGCAGCGGTGTCGCGCCGATCACGACGAGCAGCGTGCCGATCAACACCGGCTTGCGATGGCGGTCGAGGAAGTCGTCGACGGGCTCGAGCTGCTTGAAACCGGGCGAGGCGACTTCGCCCGGCGGATTGAAGAGCTTCAGCAGCGCTGGCAGCAAGGTCATGTTGGTGAAGTACGCGACGAACATGCCGACGCCCGCGATCTGGCCAAGCTCCGACACGCCGCGATAAGCGGTCGGCAGGAACGAGAAGAAGCTCAGCGCGACTGCCACGGCCGCGAGCGTGAGCGGCACGCCGATGCTGTGCGCGGTGTGCATCAGCGCGGCCGACAGCCGGTCGTCGCGGTTGCGCTCCTCGCGATACTTGACGCCGAACTGCACGCCGAAATCGACGCCGAGCCCGACGAACAGCACCATGAACGCGACCGAAATCATGTTGAGCGCGCCGACCATCAACAGGCCGAGCGCGGCCGTGATCGCGAGGCCGACGAACAGCGTGATGAACACGGCCGCGATCATGCGGCCCGAGCGCAGCGCGAGCCACAGAATGATCAGGACGACGATGAAAGTGCCGATGCCGTTCAGCACCGCACCGTCCTGCACTGACGCGAACTCCTCGTCGGCGAGTGGCTGCTCGCCGGTCAGGCGGATCGTCGCACCGTAGCGCTGCTGGAGATGCAGCGAGACCGCGGTTGCGCGAATCGCCCTCGACGCGCTCGCGCCCGGCTCCAGCGCGTCGTAGTTGACGACCGGATGCACGACGACAAACGAACGCGCCGGATTGGTGGCGGCGCTTTTATCGACGAGAGCGCGCCACGAGAACGCGGCGGGCTGGCCGGCCAGCACGCGATCGAGCGTGTTCGCGCTTTGCGCAAGCAGCCGGCTCATGTCAGGGAGTTTGACCTGGCCGAGTTGCAGCGGCAGCAGCAGGGTCGTAGTCAGCGTGCCGGCGAGACCGGTCAGGCTCGGATCATGCGCAAGTTGATTGACGAGCGGGCGCGACTGCACGAGTTGCGAGGTGGTGGACATCACCTCGTCGGTGGACGGAAACAGCAGGCCGTTGTGTTCGAAGAACGGGCCGCCGGCGGGCTGCGAGACCGACGTGAACTCCTTCGGATCGGCTCTGAGCGCGGCGGTCAGCGCGTTGGCGGCGGCGTCGGCGAATTCGGGCGCGCGCGCCTCGACCACCACCAGCACGGTGTCGCCACGGTCGGGGAAGGCGGCGTCGAGCGCGTTCTGGACTGCCGCCCATTGCTTGTCGGTCTCGATGAGACGGCTGATGTCCGTGTTGATCTTGAAGTTATGCGCGACGTATATGCCGCTCAGGACAGCGAGCACGATCGACAGCGCGATGATCCTCAGCGGATGACGCACCGAATACGCGACGAGACGGACGATAGATGACTTCAGCATGTAGGCGGACGTGGCCTTATCACGGGTGCTGTTTTTGACGAAGGTGCATAAGTATACAGAGCCCGGGCAAGCAAGCCCGACTTCGGTAGCAAGTACGGCTCCTGACGGCTTCGTCCGGATGGGAACGTAATCCCCGCTATACTGGTGTACCCCTCTTTAGCCGCGGGGCTGCGGCCCGTCGGCGCTACTTCTTTCGAGTCATGACAAGCGTATGAAACGATATCTGACTGCTTTGGTGGCTGCGGCCGTGGTATCCACGGCGGCGTTTGCGCAGAGCGCACCCGACGCGGTGGTAAAAAGTGCAGTCCAGGGCACGGTGGCTGCAATGAAGGCTGACCCGCAGGCGCGCGGCGGCGACATGGCGCAGATCACCGAGGTCGTCCAGACGCACTTCCTGCCCGCCACCGACTTTCAGCGCACCACACGTATCGCGGTAGGCAAGCCGTGGGCGACCGCGACGCCGGAGCAGCAGAAGCAACTGTACGAGCAGTTTACGCTGCTGCTCACGCGTACCTATGCCGCATCGCTGTCGCAACTGCGCGACCAGGACGTGAAGTTCCAGTTTGCGCCGGTCAGCGTGCAAGGCGGCGCGACCGACATCGTCGTGCAATCGCACGTGATCAGCAACGGCGGCGATGACGCGATCGACTACCGGCTCACCAAGGGGCCGTCGGGCTGGAAGATCTATGACATCAACATGATGGGCGCGTGGCTGATCCAGGTGTATCAGACGCAGTTCGCCGACCAGATCGCCAAAGGCGGCATCGACGGGCTGATCAAATTCCTGACCGCGCATAATGCGCGCGGCGCGTAAGCGGGTCGGTCGACAGAAGTTTCAATCGGTAAAAGCAAAGCGCGGTGGCCTTGATTGGCCACCGCGCTTTTTTTCGAGTTGCTTGCGCTAACTAACGATCAGGCGCAATACAGGGGCGGCGCGCGGCCGCTCTCCTGTCGAACGCCTCAGTGCGCGGCCGTCGCGGTCTCCACCTTCTTGCCCTTGCCGGCGCGCGTGATTTCTTCGAGCTTGATCTCGACGTGACGCGAGAACACGTACTCGGCGGGACGCTGCTTGTCGAGCGGAATGTCCTGCGCGAACGCGCCCGTGGTTTTCGGGCCGCGCATGCTGACCTTCAGCGCCTTCAGCGGATGCGCAACCGTGTCCATCACGGCCGTCGCTTCGAAACCGCAGTGGACCATGCAGTCCGCGCACTTCTCGTAGTTGCCGGTGCCGTACTTGTCCCAGTCCGTGGTTTCCATCAGTTCCTTGAAGGTCTTCACGTAGCCTTCGCCGACCAGATAGCACGGTTTTTGCCAGCCGAACACGGTACGCGCCGGGTTGCCCCACGGCGTGCATTCGTAGGTCTGGTTGCCCGCGAGGAAGTCGAGGAACATCGCCGACTGGCTGAACGACCAGTTCTTGCCGTTGTTGCCGCGCTTGAAGATTTCGCGGAACAGCTGCTTGGTCTTGTCGCGGTTCAGGAAGTGCTGCTGATCCGGCGCGCGCTCATACGCGTAACCCGGCGATACCGTGATGCCGTCGACGCCCATCGGGCCCAACGTGTCGAAGAACTTCGCCACGCGTTCCGGCTGCGCGTCGTTGAACAGCGTGCAGTTGATGTTCACGCGGAAGCCGCGGCGCTTCGCTTCGCGGATCGCGGCCACGGCCTTCTCGTACACGCCTTCCTGCGACACCGAGTGATCGTGCGCTTCCTTGTCGCCGTCAAGGTGAACCGACCACACGAAGTACGGATTCGGCTCGTAGTCGTCCATCTTCTTTTCCATCAGCAGCGCGTTCGTGCACAGGTACACGAACTTCTTGCGCGCCATGATGCCCTTGACGATCTGCGGCATTTCCTTGTGCAGCAGCGGCTCGCCACCCGCGATCGACACGACCGGCGCACCGCATTCGTCGACGGCCTGCAGGCATTCTTCCAGCGACAGACGCTGGTTCAGAATCGGATCCGGATAGTCGATCTTGCCGCAGCCATTGCAGGCGAGATTGCAGCGAAACAGCGGCTCCAGCATCAGGGCGAGCGGATAGCGTTTGTTGCCGGAGAGATGCTGGCGCATGATGTATGCGCCGACGCGGACTTTCTGTAGCAGCGGAATAGACAAGGCGTCCTCCTTAAACTTCGCGTGCAGCGAGTGGTTGCATCAGTTTCGATGGCAACTTGAATTCGACTTTTTCTTCACGGCCCGCCATCGTCGTGACATCGACGGGCCCCAATGCGCGTAGCGCATCGATTACGTTTTCGACCATTTCTTCGGGCGCCGACGCGCCGGCCGTGATGCCGACCGTGTGCACGTTGGCGAACCATTCCGGCTTCACTTCAGAGCCGTCGGCGACGAGGTAGCTCGCCACGCCGCTCTCGCTGCCGATTTCGCGCAGCCGGTTCGAGTTCGAGCTGTTGGTCGCGCCGACCACCAGCAGTACATCGACCTCTTTGCTCAATTCGCGCACCGCCGCCTGGCGGTTCTGCGTTGCATAGCAGATGTCGCGCGTGTCGGGACCGACCATGTCGGTAAAGCGGCGCAGCAGCGCGTCGATGATGCCGCGCGTGTCGTCGACCGACAGCGTGGTTTGCGTCACGTAGGCGAGCGGCGCATCGACCGGCAACTCGAGTTTCGCGACTTCTGCCTCGCTCTGCACGAGCAGCACCGTGCCGGGGATCTGGCCGATCGTGCCTTCCACTTCTGGATGGCCGGCGTGGCCGATCAGGATCAGCGTGCGGCCGGCGGCCACGTACTGACGACCTTGTACGTGCACCTTGGTCACGAGCGGGCAGGTTGCGTCGAGCACGTCGAGGCCGCGCGCTTCGGCATCACGTTCGACGGTTTGCGCAACACCATGCGCGCTGAATATCGCGACGGCACCTTGCGGCACTTCATCGAGTTCCTCGACGAAACGCGCGCCCTTCTGGCGCAGATTGTCGACCACGTGACGGTTATGGACAATCTCGTGGCGGACATACACGGGCGCGCCGTGTTGCTGTAACGCACGATCGACGATTTCGATTGCGCGGACAACGCCCGCACAAAAGCCGCGGGGCTGAGCAAGGATGACTCGCATAAGTTGGCGAACTCCGACTAACGCGGGTTTCGAAGAAGTCGTGAAACTGACTTTATCGCCGCGCCCATCTTGATTAGTTGACGTCTTGAGCCCCGGCGACCGGCCGGTACAGCAAAACCAAACGCGCATTCTAACGCTATCGGGGCCACTTTGCTTTTTGCTGCGGCCCGTGTGTTGGCCGCTTGCCGCACCCGCTGGGCCGTGCGGAGGACCGGGGCGGCGAGCGTTACAAAGATGTAAGGAGTCAGCGCGGGATTGCCTCTTAACGCGCCCGACCATGACCGCACACTGCACCGTCACGGCGGAACCCTTAAACTACCGATCCTTGCCGCGCGGACATCGCGCCGTATTACAGAATGGTTTCGAGGCTCGCTGGATGGACGTCGATCAGCACGAAAACTTTCCGATCGCGAGCGTGTTGCTGCCTAAGGCCCTACGCGCGCCTGTCGGTATTATCTATCAGGTCGTGCGCACTGCGGCCGATATCTCCGCCGAAGGCCAGTGGAGCGCCGCCGAGCGGCATGCCCGGCTGGCCGATTTCCGCGCCGGGCTTGACGCGATCGCGCAACGGCGCGCCGCGCCCGTGCATGCGCTGTTGTTCGGCAAGCTCGCTGGCGTGGTCGCGCAATACGAGCTGCCGCTCGAACCGTTCTACGATCTGCTCGAGGGCTGCGCGCAGGACATCGATACGAATCGCTATGCGGATCGCGCCGCGCTCGTTGACTATTTATTGCCGCCGCTCGGCGCATCCGGTCGGGCATCTGCTACTGCATCTGGTGGGCGCGGCGACGCCGCACAATCTTGCCGATGCCGACGCGATCTGCACGGCGTCGCAGCTGATCAGCTTCTGGCTCGACGTCGCCGCCGACTGGCAACGACAGCACGTGTACCTGCCGCAAGCCGATTTGCGCCGCTTCGGCGTGACCGAGGCGCAGCTTGCCGATGGTGTCGTCGACGATGCGTGGCGCGCGTTGATGGCGTATGAAATCGCGTTCGTGCGCGCCACGCTGGTCCGCGGCGCACCGCTCGCGCTGCGCATGCCGGGGCGGCTCGGCATCGAGCTGTGCGGCGCGGTGCATGCAGGCCTTCGGTTTCTCGAGCGCATCGAGCGCGCGGATTACGATGTGTTCCGCGCGCGCCCGGTCCTCAATCTGTTCGACTGGTGCGTGGTGGCGGCGCGCACCCTGAAAATGCGACTATCCAGACGCGTCGGCATGGCGGCGCGCTCCATCGAGGGTAATGCTTAATGGCGGCGGTCCTGTTCGTTCTTTCGTGTGTTTCCCTGCTGATCTGGTGCGTGCTGCTGTTCGCGCGCGGCGGCTTCTGGCGCGCGCGCCCCGCCGCGCCGCTGGCCATCGCGGCGCGCGACGCATGGCCGGCCGTCGCGGCCGTCGTACCGGCGCGCAATGAAGTCGACGTGATCGCCGAGGCGGTCACGTCGCTGCTCGAGCAGGACTATGCAGGCGCGTTCCACGTGATCGTCGTCGACGATCACAGCATCGACGGCACCGCCGACGCCGCGCGTGCCGCAGCGCTGCGGCTGCAATGTCCGGAGCGCCTCACCGTGCTGAGCGCGAAGCCGTTGCCCCCAGGCTGGTCCGGCAAGGTGTGGGCCCAGTCGCAGGGCATCGAGGCGGTGCGCACGCTCGATCTGCCGGCCGAATTCCTGTTGCTGACCGATGCCGACATCGGCCACCCCTCCGAGGCGTTGACGCAGCTCGTCGCGCGCGCGGATGCCGAAAAGCGCGACCTCGTCTCGCTGATGGTCCGGCTGCGCTGCGATTCGTTCTGGGAAAAGGCGCTGATTCCGGCCTTCGTGTTCTTCTTCGCGAAGCTGTATCCGTTCGCGTGGGTCAACAATCCACGCAACCGCACCGCGGCCGCGGCGGGCGGCTGCATGCTGGTGCGCCGCGCGGCGCTCGAGGAAGCGGGCGGCATCGAGTCGATTCGCGCCGAGCTGATCGACGATTGCAGCCTTGCCGCGCGCATCAAGCATCGTGGCACCGGCCGTCATCCGATCCGGCTCGATCTGGCGGCGAAGAGCGTGTCGCTGCGTCCCTACGATAGCTGGCGCGACATCTGGAACATGATCGCGCGCACCGCGTTCACGCAGCTGCGCTACTCGCCGCTGCTGCTCGCGGGCACGCTCGTCGGCATGGCGATCATCTATCTGTTGCCGCCGGTCGCGGCGTTGATCCTCGGGCCGCTCGGCTGGCCGGCCTGGATCGCGTGGGCGGCAATGTGCTGCGCCTATGCGCCGATGCTCGTCTACTACCGGCGCTCACCGCTGTGGGCGCCGTTTCTGCCGCTCGTGGCGCTGTTCTATGTCGGCGCAACGTTCGCATCGGCGGTGCGCTACTGGGGTGGCAAGGGTGGGCAGTGGAAGGCGCGCGTGCAGGCGCCGGTGCAGGAGCGCTGAAGTCTGTCGATGGCCGATGCGCTCGTCGGATGCAGAAGGCGGACGTAAAAAAAGCGGCTCCTGGCCGCTTTTGTTATGTACGCGCGTTTCATCACGCGTTCGTCAGCATCATGTACATCTGGATCACGATGTCCGGCGAGAACGTGAACGGCACCCAGCCGTGGCCGGTGTGGCGCATCACCAGCAAGCGGTCGCCGTTCGACTGCTTCTGCACGGCCATCATCGGATTCTTCGTCGAGACAAATTGCCAGCCCGGCGGGATGCCTTGCGGCTGCTCCGGCGTCATCGACGCCCGTGCGTTCGACAGTTCCTCGATCAGCCGGCCGATCTGATCCGGGCGTAGCGCGACGGTCTGGTCGCCGATCGTCATCGTGATTTCGTCGCGCGCGGGGCGGTTGATTTCGAGCGTCGGCTGGAACTGCGGGGCGGCCGGCTTATCGATCGCTTCGGCGTGCGTTTCTGCGTTTGCTTCGGTGCTCGCGGGCTGTTCCGCTGCTGCTTGCGCCGCTGCTTCGTGCGCGGCATGCTCCACCGCCGCGGGCGATGCCGCAGCGTCAGCGCTTGTCTCGGGAGTGTTCTCGGCCTGCGTGGCCACGACAGCCTGAATGAGCTGGTCGACGCCCATTTCCAGCGCGCCGAGCTGTTCGTGAAGATTCATGCGAGGTTTCTCAGGTAGGACCCGCGATTTTACCCGCTGCGAGCGGGCTTGGACCCGTCGCCGGCGCGGGACTTGTAACAAAATGCTTACGGCCGCTGTTCAGCCCTTCACTTAACCGTTCACTTATCCCTTGATCACCGCTTCAGATACCCCGCCTGCCGGAACCATTCGAGCGCATCGGCGAGCCCCTCGCGATAAGGCCGCGCCCGATACCCCAGCTCGCGTTCCGCCTTCGCCGACGTGAAATACATCTTGTTCTTCGACATCTTCAGTCCGTCGACGGTGACGAAAGGTTCGCGCTTCGTGAATTTGGCGACCGCTTCCGCGCCCATCGCGAGCGGATACAACGGCCAGCGCGGCAGGCTCAGTGTCGGTGCCTTGCGGCCGGTCAATGCCGCGATATCGGCGAGCATCTGCTGCAACGGCAGATTTTCGCCGCCCAGAATATAGCGCTCGCCGATCTTGCCGCGTTCGAGCGCAAGGAAATGACCGGCGGCGACGTCGTCGACGTGCACGAGGTTCAGCCCCGTATCGACGAATGCGGGAATCTTGCCGAGCGCCGCCTCCAGAATGATGCGCCCGGTGGGCGTCGGTTTCACGTCGCGCGGGCCGATCGGCGTCGATGGATTGACGATCACCGCGGGCAGACCGTCCTCGGCGACCATGCGCTCGACCGCGCGCTCGGCGAGCACCTTGCTGCGCTTGTAGACGCCGATCGCCTGGTCGGCGCGCAGCGGCGAGGTTTCGTCGGCGGACTGGCCGGAGCTCGTCACCTTCAGCGTGGCGACGCTGCTCGTATACACGATGCGTTCCACGCCTTCCTTCAACGCCGCGCGCATCGTCGCCTCGGTGCCTTCGAGATTCGCGCGCTCGATCTCGCCGGGGTCCGGCGCCCACAGCCGATAATCGGCGGCCACATGTAGCAGATAGCGCACGCCGCGCAGCGCGTTGCGCATCGATGCTTCGTCGCGCATGTCGCCGACGACGATTTCCGCGTCGAGCGATTCGACGTTCTTGCGCGGACTCGTCGCGCGCACCAGCACGCGTACGCGAAAGCCCTTGCTCTGCGCGATGCGCGCCACCGACGAGCCGACGAAGCCGGACGCGCCGGTCACGAGCACGAGATCGCGATGCTGTTCGGTCATTCTGTTTCCATTTCCTGCGTGACGGTCGACGGATTGTACGTGGCGCGCGCAAAGGATGGGCGTTGCCGAGCGCGCTCGCCGCGACGCGACTAGAATGCCGGCTTGAAAGACTGTCTGGCATGAAAAGGAGGTAGCGGCATGGTCCCGGATCTGGACGAGCGGATCGAAACGTATTACGCGCGGGTGCGCGGCACCGTGCAGGGCGTTGGCTTTCGCCTTGCGACGGTGCGCCAGGCGCACGCACTCGGCATCAAGGGATGGGTCGCAAATCTCGACGACGGTTCGGTCGAGGCGATGTTGCAGGGACCGGCCAATCAGATCGACCGGATGTTGTCGTGGCTGCGTCACGGACCGCCGGCGGCGCGCGTGACCGAAGTGAGCGGCGAGGAGCGCGCGACGGACAGGCGTTACGAGCGCTTCGAGCAGCATTGAGCTCAAGCTGCGCGAGTTAAAAAAGCGGCGCGCCGTCCAGAAGAGGGCGCGCCGCTTTTTCGTTTATGCCTTTATCGGCCGTTATTTGCCGCGTGGTCAGCGCTTACCGGGCCACCAACAAACTCTCCGCGAATCCCCACTCATCCTCGATCCATTGATGGCTGCACACGAAGCCGGCGTCATCGGCGATCGCGGGCAATTCTTCCGCGCGATACTTGTGGCTGCTTTCGGTCCAGATCGTCTCGCCTTCCTTCAGCGACACCGTCAGCTTTGCGGCGCGCACGTGAGCGGTGATATCGCGCTTCGCGCGCAGATGCATCTCGATGCTGCGCGCGTCCGGATTGAAGCGCGCGACGTGCTCGAACTCATCGAGCGGAAAGTCGCCGTCGAGTTCGCGGTTGACGCGCGCGAGCAGGTTCAGATTGAACGACGCGGTCACGCCGATCGCGTCGTCGTAGGCTGCGACCAGCACCGGCGTCGGTTTGATCAGATCGGTGCCGAGCAGCAGCGCGTCGCCGGGCGCGAGCATGTTGCGGATCTCGCGCAGAAAACGCGTCGCCGCGAGCCTGCCGAAGTTGCCGATCGTGCTGCCGAGGAACAGCACGAGCAAGCGGTCGCCGGGCGCGCGCTGCCGGCTCACTTCGGCGAGACCGGCCAGATAGTCGCGCTCATAACCGACGATCGAAATCCGCTCGATGTCACCGAGTTCGCGCCGGCACAACTGCAACGCACTGCGCGAAATTTCAATCGGGCAGTAGGAAGTAGGGCGTTTTTTACACAGCGCCTCGAGAATGCGCCGCGTTTTACGGCCGCTGCCGCTGCCTAGTTCGGCGACCGTGACGTCATGCGGCAAATGCTCGACGATGTCGGCCGCGTGCTTCGCGAGCAGACGTTCTTCGGCGCGCGTGACGCCATATTCGGGTAATACGGTAATCACTTCAAAAAGTGCGGAACCGACCTCGTCGTACAGATACTTCGACGGCAGCTCTTTCTGCGGCGTATGGGTGAGGCCGGCGTACACGTCGGCGGCGAAGGCGCGACGCAGTTCGGAAGGCGAGTTGCTGAGCGATAGGGCTGGCTGGGTCATGCTGGCTCCAGTAGTCACATTCGATGAGCGGGATTGCTGCCGGGCGGTGGCATGCGCGACGAAACGCAGTTGAGGCATGCCGTGGGCGAGATGCGCGGGCGGTGATTCGTGGCGGCCTGACAGACTGCGCTCGAGGCTGCATTCGCCGACCCGGCTCGTGGGTGCTGCTCGTTGCGTGCCGCTGTGGACGTCGTTGTCGCGAGTGGTCCGGCCACAGCGTGCAAAACTTGGGTAGCAAGATTCGCGCGAGGCGAGGACGAACCGGAAATGGCTTCGCCGGCCGCGGCGCACGAAGTTATGTTCTAGTGCATCGACGCGCGACGCGCACGACTAATTGCAGCCGACTGACGAAAAAGCGCAAGCCCGTTGGCGAATAACCCGTCTAGAATGCCCGTTTTCCTACGGTTTTGCACCGCCGCTTCAGAACGACAACGCAGCGTCTGCCGCTTTGCCCGCGTGGCCGCCTGCTCACGAGACATCATATTCATGACGACAACGAACGCCGCGAGCCTGCGTCGCGCGCCGCAAGCCCACGCGTCACACCGATCCCCGACCGCGCAATGAATCACAACGACTTCAGGCGCGGGATCGCATTGTCGGTCGGCGCGTCGGCGATGTTCGCATTATTGTCCGCTTACGCGACGCTGCTCAAACCGCTGTCGGGCCTCGACATCTTCGCGTGGCGCATCGTGTGGACCGTGCCTGGCGCGCTGCTGCTCGTCGCGGTGCGCAAGCGCCTGCCGATTCTGCGCGCGCTCGTTGTCCAAATGATGACGCAGCCGAAGCTCGGTGCCGCGATGGCCGTGGCTGCGGGCCTGCTCGGCGTACAGCTGTGGCTGTTTCTGTGGGCGCCGCTGCATGGGCGCATGCTCGAAGTGTCGCTCGGCTATTTCCTGCTGCCGCTCGTGATGGTGCTGGTCGGGCGCTTCCACTATCGCGAGCGGCTCGACGCGTTGCAGTGGCTCGCGGTCGCGTGCGCGGCGGTTGGCGTCGCTCACGAACTGTGGGTGACGGGTGCGTTCTCGTGGCCGACGCTCGTCGTCGCGCTCGGTTATCCGCCTTATTTCGTGGTGCGTCGTCAGATCAATCAGGATTCGCTTGCGATGTTCACCGTCGAAATGGCGTTGCTGCTGCCGGTGGCCGCCGTGTGCATTCTCGGCGGCGGCTCGCTGCAAGCAATCGCCGGCCGCGCCGAAATGTGGTGTCTGCTATTGCCGGGCCTCGGTGCGTTGAGCACGCTCGCGCTCGCTTCGTATCTGAAGGCGAGCCGACTGTTGCCGGTCGCGTTGTTCGGCATCCTCGGCTACGTCGAGCCGGTGCTGCTCGTGTTCGTGTCGATCACGCTGCTGCGCGAAACGCTGAGCGTCGCGCAACTCGCGACCTATGTGCCGATCTGGATCGCCGTCGCGCTAACCGCGCTGCACAGCGTGCGCTTCGTTCGGTTCGCGTCGAACTGAACTACGGCGCTCGCTCAGCGATGCGCGTCGGGCCGCTGCGGATCGATGCGCGTCGGGCCTACCTCAGCCTCGATCGCATCGCGCAGCTCGGGACGCCAGCCGACACCGAACAGCGCTTCGGCGAGCACGAATAGCGGGCCGATCAACAGGCCGATCACGTCGTCGACGAATGCCGGCTTGCGATGTTCGTAGGCCACGTGGCCGACGAACTGGAACACCCAGCCGACCACGAACAGCCCAATGCCGGTCGCGAGCCACACGAGCGTCGTTTGCGCGGCGATCCACTTGCCGAACGCGACGCAGAGCGCCGAGACGCAGGCCATCAGCACGCCGAGCGGGACGTCGAGCGCGAGGTAGTAGACGGTCGCCGCCACGAACAGCAGCCACGCCGGCGTCAACGTGACCGGGAACATCCCGGCGCCAAACGACGGGCGGCTCAGCAACACCGCGAGCGCGAGCACGATCATCGGAATGCCGACGAAGTGCGTGGCGATATTGCGCCGGTCGCGATGGTAGGCCGCGTATTGCGTCAGTTGCTGCGTCAGCGTTCTCATCAGGGCCGCTCCTGTGTCAAAGTCAGCATAATCGCGGGCAGCGAATTTTCAAACCATCGGGTAGCCGACAATCAGCAACGACCGTCCACGGATACCGTCCATGACAGCGCGTTTTTCATCGAAGGAGCTTGCCGGGCTGCTCGAGCTCAGCGCGTGGTTTCGCGCCGCGCCAGCCGAGCTGCGGGTGCAATTGCTCGACGCGGGGCGCGTCGAATCTCTCGCGGCAGGTCAGCGGCTTTTCACGCGCGGCGCTGCCGACGACGGCCTGTACTGCGTGCTCGACGGCCTCGTCAGAATCGGCGCGGCGAGTTCGACCGGCAAGGAAGCGTTGCTCGCGGTGATCGAGCCGGTGAACTGGTTTGGCGAGATCGCGCTGTTCGACGATCGATCGCGCACCCACGACGCCTATGCCGAACGCGATACCGCGCTGTTTCATGTGCCGCGCGCGGCGCTCGCCGCGTTGCTCGAGCGCACGCCGGCTTACTGGCATGCGTTCGGTCTGCTGCTCGCGCACAAGCTGCGTCTGGCGTTCGAGGCGATCGAGGAAGCCGCGCTATTGCCGGCCGCACCGCGTGTCGCGCGGCGCCTGTTGCTGATGGCGGGCGGCTATGGCGAACCCGGCGCATTGCGCAACGTGCTGAAGGCCCCGCAGGAAGACCTGGCGATGATGCTCGCGTTGTCGCGGCAGACGATCAATCAGGTGCTCAAGCACTTCGAGACGCAGGGCGCGTTGAAGCTGCGCTATGCGGAAATCGAAATCGTCGATGCCGACAAGCTGCGTGAACAGTCTCTCGTCGAGCGCATTTAACGCGCGCTCGGGTGGCTGACGCGACGTTTCAATGGACCGATCGTCGCGGCGGGCAACGTGGTGAGCAGCATGTGCAACGTGAAGTGGAGATCTTCGCGCGCGATGTCGAGTTGCACGCGGTCTTCTTCGCGCACGGTTTCCGTGTTGATTACATAGACGCCGAGCGGCGAATGAAGCAGTGCGCGCAAGTGAGCGTGCGGCAGCGTCACGAGTAGAGCCGCGCGCGCCGACGGAAACGCAATGACGTTGCTGTGTTGAACCTGCTTGCTGGCAGGTTGCGGCGAGAGCTTGTCGAGCGATTGGGTAAGAGCCATGTGATGCGGCGTTGGTGCGACGCGATGGTGAATTGGAACAATTCGAGAGTAGTCGTCCGCGAGTAAAGACGGTGCAAAAATTCGCGCGTTTGTCGGCAAAAAGATACGACGGGGAATGACACGCGGCATAAAAAAGGCGAGTCATAAGACTCGCCCTCCCCGTACGGCACAGTCCGGCTTCGATCAACTTCTATTTGAACAGCACCTGCATGGCCGGTCAGCGCCGAAACCGATCACGTGTTATTGCGTTTTGGTCGTGTCGGCTTGTGCGCCGTCGGCTTTCGCCGGGGCAGTGCTGGCCTCTTTCGCACTCTCCGTTTTAGTCTTCGCGGCGCTCGTTTCGGCGGCATTTTTGGCCGTGGACTTGTGGGCCTTCTTCGTATGGGCGGAAGTCTTTTTCACGTGCTTTTGCGTAGCGGCTTCGGCAGGCGCTTTCGTTGCGGTCGCGCCGGCTTGTACCGCGGTGCTTGCCTTCAGATTCGCCTGGCCGGTGGCTGGCAACTGCGTGGTTTGCGCGGGTTGTGCGGCAGACGGTGCGGTCGTTTGAGCAAAGGCGGTCGACACGAGCAGTGCGGAAGCAACAGCGGCGAAAAGCGTCTTCATGATGTGACTCCAGGTTGAATCGGTGGATTCGTTTGTCGCGGCTGAATCATTTCAGCGCTGCCGGTTTAACGTAGGGCGGAATACAGAAGTTGACGCCGCGCTGGTGACAAAACGTAAGTAGTGCGTCAGCGCGGATACATGTTGCGACTCACAAAGCGAATCCCCGAAAAGGCGCCACGCTCAATGAAGACGCGACCGCGGTCTTGCCGAGCAATTGCGCTAAAGCCTCCGGCGAGACCGCTGGGCTAAACAGGAAACCCTGGGCCACCGTGCATCCGTGACGGACCAGAAACTCGCGCTGGACATCGAGCTCGACCCCTTCAGCGACGACATCGAAGCTCAGCGTTTCAGCAATCGCGATGATGGCAAGCGACAGAGCTTCGAGTTCCTTGTCTCTGCCGATTTCGCAAACGAAGGCGCGATCGATCTTGATGCGGTCGACGCTAAAGCGTTTCAGATAGCTGAGGCTCGAATAACCGGTGCCGAAGTCGTCGATCGCGATGGACACACCGAGTTCGCGCAGTTCGCGAAAAGCCCGTTGCGCTTCTTCAGCGTTGCGCATCAACGTGCCCTCGGTGACTTCGAGCTCCAGCAGTTCGGCGGGCCAATGGGCATCGTCGAGTGCCGAGTGCACTACGCCTGGAAGGTCCGCCCGTTCGAGTTGAAGTGGCGAAACATTGACCGATATGCGCACGGGCGGAAGCCCCGAGCGTACCCATGCGCTCGCCTGCAGACACGCCTGCCGCAATACCCACGTGCCGATGCTCTGGATCAGACCGGTTTCTTCGGCAAGCGGGATGAAGACGGCCGGCGAGACTTCACCGAGTTCGTCGTCGTGCCACCGCAAAAGTGCCTCGGCGCCGACGATGCATCCGGTTTTCATGTCGATTTGCGGCTGATACGCCAGATACAACTCATTGGCTTTCGCCGCGCGCCGCAGTCGCGTCGTGAGCCGCAACTTACCGGCGGCCGCCCGGCTCAGCTCCGGTTCGTAGAATTGATAGCCGTTTCTCCCGCGCGATTTAGCCACGTACAACGCGGCATCGGCATTTCGCGTGAGCAGTTCCGGCTGGGCGCCGTCTTGTGGAAAAGTACTGACGCCGATGCTTGCTTCGAGATAAAGCTCGTGCTCGCCGATGCGATACGGCTCGCTCATCTCGTGAATCAGCGTGTCCAGCATTTCGGTGAGTTGCTTCGCGTCGGCCCGTTCCGCGACGATGACGAATTCATCGCCCCCGTAACGCGCGACGAAATCCGTCGCGCGCAGCAGACGCTGAAGCCTTCGCGCCACGGCCTGTAGCAGCAAATCGCCAATGCGGTGTCCGAGCGAATCGTTGACGTCCTTGAAACGATCGAGATCGAGGAACAGGACGGAAACGTTCTGACCTGTCGCTGCCGCGCGGACGAGCGACTCTGAAAGATGTTCGCCGAGCAGCACCCGGTTCGGCAGATCGGTCAGTGCGTCGTATCTGGCTTGATGCTCGAGTCTTGTGAGCGAACGACGAAGATGCGCTCCAATGCGCCCGTTCCAGTGAATCAGCGAAAGCAGCAACAAGGCCGAAGCGACGCCGCAGCTCAACAGCATGCGCGTAAACCACTTCCCATCCAACGAGGATTTGCTGACGACTAAAGCGACCTTGGCGTCGGCCGCGAGTCGTACGTCGACGACCCGCTCGAGAACGCTATAGAAATAGGCGTCGATTTGTTCGAGTCTGGGGTCGCCCACTGCCACACTGCCGGGATGTTCCGCGATCTTGCGCGCAAGACCAAAGCTCAGCTCGCTAAGTCTGCCGATCATGTCGTCCAGATCCGACAGCCTCGATATGCATTCCTGATTCTCGCTGCAGCTCTCGCGCGCGTCGCGCGTCAACGCGAGCAGTTCCAGCATCGGAAAGCTATAAGCGGCGCGGTCGTAAAGCGGCACCGTTGCGATCGAGGTGTAGAGCGTCGCATGCTCATCGAGCATGACTTGCTGAACCTGGTCGAGGTCGTGGCGCAGCCGCCCGGAAGCCTGGATCGTCCGAAGCGAACTGTCCTGCTCGCTGCTCTGGCGGATTGCGAGGAAGGTACTCGTCGCAATGACAGCGAGAATGGCAAGTACGGCTATGACAGTACCGGCTTTGCGCGTTGCTTCCTGTCCCAAGGCCCTTCCCTTTCCGTCGACCCGGCGCGGGCGAACACCGACCCGCCCGGATAGTGAATGTTTAGGTGGCTGCATGACTTGCCTTAGGGCGCTCCGGATCTGCCTGTAACGGACGGCGCGCGATGGGTCTGCTTATCCGCCTATCGATCGGCAAATTCCACGCGGTTGCGCCCGCTTCGCTTGGCGCGGTACAGAGCCGCATCGGCGAGGCCATATGCGGTGTCGAAACAGGTTCCGACCTCGTTGATGCTGACGCCAAAGCTGGCCGTGATGCGGCGCTCGACGGGTGGAACGACCAGCGAGTCACCGATGGCTTCTCGCATGCGCTCGGCAAGAATGGCACCGCTGGCCGGTTCATGACCGGGCAGCAGGACGGTGAACTCCTCACCGCCCACTCGCCCGATGAAGCCTTGTTCCCCGACGATTCTGCGCAGACAATCGACGACCCCCGAAATGACCGCGTCGCCGGTGGGGTGGCCGTAGTCGTCGTTGATCCGCTTGAATTCGTCGATGTCGAGGATGATCATCACCGCGCTGCTGATGCGCAAGACCTTGGTGGTCCGTTCGATCACGGCACTGCGGTTCAGTACGCCCGTCAACGCGTCGTGCGATGCGCGATACGCCAACTGCTGGGCCAGCGCCTGCATCTCGCGTTCGGCCCGGTCGCTGCGGCCGATCAGGCGCCGTGTCTCGCGCATCAGGCGCTGGAAGTGCTCGATCAGTTCGCCCAACGACTGGCGATACTCCGCGGGGTCCGCATCGATGATCGAATGCATGGCCCGAGCCTTTGCCAGCGCGGTGCTTTCGTCCTGGAACAGATCGGGTGCGCCACCCGAGGACACGTCAAGGGAAGAGGTCGAACGCACTTTACTTTCCCTGCTGCGCAATGGGACGATCGGTGAACTCGATCGCGCCGAAATCGGCTTTCAGTTCTTCGCCGAATTCGGCAATGGTCTCGTCTTCCTCGTCGCGATACCAGTTCATCGACACGCGGCTTCCCGATTCCGCCGCCTGATCGAGCGCGTCGAAGATGCTGAACAGCATTTTGGTACTCGAGCTATTGAAGTACGTCAGCGCGACGTCGATGGTGATCTCGGCCCCGGCGTTCGCGGCGAGGTATTTGCGCATCTGCTCGATGATCGGCGCGTAAAAGGCGGCTGCGTTTTCGGGGTAAGACTCTCCCCTGATCGACAACGCGTGTTGGTCGAAGCGAAAATCGACTTCGGGCGACGTCGTCGTCGCCGGGATGTGTAGGTTTTCCATTGTTCGTGTGCCTTCCTGCTCAGATGATGGCCATGAGGCAAAACAGCGTGGTGCCCGGTTCGTCGGCACGCGGATGAAAAGCGAATTCAAGCGGCGCGCTCGCATCGCGCGCCATCGTCAGGAAGCCGAGCCCGGCGCCCTTGCTGTCTTTCGGAGCATCGGTGCGCAATGAAACCTTGTACGCTTGCTTGATTTCTTCGAGTGACATGTTGCGCAAAGGCTCCAACCTGCTTCGCAGGTCCTCGACTTCGGCGGTCGCGATGGGATTGACGCACAACATTACGTGATGTTCGCCGTGCCTGGAGATGCACACCGCGCCCTCGCGTATCTCGCCTGCCCGTTCGCCACCGGGCTCCAGCGCGTTCGACGAGTAATGAACGATGTTCTGTGCCAGCTCGATAAAGGACGAGAAGAGTTTGCGGCGAGTAGGACCGCTGACGCCGGCGACTTCGAGCTGCAGTTTCACGACTTCGCCCATCGACGCGACGATGTTATGGGAGAAGTAGCCCTTGTGATAGAAGAGCACGTTGCGCCGCTGCGCGAGTTCGAAAAAGGCGCTGTCTTGTTCTAGTAGTTGGGACATTCTGGGAATTCGCTAAATACGGGCACAGAAAAGCGTGACGTCGTCACGGCGTGGTTGCTTGCCTTGCCACTCCGCGAGCGCGAGCCGGACGCGCTCGCAAATCGTCGCCGGAGTTTCGGCGCGGTTTTCGAGTATCAGGTCGAGCGCCCGGCGCCGGCCGAAAGAAATGTTGCGCGGGCCGCCGATCTGATCGGCGAGGCCGTCGGTATAGATGAACAGCAGGCTGCCCGCCGCGACCGGAATCGAGCGCAAGCTCCACGCATAGTCGGCGCGACTGTCCACATAACCGACACCCATGCGGTCAGCGCCGATCGTTTCGAACTCCGCGGCATCGGGTGACAGGATGTGCAGAGCGATCCTCGCGCCAGCAAAATGCAGCACGCTCTCCGTGGCGTCGAACCAGAAGAGTGCGGTATCCAGACCGTCGTTGGATTGGGTTCCTTCGTCGGCACTGTTCACTTGCCCAAGCAAGCCCTTGACGTTTTGATTGACGGCCGCCAGTAGCGCGGCGGGGTCGCGCGGACCGATCTGTTCGAGCGCCTTCGACAGCGACGCCGAAGCAAGCAAGGTCATGAAGGCGCCCGGTACGCCATGTCCGGTGCAATCGGCAACAGCGCCAAACCAGCCGTTCGGAAAGGCCGCGAAATGATAGAAGTCGCCGCCGACGACGTCGCGAGGTTCCCAGACCATCGCCGCGTCGCGCAGCTTTATCGACAGGGTCTCGCTGGAAGCACGCAACATGGCGCGCTGTATCACGCTGGCGTACTCGATACTCTGCATGATCTGGCGGTTCTTCTCCGCCTGCATTTCCGCGACCGCACTGATAAGCTGCAGACCACTGCCGAGACCCGAGAAGAGTCCGTCACGTGTCACGATGAAACCATCGACCAGCGCTTTTTCTCCCGCCTCGACGGTCCTGAACGTCAGCGCTTCGATGCTCACGTCGGCGTCGACGATGAGCGGTTCCTTGTCCATGAACGCGATGCAACTCTTCTTGTCGTAAAGCTCTCGATGGAACGGCTTGCTCATTTGCGACATGAAGATATCGCGGTTGATCAGGCCGATGGGACGGTGGTCGTCGATGACAGCGAGACTCTGCATGTCGCGGCGCGCCGAGAAGATCTCCATGACCACGGAGTTGGGATCTTCAACGTCTACGGATGGAACTTCCTGGCACAAGTCTCCGGCAGTGCGCGGATTACCCTGTGCGGAAGAACGGCGAAATCTCGAGAACGCAGCATGCATGGCGACGCCAGTCGATGTGTGAAGAAACCTCGCACGCTAAGGTTTCTCTATGTACATTATGTGACAGAGGGGAGGCGATCCGCTCTATTGGCGCGAGATTAGAAAACTAGCGGTCACGCAAAGGTTTGCGTGACCGAAATCAGTAAAACTTACGGTCTGGGAAGTTGCGCAAATGCAACGCCGCCGAATCCGTTATTGAAACGGGTTCTGCACGATACCCGGTTTAGCATCCGGCTCGTCCTGCACCTTTGCCGGTAAATCCTTCTGCGCCTGCAGGCTCGCGACGATCGCATCGAGCGCTTCCTTCAGCGCGAGCGCCGCCTTCAGTCCGCGTTGATCGCGCGTCAATTCGAGCGTGCCGTTCAGCACGACACGCGTCGTGCCATTGCTGAGCGTGAGCGCATCGCCTTGAATGTTGAGCACGTCGTCATCGTTCGAATAGGGCTTAAACACCTTTCAGTCCTCCTGGCCGCTGGTCCTTGAGGTTGTCCGGAATGCCCGGAAAGCGGATGCCCGACATCGCTTCGAGTTCGTGAATCGTGCGGATGTCGTAGCGGTTGGTCGCTACATTATCAACCACGACTGCGAAGGCCAGTTGACGCGACGGCACGTAGACGACCTTGTACAACTGGGTGGGCACGAACACGCGCGTCGGGCCGATCGTCTGCAATTGCTGGCCGGTGAACAGCGGTCCGGTGACGACGTACGCGTCGTCGTAGGCGAGTGCGATCTTGCGCACGGCAGTTTCGATGCGTGCCCACAATCGTTGGTTGTTCTGACGATTTTGCGGCACGATGTTCGCGAGCGAGAACGATTGCGCCATCGCCTCGTCGTTCCACCGATTACCCGCCGGACTCATATGACCGCGATCGAAGCCGCTGCGTTTGTAGTCGGCGAGTGTCGCGCCTTCGCCTTCGGGCAGACGCGCGTCTTCGAAGAACTTGTTGGTGCGCACCATGTCCTTCGCTTCTTCGATGTGCTCATGCGTCAGATGCTCGGCAGACCACAGCGGACCGTGCGTGATACCCGAATGCAGCACCGCGAAATCGCTATAACAAAGCAGGCGCGTTTTCGGCGCCATCTTCTGATTGGTGAGGACGGGCCATTGCGCATTCGGCGTGAATCCGGTGCAGGAAGGCGCCGCGCTCGCATGAGCGGCGACGGCGAGTAACAGACAGGCAAGCCACTTCTTCATGGGTCGGTGGTTCGATGAACGGGGACGCAAGTATAGCGTCGTGGCCCGCATCGAGCGACTGCACAATGCGAATCGAAGGAAGGGAATTGGAAACGGCAGAGGCGGCGTGCGCCGGACAAAAAAGTGGGCCGCTTTGCAGCGACCCGAATGCGTGGACTTCCGAATCTACGCACGCAATCTTAAGAATGTCTTAAGGCTTTGCGATATCGCGGCACGTTATGTTCGATTGCGCACGAACAGATTTACGCGTACGAACAGTGCTCGTGCAATGAGCCGGAAGTTTCGACCGGAAAAGAGAAGCGTGACGAATCGCGCCAGAACTTAATTACCGAACACGCTGTTTTCAGCGTGCACTTTTTGACGATCCACCGCCTGCAAACGCCAGAAGCCGCTAGTCGCCTTGCGTGTTTGCAGCGCGGTCCATGCAGCGGCGCCTTGCGCCGCGCTCACTCGCTCCTTGCGATCGACGTGCAGACCGCGCAACGTACAAAGCGGCGCGTCGGCGCTCGGTGCGCACAGCGTGGTCACGCCGTTTTCGTCGCGCAGTTCGCCCCATGGGGGCAGGTCGATCCCTTGATGCGCTTCTCTCGACCACCGATGTTCATCGGTATCGAGCCAGAGCACAGCGTAATCATGGCTTACGGTGGGATCGGAACCGTTAATCAGGATGGTCAGTCGCATATCAGTTCCGTTCATAAATTGCGAAGCGCCTTATCAGTCTAGGCGGCGCGGCGCTTTATGCAAGACAAAGGCATGATGTGCGAATGGAAAATCAAGTCGCCAAAAGGTGTGGCGAGGTACGGTGAATCCTTACTGCGCCGCGGCGTACGCGGTATGCATGCAGTAACGACCACATGCAGACCGCGAGCCGCGGCAAATCAACGCAGCCGAGAGGCGCTCAAGCAAGATCGAGCGAAGCGGTCAGATCGCCGAGCGGCGCGAGTCCGTTGCTTGCGAATGCCTTGTCGCGCGCGACCACGCCATCGAGTGGCGCGAGTCCATGCACACGGTTAATGAAACGCAGAATCGAGTTCGTGTCGTACACCGTGTGATCGACATAAGCCTTCTTCGCCAGCGGCGAGATCACAAGCGCGGGAACGCGCGAACCCGGACCCCAGCGATCGCCGATCGGCGGCGCGACGTGGTCCCACCAACCGCCGTTCTCGTCGACGGTGACGATCACGACCGTGTTCTGCCATTGCGGGCCGCGCTGGATGTGCTCGATCAGCGTCGCGATGTGACGGTCGCCCGAGGCGACGTCCGCATAGCCCGCGTGCATGTTCAGGTCGCCCTGCGGTTTATAGAACGTCACGGTCGGCAAACGTCCCGCGTCGATGTCGGCAATCAGGCGATTGGTCGACGCGTCGTTACCCATGCCGCCGTCGCGCAGATAGCGGCGGCGCGCGGCGGTGCCCGGCGCGTAATTGGCGAAGTAGTTAAACGGCTGATGGTGGTACTGGAAGTCGGGCATCGATCCCGTATCGCGATGATCGAGCGCGAATTGCCACGCGCCGCTATACCACGCCCAGTCGATGCCCTTGCCGGTCAGCCGGTCGCCGATCGTCGCGTAATTCTGCGGCGGCATCACCCGCGGGTTCGACGGATCCGCGAAAGCCGGGTCGCCGCCTTCGGCCGGACGCACGCTGCTGGGCTGATACGGCGGCGCCATCGTGTTGACTGCGTAGCCGTCGGCGGTGAAAGCGCCGTCATTGACGAACTTCGGCGGACCGTCGAGCGCCGACGCGGGCGAATTGGGCGCGAGCTTCAAACGGGTGCCGGTCGGATCGTCGCCTTCCACGACCGACACCATCTTCTTCGCCGGACTGTTGTGAATGTCCGGATAGTAGGGCGCCTGCGCCGAGATCAGGAAGATATGGTTCAGCCACGAGCCGCCGAAGGCGGCCATGAAGAAGTTGTCGCACAGCGTGTACTGCTGCGCGAGATTCCACAGACGCAGCGTGTCGGCGGAATTGCGGTAGTGCCCCATCACAAGGCCGCCGGAATCGCCCCACGCGGCGAACTGGTTGTTGCGCCCCGCGTTGATCTGCATCTGGTTCTGATAGAAGCGATGGATGAGGTCGCGCGTGATCACGCCGGTCGGCAGCGGCGCGCCGTGCGCATCGACGATGCGGAACGGCCGGTTGCGCAGATGATCGAGATCCTTTTCGCCGATCATGTAGCGCTTGCCGTCCACTTCCTGCGCCTGCGGCACGAGCCCGCCCCAGATCGCCGGCAGCCGCGGCAGCGGCGTCTTGCCATCGCGGTCGAGCTGGACGTATTGCTCGGCGGTGACCGCGTCGAGCGGATGCTGGACGCCCGGGTAGTTGCCGTACAGGTTCGCGAAGCTGCGATTCTCCGCGTAGATCACCACGATGTTCTTCACCTGATCGTGCAGCGCAGCGTCGAGCCGCAAGTCGGCGGCGCTGCGCGGCGGCCCGTTGCCCGCGAGTCCCTCGCCTGTTTTGCAGCCGGTCAGCGCAAGGCCGAGGCCGACCGCCGCGAGACCGGTCAGTACGCGCCGGCGTTCGGGATCGTCGGGGGCGTCGTTGGTGTGATCGATTGAATCGGGGTTGTCCAGTTTCGGCGGCAGGTGAGGATCGTGGTCGGTCATCGGTGAGTTCCGAAGGAGACATGACGGTCGCATCGGCGCCGCTCGAAGCGGCGCGCGCGACACCGGTTACGGGTCCGCCGAGGGCGGCAGGCCTTGCGGCTTTACGGCAGCCGACGCTTGACGCACCAACTGTGATGCGTGGCATCGACGGCCAATAGTAGCCAGTGCCGTGCGTCGATCGGATGACGTTTTTGCGTCGCATAACGGTCGACGGTCAATTCGAGTTCGTCGTGTGCGCGCCGATGGCAGGTGGCGTGCGCACCGGAACCGTCCGCGAATTCGACGCGCGCCTCGGCGACGTTTGACGCGCAGGCCGGCTCGGGAAGATTCGCGATGCGCACCGCGCAGCCCGGATAAAGATGCGAGTCGGCAACCTGAATCTGGACTGCGCTGGACATGACGTGGCCTCCTACGCTTGGGCGGCGCGAGCGAGCGGCTGGAATATACCGCGCCGCCGGACCGGATCAAAGCATAGCACCGCGCATGGCCGATTCGCCGCATGCTTCGCGCTATCATCCTGAATTGAACCCGATGAACCGCATAGAGACGGCAGCCAAGATGGCAAAAGAAGAGCAGACAGGAGTGGGACGCAGGCAGGCCAAACCGCGTGCGGCAGTGTATGAACGGGTGCGCGAGAGCGCGGCGCTTGGCCATGCGGTCAGCGAGGCGTCGTTCGAGCGGGGGATTTCGGTGGTGAGCGCGCCGGTGCGTGACCTGAGCGGTAAGATCGCCGCCGCGTTGACGGTGACGATCCCGCGTTCGGATATCGGCGAGACCGCCGAGCGCGAGCCGCTGATCATCGCCGTATGCCAGGCGGCGCTGGAGCTGTCCGAGCGCCTGAGCTATCGCCCGAGGCAAGACGATCCGACCGCGATGCAAGCGCGCCGCAGATCGGTTGCCGCGCATTGAGTGCGCGCTGACTTCACGGCGCAACTACTTCAAATACTTATTTCATATCTGTCGGCGAGTCCTGCTGCATTGCACAGCCGGACTCGCCGTGTCACGTCGTCAAAATCACCAGAACGACGATCTTCGCGCCGGCGATCGTGTCGAAGACGATGATCGGCGGCAACCTCGAAGTGGCGTTCTATATCCTGGCCGCCGTGCCGTTCATCGCGGCGGTCGCGGTGCACTTCCTCGGTATCGAAACCAAGGGCAAGGTGCTGGAGCAGCTCGAGGCTTGACCGGGACTGCGTGATGACCGCTTGAGCAGTAAAACGAAAGGCGCACCGGGTGGTGCGCCTTTCGCCGTTGATAGGCCTCTCTGATGAAGCGCTGTGCGTTAGAGCGCTTTGCGATAAACCACGAAGCCGCCCTTATCCGCGACCTTGTCATAGAGCTGCATCGCGGTGTGATTCGTCTCATGCGTCTGCCAGTAGACGCGTTGCGCACCGTCGGCTTTTGCGCGCGCATAGACGGCCTCGATCAGCGCTCGGCCGACACCCTTGCCGCGCTCGCTATCGAGCGTGTACAGGTCCTGCAGATAGCAGATCGGCCCCGCCATCGTCGTATGACGGTGATAGAGAAAATGCACGATGCCCTGCAATTGCCCGGCGCGTTCCGCGACTAATGCATGCATCGGCTCGTAGCCATCGAAAAAGCGATTCCACGTGATTTGCGTGATCTCGCGCGGCAACGCGGTCTCGCCCGAGCGGCCATAAAACGCGTTGTAGGCGTCCCATAGCGGGAGCCATGCATCGAAATCGTCACGGGTGACGGCGCGAATCTGCAGCGAGGCGGACATGTGGACGGCTCCTTTGAAAAGCTGTGGAACCGCCAGCATAAAAAATTTGCGACGCGATTGTTAGCTCCACCATGCTCGCAAAATCTGGAGCCACGACGCGTGCGACAGTGCGGTGAGCCGATGCATCACCGCATGCCGTGAGTCAGTGCTCGCGATGTTGCTTGTGACGCAGCTCGTTGCGGACCTTCTTCGCGGCGAACAGCGGCACGTAGTCGAACACGCGCGCCTCGTTCCGGAATTCGGCGAGCGTATCGGCGTACATGCGCGACACCGTTTCTGCCGGCGTGTCGGTTTCCTCGGCGATGCTTCGGACCACTTCGTCTACATTCGGCTCAGGCTGGGACATGGTCTCTCTCCGGGTAGGACGGCAGGCTGGATGGACGGTACGCGGACGGCAGGAGTCCATTACAGGATGCGAATCGCGAGCGCGCCAATTGAATCGACCTATCGTTCGACTGATTTCACAGAGATTTTTTTCTTGCGCTGCGGCAAGCACCCACGCGGTGAGGCCGTGCGGAAAATCAACCGGCTGCGCGGTGGTGAATACCCGGGAAACGCACAGGGCTAAGCGACCGCCGTCTCTACTTCTGCACTTTCTGCGCTACATGCGCGATCCGGTCGCGCACGACGCCGATCGCCTGCTTCAGCGCGTAAACGTCCTGAAAGTAGCGGTACGGAATTCGGATCTGACTAGCGTTCGCGTCGATGCTTTCAATCTCCTCACTCCATTGCGCGATCTGCGCGCGAGACGGCTCGGCGTTCTTCCACACTTCGTCCTCGAGCGCCTTGATCGCGCGGTACCACACGATCAGGCGTTTCTTCATACGCGCTTCGAGCATGCGCGGCAGCGCCTGCGCGAGGCCGATCAGCAGCGCGAGGAACGGCACCAGAATCAGCAGCCGCCGTTCGATCAGACTCGCGAGCCAGAACGGCAGGTAGCGATACAGAAACGGCCGGCCCGATTTGAAGTACCGCACGCTTTCGTCGGAGATCGGGAATTCTTCGGTGTTCAGGTTGGGGAACGTGCCGAGCGGCGTGAAGTAGTCCTCGCCGCCGTGCACCGTGCGCGCCGCGTCGAGCAGCAGATAGACGAGCGCCGGATGCAGCGTGTCCTTCGACACGAGCAGCGCCGTCGCCGCGAGCAGCGTGACGTCGCTGCGCGGCAGATCGTCGGCGACGCTCGTCGAGGCACGCGGCAAGATGATCTTCGACAGCGACGGGAATTTTTGCGCCAGTGCATCGGCCTGCGCGAAGCTCATCAGCTTCAGGTTGCTGGTGAGCAGCGTGCGCTGCATGTCGGCGTCGGGCCGGCCAATGAAGAATGCCGCGTCGACCTGACCGCTTTCGAGCCCCTGGTATGCGGCGTTCGCGTCCATCTGCAGCAGCGTCGAGTTCTGACTCGTGACGCCGCTATAGCCGAGCAGCACCTGCGAGACGTTGAGCAATCCGCTGCCTGGCACGCCCATCGAAATGCGCTTGCCGCGCAGTTGCGACAGCCGGTCGATCGTCGCATCGCCGCGATAGAACACCCAGATCGGTTCGTACGACACGGCGGCGATGGTTTCCAGATTGTCGGTGTCATTCGGACTGGTCGTGCCCGACTGGATGAAGCCGACCTGATAGGCGCTGTTCGGGTCCGCGAGCCGCTGGTAGTTTTCGACCGAGCCTGACGAG
Source organism: Paraburkholderia sp. MM5477-R1 (assembly GCF_050436385.1). Classification (NCBI taxonomy): domain Bacteria; kingdom Pseudomonadati; phylum Pseudomonadota; class Betaproteobacteria; order Burkholderiales; family Burkholderiaceae; genus Paraburkholderia; species Paraburkholderia sp. MM5477-R1. Next base: position 292,040 of record NZ_JBNDMC010000006.1, read on the forward strand.
CTACGGATGTCGAGCTTGACGCCTTCGCGCTTGAGCAGCGGCGCGTAGCGATCGGCGAAGCCGCGATAGATGCCGCCGTCCGCACCGGTAGTGATGACGATCGTGCGCTGGAACGCGGGCTCGAGCACGAGCGCGAGCATCCAGCCGAATGCGGCGATGAGCACGATCGCGCCGACGATCAGAAGACGCCGGCGCCGCCGCGTCATCGGGGTTCTCGGGCTGCGGTACAGCGCGGGGTCTGGTCTCGGCATCGTTACCCGGTTTGGTCAGGTCCGGCCTTGGTGACTAATGGGATGGAGGCGGTCTCTATTTCCTCAACTTTACGATATCAGGGGGTTTTATTGGATAGTCAGTGATGTGCATTGAAAAGGTCTGGCTGACACTGTCATCGGGGCACAGGTCGGTTGGCCCTGATGTCGAAGATTCCGGTAACTACGCCGTTGCTGCCGCCTCTGGCATTTTGAACGATGTATTCCTGCTTGATCCTGGCAAAAGAGAGTCGAACCTGTTCGTGTTGTGCGGTCATCTCTACGCCCGTGATGAATACATCGTTCATTGTGAGCCCGAGGAAATCGAGGGGGCTGCCACCCGCCCTGCGCATCGTAAGAACCGCTTTCGAAACGTGCGTGCCGGTCAGGCAATAGGACATCAGGCTCGGACTCGCCCGGTCCACGTTGTGGAAGAACACGAGGTCGTCGACCGAGGCTTTGCTGACGCCGCTTCCTGGTCCGGACATCATGGAGAGCCGCTGTGCCATCTTCCATGTCCAGTTGATCACCTCGATTTCGTCCGGGTGTGTCGCGTCCTGCGACTCGCCCGTAATCCCGTCGATTTTTATGAAAACGTCATTTGACATCAAGGCGACACCTCTTTCTAACAAAAAGCACGGACCCGCCCCACGAGAGCCCCCAGCATAGTAGGAAACTGACTGCGAGCAGCAGCGTAACCACCACGTCCTCTTCGCCCTCCACACCGACGGCGCCAACGAGCTTGAAGAGGGGGCGAAGCATTTCTAACGTGGATTCGCTGCCCACCCAGCGCGCAAGCGGGTCGATCGTCGACAACGCAATGCAGACTGGGACAGTCAGCACGAAGGCCGTAAAAATCCGCAGGGCAGTTTTCATTGCACAAGTACCGTACCGTAGTACTGAAGTGTGGTGCCGGGTATCTTCCGGGTTGGGTGCGACAGCAAGAACGAGCGTAAGCGATCGAACTGGGACTGGTCCGTGACCGTGATGCATCCCTCACTTTCTCCCCAGCGACCAGTCGGATGCAGGCGGAAGTTGCCTCGCTTCACGCCATTGATAAATGTCCAATCGTCAATCACGCCGTCGTTTCGATAAAGCGCGAACCAGGTCGAATGATCGACATCGGACCATGCGTCCTTGACAAGGTCATACAGCCATCCCAGATGACCGCCACTCTGTCGGTCTACGATGTAGTACAGGCCTTGCGGAAGCGGACCGCTTTCGGCGACCGCTGCATCTGCGGGGTTGTTGACATGGGCTGGTTTGCCCGAAAAAGCAGACACGTTGCCAAAGCCTTTGCAGGTCAATACAGAGATGAGTCGACGGTTAAGCGTGAAATAGCACTCTGCGGGCATGGTTTACATATCGAAAAGGCGTTCACTCCGTGGTGGCCACGGAAGCGAGAAGACGGGTGGCTCAAGGTAACGTTCGTGACACCGTCAGCTTCGGCGAAGACGGAACCATGCTCAATCAGACGACTCGGAAAGCGAGGCAAAATTGGGCCGATGTGCTGCTCGCTCTTTTGATGACATCACGAATGCGCACGATCGCTGTGCTGCACTACGCCCCCGCCCCCACCTCACCCCCCAACTCCCGCGCAATAAACTCGACAAACGCGCGAATACGATTCGACATCTGATGCCGCGGCGAATACACCGCGAAGATATCCGCATTCGGTGTGTCGTGATCGGGTAGCAACTGGACGAGCGATCCTTCCGTCAGATACTGCCGGATGTCCCATTCCGCGCGCATCAGGATGCCGTGTCCTTCGAGCGCCCATTTGACGGCGATCTCGCCGTCGTTGGTGGTCAGCGTGCCCTTGATCCGCACCGCCTCGGTCTTGCGCGCGGCGCCGCGTCCCGAGGTCAGCCGCCACACGCCGTACGCTTCGTCGCCCTGACGAATGCCGATGCAGTTGTGGCGCGTCAGATCGTGCGCCGTGAGCGGCATGCCGTGCGCCGCGAGATACGACGGCGCCGCGCACAGCAGACGCCGGTTCGGCGCAAGCCGGCGCGCGACCACGCGCGTATCGGGCGGCTCGCCGAAGCGGATGCAGACGTCGAAGCTGTCGTCGGTAAGCGGCGGGGGCGTGACCGACAACTGCAGTTGAACGGACACCTGCGGATACCGCGCGACGAAGCGCGAGATCGCCGGCCCGACATGGCTGCGCCCGAAGCCGAGCGTCGCGTTCACGCGCAGCAAGCCCTTCGGTGTCTTCTTCGCCGAGCCGAGCAGTTCGGCCAGTTCGTCGATCTCGTCGAGAATCCGCCGCGCGCGCTCGAGGTATAGCTCGCCTTCGGGCGTCAGCATCATGCGGCGCGTCGTGCGGTTCACGAGTGCGACGCCCGCGCGCTGCTCCATCTGGGTCAGGCGCTTGCTGACGGCCGCCGCGGTCAGCCCCAGTTCGCGTGCGGCCGCGCTGAGGCTGCCGCTCGCGGCGAGCGTCGAGAAAAAGCCCAGATCGGCTGGCTGGACGGTGTCGCGCATCGTCTTTTCCGCGCCTTCGCATTTGTGAATGCAAGTTAAAGATGCTTTGAGTTTAGCACCGGTTTTTACCCGTGGGATCGCGCTAGAGTCCACTCACGCCATTCACCAAGCACAGGACGGAGACATGAAGACCTATCGCATCGCAACCATCCCCGGCGACGGCATCGGCAAGGAGGTCGTGCCGGCCGGCGCGCAGGTGCTCGAGGCGCTCGCGAAGACCACGCGCGCCTTCACGTTCGAGTTCGAGAACTTCGACTGGGGCGGCGACTACTACCGCCAGCACGGCGTGATGATGCCGGCCAATGGGCTCGACGCGATCCGCAACAAAGATGCGATCCTGTTCGGCTCGGCGGGCGACAAGGACATTCCCGATCACATCACGCTGTGGGGTCTGCGACTGAAAATCTGCCAGGGCTTCGACCAATACGCGAACGTGCGCCCGACGCGCATCCTGCCCGGCATCGACGCACCGCTGAAGTACTGCAAGCCCGAGGATCTGAACTGGGTGATCGTCCGCGAAAATTCGGAGGGTGAATATTCGGGCGTCGGCGGCCGCGTGCATCAGGGCCATCCGATCGAAGCCGCGACCGACGTGTCGATCATGACGCGCGCCGGCGTCGAGCGCATCATGCGCTTCGCGTTCCGCCTCGCGCAGTCGCGTCCGCGCAAGCTGTTGACCGTGATCACGAAGAGCAACGCGCAGCGTCATGCGATGGTGATGTGGGACGAGATCGCGCTCGAAATCTCGAAGGAGTTTCCGGACGTCACGTGGGACAAGGAACTCGTCGACGCGGCGACAGCGCGCATGGTCAACCGTCCCGCGACGCTCGACACGATCGTCGCCACCAATCTGCACGCCGATATTCTCAGCGACCTCGCGGCCGCGCTCGCCGGCAGCCTCGGCATCGCGCCGACCGGCAACATCGATCCGGAACGCCGCTATCCGTCGATGTTCGAGCCGATCCACGGCTCCGCGTTCGACATCATGGGCGAGGGGCTCGCGAATCCGGTCGGCACGTTCTGGTCGGTCGTGATGCTGCTCGAACACCTCGGCGAATTCGACGCGGCCAGGCGCGTGATGCAGGCCGTCGAAGCGGTGACCGCGAACAACGCGTTGCATACACGCGACCTCGGCGGCACGGCCACGACCGCGCAGGTGACGGCGGCCGTGTGCGCGTTCATCGAGCAGGCGGCGACGCCCGCGGCGAACGCGGCTTGAGCGCCGGCTTCGCGTGAACTGAACCGGACTGAGCGGAACCGCGCGCAAATCAGGCGCGCGGTCTACGCCCCGGCCACGACGTGGCCGGCACACAACCTTGACTCGATTAGCTCGGCCCAACGTCGGCCGGCGCGAGGCTCGCGCGCGGTCAATAGCCGCGCGCCGCAGGAGGAGACAATGACTTCGGAACTCGAAAGCCGGGTGTCCCGCAAGCTGATGCTGCGGATCATCCCGTTCGTCATGATGTTGTACTTCGTGAGCTTTCTCGATCGCGTGAATGTGGGTTTTGCCGCGTTGTCGATGAACAAGGCGATCGGTCTTTCGCCGACCGCGTTCGGCCTCGGCGGCGGGCTCTTTTTCATCGGCTATTTTCTGTTCGAAGTGCCGTCGAACCTGATCCTGCACAAGGTCGGCGCGCGGCGCTGGATTGCTCGCGTGATGGTGTCGTGGGGGCTCGTGTCGCTCGCGTCGGCGTTCGTCGTCGGGCCGACCAGTTTCTACGCGCTGCGCTTCGTTCTAGGCGTCGCGGAAGCGGGCTTCTTTCCCGGCATCATCCTGTATCTGAGCCTGTGGTTTCCGGCGCGGCAGCGTGCGGTCGCGGCGGCATGGTTCATGGCCGCCGCGCCGATCTCGACTGCGATCGGCTCGCCGATTTCCGGCGCGATCATGAAACTGCCGCCGATTGCCGGACTCGTCGACTGGCAAATGCTCTACATACTCGAAGCATTGCCCGCGATCATCCTCGGCTTCTGCGTGCTCAGGTATCTGACCGACAAGCCCGCGCAAGCCGAGTGGCTGCAGCCCGAAGAGCGCGACTGGCTGATCGCGAGGCTGAAGCTCGAAGCCGACGCGCGGCACGCGCATGCGGGCCACACGGCCGGCGCGCTCAGCGCGTTGCGCGATCCGCGCGTGCTCGCGCTCGCGCTGATCTACTTCGGCACCTCGGCGGGACTTTATACGCTCGGCTTGTGGGCGCCGCTGATCATCCGCCAATACGGTTTCGGCACGTTCGAAACCGGGCTGCTCGCCGGCGTGCCGAGCGTGCTCGCGGTGATCGCGATGGTGCTATGGGCGAAGCACTCGGATCGCACCGACGAACGCACGTGGCACGTCGTGATTCCGTGTGCGCTTGCGTGCGTCGGCTTCGTGTTCGCCGGTAATGCGACCACCGCGTTGATGATCGTGCTTGCGCTCGTCGTCGTGAACGTCGGAATCAGCGCCGCGAAGGCGCCGCTTTGGGCGATGCCGAGCATGTTCCTGTCGGGCGCCGGAGCGGCGGCGGGCATTGCCATGATCAACTCGATCGGCAATCTCGGCGGCTTCGTCGGGCCGTTTGCGATCGGCTGGCTCAAGCACGTGACGGGCGGCTATACGGCAGGGCTTTATGTGGTCGGGGCGACGTTGGCGGTGTCGGCGGTCGTGACGCTGATGTTGAGCCGGCAGACGAAGCATGCGCCGGTCGCAGTGGGCGAACGGCCGGGGCATTGAGCGAAGCACCGATGAAGCGAGCGCGCCGCCGGTTGAAAAGCCGGCGGCAACCGCGAATTCATCCGATACGTCAGTCCCCCACTACCGGAAGCCGTAGACCAGAACCTTCTTCCCTTCGAACGCCTCCTGCACACCTTGCACGCAATCCATCGGGCAGTTGTAGCCGTCCGGGGCCGACGCGGCCGACGGGATGCTCGCCCGATAGACGACGGATTCGACCTGCGTGCCGTCCGAAGTGACCACGATGTTCAGGTCGGTCGCGACGCCGGCTGGCACGGGTCCTCCCGCGGTATAGACAACCGACATGGTGCCGGTGCAATCGGAGTTCACCGAATAAGTGCCTTTCTGCGCCGGATTGAAGGTTATCTGCCCACCTTTCGGCACGCCGTTGATGCTCCCGAAATCGGTGCGGGTAAATTTGCCGTTGCCGTCGAATGTCACGAGAGCGACGTCATCGAGGATCGACTGGGTGGCGAACGGATGCAGCACGTTGCTCGAATCCAGCAACCCAAGGATCACGCCGTGACCGATGAACCCATAGGGTCCTTTTAGCGTTGCGTTCGAGCAAAGACCGCCGCCACCGCCGCGGCCACGGTCGCCGTCATCACCACCGGCCTGCGCGGTGCCACTCAGCGACAGAAGTGCAACGGCTACAGCCGACCAAATGCTTAATTGGCGGGTCTTCATCTTCATCTCCTTGTCAGCGAATCAGGCGCGTGAAATCGCGGCGTGCAAGGGGCCTATCGGCTGCCGGATCAGGCGCCTGATTCAATCAAGCGAAAATAGTCGATGTGAAATGGCCGCAGCGATACCTGGTCGCCGTCGTGTGAGGGACCAGGGGCCGGCCAAAGTGGTGAATGGCGAAACGCTTTCACCAAGCAGTCGTATTTCGCCCGGTGTCGGCGGATACGTGCGGAAGGGATGCACGAAAGTCCGCGCAATGGTGACTTCGTGGGTCAGCCACGCTTTAAAGTCGCATAGCGAAAACCAGTGTAATCCACGCAATTTGCGGCGACCTGATGAATATCGGACAAAAGGGAGGCACATTCAGATCGCGCGCTGCGAGTCGTCGCGCTGTCTTTCGGGAGCCTCTCACCGAACCTTGTCCTCGGAATACGCTCGCACCCGTCGACGCCGCACCACCATCAACAAACAAACCCCACTTGCCGCCCCGATATTCACCGCCGGATAAAACGCCACGGCCACACTCCATTTCGGCAGCGCAAGAATCGCGAGCGCGTATTTAAAAACACAGAGCGCAAAGTACAAAAGACTCTCACTCCACGGATCACGAATAGTCTTGCGCACCGTCGGCGCGAGGCCGACGAGTTCGATCAGCGTCACAAGACAGATCGACAACGTCGGATCATTAGTGAATATCCAGAGCGGAATAGCGGACAACGCCGCGGCAAGGCAAAGCCAATCAAAAGCGGTCCGCTGCCGTTCACCCCGAAAGACGCTCGATACGAGAACAAAGAAGCAGGTGGCCGCGATCGCCGCGGTACACCACGCCGAAGGACCCGCACCGGCGACGAACTGGCCGACAGCCGCAATCGCCGTGACGAGTGACCAGATCAACCAGGTAAAAAGATGAGGGCGTACGGTGCCGCGCCAGATCGCAAGTCCATAAGGCAGAAACGCGACCAAGGATACGATCGATCCCATGACACCGAACAGTCGAGTCATGTTCTGATCGATGCTCATCATAGGACGATCACACCCGGCATCGCCCCCGATACCGCGCCGGCGGCGCCCCACATGCACGCGTAAAAAACCGCGTAAACGCCGTCGTCGAGGCAAAGCCGACCCGTTCGCTAATCTCGCTGATCGACATCGGCGTATGCGCGAGCAGCGTGCGTGCTTCGTCGATACGCATTTGCATCAGCACCTCGCTGAAGGTTTTGCACTCCGCCGCGAGCTTGCGTTGCAAGGTCCAGCGCGTCAGCGACAGCCGCTCGCAGACGATCGTCTGCAGGCTCTTCGGCTCGATCGCATCCGCGTGCTCGCGCAGCACGTCACGCAGACATCGCTCGACCGTCGGAGAAAAGCGGCCCTGCTCGCGAATCCGCTGCAAGATTCCATGCGCGGCATGCATGTGAATCTTCGCGAGCGGCGCGTTGTAGACCTCGAACGCGCGATCCAGCGCGGACGACTGCAACACCATCCGATTGCGAGCCTGATCGAGTTGAACGCGCACGCCCAACGTCCCGCTCAGCGCCGCGATCGCACCGAGCCGCGCATCGGTGATACCCGCGTCGCGCACGCGCAGTCGCACGTCGTAGAGCTTTGCCACACCCGCTATCAGCGCGAAGTTGCCGAGCGCGCTCGATGCGTTGCGCCCCTCGCCTTCCGTCACGTATTCGAATGCGACTTCGTCGCCGTGCTCCTGCATGACGAGCCAGTCGACATTACCGATCAGGTCACGATACGTGACGTAATTGCGCAATGCATCGCGCAGCGTCGGGCTATTGCAGAGCACGCCCGCAAGCTCGGGGAAATACAGCAGACCATCGAACACGTCGCCCTCGGGCGCGCCGCGCATCAGGCAGCTTTCCGCAAGCTGGAGCATTGCGACGTGCTTGTCGCCCGGCACTCGCGCATCGGCCGCGGCGATGTCGGCCTCGTCGATGCCGATATCGTGGGCCACTTTGCTGCGATCGAGGCCCTCACGCTCCGCCGCGTCGAGCAATCCTCGATAGATGCGCGCTGAAACGGACTTCTGACGCAAATCCACTTTGCCTCCTCCGGTCGAAACCTGTCTGCGGGTTTTCCTGACTCTTCATCGGTCAAGTGCTGCACCTATCGGTCAAGCGCGTTTCGGGCGCATCCCTAGAATTTCTTTCGGCGCATTACCACGAGCGCTTAGCGTAACAGGACGCGTCACGTGCCGGTAGCGCGTCGATACAACGTGACGCAATGCAAATCACATGACCGACAACGACAACACGGAGCGAGATGATGAGAAGGAAGCTGACGATACCCTTTGCCGCAAGCGCCATCGCCTGCGGTGTCGCGCTGGTACTCGCCGCCTGCGGCAATGGCAGCAACATCAGTGAGCCGCCGTTGCCGTCCGATCCAGATGCGCGCGCCGATGCGCGTGCCGCCGCGCTCGTCCAGAAGATGACGACCGCCGAAAAGATTCAGCTCGTGCACGGCGTGGGCATCCCCAACGCGGGACTCGGCGGTCCGTATCCGGCCGGGGTCAACGGAGCCGGCTACATTCCCGGCATCGCGCGGCTCGGCATTCCGGGCCTTGCAATGGCCGATTCGGCCGGCGGCGTCAATGTCGTCAACTCGAACGCGACGGCGCTGCCCGCGCCGGTGGCGCTGGCGGCAAGCTGGGACCCCACGCTGGCGAACCAATACGGCGCGCGTATCGCGACCGAGCTGCGCGTGCTCGGCTATGGCGAAGGTCTCGGCGGCGGCGTCAATCTCGCGCGCGAACCACGCAATGGCCGCACCTTCGAGTACATGGGCGAAGATCCGGTACTGACCGGCACGCTGAGCGCCGCGCGCACGATCGGCACGCAGGCGCAGAACGTCATCGCGACGATCAAGCACTACGCGATGAACGATCAGGAAACGAACCGCATGACCAGCAACTCGGTCGTCGACGAACGCACGATGCGCGAAACCGAACTGCTCGCGTTCGAACTCGGCGTCACGCAGGGAACGCCCGGCAACGTGATGTGTTCGTACAACCTGGTGAACGGCGTGTATGCGTGCGAAAACCCGTATCTGCTGACCACCGTGCTGAAGAACGAGTGGGGCTTCAAGGGCGTGGTGCAGTCGGACTGGACAGCCACGCACAGTACGGTCGCCTCGGCATTGGCTGGCCTCGATGAAGAAGAGCCCGGCGATCTCGGCGGCGGAGCGTCGATTCCGGGCTTTACGCTGACGTCGTATTTCAACACCGCGCTGACGAGCGCGGTCAACGCCGGCAGCGTGCCGATGTCGCGACTCAACGACATGGTTCAGCGCAAGCTTCGCACGATGATTCGCTATGGCGTCTTCGATTCGCCACCAACCACCGGAGGAAGCGTCGATCAAACCGCGGGCAATGCGCTCGCGTTGCAGGTCGCGCAGCAATCGTCGGTCTTGCTGAAGAACGCGGTGGCGAGCGGCGATTCGCAACCGGTGCTGCCGCTGAACGCGGCGGGGCTGTCGTCGATCGTGGTGATCGGCGCTCACGCGGATGCGGGCGTGCTGTCGGGCGGCGGCTCGGGCGCGGTGCCGGCGGCCGCGGGCAACGCGGTGTCCGGTTGCGTGTCGCCGTCGCCGCTGTTGAGCACCTGCGCGACGTGGTACAAGTCGGCACCGCTGGCCGCGATCCAGGCGAAGGCGCCGAACGCGAGCGTGACCTTCGTCGACGGCACGAACGCGGCGGCAGCGGCGACCGCCGCCGCGAAGGCGGATGTGGCGATCGTGTTCGCGACGCAATGGGAAAGCGAGGGCGCGGATCTGCCGAGCCTGAGCCTGCCGAGCAATACGACTGACAGCTATAACCAGAGCTACGATCAGAACGCGCTGATCAGCGCGGTCGCGGCGCAAGCGAAGCGCGTGATCGTCGTGCTCGAGAACGGCAGCCCGGTCCTGATGCCGTGGCTATCCAACGTGCACGGCGTGCTCGAAGCGTGGTATCCGGGCGTGCAGGGCGGTCAGGCGATTGCCGATCTGCTGTTCGGCGCCGTGAACCCGTCCGGCAAATTGCCGATCACGTTCCCGATGCAGGACGCGGATCTTCCGCAACCGACGATCTCGGCCACCGATACCACCGTTACCTACAGCGAAGGACTCTTCATGGGTTATCGCTGGTATGACGGCAAGCAGATCGCGCCGCTGTTCCCGTTCGGTTATGGGCTGTCCTACACGAGCTACAGCTACTCGGGCCTCAACGCGCAAGTGGATGCGAGCGGCAACGTGCAGGTGACCTTTACCGTCAAGAATACGGGCTCGCGCGCGGGCGCGGAAATCGCCGAAGTTTATGCCGCGTTGCCGAGCGGTCTGGGCGAACCGCCGAAGCGTCTGGTCGGCTGGCAAAAGGTCGCGCTGCAGGCGGGGGAGTCGCAGCAGGTCAGCGTATCGATTGCGCCGAAGCTGCTGTCGACGTGGGACGCGACCAACCACGTGTGGAAGCTCAACGGCGGCGTCTATCAGATGATCGCGGGGGCTTCGTCGCGCGATCCGAATGCGTTGACGGCGTCGGTGACGATCGCGGGGCATTGAGCGCTGAGGTTTTGAACTGGAAAGCCTGGTAGCGGGGTACGGGGTCGAGCGCCGTATCCCGCCGGCACGCGTTCGGCATGTCAGTGGCCGGGCAGACGATAAGCGAACTCGTACGAATGCGCGCCGTCGACGATGTCGATCCTGAACTCGCCTTCAATGCCGCTCAGCTCGCCCGTGCCTGAATCCGGCACGACCGTCACCGCCAGCGCCGCTGCGCCGCGATTCATCACGCCGATATGCTGCAGCACGAACGTGCCCTGCTTTCCCGCCAGCGTGCCAGTGACCTGTTCGAGCGCGACATAGCCGGCCGAGCCTTTGACGTTCGTCATCGCGCTCAGCATTTGCCCTTGGCTGGTCGCGGCGAGATCGCCGGAGATCTGCTTGTCGATCGACATGCGGCCGAGCTTCGATTCGGCCTCCGCGTTTTCGAACGGCATCGGTTGAAGGGAGACGATGAAGGTGCCTTTTGCGACGTGGTGAGTCATCGGGATTTCCTCCTGGCTTGAACGGGCGACGGCGAAGCGGCGATACGAACCGTGACGCTTCCGAACCGTAGCACACGTCGCTGTCAGGGCGCTGCACGCGCAGTGCCGTCGCTCGTGCCGAACGCGTCCGCGAACTCGCGCTTCAACCACGCGAGCGCCGGGTCCTGGTCGTGCGCCGCGGCCCACATCAGCGAAACCTCGTAGCCCGGCACCTCGAATGGCAGCGGACTCAGCGCGAGACCGAGCGTATCGCGCCAGACGCGGCCGATGAACTCCGGCACCGTCGCGATCGCCGCCGTGCGTTGCACGATGAACGGACTGGTCGCGAAGTTCGAGCTCGAAAACACGACGTCGCGCTTCAGTCCCTGCATCTCGAGTCGTTCATCGATGAAGCCGCGCAGCTCGGCGCTGAACGAAGTCAGCACATGGCGGTGGCGCAGAAACTCGTCCATCGACAATTGCTTGCGGCGCGTTCTGACGAGCCGGGGGTTGTAGACGCTCACGAAGCGCCATGAAAACAGCGGCGTGAGTCGCTGCCACGGCACGCATTCGCGGAATACGCCGACCGCGAGTTCGATCGCGCCATCGTCGAGCATCGCGGCGGCGCGCGTCGAATCTGTGGAGCGCGCGATCAGCTTCACGCCGGGTGCGGTGTCGGCGAGGCGCGCAATGATCTCGGGCATCAGCAGCAGTTCGAGCGAATCGCTGAGGCCGATGCGGAACACCCGCTGCGCGCGGGCCGGATCGAAGACGGACGGCTGCGTGAGCGCCTGATGCAGCGATTGCAGGAACGGCTCGATCTGCCGTGCGAGTTCGAGCGCGCGCGGCGTCGGCGTCATGCCCTGCGGCGTGCGCACGAACAGCTCGTCGCCGAACGTTTCGCGCAAGCGCTTCAGTGCGCCGCTGACGGCCGGCTGACCGAGAAACAGCCGCTGCGCGGCACGCGTGACGCTGCGCTCTTCGAGCAACGCGCGGAAGGTCAGCAGCAGGTTCAGGTCGAAGCGCCGAAAATCATTTTCAATGATGTTGGCCATGACATTAAACGATTTGAGTGATGGGCTCGCACCGCGCATTCTACTGCCACGGGGTCTTCCGTTCACACTCAGGAGCAATGACATGGACTGGCAAAATCAGAAGGTCGTGGTGCTAGGTGGCTCGTCGGGCATTGGGCTCGCGCTGGTGAAGCGGCTCGTGACGGCTGGCGCGAGCGTCGTCGCGGTGGGGCGCGACCGCGCCAAACTGGACGATGCGCTGCTTGGCATCGGTGGACAGGTGACGAGCGAGGCGCTCGATTGCGCCGATCGCGCGGCGCTCGGACACTTTTTCGGCGGCCTCGGCCAGGTCGATCATCTGGTGATGACGCTGTCGGGCGGCGAAGGCGCGGGGCCGTTTGCCGAACTGGATCTGGCCGCGCTGCGGCGTGGCTTCGAGGCCAAGTTCTGGCCGCAGCTCGAAGCCGCGCAGACCGCGCTACCCACGCTGCGTCGCGACGGCAGCCTGACGTTTCTGACCGCGATTTCGGCGCGCATCGCGAATCCGGGCACGGCGGGTCTGGGTGCGATCAACGGCGCGCTCGAAAGCATGATCGGCACGCTGGCGCGCGAGCTTGCGCCGCTGCGCGTGAACGCGGTGTCGCCGGGTGTGATCGATACGCCCTGGTGGGACAGATTTCCCGCGAGCGTGAAGAGTGAGCTGTTTCGGCAGCAGAGCGAAACGCTACCGGTGCGGCGCGTCGGGCAGGCCGACGATGTCGCGCACGCGCTGCAGTTTCTGCTGGAGAACACGTTTATGACGGGGGCGGTGATCGAGTGTGATGGCGGCTTGCGGCTACTGTGAAGTACGGGCGCGGGAATGCGTGGTCAGGCGTTCTTCGCTCGCTGAACGCGAACCGGCAGAAACATCGCCGCCGCGAAGCACAACAAATGCAGCCCGGCCAGCAGCACGAACGTCGGCAGAAAGCGGCCGGGCTGTGCACCCGAAACACCGTGCAACGTCGACGCTATCGCCATCGAAAGCAGCGTCGTCGCGAACGGACCGCCCACTCTCTGCGCGATGTTCAACGCAGTATTCGCAACCGCGAGCCTTTCTCTCCCGATCGACGAATACGCGGCCGAGATCGACGGCACGCTGATCGTCCCCTGACCGACGCCCGCAAAGAACAGACCGACCGCGGCCCATCCGGCGGAGAACGAATCAACGCTCAGCCACAGAAACACGAGCGTACTCAGAAACGCCAGCAGTGCGCCGCCCGCCGCGAGCGCGCGGCAGCCGAGCCGCTCGGTCAACCATCCGAGCAGCGGAAACGAGCACATCATGCCGACGCCGGTTGCCGCGAGCAGGCCGCCCGCGTGCGCGGCCGACAAACCGCAGCCCGCGATCAGAAAAAGCGGCACGGCGAGCTGCCGTCCATACATGATCGCGTTCGCGAAGAACTGGGCGAGTGCGGCGACCGAGAACGTACGTGTCGCAAACATGCGCACGTCGATCAGCGCGGTATGGCCTTTGCGCGCCGCGTACAGCGCGAAGCCGGCGAGAAACGCGACGCCCGCGAGCAGACACGCCAAGCCCACCGCTCGCGACGCGTCCTGAAGTCCATAGACAAGCGCGACGAGCCCAGGGGAGATCAACGCAAAGCCGGTGAAATCGAACGGTCGCTTCTGCGACGCGGCGGCATCGCGCGGCAGCAGCAACACCGCCATCGCGACGCCGAAAGCGCCCACCGGAACATTGATGAAGAACAGCCAGGGCCAGCTCGCGTGCGCGAGCACGAGGCCGGCCAGCACCGGGCCGAGAATCGGACCGAGCAGAATGGGTAGCGCGGTGTAGCCCATCACCCGTTCGAGGTTCTTGCCGGCCACGCGTCCGATCATCATTTGTGCCATCGGCCCGAGCACACCGGCAACGAGGCCCTGGAAAATGCGCGCGCCGATCAGCTCGCCGATCGTCTGCGCCGCGCCGCACAGCATCGACGCTATCGTGAACGTCGAAAAGCAGAACAGGTACAGCCGCTTCGCGCCGATGCGGTCGACCAGCCAGCCGTTGAGCGGCAACATCAACGCCATCGCGAGCAGGTAGCCGCTGACGATCCACTGCGCGGTAGCGATCGACGCATCGAGCGTATGGCCGATCGCCGACAGCGACACGTTGACCAGCGTCGAGTCCATCTGCGACATGAACGAGCCGATCGACACGACCGCCGCGACTTTCCACACGGTCGAATCGATCCGCGTGGAAGCGGATGCGCAAGCGCGCTCGCGCATGCCGCTCATCGGTCCGCGCGTCTACAGATGAAGGTCTGGCGTTCGGTCGAGCTCATGTGCCGGCTCACGCTGCCTTGCCGCTCGCGCTCGCCGCGGCCGCAGGCTGTACCTGCTCGAGATGGCGCAGCAGCTTCGTCACCATCACGACGACGACGAACGCGAGGACCACGAAGAACAGCGCGAGCGGTGTGAGCACCTGCACCGACACGAAGCCGGCCAACCCCATCATCGCCGATGAAACCAGCAGCAGCGCGCAGCCGAGAATCGCGCTCGTCAGACCCGCGATGTGCGGGAACAGCGAGTTGCCCTTCGCCATCAGCGTCGGATACATCGCGCCGGCGCAGAAGCCCATCACGAGCACAGGCGTCGCGAGCGTCCACACGCGCAGACCGACCGTCAGCGCGAGCAGCAGCATCGCAAGCGACGCGGCCGCCATCAGCCGTGCGCCGATGCGCAGCCGCTGCTCGGCGCTCGGCAGGCCCGGACCGTGCAGGCGATTCGACAGACCGCCAAGGAAGTACATCATGCCGATGCCGAGCGCGAGGTAGCCGAAGAAGGTCGGCGGCTTGTGCAGCGTGGTCTGCACCATGAACGGCCCGACGATGTTGAACACCAGCAGGATGCTGTAGCACAGGCCCTGCGCGAGGAAGCAGCTCTGGAACACGGGGCTCGCGAGCACTTTGCGCGCGTTCGCGGTCAGCGTGCGCGGTTCGAGATGGACGGGCTTCGGCAAGGTCTCGCGATAACGCCACAGCAGCGCCCACATCACCAGCGAATAGATCAGCAGAAACACGAGGCACGCGCGCCAGCCGAACGCGGTCTGCAGATGCGCGCCGATCACCGGCGCGACGATCGGCGCGAGCCCCCACGCGATCGACATGTACGTGAACGCATGCAGCAAGGCCTGACCCGCGAACGAATCGGTGATGATCGCTTTCGCCAGCAGGTTCGTGCTCGCGATGCCGAAGCCCTGCAGTGCGCGGGCGAGGATGAACGTCTCGAGATTGGGCGCCGCGAGCGACAGCAGGCAGCCGACCGTGTAGACCGTCAGACCGAACGCGAGCACGCGCTTGCGGCCATACGCGTCGGCGATCGGACCGAAGATCAGCTGACCGAACGCGTAGGCGACCATGTAGCCGGTGACGCTGGTCTGGATCGCTTGCGGCGAGGTGCCGAAGTAGCGCGCCATCGCGGGCAGCGCGGGCACGTAGATGTCGATGGCGAGCTGTCCGGCGGACGCGAACAGGCAGATCAGGAATAGCAGGAAGCGCGGCGAGTTCGGGGCGGAGTCGGCGGAAGCGGGGTGGTCGGCGGTGGCGTGGCTCATGGGTGCATCGAAAGGGAACACTGGCGGCGCGGGCATCGATGCGTTCGGATATCGAACGGAAAAGGCGCGAATGCCCCCGGCATTATCGCCGGGTATTGTGCCCGTGGTATGGCAGGAAGTGGGATAGTCCCTGGCGGGGGTGTGGGATGGCGCGGCCGACGGGCGCGCTATCCCGCCGCAACGAGGCTCATTTCGCGCAGTCCTCGATCGACCGCAGCAAGGCGCCCTGGTCTGCCGGGTCCTGGAAGAACGCGACGAAGCTCGCATGCTCGTCGTTTGCGAGGCGGCCGGAGCAGTCCTTGCCTTTCAGCGGGGGGCGAGACGCCGTCCAGATCATCGCCATCACGGCGAAAGCCAGCACGACGCCTGTAAAGACGAGCCCGAGCAGTAACGACCTGGCGTCGTCCGATATTGCGTCTAGCCGATGCGAAGCCTCCTGCGGCTCGCCACTTCTGGTTGAAGGTGAGTTCATGCCAATGGCCCCGATGGTGAGCGTTGAAAAAACCAGCGCCACCATCTTCCATCTGCACGTAAGATTGGAAAAGTTGAGTTTACTGACCATGTGATTCAGCTTTTCTGACCAATGCCATTCCGATTCCCATTCCGATGAGAGAAATCAGTCTCGACCGCCTGCGCACCCTTGTCGTCGTCGCCGACCTCGGCTCTTTCGCCGAGGCCGCTCGCGTTCTGCATCTCGCGCCGCCCACGGTCAGTCTGCATATCGCGGATCTCGAGAGCCGCGTCGGCGCGCCGCTGTTGTCGCGCAAACGCGGTCAGGTGCGGGCCTCGGCGATCGGCGAGACGCTGGTGGCCTATGCGCGTCAGATGCTGGCCAATGCCGAGCAGGCACTGGAGGACGTGCGGCGACAGGTGGAAGGGCTCGGCGGACGGGTTCGGCTCGGCGCCTCCACCGCGGCCATCGCGAATCTGCTGCCGCAGGCGTTGGAGGGACTGGCCGCCGGGCATCCCGGCATCGATGTGCAAATCGCCGTGCTGACTTCGCAGGAAACGCTGACGCGACTCGCCCAGGAGTCGCTCGACGTGGGCATCGTGGCGCTGCCGCAAGCGCCGCTACGAGGGCTATCGATCGAAACATGGCGCCGCGATCCGGTGGTCGCGTTCATGCCGGCGGGGTGGACGTGTCCAGCTCGCATCACGCCGCAATGGATCGCCGCGAAGCCGCTGATTCTGAACGACGCGACCACGCGGCTTTCGCGTTTGACGACGGAATGGTTCAGCGCGGCGGGGCAGCACCCCACGCCGCGCATCCAGCTCAACTACTCGGATGCGATCAAGAGTCTCGTGGCAGCGGGATACGGCGCCGCGCTGCTGCCGCAGGAACCGAGCCGCTCGTCGGCCGACGCGCGCATCGTCACACGTGCGCTGCGCCCTGCGTTATGGCGACAGCTGGGCCTGGCCTTTCGCGCGGGTACCGTGGAGCGTCCGACTCAGTATGTGCTCGACGTATTGCGGAGTTTGCGGTTGAGCTAGCGGGCTGTGTTACGTCGCCGACGCTTTCCGCCTCTCCTGCTCCTCGCGATAAAGCACGAACTCTTCCGCCAACGCTTTTGCAACGGAAGCCCTACGCGTGATTCAAGGCGGTGTCGCGGCGTGCTCAATACTCAGGTCTCGATCAGATGCAGAAACTGCCTTACCCGTGGACTGCTGCCTTCACCAAAGAAGGCTTGCGGTGTCGTGTCTTCGGCAACCACGCCGCCGTCCATAAAAACAACCCGATCCGCTACATCTCGCGCAAACCGCACTTCGTGCGTGACGATCAGCATCGTCATGCCCGCTTTGGCAACGTCGCGCATGACGGTCAGGACATCCTCCCGCAGCGCTGGATCGAGAGCAGACGTGGGCTCGTCGAAGAAGATGACCTCTGGATCCATCGCGAGCGCCCGCGCGATCGCTACGCGCTGCTTCTGACCGCCGGACAGCCGTGCCGGATATTCGTTGGCTTTTGCGGCCAGGCCAACCTGTGTCAGCAGGTGAATTGCGCGCTCCGACGCTTGCGCACGAGGGACACCCTTGACGCTGACCGGACCTTCCATCACGTTTTCCAGTGCTGTCCTGTGCGGAAAGAGGTTGAACGACTGGAACACCATCGCGGTGCGCTGGCGGATCGCGCGGATCTTCTTCTGATTCTGGCGTGACGGTTTTGACAAACCGTTGCATTCGACATCAATGCCGCATACTGTCACGCTGCCGGCATCCGGTAGCTCGAGGAAGTTCAGCGAGCGCAGCAGCGTGGTCTTGCCCGACCCGGAGGGACCCATTACAACGACAACCTCGCCTTTCGATACGCTGAAATCGACGCCGCGCAAGACATGGTTGTCGCCAAATGCCTTCGAAAGTCCACGGACTTCAATCGTCCTGATATCAGTATTCATACAAAACGCCTCGAAATGCGATTCTCGAGGACGGTCTGGACTATCGTGAGAATCTGGTTGATGCCCCAGTAGATCAGGCCGACCATCAGGAACATTTCCATGTAGCGGAAGGTGGAGGCGCCGACCTGGTCGGCGACGCGGGTCAGTTCTACCACCGTAATTGTCGAAGCGAGGGATGTATCTTTGATGAGTGCAATCATGCGGCTGCCGACAGGCGGAATGGCGATGCGTAGTCCTTGGGGAAGAATAACCCGCGACATGGCTTTCCAGTAACCCATGCCCAGCGACATCGCAGCTTCCCACTGGCCCTTGTCCACCGCGTTGATGCCGGAACGGAAGTTCTCGCTCAGATACGCGGCCGAAAACAGCGTGAGCGCGAGGAGCGCGGCGGGAACCGGGTCAAGTGTCAGACCGTACCGGGGCAAACCGAAATAGATCAGCAGTATCTGCACGAGCAGCGGCGTGCCACGGAAGATGGATACATATGCGAATGCGAAGGCGCGTAGCGCACCTATGCTGGAGATACGAGCCAAGGCGACCAGCAACCCTAGCGTCGAACCGAGCACAAACGACAACAAACCGAGAAAGAGTGTCATCAGCACCGCACTCTTTAACAGCGGAAGCGAGCGCATGAAAAGCTCGAGCATGACTACTCCTTGTGTGCCTTCGCTTTGGTGATCGTGCCGGCCATATCGTAATCCCGCCCGACCCACTTCCTGGCAATGGCCTCGATCGTCCCGTCAGCCATCATGTCTGCAATCGCCTTATCGACCGCTGCGAGCAGGGCCGGTTGGCCTTTCTGCAAAGCCGGCGCTGATAGCTGGTAGATCAACGGTTCGCCCACTTCCTTGACCGGTAAATGGTTGACGTTGGCGTACTTCATGCCGCCGAAGTGCGAGATGATGACTGCGTCGATACGTCCATTGCCCAGATCGCTGAAGACGAGTCCCCCGTTATCGTACGAACGGATGTCGGAGTCATGCAGGTGTGCTCGTGCCCATGTTTCATTGCTCGAGCCAGTGACCACTCCCACTCGCTTGCCTTTAAGGGTTTCCTTGCCCTTGATGTCTGTATTGCCGGCGGGTACGAAAATGCGGAAATCCTCCACGCCGTATGGTTCGCCGAAATCAACCTGTTGTTGCCGTTCAGGTGTAGGTGTGAGATCGTTCATCACGAGGTCGTACTTGCCCGTCTTCAACCCTTCCACGAAGTTCTTGAACGAATCGGCGACGAATACTACGTTCGGCACGCCAATGCGCTTGCCGACTTCCTTTGCAATTGCAACGTCGTAGCCGACAGGTTGATTGTTTTCGTCAAGCATGCTCCATGGGGGACTACTCTGGGTGTTGGCCACGCGCAATGTGCCATTCGCCTTCACCTGCGCGAGAAGATCCGCTGCCTGCACAGTAGCGGGTGAACTGAATGCCGCGGAAAGCGTCATGAAACTCGCTACCGTGACAAAGCGTCTCCATCTCTTGATTGATTTCATCTCGTACTCACTCATCCAGGTAAGTTGAATTAAAAAATCTACGCAGCGGTTGCCCGGGCGCGTCCGAATGCGTCAAGACCGGCATTCAGATCCGCAAGCAGCATCGCCGGGTCCTCCAACCCGATCGAAAGGCGCACGATAGGCTGGTCGGTAAGCGGGAACGCACGCTCGGCCTGCAACGGGGCCGGGTAGTAGGCAGCGAGGCTATGCACGCCTCCCCAGCTCGCCCCGATGGGGAAATACTGGAGCGTATCGAAGAATGCGTTGAACGCGTCCTCCGCCGCGGGCTGGAGGATCAGGGAGAAGAGACACCCGCTGCTCGCAAAATCCCGCTTCCAGATGGCATGACCGGCATCGGACGGCAGTGCCGGGAACAGCACCTTGCTCACTTCCGGGTGACGTTCGAGTTCCCTCGCAATCTGCAGCGTTGAGGCGCTCTGGGCAGCGAAGCGGACCTTCAGGGTTTGCAGGCCGCGCATGACGAGGAAGCAGTCATCAGGGCTGGTCTGCTGGCCGAGAACGCTCTGCGTCTCGCGCAAGGTCGCGTAGTAATCCGCGTCGTTCATGCTGATGCAGCCCGCCAGTAGATCCGAATGACCACCAAAAAATTTCGTCGCGGCTTCGACGCTGAAATCCACACCATGTTCGAGCGGTTTGAAAGCGAGCGGGCTTGCCCAGGTGTTGTCCATCATCGTCAATACGCCGTGACGTTTCGCGACTTCGACGATCGCTGGAATGTCGGGCATCTCCATCGTCACCGTCCCCGGCGACTCCATGCAGATCATGCGGGTGTTGGGCTTGATGTACTTTTGAATCGCAGCCCCGATTGCCGGCGGATACAGTTCGACCTCGACGTCGAAGTGCGCCAGCCACTTATGCGCGAATGTCTTGAGCGCGCCGTAGCAGGCAGCGGACACCAGCAGGTGATCGCCGCCGCGCACGAAGCCCATCACGGTCGTCATCAGCGCGGATTGACCGGAAGGCGTCACCACGCAATGCGCGCCACCTTCGAGCTCGGCGATGCGGTGTTCCAGTTCACGAGCCGTTGGCGTTCCGGTGATGCCATAGCTGTAACCGTCCGGTTGCCGCTCCTTGCGGCGCGAAAACTCGGCCAGAGAATCGAATACAACTGTCGATGCCCGCATGACGGATGGGGACAGGCTGCGGAACGGCTGCGGCGCTTTCTGGGGATTGCTTGTCATCTTGCTCCCGGCGATGCCTCATGGTGGATTGACGGTCGAAGTTTACTTTTACCCGGGATTGCATCAACATCGGAAATAATTAGGTCAATAAGTCTAGGTTATGCGAATCAGGGATATTGAAGTGTTCAGGGCGGTCATGAACGCAGGAAGCACGAGCAAGGCGGCGGCCCTGCTCGGCATTTCGCAACCGGCTGTCAGTCAGGCCATCAGGCGTCTGGAAACCATGGCGGACTTCGGCCTGTTCGAGCGGATACGCAGCCGGCTCGTTCCCACCCAGGAAGCCGTCGCCCTGATGCGTGAGGTTGACCAGTACTTTCGCGGATTCGAGGTCATCGAGCATCGAATCCGTAGTTTGCGGTCCTACGGATTGGGCCGGATGGCGATCGCCTCTCTGCCGGCACTGGGCACAGGCTTTCTGCCACGTGTCATTGCGGCGTTCGATGCCCCGTCCAGAAACGTGCAAATTTCGCTACAGGTGATGAGTTCGCGCGAAGTGCATGAGAAGGTCTCGGCTGGACAGGTGGATTTCGGCCTGATGTCCGACGAGATGTCGATGGCCGGCCTCGAACACTCGGTGTTCGCGCGTATGCGGGCTGTCGCAGTGATGAACTCACATCATCCTTTGGCCGCGCGTCCTGTCATCGCTGTTGCGGACCTGCCTGAATTTCCTTTCATCGCGCTGAATCCCGAAGACAGCACAAGGCTACGCCTGGAAACGCAACTCACGGCACGCGAAATCCGTCTCAAACCGGTCGTCGAGACGCCGTATTCGCACACGATCTGCGAACTGGCGCTCGCGGGAGTCGGTATAGGAATCGCTCATCCGCTCGTGACGTTGGACTTCGCAGAGCGGGGACTCGTCGTGAAGCCGATCGACATCGAGGTAATGTTCACAGGAGTGCTGGTGTTTCGCCCTGGTACCCCACTCACGGAAACCGCGAGGCAGTTCATGCGGCACATGAGAATGCAGCTCGAACGTGACCAGAAGGCGCTCAAAAGGGCGCTGGCGAATTGATCGGATAGAAATCGGACACGCTTGATCGCTACATCGCGCCTGGCCTGGTCACGTTCGACACCGCGTTCGAGCGACGGCTCGAACGCGCGCAAGCGCAAGGTGAACTCGATGCTGCCGGGCGTCCCGCGCTGATCTGCGGGACGCCAGCCAGAACATGGGCCAAAACACCAGCTAAAAAGCAGCCACGCGAGTGCGATTTGCACGCGGGTCGTGCCTCCAAAGCCCGAAACAAACTGAAACACGCAGGTTAAGCGCTTTGCGGAATAAAACGGCACACTTGGGCGTTTGCCTGATACCGGTAGCGTCGATTTTCAAACAGCTTTCGCGGCATTCATCGCCCTCGCGAACGGAACCCCCGTGAACACCCAAGCGAATTCCCTGACCGATTCGACCGATGCCTCTCGCCCGCCGCGCTATACGCGCACCGCGATGACGCTGCACTGGCTGATCGCGTTGCTGATGTGCGTCAATGTCGTGCTCGCTCTGTCCGCCGATTCGCTGCCCGACGACTGGGTGCGTCCGGTGATCGACACGCACAAATCGATCGGCATCACGGTGCTCGGGCTCGCGCTGCTGCGCATCCTGTGGCGCGTGTCGCACAAGCCGCCGCCGTTGCCGCGCGAGTTTCCGTCGTGGGAAAAGATTGCCGCGCACCTCGCGCACTTCGCGCTGTATTTGCTGATGATTGCGTTGCCGCTGTCCGGCTGGCTGCACGATTCCGCGTGGAAAGACGCGGCCACGCATCCGATGCATTGGTTCGGCCTGTTCCAATGGCCGCGCATCGGCTATGTGATGCATCTCGACCCGACACTGAAAGAGACGTTGCACGATCGCTTCGGCGCGCTGCATGCGTGGCTCGGTTATGCGCTCTATGCGTTGCTGGCGATGCATGTCGGCGGCGCGCTCAAGCATGAGTGGCTCGATCGCAAATCGGTGTTGAAGCGCATGACGCCGTGAAGCCGCGGCGTGTTTTTGATGGCGCGCGAACACAGCTTCGCCAACTAACCGCAACCTAGCTGAACCTGAAACACTCACCCTGAAACACTCACCTTGAAGAAGACCCTAGTGTCCTGAGTTAAAAATTCATTGAATGATGCCGATCACGTACTAAAGTGTCCTGTGTAGCACTTGATACGCGGAGGCAACGATGAGTGGACGGTCCAAAGGGGAACTCGTGCTGAGCGATTCGGAGCGCGAAGACCTGCAAGCGCTGACGATGCGACGCAAGACCGCGCAGGCCCTGGCATTGCGGGCGCGCATCGTGTTGGCCTGTGCCGATGGCATGGACAACAAGACAGTTGCGGCGAAACAGCGGGTCACACAGCAAACGGTTTCGAAGTGGCGGGCGCGATTCGTGAGCCATCGTGTGGACGGCCTGCTTGATGCACCACGGCCCGGCGCACCGAGGACGATTGATGACGCGCGCGTCGATGCGGTCATCGCGAAGACGCTCGAGTCCGTGCCTGTCGGAGCGACTCACTGGAGCACGCGCACGATGGCTCGCGAAATGAAATTGTCGCAGACAGCGGTCACACGAATCTGGCGTGCTTTTGGCTTGCAACCGCATCGGCAGGAGACGTTCAAGCTCTCCAGCGATCCGATGTTCGTCGACAAGGTGCGGGATATCGTCGGGCTTTACCTGGACCCGCCGCTCAAGGCCATGGTGCTGTGCGTGGACGAGAAGAGCCAGATTCAGGCGCTCGATCGCACGCAACCCATGTTGCCGTTGGCACCCGGCATCCCTGAGCGACGTACCCACGATTACATGCGCCACGGTACGACCACCCTGTTCGCGGCGCTGGACATCGCTACTGGTGAAGTAATCGGCGAGGTACATCGGCGCCATCGCAGCAGCGAATTTGTGCGCTTTCTGCGCACCATCGAAGCCAGCGTGCCGTCTTACCTGGAGGTGCATCTGGTAATGGACAACTATGGCACGCACAAAACGCCCTCGATCAAAGCCTGGTTCGCTCGTCATCCTCGCTTCCATGTTCACTTCACACCCACCTCGGCGTCGTGGCTTAACCAGGTCGAACGATGGTTTGCCGCGCTCACTGAAAAATACCTTCGACGCGGTACGCATCGGTCGACACGTCAACTCGAAGACGCGATCCGTCATTATCTGGATGTCTATAACGCGAACCCCAAACCGTTTGTCTGGAGCAAGTCGGCCGATGAGATCCTGGCCAGCCTCGAACGGTTTTGTGTGCGCGTCCGCAAGGCTGCGGCAGGAGCATCATGAATATCAATACCGACGCAATTGATGAAGTTTCCCTCGCGCTCCTCTACCTGACCCTGCATGACCGATACCGTGCATGGAAGGGCTTCGACTGGGATGTGCTGAACCGGCTCCATGAACGAGGCCTCATCGAAGACCCAGTCAACAAGACGAAGTCCGTGATCTTTACGGAAGAAGGACTGCGCGAGTCCGAGCGACTTTTTAATCAGCACTTTGTCATTCCGGAAAGAACAGAGAATTGATTCAACGAACTTCTAACTCAGGACACTAGAACAGGCATTCGCTGTCGCGTCGCCGCGCATTCTGCCGCGTCGCGCGACGCTATCGAGCACGCTGATCCATTCCAGCGTCGTCGTGCTGTGGGCACTGCTGTTCGCGCGAGCATTCTTTCTGCGTGGCGCGCTCGCGTGGTCGACCGGTATTGCGTATGTCGTATATGACACGTTGCTGCTCGCGTTCGTCACGTGGAAGTCGTTGCCGCTCAGGCGCCGCGCGGCGCCGCTCGAAGCCGACCACGAACGGCGCGAGTTGCCGGGCATGGGTGTCATCGTCGCGTCGCGTAACGAGGCGGCCGTGTTGCCGGTCACGCTCGCCGCGCTGCTGCGGCAAACGCACGGCCCCGCGCAGATCGTGATCGCCGACGACGGCTCCACCGACGCCACCGCCGAGCTGCTCACGCAACGCTTCGGCCTCACGCCCGCCGCCGATGGCGTGCTGAGCGCGCCGAGCTCGCTGCATCCGAACCTGTTCTGGCTGCGCGTGTCGCACGGCGGCAAGGCCCGCGCGCTGAACGCCGCGATCACCGTGATGACGACCGACACCGTGATGACCGTCGACGCCGACACGCTGCTCGACGACGACGCCACCTACGCGATGCGCGCCGCGTTCGCGAGCGAGCCGTCGCTCGTCGCGGCAGCGGGCATTCTCGTGCCGGTCTGTGGCAAGTCGCTGTCGGGCCGCGTGTTCCAGTGGTTCCAGACCTACGAGTACATGCGCAACTTCATCGCGCGTTTCGCGTGGATGCGCGCGGACAGCCTGCTGCTGATCTCGGGCGCATTCGCGTCGTTCCGGCGCGATGCGCTCGTCGCGGTCGGCGGCTTCGATCCGCAGTGTCTGGTCGAGGATTACGAACTGATTCACCGGCTGCGCCGCTATTCGGTGGATCACGAGCTCGGCTGGGACGTGCGCGTGGTCGGCGAAGCGCATGCGCGCACCGATGCGCCCGACACCCTCGCAAGCTTTCTGCGCCAGCGCCGCCGCTGGTTCGCGGGCTTCCTGCAGACCCAGTACTGGAACCGCGACATGACCGGCAATCCGCGCTACGGTACGCTCGGCATGCTGATGCTGCCGGTCAAGGCGGTCGACACGATGCAGCCGATCTACGGCCTCACGGCATTCGCATTGCTACTCGGTTTTCTGTTCGGCGGACACGGGGCGATCGTCGTGTCGATCTTTAGCGTGATCGGCCTGAAAACGGCGATCGATCTGGCGTTTTACCTGTGGAGCATCCATCTCTACCGGCGCTGGACCGGCGAGCGCAGTGGCAACAGTCTCGGCATGGCGATGCTCGCGGCCGTTGCGGAGCCGTTCACGTTCCAGCTCGCGCGTCACCTGGGCGCCGCGCTCGGCTGGCTGCATTTTCTGCGCGGCGGCCGCGCGTGGGGCGTGCAACGGCGCTCCGGGCTCGTCGCGGTCGACGAGGATTGAGCAGCTCGAAGTGCAGGTCAATGTTTCTGTAGGGCGGGTGTGGTAAAGGTAGCTCGTTCACCCTGATGCGCGCTGCTGCGCAATGTGTGCTGCGATGCATCGCGCATGCCGGCGAAAGTGCCATGCGACGGCTGCATCAAGTAGACTGATGAAGATGCCGCACTGCCATGCAGCGCGGCAACCTTCCATCCGCTGGTGCACGGAGGCTTGACCTATGCATGCAGTTCCCCCGCTCGAACAGGAACAGGAATCCGCAGGCGCAACGCTCGCTGCCGCGCCTGCTCAAGCCACTCACGAGGCGCCGGTGCGCGATCTGCGCCGCGTCGCCATTCATCCGGATTACTGGTACCCACTCGCGTGGTCGCATGAAGTGAAGCGCGGCAAGACGCTCGGCGTGACCTTCGCCGGCGATCCGATCGTGCTCGCGCGCACCGGGAGCGGCAAAGTGTTCGCGCTGGAAGATCGCTGCGCGCATCGGCAGGTGCCGCTGCATCAGGGCGTGGTCGACGGCGAATCGATTCGCTGCGGCTATCACGGCTGGACCTACGACTGCTCGGGCAAGTGCATCGACGTGCCGTACCTCGGCCGCGAGCGTCTACCGAACGGTGTGCGCTCGTATCCGTGTCAGGAAGTGGAGGGACTGATCTTCGTGTTTCCCGGCGACGCCGCGCTCGCGGAGGAGCGGCCGTTGCCGGGCTTTCGCTCGGTGTCCGACCCGAAGTACAAGACGCGTCGTTTCGGCCGTCCGGTCAAGTGTCATTATTCGTTCATGCACGAGAACCTGATGGACATGAATCATCAGTTCCTGCATCGCCGCCAGATGGGGCGCATGCGCGCGCGTTCGCTCGGGCGGCGGCGCGGTGAGGGCTGGGTCGAGGTCGACTACACGTTTGCGCGCATGGAGGGGCAGCAGCCGCTAGGCGAGGCGATGGTGTTCGGCGAGAGGCGCAAGACCGGTGGCTCCGGCGACAAAGACGTCATGACGATCCGCACCGAATACCCGTTCCAGACGCTGCAAATCCGCAACGACGAGCAGACGCTGGTGATGGACCTGTGGATCGTCTATGTGCCGCTCGACCGCGAGCAGCGCACCAACCGAACGTTCGGGCTGCTGTCGATCCGCAAGCCCGGCATTCCCGGTGTGATGAATCTCGCATGGCCGCTGCTGGTGTGGTTCACCGAGCGCATTTTCAAGGAGGATCGCGAGATCGTCGAGGCGGAGCAGCGCGCCCACGATTCGCAGGGAGCGGACTGGAATCACGAGGTGTTCCCGGTCATCAACGACTTGCGCGCGCTGCTGCGCGAGTGCGGCGCGCCGGACCAGGTGGTCGGCGCGGGCACCGGCGATACGGCGGTGATCCGTTTCTGGGATTCGCGTCACGGCGATCCGCTCGCCAAGACCTGAGCGCGACGCGGCGCGGGTGTGTTCACCGGCGCCGCGCACCCCATCCCGCCACGGCTTTCCCCCTCGCCGGGAATTAATCCATCTCCCCACGGTAGACAATGCGCGGCGCGCGAGCGGCGATAATATCGCCCGGTACTTTGATTGCGCGCGAGTTTGCGCCAATCGACATTCGTCGCGTCCGCACCCGTGTACCATTGCGCTTTTTCCGAACTTCAAGACTCGCTCGTGACCACGCAACAAACCCCCACCAACTCGCGTAAATCCCTCACTCTGCTGCAGTTGCTTGGCCTGATCGGCGCCGCTGGCCTGATCGCCTCGATCGCGCTGAATCTGCTGGTCCACGCGCACTGAAGCAGCGCCCGCGTCGCGCGGGCAGCCTTGTGCCGGCGCGCGTCGCCGGCTTTCTCGAGATTTTTGATTGCCATGTACAAGAAGGGCGTAGCCGTAGAAATCCAGTTTTCCCCCGAGCGGCTCAACGACGGCGCCGGCGATCCGTACTGGATCGATCTGACCCGCGACGAAGCGCAGCGCCTGCTCGACAGCCTGAAGGCGCGGCTCGCGGGAACCGGTAGCGGCACGGTCGCGCCGCTCGTCGTGAGCCTCGATGCGACGGCGCGCACGTGCGCGGCGGATGCCGCTGCGACTGGTACGCCCGATGCGCCGTCGGCCGCGAACGTCGCCACAGCCGACGACTTCAAGCAATGGGTCTGCGTGATCTGCGGCTGGGTCTACGACGAAGCCGCCGGCGTGCCGGAAGAGGGCATCGCGCCGGGCACGCGCTGGGCCGATGTGCCGGCCGACTGGCGCTGCCCGCTGTGCGATGTGGGCAAGGAAGATTTTGCGCTGGTGGAGTTTTAAGCGGCGGGCCGAGGCTCGCCTGATAAACCCGCTCTACGCCGTCCCTTCCGGATAATCCGCCCCCTCGCTCGTCGCTCGCCAGGTGTCGAAATCGCCGCGCAGAAAGTCGAGCTTCCTGTACGCGAGATCGAGCGCGGTCTTGCCGAGCAGCAGACGCAGCGGCGGCGCGTCCGACAACGCCGCATCGATGATCGCCTGCGCGGCTCGCACCGGGTCGCCGGCTTGCTTGCCGCTGCGCGCTTCGGTCTGTTTGCGGCGCTCGCCGGCGGTCGACGCATAGTCGTCGATCAACGTTGCCGACTGCTTGATCGACGGACCCGCCCAGTTGGTGCGAAACGGCCCAGGCTCGACGATCAGCACGCCGATGCCGAGTGGTTTCACTTCCAGCGCGAGCGATTCCGACAGCCCTTCCACTGCGTACTTCGTCGCATGGTAGTAGCCGGTCGCCGCGAAACTCGCAATCCCGCCAATCGACGACACGTTGACGATCAAACCGCTGCGCTGCTCACGCATGATCGGCAGCACGGCCTTCGTGATGTCGACGAGGCCGAACACGTTGGTCTCGAACATCGCGCGGACTTCGCTGTCCTCGCCTTCCTCGATCGCGGCCAGATAACCGTAGCCCGCGTTGTTGACGAGCGCGTCGACGCGGCCGAAATGGCGCTTCGCCTGCGCGACCACGGTTTCTATCTGCGCGCGATTGGTCACGTCGAGCGGCAGCACCAGCGCGCGCTCGCCGTGCCCCTCTGCGATGTCCTTCACTTTCGATGCATCGCGCGCGGTGACGACCGCGCGCCAGCCGCGTTCGAGCACGAGCTTCGCGAGTTCGCGGCCGAAGCCGGTGGAACAGCCTGTGATCAGCCAGACGGGATTGTCTCGATTCATCATTTGGAACACTCCTGTTGAGGGTCTATGACGTGAAGACTGGAAAACGGCGCTAACAACGGCGCCCCGATGCGGCGCAGACGCGCGGCGCGTCGGTAATCGGTATGCGGGTGATGTCAGCTCGAAGCGTGCCCGGTTCGCGCGGCGGACGGTTCGGGCGGTGGCCCCGCGCGAACGCGCGTGGCGCTGCGCGGATTCGCCCGGCGATGAAGCGGGGGACGCCGCCGTGACTGCTATGAATGCGATGACCGCTTGGGGCTGGTGTGGCGCTTCAATTGTAGCCGCAGCGCGGCGGCTTCGCTTTGCAGCGCGCCGACGAACGCGTCCGCGAGCGGATGCGCGGGCCGGTGCTCGGGACGGATCACGCTGACGCGAAACGGCAGCGACGACGCGAGCGGCCGGATATGCAAATTGTGGCCCGCGAAATCGAGCGCGGTCAGCGGATTGACGATCGCAATGCCGAGCCCTTGCCGCACGAAGCTGCACACGGACACCGCGGTCGGCGTTTCGATCAGCAGGCGGCGCGCGATGCCGGCTCGCGCGAACGCTTCGTCGATTTGCAGCCGGTATGGATCGTTCGCGGACAGGCTGATGAACGCCTGATCGGCGAAATCTTTCAATGCGATCACGCGTTTCGCGAGCAGCGGGTGAGCGTCGGGCAGCACACACACTTCATCGACGGCGATGAGCGGCGTG
Organism: Paraburkholderia sp. MM5477-R1; assembly: GCF_050436385.1. Classification (NCBI taxonomy): domain Bacteria; kingdom Pseudomonadati; phylum Pseudomonadota; class Betaproteobacteria; order Burkholderiales; family Burkholderiaceae; genus Paraburkholderia; species Paraburkholderia sp. MM5477-R1. The sequence goes on from NZ_JBNDMC010000006.1 coordinate 321,669, forward strand.
AGCCGCGTGCCGGGCGGCGGCGCGTCGTGCTCGGTGAGGCCGAGGTCGTAGCGCTGCGCGCTCAGCCATTCTTCGAGAAACGGCGACTCCTGCGTCGCGATCGATACGCTGACGCCCCGCTGCACATCGTGAAAGCGTTTGACGGCGCCCGGCAGGATCGAATGCGAAAACACCGGCAGCGCAATCACGGACAGCTGGCCACCCTTGAATTCGCGCAGCGCGGCCGCCGTCGACGCGACGCGTTCGAGCCCGACATACGCGCGCTTGATCTCGTCGAACAGCGTCAGCGCGGATTGCGTGGGACGCAGCCGGCCCTGCACTCGCTCGAACAACGCGAAGCCGATGCTCTGTTCCATGCGCGCAAGTTCGCGGCTTACGGTGGGCTGCGACGTGAACAGCATCTCGGCTGCCTTGGTCACGCTGCCGGCCGTCATCAGCGCGCGGAAGATTTCGATGTGCCGGTGCGTGAGCGCCATGGTGGGTCCGTGCTATATCAAAAGTGAATAGGCGAGCAATAGATTGGTATTTTACTGAATGATCGCCACGGATCATCATGTCGGCTATCGCTTTCGCAAAGCTTCGACATGCAACCGACCATGACGCCATTCGACTCCCGTCAACTCGCCGACCTCGCGCGCCAGCACGGCACGCCGCTATGGGTCTATGACGCCGACACGATCCGCCAGCGCATCGCGCAGTTGCGCAGTTTCGACACGATCCGCTACGCGCAGAAGGCCTGCTCGAACGTGCACATCCTGAAGCTGATGCGCGACGAAGGCGTGATGGTCGATGCGGTCTCTTTGGGTGAACTCGCGCGCAGTTTTGCCGCGGGCTATGCGGCTCAACCCGCATCGAACGGTGGGCCCGAAGGCGTCGTCTTCACCGCCGACGTGCTCGACCACGCGACGCTGGCCACCGTGCTCGACGAGCGAATCACGGTCAACGCCGGCTCGCCCGACATGCTCGAACGGCTCGGGAGACACGCGAGCGAAGGCCATCGCGTGTGGCTGCGGATCAATCCCGGCTTCGGTCACGGCCACAGCAGCAAGACCAACACAGGCGGCGAGCACAGCAAGCACGGCATCTGGCGCGATGACCTGCCACGCGCGCTCGAACTGGTGCGGCGCTATCGGCTGAAGCTCGTCGGGCTGCACATGCATATCGGCTCGGGTGTCGATTACGCGCATCTCGCGAAAGTGTGCGATGCGATGGTCGATGCGGTGTCGCAACTCGATCAGGATATCGAGGCGATTTCCGCGGGTGGTGGTTTGTCGGTGCCGTATCGCGATGGCGAGCTGAGTGTCGATACCGCGCATTATTTCCGGCTGTGGGACGACGCGCGGCGCCGCATCGAAGCACGCGTCGGGCATCGCGTGCGACTCGAAATCGAACCGGGGCGCTTTCTGGTCGCGCAGGCAGGTGTACTCGTCGCCGAAGTGCACGCGCTGAACCGGCGGCCGTCGCGGCAATTCGCGTTGCTCGATGCGGGCTTCAACGACCTGGTGCGGCCGTCGTACTACGGCAGTTATCACGAGATCAGCGTGCTTCGGCGCAACGGCACGCCGAGCGATGCGCCGGCCGGCTCGTTCAGCGTGGCGGGGCCACTGTGCGAAGCCGGCGACGTGTTCACGCAGGCGCAAGGCGGTGTCGTCACGAGCCGGTCGATGCCCGCGCCTCGAGTGGGCGACCTGCTCGTGTTCCATGACACAGGCGCGTACGGCGCGTCGATGTCATCGAACTACAACAGCCGGCCGCTCGCGCCCGAGGTGCTGATCGAGCGCGGCAACGCGCGGCTGATCCGGCGCAGGCAGCGCATCGAAGAATTGATAGCGCTCGAAGCAACGGCGGCTTGAGCGGCGCATTGGAGCTCAACACTCAACACTCAACGCTCAATGCTCAATGCTCAACACTCAATGCGCCCGCACCGCGCGCGTGTACGACGCCATCATCGTCGCGAACTCCTGCGCGGCTGGGGTCAGCGGAATCGCGGCGCGTTGCAGCAGACAGACGTTCTGCTGCAACGTGCGCTCGCGCACGGGGATCGTCGTCAGCACGTCCGCGAACGGCCCGCGCTTCGCGATGATCGATGATTCGAGCGACAGGCAATCAGTCGCGGCTACCAGGTGCAGCGTCTCGTACAAGCCCTCGACGGTCGCGACGATCTTCGGCGGCGGCAAGCCGTAGCTGTCGAACAGATGGCTCAACCGGTTGACGTGCGGCTCCTCGGTCAGATTCGGCGAGCGCGTCGTCACCCACGTGCAATCGACGAGTTCGGCGAGCGACTTCGCGCGCGCCTTCGGATGACCGCGCCGGCACACGATCACCGGGTCGGACGGATAGAGCGGCGTGACCGACAGATCGGCGGTGTCGGTCTGCTTCGATACGAGCGCGACAGCGAAATCGAGCGTGCCTTCGCGGATCCACGAAATCATCATGCGCGACGTGCCCGTGCGCAGATGCACGGCGACGCGCTCGAAGCGCGCACGAAATTCCATCAACACGGGCGCGAACGCGTCGACGAGCGGCTCTGTCGTCATGCCGAACGTGACCTCGCCCACATAGTCGCCGCGCAGTTGCCGCACGTCCTCCTCGGCACGCTCGCATTCACCGAGGATCGCGCCGGCCCGCTGCAGCAGCCGCTGGCCCAGCGCGGTCAGCGCAATGCCGCGATTCGTGCGCGTGAACAGCGTCGCGCCGAGCATCGATTCGAGGTTCTGCAACTGCTGCGTGATGCCGCTTTGCGCGATGCCGAGCGCGCGCGACGCCGCGCGGATGCTGCCATGCTCGGCGACCGCCGTGAACGCGCGCAGCTGGGAAATCGTCAATGCCATGGCGACAGGGTTTGCTGATCGGTAAAAGTGATCATGATAGTCCGAATGGGACTTCTTTGAGGCGCCACAGCGGCTTACGATCACGCTGTCCTGATCCGCTCATCGTCGCCTTCCATGAAAACTCCACTGATGACTCTCTGCGCCGCGCTGGCTTTCAGCAGCGGCGCGTTCGCCGCTGACGCCAACACGTTGCGCCTCGGCATCGATCCGACCTATCCGCCGATGGACTCGAAGGCGCCCGATGGCAGCCTGAAGGGCTTCGACGTCGATCTCGGCAACGAGATTTGCCGGCGCATCCACGCGCATTGTCAGTGGGTCGAACTCGAGTTTTCGGGCATGATTCCGGCGCTGCAGGCGCGCAAGATCGACGCGGTGCTGTCGTCGATGGCGATCACCGAGAAGCGCGAGCAGCAGATTCTGTTTTCGTCGAAGCTGTTCCAGTTCAAGTCGCGGCTGATCGCGCGGCAAGGCTCGTCGCTCGCGCCTACGGCGAGCGGACTTGCCGGCAAGCAGATCGGCGTGCAGTCGGGCACGCAGTTCGAGGGCTACGCACTGAAGAACTGGACGCCGCTCGGCGCGAACGTGGTCGCCTACAAGAGCCAGGACGAGGTGTTCGCCGATCTGCAGAACGGCCGGCTCGACGGCGCGTTGCTCGGCACCGTCGAGGCCGATTACGGCTTCCTGCGCACGCCCGCGGGCAAGGGCTTCGCGTTTGTCGGCGAGCCGCTTTCGATGGGAGATCGCGGCGTCGGCATCGGCTTGCGCAAGGACGAAACCGCGGTGCAGGCATCGATCAACGCGGCGATCGCGTCGATGCGCAAAGACGGCACCTATGCGCAGATCGCGAAGAAGTACTTCGACTTCGATCCGTACGGCAATTGATGCAGATTTCCAACATTATCTTCACGGCTTTCCATTCATGAACAGGCAATCGATTCCGCTTGTGTCGCCAGCCATCGGCACGCACCGCGAACTGGTGTCGTTTCATTTCGGCCCGGCCAATAGCGGGCAGAAGATCTACATCCAGGCGTCGCTGCATGCCGACGAAACGCCCGCGATGCTGACCACGGTGCTGCTGAAGCGGCGTCTGCGGGAGCTCGAGGAAGCCGGCGCGCTGAACGCGCAAATCGTGCTCGTGCCGGTGTCGAATCCGGTCGGGCTCAGTCAATACGTGCTCGGGCAGTTCATCGGCCGCTTCGATCTCGGCAGTGGCAAGAACTTCAACCGGCATTTCGTGCAGTTCGCAAAGCTAGTCGCGAATGCGAAAGAGGCGCTCGGCGCCGACGCGAACGAGAACCGCCGCATCGTGCGCGAGCTGCTCGCGGCCGAACTCGCGCAACAGAAGCCGCTGACCGAATTCGAGTCGCTGCAACTGGCGCTCTTGAAGTTGTCGTGCGACGCGGACGTCGTGATCGATCTGCATTGCTCGCTCGAAGCGGCGATGCATGTGTACACGAGCGAAGCCGCTTGGGCCGAGTTCGAGCCGCTGTCGCGCTATCTCGGTGCAGAGGCGTCGTTGCTCGCGACCGATTCGGGCGGCGGCGCGTTCGACGAAACCCACAGCCTGCTGTGGTGGACGTTGCAGCAGCAGATGCCGGCGAGCAAGCCGGTGCCGACCGGCTCGATCGCGGTGACGGTCGAATGCCGCGGCCAGCGCGACGTGTCGTATGAAGTCGCGCAGCAGGATGCCGACGCGCTCGTCGACTATCTGGTGTGGCGCGGCGCGATTCGGGGCGAGGCCAAGCCGTTGCCGCCGCTGCTGTCACCGGCGACGCCGCTCGCGGGCAGCGAGCAGTTCTATGCGCCGGTGAGCGGGATTCTCGTGCACCGCGCGAAGATCGGCGACAAGATCCGCGTCGGCCAGCCGCTGTTCGATATCGTCGACCCGCTGACCGACGAGACGACCACGATCGAGAGCCAGACCGAAGGGGTGCTGTACATGCGGCGCGCGATCCGTTTCGCGACGGCCGGTGCGCCGCTCGGTCGCGTGACCGGCACGCGGCCAATCCGAACGGGCGTGTTGCTGGGCGCCTGAGCGCGTAGCGGCTATGCCGGACTCGGCATCCAGGGGCCGCCTCGAAGCCTCACGCGACGGTGCTGACGTGCGCCTCAGCCGCCTTGCTGCGAAGTAGCCGGCGCCGCCCTGCCGGCGATCCGGCGCCTCGCCTGTTGTGCGGATTTAATCTCTTTCAGCCACGAAAAAGCCCAAGCCCGCCTCCGGATAAAGGCCGATACTCGTCGTCATACTCAACGTGTGTCGGCGCGGCCGGCTTTTTGAAGGAGACGGACAAAGTGAGCAAGGCTATCCAATGGAGCGGGGTGTTTCCCGCCGTCAGCACCCAGTTCAAGCCGGATTTTTCGCTCGACATCGACGCGACGCACCGCGTGGTCAGCAATCTCGTCAAGGACGGGGTGTCGGGTCTGGTGGTCTGCGGCACGGTTGGCGAAAACACCTCGCTGAGCACGTCGGAAAAACTGCAGGTGATCGAGGCGGCGCGCGACGCGGCTGGCGGCAAGGTGCCGGTCGTCGCGGGTGTCGCCGAGTTCACGACCGAGTTCGCGCGGCAGACGGTGCGTGAAGCCGCGCGTGTCGGCGTCGACGGCGTGATGGTCATGCCGGCGCTCGTCTATTCCGCGAAGCCGCACGAAACTGCCGCGCATTTCCGCTCGGTCGCGACCAGCACCGATCTGCCGGTGATGATCTACAACAACCCGCCCATCTACAAGAACGACGTCACGCCGGACGTGCTGATCGCACTGCAGGACTGCGAGAACATCGTCTGCTTCAAGGATTCGTCGGGCGATACGCGACGCTTCATCGATCTGCGCAACGCGGTGGGCGACCGCTTCGTGCTGTTCGCCGGCCTCGACGACGTCGTCGTCGAAAGCATCGCGGTCGGTGCAGAAGGGTGGGTGTCGGGCATGTCGAACGCGCTCCCGAAGGAGGGCGAGACGCTGTTCCGCCTCGCCACGCAGAAGCGTTTCGATGAAGCGCTGTCGCTGTACCGCTGGTTCATGCCGCTGTTGCACCTCGACGCGCGCCCCGACCTCGTGCAATGCATCAAGCTGTGCGAGGAACTGCTCGGCCGCGGCAGCGCCGTCACGCGTCCGCCGCGCCTCGCGCTGCAAGGCGACGCGCTCGCCGAAGTCAAAGACATCGTCGCCAAGGCGCTCGCCACGCGTCCGGCGCTGCCGGACGTCGGTCTCTAAGCACCGCGTTTCAATACGAGCCTTAAAAAACATCGGCACCCTGTCCGCCACGTAGGCGGGACAGGAAGCCGAATCAGGCCGCAAGTAAGCGGGGCTGGCGGTTGCTGCCTCAACTCGCGCTCAGCACCGGCGCAACCGCAGCCGGATCGCTGATACTCGGCCGGCCGTTCTCGACGTGACCGGCAAAGCGGCGCGAGAAGCTCGCGTCGTCACTGCTCGTCACCGTCAGGTCGTACCAGTGATGGCTCGACGCAAGCACCCAGCCTTCGTCGATACGCGCATTGGCCGGCACGACCACGGTGCGCGGGCGCGCGCCGTACGCGTTGTCGATCACCGTCAGATGCGCGATGCCGCCGCCGCTGTTGGTGAACTTCAGGAACACGTTGCCATTCGCGACGTCGTATTGCACGGTCACTTCAGGCCGCGCCGGCTGGTTGTCGGCATGACCGTTGCCATGGCCATTCTGCGTGCTTTGCGTGCTCGCCTGGGTGTTGCCCGCGAACTTGCGCACGAAGCCGTTCGGGCCGAATACGTCGAATGCATACACACCGTTCGTCGTGCTCAGGTCGAACGTGTCGCTGAGCGACTTGCCCGCTTCGACCGTGTAGCGCCACGGACCGTCGGTGCGATTCGTCGCGTACACGTAGAAGTGCGCGCCCTGGTCGCCGGTGTTGCCGATCGTGATTTCGAACGTGTCGTTGCCCGCGTTCGCCGCGCCGTTCACATGCAGTTCGTACGGCAACGCGCGCGCGAAACGGATGCCCGCTTCCTGCGCATCGACCGGAGTCGGCGTCGTCGGCACGGTCGGCTTCGGTTGCGTCTTGCACTGGTTGTCGGCCATGCTGATGTAGTTGCTGGTGTCCGGCAGCGACGGCATCTTCGCATCCGGCGTGCGAAAGTCGAATGCGGTGGTCAGGTCGCCGCATACCGCGCGACGCCATGCCGTGATGTTCGGCTCATGCACGCCGAAGCGCGTTTCGATGAAGCGGATCACCGACGTGTGATCGAACACCTGCGAGCACACGAAGCCACCCTTGGTCCACGGCGACACGATCGTCATCGGCACGCGCGGGCCGAGGCCGTACGGATAGCCGTCGGCGGTGTAGCTGCCGCCGCGCAGCGGATTGACGACATTGTGGATCTCGCCGTCGGTCGTGACCGTCGACTTGCCCTGGGTGGAGGTCGTCGGCGGTTGCGGCGGCACGAGGTGATCGAAGAAGCCGTCGTTCTCGTCGTACATGATGAAGAGCACGGTCTTGCTCCACACCTCGGGGTTCGACGTCAGCGCGTCGAGAATCTGCGAGGTGTATTCGGCGCCGTACGCGGGCGTGTAGCTCGGATGCTCCGAGTACGCGGCCGGCGGGCACAGCCACGACACCTGCGGCAGCTGGTTCGCGAGCACGTCGGCTTTCAGGTCGTCGATCGTGCGCACGGTTTGCGCGCGCTCGTAGAGCGGCGAACCCGGCTGCGCGTTGATGAAGTTCGTGAAGTTCTGCAGGATGTTGGTGCCGTAGTTGCCGTTCAGCGGATCGGCGCCCGACGTGCCCTGCTGATAGATCTGCCACGAAATGCCCGCCGCCTGCAGACGCTCCGGATACGTGGTCCACGACAGCAACTGATAGTTCGGCGGACCGTCGCCGTCGACCCAGTCGTTGTTGTCGAGCAGCGGGCCGCCCATCGTGCCGGTCGGGTCGACCATGCCGGTCATCAGATACGCGCGGTTCGGGTGCGTCGGTCCCGGCAACGAGCAGAAGTACGCATCGCAGATCGTGAAGGCGTCGGCGAGCGCGTAGTGGAACGGGATGTCGCTACGCAGGTGGTAGCCCATCGTCATGTCGGTCTTGTTGGCGGGCCACTGGTCGTAGCGGCCGCCGTCGATCGCGTACTGGGTCTTGTACCACGAGTGATCGAGATCGCCGACGCATTGCGCGCTCGTCGTCGCGGTGTCCAGATGGAACGGCAGCACCGGCTTGGTCGGGTCTTCCTTCGACGGCTGATTCCACACCGGCAGGCCGCTCGGCAGCGGAATCGGGAAGCGGTCGTTGTAGCCGCGCACGCCGCGCAGGTGGCCGAAGTAGTGGTCGAACGAGCGGTTCTCCTGCATGAACACGACGATGTGCTCGACATCGCGAATCGTGCCCGTGCGCGAAAACGCGGGCACGGCGAGCGCGTTGCGGATCGACTCGGGCAATGCGGTCATCGCGGCGGCGGCGCCCGCGGATGAAGCCACGGTTTGCAGGAAACGGCGACGGCTAGTTGATGTCATCGAATATCACCTTCTGCGTAGGGGAAGAATAGCGCGCGTGAGCGTGCCTGGGGGTGTTTCGTGGTCGGTTACGCGTTGCTCTTGCTGATCAGTTGCGAACTAGTTGTTCGCGCTGTCGCCGGGCGCGTAGCGCATGACCGGCGCGACCTGCTGGCTGTCGGCCGCCAGACTGGCCTGCATGTTTTGCGTGATCGCGTCGGTGGCGGCTGCGCCACTTGCCGCGTTGCTCGCCGTGTCGTTCGCCGTGTTGTTCGCGAATGGCGCTGAGGCGTTGGGAGTCGCCACTGCCGCTGCCGCCATTGCGGGTCGTTGCGCCGCGTCGTTCGGCGCAAGGCTCGTGGTCGTCGCGTTGCTCGTGGAAGAGGAGTCGTCCGCGCCGCAACCGTTCAACGCTATCGTGGCAAGCGCCAGCAATGCGGCGCTCGCGATGCAACTGATTTTTCTCATGTCTGCATCCGGTTCGATGAAAGCGGGTGCAGTCTCCATTCCTTTCAAGAAATAATTGTGAAACGTTTGCGCCCGGCATAACTTTCGATAAATCGTCGGTTGATCGAAAGAAAATGGAAAGTATCGGGAAGGTCAATGTTCATGGCGCTGCCATCTGCGCTATGTTTGCTGCTTTATCGTTCGCGCATGGGCACGATTCAATGACTCGCATCGATTCACCCATCGACATCTCGCAACTCGAAGACGAATGGCTCGAAGCCGACGGCTTCGGCGGCTTTGCTTCGGGCACGCTCGGCATGTTGCGCACGCGCCGCTACCATGCGCTGCTGCTGGCCGCGACGCGCGCGCCGGGCGGGCGCATGGTGCTCGTCAACGGCATCGAGGCGTGGGTCGAAGCGGGCGGCGAGCGCTTCGCGTTGACCATGCAGCGCTATGAGCCTGACGTGATCTATCCGGATCTGCGCGGCCGCCTTGCCAGCTTCGACACCGCGCCGTGGCCGACATGGCGCATTCAACTCGGTGCGCACGCGGCGATGATCGCCGACGTGTTCGTCAGCAAAGCGACGTGCGAAACGGTATTGCGCTGGCGGCTCGAAGGCGGCGAACTCGATGCGCCCGTGCTGAAGATCAGACCGCTGCTGTCGGGCCGTGACTATCATGCGCTGCATCACGAGAATCCGGCCTTCAACTTCGGCGCGCAAGTCAGCGCCGATCAATCGTGCGCGAGCTGGCAACCGTATGGTGGACTGCCGGTCGTGCGAGCGGCGACGAACGGTGCCTATACGCATGCGCCCGACTGGTATCGCAACTTCTGCTACGTGCGCGAGCAGGAGCGCGGTCTCGATTGCAGCGAAGATCTCGCGACGCCCGGCGTGTTCAGCTTCGATCTCGCGGAGGGCGACGCGGTGATGATTCTGAGCGCGTCGAGCACGTCCGCCACCGAATGCGCGAACGACAAAGCCCAAACCACCGACCACGCCGCCCAACTCGCCCACACCGAACAACAACGCCGCGCCGCACTCGGCTCGCGCCTGCAACGTTCGGCCGACGCCTACGTCGTCGCGCGCAACGAAGGCCGCACGATCCTCGCGGGCTTTCCGTGGTTCACCGACTGGGGCCGCGACACGTTCATCGCGATGCGCGGCCTGCTGATCGAGTCGAACCGTCCCGACGACGCCGAAGCGATCCTGCTCGAATGGTCGGGCTTGCTGTCCGAAGGCATGCTGCCGAACCGCTTCCCCGACTACGGCGACGCGCCCGAATACAACTCGGTCGACGCGTCGCTATGGTTCATCGTCGCGGTTCACGACTATCTGGCGACGCCGCATGCGGGCGCGCAAACGCGCGCGCATCTGCAGCAGGCCGCCGAAACGATCCTGACCGGCTACACGAACGGCACGCGCTTCAACATCGGCGTGTGCGCGGACGACGGCCTGCTGCGCGCCGGCATCCCCGGCGTGCAACTGACGTGGATGGATGCGAAAGTCGGCGACTGGGTCGTCACACCGCGCATCGGCAAGCCGGTCGAAGTGCAGGCGCTGTGGATCAACGCGCTGCGGATCGCGTCAGCATGGAACCCGCAGTGGCGGCAAGCTGCCGAGCGCGCGACGCTCGCGTTTCGCCGGCGCTTCGTCGATCCGGCCACCCAGGCGCTGTTCGATAACGTCGACGTCGATCATGTGCCGGGCACGGTCGACCGCTCGATCCGGCCGAATCAGATCTTCGCGATCGGTGGCCTGCCGTTTCCGCTGCTCGAAGGCGCGGCGGCGCGCGCGGTGGTGGGTCAGGTCGAAGCGCAATTGCTGACGCCGCTCGGCCTGCGCACGCTCGCGCCGTCCGATCCCGCCTATCGCGGCCGCTACGGCGGCGCGCCGCGCGAACGCGACGGCGCCTATCATCAGGGCACCGCGTGGTTGTGGCTGATCGGCCCGTTCGTCGAAGCGTGGCTGCGAGTGAATGGCGCGAGTGCCGATAATCTCGCGCAGGCGAGGGCGCGCTTTCTCGCCCCGCTGTACGCGCATCTCGATCGCGCGGGCCTCGATCACCTGTCCGAGATCGCCGCCGGCGACGCGCCGCACGCGCCCGCCGGCACGCCGTTCCAGGCCTGGTCGCTAGGCGAATTGCTGCGCGTCGAAAGTCTGCTTGCCCGGTTCGAGCACAACGGCGCGTAAACCGCGCTACGATGTGGGTCCCACCGCCAGGCCTGTTGCAAGGACGTTTTCATGCCACCGCTGCGCGCTGCCAATCTGCTCGCCACGATCGAAGGTTCCCGACTGCATTCGCCCGAATGCGGCCACTGGCAGCGCTGGGGGCCGTATCTGAGCGAGCGCCAGTGGGGCACGGTGCGCGAGGACTACAGCGCGAACGGCACCGCCTGGGACTCGTTTCCGCACGACCATGCGCGCAGCCGCGCCTACCGCTGGGGCGAAGACGGCATCGCCGGCTTCGGCGACGACCGGCTCAGCTGGTGCGTGTCGCTCGCGCTGTGGAACCGCAAGGACCCGATCATCAAGGAGCGCCTGTTCGGCCTGACCAACTCGCAGGGCAATCACGGCGAGGACGTCAAGGAGTTGTACTTCTATCTCGACGGCACGCCCACGCATTCCTACATGCGCATGCTGTACAAGTACCCGCACGCGGCCTATCCCTACCAGGACCTGATCGACGAAAACGCGCGCCGCGGCGGCGATATGCCAGAGTACGAAGTACTCGATACCGGCGTGTTCGACGATCAGCGCTATTTCGACGTCCAGATCGAATACGCGAAGCACACGCCCGACGACATCGTGATGCGTGTGACGATCGAAAATCGCGCGGACGAAGCGGCGTCGCTCGATGTGCTGCCGCAGATCTGGGCGCGCAACTCGTGGTCGTGGAAAGAGAACAAGGACAAGCCGAAGCTCGTCGCCGGTACCGGTCATGACGGCGCGGTACGTCTGCTTGGCCATCACCATGTGCACGAACCGATCGTCGTGACCGCGTGGTCGAAGGACGCGCCGCAACTCGCGTGGCTGTTCTGCGAGAACGACACCAACGTGAAGCGGCTGTTCGGCATGGACGGCGCGGGCCCGTTCAAGGACGGCTTCAACGACTACCTCGTGCACGGCGACGCGAACGCGATCCGTCACGACGCGGGCACCCGGGCCGCCGCGCATGCGGCGCTCGAGTTCGGGCCGCACGGACGCGCGGTCGTGTATCTGCGCTGGCACCCGCAATCTGCGACCGATGAAGCGCCATTCGATGCCGACGCGTTGATCGCGCGCCGCCGCGCCGAAGCCGACGAATTCTATGGCGCGTTGCAACACGAGATCACCGACCCCGATGCGCGTCTCGTGCAACGTCAGGCACTCGCCGGCATGCTGTGGTCGAAGCAGTACTACCAGTACGACGTGCAGCGCTGGCTCGACGGCGATCCGCTGCAACCGAGCCCGCCCGCCGCGCGCAGGCACGGCCGCAACACCGACTGGCGGCATCTGTGCAACGCGGACATCGTGTCGATGCCGGACAAGTGGGAGTACCCGTGGTACGCGTCGTGGGACCTCGCGTTTCACGCGGCCGCGTTCGCGCTGATCGATCCGGCGTTCGCCAAGAAGCAGTTGCTGCTGCTCGTGAAGGACCGCTATCAGCACCCGAACGGCCAGTTGCCCGCTTACGAATGGGCGTTGAGCGACGCGAACCCGCCGGTCCATGCATGGGCCGCGTGGCGCGTGTACGAGATCGACCGCGCGCTGACCGGCAAGGCGGACCGCGATTTTCTGGAGCTCATGTTTCACAAGCTGCTGCTGAATTTCTCGTGGTGGGTGAATCGCAAGGACGCCGACGGCCACAATATTTTTCAGGGCGGTTTTCTCGGGCTCGACAACGTCGGCATCTTCGACCGCTCTTCGCCGCTGCCCACCGGCGGCCACATCGACCAGGCCGACGGCACCGCGTGGATGGCCGCGTATGCGCTCGACCTGATGCGTATCGCGCTCGAACTCGCCTACGCGAACCATGTGTTCGTCGATATTGGTGTGAAGTTCTTCGAGCACTTCCTGTACATCGCGGAAGCGGTCAGTTGCGACGACGGCTGCGAAACGGGCCTGTGGGATAGCGAGGACGAATTCTTCTACGACAAGCTGCGCCTGCCCGACGGCAGCAGCATGCCGATGCGCGTTCGCTCGATCGTCGGACTGATACCGCTGTTCGCCGTGCACGTGCTCGAGGAGCGTTTGCATGGCGGCTTGCCGGGCTTGCGCGAGCGCCTCGTGTGGTTTCTCGAGCATCGGCCCGATCTCGCGAAGCTGGTGTCGCGCTGGAACGAGCCCGGCAAGGGCAACGCGCTTTTGCTGTCGCTGCTGCGCGGGCATCGGATGAAGGCGTTGTTACGGCGCGCCCTCGACGAAAGTGAATTTCTTTCCGATCACGGCGTGCGGGCGTTGTCGCGTTGCCATCGCGATCATCCGTTCGTGTACCAGCACAACGGCAACAGCTTCTGCGTGAAGTATCTGCCGGCCGAATCCGATACCCGTGTGTTCGGCGGCAATTCGAACTGGCGCGGGCCGGTGTGGATGCCGGTCAACTATCTGCTGATCGAATCGCTGTACGAGTTTCATCGCTATTACGGCGATGATTTCCGCGTCGAGTATCCGACTGGGTCGGGCCAGAAGTTCTCGTTGAGCGAAATCGCCGACGAACTCGCGCGCCGCGCGACCACGCTATTCCTGAAGGACAAAAACGGCGAGCGGCCGGTGATGGGCGCGTATCCGCTGCTGCAGGCGGACCCGCGTTCGCAGGATCTGATCCTGTTCCATGAGTATTTTCATGGCGATAACGGTCGTGGCGTCGGGGCTTCGCATCAGACCGGCTGGACCGGGCTCGTCGCGTTGCTGTTGCAGCCGCGCGCCATGGCGGCATCGGGCAACGTGCCGCTGGCGGGGGAACCGGCGCCGGCGCCCGCGCCGATTCCGGTGCCGGCGGCTTCTGCGTCCGCGGTAACGCCGGCGGTGGCGAAAGAACCGGTACCGTCGCTCGCGGCCACGACGACGAAATAAGCACGCCGCGCGCTCACGCGCGAACGCAATTGAACTGTGCGGCAGCGCCCGTGGTCTTTCATGTATCGCCGCGTTCGTTCTATCGGCTTACCGAGGTCCAAGTGAATCCCATGTCGAGCACACCGAACCCTTCCGCTTCTCCCGATCAACCCAACGCAACGCCCGCGCTGAGCTGCAAGCTCAGCGCGGACCGATACGACGCCCTGTCGTCGCCGGCCGGCAAGAAGTCCGCGCCGCCATGCACGCTCGTGATCTTCGGCGCGGGCGGCGATCTGACCAAACGTCTGTTGATGCCGGCGCTCTACAACCTCGCGGTCGATGGCCTGCTCGACGACAGCATGAAGATCATCGGCGTCAATCACGGCGAGCGCGAAACGCGCGAATGGTGCGAAGAACTGCATACCTCGCTGCAGAAGTTCGCCGCCGACAAGGCCAGCACCTTTCACGCCGGCAAGCTCGACGACAACGCGTGGAACTGGGTCGCGCAGCGCCTCGAATACATGGCGGGCGAGTTCGAATCCGACGATACGTTCGCGAAGCTGAAGCAGAAGCTCGATCAGTCGAAAGGCGGTAACGCGATCTTCTACCTCGCGGTCGGCGCGCGTTTTTTCAAACCGATCACCGACCGGCTCGGCAAAGCCGGCCTGCTGAAGGAAGGCGACGGCGCGAACGGCGGCTTTCGGCGTCTCGTGATCGAGAAGCCGTTCGGCACCGATCTCGCGTCGGCGCGCGATCTGAACGCGCACATCCTGTCGTATGCGCGGGAGTCGCAGGTGTACCGCATCGATCATTTTCTCGGCAAGGACACCGTGCAGAGCATCCTCGCGGTGCGCTTCGCGAATGCGATGTTCGAGCCGATCTGGCGGCGCGAGTACATCGATTGCGTGCAGATCACGGCGGCGGAAACGATCGGCGTCGAGGGGCGCGGCAGGTTCTACGAGCAGACCGGCGCGTTTCGCGACATGGTGCCGAACCACCTGTTCCAGCTGCTCGGCATCGTCGCGATGGAGCCGCCGAATTCGTTCGAGGCCGAAGCCGTGCGAAACAAGAAGGCCGAGCTGTTCGACGCAATCCAGCCGCTGACGTCCGCCGACGTCGTCTTCGGCCAGTACGAAAAAGGGCCAGCCGGCGTGGGCTATCGCGAGGAGCCCGACGTCGCGCCCGGCAGCACGACGGAAACCTACGCGGCGGCGCGCGTGTTCGTCGAGAACTGGCGCTGGGCCGGCGTGCCGTTCTATCTGCGTACCGGCAAGCGGCTCACGGTGCGCCGCACCGAGGTTTCGGTGCAGTTGAAGCCGGTGCCGTTCCGCCTGTTCCGCGATACGCCGGTCAACGCATTGACGCCGAACGTGCTGACCATTCGCATCGATCCCGAGCACGGCTCGAGCTTCGATTTCAATGTGAAGGTGCCGGGGCCGGTGATGCAGGTCGGTCCGGTACAGTCGTCGTTCAACTATGGCGACTTCTTTGCGGAAAGCGCGAACGTCGGCTACGAGACGCTGCTGTACGACTGCATGTTTGGCGACGCGACGTTGTTTCAGCGCGCCGACAGCATCGAGACGAGCTGGTGCGCGGTCGACGACGTGCTGCATCCGAGGAGTGGCGGCGCGGTTGCCGTGCGTGGCTATGCGGCCGGCAGCGACGGGCCGGCCGAAGCCGACGCGCTGCTCGCGCGCGCTGGCCACGCGTGGCGCCCGTTGCAGCAGAAAGCGCCCGGTGGCAAGTCGTAGCGGCACCTTTGAACCAACCCGCAGACCCGCATCACAACCGCCTCAACACAATCGGGAGACATCGTGGCAACACGCAAGAAGAACGCAGTGAAACGGAATGCGCCGACAAGCGGCAGCGAGCACATCCTCGCGATCGATGTCGGCGGCACCGGCCTGAAGGCCGCGATCATCGACGCCGACGGGCAGATGAAAACCGAACGCGTGCGCGTTGCGACGCCGCATCCGTGCACGCCGGATCAACTGGTGGACGCGCTCGCGCAACTCGTGGCTCCGCTCATCGAGCAGGTGCGGCCCGTCCGTATCTCGATCGGGTTTCCGGGTGTCGTGCGCAACAACCGCATTCTGACCGCGCCGCACTTCGGCATCGAAGGATGGCACGACATTGCGCTTGCGGATTCGCTCGCGCAGCGCCTGGGCGGACTGCCGGTGCGGATGATCAACGACGCCGAAATGCAAGGCTTCGCGGCGATCGAAGGCCACGGCCTCGAATTCGTGCTGACGCTCGGCACCGGCGCCGGCACCGCGATGTTTCGCGATGGCGAACTGATGCCGCATCTGGAGCTCGCGCATCATCCGGTCAGCAAGAAGGGCGTGGCGTACGACGAATACATCGGCGAGGCCGCGCGCGAGCAGATCGGCAACAAGCGTTGGAGCCGGCGTGTCGAGAAGGTGATCGGCATTCTCGAGTCACTGGTCAATTACGACAAGCTGTGGATCGGCGGCGGCAACGCGGCGCGCATCAAGTTTTCGCTGCCGGCGAACGTGGCGACCGTATCGAACGACGCGGGGATCGAGGGCGGCGCGAAATTGTGGCATCCGCTGTCGGTGCGCGAGACGCGACAGTATCCGGAGGCGACGCAGAAGACGGGGCGGTTCAAGCCGAAGTGAGGCGGTGGATTGCCGCTGCCATCACGTATCCGGTGCCGCGGCTCCACGTCCAAGGGTTCATATCAACTCCTTAACGATTGCCAAGGCGATCCGTGCCCGAGCACTGGTCAGCGCTTCGACGCTGGACGTGCTCATAACTACTTCGGCTTTGCTGGCAACGGATTATCTTGCCTGTAAGTGCGCCTGGGGTTAATGACCAAACGCTTGACCTGTGCGTCTAATTCCTTACTGTGATACAGGTCCAGACACTTCAGGAAATCGAAACGGACACCTTCGGTTTCCGATTCAACCAGCGGGTTTTGATAATTTCGCGCCAAATAATTGTCCACCAAGGTTTTGATCGCGTCTGGAGCCTTCTCCAAGTCAAAGTAAGTCCAGTCTCGCAATGCACTGACGCTGCTTCCCGCATCCATAGCAGCATCTTTGTCGTTCCTGTAGGCGTTCGCTATACAAGTAGCCAGAACCATGTCTTTGTAATTCTGTGCGTAAGTACGTGCTCCAGCTTGTGGAGTCGCACGTTGATCGCCTTTTGCATAGCAAGCAGACATGCCGAAGATGAGGGCAAAACCAGTTAGGATGCCAACCCCGACCTTCTTCACGGTAAACTCCAGAAGTTCGCGCGGTCAGTGCGATACTTCGCCTCAGGTTCGTTGAAATAGCAGTGGTCGTAACAGTTGTTTTCGCGCAATCCAGTTGTCCATCACGGGGTGACGGTCTCGTTCACTGCTTCCGCGGTTTGTCTAACGCCCGACGTTTGTCGTACTCGCGCGCAAGGTAAATGTTTTGCCGTCGAACGCGTAGTAGTAGGTTCCGTGCTCGGCGTTTTCATTGCGGCTACCGTGAGCGATCAGCAGGCAACTGTCTGCGCGATAGGCAAGCGGATCCGTGATGTCCAGCGGCCAATCGGAAACCGTGAACGGCAGCGAAGTGACGCGGCCCGAGTTCGTATCGATTGCCGCCGCCATCACGCAGCCAGCACCGCATCCCCACGTAGCGAGAACGTAGTGGCCCGCGAAGTTAATCGGCTCCTTTGCGGCTTCACGAAGAATGCTGCGGTAATGACGTGCCGTCGCGTCCGTGAATATCATGCGTGGCATCGCAGCGTGCCTGGACTCGACAGTGGCGGGACAATCCTCAAACCTGAGAACCGATTCCGCAAGGGCCAAACCGGATCCTGCGCCGAACATCAATGTGGCAATAAGCCAGGACGAAAGACGCATCGTTTTAATACCAGTGGTGTTGTTGCCAGAATCCTTTGGCCATATTGTTTGATTCGCGTAGCCCCATGCGCAATATGCCGCCTCTTCCATCTCAAAACAACATTCTCGTTATAGTTGCTCTCTGAACTGCAAAGCTCTCAACGGCACGTCCAACCCCGGAGACTCCCAATGACTCGCATCCACCTGACCCTCGCGCGGCGCCTCCTCTCCGTCGGCGCGTGCGCGCTGCTCGCTTACGCGTGCGCGCATGCGTATGCGGCACAGGCCTTCGCGGTGTCGTCGCCGGGACTGGCCGATGGCGGCACGCTCAACGCAAGCCACGCGGCGAGCGCGAACAATTGCGGCGGCGGCAACGTGTCGCCGGCGCTGCAATGGCATAACGCGCCGGCCGGCACGAAAAGTTTCGCGGTGACGATCTTCGATCCCGACGGCGCGAAAGGCCTCGGCCTCGTGCACTGGATCGTCTATGGCATCGCGCCTACCACGACTGGACTCGCCGAAGGCGAAGCCGCGCCGGCGGGCAGCGTCGCCGGCACGAATCGCACCGGCGGCCCCGGCTATTACGGCCCGTGTCCGCCCGTCGGCGAGGTACCGCATCACTACGTGGCGCAGGTCTATGCGCTCGATCTGCCGCCCGACGCATTGCCGGCCGGCTTGACGCGCGACGCGTTCCACGCCGCGATCAAGGATCACGTGCTCGCCGCGACGAGCACCGTGCTGCGCTACGGACGATGAAGACGCGCGGCCGAACGCCGGGCCGCGCCTGATCTGCCGGCGGGCGCCTAGCGCGCCGCGTCCCCCCAGCGATACTGCACGCTCGCTTCATCGAGCTGGGTCTTGATCGCGGCGTCGAGCGTGAGCCCGGCCGCCGCGAGCGTATCGCTCAACTGCTCCGCGCGGCTCGCACCAATGATCGCCGACGTAATCAGCGGATTCGCGAGCACCCACGCAAGCGAGACCTTCGCCAGCGATTCGCCGGTCGGCGCGACGATCGCCTTCAGCCTTTCGATCGTGTCGAACTCGCGCTCATGCCAGTAGCGCTCCTGATACATCGCGCCAGCCTTGCCGACGCTTTCGGTGAAGCGCCCTTCGGCGGGCGTCGCGTCGAGCCGGTGCTTGCCGCTCAGCAGTCCGCCCGCGAGCGGGTTATACGGCATCACGGCCAGTTGTTCCTCGGCGGCCAGCGGCAGCAGCTCGCGCTCGATCTGGCGAAACAGCAGGTTGTAGCGCGGCTGGACCGACACGAAGCGCGCGACGCGGAGCACGTCCGCGCGCCCCAGTGCGCGCGCGAGCCGGTAGGCGAGAAAGTTCGACACGCCGATATAGCGCGCCTTGCCCGAGCGCACGATCGCATCGAGCGCTTCGAGCGTCTCGTCGAGCGGGGTCTTCGCGTCGTCGGAATGGAGCTGGTACAGGTCGACGTAGTCGGTGCCGAGGCGCTGCAAGGACGCGTCGATCGCATCGAGCAGGTGCTTGCGCGACGCGCCCTGGTCCCACGCGGCGGGCCCCATCTTGCCGACCGCCTTGGTCGCGACGATGAAGCGCTCGCGTTTGCCCTTCAGCCAGCGTCCGACGATTTCCTCGGTGCGTCCGGCCAGATTTTCGTCGCCGCCGAGCGGATAGACGTTCGCGGTATCGATGAAATTGACACCGGCGTCCGCGGCCGTGTCGAGGATGCGGTGCGATGCGGCTTCTTCGGTTTGCAGCCCGAAGGTCATGGTGCCGAGACACAGGCGAGAAACGGTCAGGCCGGTGCGGCCGAATTGGCGATATTGCATAAAGTCGACTCCAGAGGGAAGGAAAGCGCTGCCGAAGCGATGAAACTACATTGTTGTAAAAAGGATAAACCGAGTCGCGATTCGATGTGCCTGACGCACGCCGGGATTGCTGACTTCCAGTAGATGTGAAATGATATCGATTCTCATTTAAACCTAGCCAGCCATCCCGTCATCTCCATCTCACACTACGGAGAGCGGCAGCCAGCCATTTGCGGCTTTGTCATGAATTCGACGTCAGTGATGCGAATTTGACAAACGCATTTCTGACGGGATTTCCATGCTCAATCACACGCCGCTCGCGACAGCGCTAGCGCTCGCTTTTGCCATTCCTTTGACGACCCCGGCGCTCGCGCAAAGCGCGCCGCAGAACGTACAAACCAATGCACAGAACGACACACCCGCCGCCGCGCCGACGCTGCCGACCATCGGCGTGCAGGCTCAGGCCGTTCAGCAGGACTTCCAGGCCGACCGTGCGACCGTCGGCGCCAAGACGCCGACCGCGCTGCGCGACATTCCGCAGACCGTCACCGTGATCAATCGCGACCTGCTCGCCTCGCAGGGCGCGACGTCGTTTGCGGACGCGCTGCGCAACGCGCCCGGCGTGACGATCGGCGCGGCCGAAGGCGGCCAGATCGGCAACAACATCAACCTGCGCGGTTTCACCGCGCAGAACGACATCTATCTGGACGGCTTTCGGGACCGCAACCAGTACTACCGCGACACGTTCGACCTCGAGTCGCTCGAGGTGCTGTACGGTCCGTCGTCGATGCTGTTCGGCCGCGGCTCGACCGGCGGCGTGATCAACCAGGTCAGCAAGAAGGCGAACCTGACGGACTCGGCGGAAGTCTCCGGCATGATCGGCACCGACGACCGGTACCGCTCCACCGTCGACGTGAACCACAAGCTCACCGACACCTCGGCGATCCGCCTCAATGCATTCGGCCAAAGCCTCGGCTCGACGCGCGACGTGATGAAGAACAAGGACTTCGGCGTCGCGCCGGAACTGCGCTTCGGCATCGGCACGCCGACCGAGATCACGCTGTCCGCGCTGATCCAGCACAACCACGACATGCCCGACTACGGCATCCAGGCGCTGAACGGCCGCCCGTCGCCGGTACCGAAGAACACGTTCTACGGTTTGACCAGCGACCGCACGATCCAGGACGTGCAGATCTTCACCGCGGCGATCAAGCACAAGTTCTCCGACGCCCTGACGCTGACGAACCAGACGCAGATCTCGCACTCCATGACCGACGCGCGCGAAACCGCGCCGCAAGCGGTGCTGACCGGACCGCTGTCGTCCAGCACAGCGTTGACCAACGGCAACTTCACGACGCTGTCGCCATCGCAGCTGTTCATCAAGCTGCAGAGTCATGACCGCGTGATCCAGAATCATGCGATCTACAACGACACGATGCTCGAATACAAATTCGACACCGGACCGATCAGGCACGACCTGATCGTCGGTGTCGAAGTGGGCCACGACAGCTATACGAACCAGGCGTACACGCGCAACAACCTGCCGATCGTGCCGATGCTCAATCCGCCGATCATGGGCACGCCGTCGAACGTGACGACGACGGTCGGCAACTACGCCGATTCGAGCGCGAACGAAATTGCCGCTTACCTGAACGACACGATTACGCTGACGCCGCACTGGAAGCTGATCGGCGGTGTGCGCTGGGATCGTTTCTCGGCGGGAATCCGCAATACGATTAGCGCGCCGGCTTACGCGAGCCAGACCAACTACTTCACGAGCGTGCGCGCCGGCGTCATCTATCAGCCGACCGACTGGCAGTCGTACTACGTGTCGTACGGCACGTCGTTCAACCCGTCGCTCGAAAACCTGACGGTCACGAACCTCACTCAGAACCTCGCGCCGGAATCGACGAAGTCGTATGAAATCGGCGGCAAGTGGGATCTGTTCGGCGGCAACATGTCGGTGACCTCGGCGATCTTCCGCGAGGAAAAGGACAACGCGCGCACGCAGGTGTCACCGACCGAGTACCAACTGGCCGGCAACATTCGCGTCGACGGCTTCCAGGCGGGCGTGACGGGGCACATCACCGACAAGTGGCAGATTTTCGGCGGCTACACGTACATGGACGCGACGATCCTGAAAGCGGCCGACGGCACGCAGGGTCACACGCCGGCCAACACGCCGCGCAACACGCTGACGTTCTGGACCACGTATGCGATCACGCCGCACTGGGAAATCGGCGGCGGTCCGATCTACATGTCGCCACGTTATGCGTCGAATACGAACTACGTGAAGGTGCCGGGCTACACGCGCTGGGACGCGACCGCGGCCTATCACGCGAAGAAGTACGACGTGCGTCTGAACCTGCTGAACCTCACCAACAAGTACTACTACGACGCGTTGATTCCGTCGGACGGCGGACGTCCGGTGCCGGGCATCGGCCGCACGCTGCTCGCGACGTTCAACTACCGCTTTTGATACGCGCTTTTGATACGCACTGAGCGCATGCGTACGGCTTGCCGCTTCTGCAAGGCAAGCCGACGCGAAGGACACGTCATGTTGCTGCACATTCCGAAGGTACTGGACGCCGGGCAGTTGCGCTTCATGCGCGAGCGGCTCGATCGAGCCGGCGACGCGTGGGTCGATGGCCGCGCGACCGCGGGCTATCAGGGCGCGCCGGTCAAGCGCAATCAGCAGATTGCCGAGCACTCGACGCTCGCGCGCGAACTCGGCGATGTGATTCTCGCTGCGATCGAACGCAATCCGCTGTTCATCAGCGCGGTGCTGCCCAACCAGGTCTATCCGCCGCTCTTCAACCGCTACGAGGGCGGCATGGAGTTCGGCAGCCACGTCGATGGCGCGGTGCGCGTGCTGCCGAACGGCGTGAAGCTGCGCACCGACGTGTCGGTGACGCTGTTTCTCAGCGCGCCCGACGAATACGACGGCGGCGAACTCGTGATCGAGGACACCTACGGCGTGCAGCAGGTGAAACTGCCGGCCGGCGACATGATCGTCTATCCGGCGACGAGTCTGCACCAGGTGACGCCAGTCACGCGCGGCGCGCGGGTGGCGAGCTTCTTCTGGGTGCAGAGCCTCGTGCGCAGCGACACGCATCGCGCGCTGCTGTTCGACATGGACACCGCGATTCAACGGCTCAATGCCACCCATGCCGACGAAGCTGCGCGACGCAGCCTCGTCGGTTGTTATCACAATCTGCTGCGTACCTGGAGTGAAACGTGAGCGTCTCGGACACCCTCGACATTCAACCGCCCGCGGCCGGCGAACATGACGCGCAGGAGCCGCGTCGGCTCGATGACCATGAACTGAAATCGCGCCAGCAGCGCTCGCGTCGCGCGACCTTCATCAAGTGGCTGCGCAAGGTGCATGGGTGGGTTGGACTGTGGGGCGCGGCGCTCGGTCTGCTGTTCGGCACGACGGGCTTCTTTCTGAATCATCGCGGTGGTCCGCTGCGCGTCTCGACCGGCGAGCCGCAGGTGGCGGTGATGCAGGTGCCGCTGCCGCAACCGGCGCCGCAAACGCCGCGCGAGCTCGCGAAGTGGCTCAAGCAGGAGCTGAAAATCGCCGGCAATCCGGGGCGCGTGCAGAAGGAAACCGAGCATCCGGTGGCGTGGGGCGATCGCAGCGTCGTGCAGCCCGAGCACTGGCAACTGAGTTTCGGGTCGCCGAAGGAAAACACGTCGGCCGAATACTGGGTCGGCAACCACACCGTCACGGTCAAGCGCAGCGCGAACACCTTTCTCGCGATTCTGACGAACATGCACAAGGGTGTGGGCTTGAGCGTCGGTTGGGTGCTGCTGATCGATACGCTCACGGGCAGCCTGATCCTGCTGTCGTTGACGGGCGTGCTGTTGTGGACCGAGTTGAACAAGCGCAAGACGGTGGGGCTCGCGCTCGTGGTCGGATCGATTGCGGCGGCGGTGGTGTTGGGGACGATGTAAGGGCGCGGCGCAACGCTTCGGGCGATGCCTGCGCGCTGGCGGGCAGGCTTTGAGCGGTCCGCGCTAGAATCGTCGCAGACCTACTCCGCAGGCTCTGCCGCCATCCGCCGATGACCTCTCCCGCGAACCCCGTCGACACCGCGCTGACCACGCGGCGCTCGGTGCGCGCCTTTCTGCCGACACCGGTGCAGCGCGCCGACATTGAAGCGATTCTCGAAGCCGCCAGCCACGCACCGTCGGGCACCAACACGCAGCCGTGGAAGGTATACGTGTTGACGGGCGAATCGCTCGCGCGTCTGTCGCGCGATCTGCTCGCGGCCTACGACGATCCGCAGCGCGACGAGCTGTACCAGGAGGAGTACGCGTACTATCCGCGCCAGTGGCAGTCGCCGTTCATCGACCGGCGTCGCAAGATCGGCTGGGACATGTATAGCCTGCTCGGCATCGAGAAGGGCGACAAGGCGCGCATGCACGAACAGCACTCGCGCAACTTCCGTTTCTTCGACGCACCTGTCGGCCTGCTGTTCACGATCGATCGCAGCCTCGAGCGCGGCAGCTGGCTCGACTACGGCATGTTCCTGCAGGCGATCATGACGGCCGCGCGCGGACGCGGTCTCGACACCTGTCCGCAGGCCGCGTTCATGCAGTTTCATCGACTGATTGCCGGACATCTCGGCTTGCCCGAAAACGAGCAATTTGTGTGCGGCATGTCGCTCGGTTTCGGCGACCCCAACGCGCCGGTCAATACGCTGCGCCCCGAGCGCGAACCGGTCGAGCGCTTCGCGCGCTTTCTCGATTGAACGCATCCCTCAGTCCCCACCCAGAGGCAAACGACAATGAAAACATCGCGGCGCCATTTCCTGTTGGTCAGTGCGGGCGTCGGCTCGTCGCTCGCGCTGTCTCGGGTCGCGTTCGCCGCGACCGTTCCCAATGCGCTCAGCGAGAGCGATCCGCAGGCGCAGGCGGTCAGCTATACCGAAGATGCGTCGAAGGTCGACAAGGCCAGATTTCCGAACTTCGCGGCCGGGCAATCGTGCGCGAACTGCTCGCTGTTCCAGGGCAAGGCATCGGACGCATACGGCGGCTGCACGCTGTTCGGCACTAAACAGGTCGCGTCGTGCGGCTGGTGCAGCGCGTATACGAATATGTGAGCACGCCGCCGTAGCGTTCGCAGCGGTGCTATAGCAGCGCCTTCAGCACGAGTTCGTGCGAGTGCCCGATCCACACGGCGGCGTCGCGATGATCGCGCAGCGCGTCGCCGGTGTTCGGATGCAGAAAGACATCGAGCGCGCCGTGATTGAGCGTGAGCCAGCCGACCACGTCGGCGAACTGCGTGTGCGCGAAGGCGAGCTGATACGACCACATCGGATGCGGCCCGACCGGCCGTTCGTGGAAGCGCCCGATCTGCAGTTTGTCGCCCCAATGTGCGTCGATCTGCTCGCGAAACGCCCAGGCGGCATCGCGGCTCGCCGGGTCGAAGTAGATGTGCGCGTGCCAGCTTTGTATCGCTGAAGCAGCGCGAAAAGTCATATCAGAGTTCATTGCCAGGCTCGTTCCGTATCAGTCTTTATCCGACATTCGTTCTGCTTCGCTTTCCGCCGGCGCGCGCGCTGCAAGTCGCATGTGAAACTGTGTCTGATCCTCGCCGACGATCTCGAAGCCAAGACGATCGTACAGCCGTTTGGCGGGATTGCCCTTGAGCACCTGCAAGCTGACCGGCAACGCTTCGGCCGCGGCGGCGCGCAGGATCGTGCGCAGCGCTTGCTCGCCGATGCCGCGACCCTGCAGCGCCGGCGCGATCTGCAACTGCACGACGAACCATTCGACGTCGTTGCGATGCGCCTTCAACAAGCCCGCGGGCGCGCCGTCGATGCAGACCACCTGCGCCGCGTCGTAGCGATGCAACAGGCGCGCGCGATGGGCGTCGTCGTCGGTCGGCTCGCCTGCGCGCGCCAGGTGTTCGGTCATCGTCGTCTTGCGCAGTTCGAGCAGGAAGGCTTCGTCGTCGGGTTGCGCGGGGCGCAAGGTCAACCCGGATCGTTGGTCGGGCAGTTGGGCGGACATGTCGGCAAGGTAGCGGCGCGCGATGATCGTGCGAAGCGCGAGTAAGAATTGTCGTCGATTGTCGCGCCGGCTGCGCTTTTTTACCACGCGGCTATGTTGCAGTCTTCTCACTTTGCGATGCAGGGCGAACGCTCGATGCGGCGAGGCGCCGCCTGCTGCGTTGTGTGGCATGCGCATTGCTAAAGGTTGATTCGCTATTCGCGGGCACGGTCGTCGACCCATCGCGGCCGCGCTATCCGCACCACCGTACGAACCGACAAGACGAGGCCTCCGACGATTGGCGCGCGAACGTCCGCTTGCCGCGTCATCCGATGCGGCGAGCGTCCAGATGGTTATCCGGGGAGGTTCGCGTGATGCGGCGAACGTCGTAATCAACGTTGCGAGGTGGGCTATGACGATGATCGAGGTGGTACCCAGCGTCTCGGCAGATGGACGCGCGGTGATTTTCCAGCTTTCGTCGCAGGGACGAGACCTTGAATGCGCGGTCACGCGCGAGGCGCTCGAGCAGCACTTCTGGCTGCAACGCGGCGCGGGTGAGGCGCGCGTTCTGAAGACGTTCGCGGATGGGCGCAAACGTATTACGGCGATCGCCGAGCGAAAAATGCTCGCGCGTCCCGGTGAGAAGGTCTTGCTGACGATCGACGATTTCTCCACACGCGGTTGACGTGCGTGGCGTGGCGCGCGTCATCGCTCGAAGCTGCACACGCGACGACGCCGGCGCGACGGCACCGGCTCCGCTCGGCCTGAATGCGGCCGGCTTCGCACTTCGCGTTTTTTCTCTCAGGCTTTCGCAGCACCGTTTCGGTGCAATCGCTGATTTCACATCGAGCGCTCCGTGGGGCCGCTGTTACATCGATTCGCCAAATTAACCCACCAAAGCGCTTCGGTTCGCTGAATTGCTTTCGCGGGTGCGCGCATACACTCTTTTCCATGGAGCGAGGAATCACCGCCCTCCATCGATGCGATCTTCCCCTCGTGTCGGATTTGAACCGTACCGTTGATGAGTAGTCTGCAGTTCGCAGTGCGTATCTGGCAGTTCGCAGTCCGCAGTTGACGCAATACAAGCGCGCAATGCATCGAGCACGAGCGCGAAGCAACAGGGGTAGCGGCCAGAAGTAGCAGATAGCGAGGACCGGCCCACATGCAGTCGCAATTGAAGTGGTGGTTTGAATCGGCAGTTGAAGCTTGCTGTCGAGCGGTAGAAATTGCCGGTGCAGTATACGTAAGCAATAGCTTTGCAGGTTAGGTGGTTATAGGTTGGCAGGCATCCACGCGCCTGCTCGGCCGTTCCATCCTGTCAGCCCTGTTCCTCGCGGAACAGGGCTTTTTTTTCGTCGCAACGAAGCGGGCTTCTTGTTTCTGGCGGCGTCGAACCGATATGCGGACATTGCGTTCTTCGATACGTTCGAAGCACGGGCGCGTCGCATGGGGTGAACTGTCGGGCGCGAAATACGTCGGACGTTTGAGCGCGGCGTTTGCCGCCGTCGCGTGCCGAAGTCCGGGCGCGCTGCCGAAAGAAGGAGGTTGAATCGATGTCCAGCAAGTCGCGAGTTCACAAGCCCGGCCGCACGGCCATGTCTCCGTTATTGCGTTCTCTGACCCAGAGCCGCACCGCGCACGCGCCGGTCACGCAGACCATGCTGTTGCAGGCCTACGCCGCGCTCGATGCATTCCGCCGCGGCCACGGCGCGCGCATTCTGCACACGACGCTGAGCCGGCATTTGCTGGTGTCGCAGGAACTTGCGCATGCCGGACGGGGCGCCGACGCACGCGCCGACATCGAAAGCGCGCATGCGGCGATGGTGCGGCTCGATGTGCGTGAGCGCCAGACTGGCCGCTGGTCGCTCGAAGACGACGACTACGCAAGTCTGTGCGCGGCGCTAGCGATTTTCGACGGACAGTTGTCGGCGGCGTCGCTGAGCGAGCTGGCGAGCGCGGAAGCGAAAATGATCGAAGGTTTGATGCGTTCCGCGCGACTGCGGGCGCTGGCGGAAGCGGCGGTTTGAGCGGCACGCATCTGGCGGCGCGCATTTCGAAAGCGTCGCGGGTCACCGGCGCTGCGCTCAATGCGCTGTCGGCGAGCCCGGGCGAGTGGCTGCCCGCTGCGCTGCGTTTCGTCGAACGGCTGATACGACCGTTTCAGCGCGGACATAAATGGATTCCGGACACATTGAAAGCGGCATCGACGTGTCGCGCGAGGCCGGCTGGTACGCGTGGCGCGGCTTGTTACGAGTGTCCGTAGAAGTCCCGCCGGGCGCGTTTGCCGCTGCGATTCCCGCTTGCTAGACTGGCTGCGCCTGCTTGCCGCCTACCTGCTTGCGTACCTCCTGCATACCGCCGAGGCCAGGCGTCGCTGGCGTCGTTGCGATGCCGACCCGCGCATACAACCAAAACGAGCCCTATCGGAGACATCATGTCCTACATGCTGCTGATCGTCGAACCCACGGACCAACGCGAGGAGCGCGCCGAAGCCGCGGGCCGCGACCTCTACGACCAGATGGTGCGTTTCTCCGAGAATCTGAAAGCGCGCGGCAAGCTGCTCGCGGTCGAGTCACTGACTTCGCAGAAGGACGCCGTGCGCGTGCAGGTCCGCCATGGCCAATCGAAGCTCGTCGACGGGCCGTTCGCCGAGGCGAAGGAGATGATCGGCGGCTTCTTTCTGTTGAACTGCGACAGCCGTGAAGAGGCCGTGGCGATCGCGCAAACCTGCCCGGCGGCGTCGTGGTGCACGGTCGAGGTGCGCAAGCTCGGACCGTGCTTCATCTAGGCACGCGTGACTCCCACTTCACTCGCTTCGGTATTTTCCCTGGGATGTGGGGACCGCCGCGCGTGTCGATCGGATCGTGCATCGCGCGTCGTGTGAGTAAGGGGCGAGCCGGCATGGCCCCGCCAGGCGATTCACAAGAATCCACTCACGACCAACCACTAACAACAAGGAGCAACGACATGCGATTCATGATCATCGTCAAAGCCACGGCCGCGAGCGAAGCCGGCGAGATGCCCGAACCGTCGCTGATCGCCGCCATGGGCGCCTACCACGAAGAACTCGCAAAGGCCGGCGTGCTGCTCGACGCGACGGGCCTGCAGCCGAGCTCGAAAGGCTGGCGCGTGCGCTATAGCGGCGGCAAACGGAGCATCGTGGACGGGCCGTTCGTGGAGACCAAGGAGCTGATCGCGGGCTACACGTTGATCCAGGTGCGCTCGCGCGACGAGGCGATGGAATGGGCGCGGCGTTTTCCGGCGCCGTTCGGTGAGCACGCCGATGGCGAAATCGAAGTGCGGCAGCTGTTCGAACTCGACGACTTCGAGCCGGGGCCGGAAATCGAGCGCTTTCACAAGCTCGAAGAAGATCGCCGCTGATTTGATGGACTACGTCTGGGAGCCCGCGTACATGTTCCTGACCGCGCAACCGCCGGCAGCAGGTGAAGGCTGACGCCGTGACGATACAGGCCACCCATCGTGCGATCGACGCTGTCTGGCGGATCGAATCCGCGAAGGTCATCGCTCACGTCGCGCGGATCGTGCGCGACGTGGGACTCGCCGAGGAACTCGCGCAGGACGCGCTGGTGGCCGCGCTCGAGCATTGGCCGGACGCGGGCGTGCCCGACAACCCCGGAGCGTGGCTGATGACGGCCGCGAAGAACCGCGCGCTCGATCGCCTGCGCCAGGAGGCGCTGCATGCGCGCAAGCGCGAGGAGCTCGGCCACGATCTCGACGCGATCGAAGCGCACGTGGTGCCCGATTTCGTCGATTCGCTCGACGCCGCGCGCGCCGACGACATCGGCGACGATCTGCTGCGGCTCATCTTCACCGCGTGCCATCCGCTGCTGTCGACCGATGCGCGCGTCGCGCTGACGCTGCGCCTGCTCGGCGGTCTCACCACCGACGAAATCGCGCGCGCGTTTCTCGTGCCGGAGCCGACCATCGCGCAGCGGATCGTGCGCGCGAAACGCACGCTGTCGGCGGCGCGCGTGCCGTTCGAGGTGCCGCAGGCGGACGCGCGCGCGGCGCGGCTCGCGTCGGTGCTGCAGGTGATCTACCTGATTTTCAACGAAGGTTATTCGGCCACGGCCGGCGACGACTGGATGCGCCCGACGCTATGCGAGGAGGCGTTGCGGCTTGGGCGCGTGTTGAGCGGACTCGTCGCCGGCGAGAGCGAGGTCCACGGTCTCGTCGCGCTGATGGAGATTCAGGCGTCGCGTACGCACGCGCGCACCGACGCCCAGGGGCGTCCGGTACTGCTGCTCGATCAGGATCGCAGCCGCTGGGACCCGCTGCTGATTCGCCGCGGCCTCGCGGCGCTGGACAACGCGCATGCGCTCGGCGGCGAGAGCGGGCCGTATGCGTTGCAGGCGGCGCTCGCCGCGTGCCATGCGCGAGCGCGCCGCGCCGAGGACACCGACTGGGCGCAGATCGTCGCGCTCTACGATGCGTTGGCGCAGGTCGCGCCGTCGCCGGTAGTGGAGTTGAATCGCGCGGTCGCGGTGGGGATGGCGTTCGGGCCGGCGGCCGGACTCGAGATCGTCGATGCGCTCGCCGCCGGTTCGGCGCTCGCGAACTATCACTGGCTGCCGAGCGTGCGCGGCGATCTGCTGGTCAAGCTTGGACGCGTCGACGAAGCCCGCGTGGAGTTCGAGCGCGCCGCGGCGATGACGCGCAATACGCGCGAGCGCGAGTTGTTGCTGGAGCGTGCGCGCGGGCTCGCGGATTGAGGCTGGCACATTGGTGCTGGCACATTGGTGCTCACGCACACGTCAGTGCCGCCTCAACGAATCAGCTGCCGCACCCCCAACGCAACGATCAAGCCGCCGCACACACGATCCGCCCACATCTTGCCGCGCCGATAAGCCGACGCGATGTGCTGATGCGACAGCGCCAGCGCGACGAACCCATACCAGCTGCTCGCGACGACGAACACCATGCCGAGCATCGCGGCGAACGTGCCGGTGCTCACATGCGCTGGCGCCGCCGAAGCTCGGGGTGAAAAGCAACGCGAGCATCCCGCTCATAGCCCCAAAAACGCCGTGCCCGCGGTCAAGACGCCCACTCCCGCGACGAGGTACGACAGATTGCGCAGCCAGTTCTTGCGCGTGAGCAGCGTGATCGCGCACAGCGCAATCGCGACCTGAATCAGCAGCGTCGCCTGAGCCCAGCGATGATGGCCGTGCAACAGCGTTTCGCTGCGCGTATCGGCGGCGACGACCTGTTTTTCGATCGCTTCTGCGTTCGCGCGGATCGGCTCCTTCTGCTGCTTGTATTTCTCGACGTCGGCGACGAACTTCGCGTGCGCGTCGCTATTGGGCGCCGACAGCGCCGCGCCGAGTTCCGCGAGGTTTTCCTTTTCGCCCTTCGCCTGGTAGTAGCTCCACTGGTTCGACGCTTCGGTCTTCTTGATCGCGGCTTCGTTCTTGAAGAACAGCGCGAGGTTTTCGGCGTTGCCGCTCTGGTACGCGCACAGCGCGCCGATCGTCGCGAGGATCGCGGTCATCACGGCCATGCGGCTCGCGAACGGATCGGCGTCGTGATGCGCGGCGTGGCCGGCGTGTTCGACGGCATGGTCGTGCGGACCGTGCACTTCATATTCTTCAGACATCAGATTCTCCGAGGCAATGCTTTTGTCGTTCTCCCCGGACGGCGCGGGCGCCCGGCGGCCTCAATCTTAGCGTGTCGCGGAGGCCCGGAGGCCGCAGCTTCAATGCACTGTGCCAGAGGGACGGTTATTGCATGCGAATCACGACGCGCCCGCGCGTGCCGGCAGCGACCGCCTCGTAGGCTTCGCGCGCGCGGGCGAGCGGGAATTCCTGCGCGATCGCCGGGCCGCTCAGCTTGCCGTTGTCGAAGCCCTCGACGAGCGCCGTCATCAGCGGCGCCGATTCCGCGACGCCGAGCTTCGCGCTGTCGACGCCGAGCAATTGCGTCTCGTTGTGATAGAAGTCGATCAGATCGAACTCGACGCGGCGCTTGCCGGTCCCGCTGATTTCGAGCACGCGGCCGCGCCGCTTCGCGAGACTCAGCGCGGTCTCGAACGCGACACCGCCTACCGTGTCGTACACGACTTCCGCGCCCGCGCCGCCGGTCAGCTCGCGCACGCGTGCGGCCGCGTGTTCGTCGAACGCCACGTAGGCGTCGATCAGGCGGCCCGCGGGCGTGGCGGGATCGAGCGGCCGGCGGTCGACGGCGATCACGCGCGCGCCGCGTGCTTTCGCGATCTGCACGACCGCGCCCCCGACACCGCCGCCCGCGCCAAGCACGGCAATGGTCTCGCCGGCCTGCAACTTCGCGTATTCGACGCTGCCGAGCCACGCGACCACGAAGTTCACGCCGATGGCTGCTGCCTCGACGTGGCTCAACGCCACGGGCTTGCGCGACAGCGCCGCGACCGGAATGCCGAGGTACTCGGCGTGCGTGCCGTCGCGCGTGAAGCCGATGTCGCCGCCGGTTCCCCACACCTCGGCGTCGAGCCACGCGGCCGGGCCGTCCACCACCACGCCGCTGAAGTCGCGCCCCGGCGTGCGCGGCAGCACCGTATGTTCGAAATGGCCGGACACGTTCTTCACGTCGCTCGGATTGACCGAGGCCGCCATGACCCGCACGACCGCATGCTCCGCGTCGGCCTGCGGCGTCGGCAGATCGACGTATTCGAGCACTTCGGGGTTGCCAAAAGATTTGAACTGAATCGCTTTCATCGTGCGTGGCTCCGGTTGGTCTTGCGCCGCGTTGCGCAGCGAATGCACCGTAGTCTAAGTGATGCGAGTAAAGGCATCAGGACAGCGGCTTTCGGATTTCGGACAACCCGCGCGCCGGGTACGCGATCACCCAGGCTCTAACCCGCCTGACCCGCCTCGTCGGCGTTCGGCGCTTGAGCATGCCGCTGGTGTTCGGCGGCCAGAAACATGTACATCGCCGGCACGACGAACAACGTGAACAGCGTGCCGATCGACATCCCGGTGAAGATCACGAGCCCCATTGCGTTGCGGCCCGCCGCGCCCGCGCCCGACGCGATCACGAGCGGCACCACACCGAGCACCATCGCCGCGGTCGTCATCAGGATCGGGCGCAGCCGCACGCCCGCCGCTTCCTCGACCGCTTCGCGCTTCGCGCGACCTGCGCGCTGCAGTTCGTTGGCGAACTGCACGATCAGAATGCCGTGCTTGCTGACGAGCCCCATCAGCGTGACGAGGCCGACCTGCGTGTAGATGTTCAGCGTCGTCAGGCCGATGTTGATGAAGATCAGCGCGCCGAACAGCGCCATCGGCACCGAGATCAGGATCACGATCGGATCGCGGAAACTTTCAAATTGCGCCGCGAGCGCGAGGAACACGATGATCGTCGCGAGCAGCAGTGTGATGACGAAGCCGCCCGACTCCTGCACGAACTGGCGAGACTCTCCCGAGTAATCGGCTGAATAGCCGGCCGGCGCGACCTGCGCGGTCGCCTTGCGCAAAAAATCGAGCACCTGGCCTTGCGACACGCCCGGCACGATCACGCCGGAGATCGTCGCCGAGTTCAACTGCTGGAAGTGGTTGATCGATTCGGGCACGACGCTGTGCCGCAGATGCGCGATCGTCGACGCCGGAATCACGTTGCCGTCCGGCGTGCGCAGATAGTAGTCGAGCACTTGCGACGGATTGAGCCGGTCGATCTGCAACACCTGCGGAATCACCTTGTATGAGCGTCCCGCAATCGAGAAGTAGTTGACGTAGCCGCCGCCCAGCGCCGACCCGAGCGCCTGTCCGACGTCGCTTTGCGACAGCCCGAGCGAGGCCACCTTGTCGCGATCGACGACGAGCGTCACTTCCGGCTTGTCGATTTTCAGGTCGCTATCGACGAAGAAGAACATGCCGCTCGCGCGCGCTTTTTCCAGCACTGCTTGCGACACCTCGTTGAGGTTTTCGAACGGCTCGGTCGTGCTGATCACGAACTGCACCGGCAAGCCCTGCGCGCCCGGCAGCGGCGGAAACTGGAACGCCGCGACGCGCGCGCCCGCGATCTGATTCCACTTCTGCTGCAACTCCTGCTGCAGCACGGTCGCGTTCTTGCCGCGCTGGTCCCAGGTCTTGAACAGCACGCCGCCGATGCCCCGGTTGACAGTCGGCGAGCCCGTGAGCTGGAACATCTGCGAATATTCGGGCAGTGTCTTCGAAGCATCGAACACCTGGTCCGCGTAGGTCTGCATCTGCTGGATCGTCGCGTTGGGCGGCCCGATGATCTGCGAGAGCACGATGCCCTGGTCTTCCTGCGGCGCGAGTTCCGACTTCGAGGTCATGAACAGATACACCGTGCCGCACAGCAGTAGCGCGCCCATGATCACGAACACGGGCCAGGTGTCGAGCGTCGCATGCAACAGGCGGCCGTAGCCGCGATGCACGCGCTCGAACTGGCGGTCGACGAAACGCGCGAAGCGGCCCGACTCCTGCGCGGCGCGGAAGAAGCGCGAGCACATCATCGGCGACAACGTGAGTGCGATTACGCCCGATACCGTCACCGCGCCCGCAAGCGTGAACGCGAACTCGGTGAAGAGCGCGCCCGTCAGCCCGCCCTGGAAGCCGATCGGCGCGTACACGGCGATCAGCACGACGGTCATCGCGACGATCGGGCCGCCCAGCTCGCGAGCGGCGATCAGCGCGGCGTCGAACGGTGTTCTGCCTTCGTGCTTCATGTGCCGATCGACGTTCTCGACGACGATGATCGCGTCGTCCACGACGAGCCCGATCGCGAGCACGAGTGCGAGCAGCGTGAGCAGATTGATCGAATAGCCGAGCACCTGCATCACGAAGAACGTGCCGATCAGCGACAGCGGCATCGCGATCAACGGCACGATCACCGCGCGGAAGCTGCCGAGAAACAGGAAGATCACGACGGTCACGATCACGAGCGCTTCGACGAGCGTTTTGATCACTTCCCTGATCGCGGTGTTGACGAAGTCGGTCGCGTCATAAACGATGTCGCCCGTCATGCCGGTCGGAAACTGCTTCTGCAGATCGGGAAACACGGTTTTCACGCGCTTGGCTACGTCGAGAATGTTCGCGTCCGGCGCGACCTTGATGCCGATGAACACCGACCGCTTGCCGCTGAACGCGACGTTGAAGTCGTAGCTGTCGGCGCCGAGCACGACGTTCGCGACATCCTCGAGACGCACGATCGAGCCGTTCTTCTGCTTGACGACGAGCTGCTTGAAGTCGTCGACGGTATGCAGGTCCGTGCCCGCTTCCAGGTCGACGCTGACCATTTGCCCCTTCGTCGTGCCGAGCGTGGCGAGATAGTTGTTGTTGCCGAGTGCGGTGTACACGTCGCTCGCGCTCACGCCGTGCGCGGCGAGCCGCGCCGAGTCGAGCCACGCGCGCATCGCGAACTGCCGCCCGCCGAGCACTTCGGCGGTCTGCACGCCCTGGATCGAATCGAGCTTGGGCTTGACCACGCGCAGCAGGTAGTCGGTGACGTTGTTGCTCGGCAGCACGCTGCTGTAAAAGCCCATGTACATCGCGTCGGTGGTCTGCCCGGTCTGCACCGTCAGCACCGGCTGCTGCGCCTGCGGCGGCAACTGGTTGCGCACCGAGCCGATCTGCGTGTTGATCTCGGTCAGCGCGCGGTTCGCATCGTAGTTCAGACGTAGCGTCGCGATGATCGTCGACACGCCCGTGATGCTCGTCGACGACATGTAGTCGATGCCCTGTGCCTGCGCGATCGCCGCTTCGAGCGGCTGCGTGATGAAGCCGGCGATGGTGTCCGAGTTCGCGCCATAGTAGGCCGTCGTGATCGTGACGACCGCGTTCTCGGTCTGCGGATACTGGCTGACCTTCAGCACCGCGAGCGCGCGCAACCCGAGCACGAGGATCAGCAGGCTCACGACCGAAGCGAGTACCGGCCGGCGAATGAAGATGTCCGTGAACATGGTCGGGCGGCCTCGCTTATTGTTCCTGCGGCGTCGGATTCGGACTGTCCGACGGCTTCACGCGGTTGTCGATGATCAGCGGCGTGCCGTTCTTGAGCTTGATCTGGCCGCTCGTCACGACCTGCGTGCCGTCGTCGATGCCCTTTAGAATCGCCACCTGGTCGCCGCGCGTCGGCCCCGGCGTTACGAACACCTGCTGCGCGACGGGCAGCGTCTTGCCCTGCGCGTTGGGCTGCGTGCCGGGCTTCACGATGAACGCGGTCGCGCCGTACGGGTTGTAGGTGATCGCCGTTTGCGGCAGGGTCAGGTAGCGCTGTTCGGCGCCCGAGTCGATCTTCACGTTCGCGTACATGCCGGGCAGCAGCTTGCGCTCGCGATTGTCGACGCTCGCTTCGATCTGCACGTTGCGCGTCGCGCTGTCGACTTTCGGGCTCATCGACTGGATCTTGCCGGTGAAGGTTTTCCCGCTGTACGCGTTGGTATCGACGCTGACGGTCGCGCCGATCGCGAGCTGGCCGAGCTGTTGTTGCGGTACCGAGAAGTCGGCGTAGATCGGATCGATGGCTTGCAGCGTGACGATCGCGTCGCCGGGATTCAGGTATTGCCCCGGATTGATCGTCGTGATGCCGAGGCGCCCCGCGAACGGCGCGCGAATCGTCTTCTTGTCGACGAGCGCCTGCTGTTGCGCGACCTGCGCCTTCTTGCCCTTGAGGTCGGCCGCATCGGCGTCGAGCTGCGCCTTCGCGATCGCCTTGATGTCGTACTGCGCGCGGTCGCGCTCGTAGACCGTCTGTGCGAGTTGGGCCGCGGCCTGCAGCGATTGCAGCAGCGCGACGTCGCTGTCGGCGTTGAGTCGCACGAGGATCTGTCCGGCTTTCGCTTCCTGCCCCGACACGAACGCGACCTCGCGCACGAGGCCGGCGACTTCGGTCGTCACGTCTACGCCGCGCACCGCGCGCAGGCTGCCGACCGCCGCGAGCTGCGGCTGCCACGACTGATAGTGGACCACCACCGCCGAGACCGTGGCGGGCGGCGCGGTGTTGGCCGTCATGAACTTCGCGAACATGTGCGCGCGGAACAGGTTGAAGCCGACCAGCGCGGCGAGCAGCAGGCCGACGCTGATCAACATGATCACCATCCGCTTTGTCATCGGTTTTCTTTCGGCCATCGTGATGTCCTTGCTCGGCTTGGGACGAGGGCTGGGGTTGCGTCAGGGCACGGTCAATGTGGCGTTGCGGCGGTTGCCGTCGTTGCTGATGGCGACGACGTGTTCGACGCGCTCGCCGACGCGGCGGCCGGCGCGGCCGCGGACTCGGGCGCGGCGGCATTCCACCAGCCGCCGCCGAGCGCCTGGAACAGCGCCGCCGTGTCGGCGTAACGCGCGGCCTGCGCCTGCGCGAGACTCACGACCGTTTGCTGATACTGGCGTTGCGCGTCGAGCAGCGCGAGGTAGCTGACACCGCCGACGTGATACTGTCCGCGCGTCAGTTCGAGCGAATCGCTCGCGGCGCGCGACGCGTCGGTCTGCGCCTTGAGGCCGGTTGCGTCGTGTTCGAGCGCGCGCAGCGTGTCCGCAACGTTCTGGAACGCGAGCAGCACCGTCTCGCGGTATTGCGCGCCGGCCTGCTGGTAGGCGGCCTCGGCCGCGCGCTTCTGCGCGCTCAGCTGGCCGCCGTGAAAGACCGGTTGCAGCAAGCCCGCGCCGATGCTCCAGATCGTGCTGCCGGCCCTGAGCACCTGCGCGGGCGTCAACGCTTCGGCGCCGTAGCTCGCGGACAGCGTGATCTGCGGATACATCGCCGCGGTCGCGACGCCGACCTGCGCGCTCGCCTGATGCAGCGTGGCGTCGGCGGCAAGGATGTCGGGGCGCTGGTGCACCAGCGACGACGGCAGGCTCACGGGCAGCGTGTCGGGCAGCGAGAACATGTCGAGCGTGAAGTCGGGCACCGAGGTATCGCTCGGCAGCTTGCCGGCGAGTACCGCAAGCTGATGGCGCGCCTGATCGAGCTGCTGTTGCAGCGGCGGCAGCGTCGCGCGGGTCTGCGCGAGCAGCGTTTCCTGCGCGAGCACGGCCGTGCGGCTCACGCCGCCGAGTGAGAATTGCTGGTCGAGCACGTTCAGCTGCTGCTCTTCCTCGGTAGCGATCCGCTCGGTCGCGTCGATCTGCGCGCGCACCGACGCTTCCTTGACCGCCGCGGTCACGATGTTGGCCGATATCGTGAGATAGGCGGCCTGCAGCTGGAAGCGCTGATAGTCGATCTGCGCATGCAGCGCTTCGAGTTCGCGCCGCGCGCCGCCGAACACGTCCAGCTTGTACGAGACGTTGACCGACGCGTTGTAGAGATTGAATTCCTCGACGAGGCCGGGTTCGCCGAACGCGATGCCGTTGATCTTTTCGCGCGTGGCGCTCAGTTGCGCGTCGACGCTCGGCAGCAAGGTGCCGCCGGCTTGCGCCGTGTAATTCTCGCGAGCCTGTCGCAACGCCGCCTGCGCGGCGGCCATGTTCGGACTGTTGGCGATCGCCTCGCGGATCAGCGCGTCGAGCGGCTCGCAATGAAACAGCGTCCACCACGCGGCGGGAATGTCCTGGGCCGGCGCGAAACGCTGCGGCAGGCCTGCGGGGCCGGGCGCGGAGGCGGTCTGGTCGGGCAGCGGCGTGGTGGTGAAGGTGTCGGTGGCCGGCGCGGGCGGCGCGTGGTAGTCGGGGCCGACCATGCAGCCGGCCAGCGCGACGCAGCTGCACAGCGCAACGTAGAGGCGCCGCCAGACAATACGCTGACTCACGTCGATCATCGATCTACCTTGTATCGCCAATGGCGGGTGGACCGGACGAAGATGTTCAGGGCACCCGAACGTTCCTGGAGTTGTCTTGCCGACGCTGGAATTTACCATGCACGGCGCGAACCGCGCTTGGCCTCGCGTTCGCTGGCGGACGAAGGTGGATACGAGATCACGTAGGAGGGCGGTGATGGCAGGCGGTGCTGCCGCTGTCTGCCACGCCCGGCGCGGTATTCACGACAATTTCACGGATTCGGGCACGCGGTTGGCTCGGCATCGCGCTTGGCGAACTGGTCGAGCTGTTGCCTGGTTATCGATCGTCTGGTTTTACCGGGCCTCGTCCGCCGCTCGGCGCTGCGCGATCAGATTGGCGAGCCGCTCGACCTGCTGCCCTTGCGCATCGAAATTGCCCGCGTCGAGCCACCGCTCATAGCAAGAGCGCAATGCCGGCCACTCGCTGTCGATGATCGAAAACCACGCCGTGTCGCGATTGCGCTCGCGATAGACGATCGCCTGCCGGAAGATCCCCTCGAACGTAAATCCATAGCGCAACGCGGCCTTGCGCGACGGCTCGTTCAGCGAATCGCATTTCCATTCGAAGCGCCGATAACCGAGCTTGTCGAACACTTCGCCTAGCAGCAGGTACATCGCATCGGTCGCGATGCGCGTGCGCTTGAGCCGCGGCGAATACGTGACGTGGCCGACTTCGATCACGCCGTTGGCCGGATCGATCCGCATCAGCGAGAGCGTGCCGACCGGCTTGCCCGTCGCCAGGTCGATGACCGCGTAGTGCAGCGGATCTTTCGAGGCCGCCATCTGCGTCAGACGCTCACGATAGGCCGCGAGGCTGTCGAACGGGCCGACCGCCAGATAGGTCCAGTCGCGGCCGTCGGTGGCCGAGCCGTACGCGTCGAAGAGGTCGGCCGCGTGGCGCTCGACGTCGACCGCTTCGAGCCGGCAATAGCGGCCGCCGAGCGGCTCGCGGCCCGGCGGCTGCACGCCGTGCCAGCCGGGCAGGGGTGCGCCGATTGGCTGGCCGTAGGCGTTACGTGTGGGTTCCATGTCTGTTCTCCCGTCGATGAATGAGCGATGCCGGAGGATGCCGATGCGTGTCGATGCAGGAACGATACGGCAAACGTGGTATGTTCAAAAGATCCACGACATGCTTATTCGATAGATCCAGCCACCATGATCGAAATCATCGGACCGCTCGTCCATGCGGACGACGCGTTCGCCGCGCGCGGCGCCAGCGGGGCCATGCGGCCCGCGCCGCTGCAAAAGCAGCTGATCGAACGTCTGCAGCAGGCGATTCTCGCCGGTCGTCTGCCGGCCGGGTCGCTGCTACCGTCGTCGCGGCTGCTCGCCGCCGAAATGGGCGTGTCGCGCAACACGGTCGTGATCGCTTACGAGCATCTTGCCGCGGTCGGCTACGTGATCGCCGATCGCCAGGGCACGCGCGTGAGCCCGCTGTCGAGCCCCGCCGCGCGCGGCGAGCGGGCGGCGGCGTCGGCCGCGCCGGAGGTCGTATACGCGGCGCGCGTCGAGCAGTTCGCGGCGTCGCACAAGCACGCCGACAACGCGTACGCGCTGACTCCCGGCACGCCCGCGCTGGACCGTTTCCCGCTTGCCGCGTGGCGGCGCGCGCTCGAACGTGCGATGGAGCGCGCATTACCACGCGCGCTCGGCTACGGCACGCCGGCCGGCGAGCCCGCGCTGCGCGACGCGATCGCCGCGCATCTGCGGATGGCGCGCGGCGTGCGCTGCGATGGCTCGCAGGTCGTGATCACCGAGGGCGCGCAGGAGGCGCTGAACCTGTGCGTGCGACTGCTGACCAATCCCGGCGATATCGCATGGATCGAGGACCCCGGCTATCGCGGCGCGAAGGCCGCTTTCAACGCGGGCGACTTGCGCACGCTGCCGATTCCCGTCGACGCCGAAGGCATGGCCGTGCCGGCCGACGCGTGGCACACGCATCCGCCGAAACTGATCTACACGTCTCCCGCGCATCAGTATCCGACCGGCGCGGTGCTGTCGGTGGCGCGGCGGCTTGCGCTGATTGCCGAGGCGCGGCGCTGCGGCGCGTGGCTGATCGAGGACGATTACGACGGCGAGGTGCGTCACACCGGCGAGCCGATCGCGAGCATGCAGGGCCTCGTCGACGCGGCGCCCGTGCTGTACGTCGGCTCGTTCAGCAAGACGATGTTTCCGGCGCTGCGCATCGGCTTCGTCGTGCTGCCTCGCGCGATGGCCGCGCACGCCGCTGTTGCGCTGCAAGAGATGCTGCGCGGCGGGCATCGGCTGGAGCAGCTGGCGCTCGCGCGTTTCATCGAAAGCGGCGAATTCGGGCGGCATCTCGGGCGGATGCGGCGGCTGTACCGCGAGCGGCAGCAGGCGCTGCGCGACGCGCTGGCCGAGCATTTTCCGGCGGCGACGATTCTTGGCGGCGATTGCGGCATGCATCTGACGCTGCGGCTGCCGGCGCCGCTCGACGATCGCGCGCTCACGGCGCGGGCGCAGGCGTTGGGGTTGAGTCCGCGCGCGCTGTCGGGGTTTTCGATCGGGGCGTCGGAGCAGACGAACGGGCTCGTGATCGGGTATGGCAATACGGAGGCGGAGCGCTTGGGACCCGCGGTGAAAACGCTGGCGGAGGTGGTGCGGGAGATGGAGGGCGAGGCGCGACCGGCTGCGAAGCGCGCGGCAAAACGGGGCGGAAAAACCGTCGTCCGGCCCCGCAAAAAACCCACCCCGCCACGCCGCACGCTCGCCACGCCGGGCATGTAAGTTTTACGTCTGTCCGCCTGGCCCATGTCGCGCTATCGTGTCGTATGCGCGGCGACTTCGCAGTTCCGATGTGCTGGTTTGCCCGCATGTGCCGCGGTTGCCCGTCCCGTCGCGCGGCGGGTGTGGCGCCGGCGATGGGCACGAACAATGCGTTCAGTGTGGTTATCGATGACGATCTATCCGACCGGAGACGACATGAAGGAAATCGAACCGACCCCGTGGTTTGACCTTGCCATCCATACGCCCGTACGCGAAGGATGGTACGAAGTGCAGTTGGCGAGCGGGGACACGGCGTTTGCGAAATTTGGCGACGGCGTGTGGACCGAAAAGCCGTTGCTCGTATTCACGCACTGGCGCGGCCTGTCCGCCGATCCCTCGAAAGCCGCGGACGGCGCGGCCGAGTCGGTCGGCGCCGAAGCCACCGCGGCGCAAGGCGTGCGCGCCGCCTGGAACGCGTTCTTCCCGGGACTCGGCGACGAGCAGCACAAGCCGCTCAATGCGGTGCCGAACGGCAAGGCGCCGCATTGAGGGTCCCTTGATATTCGCTTGAAGTCCGGTCGGGTGGCGGCTTGTGGGCCGCCGCCCGGCAGTTCGATTCGGCCGCCATCCTCGCGTGGTTCGAATCGCTCTCGTATCGCTCGGGCCTGCGCCGCGTCGCATTTCTTCCGCCCCGCTACAATCAGCGTCATCCTTTCGACGCCATCACGATGCCATGAACGCCACCCGAGAAACCGTGGAATTGTCGCGCGCGACTC
Organism: Paraburkholderia sp. MM5477-R1; assembly: GCF_050436385.1. Taxonomy (NCBI): domain Bacteria; kingdom Pseudomonadati; phylum Pseudomonadota; class Betaproteobacteria; order Burkholderiales; family Burkholderiaceae; genus Paraburkholderia; species Paraburkholderia sp. MM5477-R1. The sequence continues at coordinate 363,281 of NZ_JBNDMC010000006.1, forward strand.
AACTGCTCAATCACGGACCCGTCACGCTGATCACGAGCGCACACGATGGTCGATCGAACGTGATGGCCGCGTCATGGGCGATGCCGCTCGACTTCAATCCGCCGAAGGTGGTGGTGGTCGTCGATAGCCGCACGCTGACGCGTCGCCTGATCGAAGCGAGCGGCGCGTTCGGGCTGCAGTTGCCGAGCCGCGGTTTCGCCGTGCAAACGCTCGCGGTCGGCACGCACGCGGGCGTCGAACTCGACAAGTTCTCCGCGTTCGATCTCGAGACCTTCCGCGCGCAAAAAATCGACGTGCCGATGCTGGCCGGTTGCATCACCTGGATGGAATGCAAGGTGATTCCGGACGACAGCCAACGGCACGATCTGATCATCGGCGAGGTGGTCGCCGCGTATGCGGATAGCCGCGTGTATTCGCGCAACCGCTGGCATTTCGGCGACGATCCCGACCTGCGCACATGCCATTACGTGGCCGGCGGTACCTTCTTCGCGACGGGCGATGCATTCGAGGTGGCGCCCGTCGCGGCCTCCGCGCAGTGACCGGGCTTAGGTGCTCCGTTCGGTTTCGCCTTCGGCGAATGCTTTGAGCGCGTCGCCGGCGAGACGATAACGTACCCATTCGCTTTGCGGATTCGCGCCGATCGACTTGTAGAAGCCGATGGCCGGCTCGTTCCAGTCGAGCACGCTCCATTCGAATCGGCCGCAGCCCGTTTCGCAGGCGATTTGCGCGAGATGGCGCAGCATCTGTTTGCCCGCGCCGCTGCCACGCGATGCGGGCGATACGTACAGGTCTTCCAGATAAAGCCCCTGCTTGCCGAGCCACGTCGAATACGAAAAGAAGTACACGCAAAAACCGACTGGCTCGCCGTTCATTTCGCAGATCAGTGCTTTCGCGGCCGCGCCCTCGGAAAACAGGCTCTTCTCGATGTCTTCGACGCCGGCGACGACTTCGTGCTCGGCTTTTTCGTAGATCGCGAGTTCGGTGATGAAGCGCAGGATCAGGGGGGCGTCGGAAGCGGTGGCGGGGCGGATGTGGATCGTCAAGGTCTAGTGCTCGGTGAGTTCGGTGATGACTGCCGGCCGGCGGGCGGTACGCGCCAAATGCGCCGGCTTCGGAATAGACTCACATCGTAGCAAAGAGCCAAAGGCCCCGCCGCGAACGGACCGGGCCTCGGGCGTTTCCTACAGACCGAAGGCGAACAATTTCAGCGGCCCCGGTCCACTCGTCGAGCCAGAGCCCCAGAACACCACGCCGTCCGCAATGGCCGGCCCGGTATTGCATGCACCCCCGCTATTGAATGACCACAGGACTTTTCCGTTGGAAGAATCGAGCGCGTACATCGTGCCATTCGTGTAGTCGAGATTGCATCCGAAGACCGCGCCATTGGCGACACTGACGGCTGCCTCCGCGCGGCTTCCGAGCGGGTCCGGCGTGGTCCACGTCACTGCGCCGGAATTCGCGTTGAGCGACGCCCTTCTACATCCCTGCCGGGTTCGTCGGCGAGAGTATGACGGGGTGGTGCGATTCGCGGCTGATTGGATGATCTGCCCGGGATGAGCGCGCGTTCGGACAGGAAGAGAGACCGAAACGGCACTGCCGCGCTTCAACCCTCCGGCAACACCGACTTACCGCGCCGCTTTTTCGGCTTAGGCTCGACACCCACTCGCGGGTCCCGCTCCAGCACGAGTGCCGTCAACTGCTCGACAGTGTCTTCAAACGCAGGATCCTCCTGTTGCACGTAAAGCCATTTCCCAAGCACCGGGTGAGGCCGCAACGCTGGCATATCGGTAATCAGAGCAGCATGGCGTTCCCGCGACGTACAGACGAGCAGCCCATTCCACGGCTTATCGCGATCGGCGGCAACCAGGCACAACAGCCCATCGATATACGCAGCGTCGCTACCAAACATCCGCCGACGCATATACGTCGGATCGCGCTCGAACGCGTCGAAGATCCAAAGGAGCGAATTGCTGATCGAAGAGGGCATCGGCGGACAATCTCAGGAAGCGCGGGTGAACGAAGATAAGTTTACGTAAATTCTCCGGCTCGGCGGCGAGCCAATTGAAGATCGAGCAAGTCCGGCTAGGTAAGATGTGTCCAACCTCGGCGACCATATCGACACTCGCACGATCCAGACCATGTTAGCTCACACAGACGCCGCCGCTGCCTACACGAAGCGCTTCGAAGCCGTTCTCGCCTATATCGATGCAAACCTCGAGGGTGATCTGTCGGTCGACGCGCTAAGCCGCATCGCAAACTTCTCGATGTTCCATTTTCATCGGCAGTTTGTCGCGTATGTCGGCGTGCCCGTCGCACGCTACGTGCAGTTGATGCGCTTGCGTCGCGCGGGCCGCCGCCTCGCCTCGCAGGCGTCGTGCCCGGTTCTCGATGCCGCGCTCGACGCCGGCTTCGACAGTCCCGAAGCCTTCAGCCGTGCGTTCAAGCGTGCGTTCGGCATGGCGCCGAGCGCGTTTCGACGACATCCAACATGGCAATTCTGGAGTGCGAGTTTTGTTGTTCCCTATGTTTCGAGGAAACTGACCATGCAAGTGAAAATCGTCGATTTTGCAGAAACCCGCGTTGCCGCGCTCGAACATTGTGGTTCGCCCGGACTCGTCAATGAAAGTGCGCGCAAGTTCATCGATTGGCGTATTCAAAGCGGACAATCACCGGTGGCGTCGAGCCGGACCTTCGGCGTCCCGCACGGCAATCCAGACACGGTGCCAGCGGATGAATTCCGTTTCGATATCTGCGGAGAGATCGACGAGCCGGTCGCGCCGAATCTCTATGGCGTGCGCGAGCTCGTGATGCAGGGTGGACGGTGCGCGGTGGTTCGGCACACGGGATCGACCGACCACATCGGCGAGACGATCTACCCGGTCTATCGCGACTGGTTGCCTTCGAGTGGGGAAGAGTTGCGGGACCATCCGCTGTTTTTCCACTACCTCAGCGTCTATCCTGAGACGCCGCTGGATCAGTGGCAGACGGATATCTACATTCCGTTGGTGTGATTGGGATGGGTGTAATGAGCATGTGAGATGCCTGCTAGTGCGAAGCAAGTCGCTCCCAATTCTTCGCGAATGCTCATGTCCGAAGCCGCGGTTCGCTCGAACTTCAATTCGATTTCGGCATCGGTATCAATTGCATTGAGCGAGTGTTGCCGGATTGCTAATCCGGCAAAAAATGCAATTTCGAAATGTCTCTCTGGAATAAAGCCCGGTCTCTGCGAATAGTGGTTCGGAGCCGGTTTTTCTCGCCCCGGCCGCCCAGCGATAACAGTAGGCGCAAAGCCGGTTTTCGCTGCACGTACCCCGCGTCCTCACGGGAACCACGCAATACCTCAAATGTCAAAGATGTCACCCTTCCATTTTGGGGAGATATCAAATGGCTGCCACGCAATCAGGGGCGGTGCCCCTCTCGGATGAGGAGGCTCGGCGCCAGTTGCGCCGTGCTGTCATCGCCAGCACGATTGGTACCACAATCGAATGGTATGACTTCTTCCTGTACAGCATTGTCACGGGTCTTGTATTCGCGAAACTGTTTTTTCCTCAGTCGGACCCGCTCGTCGGCACACTCCAGGCTTTTCTGATTTACGCTGTCGGCTTTATCGCGCGGCCGGTGGGCGCGGCGATTTTCGGCCACTATGGCGATCGCATCGGACGTAAAGCCACGTTAATCGTGACGCTATTGCTGATGGGCCTCGCGACGTTTGCCGTGGGCTTTGTTCCAACCTATGCGACGATCGGTATCTGGGGGGCAATCCTGCTCACGGCGCTGCGCTTCATTCAAGGTGTGGGCGTTGGAGGCGAGTGGGGCGGTTCGGTGTTGATGTCGATGGAGTGGGCACGTACCAACAAGCATCGCGGTTTCATCGCGTCCTGGCCGCAGTTCGGCGTACCGGCGGGATTGTTCGTCGCGAATCTGGTGGTGCTTGCCATCAGTCAGGTTTCCGGCAGCGCATTTCTCACCTGGGGCTGGCGGGTGCCGTTTTTCCTCAGTATCGTGCTGGTCGCGATCGGCCTTTATATCCGCTTGAGTATCCTCGAGACGCCTATCTTCGCGAAGCTGCTCGCTGAGCGCAGGATCGAAAAGGCGCCGATGCGTGAAGTATTGCGCCGGCAGCCGAAAGACATTCTTCTGTCGGCTCTTGCGCGTATGGCGGAACAGGCGCCGTTCTATATTTTCACGGCCTTTATATTCACCTATGGTGTGATGAGTCTGGGCGTCACACGCGATCTGTTGCTCACGGCAGTGCTGGCCGCTTCGGTGCTGGAATTCTTCACGATTCCGCTGTTTGGTCACGTGTCTGATCTGATCGGACGTCGACGCATGTATGTGATCGGTGCCGCTGCTGTCGGGCTATTCGGCTTCCTGTACTTTTTCATGGTTGGAACCCATAACCCGATATGGATCTTCGCGGCCATCGTACTTTCGCTGGTGCCGCATGCGATGATGTATGGTCCCCAAGCCGCGTTGATCGCCGAATCGTTCACGGGGCGCTTGCGCTACAGCGGTGCGTCGATGGGCTATCAGTTGGCTTCCGTCATCGCTGGCGGTCCGGCACCGTTGATTGCGACGGCGCTTTATGCTTACTTCCATTCGGGGTTTGCGGTGGCGTGGTATGTCTTCGCGTGCGCGGTGATTAGCGTGGCCGCCGCCATGCGATTGGGCGATTACACGAATAAGGACATTTCGCGGGAATACGACGACGTGCATGCATTGCATGACAGCAGACATGCCACTCCGTGAACGATCAGGCGGATGGCCGGCCACAACGGCCATCCACAACGGCCATCCGCCGAATCGACCATCAACTTTTCAGCGGCAACCAGACTTCGACTCCACCCATCCCCGTCACCGGGTCGAACTGCTCGCCATACCGTTCGAAATGCGGTGCATCGGCAGGCACGTGCCCTGACGCGGGCAACCACTGATTCCAGATCGTATTCATCGTGCGACGAATGCCTGAGATGTGCTCGCGATGAGCGAACACCGCATACCGTTGCGCGGCGATGCGCACACGACTCAACTCTGGCGGCAATGCGGAAAAATCGCTGACTTCGACGCCGCACATGTAGTCGAAGTTACCCAGTTCATCGGCGTTATAGCCAACGCCATAAGCCACCTTGCCGACCTGTCCCGGCACCCTGCCGTACCAGGCGCCAAAGCGCTGCCATTGGGAGGGGATCGCCTTGCTGCTGTCGCACGTATAGCGCTCGCTCAGTCCAGCGACGAGAAACGCTCGCGCGTCTTCGAAGCGCGGCGGGTCCAGATGGGTGAGCAGGGTTTCGTCCATTTTGATCGGCTCCACGATGGTCAGGTTGTCGAGATGACCCCGCGCGCGCAGCGCGTCGGGCGTGAGCCCGAACTGTTCGCGAAACGCGCGCGTGAATGCTTCGTGAGAGCCGTAGCCAGCGTCGAGAGCGACTGCGAGGATGTCGGGCGCACCATCGGCCAGACGTCGTGCGGCCTCGCTCAAACGCCGTGCGCGAACGTAGCGCATCACCGGCATCCCGGTGGCCGCTTCGAACGCGCGCGCGAGGTGAAAGCGCGATACGCAACCACAGCGGGCGATGTCGTCGAGCGTCAACTCGCCGGCGAAGTGGCTTTCGATATACCAGAGCGCTTTTCCAACCGGGTTCATCTCGGCTCTCATGTCAGCATGAAGCCAGCATAGTCAGCGGCGAACTCACGCATTTGATCGCGCTTGCGGTTTTGCAGGCGCGGCGGAGGGCCGAGACGATTCCGCCGCGTCACCATGCACGCCCGCGGCGCCACCCGCCTGCCCCGGCCTCAGCAACAGCCCACCCAGCACGCCGGCCGCCGCCGCAAAAACCGCCCCAAACAGAAACGCGACGTGATACCCGCTGTTCAGCGCAGCCGCCGCACTCGACGACGCCTGCATCGCCTCGCTGCGCGCCGCGGCAAGACTCGCGAGCACCGCAAGCCCGAGCGCCCCGCCCATCATGAACGATGTATTGACGATGCCCGACGCGAGGCCCGAATCGGCGGGATCGACGTCGCTCATCGCGGCGAGCAGCAGCGGATTGAACGCGATGCCCGCGCCAAAGCCGAGCAGCAACATGCCGGGCAACACGTCGGGTACGAAGCTGCCGTCGACGGGCGCACGCGCGAACAGCGCAAGCCCGCATGCCGCGATCAGCAGGCCGGCCGCGAGCGGACGACGCAGCCCGAAGCGCATCACCACGCGCGCCGACAAGCCCAGCGAAAAGAGTCCCATGATCAGGTTCGCGGGCAGAAACGCGAGCCCCACCTGCAATGGCCGATAGCCGAGCACGCGCTGCAGATACAGCGCCGAAATAAAGAACCACGCGAACATCGCCGCCGCCCACAACACGCCGACCAGGTTCGCGGTCGCGACATTGCGCAAACGCAGCAGAGCGAGCGGCATCAACGGGTGTTCGATTCTCGCCTCGATTGCGAGGAACACGGCAAGCAGCGCGAGCCCGACGAACAGCAGGCCGAGCGTTTGCGCCGAAGTCCAGCCCGCTTCGTTGCCGTTGACGATTGCATAGACCGCCAGCATCAGCGATGCGGTCACGCTGAGCGCGCCGGCCACGTCGAGCCGTTCGCCGTGCGCGTGGCCGCGCGCGGCGGGCAGTAGCGCGAGGCACAGCGCGTACACCGCAATGCCGATCGGCAGATTGACCAGGAAGATCCAGTGCCAACTCAGCAGGTTGGTGAGCAGTCCGCCGAGCAGCACGCCGATGCTGCCGCCGCCCGCGCAGACAAAGCCATACACGCCCATCGCCTTCGCGCGTTCGCCGGCTTCGGTGAACAGATTCATGATCAGCGACAACGATACCGCCGACACGATCGCACCGCCCAGGCCCTGCACGGCGCGCGCGGCGACCAGCAGCACCTGCGAATTCGCGAGGCCGCAGGCGAGCGAAGCGAGCGTGAAGAGCGTAATGCCGCTGAGAAACAGCTTGCGGTGTCCGTACAGATCGCCAAGCCGGCCGCCGAGCAGCAGGCAGCCGCCGAACGTCAGCATGTAGGCGTTGACGACCCACACGAGCGAAGTTTCGCTAAAGCCGAGATCGGCTGCGATGGACGGCAGCGCGACGTTCACGATGGTCGTGTCGAGCACGATCATCAGTACGCCGAGGCAGAGCACGATTAGCGCGAGCCAGCGTTGCTTGCCGTGGAGGGAATGGGTCATGCGGACGCCCCTTTACGCGGATTCGGTCGATCACCGACGATGGGTTTTCGAGTCTAGCACCCGCACATTTAGCGTCCAACTACGAAATCCTGGGCGGCGGCGTTGCGCGAAGCCGCGCGCGGTGGCGGCTTCGAACGGGAAGGAAGGCCGTACCAGGGTTGCAGAAATCTCAGGTATCTACGTTTATATTAAGGATAGTTACGACTTCACCGACAAGCCTGGCGAGGCGTCGCAATATCTTGGCCATTGGAGCAAAAACGGGGTGATCGTTCTGGCGTACAACGGCGCGATGTCATATCTGAACGAACCGTGATTGTATTTTTCCTATCCCGTTGCACTGGGGAACCCGAAGCTCAGGGGCAACGTGTACTACCCGGTTCACAATAAGGACTTTAGAGAGTGGGCAATAAAACACCAGCGAGGAGGTGACTTCGTGATCTATTCGGATCGAAAGCTTGTTCGAATCGACCCACCGATCAAGGTGTATTTATGAAACCCGGGCGATCGATCGGATGGGGCGCTGTAGTGCTCACAGTCGCGTTTGCCGTGCTTCTCGTCGCGACGCACACCGATCACAGGAATGCGAGCGAATGCATCAAAAGCACGTCAAAAAACGGCCGCTACACTGCAGAGCGATGCCTGCTCCAATGGAGAGGCGGCAACGACCCGGCTTATCTCGGTCAGGTCTACGACGCCGCGTCAGGCAAACTGCTAGTGCGCAGAACCTTCAGCACACCGGTTCCTGAATTGATTTGGGTGGACGACGAAGGCGTTTCATTTTCCCGCGGCGGCGACGACGCGTCGTTTATAAAGCTGCCGCCGTCATTCTATGACCGCATGATCGCCAGATTTTCGTCGAGTGGATGATGAGTTTTTCGGTCGTGCACGTCGCCATTAATACGCGCTGCCGGCGCGAGTCATTCGGATGATGCACAGCGACGGCAGCACCACTTCCTTAAACCTTCGACTTACCCCCCATCAACCCATTCGACGGCAACGTCTCATCGAGCAACTTCCTCGCACTTTCAATCCCCGCCACCGGCAAGCCCTCCGGATCGAGCAGCCCCACCTGCACGAGCACCGAAGCCTGATCCCAATAGATATGCTCGTTATAAAGCTTGTCACCGCGGAAGCACACGACGGCGAGCATCGGCACCTCGAAGTACTTGCCGGTCGGCGCGACGCCCGGCAGCAGCCAGTCGATTTCGCAGCTATGCGTGCAGCTGAAAATGAATTCATCGACGACGCGATCCGAACCGATCGTGCGCGAAATCGGAATCAGCTTCGTGTCGGGCGGATTCGAGTTGACGAAGTGATGCGTGTAAAAGCGCTTCAGGTTGTCATGCCCGACGCCGCCTGTCATCGTCGGCACGTGATTGACGTAGGGCTCGGCGACCATCGTCGGCATCACCGCGTCGACGTCGCGTGTCGCGAACTCGTGATAGCAGTGCGCTTCCCACAGCGCGTTCAGATCGTAGACCGGACCGAGCACCTTGCGCAGCAGCGCGAGCGTGCGCGAGTACGCCATCATCGCGGCGGGCTTGTCGTACTGTTTGCGCTGCGGCGCAGCGAACGCGTGATCGCAGCCGGGGTACACGTATTGCTCGATTTGCGCTCGCGTGCGCAGCGCGGCGCTGATGCGCTCGCGCGTTTCGGGTGGGCAGTGCGCGTCGTTTTCAGGGAAGTGGAACACCATCGGGCAGTTGATTGCCGATACTTCGTCGAGATGCGCTTCGAGGCCCACGCCGTAATAGCTGACGGCGCAATCGACGTCGGTGCGCGCCGCGCTCAGAAACGCGAGCTTGCCGCCGAGGCAGTAGCCGACCACGCCCACCTTGCCGGCCTGCTCGGGCAGTTCGCGCAACGCGGCGACGGTGGCGGCGATGTCCTTGACCGCGACGTCGGCGTCGAACTGACCCAGATAGCCGAGCGCCTCTTTCATGTCGGCGTCGCCGTAGCCAAGCGCAATGCTCGGCTTGATGCGCCAGAACAGATCGGGCACGAGCACGACGTAGCCTTCTTCGGCGTAGCGATCGGCGCTCGCTTTCATCGTGTCGTTGACGCCGAAGATTTCCTGCAGCAGCACGAGCCCTGGGCCCGAGCCCTGCGCGGGCCGCGCGACGTATGCGTTGAAACGGCCGCCATCGTGGGCGACGACTTCGATGAAAGAGCCGGCCATGCAGTCTGCCTCCAGTCTCACGAAAGATAGGGGTTACGTCATCATGCGCAACTCGAAACGTTTGAGCTTGCCGGTTTCGGTGCGCGGCAGCGCGCCGACGAACGTGATGACGCGGGGATATTTATACGGCGCGACATTATTCTTAACGAAATCCTGCAGCTGCGCGACCAGTTTATCGTCGGCGGTGTAGCCCGGGTTCACCACGACGAAGGCTCGCACGATTTGCCCACGCGTTTCGTCGGGCACGCCGATCACGCCGCATTCGGCCACCGCCTCGTGCTGCATCAGCACGCTTTCCACCTCAGGACCGGAGATGTTGTAGCCGGCCGACACGATCATGTCGTCGGCGCGCGCCTGGTAGAACACGTAGCCGTCCGCGTCGAGATAGACCGAATCGCCCGGCAGGTTCCAGCCGTCGCGCACGAAGCGCGACTGCCGTTCGTCGGCCAGATAGCGGCAGCCGGTGGGGCCGCGCACCGCGAGTTTGCCGATCGTGCCGGGTGGCACGGGTTGCATGTCGTCGTCGACGGCTTGCACGACGTAGCCCGGCACCGCGCGGCCGATCGCGTTCGGCCGGATCTCCGCGCCTTGCGACGAAACGAAGATGTGGATCAGCTCGGTGCCGCCGATACCGTCGATCATGTCGATGCCGGTCGCCTCGCGCCACAGGCGCCGCGTCGAATCGGGCAGCGCCTCGCCGGCCGACACGGTCTTCTGCAGCGACGAAAGGTCATGTTGCGCGACGAGCGGCGCCAGCTGCCGATAGAACGTCGGCGCGGTGAACATCACGGTCGCATGAAATCGTTCGACCACCTCGAGCAAGGTCTGCGGCGTCAGCTTTTCGACCAACACCGTCGAGGCACCGACGCGCAGCGGAAAGCACAGCAGCCCGCCGAGCCCGAACGTGAACGCGAGCGGCGGTGTGCCGCAGAAGATGTCGTTCGCGCAAGGCTTCAGCACATGACGCGGGAACAGGTCGCACATCGCGATCATGTCGCGATGGAAATGCATGCAGCCTTTCGGCGCACCGGTCGTGCCGCTCGTGAACGCGATCAGGCAGATGTCGTCCGCGGCGGTGTCGGTGGCGGTGAAGTATTCGGGCTTGTTGACGGCGAGCGTGTCGAGCGAATCGGCGGAGTCGTCGTGAAAGCGGCGGGTCTGTTTCAGCACCGCGCAGTAGAACTCGTCCCGCGGATTCGTGCAGCGCTCGAGTTCCGCGCTCAGGCGCGCGTCGCAAAGCGCGGCGCTGACCTGCGCCTTCTCGATGATCTGCTTGAGCTCCTTCGCGCGCAGCAGCGGCATGGTCGGCACGACGACGAGCCCGGCCTTCAGCGCCGCGAGTGTGGCGACGGCCATCTGCAATGTGTTCGGTCCGCGCAGCAGCACGCGGTTGCCGGGGCGCAAGCCCATTTCATCGACGAGCACATGCGCGCTGCGGTTGACCATCGCGAGCAGTTCGCCGTACGTGGTGGCTTGCGGCTTGCCGTCCACGTCGGACCAGATCGCCGGCCGGTCGCCATGCCCCGCCTCGATGGTCCGCTCCAGCAGTTCGGTCGCGCAGTTCAGCCTCGGCGGATAGGCGACGTCCGGATTGTCGAGCAGCAAGACGGGCCATTGATCCTGCGGCGGAAGATTGTCGCGCGCGAAAGTATCGACGTGTGCTGACGGTTCCATCATGGTCTCCCGAGGCGTTGAGCTGGAAAATGCGCTTCGTTCGGTGTGAAGGGCTTGCCTGTGCGTTCGGTACCTGTACGACGTTCAGTGCGGAATCACCGCGGTGGCTTCGATCTCGACCTTCGCGCGGTCTTCCATCAGCGCGACGACCTGCACCGCGCTCATCGCGATGTCGTAGTCGCCGATCAGCTCGCGAAACGCCCGGCCGATGTCCTTCAGCGATGCGAGATACTCGCGCTTGTCGGTCACGTACCACGTGAGGCGCACGAGGTGTTCGGGCTTGCCGCCCGCTTCGCGCAGCACGGCGAGCAGATTCTTCAGCGCCTGCTCGGACTGCTGCGCGAAGTCATCGGACTGGAACTGCGCCTGTTCGTCCCAGCCGATCTGGCCGGCGATGAACACCTGCGTGCCGCTCGCAGCGACGCCGTTCGCATAGCCGCGCGGCTTGACCCAGCCGGCGGGAAGGAGAGCCTGTTTCATGAGCGATGCGCCTCGATGGAGGGGGCCGATGGAGCGTACGCCGCGAGCGCGCTCGCGACGTCGCCGGGAATATCGATGGATTTGCCGCTGTCGAACGATATGAACACGAGCACCTGTTTAGATCGGAAACGCGTTTCGCCGTTGCAATGACCGTGAATCTCGATGCCGATCGAACTGCGGCCGACGGTTCGGACCTTGAGCGTGAGCAGGATCGTTTCGCCCATCTGGCTCGGCCGCGAGAACTCGCAGTCGAGCTTGACGATCGGCAGTCCGATGCGGCGCCGCGCGATCATGTGCGCGTAGTCGATGCGCAAGCCCTCGTTGAACCAGTCTTCGACGAGCACGTTGGTCATCACGAGGTACTGCGGAAAGAACACGATGCCCGCGGGATCGCAGTGCGAAAAGCGGATGCGTATGGGCCGCTCGAACGAAGTGCTCATTGCGCATTCCCGTTCGCGGCGGCATGCGCCTTCAACAGATCGCGGCCGACGATCAGCTGCTGCACCTCGGTCGCGCCTTCGTAGATGCGCAGCGCGCGGATCTCGCGGTACAGCATCTCGACCGCGCTGCCGCTTTGCACACCCATGCCGCCGTAAAGCTGCACCGCCGCGTCGATCACCTGCTGCGCGCCTTCGCTCGCGTGCCACTTCGCCATCGCGGCTTCGCGCGTGACGCTTTCGCCCTGGTCGCGCAGCCACGCGGCGCGATAGACGAGCAGCGCGCTGCTGTCGATCGTCAACGCCATCTGCGCGAGCTTCGCCTGGGTCAACTGGAAGTCGCCGAGCGTCTGGCCGAACATCTTGCGCGACGCCGCGCGCGCGAGGCCCTCGGCCATCGCATGACGGGCAAAGCCAAGCGATGCGGCCGCCACCGACGTGCGGAAAATATCGAGCGTGCGCATGGCGATCTTGAAACCTTCGCCGGGCGCACCTAGCATCTGGCTCTTCGGCACGCGCGCGTTCGTGAAGCGCAGGCGCGCGAGCGGATGCGGCGCGATTACGTCGATGCGCTCGGCGATGTCGAGGCCCGGTGTCTGCGCATCCACGATGAACGCGCTGATGCCGCGCGCGCCCGGCGCTTCGCCGGTGCGCGCGAACACCACGTAGAAGTCCGCGATGCCGCCATTAGATATCCACGTCTTCTCGCCGTCGAGCACGTAGTGCTCACCCTCTTCGCGAGCCGCGAGCGCCATCGCGGCGACGTCCGAGCCCGCTTGCGGCTCCGACAGCGCGAACGCGGCGATCGCCGTGCCGCTCGCGACGCGCGGCAGATAACGCGATTTCTGCTCATGCGTGCCCGCGAGCGAGATCGCGCCCGAGCCGAGGCCTTGCATCGCCAGTGCGAAATCGGCGAGGCCCGAATAGCGCGCGAGCGTTTCGCGCAGCAGGCATACGGCGCGCGTATCGATCGTGTCGCCGTGGCCGCCATAGGCGACGCCGCCGACGCCGTATTTCAGCCAGCCGGCATGGCCGAGTTCGCGCACCAGCAGACGGCAGGTCGCATCGGTGTCGCCATGCTCGTCATGCGTGAGATGCGCGTGGCACCATGCGTCGATGCCTGCCGCGAGTTCACGATGACGCGGCTCGAAAAACGGCCACGCGAGCGGGCTGTGCAAATCGATCGGGGTGTTCTGATGATCGGCGCTCAACTCAGTCTCCTTCGAACACCGGACGCGTCTTCGCCGCGAACGCGTTGTATGCGCGCTCGAAATCGCGCGTGCCCATGCAGATCGCCTGCGCCTGCGCTTCGGATTCGATCGCTTCGTCGATGCTCATACTCCATTCCTGGTGCAGCATCTTCTTCGTCATGCCGTGCGCGAAGCTTGGGCCGGCCGCGAGATCGGCGGCGAGCTTCTGTGTTTCTTCGATGAGCGCGGCCGGGTGGCACAGGCGGTTGTAGAAGCCCCAGGCGTGAGCTTCGTCGCCGCTTGCCGAGCGGCCGGTGAACAGCAGTTCGGCGGCGCGTCCCTGGCCGATGATGCGCGGCAGCATCGCGCACGCGCCCATGTCGCAGCCGGCGAGGCCGACGCGCGTAAACAGGAACGCGAGCTTGCTGCGCGCGGTGCCGAGGCGCAGATCGGAAGCCATCGCGAGGATCGCGCCGGCCCCCGCGCAGACGCCGTCGACGGCTGCGACGATCGGCTGCGGGCAATGGCGCATCGCCTTGACGAGGTCGCCGGTCATGCGCGTGAACAGCAACAACTCGGGCATCGGCAGATCGATCAGCGGCGCGATGATGTCGTGCACGTCGCCGCCCGAGCAGAAGTTTTCGCCCGCGCCGTGCAGCACGACGGCTTTCACGTCGGTCGCGTACGCGAGATCGCGGAACAGGTTGCGCAGCTCCGCATACGATTCGAAGGTCAGCGGGTTCTTGCGCTCGGGACGGTTCAGCGTGATCGTCGCGACCTTGTCGCTCACCGACCAGCCGACATGCTTCGCCTCGTAGCCTGCCAGGGTCAGGCGGTTGCCGGACAACAGTGCATCGGCGTTGGATCGTGTCATGTATTCCTCCAGTGCGAAGTCAGCCTCTCAGGCTGTCGAGCAGATGCTGCTTGAGCTTGCCGAGGTCCTGATGCGTCTTCATCTTTTCGTCGAGGCTCAGGCCGCCGAACAGTTCGACGACCCATTGCTCGTGCGCGACGGCCATTTTGTCGAACGCCTTGCGGCCAGCGGGCGTCAGGCACACGCTGATCGAGCGGCGGTCGTTGGGATCGGTGTCGCGCGTGACGAGCCCTTCTTTTTCGAGCTGATCGGTGATGCCAGTGACGTTGCCGCCCGTCACCATCAAACGGCGCGATAGCTCGGTCATCTTCAGGCCATCGGGATGTCGTTCGAGCTGCGCCATCAGATCGAATCGCGGCAGCGTGGTGTCGAATTCGGTGCGCAGACGTTTGCGCAATTCGGCCTGGACGAGGTTGGTGGTGGTCAGCATGCGCAGCCACAAACGCAGGCCCATGTGGCTGTCCGCACCGGTGCTCATTTCGAGGTCCACGACGTTCTCCGCGGGTTGAGCCACGCCTTTGCGCGACAGCTTCGCATCCGATGCCGCCGCCGACTTTTTTGCTTGGGTTGATTTGCTCACATCACTTCTCCACCCGAAATGGAAATGGATTGCCCCGTGATCGCATCCGAGCCGGGGCGGCACAGCCACAACACCGCGTTCGCGACCTGCTCCGGATTCACGAAGCGGCGCTGCGGATTCGAGCGCAGCAGCGTTTCGCGCGCCTGTGCTTCGGTGCGCGAGGTCTTGCTCGTGATCTGTTCGAGCGAGGCATGCAGCAGTTCGGTTTCGGTGTAGCCGGGGCACACTGCATTGACCGTGATGCCGCGCGTCGCGGTTTCGAGCGCGAGCGAGCGCGTGAGACCGATCACGCCGTGCTTCGCGGCGCAATACGCGGCGACGTACGCATAACCGATCTGCCCCGCGGTGCTCGCGACGTTGACGATGCGGCCATAGCCACGCTCGAGCATGCCGGGCAGGACGGCGCGCGTGCCGAGAAACACGCCAGTCAGATTCACGTCGAGCATGCGTTGCCACAGCGCGATATCGGTGTGCGTGAACGGCGCGGCCTGCGCCTGGCCCGCGTTGTTCACGAGGATATCGACGGTGCCCGCCTGCTCGAATGCGCGCACCACCGAATTTTCTTGCGTGACGTCCACGCTGATACACGCGACGTCGCCGAGCGCCGCGAATTGCTCTCGCTGCGCGTCGAGGCGTTGCGCGTTGCGGCCCATCAGCGTGACGCGCGCGCCGGCGCGCAGCAGCGCCTGCGCGATGGCCGCGCCGATGCCGCTGCCGCCGCCGGTGACGACCGCGTGTTGTCCGGCGAGAGGAGTGTCTGAGGTGTTCACACGGTTCCTTCGGCGCGTTGCGCGCGTTGTTGCGCCGTGAGGCCGGCATTGGCGATGGCCTGCGCACGCTCGCGTTCGAGGTTGCGTTCGAGCTGCATTTTCGCGGCGGTATAGGGTTTCGGCCACGCGACGTCGAGATAGCCGATCTTTGCCGCTTCGTTCAACGTCCACGACGGATTCGCGAGATGCGGACGCGCGATCGCGCACAGATCGGCGCGACCCGCCGCGATGATGCTGTTCACGTGGTCGGCTTCCGAAATCGCGCCGACCGCGATCGTCGCGATGCCGGCTTCGTTGCGCACGCGATCGGCGAACGGCGTCTGGAACATGCGGCCAAACACGGGCTTTTCTTCCTTGCTGACCTGGCCCGACGACACGTCGATCATGTCCGCGCCGGCCGCCTTGAACGCTTGCGCGATCTTCACGGCGTCGTCGGGCGTGTTGCCGCCATCGACCCAGTCGTGCGCCGAAATCCGCACCGAGATCGGCTTGTCTTGCGGCCACACCGCGCGGATCGCGCTGAATACCTGCAGCGGATAACGCAGACGGTTGTCGAGCGGACCGCCGTATGTGTCGGTACGGTGATTCGTGAGCGGCGACAGGAAGCTCGACAGGAAATAGCCATGCGCGCAGTGCAGTTCGAGCCAGTCGAAACCCGCTTCGATCGACATGCGCGTCGCCTCGACGAACTGCTGCTCGATGGCGCGCAGCTCCTCGTATGTGGCTTCGCGCGAGTGCTGGCTGATACCGCGCAGATACTGCTGCGGCGACGCCGAAACGAGTGGCCAGTTGCCTTCGTCGAGCGGCTGATCGATGCCTTCCCACGCGACGCGCGTCGAACCTTTCGCGCCCGAGTGGCCGAGCTGGATGCCGATCTTCGCATCCGATTGCAGATGGACCAGATCGACGATGCGTTTCCACGCGACCAGATGCTCGGGCGCGTACATGCCCGGGCATCCGGGCGTGATGCGCGCTTCGGGCGACACGCAGGTCATCTCGGTCATCACGAGCGCGGCGCCGCCCATCGCGCGCGCGCCGAGATGCATCAGGTGATAGTCGCCGGCCACGCCGTTTACCGCCGAGTACTGCGCCATCGGCGACACCATCACGCGATTTTTCAGCGTGACGCCGCGCACCTTCAAGGGGGTGAACATCGGCGGAATCGAATGCCTGTCAGCTGCGCGCTCCACACCCGCGCGCTTCGCGAGCCAGTCCTCGAAACCGGACAGATACTGCGCATCGCGCTCGCGCAGGTTCTCGTGCGAGATGCGCTGCGAGCGCGTGAGCAACGAATACGCGAACTGTTCCGGCTCGAACGACGTATAACGATCGACGTGCTCGAACCATTCGGTCGAATTGCGCGCGGCGTTCTGGATGCGCAGCACGTCGACGCTGCGTACTTCGGTGTAGTGCTTCAATGCGGCGGCCAGATCGTCCAGGTGCGAACCCCGGTGCGCGCTGATGCTGTTCGCGAGTTCGATCGCGTCTTCGAGCGCGAGCTTGGTGCCCGAGCCGATCGAGAAGTGCGCGGTGTGCGCGGCGTCGCCCATCAGCACGATCGGCGTTCGTGTGCCATTTGCGTTGCTGCGCCAATGCACCCATTCCTTGTTGACGACACGCGGAAAACGGATCCATTGCGACGAGCCGCGCAGATGCGCCGCGTTCGACATCAGCGCGTTGCCGTCGAGGTACTTCGCGAACAGCTTCTCGCAGAACGCGATGCTGTCTTCCTTGCTCATTTCGTCGAGACCGGCGGCGCGCCACACGCGTTCCGGTGTTTCGACGATGAACGTCGAGGTTTGATCGTCGAAGCGGTAGGCGTGTGCCTGGAACCAGCCGAATTCGGTTTGCTCGAACGCGAACGTGAACGCCTCGAACAGCTTCTTCGTACCGAGCCACACGAAGCGGCAGTCGCGCACGTCGATGTCCGGCTGGTAGGTGTCCGCGTATTTCTGGCGCACGAGGCTGTTCAGGCCGTCGCTCGCGATGATCAGGTCCGCGTCGTACGCGCTGTCGTCCACGACCTGGGTTTCGAACACGAGCTTCACGCCGAGTTCTTCGCAGCGCGCTTGCAGGATATTCAGCAGACGTTTGCGACCGATGCCGCAAAAACCGTGGCCCGATGAGCGCACGCTGCGGCCGCGAAAGTGAATCTCGATGTCGTCCCAGTGATTGAACGCGTCGAGAATCGCCTCGGCGCTCGGGGCGTCGGCGGCGCGCAGATTGCCGAGCGTCTGGTCGGAGAACACGACGCCCCAGCCGAATGTGTCGTAGGGGCGGTTGCGCTCGATTACCATGACTTCATGGCCGGGGTTGCGTTGTTTCATCAACAGACCGAAGTACAAACCGGCCGGACCGCCGCCGATACAGACTATGCGCATGCTGGGTTCCCCAAAATGAACTCTGCGGTGAGATTAATTTAGGTTTTGATAGTTTAGATGTCAAGTAAATTTCGGCGACAGGTCTCGAGTCGTGTTCTTGATCCTGGAAATAAAAAGCGTCAGTGAAAAATAAAGAGTGTCACGCGTCTCTCACAATGCGGAATATCGGACTGACGTTTCAGTATGCGAAAGCAGGGGCGGGAGCCCCTTCGGGGACGCGCAACAAAGCCTGCATCGAAGCAGGCGAGAACTAGGAGGGCTTGGGCTACGCCCGGAGAAAAGCGCATTCGACTTGCAGCAAAAATCCGCGACGAACTTTTTTTGCGCACCGCAAAGCTTTCTGGCTATCGGGTTCTTCACTCATCGAAGGGCTACTTTGCTTCAGTCTTCCGCTCAAGTCGCATCCGGCCCGGTGGCTCGAAGTACGTGCCGAACCGCACCAGGCCGGCCTTCTTCATGTGGCACGTCATCTCGAAGCTCACGAGCACGCCGGGGTCCTGATTGTCGATGATCTCGACGTCGATTGCGCGAATCCGGGGTTCGTACTTCAAAAGCGTTGCCTCCATCTGCTGCCTGAGCAGGTGGGACGAAGCGGGCAGTGCCTTGTAGATGTTCGTGAGGTCCGGCAGGCCATAATCGGGCAGATGCTTGAGCGCGCCCGCGCGCGTGTTGAGGATGCGCCGCACATTCTGCTGCACGCTCATGATTTCGAGCGTTCTGTCGTCGTAGGCATCGAGCGGCTCCCCGCCGATCTGGCCGAGCAGCATGTCGTAAAGGGACGGGCCTGCTGGCATCGTGCGCTCTCCTAGATGCCGGCGTCGACCGGCACACGTTCGCCCGTTTGCTCCACTGCTGGTGCGTTCGCCCCGGCTGCCGGCACATCATCGTGCTCAACAAAGTCGATCGTGAGATTCCCTTCAGGCGAACTCGACAGCCGGATTTCCGCCGGCGCCGCGCCGTTCGCCATCCGCGTGAGCAGTTCGCGTGACACGGCGGGCAGGATCCGCTGGTTGAGGAACGCATCGACGTTGCGCGCACCCGATTCACGCGCGAGGCAACGCTGCGCGAGTGAATCGGTCAGGGCGTCATCGGCGGTCAATGCGACGTCGTGCTGCCTGCGCAGACGGTCGGCGATTTTCGCGAGCTTGAGCCGCACGATCGAAGCGAGCGCACCTGCGTCCAGCGGGCGGTACGCCAGCGTCTGGAAGCGCGCGAGCAGCGCGGGCTGGAAGTGCGCAACGAGCTGCGGATGGATCGCCTCGAGCAGTTCGGCCTGCGAGATGGCCGGGTTCTCCGCTGTCGCCTCGTCGATCTGCGCGCTGCCGAGGTTGGAGGTCATCAGGATCACGCAGTTGCGGAAGTCGATTTCGCGGCCTTCGCCGTCGCGCATCATGCCGCGATCGAACACCTGATAAAAGATGTCGAGCACATCGCGATGAGCCTTCTCGATCTCATCGAGCAGCACGACGCTGTACGGGCGTTGCCGCACCGCTTCGGTCAGGATGCCGCCGCGGCCATAGCCGACGTAGCCAGGCGGCGAGCCTTTCAATTGCGACACCGTGTGCGCTTCCTGGTACTCCGACATGTTGATGGTCGTGAGCGCCGCCTCACCGCCGAATAGCACATCGGCAAGCGCAAGCGCTGTCTCGGTCTTGCCGACACCCGAGGGACCAGCCAGCAGGAACACGCCGAGCGGCGTGCGCTCGCTCTTCAGCCCCGCCTTGGCGGTGCGCAGGCTCTCCGCGAGCGCGGCCAGCGCATCGTCCTGTGCGACGACCCGCTTCGCGAGACTGTCCTCGATCGTCAGCAGGCTCCTGAGTTCGTCCTCGACAAGTTCGCCGACCGGCACGCCGGTCCACTCAGCGACTACGCGTGCGATCGCCTGCGCATCAACGTCCGCAAAAACCAGCGCTGTCCTGCCCTGTGCATCGGCCAGTGTCCGCTTCGCGCTCGCAAGCGCTCCGGCATCCGGTTTTGAATCTTTCGTGTCCCGCTGTGCATGCAACGCCTGGACAAGCCCCAACTCATGCTCGTAGCGCGCCTGCAAAGCCATCAGTTCACTGTTCGCATCAGCAAGAGCAGCAATGAGCGCATCACGTCGCGGCGTGACGTCCGCAGTGACATTGCTAGCGCCGGCCCGTTCGTCCGCGTCGAGCGTCGAGCGTTCAATTTCGATCGCGGCGACTGCTGCGCGGGCACGCTGCAGCTCGGACGGCGGCGATTCCAGCCCCATGCGCACGCGCGCCGCGGCCGTGTCGATCAGGTCGACCGCCTTGTCGGGCAACTGCCGGGCCGGGATATAGCGGCGCGAGAGTTTCACGGCCGCGACGAGCGCTTCGTCGCGGATGTGCACGTTATGGTGTTTCGCGTAGCGGCTCGCGAGCCCCCGCAGCATCAGGCACGCTGCTTCGTCATCGGGCTCGTCGACCTTGATGATCTGGAAGCGTCGCTCGAGTGCCGCGTCGCGCTCAAAATATTCCTTGTATTCCGACCAGGTGGTGGCCGCGATCGTGCGCAGTTCACCACGCGCGAGCGCGGGTTTCAGCAGGTTCGCCGCGTCGGCGCCGCCGGCGGCGTTGCCCGCGCCGATCAGCGTGTGGGCTTCGTCGATGAAGAGCAGGATTGGCACGGGCGAAGCCTGCACCTCATCGATCACGTTCTTCAGGCGCTGCTCGAATTCGCCCTTCACACCGGCGCCTGCCTGCAGCAGGCCCAGGTCGAGCGTCAGAATGCGTACGTCGCGGATCACATTGGGCACGCTGCCTTCAGCGACGCGTAGCGCGAGGCCTTCGACCAGCGCGGTCTTGCCAACACCCGGCTCGCCGACGAGGATCGGATTGTTCTTGCGTCGCCGCGCGAGCACGTCGACCATCTGCTGGATTTCGCGTTCGCGCCCGAACACGGGGTCAATCTCGCCGCGACGGGCCTTGTCGGTCAGGTCGATGGCGAACCGGGCAAGTGCCTCGCCGTCGGTCGAGCGCGGCGGCGCATGTTTCGTGGGCGCACTCGTGGCCGCCGGCGGTTGGGTTGCTTCGACTCCGGATGCTGGCGCTATCGCCGGTTCTGTTTCGTCGGGCTGGTTTGCGCAGGACTGGTGGCCGAGTCGCGGGATCAGGCGCTGGATCTGCGCGCTACTGACCGACAGCAGCGGCCACGCGTTTTGCGCACGCAGCACGTGCGGCGCGTCAACAATCGCCTGCAACAGATGACCGGAACGGATGGGCTGGTCAGCCTCCTGCGATGATGCCCAGTTCCAGGCATCCTGCAGCACGGTCGCCAGCTGCAGGGAAAGGGCGGGTTTGCCGCGCAGGTTGCGGGGCAGATGATCGATCGCCGCCATCAGCGCGTCCCAGACGGCATTGATGTCGATTCCGTAGTGGCACAGGATCGCAGGAATGTCGCCGTCGTCTGCCTCGATGAGCTTGAGCAGCCAGTGCTCGACGGTGATCTCGTCCGCGAGGCGCGTCTGGCAGAGGCTCGCAGCCGCCTCGAGCGCTCTCGCGCAGTGCGGGTTGAGCCGGCGAAGCAGGTGGGTAGAGTCGCG
Organism: Paraburkholderia sp. MM5477-R1; assembly: GCF_050436385.1. NCBI lineage: Bacteria > Pseudomonadati > Pseudomonadota > Betaproteobacteria > Burkholderiales > Burkholderiaceae > Paraburkholderia > Paraburkholderia sp. MM5477-R1. The sequence continues at coordinate 384,573 of NZ_JBNDMC010000006.1, forward strand.
CAGTGTCATATCAATGCCGTATCACGGAACGGGGCAGAAACGCCGCTCTACCCGTATCAAAAAAGTGCCAGCCCACGTACGGGGCTGGCAAAAAAGGAACCGGCTGCGGGGTGCAGTACCGGTTCCGGCACAACATGGCTTGTGGCCAGGATCAGGACCGCTCGTTCCAGGTATCCTTGTGGATGATGTTGCCGTCCTTGTACGACCACGTGATCGTCTCGTAGCGCAACTCGACCTCTTCGATGTGGTTGTGCTTCTCGTAGTCCGGATTCTTGATATCGAGCATCTTCGGGTTGACGGCCACGATCTTCACATTGTCGAGCCTGGTGTTGAAGTACTCTTTCTCCTTGCCCGCGTCGTCGATCTTGTACCACTTGATCTCAACCGACTTCAGCGTCTGACCGCTCGTCACCGCCTTGTACAGGTACGGCGTCGACGCATCGGTTTCCTTGGTCAGCTTGATCGGCTTGTGCACGCGCGTACCGGTCAGCTTGCCCGTGTTGCCGTCGGTCGGGATGTTCACGCCATGGTCGAACGCGACGAGCTCGACGCTGCCTTCGCGACCCTGGACCGTCACCGAACCCTTGATGTCCGCACCACCGTCGTCCTTGACCCACATGTAAGCCGGAATTGCCATCTTTCACTCCCTTTTCTGGTACTACGACAATCGCCCGGAGCCAGCCCCCGAGCCTCTGAAACCCGAAGCGTTCGCTTCGAGGGCTAAAAATGGTCCTGCTATCTGGTCGAATCCCCCAACGGGATTTCTTTGGGGGCGTCCGGCACCAGCGTGATTTCGACGCGCCGGTTCCTGGCTCGCCCCTCCTGCGTATCGTTGCTCGCGATCGGCCGCGTATCGCCGTAGCCCTGGATCGCGAACTGCGTGGCGGCAATGCCCGACACCTCGATGAGCCAGTCGCGCACCGCGCCCGCGCGTGCGACCGACAGCTTCAGGTTGCTGTCCGGATTGCCAACGTTGTCCGTGTAACCTGCGACGAGGATCCGTTTGTCCGGATGCGCCTTGATCATCTCGAGTGCGCCGACCATCGCGCGCGTCGAGCCGGGCTTCAGTTGCGCGCGGCCGCTGTCGAACAGCGACATGCTGTCAAGCGTGACCACTGCAGGCGGCGGAGGCGGCGGCCGGTAGGTTGCGATCGCCTGGTTGAGCGCTGGCATCAACTGCGCACCGCGGTACATGCCGAAGGAAAGTCCGAGCGGTACACCGGTGCGTGAATAGCGGTCGAGCTGGTCGCGATCGGCCACGAGAGCCTGCAGCGCATCGCGCTTCGCGGCGTCGTGTGCAGCAAGAATCATCGAATATCTTCCGAGATCCGCGCCGATACGGGTGAGCAGCGCCTGATTGTTCCTGGCGGCGCCCCAGGACGCCAACGCGATCGCGCAGGCAACCAGAGCAACGGCGTGGCGCGAGAGCCGCCAGGCGCGGCGACATCCACAACCGCCGCGGCATGGCCTCGATCAACGGCTGGGGCAGCGGCCACGGCAGCGGGGACGCCGGCAGTGCAGGCGGCACGACCCGGGTCTGCATTTCGACGTCGCGCTCCCAGGGCCTGCCCGGACCGCTCGCCGGCCCGCAATCGATCCAGCCCGCGCCGAACAGTGCCCACGGCGTGGCCGGCTGCCGGCGGTCGCTTAGCACGCCGATCACGACGCGCTGGGTCCAGCCGACGATCGAAGCCAGGCTTGCCGCGCGTGCCGCCACGGCACGGTCGCCTCCGGCCCGCTCAACTTCAGTTTCGGCCACCTGGACCACGGCTTCAAAACGGCTTGCGTCAGCCAGGCGCGTAGCCGATGACACGCCATACCACTGTGGCATCGTGAGTGTGGCCGGCGCATTGGTGAGCCGCTGGTAGACGGCAACAAAGCCTGGCAGGCGCACGCCGAGCATGCGCGAGGCGTCAGCGACGGACTGCCGCACGACGCGCAGATTCTGCGTCAGGACGTCTTCACCCGCGTGCAATGCCGGCGCAACCGACAGCACGACACCATCGGGTGCGCGCCCATCGCGCCACTGCTTCACGGCCACCGCAAGGCGGGGCAGATCCTGCAGCCGGTCGGCCCGTAGCCATATTGCGCCGTCGCCAACGTGTGCGAGACGCCGCTCTCCGGCAATCCGGTCGAACAGGTTCCCCAGGGCGTCGCCGGTCACGAGCACGAGAGGCATGCGGGTGCGCAGGTTGACCGGGATATTCGACGTAGCGGCGCCGAGTGCAGTCAGTACGTGTACGTTCTGTTCGCGCGCGCGTGAGAGCTGACGGGTGCGCAGCCAGATCAGTACCAGCCAGGACAGGACGATGGGGACAGTGAGCGTCCATGCGAGACCCTGTCCGGCGCCCCGTCCCACAGGGACTTCCGTTGGTCGAAGGAAGCCCTCCTGGGAGACAGGCAACACCAGCCAGATAACGGCGAGCGCGAGCACGGCCATCAGTGTCACGATGGCACGGAACGGGTAACCCAGGCCCTCCAGCGCGCGGCTCTGCGCCTGGCCCCGCATCTGACCCGACCCGGGGTCCAGTGTGCGGCTCGTGTCCCCGAGCGCCGGTCCGGACGGTTCGTGCAGATCGGACTTCACGGCCGCGGCGCCGTCGGTACAGCTGGTACGAGGTGCGCAATCTGCGCATCGAGCACCTGTGCCCATATCAGCCAGATCACCGCGGCCGCCACGCACGCGAGGCCGGCAATCGCCCAGGGCGAGAGGCGGTAGAACCAGTCCGAGAACCGCCTGCCGGTACGATCGGCAAAGAAAGGGCGCGCAGCGACCGGGCGCCCCCCAAGGGGACTTCCTTCGGGGCGTAGTTTTTCGAGTTGCGTACTGAGTGAGGCGATCAGCACGGAACGCTTCGCTTCGCCTTCACGGGCGTAGCGGCCCATGAACCCCATCCCGAGGACCGCCGCGTAGCATTCGAGTAGGGCAATGTGCGGCGACGCTTCACGCATCCGCTGCTCGAGCCGTTCGAACACGCGTTCGCCCGCGTCATGCTTGCCAAACCGCTCGACCTGCAACGGTTGCGCATCCCAGACCGGCTTGTTCTCCGCACTCAGGTTGCGCAGTACGGCCTCGTCGAGCAGCCCGCATTGGGCAACCTCCGCGTCTTCGCGGACGTCCGCGGCAAAACCGCGCTGATCGAGCGCGGTTGAGAAAGCCGCCATCAGCTGCTTGCAACGTTGACGCAGGGTAGCAGGGTCGTCCGTGTGGCCCCCCTCGGACAATCGCGTCACGAGCAGGGCCGTGTCGCGCAACAGGTCCCGGATACCACCGGCGGAAGTACGGTTCGCAGAGGCCGATCCACCCATCAGGGCGGTCTCGCCGCGGGCAGGGGTGAGCGTGTTCGTCAGCGTGCTCATGAGCGCAACACCGCGTAAAGTTCAAGCGACGCGTCGGGAACCGACGTCGGCAGGTAGATCTGGCAGGCGCGGGCGGCCAGCATCCGCGCGTGCGCGGGATCGCTCGCGTCGAGCGCGAAGTACTGGTTGTCCAGCCGCACCGGGATGGCGGCCGGCACGCGCTGCACGGCCTTCAGCGGAATGCCGGGGAGCGCCGAATTGACGATGTGCTCGATATCGTCCGGCGCACCTATCTTGCAGAGCCTCGGGAACTGCTCGACGAGTTCGAATGCAGGCGACGCGGCGTGGACCGACAGGTACCAGTCGGCGGAACTCGCCACGATGCGCTCGTCGAGGAACTGGCCCGCCCATGTCGTCGGATTCCTGTGCGTGAGCCCAATCGACACCACACGCGACGGAATGATCGCGTCGAGCAGATCACGGATCTGCGTCTCGAGCCTGGCGAATACTTCATCGGCACGTACGTGGTCATACGCCGGAATGTCGCCGAGCTGCGAGCCGGTCGAGAACGTCATGAGGACGCTCGCCAGCTGGGCAAGCGTCGAGTACAGCCGCTCGGGAGGCTGGCCCGGATGCGTCGAGAAGAACCGCAGTTGCGGCCAGACCGTATGGATGCAGTGGAGCAACCAGAACAGCTGCACGTCGGCCACGCCGTATTCGGCAACCTGCTCGATCCGTTCGCTTCTACGCGAACCCAGCGCCGTGCTCTTCGCCTGCAGGATGTCGGCAAGACGATTGATCCGTTCGACGTGCAGCGCATGACTGCCAAGCGTCAGGCACGGTGGCACGTATCGGTGGTCGACCTGAAATTGCCCGCTCGTGGTACGCGTCAACCGGGCAATCGCACACACCGTGTCGTCGGCATGCGACTCGAAGTCGAACAGCAGTCGCACCGCATGGCGTTCGGCGGCAATCTCGGCCTCGCCGGTACCGTTGAGGTCGATGACCTTGACGAACTCCCGGTATGAGCGCCGCGGCCGCGCCAGCGTCGCTTCGTCGAACCGGCAGTTGCTGCCCGTGGCATTGAACAGCGGCAGGGCGGCCAGCACGACCACGCTCTGCACATCGGCTGGCAGTCCCTGCGTCAGATCACGTGCAGGCGGCAACGCATCGGTCACCGTGGAGTCGATCAGTGTGCCGTCCGGAAAACGCAGCTTCAGTCGGGTGAGCTTCAGACGCCCAGCTGCAAGCACTTCCTCGTCGATATCGATGCCCTGCGTGCCCCACGGCTCGGCGACGCAGGCGGCAGCGATCTGGTTCAACGTGAAGTCGACGTTTCGGCCCAGCTGCTGGAAGTGCTGTTGGGTCAGGATCAGCCCTTCGTGAAAGAGCGGTTTATCGATCCGCATGGGTGTGGTTGTGCCGTTATCTTGGATTATGGTGAGTGGCGATTCTATACGCGTGACTTGTGATCCGTATACAGTTGCGAATAGTTAAGCATGCGAACTACATGAAATAGAGGATGGTTATTTTTGAGATATTGTCCGTGCCAGAATAGGCAATATTCTCGATGCATGGTTAGCGCGATGTTGCCATCGTACCGTCTTCATCATTGAAAGATTGTCAGAGAATGTCACGCCCTTGTGAGCCCATGCCAGCAACGGTTTCGTGAAAATTGTCACGCATTCGCATACCTCGTTTATCAAATTATTCATATTGACGAGTCTGAATGCGTATTGAATTGACGATAATTAACAATTATTTACGATGTCTTTATAATCCGTATCGTTTTCACAACGCCGACGTACTTTGACTCGGCGCGGGTAAACCTGTTTAATAGCGCGTGGCAATAATGATCGCATGAATGGAGGCCGCGCTATGGGGTACCACAAGGAGTCCTTCGCGAGCGAAACACGCATATGCGTGTGCGCCCGATCGAAAGAGGTCACCGCATCGCACCGGGCGAGTTCTGCGGGGATCCTGAACGTCGTTCAATAAGGAATACAAATGGACAGCTTCCAGCGCGAAATTCCGAAAAGTCGGGTTTCGATCACGTTAGATTTGCATACGGGCGGTGCCCAGAAGAAGGTCGAGCTGCCGTTGAAGCTGCTCGTCGCCGGTGACTTCAGCGCGGGCAAGGAACAGGCGCCGCTCGCCGAGCGCAAGAAAACGGACATCAACAAGAATAATTTTGATTCTGTTCTCGCTGACTACGCGCCGGACCTCAAGGTCGCTGCGGAAAACACCCTGGCTGGCGACGGCTCGGAACTGCCGGTGAACCTCTCGTTTCGCTCGCTGAAAGACTTCGAGCCGGAACAGGTGGCACGTCAGATCCCGGAGATGCAGGCGCTGCTGGCGGTGCGCAATCTGCTGCGTGACCTGAAGTCGAATCTGCTCGATAACGGCACGTTCCGCCGTGAGTTCGAGAAGATTCTGAAGGATAAGCCGCTCTCTGACAAGCTGCGCGGCGAACTCGCACAGATCGCGACGGCGGCCACCCAGCCTGAAGGCCATGCCTGAACGGCGTCGGCCCAGGACGGCCTTCACGGCGTTCCATAACCGGACAGATATGCAGGTAGCGATAGTTTCGCAGACAGGACACGAAATGAATCCCACTGAATCGCAGCAAGGCGGCACGACCGAAACCGTCGTGCTGGACGCCCCGCAAGGCAATCATGACAGCAGCAGCGACAGCGTCTACGCGTCCCTGTGCAGCAAGATCAACCTCAAGCCCGTCGCTGAAGCACGGCCGCTGCTGGCCTTCCGCGACAACGACATGCTCTCTGAAGCGTCGGCCGACGAGCGTATCGCGCGCGGCATGGGCGCCTTCCTGGATCTCGTGAGCAAGGCGAGCAAGCCGGTCGACCGGCTCGACAAGTCGCTGCTCGATTTCCACATCGGCCAGATTGACCGCCAGATCAGCCGGCAGCTCGACGCCGTGATGCATACGCCGGAATTTCAGGCGCTCGAAGGTCGCTGGCGCGGTCTCAAGATGCTCGTGAGCCGGACAGACTTCCGTCGCAACGCGCGCGTCGAGGTGCTTGACGTGTCGAAGGAGGCACTGCACCGCGATTTCGAGGATACGCCCGAGATCATCCAGAGCGGCCTTTACCGTCTGACCTATATCGAGGAATACGATACGCCAGGCGGCCAGCCGATCAGCGCGATGATCAGCGACTACGAGTTCACCAACTCGCCGCAGGACGTGGCGCTGCTGCGTAACGTCTCCAAGGTGGCCGCAGCCGCGCACATGCCGTTCGTCGGCTCAGTCGGCGCCGCGTTCTTCGGCAAGCAATCGATGGAAGAAGTGGCCGCGATCCAGGATATCGGCAACTACTTTGATCGCGCCGAGTACATCAAGTGGAAGAGCTTCCGTGACACCGATGACGCCCGCTACGTGGGCCTGACAATGCCGCGTGTGCTCGGTCGCCTGCCGTACGGCAAGGATACGACGCCGGTGCGTTCGTTCAACTACGAGGAAGCGGTCAAGGGTCCGGACCACGACAAATATCTGTGGGTCAACGCGTCGTTCGCCTTCGCGGCCAACATGACGCGCAGCTTTGTCAACAACGGCTGGTGCGTGCAGATCCGCGGCCCGCAGGCGGGCGGCAAGGTCGAGGACCTGCCGGTTCACCTGTACGACCTGGGCACCGGCGCGCAGCCGAAGATTCCGACCGAAGTGCTGATTCCCGAAACCCGCGAATTCGAGTTCGCCAACCTCGGGTTCATTCCGCTCTCGTTCTACAAGAATCACGACTTTGCGTGCTTCTTCTCGGCCAGCTCCGCGCAGAAGCCCTCGCTGTATGAGACCAAGGAAGCCACGGCAAACAGCCGCATCAACGCGCGGCTGCCGTACATCTTCCTGCTCTCGCGCATCGCGCACTACCTGAAGCTGATCCAGCGCGAGAACATCGGCACGACCAAGGACCGGCGTCTGCTCGAACTTGAGCTGAACAGCTGGATCAAGGGCCTCGTGACCGAGATGAAGGATCCGGGTGACGAGTTGCAGTCGTCGCACCCGCTGCGTGAGGCGAAGGTCACGGTCGAGGACATCGAGGACAACCCGGGCTTCTTCCGCATCAAGCTCTTCATCATTCCGCACTTCCAGGTGGAAGGCATGGACATCGGCCTGTCGCTGGTATCGCAGATGCCGAAAGCCAAGAGCTGATCCGCATTATCTGATGTAACCCCGCCGGGGCGCTGAAACATGCGCCCCGGCGTTGTCCTTTGCGATATGACGTGTGTTCAAGGGGTCTTTAGAAAATGTCGATGGTTTTGCCTTCCCAGGCCTATGAGTTGAAACTGGCGCCGCACCCGGCGCCGTTCTCGATCCTGAAGTTCAGCGGGCGCGACGCGCTCAGCGAGCTTTACCGGTACGAGATCGAATTCACGAGCCCGATGGCCGGAATTCCGATGGATCAGGTGCTGGGGCGCCCCGCGAAGTTCATCATCGACCCGATCGACCCAAACATGGACTATCTGCGCAAGATGTTCGGCGAGAACGCTGGGCAGTTCAGCAAGATGCCGCCTGCACACACAGTCCACGGCATTATCACGAAGTTCGATGAACTCGGGACTTCGGCTGATGAGACGCGCTACAAGGTCGTGATGGAGCCGAAGCTCGCCGACCTCGATCGCGGTGTCACGAGCCGGCTGTTCCAGAAGCAGTCGGTCGAAGAAATCATTACCGATACGCTGCGCCACTATGGCTTCCGCGCGGGCGTCGATTTCGAGTTCAAGCTGCGTGCGAAATACAAGCGGCACGAGTACATCACACAGTGCGAGGAAACGACGTTTGCCTTCATCCAGCGGATCTGCGCGGAGGAAGGCATCTGGTTCCGCTTCGAGCAGAAGCGCGATCACGCCGTGATTGTCTTCGGCGACGATCTGGACGCGTATGCCCGCAATCAGCGCGTTGTGCCGTTCCGGCTACACTCGGGACTCGAAAGCGTCGGCGTAGATGCGATCAAGACACTTGAGCGATATACGCAGCGTGTCCCGGAAGCTGTCCGCCTGCACGACTATAACCACCGGCAGGCCGACGTGTCGTTGCTCGTCGAGGAAAACGCCGCACGCGGCGACAAGACGACCAACGCGGTTGACTATCGCTGGGGCGAACATTACGAGACGCCTGAAGAAGGGCGGCGCATTGCACGGCGGCGGCACGAAGCCTATCTCGCAACACAGATCACCTACAAGGCAACGGGCAACGCATTCGCCATCGAGGCTGGCGAGGTCGTACGGCTCGACCAGAACCCGGTCGATGCGCCGCATGGGCTGTTTATCACCTCGGTGGAATCCAGCGGTGGCCGCAGCCAGTCCTACACCAATACGCTCACGGCGATCCCGGCCGACCGGGTGTGGCGCACGTCGCTCGATACGATCAAAAGACCGGTGATCGACGGTATCCTGCCGGCGCGTATTACGTCGCCGGGGAACTACAAATACGCGTACCTGACCGAGCAAGGCTGGTACGTGATCAAGCTGCCGTTTGATCTCGACGATTGGAGCCCAGGTGGCACAAGCCGGCCGGTGCGCCTCGCGAAGCCATACAGCGGCGACAATTACGGCCACCATTTTCCGCTGATCGATGGGGTGGAGGTAGCCATCATCCATACGGCGGGCGATCCAAATCGGCCCGTCATCATTGGTTCGATGCACGACAGTCTCCATCCCGACCTCGTCAATAACCTCAACAACACCCGGAACCTCATCGTGACCGCCGCGGGCAATACGCAGCGGATGGAGGACAAGGAAGGGATAGAGCACATCCACGTGATGACGCCGTTCCAGTCCAGCCAGCTGAACCTCGGGCACATGGTCGATACCGACGGCAAGGAACGGGGACAGGGCGCAGAACTCACCACTGACGGACATCTGGCGGCCAGGACGGCCAAAGGCATGCTGCTCAGTGCCGAAGCGCAGCCTGGTGCATCGGGCCAGCAGCTCGCAATGCCCAACGCGGATACCACCTTCCAGCAGGGCGAGGACATACTGCGCTCGCTCAATGAATCAGCGAGCGCCGCGAATGCGTGGCTGGCTGAGGTCGAACAGCAACGTACGCTTGTCGAACAGAAGCTCGCGAAACTCCAGAAGCCGGTGATCGTCGCGAGCGCTCCTGAGGGTATTGGACTGGCGAGCGGTCAGCACATGCAGCTGGCAGCCGCAAAGCAGATGTTCGTCACGGCCGGGGCAGGACTCGACATTGGCGTGCTCAAGCGCATCACGGTTGCGGCCGGCGACGCGATTTCGTTCTTTGCGGCAAAACTCGGCATTCGGCTGTTCTCGGTAAAAGGCAAGGTGCAGTTTCAGGCCCAGGGGGATGCAATGGAGTTGATGTCGCTCAAGGACATGGTGGTGAGCTCCTCCGACGGAGAAGTCATGATCACCGGGCGCAAGGGAGTGACGCTCGGCGATGGATCGGGGGCCTATATCAAGCTGGCAGGCGGCAAGATCACCCTTGGCAGTCCGGCGGGTGAAATCGAGTTGAGGGGCAATCTGACTATCAATGGTCCAGACGGTAGCAGTTTTGCATTTCCTCAGTGGTCTGATGCGCCGCTCAAAGATGTCCAGCAACATATCAAACCGGGATTTTCAGGCTAACTGGAAACTGACATGACGACACAATCAAATCCTGAACCCCCGATAATCAGCTTCTCCTTTCCGTTCCGCGACGCGAAGGGAAAGGAGATCGTTGACGAACACGTGTTCTACGACTGGCTTGCCAGCGAGGGAAGTGGCAGTTTCGCGATCACCGGTTCTGGCATGTGGCACGGCGGAATTCATGTATCGGCGGACGGCGCCGGGAAACAGATCGACCTCAGGCACGGTGCGCGGTGCATTGCGGTCGGCGAAGTGGTGGCCTATCGGATGAATCGCATTGCGCTGGCCAGCCAGATTGCGGCCGGCAACGGCAAGCCTGCCCAGACCGGCCACTACAGCTCGGCTTTCACGCTGGTGCGGCATACGCTCGAATATCCCGCGAACAACCGGCTGACTTTCTTCAGCCTGTACATGCATCTGCAAAGCCTGGCCGACTATCAGCAGAACTCGATGCCGGCACCGGCCTACTGGGCACGGTCCTGCGAGGTGACGCAGTACGCCTCGGACAGACCCAAAACTGACCCGCACCTGGGCCCAGCCCCGACTGGGCAGGTGGGGCTGAATATTCATGCCGAGGCGGGAAGCCGCACAATCCTTGGGATCCTGCCCCGAGGGGCGCGGGTTCGTATCGGTGAGCGCGACCGTACCGGCAAATGGGGAAGAATCGAAGCGATCGAATCAGGCACGCCGATACCGCCGCGCGTGGCCAGTGTTGTGCAGCCAGGTGCCGATAAGGGCTGGCTTTACCTCAGCAAGGAGCGTGGGCATGTGCTGCTTGCCGAGATCGTGTCGGACGCGCAGTGCGACCAGGTGGTGATACCGGGGAAACCGATCCCCGTCAACGCTGGCGATCTGATCGGCCACCTCGGGCAGTACTGGCTGCCGGACGATCCGGCACGGGACAACAGGATGGTCCACATTGAGGTGTTCTGCGGCGACGAACTAAGCAGCTTCCTGTCGGGAAGTCGCAAGGCCGCAAAGAAGATCACCGATTTCGACAGGCTTCCCCTGCTGCGGATCGGCAAGGGTGTGAAGCTCTTTGCGGGTCATTCGATCAATGAAGAAGGCGCAGATGCCCCCGAAACGTCCGTGCTCCAGATCTACAGTCAGGCCGCACTCGATGCGCTGCCAGCCGAGAGCAAGGGACCCAAGGACGATGCGTATGGAGACGGCGAACCGTGGTGGAAAGTGACAAGCGCCGACAGTCGTCATGCTGATATCAGCGGCTGGGTGCGCAATCGTCAGATGCCACCCAATGGTGGTGTCACGCGCGAATCACCGCATGGATGGAAAGACTTCGAGACAGTCACAGGTTCCGACGCCGGCAATCCGACGATGTTCAGCACGGTCGATGCGTGGCTGGATCATATGCTCCGTGAGGACAAGCCCGCGACCGGTGATGCCTCAAGGCTCAAGCCAGTGGCGTCCAGCGTGTATCGGGAACTGTCACCGATGCGCAACGAGCAGCAGGCAGCGGATGAGTTGCGCGCGCACAAGGACGACAAATGGTTACGCTTCCGTGCGTCGCGTCTGATCCCGAAACATCGTAGCGAATGGGCCAGCCAAAGCGAATACGAGACCTTCTTCGACAAGGTACTGAAACGGGTAGCGAAAGAACCGTATCACGACGCAGAGATCGAGCGCGTTAAAAAACTTGTTTGGTGGGACGATGTTAAGAATGCAGTAAAGGGGCCGTTTCCGTCGAGTTCGGACGTTTATCATGTCCACCCAATCTCACTTGTTGGGAATTTTTTATCTGGAGCGTGCTCGTGCGGAAAAGCCATAACCATGGAACAACTCCGAGCCATATTGCCGAGCGACGTCCTTCAGCATGGGCTATTTTATAAAGCCAATTTTGCTGGCGTTCGCAATTATTCCATTGAGAACTTTCTCTCTCTTTTGAATGAAAATATTCAAAAGCACGGGATCGTGAATTGCATCCATAAGGTCCATTTTCTTGCTCAATTTGCCCATGAATGCGATCAGCTACGAACAAACGAAGAATACCGAAATGGAGATGGATCCACCCCTGCGGGATGGAGTAATTACCGTGGCGGATCAAACTTCCATGGCAGAGGGTTGATTCAGCTAACCCATGACGATAACTACACCAAATACGGAAGCGCGGTTGGCAATCCTTCGATTGCGACAGATCCTGATATCGTAAGCCAGCAAGTAGCGCATACCGTGGAATCGGCATGCTGGTACTGGAGAAAGGGCAGCGCTTGGGGGGATATCAATCCAATGGCCGAACGAAGCGATTTTCTAAATGTAACGATCGCAGTTAACGGAGGATATAGACACGTGTTTGAAAGAAACTCGCTTCTTCTGAAGCTAGCTCCGCTCCTCAAGCTAGATGAGTGCCGTAAGGCGGTGAATGTCAAGCTTAAACACTTCGTATTCGCTGAGAGCGCCGTAGGTACCTCAAATTGGTACAACAATCATATATCCAAGGCGACAGAAGTCGAAGGTGCTTTAGCAGGTCTATAGATACCCACTAATGAGTGATGTCGCATGTTAAAATTCAATCTTCGCAGCTACTTTTATATATTAATTTTTACTCAGGTTGCATTTCTGTCCCTGCCCGCGCTATCCGCTGAGCTTATTGGGCAAACCATGTCCGGAGGCAATTTTACTCTGGAATTAAGTAGCGCTACTAAGCCCTCTAGTCCTGATGGGATTTGGGGACTCGCAACGGTGACCTACAAGGCCGGAAAGACGACGACTCCAGAAGTATATACATTTCCGGTTCAGGCCCCACCGGTCATAAAAAAAATTGCATTCGGATTATTGGCAATTTCCGAGAAAAATGGCGGCATGAATGGCTCGTATAATGTGACATTTCTTTATCCTGGTGACGAAGGCCTAACAACTATCGGCGGGGTCGAGTCTGATTTGGATAACGGAAAATATATTGAGATAAACCGGTTTTCACCGAAATGGATTAATAAATCCAGTGAAACTGAAATGGCGGATTTAATCCAATCAGTCTCAAAAAATAGATCAGGTTTCATTGGCTCAGATGGAAATCAAGCTCTTGACAACGCGATGATATTTTTCGCCATTCCCGATCTGATGAACGAGATTCGCAAACAGGATTCTCTATTTTCTCATAGCTATACAAGCCAACTAAGCAATGAAGTCAATTCGTCGATCGCGAACCTGATACGTCGAAAGTTCTTGGGGAAAAGCGTTAGTCTGTGCGGCGACGATCAGTTCGATGTGTTTGTCTGCAAACTTGACAAAAGGGTCATCTCTGTCTGTTCCGGAAATATGAACGGCGCTGCAGTTCTTGAGTATCGTGCCGGCTCCAATCGGAAAATTGAACTGTCTTTGTCCAAGCAGATAGATAGCAACTATGTTGCCAACAAAGAGGCCGAATCGTTTGAGAACGGTGGATACAAATACACCGTCAAATTTGGAAATGGCGGGGACACGAGCTCGACTGGTGTCATTGTTGAAAGAAAAGGAACGATTGTATCTAGCCAAAAATGCCAGCCTGAAATGATCGAACCGTACCTCATACCAAGAAAATAGAATAGATCATGTCAAATTTGATACTCGAAGGTGATTCGACCAGCCATGGCGGTAAGGTCATCTCTGGCTCGGACCGCATCCGGATTCGTGGTCGCCGTGCGGCCCGAAAAGGCGACCTCGTGTCGTGCCCCCTGCATGGCGACAACGAAATCATCGAAGGCAGTGATCGAATCAAAGATGGAGATGTTCCGCTTGCCCTGGACGGGCATCGCGCGCGGTGCGGATGCGTCCTGATCGCGTCGTCTGGGGCGGCGAGGATTCGCTGATGCCTGTTGACTTCGATGCACTTCCAGCACGGGGGGCCATTCCAGATGGGAGACAGGCAGTCGTACCCTGGCTGATCGCGGTGGTCATCATTGTCGCGGCCGGGGCTGCAACCAGTATTGCGACATGGCCGGCGGGACGACCTACGCAGACTCCGTGGTTCTGGATTCGCATGTTCGGACTGCCACTGCTTGTTTGGTTGGGGCTGTATTTCGGCTGGGGATTTCTGGGGGCTCACCGCTTGCGCAATGCTTTGGCTGACAATGCAGCCATTGATCGCAAGGAAGCGCGCCTGCACGGCGATGCGAGCGTGCCGTTCGCGGTCATGGCGCAGTCCTGGCGCTTTTCGGGCGACGCTGGCCAAAACAGACTCGAAGACGCGATGAAGACCCGCGAGTCCACAGAAAATCCGGCTGGCTCGGGCGGGCTTGTCATTCCCGGTCGAGCGTTTTTCCGGGGCAACGAGGCCGACGAATTGCGTCGGCACGCAGTCGTGCTTGAATGGCTGCTCGTTGAACTGATCAGGCCGCTGATGGCCCCGCTGAAGGCCGCTCACGGCCTCACCGTCTGGTTGTGTCTCGATTCGGATCTGACCGCGGATGTTGCAAAGACGGTGATTACCCGAGCGTGGGCAACGCTCGGGCTGAGGTACGCAGAGAAAGTCCAGTTGCTGGAGCCGATGTCGCTTTATTCGCTTGATGCCTGGTTCGACATGGGAGCGCGCAATGCGCGTCATCTTGCGATCGCGGTGCAACTGAGAGGCGCCATTAGTGGCGGCATTCAGGCTGGACAGGCGGAAGCCGGCGCGGCAGTTCTGCTGACCGGCACGTCGGCCGAATCACCGGATTCGGGGGTACCAGTCCGCGTACACCGGCCCTCCAGGGGCACTGCCGGATCACTCGATGAAGTGGTTGCGAATGCATTGCGCTGGGGACATTGCGCTGAAGGCGGTATCGATACCGTCTGGAATCCGGGATTGGTTGAGCCGCTCGCGGCCGCATTGAGGAGTCTCGATGGTTCCGTGAATGAAGCGCCGGCCGTAGAGCTGGTTCGAACCATCGGCGATGCGGGTGTTGCCACCCCGTGGCTTGCACTGGCACTTGCCGCTGCAAACGCGCAGGAAAGCGTGAGCCCACAACTGATTCTGGATCAACAGGGCGGCGAATTAGTCGCAATGATATGTCGAAAGAAGACTTGAACGAAAAGGCTTCCGCAAGGGTGCTGATCTATCTGGGATGTGCGCTGGCAGCGCTGTTTGCTGGCGTCTGGTTGTGGTTATTGAATGAAGGCCCGCAGCGAGGCTGGCTTGCCGACAACCGGAGCGTTGTAGGCGTTACGCTCGTCGCCGGATGGTTCGCGTGCATGCTCATGGCCGCACTCTACGAGCGCGGCATTCGCCAGTGGGCAGCGGATTCGCGCGTCGCACGGGCGTTCGAGCAGAGCCGCCAGAAAAAACAGCAAACCGCCAGACCCGCAGACGGGCAACACTCCTTTGCATTCTCCGTTTCGCAACTTCGCGACTTTCTTCGGGAACGTCACGGTTGGTGCTGGCGTTATCGCGACCGCTGGTTGCTCGTCGCAGGCGACGAACCGCTCGTCAGGCGTCTTGTGCCCGGGCTCGCGGACACCGGCTACGCGATCACCGGCGATACCGTGCTGCTGTACGCGAAGCAGACCACCGACAAGCTCGATGCCGAATGGCTCGACCAGATCCGCCGTCTGCGCCGGCGACGCCCTGCCGACGCGATCGTAGCCGTGACGCGCAACCGGAGCTCAGCCAACCCGCCGTTCGACGCGGAGGGCACCGCACAGCGGCTCGCACGTCACGCGCGCGCGCTACGCTGGGCGGCGCCCGCGTATCTGCTGAACGTCACCGACTTTGGCAACGAACCGTTTGGCCCCGACGAAGCGATCGGCTTCACCTGGTCGAACGGGCGCATCCGTCCCGACGAGATCGACGCCTCACTGGAGGGGCTCTCCGGCAATCTCGCCGATGCTGGCGTCGTGCGCCTGAGCCGGGATCCGAACGACCGGTACCCGGCCGAGCTGTCGCGACACATTTCGGAACTCCGCACAGCATTGTCGGACCTGGTCGTGCAGACCGGCCACTCACGTCTGTGGCGCAATGCCGTCCACGGCCTGCTGTTTGCGCCACTGTTCAAGGAGCGGGAACTGACCGCCCCCGCTCCAGACTCCGAAGACGGCGAACCACTACCTCCGCAGCAACGCACGATCTGGCAAACGGTCGCCGACCATAGCCGCAAGATCCACGGCCGTCGCGTCGGCTTCTCGCTGTCGACCATGGCGGCATGGGTAACGACGGCGCTCATCGGATGCTGGATCGCTGGCACGATGCTGTCGGGCTTCACCAACCGGTCGACGATCCAGACAGCGGCTGGCACGATAACAAAATTGTCGACCGTACAGGACCACGCGCAGGCGGCGCTCGCACTCGACAGCCTGGACAAACAGCTCGATACGCTTGAAGTCCGTCAGCACGATGGCGCACCGTGGACTACACGCTTCGGCCTGAACCGCGACGGTGAACTGTTGACCGCCGCCTGGCCCGGCTACGAAAACGCCGTCAGCCGCACCCTCGTCGCGCCGATCCGTCTGAAACTGGAGGAGCGCCTGCACCAGCTCGCCTCGCTCTCGGATGCGGAAATCGCCAGCGGCGGCAACGCGCAGGTCCAGGCCGCGTACGACACACTCAAGACCTACCTGATGCTCGCGAGGCCGGATCGGGCGATTGCCTCATTCCTGACGCCGCAGCTGATCGCCACGGCCGCGCCAGCGCGCCCGGCCAGTTCCCCACTGACACCCGGCACGTGGGAAGACCTGCGCCAGCATGCAATCGCGTTCTTTGCGAGTCACCTGGGGCGCCGTGGACCCGCCGGGGACTCGTCGCTCGCGATCGTTCCGGATGGCGCACTGGTGGCCACGGCGCGTCAAACCATCATCGGCGTGCGCGGCATCCAGAACTCGACTGACGCGATCTACCAGCAGATCCTCGACGACGCGAAGCCGAAATATCCGCCTGTGTCGCTCGCGACGCTGCTCGGCGATACGAGCAGCAAGGGGCTTTTCAATACCGCGGTGACCGTACCGGGCGTGTTCACGCGCACTGCGTGGGACGAGCGGATCTCGAAAGCCATCGACGACGCGAGCGAGCAGCGCAACGTGACCGGCGACTGGGTGCTCTCAGACGTCCACGCGAGCGCGCCGTCGACCGGCTCGCTGAAAGCCGAACTGCGTCAGCGCTATTTTGACGACTACGCGCGGGCCTGGGAGCTGTTTCTCAACAGCCTGCGCTGGCAACCCGCCCCGACGTTGTCAGGCACGGTTGACCAGCTGACGCTGCTTAGCGATCCGCAGCGCTCGCCGCTTGTTGCCCTGATGAACGCAGTGGTTTATCAGGCAGGCGCGGGCACCGCGACGCAATCGCTGTCCGATACGCTGATCAGCAAGGCGCAGCAACTTGTCGGCGCCGACGAGAAAGATCCGTCGAAGCAGACCCAGCCGCAACTGGCACCGCTGGCCGTGGCCTTCGGACCGGTCCTGCGCCTGACGGGCAGCGACCTGGCTTCCCTGGCTTCGGGCGCGCCCGCAAACACGAAGGCCGCCACCCGGCTGGCGGCCACGGGCGACCTGAGCCTCGCGCGTTATCTCGAACGGGTGAGCGCGATGCGGCTGAAGGCACAGCAGATGGTCGACAGTGCCGACGCGGACGCGATGGCCCGCGCGGCCGCACAATCCGTGCTGCAGGGCAAGACGTCTGATATCGCCGACAGCCGGGATTACGCGGGCCGTCTGGCTGCGAGCCTCGGCGAGCAATGGGCAGGCTTCGGCGATCTGTTTCAGGCACCGCTCGACCAGACCTGGCAGGTCGTGGTGCAGCCGGCCGCGGCGAGCCTGAACGACATCTGGCGCACGGCGATTGTCGCGGACTGGAACCGGACGTTCGGCGGCCGCTATCCATTCGCCGACTCCGACAACGATGCCTCGCTACCCGAGATGGCGCGCTTCATGCGCCCGGACAGCGGCGTCATGACAGGGTTCGTCACGACGCAACTGGCCGGTATCGTCGAGCGTCAGGGCGACCGATGGGTCGCCGCCCAGGGGGCTGATCATGGCACGAGCCACGGCGCGCTCACACTCGATCCGGACTTCCTCACGGACCTGAACAGGCTCACCCGCGTGGCGACCGTGCTGTTTCCATCGGGCGACGCGCATGTGCGCTATGAGCTACGCGCGGTGCCGACACCAGGCGTGACTGACATGAAGTTCGTGCTGTCGGGCCGCGAGCTGCACTACTTCAACCAGAAGGAAGAGTGGACGCCGTTTATCTGGCCCGGCGACTCGCTGGAGAATCTCTCGCATATCGAGTGGCAGACCGAGCAGGGCGGGTTGCGCTCGGGGCTCGACGCTCAGGGCAGGTTCGGGCTGATCCGGCTGCTTGAGCACGCGAAGGTGTCGCCGCAGGACAGCGCGCGCTATCTGTTGACCTGGACGCCGGACCAGAGCCAGGGCATTCCGCTGCGTGTACAGCTTCGCAGCGAGGCTGGAGCGGGGCCGCTCGACGTGCTCGAACTGCGTCACTTCACGCTGCCGACGAGGATCTTCGTGACCAGCGCAGCGAAGGGCGGACCGAAGCTCTCGGCCGTCAATCCGCCGCCACTGCCGCCGTCAGCGATTGCAGCAGCGAAACACGCGGCGATGCCGCTGCCGCATGGCGCGATGCCGGAGGTCGAATAAATGCTCTCCGGTCTGCTCAAAACCCTGTTCCCTTCGCGTGATGCGGAGCAACTGGTGCGCGCGCGTCTCGATGCGTGGGACGCCTGGCTACACCCGTTACCAGGCGACCACGGTGTGGGCCGCGATCCGGGCTACGAGGATGCGTTCTTCGGACTGAAGGACGAGGCGAACAGGCTCTCCGGCATTGACGACGGCCTGATCGTCCGCTCCTGCGAGCAGCTCACGAAGGAAACCGGCAAGGATCTGCGGGTGGTGGGGTATTACGCGTTCGCGCGACTGCGCCAGGATGGGACGGCTGGCTTCGCGGACGGTCTGGAGCTTGCGGCCGCGCTGGTGGAGCGGTTCGGCGAGGCGCTGCTGCCCGCACGCGCCGAGGCGAAGAAGGGCGCGCTCGATATGCTGGCCACCACCCGCATGATCGATCTGCTCGAGAGCCGCGGCGAGTTCGCGCCGGCCGATCTCGAACGTGCGATCGCCGCGCTCGATCTGCTTGTGACCCGCACCGGGGTGTGGCCGGAAGCGGCCCGGCCGAACCTGCGCCCCCTCGTGTCCCGTTTCGAGCGCTGCGACGATCCGGCACGCAGCGCGGAACCCGACTCGACCGCGCCCTTCGCTGTGGCAGGTTCCCCTTCAACATCCAGCGCGATCGGCTCCACGCGCGATCTGCTTGACCAGGCGCGCACGATGGCGACGTGGCTGCGTGATCAGGAAAACGGCTACCTGCCGTCCGTGCGGCTCGTACGCAGCATCCGCTGGGACACACTCCATGAGGTGCCGCCAGCGGATGCGAGCGCACGTACGCGCCTCGTGCCGCCGCGCGGCGAACTTCGCCAGCAGATGAAACGGCTCGTGCTGCAGAAGCAGTGGCACGAACTGCTGGAGCGCGTCGAAGGGGCGTACATGGAGGGCGTGAACCACCTCTGGTTCGACCTGCAGTATTTCCAGCACGTCGCGCTCGACCACGTCGGTGTGCCCTACAGCACGTGGCGGGAACTGCTGCGCGCCGACTTCGCGCTGTTCCTCGAAAGGTTGCCCGGTATCGAGCGGCTCGCGTTCAACGAGGGCACGCCATTCGCCGACGACGCGACGCTCGAATGGATCGCCCGCCACGCGGTCGTGCGCGACCTCGAAGCGGGAGAGAGCGTTGCGCCACTGCCTGTTTCGGCAGACAGCGACGACGGCGCCGCCGGTGACTGGCCCGAGATCGAAGCGCAGGCGCGCGACATGGTGGCCGGCGACGGTATCGAGGCAGCCTTCGCATGGCTCGAAGCACTGCCCGGCATCCGGACCGAACGCCAGCGCTACCTGCAGCGGCTCGTGATGGCGCGACTCGCCGATCACGCGGGCCGTGCCGATACGGCGATGGCGCTGCTGACCGAACTCGATGCTGCTGCCCGCTCGTTGCCGCTGATGCGCTGGGAGCCGGCGCTCATCTTCGAGGTCAAGCACCAGCTGATGCGTGCGCTGAAAGCGGCAAGCAGCCGCAAGGACGCGGACAAGCCGGCGCTCGCGCACCGCATCGGTCAGTTGCGCGACGAGCTGACCGTGCTCGACCCGTCCCGTGCGCTGACGCTGTCATAAGAGAACGAAAATAAGAGAACACCATGGAAAACGACGATCCGATCCTGCGCTACTACGAAGCCGAGATGCGCTATCTGCGCGAGTCCGGCAAGGAGTTCGCGAAAGCGCATCCCGACCGGGCGCGCATGCTCAACCTCGATCGCGTCGGCGAGCGCGATCCTTATGTCGAGCGCCTGCACGAAGGCTTCGCGTTCCTGACGGGGCGCCTGCAGCAGAAGCTCGACGACGAACTGCCCGAACTGACGGAAGGTCTCGTGAGCCTGCTGTGGCCACACTACCTGCGCATGATGCCGTCGCTGTCGGTCGTCGAGCTGATCCCGCTCGCCGAGACACTGCAGAAGACGGAAAGCGTGCCTGCCGGTGTGCCGGTGCGCTCCGCATCCATCCCCGTGCCGCCGGCGGCGGGCGCTGAGGGCACGACGCCCAGGACTGTGCAGTGCCTCTACCGGACCACGCAGGAGGTGACATTGCAGCCGCTGCGCCTCACGCATGCGGGCCCTACCGTGCGACATGACGGCCGCTCGGTGATCCGCCTCGGATTCCATCTGGACCAGTCTGCGCGACGCGAAGCGACGGACCTGTCCCGTGTGCGCCTCCATCTGAACGCCGATCTGCCGACCGCATTCGCGATGCATCTGGCGCTGACCCGCCAGGTGGATTCGGTTGCATGGCGGATCCCCGAAGTGCGTGATGGCGAGGCGCTGCCGCTGGCCGGCGTCACGATCGAGCCGGCGGGCTTCTCAACCGAAGAGCGGTTATGGCCAAAAGCCGAGGCGTCGTTTTCCGGCTACCAGCTGCTCCTCGAATATTTCACGTTCCGCGAGAAATTCCTCTTTGTCGACCTGTGCGGCCTCGACGTGGCGAAGCTGCCGGCGAGCACAACCCGTTTCGAACTGGAGCTTGTGCTCAAGCACGCGTATCCATCCGACCAGCGTTTCAGCGCGGAGAACGTGCGGCTCTTCTGCACGCCGGTCATCAACCTGTTCGAGCTTGATGCCGCGCCGATCGTGATCGATCACCACGAGACCGAATACCGGGTCGTCCCGGCCGGGCACCAGGGCGAACATGTCGAAACCTATTCGGTCGACGCGATCGAATCGTTCGACCATGTGACGGCTGAGCGTTACGAGTATGTGCCGTTCGCCACCTTCCGGCATCGCGGCGGCATGCTGCGCCATGAAGCGCCCGAACGGTATTTCCACACCCGCGTGCGGCCAGGCGTGACCGGTCTGCACGAAACATGGGTGATCCTCGGCGGCCACGCGTGGGAGACGATGGAGGATCTGCCCGAGGAGAGCGTTTCGCTGCGCGTGACCGGCACGAACGGGATGCTGCCGCGCAAGGGCCTGCGCGAGGCCAGCATCGACGAACTGGCCGCGAGCACGCCGAATGTCGCGGGTGTACGCAACCTGGTGGCGCCGACGCTGCCGCTCTATCCGCCGACGGGCGATCGCTTCCAGTGGAGAGTGCTGTCGCATCTTGCGCCGAACTTCCTGTCGATGATGGACGCGGAAGTGCTGCGGGGCGCACTGGCGCTCTACGACTGGACCAACGACGAGCTGAACCGCCGGCGCCTTGCCGGCATCCTGTACGTGTCGGAGGAACTGCTCGAGGAGGTGTCGGGCGGCTCGGTCGAGCGGGGCGTACTGATCGAGGTCACGCTCGATTCGCACGCGTTCGCGGGCGAGGGCGACGTGATGCTGTTCGGCGAACTGCTGCACCGTTTCTTCGGGCTGTATGCGGAGATCAACCTGTTCACGAAGCTCGCCATCGTGAGCCTGCCTTCGCAAACCCGTACCGTCTGGCCGCGCAGCAAGGCGCAGCGCGCTCCCCTATGAAACCACGCGAGTTGCCGAATCTTGAACCGCTCGTGGCGTCGTTGCTTGCGCGCGCGCCGAAGATGAATTTCATGCAGCTATGCAGGCTGCTCGAAGTGCGTGTACCCGATCAACCGGGCTTCGGCACGCGAGACACGCCGGAGCACGAGCCGGTGAGGTTCCGGCCGAGGCCGCGGCTGGGGTTCCCGGCCGGTGAGATCGCCGCGGTGGAACTTAGTGACGAGCGTCCCGATGCGCCGCCGACCGTGCGCACGACCTTCCTGGGCCTGTATGGCGTCGACGCCGCGGTGCCATCGCACATGATCGATGAGATCGTCCTGCGCGAGGAAGGACATGAAGCCGTCGAAGCGTTTCTCGACCAGTTCAACCACCGCTACGTGGCGCTGCTGTACCGCGCCTGGAAGAAGTACCGCTACGCGGAGAGTTTCCAGGCGGGCGGCACCGATGCGCAGTCGCGCAACCTCCTGTGCCTCGCCGGCTTCGGGTGGGGCGAGAAGCCGGCCCGGTCGGGTCTGCCGGATTCACGCGTGCTCGCGCTGCTGGGGTCTGCTGGTCCAGCGCACGCGCACGCCCGAGGGACTCGCTGGTGTGGTGGCGCTGGCGGTGCCCGGTGTCGAGGTGCGTGTCGACGAGTTCTGGCCGACGGTCAAGCGTGCCGGACAGCCGCAGCCCCTCACGTCGTCAGGCAGGCTCGCCGGCGCTCAGGAAGACAGCAAGCGCCGCGGACTTGGCGGGGGCTACGTGCTCGGCAACCGCCTCGAATATCGCAGCCGCGCCGTGCGAGTGACGCTGCGCCCTTCGGACGGACAGCAGGCGCACGACCTGCTGCCCGGCGCATGGCTGCATCGCGAGCTGATGGCGTTCATCCGCCTGTATGTGGGCACGAAGGCCGACGTACACCTGCGCATGGAGGTGTCGTCGCGTCTCGCGCCCGCGCCGTCGGTCGGCACGGCTGCGACCGGCCCGGCACCGCGGCTGGGATGGACCGTCGTGTTGCCGTCTGATGAGGAACGCATCATCACCATTGCGCTCGGCGTCTACGAAGTCTTTCCCACGCCCGGACCGAACCCGCATCGGGTTCCACGTGCCGCCTGAATCTGGAGAAATCATGCCTTTACGTTTAACCGTGGCCGCCCTCGCGTCAGGTCTGCTGCTTTCCGCATGCGGCGCCTGGCAGTCCGTATCTGATACGACTTCCAGCGCGTATCACTCGGTGTTTTTCAGGCAGGTCAAGGTGCTTGACGTCGACCTGACCGCGCGTGCCGAGTTGAATCCGGATGACGCAGGCCGTTCCACGTCACTCGCGGTCCGCGTCTATCAGCTCAAGGATCGAAAGCTGTTTGACGGCGTGTCCTACGACGATCTGCTGAAGAACGACAGGACCGTACTCGCGCAGGACCTTCAGGCCAGTATGGCAGCCGTCGTCAATCCTGGCGCGTCGGTCAGCCTGTCTCAGCCCATGCAGGCAGACACGAAGTACGTGGCGATCGTCGCGTTCTATCGCAATCCCGGCAATGGCGATGGCTGGAAATACGTGATCGTAAAGAAGAAGCTGTCTGCCGATGCCCCGCTGAAGCTCACGCTGATGGATCAGGAACTGGTCGCATCCGGTGATCGCCAGAAGGACTAGCCGGAATGACACGACGTCCGGGAGTGCCTGTGCTCAACGCGTTTGCATGACGGGGCGGCCCGATGAAGACGCTTCGCGAACTGCAGCAGGAACTCGACCAGCTGGATGTTGACATCCGGCTCGCCCGTGAACACGAAACCGGATCGGGAGGTCCGGCGAAGTCGACAGCCCGGCGGACCCGACCGATCGCGACGGCGGTATGGTCAGAGCGGGTACCCGCAGGCACGAGACAGCGCGTACAACGTGCACGGGACGGCTTGCCCGGACCGGGCGGAAGCAGCGCGCCCGACTATCGTGAGCGGGCCTTCGCCGCGATAAGCAAACTCGCGCGTGCGTGGGGTGGGCAATGCATGTCGGCCGCGTATGAGGGCTACAAGGTGCCGCTCGAGTTCGAGTGCGCAGCGGGACACCGGTTCCCGATGCTGATTCACATGCTGCGCATGGGTAGCTGGTGCCAGGCTTGCGCCTATGAGCGCGCAACGATTCACTCGCTCGAGGAGGCGCGTGCACTCGCGGCGGCAAAGGACGGCCAGTGCCTGTCGACCCAATACGAGAACATTAGGAAAAAACTGCGCTGGCGTTGTGCAGCCGGTCATACATGGCTCGCCAGCCTGGAGGGCGTGCTGGCGGGTGACTGGTGCCAGAGCTGCCATCACCAGAGTATCAAACCCCCGCAGGAAGCTCTTGAACGGGCTGCGGCCGAGCGGGGTGGACGGTGCCTGTCAGCATATGTCGACAAGGAAACGCCGCTGGAGTGGCAGTGCGCCGAAGGTCACATCTGGAAAGCACAGTGGTTCAGGGTGAAGAAAGGCCAGTGGTGCCACCGCTGCGCGGTGAAGGCCAGAACGCGCACGATCGAACAGATGCAGGAAGTGGCGAATTCGCGTGGCGGACGCTGCCTGTCGACGGTCTACCCGGGACCACACGGCAAGATCGACTGGGAGTGCGCCAAGGGTCACCTGTGGCGCGCCTCGGTCAACAGTGTCTGGCGAGGCAGCTGGTGCCCGGAATGCGCCTGGGAAAGCCGCCGTCTGGCGCGTAACCGCCGGCGGAGCAAGGGGTCCGTGCCGATCATGGTATGACGCGCCATGGGATGATACGCTGGCCGCGATCCTGTTCGCGTGGGGATTTCTACATGTTGCGCTCAAGCTGATTTTCGCGACCAACCCGCTTCACCATTGATTGCAATCATGCAACGACGAAAACTCATCGTCGCCGCGCTGGTTGTCGCCGCGTCGTCGCCGCTCGGCGGCTGTTCCCTGTTCGGCTGCGACGGCTCGGCAACCAGTGGCGGCGCCTTTGGCGGATGCCACGCCGGCACCCGCTTTTAGACTGACTCAGAGAAGACGAAACAACATACGGATACCCTCAGCTTTCGCGGCCACCAACGGCTGCGTTGAACAGCGAACATGACGCGCACGCATAAACGTAAGCACACGGAGCACAAGGACCACCGCGGCTCGACCGCGTGCAGTCCAACGCAAACGTTGATCCCCGAGTTCGACGCGACGCTACCGGTCACGCATGCTGCGGGCCGCGCGTACAGCGACGAGGACGATCCGTTGTTGACAACGTTCGTAACCGGAATCTGGGACGAGTTGTACTCGCGAGAGACGACGCCCGTGCCACCGTGCCCGGCCTGCAAGAGTGGCAACACGCGGGTGCAGAACCGGCCGAATCGCCATCATGCATTACCGTTTTTCCGGTGCCGCGCGTGCAAGCGGACCTACTCGCGCCTAACCGGGACGCCTCTCGCGCATCGGATCTTGCCCGCGCGCGATGCGGCCAAGGATCTATATGAAGCTTGCGCCTCCGTTGACGGGGATCGTTTGGCCCGTGATGAATGCGTTGCCGATAGTTGACCGCGACTGCTGCGCCGGCTGAGGCAAGCGCGATCGAAATGGCGCGTCCGATTCCGCGCGAGCCGCCGGTCACCAAGGCGACACGAACGTTTAAGTTGAGCGAATGAGCTGGCATCGTGGAACTCCTCGGTTGCGGGGGGCAGAACCGGTTGTGGCCTCGTCTGCGAGGCGTGGTGTCGCTGAGCGAGGCGTTGCCGGAAAGCATCCTGGTTTGCCCCCTCCAAAGCGTCTTCGCCGGAAAGTCGCCCTGCTGCTTTCATCGATCTTTCGGCCGTTCTGGCTTCAAAGAAGCCGTTGCAGCTAGACTGGGCCGAACGGCAGCTCAGGGTCAGCGACAATCGCGGGCGGCGGCACCCTCGCAATGGATGTCGCTCGCCTGGTTGTAGCAAAATCTGGAGCCCGATCATGTATGCGATGCATTATGAAATCACCTTGCCCGCCGACTACGATGTGCAGATCATCCGAAATCGCGTCGCGGACCGCGGGCACATGACCGACACGTTCGCTGGCCTTGGTCTCAAGGCTTACCTGATCCGCGAGCGCGACAAGGCAGGTGCGACGCTCAACCAGTATTCGCCGTTCTACTTGTGGAATGACACCGTTGGTATGAACCGTTTCCTGTGGGAAGGAGGCGGTTTCCAAGGCATCGTCGAATCGTTCGGACGGCCCGTCGTGCTGACATGGTCGGGCCTCCTGTGCCAGCGCGGACCGGCGTCCGGCGTATTGCCTTGCGCGGCGACGCGGGAGCGAGTGGTCGTTCCTCGCGAAGCCGATCTCGCGCAGGCCGCGCGAGATGCGGTCGCTGAAGTCGAGCGTATCGCAAGGCATAGTAGTGTGATCGCCAGCGCCTGTGCGATTGATCCGCGCTCCTGGGAGCGTGTCACCTTCACGGTTTGGGCCGACACACCAGAAGCAGTTGTCCCAGGCGAACGCTACGAAGTGCTGCACTTGTCGCGCCCAGGCTTCGATGAACTGGCGCCGTCAACAGAATAGATAGCGCCAGCAGCCTAACGTTTCGTCCAGTCGGCGACCGCATTCAATTGCCGTCAGGCAGTCCTCGGCCACGAACGGACGTTGGACGTCGCGGGCTAGATTGGCGACAATCGGGCAACTTTGCGAGAACGCGACATGTGGAGTCGGTGGTGTCCATCAACGTAAGCGGGACGGAAGGCTACGCTGAGAACGCTCAATCGCTCATCGAGCAATGGCAGGACATCTCATTTGAGAACAGCCACAGGCCCGTCATGCATCTCTTGCCGATGCCCCCGGCCCACATTCTTGACGTTGGCGCCGGTATCGGAACCGATGCAGCTGCGTTAGGAGCTATGGGGCATACAGTTATGGCCGTAGAACCAGTGGACGCGTTGCGCGTCGCAGGAATCGGGCTGCATTCGTCTTCCCGGATTGAATGGGTGGACGACAGTCTGCCGGATCTCATGTCTGTACGTTCGCGACGAAGAGAATTCGACTTGGTGATGCTCTCCGCCGTTTGGATGCATCTGGACGAAGACGAGCGTTGTCAGGCGATGTCGACCGTCAGCTCCTTGCTGCGGGAAGGTGCGATGGTGGTGATGTCTTTACGTCACGGTCCAGTCCCCGAAGGACGCCGAATGTTTGATGTTTCGGCAGCAGAGACCATTCGGTTAGCAAGCGCCCATAGCTTCAGGACTGTGCTAAATGTCCGGACCGAATCCACCCAACGAGGAAATCAGCGGATGGGTGTGACCTGGAGCCGGCTCGCCTTTGTCAAAGGTAGTGGGCGAGATTAGCTTCGATCCCTTCCATCGGCGGTGTCCGGCCATCATCAGCCTTTCGTCCGTGCGTGAGAAGAGACATACGAAGGTCGGCTTCATATCCGACTACGGCCCCTTGCGCTCGAGAGGCTACAGCTCCATCGCGAGTCTAATCGAACATCTCGGCTAAAGATCGAGCACCAGTACCTTGCTTCTCGCGCGCGATACGCAGGCCGTCAGGAATTCGGCCTTCTCGTCGTCGTTGAGAATGCAGTCGTTGTGCTCAACTTCCCCGGACAGATACCGCACCTTGCATGTCCCGCACAACCCCGCATGACACGATGTTTCGATTGTGACGCCCGCTTGTTCGAGTGCGTCCGCGATGCTCTGATCGTTCGCGACTTCGATCATCTGTCCCGTGCTCGCGATCTTCACGCTGAACGTGTCCGCCGCATCGTTCGCCGCGCTCGCGGGTTCGCTTCGCCCCGGCGCCTTGAAGTGCTCGAAGTGGACGGTGCCGGCGGGCCAGTGCGCGCTCGCATCCGCGCATGCCTGCATGAAACCAGCTGGACCGCAGTAATACACGTGCACGCCGTGCGACGGCTCGCTCAGCAAGCGGCGGATGTCGAGCCCCGCCTTCGGATCACCGCCGTCGAAGTGAAAGTGCACGCGGCCGTTCACGCGCATCGGCTCGAGTTCCCCGGAAAGCGCGGCACAGTCCGCATCTCTCGCGCAGTAGTGCATTTCGTATTCGATGCCGGCGTCTTCCAGCCAATGCGCCATCGACTTGAGCGGCGTCACACCGATGCCGCCCGCGATGAGGATCACCCTGTGCGCATCGTCGACGAGCTGAAATTGGTTGCGCGGACGGCTCACGCGCACGATGTCCTGCACATGCACGCGCTCGTGCAGCGCTCTCGATCCGCCACGGCCGCGCTCGTCGCGCAGCACGGCGATCACATAGCGATGGCGCTCGTTGGGTGCGTTGCACAGCGAATACGGGCGCACGAGGCCGTCGCCGAGATGGATGTCGATATGAGCGCCGGCAGTGAAGGCCGGCAACTCGGCGCCGGACGGATCGACCAGTTCGTAAGAGTTGATGCCTTTGCCTTCGAAACGAACCTGTCGCACGAGCAACTGGAGCGTGCTGCCGTCGGAGTTCGATGTCTGTTTGCTTGCCATTTTCCTGATCCCTCATATGTGCTGCCGAATCCCGATTCGCCGCACGAGGCGCGCAACGCGCCCCTTGCTTGTCGCGGCGCTTCAGTTCTTCATCGATTGTTCGAGTTCCTCGAACTTCTCGCGCACGAACACTGCGCGTTCATCCGCCTTTAGCCGCTCGCTCTCGTTGAGGATCGAGACGATCGTCTTCGTGACCTTGCGGCGCCGCGCGACTTCTTCTTCGACCGTGTCGCCTTCGGGAATCTCGAACACGTTGCCCGAGCAATAGCTGTTGGGTGCGCCCGCGTTCGCACGGAACCACTCGGCGAAGCTCTGCGCCGATGCCGCGGGATTCGTGCCGCGCAGCGCATCGCGTAGCAACTTGCGAAAGAGGAAGAGGCCGGCGTCGAACTTCGTCGGGTTCTCGAGCGCGTGCACGGCGATCGGTCGCTGGCTGATGATCGCTTCGTAGTCGCCGGGCGCGTATTGCGCGGCCTTGTAGTTCTCGCGCTCGCGATGATTCGGCGGAATGGGCGGCAGATCCTCGAGCTTGTATTCGCCGAAGCGCTCGGGGCGCCGCATCGCGACCTGTCCTTCGAGAAAGTCGATCGACTCATAGCCGACGAGTTCCTTCTTGCCGACGCCGCGCGTATCGATGCCCGGGCCCATCACGCGCCAGCCGATCATCTTGCTGTTCTCGTCGTCGACGGGAACGGTCCAGCGGATGATGTGAAAGCGGCTGAACAGCTTCTTCTTCGATCCGTCTTCCGACGTGTACGCATGCAGGCTCAGATTCGGCAGCACCTGATGTTGCACGCGCACGAAGAGCCGGTCCTTATCGACTCGACGCGCGCCCGCGCAGGCGAGGCTGCGGCCCTGCTGCACCGGCACGAAGTGCATGTCGGGCGCGACTTCCATTGATGCCGCGCCGACCTCGTCGAATGTCGTGCCCTGGTACTGCCCATTCACGACATTCTTGCCGGCATGCAGCGCGGTGGGGTGATAGTTGTCGGCGGCGTTGTCCTGCACCTGCAGCCAATTGCAATGCTGGAAGTTGCTGTACGGCACAAGCTCGTCGCCCGGCAACACCGTGAAGT
The DNA here is from genome assembly GCF_050436385.1 of Paraburkholderia sp. MM5477-R1. Lineage (NCBI taxonomy): Bacteria > Pseudomonadati > Pseudomonadota > Betaproteobacteria > Burkholderiales > Burkholderiaceae > Paraburkholderia > Paraburkholderia sp. MM5477-R1. Next base: position 413,934 of record NZ_JBNDMC010000006.1, read on the forward strand.
CGCCTTCCCATTCGGGAAAGGGCGGCTCGGCATCGGGCGGTCCCATGTACGCGAACACGAGGCCGTTGCGCTCGACCGCCTTGTACGCACCCTGCTGGATCGAGCACGCGAATTTCTCGGCTTCCTTCTCTTCGCCCTTCGGAAACGGCACATGCAGGCATGTGCCGTCCACGTCGAACACCATGCCGTGATAGCAGCACCGGATGCCGCGCTCCTGGATCGCGCCGTATTCGAGCGACGCGCCGCGGTGCACGCAATGCGCATGCAGCACGCCCACGCGCCCGCTGCCATCGCGAAACGCCACCAGTTCCTCGCCGAGGATCTTGAGATAACGCGGTGTGTCCGTCAGTTCGATCGACATGCACACGGGATGCCAGAACGCGCGCATGAACTCGCCCATCGGTGTGCCGGGGCCGGTCTCGGTGAGCTCGGGATCGTGGCCAGGCACCTTGCTTGTGTAGTAACCGCCGTACGGAATCAGCTTTTTCGACACGACATTGCCGCCGCTCGTCTTCTGTCCTTCCAGCTTGTCTTCCTTGATCGTCATCGCAAATCCTATTTTGAGGTGGTGGAGTTGTCAGTCGCCGGCACTTTGAACGCCGAACTCGATATTCAGAACACCGTACTCTGTATCCAAAGATTAGTCGCGTGATACGGCGATGTCTCTATGGGTAAACGCGGAGATTCACCTTTTCGCTTCAGCGCCGGACATTGACGCTCCCGCGGTGCGGTTATACCCTTGCCGTATTCTGTATCCATAAACGAGCTTTGATCATGGCGACGAAACTGCTCAAGCTTCAGGCGCGCACCGACTACGTGGACGAGGTCTACAAGGTGCTGCTCGATGCCATTAGCTCTGGGACGCTCGCGCCCGGGACGCGCATCACGCAGGAAGAAATCGCCGAGCAACTTGCGGTGTCGCGCTCGCCGGTGTTGCAGGCGCTGCGCTTGCTCAAGAAGGACGGACTGGTGCAGGACGCGCCCGGTCGGGGTTTGCTCGTGACTCCGCTCGACGCGGCCTGGATCAGCCATCTCTATGAAATCCGCGGCGCGCTCGACTCGCTCGCCGCGCGTCTTGCCGCCGGTCGCGGCGCGAAGCTGGACAAGGCATTGATCACGAACGGCCGCCGCGCGTCGAAGGCCGACGACGTGAAGGCGATGATCGATGCCGACATGGCGTTCCACGCCGCGATCTATGCCGCGTCGGGCAATCCGCTCATCGTGGAGACCGCGCAGATGCACTGGGTCCATCTGCGACGGGTGATGGGCGCGGTGCTGCAGTCGTCGGGGCAGCGCCAGGCGATCTGGGACGAGCACGCAGCCATCGCCGCGGCCATCGCCGATGGCGACCCGCAGCGCGCGACGGAACTGACCGATCTTCATACGACTCGGGCGCGGCAGAATCTCGTCGAGCGGCTCGGGCAGGTGCTGAGCGATCGGCAGGAAGAAAAAGTGAGCTGATGCGATGATCCCGCGATCGCGGGATCTTTGCGTGGAGCGGGACTTCGCTCAAGCCCGCTTGCGCCGGCCGTTCACGAGTGCGGCCGGCACGGTGAAGACGAGCACGCTGCCGATGATCAGGCTCGCCGCCAGCCCAAGTACGCCGTTGCCGGTCGATCCCGTGCCTGTCTGAATCAGCCCGATCACGTAAGGGCTCACGACACCCGATACGCTGCCGACCGAATTCGCCAGCGCAAGCCCCGCCGCCGCAGCGGCGCCGCCCAGGATAGCGGGCGGCAACACCCAGAACTGCGAAATTGTCGTCATCACGCCCATCGTGCCGATCGTGAGGGCGATCATCGCGATTGGCGTCGAATGGGCGAACGCGACGCTCGTGCACAGTCCGGCCGCTCCGACCACCCCGGGCAACGCAAGATGCCAGCGCCGCTCGCCGCGGGCGTCCGAGCTCTGACCGACGAGCAGCATGGAGACGGCCGCCGCCGCGTAAGGGATCGCGGAAAGCAGGCCGATATTGAGCGGATCGGCCACGCCGCTCGCCTTGACGAGCGTGGGCAGCCAGAAGCTCACGCCGTACAGGCCCATCGTGAAGAAGAAGTAGATCGCACTCAGGAGCAGCACCTTCGGGTGCATCAGGCCGTCCTTCACCGAATGCAGCGCGTGAGCCGGCTCTTCGTCCTTCAGACCGGCTTCGAGCATGGCTTTCTGCGAGTCTGTGAGCCACTTCGCATCGGCGAGCTTGTCGTCGAGATAGAAGAACGCGACCAGCCCGAGGATCGCGGTCGGAATGCCTTCTATCAGGAACAGCCATTGCCAGCCCGCCAGCCCGTGCGATGCATTCATATGATTCATGATCCAGCCTGACAGCGGCCCGCCGACGACTCCCGACATCGGAATGCCCGTCAAGAAGAGCGCGGTGACCTTGCTGCGGCGCGAGGCCGGGAACCAGTACGTGAGGTAGAGCAGGATCGCGGGGATAAAGCCCGCTTCGGCGACGCCCAGCAGGAAGCGCATGATGTAGAAGCTCATCGGCGTTCTGACGAACATCATGCTCGCCGAGACGATGCCCCAGGTGATCATGATGCGGGCGATCCAGCGGCGCGCGCCGACGCGCAGCAGGATCAGGTTACTGGGCACTTCGAAGAGAAGATAGCCCACGAAGAAGACGCCGGCGCCCGCGCCATAGACCGCGTCGCTGAACTTGAGCGCTTGCAGCATCTGCAGCTTCGCGAAGCTCACGTTGATTCGGTCGAGATACGCGCATAGATAGCACAGGAACAGAAACGGCAAGAGCCGCCATGTCACCTTCGCATAGGTGGACGACTCTCTGCCCTGGTAATATGCAACCGGACTGGGGGAACTCATTGTGGTGTCTCCTGGTGTTCAGGTTGCGGCGCAACGCTGCGTTTTTTAGCGCTCGTCTCGCGTTGTCGCCGTGCTCGGACTGCTTCTACGGAATCAGTCGAACATGTCCGGCTGCGTGGCGACGAGGTCGTCCCAGATCGCCTGAAAGTGCAGCCAGCCGATGTAGTCGCTGCCGACGTGCTCGCGGCTGTAGCGCGCGCGTTCGGGGGTGACGAGCTTGGGTGCGATGCCGGTCGACTCGACCAGCAGTTGCTGCTGGCAGCACCGTTCGAGCGCGATGAACCAGAACGCCGCCGATTCGATGCTGTGCCGGCTTGCCGTCAGAAGCCCGTGATTCTGGTGGATCGCGGCCTTCACGTCCCTGAACGCGTTCGCGACCTTGTGACCCGCCTTCACCTCGACGGCTACTTGTCCTGCCTCGTCGCCGATCACGACGTGATCCTCGTAGAACGCCGCGGCGTCCTGCGTGATCGGCTCGAGTTGCCTGCCGAGCGACGCGAACGCGGTGCCGTAGACCGTATGCGCATGGCACATCGCGACGATGTCCTGGTGCATCTCGTGCACGGCCGCATGCAGCACGAAGCCCGCGCGGTTGATTGCATGGCGCCCCTCGACGACGTGCCCTTGATGGTCCGCGCAGATCAGGTTCGAGACCTTCACTTGCGAGAAGTGGATGGCCATCGGATTGGTCCAGTAAAGGCCGGGATTCTCGGGATCGCGCACGGTCAGATGTCCGGCGAAGCCGTAGTCGAATCCTTGCTGGGCGAACGCGCGACAGGCGCCGACCAGCCGTTCCTTCACATGCTGCCGCTGCGCGGCGGGATTCGAAAATGACGGAAGCTCCGGAAAGATGAGTCCTTCCTGTTCCGGCTGATAGATCGAAACCTTGCCGTCCTTGATCAGCGCCTGCGGCCGCGTTTCCATCACTGCTGCCATGGGTCGACTCCTTTTTGAAGTGAGGTTTGAACCGGTCGAAGCGGATTGCTTCGATGGGTCCTATGGTCGCGGTCGCTGCCGTCATTGACAAACGATGGCTGTTCATACAAAGATGAACCACATTCATGTTTCGGTGAAAGACATGAGACGAATTCCCAATTTCGTGCTGCTGCGCGCCTTCGAAGCGGCCGCGCGGCTGGAGAGCTTCACGCTGGCGGCCGAGGAACTGCATCTGACGCAGTCCGCGATCAGTCATCAGGTCAAGGAGCTCGAAGAATATTTCGGCCGGCCGCTGTTTCATCGGCGCAATCGGCGGGTGGAAGCGACATCGGAAGGACGGCGCCTTTATGAGAGCCTCGGACGCGTTTTCGATGTGATCGAGGCGGCATGCAGCGAGGTCGCGCTCGCGCCCGATGCGCAAGTGCTCGCGGTGCACAGCGCGCCGAGCTTCGCGGCCAAGTGGCTCGGTCCGCGCCTGCCTGAATTCACGCAGGCGCATCCGGGCGTGACGATCCGTCTGTCGTCCGGTCCCGAGCCGATCGACCTCACCCGGGTGCATGAAGTCGATGTCGCCATCTCATACGCGGTCGCACACGAGCGCGCGGGCATCGTGACACGCGCGCTCGGCGCAGAACGCATCGTGCCGATGTGTTCGCCTGCGCTCGTGCGAAGCGGCGTTGCCATCGAGAAGCAGATCGGGGAAATGACGCTGATCGATTCCCAGCTCAGCCGCGTGACGTGGTCCGACTGGTTCGCGCTCAACGGACTCCCGTTCCCGTCGCGGGCGCGGCCCTCGTTCGATCGCGGGGCGCTCGCGATCTCCGCCGCTGTCGATGGCATGGGCGTCGCGCTCGAAACCACGCGTCTCGCCGAGCGCGAGTTGTCGCGCGGCGAACTGGTTGAGCTGGGCGCGGATGTCTTCGAGCCGGTCTCCCGCGAGACGCATTTTCTGTCGTATCGCGTGAACGAGCGCAACACGGAGAAGGTGAAGTGCTTCTGCGACTGGTTGTGCGAGGAGGTGGGACTCGATGCTGTGGGCATCGGTTAATGCTGAGATCGAGTCTCCTTCTCCGGCTTCTTTAGAGAGGTCCGCGATCGCATATTCGATGAACATACGCGCGGCGATCCTCGTAGCCCGCCGCAGTGGAAGACTGCGTGGATTCTAAATGGGCTAGCCGCCCGGCCGCCCAAAGCTGATTGCGTGTACGTCTCCTCCGCATTGGCGGATTCAACCGGTCGATGCAACACAATGAACGTCGCATGAGCGGCGGGAGTGTTGCAAATGAAACAGAGGCACCAGTCGCATACGCGAAAAGCAGACGTTCACAGCGCGGAGTGGGCGGCTATCTCAGCGCGCTGGCAGCGTCAATCCGGGGGGGGGGGGGGGGCGCCCATTTCATGGGCCTTGTCCTCCAGCAATCAACGTTCGTGAGCAGCAAAGGTGCGATGACAATAATAGGAAAGCTCGTATCCCTGGTAAGCCGTCGGACCTTGCGGGCTGAAGGTCATGTCTTCGCCATAACGCCCGAGCGCATCGGGATTGCGGAAGGGATACACGCTGCGCTTGCGATGGCGCCGATGCTCTGTGCCGCGGCGATTCTCGGTCGTTCGGATATCGCTTTCGGAGCCGTCGCGGCGTTCTGGAACTGTCTCTGCGATCCGCAAGGGTCCAGGTCACAGCGCCTGAAGGCGATGGCCATCTTCACGGCCATGGGTGTTGTCGTCATGCCGCTGGCGTCCTATGCCGCGCATTGGGGCTATGCCGTCAGCATTGTCACCCTGTTTGTCCTGGTCTTCCTTTGTGGACTGACACGCTCCTACAAGCCCTCGCTCGGGCCTATGCCGGCGCAGGCGGGGTTGGTTGCCTCGCTCGCGGTCGTGATCGGAATTGCGTCGCCCGAGCCGCTTGCCGTTGCACTCGCTCATGGTGGCTATTTTCTGCTCGGGTCAGCCTGGACCATGCTGTTTTGCATCTTCCTCTGGCCCGTCCCGTTCCCACAGTCCGCGGGCTTCACGCTCGCGACGATCTTCGGCAGGCTCGAGGACATGGCCGGTTTTTTGGAGTCGCTGGATTCGCGGCCTGGAATGGATGTGCAGGGCTGGACCGAGTTCGATACCGTTCATCGTCGCGGGGTGCGCATGTCGATCGAGCGCGGCAGGGCATTGGCGGCGCATGATGTTCGCAACGGCCCTGATCTCGGGCCGGGCGTCGATGCCGCGGGCAGGGTGTTTTCCACGCTGATCGCAATCGGTCATGCCCGACGCAACGCAGCGATTGCCGACGACGATGGATCGCGGCAATTGCTCCAGGGCCTGCGACAGTTGCTGCAAAGCGTGGCCGCGCAGGCACAGCAAGAACTGCCCATTGCCGATACGCTGATAGCGCAAGCACACGCATTGTTGCGGCAGACGGCTGAACGGAGGGGCCAAACGGCAAGCGCCGTTGCCTTTGCGGCAAGGGCCATCGCTCGGCTCGCGGACGGGCGACACGCGCTCGCAATGGACCCCGAGACGCCCGCGCCTGCCGCCGCTCGCGCGGTCAAGATTGAAAGGCTGGTCTGGGACCATGCGCTGAGGGTGGCTGTCGCATCGGTGCTCGCTTTCATGATCGGCACATCGCTGAGTGTCACGTTTGCATACTGGGGGGTGATCGCTGCAATCGTCGTGACCCAACCGGTTTCCGCCAATACATGGTTGCGCGTGCTGGAGCGTGCATGCGGCAGCCTCATCGGCGCAACGATCGCCGCTGTTCTTCTGACGAGTCTGTCCGGTCCGGTTGCGGTGACATTGGCAATCTTGCCGCTTGCCGCGGTGACCGTCGCATTGAGGTTGGTCAACTACGGTCTGTTCGTTGTCTTCCTGACGCCGATGTTCATGCTGATGTCGGACTTCATCCATCCGGCGGAGGGATTGATTGTCGCTCGTCTTACCAATGAATTCGTCGGTGCCTGCGTAGGCGTGGCGGCGAGCTTTCTTCTCTGGCCGCAGAAGGAGAGTAACGCGCTGAATGCCGTGATCTCAGCCGCGATTTCGGCCAACATGGCATTCGCGTCCGCCGCGCTTCGGATGGCTGGAGGATCGACCGCCACCCTCGATCGCCTCCAACGCAAAGCCGGTCTGGCCAGCTCACGGCTTGAAGTTGCGAGAGAACGTATGCTCCTGGAGGGCCAGCGGCGATCTGCGCGGCTCGAACCACTGCGGAACCTGACCGTCGCGGTGCGGGTGGTTTGCGGCGCCGCCGCGGTAATAGAAGTCCTTCGGAGCGGGGAACCGGAAGCACATGACCGGGAAAGGGCCAATCGCTACGATGAGATGACCGCCACACTGCTGGCAGCCCTGACGTCGAGGGAAGCGATGCCACTGAATCAGTCTTTTGAAACGCCGGCAGATGACCTCGAACAGGCGATCCAGCATCTCGTGACCGCATTTGATAGTTACGTGGGAACCGTAGTTCGTCGACCCGTTTCTGTCGCTCGGTGACGATCGCCATGAAGGGGAACGACGCTAACACTCCGCTCGTTTTGGCCCCGACATAAGCTGCAAAAAGCGTCACACCGACCACGAGCCCTGCGATGAGCAACAAAGAAACAGGCCGGTATGCGGCAGCGCACTCCATTGCAGAACGGTCGCTACGACAGAAAATATCGCGAAGCCCCCCGCGAGAGCCGTCGGCCATCCCAAGATCGCCAGCCTGCAATAGGCAATGCAAAAGGCCGCCTGCGCAGCAAAGGCGGGTCCATGCTCCAGTGCGGGAAACACTGAGATCGGCCCCGACGTGAGCGGCATTCCCACCAGCAAACCGCCGATCGCATCACCCCAGCGACGACCGGCAAGGCTTGCGGTCAATAGCAACAGCGGCGTAACGAGGAGCTTGAAAACAAGAACGATGACCACCGACTGGACTCCAGCAATGTCGGCTTTGAAGGACGTGCGAAGCGCCTCTGTTTTGCGTCAGATGAATGGCGCGATGTTCGCCATCGCCCGCGTCACGTAGATCTCCCTCTCGCCTACTGGGGCGACATGCTGCATCGCGGCGCGCGCAGCCTCGACGCCCTCCAGACGCGCGATCACCCACACGGCCAGATACTGCGACGCCAGGCACCCGCCTGCCGTCGCGACATTCCCCTTCGCCACGAACGGCTGATTGAGCACCGGCACGTCCGCCTCTTCGACCCACGGTTTGGTAGTCAGATCCGTGCAGGCCGGAACGCCATCCAGCAGGCCCAGTTTCGCGAGTATCAGCGTGCCCGAGCATTGCGCGCCCAGCAGTTGGCGCGTCGGATCGAGCCGCAACTGCGACATCAGCGCGGCATCGGCGGCCACTCCACGTGTCTGTATTCCACTGCCGACCAGCACCGCGTCGGCCTCGCAAGCGTCCTTCAGCGACGCTTGCGCCTCCAGGACCACTCCGTTCATCGAACGGATCTTCGCCGCTGGGCTGGCAATCGATACCTGCCAGCCCGGCTTTCTGACCCGGTTAAGGATATTCAGCGCGATTAGCGAGTCCAGTTCGTTGAAGCCTTCAAAGGTCAGAATGGTGATGTGCATGACGTCCTCGGGCAGATGGAGAGGTTGTGCAAGATCATGGTAGGGCCGATAATCAATACAATCAAATTATTGTCATGGATACATTGAGCCATGCCTGGGGCCCGTTACAAGCAATTGGTTGACCGCTTTGCGGCTGACATCCGCGACGGCCGCCTTCCCCCCGGGACGCGTCTGCCCACGCACCGCGAGCTGGCTGCTCGCGAGGGCCTGGCGCTGGTCACCGCGACGCGTGTCTATGCCGAGCTTCATACGATGGGTCTGGTGAGCGGCGAAGCTGGCCGTGGCACATTCGTCAAGGAACCACTTCCTCGCGGCCAAGGCGTTGACTTGCACGCCTGGAGCGCCATTACGATCGACCTGAGCTTCAACTATCCCTCTGCACCGGGTCAGACAGACCTCCTTCGGGTAGCGCTGCGCCAGCTCGCGGCGGCCGGCGACCTCGAGTCGCTGCTTCGATACCAGCCGCACGGTGGCCGCGAGCACGAGCGCGCTACTGCGGCACGCCACCTGGCGAACCGAGGTCTGGCAGCAACAGCCGGAACGACGTTGCTCGTGAGCGGCGCGCAACACGGACTGACGACGGCCGCTATGGCGCTGCTCGAACCCGGCGACGTGGTTGCCGTGGACGCGCTGACTTACCCGGGATTCAAGCTGGCCGCCGAGGCCGTTCGACTGGAACTCGTGCCGATCCCAGCCGCGGGGCGCGGCCCCGATCTGGACGCGTTGACGGCCCTATGCAAGCGACGACGCGTACGCGCCGTGTACGCAATGCCGACGCTGCACAACCCTCTTGGCTGGGTAATGAGCGCGCGGCGGCGCCGCGAGCTTGTCGGTATCGCTCGACAGCATGGACTGATCCTCATCGAGGACGGGGCCTACGCATACCTCGCAGAAGATGCTCCGCCGCCGTTGGCATCGATTGCTCCGGAGACGACGATCTATGTCTCGAGCTTGTCGAAGAGTGTCGCGACAGGTCTGCGCGTCGGTTTCGTCTGCGCACCACGCGAATGGATTCCCAGGCTTGAACGGGTAATCCGGGCCACGACGTGGAACACTCCCGCAACCATGACGGCAATCGCCTGCAACTGGATAAACGACGGCACGGTGGCCCGGCTCGAAGACGAGAAGCGGCGGGATGCGAAGACGCGCCAAATCCTTGCCGCCGAAGCGCTCGGCAAGCTTAAGACGATGAGCCATCCAGCGTCGTACTTCATCTGGATCCCCCTGACGCAGGAAGTCCGCGCCGACGCGATTGCGATGGCGCTGATGCGTGAGCGCATTTCAGTGTCGACGGCCCTGCCGTTCGCGACATCGACGCATGTACCTCACGCCATCCGCCTCGCGATTGGGTCCGTCGATCTGGCCACGCTGCGCCGGTCGCTGGAAACAGTGGCCCGGGTTATTACCGAACAGACCTACTGACCGGCAAGCGCGAGGGCGCGGTCTGTCCACCAGGATTGTCCGGCCAGGACCTGTCGTCTCACTACGACGTACTTTCTGTTGCGATGCAATCGTAGAACACGCCGCGACATACCCTTTCCCGACGACATCGCACGAAACGACCCTCGACATGGAATGCGTCGCTTTCGAGTTGCCAGCACAAGCATAAGACCGCTTCGTTCCTGCACAAACCGGTGCAAAACGGAAGGGAGAAATGTGCTGACTGGTGCGCAGCGCCCGCGCACGTCCGCAGCCACCCTGGATGGATAGCATCGCGTTGTAAAGCGTCGAGGTCCCATCCCCGGACTGCGACGTGTGTGGTAGTGCCCGCACCTTCGTGTGCGGATTTTTTTTGCCTTTTGGAGGTAGGGAAATGAGGCCTGGTGCAAATGTCTCCTATGTGCGTGAGTACCTCGGATGGACGCGAACCGAGTTCACGTATCGTTTCGCGCCCGCCACGTTCGACCATAACAACAGGAAGCGCTGCTACGACAATCTTCGTTCGCTCGAAGTGCGAAAGCAGCATTCGTCAGAATTGCTTGCGTGGATGGAACCCGTGCTGAGAATCAGCGCCGCCGTGTTGCAGACCGACGATCTGAACCAACTCACGCATGATGCGATGTCATCGTTGCGTGCCCGGTATGTCGGCCCGCCGATGGATGCGCTTACGGTGGTGGTGAACCGGTGCTGTGATGGTGTCGAGCCGACGCCTGATGAATACCGGGCCGCTATGGAACAGGCGGATAAAGCCGGCAACCGCGAAGAGGTGTTGCAGTTGCTGGAGAAAATCGCAACAGAACGGCGCAAGTGGCATCGTGGTGGATCGCCCCTGAGGCCCAATCGCTGGAATCAGGCGTAACGGCAAAAGGCCCGCGCAGTAGCGGGTCTCTTCGCAGAAAAAGGCCCCGCCGAAGCGGGGATAGCGAGCCGAACTCAGAGATCAACGAAACGCGGCAACAGGTCCTGATCGGCGAGGCGGATTTCGATATCGTTAGCCGCCTTGACGTGCTCCCGGTTGTTCACATCAAAGACTTCATCCGTCACGCTGACGATGATCGTGCCTTGCTGCTTGCCATCGCGCATGACAGGGATTAAGTCGCGCGCTTCCGGCACCTGGGCCGGCGCGAGAGCGTGCGGTAGGTAGAGCATCCAGCTTACGCCTAAGCGGTCATCAAAGACCTGTTGATCCTGATAAGCGCGCGGCCCGAACGTCACATACAGCGAGCGATAAAGCTCAGCCACTTTGGCTACAACTTCGGCCACGGATTTGTAATTGCCTAGCCGCGAAAGACCATTCGCTTTCTCATCCAGAGACAATTCGATGTTATTGGAAATAACTCCCGTGTCGATCATTAAGGACATGATGGCGGTCGCGCCGTCAGTTTGTCTTCCGTTCCATATGCCTATGACTTTCGGTCGATCAATTTTTTTCCCATGTCCATACTCTGCCTTCAAAACATCTATAGCAGCCTTCGACGCTGCTCCATTGGCGAAGACCTCATATTGAAGTGCATCTTGTTGCGTGTCTCCTGCGAGATACCAGTTCCCACCCAAGGTTTCGTCCTTGGTTGCAATAAAGTCGACAATGGCTTTAATGCGTTGAAGATGAAATTCGAATGCGCCTTTTGGTCCGGCAGCTTGATCCCGATGTTGTTCAAGTAAATTCACGATAATCACTCACGGTTGATGGACCGAAGGCACGCCAAACTGGCGAAGTGTGTTCATCATGTAAGCTCGCGTTTGCGGTGTCTCAAAGTACCACATTAATCTGCTCGGCCGATTGGCGCGAACAGCTTCTCCTTGAGTTGCTATTTGCTCCTGCATTTTTGTGAATCCTTTAAATGGAAATTTCAATTCCTTATTTTCTTTGAAAAATTGATCGTAATTTCCCTTGGCTTCCTGCAAGAGACATTGGGAATGCTGAAACCCATCAAAGTCTATGTCAAGCCAGTCCCATTCCATATTCCAGCCTTCGGCGGTCTCACGGCCTTTTCCGTCCGTTGTTATCGCATACTCGAAGCCGGTAATGCGCGCCTGGTAGCGTCGCGGCTCAGGGTTCATGCTGTGGTTCTTTCGCACCAGTGCGCCTTTCTCCGGGGGGCACTTGCACGGCCTTTCGCGTTCGCGGCTCCGGTCACGCGGCAGTTCGTCCCATCCGCCGTCTGCACCCGCGCCAGTGCCGCTGCTGCCTGCGGGACCAGCAGACGGTGCGGCGGTGGGGACCGGAACAGGCATAGGCATTGCCTGCGTCATTGCGTTTGCTGCGCGTGCGAGCGTCGCCGGGAATGGAATACCCATCACCGTTTCTCCTTCATTTCCTGTTGCCTTTTACCCGTTGCCTGCATCAACATTTCGAATCGCTGTTCACCCGGAACGCCTGATTTGTACAGCCATGCTATGACCGCCGGAACGCTGTAAAACTCCGGCGTCGTTGCTTCCACATACAGGAAATCGACTATCGGCACGTCATGCGTGAAGCGGAGTAACTTTGTTCGCGCGAAGGCCGCATTAAGCCGGTCGCGCAAAGTCGGATCATTGGCCAGCGCGGGATAATCGCGCACGATATGACCACGGATAAAGTCCACATAGTTACGGTTTTCATAGGCTTTCAGAAGCGCCCATTGCCCTTCAGTAAATTCCATTGTCGTTGATGGTGAGCCGTTGTCGTTCGTTGAGGTAGTGCCACGCGTCGGCAGCCCTGAAAAGCTCGCGCTCGGTCTTGCCGTGGCATACCGCATTGAGCGCATGCAGCACCCTGGGGTCCCAGAAGCGCAGCAGGGCGGCTCGTCCTTTCGGTATGCCGGTATTCAGGTGCGGGCGCAGCTTTGCGGCCTGCCTCTCCAGGCTTTCTGAGGTAATCAGCCAGATCACGCCAGGGCGGGCCTGTTCGAGTTCGCCCAGGTCCGCAAGATGGTCGCGCGCCGTCTTCGGATCAACCAGCCACGGCCCCGCGTGTGCGAGTGCCATGTCGTTCGTGCCCGCGAACAGCGAAACCGTCATGTGGTCTTCGGGCGTGAGTTGCTGGCCGGTATGCTGCTGGTACTGGATACCGTCCACTAGCGCCAGCACGTGGCCGCTGTAGTGCCGTTCCCCATACTGTCGAAGCTGTTCATTGACAGAGGCGGGAATCATCAGCGCTCCAGGGTCATCGCGCCTTGCCCGGCAGCGTGAATCATGCATTCGAGACAGATGGACGACTGCGGAAGCACCGGCCAGGGCGTTGCGCCGTAGCGCGATAACGGGCCTTTTTTCTGCACGGTATTAGGGGAGCGTCCGCGACAATCGCACGCCCACGCGTAACCCAGGGCTTCGGCCATCTCGTAACCAGTTGCATACGACTTCAGCGTGTCGAACGGAAACCATTCGCCGGTTTCGGCATTCAGCGCCATTGCCGACGGCATTGGCGGGAAGTTCGAGTAGATTGAATAGGTGATACGGCAAAGGTCGCACTCTTCCTTGCCCATGGCTTCATCCTGTTTCTGTTGCTCCATCTGACCTCTGCTGTTTTTCCAGAACACACCCGACGAATTAACCATCCAAAACGCGATATGGTCAATGACTTTAATTCGAGATAAAACCGTTTTGACAACTATTCACAATTGCTCTGCCTATCTCAATTTAAGATAAATTTTCCAATATCACCATTCAAAAAAAGCGGCATTGAGCCGCTTTTCACGTAAGTGATCGACGCCAGTTAGGGAAGCGCTGATTTATTCAGCTCGGTGGTCATCGTTGGCGTAGCTGAGGACGTTATAGAAGGCAACTCACGGAACAGACTCACACTGATGAAGAGGCAGATCGGCTTCGCCGAAGCGGAAATTGCAGGCAAGAAGCGAGTGACGAGGCGCCAACGCTTCCTCGCCGAGATGGAGAAGGTCGTTCCGTGGCAGCGCTTGCTGTCGGCAATCGAGCCGCACTATCCGAAGGGCACGCCAGGCCGCCCGCCGATTGGCCTGGAGCGAATGCTGCGAATCTACTTCCTGCAACAGTGGTACGGGCTGTCGGACGAAGGACTGGAAGACGCGCTGTATGACAGCATCGCGCTGCGAGCCTTCGCCGGCATCGATCTGGCAGTTGAGAACGTGCCTGATGCGACCACGCTGTTGAAATTCCGGCGCCTGCTGATCGAACACGAACTGACACGGAAGTTGTTCGACGAGATTGGCATCTCGCTGTGCGAGCGTGGGCTGATGATGAAGGAAGGCACGCTGGTTGACGCAACGATCATTGAAGCGCCGCCGTCGACCAAGAACGCCGGGAAGAGTCGTGACCCGGAAATGCATCAGACGAAGAAGGGAAACGAATGGCACTTTGGAATGAAAGCCCACATTGGCGTCGATGCCGATTCGGGCCTGATCCACAGTGTGGTTGGCACATCGGCCAACGTGTCGGATGTATCGCAAGCGCATGCCCTGCTGCACGGACATGAAGAGCAGGCGTTCGCCGACGCGGGCTACATTGGCGTAGACAAGCGCGAGGAAATGGCGGGCAAGACCGTGAAGTGGCACGTCGCTGCCAAGCGGGGAAAGATCAAGGCGATGCAGGACGGGGCGCTGAAGAACCTGGTGATCGCGGTCGAGCGAACCAAGGCGCAGATCCGGTCGCGGGTTGAGCATCCATTCCATATCGTCAAGAACCTGTTTCACCATCGCAAGACGCGATACAAGGGCTTGGCCAAGAACACCGCGCAACTGTTCAGCCTGTTCGCTCTTGCGAATCTGGTGATTGCGCGAAATCTGTCGCGATCGGTCCATGGGAGCAATCCGTCATGCGTATAAAAAATGCGAGCAGGGAGCCTCGTTTGCGCGTCCAATTCACCGAGTTGAGCATCGATTCGCTTCGTCATCCGGAAAATTCGACGGCATCTCGTCTGCAACTTGGGCAGTTGGTCCATTGATCAGCGCTTCCTTAGTGCTTTGTCCACGAAGCGTCCATAGCCGCCAGTTTCCCGTTCGCGCCCTGCGCAGCGTCAGCGAGAATCGCTGCCGCGTCCGCCGGTGTCAGTTGGCGGTTAGGAAGTCCCTTGGCGTCGAGCGCAAGCACCGTGAACAGTTCGTGATCGCAGCGGTTGGTCGAGTGATAGTTCTCGCCGAGCCCGGATCATCACCTCCAGCAGGTTCCGGTGTTCGTGCCTTTCCTCGGCAGTCACAGCAGGACTCCTGAACATCGAGGTCGCAAGTGTAATCAGATGTCGGAGTTGCTGCCCCTGCCGGTCGCAAAGATGAAAGGCGGCCAGCGCGAGCCGTTCATACTGGAGAGCGTCTACAGGGGGACGGGAGGGAGATTGCTGCTTCCTGGTGGGTTTGGTCATGCGCGGTCCCGGTTATCGTGAAAGATCGCCCGGACACATAGGGAGGTCCCGCGCGCGCTGGAAACCGACGAGATCGCCGGCGTGGTTGCGGCCTACCGGCACGGCGCTGAAAACGCCAGAAAGGCAGGGTTCGACGGCGTGGAAGTCCACTGCGCCAACGGTTATCTGCTTGACCAGTTCCTGCAGGACTCCACCAATCAGCGCACTGACGCATATGGTGGATCGATCGAGAACCGTGCGAGACTGCTGCTCGAAGTCACGGACGCGTGCGTCGCCATATGGGGCGCCAACCGGGTCGGCGTGCATCTGTCTGCGCGCGGTGACGTGAAGTCGATGGGCGATTCGGACCCTGCGGCCACCTTCGGCTATGTCGCAGGCGAGCTCGGCAAACGCCGCATTGCCTTCATCTGCGCGCGTGAAGCGCTGGGAGACGACCGGCTCGGACCCGCACTGAAGGCAGCATTCGGTGGCAACTATATCGCCAACGAAAAGATGCCCAAGCACACCGCCGAACGTTTGCTTGCGGTCGGCGACGCCGACGCGGTTGCTTTCGGGCAGATGTTCATCGCCAACCCGGACCTGCCGCGCCGACTTAGATTGGACGCATCGCTCAATGAGCCGCGGCCCGAGATGTTCTATCACCCAGGAGCAGAAGGGTACACGGATTACCCGGCGCTTGCCTGACCGTACAAATAGCCACCCCCGGGCCTCGCACCGGCGAGCTTTCTTTGGGACGATCAGCCCAGACAACGGAGAAGCCCGCCAGGTCGGCGTACGCTTGCACCAGGAGATGCCGCCTCGGACCTCATCCGCATAGCCAGCCAGGTGCCCATGGGTCAACGCCGTTCTTACCGTATGTTTCACAACTCAAGGCGAACATGGAAGCAGCGATCGTCCCTATGCATGCACCGGCATCACAGACGAAAGCGAACGAATCGACAAGCCGTTTTTGGAGCAGGACCTCTGGTCCCCCAGCGGTCAGTCGATGGCTAGCGAACAAACTTCGCCGTCCATCGCACCGGGAGCGCGGCCCATCCCCAAAGAGTCCGGGTGGGCTGCATCAGCTTGCAGGCATGCCCGGAATGCTGACGCCGAACGACTGAAGCAATAGCACCGCATTCAGCGCGAGGATGACGACCGTCGCGGCAATCGCTGCAATGTCCGTTAGCCGTCTATTGACGAACTCGCCCATGATGTCTTTGCGGCGGGTGAAGAGCACCAGCGCCACCATCGGGATCGGCAACGCAAACGAAAGAACGACCTGACTGATCACCAGCGCCTGGGTGGCATTCACGCCGAGGCCGACCACCACGAACGCCGGCACCATGGTCACCAGACGTCGCACCCAGACGGGAATCCGGAAACCGACGAAGCCCTGCATGATCATCTGGCCAGCCATGGTGCCGACAACGGAGCTGGAGATACCCGAGCAGATGAGCGAAATCAGGAAAACCGCCGCCGCGCCCGCACCGAGCAACGGCGTGAGCGTATGGTAAGCAGTTTCGATTTCCGCGACGTCGCGGTGGCCGGCATGGAATGCCGCGCTGGCCATGATTACCATGGCCATGTTGATGAGACCTGCGAAGAAAAGCGCAACGATGACTTCCCGGTTCGAAAAACGCAGCAGTGCGCGATGCTCGCTCGCGTTGCTCGCCGGAGTCCGGCCCTGAGTCAGCCCGGAATGGAGATAGATCGCATGTGGCATCACGGTGGCGCCCACGATACCGACCGAAACGGTCAGCGCTTCCCGGTTCGGCATTGAGGGCAAGATCGAGTGCAATCCGGCCTGTCCCCATGCGACGGGCGCAATGAACAATTCGATCAGGTAACACAGACCGATCACAGCAACGAGCGCGCCGATGATGATCTCCATTGGCCGGTAGCCGCCTTTTTCAAACACGAGGATGCCGTATGTCACCACCGCGGTCACCGCCATGCCGGCCATCAACGGCATTTTGAACAGCAACGCGAGGCCGATTGCGCCACCGAGGAATTCGGCCAGGTCGGTTGCCATCGCAGCCACTTCGCTGACACACCACATGACGAAGACGGCCTTGCGCGGCAGTTGCTCGCGACACATTTCCGCCAGATTACGGCCCGTCACGATGCCGAGTTTGGCAGAGAGCGCCTGGAACAGCATGGCGATCAGGTTGGCCATCAGTACCACCCACAGCAGCGTGTACCCAAACTGGGAACCGGCCTGGATGTTGGTCGCGAAATTGCCTGGGTCCATGTAGGCGATCGAGGCAATCACCGCGGGTCCGGCGAACAGCAGCGCAGAGCGCAAGCCGCGTCGTTTGCCGGCCAGCACATCGCGAATCGCAACAGTCGTGCGATCTGTGAGCGTATTTTTGCCGGCAGTGCTGTTCATGGACACTTCCCGAATTCTCTGGACGAGCGTGGCACTGCTATTACTCCAGGTTCTTTAGCGCGTGATGGCAATATACAACGGCCAAACTCCGCGGATGATCGGGGCGGGTGCTGCGCAAAGCGCGCCCGGGGCCGCGGGAAGCTCGGTCAAATACGGCGAAATCGCATGCGCATCGTCAGCTTCGCCCGAAATTTGTCAGGCTACTGACAGGAAGCGCTTGAGCATCGCTCCATATCAGCGCCATTCGCAATTCGTCCTTGCGTGACGGTGAATCCATCCAGCAGAATGAATGGTTAATTCTCTCATGCATGCCCTCCATGAAGCTTTCACGTCGCGAAGTACTTGGCCGTAGTCTGGCCATTCCCCTGAGTCTCGGCCTGTCGCCTTTCCTCGCCCTTCGTTCAGGTATCGCCAGCGCGGCGCCCCCCAATCTCGCTATCGTAATGAATTCCGGCGAAGCCAGCGTTTCGGTCATCGACATGGCGTCGCACAAGATCGTCCGGACATTGCCGACGTTGCGCGAACCCAGTCACTGGGCGCTTTCGCGCGACAGAAGCAAGCTCTATATTGCCGACGCCAGCGGCAATGCACTGTTCATTGTCGACCCGCACACTGGTTTGGCGCTTGGCCATAAGGTGATCGCCGATCCGTACCAGCTTGGCTTCACGCCGGATTTCCGCTACCTCGTCGTCAATGCACTGCGGCTCAACTATGTCGACATCTACCGCCCCGACGACCTGACGCTCGTCAAGCGCTTCTCGCCCGGCGGCATGCCGAGCCACCTCGACTTCTCGCCGGACTCGCGCTGGAGCTTCAATTCGATGCAGGAGTCCGGCACGCTCGTTTCATTCGACCTGACGAACCTGACGATCCGCTGGAAGTCGAACGTCGGATCGACCCCCGCCGGCGTGCTCTGGCACAACGGCAAGGTACTGGTCTGCGTGATGGGCAGCGACCATGTGGCGGAAGTCGATCCAGTGACGGGTAACGTGCTGCGGCGGGTGAAAACCGGCGTCGGCCCGCACAATGTCTTTCTTACGCCCGACGGCGCGACGCTCTACGTGAGCAACCGGATCGGCGGCTCGCTGGTGGCGCTCGATCCAACCACCCTCGAGCTTCGTCGTACCTATCCGTTCCATGCTGCGGGGCCAGATGATATTGCTGTTGGCCCCGACGGCAAGCTATGGGTGACGCTGCGTTTCCGGGAGCAGGTCGCCGTACTCGATCCAGCCAGCGGTAACTATGAGACCATCGATGTCGGACGCTCGCCGCACGGCATCTTCCTCACCACCGAAATGAGCCGCCCAGGTCTCGTTACCGCCGAAACGCTCTAACGCCCATCATGCTGATATTTCTCGACAGATTCTTCAATATGCTGGCCGGTGAAATCGACCAGTATCTCGTTCTGCCGTTGCTGTATCACTTCGGCTGGATGCAATGGGAAGAGCTTTCCTTCGACTGGGCGCTGATCTGCGTCTATGGCCTCTTCGCGGTTATCGTTACGTATGCGGTTTGCTGGCCGCTCGAAGCACTCTTTCCGATCGAACGCTGGGATGACCGCAAAGCCGTCGTAACCGACGCGTTCTATACGATCCTCAACCGCGTCGGGGTGTTGCCTGTCGTCAGTTTCCTGCTGTTCTACCAGGTGCAGGTGTGGGTGAACGGCTTCGTGGTCGATCACGGCTACATACCGCCAACGCTTGAGACGTTGATACCGCCGCTTCTCGGACATCCGGTCATTACCTTCATCGCGTACGCGCTGATTCTGGACTGTGCCGATTACTGGCGTCACCGCCTGTCGCACTCATACCGTAGCTGGTACGCACTGCATGCGTTGCATCATGCGCAGCGGCAGATGAGTTTCTGGTCGGACGACCGCAACCATCTGCTTGACGATCTGGTCGCCGCAATCTGGTTCGGCGTCGTCGGCCTCGCGATCGGTATTCCGCCGCTGCAGTTTCCACTGCTGTTCCTGTTCATGCGCTTCATCGAAAGCCTGAGCCACGCCAATATCAAGCTTTCGTTCGGCTGGCTCGGGGACCGGTTGATCGTCTCGCCACGCTTTCACCGGTTGCATCATGGCCTGCGCGCGGCCGGCCGCAATTCCTGTAACTACGGCGCCGTCTTCCCGATCTGGGACATCGTGTTTGGTACAGCGGACTTCTCCGCCGAGTACCCGCCTACAGGCGACCGGCGCGCACCGGAATCGATGGCCACGGGCGGCTACATCGCACAGCAACTAGGCGGCTTGCAGTTTTTCCTTGAACAGTGGCGGCAACCGGCAAAGGCTCGCCGCAGTTCCTCCTGAGAACATCCCTGCATTGCGCCAATGCCCAAACGGGCCGGTTCATGTGCGCCTGGATTTGGTCCGGACCGGCTGGTGCAAAGACCCTGTCAGTAGGCCGTAAGGCATCTGCTCTGTGCCTTTGAACCCGAGGTGCGATAATTGCAGTTGCCGGTTTCAGAATGCCCGGATACCGGCATCTACCCGCTCTATCCAGCTATCCTCAGTTCAAAGAGCTCGAAGTGGTAAAGATTGTCAAGCAAAGATCAGGGCAAGTAAACGTCGCGATACGGCCTGCGCTCCGGCAACATAGGGGGCTGTCTCTCCCCGACGCGACGCGCCCGTCAAGGCGTCCATGGAGTGAATGATGTTGCGCAGAACCAGTTCCTGGTTTGTGCGTTACACGCTCCGCGCGCGCGTTCGCACGCTCGCGCGTAAAGCGATCGGGCTGGCAATCTTTGTCAGCGGTTCCGCAGTGATTGTCGTGTATCTGCTACGACGCGTCTCCGATGGCTAAACGTCAAAGACAGGCGTGGCGCATTTGATTTCCAGGCAGTCCCGCGATGCAAACGTCGGGCGTCTGGAGCTACAGAGCAGCGCCCTCGCGGCTGGCAGCCCGACGCTTCGACTTCCTTTCCCTGGTGTTCGGGCGCGATCGCCGGAGGCACAAGGCAGCCGTAGAACTCCACAGCACGAAAAACGCATCCATACATGGCCGGAGACCGTCCTCTAATTAAACTGGTCATCAATCTCTACCGCGTGATTCGTATGAAGGTCAAATTGGAAAGGCAATGACGAAGACGATACGCTGCCAGTGGGACAGTGGAGAGTTCGCGCTGGACGTGGATGAGGCCGGTAGCGGCGCTTCGGTCGTCCTCCTGCCGGCCCTGAGTACGATTTCCACGCGCCTGGAGATGCGCCCGCTGCTCGACTTGCTCGCGCCTCAGTTTCACGTGACGACGGTTGATTGGCCGGGGTTCGGCGATCAGGCGCGGCCAAAGGAAGAATGGTCGCCGGAGCTTCTCTCGGAGTTTCTTAACTGGTTTTTAAGCGACATCGTGGCACCACCGCACGCCATTGTGGCGGCCGGACATGCAGCCACCTATGCGCTTTACCAGGCCGTCTTGCGCTCAGATACGGTTGATCGCCTGGTCCTCATCGCACCGACGTGGCGCGGCCCGTTGCCGACGATGATGGGTGGCCAGCGGGCCTGGTTCTCCCGTGTGCGCTCTGCCATTGATCACCCCCTCGCTGGCCCGCTTCTCTACCGGCTCAACGTCAGCCGCCATGTCATCACCATGATGGCGAGAGAACACGTTTACAGCGATCCTGACTGGCTTGGCGGCGATCGTCTCGCGGCCAAACTCGCCGTCACCCGTGCACCCGGAGCCCGGCACAGTTCGGTACGCTTTGTGACCGGTGCGCTAGACCGGGTCGCCAACCGTGCGGCATTCCTTGATCTTGCGCGCCGAGCCAACATTCCGATCCTCGTGATCTACGGCGATCAGACGCCGCCGAAATCGCGTGTCGAAATGGAGGCGTTAGGACAATTGCCAAATGTTCAGGTCGAATGGGTCATGAAGGGCAAACTCGCGATTCACGAAGAGTTTCCAGAAATCGTCTCCATTGCCATCAGGCGGTTTTTGACGAAGGAATCGCCGCTTTAGACGATCAACGACAGACGGGCATAGCCGGACGCTCCGCATTACAGACAGCGGGTTATCCGGGCGACGCATAGCCACGCCAATATGGCCGGATTACGAATCGATGTGCACCGACACGCCGGTCGACGAGTAGACCGGCGTCGCTTTGTGGCCGTCGACCGTGATCGTCGTGAACTGCTTCGTCGCCCCGTTGCCATCGATCAGATCGATGGTGTCGCCGACCTTGGGCGCATAGCCGCTCACGAACTTCACGTGTAGCGTGCCGCCGGCGATGGTCAGCTGATTACCAACGTGCAGTTGGCCGGCGCCTTTACCGTCAATGTCGAGTTCGAGTGTCGTGCCGGCGAGCTGCGTGTACTTGCCGACGATGGACACGGGCGACGCCGCCGCGATGGTGATGCCACCCGCACCCACATACACGTCGCCCGTGCCGAACGCATTCGGAGAATCGGCCTCGAGCACGCCGCCGCTTACCTGGGAGCCGCCCGACCAGGTGTTGTTGCCGCCGAGCTTCAATGTTCCGCTACCCTGCAGCGTCAACTTCCCTGCGCCGGCAATGTCGTTGCGCCACAAATCCGACGCGTTGAATCCGCCCTGGGACGCATCCATCGAAACGATGACGCTGCCATGGAACGCACCATATCCGTCCCCGGCTGCAAACATGTTGAGGCGGCCCCACCCTTCCGCATCGTCCATGACCGGATAGCCGGAAGGAAGCTCGGTCGTTTTGAGCACCACGCGGCGCTGCTCAGCGCTCAGATACGGAAAGCGCGTCTCCAGTAACACCTCCGCACCCTTCGGCACAACGGGAGGCGCATTGGTCGATTCGATCGCAGCAAAGCCGAACGTCATACGGCGAGTGAAGTCCGCTTTGTTCGTCGCGTAGTCGGCGAAGCGGTCCGTCGCTGCCGTGCCGGAGTGGGCGAAAACGGCGAAGCTCGTCGAATTGGTATTCGTCGACTGCATCAGGGCCGCGTGCGCCTGGCTAAATGCGGCGCTCTTCAAGGTGGCGTTGCTCGGATCGGAAAGATTCGCAGCAGTCGCCGCAAGTGCAAACATTCGACCAGCAATGACGTCGAGCGGCGAGTGCATACCGGCGAAAATGCGGTTTTCGCCAAGTTCGAGGCCGCGGCTCGCCATCTCCTGGAACCGCTCCGGCAGCACGTAGGCCATCGTCATCGCGTCGCGCATGGCCTCCGCCTCGTGACCGCTGATAAATCCGCCATCGGTCGAAGGCGTGGTGCTCTCGGCAGGCACCAGAGTCGGATCTACCACGACACTCGTGCTCCAGCGGTATGGCCGGGCGTATTTGTAGAAGCGCTTGGCCGGCTCGGTGGACGCGTTGTTGCCCATGATGTTGAGCAGGTCGACAACCTGGCCGAAACTGGTGTTGCCGCCACTGCTGCCGACGCCGATGTTGTTGCCGTTGTCGTTGTACAGAACGGTCGTCGCATCCGCCGGAATCGACGTGATGGTCGTTACCTGCTGCGCCGCCGCGCGCCACGCATTGGTGAGCGGTCCCATGCCATCGGTCACGCTATAACCTTTGCCGCGCCGGTCGTCGTAGTAGGCTGCGTCGGCCTGTGCCTGAGTCCGGTTGGTCGTCTCGGTGACCACGAATTGAATGTTTGCGGCATGGACGGCATTGTTCACGACAGCCCCACCCGGCGTACCGTCATTGGGTAGTCCTGTCCACGTGGACTGCACGACAGCCGGAAAGGAACCATTGGCGGGCGCGGAGACGCCCGCATCGACGATCTCGGTCAACGGTTGCCAGATGTCGAGGAATCGCGAGACGACACGCACGCCCGCATTCGTGGCGAGCGTCGCATATCGCGCATCGCCGCGCTGGTTAGTCGCAATCGTGTCGACGAACGCGGGCACGTCGGGGATTGCGGCGTTGTCGACAAAACCGGGGTCGGCAGGGGGCGCCGGGATCGTGGCCGTCGCCGTCGTCGTCGAAGTGTTCGAGGCGCTCGGCGTAGAAGAATCATTGCTACCACCGCACGCGGCGAGTACCGCCACGCTTGCGAGCACCGTGAGGCGCAGCGGGAGAGGGACGCGAAAATGAGGCATCACGAGACTTTCTTGTGGTTGTTGGTGGCGTCGGATTGTGCGGATGAATTATGACGGCATTGTTTCGACTGATTACGCGGTATCGGATATCGTGGCGCGATTCGCAGGTATCCCGGAAGACCTGGTGGTGGAAGCTGCACATGCTTCGCAGACGTGGGAACGCAGAACTCCTTAGTATTTGATTGCGGCTCATCCACATTCGCGAAGCATGCGAAAGGTTTCATTCCGCGAGGTATTGGTGCAATGTCGATTCGGAACGCCAACCACAGGGCGATCCTTTAACGGACAAGCGTTTCGCGTGAGCCTAAAACCACCCCTTTACCGTCGCCACTCGCCAGACGACAAACATGACGAGGCCCACCGACGCGGCGGTCAACAGAATGAAGTCAATCGAGCGCACTAGCTTTTTCATATCGACGTTGGATCGGACGCGCGACGTCCGAATGAGAACCGGAAGTTAGGCGTGTAGAAGTATCGAAACGCGCTCGTATGGAATGTCGAACGCTCACCAGCACTTCAGTGATGCGAGAAAAGCGCGTTATCTGAGGGCGTTGCGAAGGAAAGGCGATGTCCGGATTGCGAATTCACTACCGGCCCTGAACCGTAGTCGTTATTCGCGTGTGCCTGCCGCGGGCTGCTCTCGTCCGGATAGTGCACTTTCGACTGATGGAGCGTGCCGTTCTGTTCGGCCTGTATGACGTTCGCTTCCACCTCGGAGCGAGTGAGGGGCTGCGCCGACGAGAGCGCTGGAATGGCGATTGTGGTTGCGAGGATCGCATGAGCGATAAGTACTTTCATAAGTTGGCTCCTTGGTGAATAGGCAAATTTCGATGGATCGAATGGACCACGCTAACTGCATTGAAAGCGAGTCGATCTTCACGCTGAGGTGGACCGCGAACAGATAGCGATCGACGGGGTGACCGGTATTCAGTGTGTGGATATGAAGGTACGCCCTGCAACCTTAAAAGCCGCTTATCCCGTCTCCGAAAAATGCGCGGCGTCCGCGAGCCATGTTCCGACCGTTTATCGATAAAGGCGATCTGGCAGTTCTTTGACGAACCGGGTTCGCCTGACTCGCCAGGCACTGTGGACTGACCCGCCGCAATCGCGAATATCCGCACTGCGCCGTCAAACCGGGCCATCATGGCGAGCATTCAGCAGATGTTTTTCGAGCGGACGGAGGCTGCGTTTATTGCAAGCGCTTCAGTACCGCACGCTCCGACGCGCCTCGCGCTTGCTCGCATGGCGTGGACGACCGAACGGTCTGATCAAATCAGGCTCGGTAAATCTGTGCGCTATCGAACACACGCCGGTGAGTCGAATGTCCATGATTTACCGGTAAACGTCATTCCCCTAAGCCGTTTCGAAGTGGCCAGCCGGACTGACTTCGATGGGTGTCAGCATGGCTTGTGCGTAACGCGCTATATTTGAAATCTCACTGCGCGATGCGGCAATGCACGTATTCGCCCGACAGGCGGCGATCTCGAGCTTCTTCTGCACGGCGACGCCCTACTTGCCGCGCGTGTATGCGCCGCGAAAGCTTCATCTATCGTTGTGAGCGTTGGTGATTTTCAATCCCCGAGATTAACCGGGCTCGTGTTGGACCGTTGCAGACAGGCCTGGCTCGGGTCTTCCGCTTAACCACGACTTCACAGGACGGCAATATGTCACTTCGTATCAATGACACCGCGCCCAACTTCACCGCGCGGACCACGCAGGGCACCATCGATTTCCACGACTGGATCGGCGACCAATGGGCGGTCCTGTTCTCTCATCCGAAAGACTTCACGCCGGTTTGCACGACTGAACTGGGCTACATGGCGAAGATCGAGCCGGAGTTCACCAGGCGCAACGCGAAGCTGATCGGGTTGTCGGTCGATCCGGTCGAAGACCACGAAAAATGGGCCGCGGACATCGAGGAAACGCAGGGCGCCGCCGTCAAATACCCGATGATCGGCGACACCGACCTCGCGATCGCCAAGCTGTACAACATGCTGCCGGCCGACGCGGGCGATACCAGCGAGGGCCGCACCGCCGCGACCAACGCGACCGTGCGCTCGGTTTTCATCATCGGTCCCGACAAGAAGATCAAGCTGACACTGACCTACCCGATGAGCACCGGCCGCAACTTCGACGAAATCCTGCGCGTGCTCGATTCGATCCAACTGACCGCCAAACACAAGGTCGCGACGCCGGTCAACTGGAAGCAGGGCGAAGACGTGATCATCACGTCCGCGGTCAGCAACGACGAGGCGCAGCAGATTTTCCCTGGTTTCAAGACTATCAAACCGTATCTGCGCACCACCAAACAACCGGGCTGACAGATGTGGCGAGGCGGCCGCTTGCGGCCGCCTCGCCGACCTTCCTAAGGGATACAGATGATTTTTCGTCAGCTGTTCGATCCTGCTTCGTCGACCTACACGTACTTACTCGGCGACAGCGGCGAGGCGGTGCTCATCGACCCCGTCTACGAGCAGGTGCCGCGCGATCAGGCGCTGCTGCGCGAGCTGGGCCTATGGCTGCTCACGACGCTCGATACCCACGTGCACGCTGATCACGTAACCGGCGCATGGCGCATGCGTTTGCGTTGCGGCAGCGAGATCGGGCTTGCCGGGGTCGTCGAGGCGAAAGGCGTCACGCGAGCGCTCGCGCATGGCGATCGGATCGACTTCGGCACGCGTCATCTGAGCGTGCGCGCGACGCCTGGCCATACGAACGGCTGCCTGACCTACGTGCTCGACGATCTGAGCATGGCCTTTACCGGCGACAGCCTGCTGATTCGCGGCTGTGGCCGCACCGATTTCCAGCAGGGCAGTCCGCAGCAGTTGTTCGCGTCCGTGCGCGAGCAGATCCTGTCACTGCCGGACGACTGCCTCCTCTATCCCGCGCACGATTATCGCGGCATCACGGTGACGAGCGTGACCGAGGAGCGGCGCTTCAATCCGCGTCTGGGCGGCGACGTCGACGTCGGTGATTTCGCCGGTTACATGAACAACCTGAATTTGCCGCATCCGAAGCAGATGGCGGTCGCGGTGCCCGCAAACATGCGTTGCGGGCAGCCGGAAGGCGGCGCCGAAGTTGCGACCGAAACGCCGGATTGGGCACCGTTGACGCTGCGCTTTAGCGGCGTGTGGGAAATCGAGCCGATGGCGCTGCTCGAGCATGGCGCCGCGTTTCAGATCGTCGATGTGCGCGAGGCGCCCGAGTTCATCGATCGTTTGGGTCATCTGCCGGGCGCGAAGCTGGTGCCGCTGTCGCAATTGACGGGGCGGCTCGATGAACTGGAGCGCGAGCGGCCGGTGGTCGCGGTGTGCCGGTCCGGCGTGCGCTCGGCGCAGGCAAGCGTGTTGCTGACGAAGGCGGGGTTCGGCAAGGTGGCGAATCTTGCCGGTGGGATGCTGCGGTGGAGGACGGAGGGGTTGCCGGTTGCGTCGGATAGTGTTTGAGGGGGAGTCGGCGCTTCGGAACCCCCACAAGCTCAGCCTTGGCCTTGGCGACAGCCTCGACCTTGCCCCAAAGCCGCGCCAGCCCTCGAATAGCCAGCGCTCCGTTGCGCCGGCCGCGTGACCAGCCAGATCCCCCCGCATACGAGCACCAGCGCGACGAGATTCTTCAATTCCATGATGTTCTCATTCAGACATATCGCGGATAGCAAAAGGTGAACGCAAATTCAAACAGACCGCCGCCAAAATTGACGACCATCACGCCGACGAATCCCAGCAGGCATCCAAGTGCCTTGCGTGGCGAGACCTTGTCGTTCTTGTAGATGAAATGGGCAAGCAGCGCACTGAAGAAGGTCGTTGTCGAATTCAGGATCGAACCGCGAACGCCGGTCGTGTAGGCGAGACCGCACGAACCGGTAGCCTGCGAAGATCAGCTTTGAAGGAATATCGTTTTGCGTGATTCCGAGCAACGCATA
This sequence comes from Paraburkholderia sp. MM5477-R1, assembly GCF_050436385.1. NCBI lineage: Bacteria > Pseudomonadati > Pseudomonadota > Betaproteobacteria > Burkholderiales > Burkholderiaceae > Paraburkholderia > Paraburkholderia sp. MM5477-R1. Next base: position 441,306 of record NZ_JBNDMC010000006.1, read on the forward strand.
GCCAATTTTAATTGCCGGGTACGAACTGCCCCACAGCAGGCAGCATACGGTCGCCACAATGACGAGCACTTTCGGTTGGGTGAATAACCGCGCGGAATCGCACGATCCGGTCGTTGCTGAAGGTACGGACATGTTTCTGGTGATGTTGTCTTTGTGCACTGTGTGGGCAGGCCACAGCAGTGCTTTTTTTGTATTGTCTGGCAGAAGCGGCTGCTTCGCGTCTTGCCACGCGTCGCACGGGCACGCCAAATACGGCCGCTGAGACCCATCGGCCATCGAACGAAATGCCACGGGCGACCGGACGTTACGCCGGCTGCTATGTCCGCATCACTGTGTCGGGCGATGTTCCGACCATGCGCTGGCGAGTGGTGCGCACCTTCACACCTGCGGCGCAGGCACCCGTGGGTCCAGTCATTGTGCGCCGACCGCGCGATGCTCGCTCGCGCGGCTTCACCCGGTGCGCCCGAGGAGGATGCCAGTGGTGATTTTCGTTTGGGTGGGTGGATCGTCCCTTACGCCGACGAAGCGATCGGCGCAAGTGTGCATCATCTGCTCGCGCAGCCGTTCGAGTTGCTGCTAGGGCGTTGCACGTACGACATATTCGCGTCTTATTGGCCATATGTACCGGCCGATTCACGCAACCGCAACATGGCCGACCAGTTCAATCAGGTCCGCAAGCACGTGGCCACGCATCGATCCGATACGCTCGGTTGGCACAACAGTCATGCACTGAAGGGCGACCTTGCCGACGCGATACGCGCGCTGAAACTTCAGGACGGTGCCGATCTATTGACGTTCGGCAGCGGCGACATGGTGCGCCAACTGCTGGCGGCGGGCCTCGTGGATGAACTCCAACTCCTGATTTATCCCGTCATGCTCGGGCACGGCAAACGCCTGTTCGGCAACGACGCGCAAGCGTCCGCCTTCACGCTGGCACACGCGACGAGCACCCCCGGCGGCGTGCTGATCACGCGCTACACCCGCAACGGCGAAGTCCGAACCGGAACGTTCGAGTAAGCGCGAAGCTTCCGATCGACGCTTACAAACGGAGGCCTATTTCTTCCTCACGTCCCGCGCTCGCCTGCCACCCGCCACGGTATCGGCGAACAGGTCGATCACGACCTCGCGCAGCCAGCGATTGCCTTCATCCTGATGGACGCGCTCGTGCCACAACAAATGGATCGGCGCGGCGGGCAGCGTCATCGGCAGCGCGCGCAGGCTGAGCGAGAACGGCGTGGCCAACTCCAGAGCGAGGCGCTCGGGCACCGTGGCGATCAGGTCGGTACGTTGCAGGATGTAGCCGACGCTCATGAAGTGCGGCACCGTCAGTCGCACCTGACGCCGCACGCCGCGCCGTTTTAGCCACTCGTCCACTTGACCGTGGCCGGTGCCGGCCGACACCACCACCAGATGCTCGGCTTCGCGCCACGCGGAAAGCGTGAGCGGCGCGTCCTCGAGTGGGTGAGCGCGTCTGAACAGACAGACGTAGCGCTGATCGAACAGACGCCGCTGATAGAAACCACCCTTCAACTGCGGCAACAGACCGATCGCCAGGTCGACCCGGCCGTCGGCCATTTCGTTGCTCAGATTGACGCTCGTATTGCGCACCGTATTCATCGCGATGCCTGGCGCGACGCGCGACAATCGTTCCAGCAATGCGGGCAAAAACACGACTTCGCCGATGTCGGTCATACCGATCGTCATCGTACGGATCTCGCGCAGCGGATCGAAGCCCGTCACCGGATTGAGCGCGGCGTGCAAGGTGGAGAGCGCCTGCGAGACCGGTTCCGCGAGACGCAGCGCGAACGGGGTAGGCACCACGCCGCCCGGCGCCCGCACGAACAGCGGATCACCGAGCAGGCGGCGCAGCTTCGCGAGCGCATTGCTGACGCCCGGCTGGCTCATGTTCATTTGCTCGGCGACGCTCGCCACGCGCCGCTCCTGCATCAGCCGCTGGAACAGCAGCAGCAGGTTGAGATCGAGATCGCTCAGTTCCATGGTCTCGGCATGACCTAAGGTCATTCATTTCAGTGATGAAGTAGATTCATTTCATCTTATTGAGCAATGATCGTCTAGTGCTGAAAATACCAACACGGTATCCGCATGCGACGCGCCGGGCGCGCGTTCCAGAGTGGCCCGAATCGATAAACCCGCATATCGGAGACACAATCATGAACCGGATGGATCTGAGCATCGCGATCGTCGGCGCCGGCATCGGCGGCCTTACGCTGGCGCTCGCACTACGCGAACATGGCATCGATGCGCAACTCTACGAGCAGACCGATGAGTTGCGCGAAGTGGGCGCGGCCGTCGCACTGTCGGCCAACGCGACGCGCTTTTACGAGCGCATGGGGCTACGCTCTGCGTTCGAAAACGTGTGCGCCGAAGTACCCGGGCTCATTTATCGTGATGGCCGCAGCGGCAGCGTCATTGGACATCATCGCGGCATGCCCAGCTATCGCGAGCAGTTCGGTGGCTCGTACTGGGGCGTTCATCGCGCCGATCTGCAGGCGGTGCTGTCGAAGGCAGTTGGTCTCGAGCACATCGAGCTCAGCCATCGCTTGATCGATCTCGTGCAGCATCCCGATCGCGTGAGTCTCGCGTTCGACAACGGTCGGCGCATCGATGCCGATCTCGTGATCGGCGCCGACGGCGCACGCTCGATCACGCGACGCTGGATGCTCGGCTACGACGACGTGCTGTATTCCGGTTGCTCGGGCTTTCGTGGCATCGTGCCGGCCGAGCGCATGGACCTGTTGCCCGATCCGGAGACGATCCAGTTCTGGGTCGGGCCCGGCGGCCATCTGCTGCATTATCCGATCGGCGACAAGGGCGATCAGAACTTCCTGCTGGTCGAGCGTCATCCGTCGCCGTGGCCGTCGCGCGACTGGGTCATGCCGTCGACCGAAGGCGAGCAACTGCGCCTGTTCAAGGACTGGCATCCGGCCGTCGTGCAGATGATCACGGCCGTGCCGATCAGTCAGCGCTGGGGCCTGTTTCACCGTCCGCCGCTGGGCCGCTGGAGCAAGGGCCGCGTGACGCTGATCGGCGATGCCGCGCATGCGCTCGTGCCGCATCACGGCCAGGGCGCCAACCAGTCGATCGAGGATGCCGTGGTGCTGGCCGCGCAACTCGCCAAGGCGGGCCCAGGCAAGTGGCGAGAAGCGCAGGAAGCCTACGAGCGTCTGCGCCGGGGCCGCACGCGCAAGGTGCAGTACGCGTCGATCAGCACCGCGGACGTGTTGCATCTGCCGGACGGCCCCGCCGCGCAGGAACGCAACGCGCGGCTAGGGGCGCGCGACAGCATGCTGCATCACCTCGACTGGATTCACGATTTCGATGCGCTTGCGCAAGAGCCGAGCGCGCGACAAGGCGGCACGTGGCTTTGAGCCTCTCCATGAGGCTTCAATAGGGAGGCGGTGGGCCGCATGCTCATGCCAGGCGCCGCTCTCCAGCCACTACGCGTCACATGCAACCCATTGACCGAGTGGCGCGTCACCCTGATCACGTTACCTATATTGCCGCTCGTCTACTTTCTTGGCGCATACCTTCCTGAATTGCGCGGTCGTCCGCTGGCAATCGTCTACGCGTTCTGGGAGCCATTTGTCGCGTGGGGAACGATATTATTTCTCGCAAGCAATTTCCAGCGACGCTTCGACAGACTCGTTGGCGCGTGGCAGCCGCTGTCGCGACGTGCCTGCACGATCTACGTTATCCATCCGCCCGTTCTGGTTGCCGTCGCGTTGGCGTGGAGAAACGTGCCCGCAGCTCCTCTGCTGAAGTTTGGGGTCACGGGTAGCGTCGCTTGCGCGTTGTGCTATCTGCTTGCTGGACTTTTGCTTCGATTGCCCAAACTGGCATCGATATTGTGAAAAATGGGTTCGCGTGTGACGGCCATACGCGCATGCACGGCATCGAGTGACCGGCAACGCGCGGCCTACCCGGCTCCGCGGCTTCCGATGCGAGCCGTAAATCCTGGAGTTCACGCGTTGCCTGGAAACCCGGCGCGTAATTCCCGGTGGAGAAATGTCGAATAGCGACAGCATGGAACCGCGTAGATCGGTCGTATTAGCTAGCGCCTGATATCCGGGAAACTGCGCGCCGGTGGCAATTGCACCTATGTCGCTGCGATCGCAGCCCTTTGTGCTTGCGCTGATTCGCGGCTCACGGTCATTCTTACCAGCTGTCAATGGCCGGTAGCGGCTGGCGACACCACGCTTGGGGTCGCCAGCGTGTTGTTGCTCTTGGGAGCGGCGGTGGTGTCAGACGTCGAGCTGCTATTGCTGCTCGGCAGGCCCGAGTTCGGTGCCTTGGCGCCCATGCCGCTGTCCGAGTTGGTGGTGCCTGGCATGCCGTAGCCGCCCGTCGTTGCGCCGTTCATCTGGTTCGACGGACTAGCCGTGCTGCCGGCTGTACCGGTCGAACCGCTGCCGCTCTGACCTCCGGCCGCCTGCGCAAAAGCGCCGCCCGACAGCGAGAGTGCGGCGACGGCCGCGACTAGTGTGATGGTTGCCTTGCTCATGATCCGCCCCTCCTTAATTGGACTGGAAGATAGACGCAGACAGTTGTCGCCTGCGCTACAGCAATGTCGCAAACAGCGTGCCGCGTGCTTTTGTAGGTAGCGAAGCGATCGGCGGCGCACCGAGTGGCGGTCGTGGGGCGCGGATTCAACCGGTGGATTGCACGAGATCTGCCGCGAAATAAGCCGCTCTCCGCCGGAATAAACCCCGCGCCGTTCTCGTTCATTGACCGTTAAGTCCTTTGGGCAGAACAAGGAGTGCGGTCATGAAGTCTCTACTCGCTCTATTCGGCGTCGTTGCATGCGGCGCGGCCGTCGCGACTCTGATGTCATGCGGCGGCGGTGGCGGCAGTGGTTCGAGTTCGAGCAGCGCGAGCCCACCCGTCCAGTCGTCATTCGCAGCGACGGCCCTCGTATCCGATGGCGCGGTGCCCGCTGCACACACCGACGCTAATCTGAAAAACCCTTGGGGCGTGGCCTTCAATCCCAAAGGTTTCGTCTGGGTCGCGGACAACGGCACCAACGTCGCGACGCTCTATGACGGCAATGGCGTGCCGCAATCGCTGGTCGTTACGATACCCGACGGCAAGAACGGCTCCGCATCGCCCACGGGCATCGTTTTCAATGGAACACAAAGCTTCCGCGTCACGGAAAACGGCAAGTCTGGAGTCGCTGCGTTCATCTTCACGGGCGAAGGCGGCACCATCACCGCCTGGGCGCCCGCCGTAGGGCCGACCAATGCGTTCGTCATGTACGACGACGGTACGGGCGGCGCCGTCTACAAGGGTCTCGCGCTCGCCGCGATGAACAACGGCAACTTCCTTTACGCGACGGACTTCCATAACGACAAGATCGACGTCTTCGATACCTCGTTCACGAAGGTCGCGATGCCCGGCGCCTTCACGGACCCGGCGATTCCAGCCGGCTTCGCGCCGTTCGGCATTCAGGCGATCGGCTCGAATCTGTTCGTCACCTACGCGATGCAAGACGCAGCCAAACACGACGATGTCCCGGGCGCGGGGCTCGGCATGGTCGATGTGTACGACACCGCAGGCAACCTGAAGCAACGCTTCGCGACAAGCGGTCCGTTGAACGCGCCGTGGGGCATTGCGCAAGCGCCCGGGAACTTCGGCTCGATGAGCGGCGCAATACTGATCGGCAATTTCGGCGATGGCATGATCAATGCGTTCAACGCGTCGAGCGGTCAGTCGATGGGACAGATCAGTGGGCCGAACGGCAGTCCGATCGTCGAGCAGGGCGTGTGGGGCATCGCATTCGGCAACGATCTCAGCAATCAGCCTTCCAGCACGCTCTTCTTCGCGGCGGGGCCGAATGACGAAGCCGATGGCGTCTACGGAAGAATCGATCTGAATACGACGTCGAGCTCAGGTACGAACACGGGCACGAACACCGGCACAAGCGCGGGCGGCGGGATGAGCATTGGAATGTAGCGCTAAGCGCGCAATTGAGAAGCGCCGCTCTTGATGCGAGAGCGGCGGTACTACGACGAGTACATCCGCCAGTGGGACGCGTTGCTCAACGATATTGCTTATGCGGGGCGATGTGCGCCTGAGCAGTGCGTGTGATGATCATCACATTCACGCGCGGTTGAGCACCAGACCTGGCCGACGCCCGTCTTGTACTCGACCCGCGAGAGCGGGATCGATCTCGTTGTTTGTCAGGCCGAATTCCGCCATGCGAGCACGATGATCTGGCGAGCCCAGATATGAACAAAGGGCTTTGTTTACCGCCTGGATCAGATCGCTGTTACTTCTATTGAACGAGAATGCCCCGAGCGGAGGCTTCTGCTGCTTGCCGTTCGTTCCCGGTTCGTGCTCGATAGCCTCGAGCATTGAGCCTCCGATCCGGTTCGCAATGATCCGATTCCCCAAGGCCGTGCTCGCATACGCATCGACGGCGCCAGAGAGAACCGCTTCGACAGCGTCGGCCTGATGCTCGAAGACGACTATTTGGTCCTCGCTTACGCCAGACGCTTTCGCTGAGTCGTGCTGTACCTGTCCGGCTATGATGCCAAGGCGCGCATCAGCGCGTTTGGCAAGCGACACGTAGCTGTCGAGCGCTTTCGGGTTTCCAGTCCGAACCAGAAAACCGTCTGCGATCCCCCATACCGGGACGCTGAACGCGACCATATTGGCGCGTTCGCGTGTGACGAACAGCGGAACGTTCATATCCCACCTGCCTGCTTCAACGCCGGGCAGGAGTTCACTAAACGACGTCGGATGATGCTCGATCCGGGTTACGCCGATCGCCCGAAGAACCGCGTCGGCCAGATCGATGTCAGCGCCCGTGGGGGTACTATCTGCTTCCGTCCAACCGAACGGGGGTTCTTCGATGTACGCAATCGTTACCTTCATCGCCGTGTCTCGCCAATTGGGAACGGCCATTAAATGCCGGGCCGAATGTTGACGATTCTACTTACATGCGCGGTTGTCGTTGCGGCGGCTCTCTCTGAAACGAACGCGGTTATGCCTGGATTGGGTGTCGGTCTTATGGACGTTGGTTGGATTTCGCGGCATCGCCACGGAAACGCACCCACGTCTTCCGGTCAATCCATGGTCACAACCTTGTCACGCACTGCCTCAAGCGAACCGGCAGTTGCTCAAGGAAAGATTTTTCGCGCTCACCACAATATTCGCGCTCCTGAAACGTCTTCAGGCGCATGGAACCGCCACCCACCTCGCACCCGATGACCGACCGAGACAGCGACATCACCGCCACCGTGGTGCGTGAGCGCACGAGGCTCGTCAATTTTATCCGGCGTCGAATACGCGACCCGGACGACGCCGAAGACATCCTGCAGGATGTGTTCCACGAATTCGTGCAGGCTTACCGGCTTCCCGCTCCGATCGAACAGGCGAGCGCGTGGCTTTTCCGTGCCGCGCGCAATCGCATCATCGATCGTTTTCGCAAGAAGAAGGAGCAACCGCTGACCGATCTGTCTGAGGCCGAGGACGAGACCACCGGTGAGTATCGCCTCGACCTCGCCCTGCCGGCGCACGATGCAGGCCCCGAAGCGCTTTACGCTCGCGCTGTATTGCTCAAGGCCTTGCAGGATGCGCTCGATGAGTTGCCGCCGAATCAACGTGAAGTATTTATCGCGCACGAGTTGGAGGGGCGGCCCTTCAAAGACATGGCGGCGGAAAGCGGTGTCACGCTCAATACGCTGCTCGCGCGCAAACGCTACGCGGTCTTGCATCTGCGCGCCCGACTGCAGGCCATTTATGACGAACTGGATATATAGAGGAGTCGAGGGATGAAGTTTCGAATCAGATGTGTGGGCAAAGCGCTGCTGGTGGTGGTCGCCATAGGCGTGCTCGGATGGGTGGTCATGACGCTATGGAATTGGGTGATTCCGGCGCTATTCGTTGGCGCCCGTGCGATCGACTTCGCGCACGCGTTGGGCTTGCTGGTTTTGAGCCGCATCCTGTTTGGCGGATTCCGCGGACACGGCGGCTGGCGCGAACGGCGTCACTGGCGCAAATGGGAAGCGATGACGCCCGAAGAACGGGAGCATTTCCAGACGGCATGGCGATCGGGCCGCGACCGGCCCGCGGGAGATTGACCATGCGCGAGAAATCAACGGGCGACTGCAAACAGAAGCCGGGCGTGATTGCGCCAGTCGTCGACCTGAAACGTTGCGAAGGCAAGGGCGATTGCCTGGAGGTCTGCCCTGAGAATGTGTTTGAGATCCGGCGCATCGATGACGTCGATTATCTCAGCCTCGATTTGATGCACCGCCTCAAGCTACGCGTGCATGGAATGAAAGTCGCCTACACACCGAACGCGTACGCCTGCAGGTCGTGCGGTCTTTGTGTGACGGCGTGCCCTGAACGCGCGATCAAGCTCGCCAGAACGGCATAGCGTTACGCGTTTTAAGAAAAGCGCAGGCCGCCTGGCGCAGTGGTCAGTATTATCGATCTCCTCAAGGAGCGCACATGGCTTCATCAACCACGGATCTTCTGCGACAGCTTCACGAACAGAGCCAGACAGAAGTGATAGCCCGCGCACAGGCGCAATTTCAGGGATCGAGCGAGGAGTTTCTGAGTCTCGCGGAGGAATACGAAACGCTCGTACCTCGACTCCGTGGACGGTTTTTCGAAACGCTCGGGCTATCGAGCGAGGATTTCGAATCCTCGCAAGGCACTGCTCTATCGTTAGCCGTGTCAGCGGAAACGGGACGGTTCTTACGCAACATGGTGCTTTCGCACAGGCCGGCTCGAATCCTCGAGCTCGGCAGTTCCTGCGGCGTGTCCACGCTGTATTTCGCCGAGGCCCTTCGCACGTTAGGCAGTGGGACGGTTGTAGCGACTGAACTCGATGCTGTTAAGTGCGCACAACTTCGGGCCCACGTCAGAACGGCGGGCGTAGACGCTTATGTTGACCTGCGGGAGGGCGACGTCTTCCAGACCGTTTCCGAACTGGACGGCACTTTCGACATGGTGTTTATCGACGTCTGGGCCAACACCTATCTGAATCTGTTCAAGCAGATTGAGCGCCTGCTATGCCCGGGATCTATCGTTCTCGCCGACAACATGTACACCGCCGAGGACGCCGTTCGGCCATACAAGCACTACCTCGACGACGATCCGCGCTTTTCGACCACGACGCTGGACTTTGAATCAGGGGTCGAATTTACAGTCGTCGTGTCATAGGCTGACGAAGAGTGGACGCCGTCCAGAATCCGGTTCATGTGCCATTCAATCTGGGTTGCGAGCGGAGCAGCTTATGCGTTGCGGGCTCCGCGATGGTGTGCGGCGCATGACTCTCGAAGAACTCGTGCGTGAGTTACTTGACCACGATCGGACTCATTTGCTTGAACTCGAAGAACTTGATGACGAAGAGAGGACGACCGATATGAAGAACGACCCGCCCGTCATTTTCATTCACGGCTTCATCGGAACCTTGGACGTATGGCAATACGAACCCAAGCACGCCTCCCCCGATTTGCTCGGCTATGGAAAGCATCGGTCCGTCCCGTTCGAGCAGATTTCCTTACTCGCGCAAGTCGAGCATATTCGCGGGTTCGTTGACGCACGCTTCGGAGCAAGACGTGTTGATGTCGTTGGTCACTCGATCGGCGGATCGATCGCGATGCTGTTTGCACACGCATATCCAGGATACGTCCGCCGGATTGTCAATGTTGAAGGCAACTTCACGTTGGACGCCCCCCGCCGACCTACGCATTCCCACGCAGGGCCCCCGGGGCCGCAGGCGGCGTATCAGCCATCCGACCTGCTGCGGCGCCCGCTGTCCGGCGTGACCGGGTCGTCGAGCGCGTCGACGAGCGTGCGCCGCCCCGCGTCGAGGATTTCGTCGGCGAAGGCCGGATCGGCGCCTGCGATCGCACGCGACAGCACGAGCGCCCCGACCATCTGACTGAACGCTGCAATCGCATCGCGACGGGTTTGTTCCGTCGTCGCGCCTTCCGTGGCGATCATGGCTGCAAGCCGGTCGAGATACGTGGCGAGGCCGCGCGCGTAGGACGCACGCGCCGCGTCGGTCATCCGCGGAGCGTCGCCAGCGAAGCCGGACAGCGGGCACCCTGCTTTGACGTTGTCGCGGTGCGAGGCGGACAGGTAGCGTGCCGCCTGCTTCCCCAGGCTGCCGCCGTTTGGCGAATCCGCGTAGTCTTGCATCGCCTTTTCCATGACCGCGGTGACCAGCGCATCCTTCGACTTGAAGTGGTTGTAGAAGCCACCCTGGCTAAAACCGGCTTCCTTCATCAACTCCGTCAGCCCCACGGCATCGACTCCGCGTACCCGGAAAAGCCGCTCGGCGGCCGCGACGATCGCGCTGCGGTTCTCGGCGGCCTGCTGTCGTGACACCCCCATCGATCTCTCCCTTATACAAGCGATCGCGTCGATTGAAAAACACAATGTCGATCACCATTGACATGCCGTAATTACGTCGACACAATGCGCCGTAAGACGATGGTGATCGACATTGACATGAGTGTAGCCGACTTTCGCGCATAACGCGAAGCAACGCCGGCGTGGCACGGATGGCAGTCCAGGTTGATCGCGGTTCTTTGATGCCGGCGGGCGGCGGACGTTGGCGCCGTTCGGCGGCGCAACGGTTCGGTACGCAAGGGCAGGTTTGTTTTCTCCGGATTTCACGCGCGCTGCGAACCGGCGCCCATGCGATTCGCTCATGCGAAAGGATGAGATATGAAGATCGAAGGTGCTGTTGTTTTCGTGACGGGTGCGAACCGCGGGCTTGGCCTTGAGTTCGCGAAGCAGGCGCTCGAAAGAGGAGCGCGCAAGGTCTATGCGGGCGCGCGCGATCCGGCCAGCGTAACGCTGCCGGGCGTCGTGCCCGTGAAGCTTGACGTGACCGATCCGGCGGCCGTGGCCGCTGCCGCCGACGCGGCGGGCGACGTCACGCTTCTGATCAACAACGCGGGCATCGCGCGGCTCGGCAGTCTGACGGACGACGGCGCGCTCGACGCGTTACGCGATCACTTCGACACCAACGTGTTCGGGATGCTGTCGATGTCGCAGGCGTTCGCGGGCAAACTTGCCGGCAACGGCGGCGGCGCGATCCTGAACGTACTGTCTGTTGCGAGCTGGATAAACCGGCCGATTCTCGCGGCTTATGGCGTGTCGAAGTCGGCCGCGTGGGCGGTGACCAACGGCCTGCGTCACTCGCTGCGCGAGCAGCACACGCAGGTGGTCGGGCTGCATGCCGGTTTTATCGATACGGATCTGACGCGCGGGCTGGAAGTGCCGAAGGCGACGCCGGCCGACGTCGTGCGTCAGGCATACGACGCGATCGAGGCAGGGGCGGAGGAAGTGTCCACCGACGAGTTCACGCGGCAGGTGAAGGCCGGGTTGTCGGCAGGCGTCTATCTCGACGCTCCGGCGCCGCACTGAAGGCGCCCGAGCGCCCGCTCGTCGCGCGCGGGCATCTGGACGGAAAAGCAGGTCGCGGGCTGGAAGGAGGTGACCTCTGCGGTTCACGCAGCCGGCGGTCTGATCGTCTCCCAGCTCTGGCACGTCGGGCGAGTCTCCGATCCCATCTTCCACGCCGGGGATATGCGCCACGAATGGCCGGTAGTGGCCGCGCGCTGCCCCATGCATGAGGGACCGTTTCCCGTGGCACGTAAAGCGGCGATCTGCGGCAGGCGACCCGGAGCGCCCAGCCATCGCTACAAAAAGCGGACGCATGACGCACGCGATCAAACTGGAGTTGCTCCAATGCAGCTATCCGTGCGCGTATTTCAAGTACCTGCAGCACGGATTGCCCGCACGGCCTGTTAGCGTCCCGGGCTCACTCGCCCGGTGGCAAGGAAGCCTCAACCGCGGACCGCCACAGTAGCCACAATGAGAGCCGAGAAGATCAGCGCCGGGGCGAGATGCCGGAACGGTTCCCGATTTCGTAGCAACGTGAAGAGCGCACCGATCATGATCGCACCGGCCAGGGTTAGGCCTAAGACTCTGGTTTGTCGTCCAGCAAGAAGTGCCGCAGTCAACAACTCGAGAGCGCCACAGAGCCACTGAAACCATGCCGGATAACCCCAGCGTGCGAAGTCGCGCTTCACAGCGCCGGGTCTTGCGAGATTGACCATCCCAGCAACCGCGAACAGAACCGCTACGATCGTCGCGAGGATCGATTCTAAAGACGCACTGTTCCACACCATCGTCATGCTCCGTTGATTTGCTGAAAGTGTTTTTGTGCAGAGAGGTCCGCAATCAGGCCGGGGCCATGGGGCTCCCACGCAAGAACTCGGCGGGCATGCTGGCCGCTTACTGTCTGGTCGAGCGCCAGTGCGTCAGCGAACAGTCCAAGCGATTTGCGAGCATCGTCGAGCGACCAGAGTTCGACGCGATCGGCGCCGACCGAGGCCCGAATCGCTTCACCCATTTCGGCAACGGCAACGGCATCTTCCGCGACCACGTTGAAGATCTGTCCCGTGACCCGACCGTCCCCGCTTGCCGCCTGCTCCACCGCGCTCAGGTAAGCCGTGGCGAGATCGTCGACGTGAACGGCAGGCCAGTGATCGCGACCATCGCCGACGACCCTCACACTGCCGGTCTGACGGACCATCCCGGCAAGCATGCCGAAGACGCCACCGCCGTAGCCGTGCACCATCGCCGGCCTGAGAATCACCGCGGCAATCGAGCGGCTCGCCGCTAGCGCCCGCACATGTTGCTCCACTGCGGGCCGCCAGGCGATGAGTGGTGTCGGGTTCAGCGCCGAAGCTTCAGTCGCGGGCTCCCCCTCCGTATTGCCGTAGACCCAGGTGCCCGACGTATAGACAAACGCCGCGCCCGGCTGCAAATGCGAAAGCATCGCTACAGCCGCAGCCTCATCAACTGCACCGGCGGAAGCATCATTGGTCGACGCCATGTGCACCACGCCCTCGGCGGCACCGGCAGTCGCAGCGAAAGACTGTGGCTCGCGCAGGTCGCCGGAATGCAGTTTCACGCCGAGATCTGCCAGCGCGCTGGCAGCAGCCGACCTGTCCTGGCGCACCAGCGCCGTCACCTGATGGCCGCGGCTGATTGCCTTGCGCGCGACCGCTTGCCCGATGTAGCCAGTACCACCTGTCATGAACAGTTCCATAGCGTTCCCCTCGATGATTGCCTGCGAAGTTGATAAGTCACACGAACGAGACTTACCGGTCTCGTTTTGACAAATCTAAACGAGACTGACCAGTCTTGTCAACTACTTGGCGATCTGTTATTTATCTGGGATGAACACACCCTCTCTCCCCGACCTGAGCCCGCTGCAACGCCGTAAGCGGTCCGCCATCCTCGAAGGCGCGAGAACCGTTTTTTTAAGCCAAGGTTTCGGCCTGGCAACAATGGACGATGTCGCCGCGGCCGCTGGCGTCGGCAAACAGACGGTCTACCGCCACTTCAAGTCGAAGGAGGCGCTCTTCATTGGTCTGGTGAGTTCGATGTGCGCTCAGGTGGGTGGACTTCTTGCCGGGGCTCAGGACGAGCAATCCGATGGATCACCCGAAGTCGAGTTGCACGAGTTGGGGTGGTTGCTGGCACGAAGCCTTATCGTGCCGGATTACCTGCGGCTTTACCGGGCCATCGTCGCTGAGGCCGAGCGTCTTCCGGAACTCGGCCAGGTGTTTTACGAAAATGGCGCAAAGGTCGTACGTGCCTTCGCGGCAAAAATTCTGCGAAAGCGATTTGACGAATCGACTGCTGTATTGCGGGCAGCGACATTCGTTCAGTTGGTGCTAGGCGACGCGTATCTGGAACTGTCAATTGGCTACACGGTGCCCGATGTTGAAGCGCGCTTTGCGCTGCAGATTGACGAGGCCGTGGCGGCTGCACTTCGCTAAAATGGGCCAACCCTGTCGGTTTTCCGCGTAGCGACCCTCCACATCAGTTCATTTTGACGCCGCGACCAAACTAAGCGCGTATGCTGGGGGTACCACCTTCTCACGCAACGCATCAGGAGCAACACCATGGCCAAGAGTCAATTACGCAGCACTCGCGAAGCGAAAAAGCCCAAGCAACCCGCGAAGCCGTCAGTGCCGGCAAAGCCGTTCAGCACGGTTCGTTCGCGGGTTGCGAACGAAGGTGTCGCCAAGAAGAAGACGTAAATCGGTTGGCCGCGGACACGCGGCACAGCGATCACATGCAACTTGTAACGTTCACCGCAGTAAATTGATATCTCCACATTGAAGGCGCAAACCGCTTCGGGAGGTGCATCATGATCCATCACCACTCGGACCCCACTTTTCGTGGGCTTCCGCTCACGGCCGAGCAAGACTCGGAAATTCGTCATTACCTGAACAGGAAGGCCAAGCTGGGCAAGCCATGGAATACTCCCGAGTTGCGTGGGATGCTTGAGGACATGCTGCTGCCGCCAAGTACCGAAGACGACAGCGAGAGCGATATCCCGAGCGACGCGTCGAGCGCCGCTGAGCGCGCAGCCGCGTTCGTCGATCAGGACATGGAACCAATCGAGGCGTATGAGGAATTGCATGCCGCGATGGAAGCCGAAAGCATGAAAGGCGATCCGCACTAGCGGGAGCGCGCCGCGCAGGTAGTGAGCGTGCAATCCGGTCCATCTGAGGCATAGAACGAAGGACGACACATGGCACTCAGTTTTTCCAACCCCAGCCGCAGCTATGATGGGATCAGGCATGGCGTGTGGTTCTGGGGATACGACAAAGCACGCGAGATTACCTTCTTTGTGGAAGACCGCGTACTGAAGCATTTCGACTCCGCCCTCGGTACTGACGAAGCCGAGGTGCTGGCCTCCTTCGACCGGAATCGCAATGAGATCCTGAAGGTCGCCATGACCCTCTATGCCGAGGGGCCGCAGACTCTCTACACGCTGCACTAAAGCTTCATCCGGTCACCCATGCTGAATGAGTTGATCCAGTTCAGGCGATCAACGCGTTTTCATGCAGGCTCGATCCGCTGCTGCCGGTCGACGGCTTCCGCATGCTGAGGCTGTTTTTGATGCACTTCGGCCAGTCGCCGGGGCGATCGCTGACGACTTCTCGACCGAAGTCGACTCTTGATATCAGGACCGGCAAGGCAGTTATAAGTCTCCTTTGCCTGCCTACATTTGTGCATCCACGACCTGGAAGGTCGGGATGCAGGACACCTTGCACTTTAGAGGCCCTACCATTGGTAGCGCACGCCGAGATCGCCCGCGACGCCGCTACGGCGGACATTGCTGTCTCCACTCACGGCGAACTGGTAGCCGAACTGTCCGTAAAGGTTCAGCCGCTCCTTGAGCCTGGCGGTGACACCGCCGGCGAGTTCCAGTCGCGTGGCCTGCACATTCAGCGGCACCCGGTCATTGGCGAAGGTCGTGGTGGCCTGGGCATTGAAATCCCGCCACAGGTTGGCACGCACATACGGCTGCCACACCGCTCCCTGGCTGCCTTCGATGGTCCACTTCCCGCGCACGCCGAGGCGGCCACTCGCACCCGAAGTGGAGCCGAGGGAGACTTCACCCAGACCATCGTTCGCGTCGGAGAACGACACGTGCTGCCAGATGATCTGCGCCTGCGGCTCCAGCTCGAAACCCGGGCCGAGCGGCAGCGGGATCGGATAGCCCCCCTCGAGTGATGTCGCGAAGCCCGTACCCCGGACCGGCAGATTCGCAAACTGAGTGGTCGCGGAGCCGTCGTAGTGCGTACCCTGCACAACCGCATCGACATACCAGCCACTGGGGCCGTAGTCCGTCCAGTAGCCTCCGCCTGTATATGCATTCAGATGCATTGAGCCGGTGTGCTCCAGCGTGTATCCGGTTGCCGCTGCGTTGGTGACCAGGCCATTGACATCTGCACTGCCGTAGCCGTATGCAAAGTAGACGCCTGCAGCGTCGCGATGACCGGGCCAGACGCTTCCACGCCATACGTCGAGACCGGTCTGCACGCCTCCGACTCCGCCGCTCACGCGCGGATCGGCGTAAGCCTCGTAGCGGTTGTCGATCTGGCCGCCGAACACGCGTCCCCAGGCGGAGCTTGCCCAGCCCGAGCCGCCCGCGCCGCCGCTCTCCGTCGTGAGCGTGTCGCCGATGCGCTCATGGAGCGTCCCGAGCATCTCGACACCCATCTGCCGGGCGACCGGTTGAACTACGCCATAGGTGGCCAGTTCCGGCCCGATGATCGGGTAGACGCCTGGCGGCAGCGGATCCGGTGGGGGCTCGGTGCCAGGTCCAGTTCCCGGTTCCTCTTCGCCTCCCTCCGGCGGGGGCGGCACGACGAACGACGAGCGCAGAAACCAGTCCTCGGGATTGCTGCTGTTGACGCCACCGCGAAACAAACGATAGTCTTCGGCGCCACCGCGCGCCTCGCCGACGAGCGCAAAGGCGTCCGACGCCGTGGTGCCGCCGTTGGTTGTCTCGACGACGAGAATGCCGTTCCCCGTCGTCAATCCACCGGAGCCGCCTGCATTCGTGATACGTACGGCTGAAGGATCGGCGCTGCCGCCGTTGATGATGAGTCTGTCCGACGGCGAGCCATCCAGACCGAGGAACGTGCGCAGCGCGAGCGTGCCGCCGGCACCCACGAAATTTTTGACAGTCATCGCACCGAATTGCCCTGCCGGGAGCCCGAAGCCCGGCTCAACCGTTCCGGCATTGGTGACGGTGTTCAAGTCCGTTCCTGTACCGCCCAGGGTTCCGTTCGCCTCCACATTGACCGGCGACTGCAACGAGCCGGTCAGATTGAGCACGCCATTGCGAACGTTGGTCGGACCAGTAAAGGTGTTCTGGCCGGATAACGTGAGCACGCCGTTGCCGGCCTTGGCCAGTGCCCCGCTTCCGGAGAGCACGCCGGACCATGTCGCGCCCATGCCGTTGGTGTCGATGGTCGACGTCGTGCCTCCGACCAGCGTTGCGTTGACGCCTGCGCTCAGCGCCGAACCCACCACCTGTATCGTTCCTCCACCGAGATTGAATGCATAGGTGCCACCCAGATTGTTGAAGTCGCCGAACAGCGAACTTCCCCCAATCTGCAGCGTGCCGCCCGACAGGTTATACGTGCCGTTGCCGGCCGCCGCGAGGAACAGTCTCGACGCGCTGCCGATTGCAAGGGTACCGCCGGTCTGGTTGATCGTACCGGTGCCCTGGCTACCCGAGGACACGACGTTCGAGCCGATGAACAGCGTCCCATCAGCCACGTCGAAGGTGCCGCCGCTCAGATTGAGCGTGCCGCTGCTCGGGTTGCCTTGCGTATTGCGGCCGAGCGTCATGAAGTCGGTGGTGCTGTTGCCGAATGTGACCGTTCCGCCCGCCAGGTTGTAGGTGCCCGTACCGCCCTGGTTGCCGATGTTCAGCGACACCGGCGTGCCCGGCATACCGAAGACGACGTTGCCCGCAGTCTGCGTAACCGTGCCCGTGCCGCCGAAGTCACCGACCTGGAGCGCGGAGTTGAATGTGAGCGTGCCGCCGCTCACGTTCAACGTGCCAGACGACGTCGATCCGGGGACCTGCGTCGCGAGGGTATTGCCGAGGCCCAGCGAAAGATAGTCGATCGCGGTGCTGCCGCTGGAGACCGCTAGTCCACCGCCCACCACAAAAGCCGAGCCGCCCTGAATCCGCGCACCGTTGATCGTGAACGTCCCTGCGCCAGTCTTGACGAAGATGCCTTGCAGCGCGTCGCTCGCCGTGCCGGCATTGATGATCGTGCCGGAGAAGCTGGTGCTCGTGTTATCGGTGCCAACCACCAGTATGTTCGTGCCGTCGATCACGGTGCCGCTGCCCGACAGGTTCGGCAGCGGCACGACGCCCGTCGCGACCCCCGGAATCGGAGTGGTTGTGACGCCCGAAATATCGAAGGTGCCGTTGTTTAACATCCCGCTGGTCAAATTGATGCTGCCGCTTCCCGTCAGCGCCAGCGTGCCAGCAGAGATGGTCGTCGTGCCGGTATAGGTATTCGCATTGGTCAGTGTGAGCACGCCGTTGCCGGCCTTGGCCAGTGCCCCGCTTCCGGAGAGCACGCCGGACCATGTCGCGCCCATGCCGTTGGTGTCGATGGTCGACGTCGTGCCTCCGACCAGCGTTGCGTTGACGCCTGCGCTCAGCGCCGAACCCACCACCTGTATCGTTCCTCCACCGAGATTGAATGCATAGGTGCCACCCAGATTGTTGAAGTCGCCGAACAGCGAACTTCCGCCAATCTGCAGTGTGCCGCCCGACAGGTTATACGTGCCGTTGCCGGCCGCCGCGAGGAACAGTCTCGACGCGCTGCCGATTGCAAGGGTACCGCCGGTCTGGTTGATCGTACCGGTGCCCTGGCTACCCGTGGACGTGACGTTCGAGCCGATGAACAGCGTCCCATCAGCCACGTCGAAGGTGCCGCCGCTCAGATTGAGCGTGCCGCTGCTCGGGTTGCCTTGCGTATTGCGGCCGAGCGTCATGAAGTCGGTGGTGCTGTTGCCGAATGTGACCGTTCCGCCCGCCAGGTTGTAGGTGCCCGTACCGCCCTGGTTGCCGATGTTCAGCGACACCGGCGTGCCCGGCATACCGAAGACGACGTTGCCCGCAGTCTGCGTAACCGTGCCCGTGCCGCCGAAGTCGCCGACCTGGAGCGCGGAGTTGAACGTGAGCGTGCCGCCGCTCACGTTCAACGTGCCAGACGACGTCGATCCGGGAAGAGTTGGGGCATTGCCCAGGCCCAGCGAAAGATAGTCGATGGCGGCGTCGCTGCTCGTCGCCGCCAGTCCACCGCCAATCACGAATGCGGAGCCCCCCCGGATCCTTGCGCCGTCGATCGTCAGTGTTCCGCCACCCGTTTTGACAAACTGGCCTTGTTGCGACGTTGGATCGCTCGCAACGCCAGCATTGTTGATCGTGCCGGAGAAGCTGGTGCTCGTGTTATCGGTGCCAACAAACAGGACGTTGTTGGCGGGGGTGTCGATCGTTTCGCTCCCGGAGAGATTGGGCCGTTCAGTCACCGTCTGCTGCGCCAATGCCGGCACGGGTGACAGGCCCATGAGCCATATGGCATGGAGGATGCAGAAAGGGTTGAGTCGCTGGTGCCGCGTCGTCAGCGGAATCGTCAATCGACCGCGCGCGCCGCCGGCCAACGTGCTTAACGATGCGCGATGAATCGTTCTTGCCGCCACGACGACCCTCCGTTACCTGCCGGTGGAAGTTTGCCAAGTCACGCGAGCTTGACTTCGGGAGACCGACCCATCGACGTTGACTTTGGAAAGCATCTCCCCGAACAGTCGTTGCCTTACTGGTTGTGCGCACGCGATTGAGTTGTTGCCAAGTTCTGCTAAGGGTAGGTAGGCAGATTGATTTGTCAAGAATTAACCTGGAAGGCGTCTATTGCGGTCCTGTCATGCGAGTTACCAACGGCTCGCCACCCGAGAAAAGCGCCTGAGCATATCGTCGTGTCCCGATTGGATCTCCGCTTTCCAGATTGTCACTGACGTTTGACTGTCCCGGCGATGCTTCCGGTGAGCGGCTCCTCGTGGCCGAGCGCAGCCGTTTACCAACCGCGCGACAACCCGGTGATACTTCGGCATCCACACAGTCAGATCGCGCCCGCCTCAGTTAGAGATGCCTCGGACCCGCCGCGATGCCTCCCGCATCCGTTGGGACTTCTGCTTTCCCAACCATTGCAGCGATTCGCGCACGACCTCGGGCGGAACCTCATTGAATGACGCGCTGCGAATCAGCGCCTCGCTTGCGGCAATGTCGTTGAACTGCCCCAGCTTGTTCTGCACGGATGTCAATTCCTTGATGGTGCGACCGTGTCCGCCTTTGATAACGGGTTGAAAAAACTCCAGCAGGTACCTCAGTTTTTTGCCTGCCTTTCGAACGTCGTGAAGATCCTGCTCGTGGGTGTCCTCGCTGCGTGCAGCGCGTCTGCTTCGCTTTTGAAGTGCACGCTGTGCTAGACGGACACGCTTCTCGGCGAACGCCTGAATGGGTAGATTGTCGCAACGCGACAGCAGTGTGGTTTGCGCGCGAAGCGTGACATCGTTCAGAAACGCCTCGACATCGTCGCTTTTGATCATCGTCTGGCTATGCACCACCGCCTGCGCGCGCTTCTCGCGCGCCGCGGCCACCAGCAGTTCGATCGAGGCGCCGGACTCCTTGGCGGCTCTCAGCAGATCGCCTGCTATGTCCCAGTCACGGGTTCGGCCTGCCACGGCCGCAAGACACTTGAATTCTTCGGTGGCTTGCGCGGTCGATTCCTCTCCGAGGTATGGAGAGTACGCCCAGTACAAAGCCCGAAGCTTTCTGAAAGCGACGCGAAGCTGATGAAACCCTTCTGCATCGCTCTGCGTGGATAGCTCTCTTGCCCTTTGCACGGCTTCGGCCATCACTGGCGCCGCCAGCGACGAGAAGGTACTGGCGATGGAACTCGTTTTTGAAAGTGATGAACCGGCCGTCCGGCGGTTGACTTTGAAGAGAGTGTTTGGCCGTGGCAAGGACCAGTCACCATCCATATCCATTGCAGCCTCGAGTCGGATAGAAAATTCATTTGCCGAGACCTTACCATAGCGACTCTCGAGCGCCGAGATTGTGACGCGGTGATGACATACTTTAAGCTGCCGCGCGTCCGCTGTCCTCGCTTCGAAACATTACCGGCTTCTGCTGTTCTGTATTAGGATGCTCAACTATGTCTGGCAACGCCCGATACGCCGCCGTGTGGTGCGCGTCTTGAGAGTATCTGGGGCATAAGTGGGAGTTCGGTTTGAAGAAACGCGCCACCGTGATCTGTCGCAGAGGTAAGCGAATCCTTCTGGTCGCACGTAGTCAAGCAAAGTGGGCTTTACCGGGCGGGATCCTCAAGCGTGGAGAACATCGCACGGACGCCGCACTTCGGGAACTCAAGGAAGAAACTCAACTATCCGGCAGGTCGGCCAAGCATCTCTTCGACTTCCGTGGCAAGCAGAAGCACCATCACGTGTTTTCCTGCGAAATCCCGAATCGGGCCAAAGCTCGCCCGAGTAATGAAATATCCAGGTGTCGCTGGGTTCACATGGACGAGATCCGTCGCCTCATGACCAGCGGGCCGACGACCGATATCGTGAAGCTCATGTATCAGCGGCGCAGGAAGTAGCCCAGACCTTCAACTGATACCCCGACGTCCGATTGCACTGCCAGGAACTAAACAAGCGAGGGCGGCGCACCAGCCTCGCTCAGAATTTCGAAGGCCCGAAAAACTACGCCGCGAACTTGAGCGCCTGTGCGAAATCCGCAATCAGGTCGTCGATATCCTCGATGCCCGCGGACAGCCGCAGCATGCCGTCTGAAATACCCATCGCCTTGCGCGTTTCCGGCCCGGCTTCGAAAAAGATCGTCGGCGCGACGGGAATGATCAGGGTGCGCGTGTCGCCGAGACCGGTCGCCTTGACCGGCAGCTTGAGCGCGTTGACGACTTCGACCATGCGATCCACGTTGAGTAATTCGAACGACAACAGCCACGACGCGCCCTTGAACAGCGTCTGTGCGATCTCGTATTGCGGATGGCTCTTCAGGCCAGGATAGAACACTTGGCCGATCGCTTCGTGCCCTTCGAGAAACTGCGCGAGCGCGAGCGCATTGTCGCTGCTTTGCTTCACGCGCAAGGCGAGCGTTTCCGCGCCCATCGCGATCGAGTGCGCCTGCTCGGACGACAATGCCGCGCCCATGTCTCGCAGGCCTTTCTTGCGGATCTGCAGCAGCCCCTGATCCTTCGCCGCCGAACGCCGATAGTCGTCGGCGATGTTCGGATACGCGCTCCAGTCGAACAGACCGGTATCCGTCACCGCGCCGCCGAGGGCCGCGCCATGACCCGCGATAGTCTTCGTCAGCGAGTTGATGACGAGGCTCGCGCCGACCGCCTTTGGCTTGAACAATGCGGGCGAGGTAATCGTGTTATCGACGAAGTACACGATGCCGCGCTCACGGCACACGTCACCGATACCTTGCAGGTCGGGAATCTGCGTGCCCGGATTCGCGATGGTTTCGACGAACACCATGCGCGTATTCGGCCGGATTGCGTTCTTCACGTCGTCGACGTTGCACGCGTCGACGGTCGTGACTTCGACGCCGAGCGCCCGCAACGTGCCGAACAGACTGTTGGTGTTGCCGAACACGTAACGGCTCGACACGAGATGATCGCCCGCGCGCAGCAGCGTCAGGAACGTCGCGGTGATGCCGGCCATGCCTGTGCTGAAGCAGACCGTGCCGACGCCTTCTTCGAGGCTGGTGATCTTGCGCTCGAGCGCGGCGGTGGTGGGCGTGCCCTGCCGTGCGTAATTGAAGCCGCCTTTCTTCGTGCCCTGGAACACGCCGATCAGGTCCTCGACGCGCTCGAAACCATATTGCACGGACGTATGAACTGGCTGACGCAAGGCACCGTGCTCGGTGCCCGCAATTCTGTCGCCGTGAACGATGCCAGTGGTGAAACCTTGCTTGTCCATTCCTTCTCCGCTTTTTTAGATCGATTGCTTCCAACCGATTATCACCTGTAACCGCTCGCCGGCGAAGTCCTTGGCGTCCCGTCCGGCGGCGCGGGACACCCCGAATGGGCAAAACCCGCTCCGCGATGTTGCGCTGCGGGGTTGACTAGCCTTGGTGGCACGAACAGGCTCTAAGTCTTCATCGACCAGCACGGGAGCGAACGTGGCCGACCCTGATCATCCTGGTAGCAAGCCGAGGACGGCGCACGTCATCGCCGCGCAGGCGAGCCCGTGCGACGAGCTCATCATCCGCACGCAGCCAATCACGACCGGCCGCCCGTGCCAGCGCAAGCGCCTCGCGCTGGCCGCGACGATCGGTGGTTCGAGCATGGCGTTCATCGATGGCTCCGTCGTCAACGTCGCGCTGCCGGCCATTCAGAGCGAACTCGGCGCGAGCGTCGCGGCGATGCAGTGGGTCGTCAACGCGTATCTGCTGTTTCTCGGCTCCCTCGTGCTGGTCGGCGGATCGATGGGCGACAAGCTCGGCCGGCGTACGGTGTTCATCGCGGGCGTCGCGCTTTTCACGCTGGCGTCGGCCGCTTGCGGGTTTGCACCGAATACGTTTGCGCTGGTCGCCGCGCGCGCGGTTCAAGGCATCGGCGCGTCACTGCTGGTACCCAGCAGTCTCGCGATCATCGGCGCGGTGTTCGACGACGCAGCGCGCGGACGGGCAATCGGCACCTGGGCGGGCGTCGGCGCGATCACCTCGGCCGTGGGGCCGGTGGCGGGCGGCTGGCTCGTCGACGCGTGGTCGTGGCGCGCGATCTTCTTCCTGAACGTCCCGCTCGCGGCGCTGACGATCGCGCTCGCCATATCAGCGGTGCCCAACAGCCACGGGGCCGATGCGCCTGGACAGCTCGACTGGCCCGGCGCACTGAGCGCAGCCACGGGCCTCGCCGCGCTGACGTTCGGCCTGACCGAAGCATCGGCGCGTGGCTTCGCGCATCCGCTCGTATTCTGTGCGATTGGCGCCGGCGTGCTGATGCTCGCCGCATTCGTGACCATTGAGGCGCGCAGCCCCAACCCGATGATGCCGCTCGACCTGTTTCGCTCGCGCGACTTCGCCGGCGCCAACCTCGTCACACTGCTGCTTTACTTCGGCCTTGGCGGCACGTTCTTCTTCCTGCCGTTCACGTTGATCCGCGCGCATGGCTACACCGCGACCGAAGCGGGGGCGGCGCTGTTGCCGGTGCCTTTCATCATCGGTTTGCTATCGCGCTTCACTGGCGGTCTGACTAGCCGCTTCGGTCCGCGCACGCTGCTGACCGTTGGCCCGGGCGTCGCCGGCGTCGGGTTCACGTTGCTGGGGCTGCCGTTCGTGCGCGGCAGCTATTGGGCTGAATTCTTCCCTGCGCTCGTCGTGCTCGGCCTCGGCATGACGATCACCGTCGCGCCGCTTACCACGACCGTGATGGGCGCGGTGCCGAGCGACCGCACAGGCGTGGCGTCCGGCATCAATAACGCCGTTGCGCGCGTGGCGGGCCTGCTGGCGATTGCGGTGCTCGGCATCGTGTTCGTGTGGTCGCACCACGCGGCGCTATCGGCGCGCCTCGACGAACTGCATGTGCCGCAAGATACGCGCCAGAGCGGGCAATTGCTGGCGCCGGTCGAGCAAGCGGGAGGGGCGGCGGGCGACTCGCATACGCCGAGCGAGACATCCGTGGCGCGCGCGCAAGCCGATGCGATGACCGACGCGCTGCGGGCCGTCGCGCTCGTCTGCGCCGCGTGTGCGTTCGCCGGAGCGGGGCTTGCGATGGCCACCATCCAGCCGCTGAAACGGCCGGCGGTGGCGCGCCCGGAGTGAGATACGAAACTCAGTGGTGAACAGGCCGCACCGGGGACCCCGTCGGCCGGATCACCGCGGCCGCTCGCGCCTCGATTCTTGCCGCCGACGAAGTCGGTTGATGTGGCGCGCTGTCGTACCCGTTCATTTGTTCATCGATGACGAAATCCGCGACTCTCATCGCGTCCATCGCGTTGCCGTCCACGTCGTTCCACTCGCGAATCGCGCGATTGACCTTGGTTAGCGCGGTGACAGCAAGCAGTATGGCGTCGGTCTCGGTGATCTTGCCTTCGAGATCGTCTACGAGGTAGTCCGCAACACGTAGAGCCGCGCCGATCAGATTGCTGTCGTCGCTCAAGTCCGTCAGTACCGCATGAACCACTGCGAGGCAAGCATCTTTGCGTGCAAGTGCGATGTCTGTCATGAGGTTCTCCAGAGTCGAGGTACAAACACAATTTATTCCGGGTGCTCCCTGCATGTCGAATGCGCCCACCGCGAAGCCGCCACCGCGTTGCCTTTACCAGCGCTGGTGGACGTGCGGCGCGATATGGCGCTGATACACATCCCGGACCCGTTGCATTACCTCGTCGGACAGCGGCGCGAGGCTCGCGGCCGAGACGTTCGACGCCGCCTGGGCCGCGTTTTTACTGCCCGGGATGATGACGGAGACGGCATCCTCCATCAGGATCCAGCGCAGAGCCAGCTGCGCCATGGAGGCGTTCACGGGTACCAGGCCGCGCAGTTCATCGACCGCTTGCAACGCGACGTCGTAGGGTACGCCGGAGAACGTTTCGCCGACGTCGAACGCCTCGCCATGCCGATTGAATGCACGATGGTCGTCTGATGCAAAAGTCGAATCCGCGGACATCTTGCCCGTGAGCATGCCGCTGGCCAGAGGCACTCGCGCGATGACCGCAACGTCTTTCTTTTGCGCTTGCCTGAAGAACAGATCGGATGGACGCTGACGGAACATGTTGTAGATGATCTGCACCGAAACCACGTTCGGATATTCGATCGCCTTCAGCGCTTCTTCCACCTTTTCGACCGACACGCCGTAGTAGCGGATCTTGCCGGCGGCGACGAAGTCGTCCATTGCGTCGAACACCTCGGGACGGTAGTAAACCTCCGTCGGCGGGCAATGCAGCTGGACCAGGTCGAGCGTGTCGACGCCGAGATTCGAGCGACTCCGGTCGATGAAAGCTTCGAGCTCGCGCTTGTTCAGATAGCCGCTGGTCACATGCGGGTCGAGTCGGCGCCCGAGCTTGGTGGCGACAATCGGACGTTCGCCGCCTCGTTGCCGCAGCACGTCGCGGATGATCCGTTCGGAGCGACCGTCGCCGTAGACATCGGCCGTGTCGATGAACGTGACACCGTTATCGAGCGCGGCATTCAGCGCGGCCTTGGCGTCATCTTCCGCAACACTGCCCCACGAGCCGCCGATCGCCCATGCCCCAAAACCGATTTCCGACACATTCCAGCCGGTACGACCAAATTTTCTCGTCGAAAGCGTCATTTGGATGCTCATCCTCTGTTTTTTTGCGAAGTTGCGTCGCAGGTGGTTCATGACCCTTGCGGGAGCGCCGGCGACCTTTGTACATAGTGTAGCAAGCGGGCAGGGCCGTTGAAGTGGGGTATGCGTCCGGACGAAATCGATGATCGCCCGCGCGATGCGATGAAGTATGATTTCCACGGCATCGAAGCGGCTGCTCCGACAACAGGACGTGGAACCCGGAAGAAGGTGGCGTAATGACAACCAACGCAGGTTCTGACGGCATCGCGAACGACGGGCTCGGCGGCACTCGCACGAGTGCGCGGATTCCGGCCATCGCACCATCGCGAACCGCGCTTGTCGTCATGCACTACCAGACCGACATTCTCGGACTCTTTCCGTCGGTCGCGCCCGCCTTGCTCGCCAATACGCGCAGCTTATGCGACGCGGCCCGGGCCAAAGGCGTCAGCGTCTATTTCGCCAACCTCAGGTTCAGTCCGGGCTATCCGGAAGTCAGCCCGTTGAACAGGAACGGGCAGGGAATCAAAAGTCTTGGCCTCTTCCTCGTAGACCGGATCGCGCCAGAGTTGGGCCAGCAGGCCAACGAACCGCTCGTCATCGCGCATCGTGCGAGCGTGTTCTTCGGCACCGATCTGGAGGCGAAGCTTTCCGGGCAAGGTATCGATTCGCTGATCATGGTCGGCATCGCGTCGACCGGCGTCGTGCTCTCCTCGGTCGCGTACGCCAGCGACGCGGACTTCCGCCTGTATACGGTGAAGGATTGCTGTTACGACCCGGACCAGGTGGTCCACGAGCATCTGTTTTCTACCGCATTCGATTCACGCACTACGGTGCTGTCACTGGCGGACGCGTTACTGCTGCTCGCGTAGACCAATATCGCCAGCTCGATTACGTCTTTGCCCGGCGTTCCGTTGGTTTCGCTACGAACAGACCCCGCTATCGCACCAGCGCTTTCGGGCCGCCCGGCGTGACCGCGTAACCGTCGGTGCATGCCGTATTCGGCGATCACGATGAGTTACTCGCCACATCGGCATGTGATTTGCTGGCTGATACTGGAAGAGAAACCAACCGGATGACAAAACGTGGCGCCGAAAACAACGGGCATCGCCCCGCTCCAGATGTTCGAAAGCGTCGTCATCCGGTTGTACGACGGCGGCGTCCTGTCGCCGGCCGTGCTCGAACGTGTGATCGGCGCCTTCGCGCAAGCGGATGTCGACTGGCATGACACGGTGGAGGGCCGCTCCGTCGACGGTCGTTCACTGCACGAAATCGTCGCGCTGACGATGCTGCCGGGACAACCTGTCCGATCGGCATCGGCATCGTTCATGACTGTGATCGAACACATCGCGAGCGTCGCGCCGGATACGGACGAGAAAGCAGCACAGCCAAAAACCGCGCGACGCAAAAAAACCGCGCCGCCCGTGGATGAAACGGACGCGGAGTCGGAGTCCGAATCGCAAGAACTGCTTGCGCAATTGTCGGGCGACGGACGATCCAGCAAGCGCCGCCGCGCGACTGAACAGGATCGGCCGGCGGGTTCGCGCGGCTATAACCCGTTCGTCAACGCACGGCCTCCGCGTTCGAAGAAGCCGTGACGCTGGTTGCCTTCGTCGACAGGAACGGTCGTTGGCCCAACCCGATTCCCCCGCTGCCGTACACTATCCGCTGGCCGCATCGCCCGCTGCCCGCCAGCTCCAACCCATGCCCACTCCACTCAGTCCCGCCAACTGGCTAACCGCCCGCCGCGATGCCGAAACCGGCATCGAGAGCCTGCGCGCGCATTTCGGCGGCCACGCCTACGATCCGCACGATCATGACGACATGTTGATCGGCTATACCGAGCAGGGCGTGCAACGCTTCCAGTGTCATCGGTCGTTGCACACGAGCGTGCCGGGCCGCGCGATCCTGATCGAGCCCGGCGCGCTGCACGACGGTCACGCGCCAGAGGCAGCCGGCTTCACTTACGCGATGCTGTATCTGCCGCAAGCCTGGGTCGAGCGCGCGGCGCGGCGGCTCGATCTGCCGGGACTGGCCGGCGTCGAGGCGGCGTTCGGCCATACGCTGGTCGACGACCGTGCGCTCATCGATGCGATCGGCCAGGCCTTCGCCGCGATCCACGGCAACGAGGGCCGGCTCGCGCGCGACCAGACGCTCGATCGTCTGCTGCTGCAACTCGGTGCCCAGCTACGCGATGCGCCGCTGACCGGCGACCCCGCCGCGTCACCTGCGATCACGCGGGTGCGCGATCTGTTGCACGAACACATGGACGGCAATCTCGGGCTCGACGAACTCGCCGAAGTTGCCGGCATCGACCGGTTCAGGTTGACACGTCTGTTTCAGCGCGCATTCGGCACCTCGCCGCACGCGTATCTGGTGCACTTGCGCCTGCGCGCCGCGCGGCGCCTGCTCGCGACCGGCCGCACGCCCGCGCAGGTCGCCGCCGAAGTCGGCTTCGCGGATCAGAGCCATCTCGGCCGCTGGTTTCGTCGGGCGTACCGCGTGACGCCGGCGGCGTACCGACAGATGTGCACAAACGTTCCAGACTGATCGCGCGGCATCGTCGATCATGAGCGGCTCAACGAGGAGTCGTCGTGTTCGATACCAAAGTGGCGCTGATCGTGCGCAGTGATCTCGCGGTCTGGCAGAAGCTCAATGTGGTCGCGTTTCTCGCGACCGGTGTCGCGGCCGCGGCGCCCCATGCGCTGGGCGAACCCTACGAGGATGCCGCCGGGCACCGCTACGGCCGCATGCTCGGCCAGCCGATGATGGTGTTCGCCGCCGACCGGTTCGGTCTGCAGGGCGCGCATCGGCAGGCGCTGTCGCGCGAGCTCGGAATCGTGCCGTATGTGCACGCGATGTTTTCGACGGGGCATGACGCGGCGAATCGCGCAGTCTTTCGCGCCGAGGACGCGGCGAATCTCGATCTCGTCGGTCTCGCACTACATGGACCGAAGAAAGCCGTCGATAAGGCCGTGAAAGGTTTGGCCTTGCACGAATGAGTCAACGAGTGCGCGAGCCGCTCGATTGTCGACGGTACTCGCGCCGAACTCCAAAAGAAAAACGTTTGCCGCGCCGGACGCGAATTGCGTTAAAACAAAAAAGCTTATTCGGCGAATGCACGGGGCATATCCAAAGGGCATAGATCAGAAAGGCACGAGTAACGCACCCGCTCAATAGCGGATCGTGCCGCCATCGTGGCAATGCGATTGCAAGTCGTTGTCGAGAAACGAATTGTCGGCGATTGCCCCCGCGCGCTCGCCAACTCGTTTCAAATGGTTCTTTGCAAAAACGGCTTTCTACAGCACGGACATGCTCGCAAGAAATCCTTGCATATACGTTTCATCCTGAATTTGAACTCAGTCAGAATTGAACGTGTTGATGTTACACTGCAAGCCGCTGGAGCCATTCTGGCAAAGGGCTTTGGTGTTTCCAGCTCGACTGTGGTTTGAAACGCGTCCACGACTTGTCGCCGGTGTCGTGCGTGCGGCAGCCATTCACTGGACTTCTCCAACACCCTGCTGCGTTCCCGGATTCCTCAGGTACTAATACCGTGTACTCTCAAACGCAAATCGACCCGGTGATCAGCTTCCGCAACTCGCAGCGCGAGCATGTGCGTGGGACGATCATTAACCTCCAGAGAAAGTCCTTGGTCATGGAGGTCTATAACCCCTATTCCATCGTGCAGGTCAGCGAGGTGTTAAGCGAGCTGAGCGTGCGCATGGGCACCAAGAATGCCTATCTCGGCAAGGCGGTGGTGGTGAGTCTGGTGAACACCGGTCTGACCGCGGTGGTTTCGCTGGCACTCATCGACGAATGGCGCGAGCTTAGCGTTCTGCCCAATGAAGCGAAGTCGGTCGGCCGGGAAGCAGAACTCTTTATTAGCGACTGGGACGCGCGCTTCAATATCCGGCGCGACTATCAGATCGTCGTGAACGAGATGCGCGCATTCCTGTCGGAAGTGTCGCGCTGGGTCGAGCAGGTCGACCTGACCGAGAGCTTGCCGAAGACCGAAGAAGGCAGGCTGCGCGAGGACCTGTTCTACGAGCTCGCCACGCCGATCATGCTCAAGATCAAGTTCTTCCTCGACCGCCTGGAGGAAGAGGCCGAGCGCGTCGACGCCGAGACCGCACCCGTGCATCGCACGTATGCGCAAGCGGCACTGCATCCGTTGCTGCTGCGCGCGCCATTCGTCTACCGCACGTTCACCAAGCCGCTCGGCTACGCCGGCGACTACGAGATGGTCAACCAGATCCTCAGTGATCCGCAGCAGGGACCGACCACATACTTCCAGATCGTCAATACCGCGTTCCTGCACGCGGCGGTCGCGACTGCGCACCGCAACCGCATCACGCTGCTGATCGACTTTCTGACGCGTCAGGCCGAAGCGGCGCGCGCTGCCGGCAGGCCGTTGCGCATCCTCAACGTCGGTTGCGGGCCCGCTTTCGAGATCCAGCGCTTCGTGCGCGAATATCCGCATCCGGAGCTGCTGTCGTTCGAGCTGGTCGACTTCAGCGAGGAAACGCTGGCGTTTACGAAGGACGCGATCGAAAGCTCGGCGAATGCCGCGGGCCATAAAGCCTCGGTGCAAATGGTGCATCAGTCGGTGCACGATCTGCTCAAGCGTAAAATTTCAACGGACCCCTCCGCGCGCGAATTCGACGCGGTGTACTGCGCGGGTCTGTTCGACTATCTGTCGGACAAGGTCTGCGCGCGTCTCCTGAGTTACTTCGCCGCTCGCACGCGAGCTGGCGGCCAGTTGCTGGTCACCAACGTCCATTCGGCGAATCCGGAGAAGTACGGGATGGAGCATCTGCTCGAGTGGTATCTGATTTATCGGAACGAAAGCGGCATGAGCTCGCTGCTTCCCGCCAACTCCACTGACCAGAAGCTCTACGTCGACGAGACCGGGGTGAATGTGTTCGCGGAAGCCACGATCCTCTGAAACCGTGTCGACATCCCTGTTCATGACTACCAGTCCCCTGCAGAGCGGCTATCAAACCGAGCTGGCCGACTTTCGCGTCACGTTCAGCCGGGGCGGCGCGTGCACAGCGATTGCGCTCGTGCTGCTCGGCGTGGGGCTGGATTACGCGCAGTATCCGCAGTATCAGACGTCGTTCGCGCTCGCGCGCCTGCTCGTGTCGTTGATGATCGGCGGTATCATCGCCTTGCTCGACACCAGCATGGGGCGGCGGCTTACTCCATGGCTGACGCTGTCCTGGCTGCTGCTGCCGCAGGCGATGATTTCATGGATGATCTGGCGCACCGATGGTGTTCTGTCGCCCTACTACATGGGCCTGAATCTGGCCATCTTCGCGTCCGGCATTGCGTTGCCATTCGGTCTGTGGCAAAACCTCGTGTTCGGCGTGCTGTCCTGCTTTCTGTATCTGCTGGCCTGCCTGTTGCCTCCGCATGACGGCGTGCCGCTCGGCACGATGACCGTCAATGTTCTGCTCCTTCTGTTCGCCGCTGCCGCAAGCGCCGTCTACACGTTTTTCAACGAACGCGTGCGCTTCATGCTGTTTCGCCTGAAGGCCGAGGTGTCCGAGAAAAACGCGGAGGTCTCCGCGAAGAACGCCGAACTCGAAGTGATCAATCGGCAGTTGCTCGACATCAAGGGCCAACTGCTGCAGCAGGAAAAAATGGCGGCGATCGGTACGCTCGCGGCCGGCCTGCTGCACGAAGTGAACAACCCGGTGAACTTCTGTCTGATGGCAATCGAGGTTGCGCTGGAAGAGCCGATCTCGAAGAAGGAGCCGACGCTGCAGGAGTGCCTGGTCGATGCGCGGCAGGGCATGCAGCGGATCCAGCACATCGTGTCGGACCTGAAGACGTTCGCGTATCGCAAGCCCGGCGCCGAGGCGGAGCTGGGCACGCCGTTCCTGTTCGAAAAGGCGCTCGATTCGGCGATCCGGCTCGTCGGGCATGAATTGCGGGGCGTCACCGTCACGCGCGAGCTGCCCGCGGATACGCTGGTGCAGGGCGACGAGGCGGCCATCATCGGCGTGCTGATCAACCTGCTGTCGAATGCGGTGCTGGCGATGCGCAAGGCGGCCACGCCCGCGCCGGCGATTCACGTCAACGTCAGATGGACCGAAGACCGCCTGCATGTGACGGTAAAAGACAACGGGCCGGGCATCGCGCCGGAGCATCTCGCGCGCGTGTTCGAGCCATTTTTTACCACCCGCGAAGTGGGACAGGGCCTGGGCCTCGGGCTGTCGATCAGCTATGCGGTGATCGAGCGTCATGGCGGCCTGCTGTTTGCTGAGAGCGAGCAGGGAAGTTGGGCTTCATTCAGTTTCGATCTGTCGCCCGCACCCTGAGAAATACCATGAATGACATCCGACAGACACAGCCCACTCTTCTCTACGTCGATGACGAAGAGTTGGCCTGCAAATATTTCGCGCGCACCGTAGGTGCCGATTACGAGGTCCTGCTCGCGACGAGCAGCGACGAGGCGATCGCTATCCTCGAGCAGGACAACGCCCGCATCGCGGTGCTGGTCACGGACTTCCGCATGCCGGGGCGTGACGGTGGCGACCTGCTGCGCCAGGTGGCGCTGGAATATCCGCACATCGTGCGGATTCTGGTCACGGCTTATGCAGACGTCGAGATGTTATTGCAGACGGTCAACACCGGCGAGGTGTTCCGCATCCTCGAAAAGCCGCTGAAGCCGGCGGCAGTGCGCGATACGCTGCAACTGGCGTTTGATCGTTACCACGAACGCACGATGCAGAATCAGCGCCTGATCGCCATCGACGAAACCCTGGCGTTCATCGCGCACGAACTGAACACGCCGCTCGCGGCGATCGCGTTGAACGCGCACAGCATCGAAGATCGCATCGACGCGGAGCGCGATGCGGAAGGCGAAATTCTCGGCGCCGCGAAATCGATGCGCGAGAGCGCGCAGTACTGCATGGCGGTGGTGTCGTCCTTCTGGCGCTCGGTGCACAACGGGCGGCGCCGGCAACTGGAGGGCGACGAGGCGCGCATCGAGAGTACCGCGCATGGGCTGATCTCGGCGTTGCTCGATACGTATCCGTTTACGACCGCGCAGCGCTCGTGGGTGCAGGTCGACGTCGACAGCGACTTTGCCGTGCTCACGCAGCCGAATTGCGTGGCGCTCGTGCTGTCGTCGCTGTTGTCCAACGCGTTGCGCGCGCTAGCGGATGTGCCGTCGCCGTCGGTGCGCTTTACCGTGACAATGGAACCCCACCCGAGCATCGGCATCTGCGACAACGGGCCGGGAATTCCGCCCGAGATCAAAGACCGCCTGTTGACGGACCCAATTACAACGCACGCGAAATCCGGGGGGAACGGCTTGGGCCTGATTCTATGCAACCGTGTCATGCAGTCCTGTGGCGGCGGACTCAGGATCGAGTCCACGTCGTGGGGAGGCACCACCGTAGTGCTGGATTTCCCCCATATCAAAGGTCAAACGCACAGGAGTTGTTGATGAACGAAGCAAAAGCCACAGAGGAGTTGGCGCCGGCGATCATCTTCGTCGATGACGAAGCTACCGCCGTCAAGTACTTCCAGCGTGCCATCGGAAGCCTGGCGCCGGTCCTGACTGGCGGCTCGGTGGAAGAGGGCAAGGCGCTGCTCGACGAGCACGGTGACAGGGTGGGGGTGCTGGTCTCCGACCAGCGTATGCCGGGCGAGTTCGGCAACGAGCTGCTGCGCTATGCGAGCGAGCGCTTTCCGCATGTCGTGCGGATTCTGACCACCGCGTATTCGGAAATCGATCAGACCGTCGCGGCCGTCAACCTCGGTCATATCCATCGCTACATCAAGAAGCCTTGGGACATCACGGCGCTGCGCATGGAGCTGAAGCAGGCGCTCGAGCTGGCCGAGCTGCGCAAGGAGCGCGATACGCTGGTGCGCGAGAAGCTGGGCGTGCTGCAAAAGCAGGTGGTCGCCACTCGCATCGGTCTGGTGCGTTCGCTGTCGGCCACGCTGATCGGGCCCGAGCGCTTTCAGCCGGTCGAGACGTATCTCGCCGCAGCGGTACTCGCCGACGTGCCGAACTCCGAGCCGGACTGGCTGCTGCAGGACTACTCCGATCTGATCGCGGCCGAGAGTGCCCGCAGCGGCGCGTTCGGTCATACGGTGGCCGCGCACCTCGCCACGCTGCGTAACCGTCACGGCAGCGCGAGCGTGACTGCGAGCGACGCACTGACGACGCTGGCCGGGGTATTTTCCGAGGCAGGCATCAATGTGCGCCGCGAAGGCGATGGTCTCGTGTGCGACCAGCCGGCCACACTCGCGGAGTTTCTCGCGGAGCCGGGCAACAACGCGGTGTCGAGCGGGCACGCGGTATGGCTGGCGAGCCTTCTGTGGCTCGACGGCAATGACGTTGCACTGCAGCCGGCAAGTGAAGGCAATGCGATCGCGTTCCGGCCGGCGCAGCGCGG
This sequence comes from Paraburkholderia sp. MM5477-R1, assembly GCF_050436385.1. Classification (NCBI taxonomy): domain Bacteria; kingdom Pseudomonadati; phylum Pseudomonadota; class Betaproteobacteria; order Burkholderiales; family Burkholderiaceae; genus Paraburkholderia; species Paraburkholderia sp. MM5477-R1. The sequence continues at coordinate 475,444 of NZ_JBNDMC010000006.1, forward strand.
TAGCGAGTTCGCCGCCGATCGCCTCGCCACGTGGATCGAGCAGTTCTGATTACCTTGCTTCGGGGGCGCGGCGTTTGACGCGCCACTACTCGCACTGGCTTCGCGCTGCAACCCGCCTCGGCTAGCAGCGCGAAGCTGACAACGGCTCGCGCGAGTCGTTCGAATGTTTTTCCACGCGCGCGGACAGACAGCACGCTCTTTTCACCTCGACACGCGTTGCCTTTCAGGCCTGACTTCTCAAGCCTGAACGCGCGGCGCGAAGCGCCGCGTCCGAATCCACTTGGTCGCCACCCACTTGTCGCCCGTGCGCAGCGGCGTGCTCGCGTGCAGCGAGCTCGGATCGCACAGCCCGTAGCGGTTGCCGTATTCGAAGTAGAGCGCGTGCCCGCGCTGCGGCGCGACCGACCAGCCAATCTGCGGAAACACGGTCTCACCGCCGCCTTCCACATCTTTCAGATACATCAGCAGCGTGCCCATGCGCTGGCCGCTGCGCGCGATCGACTCACGATTCGCTTCGTTGCTCGTCATCAGATAGTCGACGTGCGGCGTCGACTCCGCGCCTTTCTCATAGTGCAGCATTTGCAGGCCTTCGCCGTTCTCGACCGGGGTTGCCGTGAGTTCCGCGATGCGCGCCTCGATGCGCGCGATCAACGGCGTCTCGCCCAAACGGAAAAACATCCCGTGACTGCTGCGATGACCGGCGATCACATCGCGGCCGGTCACTGGATCGACGACGGCCGACCGGTCGAGCCGCGGCTGTGCGAGCGCGATCAGCTGCTCGCATTCATCGGCACTCAGGAAATTGGCGATGTGCACGGCGGCCGGTCGTTGCAGCCGCGACAGCACGCGCACCTTGCGCTCGCCGAGTTGGATCAGCGGAGCGTCGGGCACGCGCAGCGGCTCGGGCTGGTAGCTGAGCGGCGCGCTGCCGACTTCGAGCTTGTCGCCGGGCAGCGCCATACCGTACAGGAACGCCGATGCGACCGCATCGACCATCGCCGACGCGAGCTCGGCCGCGTTGTCGCGGCTCACCAGTTCGTCGACGATCGCTTGGGGCGCGACGCCGCGCGAAAGGTTGGCGGCGATCCAGTCGCGGACTTCGGCTGGGAAATTGACGGTGATGGACATCGGGGCGAGGTTGTGGGGTGTCGTGACAGTCGCGGCGCGCGCGACGCTGGCTCGCGATGATAGCGGACGATTGTGACGATTCTGGACGCACGGCCCGGTTGTCAGTTGGCTGTCGTCTGTTACCGCATATTGCGATGTCCCGCCGCGCCCATAACTCTGCCCATGCGGGTGTCCGCCCCACGTGCCGCCCGATCGATGCCCCGGACTCTTCCAGCGGCCAACATGTTGCACCCCTGTAACTCAAGGCCGGCGCAAGCCGGTTACATTCACGCATGCCCGTATTCAAGCTCTTGCCCCACTTCCTTACGTCTTCATAACAACACGTCCGGAGGCGTTCGACTGATGACAACGCGCGTGAACCATGGCACTTTTGCGCAGTCCCGTCAGCGGACGAGCTTCCAACCGAGTATCAACACCAATATCCGTTCCCGGAGATCAACATGAGCGAAACCGTGTCCCCGCCGCCAAAGCGCTCCCGACGCGGGCTCATCATCTTCGCGGTTGTCGTGCTCATGCTGGTCGCGCTCGTCGTGGTTCATCTGATGACGCGCAAGAAGCCGGTGCGCGAGAACGCGGCGATCGTCGTCACCGTCGCGCAGGCGACGCTCGGTTCGATGCCGGTCACACTGAGCGAGCTCGGCACCGTCACGCCGATCGCAACCGTGACCGTGCTGCCGCAGCTGAGCGGCTATCTGACCGAAGTCGGCTATCACGAAGGCCAGGAGGTGCAAAAAGGCCAGTTCCTCGCGCAGATCGATCCGCGCCAGTATCAGATCAGCAAGCAGCAGGCGGAAGCGACGCTCGCGAAAGACCGCGCGTCGCTCGCGCAGGCGCGCGCCGATCTCGAGCGCTATACGCAGTTGAACGAACGCAAGTCGATCGCGCAGCAAACCTTCGCGGATCAGCAATTCCTCGTGCAGCAGGACGAAGCGGCGGTGAAGGTCGACCTCGCCAACATCGCCCAATTCGATCTCGACCTCGCCTATTGCCGCATCACCGCGCCGATCGCGGGCAAGGTCGGCTTGCGGCTCGTCGATCCGGGCAACTATGTGACCGCGTCGTCGTCGACGGGCATCGTCGTCATCACGACCGTGAAGCCGACCACGGTGCAGTTCACGGTGCCGCAGGATTCGCTCGCGTCGATCGTGCAGCGTCTCGCCACCGGCGCGAAGCTGCCGGTCACCGCGTATTCGAGCGACAACTCGCGCGAGATCGCGACCGGCACGCTGTACGCGATCAGCAACCAGATGGCGACCGCGACCGGCACCGTCACCTTGCGCGCGACCTTCGCGAACGGCGACGAAACGCTGTTCCCGAATGAGTTCGTCAACGTGAAGCTGCTCGTCGACACGATGCAGAACGCGGTGCTCGTGCCGACCGCCGCGGTACAGTCCGGCGCGCCGGGCGACTTCGTCTATCTGGTCAATCCGGACAGCACGGTGTCCGTGCACAAGGTCAAGCTCGGACCGAGCGACGGCAAGAACACGGTGATCGTGTCGGGACTCGCGGCCGGCAACCAGGTCGTGACGGACGGCATGGATCGTCTGAACGACGGCGCGAAGATCCAGCCGGCGCATCCGAAGTCCGCCGCCGGCCCGAAAGCGCCCGCCGCCGCGTCCGAAGCCGCGCCGGCGTCGAGCGCGTCGGCATCGCCTGCGCCGGCCGCGTCCGAAGCCGCCTCGTCGTAACGGACCCCCGCGCCGATGAACATTTCCCGCCTGTTCATTCTTCGCCCGGTGGCGACGCTGCTGCTGATGATCGCGCTCGTGCTCGTCGGTCTGATCGCGATGCGCGTGCTGCCGGTGTCGTCGCTGCCGAACGTCGACTATCCGACAATTCAGGTGCAGACCTTTTATCCGGGCGCGAGCCCGACGGTGATGGCGACCACCGTGACCGCGCCGCTCGAGGTGCAGCTCGGCGAGATTCCGGGCCTGCAGCAGATGACCTCGTACAGTTCGGACGGGGCGTCGGTGATCACGCTGCAGTTCGATCTGTCGCTGAACCTCGACATCGCCGAGCAGAACGTGCAGCAGGCGATCAACGCGGCGAACAGCTATCTGCCGTCTGGCTTGCCGGCGCCGCCGACCTACGCAAAGGTCAATCCCGCCGACCAGCCCATTCTGACGCTCGCGGTCACCTCGAAGTCGATGTCGCTGACGCAACTGGAGGACGTCGCGAACAACCGCCTCGGCACGAAGATCTCGGAAGTGGCGGGCGTCGGCGTCGTGACGACGAGCGGCGGCAACGTGCCCGCGATCCGCGTCGAAGCCGACCCGCACAAGCTCGCCGCCTACGGTCTGAACATCGACGATCTGCGCACGCTGCTGAGCTATGTGAACGTGAGCCAGCCGAAGGGCAATTTCGACGGCCCCGATCTCGACTACACGATCAACGGCAATGATCAGATCACCGATCCGAAGGACTACCTCGACACCGTAATCGCCTACCAGAACGGCTCGCCCGTATTCATGCGCGACGTCGCGCGCGTGAGCCAGGCCGCCCAGGACGTCGAGCGCGGCGCCTGGTACAACGGCTCGCCCGCGATCGTGCTGAACGTGCAGCGCCAGCCGGGCGCGAACGTGATCCAGACGGTCAACCAGATCATGAAGGAGCTGCCGCAGCTCGAATCGACGCTGCCGGCCGGCATGAAAGTGACCGTGGTGTCGGACAGCACCGGCGTGATCCGCGCGTCGGTCGCGGACGCCGCGTTCGAACTGATTCTCGCGATCGTGCTGGTCGTCGCGGTGATCTTCGTGTTCCTGCGCAACGTGCCCGCCACGCTGATTCCGAGCATCTCGGTGCCGGTCTCGCTGATCGGCACGCTCGCGGTGATGTACCAGCTCAACTACTCGATCGACAACCTGTCGCTGATGGCGTTGATCATCGCGACCGGCTTCGTGGTCGACGACTCGATCGTGATGATCGAGAACATCGTGCGCTATCTGGAAGAGGGCATGTCGCCGCTCGAAGCCGCCCTCGAAGGCGCGGGGCAGATCGGCTTCACGATCCTGTCGCTGACTATTTCGCTGATCGCGGTGCTGATTCCGCTGTTGTTCATGGGCGGCGTGATCGGGCGGCTGTTCAGCGAGTTCGCGGTGACGCTCGCGGTCACGATCGTGATTTCGGCGGTCGTGTCGCTGACGGTGGTGCCGATGCTGTGCGCGCGGATGCTGCGCGCGCAGGCCGAGCGCCATCCGAGCCGCTTCGAGCGCATCAGCGAGGGCCTGTTCGACAAGACGCTCGCCGCCTACGAGCGCGGCCTGCGCTGGGTGCTCGACCATCAGACGCTGACGCTGATGGTCGCGATCGCCACCGTGGTGCTGACCGGCATCCTGTATGTGGTGATTCCGAAGGGACTGTTTCCGGTGCAGGACGTCGGCGTGATCCAGGGCATCAGCGTCGCCGACAACTCGGTGTCGTACGCGGCGATGGTGCAGCGCCAGAGCGCGCTCGCCGAGGCGGTCCTGAAAGACCCGGACGTGGTCTCGCTGACGTCGTACGTGGGCATCGACGGCACTAATGCGACGCTGAACAACGGTCGCTTCCTGATCAATCTGCGCGAGCGCGACCAGCGCTCGGACACCGCCCAGGAAATCGCGCGCCGGCTCGCGCAGGAAGTCGCGCACGTGCCCGGCGTGAAGCTGTTCATGCAGCCCGCGCAGGACCTGACGCTCGACACGACCGTGTCGCCGAACCAGTACAGCTTCGTGTTGCGCGGACCGAGCCAGCAGGCGTTCCAGAAGTACGTGCCGGAACTCGTCGCGCGCCTGAAGCAGATTCCGTCGCTGTCGGACGTGCAGAGCGATCTCAATAGCGACGGCCTCAGCGTGAACGTCGAAGTGAACCGGCAACTGGCCGCGCGCTTCGGCATCACGCCCGCGACGATCGACAACGCGTTGTACGACGCGCTCGGCCAGCGCATCGTGTCGACGATCTTCGAGCAATCGGCCCAGTACCGCGTAATTCTGGTCGCGAAACCGGAAACGATGCCGACCGTGCAGTCGATCGGCAATCTGTATCTGCCGAGCCAGACCAGCAGCACGGGTCAGGTGCCCCTTTCCGGCATTGCGAAGATCCAGATCGCGAAGGCGCCGCTCGTGATCAGCCATCTCGCGCAGTTTCCGTCGGTGACGGTGTCGTTCAATCTCGCGAAGGGCGCATCGTTGAGCACCGCGGTCAAGGAGATTCACCAGGCCGAGCAGTCGATCGAGCTGCCGCCGTCGATCACGTCGTCGCTGCAAGGCGCGACCGCGGCGTTCGAGGATTCGCTCTCCAGCGAGGTCTATCTGCTGATCGCGGCGCTCGTTGCCGTGTATATCGTGCTCGGCGTGCTGTACGAGAGCTTCATCCATCCGGTCACGATCCTGTCGACACTGCCGTCGGCCGGTATCGGCGCGCTGCTCTCGCTGATGCTCGCGGGTATGGATCTCGACGTGATCGGCATCATCGGCATCGTGCTCTTGATCGGCATCGTCAAGAAGAACGCGATCATGATGGTCGACTTCGCGCTCGATGCCGAACGCAATCATGGCAAGGCGCCGCGCGATGCGATCTTCGAGGCGTCGCTGCTGCGTTTCCGGCCGATCCTGATGACGACGTTCGCCGCGATGCTCGGCGCACTGCCGATGCTACTCGGCACCGGCACCGGTTCGGAACTGCGCCGGCCGCTCGGTCTCGCGATCATCGGCGGCCTGACGCTGAGCCAGGTGCTGACGCTGTTCACGACGCCGGTGATCTATCTGTTCTTCGACCGTATGGCCACGCGTGTGAACCGCTGGCGCGCCGAGCGCGCTAAGCGCAACGGCGGCGACGAGCCGGGTGGGCGTCCGCCGGAAGGCGGCGCGGAGGGCACGCGGTGAACATCCCGGCGATCTTCATCCGGCGGCCGGTCGCGACGACGCTGCTCGCGATCGCGATCCTGATCTCCGGCACGCTCGCGTATTTCCGCATGCCGGTCGCGCCGCTGCCGAACATTGCGTTTCCGGTGATCGTCGTGCAGGCCAACATGGCCGGCGCGAGCCCGAATATCATGGCGTCGACGGTGGCCGAGCCGCTCGAGCGGCGGCTCGCAACCATCGCCGACGTCGCGGAGCTGACCTCGATCAGCTATGTCGGCTCGTCGTTGATCATCGTCGAGTTCGGCCTGAAGCGCGACATCAACGGCGCCGCGCGCGACGTCGAGGCGGCGATCCAGGCCGCGCGCGCCGATCTGCCCACCACGCTGCGCAGCAATCCGAGCTACCGCCAGTACAACCCCGCCGAGGCGCCGATCATGGTGCTGTCGCTGACCTCGGACACGCTGACCAAAGCGCAGCTCTACGACTCCGCCGATTCAGTGATCCAGCAGCAGCTGTCGCAGGTGCAGGGCGTCGGCCAGATCACGCTCGGCGGCGGCGCGTTGCCGAGCGTGCGCGTCGAGTTGCAGCCGGGCAAGCTCAATAGCTACGGGATCGGCATGGAAGACGTGCGCGCGGCGATCAGTGCTGCCAATGCCGACAGCGCGAAGGGGCATATCGACGTCGGCGATCAGCGCTACGTGGTCACCTCGAACGATCAGATCACGCACGCGGCGCCGTATCGCGATCTGGTGGTCGCGTATCGCGACGGCGCGCCGGTGCAGTTGCGCGACGTCGCCCAGGTGCGCGACTCGAACGAAAACATCCGCAACGCGGGGCTCTTCAACGGCAAGTCGGCGATTCTCGTGATCGTCTATCCGATGCCGGGCAGCAACGTGGTCAGCACCGTGCAGCAGATACGCAACGTGCTGCCGGCGATCGAAGCGACGTTGCCGAGCAACGTGCACGTCGATGTCGCGATCGATCGCTCGCAGTCGGTCACCTCGTCGGTCAGCGATACCGAGCGCACGCTGTTCATCGCGGTGCTGCTGGTGGTCGGCGTCGTGTTCATCTTCCTGCAGTCGCCGCGCGCGACGCTGGTGCCGGCGGTCGCGTTGCCGCTGTCGATCGTCGGTACCTTTGGGCCGATGTATCTGCTCGGCTATAGCATCGACAATCTGTCGCTGATGGCGCTGACCATCGGCACCGGCTTCGTCGTCGACGACGCGGTCGTCGTGCTCGAAAACGTCGTGCGGTACATGGAGCAGGGGTTGAGTCCGAAAGAGGCCGCGCTGAAGGGCGCGGGCGAAGTCGGCTTCACGGTGATCTCGATGAGCCTGTCGCTGATCGCGGTGTTTCTGCCGATCATCCTGTTTCCGGGCATCGTCGGACTGATGTTCCATGAGTTCGCGATCACGCTGTCGATCGCGATCCTGATTTCGCTGGTGATCTCGTTGACGGTCACGCCCGCGATGTGCGCGTACGTGCTGAGCCGCGACAACGCCGGTCATTCGAAAGCGCGTTGGGCGCGCTGGATCGAGCGGCAGTTCGATCGCTTCAAGGACGTCTACGCACGTACGCTCACGGCCGTGCTCGATCATTCGCTGCTGGTGATCCTGCTGCTGTTCGCGCTGCTGGTCGGCAACGTGTTCATGCTGAAGCTGGTGCCGGCCACCTTCTTCCCCGAACAGGACACCGGCATCGTGATCGGGCAGATCATCGCCGACCAGAGCATTTCGTTCACGGCGATGCAGAAGAAGCTCGCGCAGTTGCAGTCGATCGTGCAAAGGGATCCGGCGGTGCAGTCCGTCGCGGGCTTTACCGGCGGGCGCGCGCTCAATACCGCCAATGTGTTCATCGAGTTGAAGCCGCTGTCGCAGCGGCACGCAACGGCCACCCAGGTCGTCAACCGGCTGCGGCCGAAGCTCGACGAAGTGTCGGGCGCGCGACTCTTTCTGCAGGCGCAGCAGGATTTGCGCATCGGCGGGCGGCAATCGGCGGCCGAGTACCAGTACACGCTGACGAGCGACGATTCCGCCGCGCTGTTTGCGTGGACGCCGAAGCTCGTCGCCGCGTTGTCGAAGGAGCGCGGGCGGCTGCTCGACGTGAACTCCGACTTGCAGCAGAACGGCCTGCAGAGCTACCTGACGATCAATCGCGCGACCGCCGCGCGCTACGGCTTTGCGCCGAATCAGATCGACAACGTGCTGTACGACGCGTTCGGCCAGCGCACCGTGTCGACGATCTACAACCCGCTGAACCAGTACTTCGTCGTGATGGAGGTCGCGCCTGAGTACTGGCAGTATCCAGAGACGCTGAAGCGGATCTATCTGAGCACGTCCGCCGGCAATCCGACCGGCACGGCCGCGACACAGATGCCGCACGGCACGGTATCGGCAACTACTACCGCGACCACGACCGGCACGTCGTCGAACACGAACTCGCGCAACTCGGACGCGCAGTCGAACGCGACCAACAACAGCATCGCCAACAGCAAGGGCGGCAGTTCGACCGGTAGCGCGGACAGCACGGCCGCCGAAACGATGGTGCCGCTGTCGGTGCTGACCTCGTATAGGAACAGCCATACGTCGACGCAGGTGAACCATCAGAGTGGGCTCGTCGCCGCGACGATCTCGTTCAACCTGCCGGCCGGCGGGTCGCTGAGCCAGGCGGGCGCGGCGATCAACGAAACGATCCGCGAGATCGGCATGCCCGCGAGCATCCACGGCTCGTTCGCAGGCGCGGCGGCGGCCTATTCGCAGTCGATGGGCGTGGTGCCGCTGCTGATTCTCGCGGCGCTCGGCGTCGTCTACATCGTGCTCGGCGTGCTGTACGAGAGCTCGATCCACCCGCTGACGATTCTGTCGACGCTGCCATCCGCGGGCATCGGCGCGACGCTCGCGCTGCTGATCTTCGGCACGCCGTTTTCGGTGATCGCGATGATCGGCATCATCCTGCTGATCGGTATCGTCAAGAAGAACGGCATCATGATGGTCGACGTCGCGATCCAGTTGCAGCGCCAGCAACAGATGCCCGCGCGCGACGCAATCCACGGGGCCGCGCTGATCCGTCTGCGGCCGATCATGATGACGACGTTCGCGGCCGTGCTCGGCGCGGTGCCGCTCGCGGTCGGCATGGGCCAGGGCGGCTCGCTGCGCCAGCCGCTCGGTATCACGGTGATGGGCGGGCTGATCCTGAGCCAGATGTTTACGCTCTATACGACGCCGGTGATTTATCTGTATCTCGACCGTCTGCGTGCACGGCTGGTCAGATGGTCCGCGGGGCTGCGCTGGAACCGCGACGCGAAGCCGGGACAAGCGGATACGAAGGCATGACGATGAAGATTTCGACTGAACGAATGACAGGGTCTCGCGCCGGGTTGCCGAGCATCGCGACGCTCGTCGTCGCGCTGCTGGCGCTGTTCAACGCCGGCTGCATGGTCGGCCCGGACTATCATCGGCCGCAGGTCAGGGTGCCCGCCACGTACTCGGAACTGCCGGGCTGGACCCAGGCCGAGCCGAACGCGACCGGCCCGAAGGGCACATGGTGGAGCGCGTTCAACGATCCGTTGATCGACGAACTCGAACCGCTCGTCGCGGTGTCGAACCAGACCGTGCGCGTGGACTACGCGAATTACCAGCAAGCGCTCGCCGAAGTGCGCGCCGCGCACGCGGCCCTGTTTCCGACCATCGGCGCTACCGGTTCGGCGACGCGCGAACGCGCGAGCAGTGGTTCGGTCAGTGCCTCGGGAAGCTTCGTCAACGGTACGGCGACGCGCATCGTCAATTCGGGCTCGCTGGAAGGCAACGTGAGCTGGGCGCCGGATCTGTGGGGCCAGGTGCGCCGCACCGTCGAGGAAAACGCCGCGAGCGCGCAGTCGAGCGAAGCGACGCTCGCGAATGCGACGCTCTCCGAGCAGGTCGCGCTCGCGACCGCGATCATCGAGCTGCGCACCAGCGACGCGAACATCGACCTGCTGCAGCAAACGGTCGTCGCGTATCAGCACTATCTCGACGTCGTCACCGAGCAGGATCGCGCGGGCACGATTGCGCCGAGCGACGTGATCACCGCGCGCAGCCAGTTGAATACCGCGAAGTCCGATCTGATCGCGCTCGGCGTCGCGCGCGCGCAGAACGCGCATGCGATCGCGGTGCTGGTCGGCAAGAACCCGGAAGAGCTGTCGATCACGCATAGCACCGCGATGCCGGCGCTGCCGTCGGCGCCGGTCGGCGTGCCGTCGACGCTGCTCGAACGCCGCCCCGACATCGCCGCCGCCGAGCGCAAGATGGCCGCGCAGAATGCGGCGATCGGCGTCGAGGTGGCCGCGTATTACCCGGACATCTCGCTGTCGGCCGTGGCCGGATTCACGCAGTCGCCGCTGTCCGGTCTGCTGAAGGCCGCGAACTACGTGTGGTCGCTCGGCGGCAGCGCGACCGAGACGCTGTTCGACGGCGGCCTGCGCAGCGCGGATGTCGACGCGGCGAAGGCGGCCTACGACGCGGCCGTTGCCAACTATCGCGGCACGGTGCTGGGCGCGTTCCAGAACGTCGAGGACGATCTGTCCGGCCTGCGCATTCTCGCCGAGCAGGCGCTCGTGCTCGAAACGGCGGTGCGCGACGCGGACCGTGGCGCGGAGATCGCGTTCAACGAATACCAGGCGGGCACCGTCGATTACACGACGGTCGCGATTGCGCAAGCGACGCAATTGACGACGCGGCAGACCGCGCTGAACGTGCAGGAATCGCGCTTGCTGCACGCGGCGTCGTTGTTTGGCGATCTGGGCGGCGGGTGGTCGACCGATGAGCTGCATGATCCGCGGCATCCGGCGGCGGCTTCTTCGGCTGCCTCGGCACCTTCTTCGGCTTCCTCGCCTTCGGCTGCGTCTGCTTCATCGGCTACGTCATCGGCGACGTCTGCGGCTATCGTGCCGGGCGCGCGGCAAGTGCGGCACGATCAAAACGACTAAGGACGAGCATTGGCCAAAGGCATCCACGGGCAAGACGTCAGCGACCCGGTATCGACACCCGAAGACGACGCGCCACACCACGCACCACCGCCGCGCGAAGTGACCTCGCTCGGCCTCTTTCTGATCTTCGCCCGCATCGGTCTGACGAGTTTCGGCGGCGGACTGAGCGGCTGGTTCATGCGCGAGTTCGTGCACGACCGCCATTGGATGAGCGAAGACGAATTTCTCAACGGCCTCGCGTTGTCGCAGGCGCTGCCCGGTGTCAACGTGAAGAATCTGGCGATCTGGATCGGCTACCGGCTGCTCGGCTGGCGCGGCGCTGTTGCGGGATTCTGCGGCATCATCTTTCCGGCGGCCGTCGTGATCATTCTGCTCGGCGCGTTCTTCTCGGCGATCGCATCGTTTCCGCTCACGCATATCGCGCTCGCTGGCGCCGCGGCCGGCGCGATCGGGCTGTCGCTGTCGATGGCGATCACCGCCGCACGCCGGCTGCCGCGCCGCGTGTTTCCGTATCTGGTGCTGCTCGCGACGTTCGCGGCCGCCGCGGTGTTTCGCGTGTCGCTGGTATGGACCGTGCTGATCGCCGGCGCGTTGAGCGTCGGCTATGAATACGTGCGCGAGGCGCGCCAGCCCTGATCGGCTTTTATCGCCGCAAGTCAAACTCCACAAAAGCTTCTGCCGTGCTCAGAATTCTTATCGCCCTGTTTTCGGTGTTCGCGCCGCTGTCGATCGTCACCGTCGGTGGCGGGCAAGGGATCATCCCCGAAGTGCAGCGCCAGGTCGTCGACGTGCATCACTGGATGACCCATGCGCAATTTCTCAGCGACTTCGCGATCGCGCGGCTCGCGCCCGGTCCTGGCTCGCTGCTCGCGACGCTGATTGGCTATCAGGTCGGCGGACTCGGTGGCGCGCTCGTCGCGACCGTCGCGCTATTTGGGCCGACTGCGTTTCTGATGTATGGCGTCGTGCACGTATGGAACCGGCACGAAGGCGCGCGCTGGCTGAATGCGTTGCAGGCCGGGTTGCGGCCGGTGGCGGCCGGGTTGATTCTCGCGGCCGTCTATGTACTGATCAAGGAGCTCGAAGGCGGGTGGATTGCGTGGCTCACCGCGGTCATCGCGACCGTGCTCGTGATGACGACGCGTATCAATGCGTTGGTGCTGATCGCGGGCGGCGCGGTTGTGTTTGTGGTGGCGCATTTTGCGGGGTTGCTGTAGCGCGCCACCGATACTTCTTCCTAGTGTCCTGAGTTAAAAATTCATTGAATGATGCCGATCACGTACTAAAGTGTCCTGTGTAGCACTTGATACGCGGAGGCAACGATGAGTGGACGGTCCAAAGGGGAACTCGTGCTGAGCGATTCGGAGCGCGAAGACCTGCAAGCGCTGACGATGCGACGCAAGACCGCGCAGGCCCTGGCATTGCGGGCGCGCATCGTGTTGGCCTGTGCCGATGGCATGGACAACAAGACAGTTGCGGCGAAACAGCGGGTCACACAGCAAACGGTTTCGAAGTGGCGGGCGCGATTCGTGAGCCATCGTGTGGACGGCCTGCTTGATGCACCACGGCCCGGCGCACCGAGGACGATTGATGACGCGCGCGTCGATGCGGTCATCGCGAAGACGCTCGAGTCCGTGCCTGTCGGAGCGACTCACTGGAGCACGCGCACGATGGCTCGCGAAATGAAATTGTCGCAGACAGCGGTCACACGAATCTGGCGTGCTTTTGGCTTGCAACCGCATCGGCAGGAGACGTTCAAGCTCTCCAGCGATCCGATGTTCGTCGACAAGGTGCGGGATATCGTCGGGCTTTACCTGGACCCGCCGCTCAAGGCCATGGTGCTGTGCGTGGACGAGAAGAGCCAGATTCAGGCGCTCGATCGCACGCAACCCATGTTGCCGTTGGCACCCGGCATCCCTGAGCGACGTACCCACGATTACATGCGCCACGGTACGACCACCCTGTTCGCGGCGCTGGACATCGCTACTGGTGAAGTAATCGGCGAGGTACATCGGCGCCATCGCAGCAGCGAATTTGTGCGCTTTCTGCGCACCATCGAAGCCAGCGTGCCGTCTTACCTGGAGGTGCATCTGGTAATGGACAACTATGGCACGCACAAAACGCCCTCGATCAAAGCCTGGTTCGCTCGTCATCCTCGCTTCCATGTTCACTTCACACCCACCTCGGCGTCGTGGCTTAACCAGGTCGAACGATGGTTTGCCGCGCTCACTGAAAAATACCTTCGACGCGGTACGCATCGGTCGACACGTCAACTCGAAGACGCGATCCGTCATTATCTGGATGTCTATAACGCGAACCCCAAACCGTTTGTCTGGAGCAAGTCGGCCGATGAGATCCTGGCCAGCCTCGAACGGTTTTGTGTGCGCGTCCGCAAGGCTGCGGCAGGAGCATCATGAATATCAATACCGACGCAATTGATGAAGTTTCCCTCGCGCTCCTCTACCTGACCCTGCATGACCGATACCGTGCATGGAAGGGCTTCGACTGGGATGTGCTGAACCGGCTCCATGAACGAGGCCTCATCGAAGACCCAGTCAACAAGACGAAGTCCGTGATCTTTACGGAAGAAGGACTGCGCGAGTCCGAGCGACTTTTTAATCAGCACTTTGTCATTCCGGAAAGAACAGAGAATTGATTCAACGAACTTCTAACTCAGGACACTAGTTGTGTGTAATTCGCCTGATCGTACTGGTCACGAGATCCACGTAGAACAGGTCGCCATTCTGGCCCGCCTTCAGATCCACCGGTCCTCCCTGCAGACCCCTTGCGAAAGTCTGGGGCACATTGTTCGGAGGTTGCATGGTCCAGATGCATTGCCGCAGAAGATCACCAAAGTACAGTGCGTTTTTGAATTGAGCAGGGTAGGTTGTGCTCGTATCGTCGGTAAACCCGATCGCAGAGATGACACTGCCGTTCTGGTCCGGCCCTCCGCCGTTCCGCTTGCCGCCGCAGGTTCTTCCACGACTGTCATCGGGTGAAATGTAGCTCGTGTGAGCGTACGCATAAAACGGCGCCGTGGCACCCGCGAACTTTCCGCAGTAGCCCGTGTTTTGATAGTCGGGCTCGGGAGCCGCAGCGAAGTTGGCGCCAGGGCTCCATCCTTCGTAGCACGGCCAGCCGAAGTCTTGGCCGTCGACAGTGACATGATCGATTGCCTCCCAACTGTTCCAGCCCACATTGCCGATATACAGCTCGTCCGTACTACCAGGCAGGCGGGCGAACCGGAACGGATTGCGTAAGCCTTGCGCAACCAGGGCAACGCTTTGAGTTGTCGAACCCGGGTTCGTGATCCGGAGAACAGCGCCGTCGCTATAGGGAGACACGCCTTGACTGCGAAACGCGCCCTGCGGCAGATTCGTGCCATCGCCGCACGCAGTATCCAACTGTCCGTAGTCCACCTGATCGAAGCTCGCGCCGTCGCCAGCGCTAACGTACAGCGTTCTGTTGTCAACTCCGAAGACTAGTCCGCCAATACTGTGAGACGTGTAGAAAAAACACCACGTTTGATTGCCTGACCGTGCGGGAGGGAGGATCTTCGTTTCGGTCGTGCCCGCTCCCGCCGTTGTCAGCAGCGAAAGCTGGCCGTGAGTCAGAACGTTTCCGCTACAGGCGCCTGTAGCTGGAGGCGTCGTGTAAAGCACGTAAATTTTGCCGTCGTTCCGAGGATCGACCGCAATCCCGAGAAGTCCCCGGTCGACATCGTTGCAGACTTCATTGCTGAGGTCGGCGATCAACGTACAGGTAGGCGTCGCCAGGTCGCAATTCCAAACCCTGCCGCCTTTTTCGGCGATGAAGACCCTGGTCTGGCTTGCGTTGAAACTGATTGCCGTCGGCTGATTGAGACAACCGCTGTATAAAATCCGCTCTGTAAATCCCTTTGGAAGCACCGGCTGCGGCCTGGTCGTGGAGACGGGCTGACATATGACCGATTGCCCAATGGCGACGGAGGTCGGTACACCAGGGTTGCTGGGAGGATTGGCGTGCGCCGGATCGGCGAAACATGCCAACCCCAGCAGCGCTGCCAGTATGACGATCACGCGGGTCTGAGTTGCCCGCCAGAAAATAGGGGGCGACACCTTATCCTCCTGTTCGCGAGTTGAATACAAAAACACCAGCAGACGTATGACCGGAGCATTGACTGCTGTATGTGCATCGCGATTCGCGAATTGTGAATGGTTGAATGATAGGACTCACACCCGCGAATGGTCGCCAATTCTCTGCCGCCGCACGCCACCTCGCGCAAGCCGCATAACGTCCATTCACGCGTTTTCCATGTTGAACTGGCGACGCTGGAACAGGTGGCCTCGTTCAACCGTCATCCTTGGATGGCGCCGCTTGGCGAGATCCTGCCCCACATTTTTTCGCGGTAAATGCCCTAGGACATTAATTTCCTCCCCCGTTTCTGCCGCACTATGGGAGATCAGGCGAGACGACGCCGACTCCTCACGGAGCCAGCATCCACCACGACATAGGAGCAGCGGTGATCGAGCAGTGGCGCGAGGCCGTGCGCGCGGTGCACGGCGTGGAATCGAAATACAAGCGGCTGGTCAAGGCGATTGCCGGCGACATCGAGAACACGTCGCTGCCGCCGGGCGCGCGCCTGCCGCCGCAACGCGACGTCGCCGCCGAACTCGCGATCAGCGTGCAGACCGTGACCAACGCGTACAAGGAACTGGAGCGGCAAGGCCTGATCCGCTGCGAGGTCGGGCGCGGCAGCTTCGTCGCGGCTCGCGTCACCGAAACGATGTCGAGCTACATGCTCGATACGGCCGAGCGTTCGGTGGTCGACTTTTCGATCGCGCGCATCATTCACACGTCCGAGCATGACGCGATGTGGCGCAAGGTCTGCGCGACGCTGTCGACGCTCGACGATCAGCCGTGGATTCGCGCGTTCCGGCCGATCGCGGGCTTCGAGCATCATCGCCAGGCGGGTATTGCATGGCTCGCGTCGCTCGGCATGCCGGCTTCGGCCGATACGCTGCTCGTCACGAACGGCGCCGCCCACGGCATTTTTCTCGCGCTCGCTTCGCTGGTGGGGCCGGGCGACACAGTGCTGTGCGAAAGCCTGACGGATCACGGCGTGATAGGTTCGGCCAACGTGCTCGGCTTCACGCTGAAGGGCCTCGAGATCGACGAGTACGGCATTCACCCCGAGCATTTCGAGGAGATGTGCGACAGCGAGCGCATCTCGGCGCTCGTCTGCACACCGACGCTGAACAATCCGACCGTCGCGTTGATGCCCGATTCGCGGCGTCGCGCGATTGCGAAAATCGCCGAACGCTATGGCGTATACGTGATCGAGGACGACGTGTACGGGCCGTTGCCGGCCAAACATTCCACGCCCATTTCGAGCCTGATTCCGGACCTTTCGTTCTACTGCACGAGTTTTACGAAGTCGGTGATGGCCGGCTTGCGCATCGGTTATATGACGACGCCGCGCCGGCTCGCGCTGCGCGCCGAGAGCGTGCTGCGCGTGAGCAGTTGGATGGCGACGCCGCCGATGGCCGAGGTCGCCACGCGCTGGGTTGTCGACGGCACGGCCGCGCGGCTCGTCGAAATTCAGCGCGAGCGGCTCGGGCGGCGTCAGTCGCAATTGCAGCAGACGCTTGGTAAATATGTCCTGGGCGCGCATCCGCAGGCGCTATCGGCGTGGCTGCGGGTGCCCGATCACTGGCGTACCGATCGGCTGGTGCGCGAACTGCGCAACCGCGACATCGCAGTCACGTCGCCCGATCCGTTTCTCGTGCGCGACGCCGACCGGCCCAACGCGGTGCGGGTTTGCGTCGGCGCCGAGGTCAGCGAAGACGCCTATAAAGCCGCGCTCGAAACGATGCGCGACGTGTTCGAGCAGTACCCGCAGGTGCACGATTTCACCTGATCGCGCCGGTGCGCGAATTGCGTAACGCGCTGACCGAAATGAACTAGGACAATAAAAATCCTTTTTTAGAACACTAGACTGGGCTGCATGGAAAGCGATGCGGTCGCGAGTCACTGCGTTTATCTGCGATAGCCGTGCCCGCATCGAATAGCGAATCGACCTCTTTGATGCAGGGCCTGGTGCATGTCCGTTCCATCGTCAACCGTTCCATTGTCAGCCAATCTTTCGTTAGCCGACATTTACCGGGCGCGCAGCCGTATCGACGGTCGCGTATGCCGTACGCCGCTCGTCGAATCGCCGAGCCTGTCGGCGCACGCGGGCACGCCGGTTTATCTGAAGCTCGAAACCGTGCAGCCGACCGGCAGCTTCAAGCTGCGCGGCGCGACCAATGCGCTCGCGCAGTTGGCCGAGCAGGGCTGCGCTCGCGTGGTGACCGCATCGACCGGTAATCATGGCCGCGCGCTCGCGCATGCGGCGCGCGCGCTCGGTATGGACGCAACCGTGTGTCTGTCGCGCCTCGTGCCCGCCAACAAGGTCGACGCGGTACGGGCGCTCGGCGCGCACGTGCGCATTACCGGCCAAAGTCAGGACGAGGCCGAGCACGAAGCATTGCGGCTCGCGCGCGAAGAAGGCTATGCGTACGTGCCGCCATTTGACGATCCGCGCGTGATCGCCGGACAGGGCACGATCGGGCTCGAAATCGTCGAGGCCTTGCCCGATGTCGCGAACATCGTCGTGCCGTTGTCGGGCGGCGGGCTGTTTGCCGGCATCGCGCTTGTGGCGAAAAGCACCAATCCTACGATTGGCTTGACAGGCGTCACGATGGCGCGCGGCGCCGCGATGCATGCGAGTCTCGCCGCCGGTCAACCGGTGCTGGTCGAGGAAGTCGACACGCTCGCCGATTCGCTCGGCGGTGGCATCGGACTCGAAAACCGCTATACGTATGCGCTGACGCGCGATCTGATCGACGAGACCGTGCTGCTCGACGAGGCGTCGATCGCGCGCGGCATCGCGCATGCGTATCGGCAGGAACGGCTCGTCGTCGAAGGCGCGGCGGCGGTGGGGATTGCCGCGGTGCTCGATCATGCGCTGCCCGCTGAACGCATCGCGCGCGGGCCGCTCGTGCTCGTCGTGACGGGCGCGAACATCGATATGAATCTGCATCGGCGGATCATCGGCAACGAATCCTCGCAAGCCGCGCCGTCACCGAACTCACACACCCCATCATGACCTCGATCACGCTCCTTGGCGAGGCCGAGCTTCGCAAACTCGTGCCGCTCGATCTCGCGGCCATCGATCAGATCGAAGCCGCCTTTGTCGCGCTCGCGACCGAGGCGGTCGCGATGCCGCCGATCCTGCGGCTCGATCTGCCCGCGCATAACGGCGAAGTCGACGTGAAGACCGCGTGGCTGCCGCGCCTCGACAGCTTCGCGATCAAGGTCAGTCCAGGTTTCTTCGACAACCCGTCGCTCGGTCTGCCGAGCCTGAATGGTCTGATGCTGGTGTTGTCGGCGAAGACCGGGCTGACCGAAGCGGTGCTGCTCGACAACGGCTATCTGACCGCCATACGCACGGCGGCCGCCGGCGCGGTCGCGGCGCGCTGGCTCGCGAAAGCGCACACGCCGCAGGTCGCGGTGATCGGCGCGGGCGAGCAGGCGCGTCTGCAACTGCGGGCCTTGATGCTGGTGCGCCGCGTCGAACACATACGCGTCTGGGCGCGCGACGCGGCGAGCGCGCTGCGTTTCTCCGCGAAAGTGAACGACACGCTCGGCGTGCGATGCGATGTCGCGGCCAGCGTTCATGACGCGCTCGCCGAAGCGGACGTCGCGATTACCACCACGCCGAGCCGCACGCCGCTGATCGACGCCGCCGATCTGCATCCGGGCCTGCACATCACTGCGATGGGCTCGGACGCCGAGCACAAGAACGAAATCGCGCCGGCCGCGCTGGCGGCGGCGCGCTACGTATGCGACCGCGCGCAGCAAACGCGCGTGCTCGGCGAACTGCATCACGCGCTCGCCGCGGGCACGATGCGTGACGATGCGGCGATCGTCGAATTGGGCCAGGTGATCGCGAAACAGGCCGCGGGCCGCACGAGCGACGCCGACGTGACGATCTGCGATCTGACCGGAACCGGCGCGCAGGACACCGCTATCGCCGCGCTCGCATTGCAGCGCGCGCGTGCCGCGAAGGCGGGAACGACATTTGGCAACGACGCGCCGCCTAAATGACGCGCGATGAACGGCAATACGCCGCGCAAGCGGCTCACGAAGGAGTAGCACAGATGCGGGCATCCCCGATTCAACCGACGGTCGATTTCAACGCCGACGGCGAACAGCATGGTTTCCTGAAGCTGCCTCATTCGCACGACGTCTCCGCATGGGGCGCGGAGATGATCCCCATCACCGTGATCCGCAACGGCGAGGGACCGACCGCGCTGCTGACGGGCGGCAATCACGGTGACGAATACGAAGGGCCGATTGCGCTGTCGAAGCTCGCCGCCACGTTGAAGGCGAGTGACGTACGCGGGCGCGTGATCATCGTGCCGTTCATGAATTTTCCGGCGTTTCGCGCGGGCACGCGCACGTCGCCGATCGATCACGGCAATCTGAATCGCAGCTTTCCGGGCAAGCCGGACGGCACCGTGACCGAGAAGATCGCCGATTATTTTCAGCGCTATCTGCTGCCGCTCGCCGACTATGTGCTCGATCTGCACGCGGGTGGCCGCACGCTCGACTTCGTGCCGTTCGCCGCGATTCACGTGCTGCCCGACACGACGCAGCAGGCGCGCTGCGAGGCAGCGATGCGCGCATTCGGCGCGCCGTACTCGATGCGGATGCTCGAACTCGATAGCGTCGGCCTTTACGACACGGCCGTCGAGGAAGCGGGCAAGGTGTTCGTGTCGACCGAACTCGGGGGTGGTGGCACGGCGACCGTGCACAGCGTGGCGATTACGGAGCGCGGTGTGCGCGGCTTTCTGCAGCATGCGGGAATCATCAGGCAAGACGAAGCAATGGGTCACTCGAGCACGAGCGCGCCGCGCACGACGACGCTGCTCGATATGCCCGACGGCACCTGCTACACGACGAGCGAGCACGACGGCCTGCTCGAATTGTGCAAGGACCTCGGCGACATGGTCGACGGCGGCGAGGTGATCGCGCGGATCTACGACGCGAAGCGCACCGGCGCCGCGCCGATCGAATATCGCGCGCGACGCGGCGGCATGCTGGCCGCGCGGCATTTTCCGGGGCTCGTGCAGATTGGCGACACGGTTGCGGTGGTCGCCGACGTGCTCGAACGAGGCATACCGGTAACGGTCTGAACGCGTGATGAAATTCGACCGCTACGATCTCGCGATTTTGCGCATTCTCGCGAGCGATGGACGCATCACGAAGTCGCGCCTCGCCGAAGAAATCAATCTGTCGATTTCGCCGGCATGGGAGCGCGTGAAGCGCCTCGAAGAAGAGGGCGTGATTCGCGGGTATCGCGCCGATATCGATTGGGTGCGCGCGTTCAAAGGCAGCCGCGTGGTGGTCGAGGTCACGCTCGCGCGTCATACCGCGCCGGACATGCGGCGCTTCGAGGAGCGCATCGCGGCCGCGCCCGAAGTCGTGCAATGCCTCGCGACGGGTGGCGGTGTCGACTATGTGATGCAGGTGCTGTCGCGCGATATCGACCACTATCAGCGCTTCATCGATACGTTGCTGATCGACGAATTGGGCATCGAAAAGTACTTCACCTATATCGTCACGAAGGTGGTGAAAAGCGGGGCCGAAGGCTTGCCCGAATGGGCGGAACAATCGATTGGCGAGAACGGCTGAGTGGCGCGCTACTTGCGGTCGACGTACGACGAAAAGCCCCACCCGAAAAAACGATAACCATGCGGCGAATTGCAGAAAAAACGTAGCCTTCGACAAGCGACAACAAAAAAAGCCGCAGTGCCGCCGGACCTACAGTGATAGCAGACATCGCACACAGGAGGTCGTCATGTTGCTGGGTCATCCGGTCTTATTCAAATCGCTGTGCTACGTGGATGGACGCTGGGTTCATAGCGCGAGCGCCGCGAGCGTCGCGGTGCAGAATCCCGCGAATCAGGAAGTGCTCGGCCATGTGCCGATGCTCGACGCGGCGCAGATCACCGCCGCGGTCGATGCCGCGCAGCGCGCGTTCGACACGTGGCGCTGGGTGCCGGTCGCCAAACGTTCGGCGCTGCTGTTGCGCTGGCATGAGCTGATTCTGCGTCATCAGCAGGATCTCGCCGCGATTCTGTCGCTCGAACAGGGCAAGCCGCTTGCTGAAGCGCGCGGCGAAATTGCGTATGGCGCGAGCTTCGTCGAATGGTTCGCGCATGAGGTGCGGCGCCTGAATGGGCGCACGATTCCGACGCATATCGATGGCGCTCATCTGGGCACGATCATCGAGCCGGTCGGCGTGGCCGCGCTGATCACGCCGTGGAATTTCCCGTGCGCGATGCTCACCCGCAAGGCCGCCGCCGCGCTCGCCGCCGGTTGCACGGTGGTTGCGAAGCCCGCACACGAGACGCCGTTCTCCGCGCTCGCGCTCGCGCAACTCGCCGAAGAAGCGGGCTTTCCGGCCGGCGTGTTCAACGTCGTGCTCGGCGAGCCGCAAATGGCGATGGAAACGCTGGTTTCAGATAGCCGCGTGCGCTCGGTCAGCTTCACCGGCTCGACGCGTGTCGGCGCGCTAGTGATGCAAACGGCCGCACGGGCAGGCATCAAGAAGACCGCGCTCGAACTGGGCGGCAACGCGCCTTTCATCGTGACCGAAGATGCGGACCTCGAACACGCCGTGCGCGTCGCGGTCGCGGCGAAGTTCCAGACCTCGGGCCAGGACTGCTGCGCGGCGAACCGGATCTTCGTCGCGCGTTCGTTGTATGAAGCGTTCGTCGCGCGATATAGCGATGCCGTGAAGGCGTTGAAAGTGGGCGGCGCATTCGACCCGAACGTGGACGTCGGCCCGCTGATGCACCAGGCCGCGTTCAATACGACCGTGCAGCGCGTCGCCGACGCGCGTGAGAAGGGTGCGCGCGTCACGGTAGGCGGCGCGGCGCACGAGCGCGGCGGCTGGTTCTTCGAGCCGACCGTGGTCGCCGATGCGGCGCCCGGCATGCGCATTTACGACGAAGAAAATTTCGCGCCGATCTCGGCGGTCACGCCGTTCGATTCGCTCGACGAAGTGGTCGAACGCGCGAACGACACCGAGTATGGACTTGCCGCCTACGTGTGCGCGAAAGATCTGAACACCGTGTTTCAACTGATCCGCCGACTCGACTTCGCGATGGTGTCCATCAACGGCGCGAAGTTCACCGGCGCACCGATTCCGTTCGGCGGCATCAAGTCGTCGGGGCTTGGACGCGAAGGCGGCGTCGAAGGCTTCGAGCCGTTCGTCGAGACACGTTATTTCTGCCTTGGCCAGCTTGGCTTGCCGGTCAGCGACAGCGCCCCCGCTCGTGCCGCTGCACATGCGATGGCGACGGACGCAACGGCCTGAACCTACCGATTCATTCATCCAGACATCACACGAAGGAGCGACCCATGACTCAATTCGATCAACTGCTGAGCGCCGATCGCGCGCACTTCATGCATCCGTCGACGCACGCGCACGATCACGCGAGCGGCGCGCTGCCGGGCCGGATCGTGACCGGCGCGAAAGGTATCCGCATCGAGGACCATCAAGGCAAGACTTTTATCGATGCATTTGCCGGCCTTTATTGCGTGAACATCGGCTACGGCCGCACCGAAGTGGCCGAAGCGATTTACGAGCAGGCGAAGAAGCTCGCGTATTACCACACGTATGTCGGCCACTCGACCGATACGATCATCGAGCTGTCGTCGCGCATCATCGACTGGTCGCCGCAGGGCATGAAGAAGGTGTACTACGGCATGTCCGGTTCGGACGCGAACGAAACGCAGATCAAGCTCGTCTGGTACTACAACAATGTGAAGGGCCGCCCGAACAAGAAGAAGATCATTTCGCGCGAGCGCGGCTATCACGGCTCGGGCATCGTCACCGGCAGTCTCACTGGATTGCCGAGCTTCCACCAGTTCTTCGATCTGCCGATCGAACGCGTCAAGCATACCGTGTGTCCGCACTGGTATCGTCGCGCGCCGGCCGGTATGAATGAAACGCAGTTCGTCGCGTACTGCGTCGACGAACTCGAAAAACTGATCGCGCGCGAAGGCGCCGAGACGATCGCGGCCTTCATCGGCGAACCGGTGATGGGCACGGGCGGCATCGTACCGCCGCCGGCCGGTTACTGGCCCGCGATCCAGCAGGTGCTGAAGAAGCACGACATCCTGTTGATCTGCGACGAAGTGGTGTGCGGTTTCGGCCGGCTCGGCTCGAAGATGGGTGCGCAGCACTACGGCATTCAACCCGATCTGATCACTGTCGCCAAGGGTTTGACGAGTGCTTACGCGCCGCTGTCCGGCGTGATCGTCAGCGAAGGCGTATGGGACGTGATCGATAAGGCATCGCAGGAATCGGGTGCGTTGGGGCATGGCTGGACCTATTCGGGCCATCCGATCTGCGCGGCGGCGGCGCTCGCCAACCTCGAGATTCTCGAACGCGAGAACCTCATGCAGAATGCGGCGCAAACCGGCGCTTATCTGCTGGAGCAATTGCATGCGGCGTTCGACTCGCATCCGCTCGTCGGCGAAGTGCGCGGCGTGGGCATGCTGGCCGCGCTGGAGTTCATGGCCGACAAGGATGTCCGCACGCCGTTCGATGCGGCGCTGAAGGTCGGGCCGCGTGTGTCGGCTGCCGCGATGCAGCGCGGACTGATCGCGCGGGCGATGCCGCACGGCGACATTCTCGGCTTCGCGCCGCCGCTGGTGACGTCGCGCGGCGACGTGGACGAGATCGTGAAGCTGACGCGCGAGGCGGTGGATGAGGTGGCGTCGCAGGTGTTTACGCCGGCTGCTTCGCTTTGATCAAGTGAGGTGAAAGAGAGCCCCGGCTGCTGCGATGCGGTTCATGGTCGGGGCTTTCATTTACTTCGTGCGGTAGTGCCGCCATAGCTTCATGATGGCCACATAGGCAAGCGCTGCCACGATCAATTCAATAGTCACCCACACCACGAAATATAGAATCCGAAGCACGCCACCATGCGAGCGCCTCGCTTTCCGTCCACGGATAGGTGTATGGGTGGACATAATGGATCGACAGAACGAAAAGACCGAAAAATAGCGCGACCTGAGATCGCAAGAAACAGCTACTTTGGCGCTGAAAGATTCAGTCGCGCGGCCAGATCCGGATGCGCTTCGCCTAGACATCGAAGTGCCAGCGCTCCAAGCTTGCGGGCCGATTCGTCATCCAATGGAGTTTCCGGTGCTTCAGGAATATCGAGGAACATCGCCCGATCCAGGGTTGATTGAATAGCACGACGCGACACGTTGCTCATTTTGAGCGTATTCGTGTCGTCGTCGTAGATAAAGACGACAGCAAGGTCTCGGACCATCAATAGCCTCTGCACTGGTTGTATGTTTCAAAAGCACGTTGCTCGCACGCAAAGCGAGTTCTCAAATCGCCGCCTGACCTCTTCTTATTTTGCAGAAAACCCCCGACGAATTAACCATCCAAATGAGTCGTCGTCAACAGAATTAATTTGGGATAGAGCCGTTTTGATAAACATTGACAATAAGCATTGTCCAACGGCAAATGAACCTGAGGCCCACAGGGTTCGTATCGACGATTCGCCGATAGGCGGCGAGTCCGTCACAGGAGGTGATTATCGACGGATGATCATCGATTTGAACGAAACCACGATCCGCACCTGACTTGGAAAATTCTGATTGCCACGGCCGAGAAAAAGCCCGCCTTGCTGGGCGGGCTCGCATATTCCTTTTGCACCGAGAGTTACCGAAAGCTAATGCGCGGCTTCGCCGCCATAATGCCGATCCGGAATCACAACGATATTCCCCACAAAGCGCTTCTCCATAAACCGCGTCTGCGCGTCGTGAAACTTCGAGAACGGATAAGTCGCCGCGAGAACCGGCCGGATCGTCCCGTTCTGAATATAGTCGAGCACGCGTTTGAACGCACCGCGCGTGCCCTGCGACGATCCATTCAACTGCAGCTGCTTCAGATACATCGTGCGCAGATCGAGCTGCACGACCGGCCCCGCGATCGCGCCCGCGGTCGTGTATCGTCCCTCAGGCCGCAACACGTTCAACAGCTTGCCGAACAGCGCCCCGCCGACAAGATCGGCGACTACATCGACGGCCCGCCCCTCGGTCATCCGTTCGACGTCCCCGACGAAATCGCTACTATCGCGCAGCATCGCGCCTTGCGCGCCGAGCGCTAGCACGGCCTCTTCCTTACCCTTGCTGACGACCGCATACGGAATCGCGCCGCGCGCGCGGCACAGCTGGATGATGGCCGAGCCGACGCCGCCGGACGCGCCGGTAATCAGCACCGTTTCGCCGTGCTTGACGGCCGCGCGTTCGATCATTTGCTCGCCGGTGTGATAAGCGCACCAGAACGTAGCGAGTTCGGCGTCGGAATAGGTGCAGTCGACCCGATGCGCGTTTTCCGCGGGCACGGCCGTGTATTCGGCGTAGCCGCCGTCGCGGCCGTGGCCGATGTAGTCGATGTCGGCGAGGCTGTCGTCGTCGCGGTTGTAGATCGACGCGTCGACGATCACGCGCTCGCCGATACGCGCGTCGCTGACGCCGCGACCCACCGCGACCACGCGTCCGACGATATCCGCGCCCTGAATGCGCGGAAACGTCAGCGTCGAGCGGCCGCGTCGCCACGTCGACACCGCTTGCGGATCGTCCTCGGTGCCGTAGGCGCCTTGGCGGACCCACACGTCGGTATTGTTGAGACCGCATGCGGTGACGTCGATCAGTATCTCGCCAGCCGCGCACGAGGGCACCGGCACGTCGTCGCGATAGACCAGTTTGTCGAGGCCACCGTGCGCGGTCAGCACGACGGCCTTCATCGTTTTCGGAAGCATGTTTCCCCTTTCGTTGAAACGGGCGTCGTGCTTCGCGAGTTCACGCGGGCACGACGCCCGCGCAATCACGGTTTGACGAACAGCTTACGTGGCGTCCTGCAAAAGGTCTCGACGCCGGTCCGCGTAATCAGAATGCTCTCGGTGATTTCGAGGCCCCAGTCGTCGAGCCACAGGCCCGGCATGAAGTGAAACGTCATGCCGGGTTCGAGGACGGTCTTGTCCCCAGGGCGCAGGCTCATCGTGCGCTCGCCCCAGTCCGGCGGATAGCTCGCGCCGATCGGATAGCCGCAGCGGCTGTTCTTCTCGATGCCGTATTTATGCAGCACCGCGAAAAACGCATTGGCGATGTCCTCGCAGGTATTGCCCGGTTTCGCCGCGGCGAGCCCTGCCTCAATCCCTTCGACCACCGCACGCTCGCCCTCGATGAAATGCTTCGGCGGCTTGCCGAGGTACACGGTGCGCGACTGCGGGCAGTGATAACGCTTGAAGCAGCCGGCAATTTCGAAGAACGTGCCGGCGTCCTTCGCGAACGGCGTGTCGTCCCAGGTCAAATGCGGGGCGGCCGCGTCGGCGCCGGTCGGCAGCAGCGGCACGATCGCCGGATAGTCGCCGCCATAACCGTCGATGCCGGTAATGCCTGCCGAGTAGATCTCCGCGACGAGGTCGTTCTTGCGCATGCCCGGCTCGATTCGCTCGACGATGTGCGCGTGCATCTTCTCGACGATGCGCGCGGCCACGCGCATGTACTCGATCTCGCGCGCGGATTTGACCGCGCGTTGCCAGTTGACGAGGCCGGTTGCGTCCTGCCATTTCGAGTCCGGCAAATGCGCGACGAGCGAGCGATAAGCGGCGGCGCTGAAATAGTAGTTGTCCATTTCGACGCCGATCTTCGCGTTGGCCCAGCCGCGTGCGGCGATCACGTCGCGCGCGAGGTAGTCCATCGGATGCCGCGCGGTGGATTGCACGTAATGATCCGGATAGCCGACGATCTGATCGTGCTGCATGAAGACGGTGCGCTTGGCACCGTTCGCGTCCTGACCGCGGCCGAACCAGACCGGCTCGCCATCCAGCGCGAGCAGCACGCACTGATGCACGTAAAACGACCAGCCGTCATAGCCGGTGAGCCAGGCCATATTGGTCGGGTCCGACACGATCAATAGTTCGATGCCGGCCGCCTGCATGGCCTTGCGCGTTTTCGCGAGACGCGCGGCGTATTCGTCGCGTTCGAACGGCAGGCGCACGACGGGCGCCGCGATTCGCGATTCGTGTTGCGTCGTATCTGACATCTTCCCCTCTCTCTGAGCGTGACGTCGTTGCGGAAAGTGGCGCCCGGTGCAAGTGAACGGGGCGTCCACGGGTATCTCTCGCCGCAGTCTAATGCCGCGAAAAAACGCCGCTGAATGTGCTAGTTCAATGTTCGTGACGTTGTCGACGGACGCTGGATGTTTGTTGCAGTGCACGCTGCGCCGCCCTTGTCCGCGCGTAAAAAGAATTGTTCTAGAGCAATCTGGATCGCAAATATGGCTGCGTATTCTGGTTCGCACTACATGTACGACGAACGGGATCGAATCGATATGAACACCGCGCGAGTCACCGATCTGTTGAGCGCTTCAGGCATCGCCCCGGCAAGTCTTTCCTCCGAGGAGCGCGCGGTCGCCTCCGCAAGCACACCGGCGCGCCGAGACGAAAGCCCGGTGAGCAAGCCGTTGATCCGGCTCGACCGGATCACGAAACGATATGGCGCGCGCTGACCGTGATCGACGAACTGTCGCTCGACGTGATGCCCGGCGAGAAGCTCGCACTGATCGGTCCGTCGGGATCGGGCAAGACGACGATCCTGCGCATCCTGATGACGCTGGAAACGATCGACGGCGGTCATATCGAAGTGGACGGCGAACAGCTGTTCCATATGCCGCGCGGCAGCCAGATGGTGCCCGCGAACGAACGGCATCTGCAAAAGATGCGCGAGAAGATCGGCATGGTGTTTCAGCACTTCAATCTGTTTCCGCACAAGAGCGTGCTCGACAACGTGACGCTCGCGCCGATGCTGACGAAGGGCGAGAGCCGTGAGTCGGCGCAGAGGCGCGCGCTCGAACTGCTCGACATGGTCGGCATGGCCGATAAGGCGAAGAGCCGTCCCGCGCAACTGTCGGGCGGGCAGAAACAGCGCGTGGCGATCGCGCGGGCGCTCGCGCTCGCACCGCGGATCATGCTGTTCGACGAGGTGACGTCCGCGCTCGACCCTGAACTCGTCGAGGAAGTCCTGAACGTGATGCAGCGGCTCGCGCGTGAGACCGACATGACGATGCTGCTCGTCACGCACGAAATGGGCTTCGCGCACGACTTCGCCGACCGCGTGCTGTTCTTCGATCGCGGCAGGATCGTCGAGGAAGGCAAGCCCGAGGACATCTTCACGCATCCGACGCACGAGCGGACTCAGACGTTCCTGCGCAAGATCCTCGCCGCGGGACATCGAATCTGAGCAGAGCCGTAAGAGATTGCTTTTCCCACGCTGCACATCACTCACTACTACGCCATACCACTACGCCTTAGGAGCCAAAAATCATGAAGCTAAAGGGGATTCTGATTGCGGGAGGGTTGTCGCTGCTGACGCTCGCGAGCCTCGCACATGCCGCCGACGACAAGCTCACGCAGCTGCGCCAGCAAGGCTTCGCGCGGATCGCGATCGCGAACGAACCGCCTTTCACCGCAGTCGGCGCCGACGGCAAGGTGACGGGCGCGGCGCCTGATGTCGCGCGCGCGGTGTTCAAGAAGCTAGGCGTCAACGACGTCGTCGCGTCGGTCTCCGAGTACGGCGCGATGATTCCGGGCCTCGCGGCCGGGCGGCATGACGCGATAGCGGCGGGGCTGTTCATGACGCCGCAGCGTTGCGCGGCTGTCGCCTATTCGCAGCCGGTGCTGTGCGCGGTCGAAGCGTTCGCGGTCAAGAAGGGCAACACGAAGAGCATCAAGACCTACGAGGAAATCGCGAAAGATCCGAAAGCGGTGCTCGGTGTGGAAGGCGGCACGACCGAACAGAAGCTCGCGACCGCCGCGAACATTCCGACCGACCGCGTGATCATCGTGCCGGACGGGCAAAGCGGTCTGAAGATGCTGCAGGACGGCCGCATCGACGTGTTTGCGTTGCCGCTGCTGTCGATCACCGATCTGCTCTCAAAGGCGAAAGACCCGAACCTCGAATCGATCGCGCCGGTGCAGAACACGCCGGTGCAATGCGACGGCGTCGCATTTCGCAAGCAGGACACCGCGCTGCGCGATGCATTCGACGTCGAGCTGAAGAAGATGAAGGAGTCCGGCGAGTTCGCGAAGATCGTCGAGCCCTATGGCTTCTCGGCGAAGGCGGCAATGTCGACGAGCCGCGAGAAACTGTGCGCGGCGAAGAACTGAGTCCGCGATAAGACGCCATGCGCGCAACGCGATAGCGCGCATGGCCCATGACACATTGTGCGCGAGGTGCGTCGATGAACCACTGGTCCGGCTATTTGCAGCTGATTCTGCAGGGAGCGCAGACAACCGTCGAACTGACGCTGATGGGCGCGGTCCTCGCGCTCGTGATGGCATTCGTCGCTGGACTCGGGCGCCTGTCGCGTTTCTTCGTGGTGCGGGCATTGGCCACGTCGTATATCGAGTTTTTTCGCGGCACCTCGATATTCGTGCAGCTGTTCTGGGCGTATTTCGTGTTGCCGATGGCCGGCCTCACGCTGACGCCGCTGCAGGCCGGCGTGCTCGCGCTCGGTTTGAACGTCGGCGCGTATGGCGCTGAAGTGGTGCGCGGCGCGGTCGCCGCGATCGGCCACGAGCAGCGCAGCGCCTGCATTGCGCTGAATCTTTCCCGCTATCAGCGCATGCGGCACGTGATCTTGCCACAGGCCTTGCCGCTGATGCTGCCCACGTTCGGCAACAACGCGATCGAGCTGCTGAAGGGCACGGCCGTCGTGTCGCTGATCTCGCTCGGCGACATGACGTTCCAGGCGCAGGTGGTGCGCTCGCAAACCGGCAATACGTTGATCCCGTTCGCGACGATTCTCGCGCTGTACTTCGCCATGGCCTGTCTGATCTCGTTCGGCATGCGCAAGCTGGAAAGCCGGATGAGTTTCGGTCTCGACCGCATCAGGAGATAGACGAATGGAATGGGACTGGAGCTTCGTGCGCGAGATTCTGCCGACCCTGCTGCAAGGGTTGGAGATCACCGTGCTCGCCACTTTGCTAGGCGCGGTGGTGGCGGCCGTGGTCGGCATGGCGATTGCCATTTTGCGGCTGGCGCCGAATCGCGCGGTGTCGCGCGCCACGTCGGCGATCGCGAGTTTTATTCGCGGCACGCCGCTGCTCGTGCAGTTGTACTTCGTGTTCTATGTGCTGCCCGACATCGGCATTCGGATGCCGGCGCTCGCGGCCGGTGTGCTCGCAATCGGCGTGCATTACGCGACGTATGCGGCTGAGGTTTATCGCGCCGGCATCGAAAACATTCCACGCGGGCAATGGGAAGCAGCAAAGGCCTGCAACCTGAGTCCCGCGCAAACGTGGCAGCACGTGATCCTGCCCGAAGCGGTGCCGCCGATGGTGCCCGCGCTCGCCAATTATCTGATCTCCATGTTCAAGGAGACGCCGTTACTGTCGGCGATCACGGTCCTCGAATTGATGAATCAGGCAAAGATCATCGCGAATACGGATTACCGCTATCTGGAACCGATGACGCTTGTCGGCGTGCTGTTCCTGATCATCAGCCTGATCGCGGTGGCCGGTGTGCGACTCCTTGAAAAGCGTTTTCCGGCTCCGGGGCATTGAACGATGCAAATAACTATTCGACAGTTCGAGCGCGCGCCGCATCTGATCGAACGCGCTTTCGACAAACGTATCGGCCTCGTGATTCTCGCAACCGATCACACGACCGAGCCGGACTTCGCGGCACTCGTCGCAAACGAGCGTATCGGCATCTATGTGAATCGCGTGCCGTATGCGAACCCGGTGACGCCCGACAATCTGCGCGCGATGCAGCCATCGCTGAGCGCGGGCGCGGCGCTGATCCTGCCCGACGAAACGCTCGACGTCGTGATGTATTCGTGCACGTCGGCATCCGTGATGATCGGCGATGCGCAGATCGAGCGCGCCATTCATGCGGCGAAGCCATCGGCCAAAGTCGTCACCCCGACCGCTGCCGCGGTCACTGCGCTGAGCACGCTGGACGCGCGGCGTATCAGCGTGCTGACGCCGTACACCGCCGAAACCAGTCGGCCGATGTTCGAGTACTTTGCCGCGCAAGGCTTTGCGATCGACCGCTTCTCATGCCTGGGTCTGACCGACGACCGGGAGATGGCACGGATTTCGCACGACGATATCGTCGCCTTCGCGCGCGATGCGACAGCGCCCGACTCCGATGCGCTGTTTATTTCGTGCACCGCGGTGAGAGCTGCGCCGATCATCGCGCGAATCGAAGCCGCCATCGGCAAGCCGGTAGTGAGCAGCAACCTCGCGACCGCGTGGATGTGTTTGCGCCTTTGCGGCGAGAACGAGGCGAGGCCACAGCAGGGTCATTTGATGACGCTGCCGTTTCTGGTGCGCTGAGAGCACTGCGCGACGCCAATCATGTTGTTTTTCCCGAACGCGCGCGACGCGTCGCCGACGCACGCGTACGGATTACCGCATCCGTTGCAGGCTTTATGGAAAACCCCGATGCCTGCATCGTCCTAGAACATCGTTGCAGGCGCGGGTCGCCGGTATCGTGGATTCGGGCGACGTTGCCTGTGTCGCATAGAAACATCCCAGGAGAAGACATGCACTACGTACATTCATGGACCGCGCAGAGCGCGCAACCGCAGGCGCGCAGCTTGCTGCGACGCGCAATCGCGGCGTCGGCACTCGGAAACGCAACCGAGTGGTTCGACTACGGTATTTACGCCTACGGCCTGAGCTATATTTCGGCCGCGTTGTTTCCCGGCAGCACCGCGCAGGCCACGTTGTTTGCGCTCGCGACGTTCGCCATTTCGTTTCTCGTGCGTCCGCTTGGCGGCCTGTTCTGGGGGCCGCTCGGCGATCGCCTCGGCCGCAAGCACGTACTCGCGTTGACGATCATCCTGATGTCGGTCGCAACGCTGCTGGTCGGACTCGTGCCGACTTACGCGAGCATCGGCTGGTGGGCACCGGTTATCCTCGTCGTTCTGCGGATGATCCAGGGCTTTTCGACGGGCGGCGAATATGGCGGCGCGGCGACTTTCATGGCCGAGTACGCGCCGGACAATAAGCGCGGCTTTTGTGGCAGCTTCCTCGAATTCGCGACGCTGTCGGGTTTCTCGCTCGGCGCGTTTCTGATGCTCGGTTGCTCCGTCGTGCTCGGCAACACGGCAATGCATGCGTGGGGATGGCGTCTGCCGTTTCTGATTGCGGCGCCGCTCGGCCTGATCGGTTTCTATCTGCGCTCCAGGCTCGAAGACACGCCGGTCTTTCGCGAGCTCGAACAAACGATGCACAAGGAGCAGCATAGCTGCGTCACGCTGAAGGCATTGCTGCGCGACTATTGGAAACCGCTGATCCAACTCGGTGGACTCGTGGTTGCTTTGAATGTCGTCAACTACGTGCTGCTCGCCTATATGCCGACGTTCATGCAGAAGCAGCTCGGCATGAGCGACAACATGTCCCTGCTCGTGCCGCTGATCGGCATGCTCGCGATGATGGTGTTTCTGCCGTTCGCGGGCACGTTCTCGGATCGCGTGGGACGCAAGAACGTCTGGTGGTTTTCGCTGATTGGCCTGTTCGTCGCGGCGATTCCGATGTTCCTGCTGATGAAGCTCGGCGTGGCGGGCGCCTTCATCGGCTTTGCGGTGCTCGGGCTGTTGTACGTGCCGCAACTGGCCAGCATCTCGGCGATGTTCCCCGCGATGTTTCCGACCCAGGTCCGTTACGCGGGGATGGCGATTGCGTATAACGTGTCGACGTCGATTTTCGGCGGCACGGCGCCGATGGCGAACGAATGGCTGGTCGCGCATACGGGCAATGCGCTGGTGCCCGCTTATTACATGATGGCCGCGTGCGTGGTGGGGGCGATCGCGTTGATCTACGTGCCTGAAACGCGCGGGTGTTCGTTGCGCGGGCAAGGCATTCCGGGGAAGCAGGAAGTGATTGTTTGAAGTGACATGGCGTGGCCAACCGCGTATCGATGCAGTTCGGCCACGCGCGTTTGATTGAGCGTTTATTTCAGCTGGCTTTGCGCGAGCCTCGACTTCAGCAGTTCGTATTTCTCCCGCGACGTATCAGCGAACGCCGCCTCACGACTCGAACGCGTATCGTCGAATGGAATCGGTTCGGCAAACTGGCTGACCGTCAGATCCCATCTGCTGCCGTCGATCAGGTTGTAGAAGTGCGTGCCCCCCGACGTACGCGTCGTCAGAATCTCGCCACCGAAATAGTCCTGCATGATCAGAGACGTAACGCTGCAATGATTCTGCGCGGGATTCGTCGACGACCACGCGTGCGTGGGGCTCGACGTATCGCCGGCCCATACGCGTGCAAGGACGCGGTATAGATCGATGGGCGTCGCAAAGATCTTCGATACGGCAGGCGTCTGTGCTTCCTGTGTCATGGCGGCAATCCTTCGTTCGATGAGCGGAAAAGGTCGTGGAAAACAAAAAGCCCCGTCGTTGCCGGCGGGGCTTTCTGGCGCATGTCGCTGCGAATGATGTCTAGCGGCGTATGCGTATGCGAGTCCCCACAGGCAGTCCCACGCGGGCATGCGCATGATGATGCTTTGCAGTCGGGCGGTATGTGAGGGCTTGCATAGTGAGCGAGTGTGCCTTCGATTGCGCGACGCGTCAACGAATCATCGATAACTGGGTCGCGCTGACCGCTTACGACTTCGCGCCGCTCAGGATCGCGAGGCTCGGGCAGTAGTGCGTCGCGCTCAGATACGCGGCCTGCTGCGAGCGCACGCCTGCGCTGCTCGACGTCGGCGGATCGATGAATACCTGCGCGTTGTTCGATCCCGCCGGTGCCGTCAGCGTCATCGTTACTGGGGATAGAAATGAACGTGGCGCGCGTCGAATCAGGCGTTCGACCGCGGATGGCTTGCGCCGATGTGCTTCAACGCAATTCAACCGCCGGACAGAACCGTGTCCTCGACTTCGTAGCGCTCATTGCCAACTGAAATCAGATTGATGCCGGCATGCTTGCGCGTCAGCGTGTCGCCG
Organism: Paraburkholderia sp. MM5477-R1; assembly: GCF_050436385.1. Classification (NCBI taxonomy): domain Bacteria; kingdom Pseudomonadati; phylum Pseudomonadota; class Betaproteobacteria; order Burkholderiales; family Burkholderiaceae; genus Paraburkholderia; species Paraburkholderia sp. MM5477-R1. The sequence goes on from NZ_JBNDMC010000006.1 coordinate 509,450, forward strand.
GGCATCGGCCGATCGCTCGCGGACGCGGCCGTGCCGACTACCCGGCCGTTGACGCCGAAGAAAATCGCCCGCGTGGCGCCATCGGGCCAGTAGACCACGACCGTAGTCGATCGATCGCCGTGATGCACGACGCCGAACTTGCACATCGTTTTGGTCTGTCCGTTGCCGCGCTCGCACGGCAACGTGCCGCTCGCGCTGATAGGCGATTCCTTCACGGGCCCGCGGCCGTTCTGCGAGCCGGCCTGAGCGCTTTCAGTCGAAATCGAAATCAGCGTCACGCCTTCCGCTTCGCCGACCACACGCGCGTGCCGCTGATGCCCGACGATCGCGCGCACGGCGGCGCTGTCGCGCGAGCCCGGACAGCCGACCAGCATCGCCATATGGTCGAGATAGTTCACGGTCGCGGCCGACTCGCCGAGCCGCCGGCATGCATCGCCCGAGCGCGGATAGCCATCGCCGAGCACGGCGAACGACGCGGGCCATTCGAACGGTTTCTCCATGCCAGTTGCCTGCGCGGAAGTCGAAGCGCCACCGGCACCGAATGCAATCGCCGCAAGCGCGGCGCACAGCGCCGAAGCAAAAGACCGGGTCGTGCGTCGCATCGAAGTTCTCCTCGGCTTGCTCACGCTCGAGCCGCGCCGGCCGCCAACGCGGCCTGCGCCCGCTGCAGCCACTCGCGATTATGCTCGCGCGCGTGGCGCGGCCAATGTTTGGCGTCCTGTACGATTTCCGCATAGAGCGCGCCGGCGCGGCGGCGGTCCGCATCTTCCGGTTGCGCGGCGAGCCAGTCGGCGAACAGGCAGCGCGGCGCGACGTCGGTCGCGCAGGTCAGCGCCTGTTCGAATGCCGCGCGTGCGCCCGGCGCATTCCGCGCGGCCAGCGTGCGCGCGTTCAGCAGCGCCGGCTCGCCCTGGTTGCGTGCCCGCGGATTGACCGAGAACAGATCCGCCAACGTCGCATCGGCGGCCGTGTAGTCGCCGAGCGCGAACTGCGAGCGCGCGAGACCGAGCAGCAGCGCAGGATCGTTTGCAAATGGGCCGTTCGCCGCGGTCTGGAAATGTTCGAGCGCTTCGCGCGGATTGCCGGCCGCGAGCAAGGCCTCGCCGAGCCGCATCCGATGCTGCACGGTCGGCGCGCGGTCGAAATCGGCGCGCGCTTCACGCAGCGCGCGATTCGGATCGACGAATTGCGTGATCGCCTGCGTGGCCACCCGCGCGCCGCGCGAATGGCGCAGACCCGGCAGGTAGATCGCGAAGAAGTACACGACACTGCCGAGCAGCGGAAAAGCAAACAGAATGAATAGCCAGTAGATGCCCTGGTTATTGCGCATCGCGTGGACGGCGAAAAAGATCGCGATGAAAACGTGAAGACCAATTCCAAAAAAGTAGGGCATATCGATTCAACCTTCGAGCATGAGGAAAAGCGCGCCGCGAGCCCGTCATTGGCGTAACCGGGCCCTAATGCAGCGAACCGACCCGCAGATACGCGAATAGAAGCGACAACGCCACGACGATCACGCCGGTGGCAATGACGAGACGGTTGGCCAACAGTCGGCGCATCGCAAGTCTCCTAGACGAAACTGTAGCGTTCGGAATGGTAGCGGATGCGCGGCACTTTCATTTCGCCGAGCGCCGTTTCGATCGCATCCATCATGGCGTCCGGGCCGCAGATGAAATACTCGTGATCGGCGAACTCGGGCGGGAGATGTCGCCGGAACATCGCGGCGTCGATGCGCCCGACTTCCCCGCTCCAGCCTTCGGGCGGGTCCGACAGCACATAGACGATGCGCAGATCGAGCCGCGCTTTCAGCGCATCGAGCTCCTCGCGGAAAGTCAGCGAGTCCCAGGTCTTGCCGCTGTACAGTAGCACGAGCGGACGTTGGTCGCCGCGATCGGCGAGCGAGCGGATCATGCTCATCATCGGCGTGATGCCGATACCGCCCGCGATCAGCACGTGCATGTCGGTCGGATGCCCGATCGTGAACGCGCCATACGGTCCGTCCAGATACACACGCCGACCTGTTTCGATCGTCTTCACCTGGCTCGTGAAATCGCCGAGATTGCGGATCGTCATTTCGACGCGGCCGTTCGCGGCCTCGGCGCTCGACGAGAACGAAAAAGGATGTCCGGTGATCCTGAACGGGCTGCCCCACACGTTGAGCCAGCCGAACTGGCCGGGCTTGAAGCGAAAGCCAGCGTGGCCGTCGGGCTGCATCACGAGCGTCGTCGTGTCGCCGCGTTCGGCGCGCACTTCCGCGATCCGGTACGGACGCCTGATCATGAAGAGCGGCTTGAACAGACGCACGTACAGCAGCAGCGCTACCCAGAATACTGTCATGCAGATCCACAGCGTGCGCTTGAACGGATCGGTCAGATAGAAGCCCCAGCCGATCATATGCAGCACGCCGCCGAAGATCGCGACGAGCGCGAGCCCGATATGCGACAGATGCCACAGCTCGTAATCAATCCTCAATTGCTTGCGCCATAGCGCGGTGATCACCAGCACGATCACCGAGCCGATCGACAGGAACGCGAACCACGCACCCCACGGAACCTCGAGCAGCGAGTCGGGCATCGCGACCTTGTCCGAGCGGATCGCGAACAGGATCAGCGGATGCACGACGACCAGGCTGACCGCGAGCAGCGACACGCGTCGATGGAAATGATAGATAACGTCCTCGCCCCACGGCTCGGTCACGTGACGAAAGCGCGCGGTGAGGCCGAATTGCAGGCCCATCATCGCGAGTCCGGAATAGCCGAGCGCCACCGAGAATTCGGTGCCGAAGTTGCGCGCGGGCGGGAGCGTGCCGGTCAGCAGCGCAAACAGCGGCGCGAGAATGAACAGTAGATAGATGACCGACCAGACGGCCTTGTGCACGAGATCTCGAGACTGCATCGGTGCTTCTCCATGCCGGGTGCGGCGGTCCCGCTCGCGCTCAGTCCGCGCTCAAACGCAGGTGGTGAGCAGCAGCGCGGGCCCGAACGTGATCACGGTCGCGACCAGCGCCGCGATCAGGGTCCAGACGACGACGGTATGCATGAACGAGCTGATGCGTTCGGGACCAGGGTCGCGGGTCGCGGCGCGATAGCGCCATAGCCAGCCGATCGCGATCAGATGCAGCAGCAGAATGATCGCGAGACTCGCGCGCAGCGGGCCGGTGGGCCACGCGAACGCGCAGCCGATCGCGTGCAGCGCATACAGGATCACGAACGCGAGACACCAGATCGTGAAGCCGACGGCGAGCCACCACAACCGCCGCGGCGAAAGCGGACGCGCATTCATGGTCTGGCTCCCAGCACGGCGACGAGGCTCGGCAGCGCGAGCACGAGTCCAAGCGCGATGATGCCCGTCGCCAGCGTGTAATCGACCCACAGGCGGGTGAGGCGCAGATCGGTCAGGCGTCGGGCGGAAACGAAGCCCGCGCCGACGCGCAGCACGTTGCTGATGAGGAACAACAACCCGACGCCCGCGTGAACTGCGATGTACGTGAGCAGCGCCGCGGCCGTCGCGCCGAGCGCATGCTCGCGCGGATTCGGTGTCACGCCGTTGATCAGCATCACGCAGGCGATGAGCGCGACGATCAGCGCGATCGCGCTCAGCCCGATCGTGCCGTGCGGTTTGCGCTCGGCGGCGGCCGCGCGCAACGAGCCACGCGTGGCGGCTGCGGCGACCGCGAGCGCGACGGCCGCGACGAGCGCGAGCCCGCGGTTCGGATGCGGCGTCACGGCTGCCGGCCAGTTCGGCGCGGCAATCCACAGGTAGAACGTGCCGAAGATCAGCGAGGTGAACAGCGTGCTGTTCGCGATCAGCGCGCAGATCATCGAAAGCCACGACGGCGCACCGACGACCTCGGTATGCGGCGGCACGCTGACGCCTCGGCCGACCGGCAGCGCGCCGTAATCGCGCGCGTGCCCCGCGCTCTGGCCCGCGTAGATGAAGAGGCCAAACGTCACGAATGCGAATGCGACCGACAGCAGATAGAACTTGAACAGCATCGCGAGCACCGCCGCGGCGGTCACGAGCGCGGTGACGAGCGGCAGATACGTCGAGTTCGGCAGCACGATCAGCTGTTCGGGCTCGCCCGATGTCATATGCACGCCTAGCGTCTCCTGCCAGCCGTTGCGCGTGAAACCGAGGTAACCCTCGCCGCGCGCCAGAGAGGTCGCTAGCTGGCCCGGGGGCACCTTTTCGGTTTCGGCGTCCATGTGCGGGATCGACGCGAATGCGTACGGCGCGGGCGGAATCGGCATCGCCCATTCGAGCGTGGTCGAGTCCCACGGATTGCGTCGCACGCGCTGGCCGAAACGCAGCTGCGCGATGATGTCGATCACGACGAGCGCGAAGCCGATCGTCATCACGAAGCTGCCCACCGACGACAGCAGATTGAGCCAGTTCCAGCCTTCGTCGCCGCTATAGGTGAAGACGCGCCGCGGCATGCCTAGCAGGCCGGTCAGGTGCATCATGAAGAACGTCATGTTGAAGCCGATGAACACGAGCCAGAACGCCGGCACCGAAAGGTTATGCACGGCGGTGCGCCCGGTCAGCAGCGGCAACCAGTAATAGAACGCCGCGAGCATCGGAAACGCGAGCGCGCCGGCCACCACGTAGTGCAGGTGCGCGACGACGAAGTAGGTGTCGTGCGCCTGCCAGTCGAACGGCACGATCGCGAGCATCACGCCGGTCAGCCCGCCGCACGTGAACACGAAGAAGAAGCCGAAGATGTACAGCATCGGCACGTCCCAGCGCGGGCGGCCGTGCGACAGCGTGGCGAGCCACGCGAAGAACTGGATCGCGGTGGGCACCGCGACGATCGCCGAGCCCGCCGAGAAGAACGCGAGCGCCAGATGTGGGATGCCCACCGTAAACATGTGGTGCACCCAGATGCCGAAGCTCAGGAACGCGAGCGCGATGATCGCGACGACGATCGTGCGATAGCCGATCAGGCGGCGTCGCGCGAACACGGGGATCATCGTCGACAGCACGCCGGCCATCGGCAGGAAGATGATGTACACGTCCGGGTGGCCGAACAGCCAGAACAGATGCTGCCACAGCAGCGGATCGCCGCCGCGCGTCGGATCGAAGAACGGCAGGTTGAACGCGCGCTCCACCTCGAGCAGGATCGAGCCGAGAATCAGCGGCGGAAACGCGACGATCATCATCATCGCGGTGACGAGGATGTACCACGCGAAGATCGGCATGCGATCCAGCGACATGCCCGGCGCGCGCATCTTCAGGATCGACACGACGATTTCCATCGCGAGCGACAGCGCCGAAATCTCGACGAACGTGATGCCGAGCAGCCACACGTCGGCGTTCAGTCCGGGCGTGTACACGTTGGAGCTGAGCGGCGTGTACATGAACCAGCCGCCGTCGGGCGCGCTGTGCAGAATCAGCGACACCGTCAGGATCGTGCCGCCGAACAGATAGCACCAGTAGCCGTAAGCGGTCAGGCGCGGAAACGCGAAGTCGCGCGCGCCGAGAAACTTCGGCGTCAGATAGACCGCGAAGCTCTCCACCATCGGGATCGCGAACAGGAACAGCATCATCGATCCATGCATCGTGAAGACCTGGTTATAGGTCTCCACATCCATGAAGGCCGCATGCGGCGTCGCGAGCTGCACGCGCGTGAGCATGCCGAGAATCCCGGCGATCGCGAAGAACACGAACGACGTGATCATCATGCGCATGCCGAGCACCGTATGGTTGACCGCGGCGAGCCTTTGCACGCCTGGTCCGGTGGCCCAGATCGCCGCAAGCTGGCGATGCAGCCGCAGCGCGTTGATGCCCTGTGATGGCGGCTCGACGGGCACACTCATTTCTTCACCTCCCCGTTGGCGGCGGCGTTTTTGACAGCAGCCGGAAAATCTTCCGGACGATCGACGATCACGGTGAAGTGCATCCCCGCATGACCGATGCCGCAAAACTGGTTGCATTGTCCGGCGTACTGGCCGGGCTGATCGGCCTGGATACGCAGCAGGTTGTGGTGGCCAGGGACCGCGTCGATCTTGCCCGCGAAGCGTGGAATCCAGAACGCGTGCACGACGTCGAGGCTCGTCACGACGATATCGACCGGCGTACCCGCTGGCAGATGCAGCACGTTCCCGGTTTCGACGTTGCCGAGTTCCGGATAGCGGAAGGTCCAGCGCCATTGCTGCGCGATAGCCTCGATGCGCGCGGGCGCATGCGCGCGCAGCGGCAGCAGCAATTCGCCCGCGTACAGCGCGTAGCAGATCAACGGGATCAGGATCACTGCCGGCAGCACGAGACCGCCGAGCACGATCCAGCGCGCGGGCGACACGTGCGAGCCCCAGCCGGGCCGGAAGACCGTCATCAGAAACAGTACCAGCACCATCGCGAACAGGATCGCGGCGCCCGCCAGCATCACCCACCACAGCCCGGCGATCGATGCGGCGGCCGGACCCGATGGCTCGAGCGTCGAGAGCGGCCCGGTGCAGCCGGACAACGCGGCGAGCGATCCGGCTTGGACGGCCAGGCGCAAGCAGCTATGATGGTTTGCACCACCAGGCACCCGATGCGAGGACACACCATCATGGCAAACAAAGGCAATGCTGGAAACGAGACGCGAAGCGAAGTGATGCTCGAGTTGTTGCGGCTCGACAAGGGGTCGGTGGTGGCGCTCGTGGGTCATCCGATTCACGTGATGATGGTGCATTTCCCGATCGCGTTCGTCGTCGCGACGTTGGGCGTCGACGTAATCTACTGGTGGACGGGCGACCCGTTCTGGATTCGCGCCGGATTGTGGGCCGCCGGCTTCGCGTTCTGGAGCGGCGTGGCTGCGAGCGTGGTCGGTACCGCCGAGCTGCTGCTGGTGCGCGGTATCCGCCTGAAGGAAGCGAGCTGGTCGCATGCGGTCGCCGCGATGACGCTCGTCGCGCTCGCGGGTGCGAACTGGGGCGTGCGCCTTTATTACCCCGATGAGATCCTGCCGCATGGGCTCGTGCTGTCGGTGCTCAGCTCGGTGATGACGGGCTTCGCCGGCTGGCATGGGGGCAAGCTCGTGTTCGATCATGGCGTCGGAATTCTCGTTTCGCCGAAGGAGTGATGCAGCCAGCGGCCAAGTCCACCGGGCTCGAACAGATGCGGGGCCAGCAGGTTCGAGTCGATGTGAGGCTTGGCCAGCACGATCCAGATGATCGCGACGATCACGATCAGATAAGCGATGGTCAGCGCGATCGCCGAGGCACGGCTGAACCTGCCGTTGGGCAGATACAGATCGTGCAGTACGAGGCCGGCCAGCACATGCAGCATCGCCATGATGCCGACGAATACCATCTTCGCGGTGAACCATTCGACGAAGGTGGCCTGCAGAAAAATCAGCGCGGTGCCGCTCGCAATCGCGACGAAAGCGGCGGGCGAGGTCAACTCCACGAACACGAGACGCGTGATGCGGTGCAGCCGGTCGAGTTCGGTGCCCGCCGCGAGCCCGCGGCGCTGCCAGAACAGATACGGCAGCACGATCAAACCGCCCGACCAGACGGCGATCGCGGCCAGATGAATGAACTTCAGCAGGGTCGTCACAGCGCGGGCTCTCTGACGCGCAGGCTTGACCAGACGAGCGAAAGTCCTGCCGCGAGATAAGGGATCATCGCCAGTACCCACATCAACAGTCCGGCGAGTTGCTGGTCGGCGAGCGGGGTGAGCCCCCACGCGGCGGTGGTCGCGAAGTGCGCGACGTAGAGCGGCACCGGCGCGAACACGATCAACGCGCCGAGCAATCCCATATGGCCGATCGTCGCGACGAGCGCCATCAGCGCGGGGCCGGTCGGCAGCGACGGCGAGAAGATGCTGCGCCACATGAGCCATGCACTGCCAAGCAAAGTAATCTGCATCAGCCAGTAGCCGGGTACCGTCGCGAGTCCCCACGCATAAGGCCCAGGCGCATGCCACAGCCAGATGATCACCGCATGAGCGGCGACCACCGGCACGAGCGGCGGATGCGCGAGGCGCGGCAGCGGAAACGCGAGGGCGAGCAGGGGGGCGACGGCAGCGATCAGAATGATGTGATGGGTGACGCGCGCGGAGAACAATGCCGAGGACAACGCGCAGAGCGGCGACACGAACACGAGGGCCATCAATGCGACGGCTCCCCATCCCGCCCGTGCATTCGCCGAGCGGTTGCTGGCCACGAACCATGCGAGCGCCGCGAGCGCGACGAGCAATGGCGGATCCGTATTCCAGCGCAGCCACAAGCTTTCGGGGACAGCCGCGGGACCACAGTAGGCGACAGGAAAATATGGCATGGGCGATGTCTTCAACGAGTCCAGGTGCTTCTTCAGTACACGCAAGCAAACGCGTGACAGATAACGCCTTCGAATTGTCGGGACGGCTCACGATCCAACTGATCGCTCACGTACTCTAGCGCAAATAAACTGTTTAGGGACGGCTATCTGAATCCTGTAAGTTTTTGCGTGACAGAATGTTTTCAATTTGTCACTCGAGGCTTTTGCCGGCGGGATAAAAGCCGGTGTAATGGCGGCGGTAAGATTGCAATGGTGCGGCGCAATACTTCAGGCTTACCTGCCCGGCGTACTATGATGAAATCATGTGACGGAGACCCGCCATGTTTCATGATCCCATCCGAATTCCCGCAATGATCGAATTGACATTGCTTGCGATCGTGCTGATCGTTGTCAGCATCGTACGCGCGAGGCAGCAAAGGAAGCGGGCGCGGAATCGGGCCATGGCGGAGCAGCGAAGCTCTGATAAAACGCGAATGTAATATTCGCGTTTACTGCATCTTTTAATACCTCCGTATTCAGCTATTTTTCTGGTCTTTGTCACTTCTATCGATGGCTTTTCGGCGTGGCGGCAGCCACGCCGGTCGACTTTATAGCGATGGACGCTCCAGTTGGACCCACTGCTGCACGCTGGCGCGCTGCCATTGTTGCGTGGCGTACTCCTTGAGCTTGTGCGGAACGGGATCGCCGTTCAGCACGAGGCGATTGAGCATCAATGCGAGGTCCGTATCGGCGATGCACCACTCGCCGAACAGATTGGGCGAATTGGCCGGAAGCAATGCATCGGCGGCGGCGAAGAGTGTTTGTGCCGCTTCTTGTGCGCTGGCGGAAAGCGGGCCGCCGCGCGATCCGTAGAAAATGACTTCGGTGGAACGCTCCTGGCGAACCGGCAGCAGATCGCTGCGCAGCCAGGCCTGCAGCTGGCGCGCTCGCGCGCGCAGACGCCGATCTTGAGGATAGACCGGGGTGTCCGGGAAAGTCTCTTCGAGGTACTCGGTGATCGCCGACGACTCGGATAACGCAAAGTCTTCGTGTATCAGGGTCGGCACGCGCCGCGTCAATGAGCGGGCCGCATAGTCGGTGGCGTGATTCGCCTTGTTCGCGAGATCGACGGTCGAAAGGTCGAACGGCAAGCGCTTCTCGCGAAGCGTCACGAAGACGGACATCGCGTAGGGGCTTGCGAATTGGGCGTCGGTGTAGAGGTGGAAGGGCGGGTGTGCCACAGGGGCTCCGTTTTCGTTAGTCATCGATGTCGAGCTTCGAATACTAGCTGCTCGTCGCGCGCCGTGCAGCCTTTCACCAGTGCGGATTGGCCATCTCGCACGCGAGCAGGCAGCCTAACGCCGACACGGTGCCGACCGCGCCGAGACCAAATCCTACGGCAAGGTTCTCCGCCGTCGTTGCGCAACCCTGCAGCAGCGTTATCGACGTCAGCAGCGACGCGAGAAAAAGACGATACCGAAGTCGCGAAGAAGATGTGCGTCGTGGTGACATGATATGTTCGGCGTGAAGGGCGCTCTTTCAGCGCATCAGCGTACGAGCATAGCGGTCCGCCATTTGTCGCATTCACCCGAGTAGCGGCCCACAAGCGTCAGACCTTACGAGCTCTTGCGAGGCGCCGGGCCGCGCTCGAATCGGTCGCCGGGCAGCGATACGGGGTGAACGCCTCGTCAGTTTTTCGACCGGTATTGCAACTGCAGAACAATATCGCGCGAGGGGCTTCAAAAAAATAATCAGGCTGATACAATGGCGCCCCTCTGCCCAGGTGGCGAAATTGGTAGACGCACTATCTTGAGGGGGTAGCGCCGAAAGGCGTGTGGGTTCAAATCCCGCCCTGGGCACCATTTCGAATCGTCGATTCGAATCTTCAAGTACTTCGCGCTTTCTTCAGACAACGGCGGCCGTATCAGACCATCGCGTTGTCTCCGCTTCTGCGCTCAGAACTCGTTCCGATAGGCAAATAGCCCCGGAAGCCCGCCGCTCATCACGAATAGAATTTTCTGTCCGGTACTGTACTTCCCGTTGCTCACGTTTTCCACAAGACCCGCAAATGCTTTGCCGCTATACACGGGATCGAGCAACAGACCTTCCGTTGATGCCATCAGCCGAACAGCCGCGCGCATATTATCGGTTGGAATGCCATAGCCGGGTCCGAGCTGCGCTTCGTCGATCGAGATCGCGTCATCACTCACGCTTAGGCCTGGGTCGATCAGCCGGACCGTCTGATTCGCCTTATCCAAAGTAACCGTGCGCGCGTGGCCAGCATTCCCATACACCGTGAATGCGGCAACACGCGACGGATCCAGGCCCAGCGCAATAAAACCCGCGACCAGCCCCGCATGCATGCCGCCGCTTCCATTCGGCACCACGACGCGATCGAAGGCCACGTTTTGCGCTTGCGATTGCGCGACGATTTCAGCTGCGCAGTCCGCGTAGCCGAGACAACCGACCGGGCTCGAACCGCCCAACGGACACACATAGACGTTACGGCCCTGCGCTTGCAACTCGTTCGCGCGTTCCTCGGCGAATTGCAATGCGTTGGCCGTGCCGGGAAGATCATGCACGCGCGCATCGAATAGCGCATCGAGCAGCACGTTGCCGTTCTCCATGTAGTCGTGGTCGAAACGTGGCACGGTTCTCGTCAGCACCAGCTCGCATCGAAGTCCGATGCGAGCCGCCGCGGCCGCCGTGAGGCGCGCATGATTCGATTGCCGCGAGCCGACGGTAACGATGGTGTCCGCGCCGCGCGCGAGCGCTTCGCCAATCAGGAATTCGAGCTTGCGCAACTTGTTGCCGCCGCCACCTAGTCCCGTCAGATCTTCTCTTTTGACGTAGATGTCCGCCCCGCCGAGGCGAGCGCTCAGACGCGCAAGGTGCTGAATTGGCGTCGGGCCCTCGAGAAGCGCATGGCGCGGAAACTTTGATAAATCGAGGCGGTGCGATGAGGCGGAGTTCATGGTCGTGTGCGGACGATTGAGTTGAAAGAGACGTTTCCATTCATTTGACTGACGCAAAGTTCTCTTTGACTCGAGTGCTCAATGCGTCAACGTCCCTATCCCAGCCAGTAATTTATCAACTTCGGCGTCGGTGGTCAGATAGCTGACCGATGCACGCGCGATCTGCGTCAGCCCTCTGCTAGTCATATCGAACGGCGTGTACGCGACGCCATTCGAGCCGATCGTAATGCCCTGTGCCGCCAACGCGCGTCGCACCGACATGGCATCGAGTCCGGCGACGTTGAACGACACCAGACCGGATCGTTCGACACCCTGGTCGAGCACCCACACGCCCTCCATCGCGGCCAACCGCTCGCGCAATGTCTGCGCGGTCCGGTCGATCTGCGCGCGGATGTTGTCGATGCCGATTTCCAGCGCTTCGTCCAATGCATTCGCCAATCCGCAATGCAGTGCAAGCGACGCTTCCGACGATTCGAAACGCACGGCATCGTCGCGCAGTACAGGGTCGCCATTGGCGTCGAGCGGCGCGGAATACGTGTCGACGAAGGCCGGCGTCAAGCGGGGCAGAAAATCCCGCCGGACGTATAGCAGCCCGGTGCCGCGCGGTCCACGCAGTGCCTTGCGGCCCGCGCCGGCCAGCACATCGCAGCCGACTTCGACGACGTCGATCGGAAGCTGTCCGACGGCCTGCGCCGCATCGATGAAATACGGAATGCCGTGACGACGTGCGATCCGCCCAATCGCGGCGGCCGGATTGATCAGTCCGCCATTGGCCGGCAGCCACGTCAGCGCAATCAGGCGGACCCGGTCGTCGAGCATCGCTTCGAGCGCGCGAGGATCGACCCTGCCGCTGTCATCGGAAGGAATCGTCTCTATCGATGCGCCCGCGCGCTGCGCCAGAAGACGCATCGTCGCGAGATTGCCGCCCCATTCGTGCCGCGCGACGAGGATGCGTTGCCCCTCGCGCCACGGACCCAATGCCGCGAAAGCAGCGCCCCAGCCCGGCGAATTGCCAGTCGTCAACGCGATCTCGGCGGGCTGAGCGTTCAGCAGTCGCGCGGCGAGCGTGCGCGCCCGTTCGGTCTGTTCGCGGGCAGCCGCGCCCGCTTCCATGGGTCCCATCGAGGCTTCGCGCAACAGATGCGCGTGAATCGCTTCGAGCGTGGCGGCCGACGGCAGCGACGCGCCCGCATGATTGAAGTGCGTGGTACTGCGCACACCGGGTGTGCGGGCGCGTATTGCGTCGATGACAGCGGGCGACAGCGGAGAAGACATTGGCGGCTCCGAGTGTATGAGTTGAATTCAGACGTTCTTCAAGGCGACAACCGCTTCGACTTCGACGGCGGCCCCTGCCGGCAGCGACGCAACATCCACCGCGCTGCGCGCGTGACGGCCGGCGTCACCGAAGATCTGCACGATCACGTCCGACGCGCCATTGGCAACCGTGCTTGAGCACTGAATGCCGGCGTGCTCGCGATGAACACGTTCAGGCGCACGATGCGTGCCACGCGCTCGAGCCGGTCGCCCGTCGCCGCGACGATCTGCGCGACGACACCAACCCTTACCCTCCAGCATCATTCCTGCCACGCTTCTCCTTCCGGATACCAGTACCTGTCCAGCGTCCCTTCCAGCATCTCGATGCTATACCCGGCCCTTTGCGGCGGCATATAGTGCCCGTTGCGGATCGCCACGGGATCCACGAAATGCTCGTGCAAATGATCGACGTATTCGAGCACGCGATTCTCGAGCGACGCCGACACGCAGATATAGTCGAACAGCGAAATATGCTGCACGTACTCGCACAAGCCGACACCACCCGCATGCGGGCACACCGGCACACCGAACTTCGCGGCCATCAGCAGTACGACGATCACTTCGTTGAGTCCGCCGAGCCGGCAACTGTCGATCTGGCAGAAGTCGATGGCTTGCGCCTGCAGCAGTTGCTTGAACATCACGCGATTGTGGCAATGCTCGCCGGTTGCGACGCCGATCGAACCGAGCCGCCGGCGAATCGCCGCATGACCGAGGATGTCGTCGGGACTCGTGGGCTCCTCGATCCACCACGGGTCGAACTCGGCGAGACGGCGCATGTTCGCGATCGCCTCATCGACGTCCCACACCTGGTTCGCGTCCATCATCAGCTTCCGGTTCTCGCCGATCTCTTCGCGCAGAATGCGCGCGCGCCGTACGTCTTCCTGCAGATCGCCGCCGACCTTCTGCTTGAAATGCGTCCATCCCTGCGCGACGCCTTCGCGCGCGAGACGGCGAATCTTGTCGTCGTCGTAACCGAGCCAGCCCGCCGATGTCGTATAGGCCGGATAGCCGTGCGCGAGCATTTCCTTTTCACGCTCGCCCTTGGTCTTCGCATGACGATGCAGCATCGCGAGTGCTTCGTGCGGCGTGATTGCATCAGTCACGTAGCGAAAGTCGAGGCAGCGCACGAGTTCTTCCGGGCTCATGTCGACCAGCAGCTTCCAGACCGGCTTGCCGACGGATTTCGCCCACAGGTCCCACGCCGCGTTGACGACCGCCGCGGTGGCAAGATGAATCGCACCTTTGTCCGGGCCGATCCAGCGCAGTTGGCTATCCGAAGTAAATGCGCGCCAGAAAGCGCCCATATTCGCGGCGATATCTTCGAGCTTCTTGCCGACGATCAACGGCGTGAGTGCATTCACCGCGGTCACGCAGATTTCATTGCCGCGGCCAATCGTGAACGTGAGGCCGTGGCCCGTGAGATTCGGCGTGTCGGTTTCGAGCGTGACGTAAGTGGCGGAGTAGTCCGGCGCGGCATTCATCGCGTCGGAGCCGTCCAGCGAACGTGAGGTGGGGAACCGGATGTCCCGAACGGACAGCCTTGTGATCGTTGTCATCTGCGCACCCTCCGGGCTATGGCTATCGGCTTGTCGTCCGCGGACGCAGACGGATCGGTTTCGTGCGCACGTTCTCTGTGTGCGCGTTCCTGCTGCGCGTACGGGTAAGTGCGTAGTTCCCAGATACCAGGCATCCCTAGCTATTTCCAGGCATTTGTACGCGTTGACAACGCGGCATTCACTTTCTAGCATGCTAGCATGTCTTCTCGAAATCAGGGCCTTCGTGAATTCCTCGACCGAACTTGAGAATGCCGCCGGAGACCCGTATGTCGCACTGCAAAAAGTCGGCGGCGGCGAGCGCGGCAGCTTGACCGACGCGGTCGAGGCGGCGTTGCGAGAAGCGATTGTTACGTTGGCGTTGGAACCCGGCATGATGATCGACAAGATGGCCGTGTGCGAACGCATGGGGGTGTCGCGCTTTCCGGTGTCATCCGCGTTGGCGAGGCTTGCGCATGCGGGTCTCGTCGAGGTTTTGCCGCAACGCGGCACGCGCGTCAAACCGATCGCGCTCGACGACATCCGCCAGCATCTGTTCATCCGCAGCGCACTGGAAGTCGAGACGGTGCGTGGGGTCGCGCTGATGCACGACACGGCGACGCTCGACGCATTGGCAAGCAATCTCGATCAGCAGCGCAGTCTGGCTGGAAGTGGCGAACGTCTGGCATTTCACGCGCTCGATCTGGCTTTCCATGAAATCCTGCTCGATGCGGTGAAGTTGCCGCGCGTGAAGGAGATCGTCGCGGTGTCGCGCAATGCGCTGGACCGCGCGAGACAATTGCTCGCGAGTCCAGAACGGCTCACGCATACGCTGGAAGAGCACGAGAGCATCTTCAAGGCCCTTTGCGCCGGCGACGGCGATGCGGCCGCGAAAGCGATGCACGATCATCTCGACCAGGTCGTCGCCGAATTGCAGCGGTCCGCAAAAGAGCGGCCCGACCTGTTCGCGCCTTGAATGAAAGCTGGAATGAAAGCCGTTGTTCAAGCCGTAAAAAGCTCCACCGTAAAAACGTTGGTGATATAGGCAGCCGTCGACAGATCAGCACATGAACCCACTCATTTCCGTCAACAATCTTTGCAAGAGCTTTCCGGGCGTAAGAGCGCTTCATGACGTCCGGTTCGAACTCATGGCCGGCGAGGTCCATGCGCTGATGGGCGAGAACGGCGCGGGCAAGTCGACGCTGATGAAAATTCTCGCCGGCGTCTATACGCGCGATTCCGGCGAAATTCTCTTCGACGGCAAGCCCGTCGATTTTCAAGGTCCGCGCGACGCGCAAGCTGTCGGCATCGGCATCATTCATCAGGAACTGCAACTGATGAATCATCTGAGCATCGCGCAGAACATCTTTATCGGCCGTGAGCCGCGCAAGGGTCTGGGTCTGTTCCTCGATGAAGACAAACTGAATGCACAGGCGAGCGAGATCCTCGCCCGCATGCACGTGAAACTCGATCCGCGCACGATGGTCGGCACGCTGACCGTCGCGAGTCAGCAGATGGTCGAGATCGCGAAAGCACTGTCTTTCGATTCGCGCGTGCTGATCATGGACGAACCCACGTCCGCGCTCAACGATGCCGAGATCGCCGAGCTGTTCCGGATCATCCGTCAATTGAGAGAGCGCGGCGTCGGCGTCGTCTATATCTCGCACAAGATGGACGAGTTGAAGCAGATCACCGATCGCGTGACCGTGATGCGCGACGGCGAGTATGTGGCCACCGTGCCGACCGAGGGCACCGGCGTCGAGACGATCATCGGCATGATGGTCGGACGCACGCTGGGCGACGTGACGCCAGTCGAGAGCGCGCCGGTGAAAGGCGAACTCGCGCTCGAAGTGAGAAATCTCGTCGCAGGTCCGCTCGTGCGCGACGTCAGTTTCGAATTGCGCAAGGGCGAAATACTCGGTTTCGCAGGCTTGATGGGCGCGGGCCGCACGGAGGTCGCGCGCGCGGTGTTCGGCGCCGATCCGGTCGAATCGGGGGAGATACTCGTGAAAGGCGTGAAGGCGTCGATCAAGAGGCCCAGTGATGCGGTCAAGCGCGGCATCGGCTACCTGTCCGAAGATCGCAAGCGCTTCGGTCTCGCTACGGGAATGGATGTCGAATCGAACATCGTGATGGCCGATCTCGGCAAGTTCCTGTCAATCAATATGTTTCTGCGCCGCGGGCAGATTCGCAAAAGAGCGCAGCACTTCATCAAGCTGCTTGCGATTCGCACGCCTTCAACGACGCAGCAGGTGCGGCTTCTGTCGGGCGGCAATCAACAGAAGATCGTGATCGCGAAATGGCTCGAGCGCGATTGCGACGTACTGTTCTTCGATGAACCGACGCGCGGCATCGACGTCGGCGCGAAAAGCGAAATCTACAAGCTGCTGCGCTCGCTGGCGGCGCAAGGCAAGGCGATCGTGATGATCTCCTCCGAGCTGCCGGAAGTTCTGCGCATGAGCGACCGCATCGTCGTGATGTGCGAAGGCCGCATTACCGGCGAGCTGTCCGCCAGCGAAGCGACGCAGGAGCGCATCATGCATCTCGCGACGCTGCGCGAAACCCTGAAAACGGTACAAGCCTGAAGAGGTCTACGACATGACATTGCGAACGGATACCGCGGCGCTGGACAACGAAAGGCGCACTTCCGGGCTGAAAGCCCGAATTTTCGCGCCGACCGCCGTGCAAAAGATGCTCGCGTTCGCGAGCCTCATCCTGCTGCTGGTGTTCTTCAGCTTCGCGTCGCCGGCCTTCATGCAGATGGACAACATCCTCGGCATTTTTCAGGCGACAGCTGTGAACGGCGTGCTGGCGATCGCCGCCACGTTCGTGATCATTACGGGCGGCATCGATCTGTCGGTCGGTACGTTGATGACATTTACCGCCGTGATTTGCGGCGTGTTTCTCACGTACTGGCATCTGCCGATGTGGATGGGCGTGCTCGCGGCACTCGCGACGGGCGCGGTATGCGGCACGGTATCGGGCACGCTGACCGCGAAAATGAAGATCCCGCCGTTCATCGCGACGCTCGGCATGATGATGCTGCTGAAGGGATTGTCGCTCGTCGTGTCGGCGGACAAGCCGATCTATTTCACCGATACCGAGAACTTCTACCGTATTTCCCAGGATTCGCTGATCGGCTATTTCCTGCCGGGCGTGCCGATTCCGAATGCGGTACTGATCCTGTTCTTTCTCGCGATCGTCAGCTCTATTACGCTCAATCGCACCGCGCTCGGCCGCTATACGTTCGCACTCGGCAGCAATGAGGAAGCGGTGCGGCTCTCGGGCGTCAATGTCGATCGCTGGAAGATCGCGATTTACGGCGTGGGCGGCGCTATCTGCGGCATCGCGGGTCTGCTGATCGCGTCGCGGCTCAATTCGGCGCAGCCGGCGCTCGGTCAAGGCTACGAGCTCGATGCGATCGCGGCGGTCGTGATCGGCGGCACGTCGTTGAGCGGCGGTTCGGGAACGATACTCGGCACCATCATCGGCGCTTTCATCATGAGCGTGCTGACCAACGGACTGCGCATCATGTCGGTCGCGCAGGAGTGGCAGATCGTCGTGACCGGTTTGATCATCATTCTGGCGGTGTATGCGGACATCCTGCGGCGCAGCCGGAGAAGTTGACGCAGGAGCAGAAGCAGCAAATAAGCAGGGAACGCAGGAGCAGGAGAGAGAGGGCACGTGAAGGCTCCCTCGAACGCTCGATAGCGGCTTGATAGCCCAACCATTGGAGGAGGCCCCATGTTGAAGAGAAGACTAATCGGTATTGTGGTCGGTGTCGGTGCGCTCGTCGGCGGAAGTAGTCTCGCGTATGCGGACGAGCCGTATATTCCGCTTATTTCGAAAGGCTTCCAGCATCAGTTCTGGCAAGCCGTCAAATCGGGCGCCGAGCAGTCCGCGAAAGCGAACAACGTCAGGATCACGTTCGAGGGACCGGAAACGGAAGCGATGGTCGATAAGCAGATCGATATGCTGTCGGCCGCGCTCGCGAAGAAGCCGCAGGCGCTCGGCATCGCGGCGCTCGACAGTAAGGCGGCCATCCCCTTGCTCAAGCGCGCCCAGAACGAAAAGATTCCGGTGATTGCATTCGACTCCGGCGTCGACAGCGATATTCCGTTGACGACCTGCTCGACGGACAACGTCGCCGCCGCCGCGCTCGCCGCCGACAAGATGGCCGCGCTGATCGGCAATTCCGGCGAAGTCGGCGTGATCGTGCACGACCAGACGAGCCGCACTGGTGTCGATCGCCGCGACGGTTTCGTCAATCAGATCAAGTCGAAGCATCCGAACATCAAGATCGTGTCCGTGCAATACGGCGCCGGCGATCACCTGAAGTCCGCGGAAATCGCCAAGACCATGATCCAGGCGAATCCGAACCTGAAGGGTATCTTCGGTGCAAACGAAGGTTCCGCGGAAGGCGCGGCGATCGGCGTCAAGGAATCGGGCAAGAAACTCGTGCTGATCGGCTTCGACTCCGGCAAGGAGCAGAAGGAGAACATCATGTCGGGCTTGATGGCCGGCGCGATTACGCAGAATCCGGTCGGTATCGGCAAATGCACGGTCGACTCGGCGGTCAGGGCGCTGCACGGCGAGAAGCTGCCGAAGAAGATCGACACCGGTTTTTACTGGTACGACAAGACCAACATGAACGATCCGAAGATCGCAGCCGTGCTGTACGACTAAGCGAGGCCGGCGATCGCGACTCGGCAAGCCGAGGCTGCGACAATCATCAAAGAGGGAGAGCCACGATCTTCCTCTTTTTTTATTGCCGTTCCGCAACTTCGGAATCGCGCTATATCGAGCGGTCCGTTGTGCCGCAACAACATGTAATCCGAACGCTCGTACTCCATCGAGCAAGTCGGGATTCGCGCTCATGCAGTGCTTTTGATCCACGGCTGCCGGTCATTTCACACCATTACATGCATTAATCTGATACTTTATGTTGATGTAATCGCTGCACGAGCCGTCCATTCGCATGCCGATTCGGACCCACCCACCGTCGAATGCGCAGGTCATGGCTTTTACCGAACCAAGGTCTCCATTTTCCAGGTGGGTCGTGTCCTCGGCCCAGAACCTGAGTCCGGACAACCGGCAGATTCTGCTTGCCAACCTCTTCACGCGAACCGCATCGATCGTTTTCGCGTCGATTTGCGAAATCAGCGTATGCGCAACCGCGTATTATCTTTATCCGATTCCTCTATATGCCGCGTGGGGTATTGCGGTCGTCGCATTGCTGATCGCGCGGCTCACGCTGATCTGGTTATGCCGCACGCGGGCAGCCCTTGGGCTGCCCACGCCGACTTCCGCGTTTATTTTCGCGAGTCTGTTGTGGAGCGCGTTATTCGGGTTTGGCACATTCCTGTGCAATATCAGCGGAAGTCCCACGCTTTTTCTGCTTGGAAACGTCTGTGCGGTCGGTGTGATCGGCGGATTGTCCGGACGCAATGCGGGCACGCCGCGGCTTGCGTTATTGCAGATCGTTTTTATTCTCGGCTTTCTGAGTGTCGGCGCGGCGATGTCGCCGGGCAATGGCAAGCTCGTGCTGCTATTTCAGGCTCCGTTTTGCGCGGCCGGCTTCTTCACGGTCGCGCTGCGCAGTAATCGCGACACCGTTGCGTTGCTGCTCGCGCGGGAAAACAGTCATCGCCTCGCGCGCCAGGATAGCCTGACCGGTTTGCCGAATCGCGCGCGTATCAACGAGCTGCTGATCGAACGCACCGGCGAGAGTTCGACGCGGCAGGGCGAGGCGTTCGCGGTGCTGCTGATCGACCTCGACGGCTTCAAGGCGATCAACGACAGTCTCGGTCATGCCGCCGGCGACCAGATTCTGCAGGAAGCGGCCTCCCGTTTGTGCGATCTGCTGCCGAGCGGCGACCACGTTGGCCGCCTGGCGGGCGACGAGTTCGTCGCGATTTCGGACGACGCCGGGCAGCTTCGCGACGTGCGCGTGCTGGCCGATCGCATCGTCAGAACGCTGGCGCGGCCGTTCGTGTTGAGCGAAGCGCTCGTGCATATCGGCGCGAGCGTCGGCATCGCGCTCTATCCCGAACATGCGAAAACGGGTCCGCAATTGCTGGTCTGCGCGGACCGCGCGTTGTACGGCGTCAAGCGCAGCGGCAAAAGCGCGTTCGCGATTTTCGATGCCGAGAAGCACGTATCCGACGAAAGCCTGAGCCTGCTGCGCAGCGACCTCGAAGGCGCGCTGAAGTCGTTCAATGGTTTGCGCATGGAGTATCAGCCGATCATCGATCTGCATACCGGCGCGGTAGCGGGCCGCGAGGCGCTGATTCGCTGGGCCCATCCGACGCGCGGCGAGTTGTCGCCGTCCGCGTTCATTCCGACCGCCGAGCGCACCGGCCTGGTCCTCGCGTTGGGTGAATGGGTGCTGCTGCAATCGTGCATGGCGGCGTCGGCGTGGCGCGACAAGGTGATCGTCGCGGTCAATGTATCGCCGGTGCAATTGCGCGAGGAATCGTTCGCATCGACGGTGACGGCAATACTTCGGAAAACGAGGCTGCCGCCGACGCGGCTCAATCTCGAGGTCACGGAAACGGCACTGCTGAACGACGACGAAGTGACTCGCCGCAATATCACCAGATTGCGCGCATTGGGTATCGGGCTGGCGCTCGACGACTTCGGCACCGGCTTTTCGACGATGTCCACGCTCGTGCGCTTCTCGTTCGACAAGCTGAAGATCGACAGTTCGTTCGTCCGCGAGTCCGTGCATCGGCGCGAATCGGCGGCCGTGGTGCGCGGCATCGTCGCGCTGGCGCGCGAGATCGGCATGCCGACCACGGCCGAGGGCATCGAAACCCAGGAGCAGCTCAATTTCGTGCGCGTATGCGGTTGCACGCATGCGCAGGGTTATCTGCTCGGCAAGCCGATGTGCAACGAAGAAATCGAGCAGTGCGAAGCGGTGCTCGACGCGCGTGTCGCCGACAAGGCCGCGCCTGCGGACTTTTGATATTCGTTACCGATGCGATCGAGGTCGTGATGTCGTCTCCCTTGCAATTTCAACTGCGAATCACCGCGTCGATGGAACTTGCCAACTCGCTGCGCGCGGACCCTTCGTGCGCCGCGCATCCAGCGCTACGTGCCATTTTGCAAACGCATCACGCAACGCTCAAATGCCAGTTCGATGCATTCGCGGACTACGTGAGCGAAGCGCAGAGAATGGGCATCGAGAACTACCCGCTTTATCAATGGACACGGCAAACCATCGAGAACCCGGAGAAGAAAGCGAAGTACCTGCAGTCGTTCACGCTCCATGTGAATGGCGACGAAGTGTATGACAAGGACGTCGCCGATGCCCTCGAGGCCGGCTTGTCGAAGCTGATCGACGCGAACGGTATTGTTCGCGTGTCACGGTACGACACGAATCCCGGAAACAATCCGCAGCCGCCCGCGCGCGTGTGAGGCAGCCGCTTAAATTTCAGTCCGAAAGCTTCATGGTCAAGCGGTTTAACATTTGAGGACATGCCGCGAAGTTCGTGAGACGATGCAATTTCACTTATTTTTGTGGGAGTGCGACATGGGACTTCTGGACGAAGTGGGCAAGATTGCCGGTGCGGTTGCCGCCGTTGAAGCCGCGGAGAAAGTCGATCCACAAGCGGGTCTGCTGACCAAAGGCGTGGCCGCTATCGCCGGTTTCGAAGGCGCTGGAAAGCTGGAATCGCTGGTGGAAAAGAAAGAAGAAGAGAAGCAGGACGACGCCGACAACGCTCAGGCCGCGGACGATACAAGCTCCCAGACCTGAACGGACGTCAAGCGGATTGCCGGTTGCATGCGCGCGATCGAATCACGCGCTGCACCGGCAATCTGTTTTTATAGGCCTTTCGATATCGAACCCTCCTTCCGCTATTCGCCCGATCTTTCATCGGGCTGTCATCGCCGTCCGGCTACGATCGTCCGTCACTTTCCGTCCGCGCTCGCCCCGCGGGGCGTTGTTTTGCGCTGGCATTCTTCCACCTGAACAACCATACGCGGACATGTCGAACAGAAAAATCGTCAAGACAACGCCTGCCGATGAGCACGGCGCATCGATCGTCTCGCGTCGCGGCTTTCTGAAGTTCGCCGGCGCATCGAGTCTCGCGACGGCGGCGGGCGCGCTCGCATCGACCGCGCGCGGCGCCAATAGCGGCACACCCGATGGCACGCCCGAACAGATCCATCTGACCTGGGGTAGCGACCCGGCGAGTGAAATTACCGTGTCGTGGTCGTCGCTCGCGCCCGCGGTCAATCCGCAGGTGCGCATAAGCGGCGTCAATAACGGGGACCACGCGAAACATACGGTGCACGCGGTGCAAAGCACGTACACCGACGGCATCAACGGCGAGGTCGTATTCAACTATCACGCGCGCGTGCGCGAGTTGAAGGCCGACACGAGCTATCAGTACGAAGTGACGGCCGATAACGAGGGCAATGCAGCGCAACCCTTCACCGCGAGTTTTCGTACCGCGCCGCGCGGCCGCGCGCCGTTTCGCTGGACGAGCTACGGCGATCTCGCTACGCCGCATACGAACTGGGTGCTGTCGTCGCCGCAAAGCCGCTTCGCGGTGGCGGCCGTCGAGCGCTTTCAGCCGCTCTTCCATCTGCTGAACGGTGACCTCTGCTATGCGAATCTGAATCCGACGCAGCAGCCCGAGGTGTGGCGCGACTTCGGCAACAACGCGCAGACGTCGGCGTCGAACCGGCCGTGGATGCCGTGTCCCGGCAATCACGAGCTCGAATTCAACAACGGCGAGCAGGGCCTTGCGTCGTATCTGTCGCGCTACGTGCTGCCCGATAATCACACGCGTTTTCCGGGCCGCTGGTACAGCTTCCGCGTCGGCTCGGTGCTGTTCATTTCGCTCGATGCGGACGACGTCGTCTATCAGGATGCCGCCGCTTTCGTCGCCGGGCCCGCGCCGCTGACGCCGGTCGCGAGTACCGGCAATCCGCCGATTCCGGCGGGCACGTCGCTGTACGTGCGCGGCTATAGCAATGGCGAGCAGACACGCTGGCTCGAAAAAGTGCTGCAGCATGCGTCGCACGATAACGACGTGGACTGGATCATCGTGCAGATGCATCAGGACGCGCTCAGCTCGTCGAAGACCGGCAATGGTTCCGACAAGGGCATTCGCGAAGCGTGGCTGCCGCTGTTCGATCGCTATGGTGTGGACCTCGTGCTGTGCGGTCACGATCACGACTACGAGCGCAGCTATCCGGTGCGCGGTTGCAATCACAACAAGGGCACCGACATCGCGACGGGGCACCCGGTCGATACGTTGCAGCCCAAGCCGATCATGTCGGCGGTATCGGCGGGTGCATCGACGTTCGATACGAGCCACGGCACCATCCACCTGATTCTCGGCGGCGGCGGCACGAGCGCGCCGCTCGACGTGTACGGCGTCGATACCGGCACGGGCCTGCCGCAGG
Organism: Paraburkholderia sp. MM5477-R1; assembly: GCF_050436385.1. Lineage (NCBI taxonomy): Bacteria > Pseudomonadati > Pseudomonadota > Betaproteobacteria > Burkholderiales > Burkholderiaceae > Paraburkholderia > Paraburkholderia sp. MM5477-R1. The sequence continues at coordinate 532,931 of NZ_JBNDMC010000006.1, forward strand.
CGCGCATCTTCACGAAGCCGAATCGCCCGGTGCCGTCGACGACCGCGGGCACGTTCGTGCGCGCGAGCGCCGACGCGGTCGAAGACGCGATCTGGTCCGCCCAACGCGACACCGGCACCGGCTACGGCATCGCGGTGTTCGATTACGATCCGGGGCAGCCCGGCGGCGACACCACGATCACGATGAACTACTACCATGCGCCGGGCGCGGATCAGACGCCGACATCGGAATATGATCTGTTCGAGACGATCGAATTGAAGAAGAAGCGGCGCGGGTAGAAGGATAGATTTGATTGACTGATCGGCATTCAATTTTCAGGGGCCGCTCATCACGAGCGGCCCTTGTTTTTTCACGGTCACCGCAAAAAACAATGCCCCATTCATTTTGTTACACGTCTTACCGCCACGGACTGTCGTGGTTACAAAGGCCTTTCGAAAGCCCCGCTATACTCGGCGCCGTCTCACTAAAACAAAGACCCGATATGTCGAAGAAAATCATCCAGATGGTTGCCGTGGCTGCATTGAGCGCCGCGGCGTCGTTGCCGGCACTCGCCGGTGATATGAACAACATGCTCGGTGGCGCGCTCGGTGGCGTGGCCGGCGCGGCGGTCGGCGGCGCGGTGGGCGGCAGCACCGGCGCGGTGATCGGCGGCGCGGTGGGCGGCGGGGCGGGCGGCGCGGTCACGTCGAATCGTCACGAACGTACCGGCGCGATCATTGGCGGCGCGCTCGGTGGCGGGGCGGGCACCGCGGCCGGCAACGCGATGGGCGGCCGCACCGGCGGCCTGGTCGGCGCCGCGCTCGGCGGCGGCGCGGGTTCGGCGCTCGGCGGCAACATCTCGCGCTCGAACTCGTATGCCAACGACCACTCGCGCGGCTACCAATCGGGCAAGCACCATCACAAGCATCGTCGTTACGACTGAGACGGCTTGACTTCGACAGGGCCGGTCCGCGTCCGCATCACAGACGAACGCGGCGGCCCTCGTCCATCACGCATGCAGAACCAGTTTCTGAATACGCCAGTTCAGCAACTCGGCAACGAATAATACGTTTTCCGAAGGACACGCCATCTCGTGAATCCAGCCGAACTGCTTCGGCTGTTTGCCCGCTTTTCCAAGCACACCGAGCACTTTGCCGTCGAGCGTCATCTTGTAGATGCGGCCCGGAAACGCGTCGGCGCTATAGAGCACCTGATTCGGTCCCGGCGAGATGCAGATCGCCCAAGGCGAGCCCGGCGCGAACGTGCCCGCGGCGAGGTCCGCTTCGCTCGGCATGTTGCCGATCGCGGGGCGCGCGTCCGGGGGCACCGGTACGTCGATCGTGAACTGGCGCAGGAACGTGCCCTCGGTATCGAACACCTGGATGCGCCGGTTGCTGCGATCGGCCACATAAACGTGGTCGTGCGCATCCACCGCGATGCTATGCGGCGTATGGAACTGCCCCGGTCCCGTGCCGCGATCGCCCCATGACTTCAGCCAGTTGCCGTCGCGATCGACCTTCGCGACGCGCGAGTTGATGTATCCGTCGCTGATATAGGTGTTGCCCGCCTTGTCCCACGCGACGTCGGTCACCTGGCGAAAGCGTCCGGGTTCGGAGGGCAGCGGCGGATTCGGATGCTTGAGCGGCGCGGTCTCCTCGTCCGATGCTTCCTGCTTGCGGCCGAACACCATCGCGACGCGTCCTTCCGGCGTAAACTTGATCACCATGTCCGAGCCCTTGTCGGTGACCCAGATGTTGTCGTGCCGGTCCACCTTCGCCGTGTGCGCGAACGACCACGCATACAGGTTGTGGCCGATCTCGCGCACGAAGCGTCCATCGGGCGCGAACTCGAGCAGTTGCGCGGCGGCCGCGCCATATGCGGGGCCGCTGGTGTTGCCGCGCGACAGCACGAAGATATGGCCATGCGAATTGAGCGCGACGCCCGAGCATTCACCGAAGTACCTGTCGTTCGGCAAACGTACGGGGTTGGCAATCGAGTCATAAGCAATCGTGGGCACGGCGGGTGTGTCCGCGGCGAACGCCGGCGGCATGGCGAGTCCGGCGGCGCTACCCACAAGCAGGCTCATGAAAGTCCGACGGCTCATCGCCCGGTGGTCGGGACCGCCGCAGCATGCACAAAACGACTCGTATCGCTCGCTCATTCGTTGTCTCCTTTGGTCCATCGCTTGAAGTGTGCAAAGGCAAGCCTAGTGCACAAAACGTTTAATGGCTAAATCGTTTTGGCGATGCTGAAAGAGACACTTCCCGTTATGCGCGATCACGTGCTGGTGGTGGCAGATGCTGTCCAGGTCGCGGCGCGCGGCGGCGCGGTACCGCTCGGCGTCGCGAGCCAGCCCGCTTTGCTACTATGTAAGACCGCGACTGCTTAGGTCCGCTTTAGTCCCGCGTTGGTCCATCACACAAGGAGATTCGAATGAGCAAAGGTTATTGGGTGTCGTCGTACCGCAAGACGAACGATCCGCAGAAACTGGCCGCATACGCGCAACTGGCCCCGGCCGCGGTGGCGGCGGCGGGCGGCAAGTTCCTCGTGCGAGGCGTGGCGGACGAGGCGCGCGAGCAGGGCCTCAAGGAGCGCACGGTCGTGATCGAGTTCCCGACGTACGAGGCGGCCGTCGCCGCTTACGAAAGCGCGGAGTACAAGAAGGCGCTGGCCGCATTGGGCGATGGCGTCGAACGCGATCTGCGCATCGTGCGCGGCACCGACTGACGCACGACCCGCAAGCGAACACTGCGCGGCACGCGCCGCGCAGTCACTCACTTCACCGCGCCGAGCGCGAGCCCCTTCACCATATATCGCTGCAACCACGCAAACACGATCGAAACCGGCAACGTCGCGCACAAGGTCGCGGCCATCACCAGATGCCATTCGACCACGTACTTGCCCGCGACCATATCGGTCACCTGCACGGTCAGCGTCTTGTTTTCCGGCGAGCGGATCAGCGTATAGACGACCGCGAACTCGTTCCACGCATTGATGAACGTGAAGATGGCGGTCACGACGATCGCCGGCACCGCGAGCGGCAGAAACACCTTGAACACCGCGCGCGTGCGGCTGCAGCCTTCGAGCCACGCGGATTCCTCGAGATCCTGCGGCACGGTCTGAAAGTACGACGACAGCATCCACACCGCGAACGCGATATTGAACGCCGCGTACGACACGATCACGCCGATCCTCGAATCGACCAGGTTGCCGTCGCCCCACGGAATCATCGCCGCGAGCCGGAATAGGCCGACCACCAGCAGGATCGGCGACAGCATCTGCGTGACGAGCAGGAACTGCCGATACAGGCCGCGTCCGCGAAATGGGAAGCGCGCGAGCGCGTACGCGGCGGGCAGGCACACCGCGAGTGCGAGCGCGGTGGACAGGAAACTGATGATCGTGCTGTTGCGCAGCGCGACGCCGAAGTTGGCCGCGTCCCACATGTCGATGAAATTGCGCCACTGCCACTGCACCGGCAGCCAGCGCGCCGGATAGACGAAGATCTCCGAGGCCGGTTTGACCGCGGTGAAGAACATCACCGCGAACGGAAACAGTATGACGATCACGAGCGGCGTCAGCGCGATCCAGCACCACAGCGAGCGTTTCGTCTTCGCGCTCAGACTCATGATGGCACTCCTTCTTTCGCGCGTTGCAGACGCAGATAAGCGATCGAGAACACGAACAGCATCACGAGCATGATCAGCGAAACGGCGGCCGCTTCGCCGGGCCGTCCGAGCCGGAAGCCGAGTTCATACAGGTAAGTGACGAGGATGTGCGTGCTGTTGTCGGGGCCGCCTTGCGTCATCACCCAGATGATCGGAAACGAGTTGAACACGTAGATCACGTTCAGCAGGATCGCCATGTTGATGAACGGGCGCAGCAGCGGCATCGTCAATTGACGGAACTGCTGCCAGGCGCTCGCGCCGTCGATACGCGCGGCTTCGTAGATATCGCTTGGCACCGAAGACAGGCCGCCAAGAAAAATCGTCACCGTAAACGGAATCGACACCAGAATGCCGACCGCGATTTCGACGGGGAACGCGAACTCGGGCGTCGCGAGCCAGTGAATCGGCCCGGCGATCAGGCCGAGCCGCTGCAGCGTGACATTGACCATGCCGTAGTCGTCGTTGAAGGCCCAGCGCCAGACGACGGCGGTCATCGTCAAAGAGACGGACCACGGCAGCATCACGATCGTGCGCGCCACGCCGCGACCGTGAAAGTCCTGATTCAGAATCAGTGCGACAGGTACCGAGATCAGCACCGTGCCGCCCACCACGCACACGGTCCAGATGATCGTGCGGCGTACCGAATCGAGAAACACCGGGTCCTGAAACACGTTGATGAAGTTCTGCGCGCCGGTGAAGTCGCGGATCGCGCCGAAGCGCGATACCTCATGCAGCGATTGCCACACGATGTTGAAAATCGGATAGCTGATGATGAACAGCGCGAGCACGAGGCTCGGCGCGATCAGCAACCAGGGCGCCTGCGCGCGCGAAGAAACGGAACGGCTCATGCGTGCTCGATCGTAAGACGCGCCCGCTCTCTGGCGGCGGGCACGACGGAATGGGCCGGAGGGTGCATCGTGCTGCATAGGCTCGAATGTGGGAGTGGCGTGGCGCAACGCGCGGCGCTTTAGCTACGGCGCCGCGCGTCCCCTGTTCGTCTCGTTACTGTCAAAAGCCGCGTATCAGTGACCGAGCGACTTGTTCGCCTGCGCAGCGGCCGCATTCAACGCTTCCGCCGGTTGCGCCTTGTTCAGGTAGATCGCCTGCATCGCATCGGTCACGGCCTTCGCGGTGTCTTCCCAGCCGGTCACGGTCGGCGCGAAGTGAGCCGTGGGCAGCAGCGCGACGAATGCCTTGATGTCCGGATCGTTGAACGCCGGGTCCGCCGCTTCGGCCTTCGTGGTCGGCAGGAAGCCTTCGGTCGTCGTGAACTCGACGCGCGGTTCCTTCGTGAACAGATAGTCGAGGAACTTCCACGCGGTCTTCTTCACCTTCGAGTTCTTGAACATCACGATCGAGTCGGTGACCGCGTAGGTGGCGTGCGTCGTGCCCATCGGCACCGGATCGATGCCGTACTTCAGGTTCGGCGCTTCCTTCTTGATCTGCTTGGCGAGGAACGGCGCGGAGATCACCATCGCGACGCGGCCCTGCTTGAACAGGTTCTGCACGTCTTCGCGGCTATAGCCGGTGACGCCCGGTTGCGTGAGACCCTGGTCGATCATCTGCTTGTACATCGTCGCGGCCTTCACGCCCGCCGGCGAATTGAACGCGGCCTTGCCGTCCTTGCCGACCACTTCTCCGCCCATCGTCCACAGCGCGTAGTAAAAGTAGACGTCGGTTTCGATTTCCTTGCCTTGCAGACCGAAGCCGGCGATGCCTTGCGCCTTCAGCTTCTTCGATGCATCGATCACTTCATTCCAGGTCTTCGGGCCGTCGGGGTAGCCGACCTTCGCGAGCAGATCCTTGTTGTAGTACAGCGCGCGGGCGGAAGCGGCGATCGGCAGCCCGTAGGTCTTGCCGTTGATCTGGCCAGGCGCGAGGAACGGACCGATGAAGCGTGCCTTGAAGTTCGCGTCCATATAGCCGTCGAGCGGCTCGGCGACGTCGTCCTTCACGAAGTCGAGGAGCCAGCGCGTGCCGACGATCGCGAGGTCCGCGTTGGCGCCGCCGGAGATGTCCGTTTGCAGCTTCTGTTGCAGCGTGTCCCAGTTCACGTCTTCGATCTTGATGGTCGTGCCGGGATTGGCCTTCTCGAAGTTGCGGGCCATTTTCTCGAAGTACGGCGCGGTCGCGTCGCTGTAGTGAGCGACCGTCACGCGGACCGTCTCGGCATGGGCCGAGACGGCGATACCTGCAAACGCGAGCGCCACGGCGACTTTGCCTAGCGCGAGGGAAGCACGGGCATGCAACGACATTTTTCTCTCTCCTGTGGGTGGTTTGCTGCCGTCGCCGGCCGCCTTGGGTAAATTGTTTGAAAAAATCCTACATGACGCAAAATAGCTTGTCACGTAGGGTCTGCGATATTTTTTCTCGGGCTGTTTTGTGCATAAGATGCTGTAAAGCATGGGGTATTCTGCACGGCGCGACGGGGATGGAAACCCACTCTTCGGGATGGCCGGCAGTCGTCGAGGGTTGGATATGTAGGAAATTTACAGCGTTGCGCGTAGCGCGAGCCGGGTGGCGGACGGCGCCGGCAAGACGGCCGAAACGGCCAGGCCAACGAGCGAGGAACACATGGATCGTGTCGTATTGGTAACGGGCGCATGCGGCGGTATTGGCAGCGTGTTATGCGAGCGCTTCGTCGAGGCGGGTGACACCGTGCTCGCACTCGACATCGACGCGACCGCGCTGCAATCGTTGAGCGCGCGACTCGGCGCGCAACGGGGCGCGCAACAGGGCGCGGACCGGGTCGTGCCGGTCGCGGTCGATCTCGGCGACGCCGCTGCGGTGCAGCACGCGGTGGCCGCGGCGGTCGCGCAGCGTGGACCGGTCGACGTACTGGTCGCGAACGCGGGCGCGGCGCTCGGCGCGTCGCTCGCGACTACCGACGCCGCAAGCTGGCAGCGCGACATCCATCTGAATCTGAACGGCACGTATCACACGGTGGAGGCGGTGCGCGCGTCGATGATCGAACGGCAGCGCGGCGCGCTCGTGCTGATCGGCTCGGTGAACGGTCTCGCCGCGCTCGGTCATCCGGCATATAGCGCCGCGAAGGCCGGCCTGATCAGCTATACGAAGGCGCTCGCGCTCGAGCTGGGCCGCTTTGGCATTCGCGCGAACATCGTGTGTCCGGGCACTGTGAAGACGCAGGCGTGGCAGGCGCGTGTCGAGAAGAATCCGCAGGTGTTCGAGGAACTGAAGAAGTGGTACCCGTTGCGCGACTTCGCGACGCCCGACGACATCGCCGATGCGGTGCTGTTCCTCGCATCGCCGCAAGCGCGCGTGATCACCGGCGTCGCGTTGCCGGTCGACGGCGGCTTGATGGCGGGCAACCGCCTGATGGCGCAGGAGCTGACGCTCGAGTCGTTCTGAGCCGCGCGCGGCGCGTGCACTACGGCACCGGCAATACAACATCGGCAATACAACACACAGCAAGACAATGAGGACAGCATGGCAGCAGTGCAACTGAGCGGCATCTTCAAACGCTATGGCGACACCCAGGTCGTGCACGGCATCGATCTCGACATCGACGACGGCGAGTTCGTCGTGCTGGTTGGTCCGTCGGGCTGCGGCAAGAGCACGCTGATGCGGATGGTGGCCGGGCTCGAGGAAATCAGCGGCGGCGATCTGATGATCGGCGGCACGCGCGCGAATACGCTCGCGCCGCAGCAGCGCAACATCTCGATGGTGTTCCAGAGCTACGCGCTGTATCCGCATCTGTCGGTGTATGAAAACATCGCGTTCGGTCCGAGAATCCGCAAGGAATCCTCGGAGAAATTCAAGCCGCGCATCGATGCGGCCGCGAAGATGCTGAACCTCAGTGACTATCTGGACCGCTTGCCGCGCGCATTGTCGGGCGGTCAGCGGCAACGCGTGGCGATGGGCCGCGCGGTGGTGCGCGAGCCGTCGCTGTTCCTGTTCGACGAACCGCTGTCGAATCTCGACGCAAAGCTGCGCGTGCAGATGCGCACCGAAATCAAGGCCCTGCATCAGCGCTTGAAGAACACGGTGATCTACGTCACCCACGACCAGATCGAAGCGATGACGATGGCCGATCGCATCGTCGTGATGAACGCGGGACGTATCGAGCAGATCGGCCGTCCGCTCGAACTCTATGACCGGCCGGCGAATCTGTTCGTCGCGAGCTTCCTCGGCTCGCCGTCGATGAATTTCGCCGAGGGCGTGATCGTCAATCGCACGCAGGGTGCGGGCCTCGCGTTGAAGCTCGCGGACGGCAGCGAGGTCGCGCTCGAACGCACGCCTGCGTCGGCCGTGGTCGGTGCGAAGGCCACGCTCGGCGTGCGGCCCGAGCACGTCGAGATCACGACGCAGATACCGGATGCCGCGCTCGACGTCGAAGTGATCGAGCCAACTGGCGCCGAAACGCACCTGTACGGGAAAATAGGCGGCGCCTCGTGGTGCGTGACCACGCGCGAGCGCTCGAAGATCGAGCCCGGTCAGCGTGTCGCGCTGCGTCTGCCGGCCGAACACATCCATCTGTTCGATACGGAGAGTGGACGCAGGCTGGTCTGAACCGCGTGCGGCTTGAACTTTGATCAGGCCGATTCAAGCCGAACAAGCTGCGAGCGACGCGGATCCATATGAAACAGCCCCTAAGGAACACCGGGTGTCCGCACCGAACTTGATTCCCCACATCCGCAACGCACTCGCGAGTCTGCGGCCCGCCGAGCGCAAGGTCGCCGACATGGTGCTCGCCGACGTCGACTTCGCGATGCGCGCGAGCATCACCGAACTCGCGCAGCGCGCCGAAGTATCCGAGCCTTCCGTCACGCGTTTTTGCCGCGCGATCGGTGCGCACGGTTTGCGCGACTTCAAGATGCAGCTCGCGCAGAGCGTCGCCGGCGGGCTGCCGTATGCATCGACCGCGGTCGCGCGCGACGACGACGTGCAGACCTTGATGGACAAGGTCGGCGAAGCGGCGATCGACGGCATCACGCATGCGCGCGGCGCGCTCGATCCTGCCGTGGTCGAAAGCGCGATCGCGGCGCTTTCGAGCGCCCGGCGCGTGTTTTTCTTCGGCGTGGGCTCAGGCTCGGGGCTCGTCGCGCAGGACGCGGCGCTGCGTTTTTTGCGCATCGACATCGCGGCGGCCGCGTTTACCGATGGTCATTTGCAGCGTCTATACGCGGGTCTGATGGAGCCGGGCGACGTCGCGTTTGCGATCTCGCATTCGGGGCGCAGCGTCGAAGTGAATGAAAGCATCCAGATCGCGAAGGAGCGCGGTGCGACGACGATCGCGCTGACCAACGTCGGCTCGCGACTCGCATGGCTCGTCGATATTCCGCTGCTGCTGCGCGTGGCGAGCCCGATCGATCCGAACACGCCGGGCGTGTCGCGGCTCGTGCATCTGTGCATCATGGATGCGCTCGCGATCGGCGTCGCGCTGAAGGCCGGGCCCGAGACGCTGGAAAAGATGCGCCACGCGAAGGCGCGGCTCATGCCGCATGAGCCGGAAGGGGCGGGCGGGTAAGGCGCGCACATTGCGCGACTTTCGTCGTCGCTCCAGGTAGAATCGGCTCGCAGCGTTCCCGTTTACGTCCGTCCGCCCATGTCCTCCCGTTCCGCCGACACCGCATCGCACGCGCCATCAACGACCACCGCCGAACGTGTGCCGACCCTGCTGCTGGCCGCCGCGCTATCGCTCGGCAGCGCGTCAGCGCTCGGCTTCGCGCGCTTCGCGTACGCGCTGCTGTTGCCGTCGATGAAACTCGACCTCGGCTGGAGCTTCGCGCAGGCCGGCGCGATGAACACCGCCAACGCGCTCGGCTATCTGCTCGGCGCGCTCGTGTTTCCGCGCCTCGCGCGCCGCCGGTCGGCCGGCACGCTGTTCGCGGCCGGTTGCGTGCTGACCGCGCTGCTGATGGCCGGCAGCGGCCTCACCGCCAGCACGCATGCGCTGCTGACGCTGCGCGTGATCACCGGTGCGAGCAGCGCGGCGATCTTCATCGGCGGCGGCGTGCTTGCGGCGCGGCTCGCGTCGGCGCGACCGCGCGACGCGGGACTCGTGCTCGGTCTGTATTACGGCGGCACCGGCTGGGGGATCGTCGCGTCGTCGGTGCTGGTGCCGGTGGCGATCCTTGATGCCGCCCACGGCTGGCAATTCGCGTGGATCGCGCTCGCGGCGGCCTGCGCGGTGTTCGCCGCGGTCGCGATCGGCGCGGCGCGCAGGATCGAGCGCGCGTACTCGAGCGCGGCGGCTGCGGCGCATGCGGCCGGCGCCACCCCTGCCCCGGGCTGGCCGCACTTCGCGGCCGCGCTCGCGGGCTACGGACTGTTCGGCGTCGGCTATATCGGTTACATGACGTTCATCGTCGCGCTGCTGCGCAACGCCGGCATGAGCGCGGCGGTCGTCACCGGTTTCTATCTACTGCTCGGCGCGGCGACCGTGGTGTCGGCGCGCATCTGGTCGACGCTGCTCGATCGCATGCGCGGGGGCCAGGCGCTCGCCCTGCTCAACGCGCTGCTGGCGATCGCGACGCTGCTGCCCGCGCTCTTCACGCAGCCGTGGGTCGCGTTCGTTTCGGGCGCGCTGTTCGGCGCGACGTTCCTGTCGGCGGTCGCGTCGACGACCGCGTTCGTGCGCCACAATCTGCCCGCGAGCCACTGGGCGAAGGGCATCAGCGCCTTCACGATCGTGTTCGCGTTCGGGCAGATCGTCGGGCCGGTCGTGATCGGCTGGGTGTCGGATGGCGCCGGGCTCGCGCGCGGGCTCGTGTATTCGGCGCTGTTGCTGGCGGCCGGCTCGGTACTCGCGGCGTGTCAGAAGGCGTTGCGTGCGACGTGAGTCGCCTTATGCGTGCTTCGTATTCAGCGATACGTCCAGCACCGATGCGCGACGAACGTGAGGGGCGGCACCACGCACACGACTAGCGCGATGCCGAGCGCGGGCGGCCCGCCCGCAAGCTGCGTCAGGTGCGCTACGAGCGCGGTCGACGTCAGGCCGCCCAGCGACACGACCACGAACCGCCCAGCGTTCAGCAACGCAGGCAGCGCAGAAAAACTCCAGAACGTGTTCAACAGATAAGAGGCCGCCGTCGCCCAGGTGAACGCGATCGCGTTGGCCCACGGCGGCGACATGCCGGCGTCCGCGATCAGCGTCAGCGCAATGCATACATGCAGGCCGGTCGCGATGACGCCGCTCGCGCCAAAGCGCATCAGCCTGACCCGTTCGACCGGCATCATCGCGACGCTCCCTCGCGCTTGCGCAGGATCGCGAACAGCGATACGCCATAAGGCAGCGGCGCATGCGCGAGCCAGTGGCGCTCGGCGCTGAAGACGCGGTACAGCGCCGCGTTGAGCAGCCACGGCGGAATCGCGTCGCCGCTGGAATGCTTGCGACGCAGCAGCCGGTCGGCCCAGCGCGCGGCCACCGCGACCGGATACAGCAGCGTGTTGAAATAGCTGATGCGTTCGACTTCGTAGCCGGCCACGGCCGCGCAGCGTATCAGCGAGCCGCGGCTATAGCGGCGGTAGTGGTGCAGGAAAACATCGTGCGCACTCCAGAGACTTTGTCCCGCTGGCACCGTCACGATGATGCGGCCTCCCGGCGTCAGCAGGTCGCGCATGCGCGCGAGCGAGCCGGCGTCGTCGGCGATATGTTCGAGGCAGTCGAAGAAACAGATCAGGTCGAAGCGTTCGCCGTTGAACGGCACGTCGTCGGGGCAGTGGCCCGCGCGGATGTCGAACTGGTTGCAGGTCTTGCGCGCGCTCAGCGCCCGAGCGGTCGGGTCCATCTCGAGGCCGCTGACGGCGCCGAAGCCGGCCAGCATGTCGAGGTTGCCGCCGGTGCCGGAGCCCACTTCGAGCACGCGTGCGCGACGCGGTAACGCGAGCCGTTCGAGCAGCGTGCGCAGCACGTCGCGCCGCGCGCGAAACCACCAGTGCCCGGCTTCGGTCTCGGCCATTTCGAGGTAGGCATCGGGAGACATAGTGGACTCCTCCGCTTTCAGTGGCCGACTACGCGAAACCGCGGCGCGGCACGCCTGCGTGTCAGTTCGACGCGCGCCACGTGCGCCGCGCGCGCATCCTGACGCACGCCGGGCAACATGCTGACCTTGCTCTTCGCCTGATAGCGACGCCGCACCAGATAAACGGGCCGTTCCTTCGACTCGTAGTAAATGCGGCCGACGTATTCGCCGATCACGCCGATGCCGATCAGCTCGATGCCGCCCATGAACAGCATCACCGAGATCGTGGACGCGTAACCGGGCACCGGATTGCCCGACCACAGCGTGCGGCCGATGACGAACCCGCCGTAGACGAACGCGAGTGTCGCGATCGACAGTCCGATATAAGTCCAGCTGCGCAACGGTACCGTGCTGAAGCTCGTGATGCCTTCGAGGGCGAAGTTCCACAGCCGCCAGCCGGAGAACTTCGAGTGACCGGCGCTGCGCGGCTCGCGTTCGTATTCGACGATCACGGTGCGGTAGCCGACCCACGCGAACAGGCCTTTCATGAAGCGACGGCGCTCCGGCAGGCTGCGCAGCGCGTTGACGACCTGCCGATCGATCAGCCTGAAGTCGCCGACATTCTCCGGCAGCTTCACTTCGGACAGCGCGTTGTGCACGCGATAGTAGAGCGCGGCCGCCGTGCGTTTGGCGAACGTATCGCACAGGCGGTTCGTGCGTTTGGCCGCAACCACTTCGGCGCCCGCGAGCCAATGCTCGACCATCACCGGGATCAGGCTCGGCGGGTCCTGCAGGTCCGCGTCGATCGGAATCACCGCATCGCCGAACGCTTCGTCGATGCCGGCGGTCAGCGCCGCTTCCTTGCCGAAGTTGCGCGTCAGGTCGATCACGCGAATGCGCCGGTCGCGGCCGCTCTGCGCGATCAGCCGGTCGAGCGTCGCGTCGCTGCTGCCATCGTTGATGCAGACGATCTCGAAGCGCGTGCCGTCGATCGATTCCAGCACCGGCACGACCGCCGCGAAGAAGCGTTCCACCGCATCCTGCTCGTTGTAGAACGGCACGACGAGTGAGATTAGTGGCGTGGTTGTATGAGTTGGCATGACGCTTCCCCGTTTATCGAATGATTCGAACCGCGTGTGAATAGGCGAGGGCGGTGCGCTCGCCGCGTTCTTCGTCCCCCACGCGCACGCGGCGCACGACCATCAGCAGCATCAGCAGCAGAACGATCGGGCCGATCTGCGGCAACTCGGCCGTGCGGTTGAAAAATTCATAGACCGGCAGCAGCCACGCGAGCGCAATCACACTCTGCTCGCCGCGCAGCCAGCCTTTGTCGATGCCGAGCGCGGTCAGGCAGGCCGTCGCGATGCCGAGCCACGCCAGTTCGTAGTGCCACACGTAGGGGTTCGTCAGCAGCGTGGCGACGACGAGACTCGCCGCGCGCAGCCGCGTGTCGCGCGTGTTTCGCCACACCTGCCATGCGGCTGCCGCGGCGATGAGTCCGACGCAGGCCTGGGCCGCAAAGGCCGCGGCGATCGGCGCACCGCCCTCGCGCAGCACCGCGAACGCGGTCGGCGACGCGAGCCAGTAGCCACGGCATTGCTCGAGCAGCGTCTCACGCGCAATGCCGGTGTTGACGAAGAAGAGCCGCACCGATTGCACGCCGCATATCAGCACGCTGAACGCGCCGAACAGCGCCGCGCTGAACGCGGCGGCCGCCAGTGTGCGCCATGCGCGTGCGGCAATCAGCACGAGCGGAAACAGCACGGCCATCTGCGGCTTGATCGCGAGCAGACCGAGGCACAGCCCCGCGCGTACCGGATGCCGGCGCAGCCAATGCAGCGTGAGCGCGGCGATGCCGGCGGTCAGCAGCGAGTTCTGGCCGAAGATGGCTGGCACGAACACGCACGGCGAGGCCGCGACGACGAACCATGCGAAGCGCGAGCCCCTGAAGCTGTCGGCAAGGCCCGACACGCGCAGCGTGCCCGCGCTGAGCAGCACGATGCCGCCGCCGACGAACACGAAGTACATGACGAGCTGCGGTAACAGCGCGAGCGGCGCGATCAGCACGAGGAACGTCGGCGGATAAAGCCAGGGCATCACGCTGTCGTGGCTCACGTTCGTGAATAGCGCGCGCTGTAGCTTGTCGAACGACGCGTGGTCATAGATCTGCATAGCCGAACCGTGCAGCAGTCCATACGAGGCCGACCAGAAAATCGAAAAATCCTCACCGGGACGCGTGAGCCGCGGGTCGGTGAAGCCGTGGCTCGCATAGGCCCACAACGCGATGATCCCCACGTACAGCACGCACATCCCACAGCAGTAGAAGACGATGCGCTCGGGCGTAAGCCAGCCGTGAATCTCGCTGTCGCCGCTGCGCATGCGTAGTTGTGATGCGTACATGATCCCCGCCCCCCGCGTGATCCGGATCGGGTCTATCGACCCGCCGTTCGTTCTGTTTATAGGTTCCGTCTTGTATGTGTCGGCGCGTGACATCGAATTAAAAACCGTGTCGTTGCGCTGAACCGGTCAGCTCATTGTTGGCGGAAATTGATGCGACTTTCAAGCTCGCGTTTTTCTGGCCACGCGCCGCGCACTGCCGACTCCGCCAAAAAGCGGGCCAAACGGCCAGCTTTGTGTGCGCCAACGCACCAAGCCGTCTTGCCGATGAGACGCTTTGGACCGGCGCGCCCTTCGGGAACGGCGATTTTTCGATGGAATTTCTTTTTTACCGGAGTAGGGAAAGTCCTGGGAAAAAAATGCCGAGCCTTGCCCGGCGGGGCATTACGCGATCCGCGAAGTGTTCGGCGGGTCAGGCAAAACGTTGCGCATTCGGACATTTCGGACGCGAATAGGGCGCGAGGCTGGGGGCCAGTCGGCTCGAACCCGCGTCGTTACGCTGTTTCCGCAAAGCTGGTCCCGTCCTTGCAATAGGGAGTGCGCGGAAGTCGACGACACGATGCTGCGGACCTGAACAGGCAGCACACCATGGCGAGAGAGGGAGCCAACGTCGACTGACTAGCGGGTGCCGGCCTCGAGCCGACGCCAAGAAAAAAATCACGAAAGACGGGGATGTATGCACAACAAGATCACGCGACTGCGCGGCGATACCAGGCCCGTGTGCGGTGCACATCGTGCGGCCATGCTGCGCCAGCGGCACGCGGCCGCGATGCTGCGGCTCGCCCGGCAGCTGCCGCTTCACTTTCCCCGTTTCCTCCAGTTCGTGTCGCCCAGCGTTGCGACCATGCGGATCAAACACCGCGCGACGCTGATCGCGCGGCGAAACTAGCCAGCAGCTTCCCGCATTTCCCTGCAGTACCCGCAGTCCCATCGCCCACGCCAATCCTGGTAACGGGTTCCATTAGTTAGTCTTCCAGAGGAGTCGAATCATGAAGAACATCATCGCTGCCGCAGCCCGTTTCGTTCGTGACGAAGACGGCGTGACCGCCATCGAATATGGGCTGCTCGCCGGCCTGATCTCGCTGTTGATCATCAGCGGCGCGACATTGCTCGGCACGCATCTGCAGACGATTTTCAACAACCTCGCGGCCTCGGTCTGAGTCCTCGAGTCGACGGACGAACCTCGCGATTCGTCCGTCCCCGTCCCACTGGAAAAAGGAGGTCTGTCATGAAGAACCTGATTGCTCGCGCAGCACGTTTCATTCACGACGAGGACGGTGTGACCGCCATCGAATACGGCCTGCTCGCCGGCCTGATTGCACTGCTGATCATCGGCGGCGCGACCACGCTCGGCACCAACCTCAGCACGATCTTCAACAATCTCGCGGCCTCGGTCTGACGGGGCTCAATCATCCTTGACGAGGTCATCATGACGCTGCCACCTCTGCCGCCACATCCTGTACCGCTGTGCGTGATCGTGCTGGTGATCGTGGCCGCGAGCACGGACATGAGCGCGCGGCGCATTCCGAATCGCCTGATCTCACTCGGACTCGCCGTCGCGCTTGCCGTGCAGATGTCGATTCACGGGCCGCTCGCCGGCGCGCTCGACTGGTTGATCGGCGCGGCGTGCGGCCTCGCTTTGCTGTTGCCGTTCTATCTGCTGGGCGGCATGGCCGCCGGCGACGTGAAGCTGCTGATGATGATCGGCGCGTGGGTCGGCCCCGCGCTGACATGGCGGATCGCGGTTGCCACTTTTCTGCTCGGCGGGATCTGGTCTCTGCTGATCGTGCTGTGTCGCGGCCGCTTCGCGCGCGTGCTCGCGAATCTGCGGCAACTGCTCGGCAGCCTCGTCGTCGCGCCGCTCGGACAGCCAAACCTGATCGATGCGCGGTCCGGATCGGTCGGGTCGATTCCCTACGGTGTCGCGATCGCGGCCGGAACCCTCGGAATGCTGTTCGCGGCCGCGCTATAGCCGGACGTTTCCACTGAACGATGCGGGAGTGTTGCCATGAAAAACAGTCGGGCTTTAGTGATGCTGACGGTCGCCGTGCTGGCGGGCCTCGCGGCCGTGAGTTTCGCGTCGCGCTGGCTGCTGCAGACGTCGTCGGGCGCGGTGACGTCGGTCGCGGTGGCGTCGTCGGAAATCAGCCTCGGCCAGCCGCTGAACCAGAACCTGATCCACCTGGTCAGTTGGCCGACTTCGAGCGTGCCGCCCGGTGCGTTCGCCGACGGCAAGGCGCTTGAAGGACGCGTGCTGCTGACGAGTCTCGCGCCCGGCGAGCCGGTGCTCGAATCGAAGCTCGCGCCGCAGGGCACGAAAGGTGGCTTGTCAGCCGTGATTGGTGAAGGCAATCGCGCGATCACCGTGCGCGTGAACGACGTGGTCGGCGTCGCGGGCTTCGCGCTGCCGGGCAACTACGTCGACGTGATCGTCAATACGCAGCAGACGAACAAGACCGACACGCCGCAAAGCATCTCGAAGATCGTGCTCGAAAAGATCCTCGTGCTGGCAGTCGCGCAGCAGGTCAGCCGCGACGACACCGCGCCGAAAGTGGTCAACGCGGTGACGCTCGAGGTGACGCCCGAGCAGGCCGAGAAGCTCGACCTCGCGCGCAGCGTCGGCACGCTGTCGCTGGTGCTGCGCAATCAGGTGGACAAGCAGACCCCGAGCACCGGCGGCGCGACCAAGCTGACCTTGCTCGACGTGCCGGCTTCGGCGCCGGCGGCGCCCGATGTGCATCCGGTGCGCACGCACTATGCGGCGCGTCCGGCGCCCAGGCGCGATTGCGTCGGCGTGCTGTCGGGGGTGACGGGCAGCGTCGAATGTTTCTAGCGCGGTCGCGGCGCGCGGGTTTGCGCGAGTTCACGTCAGGCGCCGCGATCTGAATCAGAAGGCAATCAAAAGACGTCTCGGTTCACACCTATCGAGCGACGGGGGCAGCAACATGAAAACACAACATCGGTTCTCATCCGGTGGCGGCAGGCATTGCCGCTCGCTCGGCGGCACGGTGCTCGCCGCCGCACTTTGCGCCGGATTGACGGCCGCGCACGACAGCGCGGCGCAAACGATGGCCGCCGCGCACATGCCGCCGGGCTGGGGTGCGCAGACAGCGCCGCTGCCGGTCGGCCGGGGCGCCGTGCCGATGCTGGTCAGCAACACGCCGATGCCGACCGGCGCGACGAGCGGCAGGGTGGTCGCCCCCGCGCAGCTGACCGGGCCGAACTGCACCGGCGAGATTCGCGACGAATCGAGCGTGTCGGTGGCAGTCGGCAAGTCGATTCTGGTGCCGCTCGTCGAGGCCGCGCGCAACCGCACGCTCGGCAATCCGGTCGTCGCGCAGGCGACGCTCGTGTCGCAGCGCACGCTGTACGTGGTCGGCATGAGCGTCGGCACCACGAACATGATCGTGCAGGGCCGCAGCGGCGCATGCCAGATCATCGACGTGAGCGTCGGCGTCGATGCCGAAGGGCTGCAACGCACACTCGCGCAATTGCTGCCGAACGAGCGCGGCATTCGCGTGTCGAGCGCGGCCGCCAATCTCGTGCTCGCGGGCCGCGTGTCGAGCGGGCAGGCTGCGCAGCAGGCGATGAGCATCGCCGGCGCTTACGCGGGCGCGCAGCCCACCCAGCAAGACCAGGCGAGCACCGCGAGCTTTGGTAACGGCGGTACGATCTCGCAGCAAAGCTCGAGTGTTAGCAAGGGTTCCGAAGTCATCAACATGATGACGGTCGATTCGCCGCAGCAAGTGATGCTCGAAGTAAAGGTCGCCGAGGTGTCGAAGACGTTGCTCAATCAGTTGGGCGCGGCGGTCAACATCCAGGGCGGCTTCGGTTCGTGGACCGGTGCGCTCGTGAGCAGCCTGCTCGCCGGTGTCAGCAGTGGTATCGCGGTGAGCAAGGCGAACAACAGGCCGTTCAATATCGCCGTCGACGCGCAGAAGAGCGACAGCCTCGGCAAGATTCTCGCGGAGCCGAACCTCGTCACGCTGAGCGGCCAGGAGGCGTCGTTCCTCGCGGGCGGCCGGGTCTTCATTCCGGTGCCGCAAAGCAACGGCTCGGGCGGCTCGACGATCACGCTGCAGGAAGAAGAGTTCGGCGTCGGCCTCAAATTCACGCCGACCGTGCTCGCGGGCGGCCGCGTGAATCTGAAGGTCGCGCCGGAAGTATCGGAACTGTCGCCGACCGGCGTCACCGTGTCGGCGAGCGGCACGAGCAACACCACGGTGCTGCCGCTGATCACGACGCGGCGCGCGTCGACGACGGTGCAGATGAACGACGGCGAGAGCTTCGCGATCGGCGGGTTGATCCAGAACAACATCACCGGCTCGCTGAAGGCGTTGCCCGGCATCGGCGAAGTGCCGGTGCTCGGTGCGCTGTTTCGCAGCACGTCGTTCCAGCAGGATCGCACGGAGCTGATCTTCATCGTCACCGTGCATCTGGTGAAGCCGCTGCCGGCGGGCGACTATCCGCTGCCGACCGATAGCTTCACCGGTGTATCCGACGGCACGGTCTACGCGACCGGCAACATGGAAGGCCGCCGGCCCGCAGCGCAGGCAGCGGGCGCCGCGAACCCGAATGCGCCACAGATGCCCGCGCAACCGCAAACGCAACCCGCGTTGCCCGCACCGGTTCCGACGCCGGCACCGACCGAAGGCTCGGCCGCGCCCGCCGCGCTGCTGCCGCCCGACACCCAGGCGGACCGGCCGGCACCGTCGGCGGCGGTGCCGCCACCGGACAAGACGACCGCAACGGCAGCGTCGGCAGCGCAAGCGCACACCAACGCCGAACCCGCACTCGCCAAAGCCGACGCCATGAGCCCAGGCAACCCGACGATCAAGGGCGCACAGCCCAACCCGTAACGCGCCGCGAAGGAGACTCTCATGAAATCCGAACATCTTCTGATCACGCGCCGCGCGGCGTTGCTGCTGATGCTGTGCGCCACGCTGGGCGGCTCGTTGAGCGGCTGCATGTCGAGCTCGCCGATCTGGGACGCACACGTCGGCGACGCCGTGCGCACCGTGACGCAGATGCAGATCATCGATCCGCATGCGGGCGAGCACACGCCATCCACACCGGGCGTCGACGGCAAGGCCGCGGTCGCCGCGCAGCAGCAGTACGACAAGTCGTTCCAGACGCCGGTCACGACGTTCAATCCGTTCGTGATGGGTATCGGCAGCAGCGGCGGCAGTCAGTGATGGCGAACGCGGCGCATGGGGCGGACGCGCCGTCCGCCGGTTAATTCGACAGCTCGGTTGGGAACATCATGATCAACATCCTGGCTCTCTCTGAAGACGGCGCACGGCTCGCGCAGATCGCGCATCTGAGCGGCGAAGCCGGCGACTACCGGATCACGCGCGCGATGGGCACGCCGTCGCTGCTCGGCGAACGCGGCGACACGCTCGACGCGTTCGACGTGCTGATCGTCGACGCCGCGTCGCTGAAGGACGCAGAGCTCGCGGTGGTGGAGCGCCTGCATCGCGAGCATGGGCGGCTCACCTGCATCCTGCTGATTCCCGACGCATCGCCGCAGACGCTGATCGCCGCGATGCGCGCGGGCTTTCGCGACGTGCTGAACTGGCCGCTCGATTCGCGCCAGTTCGGCGACGCGCTGCAGCGCGCGCAGGCGCAGAGCCTGCAAGGCGGCACGCGCGATACGCGGATTCTGTCGTTCGTGTCGTGCAAGGGCGGCGCCGGCACCAGCTTCATCGCCGCGAACGTCGCGCATGCGATCGCGACTCTGCCGCAGAAAAAGCGCGTTTTGCTAATCGATCTGAACCAGCAGTTCGCGGATGCCGCGTTTCTGGTCTCCGACCAGACGCCGCCGTCGACGCTGCCGCAAATCTGCGCGCAGATCGAACGCATGGATGCCGCGTTCTTCGACACGAGCCTCGTGCACGTGAGCGACAGCTTCCATATTCTCGCCGGCGCGGGCGACCCGGTGAAGGCGGCCGAGGTCAAGGAAGACCGTCTCGAGTGGCTGCTCGGCGTCGCCGCGCCGCATTACGACTTCGTGCTGTTCGATCTCGGCCAGACGCTGAACCAGCTGTCGATGCTCGCGCTCGATCGCAGCGACCAGATTCATCTCGTGCTGCAGGCGAGCATGCCGCACGTGCGGGCCGGCCGCCGGCTGCAGGAGATTCTCTGCTCGCTCGGCTATGCGCAGGAGCAGATGCGGCTGATCCTGAACCGCTATACACGGCACGGCGAGCGGCCGCGCGCGGCGCTCGAATCCGTGCTCGGCATGAGCGCGTATCAGGTGATCCCCGAGGATGCCGAAACGGTGACCGATGCGATGAACCTGGGACTGCCGGTGTCGAAGACCGCGCGCGGCAGCGGGGTTGCGCGCAGCCTGCAGGCGCTCGCCGAAAACATCGCGGCACGCGCGACCAAACCGGGGCGTTCGCGCGCGAAGGGCGAGTCGCTGTTCGGGCGGCTGCTGGGCCGCCAGCCGTCGCCGAAACTCGAAACGCTTTAACCGTGCTCCAACGCTACACGATCAGAACAGGGGAACGTCATGTCGCTTCGTGAGCAGATTTCCGCGCAACGCGTGCAGCCGCTGGGCGAACGCCAGGACCCGGCGGGCGCCGGCATGTTGCGCGGCGCCTACCAGAAACTGAAACGCGAGATTCATCAGGCGGTGCTCGAACGCGTCGAGCTCGAACGGCTGTCGCGCCTGCCGCCCGAGCAGGTCCGCCAGGAGATCGCGACGCTGATCGGGCGCATTCTCGAAGATCAGAAGGCGCCCGCCAACGATCTCGAACGCCGGCAACTCGTCGGCGACGTGCACGACGAAATGTTCGGCTTCGGTCCGCTCGAAGTGCTGCTGCGCGACCCGACCGTGTCCGACATTCTGGTGAATACGCATCGTCATACGTACGTCGAGCGCCGTGGCCGTCTCGAAGCGACCGACGTGACCTTCTACGACGACGCGCATCTGATGAAGGTCATCGAGAAGATCGTCTCCGGCGTCGGCCGCCATATCGACGAATCGAGCCCGATGGTCGACGCGCGCTTGCCGGACGGCTCGCGCGTGAACGCGATCATCCGGCCCTGTGCGATCGACGGTCCGTTGCTGTCGATCCGCCGTTTCGCCGCCAATCCGTTGCAGGTTGCCGACCTGGTCGAATTGCAGAGCCTGACGCCGCCGATGGCCGAAGTGCTCGACGCGCTCGCGCGCGCGAAGGTGAACATCCTCGTGTCGGGCGGCACGGGCAGCGGCAAGACCACGCTGCTGAACGTGCTGTCGGGCTTCATTCCGGGCGACGAGCGCATCGTCACGATCGAGGACGCGGCCGAGCTGCAACTGCGCCAGCAACACGTGCTGCGGCTGGAGACGCGTTCGCCGAACATCGAGGGACGCGGCGAGATTACACAACGCACGCTGGTGCGCAACGCGCTGCGGATGCGGCCCGACCGCATCATTCTCGGCGAGGTGCGCGGCGCCGAAGCGCTCGACATGCTGAACGCGATGAACACCGGCCACGAAGGCTCGCTGTCAACGATTCACGCGAACACACCGCGCGATGCGCTGACGCGCCTCGAAAACATGATGACGCTCGGCGGCCTGTCGCTGCCGACGCGCACGATGCGCCAGCAGATTTCGTCGGCGATTTCGGTGGTCGTGCAAGCCACGCGTCTGACCGATGGCCGCCGCAAGATCGTCAGCATTTCGGAGCTGACCGGCATGGAGGGCGACATGATCAACATGCAGGAGATCTTCGTGTTCCGTCGCTCCGGCGTCGATACGAAGGGCAACGTGCGCGGCCATTTCTGCGCGACCGGCGTGCGGCCCCAATTCGCCGAGCGCTTGCAGGCATTCGGCGTGGCGCCCTCGGAGCAGGTCTACGATCCGGCGCGTCGCTTCGAAACGACATGACGGGTATGGACAACGCGCACCAACCGCTCGCCCGGTGTTTCAGGAGACTTGCATGAGCCCGATTTTCTACGCGTCGATCATTCTGCTGTTCGCGGCCGTGGCGCTCGCGACGGGCGGCGTCTACGAGTATTGGAACAGCCGGCACGGCCCGGTCGCGCGCCGCGTCGATTCGCGGATTCGCGCGCTATCCGCCGGCGGCGCGTTGAGCAGGCAGCGTCTTTCGATTCTGAAGACGCGCACGATGGCCGACTCGGCGGTGCTCACGCGGCTGCTGCTGCGCATTCCGCGCGTGCACGCGCTCGATCTGTTTCTGCAGCAGTCGGGGCTATCGTGGTCGGTCGGGCGACTCGTCGGCACCTGCGCGGTGTTGCCGCCGTTCGTGCTGATGGCGGGCGCGAGCCTCGCGATGCCATGGGTCTTCACCGCGGGCGCCGCGGCGCTGTCCGCATTGCTGCCGCTCGCCTACGTGCAGCGGCGGCGCAACCGGCGCATCCGTCAACTCGAACGGCAACTGCCGGACGTTTGCGACATGCTGTCTCGCGCGTTGCGTTCGGGCCATGCGTTCACCAGCGCGATCGATATGGTCGGCACCGAGTTCGCCGAGCCGATGAGCGGTGAGTTCCGCATCGTGTTCGACGAGATCAACTACGGCGTGTCGATCAGCGAGGCGCTGACGAATCTCGCGACGCGCGTGCCGATTCGCGATCTGCGCTACTTCGTGATCGCCGTCGTGATCCAGCGCGAGACGGGCGGCAATCTCGCCGAAGTGCTCGACGGCATCACCGCGCTGATCCGCGACCGCTTCAAGCTATTCGACAAGGTTCGCGTGCTCGCCGCCGAAGGCAAGATGTCCGCGTGGGTGCTCGGCCTGCTGCCGTTCGGCGTCGGCGCCGCGATGATGGCGATCAACCCCGGGTTCCTGAACGTTCTGTGGCAGGACCAGGCGGGCGTCAAGATGATCGCGGTGGCGAGCGTCGCCATGCTGTTCGGCATTCTGTGGATGCGGCACATCGTGAAGATTCGCGTCTGAGCGGGCGAGAGCTCATCGGAGAAGGACCATGCAAACACTGAACATCACGCAGATTCTGTTGCTTGCCGGCGTATTCGCGATCGTTTTCGCGGCCGCGTTCGGCGCGATGCATCTAAGCACGCCGCGCGACATGAGCCGCCGTATCGAGCAGGCGGGCGGCGCGAATGCCGTCCCGGCGCCGGAGCAACTCGCCGCCGCCGCGCAGACGCCGTGGTACGAAAAGCTCGTCGAGATTTCGCAGCCGATCTCGAAGCTGTCGGTGCCGAAGGACGGCTGGGAGCAATCCGCACTGCGCCTGCAATTGATGAACGCCGGCTGGCGCTCGGCCAACGCCGCGCCGATCTATCTGGCCGCGAAGACCGCGCTCGCGCTGACGTTGCCGCTCGTGGCGATGCTCGCGCTGTACGGCTCGTCGTTCGCGAATTCGCTGCTCGAACGCGCGATCGTGCTGGTCGTGCTGGCCGCACTCGGCTACTACCTGCCCAACGTCGTGCTGTCGCGCCGCATCGCAGCGCGCAAGCGCGGCATCGTCGAGGACTTTCCCGATGCGCTCGATCTGCTGACCGTGTGTGTCGAAGCGGGTCTGGGCCTCGATGCGTCGCTGATGAAAGTCGGCGAGGAAATCCGCCTTCGCAGCGCGGTGGTCGCGAGCGAGCTCGAACTGATGCTGCTCGAAATGCGTTCAGGTTTCTCGAAGGAAAAGGCGCTGCGCAATTTTTCGCTGCGCACCGGTGTGGAAGACATCGACTCGTTCAGCGCGATGCTGATCCAGGCCGAGCGCTTCGGCACCAGCATCGGCGCGTCGCTGCGTGTGCTGTCCGATACGCTGCGCACGCGCCGCCGGATGCGCGCCGAGGAGCGGGCCGCGAAGATCGCGCTGAAGTTGCTGTTTCCGTTGATGTTCTGCATTTTTCCGGCGCTGCTCGTCGTGCTGATGGGGCCCGCGATGATTCATATCTATCGCGATCTGCTGCCGAGCATGGCGGGTGGTGCATGACCACGCACTTCGTCGCGGGTGGACCGACATGTGGAACGAACGGAGGGAGCCGGTGAAACGCACAAAACAACGTGGCGCGGCAGCGGTCGAACTCGCGCTCGTGCTGCCGCTGCTGCTTGCGCTGATCTTCGGCATCGTGCAGTTCGGCTGGCTGATCAACAACTATCTGGTACTGACCAACGCGGCCTCGCTCGGCGCACATCAGCTCGCGGCGGAGCGCGGTTACGCATCGCCATACTCCGACGCGACTGCCGCGATTCATTCGCAGACCGGTGCGCTGAACGGCACGTTGACGATTTCGATGAGCGTCGGCGGCACGTCCTGCACGAGCGATAGCGCGTGCGTCAGCGCACTGGGGTCGAGCACGTCGGCGCCGGCTGCGGGTACGCAGGCGAAGGTGCAGCTCGGTTATACGTTCGCGCCGCTCTTCGGCGGCACGCTCGATAACCTCAAAGGCATCATGCCCCGCAGCTTGAGCGCCACCATGTCGGAGGTCGTGCAATGAGTGCAGCCATTCGTCCGAAGCGGAGAACGACACCGCCAATCGGTCACAAGCAACAGAAGGGCGTCGCCGCGGTCGAGTTTGCGCTGGTCGCGCCGCTGCTGCTGCTGGTGCTGCTCGGCATCGCGCAGTTCGGCTGGCTGCTCGGCAACTACGTGATGGTCGTCAATGCGGCCTCGTCGGGCGCGCGCTATTTCGCGTCGCAACGCGGCACCAGCACGCCGTACTCGGCGACGCAAGGTCAGGTAAGCACCTCGGCGGCGCTTCTGAATACGTCGAATCTGTCGATCGCGACGTCGGTGAACGGCGTCGCGTGCAGCAGCGATTCGAGCTGCGCCGCCGATCTGACCAGCGCCGGCGGCACGAGCGCGGTCGGCACGGCGACCGTGACCGTCACCTACACGTTCGCGCCGCTGTTCAAGGGCAGCCTGTCGGGTCTGTACGCGATGATGCCGACCGCGCTCAATGCGAGCGCGGTGGAGCGGGTGCAATGACGACGCATGAATAACAAAAGCGGTGGGACCGTTTGGGAGGGGCGTGAAATCATGAAAACGACATACCGTAGTTCGCGTGGCTCGCGTCGGCGTCAGCGCGGCGCCGTTTCCGTTCTCGTGGCGGTATCGATGGTCGCGCTATTGGGCTTTGTCGCAATCAGCGTCGACTTCGGCTACCTGGCGTATAGCCAGCGGCGCCTGCAAAGCGCAACCGATGCCGCGGCGCTGTCGGGCGCGGTCGACCTTTGGACGCAATCGTGGACCACCGCGGCAAGCGACGCGCAGGCGTTCACGGCGGGGTACAACAACAGGCTGCCTGCCGCCGTCGTGCCCGCCAGCGCGACGATCACCGGTCTCACGTTGTCGAGCGTCACATTGCCATATAAGCAGGCGACCTCGGGCTATAACGGCATCCAGGTCACGCAAACGGCGACCGTGCCGCTCTATTTCGCGCGCGTGTTCGGCAAGAGTTCGCAGACCATTTCCGCGACCTCGCGAGCCGGGGCGGGCGGCGGCGCGGAGCCCGCGCTCTACAACGTGATGATCGTGCTCGACGCCACGAAATCGATGGCCACGACGACGGACAGCAACTGCAAGAACTCGAAAGGCGTCGCGCAGACGCGGCTGGCGTGCGCTCAGGCGGGCGCGTTGACGCTGCTGGCAGGCTTGACCAATGCGGGAGACAACGTCGGCTTGATGGCGTTTCCGCCGCAAACGTCGTCCACCTATAACTTCACGTGCTCCGGCAAGGCGCCGACCATCGCGGGCAGCTATTCGGCGTCGGGCGCGACTTACCAGGTTTCGTCGCTGAACACCGGCTATCTCGGCAGCAACGGTTCGGTCAGCACGAGCTCGGGTATCGTGCAGGCGCTGGGCGGCGGCAGTTGCGGCGGCATGTCGGCGCCGGGTGGCCTCGGCACGTTCTATGCGCAGGCGCTTACGGCTGCGCAATCGGCGCTCGTCGCGAAGTCGTCGACGCAGAGTCCGGCTGGGCAGAACGTGATCATTCTGTTGAGCGACGGTGTTGCGTCGTCGTCGACGAGTCAACTCGGCAGCACGTACGGCAGCACTTATGGAAGCGAGTGCCAGGCCGCCATCAATGCGGCGTCGACGATCAAAACCAGCACCGG
The DNA here is from genome assembly GCF_050436385.1 of Paraburkholderia sp. MM5477-R1. NCBI lineage: Bacteria > Pseudomonadati > Pseudomonadota > Betaproteobacteria > Burkholderiales > Burkholderiaceae > Paraburkholderia > Paraburkholderia sp. MM5477-R1. The sequence continues at coordinate 558,929 of NZ_JBNDMC010000006.1, forward strand.
CATGTTGATCTATACCGTCGCGTATCTGGGCGGGGAGGCCGCGTCGGCGCCGAGCTGCGGCGACGGTAACGACAAGCTCACCGCGTGCAATACGATGCAGTCGATCGCGTCCGGTCCGTCGTATTTCTACTCGGACACCTGCTCGAATGCGGCAGGCGGCACCAATAGCCTCAATACGTTGTTCAGCCAGATCGCGTACAGCCTGACCAAGCCGCGGCTGATTCCGCAAACCGCGAGCTGAAGCGCGAAGGGCTCGTTATGAGTTGTCGCGTGTCCCGGCCGTGCGTCTGCCTTGGAAGATCGGCAGCCGCCAGCCATAGCGCAGCGACGCGAGCCGCGCCAACACGCAAGCCGATGTCGCGAACCACGGCGTCCACCAGTCCGTCCAGCCCGCGTACGAAAAACCGACTTGCACCGCCGCGCCTAACAGCGCGGCCGACGCATAGATCTCGCGTTCGAGAATCGCGGGTACGCGCGAGAGCACGACGTCGCGCATCACGCCGCCACCGACCGCGCTGACGATGCCGAGCAGAATCGCGAGTTCGGCATTGTGGCCATACGTGAGCGCTTTCTGCGCGCCCGACACCGCGAACAGACCGAGCCCGATCGCATCGAAGAACAGCACCGGCTGACGCAGCCGGCGCACCTGCGGATACGCGAGAATCGTCACGGCCGACGCGGCGAGCGCGGTCGCCAGATAGCGCCAGTTCGACAGCCCCGCAGGCGGGATCGCGCCGATGCACAGGTCGCGCACGATGCCGCCGCCGCACGCGACCATGAAGGCGATCACGACGATGCCGAGCAGGTCGAGCCGTCGTTGACGCGCGGCCACCGCGCCGCTGATCGCGAATACGAAGGTGCCGATCAGGTCGAGAATGGTGTAGACGGCGTGTGAGTTCACTGAGTGGTTTCGTGTTGATCGAGCCAGGCACCGGCCGCGCACAGCATGGCTTCGAGGCCCGTGCGCAGGGTCGGGTCGAGCACAGGCGCGAATTTCGGCGAGTGATTGCTCGGAATTTCGTTGAGTTTTTTCGCGGCGCGCGCCTGGCGGAACACTTCGGGCTCGGTGCCGCCGACGAACCAGAACGAGTACGGCACGTTCCATTCGCGGCCGAACACGCTGAAGTCTTCGCTTGCGGCGGCCGGCGGCGATTCGTACGCGCGCTCGCCGAACTGCGCCTCGAACGCGTTGCGCACACGCTCGGTCGTGACCGCGTCGTTGATCGTCAGCGGGTAGCTCGATAGTGTCGTGAATTCTGGCTCGCGCGGCGCGTTCGACGCCACGCATTCGGCGCAGCAGATGCGGCGGATCGCGCCGAGCATGTACTCGCGCACGTCATCGTCGTAAGTGCGCATGTTGAGCTTCAGCGTCGCGTCGTCGGGGATGATGTTCTCTTTCGTGCCGGCTTGCAGCGAACCGATGGTCAGCACGGCGCTGTCGCTCGGCGCGATTTCGCGCGACACGATGGTTTGCAGACGCAAGGTCGTCGACGCTGCCATGATCACGGGATCGATCGACGTCTGCGGCTGCGAGCCGTGCGCGCCGCGCCCGAACAGCTTGATCTTGATGCTGTCGCCGGCCGACAGGATCGTGCCGCTGCGATAGCCGACCGAGCCCGCCGCGCCGACCATCACGTGCTGGCCGAGAATCACGTCGGGCTTCGGAAAGCGCGTGGTCATGCCGTCGTCGAGCATGCTGCGCGCGCCGCGGCCGACTTCCTCACCGGGCTGGAACACGGCCATCAGCGTGCCGCGCCATGCGTCGCGATGCCCTGCCATCAGACGCGCGACGCCGAGCAGCCATGTGACGTGCATGTCGTGGCCGCACGAATGCGCGACGCCGACTTCGAGCCCGTCTTCGTCTTTCGCCCTCACCGTGCTCGCATAGGGCAGGCCGGTCGCTTCGGCCATCGGCAGCGCGTCCATGTCGGCGCGCAGCATCACGGTGGGACCGTCGCCGTTGCGCAGCAACGCAACGACGCCCGTCACGCCGACGTTGCGCGTCACCTCGTAACCGAGCTTTTCCACGTAGTCCGCGACGATGCCCGCGGTGCGCACCTCCTGCATCGACAGTTCGGGGTGCGCGTGCAGGTCTTTGTAGATCGCTTCGAGTTCAGGCAGCAGCGCGTCGATCGCGCTCGACATCGTTTCGATCAGCTTCGACATGGAGGGCTCCTTGTTGCCATGAACGCCAGGGAAGGAAGGCGGCGGAATGCGGACCGTCTGTCAGGATCGCGCAGGCGGCGCGCTTGCGGACTCGCTTTCGAGCAGGCTGTGCGAAAGCTTGCCAAGCAGACGTTCGAGCGTTTTGCGTTCGTTCGCGCTGAGCGCCTTCGCCAGCTCGACCTCGAGTTCGGTGCCCACCGCTTCGGACGCCTGCGCAACTTCGAGGCCGTGCGCCGTGGCACGCAACGCGATACTGCGGCGGTCCGACGCATGCATGTTGCGCGTGATCAGGCCGCGCGTTTCAAGCTCGGCGAGGACTTTGGAAAGCAGCGTTTTTTCGATCAGCGCGCGCTGTGAAACGGATTTGGGCGTGATGTCGGGCTCCGCGCAGACGAGGCGCAGCACGCGCAACGCACGCACGTCGAGATCCCAGCGCTCGCGGTAGACCAGGTTCGCGCGGTTGATCAGCAACGCGCTGGTCAGATCGAGCCTGAAAGTCAGGAAGTCCGAATACAAGAATTTGCTCCGCTGTCCGTGTCATACGCAGTGCAGGCATTATAGGCAAGTAGTTGAAATTTTCAAATACTTGCGTGGACGCCGCCCTGGTGCGAGACAGGTGAAGTGTTAGCGAGCGTCGCGCCCGGAGCCGGATTGGGCCACGCGGGCGGCGACACCCATCGGTTCGATCAAAGCACTTGAATCGGTCTGCTCGCCGCTGAGCGAATCGAGGCTGATGCCGTTGGTCTCGGGCAGAATCCACGCGGTGACGATCACGCACAGATAACCGACGCCCGCGACCAGCGGAATCGCGGAGTCGAGCGCCATATGACCGGTGCTGAGCCAGCCCACGCCAAGCGGGAACAGCGAGCCGATGACGCGCCCCATGTTGTAGGCCACGCCGTAGCCGGTCGCGCGAATTTCGTTCGGGTAGCTCTCCGAGATCGTCGCGGCGATGCCCGAGAACGTTCCCTGCATCAGCACGCCGAGCAGAAAGCCGAGCACGAGCATCGCGCCGTTCGACGCGGGAATCGCCATATAGGCGAGCGCCATGGAAAACGCGCCCGCCGCGAACACGATATACGTGAGGCGTCGGCCGATGCGGTCCGACGAATACGCACCGAGCACGTAGCCCACGAACGAGCCGAGGATCATGATCGCGAGATAGGCGCTCGTGCCGAAGATCGACAGGCCGCGTTCGAGCTTCAGATAGGTCGGCATCCACGTCGCGATCGCATAGTAGCTGCCGAGCATGCCGCCCGACAGCAGACTGCACAGGATCGTCTTGCCGGCGAGCGGCCGCGCGCAGACACGGCGTAGTCCTTCCAAGGCGGCGGGCGAGTGCTGTTTTCCGAGCGCGTGCGAGAACGCTTCGGGCTCCTTCAGATCGCGCCGAAGATACACAACCAGCAGCGCCGGCACGATGCCGATAAAAAAGCAGCCGCGCCACGCCCACTCCGCCGGCAGCCACGAAAACAGCACGCTATAGACGATCGCCGCGGCGGCCCAGCCAAACGAATAACTGCTCGCCGCGAAGCCGGAGAATTTGCCGCGATGCGCGGGATTCCTGATGATCTCGGTCACGAGCACCATGCATAGCGACGATTCGCCACCGAAGCCGAGCCCCTGCAGCATGCGAAACAGCGCGAGCTGTAGTGGCGAGTTGGCGAAGCCGCACGCGAAGCACGCGAGCGCGAATAGCACGATGGTCCAGCGCAGAATGCGCACGCGCCCGAAGCGGTCGGCGAGCAGGCCCGCGCCGATCGCACCGACGAGCGACGCGATCAGCGTGTAGGTGACGATGCTGCCCGCGATGGCCTTGTTCATGTGCCAGGTCGCGGCGAGCACGGGAATCAGGAACGAGTAGATCATGAAGTCGTACACATCGACGGCATGACCCATGAACGCGCCCGCAAAGGCTTTCTTCTCGTTCTTCGACAGCGATTCGAACCAGACCATGATGGAGGACTCCGGGCGAGGATGAGGTGGCGGCTGGCGCCTCGAGAATGCGAGTGGGTGTTATAGCGGTGGCGCGACGAACGACAGTCCCGCCTGCTCGAGCAGCGCGGCCACCCGCAGCGAACGCAGGTCGTGATAGAGCGGCGCGACGATCTGCACGCCGATCGGCAGGCCGTCCGCGGTCGTGCCGGCGCGGGCCACGGTCGATGGCAGGCCGCACAGACCCGAGTGGCCGGCCCAGAACAGCTGGGTCGTCATCGGCTGCGGGCGGCCGTTGACGTCGAGCGTGCGCTGCCACGGCGCCCCGGTTTCGTCGAGCGTGAAGGCGGCGGTCGCGGCGGCGGGGCACAGCAGCACGTCGATCGTGCCGAACAGCTCGCGCCATGCTTCGCAAAACGCGTCGCGCTGCTTTTGCAGCAGCAGCCAGTCGCGGTGACGCAACGCGGTGCCCGCGTATTGCAAGGCGGCGTACGACGACGCGTCGGCGGGCACGGCGGCGCTTGCTGTGAGCGCGGCGGCGAAGGCGTCGTCGTCGAGATAGTGCGAGGTCGACGCGCGCAGCAGCAGCACGTAGGCGCGCATCAGTTGCGCGGCGTCGAGCGCGGGGCGCGCGTCCCAGACCACCGTCGCACCGGCGTCTTCGAGCTGCCGGCCAAGACGCGTGAGGCACGCCTCTACCGGGCCGTCGACGTCGGCGAGCGGATGATTGGTCAGTACGCCAAAGCGGAATTCACGCAGGTCCGTGCGCTCGCAGGGTGGCAGTGCGAGCCGCTGCGCGCTCGCGGCTTCGCCGGCCGGACCGGCGATCGCGCCGAGCACGAGTTCGAGGTCGCGCGCCGAGCGCGCGAGCGGACCCGCGACGTTGATGTCGGGCTGCGCCATGCCGCCGCCGATGCCATGGCCTTTCAGCGACACGATGCCATGCGTGGTCTTGTGCGAGAAGACGCCGCAGAAATGCGCGGGGTTGCGGATCGATGAGCCGACATCCGAGCCGACGTCGAAGAATGACATGCCCGCGCAGACGGCCGCCGCGCTGCCACCCGACGAACCGCCCGGCGTGCGGGACGGATCGCGCGGATTGCGGGTCGTGCCGTAGAGGTCGTTATAGCTTTGCCAGTCGCGCAGATAGATCGGCACGTTGGTCTTGCCGAGCAGCACCGCGCCCGCGTCGAGCAGGCGTTGCACGACGTCCGCATGGGCGCTCGCGATGTTCTCGCGATGCGCGGGGTCGCCAAGGGTCGTCGGCCAGCCGCGGACGTCGAAAGACTCCTTGATCGTAAACGGAATGCCGTGCAAGGGGCCGCGCAGCCGCCCCCCGCGCCGTTCCTCGTCGCGTGCTTCGGCGGTGGCGTAGGCGGCGTCGAAATCGGATACGACGACCGCGTTCAGCAGGCCGTTGTCGGCCTCGAATGCGGCTTCGCACGCGGCGACGAGCGAGACGGCGTCGATCTCGCCGGCGCGCATGTCGTGCGCGGCCTGCTGGACAGTGGCGTAACGGTAGCGCGCCGCCTGACTGGCGGCGGGTGGGGAGGAGCTTGGTGTCATGAAAGGCCTGAGAGGGCGATTGATGGGCGGTATGTTGTATACCGTCTATCGCCAAATTCAGCCTGTCAAGTGGCTTGCAGCGTAGTCGACGAAATTATCGGGTGGCGTAAAGCGAGCGCGGTGGCGTGTGCCGCGCCTCGCTTCCTATGCCGCGCGTTTCAAAGGCCGTTTCAACGCGCATTGTTCGCCAGATAGTGCTGGGCGGCGCGCATCACATGCCGCTCGGCGAGCAGCGCCGACAGCGTCGCATCGCCCGACTGCACCGCGCGCAGGATCGCGGCGTGTTCGTCCCAGGTCTGGCGGACTTCCGCATCGCTCGCGTTCGTGAACAGCATGCGCGTGCGGTCGCGCAACGAGCGCATCAGGTCGCTCAGAATCGTATTGGCCCCGGCCGCGTAGAGCAGGTCGTGAAAACGCGCGTTGAGTTCGAGCAGGCCGGCCGTCTCGCCGGCGTCGACTTTTGCCTTGCCTTCAGCGAGCACCTGTTCGATCTGGCCGACCAGTTCGGGCGTTCGATGTTCGGCGGCGAGCCGGGCGTTGAGTCCCTCGAGCGTCGCGCGGATCTGGATCATTTCGCGTGCCGCCGACGGCTGCAGCGACGCGACCACCGCGCCGTGCCGCGGCCGCACTTCGACGAGGCCTTCCGAGGCGAGCGCGCGCAGCGCTTCGCGTACCGGCACGCGCGAGACGTCGAGCTCCTGGGCGATGCGTCCTTCGACCAGCCGCTCGCCGGGCGCGTACGTGCCCGAGACGATTGCTTCGCGCAGCCGCGCGGTGACGAGATGCGACAGCTGCTGATGCATGATCGGCGCGCTCGATTGCCCCTGTGCGCCGCTTGCCGCGGTCGTGTCCGCTTCAGTGTTCATAAGGATCTCCAACCTGTGTTGCTGATGGCGTGTGATGCAGGCGATTTTACCTCAGTGCACGTCACGAATACTGTAGACCTTATACGGAAATAGCCGGCTCGGCCTTGTCTGGCGGGGCATTGAAGCACGCGCCGCGCTTCCTCGTGGCTGCTGCCGCTCGATTCTCCTGCTTTGAAATGTCGCGACGAATGCGGGTAAACCTCAAGCAAGCAGCCGTTGATCCTGTTTTATTTAGTACATAGTATACCAAGCGGTTATCTCAAATCAGCCGCATCCACCCGCGCTCGCAGGTCCGCGCAGTCAGGAGAAGCAATGGAATCTCACGTCGTTCTAACGTCGGCGCACTGGGTTTATCTGTGTGGTGTCGTCTCTATCATCGCGACGCTGGTGTTTCGCGCCAATGTCGTCGCGCCCGCGATTCTCGCGACCTTCGCCACCGTCTACGCGTTTTCCGGCCAGGTGTCGACCGCGATCGAAGCGGTGTTCTTCGCGCCGCTTACGGCGGCGCGCGAGCTGTTCAATATCTTCCTCGTGATTTCGCTGATGACCGCGTTGCTCAACGCGCTGAAACGGATCAACGCGGATGTGCGCATGGTCCAGCCGTTTCGCGCGGTCATGGTCAACGGGCACGTCGGCTTCTTCGTGCTCGGCTTCGTGAGCTACGTGTTGTCGCTGTTCTTCTGGCCGACGCCGGCCGTGCCGTTGATCGCCGGCATTCTGCTGCCGGCCGCGATTTACGCGGGCGTGCCGCCGCTGGGCGCGGCGTTGTGCATCGGCATCGCGGGACTCGGTACGGCCTTGTCGTCGGATTACGTGATCAAGGTCGCGCCGGGCATCAGCGCGAAAGCGGCCGCGGTCGCGATGCCGGACGTTGCCGACAAGGCGCTGCTGCTGTCGCTGATCACGGGCGGCATCGCGTTCCTGATCGCCTATCTGCGTATCCGCAAGCAGATCCAGGCGCCCGATGCGCGCCATCTCGAACGCTGGGAAGCGACCCAGGTCACGGCGAATGCCGTTGTCACGCCGGCGGCCGGCACGAGTCGCGCGCGCATCCGGCGCGGCAAACCGCAGCATGCGTCGGTCGGCGACGGCGGCCAGGTCAGCGGCGCGAGCGGCTCGCGGGCGTTGTTGTCGTCGCGCGACCTGTTGACGCCGTGGCAGGAGCGCTGGTCCCGCTGCTTCGCGATCGTGATCCCCGTCGCCTTTCTCGCGATCGTCGCTTACATGGTGTTGCCGCATCTGATCCCCGGCTTCAAGGGCGCGAGCGGTGCAGCGGCCGCGGCGCTCGTCGGCGGCGTCTCCGCGTTGCTGATGGTGGCGGTAGCCGCTGCGCGCGACTATCGCGCGATCTGCCGCAGCACGGCCGAGCACGTCACCGAGGGCTTCGTGTTTTCGTTTCGCGCGATGAGCTCGGTGCTGCCGATTGCGGGCTTCTTCTTCATCGGCGTGGCCGGCACTGCGGCGCCGATCCTCGGCTTGCCCGCCGGTACCCATGCCCCCGGCCTGCTTGCCGATCTCGTGAAAGCGGGCGAGGTCTACATTCCGCACAACGCGTTCTTCGTCTCGTACGGCATTCTGCTGGCCGGCATGGTGACGGGCATCGACGGCTCGGGCTTCGCCGGTTTGCCGTTGACCGGCGCGCTGGCGGGCGCGCTCGGCCGCACGGTGGGCTTCGACGTGTCGACCCTCGCGGCGATCGGCCAGATGGGTTCGGTGTGGACCGGCAAGACGCTGACCGCATGGTCGGCGCTCGCGGCGGTGGCGAGCTTCGCGCGTGTGCCGGTGTTGCAGGCGGTGCGCAATCTGTTGCTGCCGGTGGTGTGCGGCCTGGTGGTGTCGACGTTGGTGGCGATTCTGATCTGGTGATGGGGGGCGGGACGCGCGTGTCGTCCGCGCGGTTTTTGCCGGGCCTTGCGCGTTGGTTTGCCGATGCGCAAGGCCTTGGCGGTTTGATCGTCGGCGCGCTTTGCCCGCGAGTTGCGGCCTACGTCTTACGCCTCGCAACGACAAGCAAAAACGCCGGCTTCAGTGCATCGAAGCCGGCGTCCCAGTTTGACTCACTACGTTGTGTTGCTAACTCACCATGACACGCTGACATTGCCATTGACGAAAGTCTGACAGGCCATCCGATAGCCAGCTTTGATTTCGTCTTCGCTCAGATGGCGTTTTTCCTTGTCCTTCACGCTATCGGTATGTTCGATGCCGTGTTCGACCTTGCATTTGCAGGTGCCGCACAAGCCGCCGCCGCATTTGAACGGAATGCCGCCTTTTTCGCGCAGCGAGACGCGCAGCAGATTGCTGTTGGGCGGCGCGCTGACCGACTTGTTGTCGTTGCTGAGGAAAGTAATCTGGATCATTCGGAGGCTTACGTATTGGGTTCGGAGAGGAGGGGATGAAACGGCGCGGCAACTAGCGCGGGGTCAGTTGCGCGGCGCCGTTGCCGTGGCCCGCGAGCTGCCGCAGCGACTCGAGCGCGGCTTCAGGCGTCGCGAATTTTTCGAGGAACCTGGTGGGAACGAGATTGACCGCCGACGGTGTGGCTTCGTCGATCACCCTGATCTTCGTTTCTTTCATGAGCGCGGCGATGACGAACGTGGCGATATGCCGGCCGCCGTAGAGGTAGTCGAAGGTGGCGAGCGGCACGATGCCTTCGGTCGCCTCGGTGCGGTACTGGCCGGGCTTGCTCGTCAGAATCACGTGCGTGCCGGCCGCGACGGAGCGCGTATTCATGCTGCCTGCTCCAGATCGTCCTGCGCGAGTTCGATGTCGTGCTCGATCCATAGTTGGCACGCGAGGCGATAACCCTGCGCAAGCCGCTCGCCGAGCTGTTTTTTTTCCTTCCAGTTGGGCTCGGGCAGATACTGCGCGCCGGACATCACGCGACACGTGCACTTCGAGCACTTGCCCATGCCGCATTCGTAGCGCAGATGCGGAAACGGGAATTGCCTGATGCCGGCGCGCACGACGAGGTTGGTGTTCTCCTTGACCTCGCCCTGATGGGTCGCGCCATTTTTGTGAAATACCACTGTTGGCATAACGCTCTCCGTGATTCGCTCGGATCTAGTCTAGTTGAAAAAAAGGATATAGTATACCGTCTACTGCCGGACGGGCCCCGGCGAGGGCCGAAGACAGCGGCGGTTGGCGCGCATTAGTTCCAGTTTTCTTAAGGCTTTCCGCGGTGAGGCCGCAATGAAGCGGCGCGTAGACGGAGCGCTCTTCCCAAGAACGGCTCGCGCAATTCAGAGATTGTGGTATACAGTATTCATTAAAGAGGCTACACTAGCTCAACTGTTCCTTCCGTGCCCGACGGCATTCGGGCTTTCGACAACGCCAACCTTTTCCCTACCTGTCAGGAGCTTGAAATGGCTGAATTGATGAACCGTGATGACTTCCGCGCCGCGCTCGAGGACGCCATCAAAGGCAAGAGTGCGAACAAGGCGCCGTTCAGCATCGCGTGGGCGAGCGGCAAGCTGAGCCGCGCGCATCTCGCGCGCTGGGCCGAGAACCACTATCACTACGTGGGCCCGTTCGCCGACTATCTGGCCTACATCTATGCGCGCACGCCGGACCGCTTCACCGAGGCTAAGGACTTTCTGCTCGCCAACATGTACGAAGAGGAAATCGGCGGTGACCGTCATACCGATCTGCTGATCCGTTTCGCCGAAGCGTGCGGCACGACGCGCGAGCGCGTGATAGATCCCGACAACATGTCGCCGACCACGCGAGGCCTGCAGGCATGGTGTTATTCGGTGGCGATGCGCGAGGACCCGATCGTCGCGGTCGCGGCGCTCGTCGTGGGTCTGGAATCGCAGGTGCCGTCGATCTATCGCAAGCAGACGCCGACGCTGCGCGACAAATACCAGTTCACCGACGAGGAAGTGGAGTTCTTCGATCTGCACATCGTGTCGGACGAGATTCATGGCGAGCGCGGCTATCAGATCGTGCTCGAACATGCCGACACGCCCGAGTTGCAGCAACGCTGCCTGAAGATCTGCGAGATCGGCGCGCAGATGCGTCTGCTTTATACGACCGCGCTCTATTACGACTACGTCGAGCAGGACCTGGCGCTGCCCGAACTCGAACTCGCGAGTTGAACCCGCGGCGGCGCGCGCAACGCGGCGCCGTCTTCCGTTGGCATCGCCGCGAGCCAGCCGGCCGGCATGGCGCCGGCCATTGCGGCAACAGCACAGGTATCCGTCATGAGCAATCCGGCAACACCAGAGTTCAAGAATCTCATCGCGGGCGAGTGGACCGCCAGCGTGAGCGGCGGCACGTTCGACAACGTGAATCCCGCCGATACGCGCGACATCGTCGGCCGCTTCCAGGCGTCTTCGGCCGAGGACGCGCGCGCCGCGCTGGCCGCGGCGGCTGGCGCGTTCGCCGCGTGGCGGCGCACGCCGGTCGCGCAGCGCGCGGCCGTTCTCAATCGCGCGGCGGCGTGGCTCGAACAGCATGCGGACGGATTCGCGAACGAACTCACGCGCGAAGAAGGCAAGCCGCTCGCGCAGAGCAGGGACGAAATTCTGCGCTCGGCGCAGGTGCTGCGTTTCTATGCGGTGGAAGGTCAGTCGTATTCCGGCGAGACGTTCCCGAGCGACGATCCCGACATGACCGTCCACACGCAGCGCGAACCCCTCGGCGTCGTCGCCGTGATTACACCGTGGAATTTTCCGATCTCGATCCCGGCGCGCAAGATCGCGCCGGCGCTGATCGCCGGTAATACGGTGATCTTCAAACCGTCGTCGGATGCGCCGCTGATCGGCTACCGGCTCGCCGAAGCATTCGCGCAGGCGGGCATTGCATCGGGTGTACTGAATTTCATCACGGGACGCGCGTCGGAAATCGGCTCCGTCATTACCGCGTCGCCGGTCGTCAGGGCCGTGTCGTTCACCGGTTCGACCGCCGCTGGCGAACAGATTCATCGCTCCCTACCGCTGACCACGCGCACGCAGATGGAACTCGGCGGCAAGAACCCGCTGATCGTGATGGACGACGCGGATCTCGACCGCGCCGTCGACCTGACGATCAAGGGTGGCTTCTCGCTGACGGGCCAGGCCTGCACCGGCACGAGCCGCGTGCTGGTCATGCAGAGCGTGCGCGATGCGTTCAGCGAGAAACTGCTCGCTAAAGTGAAGACGCTCAAGATCGGCAGCGGCCTCACGCCCGGCATGGACATCGGCCCGCTCGCGACCCGGACGCAACTCGACACCGTGCTCGACTACGTGGCCTCCGGCAAGGCACAGGCCACGCATCTGTACGGCGGCGAGCGCCTGAGCGGTCCCGATTACGAGCACGGCTATTACGTCACGCCGGCGATCTTCACCGACGTGACGCAGGACATGCGTATCTGCCGCGAAGAAATCTTTGGGCCGGTGATCGCGATCGTCACCGTGACCAGCTACGAGGACGCGATCGCGAAGGCGAACGACACCGAGTATGGGCTCTGCGCCGCGATCGTCACGTCGAATGCACGCCACATGCATCGCTTCGCGGACGACATCGAGGCGGGCACCGTGAAGATCAACCGAACGACGACGGGCAACGCGATCAACGCGCCGTTCGGGGGGCTCAAGCGTTCGAGCACGTCGACGTTTCGCGAATCGGGGCGTGGCGGTCTCGAGTTCTATACGCAGATCAAGACGGTCTATCGCGGCATCTGAGAGCGGCGAGATCAGCTTTCCGAATCAATGAATCAATCAACAATGAGGGGGTTGCAATGAAACAGATATTTCGCCTGGAACTGGCCGAAGCGCGCGAAATGATCCGCGCGGCCATCGGCCGGGCGCAGCAGATCGACGTGCTCGAATCGGTCTGCATCGTCGACGAGGGCGGCTATCCGCTCGCGCTCGAACGGATGGACGGCGCGCGCATCACTGGGCCGCAGATTGCGTGGAACAAGGCGTTCACGGCAGCCGGCCACAAGCGCTCGACGCATCTGTTCACCCAGCCGCCCAACGGTCCCGCGTTGCCGGGCAACGAAGCGTTCGGCATTCAATGGAGCTTCGAGGGTAAGTTTGCGGCATTCGTCGGCGGCTTTCCTGTTGTCGTCGATGGCCAGGTGTTGGGTGGTGTGGGCCTGAGCGGCGGCAACGGCGAGCAGGACACGCAGTGCGGCCTCGCCGCTTTGCAGGGGCTGCACGATCTGCTCGCGGCGCAGGGGCATAGCGTGCTCGTGGAAGCCGACATCAAGAAATGACGCCACGGGCCGCCTGTGCATGCCGGCGGTCCTGTCGTTCGCATCGCATCGTCATGAGGTGGCGTCATGTCATACCGGATTCAGGTGCTCGAAACAGGAGCGTGCTTCAGCGCTGAGCGCGACGAATCGCTGCTCGCCGCCGCGCTACGCGCGGACGTGCCGCTTGCGCACGATTGTCAGTTCGGCGGTTGCGGCACGTGCCGCGTGAAAGTGCACGAGGGCACGCTCGACTACGAGGAGTTTCCGCTCGGACTCACCGAGGAGGAGGCGCAGGCGGGATTTGCGCTCGCGTGTCAGGCGCGGCCGCGCAGCGACATTGTGATCGGCGCGGGCCACACCGGTGCGCCGACATCGGAGCCGGCGCGTCATACGGTGCGCGTCGAGGCGGTACGCTTGCTGGCGCACGACGTCACGCACCTCACGCTCGCGCTTCCAGAGGATGCCGAAATGATTTACCGGCCCGGTCAGTACATGAACGTGATGCTCGAAGACGGTAGTCATCGCAGCTTCTCGATGGCATCCGCCGCGCGCGCGGGCGGCCTCGTCGACTTTCATGTGCGGAAGATCGCGGGCGGCCGGTTCACCGATCGTGTGGTGGCGCAGCTCAAACCGGGCGACCGCCTCGACGTGGAGCTGCCGCTCGGCGGATTCCGACTGCACGAAGAGGACTATCGTCCGTTGCTGATGGTCGCGACCGGCACCGGCCTGGCGCCGGTGAAAGCGATGCTCGAATCGCTGATGGACGATCCCGATTGCCCGCCCGTCACGCTGTACTGGGGCGCGAGAACGGCCGACGGCCTGTATCTGCATGACGAAATCGGCCGCTGGGCGGAGCGTCTCTACGAGTTCCGCTATGTGCCGGTGTTGTCGCGCGCGGACACAGCATGGAGCGGGCGGCGCGGCTATGTGCAGCATGCGGTGTGCGAGGACCATGCTGACCTGTCGGAGCACGCGGTCTATCTGTGCGGCTCGCCCGCGATGATCGCCGAGGCGAAGGCCGCTTTCCTCGCGAAGGGCGCGAGCGTCGATCATCTGTACTCGGACAGCTTTACGTTCCAGCACGCCGCAGCGGCGCTCGTGTAGCGCGCGGCACGCGCGCCATCCAGTCATCAGATTCGCACAAGGAAGCATTCTCCATGATTCATCTGAACGACGCGCAGATCGATGCGCTCGTGGGTTTCGACGAAGCGATCCCGACGCTCGAGCAGGCGTTTCGCGCACTGTCGCGGGGACGCGCGGCGGTGCAGCGGCGCGTGCGCACCGAAGCGGGCGGCGTGAAGCTATCGACGCTCGGCGCCGTGTTGCCCGAAGCTGGCGTGACCGGCGCGAAGGTGTACACGACGATCAACGGCCGCTTCTCGTTCTCGATCGTGCTGTTTTCAACCGACGACGGCCGCCCGCTCGCCACGCTCGACGCGAACGCGCTCACGCGAATCCGCACGGCCGCGACCACGGTGCTCGCGGTGCGGGCGCTCGCGCGCGAAGATGCGCGCGCCGTCGCGATCTTCGGCACCGGCGTGCAGGGGCGCGCGCATGCGCAGGCGCTCGCCGCGCATACCGGTTTGCAGTCGTTCAGAATCGTCGGCCTCGATAACGTGGAGCAGGTCGTCGACGAACTCAACGCGCGTCACCGTGCGCGCGGCGTGAAGGCCACCGCAGGCGAAGCCGCCGAGGCGGTGCGTGATGCCGACGTGATCGTCACCGCGACGCGCGCGACCGGTGCGCTGTTCGATGGCGCGACGCTTGCGCCCGGTGCGATGGTCGCGGCCATCGGGTCGAGCCTGCCCTACACGCGCGAGCTCGACGACACGACGCTCGCGCGCGCGTCGCGCATCGTGGTTGAACTGCATGAACAGGCAAGGGAAGAGGCCGGCGACCTGGTGCAGGCCGCGCCCGGTACGTTCGACTGGCGCAACGTAGTCGAACTCGGCGACGTGCTGGAAGGGCGCGCCAGCGCACGCGTGCGGTCCGAGGACATCGTCGTCTACAAGGCGGTCGGCATCGGCTTGCAGGACGTTGCGCTCGCCGGGCTCGCGTGGCGCAAGCATGTCGCTCGCGAAGCGGCCGCACAGCGCGCCTGAACGCCGATGAGCAACGGCACGCCACCCGGCGCCATACCGCACGGGACATCGCCGCCCAACACGGCCCGCTCGTTCCGTCAGTCGCTCTTTGCGATGCTTGGCTTGTCGAGCGTCGTGATGATGGTCGCGATCGATCAGACCGTGGTCGGCACCGCGTTGCCTACCATCGTCGCCGAGCTGAAAGGCTTTAATCTCTATGCGTGGGTCGCGACTGCGTATCTGCTCGCCTCGGTCATCACGGTGCCGATCTTCGGGCGGCTCGGTGACTGGTTCGGACGCAAGCCGTTGATCGTGATCGCGATCGTCGTGTTCACGGCCGCGTCGGTGCTGTGCGGTGCCGCGCACAGCATGCAGGCGCTGGTGCTGTTTCGCGCGTTGCAAGGGATCGGTGGCGGCATGCTGGTGGGCACCTGCTTCGCGTCGATTCCCGATCTGTTTCCCGATCCCGTCGTGCGTCTGCGCTGGCAGGTGCTGTTTTCGAGCGCGTTCGGCGTCGCGAATGCGGTAGGGCCTTCGCTGGGCGGCTTTCTGAGCGAGCACTACGGCTGGCGCTCCGCGTTTCTCGTCAACCTTCCGGTCGGCGTGCTCAGTCTTTATCTGACTGCCCGACATCTACCGAACATTCGCCATCAACTGCGCGGCAAGCTGAGCCCGGACTGGCGCGGCGCATTGTTGATCGCAGCCGGACTCGGTGCGTTGCAACTGCTCGTCGAATCGCTCGCGCAGCAGACGCTGAAGGTTTCGACGATCGCGTTCGGCGTGGTGGCATTGAGCGCGGGCGCGCTGCTCGTGCGCGAGGAACTGCGCGCGGCCGATCCGATTCTGCCGCCGGCGTTGCTGCGCGAGCGGGCCATCATCGCGTTGCTCGCGTTGTCGATGCTGATGGGCTTGGCGATGTTCGCGCTGCTGTTCTATGTGCCGTTGCTGCTGCAAGGCGGCATGGGTCTCAACGCGGATCGCGCCGGCGTGATGGTGACGCCGCTCGTGCTATGCATCACCGTCGGCACGATCGCGAATACGCGCGTCGTCACGCGTCTGCGTAAGCCCAACGTGCTGCTGTACGTCGGCTTCGCGTTGCTGGGCGTGGCGTGTTGGGGCGTCGCGGCCGAACGCATGGAGACCGGTCATGCGTTGATGGCCGCATTGACTACGGGCGGCGTCGGGATCGGTCTCGTGATGCCGAATCTGACCGTGTTTGCGCAGCAAGTGGCGGGCAAGCGTCAGCTTGGCATTGCGACCGCGATGATCCAGTCGGCGCGGATGGTGGGCGGCATGATTGGAACGGCCGTGGTCGGCACAATCGTGCACGTGCTGTATCGCCAACGGGTGGCCGATGTTTTGCAGGGGCACGGTATCGATACGGACGCGCCGTGGGTTGCGCCCGCCGCGCACAGCCCGCAAGTACTGCTGACGTCTCGCGACGTCGCGAGCTTCATTCGCGATGCCCGCGCGGCGGGGTTCGACGGCGACGCGCTGATCGCCGCGGCGCGCGTCGCGCTCGTGCAGGCCATCGACCACGCGTTGCTCGCGGTGAGCGCGACAATGGTGCTCGCATGCCTCGCCGTGTCGCTCGTGCCGCTGATTCGCGTGCAGCGATTGGGACGCGAGGTCGCGTCAGTCGCAGTAAGCGAATGAGCGCTGGTGCGGGTCAAAGTTGCTTGCAATAGAAGGTCGTGTCGCAAAACGCCCCGTCGGGCATCAGCGCGTAATTCGGCACGCTGCCGACGCGTTGCCATCCGGCGCGCTGATAAAGCCGTTCGGCATCGCCGCCGGTCACGGTGTCGAGCACGAGAACCGATTTCTTCTCTTCCCGCGCGATGCGATCGAGTTCGCTCATCAGAGCGTGCGCGACGCCGCGCCGGCGTGCTTTTCTGTGCACGAGCATCTTCGCGACGTCGGCGCGATGTGGCTGATTTTGGGGTTGCGCGGTAATCAGCTGCACGGTGCCCACGATATCGCCGCTGTGATCTTCGGCGATCAGCACTACGCGCTCGCCACGCGCGACGCTCTCCACGACGTTGCGCCAGAACGCGAGCGCCGTGTTACGCGAGATCGGCAGCATGAAGCTGACCGATGCTCCGCCTTCCACGCAGTCGATCAGCACGTCGGCGAGCGCTTCGACGCAGGCCGAAGCTCCGTTCGCGCCGACGCGCCGTATGGTCACGTTATCGCTCATCCGTTTCTCCGTTCGTTGACTGGCGATGTGGTCAGCGCGACGAGATAGCGCGCGCGTTTGCGGGTGGGGTTACGGAACACGATCGGGCTGTCGAGCCGCATTGCCAGGCAGTCACCGGTCTTGAGCCGCCAGTTGGTGTCGCCGACCGTGATTTCCATCGACCCGTCGAGCATCCACACCTGTTGATGAATGTCCGCGTCGCGCGCGCCGGTTTCGTAACTGACGCGCTGACCGGCGGGAAAGTTGACCTCGACCAACTGGATCGCCGAGCGCGCGGTCGGCGACAGATGACGTCGCACATACCCCGAGCTCGGATCGGTCCACACCGCCTGCTCGGTCGCGCGACTGACCGGCGATGGCTCGGCAGCCGGCGCGCCATCCTGCTCGAATAGCGACGCGAGCGGCACGTTCAACGCGGTCGCGAGTTTGTCGAGCACGGTCGCGGTAGGGCTGCTCTGAGCGCGCTCGATCAGCGAGATATTCGAGCGGCTGACTTTGCTGCGCTCGGCCAGTGCATCGAGCGACCAATTTTGAGCGTCGCGCAGTTCTTTGATCCGGCGCGCGATCTGGGCGTTGATGTCCATGTAATCCAGTTTAAGGGATGCGGTTTCCAGTAAACTAGACGGCGGCTTTTTTGTTGTCAATGCGCAAATGCCCACTCACCAATTTGAATAAAAACCCCCACAAAATTGCCGACTCTTTATTCGTTTTGATTCGCTAACTTTCAATTAGCCTGTGTCGGAAAAGCCTTACGCCCCATTACGCATAAAATTACACGTATTGGTATAAATACCGATGTTGTAGTGAGACTACATTCCTACATTACTCACCACGAAGAGTCGCTACAGCCCATCCAGTTGCGCCGATTCTTCTTCCCACAGGCAAACGTTTGCAGTCATCGCTGCATGCCTGTTTTCGCGTCCGTTTCCCACCCCCCGACGCGCTCCGTTGCCCCAGAAAAGCACAATTTCGGAGAGACACCTATGCAGAAGAAACTATGGCCGGCCGTCGCGATAGCGGCGGCCGTGAGCGCCGCTGCGCACGCGGAAATTCCCACTCCTGGTCTCGACTTCGCGCCCATGTCGACGGTGCTGAACGCGTTCGCGTCGGCAGCGGCGCATCGGCGCGCGGAAACGCTCGTCAACCAGATGACGATCGACGAAAAGCTGCAGTTCATTCACTCGGAGTACGCGATGTCCGCCGTGCCGGGCGGCGGCGCGGGCTACATTCAGGGCGTGCCGCGTCTCGGCATTCCCGACCTGAACATGGTCGACTCGGCCACGGGTTCGGGCAGCACCAACCAGCCATCGACGACCTTCCCGGCGACGCTCGCGGTAGCGGCGAGCTGGGACCGCGCGCTGTCGTGGAACTTCGGCAAGCAGATCGCGATCCAGTTGCGTCAGCAGGGCTTCGGCATGGGGCTCGGCGGTGGCACCAACCTCGCGCGTGAGCCACGCGGTGGCCGGCTCTTCGAGTATCTCGGCGAAGATCCGGTGCTTGCCGGCGAGATGCTCGCCGAGCGCACCGACGGCACGCAAAGCCAGAAGGTCATCGCGACGATCAAGCACTACATGGGCAACGAGCAGGAACATAACCGCGGCGGCGGCAATAGCCAGATCGACGAGCGCACGATGCGCGAGCTCTATCTGCTGCCGTTCGAAATCGCCGCGCGCCGCGCGCAGCCCGGCAGCGTGATGTGCAGCTACAACGAGGTCAACGGCATCCAGGCCTGCGAGAACCCGCACATTCTCAACGACGTGCTGAAGAACGACTGGCACTTCGAAGGTCAGGTGCAGTCGGACTGGGGCGCGACGCATAGCACGGCACCGGCGATCAATGCGGGTCTCGACGAGGAGGAAGACGTCGGTTCGACCGTCTATCTGACGCCCACGCTGGTCAAACAGGCGATCGCGAACGGCTCGGTGTCGACCGCGCGCCTCGACGACATGGTCGAGCGCAAGCTGTATGTGATGATCCGCACGGGCGTAATGGACGATCCGCCGAAGGGTGGCGCGACCATCGACTTCTCGGCCGCGAGAGCCTTCACGCAGTCGGTCGAAGAGCAGTCGATGGTACTGCTGAAGAACGCCAGCAATCAGTTGCCGCTCGCCGCTGGTTCGCTGTCGCGTATCGCGGTGATCGGCGGCCATGCCGACGCGGCGGTGCTGACGGGCGGCGGTTCAGGCAATACGCGCGATCCGGTGACGGGCGCGTTCGCCGGTTGCGGCGGCTTGACGTTCGGCACGGAGACGGGCTGCAGCTGGTGGACCAACCCGTGGCTGAAATTGAATACGCCGATCGTGTCGGCGATCAAGGCGCTCGCGCCGCAGGCCACCGTGACCTTCGCCGGCAACAGCGATCAGCAGTCGCCGTTTGCCGCCTACACGCAGCAGCAGATCACCCAGGCGGCCACGCTGGCGGCCAACTCCGACGTCGCGATCGTCGTGGTCGCGCAGCCGGCCGGTGAGGATATCGGCGATCTGCCGAGCCTGGGCCTCGCGAATCCGACCAACCAGGATGCACTCGTCGAAGCGGTTGCGGCGGCCAATCCGCACACGATCGTCGTCGTCGAAAGCGGCAACCCGGTGCTGATGCCGTGGAAGGATAGCGTGTCGGCGATCATCGAAGCATGGTATCCGGGCGAAGGCGGCGGCAATGCGATTGCGAATGTGCTGTTCGGCAAGGTCAATCCTTCCGGCAAGCTGCCCGTCACGTTCCCGGTGCGCGACCAGGATACGCCGACGTGGGGCACGAATGGCGCGTTTGCGGCGAACCCGGTGTACGCCGAGAAGCTCGATATGGGCTATCGCTGGTACGACTCGCAGAACATCACGCCGATGTTCGAGTTTGGCTATGGCCTGTCGTACACGCACTTCGCCTACTCGGGTCTGTCGGTTCAGCATCTGCCGGGCGGCCTGATCGACGTGTCGTTCAACGTGCGTAACGATGGTCGCGTCGCCGGTGCGGAAGTGCCGCAGGTGTACCTCGGCGTGCCGTATCAGGGTGAACCGCCGCGGCGTCTCGTCGGCTGGGACAAGGTGGGTCTGAACCCGGGCGAATCGCGTCGTGTGCACGTTGTCGTGACGCAGCGCATGCAGAGCGTGTGGGATACGACGAGCAACCGTTGGCTCTATGTGCCGGGCAGCGCGGTGTACGTCGGCGCATCGTCGCGCGACATCCGTCTGCAGGGGCACGGCTAAATAGTGTGACGGTGTAGTTAATGCGGGCGCGCCAGGTTGCGCGCCCGCCTGAATTGTCGATTACGCTTTCAGCGTGTTCTTGTAGAACTTTCCATCCTTCATCACGATGCGCAGGTTCTGCTCCGGGTTCGCGATCAGGTCGAGATTCTCGAGCGGATTGCCGTCGACGAGCAGCAGATCGGCGTACGCACCTTCCTCGAGTACACCGAGCTTGCGCGGGTACGGATTGCGGTGCCCGGACAGCGCGAGTAGCTGGCCATTGGTGCCCGTTGCGATGCCCAATGCTTCGGCTGCGCCATACCACGCCTTCATATGCGTGAGCATCGTGCCTTGCCGTGCGGCCACGGCCTGCGAAAAGATCAGGTCCGTGCCGAACGCGACCTTGATGCCATGCTTGCGCGCGAGTTTGAAAACCCTGTCGGTGCCCGCGATCACCTGAAGAAATTTTTCGCGGATCGGTGGGGCGAGCGGACCCGCGTCGTCTTCGTTGACGAACGGCTGCGTGCTTAACCACGTGCCGTTCTTCGCCATCAACGCCGCAGTCCTGTCGTCCATCAGATGACCGTGCTCGATGCACTGCACGCCTGCCGCAACGGAGCGCTGAACCGCTTCGGGCGTGTACGCATGCGAGAGGACATAGGTGCCCCAGTCGGCCGCTGTTTCGACGGCCGCGCGCAACTGCTTTTCGGTAAACGTGAGCATGTCGAGCGGGCTGCGCGGCGTCGATACCCCACCGGCTCCGACCAGCTTGATCTGCGTCGCGCCCTGAATGAACTGCTCGCGCACCCGCAAGCGGACTTCGTCTTCGCTGTCGGCGATCGCGAAGCCACCGTCCCGTTCCAGTTGGGTGACCTGGTTGCCGGCGCGCGGCAGATCGCTCAGCGCACGAAAATCGCCGTGACCGCCGGTGGTCGTGATCATCGCGCCGGACGGATAGATTCGCGGCCCGGAAATCATGCCGCTATCGATTGCCTGCTTCAGCGCGAATGACGGGCCGCCCGCGTCGCGTATCGTTGTGAAGCCGCGCAGTAGCGTACGTTCGGCTTCAGCGCTTGCCGCAAGATGGACGAAAGCAATGTCGGATTGAAGGATGACCTGAATCGGCACTGCCGCGAGCAGCGCGTGCCAGTGCATGTCGATCATGCCGGGCATCATCACCTTGCCATCGCAATCGACGAGCGTTTTGCCGTCGATCGAAGCCGGTTGACCCCGACCCAACTGGCTGATGCTGTCACCCTCGACAACCATATAGAGGCCGTCACGCAACGTCGACGATTTGCCGTCGAACAAGCGGAAGTTCGTGAACAGCACCGGCTTGTCCGGCGGTGCTGGCGGTTGGGTGGTTTGAGCATTGCCAAGACCGGGCAGAACCAGGCTCAGCATCGAAGCGGCGAGACCGGTGACGAAGCCGCGCCGCGACAGATCGGCACTGATACGGCGGTTGGCATACTGCGCTTGAGACTTGTCACAAAGACATGAAAACGACGAACTGACTGTTTTATCGCCGATGTACTTTCCTGAAGGCATAGCTCACCCGTAACGTAGATCACCGTGCATCGAAAGCCGCCATCTGACTACATTTCACACCTGGCGACGCGAAAGTCAAGCCCGCACAGATTATCGCCTACGAACGAGGATGGCAAATTCCGCGTCGCTTGATACAAGCATTGAAATTGCATCTATTACTCGATTACGCGGCTGCAGCATGTAATTAGAAAAATATGCTTGCGACGGGCGAAAAGAACGGGCTATGCTCACGCCACGTATTCTGTAAGTGAATCCCCCGAAATAAGGCGCGATTCCCTACCCTGCTTGGGGGGATGTGCCAAACAAACGCCCTAAAAAAGCGGATGCATCGGCCATTACAAACGTATTTTCTATCATCGCGATTATCGAGCGAGGCGATCGGTCATTCTTTTAACGCCGCTGCAATTAGAAACTCAACTATTTCACAATTTCGCCGCCACTCCATGAATGCCGGGATCGGAAAAGTCGCATTCAGTCTTTTTTAATTTTTTCACGGAGAAACAGAAATGATCGATGTGTCAAAGCCGCGTATGCTCAAGGTGCTGGCGGGGGCTGGCTTGTCGCTGTTTGCCGTCACCGCGATGGCCGACGATACGCTCGGTTTGTCGGAAAGCCTGTTCTCCATCGGCGCACCGGAAGTGACGCAGGCGCCTGGCGCGGGCGCGAGCCCGTGGCGCTTTGCGGTTGGCGCAGGGGTCGTGAACATGCCGAAATTTCCGGGCGCGAGTGGCACGAAATGGGAGGCGGTGCCGTCGGTGAGCGTGAATTACGACCGCTTCTTTATCGGCGCGAATCCAGACGCGGGCTCGGTGCTATCGCTGGGCGCATATCTGTATCGTGATAGTAACTGGCGCGTCGGCGCGGCGGTGACCTACGATTTCATCGAACCGCGCAGCGAGTCCGACGACTCGCGGCTGCACGGACTGGGCGACGTCAAACGCACTGCGCACGCGGAACTGTTCGGTGTTTATACGTGGGAGTTCGTCACGGCGCGCGCGAGCGTTTTGACCGATATTGCCGGCAACGATCGCGGCACCGTCGCGACTTTCGATCTGTTGGGACGCTATCAACCCATTGCGCAACTGACGCTCAGCGCAGGCCCGGGCCTGACGTGGGGAAGCGACAAGTACAACGAAACCTATTTTGGCGTGAATTCCGAGCAGAGCGCGCGCTCGGGATTGCCGACCTACTCGGCCAGCTCCGGTTTGAACCAGTTGCGCTTCTCAGTCAACGGGGTTTACCGGATCGCAACGCGTTGGAACGTTGGCGCGAGCGTGTCGTTCGCGTGGCTGCGCGGCGACGCGACCGACAGCCCCATCACCGAAAAGACGAGTCAGATTACGTACGGCCTTTTCGCCAATTACCTCTTTTAGTCGTCCGCCAAAAACGAAAGCCCGCTGCACCCGATCGCGTGGGTGCAGCGGGCTTTCCCGTTCTACGAGTCAGCAAGCGCTTCGTCAATTCTTCTGCGCGAGCAGCGCCTGAATCCTGGCTTCGGTCTGCGCATAGGCGCCTTCTCCAAAGTGCGTGTAGACGATATGACCTTGCTTGTCGATCAGATAGAACGCGGGCCAGTACTGATTGTTATAGGCATTCCAGGTCGCGTACTGGTTGTCCTGCGCAACCGGATAGCTGATACCGAACCGTTTCAGCGCGGTCTTCACGTTGCCGGTGTCGCGTTCGAACGGATATTCCGGCGTATGCACGCCGATCACCGTGAGCCCCTGATCCTTGTACTTCTGGTTCCAGCTTTTTACGTAGGGCAGCGTGTTGGCGCAATTGATGCAGCTATAGGTCCAGAAGTCGACGAGTACCACTTTGCCGCGCAATTGCTGCAATTTGAGCGGCTCGCTATTGAGCCATTGCGTGATGCCAGTGAGCTCGGGTGCGGGCGAGCCGCTTTCCTGCGGCGCGGCGATGGCGACCGTACTCGTCGCGATCAACGCGCAGGCGGCAAACGCGGTGGACAGTGCGAAGGTTTTCAAGCGGGTAGTCATGTCAAAGTCCTTTGAGTGAGGGGAAAAGACCAGCGAGCCGCGCGTACAGCAGCACGTCGTACTGCAAATAGATGGCGAGGGCGGTCAGCATCACCAGTACGCCGAATACCTGTTGCAGGCGCTCCGCGTGACGTGAGACCACACGGACATGACGCGTCACGTAATGGCCGCCGTAGATGATCGCGAGCATCGGAATCGCCGCGCCGATCGCATACAGCGTGAGCAGCAGAGCCGACCAACCGAGATCCTGAGCCTTCACGACGAGCACCAGAATCGACGCGAGCACGGGGCCGGCGCAGGGCGTCCATACCGCGCCGAGCGACATGCCGAGCACGAAGCCGCCCGCGTTGCCGCTGCCGGGTTGCGTAGCTGGCGCAATGGCCGCGCCGATGCGCTCGAGCGGCCCTTGCAGTTGCGCGACGAGCCAGTCGTAAGGTCGCGGCCAGATACGCAGAAGCCCGGACAGTGCGAGCAACGCGATGCCGGTATTGCGCAGTACCTGTTGCGCGACGTGCACGGTGCTCGACACCGCGCCCAATAGCAGCGCGAAAGACGCGAAAGTCAGAATGAAGCCGGCGACGATGAACAGTGGCCGCGTGCGGCTCGGTCGTTCGACGGAAGTGCCGAGCAGGATCGGCATCACCGGCAGCACGCAGGGAGAGGCAATCGTCAGCAGCCCGGCGAGCAGGGCGAGCGGAGTTTCGAGAGTACTGTGCATGATGGGCGTTCCGTTGGCTGGGATGGCCGTATTGGAACGCCCGCACGTATCTGGTTTATGTCGGGGATCAGGCGCGCTTGCAATGTAGTGTGTCTGCGTATGGCGCGGATACATTGCGACACAAATCGGTTGAGCAACCGATGCGCGCGGGGGGCGAGGCGGCGGTAGCCGAACGCTGGCTCAGCGCGCCCTGCGCTTACGCACCGCGGTTCCGGTCGCGGCTGCGACGCTATTTGCGCTGGACGTGGAGAACATCGGCATACGCTCCTCGATCCAGCGCAGCAATTCGAGAGGTCCCGGTGCGAGCGGCCGGCCGGTCTTGACGAGCACACGCGCCTGCGCGCCGGAAAACAGCGGATGCGCGATCGGTATCGTCGTCAATTCGCCGCTCGCGATTTCGCGGTAGGCAGCGAATTCGCCGATCAGCGTCATGAAGTTGTCGACCGTGACGAAGCGCTTCAATGCGCTCAGTGAGTTGGTGGTCAGCGTCGCGGGAATCGACACGTTTTCGGCGAGTTCCGTCATCTTGACGACATGACCGATCCCAAAGGTGGGTGGCATCAACGCGAGCGGCCACGCGCGCAGGTCGTCGAGCGTCGCGGGTCGCTTGCGCTTCGCGAGCGGATGGTCGCTTCTTAGCAACAATACGACGGGCTGCGGCGAACTCGCGCGATGCTCGAGGCGCGCATGAGGCGGCGGATTGTACGCAAGCCCGATATGCGCACGACTTTCGGCGACTTCTTCCTGGATCGCGTCGACCGCGAGCATATCGAGGCCGATTTCGAGTTCTGGATATTGGACGCAGAATGGCGCGAGCACATCGTCGACCAGCGTATCGACGAAGCCTTCGCTGACCCCGAGCCGGATCTGCCCTCGCTGCAGGCCTTTCAACGCATGCAATTGATCTTCGAGCTTCTCCTGCTGCGAACGGTAGCCGCGCCAGAATTCGAGCAGATGCGTGGCCGCTTCGGTCGGCCTGACTCCGCGCGGCTGCCGCTCGAACAGCACCGCGCCGAGTTCGTCCTCGAGCAGCTTGATCTGCCGCGTGATCACGGAGGGTGACGTATTGATGCTTTCGGCGGCGCCGCGGATGGTGCCGTGCGTGAGCACCTCGTTGAAGTAGCGAAGGCGTTGCTGGTTGATCTCGCGCATGTGATTTGTCGATTGCGGTTAATGTGTTGCCCACAAGGCAACGATTTGTGAACTTAGTTGCTCTTGCTGATGAAGGCTTGCGCTGTCACTATCCATCTCAAGCGTCGCGACCGCGGTAAGCCAGTGGTTCAGTCGTCAAGGCATCTCCGGTTTCAGATTCGCTCTACCCGTCTCGTTCGATTCGTTTCAGATTGCCATTGAAGTCTGCTCTGCCTGCGCGGTGCCCGCATGCGGCTGTGCGATATCGCGCGCGAGCGGACCCGATCAATTCCGTATCAAAGCCTTTGCTTGAAGGAGAACAACCATGTCGGATCAGATCAATAGTCGCCGCCGCCGCTTTCTCGGAACGGCGGTTGCCGGTATCAGCCTGCTCGAATTGGGACTGAGCGGACTCGCGCATGCGCAATCGGCCGACGCGGCCGGCAATGCGAAAGCGGGCGCGCGCGTGGCGTCGTTCGAGAACATTCGCTCGATCAATGCGGGCACGCTGAACGTCAGCTACGCGGAAGCGGGCCCGCAGAACGGACCGGTGGTCATTCTGCTGCATGGCTGGCCTTACGACATCTACAGCTTCGCCGAAGTGACGCCGTTGCTGACGGCGGCCGGTTATCGCGTGATCGTGCCTTACCTGCGCGGCTACGGCGGCACGCGTTTTCTGTCGGCGGATACGCCGCGCAACGGTCAACAGGCGGTGGTCGCGGTCGACATCATCAACCTGATGGACGCGCTGAAAATCGACAAGGCCGTGCTCGGCGGCTTCGACTGGGGCGCGCGCACGGTGAACATCGTCGCCGCGCTGTGGCCGCAACGCGTGAAGGCGATGGTGTCGGTGAGCGGCTATCTGATCGGCAGCCAGGACGCGAACCGCGCGCCGTTGCCGCCGAAGGCCGAGCTGGCGTGGTGGTATCAGTTCTATTTCGCCACGGAGCGCGGCCGCGCGGGCTATGAAGCGAACCGTCATGACTTCAACAAGCTGATCTGGCATACCGCCTCGCCGAAATGGAATTTCGACGACGCCACGTTCGAGCGCTCCGCCGAATCGTTCAATAACCCGGACCATGTTGCCGTGGTGATTCACAACTATCGCTGGCGTCTGGGACTCGCGCAGGGCGAGCCGCAATACGACGAACTCGAAAAGCGCCTCGCCTCCGGACCGACGATCGCGGTGCCGACCATCACACTCGAAGGCGATGCGAACGGCGCCGCGCATCCCGAGCCCGCAGCATACGCGAAGAAGTTTACCGGCAAGTATCAGCACCGCAATATCAGCGGCGGCATCGGCCATAACCTGCCGCAGGAAGCGCCGAAAGCCTTTGCGGATGCGATTCTCGACGTCACCCGCCTTTGATGGAGCCGGCGCGCGCCGGCTTCTTCTGAACGGAACCCCAGCAGTCGAACGTACGGCTGCTGGGGTTTTTTCATGAGCGGGCCATTTGCAACCCACCTGCAACCCGCACGACGCATGCGACGCCGAGCCCTGCTCGGCAGGTTCGGAAGTGGGTTTTTGTATCGCAATGTATCAACGGCATACGCAGACAAACACGCTTGCAGAAATGGGGGATGACGAAAACATTGCAGATACGTTCGAGCGTTCTAATGTCTTCACGCAAGGTTGATTCACGACGTTGCGTGTGAATCAGGCGGGACGTCACAGTGTATCTGCGTCGATGGCTTCGCGTCCCGCTCAATCCTTATCCCTGATGGTTCGATACCCGGAGAAGACTCATGAAACTCGTTCAATCGCTGATCGTCGCCGCACTCGTCGCCGTTCCCGTCGTTTCGTTCGCGCAATCGCAGCCGCAACAGGCACTCACACGTGCCGAAGTCCGCGCGGAACTGGTCCAGTTGGAAAAGGCCGGCTACAACCCGGCCAGCGACAACACGCAATACCCGCAGAACATCGAAGCGGCCGAGGCGCGCATCAGCGCGGGCCATGACGCGGCCGCCTACGGTGGCGTCGCGAACGGCAGTTCCGCTTCGGGCTCGCACGTGCCGATGAAGCGTGCGGCGGCGGATCGCGTGTACGACGGCTCCCACATCGTCGGCCTCGGTTCCATCTACGCGCATTCGTGATCGATGCAAATGAGCAGGCCGTCCGCGTGCATCGGCTCACGTCGACGCGCGGACTCCTGGTTTAACTCACCTGTCGAGACAATAACGATGACCACGCTGCTGAAAAAAATTCTGGGTTCCGTTCTGTTGCTGGGCGGACTGTTCGCGTTGCAGGCCACGGAGTCCGCGCAGGCGGCGCCGTCCGATGACCTGAAGGGCAAGAACGTCGTTCTCGTACACGGCGCTTTCGCTGACGGGTCCAGTTGGGACAAAGTGATCCCATTGCTCGAAGCGCGCGGCCTGCACGTGGTGGCCGTGCAGAATCCGCTGAGCTCGCTCGCCGACGACGTGGCGGCAACCCGGCGCGTGATCGCGCAGCAGAACGGGCCTGTGATTCTGGTCGGCCATTCATGGGGCGGCATGGTGGTCAGCGAGGCCGGCAACGACGACAAGGTGAAGAGCCTCGTGTACGTCGCGGCATTTGCGCCGGACAACAGTCAGTCCATTGCCGACATCACGAAGGACCACCCCGCGCCAGTCTGGGCGAGCGAATTGCGCAAGGACTCGGCGGGTTATCTGACGCTAGCGACCCAGGCGGTGCTGGACGACTTCGCGCAGGATCTGCCGCTGTCGCAGAAGCGCCTGATCGCGGCGACCCAGCAGCCTTGGGCCGCTGGCTGTATCGACGACAAGGTGACGAACGCCGCGTGGCATGGCAAGCCGTCGTACTTCGTGGTGTCGGGCCGCGACCGCATGATCGATCCGTCCTTGCAACTGGAGATGGCGAAACACATCGACGCGAAGATCACGCGCGTCGCCACCAGCCACGTCGCGATGCTGAGCCAGCCGCAGGCCGTGGCCGACGCGATCATCGCCGCCTCGCGGGCCGCGCATTGAAGCGCGCGCAGTCTTGTCAATCAGATTGCGATTGACGGAATGCTCTTCATGCAGCGCAGCGCGAACATCGAGCGGCTATGGCGAATGCCTGCGATCTTGTTTTTGCTGATCGAGCAATGCGACATAGCCGCGGATATACCCTTCGTTTTCGAGGCTTCAGACAATGGAGATACGGCACGTTTGCGGCTTCACCGGTTCTGTCCCATCAGTACCTCGTCGAATGAAGCGCATTGGTCGGCCAATCATCAGTACCTTTTGCTGGGCAGTACTTTTGCGCTGATATTCGCGTTGGGCCTGGCATCGACGGCACTCTTCCCGCACCGTCTGCGTACGGTTCTACAGCGGCCGACGCGGCTGCGCATCGTGAACCGTCTGATGGGGAGCTTGCTGGTAGGGATGGGCACGCTGATGGCGGCGGTACGCTGACCATGAAACGATCCGCATACCGCCGCCGCGGGAACAACGTCATCCTTATCGTCTGTACCGCGCGATATCAATGGAAAATGAGGTACAGGATGATCAGTACGATCACTGGAACGCCGAGCAGCCAGCCAAGTAGGTAAGGCATGATGTCATCTCCTTTCGTATTGGAGTTCGAATACGCAGGAGTTTCAGCAGGCAGCGTGCCTGGCTCGAAGATGTCGATCTATTCGAGCAATCGAACGACGGCAACGCCGATGGTCCGCGTATCGGGCTTTAGCCATACGATGCCATAGCCGATTCCGAACTCGCGCCGGTAATCGGCGCGACCTGATTGGCCAGTAACTTTTCCATCGAGTGCTTCGGCAACGACGAAAAAGCGAAGCCGCCACCTACCGGCACGCGACATCGCGCGGATAGACGGCGGCCCGCCTCATGTTCCAGTCCACTACGCGTGGTCTATATCACACCGGCAACCAGCAAAACGATCACCACGATCAGTACGATGCCGAGCCCACCGGTCGGACCATAGCCCCACGATCGGCTGTGTGGCCACGCTGGAAATGCGCCGATCAGCAGCAGAATCAGCACGATTAGAAGAATGGTTCCTAGCATGTTATGACCTCCGCCTGGTTGAGAGACCTGCTTTATCTACGTTGGCCACAAGGCCGCAGGGTAATCCCCAAGGAGCAAAGCTTGTGCCCAAGGTCGATCCTTTAATCAGATCACCGGGACGGCGCGCGGCGCGTACGGAGATTCTCGAGCCAATTGAAACGGCACCCGTCGCGCTCAAAACCTGAGCCGGGTGCCGTTTTTCCAATTGCGGACACGTCGCGCGTCCTATAGATAGGTTCCGCTGATGCGGCCTTCGAAGATCGCGGTGTTGATGTCCCAATCGTCGACGGTACCCGTGCCGCCACCGTCCACCTTGACGACTACCGAGCGGCCGCCGCGCAGCGTCTTCATCTGTTCGGCGGTCAGCGTTTTCTCGTCGGATGGCTCGCCCGCGCCGGGCGGCAGGTCTTTAATGATCACAGTGGCTTTCATGGCATTTCTCCTTGACGTGGAAAGGCGAGCACAGTGCGGCGCCCGCATCGATTTCTGCAAGGCCTATGCCAATGTGAGGGAACGTGCGCCGCAACATGGAGCGGGGGCCGCGATGCGAAGCCTGGCAAGGATCCGCGCGATAGCCGCGTTGAATCGCACTGAACACGATCGCGATTGCGCGTCGAAGTGTTTGCGCGCGTCCCACGAGTCACGTGCGAATGGTTGGGGCGCAGTGCAGCGTCGCGCGTGGCGAACTCAGGCGTCCAACACTCAATCGCAAGCGCAAACAGAAACGGCACGCGCCATATGCGCGTGCCGTGATGGTGAAACGCCCCGGCGAGGAACGCTAGCGGCGCTGGCGTCTACGCGGCGAGGCTGCTTCCGCGATACGCAGATGCGCGGCCGGAAAGCCCGGCGGGTACTCGACGACGCGCATCGCGGCCGGCACCAGCGGCGCGGCGAGACTCGAGCGCGCGCCGACACGGGCGCCGCCGACGATCGCGGCCATCGCCTCGCGGTCCAGTTCGACGCTTTCGGTCAGATCCTTGATGCTCAGCTTGGCCATGATGGCTCCAGAAAAACGCTCCGGCGGCCAGACCCGTTCGGGTGCCGGCCGCCGTGCTCGGAATGTGTTCGGCGTGTCATTCGTTGTATTGAGGTCTCAACGCACTATCAGTATAGGAAATCCATTCGCGGCGCGCATGGCCGTGGTGTTGCCGCGGCAGTGAAGGAACCCCCAGTCCCCCGCTGCTGCCCCGGCTTACACGGCGGAGTAATTGGCACCCGACAGGATAGGGTCGACTCTCAGCTTCAGCGGCAGCACGACGCCTGGGCCGATCGAACCGATGTCATTGAGCGCTGCGACGTTGACGATTTGCTGCTGAGCCAGATTCTGAGTGACGTTGACGTTGACGTTGACGTTGGCGAGGCCGGCAAGGCTGCCGAGACCACCAAGGCCCGAGGGCATGGGCACGTTGCTGCCGGTGCCGCCGGCGATCCCGGACATGGCCCGGCGGTCGAGTTCGCGCGTGCCGGACAGATCGCGAATCATGAGGGATGACATGGCGTTTCTCCAAAGACGTACGGAAAGCGGACATGAATGGCTCGCGGCGAAGCGGCCCGCGGCTGCGGGCGCCTCGCCGCGCCACGCACTATTAGTGGTTGCTGTTGCTCGAATTGATATACGGCGAGAAGTCCGACGTGATGCCGGTGGCGAGCGCAACGTCGTTGCCGTTGGTGTTCTGGAAGTTCAGTTCGTTACTGATCAGTTGCGTGGTGGTGGTGTTCTTGACGCTGGTCGGCGCATAGACCGGGGCGAAGCTGTAGTACTTGCTCGGGCCGAAGCCGCCGCGTACGGCTTGCATGGCTTTGCTGTCGAGTTGTTCGGTGACGGACAGGTCTTTGATCATCAGCGTTTTCATGGTGAGTCTCCTGAAAGAAGTTTTCGCAGTGTTGCGAGTGGTTTCGAGCAATTCGTTTGCTCGGACATCACTAATGCACAGGCTGTGCCAGTATTAATCAAGGATCCTGAGGAAATCGGCGCAGCCCTGTCGTATAAGGGTTTTGCGCGTGGAGGGACCACCGTGCCGGTCAGCTCGAAGCACGCTGACGCGCTCGGAGCGGTGGCCGCCGTCCGACATCGCGGCGGACCCTGTTGGATGGCGCACGACATTGCGCGAGCCAGCACGCGGCGCGGCGCGCGGCTCATGCCTGGTTTGCCTGGTTTGCGAAAGCGCGGACCGGGAGCTAGTATCGAAACGGCACATGTAACTGGATACGACAGGTTTTCTATCGACCCGCGTGGCGTCGGTCGCATGCGACACGGTCCAGCGGCAACGGCGGTGCTTCGCACAAATGGCTAGCCTTGCGCGTGTGATTCTCGACTTCCAGAGCGGCGAGCTATCGCGTGACGAGTTCGTCGCGCAGCTCGACAGCGCGTTGGCGACCGAGCAACTCGGTCCGACGCGGCTGCTGGAGACGCTGTACGCCGCGCATCATCGGTCGCCGTTGCCCGACGATCTCTACCTGGAAGTGCGGCGGCGCATCGAGCTGCTGCGCGTGTCGAACGTCGCGGCGGGTGGCGAGGAAACCGGCATCCAGACCTCGGTCGATCTACCGTCGCTGCGTTCGTCGAGCGCTGCGAGTGCGGGCGCCGCGAGTACTGCCGGCAGCGCCGCGCACGAGACCATCAAAGGCATCGGCGATACCCTGAACAACCGCTTCGTGCTCGAGGAGTGCCTCGGCGTGGGCGGCATGGGCACCGTGTACAAGGCGCTCGATCTGCGCAAGCTCGAAGCGTCGGATCGCAAGCCCTATCTCGCGATCAAGGTGCTGAACGTCCAGTTTCGCGGCAATCCGAATTCGCTGGTCGCGCTGCAGCGCGAGGCGCGCAAGGCGCAGGTACTCGCGCATCGCAACATCATCACCGTCTACGACTTCGACCGCGACGGGCCGATCGTCTATCTGACGATGGAGTACCTGAGCGGCAAACCCCTGAGCCAGCTGCTGCGCACGCCGGGCTATCAGGGCATGCCGGTGCGGGCCGCGCTGCCGATCGTGCGCGGCATGTGCGCGGCGCTCGCGTACGCGCACGAGCGCGGCTTCGTCCATTGCGATTTCAAACCCGCGAACGTGTTTTTGACCACGAATGCCGAAGTGAAAGTGATCGACTTCGGCATCGCGCGCGTATTCCAGCGGCCTGAAGAGGAGAGCGACGCGACGGTGTTCGATCCCGGCAGTCTCGGCGCGTTGACGCCGGCCTATGCGAGCCCGGAGATGATCGAGCATCGCGAGCCGGACCCGCGCGACGATATCTACGCGCTTGGCTGCATCACGTACGAGCTGTTGACGGGACATCATCCGTTCGATCGCCTGTCGGCCACGCAGGCGCGCAATGCCGATTTCAAGCCGCAGCGTCCGGCGAATCTCGATGCGCGACAGTGGCGCGCGTTGCGTGCCGCGTTGTCGTTCGATCGCAATACGCGGATACCGAGCGTCGTGCGCTTTATCGCCGAGTTCGACAATGAAGCGCGCGCGGAGAAGTCCGGGACGCTCGCGTGGGTCGGGCTCGCTGGCCTCGCCGTCGTGTGCGCGGTCACCGTGGGCGTGTTCGCTTTTCGCTCGGGGTCCAGCCGGCAGCAAGCCGCGCAAACCGAGGCGGCGCGATCGCAGGGCGATCAGGTCGATCGGGCGGCTGGGGCGTCCGCTGTCGCGCCTGCAACGAATGTCGCGCAGACAACGCCGGCGCCCGCGCCAAAGCCCGCGTTGACGCTCGCCGCGATCACGCCCACGCTTGCCCAGGTGCCCTGTTCGGCTCTATCGGGCGCGGTGCAGGACCACGCACTGACGGTACGCGGTTTCCTGTCGCAGCGATACGGTGCCGCGCATCTGAAGGAGACGTTGGCGGCGCTGCCTGGCGTCGATACGGTTTCGCTAGACGTGCGGCCGCTCGCCGACGATAAATGCGACTTCGTCAAAACGCTCGCGCCGTTTCTGGTGCGCAACTGGCAGGCGGGGCGCGTGGCGTCGCTGCAGATGCGTCCGCCAAGCGGTTTTCTGACCGAGAACGACTCGCTGGTGGTCGACCTGAAAGCGCCGCCGTTCGATTCCTTTGCGACCGTCGACTACTACCAGCTAGACGGCCACGTCGTGCACATGGTGCCCAGTCGTCAGTGGCCGGACAATCAGATGCAGGCGAACGGCGGTCCGTACACGATCGGCAGCAATGCGGGCGATTGGACCGTATCGAAGCCGTTCGGCTCGGAAATGGTGGTGCTGGTGGTGACGCCGGTGCCGCTGTTCGACAAGCTGCGCCCGGAAAGCGAAGCGCGCGCCGATTATCTGCGCGCGCTCGAGACCCGGCTCAAGCAGATTGGCGGTCAATACGGGCAGGATCACCTGTTGGCGGACTTCGCCCCGATTACGACCAAACCCGCGACGCGATGATCCGTCAGGGAGCCAATCGACACGGCTTTTAGTGCAGATCCTTGACGACGCGAAAACCGTTCTGCGATTGGCGCACGCCCGCGCTGTATTTGAAGCGCGTCGCGCTGAGCATGTAGTCGCCGCCTTCGCGCCATGAGCCGCCGCGAATCGCGCGCATCTCGCAGCCGGGCGAGTCCCACGCGTGGCCATCGACGGGCGCGCCCTGATAGGTGTTGTGCCAACAGTCGGCGGTCCACTCCCAGACGCCGCCGTTCATGTCGTACAGACCCAGCGGATTCGCGGCGAACGTGCCGACGTTTTCCGGGCCTTCCTTGTGCCACGGGTCGCCGCAGTCCTTGCAATTGGCGTTGCCCTTGCGCATCTGCTCGCCCCACCAGTACGCGGTCGTGGTGCCGGCGCGGTCCGCGTATTCCCATTCGGCTTCGGTCGGCAGACGGTACGGTTTGCCGGTCGTTTTGGCGAGCCACTTGACGTACTGCTGCGCGTCGTCCCAACTGAGATCGCGCGCGGGTGCGGTCTTGATGCTATTGCTCTCCGGCGTCAGCTTCTGGCAGGCGCCGGCGGCGACGCACGCATTCCATTGCTCGACCGTCACGGGAAATTTACCGATCGCGAAGGGCGCGCCAATGCTCACGTGATGCACGGGCTTTTCCGACGGATCGTCGGTATTGCTGCCCATTGCGAACGAGCCGGCGGGTACCGCGATCATGACCGGACAGGCCGCGCAGTCGCGGATTTCACCGGCCGTCGGGGGATGGGCGACGGTCTTTTCGGCGAATGGCGCGGCAGCGGGGCGCGGCGGCGGCGCGGCTGCGCTGGCTTGCGTCGCGGGATGCGTGACCTGGGCAGGCGGCGTGGGTGGCGCGACGTGACCCCTCTGCGTCGCGGGC
This sequence comes from Paraburkholderia sp. MM5477-R1, assembly GCF_050436385.1. NCBI lineage: Bacteria > Pseudomonadati > Pseudomonadota > Betaproteobacteria > Burkholderiales > Burkholderiaceae > Paraburkholderia > Paraburkholderia sp. MM5477-R1. Next base: position 593,760 of record NZ_JBNDMC010000006.1, read on the forward strand.
GCGGCTGGCGGTGCGGCCGGCGCGGCACTCACCGCGGGAGTCGATGCCGCCGCGCGCAATCGATCGATACGCGCATGCGCGAGTGTGGCGAAGCGGCCATTCGGATAGGCCTTCAGATAAGCCTCGTAATCGGCTGGGTAGTTGCTGTCCTTGATCGAATCCCAGAACGTGATTTCGTATTGTTCGCCGCTTTCCTTGGGCATGATGCCGCGACTGCGCGGCGTGATGGCGCGACGCTCTGACGTATTCGACGACTCGATAGCGCTTTCGCCACTTGTGGGAATGGATGAACGCGCGACAGAGAGCCACGGTTGCTGCGTTCCGCGTGTAGCGGCGCGTACTTCGGCGCCGACCTGTCGGAACAGCGCGGCGAGCGATCGAGACGATGCGTCGGCGTCGTTGAGCGCTTGCAGCAAGGCATCGGTATAGACGCCATGCCGCGGACCGTCCGCCGCGAAACCGCCCGGTGCGGTTGCATAGGCAATCACGGTGTTGGCAGCGATCCTCGGTTTATCGATCGCAACCGCGGCGGGGGCAAATGGATTGTCGAGGCACGTATCGAGAATCACGAGATTGAGCCGGCCGACACGGGCGGATTGCATCGCATGCAAAACGGTATTCAGATCGACGCCGTTATTCAGTAGCGACACCGGCGCGCGGATGTCGGCTCGCGCATCGAGTCCCGCCGGCAAAAGCAGCGTTTGTGCGCCTACCTGCATGCCGTGTCCGGCGAAATAGAACAGTGCGATATCGCCCATTCGCAATCGTCGTTGAAATTCGTCGATGGCCGCGCGCATTTGCGGCGGCGTAGCATTCGTGCGCGTGATGACTTCGAAGCCATGCGCACGGAGCGCAGCGCCGATCGATTCGGCGTCGCGCGGCGCGTTGGTGCGGATCGGGTTAGCGGCGTCACCGTACTCGCCATTTCCGATCACGAGCGCGACACGCCGAGAATGCGTGTCGTCGCGTGACGAAGCAAAGGGTGAAAGGAGCAAAGCGGTGTCCGCCGGCCGCGCCGGATGACTCGCTACCCGAGCCGGGCTCGGCTCGATGCTTTCATGTTGCGTCGCGGCACCGGCACTGTCCCACTGCGCCTGGATTGCCCCAACCATGCACACCAGCAGGAATCGTCTCCACATCTTTATATCCTGTTTGTACCGGACAGAGTTCAGGCATTCGTGCACCAGGCTCGCGCTGCCTGCGCTCTTTATTAACGATAGCACGCGCTTTGCGTCACAACTGTCCGGGAGTCCTTAACGCGTCATACGGTTAACGAGCATTGCGTATCTTTTTGGCAAGTTACGTCCTAAGCTGATTCACAAAGTCACGTCACACGGTCGTCTTAACTAGGTGGGCTGCCTGCCGGTTTCGACCCGCGACATGCCGCTCGAACACCCGGAAGGTCATCGATAGCCGGGCCCCAGCCATGACTCCTGTTCGGGAGAGTGCGCTATGCGAAGAACCCGTGTTTCCTTTCTTTTCGGCAGTCGTGATCCGGCGCAAGCGCGTCGCGGCGGATTACGCGCGGCGGTGTGCGCGACGCTCGTCGCGGTCTGCCTCGGTATCGGCACTGGCGGCGTTGCGCGCGCCGAGCAGACGCCGTCTCCGCCGGGGGCCGAGGAGTACATCATCTGGCCGTCGGATGGCGCGGTGATTCACGGCGGCAAGCTGTGGGTGCGCATGGGGCTGCGCAATATGGGCGTGTGTCCGAAGGGCGTCGCGTTTCCGAATACCGGCCACCATCATCTTCTGATCGACACGGATTTGCCCGCGCTCGATCAGGAGATTCCATCGGATCGCCAGCACCTGCATTTCGGCGCGGGCGAAACCGACGCGCGCATCGAGTTGCCGCCCGGCAAGCACACGCTGCAGCTGATTCTCGGCGACCACAATCACGTGCCGCACGTACCACCCGTGTATTCGAAGAAGATCACCATCACCGTGCTAAAGAACTAACGCGGTCCGTTCGTTCGAACTGGTCAAGCCGGAACGGAGAGTCCTGATGAAGAAGATCATTGCGGCCGCGGCATTCGTCGCAGCGGCGCTGACGGTATCGACCGCGCCGCAGGGCGCGTGGGCAGCGACGCCGTCGCCGCCCGGCGCCTACGCGTATATCGGCTATCCGAACGATGGCCAGGTGGTGCCCGCCAATAAACCGTTTCGCGTGTGGTTCGGTCTGCGTTTCATGGGGGTCGCGCCGAAAGGCGTGAAGTACCCGAACACCGGCCACCATCATCTTCTGATCGATACCGATCTGCCGCCGATGGATCAGGAGATACCCTCGGATCGCCATCATCTGCATTTCGGCGCGGGCGAAACGGAAACGATGATTTCATTGCCGCCAGGCAAGCATACGCTGCAGCTGTTGATGGGCGACGACATGCATATGCCGCACAACCCGCCGGTGTATTCGAAGAAGATCACGGTGATCGCGCGCTGACTGTCATCGAGCAGCCAACAATGTCGCGCGCGCTGTTGGCTGCGATCCACCATTCACTGGTCTCGCTGTGTCGCTCGTCAGCGTCGGAACAGCGAGTGCGATGTTCCTGGCCTTTGCTACAAGGCGTTCAGGACGCGAATGACGAAAGAAAGACACTCCTGGCATAGCCCATGCATCAGTAGCGCCCGAGCAGACAAGTTGCTCGAACCCCGACGCTCGATGATGCGCTTTCCCATTCCCAGGAGATTTGCCATGAACACGCTGATGATCAAGGATCTGTCCAACACCGAACAACTCGACAGCAAGGCGATGAGCGCCGTGCGCGGTGGCAACGGCTACTATTCGATGCCGTCGTACCTCAGCTACGCACCCGTCTATGCGCCGACCAGCATCAAGAACGTCTCCACGACGCAGATGATCAACACGGAAATGAACATCCAGAGCGCGAACGGCAACGACTCGGCGCTAGTCAGCGGTACGGCCACCTACATCCAACCGACCATTTACTCGAGCAACGTCAACAACGGGTAGTGAGCGGCGCACACGCGGCCCGAGCGGCCGCGTGTGCGTGCCCCAACAGGCGCGTCGCTCAAAAAGACCGCTAATCCAATCGTCCTTTCCACGCATCCTTCGCGTATCCGCCGCTCCCCGCATCGACTTTTCCGCCGCTTCATTGCCGAAGCCGCGCGGAAGCGGCTCGGGCTGAAAAACCGGGCATCTCGCGCGAAACAGGCGGGTGCAACTGGAGACCACCGTGTCAGCACTGCCAGAATCATCGTTCGATTCGTCGTGTGATTCGCTGGACCTTCGGCGGGTTCCTGCTGAAGCCAGGACGCCTCGCCGCATAGCCCGTGTGCTAAGCGGGATCTGCGCGGCAACGCTGTGCGCTTTGGCAGTGAGCGCGTGCGTCGACGTCAGCATGCCGGCTTATCAACGCCCGGACACGCCGGCCAAGACATCGTGGTCGGATCGCAATGGCGCGCCGGTATCGGCCGCGGAGACGATCGAGCGCGACTGGTGGAAGGGCTTCCAGGACCCGTACCTCGATACGCTGATCGACAAGGCGATCGACGGCAACTTCGATATCCGGGTGCTGGCCGCGCGTATCGAAGTCGCGCACACGCAGATCAGCGAGACAGGCGCGGCCGCGTTGCCGACGGCGGACCTCGGCGCCGGCGCCGACTATACGAAGACGACTGGCCAGCCTTTGACGAAGACGTACAACCTCGCGCTGCAGGTGAACTGGGACATCGACATCTGGGGCAAGGTCGAAAAAGGCGTGCAGGCGCAAAAGGCCGAATTCCACGCGAGCGAGGCGGATTGGCGCGCGGGGTATCTCGAACTCGTCGCGAATGTGGCCAGTACCTATTTCCAGATCCTGCAATTCGACGACCAGATCGCACAGCAGCAAAAGACCATCGCCACGAACAAGCAAATCCTGGCGATCTACGAAGGCCAGGCGCGCAATGGGCTCGTGCCGCAAACGCAGGTATTGCGCCAGCAGGCGGAGATCAACCGGCTCACCAACGATCTCTATGATCTGCGCCGATCGCGGGCGGTCTCCGACAACGCGCTATGCACGTTGCTCGGCGTGCCGGCCGGCGAATTCCATGTGCCGCAGGGCCATTTACAGGAGCGCGTGAAATTGCCGGGCGTGCCCGATGGTTTGCCCGCGCAATTGCTGTCGCGCCGCCCCGACGTGGTGGCGGCCGAATTCAGGGTGCTCGAGGCCTATGACCTCGTCGGTCAGTCGAAGCTCGCGCAATTGCCGAGCATCGGCCTCACCGCGCAAGGCGGCACGGCAAGTTACGCGCTTAACCAGCTGCTGAAGTCGTTCACGTTCGGCCTGATGCCGAGCATCAATTTTCCGCTGTTCGATCCGGGCGTGCGCGCACATGTGAAGGTGACCGAGGCGCAATCGAAAGTCGCCGAGCAGCAATATCGCGTGGCCGTGATGGGCGCATTCGAGGAAGTGGAGAACGCGCTCGTCAATCTGAGTGCGCATAAGGCGCAGCACGCGGAATTGCTGCAGCAGGTGTCGCGCCTGCAGATCGTCGCTGATCAGATCCAGTCGCAACTGCGCCTTGGCGTCGTGTCGCAGCTCGAAGTATTCGAAGACGAGCGGACCTTGCTGGAGGCGCAACAGGCGTTGCTGGAAAACCACCAATTGATTCTGTCCGACACGGTAACGCTTTATAAGGCGCTCGGCGGCGGATGGCCCGGTGTCGACGTGCAGGCGCAGGTCAAAGAGAAGTAACGAAACATTGAGCTAATCCACGAGTTGGCGTACCGCGCGGGTATTTCGTCGGCTGACGGCTTATCCGCGGTCTTCTCATCCGGCGATATCCAAATTGACACTCTCGATGCGTGACTTACAATCCTTTAGGGGTCAGCGTTTGCGTGGCTCTTCACGACAATATCGTTGCGCCGTTGTTCTTCGTCCAGTTCGCCCCGCGTTCCCGCCGCGGCAGGTAAACGCTTAGCGATCCAGATAAAATGGCCACCGGCGAAGCTCCGATTGCTGAAATGCGCGTGACAGTGGACGCTGCCTTCGACGTGGTGTTGTCACCGGTTGCCTGCGCGCAGCGCCCCGCGCTCGACGCCATTCGCATCGTCGACAACCTGTTCGCCATCGGCCGCAGCGAAGCGCCGTTCAGCGACTATCCCGCACCATGGACCGCCGCTCTCTCGCGCCGACATGCGCGCGTTTTCATCGAGCATGGCGCGATTTATGTTGCCGATCTCGGCAGCAAGAACGGCACGACGGTCAACGGCATCGCGGTGCGACAAACCCCCGCGCGTGTACGCGCCGGCGATGAACTCTGCTTTGGCGGTGAACTGCGCTATCGGGTCGGCATCGAGCCGCGCGCGCGCGTGGTCACGGGTGGAAGCGCTTCTCCCCTCATTCATCTATTGCTGGTGCCGCAGCGCGATGACCTGGGTCTGCAACCGGTCGACGTGCTGGCTTTTCCATTTCTGATCAGTAAAACGGACGAGGTTTTCTCGCGCTACAAAGACCGGTATCCGCATCAGGTCAATTACATTTCCCGGCGCCATGCGCACCTGTTTCTGAAGGGCGGCGAGCTCTATGTCGAGGATCTCGGCAGCACCAACGGCACGTTCGTGAATGGACAGCGGATCGGCGAATCGGCGCTCGCACTGGCGGAGGGCGACGTCGTTGCATTTGGCGGCGACCACTTCGTCTACAGGGTGTCGCTACAGAACTCCGCCGACGTCGAACCCACCGTGACCCAGCTCTCTCTTCAGCCCGCTGTCGACAGTGCCGCCGATGCTGACAAGACGACCTTCGTCGGCGCTGCGCATTCGTTTCTCGACATCTTTTGCGTCGATCCGGCGCTGCAACGCGAAGACGAAGTGAATGAAGCGGCGCAGCCGGGCTCCGCGCGCGCGAAGCGTGACGGAGTAGGGACGGCAAATGGCGCGCAGGGCGCCAAAGGTGCTCAGGCGGGGCATCCCGCCGATACGAGAGACGGCGCGAACGAAAGAAGCGGCAAAGCTAACAGCGCGGCAAGAGGTAAGCCGCGTCGCTGGAAGATGGTCGCCGGCGAACTCCACAAGGCGTTAGCGGACGGCGAGCGCACCAATGTGCGGCGCGCGGCGGCATGGGGCGGAGCGGCTATCGCGATCGTGGTTGCACTTGGCGTGGGCCTTTATCTGCACGGTTCATCGGAACGGGAGTTGAAGAGCCTGCTCGCGAGCGGCGATTACTCGAGCGCTCTCACGATGGCGCGCGGCTATCTGGCCACGCATCCGGCGGACACGAAAATCAGCGCGCTCGCGAGCGAGGCGTTGTTGAAAGCGAACTTGCCGGGCTGGATCGAAGCCGTGCAAAAAGCGCAGTTCGACCAGGCCGACAGGCTGCTGAAGAACATGAGGGCATTGAGCGGAAATGACGCCGATGCCGCGTCGCTGGTCGGCGAATTGCAATGGGTCGGCGATCTCGAACGCTTCGTCGCGGCGCGTGGCGGCGTCGACGCGCCGATCCGCATGTATACGGACGAAGCGACGATCAACGGTCTGCTGCACCGCTGGGACGACGACGCGGCGAGTCACCAGCGCGCGCTCGATCGGATTGCGAGTTACGTGCCGGTCTTCGCGGAGCCCTACGCACACACGCTCAGCCATCTGCGCAAGCTCGAAAGCGACGATTCGGTGTACGTCGCCGCGATCGATCGGCTCAATGGCGTAATTCATACCGAACTTTCGCGCGACAAACCCGACGCGCTGCCGCCGGTACTCGACGATTACGCGCAGCGTTATCCGCGGCTCGCGGGGCTCGATAGAGTGCGCGACGATTTGCGCCAATACACCGGGTTGCTGAATGCCGCGTTGAGCCGTCAATTGACGTCATTGCTGGCGATGATGAAAACGGTGCGCTTTAGCACGCCGCCTTTTCAGGCGCAATTCCAGCAGCTTGCGTCTACACGCTTGCCGTCGGCGGACATCGTTCAACGGCAGGACGCGGTCGATGCCGCGTGGCAGCGCGGCGACGCGCAGCAGGCGCTGAACGATTTGCAGTCGATGCCGGCGAGCCCGTGGTCCGATGTGCTCTCGGCCGAAGCGACGCACAAGCAGGCGTTGTCCGATCAATACAACGATCTGCGGAAAACGCGTGACGGGAAAGATTACGACCAGCGTCTGCTGTCGTTCTACGCGAGCCTCGATCCGCGGATAGACGCATGGTTCGTGCAGGCGATCCAGAAAGACGTGGCCGCATTGCATGACAAGGCACTCGCGCATGCGCAAGATCTGCTGGTGCGCGCGCAAAGCCTGTGGAAAGAGTACCGCGCGAACGGCCCGATCGGCGGCACGCAGCGGCTCGAAGCCGGCATCTCGCCGGGCTTTCGCAACGAGGCGCGTCTGCTGAGCGAGGCGCAGACGGCGGCACGCCAGGGCATGCGCATCTATACGCAGCTGAAGGCCGATCATCCCGCCGACTTCGATCGCCTGCTCGCGGATATCGAAGCCGAAGCGAGTTTGCAGCGCCGCTCGTTGACCGAGTTGCGCATGGTGCTGGACCCTGGGCTGCTGAAAGCGAAGCTCGCATTGATTGGAGGCGATCAGAGTGAAACGCGATCCTCACCCTAGACCGTTGTCGGAGGCGCTCGAAGATCATAGCGTCGAAGGCATTGCGATTCTGACGTCCGAGCCGGTGCGGCTTGCGCGCGCGCTGATCTGGGCGATGGTCGCGCTCGTCGTGTCGGGTTTGCTGTGGTCGTTCGTCGGCCGCGCGGATGTGATCGTCAGCGCGCCCGGCACGTTGGCGCCGGAGTCGGAGGTGCGGCGCATCTATACGCCGATCGACGGCGAACTCGCGGATCTGTATATCGCCGAGGGGCAGCCGGTGTCGAAAGGCGACGTGCTCGCGCGGCTCAATGCGCGCGGCGCGATCGAGGCAGCGAGCAACGCGTTACAGGCACAAGTGAAGCTCGAAGACGCCGAACGCGAATGGAAGCAGTTCCCGGAGAAGAAGGCGTTGATGGAACGCAAGGCCACGTCGTTGAAGGCGCAACTCGAAGTCGAGGAGCGCTTGCACGAGAATCGCGTTTCAGAAGGCACGACGAAGCTTGCCGAAGGGCAGAAGGCCGAACTCGACGAAGCGCGCAGCTCGCTCGACAACGCGCGCCGCACGCGCGAAGCGGCGAATCAGGAACTCGATCGCTATTCGCGGCTGTTCGCGCAGCCGGGCGGCGGTGGCATTGCCGAATTACAGGTCGAGCAGAAACGCACGGCCGCGCTCGAAGCGGATAACGCTTACCGTGTCGCGCAGTCGAAGCTGGCCGAGCTCGACTTTCGTCTGAGCCATGAATACGCGCAGGCCAATGCGCAACTCGCGACGAGCGGCCAGCAAAGCACCGATCTGCAACTGCAATACGATCAGGCGGTGCGCGACATCACCGATGCGGAAGACAAACTGCGCGTGCAACTGCAAAGCGCGCGCCTCGAAGCCGATGCCGCCGCGCGGGTGCGTTTCGAGAACATCGATAAAGACAATTTTTTGCTGATTCTCGCGCCGGTTTCAGGCGTGATCACCGACGTCACGTCGACGCAGCGCGGCGACAAGATTCAGGCGAACGCACCGCTCGGCGGCATTGCGCCAAAAGACGCGCGGCCCGTGCTGAAGATCGAAATCTCCGAACACGACCGCGCCTTTCTGCACGTCGGCCTGCCTGTCAAATTGAAGTTCAACGCGTTTCCTTACCAGCGCTACGGGTTGATCAGCGGCACGCTCGCCTATATCTCGCCGGCCACGAAGCCATCCGCGCAGGACAAGCAACCGGTCTACGAAGGCCGTGTCACGCTGGACAAGGACTACTACCAGGTGGCCGGCACGCGTTATCCGCTGCGTTACGGCATGACCGCCAATGCGGAAATCGTCGTGCGCGAGCGGCGCCTGATCGACCTCGGTCTCGATCCGTTCAGAGAGGTGGCGGGTTGAGCGCGCGAATCAAAACATCCACGAAAGGAGCCGGGCAAATGACCGCGATAGTGCGTATCGATGACGAAGTCGTGGACGTGGACGAGTTCATTCGTCTTCTGAAACTGACCGGCCAGTTCGAGAGCCTGGTCGAGCAGATCGTGCGCGACAAGCTTACCGTCCATGCGGCGAAGAAGCAGGGCGTCGCCGTCAGCGCCGACGAAATCCAGCAGCGCGCGGACCAGTTTCGCCGCGTGCGCGGGCTGCATCGCGCGGCGGACATGAATCATTATCTCGACGCGCTGCGCGTGAGCCTCGACGAATTCGAGGCGTTCATTACCGACGGGCTTTATCAGGAGAAGATGCTCGACGACATCGGTAACGACGCGGCGATCCATGATTACTTCGCGCTGAATTCACCGAAGTTCGACGCGATCGAAGTCAGCCATATCGTGCTCGATAGCGAAGGTAAGGCGAAGGAAATGATCTCGTACCTGCACGACGATCCCGACGCCTTCGGCGAGATGGCGCGCGAGCATTCGATTGCCGATACGCGCGAGTCGGGCGGCGTGATCGGCAAGGTACTGCGCGGTTCGCTGAAGCCCGATATCGAGGCGAAGATCTTCAATGCGGCGGTCGGCGATCTGCTTGGGCCGTTTCCGTCGGCCGACCGTTCGTGTTTCGAGATCTTCGCGGTCACGGCCAAATATCCGGCCACGCTCGATGCCGACGTGGCCACCGAAATCCGCCGTTTGCTGCGCGAGAGCTGGCTCATTGCCCGCGCCCAGGAACACGTGATCGAAGCGCGCTAGTGCCCGACTAGCGCCCGATAAAGCGAGGCTCACCGATACATGGACGCCCTCCAGACCGCGCCATCCGCGCCTTCCACCGCCGAATTTCTCGCTTCGGTGGAGATCCTGTCGCCGTTCTCGCGCGACGAAATCGAGCGGCTTGCCGAGTACGCGCAGGCAAAGTTCTATCCGTTTGGCGAAACGGTGTGCTCGGCCGGTGACGTCGCCGAAGGTCTCTATGTGATCCGCTCGGGCACGGTACGTATCTTCTCCGAGGAGCACGGCAAGGAAACCAGCATGGGCGTGCGCAAGTCGGGCGAGATCTTTGCCGACATTGCGATGTTGCGCTCGTACGTTCACGAAGCGTCGGTACGTTCGTCGGGCAAGACCGAAGTGCTGTTCATTCCGCGCAGCGCGATCGAACCGGTGATGGCGGGCAACGCCGCCGCGTTGGCGTTCGTCGCCAGCTATGTGGCGATCAATTCGGCCGGGGGCTTCGTCGCTCAATTGTTCGATCTGCGCGGCAAGCTGAACAAGGCGGAACTCGAAGAGTACGTGCGCAGCGTCGGCGCAAAACGGGTCGCTGCCGGCAAGGAGATTCTGAAACAGGACGGCCGCGACGACAGGCGGCTTTATGTGGTGCGGCAAGGCCAGGTGCGCATCGTGCGGCAGGAGGAGGGCCACGACTATACGCTCGCGACGCTCGGCAAAGGGGAGATATTCGGCGAGAAGGCGTGCCTGATGCGCCAGGAACAGATGGCATCGGTCGTTGCAACCACCGACACGCGGCTGCTGGTCATCCCCGAGCGCACCGTTCATTTCATTCTCGAGCGCAATCCGAAACTGCGAGAAGTGCTCGACGAGCGCATCCGCTATGGCGACCGCGAATTACAGCGGCAAAAGCGGCTCGAACAGCGGCGCAAGCTGCCGTTGATGCTCGACCTGCAGAGCAAACCGGAACTCGGCGAGAAGATCATCCGGCGTTTCGCGCTCGTCGAGCAGGCCGAGGAGATGGATTGCGGCGCCGCGTGTCTCGCGATGATCTGCCGCCATTACGGCATTCCGATGACGCTCGGCAAATTGCGCGAACTCGCGAACGTGACGACGCAGGGTGCGACGCTCGACAGCCTCGCGCGCGCGGGCGAGTCGCTCGGTTTCACGACGCGCGGCGTGCAATGCACGTTCGATTCGCTGCGCGGCTTCGATCTGCCGTTCATCGTGCATTGGGAGGGTTATCACTATGTGGTCGTGTACGGGCTGTCGAAAGACTATGTCTGGGTGGCGGACCCGGCACTCGGTTTCAGAAAGCTGAGCGTCGAAGATTTCGAACGCGGGTGGAGCGGCACCTGCCTATTGTTTACCGGCGGATCGCAGCTGCTGCAGATGTCGGCCGAGCGCTCGCCGTGGATTCGCTTTGTCGGCTACCTGAAGCCGTACCGCAAGATACTCGGCTATCTGTTTCTGGCGACCTTCGTGATTCAGGTTCTCGGCGTGATTCCACCGCTAATCATTCAGAACATTCTGGACGGCGTGATCGTGCATCAGAACGTCAGTCTGCTGCATATGCTGATCGGCGGGCTCATCATCTCCAATGTCTTCACGCAGCTGATGTCGACGATTCGCGCGTATCTGGCGAACTTCATGGTTCGCAACATGGACTTCGCGATGATGTCGCAGTTCTTCAAGCATACGTTGTCGCTGCCGTTCTCGTTCTTCGCGAAGCGCAAGACCGGCGATATCTTCGCGCGCTTTCAGGAAAACCAGACGATCCGCGCGTTCCTGACCGAATCCACCGTGACGACCGCGCTGAATCTGCTGATGATCTTCATCTACTTCACGATCATGTTCGTGTACAACGTGAAGATGACGCTGGTGTTGATCGCGTTCGTCATTCCGATCATGGGACTCACGGTGATCGCGACGCCGAAGATCAAGGGCTACGCACGCGAGGTCTTCACGGCATCGACCGAGGCGAAGTCGTTCCTGATGGAAGCTCTGTCCGGCGTCGAGACCGTCAAGGGCATGGGCATCGAGCGGCCGGTACGGTTGCGCTGGGAGAAGAAATACGCAAAGGCGCTCGAATTGCAGTATCGCGCTCACGCATTCAATATTCTGGTCGGCTTTGGCAGTCAATTACTGAATGCGGCAACGACGATTGCGATTCTTTGGGTCGGCGCGAATCTGGTACTCGCGCGTGAATTGACGATCGGTCAGCTGATCGCGTTCAATGCATTCATGGGCAGCGTATTGAGTCCGCTGATGGGTCTCGTCGGCTTGTGGAGCATGCTCAACGATGCGGGTGTCGCGATGGAACGGCTCGGCGATGTGCTCGATATCGAGCCCGAACAGAAGCCGCAGGATTTGCCCTCGCGCGTGATGCTGCCGGAGCTGCAAGGCGAGATCAGCCTGCAAGGCGTGTACTTCCGCTATGGCGAAGAGGATTCCGCTTATGTGCTGGAGAACATCAGCTTCGATATCAAGCCGGGTGAACTGGTCGCGATCGTCGGGCGCAGCGGGTCGGGAAAAACCACGCTCGCGAAGCTGCTGGTTGGCTTCTATCAGCCGAGCGAAGGGAAAATAACGATCGACGGCTATGACTCCGGCGTGATCGACAAGACTTATTTCCGCGCGCAAATCGGCTACGTGATGCAAAGCAATCTGCTGTTCTCGGGCACGATCGCCGAGAACATCGCAAGCGGCGACGACGCGCCGGAGCGCCGCCGCATCGAGGAAGTCGCGAAAATGGCCGACGCGCATGGCTTCATCAGCAAGATGCCGCTCGGTTATGAGCAGATCGTCGGCGAGCGCGGCATCGGTTTGTCGGGCGGTCAAATCCAGCGGCTTTGCATTGCGCGTGCGCTGTATCACGATCCGCGTCTGCTCGTGTTCGACGAGGCGACGTCGGCGCTCGACTCGCAATCGGAAAGCAATATTCTCGGCAATATGCACGACATCCTGAAGGGCCGCACGGCGGTGATCATCGCGCATCGGCTCAGCACGATCATGCGCGCGGACAAGATTCTCGTGCTGTATGAAGGCGCGATCGTCGAACAGGGCCGTCACGAGGAGCTGATCCAGCGCGGCGGCATGTACTATCAGCTCGTGCAGAAACAGTTGAGTGCATCATGATGAAGATACTCGACCAGATTGAAGAGGCGAGTCCCGCGATATCGTATGCGGGACTGATCGAGCGGATCGAGATCCTGCGCTCCACGTTGCGCTGGTCGTCGCGGCTCGAACGCGCCGATATCGACAAGCTGCTGAGGCAGGCCACGTCGTTGCGCGACGAAGTGATGCAGCTTTCGCACAAGGAGCGCTTCGTGCAGGCGGCCACCGCGGGCGAGCCGCAGACGAGCGCGGAGCAATCGCGCGGTGCGCGCCGCAAGGCACTACTCGAACGCAGCTTCATTTTCGAGGGCACGTTCGGCGACAACCCGCGTTTGCTCGAATCGCTCGAAATCGCGGAAAAAGCGGCGCCAACCGATTTGCCGGTGTTGATCGATGGAGAAAGCGGCACCGGCAAGGAGTTGATGGCGAAAGTGATTCACGCGAACGGCGCGCGTGCGGACAAGCCGTTCGTTTCGGTGAACTGCGGCGCGATTCCGGAAAATCTGCTCGAATCCGAACTTTTCGGGCATCGCAAGGGCGCATTCACCGGCGCGTCGAGCGACCGCAAGGGAAAATTCGAAAGCGCGCATACGGGCACGATCTTTCTCGACGAAATCGGCGAGTTGCCGCTCGCGGGCCAGGTCAAGCTGCTGCGTGTGCTCGAGGCGCACGAGATTCAACGCGTCGGCTCCGACGAAACGATCGCGGTCGATACGCGCATCGTCGCGGCGACCAATCGCAATCTGCGCAAGCTCAGCGAGGAAGGCCGGTTTCGCGAGGATCTGTTCTACCGGCTCAGCGTGATTCACGTGACGTTGCCGCCGCTGCGCGAACGGCGCGACGAAATTCCGTTGCTGATTGCGTGGTTCGGCGACGAAGCTGCGGGTACCCTGAAACGCAGGCCAGTCAGGTTGACGCCGCGTTTGCGGGACTTTCTATTGAGCTACGCGTATCCGGGCAACATTCGCGAATTGCGCAACGTGATGTATCGCATCTCATGTCTGGCTGCAGACATGGCCGACATCGAGCATTTGCCGCTCGATATGCGACCCGCCGCACCCGGTTCGCCGGCGGCGCAGGCGGAGGGCGGGCAGGCGAGCGGCGAGCAGCCGATCAGCGTCGCGAATCTGATGTCGTTGAGCGACGCGAAGCGGGCGGCCAGCGACGACGCCGAGAAAGCGTTCCTCGAACGCGGACTGCGTGAAGTCAGCGGAACGGTCGCCGAACTGGCGCGGCGCATCGATATGAATCGCTCGCACTTGCAGATGCTGCTGAAAAAGCACGGCCTGCATTCGAAGGATTTCCGCAATCGCAATGCGTCGCCCACGAAGAACGGCGCGAACGAGCGCGACGAGGAAGAAGACGAAGGCTGAGTGAACGACCACTGAACGCTCGGTGAAACGCGCGCCTGAAGATCATCAAGGCGCCGGGTTCAGCAAGGTCTTGTCCGCGGCATTCGGGTCCTGCGCTTCGACGACCACTGCGGTGATGTTGTCGCGCCCGCCGCGCGCGAGCGCGAGGTCGACGAGTTCGCAACTTGCGTTTTCGCGCTCCGCCGTGGTCAGCACGGCGGCGATCTCGTCGTCGCTCAGTTCGTTGCTGAGACCGTCGCTGCACAACAGGAACACGTCGCCGTCGGCGACTTCGATCGCGTCTTCGTCGAGTTCGAGCGAATCCGTTGCCCCGACCGCGCGCGTGATCATGTGCTGCGCGGGATGATGGCGCGCCTCTTCGTCGGTGATGACGCCGAGCGAGCGCAGCTCCTCGACCTGGCTGTGATCGCGCGTCAGTTGCCGCAATTGCCCCGCGCGGTACAGGTAGATGCGGCTGTCGCCGGCCCACACGTAGCCGCAGAAGCGATCGCATGCAAGCAGCACGACCACGGTGCTGCCGATGCGCTGCACCTGGCGGCGCGCGGCTTCGTCGCGCAATTGACGGTTCGCGGTTTGCAGACGCGTGCGTACATCGGCGATCAGCATTCTGAGGCCGTGCGGCGCCGCCAGTTGAGTCAACGCGTCGATCACGGTGCGGCTGGCAACGTCGCCGACCGCGTGACCGCCCATCCCATCGGCGACAGCCCAGCGTCCCGCTTCGGGCTCGTCGAGGCAGGCATCTTCGTTGATTTCGCGGACCCGTCCCGTGTCGGAACGCGCGGACGACGTCCAGCGAAATTGGCTCTCGCATGTCACAACGGCTACACCATATCGTTTCGGTTGCGTGCGTCCGGAGACACGGTGAGGTTCGCGTTCGCGCCGGTGTTGCGTACGTCGACCGACTGGAACTGGTTGATCATCTGGTTAGCATAGAAGTTGTTGGAGACCTCGTACAGATTGACCACCGGCCCAATGCTCGGCGTTTGCGGCACGTACGGCTGAATCCAGCCATAGATCCATGGCGCGCCGCCGCCACCGCGAATCGCCGCCATCGCTTTGCGATCGAGCGCGAGGTTCAGCGAGAGGTCGTTCAATTTGATGCAGGACATGTCGTTCTCCGGTTGGCTGCGTGCGCAATGCACGCGGCTGAATGGACTCTGCACCACACGGTGCAAAGGCCATGCCAATCGGGGGCGGATTCGACGCGAAGCCCGCGGCGCGTTGACTGGCGCGGCTTGCGCGGCTTTACCACGAACGCGGTAGATACGATCGGTCGGCTCGCGGCCAACAAGCCCACGTTCGAACAGGTGTGAGACCCAACACATTCAGCGGGGTCCCACGGGTTCTCCATCCAGTTGAAATCAACCCGCGACACGGCTCGCAAATGAGCGTCGCACACCAACAGAGCAGCGCGATTTCTGTTGGTCCCGTCCTGACATCTACCTCTTCAGAAAACCGCTCGATCGGCCGTCAACCCTGTAAACAGGGGTTTTCCGGCGCCTGGCCCGGATGATGCAAAAGCTGTCGCAACAGTGTTGGAAATGCGAACGAGGCCAGCCATGAACACCCAAACGCTCGATACACGCGACGACGACCCGCAATCCGCAGCCGCTTGCGACACCGCATCATCGACGATCGATCTGCCGATCGGCGCACATCTGGTCACGCAACGCAACGGCTACGAACATCACGGCATCTATGTCGGCAATGGCCGCGTCGTGCACTACTCGGGCTTTGCGGCCTCCGCGCATCCCGGACCGGTCGAGGAAGTCGAACTCGCGCGCTTCGCCGCCGGCCATTCGCTGTCGGTTCGCGCGACGCCGAGCGCGATCTACGTCGGCGCCGATGCGGTGCGCCGCGCGCGCTCCCGCCTCGGCGAGAACCGCTATCGCCTGCTGACCAACAACTGCGAACACTTCTGCGCGTGGTGTCTGCTCGGCGAAAGCCGCAGCGAACAGGTGCATTGCTGCTTGCGCCATCCGAGCACGGGCATGCGCGCACTGCTGTGCCTCGTGAAGGCGTTTGTCGAGAGCGGGGCGAGGAACGAACACCGCGTGGCGCAGCTCGCGCAACTCGCGTGAACGCAGCGCGTCAGGAATGGGACGATTCGAGGAGAACATCATGGTAGCCGCAGAAAAAAGCTTGCACTGGGCCGTCGACAAATGGCTCGCACCCACGCCGTCGATGCCCGCGCGCGTGGTGCGGTTCTGCCATCACGCGTCGCAACAGCAACGCTATGTATGTGTGCAGGCGTTGAAGCCGGAAGGATTGCTGTCGATTTTCTTCTTCCGCCACGGCGACGGTTCGTGGAACGTGTTCCCGCCGCAAGCCGAGCGGCCCGCGATGAACGGGTATTGCCGCACGGCCGCGTAGAAACTCATGCGTGACCCGCCGTGGCCGCTTCCGTGGCGAGCCACTGACTGAACAGCAACATCGCCGGCGTCATCGGCTTGCCCTTCAGGCAGGTCAGCCAGTAACTGCCCGCCTTGACCTCGACGTCGAACGGGCGCACCAGACGCCCGGTATTGATCTCCCTTTCGAACATCAACGCAGGCACGAGCGCGATGCCCGCGCCCTGTATCGCCGCTTCCACCATCAACCGCGACGAATCGAACACCGGTCCGCGCACCGGCCGCGGCGCGATGCCCGCGGCCGCGAACCAGTTCATCCAGTCGTCCATGCGGTACGAGCGCAGCAGCGTTTCGTTGGCGAGATCGTCGGGCCGCGCGAGGCGCGCGGCGATCTCGGGCGTGCAGAGCAGCGCGAGCGGCGCGTCGAGCAGTTTGGTGGCGAGCGAGCCGGGCCACGTGCCGTCGCCGAAACGGATCGCGAAATCGAGGCCCTCGGTCGCGAGGTCGACGAGGTTGTTATTGGTCAGCAGCCGCAGCTCGACGAACGGATGCGCGTCGCGAAACGACTTCAGGCGCGGCATCAGCCAGCCGACCGCGAACGTGCCGACCACACCGACCGTCAGCACCTCGTGAAAATGCCCGCCGTCGAACTGCTTGAGCACCGCCTCGATACGATCGAACGCGTCGGACAGCACGGGGCGCAGCGCGAGCCCTTCGTCGGTCATCGCGAGGCCGCGCGGCAAACGCTTGAATAGCGCGGTGCCGAGCCGCTCCTCCAGCGAGCGCACCTGCTGGCTGACCGCGGCTTGGGTCACGTTCAGCTCTTGCGCCGCGCGCGTGAAGCTCAGATGACGCGCGGACGATTCGAACGCGCGCAGCGCGTTGAGTGGAAGATACGGTCTCATGGTGCAGATACAAGATTTTCTTGTGAGTGGGCTAACTTATCACCATCGGCCCACTTCGCCGACTCCCTGTCTGTTATTCGCCAGTCGAATTGTGCGACACTAGGGCCACATCGACGGGGGCAATCGCATGCCCGGCGCCGCGCCAGACGCGCGGTGGCGAGTCGGCAATGAAGAGCCGGCAATTGTGAGCAACGGTGAACGGCCGCCGCGGATTGCCTCGATGTAGGTGGTGAGAAGTTGACTGTCCAGATGGAATGCTCGACATGTTCTGCCGACGTTCGTCCAGGTAAGCCGTCGGCTCGTGCAACCTTGCATCATTGCCCTCGATCGGGAGTCCGCTATGTCTGTGTATGTTCTGGCCTTGCTGATTGGCGTCGTCGCCGGCCTTCGCGCGATGATCGCCCCCACCGCCGTCAGCTGGGCCGCGCGTCTGGGATGGCTGCCGCTGCAAGGCACGTCGCTTGCCTTCCTCGGCTTCGCGGCCACGCCGTATATCTTCACCGTGCTGGCGGTCATCGAACTGATCACGGATCAATTGCCCGAAACGCCGAGCCGCAAGGTGCCGCTGCAGTTCGGCGCGCGAATCGTGCTCGGTGCGCTGAGCGGCGCGGCGATCAGCGGCGCGCATGGCGGCCTGGCGGGCGGCATGATCGTCGGGGTGGTGGGCGCGGTGGTCGGCGCGGTAGGCGCGGTGATCGGCACGCTCGGCGGCGCGAAGGTGCGCAGTTCGCTCGCCAGCATGTTCGGGCGCGATGCGCCCGCGGCGTTGATCGAGGACGTGGTCGCGATCGTCGCGGCTGCGTTGATCGTCGTGTCGTTGCACGGGTTCTGACATAAACGCAAAAACGCGGCGGGACGCTTTGCGCGTCGCCGCCGCGTTCGGTCGCTGCCCGCAGCTTATTGAACCCGGGCGATTCGCGCGGCCGTCGTGACTTGCGTGACCGGCGCCGCCGCCGTCGAACTCGCCGCCACGGGCGGCATCAGCTTGCCTTGCACGAGCAGCTGAAGCGTCTTCACGACCAGAATCGCGATGATCGCGTTCGCCACCACAAACAGAACCGGTGCCGCGAATTCGATCGGACCCGTCGCGCCGCGTTCGACGAGACGCAGGGCCATCGTCGGCAACGCCGCTACGCCGAAGCTGAACGCCCAGTAGCCGGGCACGAATGCCTGTTGGCGGATCCACGGCAGCAAACGCAGCAGCATCAGCGCCTGATAGAGACCGTAGCCGAGCAGCGCGTAGGCGAACAGGTCGGGCGTGCCGCTGGTGAGGCTCAAATACGCGACACCACCGACGACTGGCGGCGCGAGTTGCACGCCGAGGGTCGGGCGCAGCGCTTCGGGCAGCGGTTCATGCACGGCGGCGCGATGCAGGATCATCGATTCGAGCGCGAGCCACGCCAGCATGCCGCCGCCGAAAAACAGCTCGCCCAGTTGATGGAAGCCGAATGCGGCCGAGCTCGCCGCCGCGACGAAGCCCGCTCCGACCGTCGGCAGATAGATCGCCGGCGTGGTCAGTTCGGGCTTGCGGCCGCCTTGCCACAGCTTGCCCTGTAGATAGACGCCGAGCCCAAGTTGCGCGATCGCCGCGATGCCGTACAGCGTCAGCGCGAGGGTATGCGCGTACGGCTGCAGCAGTTGCGCGGCAAGCAGCGTCGAGATCGGCGCGAGCGCGACGAACGAAGACTGCACCGGATGGTCCAGTTCGGCGCGTGCGTCGGCGCTCCGTGCGAACCACTTGTGCGCGTAGGCGAACAGAATGATGACCCAGACGGCGAGCGCCGCGATCGTCACCACGCTGCCGGCGACGGCCGGCAAGTGCCACAGGCGGATTGCTACGCGCCACAGGTTGGCCAGCGCCAACGAGCCCACCGCGATGCTCAAGAAGCCAGCGGGAACCGCACCACGATTGCTGTTCATGACGACCTCCGAAAGTTGCGTCGCGCTGCGGGTTGCTGGCCATGCGCGATCGATGGCCTACTGTAAAAGGCCACGGAGAATCGCAGAACGCTGCAAACGCTCGACAAATGGCGCGAGCGTCTCAAGCCGTGTTTTAGCGGGGGAAAGGGGCAGAGAAGGCGGGGGGAGGAAGGGCGGCCGTCAACCGCCCATGCGCACCAGCATCGCCAGCAGCTGGTCGAACGAAAGCGGCTTGCGCGCGTAGGCAAAATGTGGATTCGGCTGCACCGGAATGTCCGATGCGGCGCTGCACAGGATGATCGGAATCTCGCGCAGCTCTGGGTCCTCATACAGCGTCGCGCACAACTGGAGGCCCGACATGACCGGCATCATGCAATCGGACACGATGATATCGGGCCGGCTCGAACGGACCAGTTCGAGCGCGACGGAGCCGTTCGACGCCGTCCGTACCGCATAGCCGTGTCGTTCCAGCAGCAGCCGCCACACCGTGAGGATGTCGAACTCGTCGTCCACCACCAGAATGGTTTTCATGGGCGGCTAGGTTTTTCGCCCCAATTGCAGCGTGGCCGACAGGCCCGGCGTCGGTTGGGTGCCCGCGGCGCCGGGCGAGCCGTCGATCACGTCGAGTCCTTGCGACGAAATCGACAGCTCGCGCAGTGACGTGTCGTGCGCGCTTTCGCGTTGCTTCACCACCGAAATCACGCGCCGCAGTCCGCCTTCGGTCTCGGCGTAGCGCAGCAGCACGAGGTTTTCGGTCAACGCCGACACGCGCACGGCCTTCGCGTGACCCGGATCGCTGTACAGCGGCAGTTCCTCGGTGACGAGCGTCGTGACGGTCGCTTCGCGCAACTGATGCAGCAGTGCATTGAGGAACAGGCCGAAGCGCTCGGTACGCAACGCCGAATCGCGAAAGCCCTCGACGCCGTCGATCACGATGCGCGTCGCGCCGGTCTGCTTGACGGTGGCGAGCGCTTTCGACGCGATTTCATCGACCGCGAGTTCGATCGCCGGATGCCAAAGCACCATCAGACGACCGTCCTGCCACGCATCGGCAAGCGCGATCGACACCGCTTCGGCCTTGCCGATGAGTCTCTGCGGACTCTCGTAGAAGCCGAGATACACGCAACGCTCGCCGCGTGCGAGACCGGCCGCGAGGAACTGCAGGCACAGCAGCGTCTTGCCGACGCCCGACGGGCCGATCAGCGTGGTCGTTGCGCCTTGCGCGAAGCCGCCGCCGAGCAGGTTGTCCAGGTGCAACAAGCCGAAGCCGAGCCGTGCTTTCAGATCGACGGGGCCCGCTTGCTCCGCGCACTGCGCTTCGAGGCGCGGGAACATCAGCAGCCCGCTGCCGGCAATGCGGAAGAAGTGCTTGCCCATCAGATGATCGCGCGCGCGCATCTTGTGCACTTCGATTTCGCGCGCGCGCCGCATGCCGTCGTGATAGCTGTTCAGCTCGATCAGACCGTCCACCAGCGTGTGCTCGGGATGCGACTCGTTGCCCGACAGCGGCGCGAGCAGCAGCGTCGTGCAGTCCATCGCGGCGACCAGCGCGTTCAGCTCGTGAATGAACTTCGACAGCGACAGCTCGGTTTCGCTGAATTCGCGCGCGCTGCGAAAGCCGTCGATGATCATCAGGCTCGGCCGGTAGTCGTAGATGCTCGACGCGATCAGCTTCAGGAAACCGTCGAGGCCGTCCTGCATCAGCTCGTGATAGCCGGACACGAACAGCATCTGCTGCGCGACCGCGGCTTCGTCGAAAAAGCTCAGGCCTTTCAGGTGACCGAGCAGCTTGTCGTGCGATTCGGCGATCAGCGTCATGTACAGCACTTTCTCGCCTTGCCGCACCCGATGAAAACCGATCTGGCTCGACAGGATCGTCTTGCCGGCGCCGGCCATGCCCTCCAGTAGATAGACGCCACCGCTCACCAGACCGCCGCCGAGGATCTCGTCGAAACCGGGCACGCCGGTTTCGACATTGCGTCGGGCCGCGTCAGGCCGGGCCGCGTTAGGTCGCGCCGCGTCGGACGGGCGGGACGTGTTGGATGCGTCGGTAGTCATTGTCGATGTGTCGTTCAAAGTGCAAGCGACGGCCTGGTCGTAACCGTCCTGTGCTCAACCCCGTTGCGGCAGCAATCCCCATTCCCGATCGCGAGCGACAGTGTCCCGCGGCGTGAAATGCGGGGAGTCTATCCGGCAACGCGTGCTCGGCGAACGGCATGTGCTCGACATGGCGGCGTGAGAGGGCGAAAAAGGCCGGCGGCGAGAAGCCCAGTGCATGCGGTATGAGGGGGGAGTGAACTGCGGTGGCCGGTCGAACTTGCAAACCGATGCAATGAAACGGAAAGGCGAGCGCTTCGCTCATACGGCGCCGCAGGCTGCGGTCGAGGCTGCCGACCACATAGGTCAGGTGCAGGTTCGAACGACGGCTGCGAGTGGCGCCGGCTTCGGCGGACGGCTTCTGATGCTGGTTCATGGTGTACCGGGTGACGCGCCTCGCCGTATACAATTCGGCAGCGCCTGATCCCAGCGGGCTTTCACCCGCCTATTTGCCAACCGATCCAACCCATGCCGAATCCGACCCGGGCCTTTCTTCTCGGCCCGCTCCTGAAAGGCGTTTCACGCTCCTTCTATCTGACCCTGCGCGTGCTGCCCATCGGCATGCGCGATCCGATCGGCCTTGCGTATCTGCTCGCGCGCGCGGCCGATACGATTGCGGACACCTCGCTGATCGCGCCGGGCCAACGCCTCGAATTGCTGCTCGCGTTGCGCGATCAGGTCAATGGCGTGGCCGTCGACAGCGCGCCGTTCCAGCGCATCGCCGCGGAAGTCGCGGGTCAGCAGGCGCAGTCGGATGAAAAGCTGCTGCTCGAATCGTTGAGCCCCGCGCTCGACGTGCTCGCGCAACTGAGCGAGTCCGACCGCCACGCGGTGCGCGCGATCGTCACGACGCTGACCGAGGGCATGGAATTCGATCTACGCACGTTCCCCGACGAACGCTCCGGCCAGATCGCGGCGCTGCGCGAATACGACGAACTCGATCGCTATACGTATCTGGTCGCGGGCTGCGTCGGCGAATTCTGGACCACGATGACTTACGCGCACATGCCGGGCACGCTGAAAGAACAACCCGACACGATGAAGCAGCGTGGCGTGCGTTTCGGCAAGGCATTGCAAATGACCAACGTGCTGCGCGATTGCGG
Source organism: Paraburkholderia sp. MM5477-R1 (assembly GCF_050436385.1). Lineage (NCBI taxonomy): Bacteria > Pseudomonadati > Pseudomonadota > Betaproteobacteria > Burkholderiales > Burkholderiaceae > Paraburkholderia > Paraburkholderia sp. MM5477-R1. The sequence goes on from NZ_JBNDMC010000006.1 coordinate 616,287, forward strand.
AAAAGATTTGCGCATCGGCCGCTGCTATTTGCCGCAGAGCATGTTCGAGCGCCACGGTCTGAGCGCGCGCGATCTGCTGCAACCGGCCAATTCGATGCGCGCGCGGCCGCTGCTCGTCGAACTGCTGCGCAAGACGCTCGATCATTTCCGCGCGGCGCTCGACTATACGCTCGCGATTCCGGTGAGCGCGGTGCGCTTGCGGCTCGCCTGCCTGTGGCCGATCCTCATCGGCCTCGACACCTTACTGCTGCTCGCGGATAACGACGCGTGGCTCGATCCGGCGAAAGTGTCGAAGGTGACGCGCCATGACGTGTATCGGATCATCGCGTCATCGCTGCTGCTGGTGCCGTCGAATGCGCTGGTGCGCCATGCGATCAATAGCCGCATCGCGCGGATCGAAACTCGGCTGTAGGCGTAAACGCCTACGGTTGCGCGCACAGTCACGCGCATCGAATAAAACTGAATCGCTTCAATGCGCTACGAATCGCCCGCACTAGCCGCGATTTATTCTGGATCATTGAATCTTCAACAATCGGGAAAGCCCCAGGCCACTGCATTCGCGCTTCACGTTAGTCTCTTCGAAAAGGAGGCGACCCATGCGACAAGCGTTCAATATTGCGTTGGTGCTTTTGCTTGGCTATCTGATGGCGGATCGGGCGTTGATGCGTGCGCAGGCGGGCGAGGTCGGCACGATTACGTGTCACCAGGGCGCGGCGCTCGTCAAATCGGACGCGTTGAAAAAGGGCTTTGGTGACGCTGGCGCGAGCGCGCAGAGCGAGAGCTTCCTGTCGAGTTGCCTCGTGACCGGGCGCGGCCAGGTCGGCGATCTGATCGCACGCGACTGAGCGCGGGCAACTGAGAATTCATCGCGGCGCACGCAGAGCGGCGCGAAAAAGCGCCCAGACCGTGAAGGCCTGGGCGAAGTCATCGGGAGCCCGATGACGGAGGTAACCGCATACGAACTGGCCCGCGCTCGGAGATACCCGAGTCGCGGGCCAGTTCATTTGAATCGGGGTGCGCGTCGCAAGGACGCGCTATTTGGAAGTGCTCGCGGTTCGTTTCGCCGTAGGGCTTCGTGGCCACACAGCTGCGCTTGACGAACCGCCTGCCACCTACCGCTTACTGACCGAAGTAGACCGACTTCGGGCCACTCGTCGGAGCCGCATGGCTCGCTTGCGACGTACCGCTCACCACACCACCGAAGCCGGTAGCGGCTTGACCGACGCCGTTTTGCGCGTCGACGCGGGCTTGCGCAGCCTGGATGTCAGCCGGGTAGTGCGGGTCGGCGTGACCAGGTTGATAGCCGGCCTTTTCCAGTTGGATCAGCTCGGCGCGCACTTGAGCGCGGGTCACGGGCTGGTTGGCTTGCGCGAACGCGGCGACCGGAGCGGCGACAGCGACGGCGATGACAACGGCTTGAATCAGCGATTTCATGATACTTACCTCCAGTTCAGGGTTTTATCTTGCTGCGAACTTGCTTGTTCGTAGTCAGTGATTGCATTGTAATTTGGCGAACTGGACAGAGTAAGTCGTGAGGTAGGTAATGTTTGTTGCGAAAATTGATATAAAGAGACGGAACTTTTAGGGTTAACGCCTAGACGTGTGGCCGGTGTCACAGGAAATGAAAACTATGCGAGGTCGGTGAACGACTGCTAGCACAGTTCGTGATTGATCCGGGCGGTCGACATCCCTTGCGGGAGTAAGGTGGTCCGCGATTGCCTCAAATCGACCCCAAGCCGACCGTGAACCCATCACCACATATTCGGCAGCTTCCAAACTACAGCGGCCATCCATTCCTGCCAGTCGCTCGGCGGGTCATCGGCCCTGAGCGGACGACCGGAAGTACAGGCGTTCCCTTCAGTTAAAGTATCTGCGTCTGTTGCCGATATGCCGTGTGAGTGCCTACCCGTCAAGAGCTCTAAGCAGCCCTGTTTTATAGACATTCAGGTGCCGATCGATAGGCGTCGTCGATGACAAAAGATCGGCCGGCAGCGAGAAAGATTTGTGATGAAATGCGCAGCGGCATGCCGGGCTTCGTCACAACTTACCGCTGCAGGGACGCCGCCTTGGTTATGCAAGTGATTCGACCGCGATGAAAGTTTCACCGGTTTGCCATCGAATGCGCCCATAGCCTCTGCCGAGGGCCGTCCAATCCATGCCGAACCTGAAAAAGTGAACCCCACGTGCGACAAACTGAGTTTGGCTCCTTGCTGTCGGTCTTGGCCTGTTTCATTCTTTTCTCGTTGTGCGGTTGCCATCAGCGAGACCACGATTCTTCGAGCACGAGCGGGCCGGCCAGTACCACCATCACCGCCTTGGTCTGGGCTCCTGACTGGCCGGAAGAAATGCTTCAGATTGCTGCCGAATTCAGCAAGCTGAATCCGGACATACACGTGGATGTGCAGTTCATGATTGGCAATTCGGTGGAAGAAAATATCAAGCCGCGGATCGCCTCCGGCAACTTGCCCGATCTGGTGAGTATCAACCCGAATGCCTACGCGGCCGACCTGGCCGATCAAGGGCTCCTCGCCGACGTTAGCAAGACATCCGCCTGGAACAACATGCTCGATCCTCTCAAAAAGGACTGGACCAGTCGCCAATCCAGGCACTTTGGAATAGCGGGGGGAATGGCTACGACTTTGATCTATTACAACGAGGACATGTTTGCGAAGGCGGGGATCAGGCAGCTGCCGACCAATTTCAACGAATTCCTGGCGGTTTGCGAACAGCTCAAACGTGCGGGCTATACGCCAATAATGTGGAACGGCGGCTTCCCAAATATGCTCGGCAATGGCCCCTTCAGTTCAGGCTTTGCTAACAATGTGGTTGCGCGCGAGCCAGACTGGAAGGACAAAATCAGCGATGGCACGCTGGATTTGAACACCCCCCAGGTAGCGGATATTTTCGCCAGGATCAGGCTGATGCCGGAACGGGGTTTCGTACAGGAATCGTTCATGACAACTGGCTACGATGATGGCATACGGCTATTCAAGGAGGGCAAGGTCGCAATGGCTTTTCACGGTAGTTGGGCAGCCGGTCTGTTGCTGCACGGCAATCCGTTTGAAGTTGGCGTGCTCATCCCGCCGTGGAACGCGCCAGGCGAGCAGGTGGTGCCCGTGATCGGCAGCGAAACCGGGTTTGCGGTGTCGGAAACGCCCAACAAGGCCGCGGCAATGCGTTTTCTCGAGTTCGTCGCTGGGCAGGGGTTTTCCATCCTCCAGATCAAGCGCCAGAACATTTCCCCATTCAAGCAGTTCCCGGGCATGGTGGTGAGCGATCAGAAGATTGTCGACTACACGAACATGGTCAGTCGCTATGCCGTGACCGGCAGCCCGTACTATTCGTTTCTACCTTCCAATTCCATCGAGCGCTTGCATCGATTGATACAGGATGTGCTGTTCAGGAAAATCACGCCAATGCAGGCTGCAAAACTCCTGGACGAGTCTGTTAAGAATGAAGCGAAGATGCACTACAAATGAGCCCACTGATCGCCTGGCTGCGAAGCGCATTCGCCTACTTCTCGTTGGATCTGCTGCGCCGGGTCGAAATTCGCTACCGGCTGATAACCGCGTTTATCCTGCTTTCGCTGATACCGATACTTGTCTCCAGCTACATATCGTATGTGGAGTCAACAGCAGAGTTCAAGCACAAAGCGGAGATATTTTCCAAAGAGGTAGTCAAACAGGTATCCAAAAACATCTCGTTGCGGATGGAGCAGATCGAGACGGAGAGCAGCCTTCTGGTGCTCTCCGATCAGGTTCAAGACGCGCTGACCCGCGTCGCACACGGCAATGAAAAGGAGCAGAGCGAAGCTCGCCAGGATCTGACCCGACTGCTCCTGGAGCACTACGGCGCGGTTGATTTCATCAATCAGAAATATTTGCTCGATAAGGACAACCGGATCACGGACACCCAGGCGTTCGCGCAATTGACGCGAAGTGTGGTGCATCTGGTCCAACAGGCTCCCGATCGAAATGGCCGGCCTTACTGGGGCAGCTATGACAACGGGGCCGGTCAGCAAGATCTCGGGATGGTGCGCGCCATCATCGGCAAGAGCGACAATCGACAGATCGGTAATCTGGTTCTAGTGATTCGCCCCGAGTATTTCTCATCGATTTTCAATGACGTCGCCGTGGGCAGTGGAACGGAGATCTATGTACTTGACGCCAGCAGCGACAAGCTGATTGTTCGTGCCGACGGCTCTTCAATGAGCACCGACGGAAAGGCTGAACCGGGTCTGCTCGAAAGAATCACAAACGCCGATCCGCACGGCGAGCCAAATGGCTTCGTCGACTTCCATGGCAAGAATGGCGACCGATATCTCGCTGCATACACGGGTATCGCCGGCACAAAATGGTTTGTGGTCAGTACGATCCCGGAGAAGAAGTTGACGGCGGAGGCACAGTCCGTACGCGATCAGATCATACTGGTGGGCATTTCGGGGTTTCTGCTTTCGATCTTCCTCGCCAACTTCATTTCACACAGCATCTCTGTACCGCTCAAAGATCTGGTGCGAAGGATGGACGACACCGGTAGCGATGCAGGCGCAGAGGCGGAGGCATCGGTGGACGCGCGCAGTGAGATTGGCGTAAAGGATGAATTGGGCAGATTGGCGCACAGGTTCGAACGAATGAGTGCGGCGATCGGGCAGAAGATCCAGAAGATCAACGAGATCAACGCTACCTTGGAGCAGACGGTCATCGAGCGAACGGCCGAGCTCGTCGCCAAAGAGCAGGAGTCGCGCACGTTGATCGAGAATTCACCTGACACGATCACGCGCTACGACCGGGAGCTGCGCCGCACCTACGCCAATCCGGCTTTCTGTGTCTCGGCGGCCCGCAGCCTTCGCGAATCGCTCGGCAAACGGCCCTCAGAGATACCGGGCGGTGCTAACGCGCTGGCTTACGAGAAGAAGATCAGCGAAACCATTGCAACCGGGAAAAGTCGCCAATTCGAACTGAGATGGCTCAGTAAGGACGGACAGGAACAGTGCAGCCATATCAGGCTCACTCCAGAGATCGACGCGTCGGGCGAGGTGAACTCCGTGTTGGCGGTCGGTCGTGATTTGTCGGACCGGATGGCATTCGAGGCAACGATATGGAAACAGGCTAATTACGATGCGCTGACCCATCTCCCGAACCGCCAGATGTTTCATGCCCGTCTCGAGCACGAAGCCGGCGTGTCCCATCGCTCCGGGCGGCCGATGGCCTTGATGCTGATCGATCTCGACCGCTTCAAGGAGGTCAACGACTCGCTCGGACACGATATGGGCGACATCCTGCTGATCGAGGCCGCGAGGCGCATTACCTCGTGTGTGCGTGAATTCGACACGGTCGCTCGACTTGGCGGTGACGAGTTCACGGTGATTCTGCCCGAGTTGGACGACACCGGGAGCATCGAACAGATCGCGAAGACGATCATCGCCGCGCTGGCCCAACCCTTCAAGCTTGGTCCGGACGAGGCTTTCATTTCTGCGAGTGTCGGAGTCACGCTTTACCCTGACGACGGGACAGAACTGGATGTTCTCTTCAAGAATGCCGACCAGGCTATGTACGCGGCCAAAGCCGCGGGGCGCAACCGTTTCCACTACTTTACGCCCGAGTTGCAAGTGGCGGCAGAAAAGCGCCAGCGTCTCACGAGCGATCTACGTACCGCCCTGCAAGTCGAACAGTTCCGTGTTTATTACCAGCCTATCGTCAATCTGGCGACTGGCGAAATTTACAAAGCTGAAGCGCTAATTCGCTGGCTGCACCCTGTGCGCGGCACGATCAGTCCATTGGATTTCATCGCATTGGCCGAAGACACGGGGCTCATCGTTCCGATCGGCGATTGGGTATTCAAACAGGCCGTGCGCCAGGCGCATCAATGGCGCCGACGATTCCATCCATCGTTTCAGATCAGTGTCAACATTTCACCGGTGCAGATTCGCCAGGACAATCTGGTGTGTATCCAATGGTCGGAATACCTCATTCGGCAAGGCATGCCTAGACAGAGCGTGGCAATTGAAATAACCGAAGGGCTGTTACTGGACGCCGAATTGAACGAGAAGTTGCTGAGTTTCCGCGAGGCAGGAATCGGGATTTCGATCGACGACTTCGGGACCGGTTACTCGTCCTTGGCCTATCTGAAGCGCTTCGACATCGATTATCTCAAGATCGACCGTTCATTCGTACAGAACCTCGGTTTCGACGGCGGCAATCAGGCGCTCTGCGAAGCAATGGTCATGCTCGCTCACAAGTTGGGATTGCAGGTTATTGCCGAGGGGGTCGAGACGACGGATCAACGTGATTTTCTCGCCGCCGTGGGTTGTGACTTTGCGCAAGGCTTTTTGTATTCGGAGCCGGTTCCATCTGATCAATTTGAGGAGCGGGTGTGGCCGACAGCCAGGCGCGCGTCTTGAACCAGTCAGCAACGTGTTCAACCGCTACGTCAAGTTTCCCCAATATCCGAAAGCTCAATTCGGCGACCTCGGCAGCCGCTGGTTTTAGCTCTGGAACGACGGCCACAGCCATACCGGCACTAGCAGCCGCGTGGGCACCGTTATCGCTATCTTCAAAGGCTAAACAAGCATCTACCGGCAGGGCTTGCAGACAAATTCAGCTCCATCCGGAAACCGGCGACCAGTTGAGCGCGTAACGATCCCGCCGCCACGCCCGGCGAGTTCTGGTTTTAGTTTCTCAACGGACTGCGGTTCTAATCCATGGGATTGAACAGCGCAAAGTTCATCCCCACCGCCCGCATTAATGCAATTCTGCCAGGCAAATATGCGCGAGTAAAACCTGCCGTACCGATGCTACTATGTCCAGCATAGCGTCATTCGGGAAAATAAAATGATTTACTGTGTGCAGTTCGAGGACAACGAGGCGATTGCCTCTGCTCGTGCGGAAAATATGAAACTCCATCTGGCGTTTCTTCAAAAAAACAAGGCGGCGTTTCTGCAGGCCGGACCGCTGATCGACACGGCTGACGGCACTGGTGCAGGCGGCCTGTGGGTGGTCGAGGCGGAAACGCCGGAGCAGGTCCTCGGTTTAATCAAGGAAGATCCATTCTGGCCGACCGGTTTGAGAAAGTCGTTTCGCATTTTTGAATGGCCCCAGGTGTTTTCGACGGTTAGGCGGAATGTATAGCTTCGCTGGTTGGATGCTTACTTTAGAAGAAATTGAATTTTAAGCATCGCCGCTTATATTCAGCGTGCGCGGCTTTATCAAGTTCATCTCGATCATTTAACTAGCCGAAAAGGCATAGGATTCCGTGAATCAACGGTCACTCAACCTGCCGGAAACCTGGGTCGTGCGCGACGCGACGTTCGTGCGAATCTGGGCGGCGATATTCGCGTCAACGGTCGCAACCTTCCTGCTGCTGATGACACTGTCAGCCGCCGTGTTCACACAAACCCACTCCCCGGTCTTTTCAAACGGCATCGTCCTGACACAGTGGGTGCCGGCAGTGCTGGCGTTGCCGCTGATTAGGTCGCTCGCTTCGCGATACGACGGGCGCTCGCTTCTGATCGCGGCGGAAGTGGGCTCGGCGCTTTCGTTGCTGGTCGCGATGCGGCTGCTGAACGATCTCTATCCGTTGCTCGGGATTCTCGTTGTCAAGGGCACGTTCGACAACCTGTCGAAGGTCGCGCGCCCCGTCGCGGTCAAGCGGCTTTTTACGGGCGCCACGCTGGATCGCGCCGCGTCGTACTACAACACAGCGATGCTGTTCGGCGGCGGTGTGGGTGCGCTGGCCGGCGCGCTGTTCCTGCCGCGTCTGAGTTCGCAGCAGGTCATCGCACTGTCGATCGCGCTTCACCTGATTTCGGCCTGCAGCTATGCGACGGTCGCCAAAGCACGCCAACCCGCCGATCAGTCCGGCAAATCGCGCGCGGTGAACGAGCGCGCCGATCCGGATGCGCAATCGGCGCTCGTCTATTTCATTGCCGCGGTGGCGCTCTTTCAGGGGTATCACAACATCGCCCGTTCGGTCTTCGCGGTCGACCAACTCGGCATGCCGGCATCGGGTATCGCGCTGCTGCAGGCCGTTACTAATATCGCGTATGTGGTCGGCGCGCTCGCGGCGGCGCGCATCGGTGTCGCGGGCGGCCGCTATCGCACGATCGGGCCACTGTCGCACTGCCTCGCGCTCGCCACGCTGATTCCGCTGATCTTCATCACGCGCCCTGCGTTCGGCGTGCCGATGTACGCGGTGTTCGCGTTCGGCTTCGAGGCCGCGTACTGCGTGCATATGCGCTTCGTGCTCACCTCTGTGCCGTCGGCAAGCATGCCCAGAATCATGGCCAACGCGAATGCGTGGGCGCTCGGCCTGATGCTGGCCGTCTCGCTGGGCGGCAGTTATCTGGTGAGCGAAATCGGCTTCGCGCCGGTCACGCTCATCGTGATAGTCATCGCCGCGCTGGTGCCGCTGTTCGCCCGGTTTCGCCGGGCGGCGTTCGGGAACCAAGCCGGCTTCCTTGAAAAAGAAGTGGGGTAATCATGCATATCGCGTTTGTCGACAGTAATCCGGTCGGATTGAATGCGCTGCTTGCCGCGAAGCGCCGCGGACACGAAGTCACGTTCGTTTCGTCGAAGCAGTTTGTCGAATTTCTCGGCGATCTGTCGGCGATCGAAGCACGCGGTCTGGCCGACCGGATCGTCCGCATCGATGCGTCGAGAGACGAGGACGAACTGTTTGCCGCGCTGTCCGAGCTGAACCGTAAACATCCGCTCGACGCGGTGGTGACGGTGCTTGAGTACTGCGCGAATTCGGTGGCGCGTTGCGCGCAGCGATTGGGCCTCGCGGGCACCGACCCGGCCGCGTTGTCGCTGGCGCAGAACAAGGCCGCTTGCCGCGACCGGATCAGCGCGAGCGGCCTGAGGTCTGTCGGCCATTTCGTCGTCGACACCCTTGAGCTGGCACTCGTGCGCGCGGCGCACATCGGCTATCCGGTCATCGCGAAACCGTTGAGCGGCGGCGGCAGTATCCTGGCCGAGAAGATCGACAACGAAGACCGGCTGCGCGCGTACTTCGCCTCGCTGGGCAAGCAGCTTGCGTTGCCTGCCGGTTTGCTGGACGCGATTTCACCGCAAACGCTGCTCGAGGATTACATCGACGGGCCGCTGTTATCCGTCGAGGTCGCGGCGGCCGCCGGCGAAGTGGTGCCGCTGATCGTCTCCGCCAGAAAGCGCTGCATTGACGAACCCGCGATCGAACTGGGCACGACGATGCCGGCTCCCGTGTCGTCGGAAGTGGCGGATGCGTTGCGCGCTTACGCAGTCGAGGTCGTGCGCAGCGTGGGGCTGGACTTCGGCATCTTCCACATTGAGCTCATTCTGAGCGAACACGGGCCGGTGCTGGTGGAGGCGAATCCGCGCATCATGGGCGGCAACATGCCGATGGTTTTCAAGCTCGCGACCGACATCGACGCCTACGATCTGCTCGTCGACATGTACCTGACGCGCGCGATGCCGGTCGCGTGCCGCGACATCGTGCCGATCCAGGCGGCGACCACCAGAATGATCGGCGCGGCGGAATCGACGCAGGTGGAAAAAGCGATCGCGCCGCACTGGAACGCGCCGTTCAAGGAACGTTTGGCCGGCTGGCGCTTCGACGTCAGCCGTGGCACGCGGGTGGCGAAAATGGACAGCAGTACGTGCCCGTTTCACTTTCAGGTGGTCGGCGCATCGGCGCACGAAAGCAGCCTACTGGCCGAGTGGATCATCGGTCAAACGGCTCGGGCGACCGGCATCAAACTGCGCAGTTCGAGCGAAGACTATCTGTTCCGCTAAGCGCTCGCCTCAACACCCGGCGGCGTGGCGCGACGCGAGCGCGTTCACCGTCGCCGCGGCCCAGTCAATAACCGTGCGCACCCGGTTCAGCTTGCGCAGGTCGGGATGCACGAGCAGCCAGATTTCGCGTGTCAGGTCGCAAGGAAATTGCGTCGCACGGACAAGGCCGCCGATGCTCTCGCCGACGGCGACCGGCAGCAGCGTTTTGCCCAGACCTTCCTGTACACAGGCGAGCAGCGCCTCCGCATCGTTGACCATCACCTGGCCCGCCGACCCTTGTCCAAGTCCGATGGTTTTCGCCATCCACTCCGCTTGCGGCAGATCGTTCATCCGATCATCGTAGGTGACCCATCGCAGCGTGTCTTCTGCCGCGCCCTCGCGCAGATAGACACCATACGGCAGATCGCCCAGTTTTCTCGCGACCACGCTGACTTCGTCGCGCGGCCGCGCGAGGCGAATCGCGATATCCGCTTCACGCTTGGTCAAACTCAGCGAACGCGCTTCAGCGACCAGTTCGACGTTGAGGTCTGGATGCTGGCCGAGCAGATTCGGCAACGCCGGAATGAGAATACGGTTGGTGAGGATCGGCACCGACGTGACGCGTACGGTGCCGGCGACGCGAACATCGGCGCCGGAAATCGTCCGCGTGGAGCTTTGCACTTCGATCTCGATGCGCTCGGCGAGGCTGGCGATTTCGAGGCCCGCATCCGTCAGCGTCAGTTTGCCTTTGACGCGATCGAACAGGCGCGCGGCCAACCGCTCTTCGACCTGAGCAATCCGCCTGACCACCGTGCTTTCGTTAACTGACAGCAGACGCGCCGCCTCGCCGAAATTGCCGGTCCGCGAAGCGGCCAGCACGACCCGCAGGTCGTCCCAGTTTTCTTTTGACATACACCGTATTTCCTTACGCGATCTATCGTCTGGATCGGATCATAACTGCATCACCGATATGCGCCAATAGTCAAACAATGTGAAATCACTGGTCGCGCGCCGCTGTTTTAAATCAATATGGATAATTAAGTGCAGGCACGTCTGTATAAATTGTTATGCACTGCAATTTTGCAGTTCAAGACTGCAAATCTGCAGATGCATCGAGACCATTTGTAGATATATGATAATCAAAGTCAATTTCGTGATAACGCACATCGTTCTTCAGAAGGAATTAATTTTTAAACTGAAGTATGGGGAGGTGAGTGGTGTTGTTTATGGTATTGATCAGTTATTTTTTTCTGGTTACCTGTTGTCCGTTCTTTTTGTGGCGGTCATTTCTTGTCGTCGCGAGGGAGGTTATTCGAAGCCGCGAGGTGACGCTGAATCAGAAGCGCAGCATGGCATGGCATCTTTGCAAGGAATTGATTTATGCACCGTTTTTCACCGTGCTCTGGTATCTTGACGAGATTCTGTTTTCACGGTTTACGCAGCAGAAGTTGGCCAGGCCGGTTTTCATCATGAGCCAGCCGCGGAGCGGAACCACGTTCCTGCTGCGGACGCTGTCGCTCGACGCGAATACCTTCTTTTCCCTGACGCATCTGGAATGGCGCTTTCCGTTCATCACGCTGTGGAAAATCCTCGATATATTGGGTTTGCGAAAATGCGTCGAGGGAATCAGCTATTGGCCGAATACCGAATTAGGCCGGCTTGCCGCGAAGATTCACGAACACCAGTTGGGCAGTGTCGAGGAGCACGGAATATTTTTTGAAGAACGCATGTATCACCATTATTTCACGTTCCGGCGCTTCCCGTTTATTGAAGTTCTGAAGCGTGTAATGGAAGTGCAAATGCTGAGCGCGAGAGAAAAACGCAAACTTTTGCTCACATTCAGAAAAACAGTTCAAAAGACCGCTTATTATCGTGGCGGCGGTCGTACATGGCTGACGAAAGAAAATGAGAGTGTCGATCTGTATAAATTATTACACGATGAATTCAATGACGCTAATTTCGTGGCTATTGTCAGGCCGCCGGAAGGATTTGTCAGTTCGTACGTGACGATGTCGGATATCTGTACAAAAGCGAAGCACGGCGTCGACCCGCAACTCATCGCGGATTGGGATAAAGAAAACATGAAATTCCGTAAAGAGGAGTGTTTGAAACTGATTGAATTCTGCGGGGAGCTGGAGCGAAGCAACGCGATCACCTACCTGACGTTCGACCAGTTCACCACGGAAATCCAGCATACCGTCGAACGCATTTATGCGGCCATCGGCGTGCCGCTGAGCAGCGACTATGCACGGCTTCTCGCGGACATGCAGGCGGAGCAGGACCGGCGCGATTCCGGCTATGTGAACGCGCCGCGCAGTGTCGACGGCTTCGAAGCCTTCGGCGCGTTCGTCGCCCGCATCGGGGCCGGCGCTCCCGAACACGGTCTCGCGACCCAACACAACCTGTAAGAGTCCGTCTGATGAACATCCTTGGTCTGAACTACATTTTTCATGACTCGTCCGCATGTGTCGTTGCCGATGGCGAACTGCTGGTTGCCGTGGAAGACGAGCGCCTGACGGGCGAAAAACATTCCCAGAAGTTTCCGGAGCGCGCGATCGAAAGCTGTCTCGCGCGCAGCGGGTTGAAAGCATCGGACATCGACCACATCGCGATCTCGTTCAATCCGAACAAGCATGTCGTCACGAAGGCACTGTATGCGGCGTCGCTGCACCGGGCCGCGGGCTCTTTCATCTCCTATGAGTTCTTGCGACTGAGAGCGCGGCAGAAAGCGTTCTGGAACTGGTACAACAGAACGTGGGACCGGCGCGGAGCGCGTCCCAAAGTGCATTTCATCGACCATCACTTGTCGCATATCGGCGGCAGCTATTTCGTCTCACCGTTCGACGAAGCCGCGCTGCTGTCGATCGACGGCTGGGGCGAGTGGTCGACCACATGGCTCGGCCATGCGAAGGGCCGCATGCTGCAGGCATTCGGCGAGAGCCTGTTTCCGCATTCTCTGGGTTGCTTCTATTCCGCCGCGACGGAGTTCTGCGGCTTCAAGCCGAACTACGACGAAGGCAAAACGATGGGCCTCGCGCCTTGCGGCGATCCCGAGCGGTTCTACGACAAGGCGAAGTCGCTCGTGCGGATCAGCGCGGCCGGCGAGATCGAACTGGATCTGTCGCTGTTCGACTTCCCGCAAGTCACCGGCCGCTTCTGCAACGACGCGTTCTACCAGGCATTCGGCGCGCCACGCAAGCGCGGCGCACCGTTCGAGGATCATCACCGGGATGTCGCGGCGGCGTTTCAGCGGGTGATCGAGGAAAGCATCCTGCAGTTGTGCCGGGTGCTCGAAAAGAAGACCGTCACGCGCAACCTCGTGCTCGCCGGTGGCGTGTCGCTGAACAGCGTCGCGAACGGGCGCGTGATGCGCGAAACCCAGTTCAAGAACATCTATGTGATGCCGGGCGCGGGCGACAACGGCACCTGCATCGGTGCGGCGTATTACCTGTACAACGGCCTGCTGAAGGGCGAGAAGCGCTATCACCATGAGCACCCGTATATCGGCACCGAGCACTCGAACGAGGCGATCGAAGACGTGCTTCGCCAATCGAAGGTAGCTTATCGGAGATCGGCCGACGTCTGCGCTGAAACCGCGTCCATTCTGCGGAAGGGCAAGATCGTCGCGTGGTTTCAGGGCAAGATGGAGTTCGGTCCGCGCTCGCTCGGCGGCCGCAGCATTCTCGCGGATCCAACGCTGCCGGGCATGAAAGACAAGATCAACGCCGAGGTCAAGCATCGCGAGTTGTTCCGGCCGTTTGCGCCGTCCGTCGCGGCGGAAGACGTGTCGAAGTTCTTCGACTTCTCGGGCGAATCGCCGTTCATGCTGATGGTGTGCGACGTGCTGCCCGACAAGCAGGCGCTGTTGCCAGCCATCACGCACGTCGACGGCACCGCGCGCCTACAGACAGTGTCGGCGACGTCCAGCCGGCGCTACTACGGTCTGATCAAAGAGTTCGAGAAGTTGTCCGGCATTCCGGTTATTCTCAATACAAGCTTCAACATCATGGATCAGCCTATCATCGAATCGCCGCTGAATGCGATTCGATGCTTCTTTTCGACAGGATTGGACGTGCTGGTAATGGGCGACTTCATCGTCGAGAAAGCGCCCATGGCCGTTGGCGAAACACCGGTCGTGCTGCCCGCTTCGCCGCAACGTGCGCCCGCTTCGTTCGTGACGGTCTCGGCGGCGAATCGCAGCGACGCACAACTAGATACCATTTCTTGATGCGGCGTCCCGCATTTCGGCCAGTCGAAAAGAATAGGGGAAAGACATGGACCTGACCGATATCGCCGGCAGCGATATCTCCTGGCACACAATGCATGTCGACAAACTATCGCGTGCCAAACAGAAAAACCAGAAGGCGGCCGTGTTGTGGCTGACCGGACTGTCGGCGTCTGGAAAATCGACGATCGCCTCGATGCTCGAGCGGCGCTTGCATAGCAGCGGGTCACATAGCGTACGTTCTCGATGGCGACAACGTACGTTTCGGCCTGAATCGCGACCTGGGTTTCTCGGACCGCGACCGGGTCGAGAATATCCGACGGGTGGCCGAAGTCGCGCGGCTGATGGTGGATGCTGGACTGCTCGTCATCGTGTCGTTCATCTCGCCGTTTCGCGCGGATCGCGACGCGGCGAGAGAACTGTTCGACGAGACCGAGTTTATCGAAGTGTTTGTGGAGACACCGATTGCGGAGTGCGTCCGCCGCGATCCAAAGGGCCTGTATGCGCGCGCGCTGCGCGGCGAGATCAAGAACTTCACCGGACTCGATTCTCCGTACGAGGTGCCCGAGTCACCGGAGATCCGGCTCGATACCGTCGGGCACTCGGTGGAGAAAACGGTCGAGCGAGTGGAGGTATGGTTGAAGGAGCGGGGGTTTTTGAATGATTGAACAGGAAGACGCGTTGTCGGTGGATGCCAGCACGCTGGACCGTTTCGAGCAGCTCGCCATCGCGGCGGGCGAAAAGATTCTCGAGTATTTTGACAACCGGTGCCCGGTATGGGCCAAAGCGGACCGGTCGCCGGTAACCGAAGCCGATCACGCCGCCGAGGCGGTCATCGTGGACGGATTGCGCGCGGTGTATCGCGGCGTGCCGTGCGTGGCCGAAGAGGCGGTATCGGCGGGCGTGATGCCGAACGTGCTGGGGCGAGCCTTTTTTCTAATCGATCCGCTCGACGGCACCAAGGAGTTCATCGCGGGCCGCAACGATTTCACGGTGAACATCGCGTTGATACGGGACGGTACGCCACTGATCGGCGTGGTGCTTGCACCGGCGACGCGCATGCTGTACTCGGGCCGCCCCGGTTACGCGTGCATGTCGGAGGTCGGTGCTGATCGCGGAATACGCAACCGGCAGCGAATCGCGGTGCGCGCCCGTTGCGAGCCGCCGACCATCGTCGCAAGCAGATCGCACGCGTCGGCCGATACCGACGAATTTATCCAGCGCTACCCCGACGCAAAATGTGTGTCGGTCGGCTCGTCGCTGAAATTTTGCGCCATCGCGAGCGGCGCGGCGGATATCTACCCGCGGCTCGGCCGGACAATGGAGTGGGACACCGCCGCGGGGCACGCGGTGCTGTCGGCCGCGGGTGGTCGCGTCATGTCGATGGACGGCACGGTGTTGACTTACGGCAAGCGCGGGCAGAGCAGCGACGTCGATTTCGCGAATCCGTGGTTTGTGGCGGAGGGTGGCCCGAGCGGCTCTATCTAGCCGACGGTCCCTTCTTGGCCGCACCCGGTCCGACGATGAGCTGGCGGCGTGCTCCGCCATTGATGCCTCCGGTCGGGCAGTAGTCGGACCCGAAGCGGACCTTGGCATTTTCCGGAAGCAGCCGTTCGTGCCAGTGTCTCGCCACGTCTCCACGGGGCGAGGTCAATGAACGCAATCGCAATTAAATCTTGCGAATCTCAGGGCTGCAATCGTCAATGGCGTCCGTCCTACATCTGATTTTGACGTCGGCATGCATGCAGTATCTCGTTGACCGCAAATGCTCCTCTCACGGTCTGCACATTTTGCAGGACACACAGGTGATACGCTCTTTCGCGCGGCAAAAGCATTGCGCCATTTCTGTAAATCGCGTCGCACGAGTTGCTGATCTGGCGAGCCGCAAAGCTGCTCTGACTGTTTTCCAACGAATGCAGAATGCATTGATCGTAGTCTGGATTATCACTACCGTACGCTAGGGCCGAGAGCGGGGTGGCGAGCGTGATCGAGAGAAACAGATAGGCGAGTTTGAGCATGATTGCGACCAAGACTCAGGGATATAACGGCGGGCAGTTACCGATTATCAGCGATTCAGGCGTCAGTGTCGAATGACCGGTGGTGGCAGGGCCGAGTCAAACACTCGGCCCACCTATGTGAATGCCTCAGACCGACCCTCAACGGCCAGTCACGGTGCGCGCTCTCACTGGCAGAAAACTGACCGGTCCGTACGTTCAAGTGGCATTTTCGGGAACAACTATTCGACTTAGCCGCCGCTGGCCGGTCGCCACACCGACGGCGGCTTAAGCCAACGAGGTGCTGGGACCTGCGTCGTCATGGTGTTTCGCGTCCGCGGTCCGCGTGGGAGTCCGTTGTTTTACGAGGAGAAAAGTTGAGCACGCCTGGTGAGGAACCGGAAGCCTAGTACCTCATCGATCGTGAACAAGAAGACGGTCGTAATGCCCTCGGAAAGAATGCTCACGCTCACAACAACCCGTCGAATTGAAGCGGAACGGTCGGTATCGGGGCAGCGCAGATAAAGTCACCGGAAGCGAATTCAAAGAGGCCCCTCGTTGGCGGGGCCTTGAGCTACGAAATCACCGTGTTTCTGTTAGTACGTCACAGAAGTCCCACTGCCAGTAAAACTGTGCTGAGTAGGAGCGTCATTTGCATAGTCGCCAACGGCCTGGATGATGTTCACGATCTGCTGCGGCAACCTGCCGCCGCTGACGGCGGTCATTGCAGTACGATCCATCTCAACGACTACGGGGAGGTCTTTGATTACCAGCGCGTTCATTTCGATTCTCCAAGGGTAAATTAGTCAGTCAGGAATGTCAGAGCTTGTTTTGAGGGTGTAGATACTCCTCGATGAGGATCAAGGCAAAGTGCGTGCCAAACGGTGTCACCGCGGTAAGCGATCACACAACTAATTGAAAATATTGGATTTTTAATGGCGACCAGTGCGAATTGGTAGACAGACATGCGCGCTGCGACCGGTGGGTCGGATCCAACTCTCCGTCTGGCGCTGTGGGTTAGATCGCGACACATGCGGTCCGCCTCCGTATCCCGTGTTTGTACGATGTCCTCGAGGCTTAGAATCCGATCGAAGCCTGAGGACAATGAGTCTGTCGCACGGTCGCTGAGGGAAACGCCGATTCGCTCCGCGGCTTTCCTCGTTTCAATGACGGGAGACGCTGTCAGTCAGCGAGACATTGCCCGGCTCTTCGATGTCTATCTGCACAAGCCGTTCTCTTGCGAGGCACTCATGCAGGTCATCGAAGATGCTCGCTGCAGCAGCGATGCGAATACTCGCCAAGCCGCCTGGACTAACTGTTGTCGACGGAAGCGCACACAACCCATAGTCGGAGGTTCAACGGCAAGCCTCTTCCGGGTCACGGAGCAAAGCGAGCGGCAGCTTTCAGCATGAAAGCGACTTTTGAATGTCTGGCCGAGTGAGCGGGCGACCGGCTGAACATGGCCGAGAGTGCCAGTTCAAATGAAGGTCGCGCGAAGCGGGCGTGAACGGCACCGTCTGTTTTTCCGTATTCAAGGGCGCGGATGAGACAAGCGTGCCCCACTACACAGGCAAATCCAGCGTCGAAAGGCTTCTGCGAGCCGTCTGTGCATATGCGAATGGCATATAGCAGGGAGTACCGCCGCGTCTAAACTGAAATTGCCGCCACATCACGATCACGACTTTTCTCTGCCCACATTCCGACGTGTCTGGGTCCTCCGGCGCAGTTGCCCGACTCGGCGAATCAATCCACCTGCCTTTGTCATCCGCTGAAAAGGGCGTAGTGACGGGCTGACGGGCGTTCAACGATGTGAGAACTGAACGATGGCCAAAAAATCTATGCGCGCACCAATTCTCGCCCTTTAATAAAGTGAACTAACGCCTTCGAACCGGAGGTCAGAATGGAGCAAGTTCTGCGTGCAGCGGTCATGCAAACGGGATCGGCCATGTTCGATGTCGAACGAACGCTGGCCAAGCTCGAACGGGACGTAGTCGCGGCGTCGAAACTCGATTCGCAATTGATTGTGTTCCCGGAAGCCTTCGTATCCGCCTATCCCAAGGGACTGCATTTCGGCGCTCCCGTCGGCGAGAGGACGCCTGAAGGCAGAGAGGACTATCGCCGGTACTTTGACAGCGCGATCGAGGTGCCATCTGTGTGGACAAATCGAATCGCGCAGATCGCAGGCGACCTGAGGCAATACCTGATCGTCGGTGTGATTGAGCGCGACGGCGGTACGCTCTACTGTACTGTCATCTTCCTGGCGCCCGATGGAATACTGCTGGGAAAACATCGAAAGCTGATGCCCACAGCGGCCGAGCGGTTGATCTGGGGGTTTGGCGACGGGTCGACGCTTCCCGTATTCGATACGCCTTTCGGTCGGCTGGGTGCGGTGATCTGTTGGGAAAACTACATGCCGCTTTTGCGCATGGCCATGTACGCGAAGCGAATACAGATTTATTGCGCGCCGACAGCGGACAGTCGGCCCACCTGGGTTGCTTCAATGCAGCACATTGCGATGGAAGGCCGCTGTTTTGTGCTCTCTGCGTGTCAGCATTTACGGCGCCGCGATGCGCCGGACAACTATGCTGCCGTCCAGGGCAACAATCCGGATACCGTTCTCATGCGTGGCGGCAGTTGCATAGTGGGACCACTAGGAGAGGTGCTTGCCGGGCCCGTGTTCGATGAAGATGCCCTGCTTGTTCACGAACTGGATCTCGCTGACCTCGCGAGGGGAAAATACGACTTCGATGTCGTAGGGCACTACGCACGTCCGGATATATTCCGCCTCCATGTAAATGAGTCGGTTACCCCACCCGTCGTCTTTGAGCAGAACCGTTGATTGCGCCGCGTCGGGCTGTTTCTCCGAAACGGCCTCGCACGGATGCCTAACGTCGGTCGCGACATCACCGAGGACATTCGGTCCCAGTATGCATTTCATTGCGGCACTTCACCGTGCCTTCCTGAAACAGGCGAATGATGCCCGGTTCTCGGGCGATGGAGGACGCTATGTATTCCTTGTTGCCAATATTGGGACCTGATCCTGACGCCCCCGTGAGCGCGGAAGCATACTCATTGGGTAATGATGGTCAGGCAGCCGGAACCACATTTGTGAACGACGAGGGGCAATCGCGGCCGGTTGGCGCGCAATGGCTAAACGGCTGGCTTACCTCTACCCTTGCGCCTCCGAATCACACGACCCTCTGGGGTATCAACGACGGCCTTATCGCTGTGGGCAGCATGACAACGGACAACTACGCAACCGAGTCCGCCATCATCGTCGACGCCGGGAATGTGACTGACCTCTCGAACCTGGTCGGGCCGATCTCATGGGCGGCCGATGTCAACGATCAGGGGCTCGTTTGCGGCGGCGGCACTAACGGAGAGGGTTTCCTGTTCAGCGTGCCCGCAAACCGTCTCGTTGCCACTGTTCCGGCGCTTAATCTTGCCGTGATAAACAACCAGGGAGAAGCAGTTGGCTTTAGCGATTCCGGGAAGCCGGGAGTACATAGCGTCGCGAGCGGCACCACAAAGATGCTGGATGCGATGGAAAGCGCGTACGGCATTAACGACGCCGGGGTAGCCTGCGGAGCAGCCGGCACGCCGCCCACATACAAGGCCGTTCCGGGAACGTGCGACACACGGCAGGCGACGCCGGTCTTTCAGCCTATCCCGCTGCCCGCTGGAGCAACCGAGGGTACTGCAACGGCAATCAACAACAGTGGTGATGTGGTCGGCAGTTGCGTGTTTGACGATCCGTCGTTAAACAACGGCTTTCATTTTGGAGCTTTTCTCTATCAAAACGGGACGACGACGCTTCTGGACAAGCTGATTTCGGATCCAGGATGGCATCTGGAGGTTGTGTTCGATATCAACGCTAGCGGACAGATCATCGGGATGGGGAAGCAGAACGGCACTTTGACGGCTTTCATGCTGTCACCCACGACGAGCTGGCCATGGTGGCATTTTCCGTTGCCGGTACTTGTAGGGCGCCTTCTCGGGGGTGTGGCCGATGACGCAGGTGGTTCGCTAGTTCTTGGCGGAAGGCCGATTCCAATCGATCCGTGGGGCCCCTGGCTGCAACTACAGCCGGAAAAGCGCGATGCGCTCATTGCACTAGCGATCGACGAGATAGCGAGTTCTATCTTTGACGAAGCGACCCGCGTGCAGGTGCGAACGACGTTGGTCGAAGCCGCAACCAGCCGCCTGAAAGGTATGAATGTCAGACGCGGTCGAACCGGACCGCGGCAAACCTCGAAACGAAACGCGGAGATTCCCAGAAAGCACGGGCTTCCGGTGAGCTGGCTAAAGAAGTTTGGCCGCTAGCGTCAACCTGGCGGATTCAACCGGTCGATGCAATAGTTCGATCGAATCGTTCAGCCGGTGTTTCGTAATCCAGGGTCTTTCGTGGTCGCTCGTTCAGCCTTCGTCCCACTCGTGTAGACTGCGCGGTTGTCCCAACAGATCGACCACCTCGACCCGGCTCTTCCTCCTGGGTCCGGCGTGTGTCAATGCCCGCGTTCGACGCGCCCCCGACAACGCTTGATGGTTTTGACCAGCTGGTAGCAGACCCGAGCGAGTACTCGATCGAGCTGCCAGCGGAAGAACAAATAAAACGGATGCATTTCTGGAACACCCCCTGATTGAAGCGGAAATCGAATTGCTGGTTGATTGCCTGATCGGCGACGCCGCGCCGGACGAGGCAATCGATGTCGGGTCGAATTCCCGATCCAGCGAATTCGACATCGCGACTCGCGCGCTCGCCGTCGACGGCTGGTGTGTCGTGTCGAACTTTTTGTCACAGAGCCAGACGCAGGCCTTATCGACCGAATGCATGGCCATGCACGACGCGCAGCTGCTGACACCAGCCCGTGTGGGGGCCAATCGCGCTGCCACACTTTTGCGCGGCGATAGCACGCACTGGTTCCAACCCGACGCGCTGAGCACGCGGCAGCAGGCGTTCGCCGATCGCATCGACGCGCTACGGAACGCGCTCAACCGCGACCTGTTTCTCGGTCTGGTCGATAGCGAATCACACTACGCGGTATATCCGCCAGGTGCCGGATACGCACGCCACCTCGACTGCCTGCGTAACAGCGACAGCCGCGTGATTTCCGCTGTGTTCTACCTCAACGAAGCGTGGCAGGACGCCGAGGGCGGCGCACTTCGGCTATACCTTGCCGATCAGTCTTATCACGACGTCTTTCCGCGCGCCGGAACGCTGCTCTTGTTTCTCTCGGCGGAGTTTGAACACGAGGTGCTGCCCGCCACGCGCGACCGCATGAGCATTGCATGCTGGATGAGGCAGCGGGTGTAAGCCGAACCGCGTGCGCATCTGTGGTTAGCGTCCAGGATCGCGCCCTTTCGGATCAGCTTGACAATCAATTGCCGGATTTCGTTAGCGTCCAGTTCGGCATGGTGCCGATGGCATACGCGCGAAGCCAACGCCGAGTCACGACAATGTGGCCGAGCTCGGAAGCTCAATCAAGCCGTGAGCCCTCCTTTCGCCCCCGTCACCCTGGGTGCAGCAGACGCGGGAACAGAGTCCCCAAAAAGTAGCTCAGTGTTGGAGATTTTCCTCGCAATCTTCCCAGTACCGAAGCGGGTCGCGATGTTGTGGATAGTGTAAGTTGAGCCACTCTGACAACCGGGCCCAATCGGGATGGTTGGTACCAGTTTGAGCCGACCAGATCGACGACCTCTCAAGTACTTGACCGTTTGCGCGATCACGGACGAGCAAGCTGCCCAGTCCGCTTGAACTGTTCGTCTGTGACTCAACCAGATACCGCGGCAGAATCCTGAGCTCAGCATCCTCGGCCCACCCGTATATGGCGCGGACCACGCCGGACGGATCTCGCAACTCTATGGGTCCGCTTTCCGGGCGAACGGCTGTCCAACCTTCAGGAAACTCAGTGACAACCTCGTTTTTACCTTCCCTTACCCACTTCGCGCGCCATGCCCTCGCCATCGACTCGCGCATGCGAGATACCGACTCGTAGGCAGCAGGCAACTCGATCGCCATCGGAAGAGTAATGAGGTTGTCTTTCCAGAGTTTGGCTTCGTCGTCGACGCGCTCGACCTCGTCGAACACCCCTGCATCGAATGGGTTCTCTGGCCGGCTCGATACTTTCACGTTCCCATTAGGCAGACCCTCGAAAAGGCGCTCAGCATCATGGCGGGTAAGTTTCGTCTTTCCTTTCTTCATTTGGCTCTCTGCAACAAGGTTGTCGCTAACGCGTAGGCCATAACGACCGAAATCGGGCGCCACTTCCTCTCACGCGCGGTTGAAGATGCTCACGATCCTATTCTGCGCTATTCGCATGTTACCGGCTTGCGCGGCGGCAATGGCGCGGCGGCTTATGCCGCCGCTCCTGCCCCGGACATCAGACGGGTCGATCCTCGCACAGGATCAGAGGATGAGCGGACGGGCGTCTAACGATTCCAGCAAACTATTGCATCCACCGGTTGAATCCGCCACCCTTTGCAGACGGTCACGATAAGTGGAATTCTACGGCCGGTATCAGAGGCGATTCAGCCACTTGGCACGCCTGCATTCCGACTAGCTTCTCCCGCGCCCCGGAAGGAATTGACCCAGTTATCAAGCAAGCGCCGTGGCGGCTGATCGCAAAGGCTTACCACTAGAATTCGGACTGCGGGAACGGCGATGCACCATTGAGCCAGTCGTAATGCTCAACATTGACTCTTGACTTCAGTACACCTTTGTTGCGAACGTTGCCGTCGTCATCTTGAGCGTTATCCGACGAAAATCTCAGCGCCACACCGACGGTGGCGTCCGCAAACCGTGCTGTCAGATTTGCGCTGCTCGTGCAGTCTACCGGTGCACTCAGGGTGCCGGTTGTCACGATCGCTCCTCTTTCCAGCGTCCGACCTTGGCGCGCGAACTCCTTCCAAAGGAACGCAAGGGATTCAAACGGCCGAGTTCGATCATCGCCATTAAGCGTTGATGCGATACGCTCACCGTTGCGCCAGATGCCCGCATCCTCATCAAAGGAACAATCATCTGCAAAGGGGATTTGCTCGCCGCAGATTAGTGCGTGGAATCCAAGGTTATCGGCAACGAAGCTAGGCTGTGCGACTGCTTTCCTGTCGATGTATCGGCTACACACGACCTCGATGGCAACAAAAGCACGATCAAGCATTGACGTATCGAACGCTTCTTTTGCAGGAGAAACCGTGCGACCGAAGCGAAAACCAACCTCGGTTTCAAGCGTCGCACGACTATCGACGCGAAAATTGAGGATGCTGCCCGAAGGTGGGACTCGCGATTGGACCAAGCACCCGGTGGCAGGAGCGTTGATTAACTCGCCGCGCAGTCCGCGCGGCGAGGCACCCGCGATTTTCCATCCAATCACTGGCTCGCCGATACGCTCGACAAAAAGCGCCTGTGCGGCGTAGCCGCCACTCAGCGAACTGGGTCTTGATCCGGGCGGCAAGTCTCCAAGCCCCAGCCCGGTCTGCCACGACCATTCCAAGTGGGCCGCGGCGGCAGCGGGATCGAAACGCATCTGTTCCATTTTTTCAACGTGGGCGTGCTCTGTTACACAGTGGACGAATAGCTCGGGGAAAAGGAAGCCCCGCCCTAACGGCAAGGCTGTCGTTCCGAGTTGGCTTAGACGTCCTTGGCTCGAAGTTGAGCCGGGAAGGCCCAGATAGCGATCGCTGCGCAAAGCACGCACAATGCGACGATCGTGTAGAGCGCAGGAGTTGTGCTTCCGGTCAAATCGCTAATACGGCCGACCATCACAGGGCTGACGATGCCGCCCAATTGCCCGATCGAATTGATCAGTGCGATACCGCCCGCAGCACCCACACCGGTCACAACCTTAGGCGGGAGTGTCCAGAACGCCGGAATCGTGGTCAG
This sequence comes from Paraburkholderia sp. MM5477-R1, assembly GCF_050436385.1. Lineage (NCBI taxonomy): Bacteria > Pseudomonadati > Pseudomonadota > Betaproteobacteria > Burkholderiales > Burkholderiaceae > Paraburkholderia > Paraburkholderia sp. MM5477-R1. The sequence goes on from NZ_JBNDMC010000006.1 coordinate 640,134, forward strand.
CATGCCCGTACCGAGAACAATCAGGGCGACGACCAGCGCAACCGGGTTCTTCGCGAAGATGCCCGCGCCAAGAAAGCCTAAGGCGGTGAGCAGCATGCAACCTGCGAAAACCATTCGACGATTCCCAGAACGATCGCCCAGCTTGCCCATCGTGAGCATCCCGATGCCACCAAACAAGTACGGGAGGGCTGTGAGTAGACCGATGGTAGAGGGGTCTTTAATTCCCGACGAGCGAATGAGCTGTGGCATCCAGAAGTTCATTCCGTAGGACGCGATCTGAACGAGGAAGTACGCCAGCGCCAGAATCAGGAAGGCCTTCGACTTCAACGCACCGAGAAACGAGTGGCTTTCGGCCTTCTTCGCGTCGGCATCGAGTTTGGACCGCAAAAGAATCTTCTCGTCGTCATTGAGCCATTTGGCATCTTCGACACGATCGTCAAAGCGGAAGAGCACCACGAACCCCAGCAGCACGCAGGGCAAGCCACCGATCAGAAAGATCCAATGCCATGCGGCCATACCCATGAAGCCGTCGAAGTGCGAGAGGATGAAGCCCGACAAAGGCGCACCGAGGACGCCGGAGAACGCCAGGGCGAGAAAAAGCAGCCCACTGACGCGGCCGCGATGCTTCGCAGGAAACCAGGTCGAAAGGTAATAGAGGACGCCTGGTGCGAAACCCGCCTCCATCGCGCCGATGATAAAGCGAGCAATGTAGAACTGCGTCTCGCTCCGAACGAAGACCATGCACGCCGTGGCGATGCCCCACGAGATCATGATGCGCGCGATCCATTTGCGCGGTCCGACACGAAAGAGAAACAGATTGCTCGGAACTTCGCAGGCAACGTACCCCACTACGAACAGGGCAGCACCCAGGCCGTAGGCAGTATCGCTCAGCGCAAGCTCCTTCTGCAGATGAAATTTCGCAAAACTGATGTTGATTCGATCAAACCATGCGAACAGATAGCAGATGATGATGAGCGGAATAACGCGAAGTTTGACCTTCAACATTAGCGCTGTTTCGGCATCGCGTATTGCTACGCCACCTTCCAATGCCTTATTGATTTGCATATGCTGCCCCTTATGTCTCTGGTAAAGGGTAGGTGTCGCGGCGTTGTTTTAACGCAGCGTCCAAAACCGTATGTCCGGGTAAGTTCGGCTCGATAGGAACGGCTCAGTTCAACTGCGCAGGCCCGGAATCTTTTTTTGCGTTCTCGTTTCCAAGGAGCTGTTCCTGCACGCGACTGATTCGCTATTTGCCTTGGCGGCTCATGATTGTCTCCATTTCGCTTGTTTAGTATCGGTGCGATGCGCCTGTCACTGTCGGACGAAGAACGACACCCACCCGTTGCCGGGTGGGTGGATCTCATTACTTGGTGAAGTTGGCTTCGCGCGCCTTGATGATCGCGACTACCGTGTCATTGACAGGAGTCGGCACGCCGTACTTCCTGCCTTCGCGAGAAATTGATCCGTTGATCGCTTCGACTTCGCCGCGACGGCCGAGGTTATAGTCGAGCAGCATCGAGGGGCGAGCATTGGGAATCTTGCTTCCAAGCTTGCGAATGTGCTCGATCGGATCGCCCACATCGAGGCGGATGCCAGCGGCTTTCGCCACCGCAATCGCTTCTTCCGCCGCGCCCTTTGCTACACTCCAGGCACTGGGGTTCGCCATTACTTCGCCGATGGTCATTCCCGTTGCACACGTGGTGCCCGAGAACGCGACGTTCATGATCAGCTTTTCCCAAACCATCTGATCAAGATCGCCGAAGATCGCAACCTTGAAGCCCGACGAGCGCCAGATTTCAGCAGACGCTTCGAGGTCATCACGCGACAGACCACGATAAGCGCCGAAGCGAATCATTTCCATGCCGTTGTGGTGTGCATGACCGGGTGCGCGAATCGATGCTCCAAAGCCTCCTACAACGCCTATCGCGATCCGGTTCTCTCCGAGGATCGTCGCAGCCTTTTCGGCAGAGCCCAAACCGTTCTGAATGGTTTGAACAACTGTCTTCGGACCGAGGAGTTGTTCCGAGGCACGAGCGGCAGCCTCAACGTCGAACGCCTTCGTCGCGATGATGACGAGATCGCACTCGCCAATACCATCGGTTGTCGTGCTGGCGTGAATCGGCACCGTGCGGTCGCCGCTGGCACCTTCAACACGCAGTCCTTTCTTTTGCATCGCGGCCACGTGATCGGGCCACAGACAGATCGCATGTACTTCGTGGCCGGCGCTCACCATCAGACCAGCGTATACGGAGCCCATTGCTCCGCTGCCTACAATCGCTATCTTCGCCATTTTCGTGCTCCTTAGTGGCTAAGCACGGAGATGATTGCCTTCGTGACGCTTTCCGTGTTGCCGTTGCCGCCGATGTCCGGGGTGCGCGGACCGTCTTGCAACACCTTGGCAGTCGCCTGGCGAATCGCCGCAGCAACCTTTTCGCAACGCGGATCGTCATTCTGTCGGGCGATCCATTCGAGCATCATCGCAGCGGACAAGATCGTTGCAACCGGGTTGGCTACGCCCTTGCCGGCGATGTCCGGCGCGCTGCCGTGGCTCGGCTGGAAGATGCCGTGCTTCAGGCTCACGTCGCCCGAGGGTGCGACGCCGAGACCACCCACCACACCGGCTGCGATTTCCGAGGTGATATCGCCGAAAACGTTCTCAGTCACCACCACGTCATAGCGTTCCGGGTTGGTGACAAACATCATCGAACCGGCGTCGATGTAAATCCGGGCAGTGCCGATGTCGGGGTGACGTTCCGCGACTTCATCGAACACCTTGCGCAGAAAGGCGTTGCTGCGCAGCACGTTCGACTTGTCCAGCAGCGTGACGTGACCGGGCGTGCCATGTGTCTCGCGACGCTGCCTGGCTTGCTCGAACGCCAGTTCAAAGAGTTTTTCGCTGGTAGCGCGGGTGATCGTCAGGCGATCGCTGACAGCTTCATTGCTGGATTCCTGCTTGTCGTGACGACCAGCGAACAGACCTTCCGTCGTCTCACGGATGACGAGCATGTTTACTTTCTCGGCCTTTACACGCGTCGGCACGCCGGGGAACAGCTCGCAGGGACGCAAGCTCGCGAACAGGCCATAGCGTTCGCGCAGATCGATTTGAGGCGCAATTTCGGTACCGTCATCCTTGCGAACAGTCGGCAGACCCATCGCGCCCAGGAGAACAGCGTCTGCCTCGCCGACGGCAACCGCGTCAGCTTCGGCCATTGATTCGCCAGTGCGCTGGTAGAGGTTTGCGCCTGCTTCGTAGGTCGTGTATTTCAGCTCGACGCCTTCGTTCCCAGCCGCCGCCTTCAGGACGCCAACCGCAGCGTCAACCACTTCAGGACCGATACCGTCGCCCGGCAGGAGGGCGATTTCGTATTGCGCCTTGCTCATCTTCGTGTCTCCAGATCTAACCGGCGCCGTTGCGGTGCCGTTGGGTCAAATAATGGAGAAGGCGGGCTGGTCCGTGAATTAGTCTTTCGCTAGCCAGCCGTAACGAACCGTTATGGCTGCCTTACGCGTCACGGCGCGCGGCCGCGCGAGCCTGAAGGTGCACTACAAGGCTCTCAGCCGCTGGCGAGAGGGCTTTGCGGTTGCGAATCGCGATGCCGAGGCGACGACGTGCCCAAGGCTCCTCGAGGGGCACTTCGGTAATTCCTAAGCGTTTGACGAAAAGTTTGGTGAGGTTGCGAGGGGCAACCGCAATGCCAAGGCCTGACGAAACCATCAAGCAAAGAGCATCGTAGCCGGTGACCTGTATCCGGAGCCTGAACTCCTTTTGGAGCCGATTGGCGATCTGGGTGAGCTGAGTGTTGATCGCACTCCCAGTACGAAGCCCTACGAAATCCCACGAGAGAGTCTCCTCGAACCGAGTATGTCTTCTGCCTGCCAGCGGATGGTCGCGCCGCACCACCACGGCCAACTCGTCTTCCTCATAGGGCAGAGTCTCGACGCTCTCTGCGTGAGGCTCGACAGTGAAGATTCCGACGTCTGCGGCGTTCTCAGCGACTGAACGCAGCGTGACAAGGCTGTTGCGTTCCTCGAGCCGGACCTCGACTGCCGGATGGTCGGCAAGAAAGGTCCCGAGGTCATCGGGCAGGAACTGGGTTATCGCCGAGATATTTGAAAAAACTCGCACCTGCCCCCGCGTACCGGAGGCGAAATCCAGCATCTCGCTGTGAATGTCGTCGAGGTAGTTGACGGCGCGACGTGCAAGATTCAGCAAAACATACCCAGCAGCAGTTGGCTCGACGCCTTTATGATGGCGCGTCAACAAAGTGGTTCGCAGTGTTTCTTCGAGCGCGCTGATGCGCTTACTCACGGCCGGCGCGGCGATGTGCTCTCGTTCCGCGGCGGCTGCGATGCTTCCTTCTTCGACCACAGCGATGAAAAAGCTGAGAGAAACGGGATCAAGCTTCATAGGCGGCTCTCTGGCCATTCGTTGCACGCACTAAATTCATTGCTTCAGCGTCCCTTTGGCATCAGGGGAGGAGTTTAACTGACCCACTCGTGGCGCCCCCCGGGCGAACGCCCAGTGCCCAGTGTATTGATCCCGCGCTAGCCCAATGTCAACGGTGCAATCCCTCAAAGGGCGCCTCTCGAGGTCGCACTTTGATAGCGCTTGTTCCGGTACTGATGCATCGATTCGCCTGGATACTTGGATGGCTGGCCGGTACCAGGGTGGGACTGGTCATTTGGATGTCGGATTGCGGCGGCTGTCAAACGTCGACTTATGGCCGAACCCAGAAATTCGGGTTCCGGCCGGGACTCACGGAGTGCGCCAGCGCCGCGAATTCGGGATTCCGCTGAATGCGAGCAGGCCTGCGGAGTGGCCGCTCGCCCCGCTCCAATCAGAGGTTCGACACGCAGCCATTATTCGACTAGGCTTATCAGAAGCCCCATGCTGCACAAACGCGTTGAAAACCCGCCAAGAAAGATTCGATTCAAACATCTGTTTGCAGGGTATCTCACGATAGGCTACCGACCATGGACGACATCTCTCCGCAGGCCTTCGTCGATGCCGCGATAGCCTATCAGAAGACTGCCGCGGTGAAAGCCGCCGTCGAGCTCGATCTGTTCACCGCGATAGCGGACGAGCACGGCGACGTTAAGCGTATAGCCGAGCGGGTAAAGGCCGCCGAGCGCGGTGTGCGCATACTCTGCGACTTTCTGACCGTGCACGGGTTTCTGCAGAAGGAAACGGGACAGTACCGATTGACGCCGTCGACCACCGCATTCCTGACGACTTCCTCGCCGGCCTGGATGGGGAGCATCGTGGATTTCCTGGCGGCTCCTGAAATGACGGCACTGTGGCTGGACGACCCCGCCGCGTTCGTTCGCAACGGAGGAGCCGTGGGGCTGGGCAACATCGAGCCCGAGCATCCCGTCTGGGTGAAGTTTGCGCGTGCGATGGCACCGTTCGTGACACAAACCGCACAGAGCGTCGCGCAACACGTGAGTGCGCGGCCTCAGGCACCGAAGCGCGTGCTGGACATTGCAGCCGGGCATGGGCTGTTCGGAATCGCGATCGCCGAAGCGATTCCCGGCGCGGAAATCGTGGCGACCGACTGGCAACCGGTTCTCGAGGTCGCGACGGAGAACGCCGCAGCGGCCGGTGTCAGTTCGCGTTACCGCACGGTCGCCGGCAGTGCGTTCGAAGTCGATTGGGGTACGAATTTCGATCTGGCGCTGGTCACGAACTTCCTGCACCACTTCGATCCGCCAACCTGCGTGGAATTACTCTCGAAAGTCCGCAGGAGCCTCAGTCCCGCAGGGCGAGTGCTCGCGGTGGAATTTGTTCCCGACGAGGATCGCGTGTCGCCGCCGTTCGCCGCCGCGTTTTCCTTTATGATGCTTGCGTCCACGCCGCAAGGCGACGCGTACACCGCGCGCGAACTCGAGCAAATGGGCCGCGAAGCCGGCTTTTCCAACGTAACGGTGATGCCGCTGCCACCTTCGCCGCAAGCCCTCGTTGCATTCGAGTAGCGCACACCCCTCGCGCTCCAGGCACCGCATTTCGTAATGGAGACGGCGTTCAGACGATGTCGATCGCGACGTCGATGTTGAAGGTTGCGCTGCCGGCCGACCTGACGGTCGACGCCGGGGTGTGCTCGGCACGGGCGCGGGCGGCTATCTTCCGCCGTCGCGAACGCCCGACGACGTATGCTCTTGCTGACGTACAAAACCTGGTCGATCTTGCTCATCCTGCGGGTCGATGCCGCTCGCAGCCTCGTCGATACCGGAGAACTCTCACTTGCAGTGATCGCCAGAGAGACCGGATTTGGCGATACCGAAAGAATGCGCAGAGCATTCGTCAGGACGCTCGACCACCCCCTCATTGCTTCACGGAATTTTCAGGAAGGGTTCCGCACCTTGTCCACGGCTCAGTCCCCGCACATGGTTGCGGCGCGATTGGCAGCAAACGTGTACACGGCGATCCGTCAGCGGGCCGCGCATAATCGTTGCCTGCCTGAAGGCGGTACGTTTCAGCGGAGATCGAAGTACGGATGCCGAAAGCAGGCGCGTCCGGCGACGCCAAGCACATCACTTGCGGGCTGGATGGTCGCCACCGCGAGACCCGCTCCTGCGAACGCGCACGCGCCGGACACCAGCGCGACTCCGCGCAGCGCGTCAGTGATGGCGTCGGCTTCCGCCTTCGCCACGGGTGTCTGCGGCGGCGTATGAGCATCGCCGGCTGCCGCCGCGGCTTGCGCGTCCGGCTCCAGCAACCGCCCGGTCTGGCAGCTTGTCGCCCATCGATCCGCCCACCAGCACAAAGGACCCGAGAAAGAGCAGGTAGGCGTTGACGATCCACTGCATCGCCGCAACGCTCGCGTGGAGCTCCCTCTGAATGGCAGGCAGCGCTGCGCTGCGGCGGTCCCGAACCGAAATTCCCGGTTTCTGTGGCACGATTCACCGTCCGCTTCACTGATACCGTCACTGCCACCCGGGCACTGCCAACCGGCCACTGCGTCAAGACGATTGAAATAGTCGAAGAAATCCAAGGTCCCCGATTTCACGAACTCTGGCATCCGCCGACGTTCCGCACTACCACCGCTTTGCGGCGTGCTATTTCTCCGGGACCGGATTGACGGACGAGGCCGTTTCTTCCGCATCGTCTCGCGCGATGCCCGGCGTCGCCTCACGGACCGATTGCCGCAAACGCGTGAACGCCTGGCTCGTGCGTGCATCGCGTTGGTCGCGTGCGTCGTAGAAGTCCTTGCTGAGCCACTGGCCGAGACTCATCATCAGCGAGCCCAACGCGCTCTTGAAGCGCACCCATGCGTTGCCGGTGCGCGCCAGTTGCGCGGCCGCCTCGACCGCCTCGGCGGCGAGCCGGTCCAGTTCCGCGTGCAGATAGTCGGCGAAATGATGCAGGCCATGCTGATTGCCATTCGACGATTTGCGCTCCAGTTCGACGTGCTGCGCAATCAGCGATTGATTGGGCACGCGAATAAACGGCGGCGTATCGGTGCGCGCGCCGCCGCCACGGCGAATCGCCACACCGAGGTTCGCGGACGCCTCGGTGCGCTTGCCGAGCGGTGGCATTTGCCACTTGTCGCACAGGTACTTCAGCAGGCTGCAATGATCGAATCGTTCGTTGCACACGCCGGCTTCGCACCACGGTGACACCAGGATGGCGGGAACACGCACGCCGAGTCGTTTGAAATCGAAGCTCGCGGTGTGGTCGTCGGGTGCGAGCACGTCGGCCGGCGGCGATACGTGGTCGTAGAAACCGCCGTGCTCATCGTAGAGGACCACCAGTAACGTGCGCTCCCACAGCGCCTGATTCGAGCGCAGCGCATTGTAGGTATCCGCGATCAGCTTCTCTGCCTTCATGATGTTGTGCGGCGGATGATCGTCGTTCTGCGCTTCGCCGAAGTACTTCGGCTCGATCAGTACGAATTGCGGAAACTGACTGGCGGGTCCCGCTGCGTCCTCGAAGAATTGATCGAAAGAGCGGTAATTCGCGAGGTTTTCCGCGCGTCGCTGGTTCTTCAGCAGCAACGAGGCGGGGAAGTCGTAGAAATAGACGCTCCACGTTTTGCGCGCGGCGTTCAGCCGATCGAAAATCGTGTCCTGATCCTGCTCGGTGTACCAGTGCGGATTGAGCCCGTCGAGTCCCGAAGGCATTCCGATCTCGCCTTTCGACGTACCCGTCAGCGCGAAAAAACGGTTGGGCCACGTCGGCCCCGGCAATGACGAGAACCACCGGTCGCACACGGTGAATTGCGAACCGAGCGTGTGCAGCGCGGGCAGAAAGCCGAGCGGGTAATAGCCCATCACGTCTTGCCGCGCGGCGAGGCTGCTCTTCGGGTAGTCGTTCACGAACGTACGCACGAAACCGCTGTTGTCGGCGGCGATCTGTTCCATCACGGCCTTGTGCTCGTGATTCGGATCGTCCTTCATCTGCCGCTCGCGCGTTTCACGCGGATAGAAGGTGTGGCCTTGACCGTCGGCGTTCGATTTGCCGGCCGCGTTGCGCACGCCGTCCAGTTTGTCGTGCACGGCGTCGAGGCAGCCGAGCATCTGGTCGAACGAGTGATTCTCCATCAACAGTAGCACGACGTGTTCGATCGGATCGTTCTGCGCGTTCTGCTCGACGTCACTCATCTTTTATCGCTCCACTCGGGACGGGATGGACTTCGCGTTGCCAACTTAGCGCAAAACGCGCGCTGGCGAAAGAGCCTTGCTTTGAGGCGGACATGCACGCGACGGTCAATGTACTTCGTCGCATGCATGATTCGCTTAACGTAGCATCGACTCAACTGCCGCCCGAGAAGATCGGACCTTGCCCGCCCGGCGCGAACGATGGGAAGTGGTCGCCGGACGGCGCGGCCGCCGCCGGTGCGTGCGCTCCCGATTGCGACGCCGGTTCGCGCAACGTCAACGCGCTATCGGCCGTGATCGGCACGCTCGGCTTCGCGAGCAGCTCGGTCTTGCGCATCGAGCCGACCGACGTGCCGAAGTAATAGCCGATGATGCTGATCCACGCGGTTCCCAACGCGCCGACGATCACGTTGACGAGATCCTTGTTGGTACCCGGCAAAGGCTGGAACGCCATCAGCAGCAAAATGCCGAAGAAGCCGGCGGTGACCGCCATGGCGAGCACCTTCGGGACCCAGTCGCGATTGGCGACACCCATCGCGCGTGCATTCGCGGTGTCGCTCGTGGCGATGCGGGCCATGTCGGCGTCGTGCGCGAGGCTCGACTGCGCGGCCGTCACCATCAACTGCTGCAATTGCAGCGAATTCGCGCTTTCGGCCTGGCGAAGTTTTTCGAGTGCGCCGGGGTCGTTCAACGCGGGTTCCACGAAGGCCGGGTCGCCCGGCGTGCCGAGCGCGTGCGAGATGATCGCGGCGGCAGCGGTCACGCCGAGGCCGACCGGCCCCCCTACAAGCCCGGCGAGAAGCGGGGCGGTGCTGTTGATATTCTTCGCTACTTTAGACCAGTCCATCATGCTGCTCCCAGGAGAAGATTGGCTGCCATGCGTTCGGTCCAGCCGCGGCTGAAACTCGGCCACGAATGCAGGTTCCGCAGGTAGCGCAGACGATACGCGGCGAAGCGCATCACGAACTTCATCGGATCGGCGTTCTTGACCGCATCGAGCGTGTCGGGGCCGAACTTGCCGTCTTCCCTGGCGCCGGACGCTTTCTGCATCCACAGCACGACGAGGCCGCCGTTGTAGTTCGCATCGAAAATCTGGAAAGCCACGCGCGGATCGAGTTCGTCGAGATGCAACGGGTCCCAGTACCTGCGCTTGGCGATCTGATGGGCGGTATCGAGCGGCAGGTCTTTCATCGCGCCGTTATAGCCCTCACTGCGCGCGACGCGCGCTGTCACACCCCACATCGTTTCGCCGCCTGGATCGGCCGGATTGAAGCTGTACCCGCCTTCGTTTCCGATCAAGGCTTTGAATGCATCTTCGAAGCTGTCCATCGAACTGTCTCCTGTTCGGCTGTGTTGCCAACTCAAATGGCGAATGCGCGCGGCTCAGGCCGCTCGCATCGCCCGTCCTACGGCGTCGCGTACCGTATCGAGCGATGCCCGAAGCGGGTACGACGTCATGGGATTCGAAACGGGCTTGACGCGCAGGTCAGGCCTCGATGTCCGGGTGTCGGCTTCGTCGGGCGATGCGTCCGTCGAGAGCGCCAGCTCGCGTTCGCGCGCCGACAACGTGCCGGCGTCGAGCTGCAATGCCTGTGCATACTTGCGCGCGGCCTCGCGCAGCGCGCCTTTGTGTTCCAGCGCGTGGCCCCATTCCACATAGGACGGCGCGAGATCGGGACGCAACGCGACGGCGTGCGACAGCTTGTCGATCGCTTCGTCGTCGTGGCCGGTTTTGACGAGCGCCTCGGCCCAGTCGTGCAGCGTGTCGACGGAGTCGGGGTTCATCCTGGCGGCCTGCCTGAATGCTTCGAGTGCTTCGCGATCGTGCTTCTTCGAATGCAACAGCACGTCACCGAGCAGTCGCAGGTTTTCGGCGGTGTGCGACTTTTCCTTCGCGCCGGCCCGCAGTTCCTTTAGCGCATCGTCGATGCGGTTCTGCTGTTCGAGCGCAATGCCGAGACTCGCGCGCAGCACCGCCGAGTGCTTGTATTGGGTCAATGCTTCACGGATCTGCTGCTCGGCTTCTGTCGAGCGCTGCTGACTGTCGAGCAACCACGCCTTACCCGCGACTGCCCATTGGGCTTGCTCGGATGAGGGCAACGCGAGGACTTCGTCATAGATCCCGACGATCTCGCGATAGTCGCATTGCGCGAGCGAGCATTTGGTCTTTTTTTGGACCTGCGTGAACAGATGACTGGCGAGGATGTTAGGTTCGGCGAGGCGCATCGCCGTGACTGCGATGTCGTGCACGAGCTTTTCGAGGTCGCGCCCTTCGAACGGCACCGTGCTTTCGCGGCCGTTGAACGGTCCGTGTTCTATCTGCACGTGCGCGACGTATGAATCCGCGCTGCTATTCGTCTTCGTGATGCCGATGTGCACGGCGACATCGTCGCGTTTGAGCACGCCTTTGATGAAGCGCACCGTCGTCGCATACGACATTTCCTGACCCGGAATCTGGATGTCCTGCTGCGCGTCGTTGCTGGTCATCGTGTCGTGCGGAATCGATTCGGCATCCTGGCCGATTTCCTTCATATCCGACATGATCCGCTCGGCGAGAAAGTTCGCCGTATAGCCGCGCTCGGTCAACGTTTGCGGTGTCTCCACCGGCGGTACCAGCAATTGACGCGTGAGCACGCCGCGCACGACGAGGCAGATGGAACCGATCGTCAGTAGGATGAACAGCCAGGGCAGGACATACGGCCAGAGGCGTTTCGGTCCGCGGCCGATCACACCGGCGGTGCGCAAGCCGAACAGCACGAATCCGCTCGAATGATGACGATCGCGGCGATTCGCGGTGTTGGCGCGCATGAACGGGTCGCCGTACCCGTTGGTTGACCTGCGTTGACTCTGTGCACTCGACATGACTCACCTCGCTTCGATCCGCGATCGATGTTGGCAATCGCCTGACTTGCGCGGTGGGGTATGCATCGAGCGTGCCATAGCGCATGGAACCGGCTGGCAGCCGGATGTTGGCTTCTGGTGGGGGATTGAAAGAAAGAAGTGTTGCGAGGTGACCAACGTATTTGCGAAAAACAGTTTGCTGGCGGGAGACAGGATGTGCCTTAGCAAATAAAAATGCCGCTCAGTCCAGAAGACTGAGCGGCATCGGTGAAGCGAACTACTGTTTGTGGATTCTGCGCTGCCGTGGCTTAAACCGAACTCGGCCGCCACTTCAACAATCGACTCTCCACCGCGGTCAGCAGGTAGTCGGCGGCAAGCGCGACCACCGCCAGCACGATCATCGCCGCGAACACGCCGGCGGCATTGAACGCGCCCTGCGCGGTGGAGATCAGCAAGCCGATGCCCTGCTTCGAGCCGAGAAACTCACCGACCACCGCGCCGACCAGCGCGAAGCCGAAGCTCACGTGCAGGCTCGCGAGAATCCAGCTCAGCGCCGACGGAATCACGACCGAGGTCGTCACCTGACGGCGCGACGCGCCGAGAATCTGCGCATTCGCGATCATGTAGCGATCCGCTTCGCGCACGCCCTGGAACGCGTTGGCGAACACGACGAAAAACACCATCACGACCGCGAGCGCGACTTTCGATGCCATGCCGAGCCCGAGCGCGATCACGAACACCGAGCCGAGCACGACGCGCGGGATCGAGTTGGCGATCTTGATGTAGAGACTGAACACGTCGGAGAGCAGCTTGTTGCGGCCGAGCACGATGCCGCAGAAGATGCCCCCGATCGAACCGATGATGAAGCCGAGCCCCGTTTCCTCGAGCGTGACCCACACCTGCGTGAGCAGCGGCCCTTGCGAGGTACCGTTCACGAACCAGTCGACGATCTGAGCGAAGATCTCGGTCGGCATCGAGAAGAAGAAAGGGTCGATCCACTTCAGGCGCGCGGACAGTTCCCAGCCGCCGAGCACGACCACGAGCAGGAGAATGCGCAGCGAAATCACCAGAACCTGGCGCTGGCGGATCTTCTTCTGCGCAATACGCTCGACGTGAGCGAGCGACGCGGCGTCGATGCCCGAGGGCATCATCTGTTGAGAGGGTGTAGACATGTTTGCCGTTCCTTGATTAACCGATCTGCACTTCTTCGCGCAGGTCATGCCAGATATCGCGCGAAATTTCGATGAAGCGTGAGTCGTAGCGGATCTCCGATGTGACGCGCGGTCGCGGCAGATCGATTTCGTAGACTTTCTTCAGCGTGGCGGGGCGGGCAGTTAGCACGAACACGCGGTCGGCGAGCGCAATCGCTTCTTCGAGGTCGTGCGTGACGAACACGACCGAGCCGGCGCCGCCCCACAATTGCAGCAACTCGTCCTGCATCAATGTGCGCGTCTGCATGTCGAGCGCCGAGAACGGCTCGTCCATCAGCAGGATTTCCGGCTTGTTGATGAAGGTCTGCGCAAGCGCGACGCGCTTGCGCATGCCGCCGGACAGTTGATGCGGATAGTGCTTGCCGAACTTGTCGAGGCCCACGCGGCGCAGCCATTCGTTCGCTTCATCGTAAGCGGCCGATTTTGAGCGGCCGCGATACAGCGGACCCGCCGCGACGTTGTCGAGCACCGAGCGCCACGGAAACACCGCATCGGCCTGAAACACGAAACCGATGCGCGGATCGATGCCGTCCACCGGCGCGCCCATCACGCGCACTTCGCCGGTGGTCGGCTTCAGCAAGCCGGTGATCATGCTGAGCGTGGTGGACTTGCCGCAGCCGGTCGGGCCGACCACCGCGACGAATTCGCCGCGTGCCACCGACATGCTGAAGTCGCGCAGCGCGATCGTGGCCTTGCCGTCCGGGGAAATGAAACGGCACGACACGTTGCGCATTTCGATCGCTGGCGTCTCGCGTGACATAGGTTGATTCATCGGCGGGTGCCTCGCAGTTCTGTGAAGATGAAAGAAGCGTTACTTTGACGCGGTCTTGACCGGCGCCGACACGTAGTCGTTGGTGTAGGTCTTGGCGAGATCGATATGCTTGCCCTTCACCGACGGATTGAATGCGGACAGCACCTTCAGCACCGTATCCGGGCCGTCGGCGGGCATCTTGCCGTCCTTCGTGAACATCGGCAGCGACGCCTTCAGCGCGTTCACGTACAGGTCCTTGTTGTTGCCGTAGTAGTCTTTCGGCATCTGCGCGGCGATGTCCTCGGCGCTATGCGTCGCGATGTAGTTCAGCGTCTTCGCGAACGCATGCGAGAGCTTCGCGGCCTCGTCCTTGTGCGCTTCGGCCCACGCGCGCTGCACATAGAAGCTCGAAGCGGGGTAGGTGCCGCCGAGCGCGGCGCGCGTACCGTCCACGTTGCGCATGTCGACCAGCACCTTCGCGTCGCCGGTCTTGAGCAGTTGCGAGACGGTCGGCTCGGTGGTCATGCCGGCGTCGATGCGGCCTTGCTTGACGGCGGCGATGAAGCTGTTGTCCGCGCCGACCGGCAACATCGTGTATTGCGTCGACGGCACGCCCGCGCGCTGCGCGAGGTACTGCGTGAGGAAGCTGGTCGACGAACCGAGGCCGGTCACGCCGAGCGTCTTGCCTTTGACGTCGGCCATGCTCTTCAGCGAATCGGCCGCCTTCGTCGAGACCATTTCTACTTCGCCCGGCACCTGGCCGAAGACGACGAGCGCCTGCACTTCCTTGCCCTTGCTCTGCAGGTCGATCGTATGATCGTAGAAGCCGACCACGCCTTGCACCGCGCCCGCGAGCAGTTCGTTCTCCGCATCGACACCGGCCGGCTGCGACAGGATCTCGACGTCGAGGCCTTCGTCCTTGAAGTAACCGAGCTGCTCGGTGAGCTTGGCCGGCAGATAGATGATCTTGGTGGCGCCGCCGACCATGATCGTGATTTTCTCGGCGTGAGCGGCGGCCGAAGCGGCGGCAAGGGCGAACGCAACTCCTGACACAGCGGCAATCTGGCGCAAGGTACGCATGAAGCAGTCTCCTTAGGTGGGTCGCCGCGACCCCGTGGTGCGCGGCGCTTTTCTGGGTCAATGGGGGCGATTATAGAAACGCGAAACCTTCTGGCAGCTTTCGGGGTTTGGCGCAAAACATGGGTGTTAACCCGAAAATGCGCCAAAAATGCGCCGACATTGCGCGCGGATCGGCACTGCGCTCGCGGCGGGCACTGGACGTATGCGGCAAACCACACGGTATGCGCGCGGCCCTCTTGTTTTAAGGCACAATCGACGACCTGACTTTTGCCGTTGCCGCCATGAAGCTGCTGCTGATCGAAGACAACCCCACGCTTGCGCACTGGCTCGCGAAGATGCTGGAGCAGGAGGCCTTCGCGCTCGACGCCGTGCAGGACGGCGATGAAGCCGACCGCCTGCTGCGCACCAATCACTACGACGTGATCCTGCTCGACCTGAACCTGCCGAAGCTGTCGGGCAAGAACGTGCTGCGCCGGCTGCGTCAGCGTGGCGACGCGACGCCGGTGCTGATCCTCACCGCAAGCGGCTCGATCGACGAGAAGGTGGAGCTGCTCGGCGCCGGCGCCGACGACTATCTGGTGAAGCCGTTCGAAGTGCGCGAGCTGATCGCGCGCATCAAGGTGGCGATTCGGCGGCAGTCGCCGTCGAAAGCGGGCGAGGTGGTGTGCGGCGATCTGTCGTTCGACATCGACACGCGCCAGTTCACGCTGAAGGGCGCGCCGCTGAACGTGACGCCGCGCGAGCGTTCGGTGCTCGAAGCGCTGATCCTGCGCCTCGGCAAGACGGTGACGAAGCCGGCGCTCGTCGATGCGATCTTCACGCTCGCCGACGAGCCGAGCGAGGATGCAGTCGAGATCTACATTTCGCGTCTGCGCAAGAAGCTCGATGGCAGCTCGGCCGCGATCGTCACGCTGCGCGGGCTCGGCTATCTGCTGCGCAAGCGGGAAGACGACCAGTAACGATGGCCAATAGCCTACGCATACGCCTGCTGTGGTGGCTGCTCGTACCGCTCGCGCTTTATGTGTTCGTGACCGGCAAGACCGAGTACGACAACGCGCGGCACACCGCGAATCTGGTGCAGGACAATCAGCTGGTCGCGTCGGCGCGGATGATCGCGGGCGAGGTCGAATGGAGCGACGGCTTTCTGCGTGTCGATGTGCCGCCCGCTGCGCTCGAGATCTTCGCATCGCCATATCGCGACCAGGTGTTCTATAGCGTGCGTGTCGACGATGGGCGGCTGCTCGCGGGTACGCCTGATTTCCCGCCGCGTCCGCTGCGGGCGCCCGACGTGCCGGATTCGTACTACACGCAGTTGCACGGCCAGCAGGTGCGCGCTGTCGACATCGTGCGGCTCATGTACGACAACGGCGCGACGCGTCCCGTGCGCGTGACGGTCGGCAAGACCGTGCGCTCGCGCGATGCGATGACGCAACAGCTGTGGCGGCCGCAACTCGTGCGCCAGCTCGAAATGATCGCGCTGGCGGTGGCGCTCGTTTGCATCGGGCTCACGTTCGAGTTGCGGCCGTTGATGAAGGTGAAAGACGAGGTGGCCGACCGCGATCCGATGCAGCTCGAACCGATTCGGGTCGAGCGTCTGCATACGGAACTGCGGCCCATCGTCGATGCGATCAATCAGTGCATCGCGCGGCTCGGCGTGCAGGTGGCGGCGCAGCGGCGCTTTATCGCCGACGCCGCGCATCAGTTGCGCACGCCGCTCACGCTGCTCGGCACGCAACTGCAATTCGCGCGGCAGCAGGAAGGCCTCAATCCCGCGCTCGACGAAGCGCTTGCCGCGATGCATCGAAGCAACCGCTCGATGGTCGGGCTCACCAACAAGCTGCTTTTGCTCGCGCAGGCCGAGGCCGCCGACAACTCGCAGCTCGCCATGGAACGCGTCGATCTGGTGCCACTCGCGATGGAGGTCGTCGAAGATCTCGCCCTGCTCGCGCAGGCACGTGAAATCGATCTGGGCGCGGAATTGCACGGCGCGGCGCCGGTGCTCGGACATCGCGGCTTGTTGCAGGCACTGATCGCGAATCTCGCCGAGAACGCGATTCGCTATACGGGCAGCGGTGGTCACGTGACGGTCGCCGTCGTGAACGCTGATACCGCGGCCAATGCGGTGACGGTCAGCGTGACCGACAACGGCCCCGGCATTCCGGCCGAATCGCGCAGCCGCGTGTTCGAGCCGTTCTTTCGTGCGTCGACGGATACCGAGGGCACGGGCCTCGGTCTTGCGATCGTGCGCGAAATCGCGGACGCCCATCACGGCGAGATCACGCTGAAGGCGGGCGAGGGCGGCAAGGGTGTGCATATCGCCGTGACGTTTCCGCGCGCGACGCCGAAGTGATCGGGACAAACCCGAGGTTCGCGCAACATGCACAGCCGTGAAAGCATCGGGAAGGGTTCGCACCTTCGAAATCACGGGCAGGCGACCCGCGCGGCGCCCGGACACAAGATAACGGAGACACCCCCAATGAAGCTTTCCTTGACGCGTTTCTCGCGCGCGGCCTATGCCGCCGTCGCGGCGTCGCTCGCGCTGTGCGCGCTCGCGAGACTCGCGACGCCTGCGCAAGCCGCCGCGCCGGAGAAACTCGCGATCATGGTGGGTGGTACCAACAAGCTCATCTATCTGCCGGCGCGTCTTGCCGAACGGCTAGGCTATTTCAAGGCCGAAGGGCTCGACGTCGAACTGCTGTCGCAGCCGACTGGAATAGACGGCGAAAATGAAATGCTCGCGGGCGCGGTGCAGGGCGTGGTCGGCTTCTACGATCACACGATCGATCTGCAGACACGCGGCAAGGAAGTGAAGACGATCGTCGTGTTCAGCCAGGTGCCCGGCGAAGTGCAACTGGTCGCGGCGAAATCGGCCGATTCGATCCGGAGCATGGCCGACGTGCGCGGTAAAACGCTCGGCGTGACGGGGCTCGGTTCCTCGACGAGTTTTCTCACGCAGTACCTCGCGCAGCGCGCGGGCGTGCGGTCCACGCAATACACGCTGCTGCCGGTCGGCGCGGACAGCAGTTTCATCGCGGCGATGCGGCAAGGACGCATTCACGCGGGTATGACGACCGAGCCGACCGTCACTCGACTATTGAAAGCGGGCGACGCCAAAGTACTCGTCGACATGCGCAATGTCGATGGCACGCGCGCCGCGCTCGGCGGCATGTATCCGGCGTCGAGCCTCTATGTGCAAAGCACGTGGCTCGACGCGCATGCCGACGAAGCCGCGAAACTCGCGCGCGCATTCGTCAAGACGCTGCGCTATATGCGCACCCACAACGCGGAACAAATCGCCGCGCAGATGCCAAAAGAAGACATCGGCAACGACAGGGCGCTGTATATCAGCGCATTGCAGGCCTCGCTGCCGATGTACACCGTCGACGGCAAGATGCCAGCCGACGGTCCGCAGACGGTGCTGAAGGTACTGTCGAGCTTCAATCCGGCGGTGAAGGGGCGGCATATCGATCTGTCGCGCACGTTTACCAATCGGTTCGTCGATGAGGTGAAGCCTTGAAAGCGGGTTGACCGCGGGGGTCGCTTCGAGCACAAGATGAAGCTTCACAATGGTTGCGTCGTCGCGACGACGTTTGGCGCGAAGAACCAGTTGCAATTGACGACGGGCATTCGCACGCGGTTCTGAGTTGCGGGACGGCTTGCGAAAGCCACCTCACGACTTGCGCTCGCGTCCCGCACGCGTCTTGCCCGCTTCGCTCCTCGCGCGGGTCTGCGCCGCGAGTTCCTCGACCATCTCCCGCGCGGCCGTCTGCAACTCGGGCACATAGCGCCGCTTCGCTTCCGCGAGCGACACCGCGCGCGACAGAAACACTACGTTCAAGCTCGCGAGCACGCGTTCCTCGAACACGATCGCGACGGCAACCGCGCCGATCTTCCCCTGATCCGCCCAGTCGCCGTGATTCGAGCCGAACCCATCCGCGCGCACGCGTCGCACGAGACTGCGAATCAACGCGTCGTTCGACGCGAGCGCCTTCTGCTCCTCGCCGCCCGCGCCCGCGCGCAGCAGATCGAGAATGTCCTCGCGCTCCTCGTCGGGGCACATCGCGAAGTACGCGCGACCCGCCGCGGTCAGCAGGATCGGTAAACGGCGGCCGACCATCGCGCGATGAAACGATAGCGGACTGAAGCGGTGCGTGGTCTCACGGACGATCATCGCGTCGCCGTCGGGCGTGGTCAGATCGGACGGCCACGCGACGCGTTGCAGCAGACGCCCCATCACCGGCGGCGCGATCGTCGCGATACGTTCGTCGTCGGTGAAGCCTTCGCTCAGCGCGCGCACCTTCAGCGTGAGCCGGAAGCTGTCGTCCGACGCGCTGCGCCGCACGAAGCCTTCCTCCATCAACGTTTCGAGCAGCCGCCGCGCGGTGGTGCGATGCAGGCCGGTCAGCTCGCTGATCTGCTGGCTCGTCGCGCGGCCGCTGTCCATCGAGTTGAGCGCCTGCAGGACCTGCAAGCCGCGCGACAGACCTCGCACATTCGTGTATTTGGTCACTTGAAACCTCAATCAAATCAACTATGTGCATTCTATGCACAATTTCCAGATTTTGTTGAGCGGCCAGGTGGCCGGTCCTAGACTGCCAACAAATCAACGATTTCATGGAGACGCAAGCTGTTGCCCGCAGGCGATTTTTCGCCATGGCGACAGCCGGTTCCCGCCGCCGCGCTCCGTGAATATCTCGACCCGGTCACTCTGGTCGACATACGGAGACAACATGCCCCAACCGCTCGACCCGGTGGCCGCGCAAGGCCACAGTGGACCCGTCACCACCGACGTCGCGATCATCGGCGCCGGCCCGGTCGGTTTGATGATCGCCAACTATCTCGGCCTGCAGGGCGTGCGCGTCGTGCTGATCGAAAAGCTCGACGGGATCATCGACTATCCGCGCGCAATCGGCCTCGATGACGAAGCGCTGCGCGTGTTTCAGTCGGTTGGCCTCGCCGATGCATTGCTGCCGCACACGACCCCCGATCACTGGATGCGCTTCGTCACGAGCAACGGTCACTGCTTCGCATCGATCGAGCCGCGCACCGACGAATTCGGCTGGTCGCGCCGCAACGCGTTCATTCAGCCGCTGGCCGATCGCGTGTTGTACGACGGCCTGCAACGCTTCCCGCATGTCGAGGTGCTGTTCGGCCATACGGTCGACTCGTTCACGCAGGACGGCAGCGGCGTCACGATCGAAGCGGAACATGCGCAGAGCGGCCGCCGCACGATCCGCGCGTCGTACATGGTCGGTGCGGACGGCGGCAACAGCTTCGTGCGCCGCACCCTCGACGTGCCGTTCGAGGGCCGTACGAAACCGAATCAGTGGATCGTCGTCGACGTGCGCAACGACCCGATCGGCTCGCCGCACGTGTACATGCATTGCGATCCGCGGCGCCCGTATGTGTCGGCCGCGCTGCCGCACGGGATTCGCCGCTTCGAATTCATGGTGATGCCCGGCGAGACCGAGGAAGAGCTGTCGAAGCCGGAGAACATGGCCGCGCTGATCCGCACGGTGGTCGCCGAGCCGGAGAAGGTCGACTACATCCGCAAGCGCGTCTATACGCACAACGCGCGCCTCGCGAGCAGCTTCCGCGTGAAGCGCGTGCTGCTCGCCGGCGACGCCGCGCACATCATGCCGGTGTGGCAGGGCCAGGGCTACAACAGCGGTATTCGCGACGCGAGCAACCTCGGCTGGAAACTCGCGATGGTGGTCAAGGGCGTCGCCGGCGATGCGCTGCTCGATAGCTACACCGCCGAGCGCCGTTCGCATGCGCGCTCGATGATCCACCTCTCTGAGGTCGCGGGCGACATCTTCGCGCCGACGAGCCGCTTCGGCATCAAGTTTCGCGACGCGTTCGTGCGTACGTTCAACTGGTTCCCGGCGGTCAAGCGCTACTTCGTCGAAATGCGTTTCAAGCCGATGCCACGCTATGAAAGCGGCGTCGTATTGCTGGCGCGCACGCCGCGCAAGCGTGGCTGGCTCGCGCGCGTGCTCGAACGCTCGGGGCATTCGGCGCCGGGCCGCCTGCTCGGTCTGATGAGCGAGAAGCGCGAGTCGCGGCTCGGCCGTCTCGTGTATGGGCGCGACCCGCATTGTCATTCGCCGGTCGGCCGCATGTTCATTCAACCGCGCGTGCGCACGGTGAGCGGCGAGGTCGTGCGACTCGACGACGTGCTCGGCAACCGCTTCGCGATCGTCGGCTGGGGCGCGGAACCGACCTTCGGTTTGTCGGAGCAGGCGCGCGCGATCTGGCAGCGGCTCGGCGGCTGCTTCGTGGTCGCGAAGCCGGATACGCAGTTGTCTTTCCATGACGACGTGCCAGAAGACGTCATCGCGATCGGCGATGTGAACACGCGGCTGAAGGACTGGTTCACGCGAGTGCCGGAATCGGTCGTGCTGTTGCGTCCCGATCGTTTCGTCGCGGGCATGGGCTCGCCGCAGCGGGTGTCGCAACTCGTCGTCGAACTCGCGCGGCAGCTGCATCTCGACCTGGCGGGGCGGGCCGACGTGGCCGGTTCTGGCAACGAAGCAGCGTTCGCGCCCGATGCCGTCGCCATTTTCGCCACCGCAGCAACCGCCGGAGCCTGATATGCCGATGCTGCTCGAATGCCTTTCGCACACGCCGTTGCACGGCTATTACGATCCCGCGCCCGAAGTCGTCGCGGAAGTCGAGCGCGTGCATGCGGCAGCGCGTGCGCGCGTCGTCGAGTTCGATCCCGAACTAGTCGTCGTGTTCGCGCCCGATCATTACAACGGTTTCTTCTATGACGTGATGCCGCCGTTTTGCATCGGCGCATCGGCGAGCGCGATCGGCGACTTCAAGAGCCTCGCCGGTCCGCTGGACGTGCCCGTCGATACCGCGCTCGACCTTGCCGAAGCGGTGCTCGCGAGCGACGTCGACGTCGCCGTCTCGTACCGCATGCAGGTCGATCACGGTTGCGCGCAAGCGCTGGAGATCCTGACGGGCGGCCTCGATCGATATCCGGTCGTGCCGGTATTCATCAATTCGGTGGCCGCGCCGATGGCTTCATGCCGCCGCGCGCGTCTGCTCGGCGATGCGTTGGGTCGAGCGCTCGCACGCTCGAAGCAACGCGTGCTCGTGATCGGCTCGGGCGGCATCTCGCACGAGCCGCCGGTGCCGGAACTCGCGGGCGCGAGCGAGGAAGTCGCCGAGCGTCTGATCGCGGGCCGCAATCCGTCGGCCGAATCGCGTGCGGCGCGTGAGGCGCGCACGATCGCGGCGGCGCGCGCGTTCGCCGCGGGCGACAGCCGTCTGCATCCGCTCAATCC
The DNA here is from genome assembly GCF_050436385.1 of Paraburkholderia sp. MM5477-R1. Taxonomy (NCBI): domain Bacteria; kingdom Pseudomonadati; phylum Pseudomonadota; class Betaproteobacteria; order Burkholderiales; family Burkholderiaceae; genus Paraburkholderia; species Paraburkholderia sp. MM5477-R1. The sequence continues at coordinate 661,910 of NZ_JBNDMC010000006.1, forward strand.
GGAATGGGATCGCGCGTTCCTGAAGCTGCTCGAAGACGGCGAACTCACCGCGCTCGACGGTTTCACCAACCGCGCGATCACGCGCGAGGCCGGCAAGTCCGCGCACGAAATCCGCACGTGGATCGCCGCGTTCGGCGCACTGAACGCGAGCGGCCCGTATCGCGCGTCGCTCGATTACTACCGTCCGATCCCCGAATGGATCGCGGGCTTTGGCGCGATGCATGCCCGACCCGTGACTTCCCACGTCTAACCGAATCAGGAACCCGCTATGACCACTCAAAGCAATATAGACGCGCTCGCCCTGTGCCTGCGCGAATCGGAACGTACGCGCGCGACCATCGCGCCGTTGCGCGACGACCAGTGTTTCGTCGACCTGTCGAACCCGGCCGACGCCGAGGAGCTCGCGTACGCGGTGCAGCAGGCCAACGTGGCCGCGCGCATCGCGGCGGGCGAGCGCGTCGTCGGCCGCAAGATCGGACTCACGTCGCCGGCGGTGCAGCGTCAACTCGGTGTCGACCAGCCTGACTTCGGCGCGCTGTTCGCATCGATGGCGTATGGCGACGGCCAGCCGATTCCTCTCGAGCAGTTGATCCAGCCGAAGGTCGAAGCGGAGATCGCGCTCGTGCTCGAACACGATCTGCTGCACGAGCGCCACACGTACGCCGATCTGATGCGCGCAACCGCGTATGCGGTCGCGGCGATCGAAGTGGTGGACAGCCGCATCGAAGGCTGGAACATCCGTTTCGTCGATACGGTCGCGGACAACGCGTCGAGCGCGCGCTTCGTGCTCGGCAGCCGGCCGGTCCTACTGCGCGATATCGATCTCGCGGCCTGCGCAATGACGCTATCGAAGGATGCGGAAGTCCTGTCGCGCGGCAATGGTGCCGCGTGTCTCGGCAATCCGCTGAATGCCGCCGCCTGGCTCGCGGATCGCATGGTCCGGCTCGGCACGCCGCTGCGTGCCGGCGACGTGCTGATGACGGGCGCTTTGGGCCCGATGGTCGCCGTCAAGGAGCCGGGCACCTACTGCGCGCAGATCGAAGGTCTCGGCAGCGTCCGCGCGACTTTTTCCGCATAAAACATGCACTCGCAAGCACTCGATTGGGAACTCATATGGCAAGCGAAAAACTGAAGGCCGCGATCATCGGCTCGGGCAACATCGGCACCGATCTGATGATCAAGATCCTGCGTCACGGCAAGCATCTCGAAGTTGCGGCGATGGTCGGCATCGATCCGAACTCCGACGGCCTCGCGCGCGCCGCGCGGCTTGGCGTCGCGACCACGCATGATGGTGTCGAAGGTCTGACTCGTCTACCCGTGTTCAACGACATCGACTTCGTGTTCGACGCGACCTCGGCCGGCGCACACGTCAAGAACGATGCGCTGTTGCGAAAGCTGAAGCCCTCGATTCGCGTGATCGATCTGACGCCGGCGGCGATCGGCCCGTACTGCGTGCCGGTCGTCAATCTGGACACGCATCTCGACGCGCCGAACGTGAACATGGTCACGTGCGGCGGACAGGCGACCATTCCGATGGTCGCGGCCGTGTCGCGCGTCGCGAAGGTGCATTACGCGGAGATCGTCGCGTCGATCAGCAGCAAGTCAGCGGGCCCAGGCACGCGCGCGAACATCGATGAATTCACCGAGACCACGTCGAAGGCGATCGAAGTGGTCGGCGGCGCCGCGAAGGGCAAGGCGATCATCGTACTCAACCCGGCCGAGCCGCCGGTGATGATGCGCGACACGGTCTATACGCTGTCGGAGCTGGCCGACCTCGACAAGGTCGAGCAGTCGATCGAGCAGATGGCCGCCGCGGTGCAGGCGTACGTGCCGGGCTATCGCCTGAAGCAGAAGGTGCAGTTCGACGAAATCAGCGCGAGCGCGCCGCTGAACATTCCGGGCCTCGGCAAGTTCAGCGGTCTGAAGACCTCGGTCTTCATCGAGGTCGAAGGCGCCGCGCACTATCTGCCTGCGTATGCGGGCAATCTCGACATCATGACTTCGGCCGCGCTCGCGACCGCGGAGCGCATGGCGCAGGCGCTCGTGCAGGCATCAGAGGCTTAAGGAGACTTCCCGCATGGACAAGAAACTGTATATCTCCGACGTGACGCTGCGCGACGGCAGCCACGCCATTCGTCACCAGTACTCGATCCGGAACGTGCAGGACATCGCACGCGCATTGGACCGCGCAAAGGTGGACAGCATCGAAGTTGCCCACGGCGATGGCCTGCAGGGTTCGAGCTTCAACTACGGTTTCGGCGCGCATAGCGACCTCGAATGGATCGAAGCGGTGGCTGACGTGGTCGAGCACGCTCAGATCGCGACCCTGCTGCTGCCTGGCATCGGCACGATCCACGATCTGAAGGCCGCATACAACGCGGGCGCTCGCGTGGTGCGCGTCGCCACGCATTGCACGGAAGCGGACATCTCGAAGCAACACATCGAATACGCGCGCGAACTCGGCATGGACACGGTCGGCTTCCTGATGATGAGCCACATGACCACGCCGGAGAACCTCGCCATCGAAGCGAAGAAGATGGAGAGCTACGGCGCGACCTGCATCTATGTGGTCGACTCGGGCGGCGCGCTGACGATGAACGACGTGCGCGACCGCTTCCGCGCGGTGAAGGCGGTGCTGAAACCCGAAACGCAGACGGGCATGCACGCGCACCACAACCTGTCGCTGGGCGTGGCCAACTCGATGGTCGCGGTCGAAGAGGGCTGCGACCGTATCGATGCATCGCTCGCGGGCATGGGCGCCGGCGCGGGCAACGCGCCGCTCGAAGTGTTCATCGCGGCGGCCGAGCGCATGGGCTGGAATCACGGCACCGACCTTTACACGCTGATGGACGCCGCGGACGACATCGTGCGTCCGCTGCAGGACCGGCCGGTGCGCGTCGATCGCGAAACGCTCGCGCTCGGCTATGCGGGGGTGTATTCGAGCTTCCTGCGCCACTCGGAAGTGGCCGCGAAGAAATACGGCCTGAAGACCGTGGACATTCTCGTCGAGCTGGGCAAACGCCGCATGGTGGGCGGCCAGGAAGACATGATCGTCGACGTCGCACTGGATCTGAAGCGCGCGCACGCAACCGACGCAGTGGCTTCATGACCCGGACGCTGCGCGACGGCGCCGCATGCCGCGCGCGCAGCGTTCATTTCATCCAGCAAGGTCGCCGCAAGAGCGACGCTGACTCAACATTGGAGACTTTTATGCGGCAGTCAACGCAAGCAACGCAAACAACACAGTCGACGAAAACTCTTGCCGGCGGCGCGCTGACGATCGGGCTCTGCCTGATCGTCGCGCTGCTCGAAGGCGTGGACCTGCAATCGACCGGCCTCGCGGCACCGCGCATGGCGCGCGAATTTCATCTCGCGGTCGCGCAGATGGGCTGGACGTTCAGCATCGGCGCGTTCGGGCTGCTGCCAGGAGCCGCGATCGGCGGACGTCTCGCCGACCGGCTCGGGCGCAAGCGCGTGCTGATGTGGTCGGTCGCGCTATTCGGCATCTTCTCGCTCGCGACCGCGCAGGTGTGGGACCTGAACAGCCTGCTCGCCGCGCGCTTTCTGACCGGCCTCGGTCTTGGCGCAGCGATGCCGAATCTGATCGCGCTGTGCTCGGAAGCGGCGCCGCCCCATCAGCGCAACACCGCGGTCGGCGCCATGTATTGCGGCATGCCGTTCGGCGCGGCGCTCGCGGCGGTGGTCGGCATCATCAGTCCGGGCGACGCGGGCTGGCGGCATATCTTCTACGTCGGCGGCTTCGGGCCGTTGCTGGTGCTGCCGCTGCTTGCGCTGTTCCTGCGCGAGTCGGCGCAGTTCGTCGCGGCGCGTGCAACCAAAGGCGCGCGACGCGATGCGTCGGCTAGCGTGACGCACGCGCTGTGGCAGGAAGGGCGCGCGGGCACGACGATCGCGTTGTGGATCAGCTATCTAGGCACGCTGATCGTGCTGTATTTCCTGATCAACTGGCTGCCGTCGCTCGTCTTGACTCGCGGTCTGACGCGCGTCCAGTCCGGTGTCGTACAGATGATGTTCAACATCGGCGGCGGCATCGGCGCGATCGTGATCGCCGGCATGATGGACCGGATGGGCCGGCGCCGCACGGTCGCGGGCATGTATGTCGGCATCGTCGTTGCGCTTGGCGCGTTGCTGAGCGCGAATGGCGGCACGTCGATGGCGTGGGGCGGTCTGCTCGCGGGGCTGTTCCTGGTCGGCGGCCAGTCGGTGTTGTATGCGCTGGCGAGCAGCCTGTACCCGACCGAAGTGCGTGGCACCGGCGTCGGCGCGGCCGTGGCGGTGGGCCGTCTCGGCTCGATCCTCGGACCGTTGATCGCGGGGCAACTGCTCGCGATCGGTCAGGGTGCGAGCGTGCTGCTCGGCGCGAGCATTCCGCTGATCGCGCTCGCCGCGATTGGCGCGTGGCTCGTCGTGAATCGCTCGACACTTCGTTATACCCCGGTGGCCGCGCAATAGCTTGGCAGCCCGAAATACCGCGCGGGTCCGCCGTCAACGGCGACTCGCGGTCACTTAATCCGTGAAACAAAGGAATTCGACATGAGCAACACCAACACACAAGCAGCGGCGATCACCGAGGAAGCGACCAGCCGATTCGTGCGGATCACCGAAGACGGCCGCGAGATGCAGCTCCACTACAACGACGTGGGGCAGGGTGAGAAAACGGTCGTGATGCTGCACGGCTCGGGACCGGGCGCGACCGGCTGGGCCAACTTCAATCGGAACGTCGAGCCGCTCGTCGCGGCGGGCTATCGCGTGATCCTGATGGACTGCCTCGGTTGGGGCAAGAGCGACCCGATCGTCTGCAAGGGCTCGCGCTCGGAACTGAACGCGCGCTGCCTGAAGGCGCTGCTCGATGCGCTCGATATCGAACGCGCGCATATCATCGGCAACTCGATGGGTGGGCATAGCGCGGTCGCGTTCGCGCTCGCCGAGCCGCAACGCGTCGGCAAGCTCGTGCTGATGGGCGGCGGCACCGGCGGCCCGAGCCAGTTCGTGCCGATGCCGACCGAAGGCATCAAGCTGCTGCAAGGGCTGTACCGCAACCCGACCATCGAGAACCTGCAGCGCATGATGAGCGTCTTCGTGTTCGACACGAAGGCGTTGACCGACGACCTGATGCAAGCGCGCCTCGCGAACATGCTGGCGCGCCGCGATCACCTCGAGAACTTCGTCGCGAGCCTCGCCGCGAATCCGAAGCAGTTCAACGACTACGGGCCGCGGCTTGGCGAAGTAACCGCGCCGACGCTCGTGATCTGGGGGCGCGACGATCGTTTCGTGCCGATGGACATCGGACTGCGGCTCGTTGCCGGGATGCCGAACGCCGATCTGCATGTGTTCGGCCGCTGCGGGCATTGGGCGCAGTGGGAGCATGCGGACAAGTTCAACCGGATGGTGGGGGAGTTCCTGGGACGCGGGCATTAAGCAGGGTTGTCGTTGTGGGCGACTGGTGCGTCGTTGCGGCGGCGGGCTGGTTGCCTCGTTTAGGTTTGGGTTCTTTTCTTCGCCGACTAATAGGCGATTTCAAGGTCCAAATGTAGAGTCAATGTAGATACGGGCGACTTGCTGTTTTCGCTGTGCGTATCTACAATGGATATACATTTGGAGCTGGGATATGAAACTCAAGATTCAGAAGTGGGGCAACAGCGCTGCAGTACGGTTGCCGGCCGTGTTGTTGGAGCAAATTCATGCGTCGGTGGGCAGTTCGCTGAATGCGGACGTGCGCCCCGAGGGGGTGTTGCTTACGCCTGCGCGTCGCAAGTATTCACTGGATGAACTCGTCGCGCAGTGCGATCCGAAGGCGCCACTGCCAGCCGATCTCGACGTCTGGAGTGATGTCAAGCCGGCGGGGCGCGAAGCATGGTAAGGCGCATCAAGTTCGAGCGCGGCGATATCGTGCGCGTGAGCCTGAATCCGACGCCTGGCAAGGAGCAGCAAGGCGATTTCCGTCCCGCGCTGGTTTTGTCGCCTGCCGCATTCAATGCTCTTGGGGTCGCGCTCGTTGCGCCGATCACGCAGGGGGGGGAGTTCGCTCGATACGCTGGGTTCGCGGTACCGCTCTCGGGTTCGGGAACAGAGACTCAGGGGGTGGCTCTGGTGAATATGGTGCGCACTCTGGACCTCGAGGCCCGCGGCGCACGCAAAGTCGAGCGCGCTCCGGCCGAGGTAGTCGAGGACGCGCTCGCCCGACTTCAAACGATTCTGGAATGACGGGAAAGACGATACGAACTAAACCAATCCGCGGCGAGCGACCCCATCACTGCGCCGCCGGCATCCGGGTCACACTCTTCGGCACCCGCCCATCACTACCCGCGGCGTCGTCCGCTGCCTCTCCCAACTCCCGCCTAACCGTCGACTCCCGCACCACCAGATGCGGATCAAGCATCGAATAACCCGCGCTTTCTTCGCCCGTACCGTGCAGTCGTCGATCAGCTTCATCATCGCGAGTTCACCCATCTTCTCGCTCTGAAAGTCTACCGAGGTCAGCGCCGGCGACGCGTACTCGCCATACGGCACGTTGTCGAATCCAGCGATGGAAACGTCGCGCGAAGTCGGCACGGTGACGGGACTCGCCGCGCTCGTCGCGGGGCTCGGCAATTTCGCGTTCACGATGACGATGGACTGGTTCGTGAGCCGCGTCGGCTATACGCCGTTTTTCGTGGCGCTCGGCTTTGGCGATCTGATCGGCGCGAGCCTGCTATGGACGCTCGTGCGCCGTCCGTCGACGACGCCGGCGCAGGACGTCGTGACGCGCGAAGCGCGGGCGTGAGGAGCCGGCGGCGGCGCAAGCGCATCTTCGAAGCGCCCAATCGTCGGCAAGTGGAGGGCCAGCAGTCACGGCTCGGTGGCGGCATTTGCGGCTCGTCAATGCGACCAATTCGCATTCATCCAAAAATAATATCCCGCAAGTCATCTATAAGATATCTGTCTTAAGACCGAGGTAATCGGCCGCAAACCCTTGCCAGTCATGGATCGACCCGTTTGGGTAGGGTCTCGCGACCTGTTTGTCTGGTCACATTTAGTGGAAAACGCGCATATACTCTCGGTCGTATCGCAAAACGAAGGTCGCGGGGTTGCGTCGTGCCGAACTGACGCCGTCGCCGTCGTGCCACGATTTGCGCTGGCTTCGACTGCCAACGCTCTGTCTATCACTTCCTAGCAAAGCATTAATCATGTCCACACCGCCGAAGATCATCTACACCCTGACCGACGAAGCGCCCGCACTGGCGACGTACTCGCTGCTGCCGATCGTCAAGGCGTTCACGCGCTCGTCCGACGTGCTCGTCGAAACGCGTGACATCTCGCTCGCCGGCCGGATCATTGCCGCATTTCCGGACTACCTGAGCGCGGAGCAGAAGGCTTCCGACGATCTGGCGGAGCTCGGTAGACTCACCATGCGCCCGGAAGCGAACATCATCAAGCTGCCGAACATCAGCGCGTCGGTGCCGCAGTTGAAGGCCGCGATCGCCGAGCTGCGCGACCAGGGCCATAAGCTGCCGTCGTACCCGGACGTCGCGACGACCGACGCCGAGAAGGACGTCAAGGCCCGCTACGACAAGATCAAGGGCAGCGCGGTGAACCCGGTGCTGCGCGAAGGCAATTCGGACCGCCGCGCGCCGTTGTCGGTGAAGAACTACGCGCGCAAGCATCCGCACAAGATGGGCGCATGGAGCGCGGACTCGAAATCGCACGTCTCGCACATGAGCGATGGCGATTTCTACGGCAGCGAGAAGTCGGCGCTGGTCGCGCAGGCCGGTAGCGTGAAGATCGAACTGGCCGCCGCCGACGGCACGATCACGGTCCTGAAGGCGAAGACGCCGGTGCAGGCAGGCGAAATCATCGACGCGTCGGTGCTGAGCAAGAACGCGCTGCGCAGCTTCATCGAAGCGCAGATCGCCGAGGCGAAGGCGAACGGCGTGCTGTTCTCGGTGCACCTGAAGGCCACGATGATGAAGGTCTCGGACCCGATCATCTTCGGTCACGTGGTGTCGGTGTTCTACAAGGACGTGCTCGCGAAGCATGCGGAAGCGCTGGCCAAGGTCGGCTTCAACCCGAACAACGGTATCGGCGACCTGTACGCGCGTCTGAAGGATCTGCCGGCTGAAACGGCCGCGGCGATCGAAGCCGACATCAAGGCGCAGTACGAACAGCGTCCGCCGCTCGCGATGGTCAACTCGGACAAGGGCATCACGAGCCTGCACGTGCCGAGCGACGTGATCGTCGACGCATCGATGCCGGCGATGATCCGCGAGTCGGGCAAGATGTGGGGCGCCGATGGCGCGCTGCACGACGCGAAGGCGGTGATTCCGGACCGTTGCTACGCCGGTGTGTACCAGGCGGTGATCGAAGACTGCAAGAAGCACGGTGCGTTCGACCCGGTCACGATGGGCACGGTGCCGAACGTCGGGCTGATGGCACAAGCCGCCGAAGAATACGGTTCACACGACAAGACGTTCCAGATCCCGGCGAACGGCGTGGTCCGCGTCACCGACGAAGCCGGCGCGGTGCTGCTCGAGCAGCCGGTGGAACAGGGCGACATCTTCCGTATGTGCCAGACCAAGGACGCGCCGGTCCGCGACTGGGTCAAACTCGCGGTGAACCGCGCCCGCGCTTCCAACACGCCGGCCGTATTCTGGCTCGACGCGGCGCGCGCGCACGATGCGCAGATCATCAGGAAGGTCGAGCAGTACCTGAAGGATCACGACACGAACGGTCTCGACATCCGCGTGATGACGCCGGTCGAAGCGACGAAGTTCTCGGTCGAGCGCATCCGCGCCGGCAAGGACACGATCTCGGTCACCGGCAACGTGCTGCGCGACTACCTGACCGACCTGTTCCCGATCATGGAACTGGGCACCAGCGCGAAGATGCTGTCGATCGTTCCGCTGATGGCCGGTGGCGGCATGTTCGAAACCGGCGCGGGCGGTTCGGCGCCGAAGCACGTGCAGCAGCTGGTCGAGGAAGGCTTCCTGCGCTGGGATTCGCTCGGTGAATTCCTCGCGCTGGCGGCATCGCTTGAGCATCTGGGCTCCGCGTATCACAACCCGAAGGCGCAGATTCTTGCGAAGACGCTCGATCAGGCGACTGGCAAGTTCCTCGACAACGACAAGTCGCCGGCGCGCAAGATCGGCGGTATCGACAATCGCGGCAGCCACTTCTACCTCGCGATGTACTGGGCCGAAGCACTGGCCGCGCAAACCGACGATGCCGCGCTGCAGGCGCAGTTCGCGGGCGTCGCGAAGGCGATGGCCGACAACGAGGCGAAGATCGTCGCGGAACTCGGCGCGGCGCAGGGCAAGCCGGTGGATATCGGCGGCTACTACCGTCCGAACGTCGAGCTGACTGGCAAGGCGATGCGCCCGAGCGCGACGCTGAACGCAATCGTCGATTCGGTGGCTTGAACTCGCGCGGGCGACTGATGCGGTAAGCGCCGCGGCCGCACCTGCGCTGGCCCCGAAAGCCGCGCGGTAAGCACGCAGTACAACCGCGGACAAAGCCGCAAGCAGGACCGCAAATACGACAATGGCGCCTTCGGGCGCCATTGTCGTTTCTACTGTCACTGCTACGTCGCCGTCGGTCATGCCCGTCCTTATACGTGAACGATTTCCCAATCGGCGAGCTTCTCCGGAATTTCGAGCGTCGACGTGTCGAGCTCCGACAGATGCTCGCAGCTCAGACCGCGCGCGAGGTCGTCGGCGGCCTGTTGCGGGCTCGGGAATTCTCCGAGCGTTTCGTTGCCGTAGGTGGCTTCCCAGCCGTCCTGACCCGGCAGAATGTAGAACGCTCCCTGCGTCGAACCAAAGCGAAAGCCTTTCATTTTTAGTCTCCCAGTTGCCAATAAAAAAAGCCGCGATTCGTGACGGCTTCTTCGCAATCTGCGGGATTTGGGTGGCCGTGTCGTGAGACCCCTCGAATCCGACTGCGTGAAGCGCGTGCTCTTGTGAAAGAGTCTACGTCAGCGAATCGGCGGGCAATTGGGCGTCGAACCGGTCTTTATATTAAAAATATGCTTGTAAAAACAAAGGCTTGTGCGATCCGTTTTGCGATGTGCAACGCCGCCGGGCATCGTGAAATGGCCGCTTTGTGCCCCGCAACATGATTTTTTACGACGCGCGGCATCGTTTCGTATCGTGAAAATTAGGGGCTGCGCGCGACGCGCAAAACGACGCTGTGCGACCCTATGACGCGCCGAGCCGTTCGATCAGCATCGCGACGAAGGTCTCGGTCACCGGCGGCAAGGTTCGGCCGCGCTTTTTGATCAGCGCAATGCGCCGCGTGAACGCGGCGTCGTCGATCGGTCGCGCGACCAGCTCGGGCTCCGCGCGCACCTCGCGCGCCGACGCCGGCAGGATCGTGATGCCGAGCCCGGCGCGCGCCATCGCGACCGCGCTCATCATGTAGGTCGGTTCGCAGGCGATGCGCGGCTCACATTGCGCGTCGGCGAATGCGCTGTCGACGACCGCTCGCACGCTCGTGCCCTGCGCGGTCAGCACGAGCGGCTCGCAGGCGAGATCGGCGAGCGTGACGGGCCGGCGCCGCCGCGCGAGCGCGTGCTGCTTCGGCAGCACGGCGACGAGCCGGTCGATGCCCGCATGCAGTACCTCGAGCCCGCTGTCGTTCAGCTCGCCGCCCGTCAGTCCGATATCGACTTCCTCGTTGCGCACCAACGTGTTGACCATGCTCGCGACGACATCGCGCACCTCGAAGCCGACGCGCGGCACGGCTTTTCTCAGCGCCTGCACGAGTTCGGGCAGCACGCTCGCCGCGAAGGTCGGCAGACACGCGATGCGCACCGTGCCGCTCCCGCCTTCGCCGAGCGCGCGCGCGTCGAGCAGCACGTGCTCCATGTCGTGCAGCGATTTCTGCAGCACGGGCAGCAGCTCGCGGCCGGTCGGCGTCAGGGCGACGTTGCGGCTGTTGCGATCGAACAGGCGCAGCCCGACCGTTTCCTCGAGCCGGCGAATCTGCACCGTCAACGCCGGTTGCGACAGATGCAGCCGCGCGGCCGCACGCGTGAAGCTGCCCGTTTGCGCGACCGCGATAAACGCGCGGATGTCCCGGAGATTCAGATCCATGATGATTTGTGATTGCTGCAATCAATTCATTTCAATTGCATTATTGCTGCCCCGAACTTACGCTCGATCACACTAAAAAACAACCTGGAGACAAGCTCATGCTGCCATTGCTGGGGCTGGCTACCATCGTCGTGCTGCTCGGCGCGATCCTGTCCAAACGCATGTCGCCGCTCGTCGCGCTGATCATCGTGCCGCTCGCGGCCTCGCTGCTCGGCGGCTTCGGCTTGCAGACGAGCAAGTTCGTCGTCGATGGCCTCAAGAGCCTCGCGCCCGTCGTCTGCATGTTCGTCTTCGCGATCCTGTACTTCGGCACGATCACCGACGCCGGTACGCTCGACCCGATCATCGAGCGCATCCTGCGCGCGGTCGGCACACGGCCCACGCGCATCGTGATGGGCACCACGCTGCTCGCGCTGCTGATCCACCTCGACGGCTCCGGCGCCGTCTGCTTCCTCGTCACCATTCCGGCGATGCTGCCGCTCTACGACCGCCTGAAGATGGACCGGCGCGTGCTCGCCGCGGCGGTATCGATGGCGGCCGGCATCAATTTCCTGCCATGGACGGGGCCGATGATTCGCGCGTCCGCGTCGCTGCATCTGCCGATCTCGGCGTTGTTCAATCCGCTTATTCCGGTGCAGGCGATCGGCCTCGTATTTGTGTTCTCGATGGCGTACTGGCTCGGGCGGCGCGAGGAAAAGCGACTCGGTCTCAACGCTGCGAGCGGTTCCGTGCCGATGCCCCAACGCGAACTGACGCCGGAACAACAGGCGCTGCGCCGCCCGCGAAACTTCTGGTTCAACATCGTGCTGACGCTCGTCGTGCTCGGCACGATGGTCGTGATGGGCGAGAAGATTCCGCCGGCGATCATGTTCATGGTGGGCCTGTGCATCGCATTGATGGTCAACTATCCGAATGTGGACATGCAGCGCAAACGGATCGACGCGCATGCGCGCGCCGCGCTGATGATGGCCGGCATCCTGCTCGCGGCCGGCGTGTTCACCGGCGTGATGCAGGGCAGCGGCATGCTGAAGGCGATGGCGCAGGCGGCCGTCGGCTTCGTGCCGCCGGCGATGGCGAGTCATATTCCGATCGTGCTCGGCCTGCTGTCGATGCCGCTCAGCATGCTGTTCGATCCCGATTCGTTTTATTTCGGTGTACTGCCGGTGATCGCGGAAGTGGCCGGCCAGCTCGGGGTGCCCGCGGTGCACGTCGGTCAGGCCGCGTTGCTTGGACAGATGACCACCGGTTTTCCGGTCAGTCCGCTCACGCCCGCGACGTTCCTCGTGGTCGGGCTGTGCGGTATCGATCTGGCCGATCATCAACGATTTACGTTTCCCCTGCTGTTCGGCGCGTCGGTCGTGATGACGATCGCGTGCGTCGTGCTCGGGATCTTTCCACTGTGAGCTTCACTGAAGGAACGGGAGCACCATGACAGCCACTGAACCTCGACGCGTCGTGCGCATCGGCGCGGGCGCGGGCTATTCGGGCGACCGCATCGAACCCGCGCTCGAACTCGCGGAACACGGCCAGCTCGACTATCTCGTGTTCGAATGCCTCGCCGAACGCACGATCGCAATCGCGCAGCAGGCGCGCAGCAAGGACCCGGAGCTCGGCTACGACCCGCTGCTCGAAGCGCGCATGCGCGCGGTGCTGCCCGTCGCGGCGCGCAACGGCGTGCGTATCGTGTCGAACATGGGCGCGGCCAATCCGCTCGCGGCAGCGCGCCGGACCGCGCAGATCGCGCGCGAGTTGGGTCTCGGCGGCCTGAGGATTGCCGCAGTCACCGGCGACGACGTGCTCGACGTCGTGCGCGCGGGCGACTTCCATTTCGTCGAATCGGGCGAGGCGGTGGCCGCGTACGCGGACCGGCTGATATCGGCCAATGCGTACCTCGGCGCGAGCGGCATCGTCGAGGCGCTCTCGGCCGGCGCGCAGATCGTGCTGACCGGGCGCGTCGCCGATCCGTCGCTGTTCGTCGCGCCGCTGATCCACGAATTCGGCTGGCGTATGGACGACTGGCCGATGCTCGGCCAGGCGACGGTAATCGGCCATCTGCTCGAATGCGCGGGGCAGATCACCGGCGGCTATTTCGCGGACCCCGGTTTCAAGGACGTGCCGAATCTCGCACGGCTCGGCTTTCCGATCGCCGAAGTTGCGCGGGACGGTTCAGTGGTGATCACGAAGCTCGCGCAAAGTGGCGGGCTCGTGACCGAGGCGACCTGCAAGGAGCAGTTGCTCTACGAGATCCACGATCCGCGTCGTTATCTGCAGCCCGACGTGGTCGCCGATTTCTCGCAGGTGCGCGTCGAGCAGGAAGCCGTGGACCGTGTGCGCGTCACCGGCGGTGGCGGCACGGAGCGCACCGCGACGCTGAAAGTGTCGGTTGCGTATTTCGACGGCTATATCGGCGAGGGGCAGATTTCGTACGGCGGACCCGGCGCGCTCGCGCGGGCGCGGCTCGCGCTCGATATCGTGCGCGAACGTCTCGCGCTGACCGGCGTGCAGACGCGCGAGTTGCGCTTCGATCTGATCGGCGTGAACGCACTGCATGGTGACGCGGTGGCGGCCGGTCATGGCGAGCCGTACGAAGTGCGCGCCCGGGTGGCGGGACGCACGGCGTCGCTCGCGCAGGCGCTGCGCATCGGCAACGAGGTCGAGACGCTGTACACGAACGGACCGGCGGGCGGCGGCGGCGTGACGAAGGCGGCGCGCGAGGTGGTCGCGGTGCAATCGGTGCTGCTGCCGCGCGAGTATGCGGCGCCGGCTTTCTCGCTGATGGAGGCTTGAGATGAAACTACGGGAACTGGCCCACTCGCGCACCGGCGACAAGGGCAATACGCTCAATATCTCGGTGATCTGCTACGACGCGCTGCATTACGAGCGGTTGCGCGATGTGCTGACGCCCGAGCGCGTCAAGACGCATCTGCGCGATGTGGTGCGCGGCGAGGTGGTGCGCCATGAGTTGCCGGGCCTTGCCGCATTCAACTTCGTGCTCGGCGACGCGCTCGGCGGCGGCGTTACGCGTTCGCTCGCGCTCGACGCGCATGGCAAATCGCTGAGCTCGGCGTTAATGGATCTCGACGTGGGGCAGTGAGGACATTGCCGGCGGCGTGTCGTGTTGCGGGGCGGCCGCTCAGCCCCGCATGTGATCACACGCCAGCCTTCGTCAGGTCATGCGCGCGGCGCAGTCGCTCGCGGCTGTTGCTCAGATGCATGCGCATTGCGGCGCGCGCGTCGTCGGCATCCTGACGCTCGATCGCGCGATAGATCATCAGATGCTCGCCGAGCACGCTGCGCAACACCTCGATATGGTCTAGCTCCGCGATCTCGGCCGAACCGAGCCGGGTGCGCGGGCTGACCGAGCGGCCGAGCTGGCTCAGCACGTCGAAGAAATAGCGGTTGCCGCTCGCGCGCGCGATCTGCAAATGGAACTCGATGTCGTGTGCGAGCGTGTCGGTGCTGCCGCGCTCGAGCTCCGACTCGAATCGATCGAGCGCAGTGCGGATCTGCTTCAGGTTCTGCTCGGTGCGCCGCGATGCCGCGAGCGCGGCCGCGGCCGCTTCGACGTCGATCCGGAACTCGATGATCGCCATCACGTCGAGCATGCTGGTGAGATCGGCGGCGGGAAGCTGCATCGGCTTTTCGGCGGCGGGCGCGAGCACGAACGTGCCAATGCCATGGCGCGTCTCGACGATCCTCTCTGCCTGCAGACGCGAAATCGCCTCGCGGACCACGGAGCGGCTCACGGACAGCTGCTTCATCATCGCGACTTCGGTGGGGATGCGGTCGCCTGGCCTCAGCGTCCCGCGGCGAATCTCATCGGAAAGGGTGGCCACCACCTTTTCAGTTAGGCTGCTCATTTTTGTGGCTGGTTGACTGATCCTGCAAAGTATCGCACAGGACTGTACTCGATTCTGCCGCGTTCGGCGGCATCGGCGCGGGCTATTTTTTGCGTGCGGATGCGCGGTTGGGGGCGGGGATGAGGCGGACATTTGCGCAAACGCATGGGCTGCTGACGACAGTCTGTCAATTGGAGACATCAGACGTCCTAGTTCGAGGCGGATTCCGGGTTAGTCAACAGGGCTATGAACCTTTGAATCTGCCGTCATTTCAAGGCACTCACTCTGGAACCACAGGGTAAACACCCCACTGGATTTGACAAAAGTAACGCGGTAGACTGTCGTCAGACAACATATCGGGCGTAGAGCAGGGTCTTGCACCCACCGGGTGCGCCGCGCTGCGTTCCACCAGGCCTTGTGGCCGACAAGGAGACACAACTTGACATCAGTTCTGACCACCGCGCTCGACCCGCTGGAATCGGCGGTCGCGAAGGTGAAGCGCAACGTGTTGCCGCTTTTCCTGATCATGTTCATCGCGAACTATATCGACCGCGTGAACATCGGCTTCGTCAACGCGCACATGAAGGCCGATCTCGGCATCGGCGCGGCCGCCTACGGGCTCGGCAGCGGGCTGTTCTTCATCGGCTACGCGCTGTTCGAAGTGCCGTCGAACGTGCTGATGCAGAAGTTCGGCGCGCGCGCCTGGCTCACGCGCATCATGGGCACGTGGGGGCTGGTGGCGGGCGCGATGGCGTTCGTCTGGAACGACACGTCGTTTTACGTGCTGCGGTTCCTGCTCGGCGTCGCCGAGGCGGGCTTCTTTCCCGGCGTCGTCTTTTACTTCACGCAGTGGCTGCCGCAAAAGGAACGCGGCAAGGCGATGGCGATTTTTCTGTCGGGCTCGGCGCTCGCGTCGGTGCTGTCCGGTCCCATCACCGGCTCGCTGCTGTCGATTCGCGGCCTCGGTCTGCAAGGCTGGCAGTGGATGTTCCTGATCGAAGGCGCGTTCTCGATCGCGCTGTGCGTCGTCAGCTGGTTGCTGTTGAAGTCGCGCATCCGCGACGCGCATTGGCTCACGGCCGAAGAACAGCGTGTGCTCGAACAATCGATCGCGGCCGAACAGGGCGAGCGCGAAGCGCAAGGCGGCGCGCATCTGCCGACGGTGAAGCTGCTGAAGGACCCGCAAATCGCGCTGTTCTGCTTCCTGTACTTCGCGATCCAGCTGACCATCTACGCGGCCACTTTCTGGCTGCCGACCATCATCCGCAAGATGGGCGGCCTTTCCGACTTCGAGGTCGGCATGTTCAACGCGATTCCGTGGCTGATCTCGATGGTCGCGATGTACGGCTTCGCGGTCGTATCGGCGAAGTGGCGACATCAGCAGGGCTGGCTCGCGGTCGCGCTCGTCATCGCGGCAGTCGGTCTGTTCGCGTCGACGTCGGGCAACCCGGTGTTCTCGTTCGTCGCGATCTGCTTCTCGGCGATCGGCTTCAAGGCCGCGTCGTCGCTGTTCTGGCCGATTCCGCAGGGCTACCTCGATGCGCGCGTCGCCGCCGGCGTGCTCGCGCTGATCAATTCGCTCGGCAACCTCGGCGGCTTCTTCGCGCCGGCCACCTTCGGCTATCTGCAGCAACACACGGGCTCGATCACGGGCGGGTTGTACGGTCTCGGCGTCGCGTCGCTGCTCGCGGCGGCGGCCGGCTTCCTGACGCGCAACAAGCCCGGCAATCGCGAGCCGTTGCCCGATTCGTTGCGCGGCAACACGCATTGACTACACTGACGGCTCGCGTGCGGCCGTCGATTTTTCTGTATTCGAGTTCTCATCCGGTCCGGTCGAACACGCACGCAGCGCGCGGCGGCTTCCGCCGGCCGGCCTACTTCATCACACAGGTGCTTTTCCCATGTCCACCAAACCTACCGAATCGAACGCCACGCCGGTCGTCACCGAACTGCGCGTCGTGCCCGTCGCCGGTCGCGACAGCATGCTGATGAATCTGAGCGGCGCGCATGGTCCGTTCTTCACGCGCAACATCGTGATTCTGCGCGACAGCGCGGGCCATACCGGCGTGGGCGAAGTGCCGGGCGGCGAGAACATCCGCAAGACGATCGACGACGCGCGGCCGTTCGTGGTCGGTCAGTCGATCGGCAATCTGCAGGCGATTCTGAACAAGGTGCGCACGCAGTTCGCCGATCGCGACGCTGGGGGGCGTGGCCTGCAGACCTTCGACCTGCGCACGACAATTCACGCGGTGACCGCGCTCGAAGCCGCGCTGCTCGACCTGCTCGGGCAGCATCTCGGCGTGCCGGTCGCGGCACTGCTCGGCGAAGGCCAGCAGCGCGACGAAGTGGAAATGCTCGGTTACCTGTTCTATATCGGCGATCGCAACAAGACCGATCTGCCGTACGCGAACAACGCCGGCGCGCGTGACGACTGGGAGCGCGTGCGCACCGAGGAAGCGCTGACGCCGGAGACGGTCGTGCGTCTTGCCGAGGCCGCGAAGGCGCGCTATGGCTTCAACGACTTCAAGCTGAAGGGCGGCGTGCTGCCAGGCGACGCCGAGATCGAGGCGGTCACGGCTCTCGCCGAGCGCTTCCCCGAAGCGCGCGTGACGCTCGACCCGAACGGCGCATGGTCGCTCGCGGAAGCGGTGCGCCTGTGCCGTGACAAGCACGATGTTCTCGCCTACGCGGAAGATCCATGCGGCGCGGAGAACGGCTATTCGGGCCGCGAAGTGATGGCCGAGTTCCGCCGCGCAACCGGCCTGCCGACGGCGACCAACATGATCGCGACCGACTGGCGTCAGATGGGTCACGCCATCCAGCTGCAATCGGTCGACATTCCGCTCGCCGATCCGCATTTCTGGACCATGCAGGGCTCGGTGCGCGTCGCGCAGATGTGCAACGACTGGGGCCTCACGTGGGGTTCGCATTCGAACAACCACTTCGACATTTCGCTCGCGATGTTCACGCACGTCGCGGCCGCGGCGCCGGGCAAGATCACCGCGATCGATACGCACTGGATCTGGCAGGATGGTCAGTTCCTGACGCAAGATCCGCTGCAGATCGTCGGCGGTAAGGTCAAGGTGCCGCAGAAGTCGGGGCTTGGCATCGAACTCGATATGGATGCGCTCGAGAAGGCGCACGAGCTGTATCAGCAGCACGGCCTCGGCGCGCGCGACGACGGCATTGCCATGCAATATCTGATTCCGAACTGGAAGTTCGACAACAAGCGGCCGTGTCTCGTGCGTTAAGGACGATTTAACTCAATCAAAAAGCCTGGCGGGCCGCACGAAAGATGCGGTTCACCAGGCTTTTTTGTTTCCTTTTGCATTGCACGGTGCGAGATAGCCGCACCGCGGATGTCGGCGGCCATCATCGGGCCACTTGTCAGCTCTTGCGAAACACCACATGCGAAATCCGCTGCACCAGCAGCGCGGCCGCGAGCGATGCCACCGCCGTCAGCCACACACCGATATGAATCGACTGCACGAGCGCGTCGCGTGCGCTATCGATCAGCGCGAGCGTATCGAGTCCCGACTTCTTCATATCCGCAATCAGCTGTGTGCGCGACGCGTCGTCGATCAGGATGCGCAGATCGACGAAACGCGGCCGCCATTGCGATGAGGCCGGCTCTCCGAGCACGCTCATCGTGCGCGTGACGACATTGCGATAGTGATGCTGCACGACAGTCGCGACGATGCTGGTGCCGAGCATGCCGCCGACCATGCGCGTCGATTGCAATAGCGCGGTCGTGATGCCGAAGCGCTCGCGTCCGGCGATCTCCTGGCCGAACACGTTCAGGTTGTTCAGGATGAAGCCGAGGCCGATGCCGACCGCGCCCATCGGCAGCACGATGCGCCAGTGCGGCGTGTCCGGATTGGCGAACGCGAGCGCGATCGACGCGAACATCAGCAGCGCGAAACCGATCGTCAGAATGCGCGTGGGCTTCTTCATGTGAATCACGATGCGCGTGTTCACCACACTACCGAGCGCGATGCACGCGGCGATCGGCGTCGCGAGCAGGCCGGCCTGCTGCGGCGAAAGACCGAAGCCGCCTTGCAGCAGCAAAGGCGCGAAGAAGATCAGCGAGAACATCACGAACCCGGACAGCATGCCGAGCGTGAATAGCGTGACGAGCTGCGCGTCCTTGAACAGATCGAGCGGAACGATCGGATGCGTGGCGCGCTTTTCGCACCTGAAGAGTGCGATCGCGCCGGCGATCACGCACGCGCCGAGCACGAGATTGCCCACGGTGAGGCCGTGCTTCGGCACCGCTTCGATAAACGCCTGCAAGCCGCCGAGCACGCCCGCGACGAGCCCCGCGCCGAGCCAGTCGATCTTTACTTCGCCGTCATGCGGCCGCCGGAAATTCGGCAGATGCATCCAGATGAAATAGAGCGCCGCCGCGCCCACCGGCAGATTGACGAGAAACGTCGAGCGCCAGCCGAGGTGCTCGCTCATCCAGCCGCCGAGCGACGGGCCGGCCGCCGTGCCGATGCCGTAGGCCGCGGCCAGCACGACC
This sequence comes from Paraburkholderia sp. MM5477-R1, assembly GCF_050436385.1. NCBI lineage: Bacteria > Pseudomonadati > Pseudomonadota > Betaproteobacteria > Burkholderiales > Burkholderiaceae > Paraburkholderia > Paraburkholderia sp. MM5477-R1. Next base: position 681,361 of record NZ_JBNDMC010000006.1, read on the forward strand.
TGCCAGCGCACGCGGGTGCGCGGGTCGGGGAACAGATCGGGAATCGACGCGAACGCGGTGCCGACCATCATGCCGCCGCCAACGCCTTGCAGTCCGCGCGCGATCGCGAGAAACAGCATGCTGTTGGCGAGGCCGCACAACACGGACGCGACCGTGAACGTGATCACCGCGGCGATCACGAAGCGCTTGCGGCCGAAGTAGTCGCCGAGCCGCCCGAACACCGGCACCGTGACGACCGAGGCGAGCAGGTACGCGCTTGCGATCCACGCAAAATATTCGAAGCCGTGCAGCTCGGCGACGATCGACGGCAGCGCGGTGCTGACGACGGTCTGGTCGAGCGCGACCAGCATGTTGACGAGGCCGATGCCGAGCATCGCGTAAAGCGCGTGGCGAAACGGCAGGGCGGGGGCGGCGGCGGCGGAACTGGCGGGGGCGGTGGAATTCACGGATCGGGCAGAAGGCGGTTCGGGGTGGACGCTGCACGGCGGATCGCGGTCAGGCTGCCGGCGATTGTACGCAGGTTGTCTGACGTCTTGAGGATTATACGGGTTTCCCCTGGTCAAAAGAATTCGTCGCGCGAAATACCACACGGCGCGGGAAAAGGTGGTGCCCCGGGCACGGCGCCGCACACGGGCCGCGGCGACTCCTGCATCGCCGTCCTCCAGTCGCGGACGCTGGCGCGCGCTTGCATCGTAGGGATGTGCGCGAGCGTACTGGACGGTGCGCACGGGTTCGCCCGAACGTGGTAAGTTCGCTCGCGGAATATCCGATCGATGTGTTCGAGGAGGAACTCATCCTGCGTCACGCCATGGCTTGCCTGCTGAACACAGTCCGCGAAGCCTTGACGATCAGCGTCGGCGTGAGAGCGGCTTGGGGAGGTGGCGCGCTTCTGCTCTATGCGCACGGCGCAGCCGCCGTCACCGACATCGATACCGGCACCGGCGCCGCCTCAGGAATCGACACCGGCTTCGTCTCGCTGTATGGCGTGATCGATACGAGCGTCGAAATCACCGACCCCGGTTCGGGCTGGGTCGCGCGCATGGACTCCGGCGCGTATCGCGGCTCGCGGGTCGGGCTGCATGGCGCGCAGCCGCTCGGGGGCGGCAACGCGATCGTGTTCACGCTCGAAAACGGCTTCAGCTCGACCGACGGCAGCTTGCAGGTGCCCGGCTCGATCTTCAATCGTCAGGCATGGATCGGCGCGAGCGGCAGCTGGGGCGAACTGCGCGTCGGCCGTCAGTATTCGCCGATATATATCCCGTTCAAGGGCGATCTCGACGCGTTCGGTGCCGGCACGATCGCCTCGGGGCTCAACAATCTGTCGAAGATCACGCCGTATGCGAACAACGCGGTTGCGTATCTATCGCCGCGCATCGCCGGCCTCAGTGCGACGCTGATGATGGCGATGCGCGATCCGTCCGAGGCCGACGGCAACGGCATCGACGGTTATTACGTGAGCGCGTCGTATCGGCTCGACCACCTGCATCTGCTGTACGCGCGCCAGCAGACGCACGGTGCCGGCGCGCTGCGCGCCAACCTCGGCGGCGCGAACTACGCCTTCGGCAAGCTGCGCGTGTGGCTGTCCTTTTTCAACGGCGATGGCGGCACGCCGGTCTATCACGGCGCGGGCGGCTCGCTGTCGGCGCAGTACAGTTTTTCGACCAATGCGCGTGCCTCGCTCGGCTATGCGCACGTGCGCGACTACACGACGCCTGGCGGCAGCGCGGACCAGTTCAGCGCGGCATTCGAATACAGCATGTCGCCGACGCTGCTGCTGTATTTCAGCGCCGCCTATCTCGCGAATCACGACGACTCGCGCTTCACGCTGCGCGGCGTCAACGTGACCGGGCTGCCCGTTGCCTATCCGGGCGCGCCGGTCGCGGGCGTCCAATTCGGTGTGATCGAGCGGTTCTAGCGCGCATCGCAATACGTCTAGCTTTCAGTCGAGTCATTCACCCAATGGATAAAAGCGCTTGAATGCGTGCGCGAAATCACATGTCGCGCGGGCCTGATTTCTGCGTCGCGTTTCACATAACGCGCAGATTCCGCGGGATCACGCTCGCGCGTCGGCACGATTCCGATTGAACAGAAAACGGGGTAGCGGCGCTATGCTAGCGGTTTCGTCTACTCGAGGAGCGACCGATGACCCAACACGCAGGTTCGATGATCACGTTCAACCGTCCCGACGGCAAGCAGCTACAGGGCTATCTCGCGAAGCCTGAAAAAGCCGCGGGTGCGCCCGCGGTCGTCGTGATCCAGGAATGGTGGGGCTTGAACGACCAGATTCGCGGCGTCGCCGATCGCCTCGCCAAAGCCGGCTACTTCGCGCTGGTGCCCGATCTGTATCGCGGCAAGTCGACGGTCGAAGAGGATGAGGCGCACCACTTGATGAGCGGCCTCGATTTCGGCGATGCCGCAACGCAGGACGTGCGCGGCGCGGTCCAGTATCTGCAGCAGCACGCGGCGAAGGTTGGCTTGACCGGCTACTGCATGGGCGGCGCGCTGACGTTCCTCGCGCTGTGCAACGTGCCTGAAGTGGCGGCCGGCGTCGTCTGGTATGGCTTCCCGCCGCTCGACTATATCGACGCGTCGAAGATCAAGGTTCCGGTGATGGGCCACTGGGGTCTGCAGGACGAGTTCTTCGCCGCCGACACCGTCGACGCGCTCGAAAAGAAACTCACCGACGCGAAAGTCGACGTCGAGTTTCATCGCTATCTGGCGCGTCACGCGTTCGCGAACGAAACGGCGGTCGGGTCGGGCCGCATCGCGAGGACGCAATACGACCCGGTCTGGGCGCAACAGGCGTGGGATCGTACGTTGACGTTCTTTGGCCGCACGCTGTGGAAATGAGTTGGTGAATGGCGGAAGCGGACGGCTCGTCCGCTTCGTGAGAGTGCCCGCGGTCTTGGCGCTTTCTTGATACGGCCGTCCGAACTGTGCCGCACGCTGCCCACGATGGACGCGCCCACGGCTCAGGAAGCGCTCCACACTTGCGCGCTGTTGATGGCGGCGGCGTTCGGCAAGGAAACAGGCTTGACCGGCAGTGCGCGGGCGGTGGCACGCACCGCGATGTCCACGGCAGCGCGCCGCTATATCGACGCAAATCTCGGCCAACCTGATCTGACGGTCGACAGCGTGCTGGCCATGTCGCCGCTGTCGCGGCCCACGCTGTATCGATTGTTCGAGCCGGAGGGTGGGCTTCATGCGTGTATCCGCAATCAATTCATGGAGATGACAACGTGGTGAAGATCGATCCTGACCGACTGATGGCCGACCTCAAACGGCTGCGCGGTTTCGGCGCGACCGGTCCCGGCGTGGTCCGGCTCGCGCTGTCGCCGGTCGATCTGGCGGCGCGCGAATGGCTGGTCGGCCGGATGACGGAGGCGGGGCTCGACGCCCGCATCGACGGTGTGGGCACCGTGTTCGGACGCTCGCGCAATAGCGGGCCCGCGCTCGTGATCGGCTCGCATACCGACACGCAGCCGACCGGCGGCTGGCTCGATGGCGCAATGGGCGTGATGTACGGGCTCGAAATCGCCCGCGCGCTAGCGGAGCATGACGCGACGCGGCACCTCGCCGTCGACGTCGCGTCGTGGATCGACGAGGAGGGCACGTTCTCGGGCCTGCTCGGCAGCCGCAGCTTCGTCGGCGAGGTGGTCGACGATTCGATTCGCGGCGCGACGAATCGGCAGGGCGAACGCCTCGCCGACGTACTCGAGGCCGCTGGACTGGCGGGCCGGCCGCGTGCGCGTTTCGAGGCAGGGCGCCAGGTCGCGTATCTGGAGCCGCATATCGAGCAGGGCGGACGTCTCGAAGCGATCGGCAAAGCGATCGGCGTCGTCACGACGATCGTCGGGCTGCGCGAATCGCGGCTGCGCTTCACGGGTCAGCGCAATCACGCGGGCACGACGCCAATGGCGATCCGCCGCGACGCGGGCGCGGCGCTCGTCGCGTTCATCGCGCGGATGAACGACGCGTTCGGGCAGCTGGCGGACGCGGATACCGTCTGGACCGTGGGCCGCATCGATCTCGATCCGGGCTCGATGAGCGTCGTGCCCGGCGCGGCCGACATGTACCTGCAATTCCGCGATGCGAACCCCGCACGGCTTCAGGCCATGGAACGCGCGCTCGCGGAACTGGTGCGCGATTTCAACGCGCACGACGCGGTGAGCGTCGAATTGCAGACGCTCGACGAGCCGATCGAACCCGTCAGCATGGACGCCACGCTCGCGGAGCACATCGCGCGAGCCGCCGAAGCACTCGCGCCGGGCCAGTGGCTGCGCATGCCGAGCGGCGCCGCGCACGACGCGCAGGTGATCGCGCGTTGCATGCCGGCGTGCATGATGTTCGTGCCGAGCATCGGCGGCGTGAGTCACGACTTTATCGAGGACACGGCCGAGGCGCATATCGTGCTCGGCTGCCAGGTCGCGGCGACGGCCGCGGCTTCGATGCTGCTGCAGCTAGCGGCTGGGCATTCCTGAGGGCCGCGCTACTTCCACTTGTCGCCGAGCGCGTCGAGCCCGGCTTTCATCAGATCCTCGGGCAGCATCGCGATGCGCAGCTCGCAGTCGGCGTCGAGCGTCAGGAACCACGGTTCGGCAAGCGCGGGGATCGCCGATGCATCGGCGACCTCGACGACCGCCACCGCGCCGCGTTTGCCCTGCTGCTCGGTGAAGTAGATGGCTTCTGGTTTCATGTCCTCGAGGATCTTTCTCATCAGGTCGCCGATTCGGCCTTCGCGCACGAGTGTGCTGAACGGTTCGTTCGGTATTTGTATGTTGAGAAGCATGCGCATGTCATCCTCCTGATCGATGCCCCAAAGGGCATCTTAAGGATAGGTGTTGCATGCGCGGGCGATGGTGCTGATCGCGGACGAAGCATCGGCGATTACGGCCGGTGGGTGGCGCATCGTGCCGGGTGTGCGCTGCTTTAGCTGCCGAACAGCGAACCCTGCGTTCCCCGGCTCGGCTGACGATGCGCCGGTTTCGCGGGCGCATCGTCCTTGACCGCTTGCGCCGCTCCCCGCTCAGGCGCCTGCCTTTGCGCGTGGTCCGCCGCTGCTTCGAGCGAGGTCTGCCCCGCCTCCAGCGAAAGCAGCAGCATCTTGTTGGCGAGGCCGCCGGCGAATCCCGTCAGCTCGCCCGACGCGCCGATCACGCGATGACACGGCGCGACGATCGAGATCGGATTCCGGCCGTTTGCCGCGCCCACCGCGCGCACCGCATTGAGGTTGCCGATCTGCTGCGCGATCTCCGAGTAGCTGCGCGTCTGGCCGAACGGAATGGTCAGCAGCGCGCGCCAGACCTGCTTCTGGAACTCGGTGCCGTGGAACTCGAGCGGCAGATCGAAGGCCTGGCGCGTGCCCGCGAAGTACTCGTGCAATTGCCGCGCGGTCTCGACGAGCACCGCTAGCTCGTTCGCTTCGCTCATCTCGCCGAGTCGCACGCGGTCAGGCTTGTCGTGCTCCCACAGAATCGCGGCGAGGCATTCGCCTTTCGCCACCAGCTTCAACTGACCGACCGGCGAATCGATCAACTTGTATGCATACGTCACTTTCTCAGGCTCCTGACAGGGTGGCGGCGCAAGGACTTGCGAGGCGGCGTTTCGACGACCGGACGCGCAAAACTGCATGAAGGCTGCGCCGTTATCCGATAGTGTGTCGCTTGCGTGGCCCGAACGCGCTCCAGATATTGCTGTCTCATTCGCATTCGACATGGCCGCGACGGCCGTGACCCCCGCGACGCTCGCATCACTGTACCGCAGAGAACCCCAGATGACCTTCGACTCAGTAAAATCGACAGCTTCGGTACGACGCGCTGCGGGCGCTACCCGATCTTCTTTCCCACGACTGTGACCACGACTCTAGAACAACTGCGGGCCGGGCGACTGGCGGGTGCGCGCGAACTCAAACTCGCGTGCGGCCTGAGCGAATTTCCGCGCGAGATTTTCGATCTCGCCGATACGCTCGAAGTGCTCGACCTGTCGAACAACGCATTGACGACGCTGCCGGACGATCTGCCGCGTCTGCGCAAACTGCGCATCCTGTTCGCGTCCAACAACCCGTTCACCGAATTGCCCGGCGTGCTCGGCGAATGCGCTCAACTGAGCATGATCGGCTTCAAGTCGAATCGCATCCGCGAGGTGCCGGCGCGCGCGCTGCCGCCGCTGCTGCGTTGGCTGATTCTGACCGACAACGATCTCGAACGCTTGCCCGCGGAGCTCGGCCGCTGCACGCAACTGCAGAAGCTGATGCTTGCCGGCAACCGGCTGCGCGCGCTGCCCGAGGAGTTGGCCGCATGCACGCGGCTCGAATTGCTGCGGCTCGCGGCGAATCGTTTCGATGCATTGCCGCGTTGGTTGCTGCGTCTGCCGCGGCTTGCGTGGCTCGCGTATGCGGGCAATCCGTTCAACGCGGCGCTCGAACAGGCGGCGCTCATCGACACACCGATCAGCGGCATTCGTTGGGATGCGTTGCAGCTCGAACGGCCGTTGGGCGAGGGCGCATCGGGCGTCATCTATCGCGCGGCGCTGCACGCGGACACCGAGCCCGCGCCGCGTGCGGTCGCCGTCAAGCTGTTCAAGGGCGCGGTGACGAGCGACGGTTTGCCCGACTGCGAGATGGCTGCTTGCATTCGCGGCGGCGAACATGCGAACCTGATCCCCGTGCTCGGCAAGGTGATCGGGCATCCGTCGGATACGCATGGCCTCGTGATGGGATTGATCGATACGCGCTTCGCCAATCTCGCCGGTCCGCCGAGCCTCGCATCGTGTACGCGCGACATCTATCGCGACGACGCGCGCTTCGACCTTGCGACGGTGCTCGGTATCGCGAGCGGCATCGCGAAGGTCGCGAGTCATCTGCATCGGGGCGGCGTGATGCACGGCGATCTGTACGCGCACAATATCCTGCACGGCGGCGCGGGGCGCGCGCTGCTCGGCGATTTCGGGGCGGCGTCGTTTTTTGACGCTGGCGATCGCGAGCTCGCTATCGCGTTGCAGCGGCTCGAAGTGAGGGCGTACGGCTGTCTGCTCGAAGAACTGCTCGAGCGTTGCGACGTATCCGGTGGACTCGACGCGCAACTCGCCGCCTTGAAGACGCGTTGTCTGAGCGAAGATATCGACAGCCGGCCGCTCTTCGACGAAATTGCCGCCAGCGTCGCGTCGTTCGATCGGCACCTCCGCAACCGGCCCGTCCGCAACCGGCACCTCCGCGAAGGAGTCAAGCCATGACGCAGAACATGCGCCGCCGCGTGCTGCTCGCGGGCGCGCTGGCCGCAACCGGTCTCACTGGCATCGCGCTGTTCGCGGACGATGCCGGCGCCGAAGTGCTGCCCCGCACGAAGCCGAAGATCGCGCTCGTACTCAAATCGATGTCTGACCCGTTCACGGTCGCGATGGTCGACGCTGCGCGCAATTACCAGGACCACTTCTCGTCGCAATTCAGCCTGACGATTCGGGGCACGGCCAAACAGACCGACACCGCCGCGCAGATCCGCATGGTCGACGAGGCGATCAGGGCGAAGGTGAACGCGATCGTGATCGCGCCGACCGACTCGAAGGCGCTGATCCCGGTGATCGCGCGCGCGATCAAGGCCGGCATCATCACGATCACGATCGACAACCCGCTCGACGATGCGGCGCAAGCGGCCGCCGGCATCTCGGTGCCGTTCGTCGGGCCGAACAATCGCAACGGCGCGAAGCAGGTCGGCCAATATCTGGCCACGCGGCTGAAGCCCGGCGATCAGGTTGGCATCATCGAAGGCATTTCGGTGAGCAGCAATGCGCAGCAGCGCACGGCCGGCAGCCGCGATGCGATGGATGCCGCGAGCGTGCAGGTCGTCGCGGTCGAGTCGGGTGACTGGGAGTACGGCAAGGCCCGCGACGTGGCCGCGAAAATGCTGGCCGAGCATCCGCAGCTGCGCGCGCTGTTATGCGGCAACGACAACATGGCGATGGGCGCGGTCGACGCGATTCGCGACGCGGGTCGCGGCGGCGGCGTCTATGTCACCGGCTACGACGCGATCGATGCGATCAAGCCGCTACTCGCCGACGGCCGCGTGCTCGCGACGATGAACCAGTTCGCCGGCCGCCAGACCGTGTTCGGCATCGACTTCGCGTTGAAGGCGGTGACCGAGCGGCGCAAGCAGCGCGAGTTGTCGAAGGTGATCGAGACGCCGCTGCAACTGGTGACGGGCTCGAAGCGTTGAGGCGGCGCGCGACGCGGCAGCGATTTTTTCCGTGGCATGATGATGTCCGGTGTATTGGTATTCAACCACAACGAACCGCTGGGCCTGCCATGTCCTTCCATACCTGGTTGCTTTTCGCCGGAGCCTATCTGCTCACCACCATTTCGCCGGGACCGAACGTTCTGCTCGTGATCCGCAATTCGGTCCGCTATGGAAACCGCGGCGCGGCGGCGAGCGTCGCCGGTAATCTGCTCGCGCAAGGAGTCGTCGTCGCTCTCGTGGCGCTAGGTGTCGGCGCGGTATTGACGACGCTGCCGCCGCTCTTCGTCGCGATGAAAGTGCTCGGCGCGGGTTATTTGGTGTATCTCGGCATCAGGCAACTGCGCGGCGGCAACAAAGAGGCATCGCGGGCCGCGCAGCCGGCGGGCGTCGCATCGTCCGCTTATACGTTCGAGCGCAAGAAGGTATTCCGCGAAGCCTTGCTCGTGTCGGGAAGCAATCCGAAGACGATGATCTTTCTATCGGCGTTCATGCCGCAATTCATCGACCATGAGCGCGGCCTGTCGGAGCAGTTCATCGTGATGTATCTGACGATCGCGGTCACCGTCGCGCTCGTGCACACCATTTATTCGCTCGGTGTGCGAGGTATCCATACGCGCGTCGGAGCCAGCCGTTGGGTCGCGGCCATCAAACGCGGCAGCGGGCTCGTCTTCGTCGCGCTCGGCATCAAGCTGCTGACCGCGCAACGCGGCTAGTCCGTCATGATGCCGGCAAGAAAATGAGCCGAATGCAAAGCATCGTCGATGTGAACGTGCTGTTCCTGAATGGGCAGGGCGAGTGCCTTTTCATCCAGCGCGCGAATACCGGTTTCAGGGACGGCCAGTACGCGTTGATTGCCGGCCATCTCGAACCGGGCGAATCGATCGAGGCATGCGCGATTCGAGAATCGAAAGAAGAAGCCGGTGTGACGATCGCGCCCGGCGCGCTCGAATTCAAACTCGTGATGCGGCGCGATTCGGACACGAACCGCATCAGCTTCTTTCTCGTGTGCCGTTCATGGCAGGGCGAACTGGCGAACATGGAGCCGCACAAGTGCTCGGGCTTCGTGTGGGCGAAGCCGGACCATCCACCGGCACCGGTCGTCGACTACGTGGCGGCCGCTCTCGCGCATATCCGCGACGGTGTGATGCTGGCCGATTTCAAGCCGTGGTGGGCCACCTGAACTCGCGCGTCGATTCCGGCCTCGAAGATCTACAGCGACGCTCGTGACCGGCGAAACGACGTTCGACGCGAAGGGCGACCTTCAGCACGGCGTGATCTCGCTGTACGACTACAAGGACGGCAAAAAGACGCTGCCGGACGTCGTCAAGATGTAACAGCGAGCGGTACGCCGCGAAAGCACAAAGGGCCGATCAAGCATTGCTTCATCGGCCCTTTGTTTTGACGGTAGCGAGATCGTTCGACTCAGGTCATTGTGGTTACGGCACGAGCCACAACGCCACCGCGTAAATCACCAGCGACACCGCGAACGTCACCGCCGTATAGCCCATGACGCGCTGAATCCGGATACCCGCGATCGCGACGATCGGCACGGCCCAGAACGGCTGCAGCATGTTCGATACATTCTCGGCCATCGCGACGCCCATTGCGGTGCGCGGCACCGACGCATGCAGGCTGAGCGCCGCGGGCAGCACGAACGGACCCTGCACCGCCCAGTGGCCACCGGCGCTCGGCACCAGCAGCGTGATGATCAGCGAGCTCAGATAGCTCCACAGCGGCAGCGTGACCGGTGACGCGATCGTCACGAACGCTTTCGCGATCATCGACGCGAGACCCGTGCCCTTCATGATGCCCATGATCCCGCCGTACATCGGATATTGCAGCAGCATCGAGCCGGTCTGACGCGCGGCGCGGCGAATCGAATTCGCGTACGCGATCGGCGTGCGTTGCAGCGCGAGACCGATCATCAGGAAGATCAGGATCGTGTTGTTGATGTCGAGATCGAATCCTTCCTTGTGCCACGTCAGCGCCAGATAGCCGATGCCGAGCGCGAGCATCAGCAGTGTGCCGAGCATCGACTGTTCGAGGCGCGCCGCGAGCGATGTCTCGCTGCTCGCGCGGGCATGCGGGTCGTCGCTCGGCGCGTCGGCGGCTGCTTCGCCGCTCTGACGAAACGCGACGACGTTCTCCGCCTTCGGATGCATCTTGATGAAGATCGCGGTCATCACGACGACGACCAGCACGGTCGGAATGAACACGAACGGCGCGAAGATGGTTTCGCTGAGCGGCACTACGTGGCCGGTCGCTTTCTCGACGAGATTCAGCGCATTGCCGTGGGATGCCTGTGATAGCGCGATCGAACTTGACAGCCCGCTGTTGCAGATCGACCAGGCCGAATAGCTGCCCGCGACGAGCCATGCGAAGTCGACGTCGACGCGCCGCGCGATTTCCCGCGACAGCAACGCGCCGACGATGAGCCCGAGCCCCCAATTGAGCCACGCGGCAACCGCGACGACCGGAAACACGAGCAGCGCGGCACGCGTCGGCGAGTTCGCATGCGAGGCGAGCGCGCGCAGACCGCGTTGCACGATCGGCGCTTCCGCGATCGCGTAGCCGGTCGCGAGGATCAGGATCATCTGCAGCGCGAAGCCCAGAATGCCGAACGTGCCGGTGTACCAGGAATCGAGCAGCGTCGGCAATGTGCCGTTCGGTGCGATCAGCATCGCCAGCACGGCGACGAAGAACGTCAGGCAGATCGACAGTACGAACGGGTCGGGCATGACCTGCTCGAAAACATAAACCAGCCCTTCGACGATGCCGCGCGAAGCGGCCGGTCGGCCGGCGGCGTGAGGGGGAGTGTCTCGCTTCATGTGTGTGACTCTGTGTAGTGCCCGGCCCTGTGCTGGGCGGAGGGGCGGGTACGGCGCGCCGGCGCGGGGTGCTGGCGCGTATTGGCGGCAAACTTGCCTTACCTGATCTTGATCACAGCGGACAGATTGGCGCGAATCCAGGAGGGTGGGCCCAGGCTTGGGCGCGCCTGGCCTCGAACCCGGTGTTGCGCTCGAAAAGACCTCTGTTTCCGTTTCAATGTTCTTACGGTGAACACGGTTTCGTTAAACGAACGCTGCATTATTCGCGGTGGGAGCGGGCAATGTCAAGAAAGGTGAAATCGGCCGAGCGGTCGCGGCATCGTTTAATACTTTCCTCGACCTAATTACGCAGAAAAAATATATTGGACGTCTTACTGGCGTTCTTGCACTATTCGTTCCCAGCGCAAAGTCCGCGCTGCGATCCCCACGCCCGCGCGGGCGCTCATCAAAACCGATAACAGCAATACCTGAGGATACAGATGCCTAACTATCGCTCACGCACTTCGACTCATGGCCGCAACATGGCCGGGGCCCGCGCGCTGTGGCGCGCCACCGGCATGAAGGACGACGATTTCGGCAAGCCGATCATCGCGGTCGTGAATTCGTTCACGCAGTTCGTGCCGGGCCACGTGCATCTGCGCGACCTGGGCGCGCTGGTCGCGAAGCAGATCGAAGCGGCCGGCGGCGTGGCGAAGGAATTCAACACGATCGCCGTCGACGACGGCATCGCGATGGGCCACGGCGGCATGCTGTATTCGCTGCCGTCGCGTGAACTGATCGCGGACTCGGTCGAGTACATGGTCAACGCGCACTGCGCGGACGCGATGGTCTGCATCTCGAACTGCGACAAGATCACCCCGGGCATGCTGATGGCCGCGATGCGCCTGAACATTCCGGTCGTGTTCGTGTCGGGCGGTCCGATGGAAGCGGGCAAGATCAAGTCGCCGACCGACGGCCAGGTGATCGCGAAGATCGACCTGATCGACGCGATGATCAAGGCCGCCGATCCGAAGATCAGCGACGCCGAAGTCGCCGAAGTCGAGCGCAGCGCGTGCCCGACCTGCGGTTCGTGCTCGGGCATGTTCACCGCGAACTCGATGAACTGCCTGACCGAGGCGATCGGCCTCGCGTTGCCGGGCAACGGCACCATCGTCGCGACGCACGCATGGCGCAAGGGCCTGTTCGAGCAGGCGGGCAGCCTGGTCGTCGATCTGTGCCGCCGCTACTATCAGGAAGAGGACGCCTCGGTCCTGCCCCGCAGCATCGCCACCAAGCAGGCGTTCGAAAACGCGATGACGCTCGACGTCGCGATGGGCGGCTCGACCAACACCGTGCTGCACCTGCTGGCCGCCGCGCAGGAAGCGGGCGTCGATTTCACGATGTCGGACATCGACCGTATCTCGCGCAAGGTGCCGTGCCTGTGCAAGGCCGCGCCCATGACCGACAAGTACCACATCGAGGACGTGCATCGCGCGGGCGGCATCATCGGCATTCTCGGTGAACTCGCGCGCGCGGAGCTGCTCGATCTGTCGTGCGGCAACGTGCATAGCGGCACCCTCGGCAACGCGATCGCGAAGTGGGACATCGCCGGCGACGCGGGCGAGGAAGCGCAGAAATTCTTCCGCGCGGCGCCGGGCGGCATTGCGACCACGGTCGCCTTCAGCCAGGAAGCGACCTACGCGACGCTCGACACGGACCGCAAGAGCGGCTGTATCCGCAGCAAGGACAACGCGTACTCGAAGGATGGCGGCCTCGCGGTGCTGTACGGCAATCTCGCGGAGAAGGGCTGTATCGTGAAGACCGCGGGTGTCGACGAATCGCAGTGGCTGTTCTCGGGTCGCGCGCGCGTGTTCGAAAGCCAGGACGACGCGGTCGACGCGATTCTCGGTGACAAGGTCGTGCCGGGCGACGTCGTGGTGATCCGCTATGAAGGTCCGAAGGGCGGTCCGGGCATGCAGGAAATGCTGTACCCGACTTCGTATCTGAAGTCGAAGGGCCTCGGCAAGAGCTGTGCGCTGTTTACCGATGGCCGTTTCTCGGGCGGCTCGTCGGGCCTCGTGATCGGCCATGCGTCGCCGGAAGCGGCGGAAGGCGGCACGATCGGTCTGGTCGAAGACGGCGACGTGATCGAGATCGACATTCCGCAGCGCAAGATGCATCTCGCGGTGTCGAACGAAGAGCTCGCACGCCGTCGCGCGGCGATGGAAGCGCGCGGCGACGACGCATGGCAGCCAACCAATCGCGAGCGTGTCGTGTCGCAGGCATTGCAGGCGTATGCGGCGCTCGCGACCTCGGCCGATCGCGGCGCGGTGCGCGATATTTCGCAATTGAAGCGCAAGTAAAGCGCCAATAAAGCGCGGACTGGCGCGGATCAGCGCGGCGGCCCTGTTCGCGGTGACGCGACTGGGCCCCAATAGAGACCGGTATGCGGGCGACTGCATGCCGGTTTTTTTTGCAGTGCCAGTGCGAATGGACGATCGCTTAGGCGTCTCCTGCGCAGCCCTGCGCGGAGCCTTTTCCTAAGCCGAAAAACTGGAAACGATGTCATCGGCACGCTACGACGACCCCGCCAGCATCACGCAGTTTCTGCCGTTGGCTTTCGCGGCATAGAGCGCTGTATCGGCTCTCGCCATCGCCGAGGCAACGGTATCGCCGTCACCGAAAGGCTCCTGGCGCAACACCAGGTCGCGCCAGTTACATCCGCTGCCTCCGCACGAAGCGCATCTCGTACCGGAAGAATTTTTCGCGCCAGATCAAATTTCAACGATTTTCGCCCGACGATTTCCTTTCGAATCGCTGGACAGACTCATCTGGCGTCGACGTAACGGGGCGGTCGCCAGACATAGCCGGATTTCGGCCTCATGCAACCTTCGCGTTACGGCCTGCTTGCGTCTATGCTTGACTCACTTGTTTGGCTGCCAACAACGCCTACGAGGTCTTCTGCAGTCTTCAATAATCGCCCGCTCACCAAGGGCAAACCCAACAGGAGAAAACCAGATGTCACGATCCATCACGCGGCGCGCTTTCATGGTGTTCGGTGGTTTGGCCTTGGCGGGTACGCTGACCTTGGCGCAAGCGGCGCCCGTCTCGTTTGAGGTGCCTTTGACGGGCGCCCAACAGGTTCCGCCGGTGCAGACGCCTGGCAGCGGCACCGCCAAGCTCACGTACGACCCCAGCACGCGGGTCGTCACCTGGAACATCAGCTTCAGCGGATTGACGAGTCCGACCACGATGGCGCATTTCCACGGACCCGCCCCGGCCGGTAAAAACGCTGGCATAAAAGTCTGGTTGTCGCAGAAGGGCAACATGGAGGTGACGAGCCCGATCACCGGTCAGGCCACGCTATCTCCGGACGACGCCAAGATGTTCGAAGCCGGTGACATGTACATCAACGTTCACACGAAGAACAATCCGAATGGCGAAATTCGCGGCCAGGTGAAGCCGCCGAAGGGCAGCTGAAGCAGGCACGGTAGCCGCGCCCGGAGAGCGGGTTTGCGGCAGGCTCACAGATAAGCCGCGAGCAGCATCACCACGGCAACGCCGACGCCGAATGGCAGCAGCGCCAGCAGCGCTGGCGCCTGCCGCGGCGCGTCCACGGACGAGGGCAGCAATTTGTAGCCGGTCAGCATCGGGCGCAGCAGATTGTGTCCCTTCACTACCGCGTAGAGGGCGATCACGAGCACGTGCAGTACCACCGCGGCGAGCAGCACGTACCAGACAAGGCCGTGCAACGCCGAGATTGCGTTGGCGAGCCACACGGGCACCAGTTCGCTAAACGGCCCTTCGTCGGCGATGTCGTTGTTGACGTAGAGCCCGCTCAGCGTCTCGGTCAGCAGCAAGACGAGCAAAAATAGAACCATCCAGCCGCCGGCCGCATTGTGGCCTACCTGCACATCGGGCTCGCGATGAAACAGGCGGCGCAAATGACGAAGCGCAGCCGCGGGTGATGCCACGAAACTGCGAAAGCGGGCGGTCTCACTGCCAAAGCAGCCCCACAGCAGCCGGAAAATAACAAGGGCGAGCAGCGTCTCGCCGACGCGCACGTGCCAGTCGATCCAGTTCAGCTTCAACGTGACATACGCGGCCGTGACCAGCACGACCACCAGCCAGTGAAACAACCGCACCGGCGCGTCCCAGACAAGGACAGGGCGGGTTACGGGCTGGGTCGGCCGCGTGTCGGGTTCGTGAGCATCCATGTGTCGTACCTGCGTGCGCGATCGCGCTCGGACGAAAATCCCCGTGGCTCCTCGGCCACGCGGAAAATCGACGGAGCCGTGCTGGCAAACGAATTCAGTGTTTCGAGCGGGACCGGAAACTTCCCCACACTCTAGCCGGCGGGAGCTTAAATCCGATTGCCACTCGAAGAGCAACTGGCGGTGGCGAGCGCGGTCGTTGGCGTCAGTTCAAGCCGATTGCCGCCCAGCGACTTGGCTCGATACAACGCCTGGTCGGCGGCTGAGAGCAGGTCGGTGAGGGAAGCCGTTTCGCGACTTGACTCGGCGAGTCCAATGCTGACGGTGGCGTGAATCCGGTCGCCGTCGGCGCCATGGGACATTGCGGCGAACCGGCTGAGAACGTTCTCGCCTAGCTTTTTTGCGCGGTCGCTGTCGTAGCCCGGCAGCAGGGCGGCAAATTCTTCGCCGCCGATGCGTGCAAGAATCGCGTCCGTACCCGTCACGGCTCGAACCGTTTCCGCGAATGACCTCAAAACCTCGTCGCCGGTCTTATGCCCAAAGTGGTCGTTGATTCTCTTGAAGTGATCGAGGTCGAACGCAAGAAGTGTGACGGGTAGTCGATTTATGCCGTGGTCGCTGATAACCCGCTCCCCCTCTTCGAAAAACAACTTTCGATTCCCGAGGCGAGTCAGGTAATCCGTGCGGGACTCCTGCAAAAGCTCACCATGAATTTCTTCCCGGGTCAGCCGGAGCAAGGTCATCGGCAAAATGACCGAGTAGAGAACCCCTTCGTACATCGTGATTTCGCTGGAGACAGCCAGCACGCGCGGCCCGAAGATCGGCACCAGCCATGGCAGCACGAAAGCCCGGGCGACGTAAAACAGCGCGTGGATGCCCGTTACCGCCACGGCGACGCGCCGGGATTGAACCGCCGGCATGCCGTCGCCTCGCAGCAGTTCGAGCGACGTCATGGCGGAAGCCAGCGCGATCGGGATGGCGCTGACGTACATCCAGACGGCAGCCTGCCAACGCACGCCAGCCACGGCCCACGTGAGCCCCATCAGCAGAAGCAACCCGATCGAGCTCGCGAGATATCGCCGGCCGTTGAACATTGCCACACCGTCCAGGACGAGCAGATAGCCGGTGAGAATCACGAGATTACTCACTGCGGGGCCAACTGCACCGAGCAGTTGAACCCGAAATGCAGCCGCCGCGCAACCGATTCCAAGGGTCGCATAGCCGGCCGCCAGCATTCGCAATTCCTTGCCGCGCTTGGGATGGGACAGGTGTTCCCAATACATCATGGCGGAACTGGCAAACAAGGTTCCGATCACAAGAAGGTAAAGCGTGGCTAGATCGACTTTCATCGCTGACTTCAGAGCGCGTCCCCGCTGCAACGGGGAAAAAGGTTAGAGACTACATACGTGATAACGGCAAATGCCGCGCATCCTTGCGAAATGATATCGGAATGGGTCGTGGGGAGATTCGCAACCGGTCTCGTGACTCAGCCGTCCTATCAGCCGATCGGCATCGCGCGGGCCAATACCGGCACGATCGGGAACGATGTGTACTGGGACACCGACACCACGACCGCCACAGCCGGCGTCGTGTACGGCACGCCGATTCCCGCGGTGAACGGGCTGACCACCGCGCAGATGAGCACACCGGCATCATTCGTCGGTGATGACTTCAGTCCGACGGGGGTGTGGGCGATGCCTGCCGGCGCGACGCATCCGGTGCTGCGCTGGCAGTTGGCGCAATGACGCGTGACTAATCAAGCGGAAGTTGGAAAAAAATTCTAGCTTCCGCTGATTAGTTACCCCCTGACAAATGAACCCAAAGGCGGTCAAATTATCGTGGCCGGCGCACGGGCTGGCCAGTTGAGTCAGGCCCGCCCGCTCAACCCTCGCATCCGCCGGGCGAAATGGGCGCGCTCCGCATCGTCCATCAGCATGAGGAACTGATCCGCTTCCATATGAATCAGTTCTTCGTGATCGCCCGCCTCGAAGTAGACGTCGGGCTGGCCTGCCAGGCTGGATTCCAGGTAGGTTTTCATGCCATACGCCATACAAATTGGCGGCAGCGCACCCACATCGCAGTCCTTGAATAATTCGCGCAGTTCGACTTCCGTGGCCAGGGCGAGCCGGCGCCCTGTCTTGCTCCAGAGTTCGGAGAGCTGCACGGCGTAAGTTGACGGCAGCACGGCGGCCACGTAGCCGTGTTCGTCTTCGAGGAGCACGGTCTTGGCGAGGCGGTCGCCCGGAATGTGCGCCGCAGCAGCCGTTTCGATACTCGAGTGGCTGTATGGGTGACGCACGACTTCGTAGCGGGAACCCTTGCTGCGCAGGCAGTCCTGCAAGGTTGGCGACATCGACATGGCACACCTCCTGTCGAATACCTGAAAAGGAATGAACAATTGCGATCTTTTCAGAATAGTTCACGCATCGGCAATACGCACGCCAGCTGAACGATTCCATCGAGCGATCGCGTCCACCGGTTGAATCCGCCGTTCCTCAGCTGACGTTGGTCGGCCGGCCCGGCGAACGACACCTGGTCCGTGCGAGGCATGGCGCCGCCGCGGACCGAAAAAATTCGCAAGCTGTTGATCGTTAAGGAGCTGCGTTCTACCGTTCTCGCAGGTGCAGCCGATTTACAGGTAGCCTGCATTCGTCAACTTGACAACGCCCATCGTGAACCTCGAACGCAGCCATACCTTCTCCTTTAGCCCCGACGGCGAACATTTCCTGCTCGACGGCCTGCCGTTCCAGATTCGCAGCGGCGAGATGCATCCAGCCCGCATCCCGCGCGAGTACTGGCGACACCGGATCCGCATGGCAAGGGCGATGGGGATGAACTGCATCGCGTTGTACATCATGTGGAATTACCACGAGACGCATAGAGGCGTGTTCGACTTCCGCAGCGGGAATCGCGATATCGAGGCCTTCATCCGCCTGTGCCAAGCCGAGCAGATGTGGGTGCTGTTGCGCCCCGGACCTTACGTGTGCGCGGAGTGGGATCTGGGCGGCCTCCCTTCCTGGCTGTTGCGCGATCCGGACATCCAGTTGCGGACCGACTCGGCCACCGATCCTCGCTACATGGCGGCGGTGGCTCGCTATATCGACGAACTGGTTCCGCATATCAAGCCATTGATGAGCGAGCACGGCGGACCGATCCTGATGATCCAGATCGAGAACGAATTCGGTTCGTATGCGAGCAATCCGGCTTACCTCGAAGAGCTCAGGCAGCTTTGGCTAGCAGGAGGCATAACCGGGCCGTTCTACACCGAAGACGGTCTGCCGCAACTCGAACGCAATCGCACCACGGTAACGGGCGGCGCGATCGCGCTGAGCAACGGCGACGCAGCGCAGATCGCAACCGTGCGCCGCGAATTCCCCTCGGTGCCCGCGATGGCTGGCGAGGTGTACCCAGGGTGGCTCACGCATTGGGGCGAAGCGGGGTTCGCGGGCGTGGACTACGACCTCTCCAGTACCTTGGCCACGTTCATGCAGGCGCGGCTGTCGTTCAACCTGTATGTCATTCACGGCGGCACGAGCTTTGGCTTTTTTGCCGGCGCGAACGTGGACGCTTCAGGCAACTATCAGCCCGACATCACGAGCTACGACTACTGCGCGCCGATCAGCGAGCAAGGCATGGCGACGCCGAAGTACATCAAGTACCGAGACCTGATCGCCAGCTATCTGCCCGAACCCTTGCCAGCCATACCCGAGGTCATCGCCACGCTTGACTGCGCAGGCGCTGAGGCCTTGATGCCAACGCTCTACGCCTCGATCTGGGACAACCTGCCCGCGGCACTGCCACGCGAGCATGGCGTCGAGCCGCAGTCGTTTGAACGCTACGGTCAGGCGTTTGGCTTCGTGCTGTATCGCAAGTCTTTGCCGGAGCACGCGCGCGGTGTGCTGGATATCAGCGCCGTTCACGACTACGCAACGGTTTTCCTTGGTGAACGGTACGCGGGCGGCGTATCGAGAGCGCAACTGCCGCAGAAGTACGCGCAGTCGCTCCACATGATGCATCGCGCGCCGCTTGCCCTGCCTTCGGCGCGGCACAACCACGGGTCGAACCCGCACGGCCAGGTCGCGCTGGAGATACTCGTCGAGGCCATGGGGCGCGTCAACTTCGGACCCGCGATCGTTGACCGTAAAGGTCTGCTCGAGCCGGTCACGATGAAACACGTCGACGGCTCGCTCGCGTTGCTCGAGGAATGGGACATCTACCTGCTGCCGATGGATGAAACGTTTATCGCCAACCTCAACGAAGACTGCACGAACCCACGGAAACCCGGTCTCTTTTATAAGGCGAACGTGCTGCTGACTGAAGTCGGCGACACCTGGCTCGACATGAGCAACTGGACTAAGGGTATCGTCTGGGTCAATGGCCACAATCTCGGACGCTACTGGAACATCGGCCCGCAAAAGCGCCTGTATTGTCCCGCGCCGTGGCTCGTGCAAGGTAACAACGAGGTGCTGGTCTTCGACCTCCATCAGATCGAGGCAAAGCTGATTCAACTGGCCGACAGGTTGTACTAGGGCCTACGCCTCGTCCCCCTTCACCGCTTCGCGGCGGCAACCGGCAGCAGTTCGAGCGTGAGCACTTCGAACGGCGCCAGTTGCACTGCTTGCGACAGATCAGCGTCCAGTTGAGCAGGAATACCGGAATCCCCCGCACGCCCAAGGCTGCGCGATTCGAATCGTGCCGCCGCGTGATCCGGCAGTTCCAGTTGGCGCCGCAGCTCGAGTGTGAAGCGTTGCGTGCGACTGTGAGGATTGCGCAGCGTCACGATCGCCTTGTGCGGCGCCCACGCCGCCCAACCATAGGCCGCCTGTTCGTCCGGCGCTCCGCCGATCCAATGACTGTCGCGAAGAATGTCGCCGTTTTCGCGCGCCCATTGGGCGGCGCGCGCAAGCACATCCCAGTCGTGCTCGCCCAGCAGCGCCGGCGTAATGTAGAGCTCCTGCAATTGCGTGCCGGTCCCGAAGAACGACCACACTTCGTTGGAGAATGCGTCGCCCGCCGACGCATTGAGGCGTGGATTGCACTGCGCGTAGGGGATGCCGTGCAGCATCAGCGAATTGAGTGGAAAGAGCGGACTGCGCTCCACGACGTTGTGATACGTCTGCATGTCGCGGTATGTGATCCAGCGCTCGCGGTTGGTGCCGCTGCCCGCCAGGCCATCGTCGCTGCCGCCGCGCCAGATGGAGTCGACGTGGCGCAGCCAGAACGGCGACGGATGCGTACCTGTGGTGAGATTAATGAAAATTTCGGGCTTGGCCGCGCGGATGTCCTCGATCAGTTGAATCGCTGCGTCCCAATCGCTGTCGAACAGGCTGCCGGGGAACACCCTGTCGGCATTGCCTGTGCCGTCGAACTTGAAATGGTTGACGCCGCCCTTGTCGAGCAAGTCCATCACGACTTCATGAAAGCGCCGGTAATACGTCGGCCCCGATAATGCGAGACCGTTGTCGATGACCTCATAACCAGCGGCACGTCCTCGCGTCACGCGTTCCTGTTTCGGCATACCGTAGCCGCCCCACGGGGAAAGCCATATGCCGGGAGCGGCACCGAATCGCGCGGCAGCGTCGCGCAGCGGAACGAAGCCATGTGGAAATGCCTTGCTGAATTGCCAGCCGCCGCCAAGGTCGTCCCAGCCATCGTCGAACAGAAGCGAATCGATCTGCACCCCGCGCGCTGTGCGCAACTCGTGGCCGATTGTTGCGATGCGCTCGAGGGCTTGCTCCTGCGTGTACGGCGTGAGGTAGCCGATGTCGCCCCAACTGTTGTAGTGCAGAAACGGGCGATACGGGCGAGCCCGTTCCCGCTCCAGATAGATGCCGAAGTCGCGCCGAACCTGGCCGTCGCTGGCTACACCTGCCACAGCGGAGTAGACCAGCGTCCTGTTTTTCTCCAGCGGCAACGCGCGATGCAGCATGAAGCTGAGGCTGTCGCCCTTCACCTGACTTGTCGCCAGCGGGTGCTCGAAGCCCAGATAGAAGTTGCCCGCAATGACCGGCGTGCCCTTGCGCTCACTACTGGCCCTGGCGCCTGGAGCGCGCGTCTTCAGCAACGACACGGCAGCAATTGCTTCGTCCTGAAGAAGCGCGGTAATCGCCAGCTGGACGCGCAGATATCGTGACCCTTCGCGCTGCTCCACGCTCCATTGCACCTTTAGGCGTCCATGTGTATCTACCAGGGAGACGCTCGCGCGTCGCCCTGCGATTCGTTCGCCCAAGCGGGACGCGTGTGGGTTGGGTTCGAGCGCAGCGTCGCTCACGGGCGCAACGACCCTCAGCTCGGCCAGGCCGATGGTGGTTCCGTCAGCGAGCGTGAGCGTGAACGGCGCGACGATGCGCAACGTGCGTTTGCGCTCGCAGTCGATCAGTGAGAAACCGGCGAGACGTTTGTCCTCGTTCGTCCAGCGCAATGCAATCGCGTCGTTGCCGAACGAGGAGATATGGCCCGTCGTCTGGAGCACGGGCATGCCAGTTTGCGTGGACAAAGCATGGTTGGCGCGCATGGAGAACCCTGTCTCGGGCCAGAGGAAGAGATTTTCGCCGCTCCGCGAATGGCGTCAGATAACGAACTGCGCCGTGGTGGAGGGCGCGAACAGTTCGTCGATAGTCATTATCCGCTCGGAAAGCCCCTGCGTATGGTGGTAGCGCAAGAACGCGTTGAGCACCGCTTCGTTGCCGGGCACACCGTAGCGCTCGCCCGAGGCGGCTCCGGAGCGGCGACTCTCAAATCCGCCAGCGCGTACTTACGACCCACAACGGCCCCTCACTGAACCGCTTAGCAGACGTTCCAAATTTGCGTCTGCATCAGAAAGACGCCGTGGACGGCTCGTGGACGGCTACCCGCGCGACACGATCCTCGGTTCAGTTCGCATGGACGGGCCTGTAGACCCAATCGCGAATACGGTGAAAGGTGCGAACAACAAGATTCAATCTCAACGGCATACCTTGGGGAGGTTTGGGCAATCCCACTTTTTTTATCGCTTCCATGCAATCATTATCGTACCTTGAATCACCACTTGAGGTCTTCACGGTAATTGATAACACGTTACCTTCGGCGTCGATCTCCACGGGAAAAACAGCGTCAGTGGCTTTGTCGCCGTCGGTCACCAAGGCATTCGTGACGGGCAATATCCGCTTCCGAACCGCGAGCGCGTACTCCGACATGGCCGCTGCGGAAGGTTGCGAGGCGCCATGCTGCGGTACCGATCCATCAGGTTCAATCGGGCGGCAAGGACCGCTTAGCAGCATCGCGGTAATCGCAAGCAGGACTGATTCTTTTCTCACGGCTATCTGTTCTCTTTCCAGTCAATACTTGATGGCGGCGTCTCGCCAGATGCAACGTTGCATCTGGCCCGCTTTGTGGTGTTTCGGAAGAGATATTACCCCGAGCACTGGCCCTATATTCGTTGAGACAGCACGATCGTCAACGACCTACCTGTGCGTGTCGAACGTCTCAAACTGCCCGGCCACAGCCCTATGCGATTTGCATGCCTCGACAATAGCGGACAAATGGGCACCGACAAAGCGCTCTCTCAGTTCAACAATTAGGTCGCCCACTTTGCTAAAGCAGATTTTTCGACCAATATCGCGAATCGCGATCTTGCTCCACCTCGTTCAGCGTCGACACAAAAGAGAAACCGCATGAACTCGCAAATATGTGCAGTGCTTGTGTATGTGCCAGACGTGCCGGCCGCATTGGACTGGTACCAGTCAGCTTTTCGAGGCGCTGAGAGGCGCTTTCTTGCAGAGTTCAATCTGACATACCTCAAATTCAATGGCATCAGACTCGAAATTGTTCCCGCCGATGCAAAATTATCGGCGGGATCGGCGGGCACAGTCGTCTACTGGACCGTCGATGACTTCGATGAATCGCTAAAGCATTTTTTGAACATAGGTGCCACGCTTTATCGTGGGCCAGGCCAAGTGGAAGATGGAAAGCGGATGTGCATGCTGCGCGACCCTTGGGAAAATTGCGTTGGGCTCTACGGCTAACCTGAATATTGTCGACGATCTGCGTGGCCATTTCGACGGGCTGCTTGTGGCCGGTCCCTGTCCGATGCGCCACGACGCATCAAAAACGCGCTGAAACCCCGGCAGAACTACATCGCGCGATTGTCGGTGCCCAAAACTTAGGGAGCAACGCGGTGCCCCACGGCGTTTCTGCTTACCGTCAGGGTAATATCACTTCTTTGACCTTAGCGCGGCCAATATGTACCTCATGTCTTTCCGTTGGGATCTAGCGATTAACGATAAAGATTGGGTCGGGTTGCTGTTTTATGGGTCGATACAAACCTTTGGTCCGACTCAAGCCGGCAAAATCCGTCGAAGCGCTCTTAGACAAATCGTGAAGCACGTCGCAAATAAGCGGGAACTTGCCGGGGTGCTCGTAGACGAAGCGAATCGGATTATCAAGGACAAAGACGTCGAGTGCCTTGTCATCGAGCATGTCAATCATTTTATGACGTCCGCGCCCAGCTCGGGATTTAGTCTAGGCCGCGCACAGCTTGATTCTGCAATTGCTCGGCTTAACGCGATGGATTTGGAGACAGTGGACTTCGGGCATGTGATCGATGAAGTTGACGGCATGCTGAGAGGCGCGGGAACGATCACAATGGCCCCGCCTGAAGGCGCAATATACTATCGCGCGCGCCGTGATCTGCCGTGCCGGCCGGAATGCGTTGCGCAGCTATTCGCACCGCCAGCGCAAGTCATCACTAGATTTCAGCGGTGTAATTCCCCCGGCGTGCCGATGCTTTACTGTTGCGACAATGTCCAGGCCGCGCTTAGAGAGGTGGGCACAGAGGTGGGCGAGACTGTATATATTTCGATCTGGGCAGTTTGCCAGCCATTTGTCACTTTCTCCATGCCACCGGGACGGGCACCGACGCAAGATGTGCAGGCATTCAAGGTGCTCGCGTCGTACATCAACAGCAAATTCACAGAGCCTATCGACGAAGCGCAATCGTCTCGCTACAAAATTACCGCTGCATTCGCACGTCTTTACGCGCGTGGGCGCCTCGATCCCAACAATCCTCACCTAAAGCACCCTCTGGCAGGTGTCTATTATCGATCGGTAGCTGATCCGCGCGCTGAAAACTTAGCCATAGAGGCAAAACAAGCAGCTCTTTGCATGAGGTTTTACGCCGGGTTCGAATTAAAAATCACGGGCAAGTCAAATGACGGCAATTTCACCTTCGAGGTTTCTGCAGTCACTGAGCGATCCATCGACTACGGTGTTAACCTTCTTCAGCAGGTAATTGGGTGGAGGGAGGACGATGAGCGAGGAAAGCAGCTTTTGTCGGCGCTCCCGCTTCTTGTCCCTGTAGAGACCCACTTTGATTTTGAACGAAGAGTGTTCCCCGACCTGTTTGACGAGGATTGATGTCGGGTAGGACGCAGGTAGTCGTCGACCTAGGTAACTGGGGCGACTGCCATGCATGTCGCGAAGTCGTGGCCCACGCCGGCCTCGTCGCACCGGAGCGCGCGAGAACCGTCTGTGGGCTGAGCGAACGCCTGTCTGGCGAACCGTGACAATGAGATTGTCGTCATTCTGACGTCTGAGTCGAACGTCGCAAACTGGCCGACTGCTCGTGCCGCCTGAACCGAACGAAGGCGGCCATACCGCGATGGACGACTTCGAACATTTCTGCGCCTACACCGGCTGCACAGAGGAACTGATAGGCCCGCAGGCTTTCGCATGGGTCAAGCTGGCCTATATCGACGCGAAGCAAACCGCCTCGTACTAGATGGTGGTGTAGATCGAGGCGACGAACGTCGTTGACAGATACGCTAAGAGGCGCCGCGATATAGAAATAGAATTACCCCGGTCGGGAATCGCTACGACGGCCCGAGCCAGGTCAACGGCGATAGACTACAAGCGTGAAGCGCTCCGGGTGAATCATGAAATGGATGCTTGCGGTAGCCGCTTTGGCAGCCCTCCCATTGGCGGCCTACGCGACTGCTGCGCCCGATGCCAGCAGTCTGCAGGAGCTTGACGCGCGCATTGCTGACGCAAAGCAGGCGGCGACAGCGGCAGGCAACGCCGCCAACACCATCTGCGGGAATGCGGGCTACGCTATGGCTCAACGGGAGTCGGGGCTGCCTAACAACGCCGATACGCAGTTCACACAATGCATGGACGCCATGCAAGCGAGCAACGACGCAACCGGCTTTGTTGGCTCCCTGTACGAGCAGCGCTCGCATTTGACTGGGCAACCGCTGCCCAAAGAGTATGCGTGCAAGGGCGAACCAAGTCTCGGCGCGCCACACCCGGACGTCGCAGGCCACTATACCCTGTGCCGCAAGGGTCACCGTTAGCCTCGAAGCTAAGACAGAACTCTCCTTTCTATGAAAAGCGCCAAATCCAAGCAGAGCCGCGCCAGAGGGTCCGAAGGCGAACTCGCAACGTTCGCGCCCCGGTTTTTGCGTGGACGGCT
Organism: Paraburkholderia sp. MM5477-R1; assembly: GCF_050436385.1. NCBI lineage: Bacteria > Pseudomonadati > Pseudomonadota > Betaproteobacteria > Burkholderiales > Burkholderiaceae > Paraburkholderia > Paraburkholderia sp. MM5477-R1. The sequence goes on from NZ_JBNDMC010000006.1 coordinate 707,057, forward strand.
CAAGGGATACCAGAAAGACATGAAAATATGCCTCACGGGAATTCCTGATCCGGAGCGCCCGGGCAAGGAAACCCACGCATACTTTCCCGCGCTGATGGCGTGTTGCAGCATGTTGGAGTACATGGCGTGCTTCTATCGTGGACCGGGTAGAGACACGGGGAATACGTTTAAGGCCGGTTGGAGAGACATAGCTCGCTTTTTAAAGAAATTTCTTCCCGGTGTTTACGATGACGATGCAGTGCGGGTCTTGCACGAATTCATAAGGAACGCGGTAGCGCATCGAAGCATCCCATCTGGCGTCTGGATTGACGAAGATAAACGGAATGCAGGACGCCGGCTGGTCTGGAGGATCTATGAGGACTTCGACGGCCCCGCCATTCAGATCAAGGAGCACGCCGGCACGCTTACGCGCGACTCGCCCTGGGAATGCCCTCACACACATCGAGTGCACGTTCGACTCGGCAAGTTCTCGGACGATATTTCTACATCTATCGAAAACTATATTGTTGAACTTGAACGGTCCGCTGAGCTGCAAGAGAAATTCGAGAAATGCTTGAGGTATCTGTATCCAACCGATGCCTAGCTTCGGGCCTGGTTCGCGCGGGCAAGAGTGCTCGCATACGTGCCTTCGTTGCACCGCTAAATTCGCGCAGGAATCGTTCATGCTGATCTAGCGTGCCGAACCTCGGAGGATCACGCCATGTGCTATCAGGGGTGCCGTCAATAAAGGGATTTTTTCGTACGCCAAGCGCTCAGGCGTGCGTCCCGAGCGTCGCTGATCGACCCCTATGCTCAGGTCGCAACTATGCGCAGATTTACATAGCGACCCACTGCCGCCCTTCGGCCCGATGCGAAACCAACGGCTGCTTGCGGTGGCGGATTCAACCGGTCGATGTTTATCGGGAGACGGCTGGTCAGCCGGCGTCGCAACGTTACTGTCACGATGAGGGCGAGCCTTAGACAGGATTCGAGGCGGGCCGTCCTTCCAGCACGGCGGCGATATTGTCCAGCGCCGTAAAGCCCATCTGGTCGCGGGTCTCGATCGTTGCGCTGGCCATATGGGGCGTCAGGAACACGTTGTCGAGCTCAGCAAACCGCTTGTCGACGTTGGGCTCGTCCCGGTACACATCCAGAGCCGCGCTGAACAGATGACCCGACGTCAGGGCGTCATAAAGCGCATCTTCGTCCACCAGGCCGCCACGCGCCGCGTTAACAAAAATCGCGCCTGCGGGAAGGAGTCCAAACTCTCTTTTCGTCATGAGCGGGACGCTTCCACCCGGCACGTGCAGCGTGAGGACCTGGCAGTGCGGCAGCATTTCGTCGAGAGTGGCATAGAAGGTCGCGCCATTTTCCAGCGACGGGGCCGCACGGTGCATGTCCGTGTAGATCACGCGCATGCCGAATCCCTGCGCACGCTTAGCGACCGCCCGTCCAATACGCCCAAATCCGACGATGCCGAGCGTCTTGCCATTCACTCGCATACCCAGCATCTCGGTCATGCCGAACGATTTGCCCCATCCGTTGCGCATGATCCGTTCGTATTCTGACGCGCGACGGCACGCAGCCAGCAAGAGCAGCATGGAAAAATCGGCTGTGCACTCGGTCAACGCATCGGGCGCGTTCGTCACGACGATTCCCCTTTCACGGGCCGCCGCTACGTCCATGTGATCGAAGCCCGCGCTCGCGTTCGCAATAATCTTGACCGTCGAAGGCAGCGCGGCAATGTGTTCCGCTTGCAGGCCGGATTTTTTCCCGATGAGTACGGCCGGCACGTCGTGCTTCTTGCAGAAGTCGACGACAGACCACGAATTCATATCGGACTCGGTCACGAAGGCATGGAATTCGGCCGCAGCGCGATTAGCCACGGCGGTGGGAACCGTTCGCGCAATCAACAGGCTGGTGCGTTTATCTTCCGACATGGTTTTTCCTTTGGTAGGCACACGTCGAGAGACTACGAAATCGCTGACCGGGCCGTCAATGTTGATTGGATGAATCAACTCCTCGGTGATGACTCGCCCCTATTGTTCGCGGCGCCTGCGCGTTGCGATCTGTTTCCGTCTTGTCCCTCTTCAATCTTGCTTGCGGCCACACGCGCATCAGGAAAACCCTGATGCGATCCCCATCCGCAAGGCCCGCGGATGTTGATTCAATGAATCAAGATTGCTCAACCCCTGATGCGAATGCAACTCTGTTTCCCATGTCCAATTGACTTGACGAGAGGAAAGGAAATGTCTGCATCGAAGAAGTTCGCAGCCGTGACGGGCGCCGGCTCCGGCATCGGCCGAACCGCCGCCGTCGCACTTGCTAACGCAGGATTCGCCGTCGCGCTGATCGGGCGCAGAGCCGAGCCGCTGCTGGAAACAAAGGAAGCAATCGGCAGGGCGGGGGGAGAAGCGGATGTATTCCAGGCCGACGTTGGCGACGCAGCATCGGTCGAGCACGCGTTTTCGGGAATTGCCGAGGCATTCGGTCGGCTCGACGTGCTGTTCAACAACGCGGGGCGCAATGCTGGGGCTGTCCCTCTGGAAGACTACGAAGTCGACTTCTGGAACGACGTCGTGGCCACCAATCTGACCGGCGTTTTCCTCTGCGCTCGCGCCGCTTATCGTTTGATGAAGGCACAGTCCCCGCAAGGCGGACGAATCATCAACAACGGATCGATCTCCGCCCACTCGCCAAGGCCGCATACCATTGCCTATACGGCAACAAAACATGCTGTGACTGGCATCACCAGATCGATCGCGCTGGACGGACGCGCATTCAACATCGCCTGCAGCCAGATCGACATCGGCAACGCCGCCACATCGCTCACTGAACGGATGAACCACGGCGTACTGCAAGCGGACGGACGCCTGGCACCCGAAGCAAGAATGGATGTGACGCACGTGGCGAATGCAGTCGTGCACATGGCCAGTCTTCCGCTCGAAGCCAATGTTCTCAATATGACCATCATGGCGACCGCCATGCCGTTCGTCGGCCGCGGATAAATCGCCCTTAAGCCAACTAAAAAAACAACAGGCTAATGTTACGGAGACACCGATGAAAATCGCAGAGGAACAAACATTGCCGGTGGGAACCCCGGCTTACGCGGATACCACGAATCGCTCCAGAGTCCGCTACGTCGTGCTCTCGATGTTGCTCATGGCCACCATTCTGAATTACGTGGACCGGTCGGCGCTGGGCATCGTTGCGCCGGGCCTCTCGAAGGGGCTGGCGCTCAACAAGATGCAGATGGGCGAGCTGTTTGCTGCATTTGGTCTTGCCTATTCCATTGCGCTGGTGCCCGGCGGAGTGCTGACCGACATTCTCGGCTCACGCCTCGCCTATGCGCTGTCTCTGGTCGGTTGGTCGTTCGCCACGCTGTCGCAGGGTTTCGCGACCGGCTATCAGATGCTGCTCGGGTCGCGGCTCGCCATCGGCGCACTGGAGGCGCCGGCCTTCCCTTCAAACGCACGCGCCGTGACCTTGTGGTTTCCCGCCCGGGAACGCGGCTTCGCGACCAGCGTCTACGTAATGGGGCAATACATCGGGACGCCCTTGTTCACCGGATTGTTGCTGTGGATCTCCGCCGCGTATGGTTGGCGGACGGTCTTTTATGTGACCGGTGGCTTCGGCATTCTGTTCAGTCTGCTCTGGTACCGGGTTTACCGCGATCCGCATCAGCACCCGCGCGTGAATGCCACCGAGCTGCAATACATCAATGAAGGTGCCGCGGCGACGCGCAAGCCCCGCGAGAAGTTCAACTGGCGCATGGCGCTCAAGCTGCTCACCTACCGCCAGGTTCTCGCCATCTGTCTCGGAAAGTTCTGTAACAACACGCTGCTGGTCTTCTTCACCACGTGGTTCATGACCTATCTGATCGAAGCGCGTCACATGTCGATGATCAAGGTTGGGATCTTCCAGGCACTGCCTTTTATCGGCGCCACGGTTGGCATCCTCGCGGCCGGCTCCCTTTCGGACTTTTTTATTCGGCGCGGAGTGGCGCTTTCGACCGCGCGCAAGGCTCCGCTCATCATCGGCACGATGCTCGGCGCGTCTATCGTGCTTGTCAATTTCGTCGAGTCGAACGAGCTGGTGATCGCCATCCTGACGATCGCGTTCTTCGCGCAGGGCGTCGGGTCGATGTCGTGGGCCGCCGTTTCCGAAATCGCGCCTCGACAGTACGTGGGACTGACCAGCAGCATCACGAGCCTCGCGGCCAACATCGCGGCCGTCACCACGCCGCTCATGATCGGCTACATCACCCAGCACACCGGCCACTTCTACTGGGCCCTCAACCTGATGGGCGCGATCTGCCTGCTCGGAACGTTTTCGTATTCCGTGCTGCTGGGCAAGCTTTCCCGCATCGAACTGTGATGCTTTCAACTATACGGTGAAATCGGATGATTGAATTCAAGTGGGATCATCTGCAACTGTGCTCGGCGGACGCCGAAGCCACTGCGGCATGGTTTGCGCGCTGCCTGAACGCCGAGATCGTGCGTCGTCCTGGGCGAGTGGATTTGCGCATCGGCAGCATCAACCTTTTCATCACCTCGCTGGCGAGCGTCCAAGCCGGCCACCCTCGCTGCGAGCGGCAGCAGGGCATAGATCATTTCGGCGTGGTCGTGGACGATATCGACGCGGCGTTCGTGCATCTGTTGCTCTGCGACGCGGAAATCGTCGAACCGATCAAGCAGGTTCGCCCCGGCGTCAGAGCCTGCTTCGTGCGCTCGCCCGGTGACATTCTCGTTGAGATACTGGAGCGGCGACCCGCCGAGATGACTTTTACCTGAAAAAACGTCAATATTGGCGCTGGATCGGTCGTGCTCGAGTGCAAGGCGCGATCTGCGTCGTCACTCCCCCGTTGCCCCGTTGCGCTGCATCACCTTGCTTGCCATCCCATGCGAAACTGGATCACTCTGACTGAAGCGGCTCGACAACTCGGAGTGCAGGCGCAGACTGTCTATGCGTATGTAAGTCGAGGTACCATCGCCGTCATGCCGGATCCGCTCGACCCACGCAAGAGCCTCTATCGCGCGGAGGACGTCGCCGGTCTGTGCCGAAAAAAGCAGGTGGGACGCAAGCGCGAAGCCCTCGCCGCCGGGACCATATTCGGTGCGGAACCCTGCATTTACAGCAGCATTACCACCTTCTCAAAAGGCCGGCCCTACTACCGGGGGCGGGATAGCATCCGGCTTTCGGACGCGGCGACGCTTGAAGACGTGGCGGCCATTCTCTGGAACGCGCGCGCCCCCGTTTCCTTCGAAAGCGGCGAGTTGCCGCTACAGGGCGACGAGCGCGGCAGGCAATGCGCGTTCACATCGCTGGCAGCGCTCGCGGCCTGTGGACACTCGACCCTCGGACGCACGGACAGCGCACTGCATGTCGAGGCCGGCCGGCTCGTGGCGCTCATCGCACAAGCGTTTGGTGCGCGACGCGGCGCGAACGCACAAATGACGCATGAGCGGCTCGCGCTTGGTTGGGGCCAGGACCGCGATGGCGCCGAACTTATCCGCCGTGCCTTAGTCCTCGTGGCCGACCATGAGATTACGAGTTCCGCGTTCGCCGCCAGGATTACCGCCTCCACCGGCGCGTCGCTGCCCGGATGCCTGCTCACGGGACTCGCGACTTTCTCCGGCCCACTGCATGGCGACGCGTCAGGCCGCGTGCGGGCCGTGTTCGACGACGTCGGAAGACTCGGTGCGCAGCACGTGGTTGCCCATCACTTGCAGTCGGCCATTCCAATCCCCGGGTTTGGACATCATCTGTATCCGGACGGCGATCCGAGGGCGGCCGCAGTGCTCGAAGTGCTGAATCCGCCTCAAGAGATCATGTCGTTCATCAACAAGGTGGTTGAGCTGACCGGGCTCAAGCCAAATATCGACGTTGCGCTTGCGGCCCTGACGGCTCAACTGGCGTTGCCGCGCGATGCGTCGTTCGCGTTGTTCGCAACAGCCCGGAGCGTGGGTTTGCTCGCGCACTGCATTGAGCAACTCCGGGTGAGCAAGGTCATACGGCCACGAGGCCGCTATACCGGGCCGGCGCTGGAAGACGCCGCCCCCGAGTCGCCTGCGGAAGGCAGCGACAATACGCTCGATCCAGCCACGCTCGACAAGAATCGCTTATTCAGGCCGGTTGGGCGCTGAGAGACGCGTCACCTGGATCTTTGCCGAAACAAAAAACCTCGACGCCGATCGGCTCTTGCCGAGAGGGCCGGCTTGTTCCAGTGGACGTAAGCGTTTTGAGCGAAGCGGCGTCGGTAGCTTCGAAGACGTTGCCACCATGCTTATGGCGATGGATGGGGCATGCGACGCCAGACCATGGCCAGATTGCGGACGGAAGGTCTGGAGTCTGGGCGGGAGCCGACATTCCAGGGGTTGCATCAACGTGCGTCCGAGCGGCCGCTATATTGGGCCGACTCCTGCCTGACGGCGGTCGGCGGCTCGCGACCCGGATCTGCCCTTCGCCCCAATGCGGACTCGGCCGCGGCTTTCAAAGTAGAACGGCCGCCTGGTGGTGCATCCGCGCTGCAGGCGCTTGCCGCCCACACGCCGTCGTTTTCGCCAGGGAGAACCGAGAACCCCTGGCGTCCACCTGGGTAGCCCGTCACAACGCAGTACGTGCGATACTCCTCTGCTGCCATCGCCATGCTATGCCACCAGGATCTCGAATTTTGTTATACATCCGTAAGTATTCGTATTTTTCCGTGTCGCGATGAGTGATTCTCGCAAGCGGGGGAGGTTCTTGGGGCGATTAGGCTATGTCTTGATTGTAGTGCTGCTGCGCGTCTTCGCAGTCCTTCCCTATACGCTCGTCGCGAGGTTCGGCAGCGCGCTTGGGGCAATGTTATATGCACTTCCAAGCTCCCGAAAACATATCGCTCTCGTCAATCTGCGTCTCTGTTTTCCGGGCAAGAGCGAGTGCGAGTACGACGACCTTGCCAGAAACCATTTTCGCCACGTCGTTCGAAGCTATCTCGAACGAGGGATTCAATGGTATGGCAGCGCGCAAAGGATACGGAAGCTGGTCCACATCGAAAGTCGAATCGATCTGGAAGACAGGAATGCTCCACCGACCATCTTTCTGGGCTTCCATTTCGTGAGCATCGAGGTCGGCTGCATACTCTACTCAACGCGCCTGCCCGCCGCCTCACTGTATACACGCATGTCGAACGCGCGCCTTTGCAGTCTAGCCAAGCGGCAACGCGGCAGATTTGGCGCCGAGATGATTGAACGTTCGACAAGCGCCAGAAAGATCGTCGGCTTACTTCGTTCAGGCAAACCAGTCATGCTGGCTGCTGACATGGATCACGGCATACACAACTCCGTTTTTGTGCCGTTTTTTGGCGTCCCCGCGTGCACACTCACTTCGGTTTCGCGCCTTGCTCGACTGGCCCATGCGCGGGTTGTACCATTCATGACTGAAGTATTGCCCGACTACCGCGGGTATAAGCTGACCATCTTCGAGCCGCTCAGCGACTTTCCTTCAGAAAGTGAGACGATCGACGCGCGCCGATTGAATGAATTTCTTGAAACGCAGATCAATCGGTGCCCAGAGCAATATTACTGGGTGCATCGACGCTTCAAGAATCGTCCACCGGGCGTGCCAGGTGTGTACTGAGCACGCCGTCCGTAAGGCATGCGACCGTTCCTGGTTGTGTGCTTCCGTGAGGTAACGCAATGAGCTCGACTGACAGGCATAGGTCCGCTATCTGAGTGGACCGGACGTTTGAGTGTCTGTCCGAATGCTCGAGCGTATGGCCGTTCGTGGCCGGATGGCGACCGTCTCAGTTCGCCCCACCGGGCCAAACTCCAGCCGCGAAATGAAACTACCTTCCGCAGCGAGACGACGCGCACATGCTCCCAGATACGAGCGTCCGCGGCCCGGCACCTGCATCAAATGCGCTCGCCAACACGAGCAGGGCACCGCCGGGAACCCTGTCCGCTTACGCGCCGGCACCCGTCTCATCGAAGAATGAGGTTTTGTCCGTCCCGTTCGCTTTGGCGCGATACATCGCGCTATCGGCCTGGCGCATCAGGGCGTGTACATCAAGACGTTCGTCCGCGCTATTGGCACCGAGCATGCGCACGCCAATGCTGGCCGATACGGCGACGGGATGACCGCCGATCTCTCGAAGCCCATGAAGGATGTCGTGAATACCGTCGGCAATCGCGCGCGCGCCGGCGTCGCCATGCACGTGGCGGGCGAGCACCGCGAACTCGTCGCCTCCCAGGCGGGCAACCGTATCGCCGCGGCGAATGCGTGTCTGCAGACCGTTGGCGAAGCACTGCAACAGTTCATCACCCACCGCATGCCCATAAGCGTCATTGACGTACTTGAAGCCGTCGAGATCGATGAACATCAAGACAGACTGTCCTTTATCGTCGTCTCGCGCCGCAGTCGCTTTAGCGATCGCCTGCTCGAGGCGAATGCGGTTGCTGAGTCCTGTCAGAGGGTCCGTCGCAGCCTGCCGTTCGAGCCGATGCACGAGGGCCATCAAGTACACGGAAGTCGCCGCGATGCTGAGCATGATGCCCAATCCCACCGCGAGGTTTTCTCTCCACCACGGCTCGACGCGCATCAAAATCACGACGCCTGCAAGCGCAACTGCACATGAAAGTAGCAACGGCCGCTTGCCGTGGCGGCAACCGGCACCCACAAGGAACCAGAACACGACCCAGAGCAAGGGCAGCGCCACGCGCCCGCCGAGCGCCAAGGCAGTCATGACAAGCGCCTGGTCTGCAATGGTGGTGACCGTCAATCGAAGGCGCGGCCGAACTGTCGCGGCGGTCGCGGCTACGTATGTCGCCACACCGAATACAACGTATGCGAAAACCACACCCAGAGTGTCATACGCGGCGGCCGTGCGTTGGAGCGCGGCGACGGCGATATAGCCGATCAACACGACCGTGCCCAGGCATATCCGGAGGAGCGCCTGCTCCTTCTCAGGTTGTCCGCGAAAGACACCTGGAAACGTTTGCTCATGCCAACGCTGCGCGCCCGGCCGCTCCATGCCGTCTACCCGTCAATATTGTCTTTTGCAGCGGGCATTCTATCGCTTTTGCCGGCGACCAATGCTTCTTGCCGCTCTCTCCGTCCGCTTCCGAGGGTTGAACGGCCATTCCTGCCGCCGCGGCGACCGACACACATCCCCGCCTGAAGCGGTACCGGCAAGCACCGGGTGCATGCCCAAATACCGGTTGGTCTTTTGAAACGCGCTGCTACACATTAGGCTGTGTTGTGCGGTATGGCGGCTTTCGCGCCTTGCCTGGTCGCAACAATCTGCGTTCCGCGACGACGCCCCCAACCCCGCGCAATGGGCTGTCCTTTTCGCTGGCGTATGCCGGCGCGGCACTCGTCGCGCCTCGGTCGCGGCCTTCCGCGTGGAACCGTGTTCTGCGCCCGCTGACGCTTGCACTATGGGTGCCGCTCGCGCTCGCCGCGTGGTGCGTGCCGATGGCCCACGCGGCCGGACCACTGCCGCAGGGCGGCGCCTTCGTCCGGGGCCAGGGCGCGATGACGAGCGGCACCACTTCGCTAACGATCGACCAGTCCTCGTCCCGCGGCGTGATCGACTGGCACAGCTTCTCGATCGGCAACGGCAACACCGTCGCCTTCAACAACGGGTCGGGCGCGACGCTGAACCGTGTCACGGGCGGCGATCCGTCATCGATTCTCGGCAAGCTCACCGCCACCGCGCCACACTCACAGCCATGTGAATGAGGGCAGATGTCGAATAACCTTTAGCGCGTGCAGCCAACCGACGTCAGGCACAGGTCGTTGCAAACCGGCCAGTTCTCGACGGAGAAGGGTAGCCATCACCTACATCGACTGCATTTCGCTGGAGCCTATGGCCTGGGACCTGGGGCCTCAATCAGCATCAGGTCGAAATCGGCTCACCTAATCCTGGCCCGCTTGCAAGTGTCGAGCGAGTGCATGCGAGCAGCTCGCCGTTGCAGTTCGAGCCGGATCGATTCTTTGGGAGACGGTGCGGAAGCAGGAAGGATATCGTCCCTTGATATCAACTCCATATGGTCTATATACAAGCAGAGTGATTGTTGAAACCGGCAAGGAATTGGGAATGGACGACGCTACTTTCGGGGAGCAATTAGCTCCAAATGGAGACGCCGGACTGCCTTGGTCAAGCAGCGTCACGGTGGCGATGCGTGTGAACGGCCAGCCGCGGGCCGCTACGGTGAACCCGCGCGTCACGCTGCTGGACTGGTTGCGCGAAGACTCGGGTCTCAGCGGCGCCAAGAAGGGCTGTAATGAAGGCGCATGCGGCACCTGCACCGTGCTGGTCGACGGCAAGCGGATGAACAGTTGTCTGACGCTCGTCGTGCAATGTGACGGCTGCGAGGTCACGACTGTCGAAGGTCTGGCCGCCTCCGACGGGACGCTGCATCCGGTACAGCGGGCATTTATCGAGCACGATGCCTTTCAGTGCGGCTATTGCACGCCCGGGCAAATCGTCTCCGCGGTCGCCTGCATCGCTGAAGGGCACGCGACCGATGAGGCGAGCGTTCGCGAATGGATGAGCGGCAATCTGTGCCGCTGCTCTTGCTATCCGCAGATCGCGGCGGCTGTGCTCGATGCCGCCGGCGCGGCCGGGGACAAACGATGAAAAACTTCGAATACGCGCGTGGCGCAACCGCGCAACAGGTAGTCGCGTCGTTGGCGGCGGGCAACGTGGCGATCATCGCGGGCGGTACGGAGCTGCTCAACTGGATGCGGCTCGGCATCGCAGCGCCCGATCGCGTCATCGATGTCGCTGGACTCACAGGTCTCGTTCGTATTGTGCGCGAGCGTGACGATCTGGTGATCGGCGCGCTGACGGACCTGAACGTGATCGGTGAAGACGCGCTCGTCGGCGCCCACGCGAGCGCGCTGGCTCAAGCCTGTCTGCTCGCCGCCTCGGCGCAGGTGCGCAACCGCGCGACGCTCGGCGGCAATGTGATGCAAAAGACGCGATGCGCTTATTTTCGTTCGGAAGCGCCGTTGCCATGGGGCTGCAACAAGCGCAACCCCGGGTCGGGCTGCCCCGCGCGCAATGGCATCAACGAACGGCATGCAATTTTTGGCTGGACCGATGCATGCGTCGCGGTTCAACCGTCCGATCCGGCTGTGGCACTGGCTTGTCTGGATGCGACAGCTGAGGTCATCGGGCCGAACGGCGGTCGAATGATCAAGATGACGGAGTTCCACCTGACGCAGCAGGAAGCGGCCGGCATGGGCGGCGATGCCGCCCGGCTCGAGACGAGACTGGCTGCCGACGAAGTGATCGTCTCCTTTCACATACCCATCCGCGCGGACGCACGATCGGCCTACGTAAAAGTCCGCGAGCGCGCCAGCTACGAATATGCGCTGGTCTCGGCAGCCGCATCCGTGGAGCTCGATCGGGATCGCATTGTGTCGGCGCGCATTGCACTTGGCTCGGTGGCGCAACGTCCGTGGCGCCTTCCAGCCGCGGAGGCGTCGCTGGCCGGGCAGGCGCCGACCAGGGAAGTGGTCACGCCGATTGTCGACGCGGCAATGAGCGACGCCCGGCCGCTCGCTCACAATGGCTACAAGGTGACGATGGCGCGCAATGCCGCGGTGCGTGCGTTACTGACGGCAGCAGGGCGATCATGAGCATCGGCACGGCGGTCTCCCGCGTGGAAGGCCAGGCGAAGGTCACGGGACAGGCGAAATTCGCGGCTGACAACACGCCGCCCGGCACGCTTCATGCGGCGTTGGTCGGCGCGCCCGTCGCGTCGGGCCGGCTGATCGACGTGGATGCCACCGCGGCACTTACCTTACCGGGTGTGGTGCGGGTGCTTACCGCGCACGATATGCCGCGATTCGGTGCGGTTCAGCCGCCCGCGGCGGTGCTCGCACTGCCGTTGCAAAACGACGCGATTCGGTACGAAGGCGAGCCGGTCGCAATCGTGCTTGCGGAATCCATCGAGGCGGCGGAAGCCGGCCGCGATGCCGTGCTTGTCCGTTGCGAGCGCGACGACCCCATCCTTCCCGGCGCCGCGCCGCGCGAGCCGCCGCCCGAGCCACGCATGCTCGGCGACGATCTGGAGATGGGCGACGTCGATGCGATTTTCGGAACCGCACATGCAAGCGTGGCGGCGACGTATATTCAAGCCGCGCGTCACCACAATGCGATGGAGACATCGGGCACCGTTGCGCGATTCGAGCATGGCAAGCTCACGCTGTGGGATGCGGTTCAGGCGAGCGAGAATGTGCCGCTTGTCGTAGCCGCGGCACTCGGCATGAGGCCGGACGACATTCACGTGATCGCACCGCACACGGGCGGCGGGTTCGGCTCGAAAGGATATGTGTGGCCGCACCAGATTCTTGCCGCCGCCGCGGCACGCGTCGCGGGGCGGCCCGTGAAGCTTCATCTGCGGCGTCACGATCAGTTCGTCTGCGTCGGCTATCAGCCGTGGGTGAAACAGGACATCAAGCTTGCGGCAACGGCGGACGGCCGGCTCAGCGCCATCGATCACGAAATCGTCAATTCGAGCGCGATTGCGGACACGCATCTGGAGCCCGCAAGCGAAGCAAGCAAGACGCTTTATGCGTCGCCCGCCATTCGCACCAAGCAGTGGCTGGAGCGGCGCAACATCAACGTGCCCACGCCAATGCGCGCGCCGGTGGAAGGTCCGGGACTATGGGCGCTCGAAAGCGCGATGGACGAACTCGCCGTGGCGCTGAAGATCGACCCGCTCGATCTACGACTGGCGAACTACGCCGAGGTCGATCCGCATACGAACAAGCCTTGGTCGTCAAAAAAGCTTCGCGAGGCGTATGAGGAAGGCGCGCGGCTTTATGGCTGGCGCACGCGCGGCGAGACGCCACGACGAGACGGAGCATGGCGCATTGGACATGGGATGGCGACGAGCTCAATGGGCAATTTCCGCTTTCCCGGCGGGGCGCGCGTGCGCCTGAGGTCCGACGGCACGGCGCTGATCGAGGCGAACACGCACGATATCGGCACCGGCACGCAGACGGTCTTTTGCCAGATCGCGGCCGAAGAGCTGGGCTTGCCGATCGAGAACGTGTCGATTGTGTGGGGCGATACCGACCTTCACCCGGCGAGTCCCGTCTATGGATCGAGCGCCACGGGCAGCACGGGAAGCGCGATCGCACTGGCTTGCCGGGAAATCAACGCGAAGCTCGATGCGCTCGGCGGGAAAGACGTTCGCGCGAGCCTGCGGCGGGCTAATCTACCGGAGATGGTCGCGGACGGTGCGTTCACGCTTCCGGGTGGCGCCAGCTTCAGCGCGGACGGCGACGGTACGCCATACGCGATGCGGACGTGGGGTGCGATCTTTGTCGAAGTAGGCGTCGATCCCGAGCTTGGCCTCGTGCGCTTGCGCCGGGCGGTGGGTGCCTACTCCGCGGGCCGGATCATCAATCCGAAAACGGCGCGAAGCCAGATGACGGGCGCGATCATCTGGGGTTGGGGCAAGGCGACGATGGAAGAAAGCGTGCAGGAGCCCAATACCGGTGGCTGGCTCGCGAAGAATCTGTCGAACGTGGCGGTCCCGGTGAATGCGGACATTCCGCTCGATATCAAGATCCACTTCGTCAGCGAGTATGATCCGCATGCAAGTGCGATCGGTACCCGCGGCATCGGAGAACTCGGCGCGACCGGCGTGGATGCCGCAGTGGCCGCAGCCGTCTACGACGCCATTGGCTTGCGTGTGCGCGACCTGCCCATTTTGCCGGGCAAGATACTGGCAGGCCTTTCGAGTCAGCACGCCGCTGCGGGATAGCACCATCTGTGCCTTGTGTGACAACGCTCGCTGACATATTGCACCCGCACACCGGGAGTTACAGGTTTATTTCAGCGAGCGGATGTTCCCGCTGACCGGCGACCGGGAAGTGTTCCCACGGTTTTTCGCGATCCTGTACAGACTGTCGCGAGGCGCCTGCGAACGGCAGTTGACGAGCCCAATTGCGGCACATCGGCAAGTCGGGCATGTCCCGAAGTGCCCCCTCGGCAGATTGCTTTTCGCAGCAAGCCGGAAAAACGCTCAGTTCAGAGCCTATACACCCGCTCCGCATTGTCGTGAAATAGCGCGCGCCGCTCGTCGGACGAAAATTCTTGCGTAATTTCCTTGAATGCGTTGAATACGGCGTCATAGCTGCTAAACAGTTTGTCGACCGGGAAATTGCTCGCGAACATACAGCGGTTCGCCCCGAACGCTTCAATCGCGTGCAGCACGAACGGCCGGATGCTATCCACCGTCCATTTCCAGTCTCCCATGCCCAGTCCGGATATCTTGCAGAAAACGTTGGGAGCCGATGCGAGCGATTTCATGCCCTGCTTCCAGCCTTCGATTTCTTCCGGCATCCGGTCGACTGGCATGCCGGTGTGGTTGAGCACCATCAGCGTATCGGGAAACTCCCGTGCGAGAGACAAGGCCTCTTCCATCTGGGTGTAGTAGAGCTGCAGGTCGAACGACAGGTCGTATCGCTTGAGCAACGCATAGCCTCGACGCCATTGCGGATCGCTCATCAGATTTGGGTTATCGATAAACGTCTTCACCGGATCGCGGTGGAAATTCAGACACTGACGGATGCCCCGCACGTTGGCGAATTGACAGTGTTCCTCGATCACAGCCTGCGTGTTCGGCGAGGCGAGGTCCGCGAATGCGACGATACCGTGCGGATAACCGTGAACATCGGCGACGCCCTGGAGCCAACGCGTCTCGGCGACAGGATCGTTGTGGTCATATTCGACCTGCAGGTGGACCGACTTCACGACGTTCTGGTTCCTGATGTCGGCGAGGAAATCGTCGATGAGATAGTCGCGGCGAATGGCCGAATAGTCACCGAATACGCGCTCCAGCATCGGCCCCTGCAGCCAGGGATAGTTACCGGTTTTGAGATCGTAGAGATGATGATGCGGGTCGATGATCGGCAGATTGTCCATGATGTCTCCCGTTTAGAGTAAGCCGGAATGCGTTGCCGCTCGCGGCGTACGAACGTCAACGCCACGACCGCCATGCACTATTAGTAGTTGCCCGCCGAAGGCGGATAGACTCGCTTGACCGTCGCCTGTACCTCCGGCTTATCGATGGTCTCTTTCGTCACGAGCGGCTCCTTGAGCGCCAGTTCCTGGGTGGTCGGCTGATGGTTCAGTGCGTTGAAGACCTGCGTGGTCGCGTCGATTCCCTGCCCGACCGCCTCCTGCAGGAATATCCCCTGGATCGCGCCATCGCGCAGCAGCCTGATCGTCGTCGGACTGCCGTCGGCGGTCACGACGGCAACCTTGCCGACCATGCCGCGCGTTTGCAGCGCCTTCGCGGCGCCCGTAGCGGCTTCGTCGTACATGCCGTAGATCGCCTTGACGTCCGGATGCGCCGTCAGCACGTCGTTCGCCTGGGTGACCGCCTCGTTGACGGTCAGGCCGTGCGTCTCCAACACCTGGACGACTTCACACCCATCAGCCTTGAACGACTCCTGCGCGCCCTTCAAATACTTCTGCGCGTTCTCGCGATCCTGCGGCAGCGACAGCACTGCCACCTTGTTGCTGCCGCGCTCCTTCGCGAGCTTGCAGACATAGGCGCCCTCTGCCTTGCCGGTGTCGTAGTTATTGGCGGTGACCGCCGACGTATAGTCGGTCTGACCGGCTTGCGGCCCGATGCCGGTGAATGCGACCGGGACCGACTTCGACTTCAACAGACGCAGCACCGGCGGCGTGCTGGTCGAACTGACCGGCCCCATGACGATCGCGCTGACGCCGCGTGTCATCGCCGTGCGGACGTTGTCCATCTGCTTGGCCGGGGAATTCTCGGAGGTGAACTCGACGTAATCCATGCCGAGTTCCTTCGCTCGTTGCTTCACGCCGTAGGCCACCCACTGCCAGTACGAAATATCCAGTGACGGCGCGATGTACGCGACGGTCTGCCGGTCCGCCGCGAACGACATCTGCGACGCGAAGGCCATGCTGATCGCCAATGCCGATGCCCCGATCAACCGTCCAAGCGGACGGTCTGAAAACCTGCCGGCTGATTGCAACGTGTGCTTGTCCATCTCCGTCTCCTGAGCTGGCCCGTGCTTAACGCCGGGCTTTGGTAACGCGGTCGACGAGGACCGCAATGAGAATGACGACGCCTGTGACGGTGCCTTGCCAGAAGCTGTTGACACCGATAAGATTCGCGCCGTTCTGAATGATGGTGATCATGAGTGCGCCAAGCAGCGCGCCAATCGCAGAGCCTGTTCCGCCGAACAGACTCGCTCCGCCGATCACGACTGCCGCGATTGCCTGCAGCATCAGGCTCGAACCCGCGGTCGCTTCCGCATTACTGATGTAGGACACGCTGACGATGCTCGCGAATGAAGCGAACAGTCCCGACAGCAGGTAGGCGCCCAGCCGCACGCGATTGACCGGGATGCCGATCACGCGGGCCGATGAACTGCTGCTGCCGATCGCATACAGCCACCGCCCCGCGACGACCTTGCGCAGGCAGTACTCGATCGCGACGAGCAGCAGCACGCACCACAGCGCGTAGTTCGGCAGGCCGGGAATCAGCGTTCCGGAATTCAGCAGGTAGTAGTTGGGATCTGAAATGGGCAGCGAATGACCATCTGTGACGATGAACGAGAGGCTTCCTGCGATTGCGTACGTGCTCAGCGTCACGACGAACGGCGCCAGCCCGACGAAGGTCACGAGCGCACCGTTGAGCGCGCCGATCACGATTCCGACCGACAGCCCCGCGAGACTGCTGACGATTGCGCCGTAACCGTGCGTCATGGCCAGACCCGTGACCATGCCGGTTAGCGAGAACACCGAGCCGACGGACAGATCGATCCCGCCCGTGATGATCACGAGCAGCACGCCGAACGCCATGATCACGAGCGGCGCGGCCGCTTGCGTCACATTGGAAATGTTGCCACCGGACAGCGCCGCCGGCACGATCATGCCGACCGCGAGTTCGATCACGACGATGGCGATCGCAATGGCGATCTCCGTGCGATACGTCGACAGCAAACGGCGCAATGCGCCGCCAGACTGGCGATGCTCGCCCGCGATCGGCTGAGTGACTGATTTCATGACTGTCTCCAGATAAATATCGTTCGTATGCAAAGCGGTCTAGGCAGCCATGCCGGTCGCGGCAGCCAGTTGCGTCTCGTTCACGTCGGCATGACGCAACACTTCGGTCGGCCTGCCGTCGAGGTCGAACGCAAGTACCGTGTCGCACAACTCGACGAGTTCGATGTATTCGGTTGACCACCAGACGATCGTCGTGCCCTGCTGCGCCATCCTGCGGATCAGCCCGTAGATTTCCCGCTTCGTGCGGATGTCCACGCCGCGTGTAGGTTCTTCGAGCACCAGCAGCCTGGGCCGCAGTAACAGCCAGCGGGCCACCAGCAGTTTCTGCTGGGTGCCGCCGCTGAGCGTTGCGGGCAAGTCCCACAGCGAGCCTGCGCGGATTTTCAGTGCGTCAAGTAGTTGGGTGCTTTGCTCGATCTCCGCGCGACCCACGACTTGGCGCCGCCCGACGACACGCGCAGCGGCGACGAGGTTGTCGACGATTGGCAGGGTAGCGAGGATGCCTTTGTTGGAGCGGTCGCCGGAGACAAAGCCGACACCGTCGCGTGCGCCGGCGGAGGGGTGGGCGTATCTCACGCGCGTGCCATCACGCGTGATGGCCCACGCTCCGGCGGGTGCGATACCGGTTAGCGCATCGATAAGCGACGATGGACCGACAGGTGCGCCAGCGAGGCCGACAATCGCGCCTTGGGGAACCTCGATCGCCACGCCATCACGTTCGATGCGAAGCACGCCGGCGGAGTGGGCCTTGGCGCCATCGTGAGGTTCCCGGTCGGCAAGCGGCGCGGCTTGTGTCAACTGCGCCGAGCCCGCTACGCTTTCCGCCGCGTCGTCGACCACGACGCTTTGTCCCATGCATTCAATGATTTCGCGGTCCGTGATCGCGCCGAGCGCGGCACGGTCGACCGCTGTCTTGCCATCGCGGATGATCGTGCAGACATCGGCTATCTGGCGGATCTCGCGCATTCGGTGCGAGACGAACAGCACAGCGAGCCCCGCGTCGGC
Organism: Paraburkholderia sp. MM5477-R1; assembly: GCF_050436385.1. Classification (NCBI taxonomy): domain Bacteria; kingdom Pseudomonadati; phylum Pseudomonadota; class Betaproteobacteria; order Burkholderiales; family Burkholderiaceae; genus Paraburkholderia; species Paraburkholderia sp. MM5477-R1. Next base: position 725,097 of record NZ_JBNDMC010000006.1, read on the forward strand.
GATCAACCGGCGTATCACCGAAAAGAGCCGGCCCGTTTCCGCCGCGGTCAGATTTGCAGTCGGCTCGTCGAGCAGCAGCAGCTTCGCCCCTGAGCCGAGCGCGCGGGCGATCTCCACCAGTTGGCGCTCATGCAGCGTCAGGCTGCTGACGAGCCGTCCTGCCGATTCGCGCGCGAAGTGAGGATCGATCAGTGAGAGCGCTTCGATGGCGATGGCCATCGAAGCCCGTTCGCTGTAGCGGGCGCACCCGCGCTGTAAGCGCGGCATGGCGATGTTCTCGGCGACGGATAGATGCGGCAGCAGCGCCAGTTCCTGATTGACCACGGCGATGGTGCCCGCGGCGACATGGCCGCCCACGGATGTGCCGATGTCCTGTCCGTCGAATTCGAGCGAGCCGCCGTCGCGGTCGAACTGGCCAGAGATGATTTTGATGAGCGTCGATTTGCCTGCGCCGTTGCCGCCCAGAAACGCGTGCACTTCGCCTGCGGCGATTGAAATATCAAAACCCTTCAACACGCTCGTGGGTCCGAAGCTTTTGACGATCGAACGCGCCGTCAGCAGAAAGGACGGATAATTCATCGCTGTCTCCTGCGCAGCTGTTGCGCTGCGCAATATATGTCTATGGTTTACCGCGGTGCTGCCGGTGCATTGACGCTGTCAGCATCAGGAAACTTCACGGCCCCGGGTTAAGCGGCTTGCCCACAGAATGGCAGTGCGGATGGCGTGCTAACAAGGCGGTTTCATTCAACTTCGACTGAAATAAATTTCACTATGCGCATCCCACCCGTGAAAGCTATCGTCGCTTTCGAGAGCGTGGCCCGAACCAGGAGTGTCAGCCGTGCATCCGAGGAACTTGGTCTGACCGCTTCGGCGGTGAGCCATCAGATCAGCAACCTCGAATCGATCATCGGCCAACCACTTTTCTATCGGTCGGGCCGGGGTCTCGTCCTGACACCGACAGGCGAGCGCTATCTGTCGGACGTGACGGGCTCTCTTGCTGATCTGAGCCGCGCGACCGAGCGCGCATCGAGCCGCGCCGACGTCGATATCCTGCGTGTGCATTCCAGCCCCAGCTTCGGGCTCATGTGGCTGTTGCCCAGGCTCGCGTCGTTTCAGGAAGCCAATGGCGATATCCAGTTGAATCTGGCCTGCTCGTATGAAGATGTATCGTTTACCAGTGGCTACTACGACATCGACTTGCGGCATGGCTATGCGAACTGGCGCGATCTCGAGGTCAGGACACTGCGCAATGAATTCATCGCGCCGCTCGCCTCGCCGAGATATCTGGAAAGCCATCCGGTCAGAACGCCGGAAGACCTTCTGGAGCATCGTCTGATCTATTCGGAGACGCCGCTCGTCCAGTGGAAGCAGTGGTTCGGACGCACCGGCGTGTCCGCTGCGCACAAGACTTTCGATTTCTCGTTTGACCGCTCGTACATGTCGCTCGAGACGGCCGCACTTGGCCTGGGCATTGCGTTAGAAAGCCTGATGCTCGCGTCGGTACGAATCAAGGAAGGTGCGCTCGTGCCGGTATTCGCTGATTCGCACTCTGTCGAAGTGGGCGCGCATCATCTGGTCTATCCGCCCCAGAACGCGGAGCTCCCACGCGTTGCGCGGTTCATCGCCTGGATCGAGCGGGAAATCGGTCACAGGGACCGTACGGCGTAATGACTGCGCCGATTCGGCATCAGGGTATTCCGGTACGTGCATGAGCATGCGGGTTGTTTCGGCGCGTCGACACAGCGACCCGGCATGCCTCGCGGGCTGGCAGCCGGTTACCTGAAAATTTCTCAAGCATAGTTGAGCGCCACGGTGTTGATGCGAGTGACCGCGTGCCGGACACTGCGTCATCAGATCAACACCCAGGAGACAATCATGCTGCTCGACAACAAGGTCGTTATCGTCACGGGCGCGGCTTCACCGCGCGGAATCGGCAAAGCCACCGCCAAAGCACTGGCCGAGCAAGGCGCACGCATTGTGATCCTCGACCTGCGCGAAGAAGACGCGAAGCAGGCCGCCGCCGATCTCGGCGAAGCCCACCTCGGGCTCGCCTGCGACGTCACCGACAAAGACGCTTGCGTGAAGGCCGCGAAGGCGACGCTCGAACGATACGGCCGCATCGACGGCCTCATCAACAACGCCGGCATCACGCAGCCAGTGCGCACACTGGACATCACCGCCGAGGGCTTCGACGCAATCGTCGACGTCAATCTGCGCGGCACGCTCTATATGTCGCAAGCCGTATTGCCGGCGATGAAAGAGCAGAAAGGCGGCAGCATCGTATGCATGTCGTCGGTGTCGGCGCAACGAGGCGGTGGTATTTTCGGCGGCCCCCATTACAGCGCCGCGAAGGCCGGCGTACTCGGTCTCGCCCGTGCGATGGCGCGAGAGTTCGGTCCCGACAGCATTCGCATCAACTCGATCACGCCCGGTCTGATCCAGACCGACATTACCGGCGACAAACTCACCGCGGAGATGCGCGTGGACATCATCAAAGGCATTCCGCTTGGCCGGCTTGGCGATGCTGCCGATGTCGCAAACGCGTGCCTCTTTCTGGTGAGCGATCTGTCAACGTATCTCACCGGCATCACACTCGACGTGAACGGCGGCATGCTTATTCATTGACTGACAGCGTGCGCCCGAGAGAGGGCGCTGAATTCCAGGTACCCGGGCGAACCCGGGGCCAGTGGATGGAGACAAAACATGAAATCCAAGAGTACCGCTTCGCCCATCGAAGGCGGCGTGTTGCCCCTTGCCGACTCGCCCAGCTTCGAATCGAAGACCTACGCGAAAGTAAGCCGCCGGCTCATCCCATTCCTCATGCTGTGCTACCTTGGCGCATATCTCGATCGGGTCAACGTCGGCTTCGCGAAGCTTCAGATGCTCAACGATCTGCGCTTTAGCGAGACGGTCTACGGCATGGGCGCAGGCATCTTCTTTCTCGGCTATTTTCTGTTCGAAGTGCCGAGCAACCTCGTCCTTCACCGTGTCGGCGCGCGCAAATGGCTCGCGCGAATCATGCTCACGTGGGCGGTGATTTCCGCGAGCTTCGTTTTTGTGAAATCACCGACGGCGTTCTACGTGTTGCGATTTCTGCTGGGCGTCGCTGAAGCGGGCTTCGCACCTGGCGTAATTCTCTATCTGACCTACTGGTTTCCGGCTGCCCGCCGAGCGAAGGCGCTCTCGCTGTTTTTTATGGCGATTCCGCTGGCCGGCATAATCGGCGGCCCGCTTTCGGGCTGGATTTTGCACTCGCTGCATGGCACGCTGGATATGGCCGGCTGGAAATGGCTGTTCCTGCTCGAAGCGTTGCCCTCGCTCGTGCTCGGTATAGCGATCCTGCTGTATCTCGATGACAGCATTGTCAAGGCAAAGTGGCTCACCGAATCGGAAAAGACCCTGCTCGCACGCAATGTCGCGAGCGATAACGCGCATAAGATCGCCCACATCTCGGTCAGATCGTTCATCGGGGACCGTCGCTTGTGGCTGATGGCCGCGATCTACTTCTGCGTCGTGCTCGGCCAGTACGGTCTGACGTTCTGGCTGCCGACGATCATCCGCAAGTCCGGCGTTGCCGATCCGCTGTGGGTGGGACTGTTCACTGCGATCCCGTATCTGTGCGCCATCATCGCGCTGCCCTTGATCGGCATGAGCGCTGACCGTCGCCGCGAGCGCCGGCTGCACCTGGCGATTCCCATGCTGGTCGCCGCCGCGGGCTTCGCCGTATTGCCCACGCTCGGCAGCATCCCCGCCTCGATCGTCTGTTTGAGTATCGCGGCAGCAGGCATCCTCGCCTCGTCGTCGCAGTTCTGGTCGTTGCCGACAGCCTTGCTAGGCGGCATGTCTGCCGCAGCCGGAATAGCTGCCGTGAACTGCGTCGCCAATCTCGCCGGCTTCTTTTCTCCAGCGATCGTGGGCTGGCTGAACGACCTGACAGGTAAGTCAACAGCGGGGCTGATCTTCATCTCGACCGCTATCACGCTCGGTGCCTGCCTTGTCTTCCTGGTGCCCGCTAAAACCGTGAACCGCTGAACCTCCTTCACCCATTCCGACTGATCACAGGAGACGACATGAACAGTCCATCCAATGCCTCGACGGCATCGCTTGCCGAGCACGCTTACCGTATCCGCAGAAACGCCCTGTTGATGGGCGAAGTCCAGGGACAAGGCTACATCGGGCAGGCGCTCGACATCGCCGATGTGCTGGCCGTTGCTTACTTTGGCGCGATGCGCTATCGCCCCGAAGACCCTGAGTGGGAAGAGCGCGACCGCTTCCTGTTGTCCAACGGACATTACGCAATCGCGCTGTATGCGGCGCTGCTCGAAGCAGGCATTCTGCCGGCCGAAGAGCTAGAAACCTACGGCAGCGACGATAGCCGCTTGCCGATGTCCGGCATGGCCAGCTATACGCCTGGCATGGAGATGTCCGGTGGTTCGCTCGGCCACGGCCTGACCATCGCGGTCGGACGGTGCCTCGGACTCAAGCGCAAGCATTCTGCTTCGTTCGTGTACACGCTGTTCTCTGACGGCGAACTGGATGAAGGCGCGATCTGGGAAGGCATCATGTCGGCAAGCCACTGGAAGCTCGACAACCTGATCGCGGTGGTCGACGTGAACAACCAGCAGGCCGACGGCCCGTCCACGCAGATCATGGCGTTCGAGCCGCTTGTCGAAAAACTGGAGGCGTTCGGCTGGTTCACGCAACGCGTCGACGGCAACGATATTGCCGCCGTGGCCGCTGCGTTCGACGCGGCCCGCGCGCATCCCATTGCGCAACCGCGCATGATCATCGCCGATACACGCATGGGTTGCGGCGTGCCGTTTCTCGAAGAACGCGAGAAGAACCACTTTATCCGCGTCGATGCCCACGAATGGCAATTGGCGCTGCAGGCACTCGAAGCAGGGAGACAAGCATGAGCAACGCAACGACAAGCAAGCCGCGCCTGAAGACCTCGGCCATGATCGCCTCGATCGCTGGCGAAGGACAGATTACGCGTTCGGCGCCTTTCGGCCACGCACTGGTGGAATTGGCACGGCAGAACACGAACGTCGTCGGCATGACGGCCGACCTCGGCAAGTACACCGACCTGCACATTTTCGCCAGGGAGTTTCCCGAGCGCTACTACCAGATGGGCATGGCGGAGCAATTGCTGATGGGCGCGGCGGCCGGCCTTGCGCACGAGGGCGCGCAACCGTTCGTCACGACCTATGCGGTATTCGCTACGCGCCGCGCCTATGACTTCATGCATCAGGCCATCGCCGAGGACAACCTCGACGTCAAGATCGTCTGCGCATTGCCGGGTCTGACTACTGGCTATGGTCCGAGCCACCAGGCGGCTGAAGATATCGCGTTGATGCGCGCGATGCCGAACATGACGGTGATCGACCCGTGCGATGCGCTCGATATCGAACAGATGGTGCCGGCGATTTCCGCACATAAAGGACCGGTGTACGCGCGCCTGCTTCGCGGCAACGTACCTGCTGTGCTCGACGAATACGACTACACCTTCGAACTCGGCAAAGCGAAGATGCTGCGCGACGGCGCCGACGTGCTGATCATCTCCTCCGGCATCATGACGATGCGCGCACTTGAAGCGGCGAAGGCGTTTGAAAAAGATCGGATCGACGTGGGCGTGCTGCACGTACCCACCGTCAAGCCGCTCGACACCGAGACGATTCTCCGCGAAGCGAAGCGATCGGGTCGGCTCGTGGTGGTAGCGGAGAATCACACGGTAATTGGCGGTCTCGGCGAAGCGGTGGCGGCGGAACTGATGCGCGCGGGCGTGTCCTGTCCGTTCCGGCAGGTGGGACTGCCGGATGCGTTCCTTGCTGCCGGTGCGTTACCTACGCTCCATGACCGCTACGGAATTTCCACGTCGACGATGGTTGAGGCGATCAAGCGGTGGTTGGTCTGAGGCAAGGCACTCGCCGTCAGACGGGTGACTCGGAATCAGGGGAAATTCGCGGCTGCCGAGGTGCGAATGTCCGGAAAGCAATCTGTAACTGCCTCAGAAACGCAAGCGCGTGTCAGCGCCTTCTATCGGTTGAATGAGACAGCACACGGGGAGCGGCGATACGTTACGTGCCTACGCCTGCCGCGCTGTCGGCGCCGCCGTCCGGCACCTGTATGTAGTCGTCCTGCGAAAGGTCCCTTATTCAGGCTCCGTCGTTGGCTCCGCACGCTCCGACACATCATTCCCCTTCGCGTGCATGCACTCCAGGTACGCGAGATCGTATCTTTGCTGCACGTTCAGTTGTGCCCGCGGCACGTGGGCGTCGCTCGCAGCGCGCGTGTCGACACCGCTCGCCAGCTGCTCCCTCGCATACTGTTTGCACTGCGCATCGTCCCGCAGAAAAACGGTGAATGGCTTGTCGCGCCCCGGCTTCACGGCTACCGCCGGCCCTATGGGCTGCGACACGCATCCGGCGGCAACCGAGCAGGCCGTCACGGCAATCTTGATTCGACAAAGAATACTCACGGCGTCCGTCCCTATCCGAGGCTATCAAGATAGCAGCGTCCCGACGGAGAGGAAGTAAAGGGTAATAAGGTCGACATGCATGCTCTCGCTTGCCTGGTACTTCGCGAAATGGGGATTCCCTACGACGGGTTAACGGCGAGCGGCCCGACGTCTTAAGGGCGACGCAAATCCCGCGCGGCGTTACGATATCTGCGTTCAACCGACAGCCGATTCCTTCCGCCCGACCGCCGCCCCATGGAACTGAAGCAGATCCAGTATTTCATCGCTCTCTTCGAGGAGGGCACCGTGACCCGCGCGGCCAAGCGGCTGAACATCGCGCAGCCCGCGCTCAGCATGCAGATTTCGAAGCTCGAAGCCGAAGTGCGGCAGACACTTTTCGCGCGCGGCCCGCATGGCATGGCTCCGACCGAAGCGGCGCGGCTCATGTACCGCCTCTACACGCCGATCATGCGCGACATCGAACATGCCCGCGAGCATCTGAGCCGGCGCGATGTCATCGTGACGGGACGCGTGTCGCTCGGGATGGTGTCGTCGGAGGCGCAAAGCGTGCTGCCCGAATCGCTCGCACGGTTCGACGCCCTTTTTCCGCAAGTCGAAGTGTCCGTCGCGGACGGCTTCAGCGCGCAACTCATCGACGCCGTCGAAGCGGGCCGACTCGATGCCGCGATCATCAACAAGCCGCGCGGGCGGCTCACGCTCGACGTGGAGCCGCTGCTGGTGGAAGAAATGGTGCTGGTGACGAGCGCGGCGCACGGGCCGGATCTGCCGGAGACGATGCATCTGGTCACGCAGTCCGGTATCGAATTTGTGCTCCCCACGCGCCGCAACGGACTGCGCGGCGCGCTCGACGCCGCCTTGATGGCCGCCGACGTCGTCATTCAGCCGAAGTTCGAGATCGATCTGCTCAGCACCATCGTGCAGTTCGTCGAGCAGAGCAGCATCGCGACGATCCTGCCGCGCGTCGTGGTGCAGGCGAAGGTGGACGAAGGCCTGCTGCGGGCGCGCACGATCGACTCGCCGCCGATCGTGCGTCACATCATTCAGGTCACGCACCCGAAGCGGCCGATCGGGCCGGCGGCGCAGGCGCTCATTGCGATCCTCACCGAGGAGATCCGGCGCGTGACCACTGGCGCGCGGGCTTAGTGAAAACTCAACCGCCGCTCGGGCTCATCGGTTCACGCGCGCTGCACGACGCATCGCTGCGCGTGCCGAACAGCGTGTCGCAGATCGGGAACGTGAGGTTGAAGTTCTGCGTCGCCATAAGTTCGGGATCGTGATGCGTGACGTGCAGGCGCCGGACTGTGTTGATGAGCGGCACGCGGTCGAGAAACGGGCTGTCCGTCACATGCGAAAGCGTGTGCAGCCCTTCGTACATCAGATAGTACGCGGCCATCGTCAGGAGCGCGATATAGCCCGCGTTACGCGAGAACGCGAAGCCGATCACCAGCGCGAGCGGCGTGGCCGCGAGCACGAACGCGACCGGCGCAAACGGCGGAAACAGCAGCGCGCGCCAATGCCTGTGGCCCTTGTACTCCAGCGTCACATGCGTGAAAAAGCGATGATGAACCGCGCAATGGCGCTTGTAGACCATGCTGAAATATTTGGTCGGCCGATGCAGCACATAGCGGTGCGCGGCCCATTCCGCCCAGTTGCCGAACAGAAAGAGCGGCACGACCGCGAGCCATTCCGCGAACGTCGGCGCATGAAGCTGCGCGGCGCAATAGACGATCACCGCCGTCGTGAAAATGAGCGTGAAACCGAGATGCATCTCTCCGCGATACCACCACGGCGTCGCCTGCACATATTCGTCGCGAAACTTGTAGGATCGCGCGCGAATGTCGTCGTCATACTTCATGATGAGCGTCTCCTTTTGCTATCGGACGATGCGCGGGCGCGCTCTTCGGCGCGCCCGCCGATGCTTGCATGCTTCAGGACGGATTGCGCGCCGCTCCGTTTTCGAGCTTGCCGAGCGTCTCGGGCACGACGAACGCGCCGATCAGGAAGATCACGCTGATCGCGCCGACGAAGATCGCGAGCGTCGACGGCAACTGGCTCGCATCCTTCGCGACGAGCGAGACGAAGGTCGGCATCATCCCGCCGATCGCGAAGCCGATGTTCCATGAAAGACCCGTCCCGGTCGCGCGGATCGCAGTCGGAAAGCGCTCGTTCAGGAAGATCAGGATCGGCGCATAGCCCGCGCTGCCGAGCGCGGAGAGCAGCACCGCGTACACGCCGATCATCGTGATGTTCTGCGCGGTCGGCAGCAGCACGAAGAGCGCAGGCAGCGCGACCAGCCGGATGAGGCCGAGCCACACGAACGCGCTCTTGCGCCCGATGAACGTGCTCAGATGCCCCGCCGCAACGGAGGCGACGACCACCGCCACGCTGCAGATCATCAGGATCGCGGCGGCCGCGCCGTTCGGCACGTGGCTCACGACCTTGAGGAAGGTCGGCAGATAGCCCGACGTGAGGTAATAGCCGCTGCCGCCACCGATGGTCAGCAGCAGGTTCACGAACAGCACCTTGCGATAGTCCCGCGAGAACAGCGTGCGAACCGGCGAGCGCACCACTTCCACCTGCCCGCTCTTGACCTGCGCGGCGGCCTTGGCGGCCTTCTCGGCGGCGAGCTTCTTCCAGAGCGGCGATTCTTCCAGGCTATTGAATACGAAGAGGCCGAGCAGCGAACTCAGGATGCCGGTAAAGAACATGCAGCGCCAGCCCCAGACGTCGAAGAGATCGCCGGGAAAAAGCGACGACATCGCGAGATACGTGAGCGACGCGAGCAGTGCGCCAAGGCCCGCGCCACCGCCGCCGATCAGCCCCGAAACCGCGCCGCGATACTTCGGCGCGACGGATTCCGTGCCGATGGTATGCGTCGAAGCCACCACGCCGCCGACAAACACGCCCTGCACGAGGCGCAGCAGCATAAACAGGACCGGCGCGACGAGGCCCACCTGCGCGACCGTCGGCAGCATGCCGAAGGCCGCCGTCGAGAGGCCAACGCCAACGACCGCGACGATCATCGCCCCCTTGCGGCCATGACGGTCCGCGTAGGAGCCGAAAAGCGCGGAACCGAGCGGGCGCATCAGCAGCGTCACCGCGAACGACGCATAGACCGCCGCGAGCGAGAGCATCGCGTGCTCGGATGGGAAGAACAGACGCCCGACCACCGGCGCCACGTACAACAACACGAACAGGTCGAACAGATCGAGCGCCCAACCCATGCACGAGGCCACGACTGCGCCCATGACCTGGCGCTGATTGACGTGAAGCGCGGCGGCACCTTCTTGCGCTGCTACGGACATTTGCATCTCCTTGTATGTCACTGGGCCGTCTTTCGATCGCCCCCGTGTCGCAGGCACGTTGGTCTTTTGGCGTGCTCTTGTTGAGGTTAAAAAATCGTCAGTGCGCGGCGGCGAGCGGCGGCGCAGCGGAGTCGCTGGATGCGCCCGATGCCAAGCTCGCGCGTCGCTGCGCGACCATCGCGTGGGCGATCTTCTCGGCGATCATGATGGTCGGTATGTTGGTGTTGGCCGAAGGCAGTCTCGGCATCAGCGATGCATCGACCACGCGCAGTCCCTGCGCGCCGTGCACGCGCCCTTCGGTATCCGTGACGGCGTCGCGATCCTGCGCGCCGCCCATGCGGCATGTGCCGCTCGCATGCCACACGCCGAACACGTTCGCGCGGATGAAGTCGGCAAGCGCGCGGTCGTCGGCCAGGAGCGCGGCCATGTCCAGCCCGCGCGTGAAGAAGCGTTCGATCAGAAAACGACGCAGCGGCGCGGGCGTATCGAGCAGCGTGCCGAGCATCGAAGTCAAAAGCGCGTTGCGCTCGCCGACCTGGCTCAACGCCTTGACGCGCGGAGAAAACGCCGCTGGAAAGAAGTCGCGCGGATCGCGTCCGAGCCCCGACGCCTCGACCACGCTCGCGAGCATCCGCACGCCGGTAGCGAGCCGTTGCAGATCGCGTTCGTCGTCGAGCAGATTCAGGTCGACACGCGCAGCGGCGGCGGTATCGGCGGATACGAGCTGCACGCGGCCGCGCGAGTACGGCCGGTTGCACCACAGGAAGAAAAGGCCCAGCCGGTTGCCCAGCTCGTGCCATGCCGCGCGTGTCGCGCTCGACAGATACAGGTCCGACTCGTCGCAGCCCGCGACGCCGGAGCTCATGCGCGCGGCTATCATGCTGGCGCGGCGTCGCGCGAGCGGCATGCGAAAGCGCGGTTCGAGAAAATGACAGAACGTGAGCGACGGATGATCCTGCAGATTGCGCCCGACGCCCGGCCGATCCACCGCACACGCGATGCCGAGCGCCGCGAGTTCGCGGGCATCGCCGATACCCGCGCGCATCAGCAGCGCAGGCGACTGAAGCGCGCCCGCGCTCAGCACGACTTCGCCCGCCTCGAAACGCACGCGCTCGCCGCTTTGCGCCAGCGCGATCACGCCGCGCGCCGCCGCGCCTTCCATCACGATGTGCTCGACGCGAAGGTTCGAATACACCGTGAGATTCGGGCGCTTGCGCGTGGCTTCGTCGAGATAGGCGATGGCCGTGGACACGCGCTTGTCGTCGATGTTCGAGAACGCGCCGGGGAAAAAGCCGTCGCCAAATTCGCCGTTCTGATCCTGCAATTGCGCGACGCCATTCGCGCGCAAGCCCTTGGCGAACGCATCGCAGAAGGGCGGCCAGTCTTTCGGCATGATGCGGCGAATCGGCACGGGGCCGTCGCTGCCGTGCAGTTCGCCGCCCGGAAAGTTGACGTCGCGTTCCAGCTTGCGAAAGTACGGCAGCACGTCACGCCACGCCCAGCCATCGGCGCCGTTCGCAGCCCACTCGTCGTAGTCGCGCGGCAGGCCGCGATTGGCCGATTGCACGTTGATGCTCGACCCGCCGCCCATCACGCGGCCCTGCTCGTAGACGCGCGGCGCGGCGTCCTTGGTGGCTTTCGCCTTCAGGTCCGGCCAGATGTAGGTCTCGCCACAGAAGACGGGCATCGGATAGCTGTCGAGGATGGCGGCGGGCACCGCGCCCGGCGGCGTATCGGCGCCTGCTTCGATCAGCGCGACGCGCAGCGACGGCACGGCCGACAGCCGATGCGCCAACACGCATCCCGCAGAGCCGCCGCCCACGATTACGTAATCGAAGCGTTCCATCCTCTGTCTCCTGTTCTTCTGCGACGCTGCTTATCAACTTCCGCGAAACACCGGCTTGCGCTTGCCATGGAACGCCTCGACGCCCTCGCGGAAATCGTCCGATGTGCGCAGCCGGCTATAGCAATGCCCTTCAAGTTCAATAGCAATGGAAAGCGGCGCATCTTCCGAATCGTTCAGCAGCTTCTTCGCGGTGCGCTGAGCGAGCGGTGAGAACGCGCGCAGTTCGTCGACGAGCGCATCGGTGGCGGTTTCCAGTTCCGTGTCGGCCACGCAGTCCACCGCAATGCCCCACTCGTAAGCCTGCTTCCCCGGAATGCGGCGCGAGCGCATCACGATGTCCTTCGTCCGGCCGATGCCGACCATCGCCTGAAGACGAGCCGAGCCGCCCGAGCCGGGAATCTGCCCGAGCTTTTGCTCCGGCAGCGCATAGAAGGTCGTTTCGGTGACGATGCGGAAATCGCAAGCCAGCGACAGCTCGAACCCCACGCCGAAGCAGAAGCCGCGATTGGCCGCGATCACCGGCTTCGAGCAACGGGCGGGCGCCGCGATATTCCACGCGAGCTTCGACACGTGCTCCGGCGACGCTTCCAGAAAGCCCTTGATGTCACCGCCGCTCGAAAAGTGCTCGCCCGTCGCGCGCACGACGATCACGCGCACGCGCTCGTCGTCGTCCAGCGCCTCGAAGACGAGGCGCAACTGGTCGCGCGCGCGCATCGAAATGACATTCAACGGCGGCCGATGCAGGATGATGTCGGCGCGCTCGCGTTCGGCGTCGATCTCGACCGAGAAGCCGTCGAGTCCTTGCAGCAGCGTCTGGCCGCGATGGTTCAAATCGCTCATATCGGGTTACTCCTTTGTGGTCTGTGTAGGTTGAACGTTGCCGTCGGATGCGTATTCGCCCGCCGAGAGCTTGCGGCGCAGAATCTTGCCGACCGGCGACTTCGGAATATCGTCGACGAACACGTAGTCGCGCGGGCGCTTGAAGTTGACGAGGTCGGACTGGCGGCACCAGGCGTCGAGCGCCTCGGCATCGACGTATTCGCGGCGCTTGATGAACGCGACCACGCGCTGGCCCCAGCGCTCGTCCTTGACGCCCGCGACCGCGACTTCATCGACGGCCGGATGCAGCGAGAGCACCGATTCGATATCCACCGGCGAGATGTTTTCGCCGCCGCTGATGATCATGTCGTCGACGCGGCCGGTCACGTACAAATCGCCGTCGCGGTCGAAATAGCCGGTGTCGCCGGTGAAATACCAGCCCTCGCGCAGCGACTTCGCGTTCGCGTCCGGGCGGTTCCAGTAGCCTTCGAATGCTTCGTCGCCGAGCAGGTCCGCGATGATCTGGCCTTCCTCGCCGGCCTGTGCGATCTCATCGGGCGACACGGCGTCGAGCTTCACGACGCGCAGCCGCGTGTTCACGCCCGCGCGCCCGGCGCTGCCTGGCTTGCGCGTCGCGTCCTGATCGATGCTGACCGTGTAGACCTCGGACGAACCGTAGTGATTGACGAAGATCTCCGGCTCGAACGCAGCCGACAGGCGCTTGAGCAAACCATCGTTCATCGGCGCACCCGCGAAGCCCAGCTTTCTGACCGACGACGTATCGGTGCTGGCGAACGCGCTGTCCGCGAGCAGATCGTGATAAAGCGTCGGCACGAGATAGAGGCACGTGAGCGCGTACTTCGCGATGGATTCGAGCGCGAGCTTCGCGTTCCAGCGACGCACGCAGACGAAGACGCCATCGACGAGCGCCATCGAAAGCAGCGAGCGCACGCCCATCGTGTGATAAAGCGGCATCACGCCGAGCGTGCGTTCGCCGCGCCGGTACAGGTTCTGCGCGACGTGCGCGAGCGCGCCCGCGCGTTCATGCCGATGACGGCGCGGGACACCCTTCGGCTTGCCGGTCGTGCCGGACGTGTAGAGGATCAGCGAGATATCGTCGGCGGTGGCGTGCGTCGTCTCGCCGGTGCGCGTGCGTTCCGCGAGCAGCGCGTCGAAGGCCATCGTGCGGCCGGGGGCGTCGTCCAGACCGATGCGCGGCACGTGCTGCGCGGCGGCGCTTTCCACGACGGCATCGGCGCAAACGGGTTCGTAGACGATCGCCTTCACGTCCGCATCCGTCACGCAGTACTCGACTTCCTCCGGCTTCGCGCGCCAGTTGAGCGGCACGATCACGATGCCCGAGAATTGCCCCGCCCAGTGCAGCGTCGCCATTTCCCAGCGGTTTTGCAGCACGACGAGCAACCGGTCGCCGCGTTGCAGCCCGAGTTCGCGCAGGGCATCGGCGACATTCAGAATTATGCGATGCCACTGCGCATAGGTCAGTTGCATGTCGCCATCGACGAGCGCGAGCGCGTTCGGGCTGCGCTCGACGCTTTGCAGAAACGTGCGGCCGAGATCAAGCATGTTCGGCCTCCTTCTCGCCGCGCGCCTCGACCTGACGACGCGCTGCCACATCGAGCACGGCCGCGACGATCGGCGTATAGCCGGTACAGCGGCAGATATGGCCCGAGAGCATGTCGCGCACCTGATCCTCGGTCGGATTCGGCACCCGCTGCAGATAGTCCGCACATGACATCAGAATGCCCGCCGTGCAGAAGCCACATTGCAGCGCGTGATGGCGCTGGAACGCCTGCTGCAAATCGCCGAGCGTCTGGTCGGGCGCAAGACCTTCGACTGTGTCGATGCGCCGCGCATCGGCCTGCACCGCGAGCATCAGGCACGAGCGCGCCGCGACGCCATCCACGTGCACCGTGCATGCGCCGCACACGCCATGCTCGCAGCCGACATGTGTGCCGGTCGCGCCCAGTTCGTGGCGGATGAAATCTGACAGCAGTTCGCGCGGCTCGCAATGGCCGCTGCGTTCGCGGCCATTGAGCGTCAGCGTGATGCGCCGCTGCTCCCCTTGCCGCATGATGTTGTCCGATGTGTTGCTGCTCACGTAGCCTCCTCGATCACGCGCCATCCCAGTTGCCGGACGAGATTGCGTCGATATTTCGCGCTGATGTGCGCGTCGTCCTGCGCGTTCAGTTTCCAGCTCAGGTCGTTCAATGCGCCGCGCAGGTCGTCGCCTGTCAGACGCGGCCAGCTTTCCGCCACCGGCCGGTCCGCGACGCCGCCGACCGCGATACGGATCGAATCGTCCGTCACCACCGCCGCGCACGCGACGATCGCGAAATCGCCGTGCCGCGCCGAGAACTCGGTGAACGCATAGCGTTCGCCGGGCTTCCTGAGCGGAAAGCGCACGGCTTCCACGAGTTCGTTTGGCTCGCGCGCGGTCATCAGCATTCCCTGAAAAAATTCCTGCGCGGCGAGCGTGCGGCGCTTCTTTTTCGAGCGCAGCATCACGTCGCCGCCGAGCGCGGCCAGCACGAGCGGCAGTTCTGCGCTCGGGTCCGCATGCGCGACGGAGCCGCACACCGTCCCGCGATTGCGAATCTGAAAATGCGAGATATGCGGGAACGCCATCGCGAGCATCGGCACTTCGTCGCGCAGCGTGGGACGCCATTCGACGCTGCCTTGCGTCGCCGCCGCGCTCACGACGAGATGGCCTGCTTTGTCATCCACGCGCACGGCGTCGAGTTCGGCGGTGCGCGAGATATCGACCAACACGCGCGGCTGCGCGAGCCGCATGTTGAGCACGGCCATCAGCGATTGACCGCCCGCCAGCACGCGCGCGTCGTCGCCGGTTTGCGCGAGGGCGTCGAGCGCGTCTTGCGTCGTCATGGCGCGCAGATAATCGAACGGCGCGGGCTTCATACGTGCCTCCTGAAGCGGGCCAACATCCGCGCAATCCACGACTTGCGCTGCTCGACGGGCTGGCCCGCCGCCTGCCGTCCGAGCGATTCGAACAATTGCTTGAGCACGACCTTCGCCGCGCCTTCGAGCATGCGTCCGCCGACCGCCGCCACCTTGCCCGACACCTGCGCTTCATAGTCATAAGTGAGGCGCGTGCCGGTTCCCTGCGGCGTCAGTTCGACGAGACCGTTGCCGCGCGCGCTGCCGAGCGGCGAGATGCCCGCGCCCGCGAGCCGCAGCCGGTGCGGCGCGTCGATCTCCGACAAGCCGATGCGCGCCTCGAAGCGCGCCTTGATCATGCCGACGCCCACCGTCACGTCCGCGCGATACTGATTCGGCGCGGTCTCGTCGAGCGCATGGCAGCCGGGAATAACCTTCGCGAGCGCCTTCGGGTCGAGCAGCACGCCGAACACGGCTTCGGGCGTCGCGGGCAAATCGACCGTGCCGCGCGCCGTCAACGCCTTGCCGCCCGGCGTCGCGGGCTTCGCAGCCGGTGCTTCGCGCAGTTCGGGCCGCGACGGTTCGGGATCGTCGATGCCGATCAGCGCCATCACTTTGGGCGGCGTGAGGGGCAGGCGGATATCGTCGACGCCGAGGGCATCGGCCACCGCATTCGCGATGCACGGCGGCGTGCTCATGTTGTTGCCTTCGCCGAGCCCCTTCGCGCCGAGCGGCGTGAAGGGCGACGGCGTCTCCAGATGTACGATCACCGGGTCGGGCACTTCGCAGGTCGTCGGCATCAGATAGTCGGCGAGCGTGCCGGACTGGAAACTGCCGTCCGCGCCGTAGCGGAACTCTTCCATCAGCGCCGCGCCGACGCCTTGCGCGAACGCGCCGCGAATCTGGCCATCGGCGAGTGCGGGATTGAGTAGCGTGCCGGCGTCGTGCGTCGTCACATAACGGTCGATGCGCACGCGCCCCGTCACGCGGTCTACTTCCACGCCGCACATGTCGAACGCGAAGCCATACGCCGCCGACGTGTTGATGCGATCCTGCTCGTCGGGCGCGTCCATGTGCGGCGGCGACCAGAAGACGCTCTCGCGCAGACCCGGCTCCTCGCCTTCCGGTAACAGCGCGGGCGCCCAGTGCGGCGCATTGCTTGCGGCGCGCGCGAACGGCAACGCGCGCTCTTCGGCACCGTTCGGAAAGACGCGCGCGCCTTCGAAGCGCACGTCGCCGGGCGCGCAGCCGAACTGCTTCGCGAGAATGCGCGCGAGCTTTTCGCGCACGCGGGTCGCGGCCAGATGCACCGTGCCGGCCACCGCGCCCGCGAATCGGCTCGAATAATTGCCCGCCGCGACGGACCACGCGTCCTTGTGCGTATCGAATTCGACGTTCACGACGATGTCCTTCGGGTCGAGCCCGAGCACATCCGCGACGACTTGCGCGCACACCGTCATGTGGCCCTGGCCCGCTGGCGTCGACGCGATGGTGACGACCACGCCGCCGAGCAGATCGACGCTCACCGTCGCGCTGGCGATCGCGCCGTTCTTCGGCCCGGCTTTCTTGCGGGCGTCGGGCGGCATCACAGTCGTGATGTATCCCATGTTCGATACCGACGGCTCCACGATCGCCGCGAAGCCGATGCCATAAAGACGCCCAACTTTGCGCGCCGCGTCGCGTCGCGCGACGAGTTCGTCGTAGCCGCCTTCGGTCATCGAGCGGCGCAGCGCTTCCTGATAGTTGCCGGAGTCGAGCAGCGCGCCCGCCGTCGCGCGATACGGAAAGGCATCGGCGGGAACGAAGTTGCGGCGGTACACATCGAGCACATCGAGCCTCAGTTCGACGGCGATACGCTGAATGAGCCGCTCCAGCGCGAAGTAGACCTGCGGTCCGCCGAAGCCGCGCACGAGGCCGGTCGGCGTCTTGTTCGTGAGCACGACGCGGTTGCGCACGACGAGATTCGGAATGGCATATGCGCCCGTCAGGCAGCCGTGCATCCGGTAGAAGGTCGCGGGTTCGGGCGCGCGCACGTAGCCGCCGATATCTTCCAGTTGATCGTAGGAAAGCGCGACGATGCGGCCATCGCTTTCAACGGCCGCTTCGATGGTCGAAAGGCGCGCGGTCGCGGAAGTCGCCGCGCTCAGGTGTTCGAGCCGGTCCTCGACCCATTTCACCGGCGCGCCGGCCTTGCGCGAGGCGAGGCACATCAGCACGACATACGGAAACACCGCCTGCTTGACGCCGAAGCTGCCGCCTGAATCGCGCGGGGCCTTATGACGCAGACGGTTCGCGGGAACGTTGAGCGCCATCGCCATGACGGCGTGCAGCGAAAACGGTCCCATGAAATTGGATGTGACGTCATAGCCTTCGCCGCCCGACAGATACTCGGCGATGACCACGCCGCATTCGATCGGCGCGCACGTGTTGCGCGGATAGTGCGCGACGAGCTTCACGCGATGCGGCGCGTTTTCGAACGCGGCTTCCGGTTCGCCATAGCGGAAACGCCGGTCGCTGATCACGTTGCTGCCGACGCGCTCGTGCAGCACCGGCGCATCGCCCCGCACCGATTGTTCGATGGACGTGACCGGATCGAGCATCGCGTAGTCGACCTTGATGAGGTCGAGCGCGTCTTCCGCTAGCGCGCGGGATTCCGCCATCACCACCGCCACCGGCTCGCCGACGTAGCGCACGCGGTCCATCGCGAGCGCCCACTGCTCCATCGGCGACTTCACGCCGACGACGAAGGGTCGCGACCACGCACGCAGATCGTCGCGCGTGAGCACGGCGTGCACGCCGTGCAGCTTCGATGCGGCTTCGGTATCGATGGAAACGAGTTCCGCATGCGCGTGCGGCGAGCGCAGAATCGCTGCGTGCAGCGTGCCGGGCTTCACGGCGATATCGTCGCCGTAGCGGCCGCGGCCCGTGAGAATCGCGGGGTCTTCGAAGCGCTGCAGCGGCTGGCCGACGTGGCGCTGCGGCTTCGCGGCATCGCTGTCGGCCACGCGCGCGTTGATATCGGCAAATCCGGTTTCGCGCTGATTCATGGCGTCACTCCGTCATCTTCGCCGCGGCTGCCGAATTCATCGGCGAGACCGCTCCAGCGGCGCGCAATCTCGCGGTGCTCGATGCCGAGCAGATCCAGAATGCGCCCGACCGTGTGATCGACGACATCGTCGATGGTCTTCGGATGCGCATAGAACGCCGGCACCGGCGGCATTACGATGGCGCCCATTTCGGTCGCGAGCGTCATGTTGCGCAGATGCGCGAGATTGAGCGGCGTCTCGCGCGCGACCAGCACGAGGCGGCGGCGCTCCTTGAGCATCACGTCGGCGGCGCGGGTCAGCAGATTGTCCGCGAAGCCGTTCGCGACACCCGCGAGCGTTTTCATCGAACACGGTGCAATCACCATGCCTTCGCTGAGGAACGAACCGCTCGCCACGGCCGCGCCGATATCGCGCACGTTATGCACGACGTCCGCGAGTTGGTCGACGTCGCCGCGCGTGAGGCCGAGCTCCTGCGCCGCCGTCACTGCACCCGACGCCGACACGATCAGATGCGTCTCGTGCGTGCCGAGGCGCCGCACCCGACGCCGACACGATCAGATGCGTCTCGTGCGTGCCGAGGCGCCGCAGCGCAGCGAGCAGCCGCACGCCGATGACCGCGCCGCTCGCGCCCGATATGCCCACGACGATGCGCTTCTTCCGCTCAGCCATGATCGCGCGCGAGGTAGGCGTCGAGCGCGCTGTTGTCGGCGGCGACGAGCGCGGTCAGATCCGCGGTGTCCTGACCCGGGATGCGCACGCGTGTGAAGACATGCGCCGGATAGACGACCGGGCGCGTCGCGTCGAGTCCCATCTTCGCGCTGATGCCTTGCAGATGCGCGGGGGCGTCGTCGGGCTGGCCGACCGTCGTCGAGGGATCGAGCGGCGAGCCTTGCGCGCCCGCGACGACGACGAGATCGCGGTCGGCCTGAAAGCGCGTCGCAATCGCCCATTCGATTTCTGCGGGATCGTGCACGTTCACGTCCGTATCCACGACGACGACCAGCTTGATGTCGTAATGCGCGCCGAACGCGCAGAGAATCACGTTCTTCGCTTCGCCTTCGCGTTTCTTGTCGAACTGCACCCACAGGTGATAGCGGCACACACCGCCTACCGACAGATGCACGTCCTTCACCGCCGGATGGCTGCGCTGAAGGTGCGCGAGGAGCGTCGCTTCGCGCGGAATCGCGCCGAGCAGCAGATGCTCCATTTCGGCCGGCACGATCGTATGAAAAATCGGGTCGCGCCGATGCGTCACCGCCGTCACTTCAATGACTTCGCGCGCTTCCTTCGCGCTGTAGTACTTTGGGAACTCGCCGAATGGGCCTTCCGGCTCGCGCACGTTCGGCAGAATGCGTCCTTCTATGACGATCTCCGCGAACGCGGGCACATGCACACCGCTCGTCACGCATTGCGCGACCGGCAGCGGCGCGCCGTGGAGCGCGCCAGCGATTTCGAGTTCGTCGTTATCGATGGGCGTGATCGCTTGCGAAGCGAGCATCGTCAGCGGATCGACGCCAATGGCGACGGCCACGTCGAGCGCATCGCCCGCTTCCTCGGCGGCGCGCTGGAACGCGTAGAGATGGCGCGGCAGCAGCAGTATCGCCATGCGATCGCGGCCATGCACCTGAATGCGGTTGATCGACACGTTCTGCACGCCGGTGCGCGGATTGCGCGCAATCACGAGACCTGCGGTGATGTACGGGCCGTTGTCATGCTCGCTATGCGTGGGAATAGGCAGAAGCGCGTGCAGATCGATTCCGCTCGTATGCGCCACTTGCTGGCACGGCGCGTCCTCACGCGCAATGACTTTCGACGCGAGCGGCTCGGCGGCAGCGGCGGAAAAACGTGCGAGCAAAGCGGCTTCGTCGACGCCCATTGCTTCGGCAATCCACGCCCGCTTCGACATGAATCCGCTCACGACCGGAACCGCATGGCCGCCGGGGCGCGTGAAAAACGCCGCTTGCGTGCCGTCGAGGCGTTTGGCGATAGCGGCGAGTTCGTGTTCGAGCGCAACCGGCTTGTCGATGGTCGCGAGGCGGCCCGTCTTCGCGAGATGCGCGAGCCAGTCGCGCAGCGAGAGCGAGCCCGCCTCCGAGCCTTCCGGGGCCCACGAGAATGAGGAAATGCCGTTCTTTGCGGCATCGCGTATGTTCATCAGCGTCTCCATCTGTGCTGTGCCCGGCAAAGTGATGCCGCAGCGATCGATGGGGTCAAGCGTAGCGATATCGCGCCATAACTTCTAATAGTGTTTTCTGATGCGCTGGATCATTCACTCTTATATCAGTGTTAGCCCCGATGACAGCGTTCTTACGGTTACGTATCAATAGATCCGTCCCGCAACCCGTACTGGCGGGCGCGGGCGGCAACGGCGCGCGGCAGGCACGCACCGTTCGACGTGATAATGCAGGTGGTGGCTATTAGCATCGCTGATGCACGAGGGGGGAGATGGACCTCAAGCAAATTCAGTACTTCATCGCGCTGTTCGAGGACGGCTCGGTTACGCGGGCGGCCAAGCGCCTGAATATCGTGCAGCCCGCGCTCAGCATGCAGATCGCGAAGCTCGAGGACGAACTGCATCAGCAACTCTTCGAGCGCGGCGCGCACGGCATGGCGCCGACCGCGGCGGGGCGGCTGATGTATCGCCTGTTTCTGCCGATCATGCGCGACCTCGCACACGCGCGGCAGCAGATCGTTCAGCGCGATGAAGTCGTGACGGGACACGTCGGCATCGGGCTGATTGCGTCCGTCACGGAGAGCGTGCTCGCGGATTCGCTCTCGCGCTTTCACGCGCAATATCCGGATGTCGAAGTCACGGTCGCCGACGGCTACAGCGCGACTTTCATCGACTGGGTGGCGGGCGGTCAGTTGGAAGCCGCGATCATCAACAAGCCGCGCGCGCGTCTGTCGCTCGACTCCCGCGCGCTGCTCGACGAAGAGATGGTGCTCGCAACCAGCGCCGCGCACGGCCCCGATCTGCCGCACGCCATTGAACTCGCGCAGCTGCCCGAACTGGAACTCGTGCTGCCGACCAAGCGCCACGGCCTGCGCGGCGTGCTCGACAGCGCCGCGCAGCATGAAGACGTGCTGCTCGCGCCGCGCTTCGAAATCGACGTGCTCTCGACCATCCTCAAGCTCGTCGAAAACACGCGCTTTGCGACGATCCTGCCGCGCATCGTGGTCGAGCGCGCCGCGCGGCATGGCACCTTGCGCGCGTGCCCGATTCTCGCGCCGCGCATCGTGCGGCATGTCGTCTGCGTGAGCCATCCGCGAAGGCCGTTGAGCGCGGCGGCCGAAGCGCTGATCGCGATCATCGGCGACGAGCTGCATCAAGCCTCGAATATTTCGTGTAACGAACCATCCCATTCTTTGAAGGAACGCTCCGCATGAACGCATCACGCCGGATTGCCGGCGAATGGACCGGCACGCCTACGTTCGACAGCATCGATCCCGCCACGGGCGAGGCCATCGACCGGTTCGCCGACGGCGGCGCGGATGAAGCCGATGCCGCCATCGCCGCCGCGCGCCATGGGTTCGATCGCACGACGTGGGCGCAGGATGCACGTCTGCGCCAGGACGTGCTGCGCGGCGCGGGCTCCGGCCATGCGTTTCTGTCGCCGACGCTCGTCGAGCATGGCGATCCGAAGGCGTTCTTCTGTCAGGACGAGATTTTCGGGCTGTTCGTCGCGCTCGAAGTTTTTGAAAGCGAGCAGGAAGCACTTGAGAAGGCCAACGATACGGTCTTCGGCCTGTCGGCCAGCGTGTGGACGCACGACGGCGCGCGCGCGTTGCGCACCGCGCGCGCTGCGCAACGGGACAGTGTGGATCAACGATCACAACAAGCTGTTCGCGGAAGCGGAAACGGGCGGCTACCGGCAAAGCGGGCTCGGGCGTCTGCACGGTTACGACGCGCTCGCCGACTTCACCGAGATCAAGCACATCTGCATGCCGGCGGGCATCGTGGAAGGCGTGGCTCCGCTTCGTTGATGCGCCAAAGGCGCGTGCTAGCGTCCGCTGCTATGCGGCATCAACGCGGCAAGCCAGATCGCGACCGCCACCGCGCCGCCATCGGGCCAACCCACCGCACGCGCGCCGAGATAGCTCGCGCGTCCGGCGCGTGGCGCCATGCTCGCGGTTTCGTCCGCGCCCTTAGCCGTCGAGGCCGCATTCCAGCCCGGAGTAAAAAACCCCGCGATAAGCCGAAAACAGAATTGTCGGTCCTTCTGGCGCAGAGATGGGTCATCGCCCGCCTACGCAATCAGCGCTTCTTCAGCCTGGACGACGCGCTCGGTGACTATCTGCCCGATCTCCGGCGACCCGTGCCTCCGCTCGATCCGACGATCGATTTCGCATTCAAATCAGTGGCTTAGGCCGAGATGGGAGATGCGGGATACGGCGGATTTTTTGCGAATCCCGGCCGACCCTCCGCCTCGCTCAAAATACCGGAAGTCGAATCAGCGCGCTGAAAATTTGGCGCTCTCGTTACAACGTAATGGCGGGAATGTTCTATGACGCCGACTTTTGGTCCCTTCTACTCACTTACCGATCCTCACTTTTTGAAGCGCGATCGATTACGCATGTGGGTGATGCTTTCACGGCACGCTCACAGCAACTACGGGAGTATCGAATGTCTAAGGCACCGTCCCCTGAAGTCGATATTAGAACACTGCGCAAAGTCATCATGGCTGCCTCGATTGGTAACTTTGTTGAATGGTTCGATTTCGCAGCGTATGGTTTCCTCGCAACTATCCTCACTAGCGAGTTTTTTCCGAGCAGCGATCCAGCCGCGGGCCTCCTGAAGACTTTCGCGGTGTTTGCAGTGGCTTTCGCATTTCGTCCGGTCGGTGGCATAGTGTTTGGCGTAATTGGAGATAGGATTGGGCGCAAACGCACGCTGGCGCTGACCATCTTGATGATGGCCGGGGCGACCACACTGATCGGCCTGCTGCCGACCTACGCCGCCATCGGTGCTCTCGCGCCGTTGTTGCTAACCGTGATTCGCTGCGTGCAGGGCTTTTCGGCCGGTGGTGAGTATGCTGGCGCCTGTGCCTACGTAATGGAGCACGCCCCGCAAAACAAACGCGGCTGGTACGGCAGCTTTATTCCCGTGTCGACTTTTTCTTCATTTGCGATCGCGGCCGTCGTCGCTTATGCGCTTGATGCAACGCTTTCGGCTGATGCAATGCGCGCGTGGGGATGGCGCGTGCCGTTCCTCGCGTCCGCACCCATCGGGCTCATCGGGCTGTACCTGCGCATCAGTCTCAATGAAACACCCGCCTTCCGCGCTCTTGAAGGCGAGCACCAGGTGGCGCATGCGCCGTTGCGCGAAACGTTCCGTACGCAGGCGGGCGGCATTCTGAAGCTCGGTGCATTTATTTCAGTGACAGCATTGTCCTTCTATACCTTTACTACCTATTTCGCGACATATCTGCAGGTCGTAGGACACATGAGTCGCGCAACTTCGCTGCTGATCACCGTTGTGGCACTTTTGTTTGCTGCGGCCATTTGTCCGCTTGCCGGCCTGTATTCTGATTTCGCCGGGCGCCGCATGACATTATTCACCACGTGCGCGCTGTTGATTGCAATCGTCTATCCCTCGTTCTCGCTCGCGGGCTCGGGACAATTTCTGTCAGCACTGATCGGCGTGGCAATGCTCGCGACAGGCGCGGTGTTGTCGGGCGTGGTGACGGCTGCGTTGTTGTCGGAAGTGTTCCCAACCAGGATGCGCTATACCGGGTCGGCCATTACCTATAACCTCGCCTACACGATCTTCGGGGGCACCGCGCCGTTGGTCGCTACCTGGTTGATCGGCACGACCGGAAACAATATGTCGCCCGCTTTGTATCTGATCGCCGTATCTTTCATGGGCCTGATCGGCGGGATGATGCTTCCAGAAACTTCACGAACGTCCTTGCAACATGTGGGCACTGACAACGACCCAGCTATAGGCGAGATGCTCGGAGCGCAGCGACCGCTCAGGTAGCCCGGATCGCTCGAAGCTTTCCCGAGACTGCCGGCCGGCACGACGCGCGGCTTTGGCGTCGGCGAATTCCGCGAGGTTGGCCGCCTGATCCTCGAAGTGTTCGATGCGCTGGGCCGCCATCCGGATGGGGATGCGGCCACTGAACAGCGCGTACGCCGTGAGATTTTCGCGCTGTGCGAACGCTTTCCGATTTACTGATTCGCCGAATCGCCAAGCTTGCGCACAGCCATAGCGACCCCACACGCCAGAAGCCTATACGGAGCATCGAATGAGCAATCTGCATGAGAACAGCATCATCATCGACGGCCTGAACATTTCGAAATTCGACCGCTCGGTGTTCGAGGACATGAGGAAGGGCGGCATCACCGCGGCCAACTGTACGGTGTCGGTGTGGGAGAGCTTTACGAAGACCGTCGACAACATCTCGTTGATGAAGCAGCAGATCCGCGCAAACAGTGAGTTGCTGACGCTCGTGCGCACCACCGAAGACATCGCGCGTGCGAAGACGGAAAACCGCACTGGGGTGATCCTGGGCTTCCAGAACGCGCATGCGTTCGAGGACAACCTCGGCTATATCGAAGCCTTCGCCGACATGGGCGTGCGCGTCGTGCAGCTTTGCTACAACACGCAGAACCTGGTCGGCACCGGTTGCTATGAGCGCGACGGTGGGCTGTCGGATTTCGGCCGCGAAGTGATTACCGAAATGAACCGCGTCGGGATCATGGTCGATCTGTCGCACGTTGGTGGCAATACGTCGTCGGAGGCCATTGCGTTCTCGAAGAAGCCGGTCTGCTATTCGCATTGCCTGCCGTCGGGTCTCAAGGAGCACCCGCGCAACAAGTCAGATGAACAGCTGAAGGAAATCGCCGAGGCCGGCGGCTTCATCGGCGTGACGATGTTCGCGCCGTTCCTCAAGCGCGGAATCGATGCGACGGTCGAGGACTACATCGAAGCCATCGACTATGTCGTCAACCTGGCCGGCGAAGATACGGTGGGCATCGGCACCGATTTCACGCAGGGCTACAGCGTCGACTTCTTCGACTGGCTCACGCACGACAAAGGCCGCTATCGCCGTCTGACGAACTTCGGCAAGGTCGTGAACCCGGAAGGCATCCGCACGATCGGCGAGTTCCCGAACCTCACCGCGGCCATGCAGCGCGCAGGCTGGAGCGAGACGCGCATCCGCAAGATCATGGGCGAAAACTGGGTGCGCGTGTTCCGCGATGTCTGGGGCGCATAAGCACCGAAGACCGATCCTCATTCATCGAAACGCGACGGGCGCCGTGACGAGCGCCCGCGCGAACCGAAACTCACCCCTCGGAGCACCCTCGCGATGCAACCGCAACTGCCGATCGACGTCGATCCGAACACTGGCGTCTGGACCTCTGACGCACTGCCGATGCTGTACGTCCCGCGCCATTTCTTCACGAACAATCACACGGCTGTCGAAGAGGCGCTCGGGCGTGATGCCTACGCGGAGATCCTCTACAAGGCGGGTTACAAGTCGGCCTATCACTGGTGCGACAAGGAAGCAAAGCAGCACGGCATCAGTGGCATAGCCGTATTCGAGCATTACGTGAAGCGTCTTTCGCAACGAGGATGGGGCATCTTCACGATCGTCGAAGTCGATCCGGTGAGCGCGCGTGCGCGCGTCGAACTCCGTCACTCATCCTTCGTGCTGGCGCAACCGGGCAAGCACGGCAAGCTTTGCTACATGTTCGCGGGCTGGTTCGCCGGCGCTATGGACTGGGTGAACGACACTACTGAAGCTGGCGAGGGCGCTCCGCGCTCGCAGTCGAAGGAAGTGCAATGCGCAGCGGAAGGCCACGACCACTGCGTGTTCGAAGTGTCGCCAGTCGCGCAATAAACCGTTTTCTCGCAATAAGCTGACCTGAGATGCTGAGAGACGGCGCCGGAGCGTAGGCCATTGCAGTACGCGAGAACGGACATCGTGTCCCTGACGCGACGTACAAGTGCGTATTCGACGGCAAGTCGAGCGCAGATTCCACGCTTGCCCGAGCGCGGATTCCACGACTGCCCGAGCATGAATTTCACGTGAAGTCGAGCGCTGGAATGTGAGGTAACCACGCGGGTAACCCATGGCACCCTCGACGTTTTTGCGTCGGGAGTGCGAATGCCGAACAACAGGTTATCCATGCGTCAGATCAAGGAAGTCTTACGGCTCTATTAGGTCTATTAGGGGGGCCCCGGTAGGCGCGATTTCCTGTCATAAGCGCCGGGGTTATGTACCATTAGCGACTCCCCCGCAAAAGTGTCATAGCGTGACATATAAAATCCGCTGTGCGAGTAGGGCCGACAGGGTCACGGGAACGAAATCCGGCCCCCGCATTCGCCTCCCTACGGAGCGGTCCGAATTCAAAGCAGATATCCGCGTCGCTACTGAGCACCCTGGGGACTGACCGCTTAGGCCGACAACGTGCTGGCCAATCTGACCGAGCGAATGGCCGTTGCACCTGGCGAATGCCGCCGATCGCCGTCCTTTCCACTCCGCCGTAAAATAGCTTCGCCTGTGACAGCGGAGAGTACAAGGCGCTATGAAAATCCGTACGCGGTTCGTCACCGCAATATTGGCGGTGCTCGTCGCCATCGCGGTGCTCTTTATCCCGTTGCCGCAGCGAATTGCGCTCGACACGCGCATCATTTCGGTTGCGTCGATACAACGCCCTCCCACGGTCGTGTTCGACTATGTCACGACGCCGGCTCACTGGCCAATCTGGCATCCGTCATCGCTCGCGGTCAGCGGTTCGGTGGAACATTCGCTCGATGTGGGCGAGCAGGTAACGGAGGAATTCAGGGTGGCGGGCAGGCGTGGCCGCGTTGTGTGGACAGTCGCGGCACGTGTGCGTCCGAGCAAGTGGGTGATAGCAGGAAAGATTGACGGCAGATCGGCCGGCACCGTCACTTATTCGCTGACATCGACTGTGAGCGGAACCCGTTTCGAACGTGAATTCACCTATCGCGCGCCGTCGTTGTGGTTCGCGATATTGAACTGGTCCGTGCTGCGCGCGCGGATTCAATCTGAATCGGATACGGCAGTCTTGCGACTTAAGAGCCTTGTGGAAGCGTCACCGCAGCATTAGCAACGTCGCTCGGCTGGCGTTGTGACTTGGCGTTTTCACGACCAGACTGAATCCTTGGGTACAAGTCTGCTAGCGGCCATTCGTGAGGGCAATCGAAGCGCAAGAGGGTGCCATATGCGGTCGTTCGCCATTGCCACGATTTGGACATTTGAGTGTCCGTTCACACCGGTTGAATCCGCGCCGGTTGAATCCGCCATTCATTGGAAAGTCCGCTTCGGATCGCGGGCCTAGACCGCTCGCGCGGCAGGGGCTCCGATAGACGGTGGCGCAATGGAGAGGAAACCGACTCTGTCTTCATGTCGACGGGCGGGGAAATCCGCCTCGTCTTCCATCGTGAGAAGCATCGACGGCCACATGTCGCCGAGATCGGTGGGGCAGGAGGTGAGCAGAACTTCCTAGCGCCAATCGTCGAGGACGAAGTCGTTAGGGCGGCTGTAGGCAGGCTCGTTAGGCCGATGCATGGTCACCACCTGCATTTGGTTGCGGAAACCGCGTGCCATCATCTGGCGATAGGCTTGCTCGCGCCCGGTATTGACCCCAGCCAGGACCCTCGCCATCCCCAATGCGGTGGCGAGCGCGCTGGCGGCGTCGAGCAGCGCGCCGAACCGATCGGAGGCACCCGGACCGGGGCGCACCGCGCCGAATTTGATGAAGAGACAATCGGCACCGGCCTCGCTCGCCGGTCCCCAATGGCAAACCGCGAAGCCGCCCAGCTGGCCCGAACGCTCCCATAACAGCAGGGCGTCGCCGAGGCCGCGCGCGGCGACGGTGCGGATCTCAGCGGAGAGATCGAGGCCGTCGAGGATCTCGTCGCTGAGCGCGCGGCTCGCTTCTTCCGCCGCCCGCCGCTCGCCGGCCGCGAGCGCCGTATAGCGCGCGTCCTGCGGCAGCGGGCCGGACGCCGCCGCCGGCGCCGCCATGATCGCGGTGAGAAAGCGCGGATAGAAGCCGAACTTCTGATAGAGCCAAATGTGCTTCGTGCTTTGGGCGAACGTGCACAGGCCGGCATGGCGCGTGCCCCAGTTCGCGAATTGTTCCGAGACCGCTGCGACCAGCGGCTGGGCGATGCCCTTGTCCCACAGATCAGGGCGAACCGAGAGTGGGCCGAAAAAGCCGACACTGCCCCAGTTGGTGGCGAAGTTGACGCCGGCGAGCGTGCCGTCGTGGTCGGCAGCGAAGGCGGCGGTATGCTCGCATCCGAAGCGGCCATAGACGTAGTCGAAATCGGTCCAGAAATTATCGGGATCGGCGACGCCGAAGAAGGTACCGAAGGCGCGCCGCACGATGCGCTGCCCCTCCGGCAGGTCGCGCTCTTCAAGTGGACGAACGTTGAGCATGTTGGCAATCCCCCGTCCTCGGCCATGACCTGCAACGATCGTAGCATACGGTCGGGTCCTCGCGAATAGGCGGGGCGGAGGTCTGTTGAGGTTTACGGGCGGCCCCGTCAGGCCGAGGTCGTTAAGGTTTATTCGATGCCTGCCATCGGCCGCAGGAATGTGCATGCCTCCGCGCATGTCGGCAGGCGTCGAATAAGCCCGATGGAGGAAACCGCGGAGTGCTCCGATGCGCTCGGAGCTTCACGGCTATGGCGATTGATAGACCGGGATGCTGAGTGGCGTCGGATGCGGCACGGTCAGGCGAGGTGCCAAGCGGGCGCTGACGCCGTGGCGGAGCGGTGCAGTCGTGCATGCGCGAGGATGACGCGCGCGGGCGAAGCGCTTCGCGAAGCGACACGCGCAAACGTCCGCCCCTGGGCCGCGTTGCCGCAGAGCGAACGTTCGACAGGCAGGTCGAGGAACCGTGGAGTTCATGTCTGATCCCGGCGCATTGGCGGTGCACGGATCGGGGCGCTGCGCGCGAGGATGTCGATGACGATCATCGGTGCGCCGCAGTGCCGGCAGATGAAGACGGGGCGGGTTGCGACGATGGCCTCGTCCGGTGACGGGCTGATCTCGGGTGCGACGTGCAGCAGATTGCGCACCCTCGCGAGACTGGTACGGCGCACCGGGTTGGCGAGCAGTCCGTAATGACCGATCCGATGGAAGCCGCCGGGTAGCACATGGAGCAGGAAGCGGCGTATGAATTCGCCGGTTTCGAGGGTCAGGGTCTTGTAGCGGGTGCGTCCCTTCGCACGGTAGTCCTTCCAGCGGAACGTCACGCCACGCTCATCGAAGGTGACCAGGCGCTGGTTGGAGATGGCGACGCGGTGCGTGTAGCGTGAGAGGTACTCGAGCACCGCCTTCGGTCCGGCGAACGGGCGCTTGGCGTAGACCACCCATTCGCAGGTACGTAGCGGCGCAAGCCACCGGGCAAAGGTGGCGGGGTCAGCGAGCCCGGTGTACTCGCCGAAGAACTGCAGGTCGCCACGGTGGTGAACCGACTGGAGTGCCTCGAGGAAGCGGCGCCGGAACAGGCGTGACAGGACGCGCGCGGGCAGGAAGAAGCCGGGCCGGCAGGCGATCCAGCGCTCACCGTCAGGCGACAGCCCGCGACCGGGCACGATGCCGTGCACATGCGGGTGATGCGTGAGCGCCGAGCCCCAGGTATGCAGTACGAGCGTGGCGCCGATCTGGGCGTCGAGGTGGCTGGGATCCGCGGCGATGGTACGCAGCGTGTCGGCGGCGATGTCGAGCAGCAGGCCGTAGATGATCCGTTTGTTGTACCAGGCGATCGCACTGACGGGCGCGGGGAGCGTGAAGACGACGTGGAAGTATTCGACGGGTAGCAGATCGGCCTGGCGTGCTTCCAGCCAGCGGTGGGCGGCGCTGGCCTGGCACTTCGGGGAATGCCGGTTCCGGCACGAGTTGAAGGACACCTCTGTCCTTGCGCAGCCTGAACAGCGCAGCACATGTCCACCCAGTGCCGCCGTGCGGCACCGTTCGATGGCCGACATGACCTTCAGCTGCCCCAGGCTCAGGTGTGTCGTGGTTTGCCACGCTGGTCCATGGCTGCGGAAGATGTCCGCAACCTCCAGCATGAGGCGTTACAGCGCGCGGGCCTACCCGGCAGGCAGGCGGTCCAGCGGACTGGTGACCTCGTGCAGCAGGTCGGTGGCCACCTGGACGCAGAGCGCGGTGTTCTCAAGCTTCGCATGGCCGGGCAGCACCTGGATCACGCGGATGTCCACCTTCTGTTCAAGCAGGTGTGTCGCAAAGCTATGCCGCAGCGTGTGCATGGACATGCGCTTGTCGATGTTCGCAGCCTCGGCGGCGGCATGAATGGCACGGTTCAACTGTCGCGTGCTTAACGGATCGAGCGGATCGAGCCCGGGAAACAGCCACCCGCCATCGAGCATCCTGCCCTGCGCACGGGCCACGCACCACCACACACGCAGACGCTCGAGCAGCACCGGCGAGAGCATGGCGTAGCGGTCACGGCGCCCCTTGCCCTGCTCGATGCGCAGTGTCATGCGTTCGCTGTCGACGTCGGTGACCTTCAGCGCTACCACTTCGCTGGCGCGTAGCCCCGCGCCGTACGCGACCGACAGCGTGGTCTGGTGCTTCAGGTTGCCGGCCGCCTCGATCAGTCGCCGCACTTCATCGGGACTGAGCACGACGGGCAATATGCGGGGCACGCGCACCGGTTGCATCCTGACCATCAGCTCGGGCCGGTCGAGCGTGACTGTGAAGAAGAACTTCAGGCCCCGTTACGCCGCCATTTTCTTCGCTCGATTAAACGGAGCCAGGAGCAGAGACTACACCGGACAGTGTCCGAAACGATCATGCGAGATCAAGGGTACGCACGAACTTCAGCAGTTGATCGCTGACATCGGCGGCGGCCTCATGCTGAACCCAATGCCCCACGTTATCGAGTTCGAGTCCTCCTACAAGGCCCGGTAAGCCGGCGCGAAGGTCGTCGAGGCTAAGCGGATATAGCTCTTTCAGACCGTCCGCCTTGCCCCAGATAAAAAACGACGGCTGAACGATCTTCGCGCCCTTCCACGGAGCGGACAAGGCGAAATACGGCTCCGCCGCGCGGTAGTAATTCAACCCTCCGTGGAAACCGGTACGCTGAAATTCCGCGATGTTATGCGCTACATAGTCTGTTGGGGCCCACGAAGGCAACGGTCCAGGGGCAGTACGATGAAGGCTTCGAGCCGGATCCAGCGGACTCCACTGCTGGCCAGCTGGCGCGGTACCCGATGCCCAATACAGAATGCCGGGAATGGTCACCGCTGCGTTGGCCCAGATTTCGTCGGCGTCGGCCCGAATTTGCTCGAACATATAGAACTTGTCTTGAAGCCCCGCCTTTCGCATTCTGTCGAAAACACTAGCGTCTCCGCGCGGCACGAAAGGGACACTGAGGCAGAACACCGCCGGAAATCTGTCCGGGCGCATCAGCGCCGCGTTCCATGCATGGGTCGCCCCCCAGTCATGTCCGACGAGGACGGCGCGGGGAATCGCTAGCGCATCGAGCAGGCCAATCAGGTCGCCTGCCGTGTGCAACGGTGTGTAGAGGTTTGCGTCGACTGGAGCCGAGCTTCGCCCATAACCGCGCATATCCGGGGCAATCGCACGAAAACCCGCCGCCGCAATGGCCTTCATCTGCCGCCGCCACGTATAGGCGGTGTCCGGGAAACCGTGGCAGAACAGCACTGCTGGCCCCTCACCTTGCTCCGTTACGTGCAAGGTAATGCCGTTGGTCGCAATGTCGTATTGTTTGATGCCATCGCTCAAATCTGAAATCACTTCATCGCTGTTCGATGCGCTCATTTCATTCAACTCCTTTAGTCGACCTGCAGGACCCTATCCGGGTCAGGATGTGACCGTGATGGCTACGACAGCCTTTTCGCCTCGAGCCAGGCGCGGATTACCTGGACGAGTTCAGCCTTGCGTTCGAGCGGAAGCCAGTGGCCTGCGCCCAGCGTCGCCACAGACAGATCCGTGCAGGCGTTTCGCATGGGCTCGCCGAGAGCGCTGCGGGTGATATCGCAGATGCCATCAAATTCGCCGTTCACGAACAGCACAGGCTGGCTCAGGCGGCCGCTGTCGGGCGCAATTCGAGCGTAGGCGATGTTGGCGTCATCGTTCAGATACCAGGCGTTACCCGGACGAAAACCGGTCACACGGAACACATTAACCAGCGCGTCGAAGTCAGCCGACGGCCAGAGCGCCGCGTCCGGCGCCACCGTCGGCGCGCGACGTGCCGACCCGAACCAGCCTCCATTGCGCGAGACCAGCGCAGAGCGATAGATGTGGTCCACGGATTTCGGGTCTCCAGACCGATAGATCGCCGCCAGTGTCGCCGCTATGTCGGCATTGAAGTCGGTAACGGTCTGATCGAAATGAGTCAGATAGAAGCGGTAGTAGTCCCATTGCCCGTCCGGATACTGGTCGGCGGGATAGAGCGTGCGATCGACCAGGGGCAGCAGACTGCGCAACCCGAAGCTCTCGGGCATATACGGAACGGAGACGAACACAACGGCACGGCTGCGCTTCGCGTGATGCGCAGCCAGCGCCCCGGCCACCGGGCTTCCGAGGTCGTGGCCGACCCATATTGCCGGACTTGCGCCCAGATGGTCATGAAGCTCGACCATATCGTCAACGATCTCTTTGAGTGCATAGGCATCGGGCGCGCCTGGTGTCGATGAGCCGCCGTATCCGCGCATGTCCGGTGCAATGCAGCGCCAGCCCTCCGACGCGAAAGCCTCGATCTGCGCGCGCCACATCAGACCGAGCCCGGGCCAGCCGTGAAGGAGGATCATCAGTGGCCCCTCGGCGGGCCCGGCCTCCCAATAGCGCGTGGAATGGCGGGGTGAGGCGAACGTGTGGGCGATCATGGCAGGAGCATTCTCCGGTGGTCGGTCGTCCAGAAAGGACGCGGTTTTCGATTCCATTTGCAGCGTGAGTTCGCAAGCGCAGCGTGACTCACTTGCCGCCCGCCTCGAGAACGGCATTCCGCAAAAGACTAGTACGGAATTCTCATCTATCGCCGTTCAGGATTATGACTATACTCCAGCTCAGATCCGGTGACTGAAACGTTCATCACCCTCCCAATTAACGAATGGAGCGGAGCTTTCAAATGGCTTTTCGTAAATTTTTTATCGCAGGCGCGACTGGTGACACGGGCGGAGCAACGACAACGGCCCTTTTAGCTGCAGGCGAACAGGTACGAACCCTGGTGCGACGCGAGGACGCTCGCTCAGAGCGGCTGCGCGCACAGGGCGTCGAGGTGCTGGTTGGCGATCTCTCGGATATCGACGATGTCGCACGCGCTCTTCAAGGCATCTCATCGGCCTATTTCGTTTATCCGATCGAGGCTGGTGGGATAGCGGCCAGCGCTTCGTTTGCACAGGCCGCCCGTGAGACCGGAATCGAATCGATTGTGAACATGTCGCAGATTTCGGCTCGCCGTGAAGCGAAAAGCCATGCCGCGCGAGACCACTGGATCTCGGAACAGGTGTTCGACTGGGCCGGCACGCCGGTCACGCATCTGCGCCCCACGTTCTTCGCTCAATGGTTGACCTACCCGGGTCAAGTCGCGTCCGTCAAAAAGGACGGGATGCTGCGTCTGCCCTTTGGCGAAGGGCGCCATGCGCCGATTGCAGCCGAGGATCAGGGTCGCGTGATTGCCGCGATCCTTCGCGATCCGGCGTCGCACGCGGGCAAGGTCTATCCGCTCTACGGGCCGGTCGAGATGAATCACCATGAGATTGCGGCGGAGATGAGCAAGGCGTTGGGTAGGACGGTCTCGTACCAACCAGTCGATCTCGATCTGTTCAAACAGCGCCTGAATACGGATGCAAAATTCAGCGACACCTTCACGCAGCATCTCCTGTCGGTTGCCGTCGATTACCAGGAAGGCGTTTTCGCCGGCACCAATTCCTTCATTGAGGATTTGACCGGTACTCCGCCGATGACGGTCCAGGCTTTTATCAGGAAGCACGCGGCACGGTTCGCCTGACCGCGATTCCACAGCAGAGAAGACGAACAAAACAGGAGCTTGTCATGCAGTCCTCCCGCATTGATGCAGCCAGTGAGATCGGGACCGAGGAATACCTCGCCAATCCCGTATGGATCGCTCTGAGCGAAGCGCCTCCGGCCTTCATCGAGCGCCGCGAAGGCGGTGCCCGGTATCGCCCGGAATTTGCGCCGTTCGGGGCCGCGCAAAATTACACTGCGCAAAGCGTCTCTCAAGTTGCAGCAATGCTCCAGCCGGGACAGCGCCTTTCATTCTTCACGGCGGCCAAACCGGACTTGCCGCCCGGCTTCGAAGTGGTGCGCGAGGCTGTTGCAAATCAGATGGTTGCCGCCAACAGGTTCACCGTATCGTCCGATGAGCGGATCATGCGACTCGGTGTCTACGACACACCTGATATGCTCCGACTCGCCGAAATGACGGAGCCTGGACCATTCAACGCCCGGACCAACGAATTGGGTCACTTCTTTGGCGTTAGGGAGAGCGGCCAGCTGGTGGCAATGGCGGGCGAACGAATGACTGCCGGCAAGTACGTCGAAATCAGCGCCGTGTGCACGCACCCCGAGTGGCGCGGCCGAGGGTTGGGTCGACTGTTGATGGAGCACCTGGCGGCAACCATCCAGGAACGCGACAGAATACCGTTCCTTCATGTGTTCACGAATAATGTTTCCGCCGTTCGTCTGTATCGGGAGCTCGGTTTTCGCATTGCCAGGACTTTGCAACTGACGGCAATTGTGAGGTCGTCGGGCGAGACCTAACCGCTGCTGCGGGAGCACCGGGCGAACGGCATTGCCTCAGGTTGACTCGTAGCACAATGCATCTTTGAGACTGGAAAATGGGGCACTCACAAGCTGGCAAACTGGCCACGCATCAGCGGATTGTGCAGGTCGCCGCACGGCGTTTGCGCGAGCGCGGCATTGAGGGAATCAGTGTCGGCGACATCATGAAAGAAGCCGGCTTAACCGTCGGCGGCTTCTACAAGCATTTCGAGTCACGCGATGCGCTCGTGACGGAGGCTTTCATCATGGCATTGCAGGACATCGAGCATATTCAGGCCGCGCTCAAGACGGCGCCTGAGCGCGCGATAAGCACATATGTGTCGGAAAGCCATCGGAACAACCTCGGCAGAGGTTGTCCAATTTCAGCGCTAGTCAACGACGTACCGCGCGCGCCCGAAGCAACCCGCGAGGCATTCACCGAACGTGTCAGTGAGATCATCGCTTTGCTCGCACAGTCTTTGCCGGATACAGAAGACGCCCATGCTAAAGCGGTGATGATCTTCAGCACCTGCGTTGGTTCAATAGCGCTCGCTCGCGCCGTGAATGACCCGAGTCTGTCGAACAGGATAATCGAAGGAGCGCTGGCGGAGATGCTCAAGATGTACGAATGATGTCGATCAGCGGAAAAGGATAATTCGCTGGCTTCGATCATAAGCCGGTTGATGGAGCAGAGCGGACGCTCGAATGTCTGCGCGGATCAGCGGCCGGAGGGCCGCAGTTGGCCGACTGCTGACTCATAAGCCTGCGTGTCGTCCAGTTGAAGCGTACTTCAGCCGGACGTCAGAGCCCGGCGGGGAACGCGTCAGATTAAGGTATTTCCAACGTAAATTGACACCCTCGCTGCAAAGTCTCAGGACCAAATCTGACAGTTTCGCCGTTGACGTACGTAAACGTCCGAATCTTGACGGTACCCCGATTACGAAACGGTCGCCTTTGCCGATCGGCGCGGCTATGACGGCATCGGGCTATGACGGCATCGCCGTGGCGCGGGGGATGGTGGAGCGCGGCCGGCAGATCCTCGGCCAGCTCGAGAAGCGCCTAGAACGCGCGAAGGAGGCCGTGCGCGAGCGGTTCGGCACTGCCGACAACCGCTCGCGCTGCGTCTTCGCCATGAACCTCAACTACGACCCCGACGTCGTGCCCGAGATCGTCGAGGCCGACGCGATCTTGCGCCGCGACCATCAGAAGCTGGCTCCGTTCCGGTGCTATGCCCGCTTATGGCTCGAGCGCGACTACGACGCGGCGGCCGGCAAGGGCGAGGTCATCGTCCAGGGGGACTCAGCCGTAGCGGCGGATCGTTTCCTGCACGCTCGACAGACCTTTGCGCAGGTCATCGGCATTCATGACCGGCACGAGTTCGATCTTGGCGTTCAAACCAAAGAAGAGCCGCTCGGCGGTATCGGCAATCTGCGATGATTCCGCCATGTTCACGATGAAGAAGCCGCCCCGGTCGCCATTCTCGGCGTGGAAATAAGCGGCTTCGGGCTTCAGATCCTCGGTTAGCTGTTGGAAGACTTTTTCTAATTTGCCGGCGCGGATGGCGGAGTTGCCGGCATCAGCGGAAAACGAGAACTTCACCATAACACGCATGACTTACCTCCCTGACGGTTGCCGGGTCGCCCGGCGACGGGCACCCTCGGTGGATCATTCTTAGCCTACGCTCACCCGCCCGCAACTTGGATCGGCGGCAACCCTAGGCGGGGGATTTCGATCGCGGCGCAGCGGTTCATCACCTAAACGGACTTTTCGTACGCTAAGCGCGCTACGCTGGGCGTCTCGAACGTCTCTGCGCGACCCGTTGCCGCCACTCTGTCTCGTGGAGGCTCTACGGCAG
Source organism: Paraburkholderia sp. MM5477-R1 (assembly GCF_050436385.1). NCBI lineage: Bacteria > Pseudomonadati > Pseudomonadota > Betaproteobacteria > Burkholderiales > Burkholderiaceae > Paraburkholderia > Paraburkholderia sp. MM5477-R1. The sequence goes on from NZ_JBNDMC010000006.1 coordinate 762,120, forward strand.
ATATCCAAGGGACAACTGACAGTGAGCAGAGCACACACGTGCCGACAAGGGGCGCAAAACGCGTAGATTTAGGCGCATCCCGACAACGTCTCCCGCTATTCTTCATACACGGGTCGCGCAGTTCGCGCCCTTTCCTCGCGCGTGCCGACCGTCTTGCGCTTACACGGGGGACGTATGAGCCCTGCTGCTAGATTGTCGCGTCTACGGCGCGCATCTGGAAGCTGTCGGTCGTCGCGAAACATCTCGCTGGTCATCGCGCTTGCACTGACTGAACTGTTCTCTGGGCAACAGGCCTTCGCGGCAGGACCGCTGCCGCAAGGCGGCCGCTTCGTAGGCGGCTCAGGAAGCATTGCTCAGAACGGCACGAACCTGAACATCACGCAAACGGGCTCACGGGGGATCATCGAATGGGACAGTTTCTCGATCGGACCGCACGGCACGGTTTCGATCAACAACGGCACGGGCGCGACACTCAATCGCGTGACGGGTAACGACTTCTCCGCGATCCTCGGCACGCTGAGCGGCACCGGCAGTATTTACCTTGTCAACCCGCATGGGGTTCTAATCGGGCGAAACGGCGTGGTCTCGACGGGCGGGCGCTTCGTCGCTTCGACGCTCGACATCCCCAACGACACATTTTTGAATCCGCCCGCGATCGGTGGGTCGGTCTACACGGGCAGCTCCACGGCGAATGTGATCAATCTCGGCAGACTCATCTCGTCGGGCGGGGACGTGTTCCTCATATCGGCTAACAAGGTCACGAACGCAGGGACAATCGATGCGCCAACCGGCAATGCCGAACTTGCCGTGGGGCGTCAGGTCCGTCTGCTTGACGGCACGGATCAGCAAGTTTTCGTGGACGTCGGAAGCGGCGGCACGGTGACGAACACGGGCTCGGTGCAGGCGGCTATCATCAATTTGCAGGCGGCCGACGGCAACATTTTCGCGCTCGCGGGTCATTCGGGAGCGCTGCGCGCCACCGGCACTGCGTCACGCGCCGGCCACGTGTGGCTCGTCGCGAACACCGATACCGCCACTTCAGTTATCAACACCGGTAGCGTCGACGCGCGCGGGGCGCAGATCAGCGCACGCAATGCGGACGGCAGCGGCGGCGCGGTCGATATGTCCGGCAAGGAGGTCGAGGTCGGCGGCGCGGACGTTCAGGCGAAAACCTGGAACATCACAACGGGGGACTTCATCACGGACGCCTCCACCGCTCGCACGCTGAGTGCAAGCCTGAGCCACGGTGCCTCGATCAACGTGGACGCGAACGGCGGCGACGGCCTGCTAGGGGCGACCGGCGGGGGAGACATCGCTATCGACGCGAGCATTCGCTGGCACGGCGCCGCGTCGCTGACGCTCGACGCGGCGCACTCGCTGACCATTGCGCCGAACGCGACCATCGCCAATCGCGGCACAGGCTCGCTGATTCTCAATGCCGACTGGCATGGCTTCGACAACGGCGGCAGCGTGACCAACCTGGGCACCATCGACTGGTCGCGAAGCACGGGCATCGTCACGGCGCTCTACGACATGAACGGCAGATACACGCCCGGTACGTTGCGCAGCAATCCTTCCTGGAGTGCCGCGCCGTTTAGTGGCCTGGTGACGCAGATCACCGCCTATCAGCTAATTAACTACCTGGCGGACCTTAATGCGGTGAATAACAATCTCGCGGGCAACTATGCGTTGGGCAACCTGTCAATCGATTTCCTGGATCCGGTGAATTTCGGCGGCATCGGCACCGCTGCCACACCGTTCACGGGTCAGTTCGACGGTATGGGCCATGTCGTCACGGGACTCAACATCTCCGGCGACGCCGATACCGGGCTTTTCGGCGTGATCGGCAAAACCGGCGTCGTGCGCAATTTTGATCTCACACAAAGCTCAGCGACCTCCTCCGCAGGACCGGTCGGCTTGCTCGCCGGCACCAACTATGGGCTCATTGTGCAGGTCGGCGTCTTCGGTAGCGTCCAATCCACGGGCGACACAAGCAGCGTGGCCGGAGGGATCGTCGGCGAAAATCGCGGCCTCGTCGAACAGTCGTTCGCTGCGGTGCAAGTCAGCGGCGCGGGCATGGTCGGTGGCCTTGCCGGTACGAACGATGGTTGCATCGAACAGTCTGTGGCCGAACATAGGGCGGGTGCCGGTGCGAAAGCCACGATCGGGGGACTCGTCGGCACGAATCATGGCGGCATTAACCAATCGAACGCAATCGAAATCTTGACGGGCGGCGCTGTGGTCGGCGGACTGGTCGGCAGCAATGCGGGCGTTATTCGCGAGTCCTATGCCAAGTCGACACTCGCGCCTGATCCGGGTGCAACGACAGGCGGTATCGCGGGCACGAATAGCGGCCGGATCGCCGCGGACGTGTTCTGGAACAGCGAGTCGTCCGGGGCGACGGCAGGCGTCGGCTCGGGCACACCGGTGGCGAGCTCAAGCGGACTCACGGACGAACAACTGACCGAGCCGGCGAGCTTCGGCCCGACGTGGGACTTCAGCGCGAACGGTGTTTGGGTCGTCGGATTTCCCTACCCGACGCTCCGCTGGTTGAGCGGATCCTGATATCCGGGCACTCGACTACAGTTCTGTGTAAGGCTTAGTGCCAGTTTCGAGCGACTCCGCTTCGTGGACTGGCAACCATATCTCGACTGGGCGTCACCGGCAAAGCGCGCAGCCGGCGCGGTTGGCGCAAGTCGACCCGATACGGCCCTTCAAGCTGCCTGGCAGCGGTCGTTCAATCGCTGGGAAAGCGGACGTCATATATTGGCCGCAGGAGAAGCCGATGAAACGCACATGGACAATCATTGGTGTTGCTGATGTGGCCCTCAGCTTCAAGTGGTATCAGTCGCTGTTCGGACAACCGGAAACGCTGCCAGCGCATGACTACTTCGGGCAAATCGTCGACACGGATGGAACGGTCTTGCTATGCCTTCACCGGTGGGGCGCGCACGAGCATCCTCCGCTGGCTAGTCGCGACCGTGCGGAACCTGGCAACGGACTGCTTTTGTTCTTTCGTATCGATGATTTCGACGATGCGCTGCTGAGAGCCCGCGCGCTTGTCGCCGGACTCGAAGAGGAGCCCAACGTGAACCCCAACACCGGAACCAAAGAGTTTGCGCTCCGCGATCCTGACGGGTACTACGTCATGGTGAGTGCGCTCGACCCGCCCTAACACTTCCATCAGGCGGTCGCGCGGCCAATGGCTACTATCGAGCATTTGCGCCTTCGCTACGCAGGTCCGCAACTGGCCGTTCAGTGCCTCATGCAAGCGGCATATGCACGCCAAGTCAGCGCGATGCAGCGATCGACAGCAGCCGGACCCGCTCCGGCCAGTCAATCCCCTCCGAAGCAGCCGTTCAACGTTTCACATGAGTCGCGTGCGCGGCTTGTCCGCGACTCGCCGCTAGATGAAGCGATGAAGAAGAAATCGGATTGCCATACGTGGAGCCGGCCAGCGGCGTGGTGCCGCTTGTTCCTGGAGAGCGCTGCCTAGTTCAAGACAAGCCATCCGCAGCCCATTATGAGATCGCGGAATTCTCAATCCGCTCCGTGGGATCTTCCTGATCAACGTACAAAGGCCGGTCTGGACGAACTCGGTAAACAGTGTGCGTGAGGAGCAGCCGGTGAAGCTGGTTACGTACCTGCCAATCCGGCCGCCGAACTCATACGGTGCCAGTCGCAAGGCGAAGTTACTTCAGGTGAATGAGGACTGATCCCTCCGATATTTCCGGCGCGGCCGCGCCCGTGTTTCCGGCGTTTTTCGCGATCCAGTCCTTCGCCTTTTGCACGCTTTCATCAATGCCTGCCTTGTCCTGGCAAACAGTTACCGAGAATCCGCCATCGCCGCTGCGCGCGAGGGTGTAGCCGACAAAGCCTTTGACCGAACGCAGCAGTTCTTCGACGTCAGTCGCTCGTTTCTCCAGCAGATCGAATAATTCCTTTGCACCCTTCCCGGAATATGTCCTTATAACAGTTTGCATGATTGGATCCTCCTGTTTGATGGACCAACGAGACGAGCACGCCGCACAAAATAATGTGGAGGCTCGATCTGCTCTTTCCGACAGCGTGTAGTGCGTGCAACTAATTGAGAAGGCCGCCCCACCTGATATCCGCGACCCTTACCTATCAGTGTAGTAACTGTGCCGTCGTCGTAAACGCAACGCCCGCAAATGGCCGTTTACTGCACCATGCACGCGGCCACACCCCCGAACCGCGCAGGGCAGCGGTCGACAGCCCTCGACCCCTAGTTGCCGTCGGACCCGGCACCAAGTCAACGGCAGATTTTAGGATCCAACGGCCATCCATGAGCCTGGTGCGGCCGGCAGGTTCTCAGCTTTTTGCTGGTTGGCGAGCGCACGGTTTTCGGTGACTCGACTATGATGATCTGGTAATGGCCTCGATTCCGCAGTAATACAGCAAGATCTCGAAACGGCGATTGTGGGAGGCGCAATGAGCGAGCAACAAAATGTTCAATTGGTGCAGCAAGCATACGATGCTTTCAGCAAGGCCGACATCGGGGGCGTCCTGAAAACGCTCGCCGAAAATGTCGACTGGTTCATACCTGGGCCTACGGAGATCATCCCATTCGCTGGTGGAAGGCACGGCCCTCAGGAGGTCGCGGAATTCTTCAGTGCGCTTGCGGCGACTCAGACTGCCGAACGGTTCGAACCTCTCAATTTTATTGCCAGCGAAGACAAGGTCGTCGTGCTTGGGGTGCAGCGCTGGCGCGTAAATTCAACTGGCATTACGTATGAGGATGAGTGGGCTCACGTCTTCACGATCGAAAACGGAAGAATCACGAAATTCAAGGAATACCATGACACTGCGGCTGAAGCGGCGGCCCATCGGCGATAGAAACATTGGTCTACCTTGATTAAAGCCGAGGCAACGTTCAGCGACCGCGAGTTTGGCCCTCATGTCGATTTTCTTCGGTAATTTTCTTCGGTACCACCAGCGGCGGCGTGCGTCGATCCGCAACATCGCCCCCTCCCGCACGCGCCTGGATGCCTCGTGTGGGTCACCGCAACGCTTCGCTTGACGAATAACGCGCTCGGGGCATTCTCTTTCGTCAAAGGCCCGCCCCGTTGCACCACTAGCCCGCTTTTCGCGTGGGACGGATCTGGGCGCCGGATTCGGCCCTGTCCCGGCGTTTCAGCGCACCGGAGAAGGCTATCCGCCTGCGCCTCCTGCATCGCACGACAGGCCTTGTAAGCATGTCTTTATGCTGAAGTCCAGTTATCGAATATCGCCAAGAGAGCTGGCAAGATCCCTCTTGGGCTCGCATCACGAATGACAGCCTGAGTTTGTCGTCAAGCCGTCACTAGGCCATCCTCGAACGATTCGATAAGATCGGCGGGGACGACACGATAGACCGCAGCTCAGGGACCGGCTCGGACAGTGCTTTAAGATCCGGCGCAGGTCGCCGCAGCGCGTCGTCCGTAGCAAATGCCGCTTCGAGCGCCTCCGAAATGTCCAGCAACCGCCCGTCTCCACGCGCTGGGCCGACCAACTGCACACCAAACGGCATGCCGGCATGATCGACCCCGCACGGCAGCGACAACGCCGGATTGGTCATCAGCGAAACGAGGTAAGTCAGTCCCAGCCAGCGATAGTACGTATCGAGCGGCTTGCCATTGATCGCTTCGAGATGCCATTGGGACCACGGAAATGGCGTGACGGACACCGTCGGCGAAACGATCACGTCATAGTGCTGCACGAGCGACTGGAAGCGTCGATACAGCGTCGTTTGCATCTTGTGCGCCCAAACGGCGTCGCCGAGCGTCATCGATGCGCCCAGCTCGAAGTTCGCGCGCGTATTGGGTCCAAGCTGCGACGGATCGCGCTCATAGATTTCCGCGAACTGCGCAACGAAGTTCTGCGCGCGCACTACGTCGAAGCATCGGTCGATGCCGCTCATGTCGATGCATACCGGTTCGCACACCGCCACGTGCCGTGCGATCTTGTCGACCTTCGCGCGGAACGTCGCGCGGGATGCGTCGTCGAGCGCGCATACCCCGAAGTCATCGGTAAAGCCGATGCGCAGCCCCGACGCATCGATCGGACGGCGCTGCGCAAGCGCGGCCGAATCGACGTCGTAAGATAGCGGATCGCGCGCGTCGAAGCCAGCCTGCGCGGCAAGCAGCAACCGCACATCGCCGACGGTACGTGCCATCGGGCCGCTCACGGTAATCGGCGCCCACCCGAGTTCGCGCCGGTCGCCCGGCACGAGTCCCGGCGATGGCCGCAGTCCCACAATCCCGCAGACCGCGGCTGGAATGCGCAGCGATCCGCCCGTGTCCGAGCCGGTGCAGAGCGGGAGCATGCCGGTTGCGAGCGCTGCGGCCGATCCGCCCGACGACCCCCCCGCGTTCAGCAGCGGCGCAAAGGGGTTGCCCGTCGCGCCCCAGACGTCGTTGCGGGTGTTCGCACCCGCGCCCATTTCGGGCGTGTTGGTCTTGGTTGTCACGATGGCGCCCGCCGCCCGAATGCGTGCGACCATCCCGTTGTCCTCGTCCGGAACGTTTGCGCGGAAGAGCTTCGAGCCATACGTCGTGAGTACGCCGGCGGTCTCTTCCAGATCTTTCACGCCGATGGGCACGCCATGCAGCAAGCCGAGCGGCTCGCCACGCATCACCGCCGCTTCCGCGCGACGCGCTTCGTCGCGCGCACGTTCGAAACACGTCGCCGCCATCGCGTTGACGGCAGGGTTAATCGCTTCGATGCGCGCGATGCACGCGTCAAGCAGTTCGACTGGCGAGACACTGCGATCGCCGATCAGTCGGCGCGCATCGACGGCGGAGAGAGAGACGAGAGAGTCGTGCGTCATGGGCATCGAGGAGGAATCGGATAAGAGCTCAAGCCGCCGCTGGCGAAGGCAAGGCCTGCTCGACACAGGCGATGATCGCATCGCGCGTGTTCTCGAGATGCGCGTACGTCTGCTCATGCACGGCGCGCATATCGCGGGCGCGGTAGGCGTCGAGGAGATCGGCATGCTCGCGGTTGTTGCTGTCGAGGATATCGCTTTTGACGTGCATCGAGAGGGACACGTAAGGCCGCGCGACCAGCGACAGCCCTTCGACCAGTTCAAAGAGACGCGTGCCGGCGGCGCTCGCCATCAGATGCTTGTGGAACTCCTCATTGAGGATGGCCCACCTCTCGGACGACAATGTCGCGCACATTTCATCATGCACCTTTTCGGCGGAGGCGAGCTCGCCATCGGTGGCATGCGCGCAGGCGCGTTGGGACAGCATCGGCTCGAGCACCATGCGCAGTTCGTAGATTTCGCTGACGTCCGCGGCCGTGAGCGCGCGTGTGACGACACCCTTGTTGGGATCGATCGAGACCAGCCCTTCCGCGCGCAGGTCGCGGAACGCTTCGCGCACCGGCGTCGTACTGACGCTGAGGCGTTTGGCGATCTCTTCCTGCCGCAGCCGCGTGTTCGGTGGATACACGCCGTTGAGAATCTCGGCGCGCAACGTGCCGAGCACGTATTGCTGAATCGTACGAAAGGGCTGGCTCATGCTCGTCTCCGTGAGCGGTCGTTATCGTATGTTGCGCATTTCGTCGATCAAATGGTGACGGCGCGTCTTTCGAACTTCAGCATGCTTTCGATGCGCGCGGCAACGCGCAGCAGCTTCGCATCATCGCCGAAAGCGCCGACGATCTGGAAGCCGAGCGGCAGATTTGCATCGCTCCAGCCGGAAGGCACATTGACGGCGGGCGCCCCCATCAGGCTCCAGGGTGCGCAGAAACGGGCGTCGCCCGTATCGGCGTGTCCGTGGGGCGCTTCACCGCTGGCGGGCAAGGTCACGAGCGCGTCGCAGCCTTGCAGCAGCGCGGCAGACTGCGAGCGCACGTGCGCCTGCAACAGCAAGGCTTGCTGATAGCGCTCGAGCGGCATCGCCTGGCCTTCGGACAACAGCACGCGCATGTGTTCGCTCATCAGCGCGGGCGCGCGTGCGGCTACATCGCCGACGGCGCGATACGCCTCGACCGCGAGAATCGTCAGTGTCGCTTCGCGCATTTGCGGCAGGTCCGCGCCGTAGTCCAACTCGACGATGCGCGCGCCGCCTTCGCTCAGCGTCCGCAGCGATGCATCGAAATTGGCGCGTTGATGCGGCGCGATGAGTTCGTCCCAGAACGGCGTGCGAACGACGCCGAGCGTGAGCGCGGAGGTGCCGCGCGGAAAGTGATCGCGCCACGCCGCTTCGCTTTCGACCGCCTGAAGAGCGCCTTCGACGAACAACGCATGCGCGACGGCGACATCGTCGACGGATCGCCCGAAGAATCCGACGTGATCGAGCGACGCAGCCAGCGGATGCACGCCTTCGCTCGGCACCGCGCGATACGACGGCTTGTAGCCGACGATGCCGCAATACGCGGCCGGGCGAATGATCGATCCGACCGTCTGCGTGCCGATGGCGAGCGGCACGATGCCCGCTGCGACGGCCGCCGCCGATCCGCTCGACGAGCCGCCCGGCGTGTGCGCACGGTTCCACGGGTTGACGGTCGCAGCCGGTCCGCGCCAGGCGAATTCGGTCGTCGCGGTCTTGCCGAAGACCGTCCCGCCGAGCGCGCGGATCATCGACACGATGCGCGCGTCGCGCTCGGGCCGATGCCCGTCGTAAGCCGGCGAGCCGTAGCCCGTGGGCATGTCGGCGGTATCGGCGAGATCCTTGACTCCGATGGGCACGCCCACGAGCGCACGCGCCACGGCGCCGCGCACGGCGTACGTATCCGGCCGATGCACGAAGGCCCGAAGCCACGGCTCCAGCGCATCGGCGCGGGCCTGCGCGTCCAGCAGCGTCGCGCGCGCGGCGGCTTCGTCGTGACGATTAGCGAGCAGTGTCGTGAGCAATGATTGATCTGATCGATTCATCGTTACTTGCTCGCGGCTGCGGCGAACGTGTTGTCGACGCCATTGGCATAAGTGATTGCGCCGGGTTTGATGTTGCCGATCGACTCCTGCAGATCGAGCGCATTGCGGAAGGCCTGCTCGGAAATACCGGGCGTGGCCGCATAGATCTTCTGATCGATGAGACGCTGCACCGCCGAATCGACGATCTTCGGATCGAGCGATGGGAATTCGGCGCGCGCGACGCTCTTCGCCGTGTCGTGCGATTGCTGAATCAGAGCTTCGGCTTCACCGATCGACTTCACGAACGCGGCTACCATCTTCGGCTTGCTCTTGACGGTGAGAGAGAGCGTGTCGATGGTCGAGAATGCATAGCCGCCCGGATACGCCTTCGGGAACGCATACACGATGCGATAACCCTGCGCGAGCCCCGTTTCCGCTTGCGGCATATAGAGCGCGGCGGCTTCTGAGCGCCCCGCCATCACCGGCGCGAGTTCGGTGCCGATCTGCACGGTGTTCATCTTCACGTCCGCGAGCTTCTGTTCGCTGATGAGCCGTTGCAGCAGATACGTGCTCGTCGACGGCGGCAGTGCGGTCGAGACGCTTTTGCCTGCGAGATCGCCGACGCCCTTGACCGCCGAATCCTTCGGCGCGATCACCCACACCGGCACGCCGGCGACCACGTTGGCCACGTTCACGAGCGATGCGCCCTTGAGGTTGGCGAGCATGGCGGTCATCGGGTCTTGCAGCGAGAAGTCCGCATGACCGCCGATCACCGCTGCAACGCCCGCCGCGCCGCTGCCCGCAGTGACCTTCTGCACGGCAAGGCCGTTCTTCTCGAAGATGCCTTTGTCGATAGCCACATAGAGCGGCAGGTACTGGATCGACTGAAATGCCTGATAGATGACCACCGGCTCGGCGGCCTGAACGCTCGTCGCGCCGATTCCGGATGCGACCAGACATGCGGCCGCGATACTATTGAGCAGAGCGTGTGTCTTCTTCATTTTTTCTTCCAGGAAATGATCTTCGCTTCCGCGAGTTGAACGATCCAGCTGAGAACCGAGGCCATCAAGGTCAGCACGATGATGCCGAGCCAGACGGTATTGAGATCGAAGAGCGAGCCCGCGACGAACACCGCGTGACCGAGCCCCGACTGCGATGCAATGTATTCGCCGACGACCGCGCCGATCAACGCGAAGCCGATGTTCACGCGCAGCGTCGAGAAGATCCACGGCAGCGCGCTCGGAACGATGAGCTTGGTGAAGATCATCGACGGCTTCGCCTTGAACGAATGGAAGAGATTGAGCAGGTCCTTGTCGACTTCACGCGCGGCGGCGCAGGACGAGATCATCGCGACGGCGAATGTGGAGATGCCGGCGAGCCATATCTTCGACGAGGCGTCGGAACCGAACCAGATCACGATGAGCGGTCCGAGCGCAATCTTCGGAATACTGTTGAGGATGACGGACAATCCTTCGGCGACACCCGAGACTGTCGGCAGGAACCACAGCAGCAGGCCGAGACCGATCCCGAGGCCGCTGCCGATGGCGAGACCCGCCAGCGTTTCATAGAGCGTGACCCAGGTGTCGGACACGAGCGTGCCCTGCGTCAGCCCGATGACGGCGGCCTCATAGATGCCGGACGGCGAGCCCAGCAGCTTGCCGTTGATCCAGCCCGCGCTAACGGCAAGTTGCCAGGCAACGACCAGCGCAACGACGATACCGAAGACGGCGCCCGTCGTGCCGAACTTGCGGCGCGTACGGCGTACGGCTTTCCTTGGCGTGACGTTGGTGGACAGAACGGCTTCAGTCATGGACGGCTCCTGCAAGGATGCTCGATGGAGCGACTTCATCTGCGTCGCGCGAGGTGACGTGTCCGCGCAAACCGTTCCAGACACGCGCGTGATAGCCGCGGAACTCGGGCGCCTCGCGCGCGGAGACGGCATTGCGCGGTCCGTGCGTCGTCAGTTCGATGTCGATCTGGTCTTCGATGCGTGCGGGACGCCCGCCAAGCAGGATCACGCGATCGCTCATCGCGATGGCTTCTTCGATGTCGTGCGTGACGAGCACGACACTCGTGCCGCTTTGCGCACGCAGCGCGATGATGTCGTCCTCGAGTGCGAGACGCGTTTCGTAGTCGAGCGCGGAGAAGGGTTCGTCGAGCAGCACGAGCGTCGGATCGACGAGCAGTGTGCGCGTGAGCGCAACGCGCTGTCTCATGCCGCCTGAGAGCGAATGCGGATAGGCATCGGCGACGGCGCCGAGCCCGTAGCGCGCGAGCATCTGCCGCGCACGGGCGACATCATCGGGCCGGACCTTGCGATACAACTCAATGCCGAGCAGCGCGTTTTGCAGCACCGTGCGCCACGGCATCATCAGGTCCTTCTGCAACATATAAGCGATGCGGCCCGCTTCCCCATCTGCGCGTCTGCCGACCGATATCTCGCCTGACTGCGGCGTGAGCAGGCCTGAAATGAGATTGAAGAGGGTGCTCTTGCCCGCGCCGCTTCGTCCGACGATGGACACGATCTCGCCATGTCCCACGTAGAAGTCGAGCCGGTCGAAGATGGTCACGGTCGAGCGATCGGGCGATTGAAATCCGTGACTGAGCTGCCGCACGCGCAGCGGTTCCGCGAACGTGTTGACTGTTGCGTTCGATCCCTTCATGTCGTTCCTCGCAAGGTCTCGTACTGGTGAAGTAGTTGCTGCAATGCATAATGCACAATCAAAAATCGGAAGCTGTCCTCGTCAAAAAAGTTTTTCTTCCCGGTGGATTCGCATGGGATGCGTCGGTGCGCAACCTTGGTGCCGCTGCGCGTCCGCAGTGCGCGTCGCTGTGCGAAATCGGTGCATGTTGCGATGAAACTGTGCGGAGCGAGGCATGAATTCAATGGCACATTAATCGCTTCGTGCAAGTCTCTTGAACGACGTTCATTCCGTTGGAAAGCCACTGCAAAGAGCGATTGCCAAGACAGGAAGTGTTCGATCCGTGCACGAGCGATCAGCCGATAGCCGCCCGAATCGTCAGCTTGCTCGACGGCGACAGCCTTGATGCTGTCTATCGCGACTGGCCGCGTTCGGACGCCGCACCGATGGCGCGTGTCTCGAGAAGCGCTGACACCGCGAGATCGCGGCTGGGAGACTTACGTCGACGATTGCGCGAACCTGTCCTTTCGTCGCAACTGTCTCGAGGATCTGCCACCGGTCCTGACCGGCAATCGATACACAGCCCGCAGGCGGACGCCTGGACGGCGCTTACGGCGGGCTGGCAGGGCTCGAAGTGCTTCGCGCGCTGGATCCAGCGGGCATCGCGACACGGCATCCTGTCGAGGTCGTCGCGTGGACGAACGAGGAAGGCAGTCGTTTTGCGCCCGGCGCGGGGGTTCGAGTGCGTTCTCGATCCCGCATTGCTCGCGGGCTACCGCGAATCGCGCGACGCCGGAGGCATCTGGTTTGGAGATGCGCTGGATGAAGCGCTTGCGGCAACGCCCGTCATTGCGGTTACGTGAAGACCCGCTATCGTGGTCTGATGAAGAACATCGCCCAGATCACCACGCTTCGGGGAAGTCGAAGGACGCGATCGGACAGCAGCTCGCCGGTGAGAAATGCGACGGGAATAACGCCTGCCCACGCGAAATGACGCCTAATGCTATCAGCAACCTCCTTGCCAGTGGCTCCGTCGCGCGGCCGGATATCGGTGACGATGAGATCGGGAATGCGGCTGTCATCGGCGAGGATGACGTCAAATCCATCCATCGATTCTGCGGCGTGCACGAACGCGCCCGCGCTCGCGGCACGTTTCAGTGGAATGGTGACGAGCAAACCGACGACATACATCATCGGCACCATCGTGGCGTGCGCAATCACCGACTCCACGCGCGCGTCGACGCTCTGGCCGCTGGGCTTGAAATAGAGCATGACCAGGTAACTGACAACGCATAGCCCGATCAGCCACGCCGCCGTGATCCCTCGGAGCCGGAATGCCATGAATATCATGAAAAGGGAAAACGTCAGGATCGGATACGCTTGCCGCCAAGCCAGGTCGCCCGGATAGATCTGCACCATTCTCAGGACCGCGCACCGGCAACTGATCGTCCAGACACTGAGCAGCTCGACGGCCCTCCGCTCGACGAAATAGCATCGTTGAGATCCAGAACTGAGGGATCTATACACGCCGACGACGGTGAAGGTGACGGTTCGATAGTCGAAACATCCTTCTGGCCCGCGCCCCTCACCTAGCTGCCTCGGTAAAGCTCGACCATCTTCGCTGCTTCGCCATTTTTCTGGAAATCCTCCAGTTCGCGCATCACCTGCTCGCGTGTTTTTCCGGGGAGAACAGGATCTGCCGATGTGGCAGCCGGAACCGCGACCGCCGGAGCCTGCTGGGTGCTGCCAGCCGCTACGGACTCCTGCTGGTTGGTCGCTGATTGGGCGAAGCATCCATCTGCTGTCACTCCAGCCACCACGACAAGACAGACGGTAACCGATTGATAAAGTTTCATGAGAGTACTCCTTCGAAGTTTAAGAGATCAGCGTGTTCACTCTCTCGCCGACCCACAGCATTCTTCGCACGAGCCAACGCAGATTCGGCCTCCTTGCGACGATCAGCCGATCCAGGTGCACTCGATGACTGCCCTGTCAGCGTTGCTGTCATATTCATTCTTGGCCAGCCGAAACGCCATCGCAACGCACATGCGTAGGCGATGAACAACCACCGTCGGCGAAAGATGTATGCACTGTCGATGTCCGATCCCAATCCCCATCCCGATGACGTGTCGGACATTCGCCTCCCGACGGCGGTCCTTCCTGAACGGTCCAACTGCGGGCACGTCACGTCGCTGATACATTTGTGGCTGATGGTAGGGAGGGCGACCTGCTATTCTGTTTTTATCGCACCGCGGCTACGGACGAGGGCGTTGTGCATCCGTGGCCTTCGACATCGCTTTCGCTGCAATTCGCCGCATTGCTCCGTTAGCCACGATCGGTGGAGATCTTTCCAGCCAGTGGTGCGGCGATAAAGCTCATCGATGTGGAGCACTATCCCACGGTGATTTTTCTGGTCCGGCAGGCCTTATGAAATTGTCAGGCTTCGTGGTACGCAAGTTTGCCTCGGCAGATCTCGAGCGCGCGTTCCGTACTGACTATGCGCGCCGCTACGCCGGCCAACGCAGGCTGGCTGGCGCCGCCAGCCTCCTGCTGTGGATCCTGTTTGCTCGCCGCGATTGGTGGCTGCTGACCCGGGTCGATCCCGGCATCATCTTTCACGTTGGCTATCTGCGGCTCGCAGGTGCCGTGGGTATGGCTGTGCCGATATGTTTGATGTGGGGACCGCGTGCCTTCGACGAACGCTGGGTGGTCGGATTGCTTTGCGTATGGATGCTGAGCTGCTGGTTCACCCTCTTGCAGTTGATGGAGCTTTACCCGGCGGCCTTGGCTTTCCGGGAAGTATTCCCCGAATTTTTACTTGTCCTTTTCACGATATTCACATTGCTCCGACTTCGAGCAATCACGGCAGCGTGGTTAGTCGGGCTGGGCGTTGTAAGCTTTCACCTTACCCTTTCTCTCTGGCCACGGACGGGCGCTTCCACGGTGGGCGCTGGCTGGGCGTCCCGTGGGTCTGTGTTGGCCATCATGTATTTTATGGGCGTTGTCATCTGCATTCAGTTTGAACGCGCTGCCCGCCGTGAATTTATGTTCAGGCGGACTTTGCGCGCAGCAAGCGCACGCGTTCAGGCGGCGTCCTCCGCTGTCAAACGGCAGAATGAACGCATGAGAGAGCTGGTCAGAGAGAAGGAACGGTTCTTTTCATCGGCCTATCACGACATCCAGCAGCCGCTCGCCGCAATCAACCTCTTCATCCGCAGCGCGCGGACAAAGCTCGAAGCTGGTCACGCCGCAACGCATGATCTCGACGTCATCGAGGAGACGGCAGGCGACATCCTCGACATGTTCAAGAACATTCAGGACTACAGCGAACTAGGTTCGTACGTTCCAAGCCTGTCGCCGATCGATACACAAGCCGTGCTGGCCGATGTTTTTGAACAATATCTTGAACCGGCGAGATCGCAGGGCATCGAAATCAGAAGCACCATGCGCTTGCGCCGCCCGCCGCCCATTGAAAGCGACCGCTCGCTGTTCAAGCGGGTATTGTCCAACCTCGTATCGAACGCGATCAAGAACACCCGCATGGGAGGCGTCGTTATCGGGTGGGTGGAGGTCGGTGAACGGCTTCGCATCGACGTCTGGGATACGGGCGTCGGTATCTCGCCCGCACATCGGGATGCGATATTCGCCGAGTACTATCAGATTGACAACCCGGGCCGCGATCGCTCGAAAGGCTTGGGGCTCGGGCTGTCCATCGTCCAACGGGTCATTGGGATTCTGCCGGGGCACAGCTTGAGGTTCTATTCGGTCGAAGGGCGCGGGTCGCACTTTTCCCTGTACGCTCCAATTTCGATAATGACGCCGGTCATCGGGACGGAGGACCGAAAGGATGATGCATACACGTCCGTGCTCAAGGGCAAATACGTCCTGCTTTGCGACGACGAACCGACCGTTCTCGAAGGTCTGCGGCGGCTGTTTATCAGCGCGGGCGCACTCGTGGATACTGCCGGGTCAATGACGGGCTTCGAAGCGATTCTGGCCGATGAAGGCCGCGCACCCGACGTCCTCGTCACCGATATACGGCTGCGCGAAGGGCCAAACGGCATTGAGCTTGCCGAACGGATCAGGCGGCGTTTCGACTGGGCGGGCGCGCTGCCCGTTGCGTTCATCACGGGCGAGCTGATTTCCCCGCCCTCACTTCGCGATTTTTCCCAGCCTTTCGTGTTGCTGCGCAAGTCTTCCGCGCCAGAAAACACGCTCGTTGAAGTCAGCCGGTTCGTTGCCGCCCAACAGCCGGCAGACTTTTGTCATGTGCGGGATCCGTGACTGGCGGAACGCCAAGTTTGATCCCTCTATCTGCAAGCATCACGATCAGTTCCGTACGGCGCCGCAGATTGAAATGCGCGAGCAGATGACTGATGTATTTCCGTACGGTAATGTCCTCGAGCCCCATTTTCAGCGCGATGACCTTGGATGGAAGCCCGCGCACCAGCCACGCCAAGGTTTCGAACTCTCTCGGAGTCAGTCCCAGTTCAGATGCGGTGCTCATTTCTGAGTTGCCTCCCGACTGGTGGTTCCGAGGTTCATCCGCGGGGGCGTCGTCTGTGCTCATGTCACGCCTGAGCGTCGCGATGCTTGACGCAGGCAGGAATACGCCGCCGGCCAGCACCGCGCTTATCGCCGCATGGAGCGCTTCAGGAGATGACGATTTGGGCACGTATCCCATGGCGCGAAGTTCGATGCATCGGCCAATGGTTTCCACGCTACCGTCGGCCGAGATCACAATCACCGGTAAAGACGGGCGCGACTCCTTCAATTCGGCAAGCGCGTCGCAACCGTGACCATCGGGAAGGTCGAGATCGAGAAAAACGATGTTCAGGAATTCGCCGAGCGCATGATTCAAACCTTGTGACAACGTACTCGCGTGCAGCAACTCGATGTCCGGAAAGATCTGTCTCAGCAGAAGCGCCAGTCCGGCTCTGAACAGTTCGTGATCGTCGACGATCAGTACGCGCATTCCATCGTCTCCCTGAACCGCTTTCGAAGCGGGCCGCAATGACGCAGCGGATGATGCTACATCCGTGGCGGTCTTGCGTTGTGTCAGACCAATAGTACATGCAGTGTACCGATGCCCCGGACGGCGACGGCTGACCAATAGGACATTTCCTCGAATGTGGCGGTTTTTGCCCGTCGTCCGGCGATTCAAGCCTACCGGAATGGGGATAAACTCACGAGCGGACGCTTCAACTTCACCTGCTCGCGCAGCGGTTGGCGCAAGAAATCTCCCTCTGGCACCGGCGTCTTCGGGCCAATCCCCACTTCGTCAAAATTTGCAGGATTCGTGCGGCAATATGCATGCACCATGTAAATCACGCAACTCCATTTCCGCATCGGATTCTTGCTGCGTAAGCCGCTGAGAGTTGTTCGGGAACGCCTACTTGGGCAGAGCGATGTTGGCACTCAATTGCGCGAATTCAGTTTTGCTCATCGATAATTAGCCGTTAGTCTTAAATCGTTGCACCATTTATCTATTGAGTTGACTAAGGCCAAATTCAAATTCCCGTCTCAGTACGCCGGACACATCAATGAACATTTGTTCGGCCGTCATCTCGTTCTGCTCGATCTGAAGCGACATGAAGACGCCGTCCAGCAATTGAAGTAACATTCGCCCCATTCTTTGGGCAAGGTGCTTCGCACCGTCGGACTCATAGCCCTCTAAAAGGGGGGCCACAGATCGCTCGACATAATCCCTCCATTCGCGCCGGATCTTGACCGCAGCGTCCCGTATTTCATGGCGACTGGCTTGATGTTCGGTTGCGACGATCATCATAAGACGCAAAAATTCCGGTGCCTGAACGAAGCCAGAAGCGAATACCATCAGCTTTTCATAGGGGTCGGTCTTCTGATCCGAAAAAGGCTTAAATTTCCGCCTCCATTCCTCTGCAGTAATGGTAAGGACTTCTGCAAAGAGTCTCTCTTTGGATTCAAACGCCCAATAGATTGACCCCGAAAGCACGTTCGCTTTTTTTGCGATCTTTGATATCGATGCCGCTGTATATCCTTGCTCGGCAAACACCTCGCGCGCGGCCGCCAAGATACGGTCGCGAGCGAGTTGCGGATCGACGTTTTTTTTTATTTTTTCGTTTGCATTAGGCATAAATCTTCTTTCTGAGTTTGTTTCAGCCCTCCATGATAACTGGGTTTTCCAGTCTGATCGGGGTGAATGACGACGCGGTGCAAATCGCGCAGGGACGCCTCGGCGGGTGCATCGAGGGTGCTGCGATCCAGCGGGGGC
Source organism: Paraburkholderia sp. MM5477-R1 (assembly GCF_050436385.1). Lineage (NCBI taxonomy): Bacteria > Pseudomonadati > Pseudomonadota > Betaproteobacteria > Burkholderiales > Burkholderiaceae > Paraburkholderia > Paraburkholderia sp. MM5477-R1. Next base: position 779,875 of record NZ_JBNDMC010000006.1, read on the forward strand.
GCTGCATGCATGAGGGACGCCTCCTGGCACGAACGGAACCAGGCTCGGCCGACGGCGCACGCGGGGACCGCATCGAAACCCAGTCTACTCGAACATGCGAGACGATGTGTCTGCCAGCCCGCCGTTGCCGTCGAAATCGCCTGGCAAGGCAGCCACGCGAGCGCGGGCCGATCCTGCCGGCGCAGACCGGACGACGCTCGCGGCGTAACCGCGCAGCCGGCGTGACTCGTCAGTGTTCGTCGGGCGCCACCAGCCCCGAGCGCTGCTGCCGGCCCCACGAGCGCCCGCCGCGCAGGAAGTGCAGCCAGCCGAGCAGCGCGCCGGTATGGCGAATCAGCTGGAACGTGAAGGGCTCGGCAAGCGCCGCCGCCATGGCCATCCACAGACTCGAGCTGGGGCGCTCGCCGGTCCAGCGCCGGTACAGGTGGATACACCAGAGATAGAACGCCAGGTCGATGGCGGTTTTCAGGCCGATCACGCAGAAAATCGACACCACGATCGCGCGGTGCCCGCCGAACAGAAAGCCGGGCAGCAGCGCGAACGCGGTCAAGCCGTAGATCGGCTGCATCGTATCGATCGCCTTGACCGGCAGCATCAGCATCCCGAGCGTGCCGTAGCGCGGATTGCCGGTCATGTCGCGATTCCAGTACTGAGTCTGCAGAAAGCCGGCGAACCAGCGGCGCCGCTGCCGCAGAAAGCTGCCGAGCGTGCCGGGCGCGTCCGTGCGCGCATGCGCGTCGCCGACCACGCGCACCGCCCAGCCGAGCCCGTGATCCGCCGAATGGCGGCGCAGCCGGTGAATCAACTCGTAGTCCTCCACCAGACACTGCGGGTCGAAGCCGCCTACCGCCAGCAGCGCATCGCGCCTGAACGCGGCGAACGCGCCCGACACCAGCAGCAGGCTGTCGGCGCGCATCCACGCAAAGCGCGCGATGAAGTTGCGCATGTACTCGTAGGTCTGGAACCACTGGAACACACGGCCCGACACGCTCTTGCCGCAGACCGGCACGAGAATGCCGGCCGCCGCGACGAGCTTCGGCTCGCTCGCGAACGCGGCGCGCATCGCGTAGGTGGCGTCGTCATCGAGCAGCGTGTCGGCGTCGACGGTCATCACGGTGTCTGTCGTCATCACGGTGATCGCTGCGTTCAGCGCGCGCGCCTTGCCGCCATGCGGCACGCGCAGCCAGTACAGATTGGGATAGAGCGAACTGGGCGCGCTCAGTTTGCCGTCCGCGGCCGGGGTCAGGCCGAAGCGCTCCGTGAGCAGCGCGCGCGTGTTGTCGGTGGAGCCGTCGTCGGCGATCACGATCTGCGTCAGGCCGTGCACCTGCCGCAGCAACGCGGCAAGCGTCATGGGCAGCACGGCGGCTTCGTCATGCGCGGCGACGATCACGCCCATGGCCGGCAAGCTGCGCGTCTGCGAGGCCGGATCGAGCGGCGCCGCGGGGCGCAGGAGCGGCAACGTCTTCAGTGTGACGAAGCCCAGCAACAAGGTGTCGTAGGCCACATACGCGAGGCCGGTGGACCACGCCACCAAGCCATGCAAAAAGAACGCCCGGGCGAACAGCAGTAGCCATACCACGACGACACTCAGGTGAATCAGCGTGCTCGGCAGCGGGGCGGGGCGCGGCAGAATGCGCGGCGATATGAGCGCGAGCGCCTGTTCCAGTGATCTCTTCAAAATGGCTGCTGAATCTGTCGATACCGCGTTGATAAAAGGCCTGCGTCAAAAGGAACAGCGACGGCCGTCACGGCACCATGCGTTTGAGCACCGACTTGCGATCGATCCATTGATGCTTGAGCGCACCGCCCACATGCATCAGAAGCATGGCGTAGAGCGCATAGCCGAGCCACGCATGCAGGGCGCCGAAGCGATCGTGCAAGCTTTCCTTCAGCGCCGGATCGAGACGCGTCACGTAGCCGATGCGCGGCCACGGGAACAGGTTGAACAGGCGCATCGGATGAGTCGCCGCGTCTTTCCAGGCCGAATCGTGCAACCAGCCCGACAGCGGCAAGCCGATCATGAGCAGATACAGCACGAAATGCGCGACGTGCGCGGCGCGCATTTCCCAAGCCGGAAAGTCGGCCGGCAACGGCGGCGGCCGGTGCGACACGCGCCACAAGATGCGCAACAGCACGAGGCAGAGCACGGTGATGCCGATCGATTTGTGAGTATCGATCACCGGACGCACCCAGTCGTCAGGCAGCGAATCCGCGCTGAGCCCCAACACGACATTGCCGATCATCAGCACCGCGATGATCCAGTGCAGCAGCATCGCCGTGCGGGTGTAGCGCCACGAAGCCTGCGCAGCGCTCGACTGCGCAAGCGGGACAGGGGCCGGAGTGGTCATCGATGATTCCGTCCGGACATGAAGGCGATCCTGCACAACCTGTTTAAAACGGCGTCGTCGAAATAGTGCCTGCGTCTATAAATTGACCCCGATAGAACGTTCGCTTTTTTTGCCATTTTTGATATAGATGCCGCCGTGTATCTTGCTCGGCAAACACCTCACACGCGGCCGCCAAGATGCGGTCGCGAGCGAGGTTCGGATCGACGGTCTTTTCGTTTTTCCGTTTGCATTAGGCATCAATCTTCTTTTTGAGCTGGTTTCAGCCCTCCACGATAACTGGATTTTCCAGTCTGCCTATGCCTTCAATTTCTACCGAGATGGGCTTGCCTGAGCGTCGGAGATCCCAATGAGCCAGCATGAGATACTTGCCACCGATCCGCGGCTGCATCGCAGTGCCGCAATGCAGCACATCGCCTGGTTCAAGCGTCATGTATTTGGACGCGTGGGCGATAATCCTTTGTACCGAGAATGTCAAATTAGCCGTTGAATCTTCGAAGACAAGATCATCGCCGTCGAAGGAGTTGATCGTCAGCCGATTGGGGTCCTGAATTTCATCGCGCGTGACGATCCAAGGCCCCATCGGACCAAAGGTATCGGCACCTTTGGACAATGTGTGATACGTCAGATAGATCGAGCGCTCGTGCTCCTCGTCTCGTACGTGACGCCAGGTCAAAAGTTCCCGGTATCCGCCACGGACCACCCCGGGAAGAACAATCTCCAGGCTGTCTTGTTCTTTCAGCCCGGGTGAGGTCACGTCATTCACGATGGTGTAGCCAAAGACGTGGTCGAGTGCCTGCGACTCCGCAATCATCTTGCCGCCGCGCCCAATCACTACCCCAAGCTCTGGCTCGGGGTGAGTCAGACCGAACTCTTCTCGCACGATTACGGGTCGTCCGCAACCTATCAGCGAGCTGGCAGGCTTGAGAAAGAAGGCGGGATTTGCAAACGGCCGAAATGCCAACTCTTGTCCCATCCGATTATTGATGGCGACGCCGATGATCTTACCAGGTCGAGAAAGCGGAGGGCACCACGAGACCTGGTTCAATGGAATTGGCTGGACTCCCAACAATGCCGCCGTGATCGTCTCCTGTCTCAAGCGATGATCGGCCATCGCTGCAATGAGCGCCTCAAGGGATTCCGGTGCTTGCGCACCCAATGCACCCTTAAGATCCACGACACCTGCGTCACACACGACGCCATAAGTCCGCCGCTGAGCGGTCTCAAAACTACAGAACTTCATCTCGGAACCTCCACGTTGCTTGACCAGTAGAAGTGGCCATGATACCGTGCCTTGGTTGATCGATCAAGCAAGAGACAAATTTTTGTTCTCGGGCCGCCCGGCAAAAGGGCTTAGATGGCGGCGCGAGCCGCTCTGGAGTGAGTAAATGGATTTCATGATGGTGTGCGCGTCGCACTCTCCCATCCTGGACTTCCCTGCAAAGCAGAGTCGTTCAGTGCGCAACGTTCTCGAGGCACTCGAGGGTCAGCGCGCGCGCATCGCTTCGTTCGCACCTGATCTGGTGATCCTCTTTGGCGTCGATCACTATGGGGGGCAGCAAATGAATTGCATGCCGTCGTTCTGTGTCGCGGTGCAAGCGACGGCGCTTGCTGATGTGGGCGGGACGCCGGGCCATCTCAATGTCCCCAGGGACCTGGCGGTGCAGGCGGTAAAGTCGATACGTGGCCAAGGTGTGGACACGGCCGTTTCATACGCCATGGAGGTTGACCACGGTTTCTCGCAGGCACTGAAGTACCTGACCGGCGGGCTGGCCGCCTATCCTGTCCTGCCGATCTTCGTGAGCTGCCTCCAACCGCCATTCAGCCCCTATGCGCGCGCCCGGGCATTGGGGGAGGCGGTCGGCAACTTTGCGCGCTCGCTGCGTCAAGCTCGCGTGCTCTTTATCGGTACCGGCGGGCTGGCCCACGACCCGAGCAGGCTGTTTCCTCCGATCGACTCGGTTAAGGACCGATGGAGACCCTACATCCTGCAAGGCAAGGCGCAATCGCAGGTGACGCAACAAGCCTGGATCGACTACGAGATCAAAGCCCACCGAACCGTTGCAAAAATCCTCGCTAGCGTCCTCATGCCTGCAAAACTGGCCGGGCTGAACGACGGCTGGGACAAGGCGTTTATGGAAGCCTACTGCTCGGGTCGATTGGACCAGTTCGACGACTGGGATCCCGACCAGGTTATGGCAAAGGCAGGAATGGGAGCGGTGGAAACCCAATCCTGGGTCGCCGCCGCAGCTGCCATGCATGTCGCAACAGGCGCTGTTCCTCACAAGGTATTTCAGGAGCTATCCAAAGAAATTGGCATTGGTTTTGGCATTGCGGAAGCCGGTCCGGCAAGTGGGCGCAGTGTCTGCGCCCCCCAGCTTTGAACTGCTTCGGATCCGAACCAGGATCGCAGACAGATCGATACATAGGTGTGCGAAATGACGCTCCGCGCCGATTTAAATGGTGTTGAGACTTCGGCTTGTTGCAAGCGCCTCCGCATGCGCCGGCCGCCAGACTTCGCACGATCCGGACGATTAGCCCAAGCCTGTTTTTTGTGCCGGCTGCCGCTTCCGGCAAGCCGCGATTTTGCCCAGGACAGGGTGCACGGATCTCATTGCGGCCGCGGGCGATGCAGACCGCTTCGATATCCAGAAAAAGAAGCCTCCAAAAGGCATCGGGTCCATGCATGCACGAACAGTCCGATTCTCCCAAACCACGTGTTGCCCCTGCCGCCTAGGTATAAACGACAGTATCGTCATGATGACGATGCTGTCACCATGAAACCACATAACGGCCATTGCGTCGTGTAATGGGTGATGCGCATGCCGCATGCCGCATGCAACACCAATGCTGGCCGACGGCAGACATAGCCCTATCGGCGCGGTCAGGCTTGCGCCGAGCGAAGCCCCGACAAGCCACCGTGCGCGGCATCGCCTACCGCTGCTGGAGAAATCATGGAGAACACGATGCGGCTAACCAGATATGCAACCTTGCCCGGGCTGCTGTTGCTGCTCAGTTCATGTGGCCGATTGCGAGATCCGTTCATTGAGTCGCAGGTACGCGATCGGACCGACTATTCGGTGATTCAGGACAAGTCGACGAATTGCGTAATCGTTTGCGGCACCGGGTCGCCGCAGATCACGTCGGTGTGCGCTCAGGGCTGTACCCTGGCGGCGTCCGGAACGCAACGATTCCTGTTCCGTGCGGGCGAGAACGCCATGCGCAACATCGAGGTCAGCCACGTACCACTAAAAAGCGGTTGACGGAGCATTCATCCCTGTGGTTCCAGAGCTTTCATCCCGCACCGGCGTGTAAAAACGCTGGTCCAGAGCAGTCCGTTGCCCAGCTAACGCGCCCGCCACGCTTCTTTCAACTAGGAGAAACACATGTCTTCCGGAGCCGATGGATGGCTCCGGTGGGACACCGGTTGCCGTAGTTCTACAAAAAAGAGGAGGAGACACAGATGTTGCATCGTTCCATTTATCTTGGCTTGGCGGCGGTAAGCAGCCTTACCTCCATCGTTGCGCATGCAGGGGAAGATTTCCAGGTGAGGTACAACATTGCCGGCGCCATTGGCGGTGAAATGTTCGCGCCTCCCGATTCCTCAGGGCTTGCCGTCGGTGTTGCCGCGACCTACATCGACATTAAGAAAGTGACCGGTAACGACGGCAATACGCTCACAGCCCCCATTCCGGGCGGAACCGTGCCGCTGCCCGCGCCGAACCCCGCGGCGCTGTATCCCTCCTATGGCGCCAGCACCGCCCAGGTCGACGCCACAGGCACGTTCAAGATTTTCAACCTCGCTGTGGGCTACATCACGAGCGACACCTACGGCGGCGGTCGCCTGGTTTTTGGCGGCCTCCTGCCGTACGGCACTCAGACAAAGACGACTCAAGTCAACGCTTCAACGCCCGCTCTGCATTGGAATCCGGCGGTTCCTTCCGCAGCGCAAAGCGCTGTGGCGGCCCAGTTCGGCGCATCGTATCAAGGGAGCCTTGCTAGCCAGGCAGCAGCTGGCTCTGGCGACGTATCGGGTATCGGCGACCTTGAATTGCAGGCTGGCTGGCTCTATGCCGCCGAGCAGCTTCGTGTTCTGGCAGGCGTTTCACTTGTGCTGCCGACGGGCCAATACAACGCGTCGAACCCATCAGCCCCAGACATCGGCTTCGGCAATTTCTATACGGTGCGCCCGGCTATCCAGGTGGCTTACCTACCGACCCCGCGCACTGCGCTCACAGTGAAGCTGAGCCTGGGCTTCAACACCACGAACCGGGACGACAACGTGCGCAGCGGCAATTGGCTGGGTCTGGAAGGGGCGGCAGCATACAAGGCTTCCATCGGGGTGTTCGGACTACATACCGTCTTCGTTCAGCAGTATCAAAGCGACTCCAACAACCCCTGGGGCTCGAGTCGTTACCAAACGCTGAATGCCGGGGGGTTCTTCACCACCAAGGTGCCGGTCCTCAATGCCGCGCTGACGCTTCAGTACATGGCGACGGTCAGTTCACGTAATGCAAGGGCGGGCAGCTTCAGTCAAATACGACTGATCAAGGTCTTTTGACAGGGATATCGGCGAGGACTCGGCGAGAAGCCCGGCTGCACATCAGCGTGCTCGCGGTCGAACGAGATGTCTATCGTTCGTCGTGTAGCATGCGTAACGACATTTGTGTCATGATGGCAATATCGTCATTATTATATGGGGACACGATGCTGCGCTCAACACGCTCGACCGGCCGTGAATGTCAACACGAGCTCGATCCTGCGCGCAGACGCCGCGCCGTCCGCAATTTCCGGCAAGAGCTTTCGAGTATCTTTCCAGTAGCACCGAGGACGTCATGAATCTGCATCGAAGACAACTATTGATAGGCGCCGGCATTGCGGTTGCCGGCGGAATGATAGCTGCCCGTGCTTTAGGCAACGCTAAGCGTCCGCGCGCACACTTTGGTGCGCGCCGCGCCCGGCAGCCGAACATCTTGCTGGTTGTCACCGACCAGGAGAGACACGGTTCCATGCTTCCCCAAGGTCTTCATCTACCTCATCGAGATCGGCTGTACGAACGCGCGACGAATTTCTCAGGCATGAATGGAGTAACCGGCCTTTGCTCGATGGCGCGCGGGAACATTTACACGGGACTCCACTATCAATACAACGGTGTCTACGAGAACGTGCCCGTTCCATTTGCGCACGACCTCTATGAGTCGGTTCCCACGCTTGGAACCATGTTGCAGGATGCCGGTTACGAAACCGCCTATTTCGGGAAGTGGCATCTGAGCCACCTACCGTCCCAGCCGGTCGGAACCGATCGGATGCGGGCCTTGTTTGGCAGCTACGGTTTCGCCATCAGCGACCAGGATCGCGAATTCGACGGCGCCCTCGCCGGGTTCGATGCCGATCGCGGCATCGCGGAGAAGGCCGCGCAGTTCATCGGCAGCCGACGAAACGCCCGCCAACCGTGGTTTGCGGCCGTCAACTTCGTCAACCCGCACGACATCATGTATTTCCTGGCGACGCAGCGCCAGTTCGAGACCTATGTCCAGCTGCCGATCGGCGGCGTGTCGCTCAAGCCCGCGCCCGACGATCCGCTCTTTCGGCAGAACCTCGGCTTCGACCTGCCAGCCAATTTCGGCAAGGATGCCGACAGTGGGCGGGTGTCTGCGCACAAGCTCTTCGAGTTGGACTATGACATGGGGCTCGGACGCATTCCGCTCGATGATCGCGACGCCTGGCGGAACTACCAGAATTACTACTTCAATTGCCTGCGAGACGTGGATCGCAACATCGGCATCGTTTATGACGCGCTGGATGCCTCCGGAGGGTGGAACGACACAGTGGTCGTCTTTGTGAGCGATCACGGAGAGCTAAGTGGGGCGCACGCGCTGCGAGGCAAAGGCAACGTCATCTATCGGGAGAACTGCTGCCTGCCGTTTGCAGTCTGGCATCCCGATATGCCCGCTGGCGGGGACACCGCTGCCCTTGCCAGTCACATCGACATCGCGCCAACCCTCCTTTCATTCGCCGGGATCAATGAGGTCGAGCGACGTGCGGCGTATCCGCAGCTGCGGGGAGTGGACTTGTCGGAGGCAATCCATGCCAGCGACCGCGGAACGACGGGCAGTGGCCGCAAAGGCGTTCTGTATCAGTGGGACAGCCGCATCTACGGCGTGCCCCCCCAGGCGATCCAGGAGGTGACCTCGGCGCACGGCGCCCTGTCGAGGACACTTTTCATGACCAAGGGTCTGCTGCTGGAAAGCATGAAAACGAGGAGCGGAATGCGGGGCGTGTTCGACGGGCGGTACAAGTTTGCCCGCTACTTTCGGTCTACTGAACACAATACGCCGCGTTCGTTTGCCGAGCTCGTGCGATTCAACGATCTGGAGCTGTACGACACCTTGGCGGACCCGCTGGAGCAGACCAATCTGGCCGCCCGGCCGGGAAACGAGGCACTGCTTTGGAAGATGGCCATGTTGTGCAACGAATTGATTGCCCTGGAGATCGGCGAGGATCGTGCGCAAATGCTGCCTGGTCCCCAGCTGCTGTGGAACGTAGGTTGACACCCACAACCGAGTGCCCCGTCAGGGTGATCAATGTCACAAAGAGCCGGTCGGAACCGGCGAAACGGATAAGCGGAGTTCCTAGTGGAAACAATTGCGCAGATGAGCGCTCGGCCCGGTGGGTGCGTTGATTCGTTGCGGCGGACAGTCGGAGCGCTGCCGTCGGTCGTCGACGTGCTGGTCGTCGGCTTTGGGCCAGTAGGCGCCGCGCTAGCCAATTTGCTCGCGAGTCATGGCGTGCAGGTCCTGGTCATCGACAAGGCAACCGACATCTTCATGGCGCCGCGGGCCATCGCGCTGGACAACGAGGCACTGCGTATCTTGCAACTGGCGGGCGTGGCCGAAGGCGATTTCGAGACGCTGGCCATACCCTATGTGCGGATGCGCTCGCCGGCGCTGGGCGAGTTCGGCAAGGCCAACACGCTGGGTAGCCTGGACGGTCACCCGAAGCTCGTGACGTTCTATCAGCCGGACCTCGAGCGGTGCCTGCGCAGCCGGCTGGCGGGGTGTGGCCACGTGCAGACCGCCCTCGGGGTTTCGCTCAGCGGATTCCAGGCAGGGCACGAGTTTGTCGTCGCGTCGCTGGACCTGGGTCAGGGGCGTACGCATTCGGTCCAGGCCGGCTACCTGGTCGGCGCAGATGGTGCCAGCTCGCTCGTGCGCCAACTGATCGGGCAGGAGTTCAAAGGCAAGACCTTCGTCGAGGACTGGCTGATCGTCGATGCCCGCAACGTGCCACGCCCGATCGACCATGTCGAGTTCAATTGCGATCACCGGCGGCCGACTCCGCATATGCCCGCACCCGGCGGGCGTGAGCGCTGGGAATTCATGCTGCGGCCCGGGGAGACGCGCGAGGACATGGAGTCCGAGGCGCGCATTCGCGAGCTGCTCGCTCCGTGGGGCAACGTTGACGACATGGTCATCGAGCGCAAGGCTGTTTACCGCTTTCACGCCAGGACGGTGAACGCGTTCAGCCAGGGACGCGTTTTCCTGGCGGGCGATGCCGCGCACATCACGCCGCCATTCGTCGGGCAGGGACTGGTCGCCGGGCTGCGCGATGCAGCCAATCTGTCCTGGAAGCTCGCCTGGGTCATTCGCGGGCGCGCCGCTGCGCAGATTCTCGAGACCTACGATCAGGAACGGCGTCCCCATGTGAAGGCGATGATCAACTTCGCGAAGTTGATGGGGAAATTGGTGATGCCGCGCAATGGCGGTCTCGCGCTGTTCACACACGGCTTGATGCGTATGGTGCGGCTCGTGCCACAGCTGCGCACGCATTTCGAAGAACTGGGCCTCAAGCCGAAGAACGCCTACTCGCGCGGGCTCTTCGTCAAGGGCCGGACACGGACCAGGCTGGTGCGCGGCGCCGTCATTGCCCAGGGCTGGGTGCGCGGCTGCGACGGCACAACCTGCCTGAGCGACAACGTACTCGGCAAGGGCCTCACGCTGGTCGGGTTCGGCAGCGACGCGGGCGCTGCGCTCGATAACGAGACGGCCACCGCGTTTGCCGCTGCCGGCGGCACTGTCGTTCAGATCGCGCATCGCGGGCAGCGGCTGCATCTTGCGCCAGGCGGCAGCTGGGAGGACCTGGACGGCGTCTTCCTTCCTCGCGTCGTATCGGTCGGCTGGGCCGCCGTGATCCGCCCTGACCGGACGATCCTCCACGACGGACCGGCGACCGAAGCGAGCCGGCTGGTGCGCGAGAGCCTGGCCTTGCTTGGCGCGCCGATCAGCGCCCCCGTCGGCGCGCCTGCGCCCTCTGTCGCACTTACCGTACCCGCCGCCTGAGGCTTCCGCCATGAACCTGACCACTGTACAACCGGCTCGCCATCCGCGCCCGACGACGAAAGCGTCGGCGCTGGCGTACCTGATTTTTGATCGCCCCGACCTCGCAAAAGCCGAGCAGTTTTTGAACGACTTCGGGCTTCGTACCGTGTCGCGCGACAGCGAGCGGATGTTCCTGCGGGGCACCGGAGCCGCGCCTTTCTGCTACGTGGCTCGCAAGGCGGCGAAGGCCCGTTTCGTCGGCTTCGGCTTGCGCGTGAACAGCAGGGCCGATCTTGAGGCGCTTTCGCGCGTGCCCGGTGCATCGGACGTGGAGTCGTCGAAGGGGCCAGGCGGCGGCTACCGTGTGGGCCTGGTCGACCCGTCGGGTTTCCGCGTCGACGCAATATTCGGCCAGGCGCCGGCGTCAGCGCTACCTCATCGGCCGCCGCTGCCGTTGAACTCCGTGGACGCCGCAGTGCGCATCAACGGGACGCAGCGCCCGCCGGTGGGGGCGCCGGACGTCATCCGCCTCGGGCACGTCGTGCTCGAACTGGCCGACTTTCAGCAGACCTGCGCGTGGTACACGCAGCACTTCGGGTTCATCCCAAGCGACGTGCAGGTGCTTCCTGACGGCTCGCCCGCGGTCACCTTCATGCGGCTCGATCTCGGCACCACGCCCGCGGACCACCACTCGCTCGCGTTGGCCCAAGGCTTCGCACCGTTCTACAGCCATAGCGCTTACGAGGTGGTGGACGCCGATGCGGTCGGGATGGGACAACGCGTGCTGCGCGAGCAAGGCTGGACGCACGCCTGGGGTATCGGGCGACACATCCTCGGCAGCCAGGTGTTCGACTATTGGCAGGACCCGTGGGGCGACAAGCACGAGCACTACTGCGACGGCGACCTGTTCACCGAAGACGCACCCCTGGGGGTGCATGCCGTCAGCCGCGAGGCGATGTCGCAGTGGGGGCCGACCATGCCGCGCAGCTTCACCAAACCCAGGTTCACGCCGGCCAGTGTGGCAGCGCTCATCCGCAACCTCCGGCACAGTCCCGACGTGACGGTGGAGAAGCTGAAAACGCTCGCCAAGCTGTTCGCCTGACGCGAGTCATTTTGCAAAGCCATTCGAGGCGTATTTATGTCACTGCACGTTCTGCATTACAAGCATCAAGGCCGCGCCCAGTGGGGCGTCGTCCGCAAGGGCATCGTCACGCCGATTCCGGGCGAGTTCGAGACGACGGCCGACTTCATCCGCGTGAACCATATCGAGACGCTGTCCGCGTTGACCGGGCCGGCGATTCCCGAGTCCGAAGTGGAGTGGCTCTCGCCCGTCACGCGTAATCAGCAGTTCGTCTGTCAAGGCGCGAACTACCGCCAGCACATGATCGAATCGGGCATGGACCCGGATGCGAAGACGTTCAACATGATCTTCACGAAGGCGACAAGCTGTGTCGTCCCGGCCGACTCGCCCGTCGTGCGGCCCCCGGAGGTGCGGTTTCTCGACTACGAGATCGAACTGGGTCTGGTGATGAAGCGCGACATCACGTCCCTTCAGTCGATCACCGATGCGAATCTGCACGAGTACATCGCAGGCGTGGTGATCGTGAACGACTACTCGGCCCGCGACATCCAGATCCCGCAGATGCAGTTCTATAAAGGCAAGAGCTACCGCACCTTCGGCCCGGTCGGCCCTTACTTGTGTCTGCTCGAGCCGCGCGACATCCCGAGGCTGCGACGACTCGATCTGACGCTGACCGTCAACGGCGCCGTGCGCCAGAAAGACTCGACGGCCAACCTCGTCTATGGTCCCGCCGAGACGCTGACCGAGCTGTCGGGCGTGCATGACCTGTATGTCGGCGACCTGCTCTCGACGGGCACGCCGTCCGGCTGTGCGCTCAGCGTTCCGTCCCCGGGCAAACAGAAGATTGCCGCACTGCTGCCTGAAGCAGTCAAGTGGAGGATGTTCATGAATGTGCAAGCGGGCAGGAGTCAGTATCTGAAGGCCGGCGACCTCGTCGAAGCGCGTATCGCCAGCCCCGACGGTCTGATCGATCTCGGCGTGCAGCGCAATCGCATCGTCGGAGAGGCGGCATGAAAGGGATCGCAAGCCAGGCGGACGTCCTTGCGATCGAAGCGCAAGGAGTGCCGGCGGATCTGCCCGCGAGCACCTACGAGATGATCTGCCGCGGTGCGGCCGTCGATCCGTCAGCGCCCGCGCTCTCGTTCTTTCTGCGTGCCGACGATCACCGGAAGGCGGAGTGCTGGACCTACCGGGAGCTCCTCCGTGACATCACTCGATCCGCGAATCTGTTTGCGCGCCTGGGCCTGCGCAGCGACTCCGTGGTGGCCTATGTGCTGCCGAATCTGCCGGAAACCCATTTTGTCATCTGGGGCGGGGAGGCGGCCGGCATCGTCTGCGCCATCAATCCCCTGCTGGAGGGCGCGGCCATTGCCGACCTGCTCAATGCATCGGGGGCCAAGGTGCTCGTCACGCTGGCCCCGTTCCCCGGGACCGACCTTTGGCCTAAAGTGCAGGCCGTCCTCGACGAGGTGAAGTCTCTGCAGCATCTGGTGCTCGTCAATCTCGCAGACCGCGTGCGAGGCCCGAAGCGGCTCGCGGCCCGGTTCCTGCAACGCCGTGAGTGTTCGAGGCTGCATGGCGGCGGCGGTGTTCGCAGCGCCGTTCCTTCGCACGTCACGATCCATGATTTCGGCAGTGCGATCGCCCGGGAGTCCGGGGCCGCACTGGACAGCCGGCGCCGCTTCAGCGCCCACGAGTCGTCCTCCTATTTTTGTACCGGCGGCACGACCGGGTTGCCGAAGATCGCCATGCGCCGCCACCGCAATGAGGTCGCCAACGCCTGGAGCGTCGGCCAATTGTTCGGCGACAGCATCGGCCCGGGCAAGACGGTGTTCTGCGGGCTGCCGCTCTTTCATGTCAATGCCGTTCTGGCGACGGGGCTCGTGCCGTTCTCGCGGGGCGCACACGTGGTGCTCGGTACACCGCAGGGTTATCGCGGCGAAGGCGTCGTCAAGCGTTTCTGGGAAATCGTCGAACACCACCGCATCAACTTTTTCAGCGGTGTCCCTACGCTCTACGCGTCGTTGCTCGATGTTCCCGTGGGCGGTCGCGATATCGGTTCGCTCGAATACGGCCTGTGCGGCGCGGCGCCGATGCCGGTCGAGGTGTTCCGTGTCTTCCAGGAGCGCACCGGCATCAGGATTCTCGAGGGCTACGGGCTCACCGAGGGGGTTTGCGTGAGCAGCGTCAATCCGCCGCTCGGAGACCGCCGGCTGGGGTCGATCGGGCTGCGTATTCCAGGGCAGGCGATGAAAGCCGTCATCGTCGACGACACCGGCCAATATGTCCGCGACTGCGTCGCGAACGAAGCCGGGATTCTCGTGATCTCCGGCCCGAACGTCTTTGCCGGTTATGCGCAGCCCGAGCAGAACAGGGGGCTCTGGCTGGATCTGGGCGACGGCAAGCGCTGGCTCAATACGGGAGACCTGGGGTGCTGCGATGCCGACGGCTATTTCCGGCTCACCGGCCGCAAGAAGGACTTGATCATTCGGGGCGGCCACAACATCGATCCCGCGACGATCGAGGAACCGCTTCACCGCCACCCCGCAGTCCAGATCGCCGCGGCGATCGGGCGGCCCGACGCGCACGCCGGAGAGTTGCCGGTGGCTTACGTCCAGCTCAAGCCCGGCGCAAGCGCCACCGAGCAGGAACTGGCGGAGTTCGTGCGCCGCGAGATCAGCGAGCGGGCCGCACTGCCCAAGCAGATCCGGATCGTGGATGCGATGCCGCTCACTGCCGTCGGCAAGATATTCAAGCCGGAGCTGAAGCGGCGCGAAACGGCCGACGCGCTACGCTCGGCGCTCGTCGAAGCCGGCATTGCGGGCGCCCGCGTGAGCGTCGACGAGAACAAGTCGAGCGGCATCTCCCTGCATATCGAACTTCCGGAAGCTGCGCTTGAAGCGAGGGCCAGTGCGGTAGTGGGGCGGTTCCCGTTTCCCTTCTCGATCGCGGCAGCCGCAGAGGCGGTGCGGGTGGGCAACAGGAAGACGGCAGGCGCGGACAATGAGGGCGGCCAATAGTCGGGTCGACAGGAAGCTATACAGGTTTGTGGTGATATGAACGAAGACCTTTTGGAGGCATTTCTAGCCATGACTTCTGCGGGAAAGAAAGCATTGGAGCCGCCCCTTGGGTGGAGAAGCCTGCGCGCACCTCGGTTGAGCCCACTGCGCCGGGACCAACTCCCGTTGATTCCGCGCGTGATGTTGAGGATCTTGGGAAAACGCGCACGCGTCAATGCACCCAATCTCTTCTTGACGTTGATGCGGCACCGGCGGCTCATCCGTCCCTGGCGGAAGTTCGCCTCGACGCTGATGCCTTACGGGACGCTGAGCCGCATTGATTGTGAACTGGCCATCTTGCGCGTTGCGTGGAACTGCCGAAGCAAATACGAGTGGTTTCAGCATGTCAGCATCGGGCTGGGCGCCGGCTTGAGCCCGACCGACATCGCGAGGGTCGCCGAAGGCCCTGATTCGCCCGCATGGAGCGCACACCACGCGGCCGTGCTCAGAGCGGCGGATGAAATCCATCATGACCGGGTCATTGCCGATGCGACGTGGAGGCAACTTGCCGAGCAGTACGACGACAAGAAGCTGATTGAACTCTGCATGTTGATCGGCCACTACGAGATGTTGGCGTCTGTGCTGAATTCACTGGGGATCCAGGTGGAAGAATCGCTTGACAAGCGCGTCCTCGCCGCCGGTATTGGCGGCCCCGTGAACGATGACCGAGCCCAAAGCGCGATCGGCGCGAGCCCAATGAACGCGGGGCGGCAGCGCTGACACCCCGTCAGTGGCTTCAGGCTGTCACGCCGCGCCTCCTGACGGTGTTCTCCTCCGCAGTGGCCGGTTGGTTGAGCACCTCTGACATCAGGCCCGTTGGGAAACTCGCGAGCGTCGGGAGCGCTCGTGTCGCTAGCCGATCGGCAGTTTTGCCCGGCAGGCCGAGCGCGCGAAGGGCTGCGGCTGCACTTTGTTCGGCGAAATCCGGATCGCAGCCCGGCTGCAACATCGAATGCGTTGCGCCGAGGACGGCGCCGGCGACAACGTTGAGCGCCAGCGCAAGCGGCATTGGCCTGAAGCGGCTTGTTCGTATGCCGTTGGCCAGATCCCGTCGCGCGAAATCGAGCAGAAGCCCCGGTCCTTGCGCATCGGGCCAGCTCACGCGCACGAGGAAGCTGGCAACGACCGGGTAGTGCAGAGCGAGTCGCGACACCAGACGAATGCCGCAGGCGATTCGTTCAGCCGGGTCTTCGGATTGCAGGACGACCGGCTCGGCGAAAGCAATCAGCTCGTTTGCGACCGTCCCGGCCAGTTCCCGGATCAGCGCTTCCGGAGAGGCAAAGTATTTGTAGAACGTTCCCCGGGAGACTTCCGCGGCAGAGATCACATCATCGATCGACGTCGATGCGGGGCCTTTCTCCGCTACGAGACGAAGTGCGCTCTTCAGCAAGCGCGCCCGCATGCGCTCTCGGCGCTCTGCTGCGACGCGTGGGCGATGGTCATGAGTTTTCATTCACACGATTGTACGCTGTCCGTACTCGATCAAACGACGATCCTGTCATGATGACTACAAGATCACTCGGACACGCGCGAAAACCACGCCAACCCCGCCACGATGGCACGGGCCGCATGACGTGCCGTTGACGTCATTCATACGTCGGGCTCGGACCAGCGCGAGGCGCGTTTTTTTCAACCGCCAGGCGCCCAACCGGAGGCGACGGCACTGGAGTAGCAGCGTTCCGGATGCATTGTCGAACAGGTATGAGTGTCATTATTGTCATTGTGACATATGTGTTATTATATGAGCGCGTGCTGTTCGCCATGTCGGTCGAACAGTGCGCGGCGGAGGAAGCAGGCCTGCTCTCATCCTGTGAGCTCCTTGTCTTCCCACCTGCAACGGTTAGTTCAGCCGCCATCGAGCGACGCCATCGAGCGCGCGTTTGCATTGAAGGCTAATTGACTCTCAGAAGGATTTCCTATGGCAGGCTCATGCAAGACCATTGCGATCTATGGCGGCGGAATCGGCGGTGCATTGCTCGCGCGGCGCCTGAGCAAAGACTTCAATGTCACGCTGATCGATCCGCTCGACTACTTCGAAGTACCGATGTCGGTGCCGCGAAGCCTCGTCGATCCTGAATTTGCCGAACCCGCGATGATCCCGTTCGCCGTCGCGTTGCCAAACGTCACGCACGTCCGAGCGCGGCTTGTCGAATGGACCGCGAACGGGGGCAGGATTGCCGACGCGGACGGCCTGATGAGCCTGGTGCGCGCCGATGTTTCCGTGCTTGCGACGGGCAGTCGTTTCTCCAGTTCGCTGATGCGATCGGAGGGCGAGACGATGGACGAGCGCAAAGCGTTCTATCGTCGCTTTCATGCGAGGTTGCTGGCCGCGGACAGGATCCTTATCGTCGGCGGCGGTCCCATCGGAATCGAAGTGGCAGGCGAGATCAGCGAAGCCCTCCCGCAAAAGCGCGTCACGGTCATCGAGGCAGGTGCACGAATCCTTGGCGGAACGTCTTTGCGACTGTCCGAGCATGCCCGAGGAGTTCTCGCGGCGCGCGGGGTGACGATCGTGACTGATGAGCGCCTTGCCGATGGCGCTGCGCCGTTACACGAGACTCTCGCACCCGCCGGGGAGGCGCTGACGAACCGTGGACGGTCGATCCGGTATGACCTCCTGATCTCGTGCATCGGCGGGCGGCCCAACACCGACTTCATGCGCTCTCAGTTCGGGCATCTGCTCGATTCAATGGGGCGCATCCGCGTCGACGGCCACCTGCGCGTGGCTGACGAGGATCGCGTCTTCGCACTGGGCGACATCACCGATCTGGCGGAGAACAAGATGGCTTGGCATATCCACGGGCAAGTCATCGTCGCCGAATCTAATATCCGTGCGGTACTGTCGGGCAGAGCCGGACCGCTGAAGGTCTATCGTCCGAAGACCAACGTCCCGACCATGGTGGTGACTCTCGGTAGTCGCGAGGGCGTCGCGCATCTGCCGGTGCTTGGCTTGGTGACGACGCCGTGGGTCAACAGGATGGCGAAATCGGCGCACATGCTTGTTCCGAAATTTCGCAAGGCGCTCGGGCTTGTCCAGGGCTAAGGACGGCCGGCGGGCCACCGTCGCTACCAGCGGTCTGCGGCGGGAAGTGCGCGGAGCTGGTTCCGGGACTGGTAACACTTGACGCCGCATCGTTGCGAAGTCCGCCGGGCATGGCGGCAAGGCAGGCTTGCGCCGCCTGTACGCCGGCCCGCCGTCCGGATGCCGTGGCCAGCAACACTTCGTCAGCAGCCGGCGCAGCAACCGCTGACGCGCTCGGCCGCTTTCGGGGAATCCACGTAGTGACATAGTCGTCACCGTGATGATAATGACACTATGCAGCGCGTGGCATGCTAATCCACCAGCAAGGCGCCAATGTCATGAGTTAGAAATTTGCATTCAAAGCTCTCGCCATGGTAGCCATCGACACAGTGCCGCAATAGCCGTCTGCGAGTCGTGCAGAGGCATCGAGTTCTCAATGACACAGGATTCGTAGCCCTAAGCCTAACAGGTGGATGGCTGAATCAAGGAGAGCGAAGTTGAAGGAGAAGTCGATGGGTATGGCGGACAGGTCTTTGCGTTTGGTGGTCGAAAAATGGCTTGGGCCGACTCCGACGATGCCGGTTCGGGTAACCCGGTTTGGTCGCATGCCCTCGAGTCAACGACGCTATGTGTGCGTCGAGGCATTGCGGCCAGCAGGCGCGTTGGCAATTTATTTCTTCCTTCACGCTGACCGTACGTGGTGCGTGTTTCCGCCTGAGGTCGAGCGTCCGGCGATGAGCGTTAATGACATGCATCGTTATCGCGGTAATCCCTGGGCTTTTTAACGACAGCCTCGTCTGCACGTACAGTGCGTGACGTGCCGCGAGAAGCGCATGATCGTCGCCGGCATGACGCTGCGCAGGCGTCACGTAACGGATGCCACTATGACGATGCTCGAAGTTGTACCACTGCACGAAGCCGGCAGCCCAGGTGCGAGCAGCGTTCAGGTCCTCGAAGCCTGTGACCGGAAACTCCGGCCGGTACTTCGCGGTTCGGAACAGCGCCTCGGCATAGGCGTTGTCGTCGCTGACCCGGGGGCGCGAGTACGACGGCTTGATGCCCAGCCAGTGCAGCATCGCCAGCACGGTAGTGGCCTTCAGCGTCGCCCCGTTATCGCCGTGCAGCACCGGCCGGGCCTCAAGGGCGGCAATGCCTTCGGAGAGCGCCGTACGACGTACGAGATGAGCAGCGTGTTCGGCCGCGTCGCTGTCGTGCACCTCCCAGCCGACAATCTTGCGGCTGTACAGGTCCAGAATCAGGTACAGGTGGAACCATCGCCCTGTGACCGTTGCCGGCAAATAGGTCATGTCCCAGCACCACACCTGGCGCGGCGCGGTTGCAACGTGCGTGGTCGGCGGCCGGCCGCTCGAAGGAGTTCTGGCACGGCCACGGCGCCTCATCTGCCCATGCTCGCGCAGCACGCGCGCAAAGGTCGATTCGCTGGCGATGTACACGCCTTCGTCAGCCAGCATCGGCACGATGCGCGCCGGTGGCATGTCGGCAAAGCGCGGCTCGCTGGCTACGCGCAGCACGTTTTCCCGCTCCTGCGGGCTCAAGGTGTGCGCGGGCAGCAGGCGCATCGCGCCGGGCCTGGCGTCGCCAGTGACGAGCCCTTGATTGGCCTTCCAGCGTTGCAGCGTTCGCACATCGATTCCGGCGACCTCGCAGGCCAGACGCAACCGTGCGCCAGCCCGATTGGCCGATTCGATTTCCCGGGCCAGCCGCTGGCGATCCTCGAGGCCGATCATTCGTCCTCGCCCTTGTCCGTGTTGAAGATCGCCGCGACTTTTTTTGACAGTACCAGCAGCGCTGCTGTCTCAGCCAGCGCCTTCTCCTTGCGCCGCAGTTCGCGTTCCAGTTCGTTGATGCGACGCTGGTCCTGCTTCGTCTGCTGTGGACTCGCACGGGCCTCTTCGGGCTCGGCCAGCGCCTGCGTGGCCGCTTGCCGCCACTGCGCCAGTTCCTGCGGATACACGCCATGCTCGCGGCACCACGCATTGCGCGCCGTCTCGTCCATCGCTGCCGTGTTCAACACCGCCTCGAAACGGGCGGCCGCTGTCCATGCCCGCTCGCGAGCGGGCATGGACAGCGCATCACTGCGCCAGCGCTCCAGCGTCTGCGCGCCAACACCGATCTCTCGCGCAACCTTTTCCACTGATGCGCTCTCCGGCGGCAGCAACCGCGCCACCGCTCTGTCCTTGAATGTCTTTCCGTAACGCGCCAACTTGTTCTCTCTTTATCGCCCCCAGATTCCAATTTTATCCAGGCGACAACCATTGTGACGCGGGGGGATTAGACGGCGGCCGAAGGTCTGAAAAGTCCTTCGAAGCACTTTCATGGTAGATATCAATAACGACTGCGATCGCAAAGTTAACCGATAGTTGACCTTTCTAGAGGTAAAGCGATAGCTTGTCTCTTGCATCAACTATCGCTTAATTCCTCACCTGATAAGTTAAGCAAAACATGAATCCGCGACAATCGGAAAATGAACGACGAAGGTACGGTTTGGCGGAGGTCGCAGCGATCCCGCTAAACCAAAAGCTGGCTGTTGTTTGCAGAATTAAAGTTAAAGGTGAGTTTTTTTGCCTGTCACAAATAACCTAATGATTTTGAAGGGTATTTTAGTGTTGACATTTCGGGTTGGTTGACGTCTTTTCCGGCCATCGATTCGGCGCATTGAAGAGTTGGAAGAAAACGCCCGCCGTTAAATAACAGGTGATCGGGGCGAAACAGTGAAGCCCCGGCTGGGTTTCGTTTGTTGTACCCGAGACGCCAAGATTCTAGAGCATCATTCAACTTATCAATGGACGCCTGCGTTTGAAAAGGCGGCAGGTTGAGGACTTCCGTCAATGAACGGATGCGACCCTGATTTCGGTGATCGTTGCATTGTGCAACCGCCGCGCGATTCGTGCGGCTCGAACGCGTATTCCTTGCCTCAGACGTACTGCAAATTCTCCTCGGTCAGGCTGCGCTGTCAATTCCGATGGTCGCATGTATTGGCGCGCCTGAAAATGGAAAGGACCTTGGCTTAGTCGCCGTGCACATTGAGCATGCGCTTGGCCTCTTTTCGGCCATTATAGGTAGTCTGTCCCGCCTTCCATCGATAGATACTGTTGGACTGGCAGCTCACTGCCAGTCCAACAGTGGCGGGACATGCACCCGTAGGCGACGAATATTTCGGCCGATCGCCTGGACGATTACGGCAATATCTTCGCACCCAGGGGTGCGCTTGCGCTCGATAACGAATTCTCAGGGTTCGCCGTCGCACCGGCTCACTATAATGACCTCGCTGAGCTCAAGCATGCATGCCCCTGCCAGCCAATCTACCACTTGTGGAGGTGCAGATGGCTACGCAATCGACTCAGCGCTTCGTTGCCTACGTCGGCATTGACTGGGGTGACACGAAGCATGACTTCTGCCTGCAGGCAGACGGCAACGATAAGGTGGAGTTCGGCTGCATCCCGCATCGGGTCGAGAGCATCGACGAATGGGCCAGAGCGATGCATCAACGCTTCGGCGCCCCGATCGCCGTCGCGCTCGAACTGGCCAAAGGCCCGATCGTCTCCGCCTTGCGGAAGTATGATTTCTTGATTCTATTTCCGATCAACCCGACGACGCTTGCGAAGTATCGACAGGCATTCAAGCCGAGTCGCGCCAAGGACGATCCTTCCGACGCGGAGTTGGCGCTGGACCTGCTGCGACGTCACCCGGAGCGATTCGCACCGCTCAGACCGCAGAGCGCCGGCATGCGATCGTTGTCGAGTCTGATTGAGCAGCGCCGTCTGCTGGTCGACGACAGAGTCCGCTTCACCAATCGCTTGCGCAGCGCGCTCAAGCAGTATTTTCCCCAGACGCTCGACTGGTTCGATCATATCGACACGATGTTGTTCTGTGATTTCCTGTCTCGATGGCCAACGCTGCTGGCGGTCAAGCGTGCAAGCAGCAATACGCTTGAGGCGTTCTTTCGTGGGCACAACTGTGGTCGCGCCAGGCTGATCGAGCAGCGTATCAAGTCAATTCGCAGCGCGGAGGCACTTACCGACGATCCCGGCATCATCACGCCCTACCGGCTACATGCGCTAGCGTTGGTGGCTCAGCTGCGGACCACGCTCGCGGTGATTGACATCTTCGATGAAGAGATCGCAGCACTGGCGCGCACGCTACCTGACTTCGCGCTGTTTGAGTCGCTTCCAGGCGCGGGGCCGCATCTGACGCCGCGTCTGCTCGCGGCATTCGGCGAACAACGTGAGCGCTTTCGCAGCGCGCATGAACTGCAGCAGTATGCCGGCATTGCACCGGTCACCGAGCGCAGCGGCAAGAAAAGCTGGGTGCATTGGCGCTGGCAGTGTCCGAAATTCCTGCGCCAGACCTTCGTCGAATGGGCCGGCCAGACGATCAACAAATCGTTCTGGGCCGGACTCTACTATCGGCAGCAGCGCGCAAAGGGCAGTTCATACCAGGCCGCGGTGCGGGCGCTGGCGTTCAAATGGATACGCATCCTCTACCGTTGCTGGCAGACGGGAAAACCCTACGATAAGAGCGCCTATCTGAACGCGTTGAGAACACATGGCTCGCCACTTCTCGAACGCGCGACGCTTCCAGGAAGCACCACGCTTTCCTCTGAAACCACTTGACGGACTGGCTCAGGGCGTGTTGCTGCCGCTGGGACCGGGCGACCGCTACGTCGGCAATGTGGGCGACTGCGGTCGGCGGTTTGACTTCAACACCGAATGACGGCTTTCTCGATCGGCGAACTCACACTCCCAACCCTTTCCGGACCATGAACCCGGCCCCACCTCTACGGCCGCTTTGATGTGTTCAACGGCCATCCACACATCCTAGTCGGCTGGCAAATCGGTGCCGGTGACTGATTTTCGCGGTTTCGGGAAAACCGATTCGATCTCGTTTTGCCTTTCTGCGTGCGTACCGCTCAAATCCGCATTGGGTGAAAGTCTTTCCTGTGCAGATGCCGGCATTTTTTTGGGTATTCGGATTCTGCGCAATATGGCGCTGGTTCTTCTGTGTGCGTGCACCACAGAAAGTGCCACCAGAAGTCCTGCAGAAAGGCGTAAAACGCTGAGATATCGGCGCGCATTCGCGGCAGCAGTTGCTATTCTTCAGACGCGACGATCCACGTGTTTCCGGTCGGCCCTGCGGGTCGTCGGCAGCCATTCCGCGCACACGCGGAATGGTACTGTATGCCGCGTCCGGGCCTAACCTCGGCTCACGACGCGCACTGCGTCGACTGCAGTCGCGCATGCATCTGGCTCGCCATGAGCAGTTCGCTAACTGGCCTGTCCTCGACACCCGTGGCGTTCAAGTCACGTTCGCCGTCCGTCCGACCGCAAGCCTTGCCAACCACGATGGTCATTGAACCTAGCTATTCGCGCCTTTCGCCCCGATGCGCCAAAGCATCCGGCGAATCCGACAGCCGGAGGTGGGAAATGTGTTCATATCGTCTTGCACGTGATGTGCCCCGCGGATTAGCTGCATGCATGGTTGTCGTGGGTTTGGGATTTTCCGCAATATCCGACCCGGTACAGGCAGAACTCGCATACATTACGACTTCGAGCGGCCTCGCGATTGCCGACACCTCAACAAACACCGTTCTGACGACTCTATCCGCGATCAGTTCGCCTTACGGCGTTGCACTCAGTCCCGACGGTTCGCGAGCATACGTCGGGGCTTACCCCAACCTGATCTACGTCTTTGATACCGCATCTCGAACAGTTATTGCTCAACCTCAGGCGCCCTTGCCAGAACAGGTTGTTGTTTCTCCGGACGGAAAATGGGCCTATGCCTCTTCCGAAACCAGCCCTGACGTGAGCGTCATCGACACCTCGACGAACACGGTAACCAGGGTCGTGCCCACTGGACTGGAAGATGCCGCCAACATCGGTCTCACCCCTGACGGCAAGAAGTTGTTCGTCAGTGCCACAAGTCCGGTTTATGGGTCGTTCGTTGTCGTCGATACAACGACCTTTGCGGTCACACAAATTCCATCACCCCAGACGAGGTGTGCAAATATCGCCATGTCCCCGACCGCACCTCTGGCATATCTTGCGTGCGACAGGGGGGTACTGATTCTGGATACATCGGCCAACACATTCGTGGGAGCCATCCAGAACCTTCCCTATGCGCAGTACGGGGTAATCTCCGCGGATGGCAAAACCTTGTATGAGGCAGCCCGGTACGCCCTCACGATCTACGTAATCGATTTGACTTCAAACTCTCTGCATACCCAAGTATCCTACAATGACGGGGCTCAAGCGCTAGGTCTTTCAGCGGATGGCAAAACGCTTTTTGTGACCAGTGAGAGCTCTCCGATTGTTGGCGAACATCGACACTACGTCCCTAGCGTCCGTCGGATCCATCTCCCTTACCGCGGGAACCTTCTCGGTATCTATAGCGATCCCCGCTGGAGCACTACAATTTGCCTCCTTCGCACCGAAAGTCAAGCTCGCACCGAGGTCTAAGGCGTTCGCATTCGACGCGACGTTCACGCTTGCGGCCACAGCGAGTGCGCTAACGCCGCAGACACAGTCGACGACGCTGACAGTCGGAGGCCTGACGCTGACAATTCCCGCTGGCTCACTGCAGCAAAAGGGTTCACAGGGAAACAGGTACTTTTTCGCGGGCACCATCACACCAGGCTGACTGTTTTCCTGGAGGGAACGAACCTTGGGCCCTACAGGCTATCAGTCAAGGGTGAGGACTGTCACCTTAGCGGGATCGAAAATCCGTTGCCAATAGCGCTCACCATTGGAAACAACAACGGGACAGCCAACGTGAACCCGGACGTCAGGGAAGGGCGGCAAGGCGGCACGGCGGATCATGATGACTCACCGAAGGACTGAAGAGATTGTTGCGACGGGCTGGCCCTGACCGCTTTGACACGCACTGTCGAACCTGGGAGTCCCCTTTTTTGTCTCGCACTATCGGTCTGGCGTCCGACGAAGGAACGCCATGCGAGGCAGTCCCGCATATGACGTCCATGCGCCAGAAGTACGACATTATCCAGGCGAGTACCAACACAACGAGTGCAGCGGATAGCTACGCCGAGATGCTCGCGTACCATCCCGGAACAAAGCACTCGGGAGGATAGGCGTGCGTGTTCGGGAGGCCAATGGCCGCATGCGATTGGAGAACCGACGTCTGAACCTCTGTTCGACAATAGTGGCGAATGACACTTCATGGCCGGATCGAGCCTGACTGATGCCGGCGCTAACGAATCCCGGAGCGGCCTTACTATCGCCGTGATCGGTCAATCACCGCGTCCGAGGATGGCACACTGCGCTCTAAATCAGCTCGGCGACGCGTACGATAATGAGCGCGGCCGGTACGAGCATTATTTGTGCACACACAGTCCCGAGAACACGCGCCCCGGCAAGGGTAGTGATCGCTCGCCGGAAGGTGTTTTCGGGGATTCGGCCTTCGATGACGTCGTCCGTCATGACGGAAACCTGCGGGTCAATGACCACCGCTAACACTACGGTCGCAAAGCCATTAATGACCGACGATAGATTGGCGCACGTCACGCGCAAATCTGGCTTGAGGTATCCCGCGTAGAGCGACGCGAAAACGCCGACAGTCCAGATCGCCGTGGCGAAGATATTGAGAACTATCACCGTCGCGGAGACACCGGTACCGCTCGCTAGCTGGGCGATGTTTTGGCGCGACGGAACCCGCGCGCCGTCCCGCAGATAGTTGATGCCGCCACGGCTAAAAATGTGGAGCAACAGGCGTGACAATGAACGATTAGCCTGGAAGTGCTCGACGGCGCGACTGAAATAGCGCTGGAACGTTGGGATCAGTAACGCGCCGACTATGCTTGCCGCCGTCGCGGTAATCAGGAAGAGCCGAAAGTCACCGAGCAGGCCACCCTCAAGATGCCGAGCGATATCAAGCTCGACGCGCTTAGCTATGAACGGCCCTTGAAAGGAGTTCGCCGTGCGGGAGACAAGGGCGATGATTCCGAACAGAGAAAACGACACAGCGATACGCCGAGTGCGAACACCCGCGATCCGCACAGCGTAAGCCAGTGTCGCGATAACGTGAATTACGAATGTAAGTCCGCAGATGATAAAAAGCTGGGTGTCCATGCAATCCCGGCAAGGTTGGGCAGGAGTTGAAGTCTACCGGAGCGCCACCGCCCGGTTCGATTGTCACCAAATAGACGGTCGATACCGAAAGTCCGAAATTTGCCGCACTGCGTCCCGCGACAGAGCACAACGATCGTCTGCGGTGTGCGCCTCATGCAAAAGGCATAAAGCGACCAGGAGCGGGCCGTCGATCGCACGCGAAGCAGACGTTCAACCGGTCGCGCCGAGCCGTTGCCATCTCGCCCGCGTTGTGCGCCCCGCATAGCGCATAGGACGCACAGAGCCGCCAATCTTTCGAGCGTCATACGCAGCCGTCCCCAAGTATCGTCGTTCCTTTGACAGTCCGGATCAGTCGTTGCCCGCGCTCACCGTCTTCGATTTGCCATCCGAAGGCTCTCAATGTGTCACGTAGGCGGTCCGCTTGGTCCCAGTCCCTGTTGGCGCGCGCCTTTTCGCGCTGCTCGGCCAACGCAGCAATGTCTGCCGGGATATCCCGCTTGTCCGGCTGCCAATCGGGCAGTCGTAACCCAAGTACCGAATCGAAGCTGTCAACGGTGGCCCGTCGCGTGGCAGGAGGCAAATCGCTCCTCACCAGATCCCACAGCACGGCTAGTGCGCGGGGTAGATTCAGATCCTGATTGACCTCAGCGTTGAACCGGGCGACAAAACGCTCATCCGCCGTACCACCGGTGGGCCAACTCGCATAGACGTTGCGTAGCCGGTCGAGCGCGACCATTGCGGCTTCAAGCGCATCCCAGTTGAAACGCAGGGAGCTTCTGTAGTGCGCCGTCAAGCACAGGTAGCGATACGCCAGCGGATCGACTCCGCGGTCGACCAGTGTCTGCAGGCGGAGGAAGTCACCGCCCGCCTTGGACATTTTCGTAGCGTCCAGTGTAAGGAAATGGCCGTGCATCCAGAAGTTGGCGAGCCGGGTACCGTGCGCGGCTTGCGTCTGCGCGATTTCGTTGCTGTGATGCACGGCGATGTGGTCTTCACCTCCGCAGTGAATATCGAACCAGGACCCCAGGTACCTGGCCGACATCGCCGAGCACTCGATGTGCCAGCCGGGAAAGCCGCGTCCCCAAGGGCTGTCCCATTCCATCTGGCGGCGGGAATCAGCGGGGCTGAATTTCCATAGCGCGAAATCCGTGGCGCGCTTTTTCTCGCCTAGTGCAACCCGCTTGCCGGCTTGCAGGCCCTCATGGTCGAGGCGAGCCAGAAAGCCGTAATCGTCCTGCTTGCTGGTGTCGAAGTACACGCCATCTGCGGTCCGGTACGTGTAACCGGCGCGTTCAAGGGTGACAATGAAGGCGAACTGATCCGCGATATGGTCGGTTGCGCGGCACCAGACCGAAGGCTCCAGCAAGTTAAGCGCTCGCCAGTCGGCCAGGAAAGCCTCTGTATAACGCTCGGCGATCGCCCATGCCGACTCTCCCGTTCGGCGGCTTCCTTTCTCCATCTTGTCTTCGCCCTCATCGGCATCGGAGACCAAGTGACCGACATCGGTGATATTGACGACGTGCTGTACGGGGTAGCCGTTTAGCATCAGGACGCGTCGGAGCACGTCTTCGAACACATAGGTCCGCAGATTGCCGATATGCGCGTGGTCGTACACCGTAGGCCCGCAGCAATACAGGCCGACGTGATCGGGTTGTATCGGCTTGAAGGGGCGCACGGCGCGCGACCAGGTGTCATATAGGACGAGTGGCATTGGAATTTTCGCGTGGTGGAGCGATCGTGAAAAACAAAAAGGCCACCGGTTTCGCAACGGGTGGCCAGTTGAGGCTCGGACGTGACGCAGATTGGCGCGCTAGACGCAAGCTCCCCCTGGCAGGCCGTGACAGCATGCGTGAACGAGGCGCGAGGGGTAATGGGCGTAAGCGAGCATGAAAGGCATGTTAGAGCCTGCCGCTCCTTAGGTCAATGTCAGTGAGCGGCCGCTTTCGAGAGCCACTGTCGAGTGACGGCTTGTGGCCGGAGTTTGCCTTTTACGCGACCGGGCGACTTGCTGCAAAGCGGTCGAGCTGGCGTCGAATTGCATTACGCATGCATCATGAGGACCATGCCGAGTTTTGCAAAACGATTCGATAGCCGTCGTGATCCTCAAATGTTCTACCTGACACATCCCAATAAGGGTTGAGCGACGTCACGCAAACAAATCCGCTCTCGGCGAGGCGATCGCAAGTCGACCGCCACTCAACTCGATCCGGGGCGTAAAACACCAGCAAATCCTCACGTGTCGGTGTTGGCGCTACCGGATGTTCGCGGCACTGTGTGAACTCGAAGTGATAGTCCATGCCGGAACGTCCGAGCATCACCCCATCGAACCCCTGATGGTCTTGAAATTTTGCCAGCACAACCAGGCTGAGCGCGGCGCAATACATGCTTTCTGCCCGCGAAAGGTCACTGACAGGCCTGGCGATTCTGAGATGTGATTGCATCGGGCTTTGTTATCGGGTCGTTGGCCAAGAGTGTCAGAACATCGATCCTCAAGGATACGTCGAACGAAAATTGTCGCCAATTCTCGCCGCTTTGCCGAGTGACCGGTTGTGGCCGAACCCGGAAGCTCGAAGTCGAGCGTGGCTTGCTCGAACCCCAGTCGGCTTCGAACTTCCGCAGCCGACCCGGTGCCGCCGCTCGAGGCCGAGTCCCCTCGACCGCAGCTCACTGGAAACAGCGGTCATCCATGTGCCTTTTCCAGGTGCGAGGCGACGGTCAGTCAGACTAAGGTGACCGTCGTCTGCAGGAGGCGAAGGGCGTTTCCCGTTGTAACCGTTCTCGCCAGTCATTGAGTATCCGTTAGTGTAAAGCTGTGTGTTGTAACGTACGTGTTGCGTGCTGTTAAATTGTTCCGTATGTGCGCTTGGTGACGCAGTGGATCGCTCAGACGCGATAGATTCGCTTGACCAAGCGCAAGAGCGATTAAACAAAAAGCGAGGGGGGACGAAGAGTGAAGCTACTGATAACCACAATATTTGCTTTGGGTTTTTCCTCGACGGCATTTGCGAACCCCTACGACGACTGCATCCTGCAGAACATGAAGGGTGCCAAGACCAAGGAGATGGTCTTTGCGATCGAAAGGGCGTGCATCGGGAAAACCTCCGTCGATATCCCTGACAAGGTTAGTACTTTGCGTCAAGTAAACGCCTTCAGTGGCAACTACAACACTGGCTATGGCGACAAAGGGACCAAGTTTCTAATTAAATTGGAAAACACGCTGCCTTACGATATCACCGAAATAAAATTGTATTTCATTAACAAGAAAGCGCCGTCCATAAAGTCTTATGTGGTGGATGTTTTCAATGAGCCCCTTCCGCAGGGCGCCATAGTCGTGGAACTTGGCGAACCCGGTCTGGCTCAGATAATTAAGGCAAATCAATCAAGAGCATTTGTTGTGAATGTCTCGGACTTAGCGGGGCTGGATCACTTCAACGAAAATTATGACTGGGTAATCTATGCAACGAAGGGTATTCCACTAAAATGACGCGGACGTTAATCGTATCGCTACACGGATAATCATATTGCCGATGTCTGCACAGTGGCAATTCACTATCATGCTCGTGGAATCAAAAGCCATCTACAGAACGGAGAGTTCATGAAGATCTTGTTGTCGCTTACCGCTCTAGGAATGCTTGCTGCCCCCCCGTATGCTTTCTCTCAGATGACGATGGCTCCTGACGGTTCATACGTCAATGGAACCCCGACGATGGCACCTGATGGCAGTTACGTAGGTGGTGGGAAACCAACGATGGCGCCGAATGGTTCCTACGTCGGCGGACGCCCGACCATGGCGCCGGACGGGTCATACGTAAGCGGCACCCCGACGATGGCACCCGACGGCTCATACGTCGGTGGGAGGCCGCAGTTGGCACCCAATGGCAGATACGTTGGCGGCGGTTACTAAAACGGATAAAACGTAGCTACTGAACAGCCTACATTGCGGCCTATGAGCGAACGTTCGTCGTTTGCGACCGGATGGCCGGTTACGGGGCGCAGCCGGCGCTTGAACGTCCGAGCAACGACGCATGTGAAAGTCGGTTTGTGGCCGGACTGAGCCGGGCGACGACTGGCTCGGGTCGACCCGTTACGGACTGTCGCCGCGCTCCATAGCTGCCATTCAACCGCGTCGATGACGTGGTGAGCTATGCTTTGTGTCGACGCAGTATGTACGAAAACTGAAAATGGGTTGGGAAATGTCATCAGAAGTCGCAAAGACGAAAGCGCCCCGAAGATATCGTTATGGCCCGAAGCCCACCTGGGAAATCGTTCTCGATGCCGTACTTGCTATGGGCCGACCGGTATCCTCGACCGAGGTTGGCGACTACATAGTCGAGCGAATCCCCGACTTCGCTTTAAAGAATCTAAGCCCTGACTTGTCGGTGCTTTCCGTCAACTGCAACTCGCGCGGAAATCACGGGGTGAACTCCAAAACACGAACGACCGATTCTGGCAATAAATACGACAGGCTCGTGCGAATCGGCGAAGGGCGCGGCGTTCGATTCACCGAGTATCAGCCCGCCGTGCATGGCGTTTGGGAGCTCGCCGAGGTCGGAGAAGGAAAATTGCGCCCGAGACGGGTAGCTCTTCCCGACTCCGTCGAACTGGACACGGCGCGGATAAGCGTGGCATCCGCTGGTATGTTTGATCCGAGCGAGGACGCTCGGCGCCGAGTCATGGCAGCTTTGGTGCAAAGAGAGGGCCAGCCTAAATTTCGGCGTTCCTTGCTCGATGAATATTCGGGTGAATGCGTCATCACGGGTTGTAATGTGGAAGCGCTGCTGGAGGCGGCCCACATCGTGCCGTACCGTGGCGTACACACAAACGACGTCACGAACGGCTTGCTTCTGAGGGCTGATTTGCACAAGCTATTCGATCTGCACATGTTCCGAATTGATTCGCGAACCCACACCGTTCATCTTTGCGATGACCTTAAGGACTCTGAGTACGGATGTTACGAAGGTCGTCGTTTGAGACCGCCAAAATCGCAAGAAAATAGGCCAGCGGAGGCTTCGCTTCGCCACCATGAGGCACGGTGTGCATGGATGATCATGGAATCGAGCGGGGACTGAAAGCACCTATAGAGTGAGACTGTCAACGAATTTGGTCATCTCGTCGAAGGTCCACTTGTGGCCGACCCCGGAAGTTCGTTGGATGCGCGGATCACCGCTGATCGCGTCGGCCGGCGAGCTTCTCTGGCCGACCCACAAGGGACATTCAGCGCTCTCGAAAACGGACATTCCGTCGCCCCACGGAACGCAGTCTCGCGACGAAGTGAGCCAGCGCAGCCCGTACGGTAATGTTTTTCCTACCACTATCAAGTCCTCTCAACCCTTGGTAGCTTTCTCCTGTTGAATCCTGTAATCCCTTCGTCCGTGTACCGGGAGAGAACCCGAGACTTGACAGCAATGAACGATTGAAGCCGACGCTTTTCTGAAAACGCGCGTACAGTGTTCGGGCCGTCCGGACGCGGCGATGTAATGGTTGTCAAAAAGTATCCGTCTGACTTTGCTCGGGGTGTTTGCTTCGAGGCGCGATGCGTCAGAACAGAGAGCCTTGCTGGATACTGTCCTGCGCCGTGTGACTGACCGGGCGGCCGCCGACCACGCCGATAAACGCATCCCGTCCCTGCGCGACCGCCTCTAACTGGCCGCGCGCTGCAAGTGATGCATACAGTGCGAGCGCATACGCCTGGCAGTTGATCGAGCGTCCGGGATTAAACTCGATGTCGGTAAACGCATGGTAGCCGGCAATCCTATCGAGCCATCCGTCGTGCTGCGACAGTGCCAATAGGTAAAGCCAGTCATAGAAAGCGGTGCGCGGCTGCAAGGGCCAGTCGACCTCGTCGAAGCGAAAGCCGATGAGGTGGCCCGAATGCTGCAAGCGCGCATCGCGCTTCGCATCGCGCGACGTCATCGCAAATATATCGCAATACGGGCCGCCCTTTTCGAACACCTTGCTGCCCTGAAACGCACATTCGACGCTCAGTCCATCCGGATGAGCGTCGGTTCTGATCGCAAGATTGAATGCGCTCAGTTGCGTACCAACCGTCTGCCGCGATTTGCTGGAGACTTCGAGAATTGCGCCCAGACCGCACTGCTCTTGCGCACTGGCGTGTAGCGCATCAATCGAACGCTGTTTCTGCGCGACCGCCAGCCCGGCGGACCATTTGAACTCCACGTTTTCGGTACGCACCAGAAGCGGGCCGTCGAACTCGGGGATAAACACAGGACGTGTCGCCATGAATCAGTTTCTCGGTCCGTTATCGAATTCCCGCGTGCCGAACGGGCCTTTTCCTTTCGCATAAAGCCTGGCTTCGCGCGTGCCGATGAAACGCGCGCCGACCGCCCGCACCGCTGCGCTGTCGAATGCAACGCCTTGGATCAGGCCCGGCTCGATTCGGTCGAACACCAGCACTTCGGCTTGTGGATCGGTTGGATCGAATGGGCTCAGGCGCTGCGCCTCTCTCGACGGCACGCCTTCGAGCGGCTCGTACATCGCCTCGAACGCACGCAGGGTTTTCTGTCCGGCAGATGGCAACCCGCGCATTCGATGGTCGGCGGCGTTGCGCGCATAGAACGCACAATCGTTTTTCCACAGTACGGCAGGATCAATCAGTAACACGGCCCATTCCTCCTGCTGATCGAGCATGCGGTATTTATAGAACATCTTGTGATTCGGTGACGCAATTGAGAGCGAGACACCCCATGGAAGGCCGTCGAGCCGCTGCTTGTCATTGACCTTCGGATCTAGCTCAAACAGTTTTGCCTCCATAATGGAACACAGGCCGTGTCTGACAATCGATTCGAGGTTCGCGGCACGCGTGAAATGGACCAGCCTTGGAATCCCGCGCTTTTTTACGGCCGGTTCCAACTGCGCGGAGATCCGTGCGCGGCGTGGGCCGTCGTCTCCGAGCACCGTCCCGAAGGTCATTCGCTTGGTCCCGCCCACATGCGGGGATGAGGATGGCTTGCGCGCTTCAATCGGCGCGCCGGCGCGCGTCTGCCAAACGCGAAGATCGGCGACATTGCGCCAGTCGACACCTTCAACACCGAAGCATGCGATGCGTACCAGCAAATCCTCCGCCTTCAGTTCGGCTAGGCACCGTTCGAAGACCGGCCTCATGCCGGGCTTGCGAAACGACCGAACAAGGTTGTCGAGAAGCTCCGCGTAGCTAGCAATCTCCGTTTCGACCTTGCCACGGATGGCGTCCCGCACCCGTGCATCCGGGTGATCGGGGATGACGCCCAGATCGCCGCACACGATCTTTCGCAGCATCGGCTGAGGCACTCCGCCGTGCACTGTCGCTATAGCTCGAACCACCCGTTCGCGTGCTTGCGCACGATGGAATTCGAAAAGCGCCGCAAACTGCGGGTCCCGAGCCGCTCTGGTTTCGCGCTCGACGCGGGACAGGGCGAGCTCCAGCGCGTGTTCGATACGCGTGCTCTCTTCAAAGCAGATTGCAAGCAGCGGCGCGCTCGCTGACCGAACGGCTTCCGCCCGCGCCTCACTATCGTCCCACTGTGTGAATGTCGCCGCGAGCAATGGCGCCGCCGGTGCTGCGCTCTGTGCGGCGGGTTGCGATATCGGACGCAGCGGCTCGGGCGTCGAAAACGTGACGGGCCGGCGGTTGATGGCGGGCTTACCGGGTAATGCCCTCGCTCCGGCAGACCGGGAGGCAGGAGCAGTGGTTTTGTCCGACGTCGCCTTCTTTTCGGCAGGCTGAAGCAGTCCATATGTGACCCAGATCACCATCAACTGAATGACGATCAGCGGCGGCCAGAATACGTTAAACAGCGTCAGCGCACTCCAGATCAGACACGCAGGCAGCAACCTGTCCGACGCGAGTACCCGAACCGCGAGCAGGCTGCCCGCGATTAGCAACTGATAAAGCAGGATCGACACATCTACCCCCGAGTGGCCCTATTGTTTTCTTT
This sequence comes from Paraburkholderia sp. MM5477-R1, assembly GCF_050436385.1. NCBI lineage: Bacteria > Pseudomonadati > Pseudomonadota > Betaproteobacteria > Burkholderiales > Burkholderiaceae > Paraburkholderia > Paraburkholderia sp. MM5477-R1. The sequence continues at coordinate 813,739 of NZ_JBNDMC010000006.1, forward strand.
CCATCAACGAATGCGCGGGGAAGTCTAATTACCCGAAGCTTTCAAGTCCAGACCCTGTAAGCAAATGCGGCAAAACTTAGGGTCACCACCGCGAGGTCGATGCCATCTGAATGAGCAGCGTTGAGTCACCTAGATTTCGCTCCGCCGTCGCGCAGTATTCGCCGTGCGCATCGGCGCACGATAGACCGGCCACCGCGAACGCAAGGATCAGAGCGACCGAATTGCCGGGCGTCACGCCGAGCGCACGCGGCTTTCGCAGCGCATAGCTAGGCCAGATCGACGCGCCAAACGACGCAGCAACTGCCGGCCCAGCGCATGCGCGTGGGTTCACAACCGTTCGACGCAATAGCCGCGTTCCGCAAGTGCGTGACGATGGAGTGCGCCGATCGACGTTAGAGCGTATCTACCTGTGCATTCGCCCACGCGACGCGCGTGGGCTGGCCTGCGGCGATGCGCGGCAGACTTTCCGCGCATTTGTGTTGTGCCGTTGCGCTTTCAGGCAGCGGTACCGGCCCTGTCAATGGGCACCGCATCGATTGTTGACAATTGCGAGAATGCAGCCGAATGACCCTTGATGGCCGGCTGGTGCCTGATGACGCTCCGTGGGAGCCGACGCACAAGGGCCCTCCGATACGCCTTGGCAAGGTGGTAACCGAGGGTTTCACGGGATGAAACTTTCGCTCGTATCCGCCGATAACTCGAGCAGGAACCACCTGGATGGCCGCCGGACAGTCCGCCGGCGCCACACGGCGCGCCTATACACATGCCACTTCGCACGGCAGCCCTGCGCGGTTTCCATTCATTTGCACGAGGACTCAGGATGCACAAGCTCAGTTTTACGCAGAAGCTTTGGCTGCCGTTGATCATCAGCCTCGTCGCGTTGCTCGCCGTCTCCGTATCGGCGGCGTGGCAGTCGCGCGAGACGCGCATCGAAGAACGTAAGCACGACCTCACGAACATCGCGCACGTCGGACTCAGCATCGTGACGGAGTATGCGGCGCTGGCGCAAAGCGGCGCGTTGCCGGAGGCGGATGCCCGCAAGCAGGCACTCGAACGCCTGCGCGGCGTCCGCTACGGCGAAGACGGCTACTTCCTCGTGATCAATTCGAAGCCGCAGATGGTGATGCATCCGATCAAGCCGGCACTCGAAAGCAAGGACCTCGCGGGCAGCGCCGATGCCGACGGCCGTCACCATTACGTGACGTTCGCGTCGACCGCACAGGCGCCGGACGGCGGCTTCGTCGACTACGTGTTCCCGCATTCAGGCGCGGCGTCGACACAGGCGGTCGGCAAGATCAGCTACGTGGTGCGCTATGCGCCGTGGGATTGGATCATCGCAACCGGCGCCTATGTTGACGACATCGACGCTGCGTTCATGGCGTCGTTGTGGCTGATCGGCGCGATCTTCGTGGCCGTGTCCGCGGTCCTCGTGACGCTCGTCGCGGTGACGAACCGCAGCATCGCGCGCATGGTCGGCGGCGATCCGGCCTATGCGGCCAACGTGGCGGACGCGATCGCATCGGGCGACCTGACGGTGGCGATCCGCACGCGCAACGGCGACACGTCGAGCCTCCTACACGTAATGCAGCGGATGCGCGACGCGCTGACGGGTACCATCTGCCAGATCAAGCATGCGTCCGACAACGTCGCGTGCAGCGCGAACGAGATCGCGAACGGCAACGCGGACCTGTCGTCGCGCACCGAGAGCCAGGCGGCGTCGTTGCAGGAAACGGCGTCGAGCATGGAGCAGATGACGGCGATGGTCCGCCAGACTGCAGACAACGCGCGCACTGCCAGCGAGCTTGCGGCCGGCGCCGCGAAAATCGCGAACCGCGGCGGCGACATGGTCACGCAGGCCGTCGCGGCGATGAAGGGGATCTCGAACGAATCGGGTCGCATGGTCGAGATCATAGCGACGATCGAGGGCATCGCATTCCAGACCAGGCGGTGGGCAGCGTCGGCAGTGGTGCAACGCTGGTCGAAAACACCGGCTCGACGATTGACGAAGCGCGCGACGCGATCATGCGTGTGACCGGTGTCGTGCAGGAAATCGCTGCGGCCGCGGCGGAACAAAGCTCCGGCATCGACCAGGTGAATCTCGCGGTCACGCAGATGGACAGCATGACGCAGCAGAACGCGGCGCTCGTCGAGCAGGCGGCGGCCGCGGCACAGTCGCTGAAGGAGCAGGCGATGAGTCTGCAACGCGCGGCCGCGGCGTTTCAGGTGGGGGACGCTGACGCTAACGGCGGTGCACAGCTCGCGCCGGCTTCGGCGCAGCACCGCGCAGTGTTCGCGTAAGGACGCGCGCCGCAATCTCGCGGCGAACCTCGCGTTTCATGGCACGTCTGCGCGTTTTTTTGGACCGTCACCTTGCGACCCACTACGGACATAGAAACCGGCGCCACCTGTACGGCGGCTTCCTTGGCAGAGGCGACGCCAGGATGTCCGCGTCTTGGCGCGAGTCATTGGCCCGACATTCTGGGCGGTCAAAGCACCCGCGTACGCGGTCCATCGTAGCGCCGGTCGTGATCGGCTATTCCAGTCATCGTTCAGGACATCGAGCGGGTGGTGCTGAAGGCCGGATGAGGCACCGCACACGAGAAAAGCGCGCGGCCGTCCTCACAGCGCCGGGGGCGGGCCAAAGAAGCCGACGATATGGGCAATGCGTCCCGTGGTGTCGAGTTCGCCGAAATCGCGCCCGTCGACGGCAACGGTTCCGTCGGGCAACATCATCTGCCAGGTGAAATGAATCTTGCCATGGTGCTGGTCGGCCCTGCTGGTGCGAACGAGTCTTGCGCCCGCATAGGCCCGATGGAAGCCGGCGATATGGGCATGGAGCGCTGCGCGGCCTGGCGGAACGGCACTCGTCGGATCCTCGTAGACGCCGCTATCGCCCCAGGATTTCTCCAGCAAAGCGGTGCGCGCCACCTCGTCCTTCTCGTTCCATGCGGCGCAATACGCGCCCACGATTTCGTCGAGCGTCATTGTTGCCTCCGGTGAAAGTATGCCAGCCGCTCGCGCGGCCACTTGTCTTGCTGCAGGCCGCGCCGTTGCGCCGCACGTGCGGACGATTCTGCTTCCGTTCTTGCCGCTTGCGCAAGCGGCACCAGAGGTGGCGCCAGGGCTTGCAGCCGTAGGTGGGCAAGAGAATGCTCAACCTGGATCTGCGAAGCGTTGGTTACGTCCAACGTCAGCGCCGTCACGCGTGGGTCAGTATTTGGAAGTGCGCCCCGAGTGTCCGCAAAAACTCTTTTCGCTCCTCTATTGAGAGCTTCTTTGACAAGGGCCTCACCGACGCCGCGGTTGGCGCCGGCGATCAAGACTGTCTTCTCCGCGATATTCATAACGTTCTCCCTTTAGTTGGTTGTCGGGCGCTCTTGGGACATCCATGCTAGTCGGGCAACGGAATGGCGGAGGCGAACACGCCGTCGGGATCGAAACGGCGCTTCAAGGATCTCAGCCGGGCACCGTTGCTGCCGTAGGCATCCCGAACCTGTTCTTGATCACGTGGTACCAGGAAATTGGCGTAGCCGCCTGGCAACGCAAAGGGGGCGAGGTTTTCCCAAAGCTCCTGCGCCCATTGCCGGTGCTCCGCGCCGTTACCCGCGTCGGGCTTCCAACCGGCGATGATCTCCACCATGAAATGTTCCCAGCGCAAGCCGAAAGCCATCTCCTCTGCAGCGATACGCGTGGCCGCGCCGCGGGCGTGGTGCCAGTTGACCATGGAATAGGGCGACGTCTTGCGGGCGACCGCCGTGATGATCGCATCGACGGCACCGGGCGTGAGCACGGGCAGTGAGCGCGTCCGGGTCTCCCAATGGCAGCCGTCTGCCGCATCCACCGCCGCGTCGAACAAGGCAAGCATGTCGCCGTAGGTCGTCGGCCCGACCTGGGCAAGCTGAGGTGTACCAAGGGCTTGCAAGTCACGTATGACCTGCTCGCCCCTGTGCTTGTCGCCATTCCAAAGCGGCAACAACAATAGCGTGGGCTGGCCATCCGGGCCGGACGGCATTCCCATAGATACACCGAGTTCGTCAGGCATGGTGGCCGCAAAGGCCGCGTAGCGGCGCAGCACCGATTCGGCCTCGCTCCAGGAATACACAATTGGCCCCGCGAGCATGTGACGCATCTCGTGCAGACGGAACCGCAGAGACGTAACCACGCCGAAGTTGCCGCCACCGCCTCGGATCGCCCAGAACAACTCCGGCTCCTCATCGGGACCGGTGGCCACGAGCCGCCCATCCGCAAGCACCACATCAGCGCCAAGCAGGTTGTCCGCTGCCAAACCGTATCGACCGTTGAGAGGGCCATAGCCACCACCCAGGGCCAGGCCGGCTACGCCGACTGCACCGCAGTTGCCCAATGCCGCGACTAAGCCGTGGGAGCCGGCGGCCACGGCCAGGTCCTTGGTCGTGGCGCCCCCTGCGACTGTCGCGACTCGCGAGTGCGGGTCCACGACTACTTGCCTCATCCTGGCGAGGTCAATGACGAGTCCATCCGGGCACAAGGCACGGCCTGCCCAGTCGTGCCCGCCGCCGCGCACCGAGAGCGGCAGGCCATTGCGACGCGCGACACGCACGGCTGCCTCGACGTCGGCGGACGTCTCACACACTGCAAATAACGCAGGCTGGTTCTCCACTGCTCCGTTCCATATCCGCCGCGTGCGAGCATAGTCATCGTCGCCGCGCAACACGACTCTTCCCTGCATCATGGCGCGCAGTTCACGCGCCGCGGTCAGCTCCGAAGCAGTATGTGTGGTCGCTACACTCATCAATTACTCCTCGTATGATTTCGCGTTACGATTGATTCGCGAATTTGGGGTACCTACCGGACGCCGATAATCATCGAATCCGGGCCGAGCAGCGGCTCGACCCGAACCTCCCGAAATCCAGCGTCGACAGCGTTCCGGATGGGCTGGTCTTCACGACGGGGAGTTTTCTCTACCAATCGAACCCGTCCATTGGCGGCCTGCAATCTCGAAGTGCATGTGAGTTGACCGGTCACATCAATACAACACCTTGTGGGCTGTCGTCATTCCATAAGCGGTACTGGGCGTTGCCAACAAAAAGTACGTAGGACTTACGTATGAATGTCACCGAGATATTGATCAAAAGCCGCAACTCACAGCCAGCTGGTCATCCAGGTCGACGACCTGATCACCTTCGGCCTTCAGTCCGGGCCCGACGTCCAGGCGGCGCAGATTGGCGACGGCAAGCTGGTCGACGCCCAGACTGCGGAGAGTGTCCTCCACACTGGCCCGAAGTTGCTCCGGACGTTGATCCGGCCCGGTGATCCGCCTGGCTATTCGGCTCAGGACTGGGACGCAGCTTCGATTCCGGCAACCGGTTTCCAGTTCGGCAGGGGCGTCACGTAGTGCAAATCGAATCTGCGCTCCGTGAATGCCCAGTGGCCGTCACGGCGCTCGAACCGGTCGTGATAAAGGCCGCTGATCTGGACCGGCCCCATCTCCGCATGGGTAACCAGCGCGTTGAGCGCCACCTTGCCCGTGGCGAGGTCGCCGTTAATGTCGATCAGTGGATTGGCCGTCCAGTGATGCATGTACGGGATCTGCGCCCAGTTCTTGTGAGCTGACTCGATGATGGCATCGATACCGGTACAGTTGCCGAACGCGTCGCCCAGTAACAGACTCGCATCGCTATGCCAAATGCTGCGTAGCAGTGCCTCATCGCGATTGTCGAACGCCTGACTGTATGCGGCGATGAGCCGGTCCAGCGCGAATTGGCTTTCGAGTGCATCGATCCGTGCAGCGATATCCTGGGTAGTCGCCATGTGTTCTCCTTGAACGTTTCATTGGCTGGTGATACAAGCAGTCCTCTTCACGGGCTCTCCCTCGACCTCCTTTCACTTTCGCGATACGCCCAAGCGCCATGTCGATGCAACTGACCACACGTCGGATCAGTGTTTGCCGAAGGCGAATGACATGTATCGGCACCCTTGATCGGAGCCGCGAAGCCTTGATGCGTCTGTTTGCCCTCTACGAGGCGAACTTATCGGCGCGTGTTGTGTTGGCCAGCAGGGACGGCGGCAGAGCGCATCCGGCGCTAAAATCTCATAGCGCCACCTCGCCTTATACGAGTTCCACGTTGTACCTTTCCAGCCAGTCCGACATCGCAAGTGCGTGATCGATGTCCGATCGTTCCCAACCAATACTGACTTCGTTCAGCGGTTGATCGATCAGCTCGCGGACCGCGTCCAGGTTGAAAGTCTTTGCCGTGCGCGGCGTCGAATTCGAGATCACGCTGTCCATGCCGTCACGCAACGCCTGTTCATACGCAGGGTCTTGCGTGGCGGGATAGGGGCTTTTCATGCGTGTGAGGATGGCTTCCGGCACGACGTCGCTGGCTGCTGCGCGTAGCAGGCTCTTCTCGCGTCCATCGAACGTCTTCATGCTCCATGGGGTGTTGAACACATACTGCATCAGTTCGTGGTCGCAGAAAGGCACACGCACTTCGAGGCCTACCGCCATGCTCATTCTGTCTTTCCGGTCCAGCAGGATCGGCAGCCAGTTGACGAGATGGAGGTGGCAGATCTCACGCATACGCTTCTCGACGCCGGACTGGCCGACATGCGGTACAGCGCGGAGTGCCTGGGCGTAACAGTCGGCCTCATACTCCTTCAGGCGAAGCTCCTGTGACAGGTCCGGCGACAACAACATGTCGAGCGTCGACGGCACAACCAGCATCCACGGGAAAGTGTCGAGGTTGACGGTTTCCGGCGTGTGGAACCATCTATAGCCGCCGAACACTTCGTCGGCTGCCTCGCCGGACAATGCGACCGTCGAATTCTCGCGTACTGCCTTGAAGAGCAGATAGAGCGATGGGAACAGATCGCTCCCCAACCATGCCGAGTCGAGCGCATCGACGACGGCACGCCGCACCTGCATGTTCGCGAGCTCGCGATTGTTCAACACGACCTCCGTGTGCCGCGTCTTCACCTGCTTGACGAATTCACGCACGAACGGCGTATCGGCGGTGTCACGGTACGCGTCCTTGACGAACTTCTTGCCATGATCCGCAAAATCTACAGAATAGGAGTGCACCGCGTTGCCGCTTCGTTGTCGCAATATCCGATCAGCCATCGCCGTGACGAACGACGAATCGAGCCCGCCCGAAAGCAGGCTGCAAAGCGGCACGTCGGCGACCGTCTGCTGGTGCATGATCCGGTCGAGGTGTCCACGAATCGTTTCGATCGTGACGTCTAGCGAATCGGTATGCTCGTGGCCCTCGAGCTTCCAGTAGCAGCGTTGGGCGATGCCATTGCGAGACACGCGAAGCACGTGTCCAGGCTTCACTTCGTGCATGCCCTCGTATACCGCGTCGCCGGGCATGCGGAACATGCTGATCACGTGCCGCAAGCCATCCAGCCCCACTCGTGGGACAGCTTCCGGATGAGCCAGAATCGCTTTCGGCTCGGAACCGAACAACACGCCGCGGCCGAACGGCTGATAGAACAGCGGCTTCACCCCTACACGGTCACGCACCAGCAGCAACTCTTCTTTACGCGCATCCCAAATCGCGAACGCATAGATACCAACCAGATGATCGACGAACGATTCGCCCCACTCGAGGTAGCTCCGCAGCACGACTTCGGTATCGCTTCTGGTCGTGAAGCGATGGCCGTGCTTTCTCAACTCGTCGCGTAGTTCAACGAAGTTATAGACTTCGCCGCTGTAAGTCAGGCATGCAATCGAGTTGCCTTCTTCAGCGGCTTGCATCGGTTGCGCCCCGCCTTCCAGATCGATGACGGAAAGCCTGCGGTGACCGAGTGCTGCATGGCGGTCGATCCAGATACCTTGTGCGTCGGGGCCACGCAGTGCCATCGTGCGTGTCATTGCCTCAATGATCGGTTTTTGCTCGTTCAGGTCGCGTTCGTAATCTACCCAGCCAGCGATTCCACACATTGTGCATCTCCCTTGCAATCTGAAAGACATGCAACGGGCCGATCGTCATCTAGCTATCTGAAATCAACCAGGTCCAGACGAAGCGGTTGCATTACTTCCTCGGATAACACCTCACAAGATAGAAAATTCCGCGGTATTTGGCGGATAGGTAGATGTCTGGTTCTGTTGACGATGTTGTGACACTCTGCTGGAGACAGAGCATTTGCAAAAGCGGCCAGAAGCGGTCATGCGCCTCCTGTTTCTTGACGGTCTTCCGGCGCACTCAGTCTTCCTTTGTTGTAGACGGCTCCCTGAAAACAGCATCGCGCCCTTCTCCCGCTGCACGGAATAAAGGCACTGCTACGGCTGTTTTCTAGCTAAGTCCGCTGAGTCGCGGACTGTCCCGCTCACAAGAATTCATCGTGGTGCACGTTACGCCGAGCAGGTGCTTTACTTCCAATTAACGTCGCAGGAGCTAGGATGCCGAATCGTTTTTCAGGTGAACGCGCAGTTGTCATTGGCGCAGGAATGGGCGGACTGCCCGCAGCACAGGCGCTTGCCGACTACTTCAGGGAAGTCGTCGTGCTCGAACGGGATGCGCTTCCGTCCGACTCGACGCCTCGGCCTGGCGTGCCGCAGGGCAAGCACCCGCATGGGCTGCTTGCCGGCGGCTTCAAGGCACTGTGCGACCTGTTTCCGGGTTTTTCATCCACACTCGTGCAGGCAGGCGCCCACTCGGTCGACTCGGGTCTCGAGGTATACCTTGAGTATCCCGGACAGGATCCGTTTCCGGCTCGCAGTCTCGGTGTAGCAACCTTTACGATGACGCGTCCGCTGCTCGAGCTTGCCGTGCGTCGTCGTGTGCATGAACGCCCGAACGTCGTCTTTCGCGACGGGTGTCGCGTCGTCGCCATCGGCGCCACGCCTGACGGCAATTCGGTCGCTTCGGTTTCGTACAAGACCGGCGGGGGCAAGCTGGAGATATTGCCGGCCGACCTCGTCGTCGATGCGTCCGGACGCGGCAAGCCTACGCTGGACTTACTTGAGGCTACCGGCCGACCCATGCCTGAGGAGACGGTCATCGGCGTCGACTTCGGTTACTCGACCGCGGTCTATACGATTGCGCCCGATGCGACTCCCGACATGAAGGTCATGTACACCATGCCCAAGGCGCCGGAAGAAAGCCGTATGGGTATCGTGCTTCTGCGTGAAGACGGCAAGTGGTTCGCGGCACTCGGAGGACGAGGCACAGACACGCCGCCCGCCGACGGCGACGCATTCGCCGACTACGCCGCAAGCCTGCCGACTGCCACCGTGTATCACGCGATCAAAAACGCCACCCTGCACGGCCACATCGAACAGTTTGCGTTCCCTGAAAGTCGGCGGCGTCACTTCGACAGTTCCAACGACTTTCCTCGCGGACTGATCCCGATCGCCGATTCAGTGTGCCGTTTCAATCCGGTCTATGGACAGGGAATGAGCGCCGCCGCGCAGGAAGCTGTCGTGTTGCGAAATCTGCTCGCGGCGCACGCCGGCGATGCCGATCCGCTTGCCACACTCAGCAGTGAGTTCCTGTTAGCGATCGAGTCGATTGTCGAGAACCCGTGGACGCTGGCTGCGTTGCCGGATCTGGCCTATCCCGACGCGCGGGGCAAACGCCCGGCCGATTTGGAGAAATCCATTGAGCACCATATTGCGGTCACCCAGGCGGCGCACCAGGATCCTGATATTCATAAACTGCTTATCGAGGTGTTGAACCTGTTGAAGCCGGTCAGCGCGTTAAAGGCGCCGGAGGTCATGCGCAAGGTGACGAGTGAAGAGGTCAAAGCGTGTGTAGGGCCACACGGCGCGCGGCGCAGCGAGCCTTCCGCCTCAGGCGCAAACCCAGGCTACGCAGATGCAAGCTAATCAGATGTCCATAGCGAAGGTCGCAGACGGGTTGCGTTCCGCCGCAGTGCCATACGTCAACCCAATTCTGACAGGAGCGCGTTCATGACCGAAGACATGCCGGACTTCAACTCATTGGCGAACCCGTATGAGCGGTTTGCTGAACCACTGACCAGCCGTTTTTGCGAGCGGGCAGCGGTTTTATCTGGCGTAGGCAGTAACGAGCAGGTGATCGACGTGGCGACCGGTACGGGCGCACTTGCGCTGATTGTAGCGGCTATGGGGGCCCGGGTTCTTGCCACCGATATCGCGCCTGCCATGGTAGCGCGGACCAGCGAACGATTACGTCCGTTCCCGGAATGTGAGGCGCGAGTGATGGACGGCGCTTCACTCGACGCTGGTGACGCGAGTTTCGACGCGGCGTTTTCGATCTTTGGCGTGATGTTGTTTGCGTCGTGGCGGGCGGGTTTGGCTGAGATGGTGCGCGTCGTGCGGGCCAATGGGCGGGTCGTTGTGGCAGCCTGGCCAAGCCGGGTTGGCGCCACGCCGATGGTGATTCTGGATGGCGTGTTCAGCCGCGTCTTCCCCGGCCGATCGCTGTGGGGCGAAAATGGCCTGAATGAGTGGTCGCAAACGAGCTTGCGAGGCGCCGTGATTGAAAGTGGCTGCTCCGACGTCACCGTGACGGTTTGCGAGACGATCCAAAGTGCTGCTTCGGTCGACGCCTTGTTGGAGGAATTCGGCCCATTATTTCACTTCGCGCCGAACTATGCGGCCTTGACAGACGAGCAACACGCGCGGCTCCAACCCGCTCTGAAAGCGGCTTTCCAGGCGTATGCAGAGTCGGACGGCTCAATCAACCTGCCTTCATCGGCGCTCATCGCAGTCGGGCGCAAGTCGAAATGAGGTGATGCCTGTGCGGACAAACTGCTCGACCTGCTCTTGTCGCAGATGGCTGCACAGACCAAACATTGGATATTGGCTGGAAACTTTGTTCCCGGGGCGTGGCGGGTATCGGGCGCGAGCGCGCTGACTGCCGACAGCTACGGAGCCTTGCCGCCTTGGTGACTTATCCCGGTCGCCGCCTGATCGGGAGTGCCTCTTCTGGCCTGAGGGAGGCGCTGTATCGCTTGCTTACACCAAACTATCGTGTAGTGCCTGAAGCCGAACTAGTGCCATGAGTTGGAAATTCGCATACGACACTTTGGCCAGCCATTCGTAGCCCCTAACAAAACGGGGAGCTAGCTGCATCAACGAGATGCGAAGTTGAAGGAGCGGTCGATGAGTACGATAAAGAGCTCTTTACGTCTGCTGGTCGAAAAATGGCTTGGGCCGACTGCGGCCATGTCGGCCCGGGTGACCCGGTTCGGCCGCATGAGATCAAATCAGCGGCGCTATGTATGTGTGGAGGCATTGCGGCCAGCAGGTACATTGGCAATTTATTTCTTCCTCCACGATGACGGTGTGTGGTGCGTGTTTCCACCTGCGGTCGAACGTCCTGCGATGAGCGTTCATGATTTGCAGCGGGATTGCGGCTCGCTGCTTGTTTAGCGAATTTATAACTCATGACATTAGCAATCTATTGCTGCGCAAAGATGCAAGACCACAAACCGTTCACTCCGCATAGTGGACGTGCATTTTGGGGAACGCAAGTAATCCGTTGCGACAGCAGAAATGCCGATGGTTTGCATCGCGACCACATCCGGTCTTGCGAAATGAGCTCCGGCATGCTCCACGAGGTCGCTAAATATTGGGGCCGTCGACTCGCTGGATCGAGCGCGGTGATTGTCAACGGTTCACAGCAACGAGTCGAACGTCCGGAGTTGGCCGCACGCGGTCCAATGATGCCCCCAGGGGAAAGCGGTAACATTGAAAGAGACCGGACGGCCTCGGCACGGGGACAGCCTGTTGTCGCCCCTCAATGGATTCGGACCCGCCACATCGCGCTCAAGGCGGCACGGACCCTGCTACAACTTTCGGAACAGTGAGCGGGAGAGTTCAATGAATGCTAACCACACAAGCGCTGACCTCCTCAGGTTGGCTGAAGTTCTCAGAGAAGTGGGATTCGAAGTCGTCGAACCGAGCGACTGGGCAAATGTTTCGCCGCGCTGGTGGAACGGCGCGCTTTGCCCACGGCCATTGCTCCTGGCGCGCTGCGATACCACCGAGAAGGTGAGTCGTGCATTGCGCGTAACCAACGACGCTCACGTCCCAATATCTATCTACAACGGCGGGCAGGACTGGGCCGGTCGCTCACTCCGCGAAGGCACCGTCATCCTCGACATATCAAGGATGGCGAAACTCGCGATCGACGCCGATAGTCGCGAGGTCATGATCGGCGGCGGTGTCACGGCAGCCCAACTCAATCAGGCTGCGGGCGAGCATGGCCTCGCGGCAGTGATCGGCAATGACGGCGCGGTCAGCATGACCGGCCTCGTCCTCGGTGGGGGGTACGGCCCGCTCATGACACGCTTTGGCCTGGCCTGCGACAGCCTTCTGTCCGCGGAGGTCGTGCTGCCTGACGGGAGGATTGTCGTCTGCGACGCGGAGCGCAACGCCGATCTGTTCTGGGCCTTGCGAGGCGGCGGTGGGAACTTCGGCGTCGTCACCGCCATGCGGCTGCGCCTGTACGATCCCGGAACGGTGCTCAGTGGCACGATAGTCTTCCCTTTGGCAGACGCGCGCGCGGTGTTGGCTCGCTTTGCGGACGTGGCAAGTCAGGCACCCGCCAATCTGTTCGCCTCTGCCGTCCTGTCGCCTGTACCTGATGGCAAACCGGTCGTCGTGTTTTCCATGGTCTGGTCAGGCGAGGTGGCGACCGGCGAGGCAATTCTGGCCAGGGTCGGGTCCGTGGGAACTCCGCTTCTCGTCAAGGCCGTTCCGATGCCAGCGTCAAGCCTCTTGTCTCTCACCGACGGGAAGCTCGCGCAAGGCCGCGGTTACGAGGTCGCGACCAGATGGTTCGACGCGCTCGGCCCGGCCACAATCGACGCTCTTGTCTCTGCGTTCGAGGCCCGTACCTCGCCGCTCACGTCAATCATCATTCACCACTGCCACGGAGCAGCAACCGACGTCGCTCCCGAGGATACCGCGTTTGGGATGCGCAAGCCTCACTTTACGGCCTTGATCTATGCGACCTGGACGCCTGAGAGGGATGACGCTGAACCCCATCGGGCGTGGGCACATAGGCTCAACGCGGCGCTTAGCCCGACAGCACTCCCGGGCGGGTACGCCAACCTGCTACCCGACACGTCCGCAGAACAAATCGCGCGCGCCTATGGACCTAACGCCGCGCGTCTAGCGAGCGTTAAAGAGCAATTCAACCCTTCAGGCGTTCTTAAGGCCATTCCACTCCCGTGATGCGAACACAAGACCGGCAGGAAGATATCACGCAACACCTATTGTAAGGCCACACTATGTTCGAGACGGAACTCTTCGCCGGCTGGGGCGACATGGATTTCAACTCACATATGCGCAACACCGCCTATCTCGACAAGTCGGTCGATGCGCGGATGCTGTACTTCGCGAAACAGGGTTTTTCGATGTCGGAGTTCATGAAGCTCCGTATCGGACCGGTGGTGATGAAGGACGAGATCGAATATTTTCGCGAGATCCATCTGCTTGATCGGATAACAGTAGGCTTTGCGCTCGCTGGCCTGTCTGCCGATGGAAGCCGTACGCTGTTGTGCAACGAGTTTCTTCGCGAAGGCAAGCTGGTGGCCCGCGTGACCTCAGCGGTTGGTTGGCTCGATCTGGAAAAGCGCAAGCTGACGTGTCCACCTCCCGCCCTGCTCGATGCGATGCATGCATTGGACAAGACCGAGGATTTTGTCGAATTGCCGAGCAGCGTAAACCGAGCGCAATCGAGTTGAGCCCTCGGCTCCGGTTCCGTCGGAGTTAAGTCCTGGTCCGGTCAGGCAACGCGCGCCTTTGGAAGACCAATGACCGTTTGAAGAGGAACGGACGTCTGAACGGCCGACCGGCGCTACGCCGAATGACACTTTGTGGCCGAAGCTTGCCGGTCATCCCGTCGCACGTGAGATTCGCGGCGTTGCGTCGCTGGTCGGACCGTGAACGACCCATTTGAGACGCTCAAGAAAGGTCTCCGAACGTCCGAACCAGGTACAACGGCCATTCCCTGACCATTAGACGTTTGGCGAAACGAGGGATCGGTTTAATGACTCAGGAGGTTAAATACACACTGCTGACCGGAAACGGATGTTGACGATAGACTACTCTCGGCACACCCATCGGCAATAGGAGAATTTCATGCCCCACGAACGAGTGACTATTCGAACTCGCGACGGCGAATGCCCCGCGAATATTATGACGCCTGCTGGCGAGGGGCCGTGGCCACCGGTGATTTTCTTTATGGACGCTGGCGGGATCAGGCCTGCGGTGCTTGAGATGGCACAGCGCGTTGCAAACGCCGGCTACGTCGTGTTACTCCCCGACCTGTTCTACCGCTACGGCCCCTACGAAACCCTCGTGCCAGAGGAAGTGTTTAAGGGCGACGTGCGCGCAATTCTAGGCCCATTGATGGCTACGACAGGGAATGATAAGGCTGCGAATGACACCGAAGCCTTCCTGGCCTATCTCGATGCCCGCAGCGATGTTACGGGCGCCAAGGTCGGCGCAATAGGTTTTTGCATGGGTGGCGGTATGGCGATTACCGCGGCGGCCACCTATCCTGATCGTTTTGTGACGGTCGCTAGCTTCCATGGTGGCAATCTGGCGACCGACGCGCCAACCAGTCCACACTTGCTCGTGTCCAACCTAAAAGCAGCGGTCTACCTCGCTAGCGCAGAGAACGATGACAGCTATCCGCCGGCGATGGCCAAGCGCCTGGAGAAGGCGTTCGTCGAAGCCGGTGTAAATTACCGCGCGGAAATTTACACCGCCACTCACGGTTGGATGGTGCCGGACTTCCCGGTATACGACCATGCCGCCGCCGAGCGCGGGTGGGAAGCGTTGTTTGCGCTGCTGAATCAAAACTTGGGCGGTTGAAAATTAGTCCGACGCCAGAATGGCGTCTTTGAATGGCCGGTTTCAAGTGCGGAAGCCGCCGCTCGAGCGTCCTTGCAAACGGCCAAGCGAACGTCCCTTGGTGGCCGGGACAGCGCCCGATGCAGACCACCGTCCGGAGGTACCTCGGTTCAAACTTCGGTCTGCTCTGCCATCTCAAGGGCATCGTCGACCTCGATGCCACGGTACCGCACGGTGCTTGCACGTTTGGTATGGCCGAGGAGTCATCTGAACGGCGCGGAGGTGGTGCTCGGTCAGCCCGGTGGCAGATCAACTCACCTACTATCACGACGTTGAGGTGAACTTGAGCTTGCTGCCCTTACTGAGGAGATCGGCCGCCTGTGCCGCCATCGATTGCACGATTGATTCCGCACCCGGGCGGTCTTTTAACAGACCCACAGCCTCTCCGCAGATGACTGCAACCGTATCCAGGTCGTTCCGAGGTCTCTGGTGCAAATAGCGCGGGGGGCGAATCGGTTAAGCTGTGGGGCTGAACGAATTGAGAACCGACGATGAGCAAGCTGAAGAGCCTGGACGAACTGTTCGCAGGCCGTCACTTTGACCGCGATGTGATCATTCTGTGTGTTCGGTTGTACCTGCGCTACAAGCTTAGCCTGCGCGATCTGGTCGAAATGATGGCGGAACGGGGTCTGTCGCTGGCGCACACGACGATCCTGCGCTGGGTGCGGCGCTTTTCGCCGGAGTTCGTCAAACGGTGGAACTGCTTTGGCAGGCCCACCGGCCAGTCGTGGCGTGTCGACGAGACTTACCTCAAGCTGCGCGGCAAGTGGGTCTATCTTTATCGAGCAGTGGATCGGGTGGGCCAGACGGTAGACTTCATGCTCAGCGCCAGACGCGACGTGAAGGCGGCAAAAACCTTTTTCAGGAAGGCAATCAAACTTCAAGGCCAGCCACCGAAGACCATCACGCTTGATGGTTATGCAGCCTCGCACCGCGCCGTGCGCGAGATGAAGGCCGATGGCTTGCTGCCTGAGGACACGAAGATCCGATCCTCGAAATATCTCAATAATTTGGTCGAGCAGGACCACCGCAACATCAAGTCCCGGACGAAAGTCATGCTCGGCTTCAAACGTTTCAGGAACGCAGCGATTACTCTCTCAGGTATTGAGTTGGTCCATCGTATTCGCAAGGGCCAATTCAGCCTCGCGAAGCTCGGCCTCAAAGATACCGCTGCGCCCGCAGTTTGGGAGGCCGTCCTGTCTGCTTGATGAGGTATCCTTTCTATAACAAAAATCTCGTCCGGACCGCCTATTTGCACCAGAGCCGCGGCGCTTAGGTGGCGCCCAGATTCGCGCTTCGTGCGCGGGCGGGAGAAGAACGAGCGGCGCAGCCTCGCTGCGGCGCCCGACGCCCCGCCATGTTGCCGGCTGCACAGCGAAGTCGCGCAAATCGGCGAGACCGCATCGCTGCGCACGTCCTCTCTACTGGTGCACGGTGCGCGGCCTTGGCCGCCCATTCGACCTGGCGCAGTGCTTCAGCTGCGGCGGGCGGCCGAAGTAAAGTTCATCGCTGCGCGACGCGCTATACGTCGCCAGCCCTGATCCTGCGGCCGGGCAATCAGCGCGGCCTTGCCTGCACCCGGAGCGTCGAAGAAAGTTGGCATTACGCCATCACCGGCCACCGGGAATTTCGTCAATCGCATCATTCGGTCAACGGCGACGGGTCCTTATTCGGGCAGGCGTCAAACGCGTCTCTCACCGGTTACGTCTTCATCCGCGCTGTAGACGGTCAATCCTTCTACTGGGTCCATCGGTGCTTCCCACGGGCACGCGGCAATGGCCCGCATTGCTGCTTCATAGCCCGCGCGCTGTCGGGAAGCAATGCCGGCTGGGGTGAAATCGATATCCTTCAACTGGTCGTCCCCGTCCAGGCGGGGCGCAGCAAGTTTGATCATACGCATGGTGGTCTGGCACCCCCAGGCGGCAAGCTCCTGGACTTCGGACGAGGCGCGCTCGGCTTCCGGCAAGCGCTTAACCAGTTCGCGGATCACATGGCGGAGACGGTGTATCTGCTGCTGACGCGCGATGTGACTGTCGGTGCGACTGGCGTACTGGATGTCCTTTTGCCGTTCCGAGATCTGCCATATGCTTTCCGGCTCAGGGCCGATCGGGTTCCACACCTGTACCGAGAAGATGACCGAACTCTTGCGGGGCTTGTCATCCAGCACCACCTCGACCGGGGTGTTGGAATAAACGCCGCCGTCCCAATACGGCTCTCCGTCAATCCGCACGGCCGGGAACGCGGGTGGCAGCGCGCCCGAGCTCATGATGTGCGAGGCATTCAGCCGTTGGTCGCGCGAGTCGAAGTAGCGCATCGCGCCCGTGCAGGCGTGAACTGCGCCCACGGTCAGTCGCGGATGCCCGGCGTTCAGCAGATCGAAGTCGACCAGCGAACAAAGCGTATCGCGCAACGGCGCAATCAGGTAATACGACGCTCGATCCACGCCGAGCCGGGCGAGCGGTCCGAGCCAGGATGCCGGATTGGGCTGGAAGAATCCCTCGATGCCGCCGCCGATGATCATCCATTTTGCAAAGATTTTGTCCCAGCCAGGCCAGGCAGCAGGCACGTCCAGGCGGGTGCGATCGGTCACCTGGTTCCAGAATTCCTCCAGCCGTCGATATCGGCGCTCCGGTGGATTCCCGGCGATCAAGGCTGCGTTGATCGCGCCAATGGAGGTGCCGATCACCCAATCCGGCTGTATGCCCGCTTCGTCCATCGCCTGATAGACACCAAGCTGATACGCGCCCAACGCCCCGCCACCCTGAAAGACGAGTACGACTTGCCCGGGCAACTCTGTGCGCGCTGGGGGGTTCACTCTCATCGATTGCCTCGCTGATCTTTTCGGTAGCGCGACCTGAGTAAGGCGCCCCACGCGCAGTTTCACAGTTGGGGGTAGCGGTGCGCGGGGCAAGCGCGAATCGATTGCCAGGATGCGATCCTGTTTCCTTGGCGTTGCGTGACGGCGTGCGACGATGGGACCCGAATGCCATTAGCAAGTGTAGGCGATCGACGCACGCTGACCTCCATTTCATCTGGCGACCAAGCGCGCTCAACCTCCGGTAGCGCATGGACTTTCTCAACCATGCGCCAATACTCTTCTTCGACGGACGCATGCCCATACGGGCCTGGCCAGTCGTTGCTGAGTACATCCGCCCAAACGTGTAACCCAGGAAGTCGAATTCCCCTTCCGGAACCTTGCAGATTTGTGTCTTCTCCTCGTTGACCGTCAGCTTCAGCTTGCCCATGATTGCGCGCAGTTGCAGTAAGGCCTCTTCGGCCTTGCCTCGCTTGCACAGGATCACCAGATCGTCCGCGTAGGTCACGATTCGACTGCCAAGAGTGCGCTGAAGTCCGAGCTTCTTCCATGCCAACACAAACCGGCGCATGTACACATTTGCCAGCAGTGGTGAGATGGGTGAACCGGCTACGCGCGTCCGCGATGAACTTGTCGCATGCAGCATTCGCCACCTGAGCCTCGGACACGATCCCGCTCAGTGCCGACACCTCGGCGGCCAGACTCTCGCACAGCGCGACTTTGCCGACGACGCCGCGCGCCGCGTGCTCAGCGAGGACGCCACGTGCGCCCTCCGCCTCGGCAAGCGCCGCGCGCATTGCGGATATCTTGAGCGCTAGACGAAGGCAGGCGTTGCTTTTCACCGCATCGAAAAAGTTGCGCTGCCCTGCGAGGTCTGCATCGGGTGACACCATTTGAGAAAGCTTGCTCATTGGAAATCTTCGATTCGGGTTGAGAAGGCCCAATACTCGCACCCGTCGAACGTGACACGGCTGAGCGTTTTCCAACTTCAGTAATCAAAATTGCAAACCGGCGTGGTTGCCTCGACGGACTGAACGTGGCACGCGCGCGCCCGCACGCGCGCTCCGTGCATGAAAATTCCGGTCAAACTCTTCGTTTTAAATCGTGCCGAGTTCCTGTATGCCTCAACCAGCAAGCGTTTGGTGGGCAATGTCGAAGTCGAAAATGCGCAAATAATCATGCGACTTGACCGACATGCAAGTGCGCCCGGATTGCTGCCGACCGAATGGCAACACGCCCCACAGTCTGTTCCGTATTGCAGATTGGCTAAAGGGTGCAGAAATTGCACCCGTCGCAAAGGGTGCAAACGGCGGCATAAAGGGCCCGACTGACGACAGAAAAGGGTGCAACAGCTATTGCGCCCGCAAATAGTAAGCGTGCCATCGAGAGGTTGGCGGATCGTGGTGCAATCATGCTTCCACCGTTGGGGCAAACGTCTTTCCTTGGGGCCGATGGTCGTCGGCAGACGGTCGCCGACGACCGCATCGGCAAGCGTGACAGCTACGTGATCGGCGCGCAACTCTCGCCGGAATTCACCGCGCGTCTGGTTGATCGCCGGCAGGAACTTGAGACGTAGGTCGCCAAGCCCGCGCTCGACTTGAACGACCGGATGGCGTTGCGTGCGGCGCTATTTCGGGGTTGCGCTAAAAAGGCGGCAAGCTCAATCGTCCGGCTGGCGCCGAACCGACAACCACGTCCCCGCCGGACAAAGGAGCCAATAGCCGCTCCACACGCGGCCGCGCCACCGCCAACGCAGTCCCGATCCCGCCCACCAGCCCCACCCCGTACAAGGCTAGGAAGCCCGTATAGGACATCGCCGGGGCGATAAGGCGCGCCACGCCTACAAAAGACGCATAGAGCCACGACACCGAACTGATGGCCCCCAACAAGACGCATATCGTCGCCGCCCGACGTGGGCGACGCTGCGGTGTGGTCAGCATCGGAAACGCGACTCGATGCAGCAGCAAGCCGTTCGCCGTCAGCAGGCATACCACTGTCAGCTTTGCAGCCAGCTTCGGCTTGGAGACCAGCACAGCCACGTGTAAGCCGGTGCCAAGCAGGATCATAGCGACGCCCGTTATCCAGAGCAGGCCGAGCAACCCTGCAATGGTACGTCCGGTGGTTTCCAGTCTGACGGCATCAATGCGCCGAGCTGTGAGCAGCGCCACGTCTTCCCGCAACACGCGCACGATGGCGAAGGCGAAGGCGAGGGTGTGGCTATACAACAAGAGCTGGCGAGCGGTGATGGTTAGCATGTTCATGACGGGCCTCACTTCCTTTTGAGGGTCTCGCCGACCGACTCCTGGCAGGCGGTGGGTGATCGTCTTTGGGGGGCGCGGCGTTCCATTTTCCGACCAGAGCCCACTGTGCCGACGGTTGCATTTAACGGCTTGCCGACTCGACCGTTCAAGGCGTCAATCCGGCTGGTGAGCGTGGCGGCTACTGCTCGACAAAGCTTCGCGAATCTGGCCAGCTCGATTTCTTATATGCGGCTGTCGATTCATCGTCCGTGCGAGCCGTTGGACTGCCATGGCGCAGTGCCAGGCCGTACAGTTCGTCAAGCTGCTTGTCTGTCGGGTATTCGAGGGCGATTGAGCCATACGTACGGGTGAGGGCGTCGAACGCTCTGGCTTCCGCGTCGGCAATCGTGGCGAACAGCGCCTCGTTCTTCGACATGAAAGCCACGGCCTTGACTGCGACCCGTTGGGCGCGTCGGGTAGCCATCGGGTCAGTTCTTGAACCAAAGGCGCGGCCAAGGAACTTCAGCAGCCGGTCGCACGCGCCATTCCTTTCCGTTGCCGCGGCCTTCAACGCGTCCTGCATATCTGCTTCGGCCTGGCCCGTGGCGCGCTGCGCGGCCATTGAAGCCTGACTCCGCGCATGGTCTTCCGGCAGTTCCGGGCGCTTCGTTGCGGACACAACCAACTTCAACAGTTTGGCGAACTTGCTCACGGTAGGTCTCTCGTAGGGTCTTGTCGTTTTTTGATAGTGCAAGGAAGATGATAGATGGGCCATATGTTTTTAGTATGCACCTTGGAAAAAGCCTGTTTTGTTGTGTTGGAAAACGAACATAACGAGGGCAAGTACAAAAAGGTTCTAGAGCTGCATGAAGAGGTTGTCCCCGCTATGTTTTTATTCAACAGCAGCGTATCTGTCCGCCCAAACCGGCTCCATGTACACGCCCACGCCGACGTCAGCGGCCTGTAGCACGCGCTTGGCGGCCCGCCAGTACGGACCGTTTCGCAGATATCACAGCACTGCTCACTGCGAGGCTGGGTTACGAATTCAGGGGATCAGGTCTGTCGCATGAAATTCACCCATGAGCGAGGCGGCGCGAGATTTCAGCCCGGCCATCGGGCGTCAGTTGCGGCCACGCGATTGAAGAAGGTCCGCGCATCACAGCAACTCCGTCCGTGAGCGCCTGCGCCGTTGCGCGCCATCTGTCGTCGCTCGTGCGATACAGCCAGCCTTCGCGAACGAGCAGTTCGAACAGGTCGCCGCGACGCAGATCGCCCCGTTTGGTGCGATTCCAAACCGTGGAATTGCTGCAATCAAAAAGCGCAGCAACGACTTCAACGGACACGCCAGCCGCGTTCGGCAGCGCGTCGAAGTCAGAGAGGGGTTTTTTAGCTTTCTTCGTTTTCATTGTATCGACGTGGAAATCGTCCGGGATTGGACGGGTCGATACGAATTTATGCTCGGAGCCTAGATTGGAAAACCTGCGTACGACGGAGGGCTTTCGACGCGGAAGGGAATGCGCTTGGGTCGCGTGACCACTCAGCGATTACCAAACGTTCAATTTTTTTCATGGCGGCATGGCGTTTTTCAAGCAATAGTTGTGATTTCCGCTTCCGCTCCTTGGCGGCGAACCCTTCTTTTTCAGCTAACGCCTTCGCTATTTCTCTGGCGGATAAATGTGAAAGGTGCTGTCTAAGTTGTTCCTGACGGTCCATGGCTTCCGCCGTCGTGACAGCTTCCATAGCCTCAACGGCCCAATAGATAGCCTGTTGCAATTCAAAGGAGATTGGAGGATGGGCCTTTGGATTCAGTCAGGGACACGAAGTCGTTTTCGTCGGAACTCGCGTGCGTGATGCGCGGAGCGACGCGGCTCAGTTCGGCCACCTGCGGTCATACATCGGCCGTAGACGCCAGACATTCGATGGGCTGTAGCGGTCTCGATAACGGACATTCTTGGTGAGTGCGGATCGCATAGGGACGCGCGTCCACATCTGAGAACAGCCGATTTGAGCCGCCTCATGCGCCGTTCGCGACCGCCTGCACCTCGCGCGCATACTGCGTGGGCGGCCGACCGACGTGCCGCGTGAAGGCGACGCTGAAGGTGCTGGCTGAACTGTAGCCGACGCGCTGCGCAATCTCGGCGATGCGGCCTTCATTGCGACGCAGCAGGTCCTTCGCGAGTGCCATGCGCCAAGTGAGCAGGTATTCCATCGGCGCAATGCCGACCGTGCGGCCGAAGCGCTGGAAAAAGGTCGAGCGCGAGAGCGCGGCCTCCTTCGCGAGTTCAGCAACTGTCCAAGCGCGTGTCGGATGTTCGTGCATCCCGCGGATCGCGGCCGCGAGGCGGCCGTCGGAAAGCCCGCGCACCAGGCCCGGCGACGCATTAGTCTGTGCCGCGGACCGCAGCGCTTCGATGAGCAGCACTTCCAGCAGTCGTGCGAGCACGACCTCGCGCGCGGGCCGCTGCTCCCGTGTTTCCTCTCGCACCAGTTGCACGAGCGTGGCCAGCCGCTGTTCGCCGCGCACATGCACGAGTTGCGGGAGCAGCGAGACCAGCAGCGATGCATCCGGTGAGCCGAAACTGCAGTGGCCGGCCACCATGCGCGCGTCGATGGGGCGATCGGGGTCGCCGATTCTGAATTCGCCGTCGCCCAGCGCGGCGGGCGGCCGCGTCTCGACGCCCGGCGATGGCGGCTCGAGGCTCGACATCGCTACGCCGTAAGCCGCCGGAATCAGGACAAAGTCGCCTGACAGGAGCTCGATGGCCTCATGTCCGTCGATCGCGATGCGGCAGCCGCCCTCGAGAATCACGCAATAGAACGGCTGGCCGGCGACCGAGCGGCAAATGTGCCAGGGACTTGCGCCGTGGACGAGCTTGGAGAACCGGGCGCCCGGCTGCAGCAGCGTCACGACTTCGGCCAACGGGTCGATCACCGCCGGACTCCTGCAAATGAAATTCGG
Source organism: Paraburkholderia sp. MM5477-R1 (assembly GCF_050436385.1). NCBI lineage: Bacteria > Pseudomonadati > Pseudomonadota > Betaproteobacteria > Burkholderiales > Burkholderiaceae > Paraburkholderia > Paraburkholderia sp. MM5477-R1. The sequence goes on from NZ_JBNDMC010000006.1 coordinate 836,586, forward strand.
ATGATCGATTGTAGCAAGTACGGCCTTGGCGATCTATCGTACGGACACCTTGCCCACAGGAGTCCCCATGAAAACCGTACTGATCACCGGCTGCTCTTCCGGATTCGGCCTTGAGATCGCCCGTTACTTCCTCGCGCGCGACTGGCACGTCATCGCCACAATGCGCATGCCGCGCGCGGATGTGCTGCCGCCCGCCGACGGTCTGCGCGTGCTTGCGCTCGACATCACGGACCCGGACAGCATTCGCGCGACTGTCGAGGCCGCAGGGCCGATCGACGTCCTCGTCAACAACGCGGGGTTCGGCGCGGCCGCCCCGGTCGAGCTCATCCCGATCACGACGGTGCGCGAAATTTTTGAAACCAACACCTTCGGCACGATCGCATTGACGCAAGCGGTGCTACCCCAATTCCGCCAGCGCAGGGCCGGTGTGATCGTGAATGTCACATCGAGCGTGACGCTGAAGGCCCTGCCCCTGATTGCCGCATACCGTGCGAGCAAGGCGGCGGTGAACGCATTCACCGAGTCGATGGCGCTGGAGCTCGAGCAGTTCGGCATACGGGCGCGCCTGGTGCTGCCGGGACGTGCGCCCGACACCCGCTTCGGAGACAACGCGCGCGCGCACATGAGCGGCTTCGACCACGAAGCCTATACCGATCTGGTCAAGGAGGTTTTCGCGCGGGTCCTCGATACGTCTGCCCCGATCACCCGGGCGCACGACGTCGCCGAAGCGGTGTGGCGCGCGGCGACCGATCCGTCAGCGCCGATGCGCATTCCGGCCGGCGCCGACGCCGAAGCCTGGGCGGCCGAGGCTCACTAACCAGCCAGCGGCATCGCCCTGAGCTGAACTGAAAAACGGAACTGGCTTTTGCACGCTACAGCGCAACACCACAAGGAGATTGCCATGCAGGACAAACCCGTCGCCCTGGTCACCGGGGCCAATCAAGGCATCGGCCTTCAGATCGCCAAGGATCTCGCGGCACACGGCTTCACTGTGCTGGTCGGGTCGCGCAATCTCGAGCGCGGCGAGGCTGCGGCCAAGGAGGTGGGGCCGGACGGCCACGCACTCCAGCTCGACGTGACGGATCAGGCGTCGGTCACAGCCGCGGCGGAGCGCGTAAGCAACGAGTTCGGCCGCCTCGACGTGCTCATCCAGAACGCCGCCATTTCGAACACGAAAAAGCGGTCCGGTCAGTCCGTCGAGGAGTACGCGAAGACGACCCGCCCGGGCAACGTGTCCCCCGATGAAATGCGCGCGGTGTGGGACACCAACGTGTTCGGCGTGCTCGCCGTTTATCAGGCGATGCTGCCGCTTCTGCGCGCGACGCCGGGCGCCCGCATCGTCAACGTGTCGAGCGGCGTTGGGTCGCTAACGACGAACTCGGACCCGGCCTTCGCCTACCGTGCGATCTTCGGCCCCGTCTATCCGGCGTCCAAAACGGCTCTCAACGCATTGACGGTCGCCATGGCGATCGAGCTGGAACCGCACGGGATCAAGGTCAACGCTGTCTCCCCGGGCTTTACCAAAACGAACCTCAACGGCTATTCGGGCACCGAGACCGTCGAGGAAGGCGCTCGCGAAGCGGTGCGCGTCGCGCTGCTGGGCCCGGACAGCCCAACAGGGACGTTCACGCGCTGGGAGAATGAAACGATCCCGTGGTGAGGGAGTCGCAGGCGGTCGAAGGGATTGATGGATTAGGCCAGGGCGAATGCAAATCGGCCGTTCGCCTAAACAATCGGTCACTGCGTTGCGTTTTGCCGTCATCGGATTGATGTCAGCTGACCGGCCACTCGGCAAATTCGATGAGGCGACTGGCAGTTGCACCTCGGAAGCAGCCGTTGCTGTGGCGCGAGTTCGAGCGGCGGCTCGGGGTCGAAACTGCGAGTTGGCGGATGCCGGAAGCGATCGTCCCGCTGCACGACGCCGTCACCGTCGGTAACCCGTCATATTGCTGACGTCCAAGAGAGCCTCGTCGAACGTCGGCAAAGGCCGAGGAGCGACCTGAGACGGAAGTACGGCGGTCACTCAGCGACGGGCTTCCATCCAAGTGGCAAGGCAGACGTTCTCCTGTCGTTCAGCGACGGATTAAGCCTTGTCCGGAAAGCTCCCCTCGACAAACGCGCGTGCCTCACTCTGGCCGGTGCGGGCGTAGGCCGCCGTCGTCTGCACCGACGCGTGCCCTAGCAGCGCCTGCGCCACCGGTAACGGCACGCCATGGTCGACCACCAGCGTGCGCGCATAGCCGTGCCGCAGCCAGTGCGTGGAGGCCCGCTCCAGCGCCGCGCGCATCGCGCGGTCCGCCTGTGGCACACGGGTCGCGGCCAGCGCAAATAACGCCCGGACTTCGTCGTAGAGTCCGCTCACACCCAGTGCCCAGCCGCGCTCGCTATGGATCAGCGGCAGGCGCTCATCCGCGGGCGGATCGGCCGGCAGTCCCACGGCACGCCGGTAGCCACGGAGCGCCGGCAGGCAGGCGGCCGGCAGCGGGATCGCGCGCAGCCGCTGGCCCTTGCCCAGTACGTGCAGCGTCCACTGCCGGGCCGCGTCGACGTCAACGTGCGGCAGCGCCAGTTCCTCATGCCAGACGAGTTCCGCGAGCCGCACGCCACCGTAGCGGTAAAGCGTCCAGATCGCGCGACGCCGCATCCAGAGAACCGGCGGGACCCCGGCCGGCGCGTCACCGGCGGCGACGGCATCGCAGTGCGTGAGCGCGGCGGCCGGCAGGAACCTCACCGGGGTCCAGGTCAGGCGCGCGCGGCGCCCGGCAGCCAGGCCCTCGGCCGGATTGACGGTGAGATAGCCGGTGCGGTGCCACCAGGCAAACAGGCTCGAGACGGCAGCGAGCGCCCGTGACACGCTCGCCGGCGCCGCGCGCCGGACCTTGCCTGCGTCGTCGGTACACGGCGCCTGCAGCGCGTCGCGGTACGCGATCAGGTCCTGCCGGGTGAGATCCGAGAAGGGACCGAGCCCCTCGCGCCGGCACCAGGCGGCGAGGCGCCGCAGTTCCGAAACGTACGCGCGTAGCGTGTGCGGCGAGTGGGACGCCCGCTCGCGCAGGAAGAGCCTGACGGCCTGGGCGTCATCGGCGACACCGAGCGTATTGGTCAGCGCCACCGGATTCGCGAAGCGCCCGGCGCGCGCGAGCCATGCCGCCCCGACGCCGCCGGGCAGCAACGCTGCGTCCGGCGTGATGACGGCTGGGAGCCGCGCGCTGTCCGGCGCCTCGCCAGCGGCAGCCGCACGGAAGCGCCGCCGGTGCTGCCGCAGGACGCGTTCGAGCACCGTCGACGCGGAGGGCGCCGCGGCTTCGGGCACGACGCGGAGGCGCCCGCGCTCCCAGTACTCGATGGCGGTGTCGTGCCCGAGCAGCAGCGCGAACACGGCGGGGTGCTCGCGCTTCGCGTCGGCCAGCGACGGGCAGCCGCGCTTGAGTGCGGTGAGGGTCCAGCGGCAATACAGCGGATGGCCGAGCGCATGCGCGAGGTATTCCAGCGCGGCGTCGACGGAGGCGGGCAGACGCTGCGGCGGCCGGCAGCCGGTATCGAGCCAGTCGGACGGGTTCATCGCGCTTTCCTCGGCGACATGCTGGCGGCCGCCGTTGTCGTTCGGGCCGCGCTGCGCCCTGGCTGGCGGCCACCGGCAGTTTGCTTCTTCGCCGTCACGCTGCCGACGAGCGCCAGCGTCTGCCGCTGCTCCACCACCACGGTGGCGAGCGCGGCCGCTTCCGCCGCGGCGTGCTGCCGGCCATTGCGCTCCTCTGCCAGTTCGGTGAGCAGCCGGTCGCGCAGCGACTCGAAGGCGGCAAGGCGCTCGGCCGCGCGCGCCAGCTCCGCTTCGAGCCGCGCGCGCTCGGTCTGGAAGGTCTCGCGCTGGTGTGCCGTTTCCCGCAGCAACTGCTTTGACAGGCCGTCATAGTGCGCGCGTTCGGCAGCGAGTCCGCTGGCATGCTGACGGGCGGCCTCGGCCGCCGCTGTCCCAGCGTCCTTCAGCTGCGCCTGCAGTTGTCCCACGGTGTCCTCGACGACCGCGGCACGCTTTTCAGCGGCCTCCAGTCCGGCGCGAGCGACGGCCAGCTCCGCATCACGGGCACTGAGCTGGCTGCGCACGTCAGTGAGTTCGACCCGCAGCAGTTCGACCTTCAGCCCGGCGTTGCGCTGCGCCTCGGTGGCGGTTTCCACCCTGGCTTCGGTCTCGCGGCGCAGCTGGACAATACCCTCGAGTTGCGTCGCGACTGCGGCTTCCCACAGGGCACGCATCTGCGCAGCGATCGCCGGCGGCACGTCCGGCACGGCGAAGCCGGCGAGGCCTGCGTGGACGAGTTCGGCCTCGATGGCGTTCAGGTGCCGCGACAGCGTGGCGGGGTCACCGGCGCCCAGGCGCGCGCGCAGTTTGCGGACTGATACGATCCGGCGGAAACGGGCGTCGGAGGCAGGCGCGGTCTCGCCCGCCTCGGCGAGCATCGCGAGCACGGTGGTGCGGATCGCATCGGGGGTGACAGCGGCGGGGCGGGCCATGGCGGACTCCGGAAACCAGCACTGCAGCAGTGCAGCGCGCCAGGGGCGACGGGCGGAATCCGCGGCACGGGGCGCAGGGCGGGATTTCCAGTGTGGATTACGCACAGCGCTAACGCAAGAAAACCGCATTTGTCGCAGTTAAAAACGTGCCCGCCATGATAAACGCCCTTATCACGGCCAGCGCAATCGCTGGCGGCCTTCGGATCAGCCACCCCGCGGGCTGGCTTGCCACTCCTTCGGCGCCATCGCCACGGACAGGCCGCGATGGAGGCGAACGACAGGACAGCGGTGGGCTGCGGACCAATGGCAGGGTTCTTTCGCAGAGGAGTCGGCCGGCGTGTCGTCGGTGCGGTTGGCGAGTCCGAGCCCGCGCTGGGTGCACCCATGGACCAGGTCGCCGACGTGGGTCGACCCTCGGGCTCCCGTTGTCGTGCGTCAAGGGAGTGGTACGCGCTATCGCCAGTTGAATCGATGAGCGGGCGGCATCAATCCGCGGCGCTGCCCTCAGAACGAGCATGGTGTGCGCGCCTTGGCCGATAGGGGTAGCGGCCCGGCAGTGGAGGTTGTCCTGTCCGGGCATCGGTCACCACTGCAGACGTCGAACGCTCATTGCGTGCGGGGCTGTGGATCGGGGAGGGTGGCGGCTTCCTATCACCCCACCGGGGAAACCAGATGAACAAGCAGGAACCGGTCGACGCCGTCGCCGCCAAGACCGGTACCAGCAGGGCGTTGGCCGCCGAAACCCTCGATGCGCTGATCGGCACCATCGCGACGGCGGTCACCCGGGCGACACCGTGCCACTGATCGGGTTTGGCTCGTTTTCAACGGGCGCGCGCGCAGCGCGGGTCGGCCGTAACCCGGCGACCGGCGCCGAGATCCAGATCGCTGCGGCGAAGACGGTCAGGTTCACGGCGGGGCAAGGCGTTCAAGGATGCCGTGAACGGCGCCTGACAGCGGGCTGACAGCCGGCCATGATCTGTTCGCGCGGCAGACCGCGGTGACGGATGGCTCGTCGCCGTCCGGCGTCGCCGGAGAACGTTGTCCGCATCTTTCGTTTGGCCATGCGCAGTCGACCACCTGGACCGGTCGCCTCGGACCTGGCAGGACCGCCGGCCGAAAGTCAATCCGGCCAGCGGCGTGGCAACGGCCTGAACACCAGTTCGCTAAGCAAAAGGAACGATCAGGAGTCCGCCGGCAAGCGCCGCCGATCGGCACGCTGCTGCGCTACCAGGCGCGCATCGTCCGGGTCGTCGCCGGCGCAAGGCCAGCGCGCGATGATCGAATCATGCGAACTTGGGGTCGTAACTCCGGTGCTATCCGAACTGCTCCAGGAACCCGGCAGCAGTTGGCGTTCGCGATGAATGCTAGCGAAGTCCATTAGCACCAGTCGCTAGCTCCGGCATCAATCGACGTGCTGGTCAGCACGGTGGACTGCGTCGTTTGGGAGAGATTCTTGGTATGTAACGAAAGAGGAACGGCGATGGGGAGCCACGCTGGAGAGGCTGCCATCGCCGACTCTTTGCGTCAATAAATATGGAATGCGTAGCAAAAGTCTCCAGTGCTGCGGCACAGTGCATCAATGACCGATCAGTGCCGGACCGGCGCGGCCGCGTCATCAGCCGCCTCGTGGGTATTGCCCAACTCATGCAACGAAATGCCGCCGTAAAGGTCGGGTAGCAGCGGTGCATTACTGCACCGCTGCCCCCTAAGAACCGTGCATGCGAGTTTCCCAGCACACGGCTCAAGCCTTTCAAAGCCCCATTGCCGAGGCCGGTTTCACTACTGAGAGTCCGAGGGCACGCGCGGCCCGATGGCAATCCGGGTGAAGCATCGTCAGGTTGCTGATCGTGTCCTTACCGCCATCGATCTTTCGCTCCAGGTGGTACAGCCGCCAGCCACTGGATTTCGTGATCATTTGACGACAGACCGGACAGGACCTCTGCTGATCGAGCCACAACCGGATCAGCCGCATCCGGCCCTTGAGCGAGTCCATCATCGCGAAGCCCAACCGCTCTTCGAAATAACTTTCCCACTGCGGGTCGAACGGGTTTGCGGCACCCTTGATCTTGCGGTGCCGCCGGATCGGCGTGCCGACAATGTCGTACAGCGTCAGAAGTTCACGCTTTCCATTGCTGAGCACTTTGTCCGTCGCCGTACCAAAGACCCATTGGCGGGCGCCAACGGTTCGAAAGTACTTCCGACGTACCCAGTGCGAGTTCTTCTGCGGGTGTCGGCGCTTCGCCCAACGCCATAGACATTGCCAAATCGCATGAGCAACCTTGTTAAAGGTGCGCTTCGCCACGACATGCCGATAATAATCCGCCCAACCGCGAATCTTTGGGTTGAGCAGGCGGATCAGACGATCGTGTCTTAGCGTTGCATTGCCTTTCACGACGTCCCGAAGCTTCCGCATGAAGCGCTGAACGCTCGTTTTGGCCGGCTTGATCAACAACTTGCCGTCGTACTTGCGAACGTTCATGCCCAGGAAATCGAACCCATCGTTGATATGCGTGATCCGGGTCTTCTCCCGTGACAGCGATAATCCCCGCTGTGCAAGAAACTGCACGACCAGCGGCATGACTTCATCCTCCAGCACTTCTCGCGTCGCGCCAGTGATAACAAAGTCATCTGCATATCGAACGACGTTAACCTTCGACGGATTCCGGCCGCCTCTGCAGAACTTCGCAAGAAGTGTTCGTTCTAACCCATCGAGAGTCATGTTCATCAACGTGGGCGAGATAATACCGCCCTGAGGCGTACCCGCTTCCGTCGAGTGAAAGACACTGTTGTGAAGGTAGCCAGCCTTCAACCACTTTCGCAGTATCGCTTTGTCCGTTGGGATGTGGGCGACCAACCAATCATGCGAAATTTCATCAAAGCAGCTCCGGATGTCGGCCTCCAGAATCCACTGCGCGCGATTGCTGCTGGCCAGTGAGATAAAGCACTGTTCTATCGCGTCGGCCGTGGAGCGGGCGGCTCTGAACCCATAAGAGTTCGGATCCGCCATGGTTTCTGCAACAGGTTCGAGTGCAAGCAGATGAAGCGCCTGTTGCGCTCTGTCGACCATGCAGGGAATTCCAAGAGGTCTCAGCCGTTTCCCGTCGGCTTTCGGGATATATATTCGTCTCAGCGGCAGAGGGCGGTAGCCCCGCCGCTTTAGAGACTTCACTGCCTGGAGTCGGGACCTCGGCGTAGACCATGTGAGGCCGTCTACGCCGGGAGTCCGTCTACCCTGATTCTCAGTCACCCGTCTGACGGCGAGTGCCTTGCCGCTGAACGAGTGGGTCAGCAACCACTGCAAAGCCTTCACCTTGCCGTACTTGCCGTCCTGTGTCGCCTTCACGATGCGAGCCTGCAGCCTTCGAATCTCACGATAGCATCGGGCCCAATCGACATCGTTCCAATGCATTGCGCGATCGGAGGACGCACCGGTGCCGGCTTGCTGCACTGTCATTTGCTTCTCCTCCTTTGAAGGTTCGTCAGACTCTTTCGTGACGAAAGACCATGCGGAAGTCTGCCCGCTTTCGCGTAGGATGATGTTGCCTTGCGGCGCAATCCCTATCCGTCTGATTACAGGACGGCGTTCGCTTTCTCCGCACTCCTGTTCCCGCACCTCCAACAGCTTTCCTCACGGTCGGCTTGCCCGACTGGGCAGAGATACGGGGTTTCCGTGTTCCGCATCGTTCGCAGGAATGGTTTAGGCTCTGCTTCTCCACCGGTAGCACCATGTCCGCGCTGCCCCATCTTATAAAGGGCAGACCTGCTACGTTCCCGTTTTGGGTGGGGCCTATCAGTGTCTTTGGCCCGTCTAAGTTAACGATGTTTATCAGCAGTTCAAATACTTTAACCATGCCATCCAGTCTAGCGCCCCCTCCGCATTGACACTCGCAGGGGCACCGTCGTCTCACGACCACGGCTTAGCTTGCGCCGGGCTACATTGTCTCGGTGGCTTCACACGGCGCCGTTACCAGCCCCGCATGCACCAATAGACTACGGGCGACGGAACGCCCGGTTTCCTCCCGCCAGACATCGACGGTAAAACAACGAACGAAGCGACCTCACGTCGCACAGAAGAAAACTTATCTTGACAGTCCGGTTCCTGATACGTTTTTTTGCAAATGCATCCGTCGCTCACACAACTAAATCTGTTAATAGGGTTCAACTATTTTTGTTAGCGCTCGCGCCTCTTGCCATCGCGTGCATGCCTTCCATGCGTATGCGCCAGAAGAGGGCTTTCGGCTTGTGCGCCATGATCGCATCTGGCCGCCCATTCCTTTACAACATTGGTTGAAATCGTTCAGCGAATAATAATCTAATTGCCGGCGCGACTGCGATGCTTACAAATCTAGTTGAAGTCGGATCTGCGTTCCGGGCCTCATGCAGCGGTATGCAGGCGATGCTGCGGTCGCGCAAGGATGATTACAAAATCAGTTGCGGGAGCGGCCACTTCAGTCTTGTCGCATGCGCGCAACCAATGCGAGCAAGCGCGAATTCATTTGCTCGGCCGGCAATTGCGCGAACCAACTGTGACCGGGAAGCAACCAACCATTCGAAGCGATACATGGCCAGCCTGCTCAGCGAATCGGTGAGCTCCGTCCATGAGTACCAGCACGCGTCCCTGAACGCGACGAGGTCCTTCTTGAGTGGGCTCCAGGCAAGTGAATCACCCGAGAACATCACGCGATCATCAAGCAGGTACACGACGCTACCCCGAGTGTGTCCGGGTACAGGGATCGCGCGAACGTTGATCGCAATGTTCGTTGCTGACCCGTCGTCGAGCAGATCCGTAGCATATGGGGCAGCCGACGCGTCCTCCCGATGAATCCAGACGCGAGCACCGAATCGACGCGCGTATTGGTCAGCGTCTGCGACGTCGTCACTATGCGACAGCAGAATGTGCGCAATACCGCCGGCGCCGTCAAACCATTCCACCAGCTCCGCCGCATAGCGAGGGGAGTCGATCAGCAGATTGCCTTCCGGACGCGATGCAAAATAAGAATGTGTGTAGATTGTCAATTACGATGGCCGCCCGCCAAGGTAATTGTCGTTCTCTAAATGTGCTCCGAACGACGTCCGCGCGTTGAATCCACAGCGCCACACGTCCGAGGTGAACGGCTGTGGAAAAATCGCGGCGTTCGGGCGAGGCTGTTTTGTTTCACTGCGTACCGATGCCGTAGGACACACAAGCATCGCACGCCAGGCATTAAGTTGCTCTTCTGGCGTCGCCGGCTGCCGAACGAAGACACTCTTGTCGTTTCGTTCAACAATCAGCTCTGGCGCGACGTGACGCGATGCACCGCAATTGATGCACGCAGTATCGATGTACCACTCGCCTGAAACAGAGTCGCTATTACGTATGGGCTTCATCTGGTGCTCCCTGGCCGATGTGCACATCAGCCGGCTCGACGATCGTCCGCGTGTCGCGGTCCTCGGAGGGTTGTTGCGACCATTAGACTACGATGACCCGCATGGTCCATGCCTAGTTTCTGCAGCCGTGTTGGTGTTCCCCAGCCTGACGCGCGCTCTTTCGGTAGTCAAACGGCACTTACCGCGCCCGATGCCTGAATCCAGCCTTCAGCGCGTCCACGAAGAGTTGCACCGCTCGTGACGATTTGCGCCGGCTCGGATAGCAGACGTGATGCCCGACAAAGGTCGGAAAACGGTCTGCGAGGACCCAACTCAGCCGGCCAGCCTTGACGTGACCGTCGATGAGATCCTTGGGCACGTATGCAAGCCCGAAGCCGCCCAGCGCTGCGTCAGACCATCTGATAAACGTTATTGAACGTGAGCTGGCCATCGACTCGGACCTGCAATTCTCGCTGTCCTTTACAAAGTTGCCAAGAAAACAGCGAATCCCGCGTCGGCAGTCGCAGATTGATGCAGTTGTGCAGGGTCAGATCATGTGGCGTCTTCGCAGCAGGTCTTGACTGCAGGTAGTCTGGCGATCCTACGATCGCCATCGTCATGTCCGGCGCAATGCGTACAGCGACCATGTCTTTGCCCACCTGGTCGCCAAGCCGTACGCCGATGTCATAGCGATCCGCGCGGGCGGTTCGCTGCAGGCCGGCTGGGCTGTCGGATACGGCGTCGCGGTGCTGCTTTCGACGCTCATCTTCAGCACGCTCGAGCCGTCGCTCGCGTGGCGTGTATGCGGCAATGCCGGCCGCGCGTTCGCATCGTTGGCTGGCGTGTATCAGGGTCACGCAGACGGACTCTGTGCTTGACGCGCTGAACCGGGCTTTGCATGAACGTAGGCGATCCGACAGCCGAATTTTGTGTAGCGTACACCACAGGCTTTTGGAAACGGTGCCAGCGTCCGTATTCCGGCTATCGAATCACCTCGATGCCGCGCATCGTGCGATCAGCCGTTACCGCGAAAAACGCCTGTCGCGGGGTGCCGGCCACCTGCGCTAGCAAAATTAACGGACAACACTAGCGCCCTAATGGACACCGCTAGCAAAATTAACGATCTTCAACAGCAAACGCGGCAACCAGACAAATGCCGAATGTGAGACAGCCAATCTTCAACGGGATGTTGGTGGACCCCGGGGGCGCGACGGCGACAAAAAGCGACGGCAGCAAGGCACACACAGTCGTCCCTACGTTCTGTCCAATCGCCATGCCGGTGACACGCACGCGCGTGCGGAACAGTTCGGGGAAAAGACTCGGGAAGACGCCGTTGAAGCCTTGGTAAGCGACGCCCCACATGAGCACCGAGAAGACCAGTGAGAGCAAGATACTGTGGATGCTGATGGCGTACAGGTAGCCGAAAGCGAAGCTCCCGGAGCTCACAACGCCGACGATAACGGGGGGCCTGCGACCGATCTTGTCCGAGAGGTTGCCGACGAGCGGGATCAGTATTACCGAGCAAAGGTTGCCGAGGACCGGCACCCACAGAAAGACGCCGGCAGGAAAGCCAATACCGTACGCCGGCTGGACGGCATAGGTCGCGCCGAAGACGGTCGCCAAAAGCGCGGTGACCGCGGCAAGTGCCATGCAGACAACGCGCAAAACGTCGCTCCAACTTTGGCGAAGGACCTCGATGACCGGGGAAGGAGGAACTTTTCCGTGTGCCTGCTCTTCGGAAAAAGCTGACCTCCGACACACGCAGGCCAGCGGCGTATGCAGTCATCAGGATGGCACGCTGCTTCAGGCTGGGAATCGATTCGAAGAAACGTGTGACTTCATCGAAGCTGAGGATGACCGGAAGCTTCACGGGCCGCCTGGGCAAGGGAAAGTCCTCGTCGCTCCAGTCGCGTCTGAGCGAGGTTCGTTACAGGAAACGCAACGCGCCGACGGCCAGTTGCACACTCGCTGGCGCAAGCTTGCGTTCGTTGGTCAGGTGGATGATCCAGGCGCGAATCTCGTCGGGGCCGAGCGCCTCCGGTGAACGCTGGAAGTGTCGGGCAAAACGGGAAACCTGCTGGAGATAGGTCTTCTGCGTGTTCAGCGCAAGGTTGCGGAGCTGCATGTCGTGCAGCATGCGTTGGCGCAGCGGCGTCATGGCGAGCCTCCTGGAACAGTGGATGGAATACCCGGTCGGGCATCTCCATCCTGTTCCTGGTGGCCTTCCCGCCAGTTCGCTGTGGTTCGGCATCAGGCAACCGCACGAGGCGAACGCGAGGCACTGACTCCTGCTCTCCCCCCACTACCGCCTCAGCGGTTTAGTACAACGACCCCTATGCTCAGGTCGCAACAATGCGCAGATGGCCGGTCGCTGACTACGCCGACCCAAGCATGGCAAAGCTCGAGCAAGGCGGGCGAGTAAGGAACTGGACATAGTTCTCATCTGTAGATGCAGTGGTGGTCCCACTTCTGGAGATCACCATGGGCATCGTTCGCCGCTCCCACCGCACTGACAAAGACGGTTTCGCCGACGGGCCGATCGGACCATACGTTGGTGCATCCAAGCAGTACGTGAGCCAACGCCGGATCCCTGCGAAGATGCTCGATGTATGAGGATCGTGGCAGTTGCGCAGGGCGTTGTGCTCCGTTGTGAATTCGAACCCAGCAGCCTCGACTTCCAGCCGAACGGTATCGGGATCGATCCGGTGCGACTCCTTCGTTGCTCCGGCAGACGCGACGTCATCGACGATCACATAGGCGGTGCCGGACTGGAAGGCTACGGGTCCCGTCCATGAACTGGCCGTCATCGACGCTTTCGCACGCCGCGGTCGGCGCCGCCCCGCGAAGCTTGCAGGAATCCGCGACGCCGAAAGTGGATGGATGAACTCGTAGCGGCGTCCGCCTGGCCGAAGCGGGTCAGGGCATCTCCAGCGCCAGTGCCAGCCATTTTTCTTTCACGGGCGCCTTCAATATCGACGGATGGTCCTGACCGAACCGCGAGCGTCGCAGAAAAACCATCAGTCCTTGCCAGTGCGAGTAGATGAAGGCGCCGCGAATCCGTGTCTCCTCGACGGTGAGTTTTGGATTGATCTGTCCGACCAGATCGCTGAACAGCGAGTGATAGGTCTCGCTCACTTTTTCCATAAGCTCGCGCATCCATTCGTGCCGCTCTGCCAGCGACCAGCATTCGAACGCGAACGGACTGACGAGCGATTCAGGCGCGGTAAAGGTGTCGAACGTGTGATCGATGAACGCCTCGAGCCGGCCGGTCGGTGATAGCTTCGAGTGCAGCACGATCTCGTGCGAAATGGCCATGTATCGACGTGAGCTCTCTTCGATGGTCGCCTTGAGCAGCGCCTCACGACTGTCGAAGTAATGCTGCAAGGTGCCGAGCTGAGTGCCCGCTTCAGTCGCAATCCTCCGCTGCGTGAATCCGATATCGCCGCTTGTGGCGAAGACCTGTATCGCCGCGTCAAGAATCGCGGGCACCCGCGTCGTGCGGTTGCCACGGCGTTTGGTCGAATACGCCCGTTCTCTTGGTCGAGCCTGACCGTCGATGTTCGGTGTATCGGTGCTCATAGTGCTCCCTGATCGCCAAATAACAAGTCACGTGAACGATTATAAACCACCCGCTGCTCAAGGGAAATCGACTCCTGAGTCCCATGTTTGCGCCCTCGACAGCGTTTCCGCGCGTTTTCCCTGATCCTTTCGTCATTGATAACAAGTCAACCGACCTGCTATTATTGGTCGCCTGACTTGTTACTTGCTAGAATCGGAGAGATCACCATGTCAGTAGACAACCTCTGGAACCGTGAAGTCGATGTACTCGTCCTAGGAGCCGGAGCGGGCGGCATGACGGCTGCGCTCATCGCTTCGATCGAAGGTCTTCAACCCCTGGTGGTGGAGAAGACCGATCTGGTGGGCGGCACTGCCTCGACTTCCGCCGGTTCGATCTGGATCCCGGGCAATAAGCAGAGCCTCGACGCCGGCTTCAAAGACGATCCGAAGGATGCCGAATGCTACATGCGCGCCTTAGCGGGAACAGACGAGCGTGACCCGATCCGCGATGCTTATCTCGCCACCGGTCCGCGCGTCGTGGACTATTTGCGCGAACGCTCCGAAGTGCGCTTCGTCCCCTGCGGCAAGCATCCGGACTATCGCGACATGCCGGGTTCGGCCGTGTATGGCAGAGCTTTGGTCCCCGAAACCTTCGACGGCCGCTTGCTTGGCTCGGCGTTCGAAAAGGTTCGCCCGCCCATTCCCGAGTTTCTAGTGCTCGGTGGAATGATGGTCGGCAAGGCGGACTTGCCTCCGCTACTCGGCCGCTTTCGCTCGATCAAAAACTTCGTTTATTCGGGACGTCTGGTTTCGCGATACCTGCTCGATCGAATGCGCTTCAGTCGCGGCACGCGTCTGGTGATGGGCAATGCACTCGTCGCGCGCCTGTTTCATAGCCTTCGTAAGCGGGACGTTCCGTTCCTGTTCAACGCTCACGCGACACGCCTGATCATGGATGGCAATGCCGTAATCGGAGCGGTCGTGGAGTCCAGCGGCGCAACCGAGCGGATTCGTACACGAAAGGGCGTGGTCATCGCCACGGGCGGCTTCGGTCACAGCGCGGCCTTGCGCTCGGAGCTTATGCCGACGAACCCCGCAGACTATTCGCTCGCCTGCGCGGCCAATACGGGCGATGGCATAGAACTCGCGCGCAAGTCAGGTGCTTCGATTGCCGCCAAGGAACATGGCCGGGGCGGATTCTGGACGCCGATGTCGGTGGTGAAGCGTGCCGACGGAAGCTCGGGCCTGTTCCCCCATCTGCTGCTCGATCGTGCGAAGCCGGGGTTGATCGCCATCAATGGAAAGGGACGGCGCTTCGTGAACGAGGCCTGTTCTTACCACGATTTCGTCGATGCCATGCTCTCCGACAACGGCCCCGCACGCGGCACGCCAGCCTATCTCATCTGCGAAGCCGAATTTGTCGAGAAGTACGGTCTCGGCGCGATCTATCCTGAAACGCGCAACCTCAAGCCGTTCGAACGCAGCGGATATCTTCACATTGCAAATTCGATTGAAGAACTCGCGCTCAAGCTCAAGGTGAGCGCATCCGAGTTGACAAACACCATCGGCCGCTACAACGAACTTGCGCGACAGGGAAAGGACAGCGACTTCGGTAAGGGCGAGACCGAACTCAATCGATTCAATGGCGACGCTGCCGTGAAGCCAAACCCGTGTCTCGCCGAAATCAAACAGGGACCGTTCGTCGCGCTCGCCGTTTGGCCCGGTGACATCGGAACCAGCGCGGGCGTGCGCACGAACGGGGACGCGCAGGTGATCGACGAGAACGGCGAGGTGGTAACGGGCCTTTATGCCTGTGGCAACGACATGGCTTCGGTGATGCTCGGCACCTATCCCGGGCCCGGCACGACCTTGGGGCCCGCGCTGACCTTCGCCTATCGCGCGGTCATGCATGCGGCGGGCAAGTCGGACGTCGCGCTCTTCGCCAACGCCGCTTCAAGCCTGAATCAGCTCGGCTGATACCCGATCGCTTCCACGATTCGTCGCGTAAACCACAAAGGACGCAACATATGTTCAACCCGATGCCAATGATGTTCCATCCAACCGTGCTCGTCGATAGTCTGAACCAGACGACCGAGTGGTTTGCTCGCGTGTTCAATCGCCCGCCGGTGCGCTGGGAAGAGAAGTGGAATGTCGAATGGCTCAACCCGACGTATCCGCTGAACTACTCGTATTTCTATGTGATCGCGGACGTGTGCCTGGATGCATTGTGCCCGCCGCTTCTGAAGCTGCCCAATGGAAAAAAGGCGGTGTATCCGGAGGTTCGCCAGCTCGTCGATATCGCGTGGTACACGGACGACATCAAAGCGGTTTCCATCCAGCTCGAAAAACACGGTTTTCGCACGCGCAATCAGGAAGGCGCTGTCATCCGCAACGGCGAGGTGCCGCCGTCGAACATGGTCGCGGATTGCCCGATGATCTGGTCCATTCCCGAAGATACAGGCCTGACCTACGAGTTCTTCGAAATGGGCCGCAGGCACTGGGACTATTACTCGGAGAAGGGCGATCCGCGTCTCGCTGCGAACTGGGAAGACGGCTGCGTGGACGCGAACGATCCGCTGGGCATCGTGCGATCCGCGTATCACCACATCCTGACGCAAGACCGCTGCCGCGCCATTCGCCTGTATGTCGATGTGCTCGGCGGCAAGATCGTCGATGAAGGTCACGACGAATCGTTCGACTCCGACTACGTGACGATCGCTTACGCGAAATCGAATCTGCGATTCGCTACACCGCGCAGCGGCAGCATCGTGGATATCGATGGCGCAGCGGCCAAGAGCGATCGCTACGTCGGCCTCACCTTCGAAGTCGAAGACCTGGTAAAGACCGCAGCGCATCTCGAAGCGCAGCGCGTGCCGTTCGAGCGCGCAAAAGAGGGCTTGTTTACTGATGCCGCCCAAACCCTCGGCATCCGCTGGGGATTCTGCCCAGCCAAACCTTAAGCCTTAAAACGAAAAGAGTGAGGAGACGTCCATGGAGACAACATCGGCAAGCGCCGCTGCAATCGGACAGACATGCAAGCTTCGCCCCTGGCTGTATGTGCTGACAGGATTCGTTGCGCTGATCTTCGGCGTCAACGTGGTCAACGTGCTGTTCAACGTGCTCACGCCTTCGCTGGTGAGCACCTTTGGGTGGAATCGCCTGCAGATTTCATCGGGGCTGTCTATCTTCACGGTGTGCGACGGCATCGGGTTGCTGGCGCTGGGCTTTCTCGTCGACCGATACGGCATTCGCATTGCCACACCCATGGCAATTCTGTTCGGCGTTGGCATCATGGTGCTGTCGCTGCTGCCGCCCAGCCTGATGGTGCTCTATGTCATCTGCGCCTTCATCGGCCTCGGTGCGGGCGCGGTGACGCCGACGGTCTATTCGATCGTGGTCACCGCGTGGTTCGAAAACAATCGCGGTCTTGCGCTCGGTATCCTGAACGTCGGGCTCGGGCTTTGTGGAACGCTGACGCCGTTCATCATCTCCTTCATATTGAAGGAGCACGGATGGCGCACCGTCTTCGTGGCGATGGGCGCGATCGGCGCCGTGCTTCCCGCGCTGGCTTACATCTTCGTATTGCGCATGCCGAAGGCATGGGAACGCGAGCGGCTCGCGGCGAAAGCGCAAGGCCATTCCGCGGGCGTGCCGATGCGCACCGTATTGAGCCATCGCGCGTTCTGGCTCATCTGCTTTGCAGTTTTCTTCGTATCGGCGTCCACCTACGGAATGATGTCGCAGATGGTCTCAATGACCATTGATCGCGGCTTCGTGCCGGCGACGGCCGTGGCGGTGCTTTCTGCCGTGAGTCTCAGTTCGATCGCATCGCGTTTCGTGGTCGGCGCGCTGCTGGACCGCATGTTCGCACCAGTGCTAACAGGGGTTATCTTTGCGATCTGCGCCGCAGGCGTGATCGTGCTCAATACCACGAATTCGCTGAACATGCTCTATGTCGGCGCGTTGTGCATCGGGTTGGGTCTGGGCGCGGAGGGCGATATCGTGGCGTACATCACTAGCCGCTATATCCCCAGGCAATTATATGCACGCGTGCTCGGCGTCGCGATGTTTCTCTTCGCGCAGGGCGGGGCGTTCGGCATCTTCGCATTGAGTTCCTCGTTCACGTTGACTGGGTCGTACAAGGTTGCCATCGTGGGCATCGCGATTTCAGTGGTGATCGCGGGCGTGCTCGTGCTTTGTCTCGGGCCGTACAAGTACGAGTCGGACGGAAGCAGGATGCACGGATAGAAGCGCCATTCCGCAACATTCAAATCACCTTGATTCAATTTCCTGAGGTTGCCGATGACTCGTCCGCCATTGACACATGAACTTCCAGCCGCATTGCAGTCACTTAAAGCCGCACCCTTGTTTATCATTCAATTAGCGGTGAAACCGCCCATTGTCGTGGGCCAGACAGTCGGGCCGGATCGCCGTATCGGCGTGGTGTCCTCGGGTGCGTTCAAAGGCGAGCGCATCGCCGGCGAAGTTCTGGACGGTTCGAGCGACCTGCTTTCGGTGCGCAGCGACGGCAGCACGACGCTCGATGCGCGCCTCATTCTGAAGACGGACGACGGCGTGCATATCGCAATGTCGTATTACGGTATCCGCCATATGCCGGATAAGATCAGGACCCTCATGGATCAGGGCGACGATGTCGATCCCGCGAGCTATTACTTCCGAATTGGGCCTACGTTTGAAGCGCCGCGTGGAAAGTATGAGTGGTTGAATCACTTGCTTGCTGTCGGCGTGGGTCACCGCCTGAGCACGGGGCCGGTGTACAGCGTGTTCGAAATATTGTGAAAGCGGAGACTACGATGAAACTCACCGGAAAGGTCGCAATTGTCACGGGCGGAGCGCGGGGCCTGGGGCGTTCTTATGCGCTACGCCTCGCAAAACTCGGCGCCGATATCGCGGTGGTAGATATCGATCTCAATGCCGCCCGCGAATTCGGCGAGACGTTAAGCGCGGCATCAGTGATGGATGAAGTGAAAGCGATCGGACGAAGAAGCATCGGTATTGCTGCCGATTTGACCGATCGCAGGCAGGTCGACGCAATGGTGCAGAATGTCCTCGCCGAATTCGGCAGCATCGATATCCTTGTCAACAACGCGGGCGGCGCAGTTACACCCGCCGAACGCAGCGCCGCAAGCGAAATCCCTGAAGAAGACACGCGCTTTCTTATCGATCTGAACTACATGAGCGCCGTGTTTTGTTGTCAAGCCGTCGCTCAGGTCATGAAGCGGCGGGCGTCCGGAGTCATCGTCAATACATCGGCGCAAAGCGGAATCACGACGTACAAGGGCGGCAAGCTCTCGGGATACGGTGCAAGCAAGGCCGCTGTCACGACCTACACGCGTTATCTCGCCGCCGAACTTGGTCCGTTCGGCATTCGCGCCAATTGCATCTCGCCCGGCCTGATGATGACGGCGCGCATCGCTGCAAAAGCGCTGGAGCGCGGCGTGGGGACCGCGGACGAGATGGCTGGCATTCCGTTGCGGCGCTTCGGCGTGGCGGAAGATTGCGCCAACGTGCTGGAGTTCCTTGCGACCGATCTGTCTCAGTATGTGACCGGGCAGGTGATTTCGGTGTGCGGCGGCGCAGTGCTGACGCCTTACTGATGAATTTCCCGGATCGCGAGGCGTGGGTATTTTCGGCTAAAACCTACGGTGCCGCGCTGCTCGCCATGTTCATTGCGCTCGCTGCCGGACTCGACCGACCCGGATGAGCCGTGACCACGGTGTACGTCGTGTCGCAGCCTTTCGCCGGCGCGACCGCGTCGAAGTCGCTGTATCGCGTGGCCGGAACGATACTCGGTGCGGGGGCGGCAGTTGTGATGGTTCCGGCCCTGGTGCAGACGCGCGAGTTGCTTTGTCTCGCGCTCGCGCTGTGGGTGGCGGGCTGCCTGTACATTTCGTTGCAGGATCGCTCGCCGCGCAGCTATGTTTTCATGCTCGCCGGTTACAGCGTGGCGTTCATCGCTTTTCCTGGTGTCGATCAACCCGAGAATATCTTCAACACCGCCATCGTGCGTGTCGAGGAAATCACACTGGCGGTGGTATGCAGCGCGTTGGTACATGGCCTCGTGTTTCCAAAAAGCGTAATCGATGCAGTACGCTTGCGTGTCGATGCGTGGCTACATGACAGCAAGCGCTGGGCGGCCGATGTGCTTCGACAGTCGGCTTTTTTATCAGCAGGTGCTGCGTCGACTATGAGTTCGATTGCGAAGCATCCGGTCGATCTCGATTCGCTTCTGTCGAACCTCGCGTATGACAGCTCGGAATGGCGCGACAAGGAGACGACGCTTCGTTCGCTGCAATGGAACCTCGAGCGGCTGCATCCGATTCTGGCATCCATCGACGATCGCCTCGCTTTCCTGCGCGCGCAAGATCTGGAACTTCCCGTCAGGCTGTCCGTCTTTATCGGCTCACTGAACGCGTATCTGGACGAGGAGACGGGCTCACCGACGCTCAAACGCCTGTACGAAGAGGTAATGGAGATTCGCCGTGACGAGTTGGCGGCCGACGCACACAGTCGGCTGCCGTTCCTCGGTCTCATCGAGCGATTTCGCGAACTGCTCGAAGCCATGCGAGCCTGCGAGTCGTATCGCGAGCGTCTGTTGCAACCCGACGATAGAGGCAAGCAGTTCAAGCAACACAGGGACTTCCGATTCCAGCGTCACATTGATCGCAGACTAGCCCTTCTTTCCTGTGCAACGGCCGTGGTGTCGATTCTTGCCGGGTGCCTCGTGTGGATGTGCACCGGTTGGGCCGACGGTGCCTCTCGGTTCCGATGATTGCCGCCGTCGCATGTTCGTTCTTCGCGACTCAGGACAGCCCCTTGCCGTCGATGATGAAGTTTGGCAAGTTCGCGCTCGTCGCGGTGATCATTAGCCTCGTCTACTCAACCGCGATACTCCCGGCGGCCACGACATTTGAAATGGCCGCGCTCTTCATGGCACCCGCGTTTCTTTGGCTCGGTCTGCTGATCGCCAGCCCGTCCACGAATTTCGTCGGCATGGTCATCTCAACGAACGTGTCGACGCTCGTCGAATTAAATAATGAATATGTCGGTGATTTCGCCTCCACGCTCAGTTCCGGGCTAGCCCTTCTGGTCGGCGTCTTTCTGACCGCCTTCATCATGAGCATCATGCGGGCGCGATCTTCGCACTGGAGCGCGAGCCGGATCGAGCAAGCTGCCAGACAGGACCTGATTCGCGTGCTGCAAGCCTCGGGCCGCGCGGCCTATTCCACGAAGGCTCGGACGGATTTCGTTCGAAGGATGCTCGACCGCTTTTATCTCGTGTCGTCGCGGCTTTCGAACATCGATGAGGCACATGCGTATCGACTAGACAAAAGCGTGCTTCAGGCGCTGCGCGTAGGCGCCAATGCCATCGATAACCGGCGGCTATCGCGAACTCTTCCGCCGTCATCGGCCGAAAAATTGAAGCGGATATTGTCGGATGTCGAGCACGCATTCGCGAACCCGGATGCCCAGTCGAACGCCATGCCTTCAGCGGTTCGCCATCAGCTCGACGACATCCTGTCCGAACTATTGGCGTTCTCGGAAGGACGCGCCAGCGCGCTTAGCCCGGCACTGTCCGGCGTGCGCCTCGCGATGTTCCCCGAGGACGATACGCCGCCTTAGTCGATAGCTGTTCTTCCCCTGAATGGACGTCCATCCATGTGCGAACTTGATTGTTGGTCTTCGATGTCAAGCAGCGTTGGCATGGACGCAACAATCGTGACGTGGCCGACCGGTGGCTGAGCGGTCTTCCGGCGGATTTGTTTCTAGAAAACTACTAGTGATGTTCGGGATCACCGGACGAAATTTCGTCCGGTGATTCGTGACGATCAGAACTTGTGCCGGATGCCGATTCGAACCAGCACAGTCTTGTTGTTGGATGAGTCGGCCTGATTGTCGATGTTCGCCACTGCCCGCGTTCCCACTGACGAGGTGCCGGATGCACGTTGCCATCCTGCGCCGCCATAAATATCGGTACGCTTCGAGAGGAAGTAATCGACGAGAAAGCCGATTTGATTGTAGTGCTGATTTCCGACGATACTGCCGCTCGATGTGGTCACCGCGCGCGCATTCATGTAGTCGTATGCGATGCCTGCGAACAAAAAAGGGGTGAAACGGTAGCTGATGCCGAGATCGTAGTTATTGAAGACCGCGGTGCCGTTGTTGAATGAAGCGCCCAGATTCGCATATTGCACGTTCGAGTATGAAGCGGCGACGGTGAAGCTGCCGATCGCATAGTTCGCGCCGACGACTGCGGACTGGTAAGCCTGCGCGGTGACGTACGCCTTGTTTAGTGAAAAGGCGAGCGGAGACGCGCCATTTGCATTCGCCGTAAAAAATCCCGTGCCGGGTGTCGACGTGGGATTTTTGAAATAGTCGAAAGCCGCCGCGATCTTGAATGGACCGTTCGCGTATCCCGCGCCGACCGAGTAGCCACTCTTGGACGTAAAGTCACCGGCCACCCCTCCCAAGCTGTATTCCGCTCCGAACGTGACTCCGCGGAGGTCTGGGCTCATGTAGCGCACGGCGTTGTTGAAGCGTATGGTATTGCCTGCGTTGTCGAAGTCGCCCGGGTGGGCCGTGACCGATGCACCCACGAGTGCGTTGGCCGTCAGCGGCTCGGGGAAGTACCAGATCATGTCGTACTGCCGACCCAACGTCAGCTGGCCATAATCCTTGCTGCCCAAGCCGACGAACGCTTGTCGGCCGAACTCCGTTCCGCCCTGACCGAACTGCCCATTTCCGAGACTGATACCTGATTCGAGCGTGAAAAGCGCCTTGATGCCGCCGCCGAGATACTCTTCGCCTGTCATGCCCCATCGGCTGCCGACGATGCCGGACAGCGAATCGAACCACACGCGCTTCCCGGGCCCTGCATTAGTCTGATACTGAATACCTTGATCGAGCACTCCATACAAGGTGACACTATTCTGTGCCTGCGATGTCGAACAGACCGTCCCCAGCATTGTGCCCATGAGGAGGGCGCGTTTGCGATTCATACTGTCTCCGATTTCTATTGATTGCTTCGTTTGATTGATCTTCGAATGATCTGGGCTTGTTAAGTTATCGGGCAAGCCGATTCGTTAAGGCATTGCTATTCGAGCGAAATCATGTATCGCAGTTGATGCAACCGGTTCGATAATCCAATTCGATTTCATCGATACTGTAGTTGCGACTGCACAACGTGAAATTTCTTTAGTGTTGTTGGTCGACGGAATATTTATAAGGCCCGACTACGGCAATCAACAACGCTGCCACGAGAACCAACGCAACGATCAGATACAATGCCGCCGTGTACGAACCGAGCGCGCCATATGACTTTCCAAGCACAAAGACTCCGAGGCCGCCGCCTTGCGCAAACAGGAACATGACGAGGCCGAAGGCGCGGCCATAGCTCGCCTTGGGAACATATCTGCTCAGGATATAGGCCGCGATATCGCCCTCGGCGCCGAGGCCCACGCCCACGAGCAAAGCAGCCAGATAGATACCCCAGACGTCGTTCGTGTGATTCAGCAGCGTTACGCCGGCCGCGGTAAATACAAAGATAGCCGCCGCGAGAAACGGCGCGAAGACTCGGTCGAGCAGGGCGCCGACGACGATCCGCGAACAGACCGAGCTGAGGCTGATGGTCGATAAGGCGGTCAACGCAACCGACATGACGATACCCTTATCGACCGTGACCAGGACCATTTGCGACAGCAGGCCGTAGGTGGCAGCCGAAACGAAAAAGATCGAAAGCGCGATCAACCATAAGTGCTTCGATTTCGCTAGCGTCCAGAGCGAAGCGCGCGCGAGCTTGCCGTGGCTGCGCGCATTGCGTCGCTCGCCCTCCCACCCGGCCGGCATGCGAAGCACGAAAACAAGGTTGATCAGCGAAAGAGCCATCGATATACCGCCGACAGTGATGACGGCGCCACGCCAGCCTCCGTTCTTGAGCAGATAGGAGAGGAAGAACGGTATCAA
This sequence comes from Paraburkholderia sp. MM5477-R1, assembly GCF_050436385.1. NCBI lineage: Bacteria > Pseudomonadati > Pseudomonadota > Betaproteobacteria > Burkholderiales > Burkholderiaceae > Paraburkholderia > Paraburkholderia sp. MM5477-R1. Next base: position 859,986 of record NZ_JBNDMC010000006.1, read on the forward strand.
CGTGCCGCACAGCCCGAGGCCTACGTTCAAGATGCCGAGTGCGAGACCGCGCTTCGCATCGAACCATGCGGTGATGACGATGGAATAGACCGTCGGCGCAACCGCGCCCGCACCGAAGCCGATGATCGCGCACAGCACATACATCCACTCAATCTGTGGCGGCGTGAACGCAAGCAAAATGAGGCCGCCGCCGAAAGCGAAGGCCATCGGCACCACGGACTTGATGCCCTTCCTGTCGACGAGCGCGCCGACGGCAAGCATGCTCAGGCCGTCGCAGAAGGTGAACACCGCGAGCCCGGTCGAAATCTGCGGACGCGTCCAGCCAAATTCCGCTGTCAGCGGCGCGCCTAGCAGATTGAACATCACCGGCACGATGTTGACGCCAAATACCAGTGCGAAGAATCCGGCAATAACATAGCGCCACGGACTGCCTGCCGGATTGCCTGCCGTGTCTGATGCGGTTAACGGAGTGGTCATGCTTGTCCCCTTGTGGCCTTCTTGATCTTTGCAACACTGGATATGAAACGACCCGTCCGTTTTTGGCAGACGGGTCGGATGCAGGGGTGGAACGACTTACTTGCCCGCGAAGGTGCTGAGAACGTAAGTGGGCATGCTGAGGGCGCCGTCGATGACGATATCCTGGCCCGTTACGTAGGCTGCTTCGTCCGATGCGAGATATAGCGAGAGGTGAGCGACCTCGTCCGAGGAGCCGGCGCGGCCCATCGGAACGCTTTCGCGCAGGGCTTCCAGATAAGGTTGCCCCTCGTTAAACTCGTTCTGGATGAAACCCGGGCAAACCGTGTTGACGCGAATTTTGTCGCCGACGAACTCGCGGGCCGCGATCTTTCCCAGTCCTCGCATCGCCCATTTGCTGGAACTATAGGCGGCGTAGGGCGTGCCGGTAACGCTCGACGTCGAGCCGATATTGATGATGGAACCGCCGCCTGCCCGACGCATAAGCGGTACAACTGAACGAATGCCGAGGAACATCGTGGTCGCGTTCGTTTCAAGCGTGTTGTTCCAGTCAGCCAGTGTGGTGGCCATGATCGAGTTTCGATCGTTGATGCCGACGTTGTTCACCAGCACATCGAGCTTGCCCTTGGCAACGTCGATATGGCTGATTGCTTGGGTCCAGTCCTCCTCGCGTCGCGCATCGAGGTGAAAGTAATGCGCTTCGCCGCCTTCCTCGACAATGCTCCGTGCCAGCGCTTCACCGCGTTCATCAAGTATGTCGGCGATGAACACGATCGCGCCTTCACTCGCGAAGAGCTTCGATTCGGCCGCGCCGATTCCGCGCGCGCCGCCGACGTTGAGAACTATTTTGCCTTGCAGTCGTTTTGTCATGATTAGGTTTCCTATTTGCTGCCTATACGGTGCGCTGTCCTATCCAATGGAGCAGGTTCAACCCATGAACGCGCCGCCGTTCACATCCACGGTCACACCCGTGATGTACGCGGCTCCGTCCGAGCACAGGAAGGCGACCGTTTCGGCGATTTCCTGCGGCGTTCCCACCCGCCCGAGCGGAATATTCTTCATGGATTCCGCGATGATTTCCGGCGATTGGCGATCGGCCAGCGGAGACGTGATGCGCCCGGGTGCGACGCAGTTCGCGGTGATGCCAAACGGCCCGCATTCGCCCGCGAGCATCCGCGTCATGCCGATAAGCCCGGCCTTCGACGCCGAGTAGTGTGCGTTGCTCGCCGGAATGTAGGTGCGACCCGCGCGGGACGCGATATTCACGATGCGGCCCCAACCGCGCTCCTTCATGCCTTGAATGAAGCCGCGGCACAGCAGGAACGGCGCGCGCAGATTCACGTTCATCATGAGGTCCCAGCTAGCGTTGTCGATGTCCTCGGTGAACATCTTCGAGCCGTCCGGATTGTCGAGATTGATGCCCGCGTTGTTGACCAGCACATCGCACGGGCCGAACTCGGTGATTGCCGTCGCTATGAACTGCTCGACCTGCTCGCGGCTCGACAGATCGACCTGAAATCCCCTCGAGCTTTTCGTCGCGCCGCCCAGTTCGGCGGCCAGTTCCTCGACTCGGGAATCCTTGTCGAGCAAGAGCACGGTCATTCCCGTCTCGTGCAATCGCTTTGCGATGGCAAAGCCCATTGCTCCGGCACCGCCCGTTACAACGGCTGTTTTGGGGGCGCGATTTACAGCACTGCCAGCGTTCATTTAGAAGTCTCCAAGAGTCGTGGTGATGTTGCTCTCGTCGTCGCTGCCGCATGTGAAACCTATTCGGTTCACTTCCCCGCGCGGACGACATCATTAGCGGGACGGCAAAACCAAGTCACGTGACCGATAATATAAGTCACGTGACTTGGATTCAAGCGTTTGTTGGTTGGGGAAAACACTAAGAGGGCATATGCGCACCCAAAGCCGCGACCACGAAGCCGGGTCAGGATGCGCTTACGCTCGGAGTAAGCGCTGACGACTGACGACGGATTGAACTCCAACCTTGAATCGGTCGTTTGACTTGCTAATTTAATAAAGAGGCGGCGATCCCGGGTCTTGGCCAGACGAGTGCCCGACAGATCGAGATTTTCTTCGAGGCCCATCCGCGATTGACGGAACGAGCGCGCGCTAATCGCTACGGCCTCTCCAAGCCTGGTCGTGTCGTGGGAGCGGTTGCGTGCAGCACATCGCCCAGCTATTTGACCGCAATCACTCGTCAGTACAGGGAATTCTGGCGCAAACTGGAGGAATCCAGCCTGCGCCACGCCGATGATCGAGGCTGGCGCTGACGCTTGCCGAACGCGAGGAGATTTCGCGAGGCCTCGTCGCGGGCGATTCGATTCAGTCAATCGCCCGGCGACTGTCGCGATCACCGTCCACGATCTGTCGCGAGATCAAGCGCAACAGTGGGCAGGCCGGCTATCGGGCCAGCCACGCCGACCAGCTTGCATGGGATCGGTCGCTGCGCCCGAAAGTCTGCAAACTGGTCGAGCACCGGATGCTGGCTCATATCGTGGCCAACAAGCTCCGGTTGCAGTGGTCGCCCCAGCAGATTGCTGGATGGCTCAAACGCGCCTGGCCAGGCAGCGAGGACTACCACGTGTCACACGAGACCATCTATCGCAGTCTTTTCATTCAGGCACGGGGTGCACTGAAGAAGGAGTTGCTGGAGCATTTACGGCGCACCCGGGCCATGCGGCGCTCGCGCCATCACACGCAGAAAACGGACGATCACGGCAGGATCCGTGACGCGGTATCAATCCGTGAGCGCCCCGCCACTGTGGAAGACCGAGCGGTGCCGGGGCACTGGGAGGGAGACCTCCTGTGTGGCAGCGGCGGCAGCCAGATTGCAACGCTTGTAGAGCGTCAGACACGCTATGTAATGCTGGTGAAGATCGCGGCCGGCGCTGACGGGCTTGCCGCCCTCGCGATCGACGTAGAAGGCGACGGCACCTCCGACGATATCGAACGAGCGGATATGGATCGGCTGATCCGCGGTCGTCGCCGGCTGGTTCACGAGATCACGACGACGCCTGAATTCCAGCGCGTTGTAAGTGATCGGATAGTCGATCATCTGCGTATCGGCCTGAACCACAAGACGGATGCAGTCGTGGCGCACGCCCGTCAGTTCCACTCCAATGATCTTGTTCAGAATGACGTCCAGAGCGTTCAGAAACTCGGTGCGCTGCGGCCGCGTGGGCTCGTTGGCTATGAGGTGAACGATCGCGCGGACCAGCCTGGAATTTTTCGTGAGCGCTATGCGGTATCGCGTGACGCGGGGCTCCCGGTTCTGCCCCGGGTAGATGATGTCCTTGAGCGCGCTTTTATAGATCATGGCTGAGTCCCGGAAAGGTGGCCGTACCCGGTGTACGGTTCTAACACCAGGCTACTCGTCGGTGGCCAAAGTCAAGGAACCGCCCCGGACGTACGCAGCCTATGCGGCGCTTCCGACCTCGTCCTCTCTCTCTGCTGACCGCCCATCTCACCGGCATTGGAAATAGTCTCGCGCAACCGCGTAGCCGTCCTGTGGCTGGACAGGCCCATCAGGTTACTCACCTGTTCGTTGGTCTTGCCTTCAAGGAGATGCCTGCGACCATACGTATTACGCAGCAACCGGGGACTTTCGTCGGCCGCCGCAGCGCCGGCAGCGCGTAACGCACTCCGAACGCACTGCCCGAGGGTGGCGGGCTTCATGGGCTTGCCGCCTGCCGTTGCCATGAATAGGAGACCGTCCGGCGCCGGCAGCGCAGCGCGCGCTTTCGCGTACTTCCGCACGATCTCGAGCGCGAACGCGTCGACGGGCACGCGGCGCGCGATGCGCGGCCCGCGTTTTCTGACGAAGGCACTGGCTCTTGATCGTCCTGTGTCGAGATCGTCCACGGTCAGCGCGCTGAGTGGCCGCCGTGATGCCAGTGGCAAGCAGCAGCGCGACGATCGCGCGATTACGCAGTTCCTTGAACGACTCGAACGTCGCCGCGCGGCAGACGTCCTGAAGGCGCGCATCTTCGTCCGGCCAGAGAAATACCGGCAACGGTTCATCGTCTGGCCAATGCTCGCGTGGCAGGAGGTTTGCAGCAGGGTTGTCGGTGCGCAGACCGAGCAACAAGAGGTGGCGCGAGAGCCGGTCCATCAGCTTCAGATAGCGCAGGCGCGTCGACGTACCCGGCTCGCAGTCGCGAGCGAGGTCAGCGAAGAAGCCGCCGACGTGGTCAGTGCTGAAGTCCATCACCGTGATGCCACGGCTCCCGAGATACCGATGGAAGCGGGCGAACATCGAACGGTGCTGAACGATGGAGCGCTCGGCAAACGCGCGCCTGTCCGCACCCGTCGCCTCAGCGCGTTGCCATTCGGCATAAGCCGTTTCAGGGTCCGACAGCCAGAGTTCGGAATCCATAAATGTATATACTGAAAGTCCGCTTACCCCAATCATAGCGAAGCTAACGCTTCGCCAGAACCCTGCCGGCAGAAGGAAGGGGTGGCTCAGTGGTCGCGAGAAGGGCGGGGCGTCGGTTCATCGGTAGGGAAGCTGGGGCTCGGCGGAAGGGCTTACGCCTATCGTACCGATCGCCGACCGATGTCAAGGCGCGGCGATGCATATCAACGAGACGGGGAGTCTCATGACCGAGCTATCGCAAAAGTGCCGTCGTACTCACGCCCCCGTGTCAGCAACGACAACGCCTACGCCGAGGCGCTCTTCCGAACCGCGAAGTACCGGCCGGAGTTTCCGGTCACAGGCTTAGAGAACCTGAACGCTGCTCGCACCTGGGCTGCCGGTTTCGTGCAGTGGTACAACTTCGCGCATCGTCATAGCGGCATCCGCTACGTGACGCCTGCGCAGCGGCATGCTGGCGGCGATCATGCGCTTCTTGCGGCGCGTCACGCACGGTACCCGAAGGCGCGCGCATGCAATCCGGCCCGCTGGTCGCGTCACATCGCAACTGGACGCCGGTTGGTGCCGTGACGCTGAACCTCGAACGTGACTCGGTCGTTGAGATGGCGTCCATCGGCGCGAATAAACAGCCATTGGCTGCATGGATGAGGCGACAACTAGCTTGATGCGCGCCGCTCTGCTTCACCCAGCTTCACGAGCTATTGACGATACAGCCGTCCCAGCCCCGCTGCGTTGCACTCCGGTTTGCCACTGTCGATCAACATATAGAGGGTGCGAAACGCGCGGATACGCGTCCATCACACTGGACAAGGTGTCGTGCAGCAGTTGTGCCACCGTCATGTAATCCTGCCGGTGGCGCTTCAAATGGTCTCTGGCGATGAGATGTCTGAAAGCATGGGGCCTGATACCGTCGCCTTCTGGCAGATAGCGAGCCGTGACCACCTCTACCCGCCTTGCCAGACAGTCTGCAGTCCAGTTTCCGGCCGGGTCAATTTCAAGCTTTGCGTACCCGGCTCCCCTTTTATGTCCTTGAACGCAGGGCAGAAACAGATAATCCGTCTCTCCGTCGCGCTCAGTGGCGTTCTTGGCCCCCTGGTCGAGCGCCTCGTGTCTCCTCTATACATCGGAGGCGCGCTTCAGATTGCCTCTCGGCCTTTTCGACGTTTTTGATTTCGTTGAGGGCTGACGCTTGGCCTTTGCTGGAGTCGAAATTGACGTCAATACCGGTGCCGTGAGCATTCCGACCATGGAATCGACGAAATTCCCGAAGGGGTCAACCTTGTGCCAGACCGATTCTGAGTTCGCCTCTGAGTCGACGTATGCCTCGTACGCTGTCAAGAATCCCGTGAGCGACCAGAAAAAGAAGATGACTCGCTGTGCGATGACGTCTTCCGGCAGGTCTTTGAGGAACCGTCGGATATAGAGAATTGCGCGGTCGTATTCCTTGTATTGCATCTCGCGCGTCAGCGAACGAACCATTTGACTTCGCGTCTGAACTGCCATCGCGAGGAATCGAGCGGTATGAGATACGCTGCCGTCGAGCGGCTCGGAGAGTGGCCAGGTCACAAGCGCCTCGACGATTTCGCGCAAGGCCGTAGGACCACCCCGGTCCTCGATGGCCTTGAGCCGCATTCCCCAGATTTCGTTGGCCTGACCCATCGCGTCGACTATGACCTGACGAATCAGTTCCTCTTTCGAGCGAAAGTAGTAATTCAGCGAGCCTGGGTTCTTAAGTTCTGCTGCCGCAACAATGTCACGGACCGTCACGGCTTCAACGCCAAGTCGCGCGAAGAGCCGCACAGCAGCAAGTTTGATTCGGTCACTGGTTTCCATCAAGCCAATCTGTTTAACAAAGTTATGGGCCACAGGCACCGCGGAACAAGCGACGTAGTAAATAGGGCGGTCCATCTGCTGGGCGCCTAATGTGCAGCGCCTGAGTCGGTTGCAGGATTCTACTGCACCGCAGCGAGCCCCACGAAACAAGAGAGTGAGCGGTTTCGCATCGCCGTGCAAATAGGGGTTTATAGGAACATGTGATTTAGTCATTTGTTCTTGACGCTTGTTTTAACGATGCCTATATTGACCTACAGCAGGAGCAATGATGAAAACAGCCCCAACATGAAGACACGGATGAAAAATCATGATTTCTTTCGAACTTACTGAAGAGCAGACAATCGCGCAGTCGACTGCTCGCGAGTTCGCGGCCGAGGTGCTCGCGCCGAAAGCTCGGCAGGCGGACGATGCTACGCAGTTCGCGCCTGAAACCCTGGAGCAGGTGTGGTCGCTCGGCGTCGTGCAATCGCGTCTGGAATCGGATGACGAAGAGGGTGGCGCGCTGATGGGCGCACTTATCCTTGAAGAACTGGCGCGCGGCGATGCATCTGCTGCCGCGGCCGTTGCTTCGTCGCTTGGCTTCGCGGCGGCCATCCGTGAGTTCGGTTCGCCTGAACAGGTCGAGCGTTTTCGTTCGCTGTTCGGTGACGACAGGTTCCATGCGGCGAGCGTCCTGCTCGTCGAACCGACCCCAGCTTTTGACCGTACCAAGCTGCGTATGAAAGCCGAGAAGGCGACCGACGGCTACGTGCTCACTGGCGTCAAGAGCTTCGTGCCATTCGCCGAGACCAGCCAGCACTTTCTCGTCGTCGCGTTGCTGCGTGGTCAAGAAGAGGCTTTCATCATTGATGCTGGTTGTGCCGGGCTCGAGGTGAAGAAGCGCCATGCGACGCTGGGATTGCGCGGGCTGGCCGCGGGCGAAATCGCTTTCAACAACGTGTGGATTCCCGAGAGCAACCGGCTGCCAGGAGCTGCCGGCGAAATCGTGAATCGCCTTGTTGATTCATCCCGGGCGTCACTCTCCGCAATCCTGACCGGCGTTAGCGGCTCGGTGCTGGACTACGTCATTTCCTACACAAAAGAGCGCGTTGCCCACGGTTCGGAACTTGCCAAGAAGCAGGTCATCGCGTTCCGAATCGCCGAGATGCACATGAAGCTCGAATGCATGCGGTGGATGTACTGGCGGGCGGCATCGACCCTCGACCGTCGGAATTCTGCCACGCGCTTCTCGTGCCTTTCGCAAATCTACGCGAACAAGCACGCGATGTGGGTTGCCGACGAGGGCCTTCAGATGCTCGGGGGACACGGGTTCACGAGAGATTTTCCGCTGGAGATGTGGTATCGCAATGTCAGGACCCTCTCGGTCCTGGACGGCATGGTCGGTATCTAGGCGCAAAACAGCAACGTACACGGATGGTTGAGATGATTGACTTTGAATTGTCAGACGGCGACAAAATGCTCGTCAACGAGGCGAGGGAACAGGCGCTTCTCGCTCGCAACTATGCGCGTTACTATGACCACAACGAGAACGAGGTTCCCCCGCGCGAACTGAAGGAAGCGGCCGGCCGCCCCGACCCGTTCATGCAGCGCCTCGAAATGGGTGAGCAGATTAGTGGCAAGGCGATTGTCGAAGCGCTCCTTCACATGGAGTTTTTCCGCGGCGACGTGGTGCCGCTGCGCGTGCCGCAAATCAGTCTCGGAAATTATGTGCTCGAGAGCGTCGGCTCCCCTGAACAGCTCGAGCGCTGGGGCAAAGCGCGGATTGCCATCGGCATCACAGAACCCGGTGCAGGTTCGGACCCTGCACGAGTGACGACGAATGCGGTCTACGACGCGGAGCGAGACGAGTGGGTCATCAACGGCGAGAAAATTTTCATCACCTACGCAGAGGACGCTGACGCAGTCATGCTGTTCGCGCGGGCCAAGGATGCGACCGGAGATTTGGGTCTGACGACCTTCCTGGTCGAGAAGGGCACGCCTGGCTTTACGGTCGGCCCGCAGGTCAAGAAAATGGGCATTCGTGCTGAAGACACGGCAGGCCTGGTTTTTCAGGATTGTCGCCTTCCGGCGTTCAATCATGTAAAGGCCAATTTCAAGACCGTCTTCGAGGTCTTCAACTTTTCCCGCCCCATCGTCGCCGCTTTCGGCTTGGGGACCTCCCGTGCATTGCTGGACTTCACGATAGAAAAGCTCGCCGAGGTCGGCGTCACGCCAGACTACCGCGGCGGCATGGGGAACCAATCCGCTCTCGTAGAGCGTTTGCTGGACCTCGAGGCGGAGTACGAGGCTGCATGGCTTAGCGTAGTGCGCGCAAAATGGCTTGAGGACAAAACGGGCGGCGTGAAGGTTGAAGCGTCGACCGCTAAGGCGATGGGCGGCATGGCCGCGCGCAACATCACCCAGGGTTGCCTCAAGCTACTCGGGAATTGCTCGCTGACCGAAGCCGACCTGGCGGAGAAGTGGTTCCGCGATGCTCGCATCTCCGACATCTACGAAGGACCGGGTGAAGTACAACGCCTCATCATCGCTCGTCACCTGCTGGGGTACGGCCAGAAGGACTTGCGTTAAGCATTTGCCTTCCTCGCGCCGACGGCGCGCGCCCCCTTGCAGAAAACAATGATGAGGCTGAGGAGACAGTAAATGAGTGGTATTCCACTTGATGAGCATTTGCTTCTTTCGAGCGTGCTCTCCTATGCATCACGATGCCACGGCGATACCGAGGTCGTAGCTCGGGAGATATCTGGCGAAATTCGTCGCGAAACGTATGCTGAAGCTGAGCTGCGCTCACGCCGTTTGGCGTCGGCATTGGTGGCGCGTGGTTTCGGACCTGAGTCCCGACTGGCAGCGCTCGCATGGAACACGATTCGGTATTTCGAATTGTTCTACGCAGTTCCGGGGACGGGTGCCGCCCTGCACACCGTCAACCCGCGACTCTTTGCGTCGCAGGTCGAATACATCATCAACGACGCAAACGACACAGTGCTGTTTTTTGACAGCGAGACGCTTGCGCTCGTGGAGGAAATCGCGCCGCGACTGAGAAGCGTGCAGGTCTACGTTGCGATGGGGCAAAAGGGTGACGTACCCGACGCGAAGCTGCCCAATGTGCTTTACTACGAGGATCTCGTCAACGAAGGGGACCAGACCTTTGTGTGGCCGGTTTTCGATGAACGCGCGCCGGCGGTGATTTGCTACACCTCGGGTACCACAGGCGACCCCAAGGGCGTCACCTACACCAATCGGTCGTTGCTGCTTTCCTCGCTCATTGGCACGTCAGCGAACATGCCCGGCGGCCCCAACGGTGAGCAGCAAGTTCTCCTGTCGCTCGCGCCGATGTTCCACGCGAATGCGTGGAATTTCCCCTTCATGGGCCCGCTGACGGGTTCGAAGGTGGTGTTTCCTGGCCGCGACATGCAGCCAGCGAGTCTCTACGAGCTTATCGAGTCCGAACGCGTCACGCGTGTCGCCGGTGTGCCTTCAATCTGGCAAATCCTTGTCGATTGGCTCGACCAGAACGACAAGCGATTCTTCACGCTACGTCACGCGTTCTCTGCGGGCTCACCTCTCCCCGCGAAGCTGCTGAGCGCACTCATGCTCCGCTATGGCCTGGACGTGGCCCAGTCATGGGGTATGACCGAAGTGCCGAATGCGAGTAGCGGGACGCTCAAGCCAGGTCATGACAAATTGCCCGAGCAGGAAAAGATGGCCTATCGCACCAAGACGGGTCGCGAAATATTCGGCATGCACCTGCGCATTGTCGACGAACATGGTCGAGAGTTACCCCGCGATGGGAAGACGGCTGGGCATCTGCGCGTGAGTGGTTTGTGGGCGCCCCACACGTACATCAACCAACCCGACCGCGCCGCATTGGATGCTGACGGTTGGCTGGTGACCGGCGACATCGCGACGATTGACCAATACGGTTATGTCCAAATCGTCGACCGCGCGAAGGACGTCATCAAGTCTGGTGGGGAATGGATTAGCTCCGCCAAGCTTGAGGCCGTGGCCATGCGCCATCCGGACGTTGAACGCGCGGCTGCAATCGCCGTGACCGATGAGCGTTGGGGCGAACGGCCGATGCTGCTAGTCGCTCTGCGTCCTGGCGCCACGCTGCAAGGCAAGGAGATTATCGAATTCATGCGTCCCCACATCGCACGTTGGTCGCTCCCGGAGACGGTGAGAATCGTCGAAGATATTCCGACGACGGCCACGGGCAAGGTCAATAAGGTCGCACTAAGGAAGCAGTTTTTGTAACGGGAAGGCGGGGACAGACTTTCTGTCGTTTCTGATTAATTAGAACTGCTTAAGGAAATGAAATGAAGATATTGGTTGCCGTGAAGCGAGTTGTGGACTCGAACGTGAAGGTTATGGTGAAAACGGACCAGACCGGTGTCGAGCTGGGTAACGTGAAGATGTCGATGAATCCGTTCGACGAGATTGCCGTCGAAGAGGCTGTGCGCCTGAAGGAAGCGGGCGTAGCGACGGAAGTCATCGCCGTGTCGGCGGGCGTAACGCAATGTCAGGAAACGCTGCGTACGGCGCTGGCTATCGGCGCGGACCGCGCGGTTCTCATCGAGTCGAACGAAGACCTGCAGCCGCTCTCGGTCGCGAAGTTGCTCAAGGCGATGGTCGACAAGGAGCAGCCGCAGTTGGTGATTCTGGGTAAACAGGCCATCGACGACGATTCGAACCAGACGGGTCAGATGCTCGCCGCCTTGGCAAATCTGCCGCAGGCGACCTTCGCTTCGAAGATTTCCATCTCCGATGGCAAGGTTACCGTCGCGCGTGAAGTCGACGGCGGAGCAGAAACCCTGTCGCTGAGGCTCCCCGGCGTGGTCACGACGGACCTGCGCCTGAACGAGCCGCGTTATGTGACGCTGCCGAACATCATGAAGGCGAAGAAGAAGCCGATGGAGACCATCAAGCCCGAGGACCTTGGAGTCGACGTTACGCCGCGCCTGATGACTTTGAAGGTGGCAGAGCCGCCGAAGCGAGTCGCGGGGAGCAAGGTTCCGGACGTGAAGACGCTGGTCGAGAAGCTGAATACTGAAGCGAAGGTGCTGTAAGGAGCGAATGAAACATGACGAATCTCGTAATCGCCGAACACGACAACGTGTCCATCAAGGCAGCGACGCTTAACGCCGTCGCGGCTGCGCAGAAGATTGGCGGCGACGTGCACGTGTTGATCGCGGGCCACAATGCGCAGGCCGCTGCGGACGCGGCCGCCAAGCTTGTTGGCATCTCGAAGGTACTTCTTGCCGACGCGCCGCAGCTCGAAGCGGGTCTCGCTGAAAACGTGGAAGCGACGGTGCTCTCCATCGCGGGCGCGTACTCGCACATCCTGGCGCCGGCGACGGCCGCGGGCAAGAACGTCACGCCGCGTATCGCAGCAAAGCTCGATGTCGCGCAAATCAGCGAAATCACAGCCGTGCACAGCGCCGATACGTTCGAACGACCGATATATGCGGGCAACGCCATTGCGACGGTACAGTCTGCTGACCAGGTCAAGGTCATCACGGTGCGCATGACTGCATTCGACGCGGTCGCTTCAGAGGGCGGGACCGCTCAGGTCGAGAAGATTGAAGCGGCCGCCGATAGTGGCCTTTCGAAGTTTGTCAGCCGCGAAGTGACGAAGCTCGACCGTCCGGAACTCACGAGCGCGAGGACTATCGTCGCCGGCGGACGCGGCCTGGGCAGCGCAGAGAACTACACCAAGGTCCTCGAGCCTCTCGCGGACAAGCTCAACGCCGCACTGGGCGCCTCGCGCGCGGCGGTCGATGCAGGTTACGTGCCGAACGATTACCAGGTAGGTCAGACCGGCAAGATTGTCGCGCCCCAACTGTACATTGCGGTGGGCATCTCGGGCGCAATCCAGCACCTTGCCGGTATGAAGGACTCGAAGGTCATCGTCGCAATCAACAAGGATGAGGAAGCTCCCATCTTTGCCGTCGCTGACTATGGTCTCGTGGGTGACCTGTTCACCGCAGTGCCAGAGATAGTCGCCGCAATTTCTGCCCGTTGACGGCAATGTCGAGGCCTGACCAATTCAGCCTCTCCCTACAGGTGCAACACAATTCCAATCGAATTCCCCAAATCCGGGAAGGTCAAGAGATATGACGAGGCAGAAACGACAAGGTGAGGAAGAGCACGCATACCCGCATTGGTCTACCGACACGGTGCGTTGGTCCGACACGGACCAGCTTGGGCATGTCAATCACCTTGCAATCGGCGCTTATTTCGAGACAGGACGTTCACGATTCGTGTCGGAAATCGAGGAGAGAGGCCAAATCTTCGTCACAGCATCACTGACGATAGATTTTCTCCGGGAACTGCACTGGCCAGACCCGGTGACAGTCGGGACGGCAGTTCTTGATGTTGGGAAGACGTCATGCAAGCTGATACAAGGCCTTTTCTCGGATGGAATATGTGTCGCAGTCGCTGCCGTGATTCTGGTTCTGATTGACGGCGAAAGCCGGAATCCGGTTGAAATTCCGCACCCGCAGCGTGCGCGAATGACCGAGCGTCGGCTTCGTTGACCGACCCTCTTTGGGAAATGGTAGATAGCGGGACACGGTGCTGGTCGACGGAAGTGCTTAACCGATCTCGGATATCAACCCGAAACCCTGACGATGAAGTGGTGTAGACGATGGAATATGCTGAAAATCGCGAGTTCATGGAATACGACGTGGTCGTCGTCGGCGCCGGGCCGGCCGGCCTGTCCGCGGCAATCCGCCTGAAGCAGCTTGCACAAAAGCGAGGTGTCGAGACCAGCGTTTGCGTGCTGGAAAAGGGCTCGGAAGTCGGCGCGCATATCCTCTCGGGCGCAGTCATGGACCCACGGGCGCTCAATGAACTCGTCCCTGACTGGAAGGAGCTGGGCGCGCCGCTGAACGTGCCCGTTACCGAAGACAAGTTCCTATTCCTTACCCAAACTAGCGCGAGACCCATCCCGAACTGGGCCCTTCCGGATAACTTCAAGAACCACGGGAACTATGTGGTCAACCTCGCGAATGTCACGCGCTGGCTCGGCCAGCAGGCCGAAGCGTTGGGCGTCGAAATCTTTCCGGGCTTTCCTGCGACCGAAATCCTCTGGAATGGTGATGGCACGGTCAAGGGTGTTGCTACCGGAAACATGGGTGTCGGAAAGGACGGCGAGCCAACCGAGAACTTCCAGCTCGGTATGGAGCTACATGCGAAGTACACGCTCTTCTGTGAGGGCGCACGTGGTCATCTCGGGCGTCAACTCAACGAGAAGCTCGCGCTTGGCGAGGACGCTGACCCGCAGGTCTATGGCATTGGAATCAAAGAGGTTTGGGAGATTGAACCAGAGAAGCATCGCCCGGGCCTCGTCATTCACACCGCAGGCTGGCCGCTCGACAATAACACCTATGGCGGCTCGTTCCTCTATCACATGGACAACAATCAGGTGATGGTTGGCTTCGTCGTGGGGCTCGCCTACTCGAATCCGTATCTGTCGCCATTCGAGGAGTTCCAACGCTACAAGACACATCCGGCGATCCGCGAGTACCTTGAAGGTGGCAAGCGGGTGTCATACGGTGCGCGCGCGACTACCGCAGGTGGGCTGATATCTCTGCCGAAACTCGTGTTCCATGGTGGCGCACTCGTCGGCGACGATGCAGGCTTTTTGAACGCATCGCGCATCAAGGGTAGCCACGCCGCTATCAAGTCCGGCATGCTCGCCGCCGAAGCAGCATTCGAGGCGGTCCATGCCGGGCGAAAGAGCGACGAACTCACGGCATACCCTGAAGCGTTCAAGGACTCGTGGTTACATAAGGAACTGTATAGGGCGCGCAACTTTAAGCAGTGGATGAGCAAGGGTTTGTATATAGGCACTCCGATGGTGTTCATCGAACAGAAGCTGCTCAAGGGCAAGGTGCCGTGGACGCTGCATCACAAACATCGTGACCATGAGATGCTCAAACCAGCGTCGCTATGCAAGCCCATCGACTATCCGAAGCCTGATGGGAAGCTCACGTTCGACCGCCTCTCCTCGGTCTTTATTTCAAACACTAATCACGAGGAGAATCAGCCCGTACATCTGACGTTGAAAGACGCGAGCTTGCCTGTCAAGGTGAACTTGAGTACTTATGCCGGTCCAGAGGCGCGCTTCTGCCCGGCAGCGGTCTACGGGTTCGTGAAGAGCGACGACGGCAGTGACTGCCTGCAAATCAACGCGCAGAACTGCGTGCACTGCAAGACTTGCGACATTAAGGACCCTTCGCAAAATATCGTGTGGGTTCCTCCAGAGGGTGGAGGAGGGCCAAACTACGCGAACATGTAGATACGGAAGGTCACGGTATCGTGCTGAGAAAGTGCTCGCGGAGCTTCTCGGTTCGGTAGCTTTCAAACTGTCGTTCGAGCTGCAGTAATTGTCGGTCAGAGGACCACTGCGATATCCGGCAATCAAGGCAATAAACGTAGTACTACATATTAATAATCTACTGAGAATCCGGGTGATACGCTACCAGCGTAGCTGGGGCTGTGCAATTTATACAACGGAGGAGACGATGTTCAATAACGCTCATAACAGGTGGTGGAGCGTAGCTGGCGGGACACTGGCAATGTTGCTGGGGTCGAGTACTATCGCGGCCTTTATGTTTGGCATCTTCGCTAAAGCGATAGGACAGGAATTTGGATGGTCGAGGACATCCGTTGCGCTCGGTCTTACTGCCTATACCATCGGCAACGGATTTGGCATCGGTTTTATTGGAGCCGCAATAGACAAATGGGGCGCCCGATGGACGACCGGGTTGATGATTTCGCTTTTTGGACTGTCCATAGCCGCAGTGTCGCTCATTCCGCCAAGTTTCCCGATTTTTCTAGCCATCTTCGTAGTTATTGGGTTCTTCGGCTCGGCGGCTGTCATGGTTCCATACGCTGTCGCCGTCTGTGCCCAGTTCGACAAACAGCGCGGCTTGGCTCTCGGAATTATCAACTCCGGAAACGGAATTGGTGGCATGCTTGTTCCGATTATTGCCGTTCCGTTGCTCGAGAAATTCGGCTGGCGAACCGGGTACGTGTCGTTTGGATTGATGGCAGCTCTCATTCCGGTGTTTTGCCTGCTTCTGCTGGTGCGCGTTCCGGAGGGATTTGAGGCCGAACGCAAGAGCAAAAGCGCAATCGACGCGAGTCAGTCTTTTCAGTTCCTTCGCAACCGGAACTTCTGGCTCCTCTTCACTGCAATCGGGCTTATCTCGTTCTCAACGTTCGGCGTGACGTCGCAGATTCTCCCAATTCTCACTGACCGGGGCTACGCTCCCGCGGTCGCAGGCGGGGTTCTCTCAACGGTCGGTTTCAGTTCCGTGTGTGCACGCCTTGGGACTGGCTTCTTCGTCGACCGCATCTTTGCTCCGTTCGTCACATCCGTAATTTTCGTTGCGGCCATGGTTGGCATCTGGTTGATAGTCCATGGCGGAGCGCTGCCAATCATCACGACTGGAGCAGTGCTACTGGGCATAGGACTGGGCGCCGAAGGCGATGTCATCACCTACCTCGTAAGCCGCTATTTCCCTATCCATTCGTTCGGGCGCGTGACCGGCTCCGTATGGATGACTTTCGCATGGGGCGGGGCCGCTGGCACGTTGCTCATCAGCAAGAGCTACGACACGTTCAAATCGTATGACGGCGTGGTCCTCGTGCTCATGGGGCTCATCGCTGCAGGAATTGTCTGCGTGTTGAGTCTCGGTTCCTACATATTCCCTCCTACTCATGGGGCCAGGGCGCCAATCAATGCGGCGCGCGAGCAAGCGGTGGCTCTCCATGGAGAGCGCCCATAGAGCGCGTCGCCGCGATGAAGAAGAAACTGCTGCCTGCTGCAGGCAGCAGCCCTCAATCACTTTCAAGAGACGTTATCGACGTGAGGGGTCGCAGTTATATGCCGTAGTAGTGCGAGCCCACGAGACGACTCGAGGCATACATTTGCATCGAGGATGGTCACGGTTTGACTATTCAGCAACCCATATTGTCGATGTTCGCTTCCAGAGAAATCGTCGTCTGTAAATGGCTCGAACGTTATCGAGAAAATCGAATGTGTATATCGAAGCGGTTGTATGGACTCGCATTCATGGATACGGTCAAATTGGTGTGATGCATCTTCGATTCGGTGCATCCGTTGGAGACCAAAAACTGTACCGCTGATCGCGTAGCTGTCCAGAAGATACAGCGCATCAAGTCGGTGGGGACTGCGGAAATTCGACCGAATAGGTCTAACCCATAGCCGTCAACGAAACAACCGATGCTAACCAGCGTGACAGATGGTGAGAGAATCGGCAGAGCGTCACGCTCGGCGCGGCGACGGTATTAGAAATCGGAGACGAAATGAAAAGGAAAGTAGCGCTCTTGGTAGGCACACTGGTTTGTACAGTGTGTTCATCGGCGCATGCTCAGAGCAGCGTCACTCTGTATGGCTGGCTCGACCAGGGCATCCAGTATCAAACCAATTACAATGGCGGGAGAAGAGTCTGGTTCGACTCGGCCTCCGGTATTGTCGGTAGTCGATGGGGTCTTACCGGCAAAGAAGATTTGGGCGCAGGGTTGAGCGCAGTCTTCACCCTTGAGTCCGGCATTAATCTTCAAAATGGCTCGTCTGGCCAAGGCGGTCTCTTGTTCGGACGTCAGGCTTTCGTAGGGCTCAGCAGTGTTGACTACGGTGCCGTGACGTTTGGTCGCCAGTACGACATGATTTGGTACTTCCCCGAATTCCTCACGGCAAACGCTGTTGTAGGTGCTTCGGTGTCGGCCCACCCGGGCGACTTCGATAACGCAGGAAACTCGGTACGTCTTAACAATGCTGCACGGTACATGAGTCCCGACTTTAGGGGCTTCACCTTTGGTGCGGAATACAGCTTCGGTGGCGTCCCTGGAAACTTCACCTCGACTTCGGGGTACTCGGTCGGCGCCGGCTATACGCACGGACCCTTCAAGATTGCGGCTGCGTTCGACTATTTCAAAAACCCCACATCAACGGCCGGGAGCGGGTTCTTTACAGCATACGGAAACGGTGCGAGTCCACTCGCGTTCTCGCTAAACAAAGCCTACTCAGTTGCTCAAGCTTACCAGTCGGCAGTCGTTGGCGCGAACTATGTAATCGGTAACCTGACGTTAGCGGCATCGTATTCCAACGCGCAATACGCCAACCTTGGCGCTGAGTTCTCCAATGGGACAGCCATATTCAATAACTTCGACATTGGATTCAACTATCGATTCACGCCCGCTCTGTCGGCCGGCATTGCGTATGACTATCTCAATGCTCGAGCCGTGACGACTTCCAAAGGTAGTATCGTCGGCAATCAGCACTACAATCAGGTCGCATTCCTGGTGGACTACCTCCTTTCAAAGCGGACCGACCTATATGGCGGTGCTGGATGGCAACGGGCATCCGGGACATCTTCGCTCGGCACGCCAGCAGTTGCTAACATCGACAACCAAGGCGATTCCTCGAACAATCACACCATGCTCGTTCGCATCGGTATTCGCCACAAGTTCTAATGTCATACCTTGGACTGCACGAGGGTGCAATGTACCGCTGCTCATGCGGTCAGGCTGTAATAGCAGCTAGTAAGGCATATGGTTCCGATATCGCCCAAGAGAGCGTCACCTGCTGGCGCCGTCGAGGAAAAGCTTGGCGAGAAGTGCCCGCGTCCAGCGATGCGCCGGGTCATGATGGTTCCGTGCATGCCAATGCTGCTTGACATCAAACCTCGGCGCATCGACGGGTGGGCATCAAGGTACGATTTCAGAGTCATCCTTGCGCGTCCCCGTCCACGATTCGATGACGCCAAGACAACATAACGCTGTGCGAAAAACTTCTGCTGATAGAACCCCGCCTCCAGTTGAGGCATGAATCCGACAGCAAGTTCCAGTTCGCCTTTCGCTAAAAGTTGCGGTGTTTCAGCTGAGATGTGGGAAATCTGAACCCGGGCATTGGGTGCTGTGGTTCGAAGCTTGTTCAGTAGCGTTGGAACCCGCTCATCAAGTTCAAGACCAGCACGCAAGTTCGCACCTTCGACCAGACGGCGTCAGGTGTTGTCGTCATCGACCAGCATGGTGAGCGCTATCAGGCCGACGCTGTCATTGGTTGCGACGGAGTCAAGTCCGTCATCCGACAAGCACTCGTTGGCGACCCCCACCGCGTCACGAGACATGTCGTCGATCGTGCCGTGGTCGACGTTCAGAACATGCCAAAGAACCTTCAGATTAACCTGTCGTATGGTGCGGGCCGAATTGCCACTTGGTGCACTACCCACTCCGCGGCGGTCAGCAATACAGCGAGCTAACGTCAAGAGTAATGGGATGGACGCCCCCACCCGAAGCGGCATCAATGTGCCAAAACGGACCCGAAATACGCGTGCCGCAGATTAAGGGGGGCGGTGTGACCGCCGGATCGCTACGGGTCGCGTTATTGACAACCTTTGTTGAAGGAGACTTCGTCCTTCATCGGCTCACTGCTTCGGCCTTGTCAAACGGGTCGTTGACAACGGAGGAATCCAAGGCAACGTCTCGATCAGAAATTCGCGAAACCAACGATTGGCCTCGTCCTTCTCGAAGGCCGCGTGCCAGTAGACCCTTGACGTGATTTCCGGAAGGTCGACTGGTAGAGGATATATCCTGAATTGCCCAGATTGATTCAGCGCTCGTGCGACGCCGCGCGGCAATGTCACGATCCAGTCCGTATGTTGAAGAATCTGGGGAATCACGGTGAAGTGCGGCACGCGCAAAGCGATGGTCCGGTGCAAGCCATGGGCGTGCAATGAGTCGTTAATTTCGACGTGGCTCCTGTCGGTCGAATCGACAGCGACATGTGATAGCTCAAGAAATTTTTCTCGTGAAAGTTGGCGAGCGGGCAACCCAGGGCGCTTGCGCGTCATGCATACGTACTGTTCGCGAAATAGCAGTGCCGAATTCGCGACGGGCTTCAGCGCAGACAGGTTGCCAATAGCAAAGTCAAGGTGACCTAGCCGCAGACGTTCTTCGACTTCATCCACCGGGACCAGTTGCGCCGCGATCCTGAGTCTGGGCGCCACAATCTGCAACTTCTCACAGATAGGCGGCACGAAGACCTGCACGCCAATATCCGACATTGCCAGCCGGAATTCGCGCGAACTCGTTAGTGGATCGAATTGCTCCCTTTGACTGAGCGTCTCCCGGATTGCCGCGATTGCGTCCCCGAGGGGGAGCGCGAGTCGCGACGCTTTGGCGGTAGGCATCATGCCACCGGGTGTCCGAACAAATAGTGGATCGTCGAACAGCGCTCGCAAGCGCCCCAATGAGTAGCTGACCGAGGGTTGCGACAGACCGAGTTTCTCCCCGGCGCGCGTCAGACTGCGCTCTTCGAGTATCACGCTGAACACCCTGAGCAGATTCAGATCGATTCTTTCAAAATCATTCATATCTATGGGGGACTGCAAATTGATCAATTTGACCGATATTTTACCCACTCCTAGACTGCGTTACATGCATAGGAGACAGTTGTGGAAACGGCAATTACTGATACGACAGATGCCCAGCAAAGCTTTCAGGAGTCGGCGTTTGCGACAGACCGTACCCTCCCGGCGCTGCTCGCCGCGAGGGTGGCGCGGGACGGAAGTCGCGCCCTCTTTTCCGACCGGAGAACCACGTGGACCGGTGACGATGCCATAGCGATTGCCGCGCGCCGAGCCGGATCGCTTGCGGCGCATGGTGTCAAACGTGGCGACCACGTGGCACTGCTCTGCGGCAATCGCAGGGAGTTCATGGAGATCGTCCTTGGCTGCGGCTGGCTTGGGGCTGTCGTGGTTCCAATTAACACGGCTTCTCGAGGGTTTCAACTCGAACACATTCTGCGCAATTGTGGTGCGCGGCTCCTGGTGGCGGAGTCGAGTCTGGTTGACGCCGTTCAAGCCCTCGACGCGCAGGAACTTCCTTTAGAAGCAATTTGGCTGGTTGGAGATACGGAGCCAGCCGAATCCGTGCCAGCACGAATCAGTGCGATCCCGATGCCACCGGCCGGCGAACCGGTCGATGCTGCGGACCTTTCAGATGGCGATCCTTTTGCCGTGCTCTATACATCCGGCACCTCCGGATTATCGAAAGGTGTGATCTGTCCGCATGCGCAGTTCTACTGGTGGGGACGGTATACGGCGCGCGACCTTGGCGTTGCTTCGGGCGATGTCTTATACACGTGCCTTCCACTGTTCCACACGAATGCATTGAACAGCTTTTTCCAGGCGTTGATCCACGACGCCGAGCTTGTCGTCGACCGTCGCTTCTCGGCAAGTGGATTCTTCGACGCGCTGGTTGAGACACGGGCGACCGTCACATTCGTTCTCGGCGCGATGGTGCCAATTCTTCTCGGGCGTACCGCAACGACGAACGAGCAGGCACATCGCGTACGTGTCGCGTTAGCTCCCGGCGTTCCGGCGCACTTCCAGTCGGAATTCACCACGCGCTGCGGAATTGGCCTGGTCGACGGATACGGATCGACAGAGACGAACTGCGTGATCAGTGGAGGTATGGGAAACCAAAGGCCCGGTTATATGGGCAAACTCGCGACGGGATTTGATGCGCGTGTGGTCGACGAGAATGACCAACGGGTTCCAGATGGAGAGGCTGGCGAACTGATTCTGCGAGCCGACGCTCCATTTGCGTTTGCGAGCGGTTACCTCGGCATGGCTGAAAAAACCGTTGAAGCCTGGCGAAACCTCTGGTTCCACACGGGTGATCGCGTCGTGCGCGACGCTGAGGGTTACTACCGGTTCGTTGATCGTCAAAAGGATGCCATCCGCAGACGCGGTGAAAACGTGTCTTCGTTCGAAGTCGAGCAGGTTTTGCTCAGCCATCCATCTGTCGAAACGGCGGCAGTCTTTGCTGTGGCGTCTCCGCTTGCGGAGGACGACGTGATGGCGGTGGTCGTCCTGAGGGCAGGCGAAGCGCTGGAGCCGCTTGATCTGATTCGATATTGCGAGCCGCGCTTGGCGTATTTCGCAGTGCCGCGTTTTCTCGCGTTTGTGGAGGACATGCCGAAGACTGAGAACGGCAAGATCCAAAAATTCAAGCTTCGGGAAATAGGTGTGACCGAAACGACATGGGATCTCGAGACATCGGGATACCGCTTGAAACGTCCTTGATCCGAGCCGGCTTCTCATCAACTGTCTTCGGTGTGGTTTCGATATCGCTGCAGCATTTGCGAGTCTCAACGCACCGACGATGTACATCTGGAGAATTAGATGGCAACCCCGCATACGTTTTCCGCAGCGACCACTCACCCCGCGGATGCTGCCGATGCGCTCCCTGATCAGGTCGACGCCAGGTCGCTGAAGCGCATCGTTTTTGCGTCCGTCATGGGCAATGCTCTCGAATGGTACGACTTCTTTCTGTATAGCACGGCCGCGGCGTTGGTATTTGGATCGCTATTTTTCCCGAAGGGTACTGATCCACTGCTCGGCACCCTTGCTGCGTTCGCGGGCTTTGCCGTGGGGTTCGCCGCACGGCCGTTCGGAGGCGCGCTGTTTGGTCATATCGGGGACCGGTACGGTCGTAAGACGGCGTTGGTATGGACATTGTCCATAATGGGCGGTGCTACGTTCATGATCGGTTTTTTGCCGACGTACGCACAGATCGGACTTTGGTCACCTGCGCTGCTGCTTGTCTTGCGTTTGTTGCAAGGCGTAGCCGCAGGCGGCGAATGGGGCGGCGGCGTGCTGATGATCAGCGAATCGGCACCCCAAGAGAAACGAGGCTTTTACGCAGCCTGGAGCCAAATTGGTGTCGGCGGTGGTTTCGTGTTGTCGGCGGCTGTGTTCTTTCTCGTGCAGTTGCTGCCGAAAGATGCCTTCATGAGTTGGGGATGGCGCATCCCTTTCCTGCTGTCGATCATGATATTTGGTGTCGGCGTGTATGTCCGCTCCAGGCTGCCGGAGAGCGCCGAATTCGCGAAGGCCGAAGCCGCAGGCAAAAAGGCTCGTATGCCCGTGTTCGAGGTCATTCGCAAGCACCCGAAGGAAATCCTCATGGCCATGGGTCTGCGGGTCGCGGAGAACGGGGGGTCGTACATCGTGCTCGCATTCTCGCTCGTGTATGGCAAGTTCATCGGCATATCCAACAAGGTCATGCTCGCTGGCGTCATCGTGTCCATGAGCCTCGAACTGGTGACGATGCTCCTGTGGGGACGCCTGTCGGACCGGATTGGCCGCAAGCCGGTCTACATGATCGGTGCTGCTGGATTCGTGGTTATCGCATTTCCTTTCTTCTGGCTCATCGACACGCAAATTCCAGCGCTGATCTGGCTTGCGTTTCTGCTCGGCAACGCGGTCTGCCACGGCGCGATGATAGGCACCCAGCCCAGTCTGATGGGTGAACTTTTCAGCACTGAAGTCCGGTACTCGGGTATGGCATTAGGGCACGAAATCGCTTCGGTCTTTGCCGGTGGGTTGTCTCCGCTGGTAGCGACTGCGTTGCTTGCGCACTACCACGCTGCATGGCCGGTGGCGCTGCTGATGATAGGGCTGTCCATGGTGACTGTGGTCTCGCTGCTTTTCACTCGGGAAACGCGGCCCAGCGTGTCTGGCAACAAGTGACCTTAAGGATACGTCCATGCAACTCAGCGATTTTGACGACGTTTTGCTCACGGCTGGCGTGGAGATCCAGTACCAGCGTCAAGCGACCACAGAGTCGACGGCGGATCTGCTTGCACAGGCGTTTGCTGCGGCGCTCGGCCAGTCGGGATTCTCGGCGAAAGACGTCGATGGTTTGGGCGTGGCGTCTTTCACCCTTGGGCCGGATCATGCCATTGACATGGCATGGCGGCTGGGATTGAGCCCACGCTGGTGCATGGACGACTGCCATGGTGGTGCGAGCGCCATTAACCTGCTTCAGCATGCGATTCGGGCGATACAGCATGGCGACGCGAACGTCGTTGCGCTGGTTTCTGGCGATCGCTTCGAGCCGGCCGACTTCAAGCAACTTGTGGAGCATTACAACCTGACGACGCGCAACCTGTTGCGGCCGCTCCAGAATGGAGGTCCAAACAGTCTTTTCTCGATGCTGACGCAGCGCCACGCGAAGCAACACGGTTTGACTCGACGGGACTACGGCGCCCTATGTGTAGCACAGCGCGAGTGGGCGATATTGAATCCCTTGGCTGTCTATCGCTCCCGGTTAACGATCGACGATTACCTCGAAGCGCCAATGGTCGCCGATCCCCTATGCCGGTTCGATTGCGTTCCGGTTGTGTGCGGCGCTAATGCGGTGATCGTCTCGCGCGCCGACCTTGTACGTCAATCGGTGAACGTGCGAGTGCGGGGTCTGCAATGCCTCTACAACGCAGACCATCAGGCGGGCGATGGATGCGAGACATCACTTAAAGCGATCGCCGAACAGCTGTGGCGGCAATCGCACGCAACGCCCGAAAAGATGGATTTGGTGTCGGTCTACGACGACTACCCTGTCATGGTCCTTGCGCAGCTTGCGGATCTCGGTTTCGCTCCAGACGGGGATCTGCGCGCGTTGATCTCCCGCATCGCGTCGCGCGAGCTTGCTGTCAATACCTCGGGCGGCCAGTTATCAGCGGGTCAAGCTGGCGCCGCGGGCGGCATGCACGGTCTCGTCGAGGCTATTGGGCAGCTACGTGGCGCCGCGGGATCACGGCAGATTCCAGATGCCAGATTGGCGGTCGTGAGCGGGTACGGAATGGTCGAATACCGTTATGGCATGTGTGCCAACGCGGTCGTACTTGAGCGCGAGCTACGAGGTGTGCGATGACACTTAAAGTATTTCAGTGCGAGACGTGTGGATCGACGCTGTTCCCTTCGCGATATTTCTGCCCTACGTGTGGCGGCAGTGACTGGTCTGAACGCGTGGTCCTCGACGGCACCGTAGGAGAGTCGACCGTTGTGCGTCACCGCGTCGGAGCAGACGATGTTCGTGAAGTCTATCTCGCCAGCGTTATAACGAGCGCCGGTCCGGTCGTTGTGGCTCGCCTGGAGCATCCGCTGGAATCTGGCAATTCGGTGCGGCTTGAAATGGACGGCGAGAATCGGATTCTGGCGCATGCGTCGTGAGGTTGGTCGCTATCCGTCTCAAGCGCCGGAACGTGAAGAGAAGGTTTGGAGATAGACATGAAGGTTGAGGGATCGGTGGCATTCGTTACTGGCGCAAATCGGGGTCTAGGAGCGTGCTTTGTAAAAAGCCTGCTCCACGAAGGCGCGCGCAAGGTCTACGCAGCAGCCAGAGACATTTCGATGGTCACGCTGCAGGACGCGCGTGTTGTGCCGGTCACGCTGGATATTACGAATCTGGCGCAGGTGGAGCAAGCGGCAACTCTTGCCAGCGATGTCACGTTGCTTGTCAACAACGCGGGCATCAATCACGTCGAGCCGCTACTTGGCGCGCGCGATTTGAATGCCGCGCGGCGAGAGATGGAAGTCAACTATTTTGGAACGCTCAACATGATCCGGGCGTTTGCGCCGGCCATGAAGCGCGAGGGAGGCGCGATTATCAATGTGTCGTCAATCCTCGCTCGGGTTGCATTGCCGTCCATGGCGTCACTGTGTGCATCTAAGGCTGCCGTACTGCGCATGACGGAAGGCGTGCGAGCTGAGCTGACGCCTTATGGTGTGCGCGTGCTCGCGCTTTTGCCGGGTGCGATTGACACTGATATGAGTCGAGATTTTCCGCCTCCGAAGATTCCGGCCGAGCAGGCCATCGAAGAGGCCCTGGCTGCGTTGCGGGACGGTCCCGACGAAGTCTACATTGGGAGCATGGCGCAGCAAGTAGCAGCTGGTTTGGCGGCGGACCGCCGAGCCTTGCAGGAAAGCCTGTCAGGATTTTGAATCCCCACAAATATGGACGTAAAAATACCCCAGACCGAAAGGAAAGCATCATGAACGGCGAATATATCCAGATTAGCGCAGAGGATGGACAAGCGTTTTCCGCTTACCTTGCAAAGCCCAAAAATGGCTCCGGGCCCGGATTGATCCTGCTGCAGGAAATCTTCGGCATCAACGGCTATATGAAGTCCATGGCCGACCGATTCGCTGAAGAAGGGTATGTAGTCGTGGTGCCCGACCTGTTCTGGCGGATGAAACCCGGTGTCGTGCTCGGCTATAGCGACGAGGACTTTGCAGCAGCGCTTGACTACAACGAGCGACTATCCATTGACCTCGCGGTCGCCGATATCCAGTCCACCGCCAAGGCGTTGCGCGCACTATCGCAACATGGCAGCAAGATTGGTGCTCTAGGCTACTGTCTCGGAGGAAAACTGGCGATGCTTGCGGCATCAAGAACAGATGTGGACTGTGCCGTCAGCTACTACGGCGTAGGGCTGGACGCCTATCTGCACGAGGTGCCGTCGATCCGCTGTCCGATGGTGTTTCACTTTGCTGGCGAGGACGCCTTTTGTCCCCCGGAAACCCGCGAGAAGATTCAGGCCGCGCTTAGTTCAAACGCTGCGATCGAACAATATGTCTATGCCGATTGCGATCACGCGTTTGCGACTTCTGAGCGCGAGCATTTCGACAAGCCCGCCGCAATGATGGCGTACTCGCGCAGCCTCTCAATGTTGCGCAGGATACTAGGGCCTATATATGACCTGGATTCGCTATGGGAATCGCACTGTCACTACGAATTTGCCACTCGTGACGTGAACGCCATCATGCCAACGATGATCGCCTCGCCCTACGTCAACCACATTCCGACCATGACGGGTGGCGTAGGCCATGACCAACTGAAGCGGTTTTATAAATACCACTTCGTCGATGCTAACCCGGCTGACACGCGACTCATTCCGGTCTCGCGAACGATCGGTACCGATCGGATCGTGGATGAGTTCGTATTCTGCGCGACGCATGATCGCGAAATCGACTGGTTGCTCCCGGGGCTGTCGCCTACCGGAAAATACTTCGAAATTCCAATGCTTGCGGTTGTGCACTTCCGGGGCGACAAGCTCTACAACGAGCATATCTATTGGGACCAGGCATCCGTGCTCGTGCAGATCGGGTTGCTTGACCCCACGGGGCTCCCGGTTGCCGGCATTGCAACGGCGAAGAAATTGATCGACGAGAGTCTGCCGAGCAATTCGTTGATGCGAAATTGGGAAACCAGCGCAAATAAGCCGATTTAATACCGGGCAAGTATCCGCGCACAAGAATCCAAAAAAATCGATCAGAGAGTCTCGTGGACGATTGCGGTTTCGGCCGATCAAGGTTCGTTCAGCCTCAGTGATTTCCAGACTCACGGTTGAGAAATGGATGCCTATCTGTTGTCCAAAATCTATTAAATGAACTTCGGCATCCGAACCGTATTTAGACAAAATTTAAAAAGGAATAGTCGTGAACAAACGGCTCGTTGTTCTTCTAGGTATGTCGCTTGCGAGCAGCGCGGCTTTTGCTCAGAGTAGTGTGACTCTGTACGGGATTATCGACAATGGGCTCACGTGGACGAGCAATCAGGGTGGCAAGAGCGCTGTCCAGATGCAAGGCAGCATTTCCCAAGGCAATCGCTGGGGCCTTAGGGGGGCTGAGGATCTGGGTGGCGGGACGTCGGCCATTTTTCGCCTGGAGAACGGATTCAACGTCAATACCGGTACGCTCAGTCAAGGCGGACGCCTGTTTGGTCGGCTGGCCTATGTTGGGCTGTCGAACGATCGTTACGGTACGTTCACATTAGGCCGGCAGGGCGAAGCGGTGGGCGATTATATTGGAGCACTGTCCGCAAACGGAACGTTGCCGGGCGGCATTCTGTTTCCCCACCCGGGCGACCTGGACAATAACGGCATCGACTTTCGCCTCAACAATGCGGTCAAGTATGTGTCGCCGAAGATTGCTGGTTTGACCGGTGTTGCGATGTATAGCTTCGGCGGTGTTCCAGGTGACTTTAACAAGACCAGCGCGAAATCCTTTGCTCTTCAATACGTAGGCGGGAGTCTGCAACTGGTCGGAGCCTACACGTCGATCGACCATCCAGCAGTGGCCGTACCTGAAGGCGTATGGACGCCGAATAACACAGTCAATGGCAATTACGGTCTCGCGGCTAGTAGCTACAAGGTGCTTGCTCTTGCGGCCGCCTATACGATCGGCTCTGCACGATTTACCGCTGATTGGACGCACACGCAATTCGGCGGCCTTGATCCCACACTCGGAGCCAAGATCAATGGCCACGTGACATTCAATATTGCTGAGTTTGTGGCCAGCTATATGGTCACACCAACGCTTCAATTGGGCGCTGCATACAGTTACACACTAGGCAATGTATCGGCAACGGGGAAATCGCCGCACTATAACGAGGTCGATGCCAGCGTCGATTACCTTCTTTCGAAAGCAACGGACGTCTACGCGTCCGCAACATACATGCGCGCGGGTGGCGGCGCCGTAGCCGATCTCGCCCCGGTTCTTTCCGCTTCGAGTTCGCAGAATCAGCTCGCTCTGCGGCTTGGCATCCGGAAGAGATTCTAGCCGAGCCGATAGCCTGCGCTCGTCGCTTGATCAAGAACTTCTGGGGAATCCCTGCCCCCTTAAACTGGAGAAGCCACCATGGAAATGGTTGAATCACCCCTGCTTCCGCTGGGCATGCCTGAGTCTGACTTTGTCAAGTTTCCGCGCGAAGATGGTTCCCGGGTACCTTACAAGGTATTTAGCTCGCGAGCCGTCTACGACCGCGAGCAGGAACGCGTCTATCGAGGCCCGACGTGGAATTTCGTTGCACTCGAAGCTGAAATCCCGAACCCTGGTGACTACAAGAGCACCTTCGTCGGCGACACACCGGTGGTCGTCACCCGCCTCGAAGAGGGCAGCCTGTCGGCATGGGTGAACCGCTGCGCACATCGCGGCGCATCAGTGTGCCGCAAGGCGCGCGGCAACGCTGCGTCGCACACTTGCGTCTATCACCAATGGAGTTTCGACAGCAGCGGTAACCTGCTCGGTGTGCCGTTCCGGCGCGGACAGAAGGGGATGACCGGCATGCCGGCGGATTTCGATCCGAAGAATCATAGCCTTAAAAAGCTGCGTGTCGACAGCTATCGCGGCCTCGTATTCGCCTCGTTCAGCGACGAGGTCGCGCCGCTGCCGGAATATCTCGGTGCGGAAATGCGCCCGTGGATCGACCGTATTTTTCATAAGCCGATCGAGTATCTCGGCTGCACGCGTCAATTCTCGAAATCGAACTGGAAGCTGTATTTCGAGAACGTGAAGGACCCGTATCACGCGAGCATGTTGCATCTGTTCCACACGACCTTCAATATTTTCCGGGTCGGCATGAAGGCACGGTCGATTCCCGATGCAACGCACGGCCTTCACAGCATTATCACGGTGACGAAGACCGGTGAAGATACATCGGCCGCATACAAGCAGCAGAACATTCGATCATTTGACGAAGGATCCACGCTCGAAGACGACTCGATTCTCGGTCTTGTGTCCGAATACGAAGAAGACACGACGAATCACATCCAACCGATCTTCCCGCAACTGGTGATCCAGCAGATTCACAACACGCTGGTCGCCCGTCAGTTGCTGCCGAAAGGCCCGAACAACTTCGAACTGATTTTCCATTTCTTCGGCTACACCGACGACACCCCCGAGCTGCGCGAGTTGCGGCTCAAGCAGGCGAACCTTGTCGGCCCCGCGGGCTATATCTCAATGGAAGACACGGAAGCCACCGAACTCGTTCAGCGAGGCACGATTCGCGACGCGGACGCCACGTCGGTGATCGAAATGTCGCGCGGCAATCCCGACCAGCAGGACACGGTGATTACAGAGAGCCTGATCCGCAAGTTCTGGGTCGGTTACCAGAAGCTGATGGGCTATTGAACGTCGACGGAGAACACATCATGGATGCAATGAAGCTGTGGTTCGAACTGCACAGGCTGCAGGACCAGTACATCAACAATCTCGACAACGACCGTCTCGAAGCATGGCCGGCGCTGTTTACCGAAGACTGCCTGTACGAGATCGTTCCGAAGGAAAACGCGGACCTGGGTCTGCCAGTTGGCATCATCTATTGCACAAACCAACGCATGCTGCGGGACCGTGTGGTGTCGCTGCGCAATGCGAACATCTATGAAGAACACAGCTACCGCCACATGACATCGGGTCTCACAGTGACCGGTGAGAAAGACGGTGTGATCGAAACGGAAAGCAACTACGTGGTAATCCAGACGCTTTCCAACGGCGAGTCGGGTGTGTATCAGGCGGGCAAATATTACGACCGCGTGGTGCATACACCCGATGGTTTGCGCTACAAGGCGAAGCGCGCGATTTACGATACGTCGCGTGTGCAGACCTTGCTCGCGACGCCGATCTGAGGAGGTTGCAATGGATCAGTTGGTCAACGTTTGGCAGACCCTCGGCGCGCTCGACGACTATACGGAAGGTGAGCCCGTTGCGATTGTCTCTGGCTCGAAGCAGATCGCAATTTTCAGGCTCGGCGAAGAAGTGTTCGCGCTGAACGATCTGTGCACGCACGGTCATGCGCGTTTGTCGGAAGGCTATGTGGAAGATGGTTGTGTCGAATGTCCGCTGCATCAAGGGCTAATCGACATTCGCAGCGGGGCGCCGCGTTGTGCGCCGGTGACGGAAGGCGTGCGCAGTTTCCCAATCCGGATAGTCGACGGCCGGGTGGAAATTCATGTCGAATAAACCTTATGTGATCGTCGGCGGAGGGCATGCGGCGCGGCGCGCAGCGGAATCGCTGCGAGAGCGTAACGCCGACGTGCGGATCGTGATGATCGGTGCAGAGCCGGAGTTGCCGTACGACCGGCCAGTATTGTCGAAAGACGTGCTTACCAGTGACGAAGGGGAGCGTCGTGCTTTTATCCGCGACGAAGCGTTTTATAGAGATCATCGAATCGAATTGCGACTAGGCTTGAGCGTCGAGTCGATCAATCGGGGCGCGAAAAGAAGTGACTCTGGCTGAGGGAACCACGCTCGAGTACGAGTGCCTACTGCTTGCAACGGGCTCTCGCGTACGACGCTTCAGCGGGCCAGTCGAGGAGGGCGTAACGCTACACTACGTTCGCACTGTGGCCGATGCTCGCGCGTTGCGTGCAGATCTTGCGCCGCGCCGGCGCGTCGTGGTTTTGGGCGGCGGCTTTATAGGTCTCGAAGTCGCAGCGTCGGCGGCAACGCTCGGATGTACGGCTGTCGTGATCGAGCCGGCTGGCGCGCTGTTGCAGCGATCGATGCCGGCTGCAATCGGGGATTTTGTACTGTCGATGCATCGGGAAAAGGGCGTCGATATCCGGCTGAACGTAAAGCCTCTCGGGATTCGACGTAGTGCGAATGGTGATGGTGCGGTCATCGAAACCGACAACGGCGATATTGAGGCCGATGTGGTGGTGATCGGCATTGGCGTTGTGCCGAATGTGGAACTTGCTGCGCAAGCGGAGTTGGACGTCGAAAACGGCATTGTCGTCGATGCGCAATGCAGAACGAGCGACCCGGCGATTTTCGCGGCTGGCGAAGTAACAATGCACTTTAATCCGCTGATGGCGCGGCACGTGCGCATCGAGTCGTGGCAGGTCGCTGAGAATCAACCGGCGATTGCGGCTGCAAACATGCTTGGCGGTGCGGACAGCTATGCGGAAATACCTTGGCTGTGGTCCGATCAGCACGATTGTAATCTGCAAACGCTAGGTGTTTTTACTGACAGTCAGAGGTTGGTGACGCGAGGCACAGCCGGTGATCGCGCGTTCAGCCTGATGGCGTTGGGCGAGTCTGGGGAGTTACAGGCGGTGGCCGCGGTGAACTCCGGTCGCGACATCAGCGCATGCAAACGACTGACAACCACGCGTAAGCCGCTAGACCCAACAAAACTGGCTGACCCGACTGTTCCCTTGCGCTCATTGCTTTAGGCTATTTCGACGACCCGAAAAGTCTAATTGTGCAAATCATCACGCGTGTGATTCACAGACATCATCCTCGTTGGTCTCAGTCTCGTACGTGTCTGCACCTTATTCGCGGTGCGTCGATAAAGATGGAGAACGGTGCTGGGTCGGGAAGGATCTGCAGCGTATCCGCTGCGCATCACCTTCATGGGCCTGTTCGATACGGTAGCGTCGGTCGGCGGCCCGGCCCTGCATCTGGACTGGGCGTCCGAACTGGCGATTCCACCAGAGGTCGAGCGGTGCGTGCATTACGTGGCCGCCCACGAGGTCCGGAACGCGTTCCAGCCCTTCGCATTGCCCTTCACCATCGAGTCGACAATGTTCTGCAAAGCGGAGTACGCGATCTTGTCCTTGATGTTGACCGTCGTGCTCGATGCTCAAGGGGCGTGGCGCGTGGTGCCGCACAACCTCAAACTGCGCCAGGAGATCCGCAAGCACGGGGGCAAACGGCGTGGACATGTCGGGGGCGAGGCCAATCCGATCGGAACGTACGTACAGGAAAAGCTCGCGCAGGCGAAAAAGACACGTAAGGCTGCCACACAACTTGCCCATGCCATGCGGCTGCTGGGTTCGGTTCTTTTGCATTAAGGCGGTCCGCTATGATGGGCGGAACGACACGAACGACTGAAAGCTAGATGAAGACGATGAATCCTGCGGTGGCCCGGGTACTCAAACGCCTGCACTATCCGCTCGACGTGATCCTGACTTGCGTGCGCTGGTACGTGGCCTATCCGCTGAGCCTGCGGCACCTTGAAGACATGATGGCTGAGCGCGGTGTTTCAGTCGATCATTCGACTGTGCACCGCTGGGCCATCAAGCTGTTGCCGGTGCTGGAGAAAGCGTTTCGCCGCCGCAAGCGCCCGGTGGGTCAGAGCTGGCGGATGGACGAGACGTACATCCGCGTCAAAGGGGAATGGCGGTATCTTTATCGGGCCGTCGACAAGGAAGGCAACACCATTGACTTTCTGCTACGCGCCCATCGGGACAAGACTGCGGCCCGGCGTTACTTTGAGAAATCGATCGCCTGGAACCGGGTACCCGAGACGGTAACCATCGACAAAAGCGGCGCCAATCTCGCCGCGCTCGAAGCGATCAATGCCGGTCGTGAAGCGCCCATCAAGATCCGCCAGTCCAAATATCACAATAACCTGGTCGAGCAGGACCATCGGGCGATCAAGCGACGAACGCGGCCCATGCTAGGGTTCAAGACCTTTCGCTGTGCCCGGATTCTTCTGGCCGGCATCGAAATTATGCACATGATCGCCAAAGGACAGATGGAATGTGCTCGCGGGACCCATCCGTCCGCCGCTCACCAATTCTACGACCTCGCAATATAAGCACTACTTCGTATATCTATCCCGCTCGCTCTTTGAGTCTTATCGCGACAAAGCCGTTGTTGATGTTTCTACTCAACTTTGCGCCGCCATCCAAACGTATTTTTCACCGCCGCTAACAATCGGCGCACGCACGGGCTCGACACCGGGTGCGCGACGTTTCCCCCGCCTCCGTTGGAGAAAACCCTGGAGTAAATTCCCTTGAAGCGACGGAACCTGCTGGTATGATGACATCATGACGGCATAAGTGATGATGGCAACTAGTTCGCGGCCGTTGACTGGTTTCAGGCAGTGCCTTGAGGTTCAACCAGACAGGAGACAGACAATGAAACTATCCAAGCGGTGGCTCGCGCTCGCGCTGACCACATTGACGGTCGTGGGCGCCAGCAGTGCCGCGCAGGCGGCCAATCTGATCGCCATCATCACTCCTTCCCACGACAACCCCTTCTTCAAAGCCGAAGCCGACACGGCGAACGCGCGCGCCAAGGCGCTCGGCTACGACACCATAGTGCTGGTTCACGACGACGACGCCAACAAACAGTCGAACCTGGTCGATACCGCGATCGCACGCGGCGCGAAGGCGATCATTCTCGACAACGCCGGCTCGGAAGCGTCCATCTCCGCCGTGAAAAAGGCCAAGAGCGCGGGCATTCCCTCGTTCCTGATCGACCGCGAGATCAACGCGACGGGCATCGCCGTCTCGCAGATCGTGTCCAACAACTATCAGGGCGCGCAACTCGGCGGGCGCAGCTTCGTCAAGGCGCTGGGCGAGAGCGGCAACTATGTCGAACTGGTCGGACGCGAGGCGGACATCAACGCGGGTATCCGTTCGAAGGGCTATCACGACGTGATCGACCAGTTCCCGAACATGAAGATGGTCGAGCGGCAGTCGGCGAACTGGAGCCAGACCGAAGCGTATCGCGTGATGGAAACCATCTTGCAGAGCCATCCTGACATCAAGGGCGTGATTGCTGGCAACGACACGATGGCGATGGGCGCTTCGGCGGCACTCAAGGCAGCGAAGCGGCCGGACGTGATCGTGGTGGGCTTCGACGGCAGCAACGACGTGCGCGACGCCATCATGCGCAACGAAATCCGCGCGACGGTTCTGCAGCCGGCAGCACTGGCCGCGACTCAGGCGGTCGAGCAGGCCGACAAGTATCTGAAAACCGGCTCGACCGGCAAGCCCGAAAAGCAGTTGATCAACTGCTCGCTGATCACCAAGGCAAACGCGTCGAAGCTCGACATGTTCGCGCTGCGCTAGGCGCGCGCCCGGCGTGCGGGAATGCCCTGCGCATTCCCGCATCACATCACCGTTTCTCATCTGGCGTACCGAGAGGTTATCCATGAGAGGTTGCATGTACGCGGCGATCGTCGTGCTCGTCGCGACTGGAGCGTTGCAGGGCTGCAAACTGGTCAAGCACGACGCACAAACGTCGAAAAATTCACGCGATGCCTATGCGTCCGGTGGCTATGATGCGAACGCGATGGTCGCCTCCATGTGGAGCACGAAGATCGTGCCCGACGTGGAGAAGCGCGCGACCGA
Organism: Paraburkholderia sp. MM5477-R1; assembly: GCF_050436385.1. Lineage (NCBI taxonomy): Bacteria > Pseudomonadati > Pseudomonadota > Betaproteobacteria > Burkholderiales > Burkholderiaceae > Paraburkholderia > Paraburkholderia sp. MM5477-R1. Next base: position 894,419 of record NZ_JBNDMC010000006.1, read on the forward strand.
CTACACCCGGCTGCGCGACGCGATCAAGGCGGACCCGGACGCCGCGGGCAAGCAGTACGGCTATCGCGGCAAGGACGACAGCGCGCCGTGGAATTTCCCGACCACGCTGCACGGTACCATCGTCGAAGTGGATACCCAGTCGAGCCAAGGCACGGTGGGTGTCGACATCGACGGTGACGGCAAGCCGGACGTCGTGGTGGATATCGGTCCGACCGTGCTCGGCACGACCTTGCGCGACACGCTCGATTTCATCTCCTTCACGAGTTTCCGCAATCAGATCGAATACGCGCAGTTCGGCACCGCGCTGAACAGCTACGCCGCCACGCATGTGATGAAGCCGGTGCCGCGCGACGGGCTCAAGGGCAAAGCGATTTCGGTGACGGGTGCGTTCGCGTATGACTCGTCGGCCGAACAACCCGAAGTCGTGCCGCTCGCGCTTTCGCTGGGAGGCAAATCATGAGTGCGCCAGAGAGCTTCGACGACGACGTGATTCTTCACGTCGAAGGTGTGACGAAGGTTTATCCCGGCACGGTCGCGCTGAAAGAGGTCAACTTCGCGGTGCGGCGCGCGTCGGTCAACGTGCTGGTCGGCGAAAACGGCGCGGGCAAGTCGACCTTGATGAAGATCATTGCCGGGGCGGAGCAACCGAGCACGGGCCGCCTGATTCTCGACGGTCAGCCGGTCGAACTGACGAGCAGCGCCGACGCGCTGCGTCACGGCATCGGCATCGTGTTTCAGGAACTCAATCTGTTTCCGAATCTCAGCATCGCGGAGAACGTGTTCATCGCGCACGAGATCACTCGCGCGGGCATCGACATCGATGCCGACGCGCAGCGCAGCAAGGCGCGCGCACTGCTCAAACGGCTCGAACTGGACGTGAGCCCGGATACGCTCGTCGAAGACCTGCGCATTGGTCAGCAGCAACTGGTCGAAATTGCCAAGGCCCTCGCGCACGACGCACGTGTGCTGATTCTCGATGAGCCCACTTCGGCGCTCAGCGCGGCCGAAGTGGACGTGCTGTTTCAGGTGATCGCGGATCTGAAGGCGCAAGGCGTCGCGATCGTCTACATCTCGCACCGGCTGGAAGAGCTGATCCGTATCGGCGACTACATCACCGTGCTGCGCGACGGCCGCGTCACCGGCAATCAGCCGATGGTCAACGTGGACGTCCCATGGATCGTTCGTCAGATGGTGGGTCGCGACACCAAGGATTTTTCGCGCCCGATCGGCCACGAGCGCGGTGTCGAAATACTGACCGTACGCGACGTTTCGTTGCCGCGCAAAGGCAGTGGGCTGCTGGTCGATCACGTGTCTTTGTCGCTGCACGCGGGTGAAATCGTCGGCATATACGGGCTGATGGGCGCTGGGCGCTCCGAGCTGTTCGAGTGCATTCTGGGCTGTCATCCGCACGCGACGGGCGAGGTCGTGCTCGACGGGAAGCCTTTGAGCGGCAAGCCGATTGCGCGCCGAGTGGCCCAAGGTCTCGCGCTGATCCCGGAAGACCGCAAGGCCGACGCGCTGATGCCGATCCTTTCGATCGGCGAGAACATGACGCTCTCCAGCCTCATGAAGTTCGCGCGGGGTTTTCATATCAGCACGCAGCGCGAGCAGCGCTCTATCGCGGGCTATATCCAGGACCTCGCGATCAAGGTCGCCGACTGGCGCCTGCCGGTGAGTTCTCTCTCGGGCGGCAATCAGCAGAAGGTCGTGATCGGCCGGGCGTTGATGACCACGCCCAAGGTGCTGCTGATGGATGAACCGAGCCGGGGCATCGACATCGGCGCGAAGGCCGACATCTTCAAGGTGATGCGCGATCTCGCGGTGAAAGGGCTAGGCATCCTCTTTGTCACCTCCGATCTCGAAGAGGTGATGGCTTTGTCGGATCGCATTCTCGTGATGTCGAACGGTCGCGTGACGGCGCAATTCGAGGCCTCCGACGCGACTCAGGATGCACTGGTCGCGGCCTCGGCGGTGGGTCACCGGGTGGGCGCGGCGACCGACGAGCAGCGTGCCGCGGCCTGACGCTCCCGGGTCTGCTCAGCTTCACTGTCAGCCTCATTTTCCAGCCTCACTTCGAGCTTCCTGTTCCAGCCACTCTGGAGACGATTCATGACGATGGCCATCAAAGGCGCGGCGCCCGGCGCGAGTATCGGCGAGGCGCCGCTTCTATTGCTGCTGAAGCTGCGCACGTTCATTGCACTTTTTGCCGTGGCGATCTTCTTTTCGTTCGCGGCGCACAATTTTTTGAGCATCGAAAATCTGCTGATCATGTCGCGTCACGTTGCGCTGAACGCGTTTCTCGCGATCGGCATGACGTTCGTGATCGTCGCGGGCGGCATCGATCTTTCGGTCGGCTCCATTGTCGGGTTGTCGGGCATGGTGGCGGGCGGGCTGATCCTGCATGGCATTCCGCTCGGCGATCAGTACACGCTGTTTCTGAGCGTGCCGGAGGTGATCGTCGTCGCGCTGCTGACAGGCGTGGCGGTCGGCGCGATCAACGGGCTTCTGATTACACGCCTGAACGTCGCGCCGTTCATCGCCACGCTCGGCACCTTGTATATCGCTCGGGGCGCCGCGTTGCTGTCTTCGGGCGGGGAGACGTTTCCGAACCTTACGGGCAACCCCGATTACGGCACGACTGGCTTTCCGCTTCTTGGCGGCGCGACAATACTCGGCATTCCGTTGACCATCTGGCTGCTGATCGTGGTCGGACTGGTGGCCGCGTATATCGCCGCTCGCACGCCGCTCGGCCGGCAGATTTACGCGATTGGCAGCAACGAGCGCGCCGCGCAGCTGTCTGGTGTGCGAGTTAATCGCGTGAAGATGTTCGTGTACATGTTTTCGGGTTTTTGCGCGGCGATTGTTGGCCTGATCATTTCTTCGGAACTCGTCGCATCGCACCCGATGAGCGGTGAGACTTTCGAACTCAACGCCATTGCGGCCGCCGTGCTGGGCGGCACCTCAATGTCCGGCGGACGCGGCAAGATCGGCGGCACGATTGTGGGTGCGTTCGTGATCGGCATTCTTTCCGATGGCCTCGTGATGATGGGTGTCAGCGCGTTCTGGCAAACCGTGATCAAGGGCGTGGTGATCGTGGCCGCCGTCGTGGTCGATCAGATTCAGCGCCGCGTGCAGCAACGCTTTGCACTGCAGAAACAGGCCGCGACGGGAGTGTGAGCGATGAACGCATCGGACATGCAACAACCGCACGGCAGCGAACGCGTGCTCAAGGGCGCGTTAATTGGCTGCGGATTCTTCGCGCAAAACCATCTGCATGCATGGCGCGACATTGACGGCGCGCAAATCGTCGCGCTGTGCGACGCGGACGAGGCACGCCTGACTGCAAGCGGCCGCGCGTTCGGCATCGAGCGGCTTTACACCGATGCCGCCGCGATGCTGCAAGCGGAACGCCTGGATTTCGTCGATATCGCCACGACAGTGTCGAGCCATCGCGCGCTAGTCGAGATGGCCGCCGCTGCGCGCGTCGCCGCGATCTGCCAGAAGCCATTCGCGCAAACGCTCGACGACGCCCGCGCGATGGTCGACGCATGCCGCGAAGCGGGCGTCCCACTCATGGTGCACGAGAACTTCCGCTGGCAAAGCGCGATTCAGGCGGTAGGCGCCGCTTTGCGCGACGGCGCGATCGGGCAGCCGTTCTGGGGCCGCGTATCGTTCCGCTCGGCATTCGACGTGTTCAGCGGCCAGCCATATCTGGCGAAAACCGAACGCTTCATCGTCGAGGACCTGGGTATTCACGTGCTGGACATTGCTCGCTTTCTGTTCGGCGATGTAGTCCGTTTGAGCGCGACCACGGCACGTGTGAATCCGGCGATTCGCGGCGAAGACGTCGCCACCGTGCTGCTAAGTCATCAAAGCGGCGTGAGCAGCATTGTCGATTGCAGCTACGCGACGCGCTTGCCGCACGAGCTATTCCCGCAGACGCTGATCGAAGTGGACGGCTCGCACGGCACGCTGCGCCTTCTCGCGGATTACCGGTTGCAGATCCATACCGCCGAGGGCACCCATACGCACAATGCCGAACCGCGCAAGCTGTCGTGGGCGAGTTCGCCGTGGGAGGCGATTCAAGGCAGCGTGCTGGAGATCCAGAAGCATTGGATCGAGTGCCTTTGCGGCGCACGCGAACCCGCCACCAGCGGCCGCGACAATCTGCGAACGCTGGCGCTGGTCGAAGCGACGTATCAGTCGGCGAAAGAAGGCCGCAGCATTGCGCTTGCCGGGACCAAAAGCACGGAGGCGGCGCAAGACCAACGCGAAAGGGCGGCGCGATGAACGCCGGCCTCGCGAAGCTCTATTACGGCACGACGCAGGCCGTCCCGCCGGCGCGGCGGCTTTCGGTGGGAGCATGGTCCGCCTCGCTCGCCGATGGTGCGTTACGCGACATCCGCTTTGGGGATATCGAGGTGATCCGCGCCGTGGCATTTCTGGTGCGCGATAAGGATTGGGGAACCTGCCGGCCGGTGTTGAGCGGTGTCGAAATCGACGAGACGTCCGAAGGTTTCCGCGTGGCCTATCGCGCGCGCTGCGAAAACCCGGACGGCGACGTGCTGAGCTACGCGCTGTCGATCAGCTGCACGGCGGCGGGGCCGTTGACATTGCGCGCAAATCTGACGGCGCACAGCACATTTCTCACGGCACGCAGCGGATTCTGCGTGCTGCATCCGATCGAAGACGTGGCCGGTGCGCCGGCACGCGTCGAGCATGGCGACGGCACAATCGAATGTGCGTCGTTTCCGGCGCTGATCGATCCATGGCAACCGTTCAGGAACATTCGCTCGATCGAGCATGATCTGGCGGTTGGCCTCAGCGTGCGTTGCGCATTCACCGGTGACGTGTTCGAAATGGAGGATCAGCGCAACTGGTCGGACGCGTCGTTCAAAACTTACTCGCGCCCCCTCGAATGGCCGTGGCCTTATACGCTCGACGCCGGCGAATCGCTCGAACAAAGCGTAACGCTGAGCGTAGTTCAAAAGACGCCTGGCGCCTTGCGCCGGGCTGACGCATGCGCCGCAAAAACCATCCTGATCGATGTGAGCGAAGGTGCTGAGACCATGCCCGCGCTCGGTGTCGCGATCACCGTGGATGAAGTGGAGGGAGCGCATGCGCATGCTGTCCTTCTGCACGAGCTCGCCCCGCGGCAACTCACTTTCAGCTTCGACCCGACCGCCGGTCACGGCTTACACGAACTCCAGCGGTTCGCAGCGTTGCAACGACAAAGCGCCACCGACGCCGTGCTGGAATACGCGCTGCCGGGCGTCGAAACGCCGCGTGCCGAATTGCAGATGCTGGCCCGGCAGATCGAATCCGCGCAGCTCGCACTGACTGGCGTGATCGTGAGTCCCGCCGTGCATCGTCAGTCGAATCCGCCGGGCAGTATCAGCCCGCCGTGCCCCTCGCTCGACGAGGTCTACCGCGAGGCGCGGCTGGCGTTGCCGGCGCTGCGCATCGGCGGTGGCGTGCTCAGCTATTTCACGGAACTCAACCGTAAGCGGCCGCCGCTCGAACTGGTTGATTGGGTGACGCACGCGACCTGTCCCATCGTCCACGCCGCCGACGATCTCAGCGTCATGCAGACGCTTGAAGCGATTCCTCATATCACGCGTTCGTGCCGGGCGTTGATCGGCGCGAGGCCGTACGCAATCGGACCGATTTCTATCGGAATGCGGCAAAACCCGTACGGTTCGCGCGTCATGCCCAACCCGGATGCGGAGCGCATTGCGATGGCGGGAGCCGACCCGCGCCAGCAGGCATTATTCGGGGCCGCATGGCTGGTGGGATACGCGGCGGCGCTGGCGGAGGCGGGGCTCGACACGTTCACGCTAGGCGCGTTGACGGGCCCTCGTGGTCTGGCCGAGGAGGGCAGCGGCGGGGCCGTTTCGCGCTATCCGGCGTTTCATGTGGCGCGGGCGTTGGCCGACATGGGCGGGCTCGACCGTCTGCGGGTCGCGGTTGGAGACTCGCGCGAGATCGCTTGCGTGGCGGCCCGCGACGCAGGCGGCGCCATTCGGTTGCTCGCGGCCAACCTGACCGACGCGACGCGCTCCGTTCGCTTCGCATGGAACGGCCCGGCACCCGGCGCTGGCGATGCGGCGATGCTCGATGAGTGTTCGGTTGGGGCGGCGGCCGGGGCGGCAGCGCTTGACGGAAAGCCGCTCGACGTCGCGCGCCCGGTCACGCTTCGTCCGTATGTCGTTGTGATCGCTCGTTTCGAGAGCGGTGCGGTTCTGTAAGGACCGCGCCGAAGCGAAGCCCGAGGGGCTCGGTAGTTAACCCACTGCCCACGATTTAAGGATTGTGGTCTACTCATCACACCAGCACAGCACATGTGTGATCTGTGGGTTCTCGCCGAAGATCGCGAGTCACGTCGGAGGACGGAATGCAAACCGCAATGCAAAACGCCGGGTCCAGTGAGCTGGAGCGGTCGACCATACGAAAAGTGTCGATGCGGCTCGTACCGTTCGTCGCGCTGATGTTCTTCATCAATTTTCTCGACCGGACCGCGATTTCGTTTGCTGGGCCGAACGGCATGACCAAAGATCTCGGGCTCGATGCTGCGCAATTCGGCTTCGCGGCGGGCGTGTTCTTCATCGGATATATATTTCTCGAAGTGCCGAGCAACCTCGCGTTGCATAAATTCGGGGCGCGCCGCTGGCTCGCGCGAATCATGGTGACGTGGGGCATCGTCGCGTTGCTGTTCACCTGGGTGAGCAGCGTGTCCGGGCTTTATACGCTGCGCTTCTTGCTGGGCGTGGCCGAAGCGGGCTTCTTCCCCGGCGCGATCCTGTTCCTGAGCACGTGGGTTCCGCAGCGTCATCGCAGCCACATCCTCGCGCTGTTCTATCTTGCGCAGCCGCTGACCATCGTGGTCGGCGCGCCGTTTGCCGCGCTCCTGATCGGCGCGCATGGCGTGTTCGGGCTGGAAGGATGGCGCGTGATGTTCCTCGGCGTGGCCATTCCCGCGATCGTGATCGGCATCGTCGCGTGGTTCTATCTGACTGACCGGCCGTCCGAAGCGCGTTGGCTGTCGTCGAACGAGCGCGAATGGCTCACCGCCGAACTCGACGCGGAACAACGCCGGCGCGAAGCCAGCGCCGGTCAGCATCAGTATTCGCATCGCGCGGGCGCCGCCCTGAAGAGCGGCCGCGTATGGATGTTCGCGCTGATGTATTTCGGCCTGATCTACGGCCTGTATGCGCTCGCGTTCTTCCTGCCGACGATCATCGGCGGTTTTGAAGGTCAGTTCGGCTCGCACTTCAACGTGTTCCAGAAGGGGCTCATCACGGCCGTGCCGTATCTGCCCGCGGCCATCGTGCTGTTTTTGTGGAGCCGCAATGCGACGAAGCACGGCGTGCGCAACTGGCATATCGGCATTCCCGCGCTCGTCGGCGCACTGAGCATTCCGCTCGCGCTGTTCATGAAGTCGCCGTCAGCGAGCATCGCTGTCATCACCGTCACTGCCTGCGCGATCTTCTCCGCGCTGCCAAACTTCTGGGCGCTGCCCGCCCGCTTCCTGTCTGGTGCGGCGGCTGCGGCGGGCATCGCGCTCATCAACACGGTCGGCAATCTCGCGGGTTTCGTGGCGCCCTACCTGACGGGCGCGATGAAAGACGCGACCGGCTCGTATCACGCGCCGATGATCGTGGTCGGCGTCTTCATGCTGATGAGCGCCGTGCTCGCGTTCGTGTTCTGCGCCGAGCGTCGCACGGGAATGGCCGACGATCCGGCATCCATTGCACTCGACCCGCACGCTAGCTGACCCTCACGAGCGACACCGAACCCCTGGAAGGAGAGAACCATGAAAGAGAAAATTGCACTGATCGGCGCGGGCGGAAAGATGGGTTTCCGTCTGAGCAGCAATCTGCTGAAATCGGACTACCGCGTTTCGCACGTCGAAGTAAGCGAAGCGGGGCAAAAGCGCTTGAAGGACGAACTCGACGTGGAGTGCGTCCCGCTCGATACGGCAATCGACGGCGCGCAGGTGGTGATCCTCGCCGTGCCCGACACGCTGATCGGCAAGCTCAGTCATGAAATCGCGCCGAAGCTGCCGTCGGGCACGATGGTGATGACGCTCGACGCCGCCGCACCCTTCGCCGGTCATCTGCCGGATCGTCCCGACTTGACGTACTTCGTTGCGCACCCATGCCATCCGCTTATTTTCAGCGACGACGACGATCCGAAAGCCCGGCGCGATTTTTTCGGCGGCGCGTACGCCAGACAGTCGATTACGAGCGCGCTGATGCAGGGCCCCGAGTCCGCATTCGATCTCGGCGAGGACGTCGCCAAGACGATCTATCAGCCGATCTTGCGTTCCTATCGGCTGAGCGTCGACCAGATGGCGCTGCTCGAACCGGGCCTGTCCGAAACGGTTTGCGCGACGCTTCTCTATGTGATGCGCGAAGCGATGGACGAGACCGTCAAGCGCGGCGTGCCTAAAGAGGCGGCGCGCGACTTTCTGCTCGGTCACATGAACATCTTGAGCGCGGTGATCTTCAACGAGATCCCCGGCGCGTTCTCGGACGCATGCAACAAGGCCATCGAATTCGGCAAGCCGCGGCTGATGCGCGACGACTGGAAGGGCGTATTTGAGCGCGAGGAAATCGCGGAAAGCATTCGCCGCATCACCTGAGGCGCAGCGCGGCTTCTCATCATCGACTCTCAACAGGACTGCATCGTGAGCGAACGCATCTACGCGACCTACTGGCTCGAAACGGGCGATGATCCACGCCGTGCCGCCGACATCATCGCGGGCGAACAGTCGAGCGGCACGTTCGTCGCGCTGCCCACGGAGACGCCCGAACTGAAGGCGCGTTCCGGGGCGCGCGTCGAGCGGCTCGACGTGCTCGAAACGGTGGACCGACCTTCATTGGCGGGCGGCCTTGCATCCGGCCGCTATACGCGCTGCACGCTCGAACTGTCGTGGCCGATCGAGAACTTCGGCGCGTCGTTGCCGAATCTGATGTCCACCATCGCGGGCAATCTGTTCGAACTGCGTCAGGTGTCGGGCTTGCGGCTCACCGGGCTGAAATTGCCAGCGTCTTTCGCGGTGGCATATCCAGGCCCGGCATTCGGCATTGAAGGCACGCGCCGTCTGAGCGGCGTGACGCATGGTCCGTTGATCGGCACGATCATCAAGCCGAGCGTCGGCCTCTCGCCCGACGAAACCGCGCAGCAGGTGCGCGAACTCGTCGAAGGCGGCATCGATTTCATCAAGGATGACGAATTGCAGGCGGACGGTTCTCATTGTCCGTTCGACGAACGGGTGAAGGCCGTCATGCGTGTCGTGAACGCGCATGCGCAGCGCACCGGCAAGAAGGTCATGGTCGCCTTCAATCTGACCGGCGATCTCGACCAGATGCGCCGCCGTCACGACCTCGTGCTGGAGCAGGGTGGAACCTGTGTGATGGCGGTGCTCAATTCCGTCGGTCTCGTGGGCTTGCATGAACTGCGGCGTCATTCGCAATTGCCGATTCACGCGCACCGTGCGGGCTGGGGCTATCTCACGCGCGGCGAAGCATTGGGCTGGGACTTCGCGCCGTGGCAGATGCTGTGGCGTCTCGCTGGCGCGGATCACATGCACGTGAACGGACTGCGCAACAAGTTCAGCGAATCGGACGACAGCGTGATTGCGTCCGCGCGCGCTGTCCTTGCGCCCGTGATGCCTGAAGCGCCGATGCCCGCGATGCCCGTGTTCAGTTCCGGCCAGACCGGTTTGCAAGCCGCCGACACATACGCAGCGATCGGACGCGCCGATCTGATCCATACAGCGGGCGGCGGCATCTTCGGCCACCCTCAGGGCGTCGCTGCGGGTGTCGACGCGTTGCGCGAAGCGTGGGTTGCGGCGATCGAAGGCACACCGCTCGAACGGCATGCCGAGCGGCACCCGGCGCTGCGCTCGGCGCTCGGTTTCTGGAAGTGAGCGCGGCATGAGCGACCCATCGAACGAGGTGTTGGGGGACGGCCTGCTGCTCGCCTATTACGGCGACGACTTCACCGGATCGACCGACGCCATGGAAGCGATGACGGCAGCAGGCGTGCCGACCGTGTTGTGCCTGGACACGCCCTCTCCGGATCTGCTGACGCGCTTTCCCGATGTGCGCTGCGTCGGGCTTGCCGGTTCGTCGCGCGGACGCAGCCCTGCGTGGATAAACGATGTATTGCCTGCCGCGTTCGCGGCTCTCGCGGCGCTGGGTGCGCCGGTTCTGCAGTACAAGGTTTGTTCGACGTTCGATTCGTCACCGGAGGTCGGGTCGATTGGCGCGGCCATCGACATCGGCGTGAAGTCAATGTCCGCGCAGTGGTCGCCGATGGTCATCGGCGCGCCGCGTCTGAAGCGCTATCAGCTGTTCGGCAATCTGTTCGCAGCGGTCGATGGTGTCGCCCACCGCTTGGACCGTCATCCAACCATGTCGCGCCATCCCGTCACGCCGATGAACGAGGCGGACCTGCGCGTCCATCTCGGTCGGCAGACTTCGCGGCGCATCGAGTTGGTCGATATGCTGCAATTGCGCGCGGGCGAGGGCGCCGCTCGTGTGCGGTCGTTAAGCGCCGCAGACACGCCCGTCGTGCTGATCGATGTGCTCGATGAGGAAACGCTCATCGAAGCGGGACGGCTCGTGTGGGAGCAACGTGGCAGCGGTGTGTTCAGCGCGTCTTCCTCGGGCATGCAGTACGCGCTCGCCGCTTATTGGCGCGCGCGCGGCTGGCTTCCCGCGACACCGTCGTTGCCGGTAGCGCGCCCCGTCGATCAGATCGCGGCCGTTAGCGGAAGCTGCTCGCCCGTGACGGCTGGGCAAATCGCCTGGGCGCGCGCGAACGGGTTTCATGTGGAGCGGCTCGATTTGCCGCGCGCACTGGATCAGCGGACGAGCGGCGGCGAAGTGCGACGCGCGTTCGAGGCGTCCGCCGATGCAATCCGCCACGGCAAGAGCGTGATCGTGCACAGCGCGGAAGGACCGGACGATCCCGCCGTGCAGGGCTTCGACTCGATTGCACGCGATGCGGGACAGACGCGGCACGAGGCGGCGCGCAATGTCGGCGGCGCGCTGGCCGAGGTGATGTGTCAGTTGCTCGATCGCGTGGCGCTGCCGCGCGTGGTGGTAGCGGGCGGCGACAGTTCCGGAGAGGTCGCGAGCACGCTGGGCATCGATGCGCTGAGCGTGGCTGCGGGACTCGCGCCGGGGGCGCCGTTGTGCCGGGCGTGGTCGTCTTCGGCGCGGCGCGATGGACTCGAAATCGTTCTCAAGGGCGGGCAGATTGGGGGCGCGGATTTTTTCGGGATCGTGAGAGCGGCCGGATAGCTAGTGGTAGGTCGGGGACGGCCTGATCTCGCAAACATCGGGTCGTATATGGTATCGTCATCACACCACAAGCTTGAATGACGAAGACGCAATGGGCGAAATCATCCCGCGCCGCAAACTGTACCAGGAGGTCGTAGACCGTCTGATGGAGCGCATTCGCTCCGGTGAGATCGCGCCCGGCACGCAATTGCCGTCGGAGCGTGAACTCATGGAGATGTATGGCGTCGGCCGGCCGGCGGTGCGCGAGGCCCTTCAAACGTTGGAGCGGTCCGGCATCGTCGAGATCGTGCATGGGGAGCGCGCGCGCGTGGTCGTGCCAACTGCGGATCGGCTGATCGGACAGATTGCCGGCGGGGCCATGCACCTGCTGCGCACGCATCCCGACATGCTGGCGCATTTGAAACACGCGCGCCTCTTTCTGGAAACGGGCACCGCGCGCATGGCTGCTGAACGCGCTACCGAAGAGGACGTTGCGCGACTGCAATTGAGCGTGGCCCAGCATCGGGCGTCGATGGTCAATCTCGAGGAGTTCATCGAGCGCGATATGGCGTTCCATCGTGAGATAGCGATGATTAGCGGCAATCCGATTTTCCCGTCGATCGTCGAATCGTTGTTTCGCTGGGCCGGCGAATACTATCGTCCGCTGGTTCGCGCGCCTGGCGCCGAGGAACTGACGCTATCCGAGCATCAGCGTATTGTCGACGCAATTGCCCGTCACGATGGTGACGGCGCTTCCGAAGCAATGCGCGCGCATCTGACTCGCGCCAACGAACTGTATCGCACGCTGATTACGTAGCGACCCGTCGTGCGGGTTCATCGCAGAGTCGGCATCTCTCCGTCGGGTCGGCTCCGATGACGGCTGCTAGCCAACACTTCGACTCCATCGAGATCTCACGCTGGCCGCGGAGAACCGTTATTCACTGCCTCTCCTGCGTTTCGCGGGGCGCGCCTCGAACCTGGCATTGCAATTGCGGGCAGTGGATGCGTGCCCCCGGGCACCTCCACCGTACGCAGGCCGGCTCAACTTCTACCTTGCGATCGATGTCGTTGGAAACAAAAATCTGCCATCAATCGACCGGATCGAGGCAGAACTTCGCCCGGACACGTACGGGGGGCGCGAGCAACCCTAAAGCCGAGACGAATTTTACATAAAAGAAATGAGCGAAATTTATATTTAGTATGCTTAACTAAATAACACAGAGAGCATTCATGTAGAGATGGACGTAAGACATGACCTGAATGTTGTGGCCTGTAGATTTCCCGGCGAGCTTCTTCGCGGCAGCAGGATCGGTGCCGCGTCGTCACTAGCTACTTCTGACGATTGAGGCTCATTTGATGTCTACACGAGACGGGAGGTAAATAGGGCATCGCTCTGAACTGCAATCGATCGATTCAATTTCGCCTCAAAGACCAGCGCTTTTGAAAAGTTTCGACGGTGGAATGTGTAGGGCGTCAGCAATTCGAATGAGGTTTAGAACAGATAGGTTGCGTTCCCCTCGCTCGATTCGCCCCATATGGCTGCGGTCAATTCCCGTCGCATGCGCAAGGGCCTCCTGTGAGACACCGAATTCCTGCCGACGAGCGCGAACCGTCGCGCCTATGGCGGCTAGGTGTCCCGCATCGTCCATTTTGACCGATACCCTTTGCATCCCATGATGGTCGCGGTATGATGGTCGTTTGGCCACGGCATTTACGACCCATTTTTGAGGGCGATGGTCTTTTTACTTTTGGGTCACGTTTCTAATGTCGGGTTGAAAGCGTCCTCCGCCTCAGTCGGCAACGGCTGGCGCAGTGCGGGCGTGGCGGCGAGCGTAGACGCGGGATAAGTGAATAAGGTGGCGGGAATTTTGTCGGTCGTCTGTCTGTGGGTTCTTTTTCGTCGACTCTTGTCGCGAAGACCACATGCTCGGCGAGCAGTTCGTTGGTAATGAAAGCGTTTGAGGTCGTAGCTGTATGTTTGTAACAAGTGAAATTAACCGTGTGCCTGCGTTGAACGTGCCTTTCGGCGGGTTGCCGGGCAGGGGGGTATGGTCAGCGGTCCAGCAACTGTTACCGCGGGACGTCCTGATTCTCAGGGTGTCGCGGGCGCGCTCGCGGGCCGTCCCGACGATCGTGATGCTGGACCTGCCCGCAACCGCTGCGACGCTCGAGCAGTTCGTCGGAGGGGATGTCGTTCTGCGCGACGCGGCCGTACTGAGTACGAGGCTGGCACGGGAGGTCGGCCAGTGGACGCTCGAACCGCTTTGCGAGATCCGGGTGGGCGCAACCGAGTACGAACATCGCGGCCAGGGCAAGCAACTGCTCACGGTGGACCCGGTTCACGACCGCTGCGGGGCGGACGTTGTCGGTGCCGTATGCGCTGGCGACACAGCCCGCGCGCGGCAGGCGGCTCTGGCGCGCGAAGGCGCCAGCCGCACCGGCTAGTGCCTAATCCTGGCTCGCAGGGCGATGCACCGGTGAGGAGAGGGGGCGCCGTGATAATCCGCCTATGGGGTGTCCATTTGACCGGAGTTAAGCGTAGACTGGGGCAATGGAACGCGCCCACGCCAGCATCCACTACCCTAAGTCCCTTGGGGAGTTTCAGGCCTGGTTCCCGACTGATGCAGACTGCCTGGACTACCTCGAATGGCTGCGATGGCCTTGCGGCTTCGTCTGCCCGTCCTGTGGGCATCACGGAGGATGGCGGCTTGGGGACAACCGGTTCATGTGTACTGGATGCGGTAGCCGCACATCGGTGATGGCTGGCACCATCTTTGACCGGACACGTACTCCGCTCACGGTTTGGTTTTCGGTCTGTTGGCATTTTGCTACCGCTAAAGATGGGATCTCCGCGCTGAGTTTGAAGCGGACCTTGGAGATCGGCTCCTACCAGACGGTGTGGGCTATTCTTCATCGCCTGCGGTCTGTTCTGATTCGCCCCGATCGGGAGCGCCTTTGCGGGAAGGTGGAGGTGGACGAAACCTACATCGGAGGCAAAGAATCCGGACTTTCGGGAGGCCGTGCCAAAGGGAAGAAGATCCTGACGTGTATCGCGATCGAGATCGTGGAGCCGAAGGGATTCGGGCGCTGTCGAATGGCGCCCGTGGCGGATGCCTCCTCGGAATCGCTTCGCTCCTTCGTGTTGGATAACGTCGAGCCCGGGGCGACGGTCATCACCGATGCCTGGCAGGGTTACCGGTGGCTGGAGAAGAATGGTTACATCCATGACCGCCGTAGCCAGCGGGCCGCGTCGGCGCGGGGCGAGGACCCCGAAGAACTTCTGCCAGGTGTGCATCGAATAGCGTCCCTTGCAAAACGTTGGCTCCTGGGCACCCACCAGGGAGCGGTGGATTCTGCACACTTGCCCAGTTACCTGGACGAGTTCGTGTTCCGTTTCAACCGCCGCCGCTCACGTAGCCGAGGGATGCTGTTCTATCGGGTCATGGAGCTTGCTGTCGCCCATGGACCGGTTCGTTACCAAGACCTTGTTATGACCCAGCGCCCAAAGGCTGTTCCTCCAAAGCCGCCGGGGCAACGCGGACATCCGCCCAGCTTGGAGCGACCTTCGCCGAGCCGCCCGTGGAGGCAAAACGCTAACTCCGGTTAAATGGACACCCCATATCCGCCTTATCGCGGCCAGCGCACCACCGGCGCATCGGCTGCGGCTTCAAACAGGGATCGGTATGAGCAGACGCAGGCGGGCGATCGGGCTTCCCGACGAAACCGCCGAAGCGCTGCGCGCGCGGCTGCGGCGCTTCGTGTGTGCGACCCGCGACGACGTAACCGGGGCCGTGCCGATCCCGTTTCCCGCACACGTGACGGTGCTTGCCGGGCCGCTGCGGCGGATCCGCGGCGCGCGCGAACACCGCATGGTGCCGGTGCCGGAGGTGCGGGCCGGGTCAGACGCGCGCAGGGAAGACGGCGACAAAACCCGATCAGCCCCGGGCGGGTTCGCGCTGGATGACACGGGGCGAGCCGACGGCCAAATGATGACGTAACGGACATGACGGATACACACTTTCACGGCGCATTGCGCTGGCCACTGCCGGCTGAACTCGAGCCGCAGGCTGGCTGGAACAACCGGTATTTCCTCGACACGGAATTCACCGACTTCCGGCAGTGCCAGCTGCTCAGTCTCGCCCTCGTGGGCGAGAACGGGTACGAGTTCTACGGCGAGCGGACCGATTTCGATCCGGCGCTGTGCAGCGACTTTGTCCGCGCCGTGGTACTGCCGCAGCTCGGCCAGTTCGAGGGGCGCGCGATGCCGTTTGCAGCGCTGCGCGAGGCACTGCGCGCATGGCTCATGGCGGTGCCGGGCGACTCCGGGCCGGTGCTGTGCTACGACTACGAGACGGACCTGGCCCTGTTGCGGTTCCTGCTGGGCGGCCCGCTGCCGCGTGGCTGGCGGCTCGAG
The DNA here is from genome assembly GCF_050436385.1 of Paraburkholderia sp. MM5477-R1. Classification (NCBI taxonomy): domain Bacteria; kingdom Pseudomonadati; phylum Pseudomonadota; class Betaproteobacteria; order Burkholderiales; family Burkholderiaceae; genus Paraburkholderia; species Paraburkholderia sp. MM5477-R1. The sequence goes on from NZ_JBNDMC010000006.1 coordinate 910,127, forward strand.
AACATCGCAGGCACGCGCAACCCGGAGCGGCGCGCCGCCTACTACGCGCGCCATGGCGGCGAGCACCATGCGCTACATGACGCGCGCGCCAATGCGTACGCGTGCACCGGTTGAAGCCGGGCGGCTGCCGGCCGGGCCGTCGTCCGGTCTCCAGCGTGCGGACGCATTTCTTCGCTCAAACAGAAACAGCCTCATGAAGGGGATCAGGATGGCCGGGATGCGTGTGTGGATTCCACGATCCGACGTACCGCGGATGGCACAGCGCCTGCGGGACCGACGCAAGGCGTCAGCGATGACACAGGGCGATCTCGCGGTCAGGGTGGGAGTGGCAAGAGTGACCCTGGTGCGCAGGGAGAAGGGAAGGTGGCCGCGCACCGTCGCAGCCGCCACCGTGAACGCGCTGGAAGCGGCCCTGCAGGTGCCGCCGGGTTGGCTGCTCGGTCCTGAAACGCAACCGTTGCCGGACCCCGTGTTCAATGCAGCGGATGCCGTCGCCCGCGCAGACGGCGATCCCCAGTCATGGATCCCCGCCGCCCGGTGCCGCGAGATCGGCCCTCACGCGCGGCGGCTGCGCAGTGAACTGGGCCTGTGCGTTGCGGAGGTGGCGCGCGCCTGTCACGTGTCCCGTCCCACGCTGTTGCAGTGGGAGCAGGGGACGTTTCCGAAGGCGCTCACCGTGGCGCGCCTTCGCACCTGGGAGCACGCCCTGCTGCTCGCGCCGGGGCAACTGCTGGCGCCGTCGGCATCGCATCCCGGGGTAGGCGATGGCCGCTGGCGCGTGACGATCGGCACGGAAACGCTCGAGGCTGCCATCCATCGCGTCGCGGCGTGCCTCGCCACCCGCGGACGCAACCTGCTCCAACCGGAGCAGCCGCTGGATGGCCGGGCCGCGCGCGATGCCGACCTGCTGGCCCACCGCTATGGGGTGGGCGCGCATCGCTGGCCACTGGTCGACGTGGCCGTCTCATACGGGATCGATCCGTCGCACGCACGCCAGACCGTCGCGCGCATGGTCGCGCGCGCGGCCGGGTTCGCCTTCAGGATTCCGGTGCTGGATGACATGCTCGCGGTGGGCGCGGCGGGCTTTTCGTTCACGACCGCCGTTGCCGATGGCCGCATGCGTGACCTGCTGGGGCCCTCGCTGTCCATGGAACGCGCTGCGGCATTCGCCGGCGAAATACTGTCCCGGCGGATCACCGGTGCGGATCCTGGCAACGCGGTGGCCGGCACCCGCATGCCGGCGAAAGCGGCGAACCCTTCGCTGGCCGCGGACGTCGTCTGTGTTGCGAAGGAACATCGCCTCGACAGGTCGCAAGTGCGCAAGGGGGCGTAGCCAGCCTCGCGCCCGGCCGGCAGGGCGGGGTATGGCGGAAGGAGAACGCGAAAGCCATCGAAAGCGAGAACGCTTGCGTGGCGCAGCAGGGGCTTCCACTCGACGGCTACTGGAAGTTCTGAGGGGGCGTTCAGCTGTCCGGGCGAAGCCACCGGGACGGCCTGATTTGCTGGGGGGCAGGCGATCGCGGCGCAGGTTCGGGACCTCGACCCGATGCGCGTCCGCGCAACTGCGGCACCGGATGACAAGATCACAAGGAAAGGCGAATGCTTCGAATCACCATTGAATTGCTGCCCGGTGGACGGGAAGACGGAAAGCGGGTCATCGCGACGGCGGACATCGCGCGCGTGAGTGGCGGCGCACTCGCGGACTACAGGGTGGCCCTGGACGATGCGGTGCTCGGGCAGGTTGGCGCGCGGGCCACGGTGCGCGGCTATCCGAGATGGGCGGGCAGCGTATGGGACCTCGTTGCGCGCTGTGTTGCCGCCGCACTGAACCAGGGACGCGAAGCATTACCGCCGCGACCCACGCAACCGCAGGTGACGGTTCACGTGAATGACGCAGGCTACCGTTACGTGCGTCTGGATGAGATTCACGAGCCTGCCAGAACGTACTTCGACAGGAAACTGGCCGGTTCGGGCATTCCTGACCACGGCTGTGCTTTCGCGCACGACTGGTTCGACTTTCTCAACGGCCAGCGCTGATGCCAGAGCGGTGCGCCGTGCTTTGTAGCAAGTTGCAGCCTCACGCACACCATGTCGATCAGATCGAACCAGCCGTCGCCGCACTCGAAACCCCACAGGCAGAAAACCGTTGGGACGGTATCCAGATCATCAGCGACTGTCGGGTTGACGTCGAAGATGAGCGGGTATTTTGCCCGCAGGATGCCTGACAGTTCCTCGCGCACCGTTCTCTCGCTCCCATTCCTGTACCGCCATTGCAGCAACGGGATCGATTGTCCCATAGTGAAAGGCTCTCCGGAACCCGAGTGCGGTGCACGGTCAGTGATGGGCGATGATGGCGTTCTGGAATGCGCTGCAAATTTTATAAGCGTCAGGCAGCACGGCCGCTCGGCCAACCTGCTTCTCGCCAGACACCCTATACGCCGGGCATCGGAGATTGCGACAATGGCGCTCCCTGAAGCATATTGCGGTTATCGACTCGAGTCTGTCATGGCCGCATGCAGATCGGCTGCTTCATCCGGAAGAAGGGATAAGGCTGGACCACCTGCGAACCTGTCTGGCCAACCGGGATCGCATGATGAACAGTGAAATGAGAGGCGGCTGTCAGTGACGCCGCGGACCGCATCCAGTATCTGCAGCGATTGGCCGCCGACAATCAGGGCATCGGCGAAACGCTCGCAAAAGGGACAGGGATTCATGAGTACCAGGAACCACATCAAGTATCAGGCGAAAGAGGGTGATCAGCCCGGCTGGGATCTCTACACCGAGATTCTTGAGCCGGACGACGTCGTGTATCTCGAGCTCGACGGTGTAGCCGCTGAAGTCACGATGCTCGGCAACATGGAGCGCGGCCCGGGCACGGTGCTGTTGCGCCTGCCGGTCGACACTGCGAAGCAGCTTGGTCTCGTGCCGCCGGACTGGGAAAAGTCGGACTGGGCAAAAGGATAGGTCATGCGCGAATACCGGGACAGGACGGTGCAGGAGGTCGCGGCATGCACATGCGACCGCTGCGGCCGGCGCATGACGCCCGTTGACGATCAGTGGGAGTGGTACGAAAAGATGTCGCTCGATTGGCGTGGCGGCTTTGGCTCGATTTTCGGCGACGGCGCCCATGTGAGCCTTGACCTTTGCCAGCAGTGTGTCCGCGATACGCTGGGGCGTTGGCTTCGCGTCGATCCGCCGTCCGGACCGGATGGCTCAATGCAAGCCCTGAAGGGCGTCGTGCCCCGACCCAATGCGCCGGTATCTGTCGACAGGATGAATCCCTGGGAATTTCACGAGCGCGACTAGAGGGCTTACCGCCCCATGCGGCTCCGCGCGTCGCTCAGACTTTCCGATCATGGATTGCCGTTTCTCATGGGGCATCCCGAACTCACCGTCGCGACACTCAGGCGGCTCGTTACCTTCGGATGAACAGGTTAGCCTTATCGCTGAACGAGTCTTGTCGACCGCATCGCCGCCGGTGCGACGTTGGGAGTTCAAGCGCAGGTAACAAGATGGACCGGTCGTTCATGACGGCGCCTCAGAGGCAGCAGCTCGGCCAAAGCCGACGTTGGGGAGGGCTGGGTTCTACGTCGGCAATGTGAAGGATTGCCGACGTAGCGGCGCCGAGCAGCCGGGCGACAGATTCCGGCATCGCGAACTCACACTCCCGACCCGAAGCGGCCGGTCGAACTCCAAGAGGCGTATGGCCGCTTCCGCCATGTACTGCAGCCGTTGCGGCCACCCATGCGAGCAACGAGCTATCGTCGCTTGCCGACATTGGGACGAACTGGGTTCTAGGTCAGCAATATTGCGGATGCTGACCGTGGCGGCATTGAAGAGCCGATCAGTTTCCACTCACGGTCTTGACGGGCTGCCATTTACCGTCTTTGACCTGATACAACGTCGACATCGGACTCTTCTGGTCGCCATTCGAATCGAATGCAATCTTGCCCGTGATGCCCTCGTAGTCCGTGCTCCGAATCGCCGGCACAAATGCCGCGGGCTTTGCTGACCCGGCCTTCTTCATCGCGTCTATCGCCAGCCATGTGGCGTCGTAGGCAAAGGGTGAGTAAGTCAGGTTTTCGGTGCCAAACTTGTGCTTGTATTTGTCGGCAAACTCGGTACCACGCGGGAGTTCGTTAAGCGGACGCCCGTATTCCCAAGCCAGCGCGCCTTCTGCTGAAGGGCCGGCTACTTGAGTGAATACCGTGTCCGCGACGGCTCCCCCGCCGAGGAATTGCGCACGCATGCCGAGCATCTTCATCTGCTTGATGACCAGACCGGCTTGATTGTCCAGACCACCGAAATACACCAGGTCGGCATTCGAGGACTTCATATGTGTCAGTTGTGCACGGAAGTCGACAGCCTTGTCATTCGTGTATTGCTGATCAACGATCTGGCCCCCGGCGGCCTTCACGGCCTTGATGAATTCCTCGGCTTCGCCTTGCCCGAACGCGGTTCGGTCATCCATGACGGCAATTCGCTCTGCCTTGGTGACAGTAACGGCATAGTTACCCGCGATGCCGGCGTTCTGGGCGTCGGTCGGAATCATGCGGAAAATCGTCTTCATCCCTCGCCGCGTGATTTCGGGATTGGTCGCCGAAGCCAGCATCATTGGAATGCCGGCCGCCGTGAATGCAGATGACGTGGGCAGGCACACCCCGGAATTCAAGGGGCCGATTACGACAGCGACGCCATCGTCAACCAGTTTCTGTGCAACCTGCACCCCGATGCGGGGATCACCCTGATCGTCGACCGAGTCAAGTTCGAATTGAACCGGCTGGCCACCCACCGTCAAATGCTGCGCGTTGGCCTCGTCGATGGCCAAACGCACTCCATTCTCAGTGTCTTTGCCAAGCGCGGCGGTTCCGCCCGTGAGCGGCGCCGACATCCCGATCTTTACCACCTGTACCGCGTTCGCTATCCCGGGCGCGACTACAAATGAAGCCGCCGCTACACCCATTGAAAGCACTACTAAGCAAGCGTTCCTTTTCAACATGGCCAATCTCCTGATCGCGCTCGGAAAATACAGTTTTGAATACAAATGGAACAGAACTCTCCAGATGGATCCTTTACCCGGTTGCCACCTGGAGTTGCAACAACGTCACCGCTACACGCCGATTTGAAGTCTGATTACCTCATCATGCGAAAGGGCCTGCCTCCCCTGGCCATCTTCGATTTCGCGCCGCACGTCAACGACCGACAAGCCCCCCGCCGGTAGACTTCGAGCAGTTCAACGCCACTGCTAAATGACTTCATCCGATCACCGATCATCTGAAGACGATTGTTCGCGTTCCACTGAGAAAGACCTTCTTCTCAATGTGGTAGCGCACAGCTTTTGCCAAGGCCAGGCACTCCAGGTCCCGGCCGACAGCCGCGAGCTCGTTCGCGCTGTATACATGATCGACACGTTCAATGGCCTGCTCGATGATCGGACCTTCATCGAGGTCTGGCGTGACATAGTGAGCCGTCGCGCCGATATATTTAACGCCCCGATCGTAAGCTTGCCGGTAGGGCAAGGCGCCCTTGAAGCTCGGCAGCAGTGAGTGATGGATGTTGATCGCACGCCCAGTGAGCTTTTCGCAAAGATCGTTCGAGACAACCTGCATATACCGGGCGAGTATGATCAGCTCGCTGGACGTTTGCTCGACAATTTCCAACAACTCTGCTTCTCGCTCCGGTTTTGTTTCCGGGGTGACCGGGAGAACATGGAACGGAATACCGTGCCGCTCCGCCGCGGGGCGAAGTGTGTCGTGGTTCGATACGATCGCGCGGATGTCCATCCGAAGATCGCCGGTGCGGACACGGTAAAGGAGATCCTCGAGGCAGTGGTCTGCCTTCGAGACCATGATCAGCACGCGCGGGCGATATTCCTGCCTCTCGATACTCCACCGCATTGCGAACCGCTTCGCAGTCTGCTCGAACGCTTCGCGAAGCGAGTGCAGGGTCTGCGGCGTCTCGCCTCGTGCACGAAAGGCTATACGTGAAGAGTACCGGTCCGCATCCAGGTCGTCGTACTGCGACATTTCCGTGATGTCACAGCAGCGTTCGGTGAGAAAGCTGCCAATCGCCCCGACGATGCCGAGTGCGCCGCGACTCGTGACTGTCAGAACGTACCGATCCGAACCTGCCGCGCCACGACTGCCGGCTTCGGCGATCGGCGCATGCACCGCGATACCTGCGTCAACAACGGACATCTGAAAATCTCCAATTCATGCTTCTCAACGGTGGACGGCTCCGACCTGTTTCGTTGAGCCGCGCGTGGCAAGACAAGCACGATCTACGGCTGACGGCGCTCGTAGATTGGGAAGCGCTCGCAGAGCTGCTTCACTTCTGCGCGTACCTTGGCGGCCACAGCAGACGCGTCTGAGCTCTCGGTGTCGGTTGCCACGGATTTGAGCACCTCGACGATCAGGTCGCCGATCCGTTCAAATTCCGCAACACCGAATCCACGCGTCGTTCCCGCGGCGGTGCCCAGCCGGATTCCGGAAGTGACCGCCGGCCGCTCCGGGTCGAAAGGAATGCCGTTCTTGTTGCACGTCAGGCCCGCACGTTCGAGGGCCAATTCCGCATCCTTGCCGGTCACCCCCAGCCGGCGCAGATCGACGAGGACGATATGGCTGTCGGTGCCGCCCGAAACGATCGTGGCGCCGTGCTGCGCGAGCCGTGCAGCCAGCGCCTTGGCGTTCGCCACCACCGACTCGGCGTACGTGCGGAAAGCGGGCACCAGGGCTTCACCGAAAGCGACCGCCTTGGCAGCGATCACATGCATCAATGGACCACCTTGCAGTCCCGGGAAAACCGCTGAATTGATCTTCTTCGCGAGCGCTTCGTCGTTGGTGAGAATCAAGCCTCCGCGCGGTCCGCGAAGCGTCTTGTGGGTCGTCGACGTCACGATGTGCGCGTGCGGGAACGGGGACGGATAGACGCCCGCCACGATGAGGCCGGCGTAGTGAGCGGCATCGACGAGCAGATGAGCCCCCACGGCATCGGCAATGGCACGGAACCGCGCGAAGTCGATGGTGCGTGGATAACTGGAGCCGCCGGCGATGATCATCTTGGGGCGATGCTCATGGGCGAGGCGCTCCACCTCCTCATAATCGATCAGCGCATTTTCCTGGCGAACGCCATAGCCGACCGCCTTGAACCACTTCCCGGAAAGGGTGGGCGGGGCACCGTGCGTGAGGTGACCGCCCGCGGACAGCGACATGCCGAGAATGGTGTCGCCCGGCTGCAGCAGCGCGAACATGACTGCGCTGTTCGCCTGCGCCCCCGAGTGGGCCTGGACATTGGCGTATTCACAGCCGAACAACCGTTTGGCCCGTTGAATCGCAATGTCTTCAACGACGTCGACGTGCTCGCAACCGCCGTAGTAGCGGCGACCGGGGTAGCCCTCGGCATACTTGTTGGTCAGAACGGAGCCCTGCGCCGCAAGCACGGCCGCCGAGACGATGTTCTCGGAGGCGATCAGCTCGATCTGGTCCTGTTGACGGCCGAGTTCGTCCTTGATTGTGGCGAACACATCCCCGTCCGCAGCGGTCGATTCGCTGATCGCTGCTTGCAGCTCTTCCAGGTTATTCAACATCGCTGTTTCCCTGATCGGATTGAATCGAAGCAATAAGCCAAACCAAAGGCACACCTGAGCGCGTACCCGTGCCAATTTCAGTTCACGCGGCCTGCTATTCCTCGTTCGCGAGCCGCCGAATCGCGCAGAAATCCTGTGAAGTACGCCGAGCGACTGCGCTCGACGCCGAGCGTCCACCGTGCGTCACGATTTCGGACGACCACGACCGGAATACCTGCGAGCAGCGTTCGTTTCGCGTGGCCCGTCTTCAGGCCCGCTATCTCGAGCGAAAGGAACCCGGCCGAGGTCAACAGCGTATGCGCCTCCTTGCCGCCAATTTCCAGCCAGCACAGATAGTCGGAGAACGCCGATGCGTGGACGCGCTTATCGGGAAACGCCGCGTTGATGCGCGCAATGAGCCCGAACTCCTCGGAAACCGGACAAGGGATCAACCACGACCTCGGCGTCAGCCACATGGCCGCGCCTGGCCCATTCCCACTCGGGCAGGCGGCGCTCACCGGCACCTCGAATCCCAGGCTGTCGGCGATGGACGACACCACCTCCCTGGTATCGACGGCGCTATTGAGAAGGATGCAGCCGATATCCGGGCGTTCGTTCAGCGTGACGAACGCCCGATCGAAGTCCGGCAGTGGCTTCGACGAATCAAACGGCGAGCCGAATGCCGATTCAGGCTTGAGATTCACGCTTGCAACCTCTCATTGCTCGGGTCATAAAAAGTCGGATTGCCGATCTGGCAACGAATGATTTCGCCGTCGCAGTAGACCGACACCGTCTCTCCGTCGCGCTGAGAGCCTTGCTCGATCAGAGCGAGGCCAATCGAGCGGCCTACGGACGGGCTGACACAGGCGGACGTAACGTAACCGACGGTCGGGCACGGAACGGACTCGTGGCCCTTCGCCATCACGCGCCCACCGACGCCAAGCGTGCCGTTGAGCGCAGTGAGCCCGACCAGCTGCTCACGCTCGCTGCTGGTCGCAAAGGAAAGTCCGAGAGAGCGCTTGCCGATGAAATCGCCTTTTCGTTTGGAAACGATCGGACCCATGCCCACGTCAAGCGGCGTGGTCCGACCGTTGGTATCAGAACCCAGGTGCAAATACCCCTTCTCGAGACGCAGGCGCAGCCACGCTTCCATGCCGACCGGACGGATAGACAGCGGCTTGCCCTGTTCCAGGATGACGCGCAGCAGCGCGGACGCGTATCGCGCTTGCACCGAAATCTCGTACTGCAGCTCGCCGGTGTAGCTGATCCTCGCCACCCGTGCCGTCACGCCGCAAATGCTTCCCTCACGAAAATCCATGTGCGGAAACGCTTCATGCGAGATGTCGAAATCCGGTTCGAGCTGGCTCAGGAGCTCACGGGCACGCGGGCCGGCGATCGCAATCGATGCCCAGTTCGACGTGACCGGCGATATGGCGACCCGCATGTTCGGCCACTCGGTCTGACGCCAGCGTTCAAACCAGGCAGCGACCGCCTCGGCGTTGCCAGATGAGGGGCCGGCAAGGAAATAATTCTCGCCAATGCAAGTGACCACGCCGTCGTCAAAAATCACGCCGTCTTCGCGGAGCATGACCGAGTACCGAATTCGGCCCGGTTTCAGCGTCGCGATATTGGACACGTAGAACTTCGCAAGGAACTCCCCCGCGTCCGGACCTGTCACCTCGATTTTCCCTAGCGACGAACCATCGAATACCCCGGCGTGGTTTCGCACGGCCGCCATCTCGGCCGCCACCGCATTCTCGCGATCGTTGCCGTTGCTCTGGTACCAGTCCGGACGCTCCCAGCCGAAATCCTCCATGACGCCGCGAAGTTCGCGATGAACCGCGTCCGCGGGCAAGTAGCGACGTGGTTGATAGCGATCGCCCGTCCGGGCGTTGGCGATCGTGCTCATCCGCACAGCTGTATAGGGAGGACGGAACGTGGTCGTTCCAACCGCACCGATCTCGCGTCCCGTCAGGCCCGCCATCACTGCCAGGCCGTTCACGTTGGAGGTGCGGCCCTGATCGGTGCCCATACCAAGCGTGGTGTAGCGCTTAAGGTGTTCGACCGATACGTAGTTTTCTCGAGCCGCGATCTCGACATCCGACACCTTGACATCGTTCTGGAGGTCGATCCACGTCTTGCTGGCCGATCCGTAGCCGGGCTTCCACGTCGGGGCGACCGTTCCATAGCTGCGTGCCGCGACATGAGCACGCGCCGCCCGGGCCTTGACGTTCCGCTGCGCAGCGATCGCCGTGCCGGCCTTCAGCGCTTCGTCGATGGAATCATCGAGATCGACCGTTCCGTTGGCGCCTCCGACAATGAACCATCCGGGCGGCGCTTCGCGACAAACAAACGTGCTGACGTCGTAGTCATACGACGGCTTCACGCCGCGGTGCGCGGCCAGATGGATCAACGGCGTCCATCCGCCGGAAACCGCCAAGCCGTCGCAGCTCACCCCACGTCGTTCTCCCTTGTGATTGCGCACGGTGATTCCGCTCAAGCGTCGATACCCCGAGGTCTTCTCGATCTGGCTTTCGAAGAAGCACGGAATCTTGTGTGTCCGCGCTTCCTCGGCATGCACGGCTTCGCCTACCTTGCGGGTGTCGATAATGGCGACCACCTTGACACCCGCGCGCTGTGCTTCGAGGGCCGTCAGGTAGCCGCTGTCGTTGTTCGTGTACACAGCTAATGCTTTGGCCGGGCTCACGGCAAACTCGCCCATCAGCCGACGGACGGCGGAGGACAGCATGATGCCGGGACGATCGTTTCCCTCGAACAGCATGGGGCGATCGACCATGCCGCTCGCCAAGATGACGTGCTGGGCGTTCAGCTTCCAATGGCACTCGCCCCGAACACCCCGGGCATCGCCGATCGATTGCGTGAGCGTAAAAACATTGCTCTCGTACGCGCCGGTGACGGTCGTCGACGACAAGACCGTGAAATTCGGGCGCGAGCTCGCCTCCTCCAGGATCTTCGCAGTCCACGCGCGAGCCGGCTGACCACCGATCTGTGCAGCCTCCCACAGCGCCGACCCGCCAGGCACCGGTTGATCGTCAACGACGAACACGTTCAATCCCGAATCGAGAAGGGCATTGGCTGCCGCCAGGCCGACCGGACCACCGCCGATGATCAGGACATCGCATGAAGCGTGTCTGTGCTGCACATGATGACGATCCGGTGTGGCGTCGGGGCGGCCGAAGCCCGTTGTCCGGCGAACGGCGGGCTCGAAGACTTTCCAGTCGGGCCACTTGAAGGTCTTGTAGTAAAAGCCGGCGACAAGAAACGCGGACCCGAGTTGAGCGATTGCGCCGACGTCGAAATTCGTCGAAGGCCAACCTGTCAACGATTCGGCCTGCATCCCATCCACGAGCCGGATCTGTCCGGCCCGAAGTGCCGGGTAGTACGCATAGCCGTCACGGACGGCCAGCATGGAGTTGGGGTCCTCGAGACCGACGCCATAAAAGCCGCGCGGCCGATGATATTTGAAGCTACGGCCGATCAGGCTTACGCCATTGGCCATCAGGGCGGACGCGAGCGTGTCGCCCGGGTGCCCCTTCATCGTCTTGCCGTTGAACGTGAACTGAAGCGTACGAGAACGATCGACGCCGCCGCCGCAGCTCAAACGATGGCCCTGAAATGACTGGCTCATCGTGCGGGCTCCTCAATATCGCCCGTGGCGTGGTCAAAACGAAAGACGGCACCTAGCTTGTGCGTGACCGTGTCGCGCTCAACCTTGAACCACTGTCCGCATCCGGCCGCGCAGCACCATTGCTCCACCAACGAACCTTTCGGGTTCGTGCGCATGAACAGATAGTCGGTCCATTGCTCGTCGGTCATCGAGTCCGGGTCGAGCGGACGAGCAATGTCGGCCTCTCCCCCATAGACCAGCTCCTCTTCGGAGCGAAGCTCGCTGCAGTAAGGGCATCGAATAATGATCATGTCTTTCTACCGTCAATGTGCGATTCCGGCAGCGGCGCCTTCGTCAACCAGGCGATTGCTGCGGAAGCGGTCCAAGCCGAACTTTTCTGCGAGCGGGTGCGTTCGTCCGGTGCCAAGGGAATGCGCGAGCAACAGGCCGCCCGCCGGGATTGCCTTGAAGCCGCCGGTTCCCCAGCCGCAGTTGATGAACATGTTCTCTACCGGCGTCGGTCCGAGGATTGGCGAGCTGTCAGGCACGATGTCGACAATCCCGGCCCAGTGGCGCATCAGTCGCAGCTGCGCAAAGATCGGGAACATCTCAACGGCCGCGGTGACTACTTTCTCGATCGTCGGAAAGTTCCCCCGCTGCGCGTAGGAGTGGTACAAGTCCAGAACCCCACCCATCACGAGCTCGCCCTTCTGCGTCTGATTGATGTAGACGCCGGTGCCAGGTGAAATCACTACGTGATCGAGCAACGGTTTGATGGGTTCGGAGACCATGGCCTGCAGTGGCCGGCTGGTCACCGGGAGGCGGAAGCCCGCCAGGCTGGCGACGACGCTTGAGTGCCCGGCGACCGCCATGCCGACTCTGTCGCAGGAAATGCGGCCTTGCGTCGTGACGATCTCTGTGATCTTTCCACCCGTCTTGACGAATTCCTTCACCTCGCAGTTCTGGATGATGTCCACCCCGAGTCGATCCGCGGCGCGCGCATAGCCCCAAGCGACCGCGTCGTGACGGATGGTGCCCCCGCGCCGCTGCAGAAAAGCGCCGAGAACGGGGTGCCGCGGATTGGCGTCCATGTTCATGTGGGGCATCATTTCCTTGACGACCGCCCGATCGATGATCTCCCCATCGACGCCATTGCAACGCAGCCAGTTAGCCTTGTGATGGGCCGACTCCATTTGATGCTGGTTGTGGATGAGCGTCACCCATCCCCGCTGCGAAAGCATGATGTTGAAGTTCACATCCTTGGACAGACCTTCATACAGCCGGAGTGCAAGGTCATAGAGCGCGGCGCTTTCCGGAAACATATAGTCCGACCGGACATTCGTGGTGTTTCGTCCGGTGTTGCCGCCGCCGATCCAACCCTTCTCGATAACGGCTACGTTCGTGACGCCATGCTCTTTGGCGAGGTAGTACGCGGTGGCGAGGCCATGCCCGCCCCCGCCGATGATCACCACGTCGTAGTGACGCTTCGGAGCAGGCGAGCGCCATGCGGCCTGCCAGTTTTTGTGGCCCGTCAGCGCCCCGGTCACCAAGGTCGAAAGAGAGTAGTTTTTCCAGTCCATCTGGCTTTCCCTGCAATGAACCACGCCACTCAGGCGTGCTTGAACAGACCCAAATTCGAAATCGTTGGACGGCATGAGCGCGGTGCGCTGCACAGTCACCCGTCTGTTGCCGAGATGGGGCTCGCTCGGCTTCACGACGATCCTCACTTCACCGCCCATCTGCGTGAACCCGCTGGATCATGTGTTCGAGACGAACGCGCACGACACCTTCGCACTGGGACAAGCGCGTCCGGATGCTCCTGGCTTCCCGCTCACCGATTCCCGTCAACACGATGCGTTGATGCACAAGGTCTTCGTCTCGCGTGGCCTGCAAAGTCTTCAGTGCATGGTCGTAACCAGCCAGACACGAGAACATGCGCGAGAGCAGCGAAAACTGGGCGCGACATACTACGTGCAGGGTGTGCACGATTCGAGATCCCGGAAAGAATCCTTCGATCGAATCGCATACCGTTTCGGTATCCTTATTGCAGGTTTCCATGAAAACTTGCCGCGCGCTTACACAGAGATAAAAAGGTTGTTTAGAGCCGCTGGGTGGCTTGCGAGAAAGCTTGCTTGCTGCGCTCCACGGCGGCCCAGTCGATCTCGAAACCTAGGCCCGGTGCTTTCAGAACGGGAAGACTTCCGTTCTTCGGCGTGAGATCCGGTGGATGAGGAGACCAGATCCCATTCGAGGAAACGTGTCATATGCTGATTCGCGTCGTCCAGATTCGGAATCGTCGCGGCAATCTGGTTCGACGCAGCCGTGGTGATTCCCGTCTCGTAGAGACCGTGGAGGCAGACGTTGATCCCCGCAGCTTCGGCAATGTGGGCGACCTTCGACATCCGGGTCAGTCCACCCGTTTCATGAAGTCCGACGACAATCATGTCTGCGGCCTGTTGCCGGCATACGTCGAAGGCGTCGAAAGGCGTGAACACCGACTGGTCCGCCGAGATCGGGATCGGACTGGTTCGCTGCACCTGAGCGAGAGCGGAAATACTCTCGCAGTGAGTCGGCTGTTCAATGACCTCCACATCGAGCGGCAGCAGTTTGCGAGCCATGCGGGCCAGTTGAACAGGCGTCCAGTGTTCGTTCGGATCGACCCTCATGCGGATGTCGGGGCCGATCGCATCCCGGACGGCTTTCGCGGTGTCCAGGTCCAGCGAATCGCCGCGCCCGACCTTGAAGTAGATCACGTCGAAGCCGTCTTCAACCAGGTGTGTCGCGTCAGCCGCGACGTCCCGAGCGGACTCGCCTTGGGCGAATCCGAAGTAGTGGATCTCGTCCCGCACGGCGCCGCCAAGAAGCGCGTGCACGGGCTGTCCCGTAGCCTTTCCCATGACGTCCCACAACGCCATTTCCAGTCCCGCCAGGACCTGCGCTGCGAAACGGGGCGAACTGCAAGTGCCGAGTCCCTGGAACAGACGCTGATAAGCGTCTGCCATGAGGCGCGCATTGGCGAACGGATTGTGTCCGATGCACGTTTTTGCGGCCTCCTGGATGTATGCGGCGATGGACGTCGGCGACGGCGATCCGATGGACTCGCCGTAACCCACCACGCCTTCGTCGGTGTGTACTTCGACGAGGACGACAGTCGCGCCATTGATTACACCTTGCGCCCAGTAGTAAGGGCGCGTGTATGGAACGAGCAGTGGTGTGGTTTTGACGTCGATGATCTTCAAGGTTATCTCCACATCGCATTTCGTGAGCACTGCGCGGGTCGATCCCTGCAGTGCTGGTGTCAATTCGCTAGCTCAGGCCCGAACCAGACGCGCACCCCGCCGCGAAATTGGAAACGGCATGCGGAAGAGTGTTGACATGTTAGAGCGAATGCTATCTAGCCGATAATGGGTTAGTATTGAACGAATCGGACGTCTCGTTGAATATTTCAGACTTTCCGTGTTTTCCCCTAGTGGGTTCTCGATCCGCTTTCCTCCGCAATTTGAGAACAGACCACCATGAGCCGATACGAGGCATTAGCAACCAAGCCCCCGGAATTGCACGGTATCGAACCGAGTATCCGCGCAGCTTTCGTTCTCTGCCCGAAGTTCACGCTTCTGCCTTATGCAGCGTTTGTGGACAGCCTGCGTCACGCAGCAGACGAAGCGGACTACAGCAGACAGATTTACTGTAAGTGGAAGATCGTCGCTGAAGACCGCAAAACGCCTATCGCGGCAAGTTGCGGCTCGTTGGTCATGCCCGACGAAGAGTTCGGAGACGCGAGCGATCTGAATTTCGTTGTCATCGTCGGCGGATTGTTGCCGGCGTGTCTCGAGTTGAGCGAAGCGGCGAGGAGCTTCATTCGGAGCGCCTACGAGTCAGGCGTCGCGATCGTGGGGCTGTGTACGGGGAGCTTCATCCTGGCAGACATGGGACTGCTGGCGGGGCGACGCTGTACCGTTCACCACGAACATCAAACCGCATTCCGAGCGCTCTTTCCCGACGTGGAGTCGGTTTCGGACGAAATGTACGTCAGTGATCGTGGAATCTTGACATGCCCAGGCGGCACTTCGGCCCTCGATTTGGCGTTTCATCTCATCGACACGCATTGCGGAAAGGCACGGGCCGTGAAAGGCCTTACGTCACTTCTCATCGAGCAGCATCGGTCTACGTCGCGCTTTCCCCATCGGCCGTACGGGCAGCTGGCAGCATGCGGAAATCGAAAGGTCCAGGCTGCGGTTGAGATCATGGAGCGCCACATCGCGACTCCGTATCCCATTAGCGTATTGGCCAATAAGGTGGGCTGCAGCGAGCGTGAACTCTGCCGTCTCTTTATGAAATATGGGAGCGATAGCCCTGGAGACACGTGGCGCAATATCAGGCTCGCGCACGGCCATTGGCTCCTGCTCAATTCGGATCGCGGTATCGCGCAAATTGCCAACGAATGCGGATTTTCAGACGCAGCTCACTTCACCCGGTGGTTCAAGTCGACGTTCAAGGAAACGCCCGACGCTTTCAGGCGCCGTCGTCGGATTATCAAGTAGCCCGCGCGAAGGCGAAGATGCAGCGATAACTCCTCTATGCGGAGCTAGCACTCGTGGCTTGAGCAAACAGTCGTTTCCGCGAATCGATGGACAACCTGGCCGTCTGGATCGGCCGATGAAGCAATGTTCGTCTCGACGAATCGAATGGCCGTTTGCTGAGTGAACCCGACGTCCGAACGTCCGAGCCATGACGTGGGCGAATGGCGCTTCATGGCCGATATCTTGCATTGGAGCGCGCTTGTCCGCACGAATGCTGAAGACGTTGGCGAACGTCCGCGCGGCGCCCGCCATGCAACGCGCGCCACCCGCCAAGAGATAACTCAGGCGATGACCTTCTGCTCTGCGGCAGCCTGCTCGCGCATGCGACGGGCTTCGTCGCGCAGGAACTGCTGGTAATCGTCCAGATCCCCGTCGAAGGGCTCGACGCCGCCCTTGGTGACCAGCCAGAACTCATCACATACCGCGCGCAGCAGGGCCCGGTCGTGACTGACCAGCATCACCGTGCCTTCGAATTCGTTGAGCGCCATGGCTAGCGCTTCGCGTGTGGCCAGGTCGAGGTGGTTGGTGGGCTCATCGAGTAGCAGAAGGTTGGGACGCTGCCACACGATCATGCACAACACGAGCCGCGCCTTTTCGCCGCCGCTCATCGTGCCAACCGCCTGATGGACCATGTCGCCACTGAAGTTGAAGGTGCCGAGGAAGGTGCGAAGCGATTGTTCGGTTCCACTCTGGCCGGGGGCGCGCATTTGAACCGGCGTGTCCCTGGCAAGGCGGATCATGTGTTCCATCGGCGTGTCGAGCGGGCGCAGCACGTCGAGTTCCTGCTGGGCGAAGTAGCCGATGTTCAGGCCTTTGCCTTCGCTGATTTCGCCGGTAATCGGCGTAAGCGCGTGCGCCACCGTCTTCACCAGCGTGGACTTCCCTTGGCCGTTGGCACCGAGAATGCCGATGCGCTGCCCGGCCAGCACGGAACGGTTGATGCCCCGCACGATGACCGTGGGCGGCGTGCCCGGCAGTGCGCCGGTCGGCGCGGGGTAGCCGAAGGTCGCGTCCAGCATCGACAACAGCGGGTTCGGGACATTGAGCGGCTCCTTGAACTCGAAAGTGAACTCCGCATCGGCAAGCACCGGTGCGATCTTCTCCATGCGCTCAAGCGCCTTGACCCGGCTCTGCGCCTGTTTCGCCTTCGACGCCTTGGCCTTGAAGCGGTCGATGAATTTCTGCAGATGGGCGATCTTGTCCGCCTGCCGGGCCACCGCGGCTTGCTGCAACAGGAGCTGCTCTGCGCGCATCTCTTCAAACTTGCTGTAGTTGCCGCCATAACGCACGAGCTTGGCGTTGTCGACGTGCACCGTCACCTGCGTCACCGCGTCGAGGAATTCGCGGTCGTGGCTGATCACGACCAGGGTTCCTTGATAGCGCTTGAGCCAGGCTTCCAGCCAGACCAGCGCGTCGAGGTCGAGATGGTTGGTCGGCTCGTCGAGCAGCAGCAGGTCGGATGGGCACATGAGGGCGCGCGCCAGTTGCAGTCGCATGCGCCAGCCGCCGGAGAAGCTGTTGACCGGCTGGCCAAGCTGCGCAGCACTGAAGCCAAGTCCCAGGATCAGCGCCTGGGCACGTGCGGGGGCATCGTGTGCACCGGCGTCGTGCAGGGCCATATAGGCGTGGGCCATGCGCATGCCGTCGTCGCTGACCTCAGCGGCAGCTACTTCGGCCTGCGCGGCCAGCAGTATGGCGTCACCCTCGATGACGAAGTCCGTCGCGCTCTGCTCGGTCTCCGGCATCTCCTGCGCGACCTGGCCCATCTTCCACGAAGCGGGAATCGAGAACTCGCCGCCGTCTTCGTGCAGCGTGCCGTTGAGAAGGCCAAAGAAAGACGACTTACCGGCGCCATTGCGGCCGACAAGGCCAATCTTTTCGCCGGGGGTGAAGGTGACGAACGCGCTATCGAGTACGACATTGACGCCGCGGCGCAGCGTGACATTACGGACGGAAATCATAAGGAGCTACTTCGGAGAGGATAGGCATGATAGCCGACCGGACGTACAAGGCGGTCTCTTTCCTGGCCGAACGAGTGAAGAGCCGCTTGCGCTTTGCGGCGCCCACCGGCAACAAAGCGAGGTAGACCATGGTGCACCGGGCGTTCCAGCTACGGAGCCAGCGAACTTGGCGGTGGATGACGGATCTTGGTCGAAAAGCGCAGTTTAGCCGTGGCGCAAGCGCGGCTGGCGGCCAGCAACCTGTCGCGCAGCCACGTCCCGATGTTAGATTTCAGTTTGCTCAGATATTTCGAGGGCATCGTCGACCTCAATCCCGAGATATCGAACAGTGCTTCCAATTTGCTGTGACCAAGCAGGAGTTGAACGGCTCTAAGATTCTTCGTCCGCTTGTAGATCAAGGTGGCCTTCGTCCGGCGCATCGTGTGCGTGCCGTAAGCGGTCGGATCAAGACCGATTGCAGCGACCCACTGATGAACCATCCTGGCGTATTGTCGCGTTGAAATGTGCGGCGAGCGAGAAAGCCGACTCGGGAATAGGTACTGATCGGACCTCAGCTTGGCTTTCTCAATCCATGCAGCAACGGCAGTGCGAGCTGGCTCCGTGACCTCAAACTGCACGGGCCGTTTAGTCTTGCTCTGCATGATCATCGCACGCGGCAGTATCTGATTGCCGTGAGTCACGTCGCGGACATGCAGGTTGACGAGATCGCAACCGCGCAGCTTACTGTCGATCGCAAGATTGAATAACGCAAGATCGCGAACCGCATGCGCGTTCTGCAGGTGAATCCGGATTGCCCAGACGTCTTTTGGCTTCAACGGCGGCTTCTGACCGATCAGCTTGGCCTTGTTCCAAGGCTCCCGGTTTTGAATGCTTCCCATGACAAACTCCCCTTGAGTTGATGGGAAATATATTGTCTGCCGTTATTTTTCCGCCACACCGGTTCCATCCGGTCTTCTTACCCGAATCGGCCTGAGCCGTCATTCGAGCATCGGTGCCGGTCAGACGGGTATGGGGCGCTTTCCTGTCATTCACTGGTCGGTGGTCGCGAATGACTCGTCCCGCGGAAAGTGAACGAGTACTTGCGACCCTGAACCGCCCTTCAGGCATGGAGTAAATCAACGGCAGCTTCCGGGACGCAACGGCCGTTAGGCTAGGCACCCGGTACGACGAGTCATCGGCCGTTTCTGCCGTTGGGAAAGTGCGTTTGGCGGTCCGTTCTTGTCTAGGGAGCGGACGATGTCACAAAAACACTGCAACTTGGCCGTTTTAATATGACATGTACGCCGCTAGGGAAGCGCTGATTTATTCAGCTCGGTGGTCATCGTTGGCGTAGCTGAGGACGTTATAGAAGGCAACTCACGGAACAGACTCACACTGATGAAGAGGCAGATCGGCTTCGCCGAAGCGGAAATTGCAGGCAAGAAGCGAGTGACGAGGCGCCAACGCTTCCTCGCCGAGATGGAGAAGGTCGTTCCGTGGCAGCGCTTGCTGTCGGCAATCGAGCCGCACTATCCGAAGGGCACGCGAGGCCGCCCGCCGATTGGCCTGGAGCGAATGCTGCGAATCTACTTCCTGCAACAGTGGTACGGGCTGTCGGACGAAGGACTGGAAGACGCGCTGTATGACAGCATCGCGCTGCGAGCCTTCGCCGGCATCGATCTGGCAGTTGAGAACGTGCCTGATGCGACCACGCTGTTGAAATTCCGGCGCCTGCTGATCGAACACGAACTGGCACGGAAGTTGTTCGACGAGATTGGCATCTCGCTGTGCGAGCGTGGGCTGATGATGAAGGAAGGCACGCTGGTTGACGCAACGATCATTGAAGCGCCGCCGTCGACCAAGAACGCCGGGAAGAGTCGTGACCCGGAAATGCATCAGACGAAGAAGGGAAACGAATGGCACTTTGGAATGAAAGCCCACATTGGCGTCGATGCCGATTCGGGCCTGATCCACAGTGTGGTTGGCACATCGGCCAACGTGTCGGATGTATCGCAAGCGCATGCCCTGCTGCACGGACATGAAGAGCAGGCGTTCGCCGACGCGGGCTACATTGGCGTAGACAAGCGCGAGGAAATGGCGGGCAAGACCGTGAAGTGGCACGTCGCTGCCAAGCGGGGAAAGATCAAGGCGATGCAGGACGGGGCGCTGAAGAACCTGGTGATCGCGGTCGAGCGAACCAAGGCGCAGATCCGGTCGCGGGTTGAGCATCCATTCCATATCGTCAAGAACCTGTTTCACCATCGCAAGACGCGATACAAGGGCTTGGCCAAGAACACCGCGCAACTGTTCAGCCTGTTCGCTCTTGCGAATCTGGTGATTGCGCGAAATCTGTCGCGATCGGTCCATGGGAGCAATCCGTCATGCGTATAAAAAATGCGAGCAGGGAGCCTCGTTTGCGCGTCCAATTCACCGAGTTGAGCATCGATTCGCTTCGTCATCCGGAAAATTCGACGGCATCTCGTCTGCAACTTGGGCAGTTGGTCCATTGATCAGCGCTTCCCTAGCTGGTTCAGCTACTCCGCTCCTGAAACAGTGCCACTATGCGCTGCGCGAGCGGAGATAGATAGGTAAGCACCGGTGCGAAAGACCACACCAATACGTCGGCGCAAGTCGAGTTCATCCGTGCCGATACCGCAGTAGGTAAAAATTTGGTGGTGTCGGTACCGAACGGAACCGCTGTGGGCAACGGTTCGAACGTTTCGGGTCAGGATGGTACGGCAATCGGCACGAACTCGACGGTCACGGCTGCACGCGCAACCGCCATCGGCACGAATTCCAAAGTCACAGGCACGGATTCGACCGCCATCGGCACCAATAGCCAGGCCACCGCGAATAATGCGGTTGCCCTGGGTGCAAATTCAGTCGCGGACCGGGACAACACGGTTTCGGTCGGTGCGCCGGGTGCTGAGCGTCAGATTACCAACGTCGCAGACGGTACGGCTCCGACTGATGCAGTCAACGTGCGACAGCTGAATGGTGCGATCCACAGCGTTCGCGACGACATGTAGAAATACCGCCGTGACGCGAACGCCGGTTCGGCGTGCGCAATCGGCATGGCGAACTTGCCGCAAGCTGTGTTGCCTGGCAAGACGGTTGTAGCACTCGCAGCGGGCAACTACGCCGGACAGTCCGCGATGGCTGTGGGTCTGTCGGTAGCGACGCAAAAGTGGATGGTCAAAGGCTCGGTCACGACGGGCGTTTCCGGTCACGGTTGCGTCGGCGCGGGCGCGGGCGTCGGCTACCGCTGGTAAGTAACCTGGCTGTGTCCCGCTACTGCCGCCGTTGTGCGGCGGCAGCGGGCAGGCGAACGGATTCCTATTCTCTCTACATTAACTGTCCTGCATTTTTAGTGTGGGTTGCTACACGAAATGGAGTTTAAAAAATAGAGAAAAAATTACAGATTTCCTTAGGGATCAGGAAATCCTGACTCCCCTTCTGAGTGGCAATAAGGTGAATAGAACCTGATTGTTGAATCCCGCAATAGCCGGATTTCGCCAAAGGCTTTTTGTAGACAAATGAAAAGACCTATGAGAAAGTTCCCGCGGGCACTGATCTTTCTTTTTGTTACATGACTCAAATAAAAGGGCGCCCCCGCATTCCATGCGGATAGCGTGGCGGCCTTCGTCTCACATAGTGCTCAAGATGTTGCGAGAAAGAGAAACGGTGCGTGTAGCGGGCGCGAGACTAGTTGCCATGCCACGAACCAAGGAAACGTTGCAACAGGCTACTGGGGGCAGTAACGATGAGTATCTCAGTCGGAACAGAGTCGGGCGCTGCCTCGGCGAGGAAATCATATCAATCTGACCGGCGATTGGCGCTCCGCCACGCGATCGCCTTTCCTCTGCGTCTGCCCTTCGGACCTTCATAACCCAGACATTCGTCAAACGTCTCAGCGGCCACCTCGCCGAAAACTGGCTATCTGACCGATCCTCATTCTTTACTTAGACATGCGAATCGAATCGCAGGTGTAGGTATTCGCTCGCGCTCAGGATTCGTGATTCGCTGAGACTGAGAGCGGTTCGCACCCGGTCCAACGCTGAAGCACCTCGTGCCGCAACGGGACGGTTTAAAAGACATAAATAGGCATCCTGAATAAATTGGGATGCATGCACACGCTCGCGTTTTGTGAATTTCGAATTTCAATTACCTCGTGAGGCAACGACATGAACAAAGCATATCGGACCATCTGGAACAAGGCGCTGGGCGCCTTCGTGGCCGCGTCGGAGCTGGACGCGTCGCGCGGCAAGGGAAAGTCGGGAGCGGCTGCTTCCATATGCGACGCACGCTGCGACGAGCAGGGTGCTGCGGCGTCGCATGGTTCGGGATCGCGTGTCGTCACCGTGCTGTTGCTAATGGGTTTCGGGGGATGGGCCGCGCAGGCGCAAGCGCAGGTGAGCTGTTCGGCGGCGCCCTACAACTTCTATAGTGGCAGCACCACGTGCGTGGGCTTTCAGTCCACAGCCTCTGGCGGCGGAACCACCGCGGTGGGTTATGGCGCCAGCAGCACGGGCATTAATGCCTTGTCCTTCGGCTTTCAGGCCATTGCCAACGGTGTCAACACCATTTACGTGGGCGCGCGCACCGCTGCCGGTACTGGAGCGACCGCACAGGCGGCGATTGGCATCGGTACGGATGTCACCGCCAGCGGAGCGTCGGCTATCGGGATTGGCCTTGACGCTGTCTCGAGCGGCAATCGGTCGACTGCTGTCGGCCCATTGGCTGAGGCGACGGGGACCAACGGCGTCGCAATGGGCGCCAGTTCGAGCGCTTACGCGTCGGGCGCGGTGGCGATCGGCGGCGGAGCCGTCGGCTCCCAGACCAACGGTATAGCCGTTGGCTCGGGAGCCAGCGCCACCGGTGCAAACGCCCTTTATCTGGGCGCGCGCACCGCGGCGGGCACCGGTTCGACCGGAACGGCCTCCATCGCCATCGGCACTGATGTCACCTCGACGGCCGATTATGCTGCGGCGATTGGCTTCCAGGCCGTGGCAAGCGGACCCGCAGCCGTCGGAGTGGGTTATATCGCCGCGGCCTCCGGGACGCATGCTGTCGCTGTCGGCTTCCAGTCCATCGCCAGCGGACTCAACGCCGTTTATCTCGGACCGCGTTCTGTCGCTGGCACGGGCGCGACGGCTGCGGGTGCGATTGGCGTCGGCACGGACGTGACTGCGTCCGGTCCCTCTTCACTCGCCGCCGGCACAGTGTCCAAAGCGACGGCACAGAATGCCGTGGCTTTGGGAGCGGGCGCCGCCGCCTCGGGGCTCAACGCTCTCGGAATGATGAACGGCTCGCAAGCCACTGGTGCTAATTCGATAGCGTTGGGGGCATCCGATACCGTCGCGGAAGGCGGCGCGTCTGCCCCGGCGACGGTGGCAGGCGCCGCGGCGTCGGGCATTCGCGCCATTGCGATCGGCTCCGGCGCGAGCTCGGCGGGTTCCTCGTCCATCGCAATAGGCGATTCGGCGCTGACGGGCGCCAGCACAGATGCCCTCGCCATGGGTACCTCCGCAACGGCAAACGCGGCTAATGCTTCCGCCATCGGCAATGCGGCAAGAGCGCTCGCCGCCTCCACGGTTGCGATCGGCGACGGCAGCACCGTCGCCGCGGCAGCCGGCGCGGGTTCGTTCGCCGGCGGCCATAACTCCCAGGTACTCGGCGGGACGGGCGCAGTAGCGCTCGGTCAGGCGCAGACCGCCAGCGGCAACGGCGCGGTCGCGATTGGCGATCCCAATACCGCGACTGGCAATGGTGCGGTCGCCGTGGGCGCGAACAACACCGCCACGGGCGATGGCGCGGTAGCGCAGGGCAACGGCAATACCGCCAATGGCCAGGGCGCGGTCGCACTAGGCAACGCGAGCAATGCGAACGGCGCGAGCGCGCTGGCATTCGGCGATTCGGCGGTGGCCAACCAGACCCATGCGATCGCGCTGGGTGCCGGCGCGTCCGCCAGCAACGCGAATGACGTCGCGCTGGGTGCGGGCAGCACAACCGCAGCGCCCCATACGGGCACTACGGCGCTATACGGCGGCACGGCGGCCGGCATCGCGAGCGCGGCCAATGGCGTGGTGTCGGTGGGCTCCGCTGGGAAGGAGCGGCAACTGCAGAACGTGGCAGCCGGCGTGATTTCGGCCGCCAGCACCGACGCCATCAACGGCTCGCAGCTGAATACGGTTGTCGCCGGTATCAATAATCTCGGCGCGTCGACAGCGGGCACCCTGGGCGGCGGCGCCAGCTATAGCGCGGCGACCGGCAATCTCACCGGCTTTAGCCAGCCGGTCAACACCGTTAGCACTACCGGGGCGGTAAGCGGACCCACCGCGCAGACGACGGTTGCCGGTGCCTTGACCGCGCTGAATACGAATATCGACAACACGGCCAACATTGCGGTCAAGTACGACGCGGCGGGCGGAACGAAGATCACGCTCGGTGCGACCGGCGGGGCGGGAGCCGGATCTCCGGTGACCATCACCAACATGGCGCCGGCTGCACTGAACGCGACAAGCACGGACGCGGTGAATGGATCCCAGCTGTTCGCCACCAACCAGCAGGTGGCGACCAATACCACAGCGATTGCCAACATCAACAATGGCGGCGGGATCAAATATTTCCATACCAATTCGGTATTGGCTGACAGTGTTCCTACCGGCACCGATGCGATCGCGGTGGGACCGGTCGCCAATGCGTACGGTAACGATTCAATCGCCCAAGGCCTGAATGCGGTGGCCGGCGTAAACGGCGCACCGACCACCGCTAACGACATAGCGTTGGGCAACGGTGCTCAAGCCACGGGTGGCGATTCGATCGCTCAGGGCACCGGTGCCATCGCGAACACGGCCGGCGCCATTGCGATCGGCCAGACGGCAACTGCCACCGGCGGCAAGGCGGTGTCGATCGGCGTGGGCAATACCGCGAGCGGTAACGGCGCGGTCGCTATCGGCGATCCGAACTCGGCGATCGGGACCGGCGCGATAACCATGGGCGCGAACAATACGTCCAACGGGCAGGGCGCGGTGGCGCTCGGCAATGCGAATGCAGCGACCGGCCAGGGCGCCGTCGCGCTGGGCAACGCATCGCAAGCGAACAATGCCGGTTCTGTCGCGTTCGGCGACGCCGCAACGGTGTCGGCCGCAGCGACGCAAGGCGTTGCGATCGGCTCCGGCGCCACGGTCACCAACGCCGGCGCGGTGGCCCTGGGTGCGGGAAGCACGACTGCCGCCGCGGTGGGGACGCCAGGCGCGACGATCAATGGGACCGCGTACACGTTTGCCGGCACCACGCCGGCGAGCGCGGTCAGCGTCGGCAAAGTGGGCGCCGAACGCACCGTGACGAATGTTGCCGCGGGCCGGTTGAGCTCGACCAGTACCGACGCCGTGAACGGCTCGCAGTTGTACGCGACCGATCAGGCCGTCGACGCGCTGTCCACGACGGTAACCGCCAACAAGACGCACTACTACAGCGTCAACGACGGCGGCTCACAGGGTGCCAACTACGCCGACGACGGCGCCACCGGTGTGAACGCGCTGGCTGCGGGTGTCGGCGCCCTGGCTTCGGGGGTAAGTAGTACGGCGCTGGGCAACGGTGCCCAGGCGCTGGCGAACAACGCACTGGCATTCGGACTGCAGGCGAGTGCCTCGATCGTCGGCGGCGTGGCGATCGGGTCGGGATCGGTTTCAGATCGCACGGTTCTGCCCGCGGCGGGATCGATCGCCAACGGCTCCCACGCGATTCCGTTCAATACGTCCGATGAGACCTTGCTGGGTGCGGTATCCGTCGGCAGTAGCACGGCCTACCGTCAGTTGACCAATGTGGCCGACGGCACGCAGGCACAAGACGCAGTCACCGTCAGGCAACTGGCGGGCGCATTGTCGTCGTTTTCGGTGACGGGCACGAACTATTTCCACGCGAATTCGACGGCGGCCGATTCGCTGGCCGTGGGCGCGGAGTCAATCGCGGTCGGACCGACGACCGTCGTCAACGGCGACAGCGGCGTCGGTGTCGGCAACGGGGCGGTGGTCGATGCAACGGCGCCGGGCGGTGTCGCGATCGGCCAGCAATCGCATTCGGCCGCGGCCGACGCAATGGCGCTTGGCAGCGGCGCGGTCGCGAGCGGCGCGCAATCGATTGCGCAGGGCGCCAACGCGAGTGCCGCGAACCAGGGCGGCGTGGCAGTCGGCTCCGGCGCGCAAAGCAGCGCAACCGACGCCGTAGCGCTTGGTGCCGGAGCCAGCTCGACGTTCGCCAATAGCGTGGCGCTGGGCAGCGGTTCAACAACAGCCGCGGCGGTGGCCACGCCGGGTGTCACCATCAACGGGACGGCCTACACCTACGCGGGTACGGCTCCGACCAGCACGGTCAGCGTGGGCAGCGCGGGTCACGAGCGCACGGTGACCAACGTGGCGGCCGGGCAGGTGAACGCAGCGAGCACCGACGCGGTGAACGGTTCGCAACTGTACGCAACCGATCAGGCAGTCAGCAGTCTGTCCGCGACGGTAACGGCCAACAAGACGCATTACTACAGCGTCAACGACAACGGTACACAGGGTGCCAACTACGCCGACGACGGCGCCACCGGTATCAATGCGGTGGCGGCCGGCGTAGCTGCCACGGCGGGCGGCGCCAACAGCACGGCGCTGGGGCAGGGCGCGGTCGCGAATAACGCCAATGCGGTCGCGCTCGGCAGCGGCTCGATCACGGCCGCGGCGGTGGCAACGACCGGCGCCACGATCAATGGCACGGCCTACACGTACGCCGGTACTGCTCCGACCAGCACGGTCAGCGTGGGTAGCGCGGGTCACGAGCGCACGGTGACCAACGTGGCGGCCGGGCAGGTGAACGCGACGAGTACCGATGCCGTGAACGGTTCGCAGCTTTATGCGACGGATCAGGCGGTCGACAACCTCGCCGGGGTAGTGACGGCCAGCAAGACGCACTACTACAGCGTCAACGACGGCGGCACGCAAGGCGGCAACTACAACAACGACGGCGCCACCGGCGTCAATGCGCTGGCGGCGGGCGGGGGGGCAACGGCCGCCGGCGTGAGCAGCTTTGCCGGCGGCAACGGCGCTGCCGCGCAGGCGGACAACGCGCTTGCGCTGGGTGCCCTGTCGAGCGCAACGGTGGCCGGCGGAGTCGCGATCGGCTCGGGATCCGTGTCCAATCGCGCGGTCCTGTCCGGGAGCGGTTCAATTGCGAATGGCACCCATGCGATTCCTTTCAACACGTCGGATCAGACCTTGCTTGGCGCAGTGTCTTTCGGCAGCGCGGCCGGCAACACCTATCGCCAGTTGACCAACGTCGCGGACGGCACGCAGGCACAGGATGCGGTCACCATCAGGCAGCTTGCGGGCGCGCTATCGTCGTTCGCCGTTACCGGACAGATGTACTTTCACGCGAATTCGACGGCGGCGGATTCGCTCGCGGTCGGCGCGCAGTCGATTGCGGTCGGACCGACGACAGTGGTCAACGGTGATAACGGCGTGGGCATCGGCAACGGCGCCATCGTCGATTCGACGGCACCGGGCGGCGTCGCGATCGGTGAAAGTTCGAATGCGGCACAGGCCGACGCGATTGCGCTCGGCAGCGGCGCCATCGCCAGTGGTGCCCAGTCGATCGCACAAGGGGCGAACGCAAAGGCTGCGAATGCAGGCGGCATTGCTATCGGTTCGGGGGCGCAAAGCAGCGCCATCGATGCGGTCGCGATGGGCTCAGGCGCGAGCGCGTCGATGGCAAACAGCGTTGCGCTAGGCGCGGGTTCGGTGACCACGGTTGGCGCGTTGAGCAACTACATCGCATACGGGTTGAGCAGTCCGCAGTCGTCCGCGGGTGAGGTCAATATCGGTAATCGGCAGATCACCGGCGTGGCAGCCGGCAAGGCCGGAACCGACGCGGTGAACGTCTCGCAACTGGACGCGGTGTCAACCCAGTTGACCACGCTGATCAACCAACGGACCACGAACAGCGGCGGCAGCTTCTCGTCCTCGCCCGGCACGCCGACGCCACCGGCGTCCACGGGATCGAATTCGTCGGCGGGCGGGCAAGGCGCATCGGCATCCGGGTCGAATAGCACGGCGGTCGGCAACAGTTCGCAAGCCAGCGCGACGGGCGCGACCGCCGTGGGGGTCGGCGCGGCCGCGAGCGGGAATAACTCGGTGGCGCTGGGGGCCGGTAGCACGGACGGAGGCCGCAGCAACGTGGTATCCGTCGGCTCGCTTGCCGACACGCGGCAGGTGGCGAATGTGGCTGCGGGAACCCAGGGGACGGACGCAGTCAACGTGGACCAGCTCAATGCCGGGCTCGCGCAGGCCAATGCCTATACCGATCAACGGGTGGATCAGCTGCAATCGGGCATCAACTCCGTCGCGCGCAATGCCTATTCCGGCATCGCCGCAGCGACCGCATTGACGATGATTCCAGAGGTCGACAAGGACAAGACCTTGTCATTTGGCATCGGCACGGCGGGCTTCCGTGGCTATCAGGCCGTGGCGTTGGGCGGAACCGCTCGTCTCACTGAGAACATCAAGATGAAAGCAGGCGTCGGCATGAGCCCCGGCGGCACCACCTTCGGGATGGGCGCGGCCATGCAATGGTAGGGCGCGGATGCCTTCGCTCAAGTGCGGACAACCTGACCGTGCGCCGAACCGGGCGTACAAAAAATCAGTACGGAGAACATAATGAATCAGCTTTCTGGATGGAGTTTATCTCTGAGCCTCGCGTTGCTCGCCGGATGTTCGAGTGCCTCGGGGCCTACGTTTAATGCTTATACGGTTACAGCCGCCGACGGTTCCACGCTTCATCAGGTGGAATGTCACGGGCTGTTCGAAGGACCGGCTACCTGCATGAAGGTAGCCGAGCGGATCTGCCACGGCGAACCGGTTCGCCCGGTGCAGAAAGTCGGGCGCCTGCTGCCGGACAATGACCAGACCGATGTCACGCGACGACTGACATTCGCGTGTGGTGACGCGCCGGATACCCCGGCTTCAACGGGCTCGCAGCCGGTCGCACCTGCGGCGCAAACGGTCGATGAGTTCGTGCTGCGAAGCGATGCCCTGTTTGCTTTCGGGCAGTCAAGCCGCGCTTCGATCTTACCGGGCGGAGCGGCCGCTCTTGACCAGGTCACTACGCGTATCAGGCAGAGTCGCGGCGTTCAGTCCATTTCGGTCGTAGGTCACACCGACCGTCTTGGGCCCGAAGCGGTCAACTACCCGTTGTCCCTCGCGCGCGCCCAGACAGTGAGGGAGTACATGATCGATCATGGACTGAACGGTGAGTTGATTCATGCAACCGGCGTGGGCTCCCGCGATTCGACAACGCAATGTCCGGACGGCGGCAGCAAGTCGCTCATCGCTTGCCTGCAACCGGACCGGCGGGTCTCCATCGAAGTTCGGGCGCAGTGAGATGGCCCAGCGCCGAACGGACTCGCAATGACCGAGCGAACGTCGGCGCTGCGGCGTGCACGCGTGGCCCCGCCAGGGTGCGCATGCGTCAAGCTTGCGCGCACGTCTCGCAGCAGTGTGCGCGACGTCGCAAGCCATCCTGCACATGCCCGTCACCATGGTCGTCCGTGACCCTTCGTTCCTGTGCATGCCGCAGCATCTAGCCTGCGACGATCTGATCGCAGCGTCGGAGGAAATCGAGCACTGGCTGAGTCTGCAACCGGAAGCGAACTGTCGGTCCGCAGGTTAGGCTCCAAGTATTTCGACGGTCAGCTTCAGGTCGGTGTTGTTGGAAAAGTCGCTGACCGTCTTTCTCGCGAGGGTGCAAGGGTCTTCTTACCCTTGACTGATGTTCTCGAGCGGTTTGTAGGCCGATCTGCGAGGTCGATTTTTTCGGTGGCAGATGGGAAACGCCGCGCAGCGACTTTTTCAACAGCATCGGACGGTACGACTCACTCGGATACTGTCGCAGCCGACCTTCGTTGGCCCTTGATTGCCAGCGGCAGCAAAGTAACCTTCAGCCGCCGCACGGCGCCCGAACGACGAACGTCCGCAATGCCCGACAAGCAACACTTCAACATTGCGATTTGAATGGCCGGTTCCTGAGTGGACCCGACGCCTGAATGTCTGAGCGACGGCGCGAGCGAATGACGCTTCAGGGCCGACAGTACTCATCCACAGAAGCCGCCCGAAAGCGGCCGTCGACGATTTTCAACGGTCGCTCTACAGGACCTTCATTGAACTGGTGCTCTCGGCCACAACTTGCCGTTCAGCGAGCCGGGAAATCTGCCGTTGGAGCGGCCGCATTACTCCGGAACCTGACGGACGAGCTACCCGCACAATTCGGCCATTGCGGCCGTTGGAGTGTCGGCCGCTGTGAGGCAGTTCATAGGCGCATTGCCGCCGTTCGCTCCGTCGTTAATGCGAATGTCAGATATCGTTGGAGTGAACGAGTACTTGCGACCCCATTGCTGACAGTCGAGCGGTCAGAGGTGCAACGGCGGGTATCGGAGTTGAGCCGTCGCTCGATACTGCAGCTCACGGACGTCAAATAGAGCGAGACCTGCTGCCAGCAGCCAGGTCTCAGTCTGGATTCCGCACACCGGCACGCGAAGGCCTAACCCTTTGCGACGGGTGCAGGAGGTACGGGCAGGATGATCTCAGAAGCAACCTTCCAGTCCTTCCCGACCTTTATCCAGTTGATGATCATCAGAAACGGCTTGGGAGTTCCGTCCTGCCCTGCATACGAGACCGTGATGTTCACCGGCGCGTAGGATTGCGCTACGTCCGGCGTCAAGCCGACGACCTTGAGCTTTGAGTAATCCGGTCGGAGGACGACCGGGCCGGAGGTGCCGATGTCGTGCAGCTTCCGATCGATTGCCTCGTTGCCCCAGAAGCCTGCCCAGTTCCCCTCGGAGGGAATTGCGCTTTTGGCAACGAGAAGGGCCGAGGGGGATTGCCAGAACATCTCGTGCAGAGCCTTGAAATCGTGCCGGTTGGCTAATTCCATGAGCTCGCCGAACTCTGATTTGATCGTGTTCAAGGCCTGAGCGTCCAGCGGCTCCTTGTAAGCGGCAGGAGCAGCCGCGAGAGATCCGGCGGAGACGGTCAAGGTGGTGGCAGCGGCCAATAACGTCCTGTGCATGGTCAGCATTCCTTTGGGGATTCCATAGCTTCGTTGTGGTGCGGAGCAATCCTACGCGGCCTTCCTGGCGGAGTTCGCCGCGCCCCAGAGCGAGCCCGGATTAGCGTGGTCGGGGTAGAGTGCGAGCATCGCGTCGTAGAGTTGGACGACCACCTCGGGACACAAGGCCCAGCATATTCGATCGGCTGATCGGAAATCTTTAAATTCGCTACGTCCGTTTTCTGGCGTGCGCTTAACTCCTCCCGCTGGGGATGCGGATTTCGCGTCATTGCGCTCGTATGTGCGCGGCGTCGAGCCATGCCCGTCACCCCTTCAACTCAAAGATACTGTCAATCTCAACCGGGATGCCCATCGGCAACGAATGCACTCCCAGCGCGCTTCGAGCCGGCAGATTGTCTTGCCCAAACAGGGTCAGCAACAGATCACTGGCGCCATTGGCCACTTGCGGATGCTGGGTGAACGACTGTGCTGTACGCACGTAAACTGTTAGCCGGCTGCATCGCCGGACGTTGTCGAGTCCGCAGGCCTGTTCGACACAGGCCAAGATCATGAGCATCGTTAGGCGCGCCGCGTCTTGAGCCTTTTCCAGAGAAATATCGCGGGCGACCATTCCGACGATTGGCTTGCCATCCTCGAAAGGGCCGAGCCCCGATACATACAGTTGATTCCCCGAAACGGAAACCGTTCGATAGGACCCAAGTGGGTTGATGGGCGATGGCAATTTTAGGCCCGCTTGCGCGAGGCGTTCGGATACGTTCATGTTCGGGCTCAACGTAACGTGAAAAGGAAATGGACTTGGCCTGATGAAATTAGCGCGATGCAGTGAGCTCAACCGTCCGATACACCGAACGACGTTCGTCGGTTGAGGCTCGATACGCTCGCGGATGCTTGTCCTGGTTACGATGCATTGACGCAATCGATCAGTTCGGTCAACGCATCACGTATCAAGAAGCGTGCGAGTCCCGTTGTTCAGGCCCTGATATGTACGCACTACGGGAAAGTCAATCTCCGTGTTTGCAACGACGTTGGCGTAGTTCGTCAAGACGCTCAGTGCGATGTGCACGACAATCTCGACGATCTGCGCATCAGTGTAGCCGGCCTCCTTGAGGACGCGCAGATCTTCGTCGGATACGCGGCCACGTTCGTGCGCGACCTTCGCGGCGAACTGCACGGCAGGGGCAGCCTTTGGTTCATTCGAGCCGCCATTTCGATTGGCGGACATTTCCGCATCGTCAAGCTTCGCCACGTTCTTTCCTAAATAGCTGTGCGCCGACATGCAATAGTCGCAGCCGTTGATTTCGGCGACGGCGAGAGCTATACGTTCGCCGGTTTGTGCTGGAAGTGCGCCTTTTGCCAAGGCTCCGGCCAGACCGAGGTACCCCTCTAGCGCCGCGGGGCTGTTGGCTATCAGACGAAACAGATTCGGTACAACACCCAGTTTCTTGTTGACGGCCTCCAGGAAGGGCTGAGAAGCAGCTGGTGCATCTGCGATCGTGGCGGGTATCTGAAGACGGGACATATCGGTTCTGCCTTTTGAAAACACGAGAAATTGTCGAAGACAACGGACGCGTATGCTTCTATTGGAAAGAGCATCCCGGCACAGACCATCGAAGAGCGGCCTGCAGGACGATGCGCGGAAGCCCGGATACCGCAGCCCTCTGCACAGAGCAACACACTCGAAGGCAAAGCGCGGGATGACGAAGCCTCCCGCCTTCGCTTCCCCGGACCGACCGTAAGCCGCCTATTTCGCAGCGGCCTCGATCGCCTTTGCCAGACCGTCGGGATCGATGAGGAACGGCGTATGACCGGTCGGCAGGGAGTACTCGGCTCTCACGGGGGTGGCGGCAACCATCTCGGCCTGGAACGAGGGGCTGATGACCTGGTCCATGGCTGTGTGGATATAGACCTTGTCGACCTGACCAAAGTTGGGGGAAGTCACGTGTACAGGCGTAGCCAGCGGGCCGACGGGTTCATCCAGGATCAGATCCGCGATTGCCTCGCGTAGTTTGTCAGGACCTCCATTGGCAAACAGATCGGCACGTGCCGGATATTCGATGGAGGCAATGCCCTTTTCCTTATCGATCTGCAGGTGCGGGCCGATCTTGGCGTCGGCATCCTTACTGGCCATTGAAACGAGCGAGTCGCCGTCTTGCGGCAGGTAGGCAGCAACAAAGACCAAAGTCTTGATCTTCTTCGGTGCCGTTTCCGCGGCGTCGGCGATGACGATGCCGCCGAAGCTGTGACCGACCACGACGGCCGGGCGATGGGACTTGTTCAGCGCTGCGACCACGGTGTCGCGATAGAGGTCAAGGCTGACTTTGTCCGGTGTGGCTGGCGCGCCCGGACGCCCTGGCAGATCAACAGCCACCACCTTAAAGCCGTCGGTTTGAAGCCTGGATGTGACATAACCCCAGACCTGGGCGTCTTCGAAAGCGCCGTGGACCAGAACGATGGGGGGCTTTTCCGCAGCCATCGCACCGGTACCAAAGGCGAATGCTGACATGGCGAGAACAGCGAGGATGAGTTTCATCTACATTGCTTCCTTGAAGAGACATCGGTGCCGATGTCGTGAATTGAAACCTGCATTTGAAAGATCCGTGGGCATGCCTCGATCTCTCGATTCCGTTTAGGAATCCAGAACTCTATTATGTTGGGGCGGAACTGAACGGCACCAGATCGACGAATTGCCCGAGATCAGCCGACGTTACTTATGCATCGCGGCATGCCCGGTCTTCATGCCGCCTATACGACGGTGAAGCTAGCGGCTCCGCTCCAGCTTCCGATCCAGACGCATGACGGAAGCGTGGGTGCTGCAACGAGAAGTGTTATCGCAAACCGTCTGAGCTGCCTGAGCATGAGAGATCCGAACCATAGTGCGTGAGAGCCTTTCCTCCTATTCAGATACCGGAGGACCTTGGCTATCCACTCTAAAGAATGTATTCGAGACTGACCATATCTCGGCGTCTGATTTGCATGATCCATCGTACGATCGACGCACTCGGACAAGCGAGCAGATCGGCGCCGCCTGGGGACCGACGCGATGCCATTGAAAGGAAACCGCCGCAATGACAGTTTCAACTGACGAATCAAGCCAACGGTGTAAAGAGGACTCTCAAAGGAGTTCCGCACTTCGCGCGACAAAGGCCCCGGTCTGTGCGATTCGATGCGCGTCACGCGGTGGATAGCCAAACTCCTCCTTGAAGGCGCGACTGAAGGCAGCCTCCGAACCATAGCCGGCACCGTGGGCCACTTCGGTCACCTTCAGGGTCCCTCCGCTTAGCAAGTCTGCTGCGATTGTCAATCTCCAGCGTGTCAGGTAACGCAACGGTGGAAGTCCCACCACCGCCGTGAAGCGATCCGAGAACGTCGATCGCGACATCATCGCCGTCTCGGCGAGGGCCGAGACCGTCCATGCACGGTCAGGTTCCAGATGCATTGCGTTCAACGCACGGCCTACGCGTTCGTCGCTAAGTCCGGACAGCCAGCCGAGCCGATCGCCTTGCTGGCTGACCCACATCCGCAAGGTGCGGATAACGAGTAGATCAATAAGCCGCGAGATCATCAGCGATGACCCTGGGCCGGCGCTACGCGATTCCACGTCAAGGAAATGCGAGATAGAGGCCAGCCAAGGGGGCTCGCTGACTTTGTCGCATGTCAGATGAATCAGACCGGGAAGCCCGGTGAGCAAAGAGCGTAACGGCGCCCCGTCAAAATAGAATGATCCTGCGAGAAAGGATCCTGCCATGCCGTCATCAGCCGCCCATTTGAACGTCTGAGCATCTCTGCTGGGGGTAAAGTCCACCGCCGCCTCGAAGCGTTGATGTGCTTTCCGGCCCGGCTTGCTTCGAATCGTATGTCCGTCCGCATGTGGCAAAAGAACGAAGTCGCCTGACCGCAGCGTCACGGAGGGGCCATTGCGTTGAGACACCGACAGTTCGCCGGCACGCAGATGCAAAAACGTTGCCGGCCCTGGCGGAAAAATCACTTCGGTGGAACTGCCCAGCTCGCCGTGGAAAACATGATCTCCGCGAAGGCGAATCAGCCTGAGTACCTGTGACAAGACATCGGCGTGCTCGGACGGCATGGGCTACTCCTCTGGGGCATATTCACAGGGCTGCGCCCATCAACGATGTATGCGAGGTCAAGAGACTGACGGTTGCCTCAGGGCCACCATCGTACCGTGCCGCTTCTGGTATGCGGACATATCTTCGGCGGAACGAACGCCACGCGGGGCGGGTTGTCCGATCTCAGCTTGTCTTCAGCCATTCGAGCTTTTCTCACAAATGGCCGCTGCTGGCCGACAGTACTCATCCACAGAAGCCGCCCGAAAGCGGCCGTCGACGATTTTCAACGGTCGCTCTACAGGACCTTCATTGAACTGGTGCTCTCGGCCATTTTGCGACGTTCGACTCAGACGTCAGAATCGACGACAATCTCATTCTCACGTCTCATCAGACAGGCATTTGCTCTTCCCACAGGTTCTTGCGCGCTCCGGTGCGACAAGGCCGGCGCGGGCCACGACTTCGCGACATAGATGGCGGGCGCATCAGTTACCTAGGTCGACGACTACCTGCGTCCTACCTATGACGTCAATCCTCGTCAAACAGATCCGGAAACATAAATCGTTCCTCACCATAGTAGGTAACTACCGGTCGCGCTAGGTACCACGAAAGAATCTGCTTCCCACGTTCCAGTTCATCGTCCTGGCTCCACCAAATCACGTGTTGAAGAGGGTCAGCACCGTAGTCGATGGGTCGTTTAGCGGCGGCAGAAAGCTCGAAGGTGAAGGCGCCGGCTGCTGACTCGCCCGTGATTTTTAGTTCGAACCCAGCGTGAAACCTCATGCAACGAGCCGCCTGTTTTGCCTCTATGGCTAGGTTTTCAGCGCGCGGATCAGCTACTGATCGATAATAGACACCTGCCAGAGGGTGTGTGAGGTGAGGATTGTCGGGGTCGATCCGCCCATGCGCGTAAAGAGTTGCGAATGCTGCAGTAATTTTGTAACGGGACGATTGCGCTTCACCGATAGGCTCTGTGAATTTGCGGTCGATGTACGACGCGAGTATCTCGAATGTCTCCACGTCTTGCGTCGGCGCCCGTCCCGGTGGCATGGAGAAAGTGTGAAATGGCCGGCGAACTTCCCATACCGAAAGATACACAGTCTCGCCCACTTCTGCGCGCACCTCTCCAAGCGCAGCCTGCACATTGTCACAACAGTAAAGCATCGACACGCCGGGGGCGTTGCAGCGCTGAAATTTGGTGATGAATTTCGCTGGTGGTGCGAATAGGTCCGCAACGTATCTCGGCCGGCGCGGCGGATTACGGCGCGCCCTAAAGTACCCTATGCTTCCAGGCGGGGCCATTGTGATTGTTCCCGCGCCTCTCAGCATCCCGTTAACTTCTTTGAGCACATGCTGGAAGTCCACTGTCGCTAAATCCATCGCGTCGAGCCGAGCAATTGCAGAATCGAGGCTTGCGCGGGATAGACTAAATTTGGGGCTGGGCGCGCGCGACATAATATGATCGACATCCTCGATGACGATGTCATCGACGTCGTTACCTCCAATAATTCGGTTTGCTTCGTCTGCAAGCACCCAGCCGAGTTCTCGCTTATTTGCGACGTGATTGATGACCTGCTTGAGAGTACTTCGACGGATTCTGGCGGCTTGAAACGGCCCATGATCGGCTAGGGGCCCGAAAAACAGCAACCCGACCCACTCGTCATCGTTAATCGCATAATTCCAGAGGAAACTGGTCAGGTGCATATTGGCCTCGCGAAGGTCAGGGAAGCTTACATTACCGGACGTACAGAAAAGGCCGTGGAGGCACCGCGGTGCTCCCAAAGATTTGGGCACCGACAGTCGCGCGATGCAGTCTTGGCGTGGTCTCAGCGAGTTTTTGACGCGGCGTCTTACGCGACACGCGTTCGGCGCATCAGACAGGGACCGGCCACAACCAGTCACTCGCCAATGACCGCTTGAGGGGCAAGCGACGCGCGGGCAACGTAAGCGTGCGGCGAAGGGTGGGACCAGCGAGGACGCGATGACAGAAGAGACAGCTTGGGAAAAGGCAGCTTCGGCAGACGGAACGACGCCGTCAGAGCGGGCGCTCGCCAGCCTCGCGCGCAAAGCGTTCCTGACCCTATGGAGCTATCCGGACGTCTTCACGGACGAGGGACGGGTCAATGGCAAAGGGGATGGCAAGGAGCTCTGCGACCTGTTGGTTGTTTTCGGAAACGACGTGCTGCTGTTCTCAGACAAAGATTGCGCCTACCGGAGCAACGTGGATGTGGCGGTCGCCTGGCCCCGGTGGTACCGAAGCGCAATCGACAAGTCGGCCAAGCAACTCGCGGGAGCCGAGAAATTCATCAAGGCATTCCCGAAGCGAATCTTCTTGGACAAGGCCTGTCAGTCACCGCTGCCCATCGAGCTCCCCGACGCCAGCGTAGCGCGCTACTACCTCATCGCTGTGACACGAGGGTCGCACTTCCCCGCGCGACAGTTCTTCGGTGGCGGAAGTTCAGGGAGCGTCATGCTGCTCAACGAGCTGGTGGGCAAGGCCGCTCACGCACAAACGCCCTTCCACATCGGCTTCCCCTTGGAGAGCCGCCGCTTTGTCCACGTCCTTGACGAGATGACGGTTGACCTGCTGCTCGAGGAGCTCGACACGGTGCCCGACTTGGTTGGATACCTGGAGAAGAAAGAAGAGTTCATGCAGCAGCCGGGTGTCATCGTCTCCGTACCGGGCGAGGAGGAGCTACTCGCTCGATATATGTCCACGATGCGCGACGAGGAGCATGTG
This sequence comes from Paraburkholderia sp. MM5477-R1, assembly GCF_050436385.1. Lineage (NCBI taxonomy): Bacteria > Pseudomonadati > Pseudomonadota > Betaproteobacteria > Burkholderiales > Burkholderiaceae > Paraburkholderia > Paraburkholderia sp. MM5477-R1. The sequence goes on from NZ_JBNDMC010000006.1 coordinate 947,738, forward strand.
TTCCCCAAGACACCGAATGGCGTCAACTTCGTCGCTCTTCCCGAGGGCGACTGGGGAGTGTATCGAGCAAGTCCCCAATGGAAGGCCAAGCAAAAGGCGAACGAAATCAGCTACATGTGGGATGCGCTCATCGAACACCAGAGCGGGTTCATCCGCTCGGGCAAAGCCATCACCGTGCCCTGGCAGCCGACCATGGACGGCGTTAATCACGAGCGCATCGTTCGAGCCCTCGCCGCCCAACCGCGTCTCGCCCGGCGCAGCCTGTCTACGGACCTTCAGGTTGCGATGCACCGCAGCGACCCGGGCCGCATGTTCGCCCGCATCAAGATGACCGGCCGTCCACCCGACCAAGCCTTTGTTTTCCTCACCATCCCGAGGACAGAAGGCGAGGACTACGACACGACTTACCGGCACCGGCGGATGCACACCCTCATGGTCTACTGCCACGCCGTCAAACACGGAATGCCAACGCTGGAGGAGGCCATCGGGGTGGCCAGTGAGCCGTTCTCAGAGGGAACGGCGTCCCAAGATTTCATGCACGTCGACCTGTCTGAGATGTCGGACGAGGAACTCAAGGGATGGCGTAAGCAAGCGGACGAACTCGACATTCTGCGACCGAAGACCGAAATGAAGCTGTTTCGGCACACCGAGCCCGAATTTGCTGGCCCGTTCCGGTTCGTCGAATCCCCACCAAGCTACCTTGGCGAGGGAGGCATGCCAATGAACAGGGCCGCGCGGCGCCAAGCGGATAAAGAAGCGCGGCGAGAACGGAAAAAGCCACGCTAGGCAGGGCTTCGAGAGGGGTGTGGCTGGTTAGCCGCGGCGAGCGCCAAGTTGGCGGGCAAGTAGTGCGCGCGATGTCAGTTCAGCTAAAACAACAAGCGCATTCTTCGCTTCATCGACTCATCGACCGACGCTGAGCTTCCACCTCGCAAATGTCGGCTATGCGGCGAGCAATTCAGCGCCCTGGATGTCGCCTCAGGGTCGTCCACGGTCCTGCGTTGTCGCCGGTAACGCTTGTCGGTGTAGAGAACAACAATTGGGAGGACCAAGGGCAGCGCAACGCCAAGACCTTGATGCAGATCCTCGGTGGCGACGCGGTCCTGCCTTGAGCGCGAGAAGGCAGCAGGCGGCCAGTTTCCGACACTCGCTTGCGAACGCACACGGACGCTCGAACGGCCGCTCAGTGTCGGCCAACCGACCTTCGACGTCTCGATTTCTTCTGCATCCAATCTACCTTCGAAGCATCAAAGCCCACCGTTCTCGGCGCTCACGCCAACCGCGTCGCGCAGCAATCCAGACCCGACGCTGCGCGACGGTCCAGTCGGTCGTTACTGGTTTTGCGGGAACAAGGCGCGACGGGCACCCTCGTTCATCTCGGTGCTGAGGGTCATGCGTTGCTTCAGTGCGATGACCCGCGCCGCCGCCGGACGTGCAGAGATCTCATCGACCAGGCGCTGCACGTGCGGATAGTCGGTCAATCCACGCTCGCCAAAGATGTAGCCTGCCGAACAGGCCCAGCCCCACAGCGCGATATCGGCAATCGAGTATGTGCTGCCGGCCAGGTAAGGCACTTTCGCCAGACGCTGATCGAACACGCGGTAGTGCCGCTCGACCTCCTTGAAGTAGCGATTGCGGGCATAAGGCAGCGGTTCCGGCGCGTAGTGCAGAAAGTGCACGGCCTGGCCGCTGAACGGCGACAGCCCCGTCGCGACGAGCTGCAGCCAGGACAGTGCGGCCGCACGCCCGGCCGGATCCGTCGGCATGAATGCACCGTGCTTTTCTGCCAGATGCAGCAGAATCGCGTGCGAATCGAACACCGTGATGCCGTCATCGACCAGGGCCGGCACCTTGCCGTTCGGATTGATCTCAAGAAATTCCGGCTGATGCTGCTCGCCGCGGAAAATATCGACGACCTCGATATCGAACGGCAGCTGCAGCTCCTCGAGCATCAGGGCGACCTTGCTGCCGTTCGGCGTGGGATGAAAATAAAGTGTCGGCATAGTGTTTCCTTTGGATCGAATTATTCAGAATTGCTGCAAAACGAATTGATCGATCTGCGGCGAGCCCGGCTTGAACAGCGTGTCGATTCGCGAATTGAGCACGTACGTCTTGCCGTTTTCCGTCACGGCCGCAGTCGGCATCGAGCGCTCGCTCTTCTGTACACGCTCAATGGTGGCGGTTCGCCAGCCGTCGGTGGAGACGAGTTCGACCGTGCGATCGATGCCCTCGTTCTGCACCACGACCAGGTGCTGCGAATCCACCAGATCGAATCCGTCCGCGCCTTTCAGTGCTTCGGGCAACGTGATCTGCTCGATCCTCGACGGTTCATGAATATCGATCTTGAATAGCGCGCCAGAGTTGTAGTTGCCGATGATCAGATAGCGGTCCGGGTGCATTGCGATCCCGTTCAGGTTGAAGCCCTCGCCGGTGTGAAAACGCGGATCCCGGGCCCATGCCGACATCTGCCCACGCGTGTCGATGCGGTAGACGATCGGTGCAAAGCTGTCGGTCACATAGACGTTGCCATCGGCGTCGACCGCCAGATCGTTGGCCAGATGCGCACCCGGATTGATCGACGACAGATCGTAGTAGGCGCGTGGCTCACCGGTAGTCGCGTCGTAAGTCGCGATGGCCGCAAGTTTGCCCTTCGTGGCCGCATTGGTGTGCTCGCCGACACCCGGGTCCGAGTTGGTGACCCAAAGCGTGTTGCGGCGATCATCGACGAACAGACCCAGCGTCGAGATCAGACGGTCGTCATGGATGAATTCCGAGTAGTGACCATCGGGCGTGATCTTGCCCACGGTACCGTGCCGCACCGAGCCCACCATGAAAACATGTTGACGGGCCGACCAGGTGATGCTCTCCGGAAAGGCCTGCGGGGCCGTGAACGTGATGTCTGCCGCGCTGGAGAGATTCGGTGCGAGCAAGGCAGCCGCGAGCGTCATGCCACTGATAAGTTGTGCTGGACGCTTGCGATGTTTTGGCGTTGTCATAGAGGTTCTCCTGTTTTCGGCACCAGGCCGACGATGTGACGGGAGGGATTGTGCCTTTGCTGTATTCCCTAAACAATTAGCGCCAATGCAACCTACGTTTGCAATAAACGCAAAATGCGAGGCGGCAATGCTCAAGGATCTGGAGGTATTTGTTGCGGTCGTCGAAGCCGGCAATTTCTCGCTGGCCGCGCGCGCGCTCGATGTGGCGGTGTCGTCGATCACGCGCCGGATCGACGGGCTGGAAGAGGAACTAGGCTGCGCGCTGTTCCTGCGTGGCAACCGCAAGCTGGTCTTGACCGATGACGGGCAGCACTTTCTCGGTACTGCGCGCAACGTACTAGGGGAACTGACGGAGGCACGCGATGAGCTATCGAGTCGGGATCAGGAGCCGCGCGGCCTGTTGACGATCACCGCGCCGGCATCGTTTGGCAGGCGCCATATCGCACCGGCGGTGCATACCTTTCTCGAGAAATTTCCGCGGATGCAGGTCGACCTGCATCTGAGCGATCGGTTGACGGATCTTTCGGTCGAACGCATCGATCTGGCGATTCGGATCGGACGCGATCTGAGTGGCGATCTGATTGCGACGCGTCTTGCGCCGGTGCGACGACTGGTATGCGCCGCACCTTCGTATCTGGCGCGGGCGGGCCAGCCGGAAACGCGAGAGCAGTTGTTGGAACATGAATGCCTGACGGTCTCGTCGAAGCCGACTCCGCCGGGCTGGTGGACCTTCCCGGGGCTCAACCGGGGCGCACCGTTGCAGGTCAACGGGCGATTTCAATGCGATGATACCGAGACCTTGGTCGACGCGGCGGTTGCGGGCTTGGGCATCGTTCATTTGGCGAGCTGGCTGGTAGGCGATTGTCTGCGTGATGGCAGACTCGTGTCGCTCTTTCCCGAGAATGACGGCAGCCCGGGAAAGGGGGCATCGGCGATTCATGCGGTGCGCCTGCCCGGACGCTCCAACGTGACCCGCGCGCGTCTGTTCGTTGAGCACGTGCGTGAGCACATCGGCGATCCGCCGTATTGGGATCGGATGCAGCCGACCACGGGTTCGTCAGGCCGACGCCGCGCGAAGCGGAACGACGCGAAGAGTTAGGCGGGTTCGCTTGCCCTGAGAAGTTCGATCGCCCATTCGACGAATACGCGCACCTTGGAGGCGAGATGCCGATTGGCCGGATAGGCAACATGCACAGCGATGTCATCGCCGCGCCAATCGGGAAAGAGGCGCACGAGTTCACCAGAGCGAAGGTGCGGGGTGACGAGGAACGCATAGGTGGTGAGTACGCCGAGCCCTGCAAGTCCAGCCGCTAGCGCGGCGCACGAGTCGTTGACGCTTAACCGATGATTGCCGTGGATTTCGAAGAGCTGTTCGTCCCGATGGAGCTGGAAGACGAAGTCTCGCCCCGAGCGCGGCGAATTCATGCGGACGATCGTATGGCCTTGCATGAGGTCCGCGGGCTCGCGGGGTAGCCCGTGGCGCTGAATGTAGGCAGGCGACGCGCACGTCACGAGCGGCAGCGTACCGGCCGAGCGCGCGATCAGCGAGTCGCTGAGTAATGGCCCGAGACGCAGAACACAGTCAAGGTTTTCGGCGATGAGATCAACCGACCGGTTACCGACGCTCAGCTCGACCTGGACATCGGGATAGCGCGCAAAGAAGTCCGGCATGGCCGGGACGACCAATTGGTACGCCAACGAGCCGGGCAGTTCCACCCTGATTTTCCCCTTCGGCGAACGGATTGCGCTCAGGACGCTGCCATCCAGCGAGCCAACCTCGTCAAGCACGCGAATCGAGCCCTCATAATAGATCTGGCCTTCCTGCGTCAGCGTGAGTTGACGACTTGTACGGTGCAGTAGCCTCACCCCCAGTTCTTTTTCGAGTTCCTGTATGAGGCGGGTGACGGACGATTTGGGCACATTCATGAGGTCTGCAGCACGCGTAAAAGTGCCCGAGTCGACGACACGAACGAAGGTCTGCATCGCGGCCAGCTTATCCATGCATCAGTCCTGTCAGATTGGGATGCATGCGGGTCGCGGGTCGATACAGATATTTGCGTCGTGCGAGGATGCATGCGATGTGCTGCGGCATTCTCGCACGGCGCCGGCGCTGAAAGCGTGTCGTAGAGTCGGTCGCCGGTAGGCTTGCGCCGCCATCAAGCCTCGCTCAGGAAGCTGACCAATGCCTGATATGCGTGCCCCCTGTTCTTTTCGAGCATGAGCATGTGGGTTGCTTCGCCCAGTTCGAGCCAACGCTTGTCCGGCGACCCGCTCAGTTGCGTGAAGTAATCCTGCGCAAGCGCGAGCGGCACGTCGACATCCCATTCTCCATGAATCAGCAGGACCGGCACTTCGATCTGGCCCGGGTCATAAAACGCCTTACCTGCTCCCCAGTACTCGCGAATGTCCTGAATCGGCCCGTTCGCGACACGGATCGACTGGTTCTTGCGCAACGCCTCGTCGGGCTCGGTGCGAACCGTATTGTCGAGCCATGCTTCGAAGCCGCCGTCCGGTATCAGTGTGTTGCGCTTCCACTCGGGGGCGGCATTGACCCAGCGCTCGCGCGCATCAACCGCGCGCACCACCCGGTAACCACCCAGCGGGCCACCTGCGTCAAGTGGGATTGGCTTGTCGCTGACCCACTGTGGTGCAACGAGCCCGAGCCTGCGAACCTTGTGACCGTTGCGGGCCGTGAAGGCACCAGTCACGCTGCCGCCCCAGGACATTCCGATCACATTGATACGCGCGATTCCTGAAGTGCGCAGCACGAAGTTCACGGCGCTCGTGAAGTCGCGCACGCCGGATTCGGTCCGCCCCAGCGGCTCGCTCTGCGCAGCGGCGACACTCATTTGCGGTGGTCGTGTCGACTCACCATAGCCGCGCACATCCACGGCGTAAACATCGAAGCCAGCGCGAGCGAGGTAGTCCATAAACGAATAACCGCCGATCGGCGTGTCGTAAAGGCTGCCGGATCCGTAGGTGGCGCCGTGCATCAACATCACGGTGCGTGCTTCGCCAAAGTCGGTGCGGCCTGCCGGCCGCTTGTTGCGGATGTGAAGCTCGATCTCGGGCGTATCGCTCGGGATCATGAAGTCGCGGGATTCAATCGGTGCTTGCGTTGCCATGATGTTTGCTCTCTTGGTGGAGAGGTTTAGCGGGGCAGCCAGGCGAAACCGCCGGCCTGCCTTTCGACGACGCCCACGGACGTTCCAGGGAAATGACTGCTGAAGAACAGCGAGTGCCGGTCTGCGGCGTGGTTCAGCGCCCAGAGCCGCGAGCGCTCGGCATCGTCGGGAAACTCGCAGAAAGTCGAGTTCCACTCGGGCTTGGCTATCTGAATCGGGTGATGCATGACGTCGCCTGAAAACAGCGCATGCTGCCCTTCAGAAGTGAAGCCGAACGACAGATGGTCGAAGCTGTGGCCTTTGGTTTGATAGAACGTGAACCCCTCCAGGCCTTCGAGCGTGGGCTGGCTTTGTGCGTCGATCAACAGGGCCTGGCCCGCATCGATAATCGGCTGCACGCTGTCCTCGAATACGCCGACGCTCGGTGTCTGCACGTGCACTTCGTCGGCATAGAAACGGTACTCGGCACCCGAGAACACGTAGGTCGCATTGGCAAATGTCGGGCGCCACGCGTCACCTTTGCGCACCGTGTTCCAGCCGACGTGATCGACGTGCAGATGCGTGATCAGCACGAAGTCGACGTCGGCCGGCTGAACGCCGGCTGCGGCAAGGCGCTGGAGGTACGGCGTATCGAGTTGATTGAACACGGGGTTCAGTGGTCGATGCTTGCCGTTGCCGGCACCCGTGTCGATCAGGACGGTTTTGCCCTCCGTCTGCACGATCCAGCTATGCACGCTCAACGCGAGCGTTTCACCGTCTTGCGAGACGTTCTCGCGGCCGATCCATGGCGGCGGATCGTTGGCAAGGATCGTGCGATCCCGGTCGGGAAACAGGTAGGCCGAAGGAATCTCAGGAAGAGCGAGCTCGGCGACCCGTGTCACGGTCGCACTGCCGATCCGATATCGATGAATGGTGTCCACTTTGATTGCTCGTCCTTTTGGAAGAGGCCGCGACGATGTGTCGAGGCGTGGACGTATAGTCGTGCTTCCCGCCGTCTAGAAGAAGCCGGGCTGGGCGAAAGCATGGTTGCGGAAAAACGAACGTTGTGACGCCTAGACTGGATGGCCGCTTAGGGTGCAACGGCGCAGGCTGATGGACTGCAGTGACAGCTTTTCCGGCTTTCCGGGTATGGCGGCCCGGATTGTCATGAATGACGCGGACCCGCCGCCGCTGTTTTTTTGTAGGTGTTAGGTGGCGCGTTGTCGACGTGTAGCGGTCATTCAAATTAGAGCGACCGAAAGACGGCTTCGGGTCGATCAGCGACATTCGAAACGCCGCTTCTGGACGACCTGTCCCGCCTCTGCTGGCAGGTACCTGCCCAGCTGTGACCAGTATCACCGAATGCGGGGCAGGCTACCTATATCGCAAGATTGTCGGTCACGAACCACGTCTCATCCGTGCTCGCGCCGGACAGCCAATTCACGTCAAGCCACCTTCTAAAGCCCGACGCCATACAAGGGTTGCGGATGCCTACTTGCCGCCGATGCCGACCTTGCCGCGCCCGACCTTTCGATGAGGCACACAGGGGCGCAGCCTCTTCCTTGAGCTAGCCGTCAATGTGACGTGCTCCGCAGGGTAGCGGGTCGTCCTGTTCAGCGCGGCCTGATAAGCGGAATGGCCCGGATCGATGCGCTTGAGAGCTGACATCACTGACTCCTCCTCAGAGGATTCTAGTCCGAAACGGCACGGCGGTTATGTCGCCTTCCTGAACATGCTGTAGTCGAAGTCCGCGACCCGGCGCTCGGCGAACCCGGGCGTGCCCTTGACGATTGCCATGCGCTCGTTCCGGTGTGTGCCCACAGGTAATTATTCGAGCGCGCGGCGCACACGCGCGGGATTCTAACCTTCAATCCAATCGGGACTCGTGCGTCCCTTCCCGGGTGGGGCGGGACACGGCATGCCGTCGGGGCGACAAAAACCGAATCTCGACGGGCACCCCAAGCAACGCATCCTTTCGGCCATCGATCACGACATCGCGAGCCTGCTGGAACAGTTGGCTGATGCCGAACCGGCTCCGGCACCCCGGCCGCGCATGAAGGGGCGGCTTCATAATTCCTTCCGACAATAAAGCACGCTAAGCGGTGGACGCAGGTTGCCGGCTGCGCATTCGTGTCCGCCTCTTGTCGGCCGGCCATGAGCGGTCACTGACCCTGCGAGAACTGTTACCCGAAGCGGTCGCTCATGAGCCTACAATAGGAACGCATCATCGCGGCCGCAGGCACCGAATTGCACTGCGGAGAACCAATGGGGGACGGCGATGTTCAAATTCATCGATGGGTTACCGCAAGATGTGCTCGCGATCGAAGCCACGGGCAAGGTTACGCACGACGACTACAAAAGTACACTCATACCCAAGGCTGAGGCGATGATGGGCAAGGGGCCGATCAAGATGCTCTATGTCGTCGGGAAAGAGTTCACGGGATTTGAGGTTGGAGCGCTTTGGGATGACGGCGCGTTCGGGCTGAGGCACTGGCACGATTTCAGCCACATCGCAGTGGTTACGGATCTCGCATGGCTACGGGTTATGGTTGGTATGCTAAAACCCTTTTTTCATGGCGATGTCCGCTTGTTCTCGCTTGCTGAATTACCTACCGCGAGACGCTGGATCACGGACTCCTAGCGAGTTAGTCGATGAATAACATCCGCTGCTAAAAATCTGAAATCCATCTGCGCTACAAGGCGTTTCTACGGAAGATGAATTTGCCGGAACAACCTCATTGCACCATTTTCGATTCCCTATTGCTGTCAGTCACGAGTGTCTCAAGCGGTCGGCCTCGGCCTTTCGCGCGAGACGCAGCTCGCGAATTCAGGCCCGTGGCGTCATCTGGCAGAGGTCGGCCAGTTAAAGACCTTCGACGTCTCGGCCAAAATTGACGACAATGTTCCCAAGGAAAGATTGCGGGTCGTGCTCCGTCGTCGGAGACGCCGCTGAATCTAAAAGGAAAACATGAGACGACTGTTCCTCGCTGGGCTCGCAGCCACCTCTTTCGTGACTTGCGTTCATGCGCAAAGCAACGCGTCTGGCCCGCTCGTCACGCCCTCGGGTAACTTGCAATTCGTGCGCGTCGACGGCGATTTCGTGGGGATGCTCGACAAGGAAATTTTCCATCGCTTTAGCGCGAGCATGCTCACGCATTTCGACGACGTAGGCAATGCAAATGACAGCGTCACGCGCACGCTCGTGCAGACTGATTCCGGCCCGGTGCTGTACGACTTTCGCCACCATCCGCCGCTTGTGCAACGCTCGGGTAAGCGCATGACGGTCAAGCGCGTGTTCTGGCAAGGCGATGAAGTCGTGATGCAAAGCTCGCAAGGCTGGTTCCAGTTCAAACGCGGCGTGCTGACGAAGCTGCAGTCGTCTACGACGACGTACCATTGATTACGCGCACACCCCCCAACACGCGAGCCAGCGATGACATACGTCGCCTCGCCGCGCACGTCGTTGCCATTTTCCAAGTTGCCTTAACCTCTTGCGGGTCGAGCTCAGCGCGTCGTCGTGGGACAGGTTTCGGCCAATCGACCCCGAAGGCTAAGTCGTTGAAAATCTGTCCGGCGGTGGGCTGGGGGCTAACGATTTGCGGTGCACGGTTGGCGGACTTCGAACGCTTGATGCACGTCTTCCGGTCACCCCATTATTCGAAGAGTTCCGCCGGTTTCTCAGTCATCCGGGTTGCAACCATATTGAGATTTCACGCATGCCGATGAAACCTTCAAACAAAACCACGTCCTCGAAAAGACGACGTATTTTGCAATCTGCGGTCGGAATCACATTTTTGCATAGTGCCCGGAAACAGATGCTCGCTTCGGCGCAAGCGGCGGTATCCGGAGCGTTCACTCGCGTGCGTCCGGGCGATCCAGGCTGGCCGTCCGAGGCGCATTGGAACGAACTCAGCCAGCAGGTCGGCAATGCACTGGTGAAAGTGCAATCGCCCCTGGTGGCTTGCCTGAACGCGCCCGATAGTGACGACTGCAGGCAACTATTCAGGGAGCTCAAGAACCCCTATTTTCTCGGCGACGAGGTGGGTCTAACGCAAACCCTCGGCTGGGTTGACGCGTGGACATCGACACCCAGCGTCTACGCGGTGGCTGCCCGCAACACGGATGACGTCGTCGTCGCCGTTAACTTCGCACGTCGGAACAATCTCCGCCTCGTGGTGAAGGGCGGCGGCCACAGCTATCAAGGCACATCGAATGCGCCGGACTCTCTGCTGGTCTGGACGCGAAAAATGAACAACATCACCGTGCAGGACGCGTTTGTCGGCACAGGATGCGAGGGACATGCGGCACCGGTGAGGGCGGTCACGGCCGGTGCCGGCGCGCTCTGGGCGCACGTCTACGATGCGGTCACTACCAAGGCGGGCGGTTACGTGCAAGGTGGCGGCTGCATGACGGTCGGCGTGGCTGGCCTGATCCAAAGCGGCGGGTTCGGCAGCTTTTCCAAGGCCTACGGACTGGCCGCGGGAAGCCTGCTCGAAGCGGAAGTTGTGACGGCAGATGGCGCGGTCCGGATCGCCAATGCCTGCACGAATCCCGATCTATTCTGGGCGCTGAAAGGCGGCGGCGGGAGCCTGGGCGTGGTCACCCGGCTGACGCTGCGGGTTCACGAATTGCCCGAGACTTTCGGCGCGGTGAACATGACGATCAAGGCGACATCGACATCTGCGTTTCGCCGGCTGATTGGCGTGATCATCGACTTCTATAATCAGAACCTGATGAACCCGCACTGGGGCGAACAGATCAGATTTCGCCGCGACAACGTCCTCACTATCTCGATGGTGTTCCAGGGGCTCAGTCGCAGTGAAGCGCAAGCGATCTGGCAGCCGTTCATGGATACGCTTGCCGCGTTCCCGGACGATTTCAAGGTCGAGTTCTCGCCACTGAAGATTGTCGCCATCTCGGCCCGCAGTTTCTGGGCTCCAACCCTGTTCAAGAAGCTCCTCGGCTTCATCAGCACCGACGACCGGCCGGGCGCACCCGACGAGAATATCTTTTGGTCGGGTAATCGCGGAGAGGCGGGACAAGTGCTACACGGCTACGAGTCCGCGTGGCTCCCCGCGGCCTTGCTGCAAGATGACCGGCGTCAAACCCTGGCCGACACGCTGTTTGCGGCGACCCGTCAATGGAGCGTGTCGCTGCACGTCAACAAGGGCTTGGCGGGTGCACCGGCGGAGGCTGTCGCTGCCGCGAGAAACACCGCCACGAACCCGGCCGCGCTGGACGCCTTCGCGTTGCTTATCGCCGGGGCGGAGGGGCCGCCCGCGTATCCGGGCATTCAGGGCCACGAGCCCGACACCGCGCTGGCGCGCCGGGACCGGCAGGCCATCGGACGTGCAATGGCCGAGGTGCGCAAGCTGGTTCCAGACGCCGGTTCCTACGTGGCGGAAAGCAATTTTTTCGACGCGGACTGGCAGCGGTCCTTCTGGGGCTCAAATTACAGCAGGCTGCTCGCCATTAAGGATCAGTATGATCCCGATGGTTTGTTCTTCGTTCATCACGGCGTAGGGAGCGAACGCTGGAGCGCCGACGGTTTCACGAAAATCGTCTGAACGACTCGACCTTCGAACTCGCACATATGGTTCAGCGGAAATCACATTTCGAAATCTCGTATTGAGGCTTCCCAGCACCATTCGGTCATGACAGGCCGCTAACGTGAATGTTGAAAGGCTATATCCGGTCGACTCCCGCCGACCGCATCGGGCAGGACCCGGCCATTAGGAGTCGATCAAAGCGATAGAGTGAGCGACCGATAATCGCGCTGCTGCGGACATTGAAATCACGCGAAGTCAATGACGATGGTGGCGATGCTTGTGTGTTACGGGTTCACGCTTATGTGGGGGTATGTGGTTCCTGCCCGTCCCACGGGAAGTCATGAACGTGCTGATGGTGCTCGTCATGGCGACCTCGGTGGTTTGGTTCCGGTGTCTCGTGCGTGTGAGCGTGCTCGTGGCGCTCCCGCAAATGTAGCCAGGTCGCTCCGAACACCGCTTCCACGTCGCGGCCGCGTTGCGGGACTGCTACTCAGGTGAGCTTTTTACCCCAGGGCGCCGACCGCCTATGTATTGTTCACGACATCGCGAGTGTCGCTCGGCCCGGATCAGGCGACAGGCAAGATTGTCGATCGCACCGTGGAGTTTGGCCAGTCTTCAGCGGTTGCGCTTTTTCGTGAAGCAGTGTATCAGGCGCTGGGCGATCTGCTGCCTGCTTCATATTGAACGTATAGGGGCGTTCGGGCCGAGTAATATTGGCTGCGTGTTCGAACCCTGCTCGCGCCTCGCATCCCCGCAACTAAAAAGTGATCGCGCCCGAATCTTCGATTCAGGAGATCGTCTACCTGATCTGCGGGCCACCCTTATATCACGTTTTGGCCAGTTCCAGTATCCGGTCGCGATTACGATCGAACGCCGCGAGCAGGTCGGTTTCCTCGCTACGGATTCCGGGGTTGAGCTTCGTCAGCATTTGACCATCGACGAGAAACGCGATCTCGCGAGAATTGTCGTAGCCCCAGAAACATACACGATGCCTGGGAGGTGTCGTAAGAGCGACTGGGATTTGGGAAGCTGAGCACGATCTTGCTTTTTGCCATCTAATCTCTCGAAGAGACGTAGCGCCACTTCGCGGCGTTGATATCGATGCGAGCATCATCGTCGAGCCGCTTCTGGGCGCGGTCGGACTCCGCCTGCCGCAAGGCTTCGACGCGAGCTTTCTGGGTCGCCACATAGTCTTCCGGTCTGCCCGACATGATCGGGCTCATTGGGGTTCGCTTCAGCATCTGAACGCCTGCAAAAAGAGCGTGCAACTTCAAGGCAGTGGCCTGAGGCCAGAAAGCACGCTTGAGCACGGCGACGCGCCACATCAAGGTCGCAATGCTCATTCGCGTGCGAGATTCAACGCGTATTCCCGCCGGTACTGGCGAGCCGGACACGAGTGGCGAGTCGATGAAAGCCGCTTGCGCACTCAAGTTGGCTATCCGAGAGTGCGCCGCATGGCGCGACAAAGCAAGAACAATCGGCAAACCGGCGGCTGGGTGCATGAAGAGAGCACGCACTATCAGTAAACTTGTGCACTTACCCCTTAAGGTGTGTGATCGGGTCTTTTAAATAGATCGCGACAGTAATTAAAAATGCGCCCAGAATGAGTCGCAGAGCGGACCCTTCCGTGGGCACCTAAATGGGGAGCGCAATGGCAAAAGGTCAACTGCGTAGTAATCGCGAGGCAAAGAAGCCTAAACAACCTAAAAAGTTACCATCTCCCGGAGCAGGTCTGTTCAAGACGTCTACCCCGAAGACTCCTGTGTCGAGCGGCGTGACGAAGAAGTAACCGACACGCGCATGTGACGCGCCGTCGTTTCACTTTGCTTGTGCGCACTTTCGACGAAGGTGTAGCAGCGGCCCGGTAGAAAGAGCGTCATTGCAATTCGGGCTGCACCTTGTTGCCTCTCATTGCTGATCGTTTTCAGCGCGTGTCTGAGTCGTGACCGATTGCCGCCCCGGTTCGTGCTGTCGCGGTGGGCTTTCCTTTTGGGGGCGAAATGGTGAGCAAGTTTGTTCGCGGCGAAACGCAATGAGCGCGCCGCAACGTCTAACCGTGCGGCACCAGAGCGTCTACCACTACTGGGAGCCAGTGCGCTTCGGCGAGCATCGCATGATGTTCCGCCCGCGTGCGAGTCATGATCTGCGGCTTCTCACCGCGCAGTTGCTGATCACGCCCACACCTGAACGGCTGTATTGGTTGCACGATGTCTTCGACAACTCGGTCGCAGTCGCCACGTTTTCGGTCGAAGCATCCGAGCTGCTCTTCAGAAGCGAGGTGACGCTCGAACATTACGAGGCGCCGCTGCCTGACTATTCGCTGGAAGCCTATGCGTCGACCTGGCCCTTCGCGTATACGAGCGAGGAAGCCTCTGATCTGGTGAACGCGCGAAGCCGACAGTTTCCGAACGACGATGTCGACCTGTGGGCGCGACGCTTTATCGACCCCGGCGGCACGACGGGCACGATGACGTTGTTGCGCAGCATGACGCTCGAGATCAAGAACAACTTCATGTACGTGCGGCGCGTCGAGAAGGGCGTCAATCGTCCTGCCGACACGCTACGCCTGCGCAGCGGCAGTTGCCGCGATTTCGCGGTGCTGATGATGGATGCCGTCCGCTCGCTTGGCCTCGCGGCCCGGTTTGTCAGCGGCTATATCTTCGTGCCGGACCACGACACCACCCTGGGCGGCGGCGCGACCCACGCATGGCTGCAGATCTATCTTCCCGGTGCAGGCTGGGTCGATTTCGATCCGACCAACAGCATCGTCGGCAACCGGCATCTGATTCGTGTGGCGGTAGCGTGGAATTACGATCAGGCGCTGCCGCTCTGGGGCACATGGCACGGCGCGATGCATTCGTTCCGCAGTCTTGAGGTCGACGTGAGCGTGACCGAAGACGCCTGAGCGCTCAGCGCGTTACGACTTTATCAATGGAAGGATGGTCAGATGAAACTTCGCGTGGGCTATGAACTGATCTACGAGTGCGCGCAGCCGACACCAATGATGTTGATGTTGAACACGCATTTTTCCCGCGTGCAGGATGTCCTGTCTGCCGATCTGCTGGTGGTCGATCCGCCGGTGGCGATCACCCAGTATCGCGATAGCTTCGGCAATCTGTGCAGCCGCATCGTCGCGCCGCAGGGGCTGATTTCGGTCTCCACCACCGCGCTGCTCAACGTCTCCGATCAACCCGAGACGCGCGAGCCGTTCGACTATCAGCATGCCGTCGAAACGCTTCCGGATGAATGTCTGGTGTTCCTGCTCGGCAGCCGCTATTGCGAAACCGATCTGCTGTCCGACATTGCCTGGAAACTGTTTTCCAATACGCCTCCGGGCCGCCACCGGGTGCAGGCGATTTGCGACTACGTGCATCGCCATGTCACGTTCGGATACGAATTTGCACGGCCGACCAAGACCGCGTTTCAGGCGTGGCAGGAACGCAAGGGCGTGTGTCGCGACTTCGCTCATCTGGCCGTGGCGCTATGCCGCGCGATGAATATTCCGGCTCGCTACTGCACGGGCTACATCAGTGACGTCGGTGTGCCGCCGCCGTGGAGCACGATGGATTTCGCGGCATGGTTCGAAGCCTATGTGGGCGGCTCCTGGCGGACCTTCGATCCGCGCAACAACGTGCCGCGTATCGGTCGTGTGCTGATGGCGTGCGGCCGCGATGCCGCCGACGTTGCGATCAGCAACACATTCGGTCCGACGAAGCTCATCAAATTCGACGTCCACTGCGCGCCTGAATGATGACGAGTGGTCATTCGTTGGTGGTGTCGTAGGGGACGGGTTTGGGTCGGGATGCATCAGATGCATCAGGCAGCGGTCGGCCAACTGCGGTCTTTGCATGAGGACACCGGTGGGTCAGCTAGCGGGCCTACACCGGCCGCTCGCGCCAGGTGAAAGCCCAATCAACCATCGACGGTCCGCTGCATTCACGCCGCGGCCGGCCGCTATTCTTTTCATGCGTGTAGTGAGTTCGATAGTCGCTCTTCCACACTTGCAACGCAGCTCAGCGCCGCCGGTATCACCGGATTTGCTGACGCGTCGTTGTAAAACAGCTGAACAGTCTCGAGGAAACGCGCGCCCGGCAGCGGAAGGATGGACAGTGCGGCGCGATTCGCGCCACGCCGCGCGACGGTGAGCGGCATCAGGGCGAGGAACGGATAACTCGCCAGCATCGCTTCGTTGGCCTGTAGGGAAATCGACTGCACGCAACCGTCGGGGAATGTCAGTCCTGACCCTCGCAACCAGCTTTCCAGTGCAAGAAAGGTCGGCGCCTCCCGCGGCGGCAGTATCCAGGGCAGGCCGGCCAGGTCCGACGCGCTGACGGTGCGCCGGGCGGCAAGCGGATGATCACGTCCACAGACGACGACAATCGGATCCTCAACGATAGCTCGCGACTCGAATTCGGACGCATGGGTCTGCGGTGGCGCGGTCCGGCTCAGGACAAAGTCAAGCGCCCCGGTGGCAAGCATTGGGAAAAGTCTGTCGCTGGTGGCTTCATAGAAGGATACGTTGACGTGCGGCGCGCGCTTCTTCAGTTCCAGGACGAGTTCGGGCGCAAAAACGGGCATGACCGTCGCCACCGCGCCGACCGAGATCTTTCCGGAAAGGCCGCTCGTCAGCGCGTCGACTTCGTAGCGAGCCTGTTCGAGCTGATGAAACACCTCTCTTGCGCGCTTCATTAACGTCTCGCCGACGGCAGTGAAATAGAGCCGGTTTCCGGTGCGCCTCAGTACAGGTACGCCCAGCCCGGCCTCCAGTTCAGCGAGCTGCTTGGACACGGCAGGCTGTGTGACGTTGAGCTTTTCCGCCACGAGTCGGATCTGCCCGAGGCTGTCGAACAGCGTCAGAAGACGCAGATGACTGAGTTTCAGCCCGGCCTGAAAGAAACGTTCGATCGGATCCATGCTCTACCTCAGCGAATAACCAATAGTTATTCGCCTGGCAAAAAATGTCAATTGCTTCTCATGCGTCCCGATACCAATATGGCTTCAGGAGACGCGGCGCATCGCAACTGCAGCGAAAGACAGACTTATGAAACCCAGCAACGTCCTCTTCATCCTGTCCGACGAACATCAGCACAACCTGATGGGTTGTGCGGGCCATCCGTTCATCCAGACGCCCAATCTCGATGCGCTCGCGCAGCGCGGCACGCGCTTTTGCAACGCCTACACGCCGTCACCCATCTGCGTGCCGGCGCGCGCGAGTCTCGCCACCGGCCGTTATGTGCACGACATCCATTGCTGGGACAACGCGATCGCGTATGACGGCGCGTATCCTGGGTGGGCTCAATATCTGTCCGAAAGCGGCCTGCTCACCGAGTCGATCGGCAAGCTGCATTACAAATCGGAGTCTTCACCCGTCGGCTTCCGGCGCCAGCATCACCCCGTTCACATTCTTGATGGCATCGGTCAGGTTTGGGGATCGGTGCGCAATCCCCTGCCCAGAACGATGGGACGCTCGCCGCTGTATGACAAGATCGGCCCAGGCACGTCCGACTACAACCGTTTCGATGCGCGCGTCGCCGACACGGCCGTCGACTGGCTGACCGACCATGCCGGCGACGCTAAGCCGTGGGTTCTCTTTGTCGGGCTGGTCGCGCCGCATTTCCCATTGATCGTGCCTCAGCAATACCTCGATCTGTACGATCCGGCTACGATCGAACTTCCGCCCCTCCAGCCATCGACGGGCTATGTACGCCATCCATGGGTCGAGCGGCAGGCCTTGCACATGGATCACGACGCCGCGATCGGCACCGACGAGCGCCGCCGGCTCGCTATCGCGTGCTATTTCGGGCTCGTGTCGTTCCTGGATGCGCAGGTCGGCAAAGTACTTTCCGCGCTAGGCGAAAACGGTCTCGACGACAGCACGACGGTCATCTATAGCAGCGATCACGGCGACAACCTGGGCAAGCGGGGCATGTGGAACAAATGTCTGATGTACCGCGAATCGACCGGTGTGCCGATGATCATCTCAGGGCCCGACATTCCCGCGGGGAAGGTCAGCGAAACCCCGGTGTCGCTGGTCGACATCCAGAATACGATTCTCGGGCAAACGGGCTGCAGTCCGGAGATGTTGTCCGGTCCCGGTCAATCGCTCGCGGAACTGGCGAACGCGCCCGATCTGCATGAGCATCTCGCCTTTAGCGAGTACCACGCAGTCGGTTCGGAGAGTGCGGCCTATATGCTTGCGAGCGCCGACTACAAATACCACCACTACGTTGGCCTGCCGCCCGAACTGTTCGACTTGCGACGCGATCCCGACGAACTGAACGACGTCGCAGGACTGCCGGAATATGCAGCCGTGCTGTCGTTATTCGAAGAGCGGCTACGTAACCTGGTCGACCCCGAAGCCGTCGATGCGGCAGCGAAGCTCGATCAGGACAGGCTCATCGAGGCATTCGGTGGACGCGATGCAGCGCTGAAGACGGGGACACCAGCAGCCACGCCGGTGCCGGTCGAATGACGCCCGAGCGGTAAAAAGACAGCATAAAAATCATTGATGGAGACAACTGATGGCCTCAGCCGACATGACTGCGGTGACGCAAGGACCCGCGCTCAGACAGAAGTGGAAGACGGTGATTCTGGCGAGTCTTGGCGGCTCGCTGGAGATCTACGATTTCATCATCTACGGCGTGTTCGCGCGTGAGATTGCACGGCAGTTCTTCCCGGGCGCGGACCCGATCGCCTCGTTGATCAGCACATTCAGCGTGTTTGCGATTGGCTACGTGTCGAGGCCGCTGGGCGGAATCGTGCTGAGCAGCCTTGGCGACCGCTTTGGCCGACGGGTCATCTTTCTTGTTTCGGTCCTCGCGATGTCCGCGTCGACGATCGGGATCGGATTGATACCGGGGTACGCGAGTATTGGTGTGCTGGCACCCGCGCTGCTGATCCTGCTCCGTCTTGCGCAGGGGTTCTTCCTTGCGGGCGAATTGCCGTGCTCGATTACCTATGTTGTCGAAGAGATACCGGCTCGCGCGAGTCTGGTGAGTGGCCTCGTCATCTTTTGTCTGAATTCCGGAGTGCTGACGGCAACGCTGATCAGTCTCGTACTGCGTTCGACGTTAAGCGCGTCGGACGTCGTGACTTACGGATGGCGCATGGCATTTATCTTCGGTGGCGTGATCGGACTTGTGTCTTACTGGTTACGCACGTCGCTCGAAGAATCCAGTGAATTTCAGCGCCTCAAGAGCCACAAGGTCAAACGGCCGTTCAGAAAAGTGCTGACCGATTACCCGAAGCAGATCGTAATCGGCGTGGGCGTGGCTGGCATCGTGAACGCATCGAACAGTCTCCTTTTCGTGGTGCTGCCGTCGTACATGACGACTGTGCTGCACTATTCGTCGAGTCTGGCGAGCGCGGGCCAGAACGTCGGTATTGCGACAATGTCGGCATCGCTGCTGCTGTTCGCGTGGCTTGGGGACCACATGCCAGCCCGTCACTGGCACCGCATCGGTTCACTCATCATGCTGTTGGGCAGCTATCCGTTCTATCGACTTGTCGCCGCACACGGGCTGGATCCGCTTGTCGCGTTCGCCATCATTGGCCTTGTCGGCGGATTCGTGAACGGCGCTTACGCATTCCTTCTCGCGGATCTGTTTCCAACGAATGTCCGCTTTAGCGGCATCGCACTCTCGCTCAATCTCGCGACGGTGGTCTTCACAGGCATCACGCCGCTTCTCGTCACGCAACTATTGCATCGTACGGGTTCGTCTGCCGCACCCGGGATCTTCCTGACTGGCGTCGCGCTCATTGCGCTGATTGCCCGCACTGGGCTTCGGCGATTCAGCGGACAGGTCAACCGGACAGGCGCGCAGGAATAAAGAGAACATGAAAGATCAATCAGACAACTTCGCGGCTCTGCATCGCGCACTCGTTGGTCAACTCGGCGACGACCGCGTGTCCGTCGACCCGACCGCGTTCGATGCGCACGCCGGTGACTGGAGCGACGCAACCCGGGTCCGGCCAACGATGATCGTGCTGCCGCGCACGCCGGACGAAGTCGCACGCGCACTGGGCGCCCTCGCCGGATTCCAGCAAAGAGTTGTCGTTCAGGGCGGGCTCACTGGACTGGCGGGCGGCGCGACGCCGCAGGCGGGAGAAGTGGCGTTGTCGCTGTCGAAGATGAACGCGATCGAAGCGTTCGACCGTATCGGTGGGACGATTACGGTCCAGGCGGGACTGGCGCTGGAGCAGCTACAGGCTTACGTTGAATCGGAGGGCTGGTTTTTTCCGCTCGATCTCGGAGCACGGGGCACATGCCAACTCGGCGGCAACGCCGCGACGAATGCAGGCGGCAATAGGGTGGTCCGCTTCGGAACCATGCGGGACCTGATTCTCGGCATGGAAGTCGCGTTGCCCGACGGTACGGTGTTGTCGATGATGAACAAGGTCACGAAGAACACAACGGGTATCGACCTGAAGCAGCTGTTCATCGGTTCGGAAGGCGTGCTGGGTGTGATCACCCGTCTCGTTCTCAAGCTCGAACCGAAGCCCACGGCCGCCAATACCGCGTTGTGTGCGCTGGGTTCCTTCGACGCCGCAACGCGGCTGCTCAAGGACATGCGGGCAACGCTACCGGGTCTTTCGTCGTTCGAGGTCATGTGGGATGACTTCATGCGTGCGGCGATGGACATAGCCAGTCTGAAGGCTCCGTTCGCGCAGCCCTATCCGGTCTATGTGCTCGTCGAGACGCTGGGCGTATCGGAGGAGGATGATCGGCGCGCGCTGGAACGGTTGCTCGAAAGCGCACTTGAGCAGGAGGTCGTGCAGGACGCAATCGTTGCGCAGTCGATCGATCATTCGCGCCAGTTGTGGGCTTACCGTGAGACAGTGGGTGAGCTGCTGTCGAAGCTCAAACCGCACGCCGCATTCGACGTCGGTGTACCGATGGACCAGATGGACCGATTCGTCAAGAGCGTACGCATATCGCTTGACGAGCAGTTTCCTGATCAGACGCATCTGTTCTTCGGCCATCTGGGCGATGGAAATCTTCATGTGCTTTCGGGGCCGTACGCGAGTGCTGAAGCGCTTCATCGCGTCGAAGAAGTGGCTTACACGGCGGTCGACACGGCAGGGGGCTGCATCTCGGCGGAGCATGGCATCGGGGTCATCAAGCAGCCATTCCTGCGTTTGAGTCGCTCAGACGCCGAGCTGAAACTGATGAAACAGCTCAAGGCGCTTCTCGATCCTGCTGGCATCCTCAATGCTAACCGCGTTGTTGCGTAGCGCGGTCGTACCGGAGATTGCCTCGAAGCTGGCCTGGAGAACGGACAAGTCGTTGTAAGCTACAACGTCCGCTTGCAGATGGCGGATTCAACCGGTCGATGCAATAGTTCGATGGAACCGTTCAGCCGGCGTTCGATCTCCAGCGTCTCTTGCGGGTCGAGACGACTCATTCGTTAGTAGCGGGAGCTGACATTCGCCGGCACCCTTTTGCGAGTGTCAGCAATGCGACGGGCAGCAGCCGCACGCCATCCCATTGGCGATCGTCGGCTTTGGCCGAATTTTTGTCATTGACCGGGAGTACCGGGTGACTGCCGGACTCTGATGCCCGGCGTCTGACCTCTCGCGTCGCGAGGGGCGGCAGTGGGTCCGGCGCCCGCCTGATCAGTCCGGAGATGACGCCAATACCTGCGTCGCCCCCGCGTTCCGACGCCCGGCAAACAAAAAGGCCCGCGCGCGGCGGGCCGGAATCCATGTGGAGACACGGAGGAGACGGCTTAAGTATAAACCCTGACTCAATTCTATGCACGCCCGGGGCGCCCCGACCGCGCCACGCACCCGGCCGGCGGCGTCGCGGCCGGTTGGGGCCTTGCGGGGCGGCGCAACGAAAGCGGGGACCGGGAGCCTCGACCGCGGCGGGTCCGGCGAGGGTGGCGGGCTGGCCGCGATAACCGGCGTTATCGCCGCGGACCGGCCACCGCGGTAATTGATCGCCCATCGCGGAAAATGTCACCCACGATGCGCGCGGCCGGCTCCTCGCAACCGGCCTGGCCCGGCCTGCGTGGACACCATCGGACGAAACGGAACAGCCTGCTGGCTGTTGCCCGGGGTGAGTCATTTCATGTGTCGGGACGGGCGTGCGGAGCGGGGTTTCCCGCTCCTTTGCCCCGTACGCCAGTCTGGCCGGGACGCTCGCCCGGCATGACCGGCGACCATCGCCCGTCAGGGGCGAGGTGATGTTTTCCTGTCCGCGCAGGCATACGGCACCCCCAATGGCTTCGGGGTCATCCGTTCGTGCGCCCTGTTCCGGATCCCGCGCTCAGACCGCGTAACCGTATATCGCCCTTGTAGCAGTAATTGCGAGGGCGATCCGCGAGCAGTCGCTGTCCTGTCGGTCAGACGAGGTACGCGTGCGGCCGCCAGGCGCTGACGCGCATGGCTCAACCGGTAGCGCCCGGCCAGGCCGTTCGCCTCGCAGCGGCGAGTATTCGTTCCGCGATCTAAAGCAATACTTAACGAACACCCGACCATTGCAAAAAAACGCGAAATCTTTTCGGCGCCCTGCTGGGGCCGCTTTTCGTTATCCATTCCGTATATATGTGTTCCGACCTGGATGCGAAGCGCGCGGCGGTGCAAAGGGCCGCGTTGATAACGCGCTTGTTAACGCGCCTTAAAACAGGCTCTGAAATTTTATTTAGTGTTGAAAATTCAACGGCTTAGTTCGCCGCGAACGATCGATGCAGTTTCCGAAAACCGAGGCGTTGTGTTTCGTTGGTACTGATGCCTGTCATCGAACTGCTACGTTCGGGTGGGCCGCCGCCTGAACCGGGCTTGAATTGACCGCATACGTGAATACACTCCGTCTCACGGATCGCAGGCTCACCGGGAGGGGGTTGCAGATGGACAGGCAAAATAACGGGGATGGCGTTGCGAAGGCGGCGCGGGCGCGTCCGCGGGAATTGACGCGGCAAACGCCGCCATCTGGTTCGCCGTGGCTGCGGGTCCTGCCTCGGAAAAGGGGGCTGGCGATAGACCACACCGAGCCGGTGTCTGGACACAGATGGTGGTGTGTCGCTCCGGGCGGAGCGACGCAGGAAGCGTGCGGATCAGTTGCGTGTGGTGTGCCGGTTGCTGGCTGCGCTGGCCAGGCCTGGACAATGCGCTTCGCGTCTGGCGCGCTCATCATTGGCCGGCGTATACGGATGTTGACGATGGTCGTCGTCTCGGATCCCGTGTGCGCGCGCATCCGGGATATGTCTGTCGGCCTCGATGATGTACGCCAATGAAGCGGGGTGGCGCACCGACTGCAACCAGGTATGTCCGCAGTGCGTTGAAACAGCTGTCGCTCGACTCATTGCGGCATCGAATCGACCGGAACCGGCCAGCCACTACCTTACGGGGTGGCGTACTGGGCGCAGTGGGAGCTCAATGCATCTGACGCTGCCAGGCGTACAACGGGGGTAACCGGACGCACGCATCAACCTCGCGCGCGCTTGGCGCCGCGTGGTGAGTCGGGTTAGACCGAGGAATCTGCCGAAGCCGTTGCACCTGCCTGTTTTGCCAGGTTTCTGCGGGAGACGAGGAAGAAGAAATGGGAATGCGCATTCGTCAATGAACTGTTAAGGAAGGTCTGCAAAAGTCCTGGCATTGCGTTGCTGCTGAGCTATCCTGGAAACAGAGCGAATTAGTTGAGGAGCAGTGTGATGACGCAACTTGGTCTTGGTCTGGATCTGTCAACGAAGCGCACGCGCAAACGGGAATTTCTCGATGAGATGCGACGTGTTGTGCCCTGGTTGAAGCTGATTGCGCTGATTGAGCCGCACTATCCCACGGGCAAAACCGGTCGGCCGCCGTTCCCGATTGCAACGATGTTGCAGATTCATTTCATGCAGCAATGGTTCGGTCTGTCAGACCCTGCCATGGAAGAGGCACTCTATGACGTTCCGCTGTATCGCGAGTTCGCGGGTCTCGACGGCGGGATGGTTCGCTTGCCGGATGAAAGCACGATTCTCCGGTTCCGCCATCTGCTGGAAACGCACGGACTGGCGGTGCAAATGCTGGCGCTGGTCAATGAAATCCTGACGGAGAAAGGCCTGATGCTCAAGGCTGGATCGGCAGTCGACGCCACTCTGATTGCCGCGCCCAGTTCGACAAAGAATGGCTCCGGCACGCGTGATCCGGAAATGCAATCAACGCAGAAAGGTGGCAACTGGTACTTCGGGATGAAGATGCATATCGGCGTGGACGCCGACTCGGGCCTGGTCCATACGGTCCTCGGAACGGCGGCCAATGTTCACGACATCAACGTAGCCCCGGCATTGCTGCATGGTAAAGAAACGGATGTGTACGCGGACGCCGGATATCAGGGTATCGAAAAGCGTTGTGAGGCTGACGCGGTTCGTTGGCATGTTGCAATGCGACCGGCAAGCGCAGGAAACTGGATCTGAGTGATTCGGTGGACGCGATATACGATCAGATCGAACGCCTGAAGGCGGGTATTCGAGCCAAGGTCGAACACCCGTTTCGCATCCTCAAGCGGCAGTTCGGTTACATGAAGACCCGCTATCGTGGTTTGATGAAGAACACCGCCCAGATCACTACGCTGTTTGCTTTGGGCAATTTATGGATGGCGCGTAGAGCTTTGCGCAAAGCTTGAAACACCGAGCCGATAAAGTCCGTATGTCTGGTTGAAGCGCTCCGGCGCGCGAAAAAAGCCCCGGCGATTGACTCGCCAGCAAAGATCTGAACGCAGAGGCCGCGCTGGATGTGAAAGATAACGCACGCAAAGAGGGTTGTGCAGACCTTCCTTAACGGGATATTAATTCGTGGTCCTGACTGTATCGTAACCTTTCTCCGAATCGTCGTCCGTTTGTGACAGCAAGATCGAATCCGGCATCGCCGTGTTCAGGGACGAGCGTGCCTGTGATCTGTTCAAGTCCGCCGCAAGCCGGCGATGTGGGGAGCCTTGAGGCGACACAGCTCTCACCAGATGGGGGGCGCGCTACGCCAACACCTGGCGTAACGAAGCAAAGGACGGAGCTCGTGAACGAGATCCGAGATGGTAAGCCCCTGGAGCCAGAACCTCGCGTTCGCACGAGGCGAATGGGGTGAGAACGCACAGGTCCATTGGCAGTTGTTGTCTGTTGTTTCAGCGATGGATTTCGCTTTGGTCTTCCGTATCGCCACGGCGTCACGCTGGTCTGACGATCAGTTGCGAGACAGAATATCAGGAGCCCACTGTAATGCTACGGGACTTTGAGTTTGAATCCTACCTGGCGAGCAGATCGTTGAGCAGCGAGGCGAGCCTGCTGATGCGAAGGATGCGTGAACGAGGGGCCGCGATGGAGGTGGCTCCGCGTGGCCCGGGCAGTTCCATTGTGCGCATCCCTTCGCGCAAGATGCGATGCGCCATTTCGGCTAGAAGCCGAACCCTGCATGGCAGCGCAGTAATGTGGCATGAATTCGACAAGGCGGTTTTGGAATTCTACCCGAGTCCACACACGTTTACGGTCGATACACACGACGAAGCGGGGCGGGTGCTGAATCGGATCCAGCACACCGTTGACTATATGGTTATCCAAGCCGATCCGCTTCTGGAAGACTGGCGGGAGGAAAGCCAACTCCTGACGCTGGAGCGAAAGGACCGCGAGCGGTATGTGAAGGTAGGCCGTTATTTCCGCGATGAAAATGGATGCTGGCACGATCGCGAACTGGAACTGCTTTGCACCGGACTCGGAATGCGTCACGTATTGAGAACGGGCCGTGACATTCCACGACAGTTCCTTGAGAACATGCGTTACCTCGACCCGTACCTTGATGAGCGCACGCCGCTGCTTGCGTCCGATACGCAGCAGAGATTTCACAACATCCTTTTTGAAGGGCCCGTTGCTTACCGCTCCCTACTGGACGAGCACAAACTATCGGCAGACGTGATTATGTCGGCGATAGCACAAGAGGTCGTCTACGTCGATCTGTTCGCGACGCGACTCGGGGACATTGATCAACTCTATCTCTTCCGTGACGAGGAAACGGAAAAGGCGTTCCGGCTGCTGTGGGACGCCGCAGATCATGCCAATACTGCACCGCTGCCCTTGCCCGGGATGGGGATTCTCAAGCCCGGGTGCCGGCTACGATACGGGGAAAGGGATTGGGAAGTGCTCTTGTCGACAACGGGGAAGCATGCCGAGTACCTGTTCTTCAGCGCCGACGGGCATCAAATGTCACTACCGGCAGATGAGGCGGAGTCCCTTTATGCGGATCAGGCCTCCCCGGAGGAACGGTCTGCACTAGTCGAAAAGACGCACGCTAGGCGGATCAGTGACATGAGCCGAACGCAGGTTGCCAAAGCGACGAAAAAGCTCAATGCGGTACTGTCCGGAGCGCGAGTGGATTCGGCGTCGACCACCGGTCGTGCAATCCGTGTTGTCAGGAACGCTGCAACGCTACTCGATGCGTTCGTTGCTCTCGGCGGGCGTGATTCGGACAAGGGCAGTCGTGTCCCAAGGCTCTCACCTGAAACTGAACAACCTGCGAAGCATGAGATAGAAACATTTTACAACGGGCCGGACGCGCCAAGTGCTAGCAAGACTTACAGGCGCTACACCGTCAAGTGTGACGAGCAGGGCGTCGTTCCGATGTCGTTCCCGACTTTTCTAGCGCGCGTTCAGCGGTACGGCAAGCCGCGGATTCGGGGAGGCGCGCGCGCGGGGTACGACGCCGCGGACATTCCGTTCTACCTCGATATCCGTGAGCCGATACATGGTCTTTTCCCGTACGAGGTGCTTTATATCGACCATACGCTGGTCAATATCTTTGTTGACGGTCCGAACCATGAAGACTGGGGCAAGCCGTGGCTAACCCTCGGCCGCGATGGACACGTCCCCCGCGTGCTAGCCATGTACCTTGACATGAGGGCTCCATCACAGTCGGCGGCGCTGATGATCTTGCGCGATTACGTGCGCCGCTGGAAGCGGCTGCCCCGGCTGATCATTGTGGATGGTGGGCGCGAGTTTCGGGTTGATGCGTTCGCTCTCTTTTGCAGTACGTTTGGCATTAAGGTCCGCTACCGTGCAACCAACAAGCCGCGGGGCGGTGCTCCCATCGAGAGCCTCATTGGTGTCACCGAAGATGAGCTTATCAGCGGCCTCGAGGGGAATTCGATTCAGCTCAAGCTGCCGCGGCAGATTTCACCAAAGGAACTCCCCAATGAGCGCCGGAGGTGGAGGTTTGAAAGCCTCTACCAGGCTTTTGAAAACTACCTGTTTGAAGCCCGTCCCAATGTTGTGCATGCGCGTCTGGGCGTGACTCCTCTCGAGTACGAAAACATCCGTTTTCAGGAGACTGGGAAACAGGAACACTTGACGATCAGTTTCGACGAGAACCTGTTGTTGATGACCAGCCGGTTTCCGCCACGCCGTTGGCACAAAGTTCAACCGCATAAGGGAGTCTGGTTGACCGGGGACTATTACTGGCATTCGGACATGTCCAGCCTCGGAGGGCGCATTCTTGAGGTTCGCGTCGAGGACTGGTGCGCTAATGTCATCTACGTCAACACGGGAAAGGAATGGCTCACGGCGATCAAGCGAGTGGTCGAACCATACCTCGGGCGGCAGCGTTACGAGGTTGAACAAGCGCTGCGTGCAAAGAACCGCTTCAACCAGTTGGCTGCGCAGCGTGGAAAGCGCACGATCGAGCACGCACGTCGTATGGTTGCGTCCTCAGATCGACTGCTCTTCGATGAAAAGATAGCGCAGCAACGCCAAATTATCGGCGCGTGTTACGGTGCGTTGAACATGACGATGGCCCGGCCAGTTCCCCCCGAACTCGCCGTGGCCCCGTCAGCAGCAAACGTCCTGCGATCCTCTATTCTTCCCGCGCCGCCAACTGACACCTTTGAAGAGGCCAAACCGCCTGAACTGGCCGACAAGCAGTCGGACGATACTTGGAGTGAACCCGATGGACGCACAGGATTTCTCTAGGCTTGCGCGCGAGATCTCGCCCGAAGACCGACTTCGATATGCGCGTCTCAGCCGCGAACAGGCTTATGCATTGAGTCCGGAAGAGAAGCTAAGGTTTTTCTTTTCAATTCATGTCAAGCACGCCAAACTGATGACCGTCAAAAAGAAAATAGACCGGTGTCTGCGCAAATTCAGTGAAGAGCGGATCATCACTCTGATCGGTCCCACTGGCGCGGGGAAGTCCGCGTTCGCCGAGTATTTCCTGGGCGCTGAATTAGCATCAGAAGATACCGGGAAAGTACCGTTCATCCTGATCAAGGTGCCAGCACTTGGTCGACGCACGATCCCCTGGAGCGGATTCTATCGCGCCATTTTGCATGGAGGCCACGAACCGCTCATCGACAGCAAGCGGGCGTCGCTTATTCAGGACGGGAGATTGCAGACCGTCCTGGCGTCACAAAAGGCCTCGCTGGAGTCATTGTACGGTGCTGTGGTGAGCATGTTGCGCAATCGTGGAACAGTACTCCTTGCATTGGATGAGGCATTTCATCTTTTACGGTCTGGAGATCCTGTTGTAGTGATGGATGCAATCAAGAGTATGGCTGATGCGGCATCATAGTGCCAACTTTTGCTGATAGGTGGCTATGACCTTCTGCAATTGGTTACCTCTTACGGACAGGTCGGACGCCGGGGAGGACTTGTCTATTTTGACCGGTACCGGGCAAAGGTTGTTGATAGCAGCGGAGCATTGATTCGGAATGAAAAGGATATCGAGGATTTTGGGGAGGGAATACGGAAGCTTCAAGCTCGCTGGCCGCTCGCGTCGCATCCGGATTTCTATGCGGCAAGAGAGCTGTTACTGGAGGCGACAATTGGAATATTCGGTTTACTAAAGGAATTCATGGTGAATGTTCTCGAGATGCATTTGGAAAATGGCGGTAAATGGAACAAGACGTTTATTAGGAATTGCTTGAAAGACGCGCATGCAATCAAGACTATCAGAAAGGAAGTGGAGGAAGGCGAGGAAAAATTGGTTGAAATGGGGTACGGCCATGTTGCCTTGTCGGAAGAAAACGTTAGCAAACTGGCTGAGCAGATGAGTTCGTCTACGCCAGTCGAGTAATAGGTGAAATTTGCTATTAGGGGTATGTCAATGTCTCTGCTTTACGCGCTCAAGCCGGAGGGAGTCGGATCCCGGAGGTGTGAAGGGCTCGTCAGCTATCTGTGTCGACTGGCAAATGCACACACTGTTAGTGTCGACGACCTGGTGAACGGGGCGTTGGGTGATATTTCCGCCACTGACTTTCGGATCTGGCGACATTTCTCATTCTGGAATCGAAGCAATGCTGTTTCACTTTACACGAAGGCCCGCACGCTGCCGTTGCAGGATGCACTTTATCGGGCGACTGAAGTCAACGAGGTGCAGCGCCTGTCACTCGCATCGCTCGCTGATGTGATCGACGTTGCCGGGATGGCAGCCACAGAGCCGCGACATTGTGCGGCCTGCTATCTTGCCGTCCCTTATCCGATGGCATTCAGACCGCTACTCTGGGATGTCGGGGTTGTGACGGTCTGTCCGCAACATCTCTGCGCACTGGTTCCGTCTCGATGTGGCGCACCTTCTTCGCGACAACGGGCGCGATGGTCACGTCGACAGGTGCCAGGCGTTTGTCCGACATGCGGCGCTTTGAATTATGAATGTCGTGCCGACCCGCCTCCACGCGCTGCGTCTTTCGATGAGGTATGGGTCGCTGAGCAGACCGGGGCAATGATCGCTGCCGTGTCGGCAGGACAGCGGTTCGATGCGGACGCCGTGCGACGTGCCGTGTACGAGATGGCAGCGATAGTTGGGGGCGGACGCCCCTTTCGGGCAGCCCGAAAATGTGGATTCAGCAAGGCCAGACTATTCGACTGGATTCATGGCAGGCGGCTTGTCAAGTACAAGCCGCTGCTGGCTCTATGCGCCGCAGCAGGCGTGGACGTGGTCGATGCGATGCAGGGATCGGTCAGTCAGGGTACGGGCTGCCCCTATCGCTATGTCCCGCGGTCATCGAATGGAGGACGCGTGCCCTACTCGGAGCGATTGCAATTGCTGCAGAGATTCTCGGCCGATGACGGCCGGCCATCGCTGTCCTTGGTGGCCCGAATGCTGAAAGTTTCGACACGTACACTCACGAAAGCATTCCCCGAAGAGACCGCGCTGATCATCGCGAGGCATCGTGAGCATGTCCTTTCGGGCCGGCTTTTGCGTACCGATGAGACAAAGAAGAAGCTAGAAGAGATTGTGGGCAGGTTGGTCGACGGTGGCAGATCACCTACGTTGCGCAACGTCTGGCTCGAAGGTGGAATCATGGTTACGCCCAATTCACGGTACATGGTGGCACTGCAGCGGATTCTTGAGGCTGGCAGGACAGAAAGCACAACCACATTTTGCAGGGGTGCGGTCAATGACGACGCCGAATAATTCTTATCAAGCTTTGACAGATTTATATCCGATGGTGCCACGCGGTCTTGGGAGTAGCCAGTGCGAGAGCGTCAGAAGTCTGATCTGTCGCCTCGCCGTGGCCCACACTGTGTCATACCCGACTCTGGTGCGATACATCATTGCGAAGCGGTGTCCGTCGATCAAGCCGTGGCCGACGGTTTTGCCGACTAGTTGGGGGGCACTCCTATTCGCTAGTCCATTGATACAGGCAGTTGCGGATGCGACGGGAATCTCGGATGTGAAGGTCTGTAACCTGAGTTCATTAGCCAGGGTCATCGATTTCACGAAGTGTATTGATGCGCTGGTAATGCGACATTGTCCGCTTTGCATAAAAGAAGATCCGTTTCCAAACGCCTGGGAGCCGCTCATATGGAGCATTGGTCCCGTCGAAGCGTGTCCGAAGCATCACGTCCGCCTGGTCAGCTCCGAATGCGGCTATCCTTGTGATCACTGGCTCGGCCGGGCTCGGCGGTGCCTCGTGCCGGGTGTGTGTCGCTACTGTGGTTCCGTTGGATTTCAATGTTCCGGGCTGACCGCGCGACAGGCAACTAAAAGTCAGATTTGGGTTGCCGAACAGATTGGCACTTTGATTTCAGCAGCATCAAGTGGAGAAGAGTTTGACATACGCGTTGTGGTAGACGCCTTGAAACAGCGCATTGGGGAGCGCTGGGGATCGATTGGAGAGGCGCAGCGCAAATGCGGTTTTAATGACCGATATCTGTATGACAGACTGAACGCGGGGCGATTGGGATTGCAGCAAATACTTATTCTTTGCGGTACGTTGCAGGCCGATTTATTGTCTGTACTGCGCGGCGATGTCAGGGAGCGGACCGAGTCTCCGCGCAGAGTAACTTTGAGCGGGCAGTGGTTGCGGAAAAGTCCCGGGAGCTCCGTAGCGCGCGATAAGATAGAGGACGCGATATCAGAGAATCCCGCTGCCACTGTCAGGCAGCTTGGCGAGCGTATCGGAGTTTCGCCGTCGTTCTTGCTACGGTCGTTTCCCGATATCACGCACATTCTTCACGCCAGATGGCTCGAGCGCCAGCACCAGGCGAAGTGGCGCCGGCTGCTTCGTAGCGGCCGCAAATTGCGCGAAGCCAGGCGACATCTTGCAAAAGCAGGTCTATCCTTTACAAAACTCAACGTTTACGAGCAATGCGGTATATATTTGGGTCACGATGCCAGTGAGCGCGAGCTTTTCAGGCGAATGCAGGTCAAAGCTCGAGCTGGCAAGTATCAGGAGCGCTGACGTACCGGCGAAAATTAAAGCAATAGCTGGTTGTCGCTTGCACTTAAGCGAAAGATGACTATCCGGTCATTTATTGCTTAACTTGTCATCACCCGCACACACCGAAACCCCGCATACACATACTGATAATGCGGCTGAAACCAGTTGCGAAATTCCGGCCGCAGCATGCACAGCGCGGTACGCGCCGAGCCGCCCTTCAGCACGTAGTGCTGCCCATCGAAGAAGTTGGCCGAATAGCCGGGATAGAACGGAAACGCTTCGAAGCCCGGCAGCGCTTCGAAAAGCGTCGAGGTCCATTCCCAGCCGTTGCCGAACTGACCTTCCGCGCCGAACGTGCTGACGTTGTCCGGATGCGCGTCGACGGGCCGTGGATCCCAACTGCGGAAATCGAAGTTCCCCGACGCCGCTTGCGGCGCACCGTGCGCCGCGCGTTGCCATTGCGCCTCGGTCGGCAGGGTTTTGCCGGCCCAGCGCGCGTAGGCGCTCGCTTCGGCGTGGCTCACGTAGACGGGCCAGTCGAGCGGCAAGGGCACGTCGTCGAACATCGTGCGCAGCGTCCATGCCGGGCGACCGTCTTGCGCCGTGGGTTGCGACCAGCCAGCGGGATGCTCGATGCGCTCCGCTTCCTTCCATGCCCAGTCCTTCGGCGACCACCACTTCGGCTCGCGATAACCGCCGTCTTCGATGAACTCGAGGAACGCACCGTTCGTGACCATGTATCGATCGATCTCGAACGCGGGCACGTCCACGCTCATTTCGCCGAACTCATTATCCCAGCCGAAGCGGCCGGCCTCGCGCGGCATGCCGAGCACGGCCGTGCCGGCCGGCACGCTAACCATCGACGACAACGCGTCGCGCTGCTCCTCGCTCGTCACCACCGGCTCGCGCAACGCGGTGTTCTTCTGCGCGAGTGGCAACTGATGGAGCATGTACGCGAGCGTTTCCGCATGCATCAACCGATGCTCGATCGCGACGTTCAGCAGTTGCACGGCCGCCTTGTCGTGCGCCGCGCTGCCGAGTTCGTCGAGCGCGGTGTCGATCTGCCGGCGCGCGCGCGTCGCATACTCGCGCACGGCGGCGAGCGACGGCCAATCGCTGGGTTGATCGGTGGGAAAGCCGCCGTCTACCGGATCGATGCCGAAGGCGAACAACTGGTCGAGTTCCGGCGCGAAAGCCGGCAGATCGAACAGACGCTGGTCGAGCAGATTGCGATCGAACGCTTCGAGATGGCCGATGTAGAACACGACGCGGTGACGCTCGCGGATCGGCCGTTCATAGAGGTAGTCGGGTTTGACGATCGCAAACAGGTCGTCGGTGACTTGACGCGCGTCGAGCAGGCGCTGCACGAGCGGATGATGCGGGACAGGGTCGCGATTCATTGGGGCCGGGTCTCCATGCAACACGGTTGCCGTAGGGGGACGGTCTGAAAACTCTACCCGCTCGCAGGCGGCGTGCCAAGACTAACAGCGCGACCGTCCAGGCCAGCCCGGCCGCTAGACCTGCCGCAAGCCTTGGAGATCGACGATGTGAATGTGCTTGCCCCGCGTGTCGATCAGGCCGCGTTTTTGAAATCTTGACAGGGTACGGCTGACCGTTTCGAGCGTCATGCCGAGGTAGCTGCCCATGTCCTCGCGCGTCATTCGCAGATTGAATTCCGACCACGAGTAGCCGCGCTGCGCATTGCGCTGTGACACGTCCAGCAGGAAGGCGGCAACGCGTTCGTCGGCGGACAGCGAGCCGAGCACCATCATCTGCGCGGCTTCGCTGACGATCTGCGCGCCCAGTAGCTTGTGCATGCGTTCCTGGATCGAACTGATTTCGCGACACAGCAGCTTCAGCGCGCTATAGGGAACGATGCACACCGTGCTGTCTTCCAGCGCGACGGCGCTGCACGCATGGAGGTCCGCGCTGATGCCGTCGAGCCCGAGCGGCTCGCCGGCCAGACGCAGCCCGGTGACCTGCTCGCGGCCGTCGCGGTGGACCATCACGGTCTTCATCGAGCCGGAGCGCACCGCGTAGATATTGTCGAAGCGGTCGCCGCTGCGATACAGCGCTTCGCCGCGCGGCACCGAGCGCGCCGAACAGATCAGCGTTTCGAGCTTCGGCAGTTCCTCCGCCGACAGCCCCTGCGGCATGCAGATCTCACGCATCGAACAGCTGGAGCAGCGCGCGGCGGTACGTGCGGCTGCGCGTGCCGCCACGGCCTCGCGGTTGCCGGCGGAGCGGGTCGAGGAACGGATCACAGCAGTAGGATTCAGCATGTTCGATTATTGGTAGTGGTGAAATTGTCCCACCCGCTATGACCCGCAACTGGCGGCAAAGTGACGCGTTCGCTGCTCGGCAGTCCGAGCAACGGCGGTGCTCTGACGAAGGTGAGAAGGTGAGCCGCCGCGGCCTATATCGACGTCGCCCGTCGACGGGTAGCGTGGCTCGATTCCGGCAAGGCAGGGCGTGGCGTGCCGCCCCGCGCCTGATGACAGAGTCAGGCGGGTTCCTTGTCGGTGCCCGCGGCGGACGGTACCAGCAGAACCGGAAGAGTGGCCTGGCGCACGCAGCGTTCAGCGACGCTGCCGAGAATCAGCCGCTGAAAGCCACGCCGGCCGTGCGTGCCCATCACGAGCAGGTCGGCGTTGAATTCGGCGGCGGCCTGCAGCACGATCTCGGCGACATCGCCGAGCGACGAAGCCTCGGAGACCGCCGGGTCGCCCTTCACACCTTGCTCGGCCATCGCTTTCGAAAACTCGGCACGCAGCTCCTGGCCTTCCTCGATCAGGCGGTTGCGCAGGATCGACGGGTCGTAGCCGGGCGCCTCAAAGTACATCGGCGTGTTTTCGACGACATAAAATGGCCGCAACACCGCGCCATTCGATTTGGCGAGATCGAGCGCCGCTTCGAACGCACGGCGCGAGGTATTGCTGCCGTCGACCGCTACAAGGATGCGAGTGTACATATCGGCTCCGAGTCAAAAATGCGTCTGCCACATTGCTAACCGCGGCAGGTTTATTGATCTTTTATACCAATGAAGCTTAGATGATTGCCCGAAAAGATGCACCGGACCAGGATGTAAATCAAACACTGGCCAAATATTCCGGCGCGGCGCGGACAAAATGGCGGACGCGGCGGCGTGCGCGAAGCAGCCTGGCATGCTTACAACCCGTAGAACTTTGCTGAAGCCGAAACAGGGTTGGCCTTACAATCAAGCCATATTCAGACAAGCTGGCCAGTCCGCTGATGAACGATCGAAAAACCAAGGGCTTACCCGACCAGATCTACGGCGACATTCTCAACCGCATCCTCGAAGGCGAGTACAAGGAAGGCGAGCGATTGCCGACCGAGCACGCGCTGGCGGAGCGTTTCGCCACGTCCCGACCGACCGTGCGCGAAGCGCTCGCGCGATTGCGGGCCGACGGCATCATCTCGACGCGGCACGGCTCTGGCACGACCGTCGCGCGGCGCCCCGATCCGGACGTACGCCGCTTCGCGCCGCTCGAAACGCTGTCCGATATCCGCCGCTGCTATGAGTTTCGCATCGTGACCGAGGCGGGCGCGGCCGCGCAGGCAGCGCTGAAGGCCGACGCCGACGACATCGCCGCGATCCAGCACGCGTGGGACGAGCTCGAGCGCATCATCGAGGCGCAGGGGATCGGCGCGAAGGATGACTTCCTGTTTCATCAGGCGGTCGCGCGCGCGTCGAAGAATCCGTTTTTCATCACGGTGATGTCGTTCATCGAGGAGCAGATCCTGTTCAGCATGAACCTGTCGCGCAATCTGTCGCTCGTCAAGACGGTGGAGCGGCAGCGGCTGGTGCAGGCCGAACACATGGCGGTGCTCGACGCAATCCGCCGCAAGGACGCGGCGGGCGCTGGCGCCGCAATGCGCGCGCATCTCGAGAACGCGCTGGAACGGATGTTCGGTTCCTGAGTCCGCGCGCGGGTGAAGGCGTCGCGACTTTTGTCAGGCCGCGCTTCGGCGCGGCTCAAGCAGCGACGGCGACCGGCCCGAACAGCGAGGTCAGCGTTTTCGCGCTCACCGCGACGTCGAGCGCGACGGCCCGCTCGATGCCAATCTGCAGCGGCGGCCCGAGCCGGCTGATGTCGAGGCCGGCTCGGCGCAGCATCCTCTCGATCGGCGTGGTGGTCACCGTGACGTAATGCGTGATGCCCATGTGCTGCGCGAAGCACATCACTTCCTGAATTGCGCGGATTGTCATATCCGTGAAACCAAACGACTGTTCCTCACCGCCGGTCTCGATCGCCCAGCGGCTCAGTTCCCAGATATGTCGCCCGACCGGCGCGGCCGCGCCATGCAGTAGCTGCGGGAAGGTGTCTTTCAGCATGTTCGGACCTTCGGTCGGCATCAGGCGCCAACAGCCGCGCAACCGTTCGTCTTCGCCCTGAATCAGCATGTAGTACGGCCCGAGCGCGTCGTAGCCGTCTATCTCCATTCCCGCGATGGTCGGAATTTCCCAGCCGAGCCGGCCGTGAAAGACACGGGCGCGCAAGCGGTACATCTCGTTGATCAGTTCGTTGTCGAATTCCTGCCGGAGTCCAATTCGGATCGTGGTTTGCATGACGTTCTCCTGTACGCGTTGGGGGGCTGCCAGATACGCAGGAAAACTTATGCATTCTGAATCTTTGCGCCACCTACCTACCTGGATAGGTGTGGATGCTTATCGGGTATATCAGAATTCAGACACGTCTCCGCCCCCAACCTACAAGGGTCCAAAATGGAACTCCTCGACAATCACTGGCAACCGCAAACCCACCTCCAGGCGCGTCCTTCGGAGGTCTCTTCGGCAGTGGATCGCGTTCTGATCATTGCCTACCGGAAGAAGAAAAAAGAGAGCCAGCGCCGTTTCTGGGCTCGCTTTGGCGTCACGCAATCGCGCGGCAGCCGCTT
This sequence comes from Paraburkholderia sp. MM5477-R1, assembly GCF_050436385.1. Lineage (NCBI taxonomy): Bacteria > Pseudomonadati > Pseudomonadota > Betaproteobacteria > Burkholderiales > Burkholderiaceae > Paraburkholderia > Paraburkholderia sp. MM5477-R1. The sequence goes on from NZ_JBNDMC010000006.1 coordinate 983,928, forward strand.
CGAGTCGGGCGCGGAGATCCCGGCGCCGGTGTCGATCCTGCTGGGTCTGTACTTCATGAAGACCGTGTCGGACGCCGATCTGGGTCGCGCCGAGCGTGTGATGTACAGCCGCGACGCGGCCGCGCTGCTCAACCCGGGTCAATAAGCCCAAGCTGCGCCGCGATCACGGCTGCCGCACGCCGCGAATTCACGCCGAATTTCGCCCTGATGTTTTTCATATGGAAGTTCACCACCGCTTCCGAGCAACTCAGGATGTGAGATATCTCCCACGTGGATTTGCCGCGTGCGGTCCATTTCAGACATTCTCGCTCGCGCGGCGTGAGCTTTGGCATCAAGGTCTGCGCATGTGAATTCAGATGCTGTTTGCTGGTGTCGATCACCAGGTCGCGCAACAGCACGAGGTTCGGCAACGCGGCGTTCACATGGCGCCTGAACCCGTCTGACGGCTTGTCGTCATTGACGAAGCACATCATGCCGGCTTCCTGATTCGGCCCATGAATTGGCAGCGTCACGCCCGCGCTCAGGCCGTACGAGCGAGCTTCCTCATACAGGGATTGCTGCGCCGGGCTGGCGAAAATCTCGGGCGTCCAGACCAGCGGCGATGAGCGTGACAGGCAGTGTGCGACCGTCGGATCGATATGCACCATGCCTTGCTCGTCGTACGTCTGGCGCCATGCCGGTGCGTAAGTGCTGCGCAGGTAAGCGTCCTCGAGACGCATGGTTGGCCGCGGCAGCATCGCGACCAGAATCTTGTCGAAGCCCCACGTTTCGGCAAAGCCCGTAATTACGCCGAACCATTCCGCCTCGTCGGCGGCGTCCAGTAGCGGTGCCATCTGCTCGATAAAGTGTAGCGGCAATTTTTTGGCTCTCTCAGGCTCGCAAACATCCCGTTCGCGGTTATTGGCAGACAAACTTCGGTCCGCTCTTTTGGTCCGCATAATCTATCACTAAAAACTCGAACGCAATGCGCCGGTGCTCCGCGGGGTAAACGATAGCCGCCACGTGATAGCAACGCCGGCGTCGCCTATTATTATGCTGATTGAAATAAATCTTTAACCCGGCCGGGCTTCTCGGGTGCGCGGCGCGGCTAATCGGCATCCGGCGACAGATTTTAATATGTTTCGTTGACGGCATTATTTCGTCGCGCTTTAAACTAAATCGTATTTACTCGATTATCTCGGAAAGCGGGTTATTGCTCGCCGTGTCCTTGTTGCCAAAAAAAGCCTGCGCCGATTCCGCTGGCTGCGGGCCCGCTTCATTGTTATACAAAAGCAAATTTCGTGATCGGCTCCCGCGCAATTCGCCGCCGACGGCATGCTAGGCGATCGTCGCGCGCAGGTTGTTTGACAACATTGTGATGCCGATGCTACCGTGAAACCTCCGCCTAGCGCGTTTCCGCGTCAACCATCATGAACGAATCACCGCTTAGCGACGGCGAGTTCGCCGCGTCGGTCATGGCCGTGCCGCCGCTCGCGCGCCGGGCCGACTACACGCTCGACCCTGCCCAGAATCTCGCGCTGATCCGCCATATCGAAGCGGGCGGCGTACGCACGCTACTGTATGGCGGCAATGCGAACCTTTATCACGTCGCGGTCAGCGAATACCGCGAGCTGCTGGACCTGCTCGCCGAGGCTGCGGGTCCCGGGACACGGGTGATTCCGGCGCTGGGTCCCGACTACGGCAAGATGCTCGATCAGGCGCGCATCCTCGCGCAGACGCGTTACCGCACGGCGATGGTGCTGCCGCTCGGCGGCTTCACGACGTCCGAGGGCGTCGAGACGGGCCTCACGCGGATCGCCGACACGGCCGGCGTGCCGCTCACGCTGTATATCAAGAGCGAAAACTACGTCGCTGTCGATACGCTCGCGCGGCTCGTCGAGCGTGGGACGCTGAGCGCGGTCAAATATGCGATCCCGCGCGACAACCCCGCTCACGATCCGTATCTGCGCCGGCTGCTGCAACGCGTGCCGGCCGCGAAGATCGTATCGGGCATGGGCGAGCGGCCGGCGCTCGTGCATCTGCGCGAGTTCGGACTCGCAGCGTGGACGACCGGAAGCGGCTGTATCGCGCCGAGCATGGTGATGGCGCTGCTGCGCGCGGTGCAAAGCGGCCGGAGCGCCGGTAGCGCCGTTAGCGCCGATCACGACACCGCCCAACGTCTCTACGATGCATTCATGCCGCTCGAAATGCTGCGCAACGACATCTCGCTGATCCGCGTGCTGCACGATGCAATCACGTTCGCGGGCCTCGCCGACATGGGGCCGCTGCAGCCGCTGCTCAGTTCGACACCGCGCGAGCATCATGCGAAGATCGCGCAGACCGCGCGCACGCTGCTCGCTCTCGAGCGCGAGTTCGCGCCCACCCAATCGAACCGCTCCGACACGCAGACAACCCCATGACCGATCACAGCCGACGCTATCCCGATCCCTCCATCCGTGTGTTCGATCCGCGCTTCAAGTCGTTGATCATCGCGTCGGCGTCGGTCGAATGCTTGTATCAGGGCACGCGCTGGTCGGAGGGGCCGGTGTGGTTCGGCGACGGCCGCTATCTGCTGTGGAGCGACATTCCGAACGACCGCATCCTGCGCTGGGACGAAACGACGGGCGCGGTCAGCACGTTCCGTCAATCGCCGAACAATGCGAACGGCCATACGCGCGATCGCGAAGGGCGTCTCGTCAGTTGCGAGCACCTGACGCGGCGTGTGACGCGCACCGAGTACGACGGCTCGATCACCGTGCTCGCCGATCGCTACCAAGGCAAGCGCTTCAATTCGCCGAACGACGTGGTCGTCAAATCGGACGGCTCGATCTGGTTTACCGACCCGACCTTCGGCATCGAAGGTTTCTACGAGGGCGAGCAGCAGCAGTCCGAGCTGAAGGCGTGCGTGTATCGGATCGACGGCCAGTCGGGCGAGGTGTCGATGGTCATCGACGACGTGCTCGCCCCGAACGGTCTCGCGTTCTCGCCGGACGAATCGCTGCTGTACGTGGTCCAATCGCGCGGCGAGCCGCGCAAGATCCGCGTATTCGATGTCGAGGCCAATGGCAAAGGCACGACGCTGTCGAACAACCGCGTGCTGATCGACGCGGGTCCGGGCACCCCGGACGGTTTTCGTGTCGACACGCATGGCAACTTGTGGTGCGGGTGGGGCATGGGCACCGACGAGCTCGACGGCGTGCGCGTGTTCAGCCCGCAAGGCGAGCCGCTCGGCCACATCGCGTTGCCAGAGCGTTGCGCGAACGTTTGCTTCGGCGGACGGCATCGCAACCGTCTGTTCATGGCGGCGAGCCACGGGTTGTATTCGCTGTTCGTCAATACGCAGGGCGTGCGCGGAGGTTGAGCGGTTGTCCGCTAACCAGACAACATGTATTGCTACTCGCGGCGAGGGCTCGGGTTTGCCCTTAACCCGCGGTGCCGGGCATTGAACGACAAGGATTTCAGGTTAAACGAGCCATTTTCTCGCCCGACTCACACTCTCGACTATTTGCTTGACATCGGCTGTTGCGCTTCGCTATGTTCCCTTGGTAGAAAGACACCGCCCGCAACGCATCGACCAGCGGGCTTCCATACCAAGAAGCGAGGAGACGCAATGACTGTTTCGCACAGGTTGTCGTTCAAGCTGGTATCCGTCTGTATCGCCGCGAGCGCGGCGTTCACCCTTGCCGCGCACGCGGCCGATCCGGTCACGATCAATATCGTCGACGTGGCCGGCGATCTTCAACTCACTCAGAAGGGCTTCGAGGCGTTCAAGGCGAAGAATCCGAATCTCGTCGCGAACATCACGTTCACGAACGCGCCCGCGCCGCAATTGCCCGGCAAGATCAAGGCGATGCAGGCCGCGGGCCGCTCCGACATCGACCTCGTTTTGACCGGCACCGACGCGCTCGCGGCCGGCATCGAACAGAACCTGTGGATCAAGCTGCTGCCCGACAACGCGGCGCAGTTCCCCGGCGTGCTCGACAAGTACGCGCCGGGCCCGCGCAAGATGCAGGATCTCGCGCAAGGCTACGGGCTCGAGGTCGCGTATATGCCGGCTGGTCCGCTGCTCGAATACAACCCGGCCAAGGTCAGCGATCCGCCGAAGACACCCGAGCAACTGCTGCAATGGTGCAAGGCCCACCCCGACAAGCTGATCTACGCGCGGCCGGCCAATTCCGGTCCTGGCCGCACGTTCCTGATGGGCTTGCCCTACGTGCTCGGCGACAAGGACCCGCAGGACCCGGTGCACGGCTGGGACAAGACGTGGGCGTTCCTGAAGCAGTTGAACGACTGCATACCGTACTATCCGGGCGGTACCTCGGCGGTGATGAAGGAACTGGGCGAAGGCACCCGCGACATGACCGTGACCGTGACCGGCTGGGACATCAATCCGCGCGCGCTCGGCATCGTGCCGGCCGACTTCCGCGTACAGCCGTTCGACAACATGACGTGGGTCAACGATGCGCACTACATGGTGATTCCGAAGGGCGTGCCGAAGGAAAAGCTCGACGTGCTGTACAAGATGATGAACTTTATGCTGGAGCCCGCGCAGCAGGCGCTGACCTATGACGACGGCTACTTCTATCCGGGTCCGGCGATCAAGGGCGTCACCGTCGAGCAGGCGCCCGCGCACAGCCAGGAGGTGCTGAAAAAGTATGGCCGCCCCGAATACGCGAAGATGTTGGCCGATCATCCGCATGCGTTGCCGCTGAACGCAGCGGCGATGGTCGCCGCCTTCAAGAAGTGGGATAGCGAGATCGGCGCGCAGAAGACCCAATAGGCCTTCACCAATGCGACGGGAAACGGGGCAAAACGCAGCGCGGCGTGAGGTTCCGCCGCGCTGCGTGTTTTCAGCGATCACGCGCGTCTCGGCTTGAGTGCCTGATGCGCCGCGCCCACCGCAAGCGCGGCACTCGCGACATCCGTCGCCTCACGCGGAGCAGGGAACCGCCATGAAGCATCACTTTGAGCAGTTGCGGCTCGATTCAGTGAGCCGCAGTTTCACGAACCCGCAAGGCCACGCGATCGCCGCGCTGCAGGGTCTCGATCTGACGATCCGGCGCGGCGAGTTCATCGCGCTGCTGGGGCCGTCGGGTTGTGGCAAATCGACGGCGCTGAACTGCATCGCCGGATTGCAGCCGCTCACCGGCGGCGGCATCTGGCTCGACGAGCGGCGCATCGACGTGCTGCCGCCGGAAAAGCGCGGCTTCGGCATGGTGTTCCAGAACTACGCGCTGTTCCCGCATATGAGCGTGCTGGAGAACGTCGGCTTCGGGCTGAAAATGCGCGGCGTCGGCAGAAGCGAGATCGCGCGCCGTGCACGCGAGGCCTTGAAACTGGTGCAACTGACCGGTCATGAGCACAAGCTGCCCGGCCAATTGTCCGGTGGCCAGCAGCAGCGTGTCGCGATCGCGCGTGCGATCGTGATCGAGCCGCCGCTGATCCTGATGGACGAGCCGCTGTCCAATCTCGATACGAAGCTGCGCATCGAAATGCGCGCGGAAATTCGCCGCATCCATACGCAGCTCGAACGCGCGACGCTGTACGTGACGCATGATCAGGACGAAGCGCTGTCGATGGCCGATCGCATCGTCGTGATGAGGGAGGGCGTCGTGCAGCAGGTCGCGACGCCGAAGGAGGTCTATACGCGGCCGCGCAATCTGCATGTCGCGCGCTTCATGGGTTATCGCAATGTCGCCGAGTTCACGCTGGAGGGCATGCAAGGCGATGGCGTCGTGGTCATTGCGAACGGCGTGCGGCTCATCGGCACGCCGATGGCCGGCTTCGACGGCAAACGCGTGAGTGTCGCGCTGCGCCCCGAAGACATGGAGCGCGCCGAGCCCGGCGCCGACAACGCGTTCGAGGCGCTGATCGACGCGGTCGAATACGGCGGCCACGATTCGCTGCTGCGCGTGAAGACCGCGTTCGGCGACGTGTGGGCGCGCGTGACCGGTGAATGCGCGGAGGGCGAGCGCATCACGCTGCGCGTGCGGCCGTCGTGCGTGCTCGTCTACGACGCCGAGGCCGCATGAACACGCCGACGCTCGTCCCCCCGCTTACGTCCCGCGCGCCGCGCGATGCCAAGGCCTGGCTCGTCGCGCCCGCGCTGCTCTTTATCGTCGCGCTGTTCATCTATCCGTTCGCGTATGGTCTCGCGCTGTCGTTCCGGCCGATGAACGGCGGCGGCGTGTGGGCCAACTATCTGACGTTCTTCACCGACACGTCGATGTGGCCGACGATTTTCGTTACGCTGAAGCTGTCGGTGCCGGCCACGCTGATCAACGTCGGCGTGTCGGTGCCAGTCGCGTTCGCGCTGCGCCGCTACTCGCGGTATCAGAAGATCGTCACGACGCTGTTGGTGATCCCAGTGACGCTCGGCACCGTGCTGATCGCCGACGGCATGCTCACGTACTTCGGTCCGCACGGCTGGCTGCCGCAGGCGTTGCAGGCGCTGCATCTGTACACGCAAGAGGTGCGGCTCACGCACAACTTCACGGGCGTGTTGCTGTCGCTGATCGTGTCGGGCTTTCCGTTCGCGTTTCTGCTGACGCTGTCGTACGTGACCGGCATCGACCCGACGCTCGCAAGCGCGGCCGCGACGCTCGGCGCGAGTCCGTGGCAGCAGTTTCGCCGCATCTATCTGCCGCTGCTCGTGCCGGGGCTCACGATGGCCGCGTGTCTGTCGTTCGTGCAGGCGTTCTCGGTGTTTCCGTCGGCGGTGCTGCTCGGCGCGCCCGCGGGTCCGACGCGCGTGATGTCGATTGCCGCGGCCGAAGCCGCGTTCGAGAGCTACGACTATTCGCTCGCATCGGCGATCGCGATGGTGATGGGCTTCGTGCAACTGCTGGTGGTCGCCGCGCTGCTCGGCGCGCGCCGCTGGTTCTATCGTGGTCCCGTAACGGGAGGCAAAGGCTGATGACGACCGATCGTCGCGCGACGCAGCCCGACTGGTCCGCGTCCACCTCCGCTTGCGCGGCGCCTCAGCCGGGCGACGGCGCCCGCGAGCCAGCGCAACATGCGCGTCAGCGCGCGAATCTGCCGGGCCGCATCTGGCAGGTGCTGGTGTGGGCCGTGATGGCGTTCTTCCTGATCAACGTCGTGCTGCTGATTGCGACCGTCGCGGTGAATTCGATCGCGACGCGCTGGTTCGGCACCGCGTTGCCGCAAGGCTTCACGTTGCACTGGTATGCGCAGGCGTGGAGCGACTTCCAGCTCGCGAGCGTGCTGTGGGTGACCGTGCAGGTGGTCGGCGCGGTCGTGTTGCTGTCGGTGCTGCTCGGCGTGCCGGCTGCGTATGCGCTCGCGCGCGTGCAATTCCGCGGCAAGCGCCTTGCGATGCTGATCTTTCTGCTGCCGTTGATGGTGCCGCCCGTCACCTACGGCATTCCGATGGCGACCGCGATGTACAAGGTCGGACTCGCCGGCACGCTATGGGGCGTGATTCTTGCGAATCTCGTACCGGCGCTGCCGTTCGTGATTCTGGTGATGACGCCGTTCATCGAGCAGATCGATCCGAATCTCGAAGCGGCCGCGCGCATTTTCGGCGCGAACACGTTCCGCTATTTCCGTTACGTGCTGCTGCCACTGCTCGTGCCGGGCATGCTGGCGGCGGGGCTGCTCGTGCTGGTGCGCACGATCGGCATGTTCGAGCTGACGTTTTTTACGGCCGGTCCGGCCACGCAAACGCTGGTGGTCGCGTTGTACTACGCTGTGTTTTCGACCGGCGTGCGCGCGCCGCAATCGATCGATGCGATGGCGATGATCTATATGGCGATCACGTTGATCTGGGTGCTGATCGCTCTACAATTCGTGAGCCCGACGCAGATCGTGTCCCGCGTGAAAGAACAGAGGCGCTGACGCATGGTCGGCGCCAATCGTGGAGTAGACGTTGACGAATAGAAAGACCCCCGAGGAATTGCGTAGTCATCGCTGGTACGGCGCGAACGATCTGCGTTCGTTCGGCCACCGCTCGCGCACCGCGCAGATGGGCTACAACCGCGACGAATACGCGGGCAAGCCGGTCATCGCGATTCTGAACACGTGGAGCGAGATCAATCCGTGCCACACGCATTTCAAGCAGCGCGTCGAGGAAGTGAAACGCGGCATCTGGCAGGCCGGCGGCTTTCCGATCGAGCTGCCTGTGCAGACGCTGTCCGAGCCGTTCCAGAAGCCCACCACGATGCTGTACCGCAATTTCCTCGCGATGGAAGCCGAGGAGATGCTGCGCTCGTATCCCGCCGACGGCGTCGTGTTGATGGGCGGCTGCGACAAGACCACGCCCGCTTTGTTGATGGGCGCGATCTCGATGGATCTGCCCGCCATCTTTCTGCCCGCCGGCCCGATGCTGCGCGGCAACTGGAACGGCGTGACGCTCGGCTCGGGTTCCGATTCATGGCGCTACTGGGCCGAACTGCGCGCGGGCACGCTGACGCCGGACGACTGGCAGGGCGTCGAGGGTGGCATCGCGCGCTCGCCCGGTCACTGCATGACGATGGGCACCGCATCGACGATGACGAGCGCGGCCGAAGCGCTGGGCTTCACGCTGCCCGGCTTCGCGTCGATTCCCGCGCCCGATTCGCGGCATGCGCAGATGGCCGCGCAAACCGGCATGCGTATCGTCGAGATGGTGTGGGAGGATCTGAAGCCGTCGGACATGATCACGGCGGCATCGGTCGATAACGCGGTGACGACTTGTGTCGCGCTGTCCGGGTCGACCAATTCGGTCGTGCATATGATCGCGCTTGCACGGCGCGCGGGCATCGAGTTGACGCTCGACCGCTTCGACGAGATCGCGCGCCGCACGCCCGTGCTCGCGAACATCAGACCGACCGGCGCCTATCTGATGGAGGACTTTTTCTACGCGGGCGGTTTGCGCGGGCTGCTCGCGGAATTGGGCGAACTGATCGACGGCTCGCAGAAAACCGTGAACGGCCGCACGCTCGGCGAGAACCTTGCCGGCGCGCGCATTTTCAACGACGACGTGATCCGCCGCCGCACGAATCCGCTACTGCGCGACAGCAGCCTCGCGGTGCTGCGCGGCAATCTCGCGCCCGACGGCGCCGTGATCAAGCCGGGTGCGGCCGAGCCGCATCTGCTCGTGCATACGGGCCGTGCGGTCGTGTTCAGCGACTACGACGACATGGCCGCGCGCATCGACGACGACGCGCTCGACATCGACGAAAGCTGCGTGCTCGTGCTGCAGCACGCGGGGCCGGTCGGCGCGGGCATGCCCGAATGGGGTCAACTGCCGATTCCGCGCAAGCTGCTGCAAAAAGGCGTGCGCGACATGGTGCGCATCTCTGACGCGCGGATGAGCGGCACGAGCTATGGCGCGTGCGTGCTGCACGCGGCGCCCGAGGCATTCGTCGGTGGGCCGCTGGCGTTGGTGCGAAGCGGCGATCTGATCGAGCTCGATGTGCCGCGCCGCAGGCTGAATCTGCTGGTATCGGACGAAGAGCTCGCGCGCCGCAAGGCCGCGTGGGTCAAACCCGCTGCGCGCTTCGAGCGCGGCTATGGCGCCCTGCATCAGGCGCACGTGATGCAGGCGGATCAAGGCTGCGATTTCGACTTCCTGCAGCGCGGCGGCGTGAGTCCCAATAGCTCGGGCGAGCCGGAGATTCACTGAGGTTCAATACCCCACGCGATACACGCGCCCCGTCTGCGCCCCTTCCACACTGCGCAGATAAGCAAGCGCCGCGCGTTGCGCGCTGACGGGCTCGAAGCCGCGAAAGAACGGCGCGTAAGCCTCCATCGACTCGGTCAGCACGGTCGGACTCACCACGTTGATGCGCAGCCCGCGCGGCAGTTCGATCGCGGCGCCGCGCACGAAGCCCTCGAGCGCGAGATTGACGGTCGTCGCGCTCGCTCCCTGCGGGATCGGCTCGTCGCCCAGAATGCCGCTCGTCAGCGTGAACGATCCGCCGTCGTTCACATACGGCAGCGCCGCGAATACGACGTTGATCTGGCCCATCAGCTTGTCGCGCAGCCCGACCCAGAACTGCTCGATGCTCATCTGCTCCAGCGGACCGAAATGCACCTTGCCGGTCGCGGTGACGACGCCGTCCACCTTGCCGATGTCGCGAAACAGCCGCTCGACGCTCGCCGGGTCCGTGCTATCGACGTGATATTGCCCGCGCGTCGCGCCCACCTCGATCACTTCGTGACGCGCCTTCAGCTCCGCGCGGATCGCCTGGCCCAGCGTGCCCGTGGCACCGATGACGACGATTCTTTTCATCCGCAACTCCGTTAAACGAACCCACGTTAAACCAGGCAAAGCACGCACCAGAATAAAACGGTGCGTGCTGCGTGATTGCCTGATAAATCGGAATAAACCCGGTAATTCAAACGCGCGCGTCTAAAGGGATGATGCGCGCGCGCCTATTTCACCCGATGTAATTCGATTACGCGCGCGGGCCGCAAATGATTGAGCGCATAGTGAATGCGGCCACGATCGTGGCGCTGTCCGACCGGACGCGGGTCGTCGTACTGATGGTCGGCCGAGTAGACGTCGAGCGGCTCGGCCATGCCCTTGTCGATCACCGAGTAGCCCGGCTCGAGCGCGAGCAGCAGATGGTTGCCGCCGACCCTGCTGTCGAAGCCGGCCATGCCATCGAGCGACTCGGGCACGCTGTTGTCGAGCGTCGCATTGCTGGTCGTGACCGCGTCGGGCGAGATCGCGCCGTGGCCCGCCAGACGGGCCGCTTCGCGGTTCTTGCCGTCGGTGTCGACCGTGCTGTCGTGCGTGCGGTCGTTGTGCAGGTCCGTGCTTCGTGGGTCCTTCGGGTCCGGCTTCGTACCGGCGTTTTCGGGTTTGCTGATCGCGCTGTTCATCGTGCATTCTCCTGAAGCGGACATTCGAAGAAAAGAGCAAAAGCCGTTCCGACTGACACGGCGCCGCGGTGCGCGAGAGTCGCGATGCGTTCTCCGCCATCCTTCGATGCGAGTGGCGTTACCTCGCGATTAAACGGCGATGACGTCCGCGATTCATTTCGTTTTTTTCAATGGACGCGTATTTTCTACAGAGTATGATCTTACTCCTGCACCGACGCGCGGATAAATTGGCGGCATGCTCCGGCTGTTCCAGCATGGTCGGAAAAACTAACAAACAAATGGCCGCGCGACTGAGAAAATGTTACGGGGCTTCAGGGGCGGGTGACTCATGCACTTCGATGCTGCATTCACACATCGCGGCTATCTTCTGAATTGCGAACCGGCGCGCTCGGGCGACGGCTCCTGGCAACCGTATGTGGTGATCTCGCGCTCGAGCGACGGCGAACTGGTCGCTAACCGTTTCTTTCCCACGGAACTGCGCTTCTCCGACGAAGCCGCTGCCATCGCGCACGCGCGCGATTGGGCAGTGCGCTGGATCGACGCGAGCAGTCTGACTATCTGAAGTCAGGGAACGATGAGTGCGTGCCAGCGCACGTCGATGCAATGAATCCGAGCCGACCGGCGCGCTGCCGGCGGGCACCGCTAAAACGCGGTAATCTCTGCTCGATAACCACTTCGAACCGTGCACGCCGCACGGCGCCGTCCCTTATGCCCAACGAGCCTTCCCATAACTGGGGCCTTGAACAGATCGTCGCCGACCTGCGCGCCTCGCGCGAGCAATTGCATCGCACGCGGCATCCGCTCGGCATTCGCGAATTGCCATCGCGCGAAGCAGTGGTCAATATCGTGGCCGGTCTACGCGCCGCGATGTTTCCGACGCATTACGGCGCGCCCGATCTAACCGACGAAACGGTCGACTACTACGTCGGCCACACGCTCGAAAGCACGTTGCGGCTGCTCGCCGAACAGATTCGCCGCGCGCTGCGCTTCCTGCCCGAGTTCGGCGAGACGCCGGACGCCGAGTTGCGGGAGCGCGCGTTCGCGGTGGCGCGCGAGTTCGCGACGCAGCTGGCGGGCATACGCGCGCTGCTCGTCAGCGACATCCAGGCTGCGTACACCGGCGACCCCGCCGCGCAGCACATCACCGAAATCCTGCTGTGCTATCCGGGCGTGTGGGCGATGACGCATCATCGGCTCGCGCATGCGCTGCATCGGCTCGGCGTGCCGCTGCTGGCGCGCTTCATCAACGAGATCGCGCACTCGGCGACCGGCATCGACATTCACCCGGGCGCGACGATCGGGCCGAGCTTCTTCATCGATCACGGCACCGGCGTGGTGATCGGCGAGACAGCGATCATCGGCGAGCGCGTGCGCGTGTACCAGGCGGTCACGCTCGGCGCGAAGAGCTTCGCGGCCGATGAGGACGGCACGCTGATCAAGGGCAATGCCCGGCATCCGATCGTAGAGGACGACGTCGTGATCTACGCGGGCGCGACGATTCTCGGACGCGTGACGATCGGGCGCGGGTCGGTGATCGGCGGCAACGTGTGGCTCACGCATAGCGTGCCGCCGGGCAGCAGCGTATCGCAAGGCAAGGTCCGCGAAGGAGAGCGCACCGACAACGGACGGCAATGATGCACGGCTAGCCGCCGCGCCCGCACGCCGGGCCGATAGCATCGCGCTGCGCCTAGCCGATCGGCCAATGGCGCAACCACGGCAACGCATGCATGCCATGCAGCCACACATGCTCGCCGATAAACCACGCGGCCGCCCAGGACGCCGCGACGACGATCAGATCGCAGTGCCCGCTATTCCATAGATTCAACGAATGTCGCCCGGCGATCCACGGCACGCCGAGCGGATTCGGCCAGTCGGCGAGCAGATGCATCAGGCCGCCGCACGCGAAGCCGAACGCGGGCGCCGCGAAGATCGAATGTCCGAGCGTGTGATACGACACCGCGAGCAGCGCGAGCCAGCCGATGCCCCAATGCGTCAACGTGCGATGCGTGATCCACAGCCGCCGCGCGCGCGACCACCATGCGACTTCGAGCCAGTCCGGCGCGGTGCTGCCGGCCACGCCGGCGATGAAGCTCAGCAGCACGCCAGCATGAAACGGACCGCCGCCGTTGCGCGCGACGATCGCCGCCGCGATGATGCCGGCTGCGAAACCGGTCGCATGATGCGCTTTGCTGGATGCCATCGAAACTCGCGGCACACGTGCCGCGCGAAAGACAAAGGGCGGCTATGTTCGCAGATGGGCGCGTAAAAAAATAGCCGATGCGCCAGATAAAAATTCGCGCACCGGCCTTCCGTGCATGACGCGCACGGCGTTCAAGCGCGCCGCGCCGCTCAGGTCGCGCAGCGCGCGATATCGAAGCGCATTTCCTCCTCGGGCGGATCGTCGGGCGCATTGGCCGGATGCACGACCTTGATGACCGTGTTGCCGTTGAGCGGGGTCAGCGTGACGAAGTACGAGTTGTGCGAATCGGCACCGACCGCAAGTTCGGTCGCCGCGCCGGCGTGCGAGGTGCGCACGCGCGGCAGACGTTCTTCGAGGCAGGCGGCGATGGACGCAGGCGTGCGTGACGACGACACGTACACGAGCGGTGCGGACGCATCGCGCGCGGGGCCGCCCGATGAACCGCAAGCGGCGAGGGCGGCGGTGAGGGCGACAGCTGGGGCAAGCAGGAGAAGTCTTTTCATGATCCGATCGTCGGCATTCCCGGTCATGCATGGGAAGGTGAGGCGCGGGCGAAGCGCGATGCGCTGACGTACAGCGCGATGCTTCGCGACGAAGCTGCCGTGCAGGCGGCGCGGTTTCGCGGCGTCGCACGGCGGCCGGGGCAGTATACCGAGCATGTGTCGACGTCGTCACTAGCGCGGCCATGCGTTTATTGGTGTCGATGCGCAGCGAAGTGTAATTGCCGCTATGCGGATATTTAATTGCGCGCCTTAAACGCTTTAATTTTCGAATCCGGGATTATGTGAATTAATCGCGTAAGTGCAGGTCCGCAAAAGGAAATTATTTTTAACGATGAATGGCGGGACGCGCTGTCAGGTCAGGGGCTGTTGTCGGGCGGTAACGGCTCAAGGCCTCGCGGCGAGCACAAGGGGAAAGCGGATGAGGCCGTTTGCCCTGATTCCCACGATTTTGCGCAATGCAGTCTTTCGAAGAAAGCCTTAAATCGAGGGGGGATGCCACTTATAATTTTGATAGACCCCTTCGACCAAAGGGTGTCTTTTTCATTTTTACACGCGGCTTTCGGGCCGCGTTTTTTTATCTGAAATTTAAAGCGGATTGATAAATCGTCGCGTAGGTAAATATAACTTTTTGCGCGTTGAGCGGCGGCGCCGTTCCGAACGCGCCTTGTCCGTTCGTCAGAGCGAGCAGGGCCAAGCGGCTGGGCGGGTAGAATCGCGGGTTCGAAATCTGTTTGTGCGCCCCGCGAAGTGAGTGAACCTGTGATGACCGACACGCCCTTTCCCTCGACCGACACGAATGCCGAGTTCCTCGGACCGGACGACAGCGTGCATGAAGAACGTCTGTGGCGCGACAACGGCTGGACCGCGCGCATCATCAAGAACGAAGACGACGAAGGCTGGGCCGTCGAAATGATCAAGGACGGCGAGGCGGAGCCTGCGCTCGTCGGACCGTGGACGATGGGCCGCAACAAGAAGGATCCGAAGCCGCTCGACGTATCGGCGTTCAACACGCTCGTGAAAACCGCGACGGAAGTGCTGCGTCGTCACGAGCAGCAGCTGCGCGCGCAACTCCACAAGACAGTGCGCGTGCCGAGCGCGGACGGCAACGACGAACTCGACATCACGCTCGACATCGTCCCCGACGAAGACGAGCCGTACGCACTGTTGAGCGCGCTCGATATTTTCGGCGAGCAGATCGCGCAAGTGCAGGTTGCGCCGACGTTCAAGCTCAGCAAGGCGAGCGCCGCGGCGTGGGTGGCAAACGAGTTTCGTCGGCCGGGGTAAGTGGCGGTTATAGGCGCGGTTGCGTCGTGATCGGCTCCGCTGGTCGCTGACACTGCCGGCGATCATGGCTGGCCACTCGAACTGGCTCGTGGTCGAAGATATCGACGATCGTGGCGAAACGGTCGGATACGACGTCTCGCCAAACCCTAGCTGCGCTTGCAGAAAATCGCGGTGATGAGCGGCGCGACGTGATGCACGATCGCCGTGCTGCCGGCGTTTTCAAGCGCGCTTTTAACATTGTCGTCGCTGCCGAACACGACCGCGCCATACGCGGACTGGGCGACCGGTTCGCCGTCGCCGACCCGGAACATCGGGTCGTCCTTTTCGAAGCCCACCACCGCGAATACGCGGAAACCGAACGCGGTCAGATGCACATCGGGCATCGGCGAGAACGCGTTGATCGAGTTGCTTTCGACGTGACTTGGCTTCGGTTTGATCAGCTGCTGCTGCATCAGATCGGCAATGAACTGGTGGCCGCTCTCATTGCATGTCAGCGGCGCGTCGAGCTCCACGGCGAACGAAGAAAGGGGCAGCGCGGCGGCGGCGGCAAACAGCAGAGGGACAAGGAGACGGTTCATGAGCGTAGGCGGGCGTCAACAGTCGATGTCGTGGATTAGCAACCACTGCGCCATCCCCCGGAGGGCACGAGCGGTGCTGCACATCGAACAGATTCCGCGTGACTGGCACAACTGGATTCGCACTTTACAGCGATTCGGTGAATTCCGCTTTGTGACGGACACACGAACGGCATCTGCAAATTGCAGAGCAACGTACGGCATAACAGCAAGCTTTCAGAATCCCGTATATATTTCCGCCCTATGACTTCGCAACCCCGACCTCCAATCAACGTTCCGCCGCCACGTACGTGGGACGCCCGGCTCGCCCGCCGGCTCGTGACACCGCTAGTCGACACCTGGGTCACCCCGAACCATTTGACCACGCTGCGCCTGCTGATCGGCGTCGCAGGCGCGCTGTGCCTTGCGCACGGGGGATTCGCGTGGGCCAATGCGGGCGCACTGCTGATCGTCCTGTCGAATTTCGTCGATCACACGGACGGCGAACTCGCGCGAGTGGGCGGCAAGTCGAGCCGCATCGGTCATTTTTACGATCTCGCCTGTGATGCGCTCGTGACCGTGATGCTGTTCGTCGGCATGGGTATCGGTGTCGGCGGCGCGCAGATCGACGCTTTGAAGCTCGCGCCCGGCGTGCTCGGCGCGGTGGCTGGTGTCGCGGTCGCCCTGATCTTCTTTTTGCGCATGCGGATCGAGGAAATGGTCGGCAAGGCCGGCACGAAGCAGGCGTCGATGGGGGGCTTCGAAACCGAGGACGTGCTGTACCTGCTGCCCATCGTCACGCTGACGAATGTCGTCGCGCCGTTCGTGGTGATCGCGTCGATCGGCGCGCCGCTGTTCGCCGTATGGGTGGTGATCGACTACTGGCGCGTCGCGCGCCGTAGCGCTCGCCCGACGGCCAAGGCTGCCAGCGCGTCTGAATCCCGTCAACAGTGGGCCAGCAAATGAATCTGCACGCCGAAGACGACGTGATCGCGCCCGTGTCGTCAGGCACGCCCGCGCCCGATGCCGACCGCGCGGTCGCGAGCCGTACCCGCACGTTCGACAACGCGCGTCTGCGTAAAGACTTCGCCGCGCAGGACGCGTTTCTGTATCTGGACGATTTCCTCGCGCCGGAAGTGACCGCGCAGCTGGTACACAGCGCGCGCGCGCTGCTCGACGAAGTGAACCGCAACTATCTGCCGGGTCACAAGCAGGGCGGCAGTGTCAGCCGCCATACGATCGACCGTCTCGCGCCGTTCGTCGCCGAGCTGTATCGCTCGAAGGAGTTGATCGGCTGGCTCGAGCAGCTTAGCGGCGACCAGTTGCAGGTGTCGCCCGCCGACGATCCGCACGCATACGCGCTCTACTACTACACGCGCCCCGGCGACCATATCGGCTGGCACTACGATACTTCGTATTACGAGGGACGCCGCTACACGCTGCTGCTCGGCGTGATCGACGAATCGTCGTGCCGGCTCGACTACGAACTGCATACGCGCAATCCGGAGGTGCCCGACCAGCCGGGCTCGGTGCAGATTCCGCCGGGCGGCCTCGTGTTTTTCGATGGCGACAAGCTGCGTCATCGCATCACGCCGGCCGGGCCGAACGAGATGCGTGTGTCGCTGACGTTCGAATACGTCACCGATCCCAACATGCGGCCGTGGCGCCGCTTCGTTTCCAACATGAAGGACGCGATCGCGTACTTCGGTTTCCGCCAGGTGTTCCGTCAGATGGCCTCGCGCGGCAAGGACGCCGCGTGAGTCGGGCGGCCCTGCTTCTGCTGTCGATCGGCTCGGCGCTGTTCGTCGGCCTGCTCGCCTGGCAGGGCTTCGGCTCGGTGGCGTCGACCTTGCTCGCAGCCGGCTGGGGCCTCGCGGTCGTCGCCGCGTTCCACGTGGTGCCGCTCGTGCTCGATGCGGCTGCGATCGCCGTGCTGTTCAGGCGCGACCACCCTTCGCGTGACGGTGCGCATGAAGGTCCGGCAAGCGGTGCAACCAGCGGCGCGACGAGCGCTGCGCGAGCCGAACCCTCGCTGCGCGATGCGTTGTCCGCGCGCTGGATCGGCGAGTCGGTGAATAGCCTGCTGCCCGCTGGGCAGATCGGCGGCCCGGTGGTGATGGTGCGTCAACTGTCGCAGCGCGGCATGCTGCTGCGCGACGCGGCCGCCGCGATCACCGTCAGCACGACCTGGCAGGCGCTCGCGCAAATCGTGTTCGCGCTCGGTGGCCTCGCGATGTTCGGCGCGTACGCCGCGCACGGCACGCTGCACGACCTGCGCACCGCAACGCTGATTGCGACCGGCGTGCTCGGCGCGCTGATCGCCGCGTTCTACTTCGCGCAGCGGCGCGGTCTGTTCGGCCGGCTGCTGGGCGTGGTGTCGAAGGTGTTCGGCAAGCGCGACTGGTCGTCGCTGATGACGCGCGCGGAAGCCGTCGATGCCGCCGTGCAGTCGCTGTACCGCGAGCGCGGCCGCGTGGCGGCGAGCTTTGCGCTGAGCCTCGTGGGATGGGTCGTCGGCACGGCCGAGGTATGGCTCGCGCTGCGTTTTCTCGGTCATCCGGTCGGCTGGATCGACGCGCTGCTGCTGGAAAGCATCGGCCAGGCGATTCGCGGCGCGGCCTTCATGATCCCGGGCTCGCTCGGCGTGCAGGAGGGCGGCTATCTGCTGCTCGCGCCGCTGGTGGGTTTGCCGCCCGACGCGGCGCTGGCGTTGTCGCTCGCCAAGCGTGCGCGTGAACTCCTGCTGGGCCTGCCGGGCCTGCTTGTATTGCACTTCAGCGAACGAAGCTGGCAACGGCGGCGCGCTCCACGGCGCGTGCCGGTTGCCGATTGACCTCCGTACTTTTTTCAAAGGACCGCGCATGCGCGCAATCATTCTCGCAGCGGGCCTCGGCCTGCGTCTCCAGCAGCCGCCGCAAGCCCAGTTTCCGAAATGCCTGTTGCAGTTCGACGGCATGAGCCTGCTCGAACGGCATCTGCAGATGCTCAAAACCGCTGGCGTGACCGACGTCGTGCTGGCGCTCGGTTTCCAGCCGGAATCCGTGCAGGCGGAACTCGCGCGCATCGACTGGCCGCACAAGGTCGAGACCGTGCTCAATCCGCGCTTCGATCTTGGCAGCGTGCTGACCGTGCATACCGTTGCCGACGCGTTGACGCGCGGCGGCGACGTGCTGCTGATGGACGCCGACGTGCTGTACGACGAGCGCATCCTGAGCGCGCTGGTGGCGGGCGAGTCGGTGAACCGTCTGCTGATCGACCGCGATTTCGAAGCGGGCGACGAGCCCGTCAAGCTGTGCCTGAAGGACGGCGTGCCGGTCGAGTTGCGCAAGCAGCTCGCGGTCAATCTGGAGTACGACACGATCGGCGAGTCGGTCGGTTTCTTCCGCTTCCGCGAGGAAACCGCGCGACGCTTCACGCAGATCGTCGCGGGCTATATCGACAGCGGCCGCGCGAACATGCCGCACGAAGAGGCGGTGCGTGACCTGCTGCTCGAGCGCAGCCAGCTGTTCGACACGGCCGACGTGACCGGCGCGCCGTGGATCGAGATCGACTTCCCGAACGACGTCGCGCGCGCCGCCAACGAGATCCTGCCGCAGTTGCAGCCGCTCGTCAGCGCATCGCGCTGAGGCGTCCGTGCCGCGCGCGAAGATGCACGGCAGCGCGCGATGGCACCCGGCAAAATCCCGTCGCGCGACAACATTTGTTGTCGCCGCGATGCCATAATCGACGCTTTCCATTGATGGCTGGCCGCCCGTCGCCATGACAATGCTGCTCGCTTTAGGCGCTTTCATCGTTCCGCTGATCGTCGCGTGCGCGATGTTCATGGAAAACGTGGACGGCACGGTCATCGTGACGTCGCTGCCGGTTCTGGCACGCGACCTCGGTCATGATCCGATCACGCTGAAGCTTGCGGTCACCGCGTATGTGATCGGCCTTGGCGTCTTTATCCCGATCTGCGGCTGGGTCGCCGACCGCTTCGGTTCGCGCACCGTGTTCCGGACCGCGATCGGCATCTTCCTGGCGGGCTCGCTGTTGTGCGCGGCCTCGACTTCGCTCGATACCTTCGTGCTCGCGCGCTTCGTGCAGGGCATCGGCGGCGCGCTGATGGTGCCGGTGGGCCGCATCATCATCTTCCGGTCGCTGCCGAAGTCGGAGTTCATTCGCGCGATGAACTATCTGACGGTGCCGGCGTTGCTCGGTCCGGTGGTCGGGCCGCCGCTCGGCGGCTTTATCACGACCTATCTGCACTGGCGTCTGATCTTCGTGATCAACGTGCCGATCGGCCTGCTCGGCATCTGGCTCACCAACAAATACATCGCCAATACGCGCGAGCCGCATCCGGGCCGGCTCGACTGGCTCGGCTTCGTGCTGTCGGCTAGCGGGGCTTCGCTGTTCATGCTCGGGCTCTCGCTGGTCGGCGGCGAACTGGTGTCGACGGGACTATCGGTCGGCATGTGCGTGACCGGCATCGTGTTGCTGCTGCTTTATGTGCTGTATGCGAGCCGCGTCGCGCTGCCGGTGCTCGATCTGCGTTTGCTGCGCATTCCAAGTTTTCATGCGAGCGTGATCGGCGGTTCGCTGTTTCGGATCGGTCTTGGCGCCGTGCCGTTCCTGTTGCCGCTCGCGTTGCAGGAAGGGCTCGGCATGACCGCGTTCAGAGCCGGCGCGATCACGTGCGCGTCCGCGTTCGGTTCGATCTTCATGAAGACGGTGGCGTCGCGCATTCTCGAACGCTTCGGCTTTCGTACCGTGCTGATGGTCAACGCCGCGTGCGCGGGTCTCGCGATCGCCGTGTACGGGTTGTTCTTTCCCGGCACGCCGCATTGGGTGATCTGGGGCATCGTGCTGGTGGGCGGCTTCTTTCCTTCTCTGCAATTCACGTCGCTCAATACGCTGGCCTATGCCGATATTCCGGGCAGCGACGTCGGCCGCGCGACGAGTGTCGCGAGCGTCATCCAGCAGATGTCGCTCGGCCTCGGCGTGACGATCTCGGGCATCGTGCTGCAGATTTCGCATCGTGTGCAAGGGCATCCGAACATCGTGTTCTCCGATTTCTGGCCGGCGTTTCTCGTCGTCGGTCTGTTCTCGTGCCTGTCGATTCCGATTACGCGGCGGCTGCCGCGAGACGCGGGCGATGAGATCTCGCGCGGCCGTCGCGGGCGCGCGTAAGCCATCATGCGGATGTCGTCGTCGATGAGGAGGTCATGAAGTTGTTTCGCAACGTCAAAGCTTCAACCAGTGCTTCGATCAGCGGTCTTGCCCTGATCGCAATCCTCTGCGTTTCAACCGGGTTTCTCGAGGCGGCGCCTGCTGTCGCGAAAGCGCCCGCGAAGACGCAACCGGCCGTGCTTGCCGGTTCGGCGATTGCGGTGCCGGACTCATACAGCGCCGATGCCGCCGAGCAGATCTTCAACGAAGGTGGCAATGCGGTCGATGCGGCCGCCGCGATCGCCTTCACCCTCGCGGTCACGTTCCCGGATGCGGGCAACATCGGCGGGGGCGGGTTCATGACGCTGTACGTCGACAACAAGCCGTATTTCCTCGACTATCGCGAGCGCGCGCCGCTCGCCGCGACGAAGAACATGTATCTCGACGACAAGGGCGAGATCATCAAAGGCATGAGCCTGGTCGGCTATCGCGCGGTGGGCGTGCCAGGCACCGTCGACGGCATGTGGCAAGCGCAGCGCCGTTTCGGCAAGCTGAAATGGCAGCAGGTGCTCGCGCCGGCTATTCACTATGCGCGCGACGGCTTCGTGGTCGCCCCGCAACTGCAGAAGCGGCGCGACGATGCGGCGAAGAACTTCGCGGGCAGGACCAATTTCGACACCTACTTCGGCAATCTGAAGCAGGGCGTCACCTTCAGGCAGCCTGACCTTGCCGCGGTCCTGCAGCGTATTTCCGATCAGGGCGCGAAAGATTTCTACACGGGCAAGACTGCGGATCTGATCGCCGCTTCGATGCGCGGCCACGGCCTGATTACGAAGGCCGATCTCGCGCAGTACAAGGCGGTTTGGCGCGAGCCGGTGCAGGCGAACTGGAACGGCTACCGCGTGATCACCGCGCCGCCGCCGAGTTCGGGCGGCGTCGGGCTCGTGCAACTGCTGAAGATGAAGGCCGATATCGCGCCCGAGTTCAAGAACGTGCCGCTCAATTCCGTGCAATACGTGCATCTGATCGCGGAGCTCGAGAAGCGCGTGTTCGCGGACCGCGCGCAGTATCTCGGCGACCCGGATTTCTACAAGGTGCCGGTCGCGCAACTGATCGACGACCCGTATCTGGCCAAGCGCGCGGCCGAGGTCGATCCGAATGCGCCGTCGGACACGAAGAGCATTCAGCCGGGGCTCGGGACCTCGATGCCGGAGAAGGCGGAGACCACGCATTTTTCGGTGGTCGACAAATGGGGCAACGCGGTGTCGAACACGTACACGCTGAACGGCGCGTTCGGCTCGGGCGTCGTGGTGGATCGGGCAGGCATCGCGCTGAACGACGAGATGGACGACTTCTCCGCGAAGCCGGGCGCCGCCAACATGTTCGATGTGGTCGGCAGCGACGTGAATGCGATCGAGCCGAAGAAGCGCCCGTTGTCGTCGATGGCGCCGACGATTCTGACGAAGGACGGCAAGGTCGCGCTCGTGATCGGCACGCCGGGCGGATCGCGGATCTTCACGACGATCTTCCAGGTGATCACCGACATCTACGACTTCGACATGCCGTTGCCGGATGCGCTCGCCGCGATGCGTTTCCATCACCAGCTATTGCCGCCGAATACGATCTATTCGGAGCCGTACAAGCCGATCGAGGGCGAACTCGCCCAGCAGCTCGAGGCGAAGGGCTACAAGCTGGAAGGGCAGGAATTCACCGGCGATGTTCAGGTGATCAGGATCGATGGGGACGAGCCGGAGGCGGCGGCCGATCCGCGCGGGCGAGGGGTGACGCGGGTGGTTCGGTAGGGAGGAGAGCCGGTTGCAGCCATTCTCTTCGACGATCAGCCTAGTCCTGATCGACTTCGGGCCATAGTCTCGGGAATAGAAATCGAAGACTCTTCAATGGGAGACCGAACGAGAGATTGCCGCGATGGGAAGGCGAGTCGAGCAGTCCAATATCAAGTAGAGAGCGCGTAATCCGGCGAGCCAGAACATCAGTAACGCCAAGTATCTGATTGAATTCGGCGCGGCTGACTGCACGCCGCGTCGCCACAAACTCCATCGCCAGTGCCGAGGCCTCCGGTTTGATCACCGATTTTTCGGAGCCGATCATCCACGGATTCGAATCGAGGTAGCGCAATAGATCGAGCAGGCGATCTGCAATGCCATCGAACTCGGTCATGCGAACCATAAAGCTTACCTGGTCCAGGCAGCAATCGAGAAAGAACCGCGCGAAACGCACCAGGCCTTCCTGGGATAGATTGCCTCGGCCATCGAGGTCATTGCGGCGCGTCTGGTCGGCTTCGCTCAATCTTGCGTAGTACAGCTCATGTTCGCGTGCGAGACCGCGAAGCGGAGACCATAGGCCATGCGTCAAGTCGGCCGATCGTAAAGCGAGATGTGAATGCAGACGTGCCACCCGGCCATTGCCGTCTGCGAACGGGTGAGTCCATGCCAACCGATGATGCGAGCAGGCGATGCCGATCAACTGATGGTCCTTGATCCGTAGGCGCGCATATCGCTTGGCCCATGCATCGAGCAATGGCGCGATCATTTCAGGTTCTGGCGCGAGATGCCGGCCCACGGTGACGTCCGATCTGCGAAGTTCGCCCGGCACGATTGGTTCGCCCTCGCTGGTAAATCTCTCAGCGACCGGCAAATAGGAAAAAAATCGCTCATGAATGGCCGTAAGTCGTGCGGGCTCGAACAGGGCGGGCGTCGCAAGCGAATCCCACTCTTCTTCGAGCGAGGATTCCGTTGCAATATGCGCCATCGCAAGGCGCTGCTTTTTGCGCTCGGCGACGTCAGCTGAATAGTCGCGCTTGAGAGCGGCCTCGATCCTGGCGGGCGTGGTGTGCTGGCCTTCGATCTTATTTGTGTAGTACGAATTCATCGCACGCAATTGCGGGACGAGCGCCGCGGCAAATGGCGTCCCGCTTACGGCAAGGAGCTTTTGCGATGAGTCGACGAGTTCGGTCGTGCGCTCGATCAGCGGATCCAATACACGGTCCTCAGGAAACAAGGGTTCGAACGATACGACGGTCGTCATCGCGGATTGTAGGGTTTAATGTAGAGTTAGATGTTGTTGATTATATCGTTCAATAAATTGATTTATAAGGATTTTAATTATTTCTTGTAGAGTCTAATGTAGGGTTTGCGGTAGGGTGGCGCCTGACTGTCCACCCGCAGTCCCCCGGCAATCCCCCCATCACCCTGCCTGCTCCACCGGCGTCACCGTCAACTCCACCCGCTGCGCGCCGCGCAACACCGTCACGTTGACCGGCTTGTCGATACGCGACGCATCGAGCGTGCGTTGCAGAGCATCCACATCCTGCACCGGCTGCGCGTCGATCGCGACGATCGTGTCGTCGGTGCGCAAGCCGCCGAGCGCCGCCGGACTGCCTTTGACGATCTCCATCACGCGCACGCCGCTTTGCGTGCCGAGCCCGAAGTAGCGCTGCACGCGCCGCGACAGCGGCGTCGTCGTGCCGGCCACGCCGATATACGCGCGTCGCACGCGACCGTGCGCGAAGATCTGCATGATGACCCACTTCGCGGTATCGATCGCGGTCGCAAAACAGATGGCCTGTGCGCCAGGAATGATCGCGGTATTCACGCCGATCACCTGACCCGCCGAATTGATCAGCGGTCCGCCCGAGTTGCCCGGATTCAATGCCGCGTCGGTCTGGATCACGTCGTAGATCATGCGGCCGGAGTTCGAGCGCAGCGACCGGCCGAGCGCCGAAACGACGCCGGTCGTCACGGTCTGTTGCAGCCCGAGCGGGTTGCCGACCGCAATGGCGATCTGCCCGACGCGCAGCTTCGATGATTCGCCGAGTTCGACATGCGGCAGCGGTTCCGGCGAACCGATGCGCAGCACCGCGAGATCGCTGCCGGGATCGTCGCCGACCAGATCGGCGTCGAACTTCGCGCCGTCGGCCAGCGTCACCTGGATATGCGTCGCGCCATGCACGACGTGGCTATTGGTCAGCAGGTAGCCGTCGGGCGTGAACAGGAAGCCCGAGCCGGTGCCGCCGCGCGCGCCGCGCCCATGCGCGGACGCGTCGCCGGGCAGCCGGCGTTCGACGGCGATAAACGCGACCGCCTGCTGCACGCGCTCCAGTGCACCGATCACGGTGCGGGAGTAGGCGTCGAGCAGCGCGTCGTCGTCGTGGGTCAAAAGGTCGGTGGACTGGGGCCCGGGGGCGTCGGATGCGGCGCTCGACAGGTCATCGATGAAGCGTGGGCGGCTTCCCATAACGATGCTCCGGATAGACGGGCTCCGAGATGCGGGACGGTGCGCGAGTTTTCAAGTGCATCGCGGGGGCGTCGGCGGCGTCCCGGCCGCGCCGCCAGACCGGTGGCCACTGCCCGTGAGACACTTTCCCGGGCGGGCCGTCGCTCGCCGCTCGCTCGCGCCACGGAGACCCTGTTCATGTCCGCATCTAACGCTTCAGCGCCGCAATCCCCGCAGCCGGGTCCACGCATCGAGTCGCTCTGTGCGATCACGCTCGCCACCAGCGACATGCAGCGCGCCGTCGCGTTCTACGAAGCGCTCGGCTTCCCGATCAAGTTCGGCGGTCCGCGCGAGGCCTTCACGTCGTTCGCGTTCGGCAGTTCGTATTTGAACCTGATCGCTGATGCGCGCGCGCCGGTCAACTGGTGGGGGCGCGTGATCATCTACGTGTCGGACGTCGACGCGTTCCATGCCAGGGCGGTGGCGGCAGGCTTGCAGCCGACGTTCGCGCCGTCGGATGCGCCGTGGGGCGAGCGCTATTTTCATATCACCGATCCGGACGGCCACGAACTGAGCTTCGCGCGGCCACTGCCCTAGCGGCCGAAGTCGGGGCAAAACTCGCTATCATGGGGTTACCACGCATGTGCAGCGGCCGCCCACGCGGTAACACGGCTGACACCTCGCGCTTCGATAATCGAACGCGACCGCGTCGCGCTAGCCGCCGCGCGCCATCCCATTCCTGTTGCGAGGAGAGCCGCAATGAAAGAGCCGGACCCGAGACCCGATATCGAACTGATGGCGGAGCGGCAACGCCGTTTCGAGGAAGACCTCATCGATGCCTACGACGAAGAACTCGAAATGGAGGTCGACGACCGCATCATCGACGGCCCGAACGGCTTGACGCCCGAGCATCGCGAGGCGCGCAAGCAGTACTTCCGCGAACTGTTCCGGCTGCAGGGAGAACTGGTCAAGCTGCAGGACTGGATCGTCGCGACCGGGCACCGGCTCGTCGTGATCTTCGAGGGGCGCGACGCGGCCGGCAAGGGCGGCGCGATCAAGCGCATCACACAGCGCCTCAATCCGCGCGTGTGCCGCGTGGCCGCATTGCCCGCGCCGAACAATCGCGAGCGCACGCAATGGTATTTCCAGCGCTATGTATCGCACCTGCCGGCGGGCGGCGAGATGGTGCTATTCGATCGCAGCTGGTACAACCGCGCGGGCGTCGAGCGCGTGATGAACTTCTGCACCGACGAGGAATACGAAGAGTTTTTCCGCTCGGTGCCGGAGTTCGAAAAGATGCTGGCGCGCAGCGGCGTGCAGATCCTCAAGTACTGGTTTTCGATCACCGACGAAGAGCAGGAAATCCGCTTCCAGAACCGCATTCACGATCCGCTCAAGCAGTGGAAGCTGAGTCCGATGGATCTGGAAAGCCGGCGCCGCTGGGAAGCCTATACGCTGGCGAAGGAGGTGATGCTGCAGCGCTCGCATATCCCCGAGGCGCCGTGGTGGGTCGTGCAGGCCGTCGACAAGAAACGCGCGCGCCTGAACTGCATTCAGCATCTGCTGAGCCAGGTGCCGTATCACGAGATCGAGCATCCGCAGATCGACTTGCCGTCGCGTGTCTATCACGAAGACTATAGCCGTCAGCCGGTGCCTCAGTCGATGATCGTGCCTGAGCTGTATTAACAGCGGATCGTATGAAATAGCCGGCCAACGAAAAAGCGCGGTACGTATATCAGCGTACCGCGCTTTTCTTCGTGCTTCGCCCCGCCAGATCGGCGAACTCAGAACACCGAACGGAACGCCCAGAACAGCCCGCCCGCGAGCGCGATCGACGCGGGCAACGTCAGCACCCATGCGAGGATCAGACTGCGCACCGTGGCCCATTGCAGACCCGAGCCGTTGGCCGCCATCGTGCCGGCCACGCCGGAAGAGAGCACATGGGTCGTCGACACCGGCAGACCGTAGACGTCGGCGGCACCGATCGTGATCATCGCGACGAGTTCAGCCGACGCGCCCTGGCCGTACGTCAGATGCTGTTTGCCGATCTTCTCGCCCACCGTAACGACGATGCGCTTCCAGCCGACCATCGTGCCGAGACCCAGCGCGATCGCGACCGCCACCTTGACCCACGGCGGAATGAACTTGGTCGCGTGGTCGATCTGCGTTCTGAAGTTGGCGATGACCTTCGCGTCTTCGGGCGAGAACTGCGGCTGATTGGCCTTCTGCATCAGACGGATCGCCTCGGAGGTGACATACATGTTGTTGCGCACGTTATCGACGATGCCTTGCGGCACCGCGGCCATCGAGCCCGACTCGGCGACCTGGCGACCGATCTGCTCGGTCAGCTGCTGCAGCGCCGGCAGCGTGGCGGGCGTCAGCTGACGGGGTGCGCACGAAGGCCTCGACGTCGGCGCGCGGATCCGCGGAAGGCGCCGCGCCCTGCGTGTAGCGCGACAGCGTCGCCGCGGTTTGATGCGCGACCGCGACGAAGTTCTCCGTTTGCGCCGGCGTGACCGCCTTGTTCAGCGCGTAGGCGGTGGGCACGGTACCGATCAGGATCAGCATGATCAGCCCCATGCCTTTCTGGCCGTCGTTCGAGCCATGCGCGAACGACACGCCCGTGCAGGTCAGAATCAGCAGGCAGCGAATCCAGAACGGCGGCGGCTCCTTGCCCTTCGGCTCGGCATACAGCGCGGGCACGCGCACGACGGCCTTCAGGATCAGCAGCAGCAGGCCCGCAAGCAGAAAGCCCACGATCGGCGAAAACAGCAGCGACTTGCCGACGCCGAGCGCCTGATTCCAGTCCACGCCACTGGTGCCGTTCGCACCATGCAGCATCTGATTCATCAGACCTACGCCGATGATCGAGCCGATCAGCGTGTGCGAACTCGAAGACGGCAGGCCCAAAGACCACGTGCCCAGATTCCAGATGATCGCGGCGATCAGCAGCGCGAATACCATCGCGAAGCCGGCGCTGCTGCCAACCTGCAGAATCAACTCGACGGGCAGCAGTTGCAGCACGCCGAAGGCGACCGCTCCGCTCGACGTCAGCACGCCCAGAAAATTCCACGTGCCGGACCAGACCACCGCGATATTCGGCGTCAGCGAGTGGGTGTAGATGACGGTGGCGACCGCGTTGGCCGTATCGTGAAAGCCATTGACGAACTCGAAGCCGAGCGCGATCAGCAGCGCGACACCGAGCAGCAGATACGGCAGTACCGAGCTTTCGCGTACGGGCTGCAGATCGTCTATCAGATGAACGCCGCAGTACACGACGCCCGCGATGAGCAGGGCAACGAAAATAACCAGGCCCGCGTTACGGCCTTTGCCGCTGGCGGCGCCTGGTTGCGGATACGAAAGTTCCGGCATGACGTGAGCCCCAAAAAGTGGTCGCAGAGTTCTTGATGCTGCTTTCGCTGTGTGTCGCAACGATGACAACTACGTGACGGCATTGGGGGTGCGGGAAAAGCAGGCGCGGCGCGCCCTATGCTACGCCGCTCACGCCGGTAAATACTACGCGGGCTGGCGGACGGGAATAGCAAGATGTCCGAACCGAACTAAGCAAGAGCACGAGCGGCGAGCGGGCTTCGGTTGCGCTTACGATGCGCTGACTACTTCGCCGCTTGCGCTGCCACCGAGGGTGCGTTTATAAGCTTGCGCGACGATTTCCGCCGGTACCCCTTGCGACGGATCGCGGCCCATCGATTCGAGCGTTTCGGCGACCCACCCCGGGCTCACCACATTGACGCGGGCCTTGCCTCGCAACTCGAGCGCGGCCGAGCGCGCGAACGCTTCGACACCCGCATTGACGATGCTGACCGCGGCGCTGCCTTCCATCGGCTGTTGCGCGAGCACGCCGCTCGTCAGTGTGAACGAGCCGCCTTGCGACACATGGTCCACGCCGCAGCGCACCAGATTGACCTGCCCCATCAGTTTATTGGCAAGACTAAAAGAAAAGTCTTCGTCGCCAAGCGCCGCGAGCGGCGCGAATTTCGCCGAGCCGGCCGCGCAGATGATCGCGTCGAAGCTGCCGGCTTGCGCATACATCGCTTCGATGCTGCGTTTGTCCGACAGGTCGACGTGCAGTTCGGAGCCTTTGCGGCTCGCGCCGACCACGTCATGTTCCGTGGCGAGCAGCCTCACGATGTGCGAACCGAGCAGGCCGGTCGCACCGACAACGAGAATTCGCATACATCCTCCTAAGGTCTGTTTGCGGCATTTGCCGCACTGCACACTGCATCGTCGCCGGAGCACTCGCCGAACCGTGCAACGCGCGATCCTATCGGTCGAGGATAGACGCTGCCGGCGCGACGCGCCAACGCGTGAGGGAAGAGTCGGCTGACACGCGCCGCGATCCTCCTGAGCATCATTTTTGCTACGCTGGAAGTAAGGTCATGTTTGCCGGGAGCGTCGATGAAGCAAGACAGCGAGACAGTCAACGAGCCGGTAGAAGACGAACCGGCACAGCGTGCCTTCACTTCCTATGCCGCGCCGCTCGTCGATGAGGCGATCCGGCTCGCCAAAGGGGTGCACGGCGACGCGTCACCCGAAGCGCTGCACAAACTGCGCGTTTCACTGCGGCGTTTGCGTTCGTTATGGTGGGCTTTCGCACCGCTGCTCGACAAGGGCGAAAATTCCCGGCAACGCGCGGTCTACAAGTTTCTCGCCACCGCGGCGGGTAAAACGCGCGATTGGGACATCCTGATCGCGTTGCTCAGGCAGCAAGACAGCGGCGCGCAAGCATTGATGCCGAAGCTCGAGCAGGCGCGCCGCGACACACTGGCGACCAGCCGCGAGACGTTGTTGAACGCCGACGTCAAACACCTGCTGCGCGATGCGTTGGCCACCACTTCCGCGCAACTGCAGGCCACGCACGATTCGGCTATTGCGCTGCGCAAATTTGCCGCTCGACGCATAGGGGCGTCGGAGCGCTCATTGAAAAAGCGCATCAAACGCGCGCGCCATGCGAAACGCTCGAATTACGCAGCCTTTCACGATGTCAGAAAAGCGGGCAAGAAACTGCGCTATCTGTTCGAGTTTTTCGGGCCGGTGCTTAAAACCAGCCATAAGCGCACGCTCAAGCGCCTGAAAAAAATCCAGAAGCGCTTCGGCATGCTCAACGATACCGTCGCGAGCGAAACGCTGTTGCGCGACAATGCCGCATCGTTTGCCGACGCGGACCACATCGAAGCCGCGTTGGGTTGGCTCGACAGGAAACGCAAACGCCGCTTGCGCGCGGCGTCGGAGCTACTGGGCTGAGAGAGCGCGTTCGGTCCTCGCTAGCGCGGAGGATCCGCAGCCCAAAATGCACGGCGCACCGCGCTGCGGCCCGAAAGAATAGTCCGCGAAGGAGGCGAGGAGCGTGGCACCGCATGGGCTTTCGCTGCGTCATCGGCTGCGCCTGACGTTGCGCGCCGTTCGAGCCGGGATGACCCGCTATGTGGGCAACCGCCCGTGGGTGGCCGGCATTGCCGGCACGCTCGTCGCGTTGGCGATGTCGATCCTGACAGCGGTGGAGGTCGGCGAAGGTCGCCGCGAAATGCTCGATCATGCGCGCCAGACGTCGCAAAACCTCGTGTCGATCATTTCCGCCGATCTCGCGCGCAACGTCGAAATTTATAGTCTGTCGCTGCAATCGATGGTGGATGCCGCGGGCGATCCGCTCACCTGGACGCTGCCGGTCCCGGTGCGCCAGGCGATGCTGTTCGATCGCGCGACCACCGCCGCGTTTCTCGGCGGCGCGTATATAGTCGGCGCCGACGGTGAAGTGGCCGCCGCGCAGTACGCCGACGCCAACACCACCGTCCATCTCGACGATCGCGAATACTTTCAGGTGCATCAGCGCAATCCGGCGGCGGGCCTGTATTTCTCGCATCCGTTCATGTCGCGGCTGCGTGGCGGCAAGCTGTCGATCGCGCTGACGCGGCGCATCGACGATGCGCAAGGCCGCTTCGCCGGTATCGCGCTGCTCGCGATCCGCATCGAGTATTTCCAGCACCTGCTGGACCGGATCGACACCGGCGAGCAGGGCTCGGTGTTCATCGTGATGGCG
This sequence comes from Paraburkholderia sp. MM5477-R1, assembly GCF_050436385.1. Lineage (NCBI taxonomy): Bacteria > Pseudomonadati > Pseudomonadota > Betaproteobacteria > Burkholderiales > Burkholderiaceae > Paraburkholderia > Paraburkholderia sp. MM5477-R1. Next base: position 1,014,714 of record NZ_JBNDMC010000006.1, read on the forward strand.
GACGGCACGCTGCTCGCGCGCAAGCCGTTCGACGCGCGCGCTATCGGCACCAGCGTCGCAAAGTCGCCGACCTTCGCACCGATGACGGTGCACGACTCCGGCAGCTACGTATCGGTCTCGCGGGTCGACGGTGTGCGTCGCATCTTCACCTACACGCACGTACCGGGCACGCCGCTGATCGTGGCCGTCGCGCCCGCTGTCGATGACGTGCTCGCGCCGTGGCAGCGTCGCAGCCACGTGGCCGCCGCGCTGACCATCTCGTTCGGCTCGGTGTTCGTGCTCGTGTCGTGGCTGCTCGCGTTCGCGCTTCGCGACAAACAGCGCGCGCAGGCCGCGCTGCTGCGTCTTGCCGCGACCGATCCGCTGACCGGGCTCAGCAATCGCCGCGTGCTCGACAAGCGGCTCGACGACGAATGGAAGCGGGCGCGACGCGAGAACAAGCCGTTGTCGGTGCTGTTCATCGATATCGATCACTTCAAGCGTTTCAACGATACCTACGGCCATGAGAGCGGCGACGAGGTATTGGTCGCGGTGGCTGATTGCATCGCGTCCGTGGCGCGGCGCTCGGCCGATCTGGTCGCGCGCTACGGCGGCGAAGAGTTCGCGGTGGTGCTGCCGGATACGACCGCGCAGGGCGCGTTCGCGGTCGCGGAGCAGATTCGTCGCAAGGTGGAAAACCAGGTCATCGTGCGCGGACACGATGCACCGGAGGCGGTGACGGTGAGCGTCGGCTGCGCAACGGCGCTGCCGAGCGCCACGGATGTCGCGAACGGACTCGAACTGATGGCCGCCGCTGATGGACAGTTGTATGTGGCGAAGAACGAAGGGCGCAATCGCACCCGGTCGGCGCAGTGGGACGAGTATTCGGCGACGCAGGGGGTCTCGCGCACGGGGGCGGCGCCTTAACGCCAGGTGTTCGTTCGCGTGAGCGTGAGCGCCTTCCCGGCCCAGATTGTCGCGACGCAGCGCAATTCAGGCGCGCTCCGCACTGCGCGGCGCGAAGCCGCGCAACGTCACCGCCGCTGGTGTTTCGTCCCGCAACGCCGAGCGCGGCCGATCGGCGGCCGAACCATCCGCGTAAGCCAGCAAGCCCACCGGGAAGCCACGCCGCTGCCATGCATCGAGCCCGCCGCGCAGTGCGCGAATCCGCGTGTAGCCATTGCTGCGCATATGTTGCGAGACTTCGAGCGCGGTCGCGCTGTCCGGGCAGATGCAATAGATGACCATGTCGTGCGTGCGCAGCGCGCCGTCGATCTGTTCAGGCGAATGCGGATCGAGCGCGCGCGCGTCGGGAATCTGGCGTCGCAGATCGAGCAGCGGAGCGCCGGGCCGCGCATCGAGCACGCGGGACGGCGCCATGCGGCGCAGGCGGCCGGAGCACCGCCAGCGCCACGGCATGCTCGACGCGGCGGCACTCGCCGATGAGGCCTGCGTCGGCGCGGCCAGCATCGGCTCGGCTTGGGCCGACGTGGCTCGCGTGAACCGGCGCCGTTCGTAATATCGCAGATACAGCCGGTAGAGCAGATAGACGAGCGCCACCGCAAGAAGAATGTCGGCGATCGTGCCGCCGCGCTGCTCGACGAACGCGCGCAGCATATGCACCTCGCGTTCCACGGCCGCGCCGCCGAGCAGCCAGAACGTCGCCCACGCGATCACGCTGGCCAGATCCCATAGTGCGTAGATGCGGATGTCGACGGCGGTCGTACCCATCAGCGGCGGCGTGATCAGGCCGAGGCCGGGCACGAACTTAGAGATCGACACGAGCGGCACGCCATAGCGTTCGAATAGCGCGCGCGCGGTTTCCAGCCTCGTATCGACGGCGGGCGACAAGCGGCCGAGCCACGCGAGCAGTTTGCGTCCATACAGACGGCCCGCCGCGAACCAGGTGCCGTCGCCGATCAATGCGCCCAGCACCGCCGCGCCGAGGGTCGGCCAGAACGCCAGGGTGCCCGCAGCGATCGCCGAGCCCGCGAACAGCAGCATCGGCACGGCCGGAATCGGTACGCCGAGGCGCGTCAGCAGGACGTTGACGAACACGATAGCGCTGCCCCAGGTTGAAACCGCCGACAACGGAAACTCGACCAATTGAGGCGCTCCTGTTGCTGCTGTTGGGCTGGCATGCGTGGACGGCCGGTATCGACCATCGGCCTCAATCGTCAATACGCAACTAACTGTCAACCCCGCGTGCCCACCGCAAGGTGGCCGGCGCGCTTGAAGAGAGTGCGCGCGGGCGCGCACGCTGGATTCGCAGGGGCGGGGGCTGCATCGTCAACGAATCACGAGCAGCCCCCGGGTCCACCTCATCAGGCATTCGGCACTGCCACCACACCCGGATTCCCGACGATCGCCAGAAACTCCCGCCGTGTCGACGGATCGGTGCGGAACGTGCCGAGCATGCGCGACGTGACCATCGTGACGCCCGCCTTGTGCACGCCACGCGTCGACATGCACTGATGCGCGGCTTCGAGAATCACGCCCACGCCGGCTGGCTGCAGCACGTCGTTCAGCGTATCGGCGATCTGCACCGTCATCTTTTCCTGGATCTGCAGCCGTTTCGCGAACGCATCGACGAGGCGCGCGAGCTTCGAAATGCCGACCACGCGATGGTTCGGCAGATACGCGACGTGCGCGCGTCCGATGATCGGCACCATATGGTGCTCGCAATAGCTTTCGAAGCGGATGTCCTTCAGCACGATCATTTCGTCGTAGCCGTCCACTTCGGAGAAGGTACGCGCGAGGATGTCGCGCGGATCGACCTGGTAGCCGACGAAAAACTCGTCGTAAGCGCGCGTCACGCGTGCCGGCGTGTCGATCAGGCCTTCGCGCTGCGGATCGTCGCCGGCCCAGCGCAGCAGCACGCGCACGGCTGCCTCAGCTTCTTCGCGGCTCGGGCGTTCGGCGGCCGCTACGGGTTTGGTCTTCTTTGCCTTGCTGCTGGTCATGCGTCGTCCTCCTGGATCGCGCGTCGACGCTGCGCGACGCGCGGGGTCAGTAACTGAGGTCATTGTTCCATGTTTTGCGCCGAAGGTGCCGATGCCCCTTTCGCGGCCGGGGCAGTCGCGGGCGTGCTGCGCACGGCTACTTCGGCCATTCGTCCATCGCATCGTTGAACAGCTCGGCGACCACGCCGCGCAGCCAACTGCCGCGCGGATCGTTATGAAACTTGCGATGCCAGTGCTGCCGCAGGTCGAAGCGCGGCAGCGGCAGCGGCGGCTCGACGAGCATGATCGACGCATGCTCCGACACGTACGCGAAGCCGATCGCGTGCGGCACGGTCGCGAGCAGGTCGGTGCGCGCGAGGATGAAAGGCAGGCTCATGAAGTGCGGCGTTTCGAGCACCGCGCGTCGCTTGATGCGCTTCTTTTCGAGGTACTGCTCGAGCACTTCCTGGCTGCGTCCCTCGGCGCGCACGACCGCATGCCCTGACGCCACGTATTGCTCGAGCGTGAGCGGCCCCTTCGACAGCGGATGTCCGCTGCGCATCAGGCAGATGAAGCGATGCGTGAAGAGCCGCTGCTGAAAGAAGTTGTTGCCCGCCAGGTCCGGAAAATAGCCGACGGCGAGGTCGACATCGCCCGATTCGAGCCCGCGTTCCACTTGCGACGGCGACAGCGTGACCGAGCGCAGTTTCGCGGACGGCGCGCGCTCGGCGAACAGCTGCAAAAGACGCGGCAGAAACACGATTTCGCCGACGTCGGACAGCGCGATCGAAAACGTGTGCGTGCTCGTCGCCGGATCGAAATCCTGCACGTCGAGCATGCCTTTCTCGATGCGCAGCAACGCGTCGCGCGCGGCGGGCAGGATCGCGAGCGCGCGCGGTGTCGGCTCCATGCCTTTCGATGTGCGCACGAACAGCGGATCGTCGAAGTATTCGCGCAGGCGCCCAAGCGCGGTGCTCACGCGCGGCTGGCTCACGCCGAGCTGCTCGGCGGCGCGGCTCACGTTGCGCGTGTCTTCCATCGCGACCAGATAGGGGATCAGGTTCAGATCCAGATGTGTCTCGGACATGCTTGTTATGGCTCGCGGGGCGGGCGGGGCAAGGGGATGCTTATGCCGTATCGCTATAGAGCCTAGTTGAAAAATCGCCCGTAAGCATAGTGGGATTTTGCGCGGCCGGCATTTTCGCGCGCAGGGCGAGCGCTGGACGAGGGCATCCCGGATCTTCGCCGCCGCGCGCGGCGACCTATGATGAAGGGGGTTTCCCTGCCTTGACAACCCGCCCACAGGACAACCATAATCGCCGAAGCGTTCGCTAAACGAATCACTGTTCACGCAACGAACAATTCAGCGGCGAAGCAATCGAAGGCGCCAGCCCGCTCTCCCCCTCGCGAGCCGTCGCCAGCATGCCCGGAGACTGTTTCCGCGCGAGCCTTGCCGGTTACGGCTGTGAGCCCAGCGGCACGTAGCGCCCCCAAAGGAAATTCGACATGATCAACAAGATTTTCGAGACACTTCAATCGGCGGTCGCCGATGTCCACGACGGCGCGACCGTCATGATCGGCGGCTTCGGCACGGCCGGCATGCCGTCCGAGTTGATCGACGCGCTGATCGAGCAGGGCGCGCGCAATCTCACCATCGTCAACAACAACGCAGGTAACGGCGATATCGGCCTCGCGGCGCTGCTGAAGGCCAAGCGCGTGCGCAAGATCATCTGCTCGTTCCCGCGCCAGACCGACTCGTATGTGTTCGACGCGCTCTATCGCGCCGGCGAAATCGAACTCGAACTCGTGCCGCAAGGCAACCTCGCCGAGCGCATCCGCGCCGCGGGAGCGGGCATCGGCGGCTTCTTCACGCCGACCGCGTACGGCACCAAGCTCGCCGAAGGCAAGGAAACCCGTCTGATCGACGGCCGTCACTACGTTCTCGAAGCGCCGCTGCACGCGGACTTCGCGCTGATCAAGGCGTACAAGGGCGATCGCTGGGGCAACCTGATCTATCGCAAGACCGCGCGTAACTTCGGGCCGATCATGGCGAGCGCCGCGAAGACCGCGATCGTGCAGGTGTCGGAAGTGGTGCCGCTCGGCGGCCTCGATCCGGAAGAAATCGTCACGCCCGGCATTTTCGTGCAACGCGTGATCGCGGTGCCGCAAGCGGCGCATGCCCCCACGCCCAATCCTCACGACGCTGCTGCCTGACCCGGAGACCGACATGAAGAAACTGACTCGCGATGAAATGGCCAAGCGCGTTGCCCAGGACATCCCTGAAGGCGCTTACGTGAACCTCGGCATCGGCGTACCGACGCTGGTGGCGAACCACCTCGCCGCAGACAAGGAAATCTTCCTGCACAGCGAAAACGGCCTGCTCGGCATGGGCCCGGCACCGGCGAAGGGCCAGGAAGACGACGAACTGATCAACGCCGGCAAGCAGCACGTCACGCTGCTGACGGGCGGCGCCTACTTCCATCACGCGGATTCGTTCGCGATGATGCGGGGCGGCCATCTTGACTTCTGCGTGCTCGGCGCGTTCCAGGTGTCGGCGAAGGGCGACCTCGCGAACTGGCACACCGGCGCACCCGACGCGATTCCGGCGGTCGGCGGCGCGATGGACCTCGCGATCGGCGCGAAGCAGGTCTACGTGATGATGGACCATCTGACCAAGCAGGGCGAGAGCAAGATCACCGCCGAGTGCTCGTACCCGGTCACCGGTATCGGTTGCGTGACCCGTATCTATACGGACCTCGCAATGATCGACGTCACGAAGGAAGGCCTCGTCGTGCGCGAGATTTTCACGGACATCGGCTTCGACGAACTGCTGAAGCTGACCGGTGTGCCGATGACCGACGGCACGCAGGCCGCGCGCGCGGCCTGATAGTTGGCTGAGGCGTCGCGGCGGCGGTCTGCTTTGCGGCCGCGTCGATGGCGTCTCGTCTGAAAGCGGCATTGCGCGAACGGGCCAGCGCTGACGGGGCGAACTCCTCGTCAGCGCTGGCCTGGCAACTTCAGCGACGGGTTGTCCACGTTTGGCGCACAATACGCAGCACATACTGCGGCATACGCACGGCACGAGCGCGGAGCAAGCGCGCTACGAGCGCTTGCTCCGCCACGGCGTCTGCTTCGAACCGCCGCGCGCCGTGCCGCTTCTTCGCTTCCGATTCCCTCAAACATCGTCGTCATCATGCTCGACTCCAGCGCCCGTCTGACTGGCCTTCTTTGCGGCACACAGCCGATGAACGACATCTGGGCGCCGCGTGCCACGCTGCAGCGGATGCTCGACGTCGAAGCCGCGCTCGCGCGTGCCTCTGCCGCGCACAAAGTCATTCCCGAATCCGCCGTCCCCGCGATCGAAGCGGCCTGCCAGGCCGACCAGCTCGACGCCGACGCGCTCGCACGCGACGCCCCGCTCGGCGGCAACCTCGCGATTCCGCTCGTCAAGCAACTGACTGCACGCGTCAAAGCCGCCGATGCCGAAGCTGGCAAATACGTGCATTGGGGCGCGACGAGCCAGGACATCATCGACACCGCGACGGTACTGCAACTGCGCGACACTTTCGACCTGCTCGACAGCGGCCTGCAAGCCACCTGCGACGCGGTCGCGAAACTCGCGGCCACCCATCGCGCGACACCGATGATCGGCCGCACGTGGCTGCAACAGGCGCTGCCGATCACGCTGGGTCTGAAGTTCGCGCAATGGCTCGACGCGCTGTTGCGTCATCGCGAGCGGCTCGACGCGCTGCGCGAACGTGTGCTGGTGCTGCAATTCGGCGGCGCGGCCGGCACCCTCGCGAGTCTGCGCGAGGCGGCGCCGCAGGTCACGCAGTCGCTCGCCAAGGAACTCGGCCTCGCGGTACCGACCTTGCCGTGGCACACGCAACGCGATCGCATCGCCGAGACGGCGTCGCTGTTCGGCATGCTGATCGGCACGCTCGGCAAGATCGCGCGCGACGTGTCGCTGCAAATGCAAACCGAAATCGACGAACTCGCCGAACCGGCCGCGGCCGGCAAGGGCGGATCGTCGACGATGCCGCACAAACGCAACCCGGTCGGTTGCGCGGCGGTACTGACGGCCGCGACGCGCGCGCCCGGCCTTGTGGCGACTGTGTTCGCCGGCATGGTGCAGGAGCACGAACGCGCGCTCGGCGGCTGGCAGGCCGAATGGGACGCGCTGCCGGATCTCGCGCGCCTCGCGGGCGGCGCGCTCGCGAACATCGAACAGATCGCGTCCGGCCTGAGCGTGAACATACCGCGCCTCGCCGCGAATCTCGACGTCACGCATGGCCTGACCCTCGGCGAAGCGGTGATGCTCGCGCTTGGCGATTCCATCGGCCGGCTCGACGCGCATCATCTGGTCGAGCGCGCGTCGAAGGCGGCGATCCGCGACGGCAAGACGCTGTATGACGTGCTCGCCGCCGACGCGGCCGTCACCGAACATCTTTCGCTCGAGCGCCTGAAGCAGCTGCTCGATCCCGCTCAATACGTCGGCCAGGCGCACGCATATGTCGACGCCGCGCTGGCGCTTCACACCACGCGCGCGCAGCGCGCCCATTCCAAGGAGTAACCGGCATGCCCTACGCCGCAGTCAACGGCACCGAGCTTCACTATCGTATCGACGGCGATCGACACGGCCACGCGCCGTGGCTCGTGCTGTCGAATTCGCTCGGCTGCGATATGTCCATGTGGACGCCGCAGGTCGCGGCGTTGTCGAAGCATTTCCGCGTGCTGCGCTACGACACGCGCGGCCACGGCCATTCGGAAGCGCCGAAGGGTCCGTACACGATCGAGCAGCTGAGCGGCGACGTGCTCGGGCTGATGGATACGCTGAAGATCGCGCGCGCGAATTTCTGCGGCATATCGATGGGCGGCCTGACCGGCGTCGCACTCGCCGCGCGTCACGGCGACCGCTTTGAGCGCGTCGTGCTGTGCAACACGGCCGCGCGCATCGGCTCGCCGGAAGTGTGGGTGCCGCGTGCCGCGAAGGCGCGCAGCGAAGGCATGTTCGCGCTCGCCGACGCGGTGCTGCCGCGCTGGTTCACGGCAGACTTCATCGAGCGCGAGCCGGTCGTGCTGGCGATGATCCGCGACGTGTTCGTGCATACCGACAAGGAAGGCTACGCATCGAACTGCGACGCAATCGACGCGGCCGACCTGCGGCCCGAAACGCCGGGCATCAAGCTGCCGACGCTCGTGATCAGCGGCACGCACGATCTGGCCGCCACGGCCGCGCAAGGCCGCGAACTTGCGCAGTCGATTCCGGGCGCGCGCTACGTCGAACTCAATGCCTCGCATATCTCCAACATCGAAAAGGCCGGTGAGTTCACGAAGACCGTGCTCGACTTCCTGACGGAGGCAAAATGAACGACGAAGACCGTTACGAAGCCGGTATGGAGGTGCGTCGCGCGGTGCTGGGCAACGCGCACGTCGACCGTTCACTCGCGAACCGCACCGAACTGACCGAGGAGTTCCAGAACCTGATCACGCGTTACGCATGGGGCGAGATCTGGACGCGTGAAGGTCTGCCGCGTCATACGCGTAGCCTGCTGACGATCGCGATGATGGTGGCGTTGAATCGCAGCGAAGAACTCGCGCTGCACCTGCGTGCCGCCAAAAACAACGGCGTGACGCGCGAGCAGATCAAGGAAGTGCTGCTGCAGACCGCGATCTACTGCGGCGTGCCGGCGGCCAACTCCGCATTCCATCTGGCCGACAAGCTGTTTCGCGAGGATGATGCGGCGGCCGCGGCGGCGAAGTCGTAAAGACTGAGCACACGTAACTGGCCCTGCGCATCGCGCAGGATCAGGTCGAAGGTGAGGGCAGGCGTGCTCACGACGGACTAGCTTACGCAGGAAACGCTGCACGGCCACCCGCACGATCTGCTGCACCCGACGGTGGGTCGCCTTCGACACCGCGCGCAGTTCATCGAGCAGTTCCTGCGGCAGGTACTGGCGGTAGGAACGGTTGCGGTAGCGGCCGGCCATTTCAGTTCGTCCATTCCGGCCGGCCGCGACAGGTCAGGACTGTCTTGCGTTCAATGCAGGCCAGCGGGCCAGGGCAATGAACCACAGCAGAATGACGTTCACCACCGGAATGAAGGCGAGCAGCGACCAGGCGCCCGCATATCCCGCCTTCTTCAGGATCAGCCATAGCGGGATAATCTCCGCGATGACGACAACAAGAACAAACACCAGCCAGTGCCATATGGAAAGAGCGCCCACGCATACCTCCATTTTTTAAAGTTGACGGGCAGAGCTGAGTATAACGACGCACGGCTGACTCCTTTTTCAGTATTTCCGGCTGCCATCGATGCCGCACACCCGCTGCGCTTTACGCGCGTAGTCCTGCAACGCGGTCAGTTTCCGTATGGTCGCATCCCCGTCGCTGGTGATACCGAGAAGATCGTCAGCAGCCGCTGCGTCAAGTCCGGCTGTACTGGCTCCATCAGCTCCAACCATCCGTTCGCATCTGACCGTGCGGGAGGCGGCCAGACACTTCCGCGCCACGCAGCTGGCCGTACTCGACGCGTGCGAAGACTGGGAGGGCGATGGTTACATGCGGCCCGCAACGGGCTTTCGCGCCGGAAGCGTTTCGGATCGATTTCCCGCCTTGGCGACTATTTCGTGGAAGCCTACAGACAGACCCGAACCAGACGTACAGGCCGCGCGGGCAAGGGGTGTAATGACTGAAACAGAGCGAGGCAGGGGCCTTATGACGCGCCGCTCGCAGGCAAAAAAAGACCCCGCGCGATGCGGGTCCGGGTCTGAACTGGCGCGGTTCACTCGATATGCCTGTACCGAGTGTCCCCGCCGCCACGCTGCAACTGTTTCGAAACGATAAGAAACTGCTCGTCACTAATCGTACACTCCAGTTCGCCTATCTCGTACACAGCAATCAGCTTGATCTTATTTCCGTTTCGCTCCTCAAAGGTAATCTGATAGACCCCGCGCCACATTGGTTCGCCATCCTCATATTTACCGATCTTCTCGGACGCCAGTCGCACGGCCCTTGTTTTCGTAGCATCGAAATCCAGGGAGAGGATGTCAGTTTTTCTTAGCGCCATCTGGGCCACATAGGCCGGAAACCGGTCGCCGCATGGCGGGTATGGTCCGGGTTCCGCCAGGCATAGCGCGGGAAGGGATAGCAGCAGGACTGCAAAAGCGTGTTTCATGGATTCAAACGACCTCACTCTATCTGCTTGAACATTCTGTCAGCCTCGACTCTTGATAGCAAATGCTTCGAAACGACAAAAACCTCTACGGCACTCATTGAGCATTCAAATTCGCCAGCGTCGTTCACAGCAATCACCTTGACCTTGTTTCCGTTTTTTTCGTGAAAGGTGATGTGATAGACCTCACGCCACAACTGTTCGCCATCCTCATCTTTTCCTATTTTCTCGGACGCCAGTTGCACGGCTTGGGTCTTCGTATAGTCGATATTGCCAAGCATGCCAGCCTTTTTTAGGCTGTTTTCGGCGATGTTGGTCGGCCACCCGTCGCATGGCGGGTTCGGTCTGCCTTGCGCCAGGCATAGCGCGGGAAAGGATAGCAGCAGGACTGCAAAGGTGCGTTTCATGGATGTTTCACCCTAAGCATTCTGTCGCCACTGTTCCAGATTTGCTTGCGGTATGGCAAGTGCAGAACGATACATCCATTTGACGCGTTGCCGGGATCGGTCTGGCTGTCGCCGTGGATCATGAAGGCGGAACGTTCGCCTAAGCACGTTCCGCATACCGGGTTAAGCCGCATCGAGAACGGTCCAGTTTTAGGGTGCGGAAACGGTGCCGTAATTTCATACAGGCCAACGGGGATTGGTCCCCAGTCGCGGACATACTGGCTACTGTGTTTATTCTTGTGCTCTCCCTTGCCGGAATATCCCTTATCTGTGATTAATTTGTCGTTGTGATACAACAAGTGGCTCTCATGCTTGTAAATCCACACCATCGTCTTTTCCTCATTGGTTGTACGAACCAATGATTACACCAGATCATCTGGCTGCACACAATTTTTAAGATATACGTCAGTTTGATCTGCATCCGCGTATCGAGCCGACAGAGGCAAGTGCAATTGATCGCGAAAGATCACAGCGAATATGAGTATGGGGCCGATTCGTGGGGAAAACAGAACCACGCCGCAACGATTGCCAGCGCAACACAATGTAAAGAATGCGAATCAAAGCAACAAAAAAGAACGCGAAGATGCAGCCGCAACGAACGTTCAAAACGCAGATGTGCAAAAGCCGGACGTTACGAAGGTCGGCGAAGTGAAGCCTCAAGCCACGAAAGCCGCAGCAAACGAAAGCCGCAAAAACGAAAACGCTTGTTACCGTTGTGAAGGAATGCGCGCCGTTCAGGATTGGTATCGAAGGAATCCGCACGGCATTCATTCGCGAATTCGGCGGGCGCCGATATTTTTTATGCGGTAGTCGTCGCTACGACGCTCACCGGCACCTGCACGCACACCGCCCGCAACACCGTCTCCTTGATCACCTCGCGCCAATGCGCGAGCGCCGCCTCGTCCATCAGCGGCTCGCCGAGAAACGCGCCGAGCGTGTACTGATTGGCGTTATAGAAATAGCCGAGCGACGCGATCATCAGATACACGTCGCGTGCCGCGATATCGGCGCGAAACACGTCCTGCGCGCGGCCCGCCTCCAATAGCCTCTGCACGATCGAAATCGCGTAGCCCGAAATCTCCTTGAGCTTCTGCGATTTTTTCGCATGCTTGCCCTGGTGCAGATTTTCGCTCGACAGCAGCGTCACGAACTCCGGGTGATCGAGGTAGTACTGCCAGACGAACTCGACCATCTGTTCGAGGCCATGCACCGGATTGCGCAGATCGAGATCGAGTTTGCTTTCCGCTTCGTTGAACTGCGTGTAGATCGTCTCCAGCACTTCGATGAACAACTGCTCCTTGCTGCCAAAGTAGTAATAGATCATCCGGTCGTGCGAACGCGCGGCCTTCGAAATACTTTCGATGCGGCCGCTTGCATAACCCTGCTTCGCGAACACCCTGATGGCGGCCTTCAGGATCTTGGCGCGCGTGTCCTGCGCCTGTTTCGCGCGGATACCGATGGCGCCCGGCTTGCGGGCGGCGGTGGGACTCATGACGGTCTCGGATCTCTTTGTCAGCGTAGGTTTGAACGGCGGGCGCGCAGACTCAGCAGGCCGATGCCGCATTGCACCATGATCCCGCGTGACGGAAAACACGTTGCACAGTCGATTTTGATCGAGTAGATTTCAATCGAGTTTGGTGTAGAAGATACTACATGAACGGTGAGTGACCGCAACATGAAAATGGGCGGCCCCACGCGGAAATGCCCTGAAACCGGGACGATTCGCGCACCGCGCAGCACCGCCAGTCATGTCGCGCCTGTGATGTCGTACGGAACCCCACGATGACAGAACATACGAAGGTCGATTTCGGTGCAGAGAGTGTCGATCGCGATACCGCGTCGACGCCGGGCCCAACCGTGCTCGCAAAGTCGGCGCCGCGCAGCGAGCGCATGGCCGCGAACAAGATCGAATGCAATGCGTGTCCGGTGCTGTGCCAGATCTCGGAAGGGCGCACCGGCGCGTGCGACCGTTATGCGAATGCGGATGGGCGGTTGATACGCGTCGATCCGGTGGTGTTTCTGTCGCGTACGGATGATGCCGACGCCGATCCGGCAAATGCGACGATCGAATTCGGCACAGCCCCCGCCGCGGACCCAGGCACCACCGAACCCGCGCTGTTCGTCACCGGCGTCGGTGCCTCCTCGACCTATCCCGACTACAAGCCCGCGCCGTTCATCGTCGCGTCGAAGCTCGACGACATCGACATGGTCACCGTCGTCACCGAAGGCATCTTCAGCTATTGCAGCTTCAAGGTGAAGATCGACACCGACCGCTTTCTCGGCCCGGAACAGGCGAACGTGCGTTGTGACGGCGAGATCGTCGGTCACGTGAGCACGGCCGAATACGGCTCGCAGATGCTGAGCCTCGGCGGCGTCCATCATCTGACCGGCGGCAGCAAGAAAGAAGGCCGCGTGACCTGCGACATGATGCTCGCGCTCGGCAACAAGGAGGCGGTCGAGCTTGGTATCGACGGCGGCGCGAGTCTCGTGATTCGCGCCGGCGTCGCGCCGATCGTCGACGGTGTCGAGGAGCAGCGCATGCGCGTCGGCTGCGGCTCCGCGACGATCGGTATCTTCGCGAAGCAATGGTTCGGCCACGTCGATGAGGTGGTGGTCGTCGACGATCACATTACGGGCGTGCTGACCGAGCACCAGGCGGGCCGCTGCCTCGGCATGACGCGCTCGGGACTCAAGATACGCGGCCGCAAATCGACGCCGGGCCGCTATTTCCAGGTTGCCAATCCTGGCACCGGTTGGGGGGGCACCGACATTCAGGACCCGCTCGCGATCGTCGAAGGATTCGATCCGTCGGTCGCGAAGCCGGGCATGCGCGTGCTGATGGTCTCGACGACCGGCGAACACGCGCAATGGTACGAACTCGACGCACAGCTCGTGCCGCGCATCGCGCCGATGCCCGACGCGGTGCGCCGCACGGTCGAGCGGATCGGCGAGAACTGCGAGCCGTCGCTCGCGACGGTGCTGTTTCTCGGCGGCGCGGGCGGCAGTCTGCGCGCCGGCGCGACCGAGAATCCGGTGCTGCTCACGCGCGCGATCAAGCGCAAGCTCGTCAACGTCACGTGCGGCGGCGCGCCGGCTTATGTGTGGCCGGGCGGCGGCATCACCGTGATGGTCGACGTGACGCGCATGCCGGACCGCTCGTTCGGCACGGTGCCGACACCGGCGCTCGTCGCGCCGATCGAATTCACGATGACGTACGACACGTACCGCGATCTCGGCGGCCACGTCGAGGCGGTGCGCTCGTTGCAGAGCGTGCTCGCGAGCGGGCCGACGCATACGGAAGGCGCGCCGCTCGCGCGGCGGACGCTGGCTCGCGATCCGGACAATCCGTGGCCGCCTGCAATGCCCGGTTAAGCACCCTGACTAAAAATCACGCGATGACCCCCACCCGAACCCGCCTCGACGAACACCGCTGGCATTGGCAGCACGGGCCGATCGACCTGATCCTCGGCGCCGACGGCGAGCCCGACGCGGTGCGTGCCGCATATGACGCATGCTGGGAGCGCTTCAGTCCTGTGCTGGAGGAGCTGGTCCGCGAATTGAACGTGCTTCGGCAACCAGTGCAGGCTGTGGCGGCACGACATGATTGCCCGCTTCGAGGGCCGGTCGCGACGCGTATGTGGCGTGCGTGTCATCCGCATCGTTCGAGCTTCATCACGCCGATGGCGGCGGTCGCGGGCAGCGTCGCCGACGAACTGATCGCCGCGTTCGCGCGCGACGGCATCGCGCGCGCGTTCATCAACAACGGCGGCGACATCGCGCTGCACCTCGCGGCGGGGCAGCAGTATCGCGTGGGCGTGTTGGCGGACCTCGCGCAAATTTCGGGCACGCGTTTCGCGCACGACCCTGCGCTCGACGCGCATCTGACGCTCGACGCTCGGCAGCCGATTCGCGGCGTCGCGACGAGCGGCTGGCGCGGCCGCAGCTTCAGTCTCGGCATCGTCGACAGCGTGACCGTGCTCGCGCGCGATGCCGCGAGCGCCGACGCCGCCGCGACGATGATCGCGAACGCGGTCGATCTCGACCATGCGGGAATCGTGCGGCGTCCGGCGTCGTCGCTGAAGGACGATAGCGATCTCGGCGATCTGCTGGTGACCGTCGACGTGCCGCGTCTGCCGCAGCCGCTGATCGATTTCGCGCTCGCGCGCGGCGTCGATGTCGCGAAGCGGTTGCGCGACCAGGGTTTGATCGAAGGCGCCGCGCTGTTCCTGCAAGGACGGGCGCGGGTCACCGGCATCGACGATTCACGCGCGTTGTCCGCCACGCGCGCTTCACTGACAACGGAGGCTCCGTGTTCGAAATACGCCGCGTGCTGACGCACGTCGAAGACATCTTCCACGAGTTCGGCCCCGCGCCCGCGCAGCCGCTCAGACGAGGCGCGATCGCCGCGGTGATGACGAATCCGTTCGCGGGCCGCTACGAGCCGAAAATAGAACCCGCGATGGAAGCGCTGAAACCGCTCGGCTTCGAGATGGCGCAGCGGCTGCTGACGGCGATGGCGGTGCCGCATGCGTCGATCGAAAGCTATGGGAAGGGCGCGATCGTCGGCGCGCGCGGGGAACTCGAGCACGGCGCGCTATGGCATGTGCCCGGCGGCTACGCGATGCGCGAGCTGCTCGAAAAGCACGGCGTGCCGACCCACGCGATCGTGCCGTCGACGAAGAAGGTCGGCGCGCCGTCCACCGCGCTCGACGTGCCGCTCACGCATGTCAACGCGAGCTACGTGCGCAGCCACTTCGATGCGATCGAAGTACGCGTGCCCGGCGCGCCCGCCGCCGACGAGATCGTCTACATCCTCGCGATGAGCACGGGGCAGCGCGTGCATGCGCGGGTGGGCGGCCTCGCGAAAGAGGCGATCGTCGGCAAGGACGGCTTGCGCTGAAGCGGCGCGCGGCAACCATACTGCAAGGCAACGAAACTCGGAGAGCGCAAATGGCAATCAGGCTTCGCAAGCTGGTCGTGCAGGTCGACGAAACACGCATCGAAATGGGCCAGACCGTCGAGCCGCCCGCGCGCCGCGCGGTCGCGATCGCGGTGATCGATAATCCGTATGCAGGCCGCTATGAGGCGAAGCTCGACGCGCTGATCGAAGCTGGCGAGGAACTCGGCGCGCTGCTCGGCAAGCGCTGCGTCGAGGCGTTGGGCATCGCGCCCGGGGAGGCGCAAAGCTACGGCAAGGCGGCGATCGTCGGCGAGGCGGGCGAACTCGAACATGCGGCCGCGATCCTGCATCCGAAGCTCGGCGCGCCGCTGCGCGCGGCGGTCGAGAAGGGCGCGGCGCTGGTGCCGTCGGCGAAGAAGATCGGCACGCTCGGCACCGCGATCGACGTGCCGCTCGGTCACAAGGATGCCGCCTACGTGCGCAGCCATTTCGACGCGATCGAGGCGCGCGTGGCCGACGCGCCGCGCGCGAACGAAATCGTCGTGGCGGTCGCGGTGACCGCGTCGGGCCGGCCGCTGCCGCGCATCGGGGGCTTGCAGGCGAACGAGATCAAAGGCGAGGACGGCCTGCGCTGAGCGATCGTTTTTTTCAGCCGCCTGTTTGCCGTCGCTTGTTTTGCGGGTTGTTTCGCTGGTAGTGTCCTGCCGTTGACGCGGGCGCGCATGGTGCCGCCCGCGCTGCAACGTCCGCCGATCGGGCCGCTGCGCATGTTGCGCGCGCGCCGTTCGGCGAGCTGCCGAGGGTCGCGATGCTTTCGAATCTGCTGGTACAACTGGTCAATGGACTCGCCGACGCGTCGACGCTGTTTCTGGTCGCCGCCGGTTTGTCGTTGATCTTCGGCGTGACGCGCATCGTCAACTTTGCGCACGGCTCGTTCTATATGTTCGGCATTTACGTCGCGTATAGCATCGCGAGCCGCTTTGGCCACACGGCGGGCGGCTTCTGGCTGTCGGTGCTCGCCGCCGCGCTCGCGGTCGCGGTGTTGGGCGCGCTCGTCGAAATCGTCGTGTTGCGGCGGATCTATCAGGCGCCGGAGTTATTCCATCTGCTCGCCACGTTTGCGCTCGTGCTGATCTTTCGCGACGCCGCACTATGGCTTTGGGGCCCCGACGATCTATTCGGCCCGCGCGCGCCGCATCTCGCGGGCGCGGTCGACTTTCTCGGCCATCCGCTGCCCACGTACGACATCGCGCTGATCGTGATCGGTCCGGTCGTCTTGCTGCTGCTGTGGTACGCGTTGACGCGCACGCGTTGGGGCACGCTCGTGCGCGCCGCGACGCAGGATCGCGAGATGCTCGGCGCGCTCGGCATCAATCAGGCGTGGCTGTTTACCGGCGTGTTCTTCGTCGGCGCGTTTCTCGCGGGACTCGGCGGCGCGCTGCAAGGGCCGCGCATGTCGGCGAACCTGTCGCTCGACCTCGAGACGATCGGCAATGCGTTCGTGGTCGTCGTGGTCGGTGGCATGGGTTCGATTCCGGGCGCGTTCGTCGCGGCATTGCTGATCGCCGAGATCAAGGCGCTGTGCATCGGTATCGGGCACGTGACGATCTTCGGCAGCGGTTTTTCGCTGAGCCGCTTCACGCTGGTGGCCGAATTCGTCGTGATGGCGGTCGTGCTGGTGGTGCGGCCTTGGGGTCTGCTCGGCCGCGCGAGCGCCGCGGTGCGCGCGATGGGTACGCCGGAAACGCCATTGCGTCCGGCGGGCAGGCGTCTGAAGGGGCTGGCCGCCTTCGTGTTGCTGGTGCTGGTTCTGGCGCCGCTCGCGGCCAACGCGTTTCCGTACATGCCGGTGCTGCTGGTTGAAATCCTGATCGCGGTGCTGTTCGCGGCGAGCCTGCATTTCATCATGGGTCCGGGCGGCCTGCATTCGTTTGGCCATGCCGCGTACTTTGGACTTGGCGCTTACGGCGCGGCGCTGTTTCTGAAGGTGCTGAATCTGCCGATGGAAGCCGCGTTGCTGCTCGGGCCGCTGCTCGCGGTGGTGGGCGCGCTCGTGTTCGGCTGGTTCTGCGTGCGCCTGTCTGGTGTCTATCTGGCGATGCTGACGCTCGCATTCGCGCAGATCGTCTGGTCGGTCGTGTTCCAGTGGGACGACGTGACCGGCGGCAGCAACGGCGTGCTAGGCCTGTGGCCGTCGAACTGGCTGTCGTCGCCGGTCGCGTTCTACTACTTGACGTTAGCGTGCGCGGTGCTCGGCGTGTGGCTGCTGCGCCGCATGCTGTTCTCGCCGCTCGGCTATGCGATGCGCGCGTCGCGCGATTCCGCGCTACGCGCCGAGGCGATCGGCATCGACGTGAAGCGGGTTCAGTGGGCGTCGTTCGTGATCGCGGCGTTGTTCTGCGGACTCGCCGGATCGCTGTACGCGTTTTCGAAGGGCAACATCTCGCCCGAAGTGATCAGCGTGAGCCGCTCGGTCGATGGCCTCGTGATGGTGCTGCTCGGCGGCTTGCAGACGTTGAGCGGGCCGATCGTCGGCGCGGCCGTGTTTACGTGGCTGCAGGACACGGTCGCGCGCCAGACCGACTACTGGCAGGCGCTGCTAGGCTTCGCGATCCTGCTGCTGGTGATCGCGTTTCCACAGGGTATCGTCGGCTTCATTCGCGAGCGTTTCGGCGACGCGAACGGCGATCAGGCCGACAAGACCAACGGCGGCGCCGCGTCGCCGTCGCAACGGGCCGCCGCGGTCAAGGAGGGGCTATGAGCCTGCTGCGCGTAAGCGGTCTGTCGAGATCGTTCGGAGGACTGAAGGCGGTCGATAACGTTTCATTCGATCTCGAAGCGGGTCAACTGCTGGCGCTGCTCGGCCCCAACGGCGCGGGCAAATCGACTTGTTTCAACATGGTCAACGGCCAGTTGCAGCCGTCGTCGGGTTCGATTCTGCTCGACGGTCATGAACTCGTCGGCATGCGGCCGCGCGATATCTGGCGGCGCGGCGTCGGCCGCACGTTCCAGATCGCCGCGACGTTCAACTCGATGACGGTGCTCGAAAACGTGCAAATGGCGCTGGTGTCGCGCGAGAAAAAGACCTTCGGCCTCTGGAAGCCAGCGGGCTCGCACCATGCCGACGAAGCGTTCGCGCTGCTCGAACAGGTCGGCATGGGCGCGCACGCGAAGCGCGCGTGCGGCGTGCTCGCGTACGGCGACGTGAAGCGCGTCGAGCTTGCGATCGCGCTCGCGAACCGGCCAAAGCTGCTGTTGATGGACGAACCGACCGCCGGCATGGCGCCGAAGGAGCGCAACGAATTGATGGCGTTGACCAAGCGGCTGGTGACCGAACACGAGATCGGCGTGCTGTTCACCGAACACAGCATGGACGTCGTATTCGCGTACGCCGACCGGATGATCGTGCTCGCGCGCGGCAAGCTGATCGCCGAAGGCGACGCCGACACGATCCGCAACGACGCACGCGTGCAGGAGGTCTATTTCGGCACCGGCAAGACGTTCCGGCCGCACGCGCCACTGCAAGACGCGTCAGGCAGCGTGCGGGATCGTGGAGCATTGCAATGAGCGAACCGATGCTGAAAGTCTCCGGCCTCAATGCGTTCTACGGTCGCGCCCACATCCTGTTCGACGTCGGCCTCGAAGTCGGCCGCGGCGAGGTGGTCGCGCTGATGGGCCGCAACGGCGCCGGCAAATCGACGACGATGAAAGCGGTGATGGGACTGCTGCCGCGCCGCCACGGCGAAGTGACGTTTCGCGGCCAGAACATCAGCGCGCTCGCACCGTTCAAGATCGCGCGCATGGGCGTCGGTTTCGTGCCCGAGGACCGCCGCGTGTTCGCGGACCTGACGGTGATGGAAAACCTCGACACGGGCCGCCAGCCGCCGCGCGAAGGCGCGCCGCAATGGACGCCCGACAAGCTGTTCCGCCTGTTTCCGAATCTCGGCGAAATGCCGAAGCGCCCCGGCGGCCAGATGAGCGGCGGCGAGCAGCAGATGCTGACCGTGTCGCGCACGCTAATGGGCAATCCGTATCTGGTGCTGCTCGACGAACCGTCCGAAGGCGTCGCGCCGGTGATCGTCGAGCAGATGGCGAACATGATTCTCGAACTGAAACGCGAAGGGCTATCCATTCTGTTATCCGAACAGAATCTGCACTTCGCCGAGCTGGTCAGCGACCGCGCGTATGTGCTCGAGAAAGGGCAGATCCGTTTCAGCGGAACGATCGGCGAACTCGCACGGAACGAAACAGTGAGGCGCGCTTATCTGAGCGTGTGAATTCATCGGGTAGTGTCGGCGAAAGGAGAGGCAGATGGCGGCAGAGACGTTGACAGGCTTGTCGGGCAAGGTCGCGGTAACGAACATCGGGCTACTGCTGTCGGGCGATATCGATCAGCCGATTCTCGACGCGGACACGCTGGTGATCGACGACGGCGTGATCGTCGCGCTCGGCCGCGAGAAAGACTGCGATCTCGAAGGCGCGCGCACGACGGTCGACTGCAAGGGCACGACGGTCGCGCCGGGCCTGATCGACTCGCACGTGCATCCGGTGTTCGGCGACTGGACGCCGCGCCAGAATCAGCTCGGCTGGATCGAGTCGAATCTGAACGGCGGCGTGACGACGATGATCTCGGCCGGCGAAGTGCATTTGCCTGGCCGTCCGAAAGACGTGCTCGGCGTGAAGGCGCTCGCGATCACCGCGCAGCGCTCGTTCGACGGCATGCGCGCGGCCGGCGTCGGTGGCGGCGTCAAGGTGCTGGCGGGCGCGCCGGTGATCGAGAAGGGCATGGTCGAGCAGGACTTCAAGGAGCTGTCCGAAGCCGGTGTGAAGCTGCTCGGCGAAGTCGGCCTCGGCAGCGTGAAGGGCGGCGAGGAAGCGCAACAGATGGTCGCGTGGGCGCGCAAGTACGGTATCCAGAGCACGATTCACACGGGTGGTCCGTCGATTCCGGGCTCCGGTCTGATCGATCGGGACGTGGTGCTCGCCGCCGATGCCGATGTGATCGGCCACGTCAATGGCGGCCATACGTCGCTGTCGTACCGGCACGTGTGCGATCTGTGCGAGCAGTCGAGCCGCGCGCTCGAAATCGTCCACAACGGCAACGAGCGGATCGCGTTGCTGACCGCGCGCCATGCGATCGAACTGAAATGCCCGCACCGGATCATTCTCGGCACCGATAGCCCGGCCGGCTCCGGCGTGCAACCGCTCGGCATTCTGCGCATGATCGCGCTGATCTCGAGCCTCGCCGACGTCCCCGCCGAAATCGCGTTCTGCTTTGCGACCGGCAATACCGCGCGGCAGCGCCACCTGCGCCAGGGGCTGATCGAGGTGGGCCGTCCCGCCGATCTCGTGTTCATGGACCGCGCGCAGCATACGGCCGCCGACACGCTGCTCGAAAGCGTGCGACTCGGGGATATTCCGGGTGTGGGGATGGTGATGATCGATGGTCTGATCCGCTGCCGGCGCAGCCGCAATACGCCGCCCGCGACCGAAGTGCCGGTGGTGCTGTGAACGCGCGGCGCGACAGGGTGCTCGCATCATGATGAACCGCGCCGCTCAGCTCGTGCTGAAGGTGAACGGCGCGACGCATGTGGTCAGCGCGGCGGCGCAGACACCGCTGCTCTACTTGCTGCGCAACGATCTCGCGCTGAACGGGCCGAAGTTCGGTTGCGGTCTCGGCGAATGCGGCGCCTGCACCGTGCTGCTCGACGGCATGCCGACGCGCGCCTGCGTGACGACCGCCGAAGTCGCGCTGGGCCGCGAGATCACGACGCTCGAAGGGCTCGGCACGCGCACCGCGTTGCATCCGGTGCAGCAGGCGTTCATCGACGAACAGGCCGCGCAATGCGGCTACTGCCTGAACGGCATGATCATGACCGCGAAGGCGCTGCTCGATCGCGATCCGCATCCGAGCGTCGCGACGATCCAGCGCGAGCTGTCGCGCAATCTGTGTCGCTGCGGCACGCATGTCGAGATCGTGCGCGCGGTGCAGCGCGCGGCGCAACTGCTCGACGCGCAAACGGACGTGGACGACGGAGCGCGCGTATGACCGGGCCGGACTTCAGCGTCGATCGTCGTGGCGCGACGCCGTCACGCAAGCAGTTGTACGACGCGCACAGCGTGCTGATCGTCGCGCGGCCGCCGCATGCACCGGTCAAGGCCGCGCGCGGCCAGCCGGGGTCGCGTTCTTCGTTCGTGCCGACCGAGGCGGATCTGTTTCTGGTCGTGCGAGACGATGGCAGCGTGGTCGCGTTCAACGGTCACGTGGATCTTGGCACCGGCATTGGCACCGCGCTCGCGCAGATCGTCGCGGAAGAACTCGATGTGCCGTTGACGCGTGTGTCGATCGTGCTCGGCCATACCGGCGAAGCGCCGAACCAGGGACCGACGATCGCCAGCGCGACGATCCAGATTTCGGCGGTGCCGCTGCGGCAGGCGGCGGCGCAAGCGCGTCAGTATCTGGTCGCGCAAGCGGCTGCGCGCCTGAACGTAGACGCGAACGATCTCGACGTGCAGGACAGTCGCGTGTTTCCACGCGATGGCGACCCGGCGCAGGGCATTCACTATGGCGAGCTGATCAAAGGCCAGCGTGTCGAACTGCTGCTGTCGAACGATGCACCTTTGAAACCGCCGCACGCGTACCGCGTCGTCGGTAAAAGCGCGCCGCGTGTCGACATTCCCGCGAAGGCGACCGGTGAGCTGAGCTTCGTGCACGACGTGCGCGTGCCCGGCATGCTGCATGGACGCGTGGTGCGGCCGCCTTATGCGGGCGTCGCGCAGGGTGAGTTCATCGGGCATAGCCTGCTGGAAGTGAACGAAGCGGCGATTCGCGATTTGCCTGGCATCGTCAAGGTGGTCGTGATTCGCGATTTCGTCGGCATCGTCGCCGAGCGTGAGGAGATTGCGCAACAGGCGGCGCAGCGGCTCGACGTGCGCTGGAAAACGGTCGATGGCCTGCCGCCGCTCGACACGAGCGAGCAGGTCGAAGCGGCGTTGCGCGCGAATCCGGCGACGCGGCGCGATCTGGTGATCGAAGGCGACGTGGATGCGGCGCTCGCGCAAGAACCGTCGCGCACGTTGGAACGCACTTACGTGTGGCCGTTCCAGATGCACGCATCGATCGGGCCGTCGTGCGCGGTCGCGGACTATCGCAACGGAGGCGGCGACGACACGCAGCTGAAAATCTGGTCCGGCACGCAGAACCCGCATTCGCTGCGCGCCGACCTCGCGTTATTGCTGACGCTCGACGAAGCGCGCATCGACATCGTGCGGATGGATGCGGCGGGCTGCTACGGACGCAATTGCGCGGACGACGTCGCCGCCGACGCCGCGCTGCTGTCGCGCGCGGTCGGCGCGCCGGTGCGCGTGCAGCTCTCGCGCGAGGACGAACACGCGTGGGAACCGAAGGGCGCCGCGCAACTGATGGACGTACGCGGCGCGCTCACCGCCGAAGGCGAACTGGCCGCCTACGACTTTGCGACGCGCTATCCGTCGAACGACGCCCCCACGCTCGCGCTGCTGCTGACCGGCACGATTCCCGCGCAGCCGCAGGTCTTCGAGATGGGCGACCGTACGGCCGTGCCGCCGTACGACTATCGCAGCATGCGCATCGTCTGCGACGACACGCCGCCGATCGTGCGCGCCGCGTGGCTGCGCGGTGTGTCCGCGTTGCCGAACACGTTCGCGCACGAGTCGTTCATCGACGAACTGGCCGAGCAGGCCGGCGTCGATCCGGTCGAATTCCGCCTCAGGCATCTGACCGATCCGCGCGCGATCGACCTCGTCAAGGCGGTCGCGGCGAAAGCCGGGTGGGAACCGCGCGAACCCGCGTTCAGAACGCGCGGCGAGGACGACGAAGACGGCAACATCGCGCGCGGCCGCGGCATCGCGTACGCGCGCTACGTGCACAGCAAATTCCCGGGATTCGGCGCCGCATGGTCCGCGTGGGTCGCCGAGGTCGAAGTCGATCGCAACAGCGGCGAACTGGCGGTCACGCGCGTCGTGGTCGGCCAGGACACCGGCACGATGGTCAATCCGGATGGCGTGCGTCACCAGATTCACGGCAACGTGATCCAGACGACGAGCCGCGCGCTGAAGGAGCAGGTCAGTTTCGGCGACAACGCGGTGACGAGCCAGGAGTGGGGCGCGTATCCGATCCTGACGTTCCGCGAAGTGCCGGTAATCGACGTCGTGATGATGCCGCGCCACGGCGAGCCGCCGATGGGCGCGGGCGAGTCGGCGTCGCTGCCCGGCGCGGCCGCCATCGCCAATGCGCTGTACGACGCGACGGGGGTGCGTTTCCGTCGCCCGCCGTTCACGCCGGAAAAGATCCGCGCCGCGCTCGCCGACGCGCAGGCGCAAGACGCGGCGGCGGCGCGCAGGAAAAAGCGCTGGCGGCGCGGCTTTTTCGGCTTGTTGGCCGCGGGCGCGGTCGGCTGGCTTGGCGCGCTGTCGTTCGCCTCGGTTTCCAGCGCGCCGCTTGCGCCGATCACGCCGCCGCTTGCAAGCGCGTTTGCGCCGGAACTGGTCGCGCGCGGCAAGCTGCTCGCGTCGCTCGGCAATTGCGCGGTTTGCCATACCGCCCACAACGGCGTGCCGAACGCCGGCGGCAAGCCGCTCGCGACCCCGTTCGGCATCGTCTACAGCACCAACCTCACGCCCGACGGCCAGACCGGGATCGGCCACTGGTCGCTCGAAGCGTTCGTGCGCGCGATGCGGCACGGCATCAGCCGTGACGGTCATCGGCTGTATCCGGCGTTTCCGTACACGTCGTTCCAGAACATCTCCGATGACGATCTGCACGCGCTTTACGCGTATCTGATGTCGCAAACGCCGGTGCGCAGCCGGCCGCCCGAAACGAAGCTCGCGTTTCCTTTCAGCGTGCGTCCGCTGATGGCTGCATGGAACGGCCTGTTTCTCGGCCGCACTGCGTTTACCGCCAACCCCGCGCAGAGCGCGCAATGGAATCGCGGCGCGTATCTGGTGAATGGCCTTGGCCATTGCAGCGCGTGCCACACGCCGCGCAACGTGTTCGGCGCCGAGAAAACCGGCGCGGCGTTCATGGGCGGAGGCAGCGCCGAGGGCTGGGAAGCGCCCGCGCTGTCGGCGTTGTCGAATGCGCCGGTGCCGTGGAGCGAGGACGAACTGTTCCGCTATCTGCGCGACGGTCACGCGCCGTTGCACGGCGTCGCAGCCGGGCCGATGGCGCAGGTGGTCGGCGATCTGGCGGCGC
This sequence comes from Paraburkholderia sp. MM5477-R1, assembly GCF_050436385.1. Lineage (NCBI taxonomy): Bacteria > Pseudomonadati > Pseudomonadota > Betaproteobacteria > Burkholderiales > Burkholderiaceae > Paraburkholderia > Paraburkholderia sp. MM5477-R1. The sequence continues at coordinate 1,039,387 of NZ_JBNDMC010000006.1, forward strand.
TGCCCGACAGCGATATCCGCGCGATGGCCGTCTATCTCGCGTCGCTCAATCCGCTGGAGCCGAACGCCGATCCGGCCGCGACCGCGCGCGAATACGAACAGGCCAGCGCGATGACGGGCGCGCCGGTCACGGCGGGTGCGCGGCTTTTCGACGGCGCGTGCGCCGCGTGCCATCACACCGGCAGCGGACCTCAGTTGTTCGGCGCACATCCGTCGCTGGCGCTGAACACGAACCTGCACGGCGCGGCGCCGGACAACCTGATTCGCGTGATTCTCGACGGCATCGGCTCGCCTGCGCGGCCCGAACTCGGTACGATGCCGGCTTACCGCGACAGTTTCAACGACGCCCAGGTCGCCGAGCTCGTGTCGTTCCTGCGCGCCCAGTTCGCGGGCGGCAAGCCGGCATGGCAGGACGTCGCCGCGAACGTGGCCAGAATCCGCGCGGAACCGCGCGAGCAATGAGCCGCCAGCCGTCGTCCGAAGGTGCGCAGGTCCACGCGCTTGCACGTCCTCAGGTTCGCATGTCTGACTAAAACCACCATTCCTTCTGATAACGGAGAAACGCATGACCACGCGCGCAGGATGGATCTCTCGCCTCATGGTGTCGACCGTGTGCTCTTTTGCCGCGCTCGGCGCGAGCGCACAGCAGACCATCAAGATCGGTGAGATCAATAGCTACAAGGCGCAGCCCGCCTTTCTCGGGCCTTACAAGCAAGGCTGGAATCTCGCACTCGAGCAGGTGAACGCGGCGGGTGGCGTGCTCGGCAAGCAGCTCGAGGTTATTTCGCGCGACGACAACGGCAACCCCGGCGACACGATCCGCGTCGCCCAGGAGCTGATCGCGCGCGAGCAGGTGCAGGTGCTGTTCGGCGGCTTCCTGTCGAACACTGGCCTCGCGCTCGCCGACTTCGCGAAGCAGAAGAAGATCTTCTTCCTCGCGGCCGAACCGCTGACCGACAAGATCGTCTGGGCCGATGGCAATAAATACACGTACCGTCTGCGCCCTTCGACCTACATGCAGGTCGCGATGCTGGTGCCCGAGGCCGCGAAGCTGAAGAAGAAGCGCTGGGCGATCGTGTATCCGAACTACGAGTACGGGCAATCGGCGGTGGCGACCTTCAAGAAGCTGCTGACGGCCGCGCAGCCGGACGTGCAGTTCGTCGTCGAACAGGCGACGCCGCTCGGCAACGTCGACGCGGGCGCCGTGACCCAGGCGATCGCCGACGCGAAGCCCGACGCGATCTTCAACGTGCTGTTCGGCGCCGACCTCGGCAAGTTCGTGCGCGAGGGCAATACGCGCGGGCTCTTCAAGGACCGCGCGGTGGTGTCGCTGCTGACCGGCGAGCCCGACTACCTCGATCCGCTCGGCGCCGAAGCGCCGACCGGCTGGATCGTGACCGGCTACCCGTGGTATTCGATCGATACGGCCGCGAACAAGCAGTTCGTCGACACGTATCAGGCGAAATATCACGACTATCCGCGGCTGGGCTCGGTGGTCGGCTATTCGGCGCTGATGTCGATCGCGGACGGCATCAAGAAGGCGGGTTCGACCGATCCGGACAAACTCGCCGCCGCGTTCAAGGGGCTCAACGTGCAGACGCCCTTCGGCCCGATCATGTACCGCGCGCAGGACAATCAGTCGACGATGGGCGCGTATGTCGGCGTGACCGGCGTGAAGGACGGCAAGGGTGTGATGACGTCGTACCGCTATGTGGATGGCGCGAGCGTGCAGCCATCGGACGCCGAGGTGAAGAAACTGCGCCCGGCGGATTGAGGACGTGGCGCGCGGCGGTCCGTCGTGACTGCCGCGCAATGGCCGCGCGAGTGTTGGTGAATGCACGTCCGCAGCGGCTTTTGCCACGAGCGGGCGGCTTTGAAAACGGCGGTTGCCGTCGGCGAAACCTACTCTTCCGCGTCGTGCTCCGTGACGAAGCGCTTTAGATAAGCGAGCACGGCCGCTTCCATCGCGCGATGATCGGCGGTGTTTTTCGAGCCCGCGTTTTCTTCATCGCCGAACAGTGTGGACGGCGCGTTGTGCACGTCCACTTCCTGCCCCTCGCGGAACACGCGAATTTCGTGGACGTCTTCGACGTACTCGGCGATCCAGTGCACGCCCTCGATATGTGTGCCAGCGCGAACCGTAACTATCTTCATGGCTGTCTCCATGCAAGGCGGCCGATTTGAGTTAGCGCTTCGGCGCTTACTCCCGTCCCATGTCCACCACCATACGCCGTCCCGCCGACGCACGCGAGTCCCGCCACGCAACCGCCGCCGGAGCATGGCGCGGATGGGCGCTCCGGCACGCTCGTTGCTGAATGATAGAGACTCACCCACAACCGGAGAACCGTCATGCCAGAGCAGAAAACCTTGAAGCGTGCCGCGGCCGATAAACGCGCCGGCAAATCAGCGAGTACTCAAGCGGGAGAGTTCGTCAAGGAACAGGTGGACAAGGTCCGCGCCGGCAAGCACGGCGTGCGCTCGCCGAAGCAGGCGATCGCGATCGGGCTGTCCGAGGCGCGGCGCGCGGGCGTCGACCTGAAGCCGCCGAAGAAGGGCGCCACGAGCGAGGCGACCCGCAAGAAAGCGCAGAAGGACAGCGCGGCGGGCAAGCACGAAGGCGCCGCGAAGAAGAGTGCGAGCAAGGAGTCGAGCGCGAAACGCTCGCGTGTGTCGGAGAGCGTGCTCAAGCGCGAGAGCAAGGCCGGGGCGTCGTCGGCGGCGATGTCGAAGCAGGCGAAGTCGGCGGCGGCCAAGCGGCCAGCCGCGAGCCGCTCGGCCGCAGCCAAAAAGGCCGCTGCGACGAAGGGCGCGGCTGGACGCTCCGCTGCCGCGAAAAAGGCCGCGCAAACGCGGGCGTCGCGCGCGCATCACTGAGCTTGCGGCTCGCAAAGCGGCAGCAATAAAAAAGAGCGGCGCACGCATGCGCGTGCCGCTCTTTCGTCGTCGCCTGGTGGCGCGCTTGCGGGCCTTCTTACTGCACCGTCGCCAGCACCTCGCCAACGGTGCGGAAGAGCCGCGCGATCTGCTCTTCGTCGATGATCAGCGGCGGGGAGAACGCGAGGATGTCGCCGGTGAAACGGATCAGCACGCCTGCCTCGAAGCATTTGACGAACGCCTCGTAGGCGCGCGCGCCCGGCGCTCCGTCGCGCGATTCGAGCTCGATGCCCGCGACGAGGCCGAGATTGCGCACGTCCTTCACGTGCTTCGCGTCGCGCAGCCCATGCGCGGCGGCTTCGAACGTCGGCGCGAGGCTGGCCGCGCGCTCGAACAACTGGTCGCGGCGGTACAGATCGAGCGTCGCGATCGCGGCCGCGGCAGCCGCCGGATGCGCCGAGTACGTGTAGCCGTGGAACAGCTCGATCGCGCCCGGCGCGCCGCTACCCACGACCGTGTCGTGGATCGTGCGGCTCGCCGCGACCGCGCCCATCGGAATTGACGCGTTGTTGATCGCCTTCGCCAGCGTGATCAGGTCCGGCGTGACGCCGAAGTGTTCGCTCGCGGTCGCCTTGCCGAGGCGGCCAAAGCCCGTGATTACTTCGTCGAAGATCAGCAGGATGCCGTGCTTCGTGCAGATCTCGCGCAGCTTCTGCAGATAGCCTTGCGGCGGAACCAGCACGCCGGTCGAGCCGGCCACCGGTTCGACGATCACCGCGGCGATCGTCGAAGCGTCGTGCAGCGCGACGATGCGCTCCAGCTCCTCGGCCAGATGCGCGCCCCATGCGGGCTGGCCTTTCGAGAACGCGTTGTGTTCGAGGTTGTGCGTGTGCGGCAGATGATCGACCGCCGGCAACAGCGCCCCCGAAAACGTCTTGCGATTCGGCGCGATACCGCCGACCGAAATCCCGCCGAAACCGACGCCGTGATAGCCGCGCTCGCGGCCGATCAGACGCGTGCGCTGGCCTTCGCCGCGCGCGCGATGGTAGGCGAGCGCGATTTTCAGCGCGGTGTCGACCGATTCGGAGCCCGAGTTCGTGAAGAAGATGCGATCGAGCCCTTCCGGCATCAGCTCGGCAACCTTCTTCGCCGCTTCGAACGCAAGCGGGTGGCCCATCTGGAAGGTCGGCGCGAAGTCGAGCGTCGACAGCTGCTGGGTGATCGCGGCGACGATTTCATCGCGGCCATGGCCGGCGTTCACGCACCACAGCCCGGCGCAACCGTCGAGAATCTCGCGCCCGTCGGTGCTTCGGTAGTACATGCCCTTCGCCGATTCCAGCAGGCGCGGCGCGGCCTTGAACTGGCGGTTGGCGGTGAAGGGCATCCAGAAGGACGACAGATCGTCGATGACGGGGCGCGAAGTCATGGCATCTCCTCGAAGTGGTGTCGGTTGGGGCTTTAAGCGTAGCCAAACTGTAGCCCTCGCGGTTTAATGGCGGCATAAACAGTTGACCAAGTGTGGTGTCAACCGTGCTGGTGGATTCGCGCGAACTGTTCCGGTAGGCGGGCGGTCCGCGGTTCGTCTTTTTGCCCCTCGTTTTTCGCCCGAAACATGATCGAACTGGACCTTCAACGCGACCGGCGCGCGGCGCCGACGCTCGTCGAACAGGTCGTGCAGAGCTTCGCGCGCGCGATCGACTCGCAATCGCTGCGCGCGGGCGCGCTGCTGCCGTCGGTGCGGCAGCTTGCCCAAAGCCACGCGCTGAGCACCTTCACCGTGACCGAGGCGTACAACCGGCTGGTGTCGATGGGGCTCGTGGTCGCGCGGCGCGGCTCCGGCTATCGGGTGGCGGCGCGCTCGCCGTCCACGCGGGCGGCCGTCGCCGACTGGACGCCGCCGAGCCTGACCGCGACGTGGCTGCTGTCCGACGTGTTTGCCGATCACTCGGTGCCGATCAAGGCGGGCTGCGGCTGGCTGCCGAGCGAATGGACCAACGAGAGCGGCCTGCAGCACTCGCTGCGCGCGCTGAGCCGGGTGCCGGCCGCGCGGCTCGGCGACTATGGCCATCCGTACGGCTTCGCGCCGCTGCGCGAGCGCATCGCCGAACAACTCGACCGGCGCGGGCTGCCTGTCGACGTCGCGAACGTGCTGCTCACCCAGGGCGCGACGCAGGGGCTCGATCTGATCGTGCGCACGCTGCTGCGCGCGGGCGATGCGGTGATCGTCGAAGATCCCGGCTACTGCAATCTGCTGCAGATCCTGAAGCTCGCCGGGCTGGTCGTGCATGGCGTGCCGCGCACGCCGCCCGGCGTCGATACTGACGCTCTCGCAACGCTGGTCGCGCGGCACAAGCCGAAGGCGATCTTCGTCAACACCACGCTCCAGAATCCGACCGGCGCGACCTTCGGCATGTCGGCCGCGTTCCGCTTGCTGCAGATCGCCGAGCGCGAGCGCATCTGGGTGATCGAGGACGACGTGAGCCGCGAACTCGCGCCGGCCGGCGCGCCGCTACTGGCGGCGATGGAAGGCTTGCAGCGCGTGTTGCACGTCGGCGGCTTTTCGAAGACGGTGACGCCGTCGCTGCGCTGCGGCTATGTGGTGGCCGAGCAGGCGGTGCTGCGCGAACTCGCGCGCACGAAGATGGCGGTGGGGCTGACGTCGTCGGAAACGATCGAGCGGATCGTCGACAAGGTGCTGGTGGAAGGGCGTTACGCGCGCCACGTCGAGATGGTCAACGAACGGCTCAAGCTCGCGCACGTGGCACTCGAAGAACGGCTGGACGCGCTCGGGCTCGAGGTGTTTCACCGGCCGCGAGCGGGACTCTTCATGCTGGCGCGTCTGCCGATCGAAGCGGAGCGCGCCGCCGAGGTCGCGACCGCCGCGCTCGCGCACGGCATCTGGCTCGCACCGGGCTCCTACTTCCGTCCCGACGACGCGCCGAGCGCGTGGTTCCGCTTCAACGCGCCGTATTCGAGCGACGACGCGTTGTGGCGCTTCATCGAGCGGGTCGGGCAGGGGGCGTGGTAGACGCGGCGGCGCGCGTCGAAAGCTCAGCCGCCGTGCCCGATCAGCTTCAGCGCGATCGGATACAGCGACGCGACCAGCAGCAGCGCCATCGCGATGTTGAAGACGCGCAGCCGCTTCGGGTTCGACAGCACCTCGCGCATCGCGGTGCCGAAACCGGCCCACACGCAGATGCACGGAAAGCCGATCACATAGAACACCGCAGCCATCGCGATGGCGTTCATGCCGAAGCTGTTGCTCAGGTGAATCGTCGTCGCGGCGGTCAGCACCATCATCCACGCCTTCGGATTGACCCACTGAAACGCGATCGCCTCGTGAAAGCGCATCGGGCGACGCTCGCCGTTCCTGAGCTTCAGTTCGCCCGACGTGCCGATTTTCCACGCCAGATACAGCAGATAAGCGACGCTGACGACTTCGAGCACCGTGTACAGCACGGGGAAATGCACGAACGCCTCGCCGAGGCCGATGCCGACCGACAACATCAACAGCACCACGCCGACGCTGATGCCGGACAGATGGGGCAGCGTGCGGCGAAAGCCGAAATTGACGCCCGACGCGAGCAGCATCGTGTTGTTCGGACCGGGCGTGATCGAGGTGACGAGCGCGAACAGGATGCCGGCGGGCAGCGCGCTGAGAGTGACGAAAGACATGGGGGCTCCGGTGTCGCCAACAGAAAACGGTGAGGCTCATTCTAGCGACAGGGGCCGGTACAGTACCTGTACGGTTTTGAAAATGATGTCCGGTACGGATCGATGATGACTTGATTGGCCGGAAAGCGTCGCCACGCGGCGTTTCAACACTCGGTAGTTAACATATGTTGCATTTATTTTTTTAATGGCAACATATGTAGACGGCTGGCGCAGCAGCCCGCCATCCATTAGGAACCTGCCGCACGATTGGAGATACCCATGAAAATGATGAATTGGTCCACTGTTGCCATGCTCGTGTCGGCAACGTTGGCGAGTCCGGGCGCGTTCGCGCAGGACGCGACGTCCACGCTCGCGAAGATCCAGCGAAGCGGCGTGATCGCGATTGGCCATCGCGAGACGTCGGTGCCGTTCTCGTACGTCGACGCGAACAACGAGGTGGTCGGCTTTTCGCAGGACCTGTGCAACAAGGTCATCGATGCGGTCAAGGCGAAAACGAAGCGTCCGGACCTCAAGGTGCGCTTCATCCCGGTCACCTCGCAGAATCGCATTCCGCTCGTGCAGAACGGCACGGTCGATCTCGAATGCGGCGTGACGACCAATCTCGTCGCGCGCCAAAGCCAGGTGGCGTTCGCCGACACGTTCTTCGTCGCGACGACGCGTCTTCTGACGCGCAAGGACTCGGGCATCAAGGACTTTCCGGATCTCGCGGGCAAGACGGTCGTGACGAATCAGGGCACGACGTCCGAGCGCATCCTGCGCAAGATGAACGAGGACAAGAAGATGAACATGCAGATCATCAGCGCGAAAGATTACGGCGAAGGGCGTCTCACGCTCGAAAGCGGCCGCGCCGTCGCGTACATGATGGATGACGTGTTGCTTGCCGGCACGCGCACGCTGACCGCGAAGCCGTCGGACTGGATCATCACCGGTACGCCGCAATCGTCCGAAGCGTATGGCTTCATGTTGCGACGCGACGATCCGGAGTTCAGAAAGCTCGTCGACGACACGCTCGAACAGGTGATGAAAGGACCGGAAATCCACACGATGTACGACCGATGGTTCATCAAGCCGGTGCCGCCGAAGAACATCAGCTTCGACTTTCCGATGAGCGATTCGCTGAAACAGCTTTACGCGACGCCGAACGACAAGGCGCTCGAATAACGGCTTTGGCCGCTATTGCGCGTAGGAATGGTTTCTAGTGGCAGTCTTTTGCTCTTTCCTCTATACCTGGCTATAGGCGGCGCGTTTCGGTTGAACGTCGCCTATAGCGGGAACGGAGGGGCAAAGTGAAGAGGCCGATGGAATCTTCGCGGCGCGGACGGATTTTCCCCAGTGGAATTCTTCGTGCCGCGCTGGCGTTGGCAAGCGGCGTATTCATGGTGTCCGCAAACGCCGACGCACAAACGCGCGCGATTACGATCGTATCGGGCACCTATGGCGAGAATTGCGGCGCGCCGCGCGGCAACCTGACTCGTGAGCTCGAGCGTCATTGCAACGGACGGGAAACTTGCGATTACGCGCTGCCCGGCCTGCACAAAGGCGGCACGACGATGGCATGCCCACGCGACTTCCACGCCGAATGGCATTGCGACCACGCGGACTTCCACACTGCGGCGCTGGGTCCCGGCGCGAAATCGGGCGACACGCTCGTGCTGGGTTGCGTCGAGTCGCGTGGCGCGGGCAAATAGCTCCATGCGCGAACAAAAAGGCCGAGGCCCTAACGGGGGCTCGGCCTTTGATTTTTTGCTGCGGTCTTTTTAGCGGGCTTTACGAACCGGCGCGAAGCGCCGCTTGCTGAACGACGGCCCGATACGACGGAAACGTTCCCGTTTGTGCTCTTCTTCGAAGTGCGCGAGCGACGGCTTGACCAGATCGCTGCGCGACACGATGCCTACCAGACGCATGCTGTTGCGATCGGCGACCACCGGCAGGCGTTCGAGCCCGAGCACGGCGAGCCGCGTCGCCACCAGCCGGCAGGTTTCGGATGACAAGGCAAACTCGGTGTTGTGTTGCGCGAACACGTCGGCGAGCGTCATCGCGCGCTTGCGTTCCGTGTCCTCGGCGCAGAAGCGTTCGAGCAACATGCGGTCGGCCACGCCGATCACCGCGCCGTCGCGCAACACCGGATACGCGCGGCGCAGCTGGTTCGCGCCGAACAGCGTCTGCAGCGTTGCGCCGACCGTCGTGGCGGCATCGACCGATTCGACCGAGGCGGTCATCACTTCGTCGACATAGTGGCGCTCGAGCGGATCGACGCCGTACTCGCGATAGATGTGATAGCCGCGTCGCGCGATTTTCTCGGTCATGATCGAGCGCCGCATCACGACCGTGGAGAAGCCGTGCGCGATCAGCGTTGCCGTCAGCAGCGGCAACAGCGCGTTGGCGTCGTGCGTGAGGCCGAACGCGAACACGATGGCCGTCAGCGGCGCGCCGAGCGTGGCACCAAGCGTCGCGGCCATGCAGACGAGCGGCCACAGCGCCGGTTCGCTGCCCGGGAGCCAATGCGCGAGCACCGTGCCGAGTCCGGCACCGAGCATCAGGAGCGGTGCGAGCACACCGCCCGACGTGCCCGAGCCGAGCGCGATGACCCACATCACCGCCTTCACGGCGAGCAGCAAAAGGGCGACCTGCACTGCAATGTGCTGATGCAGCAGATCGCCGATCACGTCGTAACCGACGCCGAGCGCGCGCGGTTCGAGCCAGCCGCCGATGCCGACGACGATGCCGCCGAGCGCTGGCCACCACATCCAGTGGATCGGCAGCTTGCCGAACAGGTCTTCCACCTTGTAGAGCGAGGCGGACAGGCCGGACGCCAGCGCGCCCGACAACCCGCCCGCGACCGCGCACGACAGCAGCGACCAGCCATCGGGCGCGGCAGTCTGTAGCGGAAACAGCGGACCTGTACCGAAGAAAATCACGCGGGCGAAGCCAGCGACCGCGCACGCCACCGCGACTGGCAGGAAGCTGCGCGGCCGCCATTCGAACAGCAGCAGTTCGACCGCGAGCAGCACGGCCGCGAGCGGCGTGCCGAACACCGCGGTCATGCCGGCCGCCGCGCCCGCCACGAGCAGCGTCTTGCGTTCCGCCGCCGTGACCTTCACGCACTGCGCGATCAGCGAGCCGAGCGCGCCGCCGGTCATGATGATCGGGCCTTCCGCGCCGAACGGCCCGCCGCTGCCGATCACGATGCCTGACGACAACGGCTTGAGCACCGCCACTTTCGGCGACATCTTGCTCTTGCCGAACAGGATCGCCTCGATCGCCTCGGGAATGCCGTGGCCGCGAATCTTTTCGGAGCCGAAGCGCGCCATCAGCCCGACGATCAAACCACCGATCACCGGCACGCCGATCACCCAAATGCCAAGCGTATTGGCGGCGGGCGAGCGGTCGACGAACGACAGCGTGCCGAAGAAAAACAGATTGGTGAACAGGCGAATCAGGTTCAGCAGAACAAAGGCGGCAATCGTGCTGACGAAGCCGATGCCCGCGGCGAGCGCGAAGATACCGGGCAGCCGTGCATTCGCCGCGAAGTCGCGTTTGTGGGAGTCCATGCGCATAGTTAGTCGAGGTCGATCCGTGGAACCTGGAAGGAGCCTTCGAGCGATCTCAATTCGGCGCGATGCAGTTCCGCAAGCCGTTCGAGTACCCGTTCTCCCGCTCTTTCGATGTGTACTTCAACCTGGCGGCGATCGGTCTCGCTGACCTGGCGGCGCACGAGATTCAGTGCCTCGCAGCGCGATACCAGCGCGACGACGCCGTGATGTTGCGCCTGCAGACGCTCCGCGAGTTCGCCGACGGTCGCCCAGTCGCGCTCCGGATAGCCCTTGATGTGCAGCAACAACAGGTATTGCAACGGCGTGATGCCCTCGCTTTGCGCGGCCTGCTCCGAGAAGCGCTCGAAGCGCCGCATCTGATAGCGAAACTGCGACAACTGCTCGAAATCGCTCTTAACGAGCTTGCGAGTCCGTACTTTCATGGCAAATCCGCCGATGCGAAGAAAACCGAAAATATATCACGTTATGAGGTATGTAAGCGAATTGCGGCGGTCGCAACGGCATCGCGCGGCAGGTCTCTTCGGTCTTTTAGTTGAAAATCAGGCCGCCTCGCGGGCTCGGGTGGCGGTTTGCCGATACAGGCCGGAGATCAGGTCCACCTGCGTGATCATGCCGACCACGCGGCCCGCGCGGTCGAGCACCGGGATATGGTGATGGCCGAAGTTCGCGAACATCGGCACCAGTTCCGTGATCGGATCGGTGACGGCGACGGTGCAGACGTCGGTGGTCATCACGCTGCCGACGTTCGACGTGCGAAGCGCATCGCCGCGCAGCCAGCCGTCGAAGTAGTTCAGGATCGGACCGAGCGCGCCGAAGCTCCTTCTGTCGACGAAATCGGCGCGCGTAACGATGCCTAGCAGTTTCTGCGCCGCGTCGACGACCGGCAGCGCCTTTACGTTGTGGCGCTTGAACAACTGCCATGCGGCGGCGGCGCGCGTGCCCGGCGATACCGACACGACGTGGCGCGACATCACGTCTTCGCAGCGCAGTTCGTTGAAGCTGCGCGAGAACGCCTGAAGCTGCGTTTCGCGCAGCAGCGAATAGAGATCGTCGGTGTCGATGTCGAGCAGTTCGTCACGGCGTCCGAGCACGGCTTTGACGTCTTCGCGCGTGAAGCCGACGCGCGCGGCTTCGTCGGCGGCCTGGCTCGGCGTCGCGCGGTCCTGGCGTCCCGCATGCGGATAACGGTGGCCGGTTGCCGCGTGATAGACGAGCGCCGCGAACAGCAGCGCGGCCGACTGGATCGCGATCGGTTCGAGCACGAAGCGGTAGCCGAGCGCATGAATGACCGGGCCGCCCAGCACCGCGGTCAACGCGACCGCGCCCGACGGCGGGTGCACGCAGCGCAGCGCGAACATGCCGGAGATCGACAGCGCCACCGCGAGGGCGGCCGCCAGCGTCGGATCGCCGATCAGCATCGCGCAGGTTACGCCGACCGTCGCGGACACGAGGTTGCCGCCGATGATCGACCACGGCTGCGCCAGCGGGCTCGCGGGCACCGCGAACAGCAACACGGCGGAAGCGCCCATCGGCGCGACAAGCAGCGGAATATTTGCGACAGGGCCGAGCAGCAGATACATCAGACCGCCGGTGAACGCGATGCCGAGAAGCGCGCCGAGGCACGAACGCGCACGCTCGTGCCATTTCACGGTGACCGGTGCAGGGAGAAAGCTGGCAAGCCAGCCGAGAGCAGGAGAGCGGGACAAGATAGGAGCAGAAAGTAGTCGATGATGCCGGGCCCGACATTACCGGGGAAACCCTGGCAACGCGAATACAGTCTGGTCATGATTATATGTCAATATGATATAAAAGTTCTCCGCCCCCCGCGCGGCGCGCGGAATCTGTCGCATCTCGCAGACAGTCGAGACCACAGCCGACGTGCTTCAGCATGGCCCTTAAATCAACCCTCGGCGCGTTCTTTTTTGTCACATCGTGATATAAAATGAGAGCAGGCGGATTGGGAGGACTCGTTGGCCCGTTGCCTGATAGACCGATAAAGGAGCCATCATGATGATCACATTTCAATCGACGGCGTCGCCGGATGTCGTCATGCTCAGGGATCTCGCACAATATCTGCTTGGTCTGATCGGCAAGCGGCTCGGCGCGCGGGGTGTTATCAGCCACGACGAGCTGCCCCGCGCGATCGATCGGCTCGAAACCGCCATCACCGAAGACGCGGCCGCGGAAACGACCCTCGAAGCATTGCACTGCTCAACCAGTAATCAACGCGAGTCGCGCAACCGGCTGTCGCAGCGCGCGTGGCCGTTTCTGGACATGATGCGTGCGGCGCGCGACTCGGACGCGGACATCATCTGGGGGCTGTAGTTCGTCGAGGGAGTCGCGATGAAACAACATGCGTCGCGTCGACGTTTCGCAATCGTCCTTATTTTGGTTTGCGCCGTTCCGCTTGCCTATGCGTTCTCACCCGCGCAGCAGACCGGCCGATACCCGCAGCCGGTGTGCGGCTCTTGCACCGCATCGTGCGGTACGGGGGTGCGAAGCAGTGTGATCGGCGTGTATGGCGGGACCGTTGTCGACCAGTTGTCCAGCGGAGCAGTGGTGCTCGTGAGATGGCCGAACGGTTCGCCGCACGAGGCATGGACCGCTCGGTCGCATGGCTATGGTTTGCCCGTCGATCCCGCGGCAAACGCTGCTCATGTTTTCTTTCTGTGGCCTGAGTCGTAGCGCGGTGTTCCTGATCGCCGCGCCGAGCAACCGCTATTTCAGGGCAGGGATTCGGTGGCCGCCGAAACTCGCGAATAGTGCCTGTTTGACGGCGTTTCTGTCGGTATTTGCGTGCATCGGTGTCGCGCGGTATATGTCACGAACTGACATATAATTAATTGATCACGTGCCGCACGGCGCAAGGAGATTCTCATGTCGAGCTTCAAGCGCATTCTTCTCTGCTACGACGGAACTCGCGAAGGACAACACGCGTTGAAGGACGGTGCCGCTCTCGCGCAAGACCTGAACGCAGAAGTGCACCTGCTTTCCGTGCTCAACAATACGGCGTGGATGCAGGGCGCGGACATCACGTCCGCGGTGCCGGTCGATTTCATCAACGAATCCGCCAAAACGCTGCTCGACGAGGGCTTACGGAAGCTCGCCGCACGCGGAATTCGCGCGACCGGTCATCTCGCGATCGGCGAACCACTCGATGAGATTCCGTTTTTCGCTAACGATCTGAAGGCCGATCTGGTCGTCGTCGGTCATCGTCGCAGTCACGGACTCGCGCGATGGTGGGGTGGCCGGCACGACGGGCTGCTGCTCGATCGCGTGACGTGCAGCGTGCTGGTGACGATGGGCGCGGCAACCGATGCGCCGGCCGCAGCCGCAGGCACGGGCGAGACCGCGCGGTCCGCCGAACATTCATGAGCGTTGTGTTGTGTGTTGAGTTGCGTTGCGTTGGCACGGAGGCACACCATGAAAGACGTCGACGAACAGTTCAATCATCCTCAGCCCGTCAGGCACAGCGATAACGAAAAGAGCAAGCTGCCGCAGCGCGCCGCCGATGCGCAGCGGCCGAAGAAAAAACCCGAAGGCGAGCCGCCGGTCGAGTGACGAGGGGCGGCGCCACGCCGTTCAGTTCGCGCGGAAACATTAAAACGCTGCCAGCCCGAAAGCCTGGCAGCGTTTTAGTCATGTATGCAAACCGCTAGCACAGGCGACCGACGTCACGTCAGACAATCAGAAGTCGGTGCTGACCGACAACAGGAACGTACGCGGTGCGCCCTGGGTCAGGTACGTCGTCGCGCCGTAGGCCGACACGGCTGACCAGTACGCCTTGTTCGTCACGTTCTGCACGGTGGCGCGCAACGTCGTCCTCTTGCCGTAGATGGACGTCTCGTAACGCGCCCCCAGGTCGAAGCGGTTCCACGACGGGATCGACAGCGTGTTGGCCGCGTTCGCTTCCTGCGCGCCGGTATGGATCCAGCGCGCGTTGACCGCGAGCCCCGGCACCATCGGAATGTCGTAATCGGCGCCCAGGTTGAACAGGAAAGTCGGCACGCCCACCGGACGGTTGCCGTCGTAGGTTCCGCCTTGTGTATTCTCGAGCGTCGCGTCCATCAGCGAAGCGCCGGCCAGCAGACGCAGGCCCTTGAGCGGCTCGCCGTGCACTTCGGCTTCGAGACCGCGATGGCGCTCGTTGCCGTTCAGGCCATAGATATGCGTGGCCGGGTCGGTGAACGCCGACGGCTGTTCGATCTGGAAAGCGGCAAACGACGCACCGAGCCTTTCGGTGTCGTACTTGACACCCACTTCCCACTGCTTCGTGCGGACCGGCGCCAGTTGTTGACCGTAGTTCAGCGTGCCCGCCGGCGCGATGCTGCCCGCTGCGAGCGCTTCGCTGCGGTTCGCGAAGATCGACACGTTCTGCGTCGGGCGCAGAACGAGGCCGAACAGCGGCGTCGTGATGCCGTCGCTGTAGTTGCCGCTGCCGATGCCCGTGTTGTCGTAGTTGGCCGTCGCGATCTGCTGGCGACGCGCACCGACCGTGAACAGCACCCGGTCATGCAGGAAGCCGAGCGTGTCGGACGCGGACACGCTGCGGATCACCGTGGTGGCCGTCATGCCCGGATCGGCCAGGTTGCCGCCTGACATCGTCGTGGCCGGGTAAGGCGTCTGCACCGTGTTGTAGAGCGAGACCGGGCCCATGAAGGCGTAGGTCCACGCGGAGTTGGTGTTCTCGCTCGTGATGGCGCCGCCCGCCGCAACCCTATGCGACACCGGGCCAGTGTCGAAGCGGCCGCGCACGCCGACTTCGGCGGAGCTCGAATTCTGGTTGTACGGCACGCCGAGACGGGCACCGGTGACGCCGGTCGACGAATAGGTCGGCGAGTAGTACTCACCTTGCTCGACCGTGCGGCGCACACCACCGGTCGCATAGGCGGTCCAGCCAGGCAGGAAGTCGTATTCGGCCTTCAGGATGCCGACGGTGTCTTCGAGGTTCGTGTACGACCAGTTCTGCGCGTAGTTGTAAGTTGCCGGCGGCACGGCGGGAATCGCGTCGGTGAAGTAGACGACCGGGCGGCCGTCGCTGACGTGCTCGCGCTGATACAGGAAGTCGCCGGACAGACGCAGCTTGTCGCCGCGCCAGTCGAGCGCGACGGCCGTAGTGTTGTCGCGGCGGTGTTCGCCGTCGATGCTCGTCTCGCCGTCACGATTCGCCTGGTTCACGCGGATCCCGAACTGGCCTTCGCTGCCGAAGCGTCGGCCGACGTCCACCTGCGCGCCGAACTCGCCGGAGCCGCTGGTTGCGAGTGTCACATTGGTGGTCGGCGTGTCCTCCGCTCTCTTCAGCTGCACGTTCACGCCGCCGCCGATCGCCGAGCCCGTCGGCGAAGCACCGTTCAGGAACGCGTTGGCGCCCTTGAACACGTCGACCCGCTCGACCGCCGCGGTCGAGACCAGTTGGCGCGGCGTAACGCCGTACAGACCGTTGATCGAGATGTCGTCGGCATTGAGCTGGAAGCCGCGAATCACGAACACTTCCGAGAAGTTGCCGTAGCCGTACGCGGTTCGCACCGACGGGTCGTTTTCGACCACGTCGGCGAGCGTGCGCGCCTGCTGATCCTTGATCAGCTTGGCCGTGTAGGTCGTCATGCTGAACGGCATGTCGATGTTGCGCTGCTTGCCGAGCACGCCGTAGTCGGCGCCGCGCGCGACCTGGCCGCCCGCGTATGTCGGCGACAGGTCGCCGGGCAACTCTTCGACGGCGGCCGCCTGAACCTTGATGGCGGGCAGCGTGCCGTCGGCGGCGGGGGCGGAGTCGGTGGATTGAGCGAACGCGCTGGCCGGGACACTGAAAGCGACGGCGATGGCGGCAAGGATGGTGGCGCGATGCAGAGTGGCTTGAGCAGGCGTGGCCTGCGGGCGATTCCAGCGTGAAACGGACATGAATTGGAAAGTAGGCGTGGTCGTCGATCTTCCGTCCCGGGGCGCTAGTTGGAATCCGGGCGGCATTTTTCCTGGTTGCACGCGCGGATGATGCCGTTTATGTAAGCAGTCCGAGCGCAGAACGAAAGGTTCGGCGGAATTATAGTGCAAATAGGAATCATTCCTATTATAGAGACGCAACGATTTACAGAACTGATGGCAAAAGTGGATGTTTTCGATGACGTCGAGCGGCCGCGACGCGCGGGTTTGACGCCGCCGCAGCCGCGGTACAGCGCTTGCTACCCACCGAAAGGTTTACTCGCAGGCCGCCATACATGCCACGAAATCCGACTACCTGCCAGAGGTGGAGCGCCCGAGAGGTCCAGCTATTGCACGGCGTGCCGCGCGTGCTCGTCATCGACGACAACGAGAACGCCGCCGAAGCGCTTGCCACCTGGCTTTCCTGCGAGGGCGTCGAGGCGCGCGCCGCGACCGGCTGCACCGCGGCGCTGCACTGCGTGCGCAACTGGGTGCCCGACGTCGTCGTGCTCGACATCATGATGCCGGAGCGCGACGGCTACGAAACGGCGAGCGCGCTGCGCCGCTATCTGCCGACGCACAGCCTCGGCATCGTCGCGTTTACGTCGCTGGACGAGGACCACGTGAGGCAAACCGGCCGCGAGCGCCACAACTTCGACGGTTATTGCCAGAAGGGCACGGCGCCGGCCGCGCTGCTCGCACTGCTGCGAGGGTTGTGGCGCGGCTAGCGACGGGGCGCGCGTCGATAAAAAAACGCGGCGGCGTGGACATCGCTCCACACCGCCGCACTTTTCAGCCGCGCTCTTTAGTCGGACCCGCAACCCGCCGCGCTCAACCGCTCAGCTCTTTCGCGCGGTCTGCATCCAGCCGGCTTGCACGCCGAACTGCGCGATCTGTTTCGCGACTGCATCGGCGAGGCGCTTTGCATCGTCCGACACGCCCGCGCGCTTCGTTTCGGTCACGCCGTGCAGGCCCGCGCCGGCCGCTGCCGCGGTCGCGACGGTGCCGGCCGCCGCGCCGACCCCGGCGGTTTCGACCATGCCGGGCATCTTGCCGCTGTCCGCGTTGGCCGTGAAGCTCTGCACGACACGCGGCGTGCCGCCTGCGGGCTGGTAGACGATCCGCACCGCGCTGCTCACCTCGCTCTTGCCCGCGCCCAAGCCGATCAGCGTGCGGCGGCGGCGATTGCCGGCGTCGATCGTCTCGAAGCTGCCTTGCACGAGCAGCACGTTCTGGCCGGCGGGCACCGGCGCGTCGGTGCGCACCGCGTGCAGTCCCATCGCCTGCAGCTGATGGACGATCTCGTCGGCGACCTGCTCGCGCACCTGGGCGGCATCGGCAACCTGCTTCTGCGCGTCCGACGAGCCCGACATCTGCGTCTTCAGTTTTTGCAGCATGCCGCCGTTGTCGAGCTTGACCTGCTGCGGATCGGCATCGAACGTGTAGACGTAGATCGTGTCCGGATGCATCGTCGATTGCGTGCCTGCGTCGGCCGTCGCGGACGTGCCCGTCGCGCTCAGATTCGTGACGCTGGCGCCGGCGCAGCCGCTCAGCAGCGCGCCGCCGCACACGAGTGCCATGCAGGTGAAACGGGCGGCGTTCTTTTTGATGAAGTTCACTGAAGTCAACATGATGATCCTGTGGTCGGCACGCGGTGCCAGTCTGTTCGAGTCCATCGCCGATGATCGGGCAACCGTGGGATCGTCGATCATCGGCGAAGGGATTCGCACGTGAAGCCTTTCGATCTCATGCGTCTGTGATTCGTCACGCACCGGCAGCGAACGAAGTATGGGTGAGCGGCTCGCCGAACTCCATTCAACAATTATTTCGAGCGATGTCACGGCGAGACGAAGAAGAGCGCGCGGACGTCGAGCCGCCGATCAGCTCAAAGCGAGCTTGACGATGCAGCACAGGACGAAAACTAGCAGGGCGGCGGCAATGGCCATGTCCATTGGATAGCGCATTCCTTCACCCTGCCCTGACGTTGCGGAGCTCCTATCGTAATCACCTGACGGAAGATGAAAAGCATCAGTGAAGCGCCAATGTGGGACAGGCAACGTAGTCCCGGAAAGCCGCGCGGCGCGGGGCTGCGGGAGCGCACGGACGAGATGCGGCGATGCAGCGGTCGCTCGATCGCGCTCGCATGCTCCGGCGCAAAGAAAAAGCGCCGCGTGGCGCGGCGCTTTATTCGCAATTCGCGATGAAAATTTATTGCGGTTGTGCCGCTGGCTGACCCGGCGGCGTGCCATGCGGCGCCTTGTTCGCCGCCACGAGATCTTCGGCGAGACTCGTGCGTAGCGTCGCGATCGCCTGCTCGGGATTGGCGGGCTTCAGCTGCTCGCGCGCGAGCGAGTCGTACACGTAGTGACGCAGCATCGGATCCTGGGTCTTGTTCAGCACGTCGTGGTAGACGGCGACGATCTCGCCTTCATGACCGTTTAGCGCATACAGACGGCGCAGTTGTTCGAGATCATTGATCACCGCGAAAGCTGGGCTCGGATGACCCATCATCGGACCATGCCCCGGCGGCCCGTCGCCGCGCGGGCCGCCGTCGTGCATAGCGGCGGGCGGGGGCGGCGGCATGCCGTCGTCGGCGAGCGCGGCCGTCGCGATGATGCCAAGAACCGCGGCCACGGCCGCGCCGAAGAATGCGTTTCTCATGATGTCGCTCCCATCTAAAACAGCGCCGGCGCCACGATGGACCGGCTCCTCGCAACGATAGTCGACCCGCTGATTCGTCGGGTTACGAAAGCCATTCAGTAACTTTCCGAGCCTTTCGCGGCGCGCGGCCTAGCGGAGCGCGGCGTAGCGGCGCGCGGCTCTGCGGCGCAGACCCCGAAGCGACGCACGTTGCCGTGAACCGGTTTTCGCCAGGGTGAGTCCGCTGGCGCAACCCAGCCGGATAGCGCATGATTGCTCCGATGTGCCGTGCGACCCCAAAAGCACCTTGCTGTGGCGGCACGCGCGGCACACGCAGCCGCCGGCATCGGCGTCGCGCCTGGTGCGGGCGACGCAGAGGCGATGAGTCTTCAACCGCAAGGAGGATTTCGCATGGACCGACCCGATGCAGCCAATCCGTTTGGCGATCTAACCAAAATGCTGGAGCAGTTCAAGCTCCCCGGCTTCGACGTGCCCGCCATCATGGAAGCGCGCCGAAAGGACATGGAAGCGCTGGTTCAGGCGAATCAGACAGCATTCCAGGGGATGCAGTCGCTCGCGCAGAAACAGGCCGACATGCTGCGCACCACGCTGGGCGAGCTACAGGCGCTGACTGCGCAGCTCACGGCGGCCGGCACCGCGCCGTCGAGCAAAACCGCGGAGCTGATCCAGCAGAGCCTGCACAAATCGCTCGCCGACATGCAACAGCTCGCACAAGCCGCGTATCAGACCCAGGCGGAGTCGTATGGGGTGATCGCGAAACGCGTCGAGGAGAACGTGCAGGAGTTGAAGTCGCTTCTTCAGCAACAGAAGAAGTAGCGCACGCCGCGAGTTCCGGACGATCTATGACGCGGAGGGCCGCCAGGCCCTCCGCTTTTTTTGCCCGTCGGGATTTGCGTTGCAAGCCTCATGTAGCCAGAGGAATGCGGACTCCGCCCGCTCGTTATTCGGCAGACGCTTACATCGATGAGCAAGCGCTGTTCACGTTCGCAACTTTTACGCGTGGCGGCCGATTTCCGCAGTCGGTCAGTTCTAAATGTCAGACGGAAACCGAATAAGCGTCAAAGCATTGTCGCCAAAAGGCTTTTGCCCACGCTGATCAAACCCGGTCGATCGATTCAACAACTCCGAACAGTTTCAATCGCGCCGCAAACGCTTGCCGCGCGCCATTCCCCCTGACTAAAGTTTCGCCTCGCCTTTCCGTAGACGCATTCACGCAGCCCAACCGGCGTGAAGGCAACCGGCTTTGCCGGTCAGGTGTGCGCCCCTAGTCTCGCGTTTGTGATCGGCTACATGCAGGTCGCGGCGTTTCACCTCGAAGGAAATCTCTTGAAACCGATGCTTCTCACCCGCATTGCCTGCGCAATGCTCGGGGCAAGCTGCGCGTTGCCGTTCGGCGCGCACGCGACGCTCGGCCAGAACGCCAGCACCGTCGACGGCGATCGGACGCGCCTGCATGCGGTTGCTCGCGCGGCCAGCGCACAGGGCGCGTATTCGGTGCATGCGCTGACGCTGCCGTCCGGCACCCAGGTGCGCGAATACGTGGCGGCCAACGGCATCGTGTTCGGCGTCGCGTGGGATGGCCCGACGCTGCCCGATCTGAAGGCGACGCTCGGCGCGTCCTTCGATGCCTACGTGGCCGCCAGCGCGGGGCGGCGCGGCGCGCCGCTCGCGGTCTCGAACGGTGACCTCGTGGTGTTCTCGAGCGGCCATCTGCGCGCGTTCACCGGCTACGCCTATCTGCCGCAGGCGGTGCCCGCGGGCGTCGACGTCAGCGTTATTCAATAACGGAGCGAATCATGCGATCCAGGTCTTCGTGGATGACTCTGCTGGGGGCGGCGCCCATCGTGGTTCTGGCGCTGCTGTTGAGCGCGTGCGGCGGCGGCGGGGGCGGCAGCGCGAGCACCACGGCCAATTCGAGCACCTCCAGCAACTCGAACGGTTCGGGCAGCTCGACCAGCTCGTCGGGTTCGACCGTGACCAACACGTCGCCGTCGCCGCAGGTGCTGGCCGCCAACGCGGTGCGCGTGACGGTCGACTCGGGCCTCAGCAACGTGCCGAACATGCCGTTCGTCAGCATCACGATCTGCGCGCCCGGCACCAGCAACTGCCAGACGATCGATCACGTGCTCGTCGATACCGGCTCGTGGGGCGTGCGCGTGTTCGCGTCGCAATTGCCCGCGTCGATGAGCCTGCCGCAGCAGCAGGACGGCTCGGGCAACCTGGTTGCCGAATGCATGCAGTTCTTCGACGGCTACACGTGGGGCGCGGTGAAGCTCGCCGATGTGCAGATCGCCGGCGAGAAAGCCGCTGCGCTGCCGATCCAGGTGATCGATCCGGGCTACGCGTCGCTGCCGGGCGATTGCGCGGCCGTCGGCGCGGCGCGCAACACGCCGGCCGCCTTGCAGGCGAACGGCATTCTCGGCATCGGCGTGTTCAAGCACGACTGCGGCGCGAACTGCGTGCAGCAGGCGATCCCCGCGACCTACTATGGTTGCGGCGGCACCAGCTGCACGTCGATACCGCTCGCGCAGACGTACCAGGTCGCCAATCCGGTGCCGTACTTCGCGACCGACAACAACGGCTCGATGCTCAGTCTGCCGACCGTGTCGGGCGGCGCGCCATCGGTGTCGGGGCAACTCGTGTTCGGCATCGGCACGCAGAGCAACAATGGGCTCGGCGGGGCGCAGGTGGTCGGTGTGAGCCCGTCGAACGGCACGTTCACGACGGTGCAGAACGGCACCACGTATACGCGCAGCATTATGGACAGCGGCTCGACGGGACTCTTCTTCCAGACCACCTTGATGCCGGCCTGCGCGAGCCCAAACAGCGCTTATTACTGCCCGAGCTCGACGCAGCAGTTGAGCGCGATGATCGAAGGCGTGAATGGCACGACGAGCGCGGTGACGTTCAACGTCGGCAATGCGATGTCGATCACGCAGACTGATAGCGGCGACTCGGCATTGCCGCTGCTCGCGGGCCCGGCATTCGTCACGTCGACGGTGTTCGACTGGGGGCTGCCGTTCTTCTACGGTCGCAATGTCTATGCGGCGATCGAGCAGCAGTCGACGCCGGGTGGGACGGGGCCTTATGTGGCGTACTGAAGTGGCGTACCGAAGTCGCGTATTGCAGTGGCGAGCCGAGCGCGTGTAGCCGGTTGCTCGCGGCTCGATGATGAGCGTCATAAGCGCCCGCTGCCGGCTGGTCCGGCGGCGGGCTTTTTTATGCGCTTGTTGGCTCGCGGTCGCCCCGCTTGTCGCGCTTGTCACCCGCTGCCGCGATCACGCGATGCACAAAGCGCAGCTTGTCGACCACCGGCGCGGCGAGCGTGAACGGATAGCCGTCGGGCATGCCGAGACTGCGATTCAGACTGTTCAGCGCATAGGTGAGCGGAAACCAGCGCTTCATCAGATTGCCGAAGCTCGCGTCCTCGACCGGCGTGCGGTCGGTCAGCGTCGGCTCGCTCGGATCGTCGGGCAGCAGCGCGAGGCCGTAAGACGTCGACGTGTCGAGCACGTCGACGATCAGCAGATAGTGCGCCCATGTCTCCGCCCAGTCTTCCCACGGATGCATCGTCGCGTAAGCGCTGATGTACGACGCCTGCCAGTCGGCCGGCGCGCCGTCGCGATAGTAGGCGTCCAGCGCTTCGCCGTAGTCGGCCTGCTCGTCGCCGAACAGCTTGCGAAACGGTTCGAGCCAGCGCGGCTCGGTTTCGATCAGGTGGCGGAAAAAGTAGTGGCCCGTCTCGTGGCGGAAGTGGCCGAGCAGCGTGCGGTACGGCTCGCCCATCGCGGCGCGCACTTTCTCGCGATGCGCGTCGTCGGCCTCGGCGATGTTCAGCGTGATCAGCCCGTTGTCGTGACCGGTCATCACGGGCTTGCCGGCGCCGCCGTCGGCGAGAAATTCGAAGGCGAGACCGCGCTCGGGGTCCGCGTCGCGCGATCGCACGTCGAGGCCAAGCTCGCCCAGCGTGTACAGCAGACGCCGCTTCGCGACTTCGAGCCGGTACCAGTAGAGCCGGTTTTCCGGTTCGCTCAGGTTCGGAATCGTGCTGGTCAACTGGCAGGCGTGGCACAGCGTGTCGGGCGAATCGGCTGGGATCATCCAGTTGCAGACGTTTTCGACCGCGTAGTTGTGGCATTGTCGGAACAGCGCGCCATTCGCCTCGGGATGCAGGCTGCGCCAGCGGCCGTCGCCGGCGTCCCCGAACGCGCTGATTTCCCGCAGTTCAGGCAGATAGCCGAGCAGCGACTCGCAGCGCTCGCAGCGGACGTTCTCGTAGAACACGAGGTGCGCGCAGCGATTGCAGTGGAAGGTTTTCATCGGGCGGGCCTCGTGATCGGTGCTATGTCGTTTGCGATGATGAGCCATGGTAAGCGCCATCATCCACGCGATAGCGGACGAAAGCCGGTCGCAATCTTCATGCCGCGATTGCCAGACGTCACCGCTTTAACGCACAGTACGGTCATGATCGTGCATCGGCGCTGCGCCGCTTTGGTGCACGGTGCGAGGCGAGCCCGCGGCAGGGCGCGAGGTACGCAACGCAAACGCAATTCAGACAACACCAAACGATTCATACGGGTTTGTCCAGCAACGGCATAGAGCTTGCTTTTTTGGCGGGCTGCCCCCCTTCGTCGAGGAGTCCGGAGTGTCCATACGCGTCGCGTTGCATCACGTTACTCATTACCGCTACGACAGGCTGGTCACGCTGTCGCCCCAGGTCGTGCGGCTGCGGCCCGCGCCGCATTGTCGTACGCCGATCCTGTCGTACTCGATGCGCGTCGAACCCGCGAGGCACTTCATCAACTGGCAGCAGGACGCGTTCGCCAACTATCAGGCGCGGCTCGTGTTTCCCGAGCAGACCCGTGAGTTCAAGGTGAGCGTCGATCTGGTCGCCGAAATGGCCGTCTACAACCCGTTCGACTTCTTTCTCGAACCGTCGGCCGAGCAATTTCCATTCGACTACGCGCCGGAGCTGGCGGCCGAACTCGCGCCCTACCGCGTGAAGCGGCCGATGACGCCGCGCTTCGCCGAGTTCGTCGCGAGCATCGACCGCACGCCGGCCGGCACCGCGAACTTCCTGGTGGCGCTGAACCAGCGGCTGCAACGCGAGATCCGCTACCTGATCCGGATGGAGCCGGGCGTGCAGACGCCGGAGGAAACCTTGACCAATGCGGCGGGCTCGTGCCGCGATTCGGGCTGGCTGCTCGTCGAGACGCTGCGGCAGCTCGGCTTCGCGGCGCGCTTCGTGTCGGGCTATCTGCTGCAGCTCGCGCCCGACGTCAGATCGATCGACGGCCCGAGCGGCACCGAGGTCGACTTCACCGACCTGCACGCGTGGTGCGAGGTCTATCTGCCAGGGGCGGGCTGGATCGGGCTCGATCCGACCTCGGGGCTGCTCGCGGGGGAAGGGCACATACCGGTCGCGTGCACGCCGGAGCCGGGCAGCGCGGCGCCGATCTCGGGTGCGGTCGACGAAAGCGAGGTCGAGTTCGGACACACGATGTCGATCGAACGCGTGCTCGAGTCGCCGCGCGTCACGAAGCCGTATAGCGAAGCCGCGTGGCACGACGTGCTGAAGATGGGCGCGCGGGTCGACTACGAACTCGCCGACATGGACGTGCGACTGACGATGGGCGGCGAGCCGACCTTCGTATCGGTGCGCGATCGCGACGCCGCCGAATGGAACACCGACGCGCTTGGACCCACCAAGCGCGGCTACGCGGTCGCGCTGGTGGACCGGCTGCGCGAGCGCTACGGCGCGAACGGCTTCCTGCATATCGGCCAGGGCAAGTGGTATCCGGGCGAGCAACTGCCGCGCTGGGCGATGTCGCTGTACTGGCGCGCCGACGGCGAGCCGTGCTGGCACAACCCGGCCCTGTTCGCCGACGAACGCGAGCCGGGCCGCTACACGGCCGCCGACGCGCAACGCTTCATCGCGCATCTGGCCGCGAAGCTGTCGCTCGACCCCGACTGCATCCAGCCCGGCTACGAAGACACCTGGTACTACCTGTGGCGCGAGCGCCGCCTGCCGGTGAACGTCGATCCGTTCGACGCGCGTCTGGACGACGAGCTCGAACGCGTGCGACTGCGGCGCGTGTTCGACGCGGGGCTCGCGAGTCCGTCAGGCTACGTGCTGCCGCTCGGCCGCGAGCGCGGCGCGCCGGGCATCACGCCGACGTGGATCACGGGCCGCTGGTTCTTCCGCGACGACCGCATGTATCTGATTCCCGGCGATTCGCCGATGGGCTACCGGCTGCCGCTCGAATCGCTGCCGTGGGTGTCGAAGACCGACTATCCGTATCAGCACGCGCACGATCCGTTCGCACCGCCGCAGCCGCTGCGCACGGCCGCGCAGTTGCGCGTGCAGTACGAAGGCGGGCGCGAGGGCCGGCAGATCGCCGAGGAACAGACCAGCGCGCGGCAGGCGGCCGCGCTGTCGCTGCCGGCGGCCGATCTGCTGAGCGGCATGCCGTACGGCGGCGTGCTCGCGTATGCGTCGCAGCGCCATGACGAATCGCTGCCCGCGCTTGGCGAATCGTCGAAGGACACGCTGCGTACCGCGGTGTGCGTCGAGGCGCGCGACCCGAAACGCGCGGCCGGCCCGGAAGCCGAAGCCGATTCGTTCGGCAGCGGCCGTACGCTGCTGCACGTATTCATGCCGCCGCTGACCGATCTCGACGACTATCTCGACCTGCTCGCCGCAGTCGAAGCGACCGCCGCGGAGCTGAAGATGCAGATCGTGCTCGAAGGCTATCCGCCGCCGCGCGATCCGCGTCTGAAAGTGCTGCAGGTGACACCGGACCCCGGCGTGATCGAAGTCAACATTCATCCGGCCGCGAACTGGGACGAGCTCGTCGATCACACCGAGTACCTTTATCAGTCGGCCGCGCACAGCTATCTGAGCAGCGAGAAGTTCATGCTCGACGGGCGCCATACTGGCACCGGCGGCGGCAATCACTTCGTGCTCGGCGGCGCGACGCCGGCCGACAGCCCGTTCCTGCGCCGGCCCGATCTGCTCGCGAGCCTGATCGCGTACTGGCACAACCATCCGTCGCTGTCGTATCTGTTCTCGGGGCTGTTCATCGGACCGACGAGCCAGGCACCGCGCGTCGACGAAGCGCGCAACGATCAGGTCTACGAACTCGAGATCGCGTTCTCCGAACTGCAACGCCAGGTCGATCTGCTCGGCGGCCGCGACAGCGGCAACCTGCCGCCGTGGATGATCGACCGCGCGCTGCGCAACATCCTGATCGACGTGACCGGCAACACGCACCGCGCCGAGTTCTGCATCGACAAGCTGTATTCGCCCGACGGCCCGACCGGCCGCCTCGGCCTGCTGGAGCTGCGCGGCTTCGAGATGCCGCCGCACGCGCGCATGAGTCTCGTGCAGCAACTGCTGCTGCGCGCACTGGTCGCGCGATTCTGGCGCATGCCGTACACGCAGCGGCTCACCCGCTGGGGCACCGAGTTGCACGATCGCTTCCTGCTCGGCACCTTCGTGAAGATGGATTTCGACGACGTGCTCGCCGAGCTCGGCGAAGCCGGCTTCGCCTTCGATAGCGCGTGGTTCGCGCCGCACTTCGAATTCCGCTTCCCGCTCGTCGGCGAGATGACGCTGAGCGGCATCGACCTGACGATCCGCAATGCGCTCGAACCATGGCACGTGATGGGCGAGGAGGGCGCCAGCGGCGGCACGGTGCGCTATGTCGATTCGTCGGTCGAGCGGCTCGAGGTGCGCGCGCTCGGGTTGAACGGCGATCGTCACGTGCTGAGCGTCAACGGCGTGCCGGTGCCTTTGCAGCCGACCGGCCGCGTCAGCGAGTACGTGGCCGGCGTGCGTTTTCGCGCGTGGTCGCAGCCCTCGGCGCTGCATCCGACGATCGGCGTACACGCGCCGCTCACGTTCGACCTCGTCGACACATGGAGCGGCCGCTCGCTCGGCGGATGCCAGTATCATGTCGCTCATCCGGGCGGGCGCACCTATCAGACCTTCCCGGTCAACGCCTATGAGGCGGAAAGCCGGCGACGCTCGCGTTTCTTCGCGTCGGGTCATACGCCGGGGCCGCTCGCCGTGGGCACGCCGCAGCGCAGCCTCGAGTTTCCGTTCACACTCGATCTGCGCCACAGTTGAAAAACACGCATCACTGACATCACACGACCTTGGCCTTTCAATCGACTTTGCCCTTCGAGGCGTCCGCGCTGCCGGCGGACGCTTCGTCCCTGTTGCGATTGCTGCCGGGTCATGACGGACATTGGGACGAGCTGCGTGACGAGTCGGGCGCGCTGCGCGAGCCGTGGCGGCAGTTCTTCGCACTGCTCGACGAAGACGGCGTGGCGCGGCTCGCGGACCATCACGCGTCGATCGCGCAGCAGATCCGCGACAACGACATCAGCTACAACGTCTACGCGGACAACGGCAAGTCACGGCCATGGGCGCTCGACCTCCTGCCGTTCCTGATCAGCGAGGCCGAGTGGGCGCACCTCGAGCGCGGCGTCGCGCAACGCGCGCATCTGCTCAACGCGATCGTTGCCGACATCTACGGACCGCGGACGCTGCTCGAAGATGGCCGACTGCCGCCCGCGCTGGTGTTCGGCCATCCGGGCTATC
Source organism: Paraburkholderia sp. MM5477-R1 (assembly GCF_050436385.1). Taxonomy (NCBI): domain Bacteria; kingdom Pseudomonadati; phylum Pseudomonadota; class Betaproteobacteria; order Burkholderiales; family Burkholderiaceae; genus Paraburkholderia; species Paraburkholderia sp. MM5477-R1. The sequence continues at coordinate 1,066,674 of NZ_JBNDMC010000006.1, forward strand.
TGCGTTCGGTGAAGGGCTTTACGCCGCCCGGCGGTCAGTATCTGCAGGTCGTCGCGCTCGATCTCGCGCGTACGCCGGGCGGCGAGTGGAGCGTGATCGCGCATCGCACCGAGGCGCCGTCCGGTCTCGGCTACGCGCTCGAAAACCGCCTGATCGTGTCGACGCTCCTCGCGGAGCCGTTCCGCTCGCTGCGCGTGAGCCGGCTCGCGCCGCTCTATTCGCAACTGATCGCGACGCTCGTGCAGGCCGCGCAAGCGACGATGCGCAACGAGGAAAGCGCCGACGCGTCACCGCATATCGCGCTGCTCACGCCCGGGCCGTACAGCGAAACCTATTTCGAGCATGTGTTTCTGGCGCGCTATCTCGGCGTCACGCTGGTCGAAGGCAAGGATCTGACCGTGCGCGGCGACCGGCTCTATCTGAAGACCCTGGCCGGCCTCGAACGCGTGCACGTCGTGCTGCGCCGCCTCGACGACGCATTCTGCGACCCGATCGAACTGCGCGCCGATTCGACGATCGGCGTGCCGGGGCTGTTGCAGGTGATGCGCGCAGGCAATGTGATCGTGTCGAACGTGCCGGGCTCGGGGTTCGCCGAGTCGCCGGCGTTGCACGGTTTCATGCCGGGTATCGCCGAAGCGTTGCTCGGCGAAGAGCTGCTGCTGCCCGGCGTGCCGACCTGGTGGTGCGGCGAACGGGCCGCGCGCGAGCATGCGTTCGCGCATCTCGACGACGCGTTCATCGTGCCGACCTGGCCGCTCGCGGGACGCGACACGCCGCCCGGCATCGAAGGGGGCAGGCAGCCGCTCGCGGCATGGCGCGAGCGCATCGACGCGTTGCCCGATGCGTTCACGATCCAGCAGGAGCAGCGCTTTTCCTGCACGCCGCGCTTCGAGGAGGGCACGATCGGCGGAAGGCCGTCGGTGCTGCGCGTCTATGCGATCGCCGACGTCAACGGCGGCTGGCACGTGATGCCGGGCGGTTTCACGCGCATGGCCGCGGAGCGTCAGACCACGGTATCGATGCAGCACGGCGGCAGCAGCGTCGATACCTGGGTGCTGTCGAGCCAGCCAAGCTCGACCTTCACACTGCTGCCTTCGCCGATGCAGCCCGCCGATCTCACGCGCAAGCATCGTACGGTATCGAGCCGTGCCGCGGAGAACCTGTTCTGGGCGGGCCGTTACGGCGAGCGGGCGGAAAACAACGTGCGTCTGCTGCGGCTGATTCTCGGCTCGCTCGAAGGCAACGACGCCGATTCGATGTTCGCGACGCTGGTCGAACTCGCCACATGGTGCGGCCTCGTGCAGCCTGGCGACCTGGCGTCGCCGCACGGGCTGCCGTCGCCGCAGACGTTCGAGCGCGCGCTCGTCGCGAATCTCAGCGAGAGCGCGGGCAGCGTCAGCATCAGCCAGAACCTCAATTGCCAGGCGCGCGCGAACGGCGAGGTGCGCGGGCGTTTGTCGAATGATCATTGGCGCATGATCCTCGCGGCGCGCAACGACTTTCAGGACGCGTTGCAGGTGTTGTCGCCAGCCGTGGGCGCGGGCAACGGCGGCGCGGGTGCCACGAGCAGCGGCAATGCGTTCGATCGCTACGACCGCGTGACGCTCGCAAATGCGCTCGAGCATCTGTCGGTGCAGCTCTCGGCGATCAGCGGCGCGCAGGGCGACCGCATGACGCGCGATGAGGCGTGGCGGCTACTGTTCGTCGGACGTCATATCGAGCGCGTCGCGACGATGGCCGCGTTCATGCGCGGCGTTGCCGTGAACGGACAGCTCGCGACGCCGGCCGGCTTCGATCTGCTGCTGCAAATGTTCGACAGCACGCTCACGTATCGCTCGCTGTATCCGGGACGTTTCGAAGTACCGGCGCTGCTCGATCTGCTCGTGATCGAACCGCATAATCCGCGCGGCATTTATGGCGTGTACGAGCGCCTGCGCAACAAACTCGACGAGATCGCCATCGCGGCGGGCAGCGTGCGGCATCGGCCGTTCGCGGAGCTGCTGCCGCCCGTCGAATCGCTGCCGACGCTCGAATCGCTGTGCGAGGTCGACGAACAGGGGTCGTATGGCAAGCTGATTGCGCTGTGCGATCAGATCGGCAGCTTCGCCAATGCGGCCGCGCATGAGATCAGCGCGCGCTATTTCAGTCACGCGACCACGGTTGCCTCGCAGGTGTGGGCATGAAGAACGCGTCGACGGTGCTGTCTGTTTCGCATCGCACTGTTTACCATTACTCGACGTATGTCGAAACCGCGCAGCATCTGGCGACGATCCGGCCGCTCGCGTGTCCGTGGCAGCGTGTGATCTCACGCAGCGAGCGGATCGAGCCGCAGCCGTCGTATCAGCATAGCCGCATCGACGCATTCGGCAACGACGTGCTGTACTTCGCGCTCGATACACCGCACGAGCGCCTGCAACTCGTCAGCGAAACCACGGTCGCGCTGACGCCGCGCTGGACCAACCTCGACGCCGAGGCCACCCCGCCCTGGGAAACGGTGGCCGAGGCGCTGCGGTTTCGCTTGGGCGGCGCGTTCCGTGCCGAGGCGGAGTACTGCTTCGCTTCGCCGAATATTGCGCTACGGCCGTCGCTGCGCGCGTATGCGTTGCCGAGCTTCACGCCCGGCCGGTCGCTCGTCGCGGGCGCGATCGATCTGATGCATCGGATTCACGAGGACTTCGCGTACAAGCCGTCGGCGACGCTGTTCGACACGCCGGCCGAACGCGCGTTTGAGCTGAAGAGCGGCGTGTGTCAGGATTTCGCGCAGGTGATGATCGGCTGTCTGCGCTCGCTTGGCTTGCCCGCCCGCTACGTCAGCGGCTATCTGCGCAACGATCCGCCGCCGGGACACCCGCGCCTGATTGGCGCGGATGCTTCGCACGCTTGGGTATCGGTGCATTGTCCGGCCAGCGGCTGGATCGATCTCGATCCGACCAATGACGTGCTCGCCGATCTGGATCATGTGACGCTCGCGATCGGGCGCGATTACAGCGACGTGTCACTGCTTCGCGGGACGATTCTTGGCGGTGGCGCGCATCGGATGGAAGTCGGGGTGACGGTGCTGGAGTTGTGATTGCGGGCGCGGTTCGGGGCCGGTATTGGACCGAGGTCGGCCAACTATTCGCCCCGCAACTCATTGCCGAGCAGAACGCGAATAAAGCCGAATCGCGTTGACTGTCTGTGGCCCGGAACGCTGATCGACCAGCTACGACTATTGGCCCTCTCGCGCAATTCAGGCTACGCTAGAAGTCCTGCTGTGACTGTCGAGGAAAGACACGAACGCCGCAACCTGCTGGAGTTCATGATCCAGATCGGCGAGAACTACCACGCGACCAATCGCACCGATCAGGAACTGTTCACCGTGCTTGCGCTCGACGCCAAGCGGCTTCCTAACCGCCAACTGACACCGGCGGACGCGGCAGCGCTTCTCGCTGACCCTGCGCAGGGCGCGAACGGGAAACTGGCGGCTATGGACGCTTCATGGGCAAAGCACTGACCGGCGTCGGTCACTTACGGTAAAAGCGGCTCAATGCCGCTTTTTTTGTTGGACGGTGATATTGGAAAACTGCACCTGAAAATGAGATGGCCAGAGCAATTGTGAATATCTGTCAAAACCGGATTATCTCGAATTAAAGTCATTGACGGTGACCCGTTTAAATGGTTTATTCGATAGATGTTTTTATGGAAAACAGAAGAGGTCTAGTGGGAAAACTGAAACAGGATGGTGCCGTGGGCAAGGAAGAATGCCTGCTTTGCCGTATCACCTATTTAGTCTACTTAAACTTCACGCCAATACCGTCTGCAATGGGTCTGAATGTCGAATCCGGCGAATTTTTCCCGCGGGATAGGCTTCAGTTGTATTCGATCTGAACCATAACGCGGAGGGTAACTGATGGTGCTCTTACGCGTGCTCAATGGTCTGATGGTCTGAGAGCGCGAATTAACCTATGGGAGGGTCCAATGTATGAAAGGATGCGCTCCGCAGAGGCGATCATTGCAGAAATGAAGGCTCGCTTTGCGGATATGTTCGAGGGATCAGATAACCGGGAATGTCTTGATTGCCGTATTACATTCAAGATATACAAAGAGTGGCCTGATATGCCTCGTGCAATGACGACGAATCCTAAATCCGGGGAGCGGATTCCGATTAATGCGATCAGGGCTCTCCCATCCGGTTACGACATGAGGCAGGCGGCGCGCGTCAAGCAAGTTGTCGCCTCACTCATGCAGCCAGAGGCTGTTTATTTGCGCTGATCGACGCCATCTCGACGACTGAGTCGCGTTCGGGGTTAAGCGTCACGGCACCAACCGGTGTCCAGTTGCGCGTGTGGCGCGACCAGCGGGCCGGATTGCGCTCGCGGGCCCTCTCGTACAGTGCATGCCGAGCGGCGAGAAGCGCACGATCGTCACCGGCGTGACGCTGCGCAGGCGTCACGTAGCGGATGCCACTATGACGATGCTCGAAGTTGTACCACTGCACGAAGCCGGCAGCCCAGGTGCGAGCAGCGTTCAGGTCCTCGAAGCCTGTGACCGGAAACTCCGGCCGGTACTTCGCGGTTCGGAACAGCGCCTCGGCATAGGCGTTGTCGTCGCTGACCCGGGGGCGCGAGTACGACGGCTTGATGCCCAGCCAGTGCAGCATCGCCAGCACGGTAGTGGCCTTCAGCGTCGCCCCGTTATCGCCGTGCAGCACCGGCCGGGCCTCAAGGGCGGCAATGCCTTCGGAGAGCGCCGTACGACGTACGAGATGAGCAGCGTGTTCGGCCGCGTCGCTGTCGTGCACCTCCCAGCCGACAATCTTGCGGCTGTACAGGTCCAGAATCAGGTACAGGTGGAACCATCGCCCTGTGACCGTTGCCGGCAAATAGGTCATGTCCCAGCACCACACCTGGCGCGGCGCGGTTGCAACGTGCGTGGTCGGCGGCCGGCCGCTCGAAGGAGTTCTGGCACGGCCACGGCGCCTCATCTGCCCATGCTCGCGCAGCACGCGCGCAAAGGTCGATTCGCTGGCGATGTACACGCCTTCGTCAGCCAGCATCGGCACGATGCGCGCCGGTGGCATGTCGGCAAAGCGCGGCTCGCTGGCTACGCGCAGCACGTTTTCCCGCTCCTCCGGGCTCAAGGTGTGCGCGGGCAGCAGGCGCATCGCGCCGGGCCTGGCGTCGCCAGTGACGAGCCCTTGATTGGCCTTCCAGCGCTGCAGGGTACGCACGTCGATCCCGGCCACCTCGCAGGCCAGGCGCAACCGTGCGCCAGCCAGTCTTGCCGAATCGATTTCCCGGGCCAGGAGCTGGCGATCTTCGAGGCCGATCATTCGTCCTCGCCCTTGTCCGTGTTGAAGATCGCCCCGAGTTTTTTTGAAAGAACCAGCAATGCGGCTGCCTCGGCCAGTGCTTTCTCCTTGCGCCGCAGTTCGCGTTCCAGTTCCTTGATGCGACGCTGGTCCTGCTTCGTTTGCTGTGGACTCGCACGGGCCTCTTCGGGCTCGGCCAGCGCCTGCGTGGCCGCTTGCCGCCACTGCGCCAGTTCCTGCGGATACACGCCATGCTCGCGGCACCACGCATTGCGGGCCGTCTCGTCCATCGCTGCCGTGCTCAACACCGCTTCGAAACGCGCGGCCGCTGTCCAGGCCCGCTCGCGAGCGGGCCTGGACAGCGCATCACTGCGCCAGCGCTCCAGCGTCTGCGCGCCCACACCGATCTCTCGCGCAACCTCTTCCACTGATGCGCTCTCCGGCGGCAGCAACCGCGCCACTGCTCTGTCCTTGAATGTCTTTCCGTAACGCGCCAACTTGTTCTCTCTTTATCGCCCCCAGATTCCAATTTTATCCAGGCGACAACCATTGTGACGCGGGGGGTGCCCGAACATGACCAACAAGGAGTTTCGCAGACAGGCTATGCGGGCACGCGATATCGGCGTCGAGTTAATCAAAAAACGCATTGAGGGCCTTGCACGTTGGGACACGAAAGAGCAGGACCGGCTGACGAACTTCTTTGCAAGTGCGGACGTACATGCAAAGAGGGTACTTAGCGAAGGGCTTCCGAGATTGCTTGCAGCGATGCAGCAACTTGAGCCAGAAAGGATTGTGCGATGGGACAGTGAAACAAACAGGCACCTGTCGTGTGCGGTCACGCCGGATTCGGGCGTCAATCACGCCGCAGTCTGCAAACCAGATTCGGAAAAACGGGTTATCGCTATTTACTCGAAGTTTTGTGAAAGTCCATTTGCCCAGTTGTGGGGAATATGCAAGGTCAAGACGATAATCCACGAATGTACGCACTTCACAGACACTTTTAATTCGCAAGACCACATGTATCTCGACAGCGAAGCGGGGGCGATGATCTTCGCGAGAAATAAGCCTCATCAGGCGATTGGCAACGCGGACAGCATCGCTGGCTACATAGCGACATTCGATGGAGTAAATATCGCACCATGAGTAGACAACCGATTTTGCGCGGTGGCCTTCTCGCGGCATTGCTTGCCGTGTGGTTTTGCTTGGGACGCCCGGTTATTGCTTGTACTATCGGAGAGGTAGCGGCTATTGAGTTGCCATTCAACACGGTTGAACTTTCAAAGGAAAATCGGCGCGCAATCGCAGAGGCGGTGGAAGAGGCAAAGAAGTGGCCTGACGTGCAGATTCAGGCGATTGTGATGGCCGGAGCATATATTGGCGAGCACGATCTTGACGTTTTGCAGGAGCGCCGCGGGGCAAACGTGCAAGCGTATTTGAGGAAGCTCGGTATCAGAAGTGAGAATATCTATATCGTGCCGAAAACTCTTACGGATGGGTTCGTGGTGAAGCGGGCTGACGGTGAACTAGCTGTCCGCCAGATCGAAGTTGAGTTGCATCCGATCTGTAAAGGTAGCTGCGCATGGATGTGCAACGATCCAAGAGTGACCCCACGCACCAAGGTTATCAACCCGTAAGCACACGAATAGGGCCCGGCCTCGGCGGGGCCTTTTCATTCCAGCGTGAAACAGAATCACAGATCGCGCGCCGAGGCATGCAGCGGCCGGGCACCACCACGACCGAGCATAGGCGATATCACCGATGAACTCGATGCCGGTCAGCACGAAGCCGTTAGGACCCATCCAGCTCAGTTCAACATCGTGCAGCGGCGGCAGCGGTTGCGCATCTGCCGAGCCGGATTGCTGGAAGCTCGCCACCTTGCTGGTGCGCTTGTATTGCGCGGGCTGTTCGTGATTGATGGTTACGTCGCCGATCACCGGCTCGGCAGCTTCGATATCGCGATAGCAGTTGTTGAACAGGACGTGTGTGCGCGCCGTGCGCCCCGCAATGTCCTCAATCGGTGGCGCGAGTTCGCGAAGCTCGTCGTCGCTATCGTCATGGTTGAACCGTTCCGCCGCCGACTCGGCGCCGCTCCATGTCGACGCGTCGCGGCCATGCAGCCGTACGATCGCGAGTTCGGGCGACGTCGCTTCCCAAACTGAGTGCGCGCGCTTCGTCATGCCTTCTGGCGCATCCAGAATCACGTGAACGATCCCGCGTTCACGCTCCATCGCAAGCGTTGACTCGCGGTGCTTCTCGCTGAACCAGCTCTCGTGCCGAAATTCGAACGCGGTCACAAACGGGTGCATGCGCTCGGCGCAGTGCTCGACGTGCCTCATCGCTTTCGGTACTGCGGTTATCCAGTGCGGAAACTGGAATAGCACCGCGCCGAGTTTGCCCCCCACGTGCAGTGGCTGCAGGGCCGCAAAGAAGCGCGCCCACAGTTCCTCGATAACTGGCGGCGGTACATCCTTGTAATAGAGATTCTTCTTGCCGGTGTTCGGCAATTCGGCCTGCAGATCCTTCGGGAAAAACATGGGCTCGGTCTGGTGGCCGGTGGAGAGCCGGAATTCGCAATCGATTCCCCTTCCCGAACACGCACGACTATGCATCCGTCGGCGTATCGGTCGCAGTACGTGTAACAGTCCCGCAGGGTTCGCACACAGAAATCGCACGTCCCATCACGATGATTCAGGGTCGCGCGACGCCGCATCGAAATCTCTCGTCGACACCCTATGGGATAGGGGCTCTACGTGATCAAAGGCTCGCCCTTGCTGCTCAAGTGCAGACGTGCGACGATCACGCGGATTGTTTCGCCAACTGCCTGAGGGCCGGGCCCGCATGGTCGAAAAACCGGCGAATCCCTGAACAGAGATAGTTCAAGCCAGGTTCACCGTCCGGGCTCCGCACAAAGCGATTCTTCGGACACTCGCCCCAGCACAGATTCAGATACTTGCACTGTCGACAAAACGCAGGGAGAGCATTTCGTTTTGCATAGCCGAAGTTCTGCTGGTCCGCTGAAAAAGCCATCTCACCCAGGTGTCTCTCGCGGATGTTCCCCAGCGAGTAGGCAGGGTAGACGTAGTGGTCGCATGAGTAGACTTCACCGTCGTGCTCGATCGCCAGTGCCTTACCGCAAAACTGGGCGGTCACGCAGGTTTGCGCGGGCCTGCCCAAGGTCTGTACGACGGCCGTCTCGAACAGGTTCACCAGAACACGGCCCGCATCCTTTCTATACCACTCGTCGAAGGTTCGCGAAAGGAAGTAGCCCCAATCGTCGGGATCGACTGACCACTCGGTCACGACAGAGTCTGGTTGCCCCGGCTTTGCCGCTGCGCTTCCCAGCATCGGCATCGACTCTGCTGGCCAATGCTGTGGTGCGACGCTATGGAAATTGTTCGGTTCGACACAGGGAATAAACTGGATGTAGGTCGAATCGATTTCGTTACGCAAAAATCGGTAGACATCCACGGGCCGCTTCGCATTAAGACGGTTGACGACGGTGAGCGTATTGAATCTTAGCCCATGCTTTTTTAGCAGACCGATCCCATGCATCACATTATCGAAAGTGGGCTGTCCTTTCCGGTCCAACCGGAAAGCATCGTGCAATTCACGCGGCCCGTCGATACTCACGCCGACCAGGAAGTTATTCTCCTTGAGGAACTCGCACCATTCGTCGTTGAGCAAGGTCGCGTTGGTCTGAAGGTCATTCGAGATCCGGCGGTTCGCGGGGGTATGCCGCTTCTGAATCTCCACGATGTCGTGAAAGAACGCAATGCCGAGCATGGTCGGCTCACCGCCCTGCCATGAAAATATGATCTCGTCGCCGTTCTGCGCTTCGATGTACTGCCGGATATAGCGCTCCAGCATGGACGGTTCCATTCGACGACCACGATGCTGGTTAAGCAGGTGCTCCTTGTGCAGGTAGTAGCAATACGTGCAATCGATATTGCAGGTCGAGCCAATGGGCTTGGCCATCGCATGAAAGCGTCCTTTCTGCTCGGGTACGGCCGGCTCCGCTTCAGACGATCGCGCCGGGTAGAAGATCACTGGCTGTTCAGCGTTCGCGTCATGGCTGTTCTGCATGGGTTGGCTCCAGAGATCAACTTCGGGCAGTGTGTGCGCATCGTGGCCGCAGGCAGTCAGCGGTAAATACAACGCGAATCGGTAAGGTCGGTCATTGCGACGATCGCTGTCCTCGAAGCGGGGCGTACACCGTCTTCCAATCCCGCTTCATACTGACAACAACCCAGCCGCGCGCAACGGCCTGGTCCCACGCCTTGTCGAGCCGTGCCATTGAAGATTGGCGGTCGTAGGCGAACTCGCGCTCGGGGTCGTCATGATGCACCAGCAGTGCAAGCGTTTCGCCGGGCCCGCTCGCTGTGTATTCGAGCATTTCCCGATCGCCATCGGAATTGCCGACTGCGAGGATCGGACGCTTGCCAATCGCGCGAAAAATGCCGACAGGTTTGCCCGGTCCGTCGTCGACAAAATCAAAGCCTGGTTGACGTATCAGCACGGGTTTGCCGTCATGGACTTCATACTTCAGCTTCTCTTCGGTGCCTACCACCTGTTCAGGCGGCACGCCGTACGCTTCGGTCACCCACACGCGCATGAACTCCGCCGTACCGCCCGAAACGATCCAGATCTTAAAGCCGTTCGTCCGCAGTAAATCGAGCAGTTCGAGTTGCGGCCCATAGACGAGTTCGGTATAGGAACGGTTCAGCGTCGGGTGTTTCGCACTGGCCAGCCATGTACGGATGGACTGGTCGTATTCGTCAGTCGTCATGCCGCTATTGGCCACACCGATAATCTTCAGGAGTGCCTTCCGGTTCTGCGCGAGCGCAGCCGTGTCGTGCACGACAAGTGCCTTGAATGCTGGATTGTTTTGCCACTCGGGGTGTCGTGGCGCGGCGGCCTTCACCTGCTCGATCATGAACGACAACTGGAAAGGCATAGGCTGCTCGCTCCAGAGCGTGCCGTCGTTATCAAAGACCGCGATTCGTGCTTCTGGCGCCACGTAGGTTGCCGAACCTTTGCGCGTCACGTCGGCGATGAACTTCAAAATGGCATCCCGAGCAGCGCCGTCCTGCCACGAAGGCAATGCTTTCGTCGATAGCTCTCTTGAAAGCGCCTGCTGCTGTGCGTGCGCCATCGCAGAATCCGCTGACGGCGCTTCGTGGCTGACACACGCGCTCATCGCCGCGCATGCGCATAAGATCAATCCCGCCAGATGACGGGACGCATGCCGTGACCACGTGCGATGTTCGATGATACGCATTGTTATCCTCAGCCAGCTGAAAGTATCACCTCGCGCATTGCCACCCCTGGACAAGCGGAGGGCGCTCCGATCGTCCGGCACATTCAGCTGATCAGTTTCCAGTTGGCAGCGGGATGTTGAAGCCATTCTCTTTCAGTTCGTCCCGAATGTATTTGAACCGTTCGTACTGTGTGAGAGTGATCGGCCCGGAATACCCTTCGCTTTGCAGCTTGCGCGGCGGATACTTGACGTAGGTCTGCATCAGACCTTTGACCGCGGCATTGAAGGTAGGAAGTGTCCAGGTGTGCTCCGTATAGTTGTTCATGAAGATGTCGTAACGCTCCTGAGGGTCCTGATACAGATCGAATACTTGCGGAACGGTGGCGACGTAGCTCTCCGGTCCCTTCCAGCCGAGATTGGTGTCCACCGCCAGACCGCCCGTATCCTTGCCTCCATCTCCGCGCAGGTTGAACACCGCCTTGAACTGTCCGACCCGCACGGCACCCGGCGTCAGTTCGTTTTCGGTGAAGTAGAACCACGCATTACGCTTGCTCTTGCCTGTGCCAAACAGCACGGGCGACATGTCGTAGCTGTCAAACACGATCGGTTTGCCTTCACGATCATTTTTGGGCAAATCTACGCCCGCCAATGCTGCAAAGGTCGCCATGCAGTCGAGACCACCCAGGATGTCGAAGTTTCTCGTGTGCGGTTTGATCTTTCCGGGCCACCACGCGATGGCAGGAACACGTGCCCCACCTTCGCGGTCGGTCCCCTTGGTGCCGCGGAAGGGGGTGTAGCCCGCATCTGGATAAACGTCCTGCCAGGCGCCGTTGTCCGTCGTGAAGAATACGAGCGTATTTTTGTCTAGTCCTTTCTCGCGAAGCTTGTCCATGATGTGACCGACACGCGCGTCCAGTTCAACCAGCGAGTCGGCGTATTTGGACTTCGACAAAGACTTGCCGATGTAGTCGGGATCGGGCATGTTCGGCTGGTGGACCTTCATGAAGTTCACGTTGATGAAGAAAGGCTGTCCACGTTGGACGGCATCGTCGATATCGTCGAGTGCGGCTTTCTCGATGTATCGATCGACAAACGGAATTCCGACAATTCGTTTGTCTGGCTCATTTTGATACTGGCCGTTCAGCTTGAAGTCTTCGTGAGGCTTTTCACCCGCCTTGCCGGAGAGCATGCCCGTAGTCACCTTGATGAACAGGTCGCGGGTCTGCTGATCCATCTCAGGAAACCATTTGGGGTCGGAATATGTGTACGCATTCAGGTGATACAGGCCTACGTACTTCATGTCGTCGTAGCCCTGTGCATTCGGAAGGGCGTAGTCCGCTTCGCCGAGGTGCCACTTACCCGTGAAATACGTGCTGTAGTGCGCGAGTTTCAGCACGGAAGCCAGCGTCCATTCCGCATGAGGCAGGCCGCCGCCTTGCCCCTGGAACGCTACGGTCGTCATGCCACTACGATTCGGGTTGCGGCCAGTCTGAAGGGCCGCCCGGCCTGGCGTGCAGCTCGGCTGGCCATAGAAGTCGAAAAATGTCATGCCCTCATCAGCCAGTCTATCGAGGTTGGGAGTCGGGATACCGCGCCCCTCACCGCCGCCGTAGGCACCAAGATCACCCCACCCCACGTCGTCGCCTACAATCAGCACGATGTTAGGCCGCGTGGGCTGCTGCGAATCCGTTTGTGCCTGGCCGCTTATCGCAACGCTCAACAACGCGGCGGCCACCAAAGCGAAAGGCGCGCGTTTGACCGGCCTAGCTGGCGCCACGAAGCATGTTTCAGGTTTCATCATGTATCCCGGGTATCAATTGACAGGTATCGACATTCCCTCTGCGCGATAGCATGTTCGACACTGCGCATTTTTTGCCCGGAAGGCAGTGCGGTGCTATAGGTACTTGGGGCAAGCCGATTGCCCCTTCGGGCAATACGAGATTCGTGCCTTTTCTTTCACATAGATGGCCACTACATTGATCTGTGCAGTTGCCGGGCGATACGTCATCGGCGTCCCCGGCCGGGACGGTAACTGAAATTCACCTGTTATGACGACGCTCGTCCGCCGCTGGCGGGCTTCCCATCGATAGCCGCCTGTGGAAGAGAGGATCGGATCGTGAGCACGCTGCCCGGCAAAATCAAGCGCGAAATCATGAAGGCGATGCCGCCGACTCTGTTCTTCTTTTTTATTCTCCATGTTGTGTCGCTGATTCGCAGCCTGATGGTAAAAGGCACCGGCTTGTCGATTCCCACGACGACGTCCGTGCTGATCGCCTCGCGAATACTAGGGAAATCGGTTCTCTTCGCCGATATGCTACCGTTTATCAACCGTTTCCCCGATAAGCCGCTAATCTGGAATAGTGAGCGATGCATAATAAAGTACCGCAATCTCGCATCGTGGCTGTGACGCGCCGGGCGAGTGGATTCACCGGGAGCAATGCATGCAGCAACTCATCAGACATCCCCTCATTCTGCTGGTCGCTTCCTTCGCACTGATGGCGCTGGCCGCCCAGTTCGGAAACTCGGTCCTACGTAGGAGAATTACGCTCGACGAAGACTCGCTCGACGACTTCAGGATTGTGCAGTCCGCCACGCTGACGCTGCTAGCGCTGGTCGTCGGTTTCAGTCTGTCCATGGCGGTAGGCCGCTACGACCAGCGAAAGAATTACGAAGAGGAAGAAGCCAACGCCATCGGGACGGAATTTATCCGCGCGGATCTTTTGCCGCAGAGTGCAGCCGCAGCAATCCGCGCGGACCTCGCCCAGTATCTCGACTTGCGAATCGAGTACTACCAGACTCGCGACGCGCAGCGCGTCGCGCAGATCGACGCTGCCACTGCGGATCTGCAACGCCGGTTGTGGTCTTCGGCCAGAAGCGGCGCTGTGACGCAGCCCAGCCCGGTGGTTGCCCTCGCGGTGGCGGGCATGAACGACGTGATCAACACGCAAGGTTACACACAGGCGGCATGGCTCAACCGGATTCCCTTGGCCGCCTGGATCATGATGCTGCTGATTGGCGTGTTCGCCAATGTGCTGGTGGGTTACGGAGTGAAGAATTCGACCGGCAAAAACCGCTTCTTGCTGATCATGCCGCTGACCGTGTCGCTCTCGTTCATGCTGATTGCGGACATCGATAGCCCTCGCAACGGCATCATCCGTGTGATCCCGCAAAACCTGATTAGCAGCGCGCAATCTTTGCACAAGCCGTGATGACGTCGGCCACTTCGTCGGACTATATAGCCTATCGCGTGAATGCTGCACTGCGATGTCAACAGCGTATGTGGATTTATGCGGTCTGCGAATAGATGATCTGCTTTGCATATCAAAGAAACAGTAGTCCTTAGCGGACAATCAACTGATTAAAGCTGTTCGGATGGTAAAAGGCTCTGGCATAGTTAGCATGACGCACAAGTCCTGTCAGAGCCATGAAAGAGGAAAGCGCCCCGACGATCGTTGCGGCAGCCCGCGCGCGGCGAGCCTTCGCGCAGGCTCGCATTATGCATTGGGTGTTTCTGGTCATGCTCGGTTTCTGCACGTGCGCTAATGCGGAACACACCTGGCGGGTGGTCATTCTGCCAGGCGCGGACCCCACCCAGCCGGCGGCCCAGGAGCAGATTCGCGCGATACGCCATTCGATTGCCGCTGCCGCTCCGGGCGGTGTGGAGTTTTACACAGACTCACTTGACGATTTACGATTCGACAACGCCGAATTGATGCCGAGCTTTCTGGCGCTTCTGAAGAGGAAATACGAACATAAACAGGTCGACGTAGTGATCGGGTTAGCAGACTTTGCACTCGACTTTACGAAGCGCTACCACGACGAGATCTGGCCGGGCGTACCGGTCGTGATCTCCAGTGTCGCGGAAAGCCGGAAAAAAGACATTCCTGCGGCCTTCGCCTACGTGCCGACGGATTTCGATGTCGATGGGACTCTCGCGCTAGCGGAGACTCTTCAACCGGGCGCACGGCGTCTCGTCATAGTGTCCGGCTCGGCGAAACTGGACCTCCGGTTCGCGCAGCGCGCTGCCGATACGGCGCGTGCGCGCATGTCACGCCAGTGGACCGTCGATGTGTGGAGCGGCCTGGCCGTCCCCGAACTGCAGCAGCGCCTTGCCGCGCTCGACCGTAACGCGGCCGTCCTCTATACGACGATGTATCGCGATCGCACCGGTCGGACCTTTTTTCCCTACGAGGTCGTCGAGCCGATGGCAAAGGTCTCTGGCGCCCCGATATATGGCTGGTATCCCACCTATATCGGTCACGGGATGATGGCGGGTTCGGTAGTCAGCTTCGATGCCAACGGCCGTAATACCGGTGCGCTCGCCGCATCGATTCTGCTCGGCAAGGCGCCCCGCCAAGGTGCCGTCTCATCGGCCAGCATGTCTCACTGCATTGCGGACCTCGGGATGATCGAGAGTTTCGGGCTACACGCGACCGGACTGCCCGATGGTTGTGAGTTGATCAACGTGCGCCCTTCGCTCTGGCGGGAGTACCGGGTAATCGTGCTCGGCGCGGCTGCAGTTGTTTTGCTGCAGGCGCTGACCATTGCGGCTTTGCTCTGGCAGCGCAAGCGCCGCCGCATCGCCGAGGATGAAGCAACGCTGCGATCCGACGAACTGGCTCGCGCGGCACGGCTCGCTTCAGCGGGTGAACTGAGCGCATCTGTCGCACATGAAATCGGCCAGCCGCTTGGCGCGATTCTCAGCAATGCGGACGCGGCCGGCATGATGCTCGAAGACGAGCCCGAGGAGGACGAACTTCACTCTATCCTTGCGGACATACGTCGGGACGCGCTTCGCGCAAACCAGGTGGTGCAGCGACTTCGGGCGCTCCTGCAAAAGCATACACTCGACCTGGTCCCACTCGACCTCAATTCGGCGTTCGACGAAGGGCTGGCCTTGCTCGGTCTCGAAGCGCGACGCAGACGCATCGCCGTCGAGTCGAATCTAGCGGCGCAAGACGCCTGCGTGCTAGGCGACCGCGTGCAACTTCAGCAGGTACTGGTCAATCTCGTCATTAATGCAATGGACGCGATGGAGGAGACGCCCGTCGCGGAGCGCATTGTCTCCATCTCGACCCGGGTGGCGGGAACAGGCTACGAGCTGATCGTCGCCGACCGTGGGCACGGCATTCCGGCAGATGCCACAGAACGGCTCTTTGACTCGCTGTTCACGACCAAACCGCAGGGCATGGGACTTGGACTTTCGATTGTGCGCACTATCGTCTCAACGCACGGTGGACGGGTCTGGGGCGCGCCTCGAGACGGCGGCGGTAGTGTATTCACCGTGTGGCTGCCGTCCGTCGCGGGACACACGCTCTCGCCGGTTCGGGCAGAGTTCGATACATCCACTGAAAAGGCCGCCTTGAAGGCTCGGCCGATGCCGCAAGGAGGACAACCGTGATTGTTCACGCCGCAACGGTCATCCATGTCGTTGACGATGATCCCGCCATGCGCACCGCTTTGACGCGACTGCTGACTCAGGCAGGATATACAGTAAAGGGCTATCCGAGCGCCGGGGAATTTCTCGTCGCAGACTTTGACCCGTCGCGAGGCTGCCTGCTGCTGGACCTGGAGCTGCCCGGCCCGGGCGGCCTCGACTTGCAGCACGCGCTGCAACGGCTGGGCAGGCAGATGCCCATCGTCTTCATCAGCGCGCACCGTGATATTCCCAGAACGGTGATGGCGATCAAGGCAGGTGCATGCGACTTCCTCGTCAAGCCAATCGAGGCGCAGACTCTCTTCGCCGCGATAGACAATGCGCTCGCGGCCGCAGTCGTTGTTCCTTCTCCGGCCGAGCCGGGCAAACTGGCCGACGCACACCATCTGAACGCGCGCGAGCTTGTGGTACTGCGCGGCATTGTCGCTGGTCGCCTTAACAAGCAGATCGCCGCGGAACTGGCTGTGAGCGAACGAACCATCAAATCGTGCCGGGCCGACCTCATGCGCAAGCTGCACGCCAATTCGTTCGCCGATCTGGTGATACTGGCTGAGCCAATTGTTCGCGCACACGCCTCGACCTGAACCCGGCTTGCCCCAAAGGGCAACCGGATTGCCCCATGCCCTGATAGCGCCGGACCTTGGCTCACACGAAACTTGAGGCACGAGACCTTGGCGGGCAATGAACCATACCAGACAGTTGATCGTGATCGTCGAAGACGACGCCGGCATGGGTCGGGCATTGCAGCGCCTGTTGCGCGTTTCGGGCTTCGACATCCTGTTGTTCGGCAGCGCCGAGGCATACTCCCACGCGAATTGCATGCGCGTACCATACTGCCTTGTGCTGGACGTTCAACTGCCCGGTATTTCAGGGCCCCGATTCTACGAGCAGCTCGGTTATCGTCGTCCTCCAGCCGTGTTCATCACCTCGCACGACAATCCGGAAACGCGCAGCGCCGTCGCGTGCGCTGGCGGCCAGGAATTGCTGATCAAGCCGTTTGTAGCCAAAGATCTTCTCGACGCGATTTCGCGGGTGGCACCAGGCGGCGGTCCGGCTCCGTGACATCGCACTCCGGATATGCCGGCTGACCAGCTTTGAGAAATTTGCGCGACGTGACGTTCGATGTGGTATCGCGTCGGGCCGTAGCAAACTTGCAAGCGGACATTCAGGGCTGCCGGGCGATCGTCTCAAATTGGCCGGCCGGCGACATCCGCGTCAGTCTAGCGAATTCGCGCCGGCAATCCGGCCATCACGTTCCTTCGCCGTGGCTGTGCGGTCCAGATAAGCCCTGCGATTGCTGCTCCCACCGGGTGATTACATCAAGGCGGCGAAAACCATAACGCTGTTCGAGTGCGTGCTTCTGTTTTCTTCCGACCACCTGCGCGAGCCCTAGTCGCGCACTCAGGCGGTTCGGTCCATTGTGTAGCTCGTCCGGGTACATCTGTTCGGCCACCAGCCCTGGGACGATCGTCGGCGGCGGGCGCACATCGGACGGCATTGGGCGTAACGGTGTTGACTTTGCGATGGGGTTCAGTTCGTTGCCGGTATTCAAGTCAGTTCAGCCATAATGTAGAAAACGTCGCCGGAGTTCACCCGCTCATGAAGTCTCGTTGCTTGGCAGCAGTTCTCGTCGTTCTCGCTACCGGCTGCACATCGACTCCGGCGAACAATCAGCCGGCGGTCGATACGAACGTCTACATCCTGCATGTTCCAGACGGCGCACCGTCCGCTGACTCCACGTCAAGACCACCGAGACTCACTGTCGGCACCAGCTATTCCGACACGCAACTTATTCTGCCCTGGTTCCTCAATGACCTGATCGACTTCGTGAACTATCGCTAGTCTGGTGCGCGGAGGCACTCGGGTGCGTTCCTTCCTCGGCGAATCTACGGTTGAGCGTGCGTACAGATGTGTGCAATGCCTGCGCAAGATCCTGTATGGTTACCGGCTGCGCAATATTCTGTTCAAGATAGTCGCGCGTTTTAGCCACGATGGAACCGTGATGAAATGCGCTGAATGTCCAGTCTTCCAGCTCGTGAAAGACGGACCGCGAAGGGATATCGCTGTCCATCGGCTGACAAACTCGAACACGAACGTGGCAGTGCCGGCGTTCGATCTTGGCTTTTCCGACGCCACCGGTTTCTGCCGCGCATTTAAACATTGGACCGGCAGTAGTCCTTTTGACTATCGCAAGAGCACCCGTCAGGGTGAGTGATGAGAAAGAGTCATGTCTGACTATGTTTTAAACGATTTTGAATGCCCGTGTCGAACGGCTGGAACTGGGGCCGAACTACGCCAATCATCGGGCGCGTGTGCCGGACGACGGTGCATCAGTTGGCCAACGAGGGTAAGGCTTACGAGTACGACGAGACGGTGGCCCATTTGGCACTGTCATCGGACTACCCCGAGTCGATCCCGACGTTGCCCATTGACTGGCAGTTGCCGTGTGATGCTTTCAAGCAAGGCGCCGGCCCGCAGTAAGGCTATGTGCAATGATTCCATCAACCTACGACTCCCGCCCGCGTCCTCACGTGGGCCAGCGGGCGTTTCTTCCTGTGCTTTTTTCGGTGTGGTTCGGAACGCGGAATTTTCCTCGGTAGGCCCGCTTGCGTGCACCGCCAGCGGCAACAAAAGGCGCGCGGGGCGATCCTGTGGTTAGCGTGGCTAGAAACAGCGGGCGGGCGTGACAGTAGTGCTGGCGTGACAGCGCGTATGACTCAAATCGGCCAGGTGAACTATCATGGTAGAAGCTGTATTCATCAGCGCAGGAGCACATCATGACCTCCAATCCATCCGCTGAGCCGACCGGCACCTCTCTCGACCCCGCGAAAACTTCCGCCGGCAAGACTCGCCAGCCCGATCCGAAGGGCCTGAAAAATCCGGCCCCAGACGACCTTCCTAACGCCGACGCGGCAGAGCCCGAGCCTCACGAGCACCTCCCGTCCAGAAGCGACGACAACTGATTCAACACCGCAGGTGCCGACGTCGTCCGCATGACAATCCACGCGGCGGGTTCGCGAGTGGTTCGCGCATGCTTTCGCGCCGACGCCGTGAAGTCGGGGAGCGCTCGCGGTTCACGCAAATGGCTCGATGCATTTCGTCCAACAAAGTCACGGCCCAGTTTGAACCGCACAGGAGCAAATCATGCAGAACGTGCTGGTAGGTTATGACGGGTCGGCGTCCGCGCAATATGCGGTTGCTTTCGCGGTCGATCTCGCGAAGCGTTTCGACGCGCGCTTGCATGTGCTCGTCGTCGCGCGCACGCCGGACTGGGGTGCGATAGAAGTTGAGCGAAAAAATCTGATCGATCTGGAAGTGCGCCATGCCACCGCGATCCTCGACGACATCAAGGCGAAGCTCGCCGCTTCGATCGGGGCCGTGGAGTTCGATCTCGTGGTCGGCCCGCCGGCAAAGGAGATCGTGCTGTACGCGGAGCGGCATGCTATCGACCATCTCGTGGTGGGGCATCGCGGACATACGCCGTTCGATCGCTGGCTGATCGGTTCGGTCGCCCGCCAGGTGCTCGCCTACGCGCCGTGCGCGGTCACCATCGTGCGCGATCCGGCGACGATGAAAAAATCGCGGCACGAGAGCGAAGCACCATCGGCATAAAATCCGCAAACTGCTGCAGATGATGGGCTCAGGACAAACGCGACCGATCTCGCAAGCTGGAAGCGGCTTGAGCGTAGAGACGCTGAGAACGCTTGCGCTGACGAACAAAAGCTCGCATGGCCGCGCCTATCAGCTCGCTGCCAAAACGCCGGAGCTCATGAACCGCATGCTGATCGTGGGTTACTGCTTCGGTGTCCGGTCCGAGCGACGGCTATGCGAAGACCTTTGAGCTTCCTCGACGACATCATCAACTTCGTCAACTGTCGCCAGGCATCGAGCGCGGCGCGCGGCTCTTCACATGATCGATGAACGCACGCAGCTTCGGCATGATCTGGCGGCGGCTCGGATAGTAGAGAAACACGCCCGGGACCATCGGCGCGTACGCCTTCAGAACGTGCACCAGCTTTCCCGTTCGCAACCCCTCGGCGGCCATCGGCTCGGGTAGCTGGGCAAGGCCAACGCCTTCGATCGCCGCGCCCAGCACGCTCGCAAAATCGCTGGCGATGAAAGGACCGGAGACGGCGATCTCGATCGGCTGGCCGTTGTCGTTGAACGACCACAACGCGAGCGCGCCGCTGGAGCGCCGCCAGCGAATGCATGCATGCTCGCGCAGATCGTCCATTTGCTCGGGGCGGCCGCGCGCCGCGAAATAGGCAGGACTTCCCACGACGACAAAACGGAACGGTGCCGTGAGCGGCACCGCGACCATGTCGGCGGCGACGAACTGACCGAGCCGGATGCCGGCGTCGAAGCCTTCCGTCGCGAGATCGATCAGCTCCTTGCTGGCCGCTATTTCCACCTCGACCTCGGGATTGGCCTTGCAGAATGACGCGATCAGCGGCTCCAGCAGGATCGGCACGACTGCACGCGGCACGGAAAGACGCAACAGGCCGGACGGTCGCTCGCCGAGTCCGCGCGCCACCTCGCTGGCGGCGACGAGTTCCTCGAAGGCGGGCTTGGCCCGAGCGAGAAAGCGCTCGCCGGCTTCGGTCAAGCCGACGCTGCGCGTGGTGCGGATGAAGAGCGTCGCACCGAGGCGGGCTTCGAGCACACGCACCGCCTGACTGACGGCCGACGGCGTCACGCCCAGTTGCGCGGCGGCCCCGCGAAAACTGCGATGCTCGGCAACGCTGAGGAAGACTTCGACGCCGTCGAGCGCGCCCTGCCTGACTGTGAAGTTCTGCTTCATAGCCTGTCAACATTGTGAGGAATAGTCACCCGCGCGAGACGATGGTACACCTAACACCTGCGCATCCAACACTTGACAAGGAGGCACCATGTCATCGCGGCTTCTGTTCCAGTTGCACCTCGTTTTGGGCTATCTCGCCTGGCTGCTGTGCTTCGGCACCTACGTGTGGCCGAAGCTCAAGTCGATGGCTCCATTCGACGCGCAACGCGCGATCGCCACGTTGCACAGCTTCCGCTTCTTCGGGCTCGCCTTTCTGTTGCCTGGTGTCGTCAGTCCGCAACTGTCCGCGAGCTTCGCCGTGTTCGCCGCCTATGGGGATTTCGCCACGGGGGTGCTGGCGATGCTGGCGTTGCTGACGGCCCGGATACGTCCGCTTTTCTGGTCGTTCGTCGTCGCTTTCAATCTTGTTGGTATGGCCGACCTGATCATCGACTACTACCACGCAACCGCGGCCGATCTCCCCGCGCATGCAGGCGAGCTGGGCGCCTTGTACGCGATTCCGATCATCTATGTGCCGACGCTGGCGATCACGCATGTTGCCGCCTTCTATCTGATGTTGCGCCCTCGGCTGAAGCGGCGTCACGCCCGTCCTTCCGTCGGCCGTGACATCTCCCAGGCGTAGCCTGCTGCACTGGGCGCAGTTCGGCCACGTAACGAGGAATCCGATCAGCATCGAGCGACGTTTTTACGCCTTCCACCTGCGTTATGCTGTCGGTCGTCGAGTCGATGCTCGCGGCCTGAACGAAGCAGGTGCGCAATCCCGGCCTGATGCGGCCGGGTGGTACCCTTCACTGGCACTTCCGGCTTTCGTGCATGCGACCTGATTCTCGCGCCCCTTGGCCCGACGACGCGAGCAAACGCCCGGAACGACCACTGAACTCAGCGAGGTGCCGACGTGAAATACTGCATGCTATTTCTGCCGCTCGTTCTCGCCGCCTGCGCACAGGCACCGGAAGTGACAGCACCGGCGCCATCGGCAACCACGGCGGCCGCCAACCCGGCGTCGCCGACCGGCACCGATCTGTTGACCCGATACCACTGGCAACTGAACAACGCGATCGATCGCAATGGCACGCACATCGATGCCCTGTTCGTCCGCCCAGACAGGCCAGTGCAGCTCGACTTCAGTCCGTACCGGATCACCGTCGTCAATAGCTGCAACAGCATGGGAGCGGGTTACACCGTCAGGAAAGGGTATTTGCAGATCGGCCCGATGGTCAGCACGATGATGACCTGCCACGATGCCGCGCTTGCCGCACTCGACGATGCGATCTCGCAGCGTGTGCGCGGCAGCGTCAACGTGACCCTGCTCGCGCGGGACAACGCGCCGAGCCTGCAACTGGTCACCGATAGCGGCGACACGCTGAGCTTTACCGGTGTGCCCACGGCCGAGATGCGCTACGGCGGCCCCGGTCAAATAGCGTTCCTTGAAGTGGCGGCGCAGTCCGTGCCGTGCAACCATCCGTTGATGCCGAACGCGCAATGTCTGCTCGTGCGCGATCGCTTCTTCGACGAGCAGGGCCTGGCGACCGGCACGCCTGGTCCGTGGCACCCGTTGAATCAGGATATCGAAGGCTATACGCACACGCCGGGCATCCGTAACGTCGTGCGCGTGAAGCGTTTCACAGTCAGGAACCCGCCTGCCGATGGGCCGTCGGTCGCTTATGTGCTGGACCTGGTCGTCGAATCGGAGAAGGTCGGGCAGTAATGCTTCTTCAAACGTGCCGCCAGGCACATTGGCGGCACGGCTCCCCACCAGCGTGACTTCACCCCTTCTGAATCAGCCGCCCCAGCGGCGCGAGCGGTCCCACCGGCAGGTATTCATACTTCATCAGCCCGTCAGCCACGAGCGGCAACGCGTTGAGTATTGCCTTGGCCTCGTCGACCGACCCGACGTTCATCAGGAAAATCGGCCCGGCCTTGTCGCGGAACCAGAACTGCTCGACCTTGCCGTCGAGATAAAGCTGGAGCGTGGCCGGCACCTCGTGGGGCATGTGCTGCTGGAGCTTGTCCGGGGTGAGGGTCGGTTGTGCGGTTGCGATGGCGAAAACTTTCATCAGTGACCTCCTGGGTCGACGTTGGTTGCGATGTACAACGGGACTCACTGTAGCCCTCGGCCGGGAAAAGCTGTATCGTCGCAAATGACAACTTTAGGGGCATTTACGCCATGCGCATCGCCGTGCTCGCCTTGCAGGGGCTGTTCGACACCGGTCTCACCGTCATGCTCGACGCGTTCTCGCTCGCCAACCGGTTCGCGGCCGCGAAGATGGGCGGGCGGCCGCACTTCGAACTGTCGGTCGTCGGCGTGCGCAAGAAGGTTCGCTCAGGGCAGGGGCTGACCATCCCCGTGCAAGCGATCACCGCGGACCTGAAGCCGGACTGGGTGATCATTCCCGCGCTCAGTACCGGTACGCCGGAGCAACTGGTACCCGCGTTCGAGCGGCCGGACGTGCGCGACGCCAGGGCGCAGATGCTGGCATGGCATGCACAGGGCGCGTTGATCGCCGCGTCGTGCATCGGCACGTTCCTCGTCGCGGAAACCGGACTCCTCGATCATCGCGAAGCGACCACGACCTGGTGGCTGGGTCCATTGTTCCGGCAACGCTATCCGGCCGTGTTGCTCGACGAGTCGCGCATGCTGGTGCCATCGGACGTCGGTGTGACTGCGGGCGCGGCGATGGGGCATCTCGATCTCGCGCTGTGGTTGATCCGCCGCGCGAGCCCCGAGCTGGCTACGCTCGTGTCGCGCTACCTGCTCGCCGACCTGCGCTCATCGCAGGCGCCGTACATCATCCCGAACCATCTGGCTCAGGCCGATCCGCTGATTCAGCGTTTCGAGCGATGGGCGCGCGATCATCTGAAGGAAGGGTTCTCGCTGCAGCATGCTGCGGCCGCACTGGCGACGAGCGCGCGTACGCTGCAGCGTCGTTGCCAGGACGTGCTCGGCAAATCGCCATTGGCTTACTTTCAGGATCTGCGTGTCGAGTATGCGCAGTCGCTGCTGCATGGCAGCGGCCTCGGCATCGACGCGATTGCGGCCGAGGTCGGCTATGTCGACGGTGCCACGTTGCGCACGCTGTTGCGCCAACGGCTCGGCAAAGGCGTGCGCGATCTTCGTGCGGATCTGCGTTGAAGGCTATCGCGAGCGCGGCAGCGAGGCCGATTGCAAAGTCGACTCTTACGCGCTTTCCGGATCGCAACCGACGCCTGGCTGCAATGCATGCGTGGCCCGCCGGCGGCTCGCGGCACGCCGCTTGCTACGCACCGCATTGCCGTATACCTTCGCGCCTCACATCCCCCAGCGCAGACACGGCGTGCGAGATGAAGCCGACTCGTGCGACCGCGTCTCTAAACCAAGATGGAGACAGTCATGCTCATGCAGCGCGCCGTTCCGTCATCCTTCTCTTTTGTTCCGGTCATTTCCGTCGCGTCATTGCTCGCGGTTCTATCGTTGAGCGGCTGTGGGGGCAGTGACAACATTCAGTCGACCGCCGCCGCGCCGCTTGGCTGCGCGCAGTTGACCGGCAAGAACGTGCCGGCGTCAGCAATCGGTTTGCCGACCACTGGCGCGACTGTGACTGCGGCGACCGTGATGCCCGCGTCCGGCTCGGGCGCGCAAGCGACCGGCGAGTATTGCCTCGTCAGCGGCGCGATCAGTCCCGTCGATCCCGCGGCGCCGCAAATCAAATTCCAGATCGCGATGCCGACCAACTGGAACAGCAAGATCATGATGTTCGGCGGCGGCGGCTACGACGGCACGATTCCCGCGCCGACAGGCAACGTGCCGGCCGGCCCGACCGCGCAACTGACTCCGCTTGGCCGCGGCTACGCGGTGTTCGCGAGTGACTCGGGACACGAGGCCAATGCGCTCGGCAGCGAGGACGCGTCGTTCGGCGTGAACGACGAAGCGATGCAGAACTTCAACGGCGACGCACTGAAGAAAACCCGCGACGCGGCCGTCTATCTGATCGACGCGCGCTACGCGGTGAAGGCGCCGAAGCGGGCGTATTTCGCGGGCGGCTCGTCGGGCGGACGCGAGGCGCTGGCGGTGGTGCAACGCTGGCCGCAGGATTGGGACGGCTCGATCGTGCTGTATCCGGCATGGGCGGCCGCGAGCCTCGATCTGCAGTTCGGCCGCATCACGCGCGCACTGGCGGCGCCGGGTGCCTATCTCGACCAGGCGAAGCGCAAGGTGCTGCTCGACACGGTGCTCGCGAGTTGCGACGCGCTCGACGGCGTTGCCGACGGTCTGATCAGCAACGTCGCCGCGTGCAACGCGACCTTCAATCCCGCGACGGCGACGCTGAACGGCACGCCGCTGCGTTGCGCGGGCGGCGCGGATACCGGCAACACCTGTCTGTCCGACGCGCAGATCGCGGCGCTGAACGTGTACAACACGCCGATCACGTTCGGCTACACCCTCGCGAGCGGCGAGACGCAGTATCCGGGCTTCAACGTGTACGGCGCCGATCTCGGCATCGCGAATCCTTCGGCGTTGCAGCCGACAGTGACCACGCTCGCGCTCGGCATGTCACAGCCCGCATCGCCGATGCCCACGACCGCGCCGTATCTGAGCGTGTTCTGGGACCAGTGGATCCGCTACTTCGTCACGCGCGACCCGAACTACAACTCGCTCGCCGTCGATCCGCAGAATCCGGGCAGTCTGCAGGCGCGCATCAGTCAGCTGACGGGCCTGCAGGACGTCAACAAGACGGATCTGTCGGCCTTCAATGCGAAGGGCGGCAAGATCCTGATGGCGCACGGCATGGCCGACGCGCTCGTCAGCACGCGTTCGACCGAGCAGTACTATCAGCGTCTGCAAGCGACGATGGGCGTGTCCACCGTGGCGAACTTCGTGCGCTTCTACGAGATTCCCGGCTATGGCCATGCGCTCAGCACCGTGTTCAACGCCTCGTGGGATTCGCTGACGACGCTCGAAAACTGGGTCGAAAACGGCGTGGTGCCGCCCGCGCAGATCGTCGCCGATACGGCGGGCGTGCCCGGACGCACACGGCCGCTGTGCCAATATCCGACCTTTCCGCGCTATAACGGCTCGGGCGACGTGAACGTCGCGGCGAATTTCACCTGCGCAAGCCAGTAGGCGCTGTTCAACTGACGTTGAAATGCACGCGGATGTTTTGCGTGCTTTCGACGGGCCGGCCATCGCGCAGCGCGGGAAAAAAGCGCCAGCGCCGCAACGTGTCGAGCAGCAACTGATTGAGACGGGGGTTCGGCGTCGCGTGAATGAGCTCGACATCGACCGAGCCGTCGGCGTGGATCGTGAAGCGGGCTGTCGCGATCGTCTGATAGGCCTGCTCGCGCAAGTCGTCGGGCAGCGTCGGTAGCGGTTGCGATATGGAGCGGGCGGCGGTGTTGGAGCTTGCCGAGGCGGCTGGAGCGGCGTCGTGCTGTGCGGACGATTTCTGCGATCCCGCGGCGGCCGTTTGTTCCGGCTGATCATCTTGCGACGGGCGTTGTGCCTGACTAGCAACCGGTACCGACGGCGCTGCGGCAGCGGGCGTCGTCAGCGTCTGCGGCCTGGTTGGCACAGGCGGCACCGCGCGATGCGCTGAGGTACGCGATTGCGTCTGCGCGTGCCGTGGCGCCTGTTCCGCTGGAACCGCAACCGGAGTTTGCGACGGACGGGATTCAGGCGGCGCAGGCTCGTCGAGCACGACCACGCGCATATCCAGTGGAGCAGGCGGTGGGGCTGGCTGACTCGACTTCAGCAACCCGGACGACAGCGCCACCAGCACCAGAAGCCAGATACCCAGCGAGATCAGACAAGCGACGGCGGTACCCAGCGGTCCCACAACGTGCCCCCCGAACAGCTCGCGGCAAGCTTTAATCACGATGCACGGCGATCAGAAAGTGTTCGGCGCCCGCGCGTCGCGCCGCGAGCATGGCCTGCACGACCGCGCCGTGACCCGCGTGATCGTCGGCCGCGATGACGACGTTGCCGTCCGCGCGCAGCAGGCGCTTCACTTCAGGCTCGATCTGATCCGCGCGAACGACGTGGCGATTGACCGAGACCTCGTCGTTGCCATTCACCGATATCGTCAGCGGCTCGCTCGTGCTGATCGGCTGCGCGCGTCCCGAAGGCAGATTGATCCGCACCGCGTCGAGACGTTGCATCGCCAGCGAGGCGAGCATGAAGGTCGCGAGCAGAAAAAACATCACGTCGATCATCGGAATGATTTCGATGCGGCCGCGCCGCGAGGCGCGCGAGCGTTTGAGTTTCATCAGCGCTCGCCTCGCGCCTCTTGTTGCAGGCGCAGCGCGCTGAGTCGCGCGTTGGCGAATAGTTCGAGTTCATCCATCAGACGCTCGAGCCGCCGTGAAAAATAGTTGAACGCGAACAGTGCGAAGACCGCGACGATGAGTCCGATCGCGGTCGCCACCAGCGACTGCGCCACCCCGCCCGTGACGCCGCCCGGATCGACGAGCCCATTGCCGCCGAACAGCTGGAATGACTTCATCATCCCGACGATCGTGCCGAGCAAGCCGAGCAGCGGCGCCGCCGTGACGATCGTCTCCAGTAGCCACAGACCGCGGCCCATGTCGCGCTCGATCTGTGACGCGATCGATTGCGCCGACGCCTCGCGCAGCCACAGCGGCGAGTCTGATTCCGACAGCCACGGTGCGGCCATGCGCCGAAACGCGTGGTGCGGCGCGAGGCGGTCGAGACGGTTGTCATCGGCTGACGACGTGGGTTGCAAAACACGCGCCGGTGCGCTTGCGAAGCGGGCAAACACATACGCCCGCTCGATGATGATGGTCAATGCGAGCACGCCGAGCACGCTGAGCGGATACATGATCCATCCGCCGGTGCGCATCGCCGCGATAAAGCCTGTCCATTCCTGCATGATGATTCTCCCTGCCGTCGATCAGAAGTACTTGGTCACGCCCGCATAAACCGCGAAATGCGGACCGTACTGCGGCGCGCCGACGCCGATGCCCGAGCCGTCACGCAACTCGTACACGCGGTTGAATGCGTTGATCACCACCAGACGCGCGTCGAACTTGCCGATCATCGGCTCGTTGAAGTGCTGGATTACGCCGAGGTTGAACTGCGCATAGACGGGCAGGCGGTCGGTGTTCGCAAAGCCGCTGCGCAGGCCGGAGCCGACGATTCCGTCGAACGTGAAGGTGGTTTGGTGGAAGTCGTATGCCGCGCCGAACGATGCGGTCACGCGCTGGTCGTGATCGAGGTACACCCAGTTGTTCGAGATGTACGCCAGTTCGTCCGCACCGAAATTGAACTGCGCGGAGTTGATGTTCTTGCCTTGCGCGCGGCTATACGCGAGGTTCAGATACGCGGAGAGATTGTCCTGTTTGTAGTTGGCGGTGAATTCGACGCCATACGTTCTGCCGTACTGGTAGTTGAACGGCGTGTAGATCAGCGCGGAGCCGAACTGTCCTTCGTCGAGCAGGTCGGTCGATTTCTTGTAGTACGCGTCGAGTCCGAGCGTGACCGCAGGGCCGAGTTTCTGCGTGATGCCGAGATCGAAATAGTGGCTGCGTTCCGGCTGTACGGGATCGTTCTGTGTTACCGAACTCTGATTCGTCGTGCCGTCGAACTTCGATATCGTCGAGCCGGACACGAGTTCGAACGGCGGCGGCGTGAAGTAGCGCGCGTAGCCGGCGTGCAGCGTCGTCGACGACGTGAGCGTGTAGACGAGGCCGACGCGTGGGCTCAACTGGCTCGCGCTCGTGTACTCGTCCATGCGGTCGTAGCGCAAGCCATAGTTCAGCGTGAGCCGGTCGGTCAGCTTCCATTCGTCCTGCGCGTACAGGCTGTACAGATAGCCGGTCTTGCTGCTGCTGTCCTGGATGTTGAAGGGCACGTCGGAGAGCTGGTTGCCGTCCGCGTCGGCGGGGAACACAGACACGTTATTGTCGAATATCGCGTGTTCCTGCTGGAAGAAGACGCCCGCGCGAACCGTGTGACTGTCGTTGATGCGCCAGGTCGTATCGACCTGCACGCCGTTGGCTGTGTTGCTATGGAAGTCCTCCGATGCTACCCCGTTGAACATGAGGTCGCCGATCGGATCGGGGTTGAACTTCGTGCGCGTATAGCGCGTAAAGAAGGCGACCTGGTAATCGAGCGCGCCGCCGTTGGTGCCTTGAAGCGCGAGCGCCGCGAAATTGTTCAGCTCCGATTGCGTTTCGTTCAGTTGCGACGAATCGAACGTGCTGTGGCCGTTGAGCGCGAAGTTCGGCGTGAGCCCCGGCGTGTTCGGAATCTCGAACTGGTTGCTGGTCGCGCCGAACAACAGACTCACACGAGTGAGCGGATTGATCAGATACGACAGATAGCCGAATGCATTGCCCTGGCGCGTGTGATCGTGAATCGCACTGGCGCTCGCCGTCGGATTCTCGATGCCGAGATTGTTCATGCCGAGCGAGCCGCTCAGGTAGTAGCTGAACGGTCCCTCGCTGCCGAACACGTCGGCGCTCGTTTTGACGGTCTGATGGCTGCCGCCGAATACGTCGATCGAGCCGCCGCTGCCCATGTCGCCCGATTTGGTGCGGATGTCGACGATACCGGCCGTGCGGTAGCCGTACTGCGCGGGCAGGGCGCCAGTGAGCAGGTTCATTTGATCGATGATGCGCGTGTCGAGCGACTGGCCGAAGCCGCTGATCGGCTCCGGAATGATGATGCCGTTGATCCGGTATTGCAAATTGGCGTGCTCGCCGCGCACGTGCAGCTGGCCGTACGAGTCGTTGGCGACGCCGGGCGCTTGCAGCAGCACCTGATTGAGCGGCGTGTTCGCGCCCGCCGGCATCGTGGCGATATCCGCCTGAGTGAAGCGATAGACGCTGCTGCCCGTTTCGGGCAGCAAGCCGTTGCGGGCAGCGTTCAGACGTTGTGCGTTGACCTGTACATCGAGTGTGTCGCTCTTTTGCAGTTGTACGCTGACGCTCGCCGGGGCGCCGGACTGGGCGGTCGCGATGCTGCTGCCGCTTGCAAAACCGGCCGCGGTGACGACGACCGCATACGTGCCGGGCGCCACGCCGTCGATCGAGAAGTGGCCCGACGTGTCCGTGTTCGACGCGCCGATGGAGGCGCCGCTCGCGTCCTGTACCTCCACTTTCGCGTGAGCGACGGGATGGCCCGCGGGATCGGAGACCGTGCCCGTCAATATGGCGTTGCCTGGCGCGCCCCATGCGTTCGAGATGGCGGTACAGAACACGATCGCCGCCTGTGCGGTCAGTGTGCGGTTTTTCATTGTTGTTGCTCGCGCTAAGGACGATGCGTTGATAAATAGAAGCGTTCGGCAAAAGCTCACCCACCTCGCCCCTGGCCGGCAGGGGAAGGACAGGCGAACTGGAGGTTGACGACGCGCGATAGCAGGCCCGTCGATCAGGCCTACTTTTTGATGAGAACGGTAATGGCGATGACGGTCATAAGTGGTCGTTGAGCATGGACTGTCCGCTCATAGGTCGGACGGATTTTGTTGGGCGTCGCGGTGGGCCGGTGTGAAAAACGGCAGGGCTGGAGCGCCAATTTTTGGTCATGTTATAACATAACAATTACAGCTGGCAAGTCGCAAGATGAAGGCGCGCCGTAGCGCAACGGGTGAGGCATTTGCCCGTTGCCATTCGAAAAACTTGACGCAGTGCATATGCACACATAAACTTCGCTCCATGAACCGTCCTCTCTCCTACGACGAATGCAACTGCTTCGCGCTGCGCCAGGCGGCGCGGCACGTCACGCAGATGTACGAGCGCCATCTCGGCAGCGTCGGGCTGACCGCTGCGCAGTTCACGATCCTCGCCAAGCTCGCGCGCACACCGAACCTGCCTATGGCGGAGCTCGCGGACGCGATGGTGATGGAGCGCACCACGCTGGTCCGCGCGATGAAGCCCCTGCAGCGCGACGGCCTCGTGCTGGCCGAGGCGGCGGACCACGACAACCGCACGTTGCTGTTCAGCCTGACGGAAAAAGGCGAGACGACGTTCGATCAGGCCTCCGTCGCATGGCGCGCCGCGCAGGACGAATTCGAAAAGAAGTTCGGCCGCGCCCGCGCAAAGACGCTGCGTACCGAGCTGTTCAGCATCACCGGTTAGATCGCGCGTAGGAACCCGCTTCGGCGGGTTTTCTGACGCCTCTTAATGTGCATATGCACTAACGAGCAAAGGAAGTGCAGCGAATGGAAGCGCTTTTCGACGACGACTGCTTTGCGATCCGCCAGGCCGCGCGTCACATATCGCAGATCTACGACCGGCACCTGTCGAATGTCGGGCTGACCATCACGCAGTTTTCGCTGCTGGGGCGCCTGAAGCGCACCGGTCCGATGACGATGAAGCAGATTGCAGAGGCCATGCGCATGCAGCGCACCACGCTGGTCCGTACGATTCAACCGCTGCGACGCGACGGGCTGGTGTCGAGCGAGGCGATGGGCGCGGATGCGCGCGCGCTGCTGATCTCGCTGACCGCCGCGGGCGAAGAGCGGCAAGACGCAGGCCGCGCTCATTGGTATGCCGCACAGGCCGAGTTCGAGCACCGCTTCGGCGAGGAGCGCGCGGCTGCACTGCGCACCGAGCTGTTTGCGATCACCCGGGATACGCTTTGACATAAACGCTGAAGATAGCGGAGGCCGGCGCACTGCGCCGTTTTTTTCAATCTGAAGAGTGCATACGCACATATCGACACCATGTCCACAACTCCTTCGACCGTCGCGCCGCCAAGCGCGGTACAACCCGCCAGACAGGTGCGGCGTATCCCGTGGATGCTGCTCGCGATCCTCTCCGTTCTCGTCGTGTTGGCGCTGGCCACTTCGTACTGGTTTTTCGTCGGCCGCTTCGTCGAGAGCACCGACGATGCGTACGTCGGCGGCGACGTCACGGTGATGGCGCCGAAGGTCAACGGCTTCGTCACCGACGTGCTCGTGCACGACAACGAGTTCGTGCACGCCAACCAGGTGCTCGTGCGTCTCGATGCCCGCGACTACGACGCGCGCCTCGCCCAGGCCAGCGCTGAAGTCGAGAGCGCGCAGGCCGCCGTCACCGAACTCGAAGCGAAGAAATCACTGCAACTCGCGGCGATCAACGAGCAGGCCGCCGAGGTCCGCGCGTCGGGCGCCGAGCTCACACGCAGCGCCGCCGACCAGACGCGCTACCGCGAGCTCGTGAAAGACGACGCGGTGTCGAACCAGGTCGTCGAGAAGGCCGACGCCGATCTGGCCAAAGCGCGCGCCGCGGTCGATCGCAGCAGCGCGGCGCTGCTCGCGGCGCAACGCCAGATCGCGGTGCTCGACGCTCAGATCGGCGACGCGAAAGCGCGCATCGCGACCGCGCAGGCCGCGCAGCGCGTTGCCGCGTTGAACGTCGAGTACACGACGATCCGCTCGCCGATCGATGGCTATGTCGGCAATCGCACGGCTCGCGTTGGGCTGCTCGCCAACACGGGCGTGTCGCTGCTGACCGTCGTGCCGGCGAGCGGTTTATGGATCGACGCGAACTTCAAGGAAGATCAGCTGCGCAAAATGCATTCGGGCGACAGCGTCGACGTCGAACTCGATGCGTCGAGCACGACGCTGCACGGCGTGGTCGACAGTCTTGCACCGGCGACCGGTGCGACCTTCAGCGTCTTGCCGGCGGAAAACGCGACCGGCAACTTCACGAAGATCGTGCAGCGCGTGCCGGTGCGCGTGCGCCTCGACGTGCCGAAGGACATGCAGGGCGTGCTGCGTCCGGGCCTGTCCGCGACCGTGAAAGTGCACCTCGATGCGGGCCATCCGGCCGCGCAGGGATGAACCGATCATGGCTCACGCTTTTGACAACCCCGCCGACCAGCCGACCCGCACCAAGGTCTTCGCATTCGCGCTGATGTGCCTCGGTTTTTTCATGGCGACGCTCGATATCCAGATCGTCGCATCGTCGCTGCGCGATATCGGCGGCGGACTGTCCGCCAGTCAGGATGAACTCTCCTGGGTGCAGACCTCGTATCTGATCGCGGAGATCATCGTGATTCCGATGTCGGGGTGGCTCACGCGCGTGTTCTCGACGCGCTGGGTCTTCACCTTCTCCGCGTTCGGCTTCACGGTCACCAGCATGCTGTGCGGTCTCGCGTGGGACATCAACTCGATGATCCTGTTTCGCGGTCTGCAAGGCGCGCTCGGTGCCGCAATGATCCCGACCGTGTTCACGACCGCGTTCGTGCTGTTTCCCGGCAAGCAGCGTTTGATCGCGTCGACGACGATCGGCGCGCTTGCGTCGCTTGCGCCGACGATCGGCCCGGTGATCGGCGGCTGGATCACGTCGCAATGGTCGTGGCACTGGCTGTTCTATCTGAACCTGGTACCGGGCGTCGCCGTCACGCTGTTGGTGCCGAAGTACGTGCATATCGACAAGGTCGATCTGTCCTTGCTGAAAAAGGGCGACTACTTCGGCATCTTGCTGATGTCGGGTTTTCTCGGTTGCCTCGAATACGTGCTCGAAGAGGGACCGCGCAAAAACTGGTTCGGCGACGACGTGATCGTGCTGTGCGCGTGGGTCGCGGCCATCTGCGGGTTTCTGTTCCTCGTGCATGCGTTCACCGCGAAGGAACCGATCGTCGATCTGCGCGCACTGGCGTTGCGCAATTTCGGTATCGGCAGTCTGCTGTCGTTCATTACCGGGATCGGCATCTTCTGCACCGTGTTTCTGACGCCGGTGTTTCTTGCGCGCGTGCGCGGCTTCGATTCGTTGCAGATTGGTCTCGCGTTGCTGTCCGTTGGCTGTTTTCAGCTGCTCGCGCTGGCCGCCTACTCGACGCTCGCGCGCTTCGTCGATATGCGCATGCTGATGGTGTTCGGACTCGCGCTGTTTGGCATCGGCTGCTATCTGTACGTGCCGTTGACGAACCAATGGGGCTGGCAGCAGTTGCTGATTCCGCAAGCGTTGCGCGGAATTGGCCAGCAATTCTGTATTCCGCCGATCGTGACGATGGCGCTGGGTGCGTTGCCGCCGTCGCGGCTGCGCTCCGCCAGCGGGCTGTTCAATCTGATGCGCAATCTCGGCGGTGCGATCGGCATCGCGGTCAGCAGCACGATGTTGAACGACCGTCTGAACCTGCACTACGAACGGCTCGACGAACATCTGAATGCGGGCCGTCCGGTCGTCGAATCGATCTTGCAGAAGCAGGCCGAGTATCTGTCGGCCGTTGGTGGTGACGTCTTGAACGCCGCGAGTGCGGGGCTCGCCGAATTGCACGCGGCATTGATGCGCGAAGCGCTGGTGCTCGCATTCTCGGACGCCTTTCTGGCGGTTGCGCTGTGCTTCGTGGTCGGCTTGCTGAGCGTGCTGTTTTCGCGCCCGTTCGGCAACACCGCGCCACCGCCCGATGCCCATTAGGAGACCAACATGAAACGAATCGTGATGAAGTTACTGGCGAGCGCGGCGTTCCTGACGCTAGCGGCCTGCGCGGTGCAACCCGCGACGCACGCGGATTTGCCGCATACGGTGCAGACGCTCGCGCCGGCCGCGTGGAGCGTCGACGCGCCGCAAGACAGCGTGAGCACCGATGCCTGGTGGGCGCAATTCGGCGACCCGGTGATGCATCAGCTGATCGAATCGGTGTTGACCGGCAACCTCGACGTGCAGGCCGCGGCCGAACGCGTGAAGCAGTCGCAGGACCTGGTGACGCAGAATCGCGCGGCGCTGCTGCCGGAGCTGAATGCGAACGCGGGCGCATCGACCGAGCGGCAGAACACGCCGCCGCCGCTCGGCTATGTGCGCCAGGCCGGCTTCGGCCTCGCCGCGAGCTGGACGCCGGACGTGTTCGGCGGCGAACGTCTCGCGGTGCTCGCCTCGCAGGCGCAGGTGTCGGGTAGCGTTGCGGCGCTGAACCAGTTGCGGCTCGCGCTCGCCGCGAACACGGCGGCTGCGTATATCGATCTACGCTGGGCGCAGGCGCAATTGCAGATCCTCGACGACAACGAGCAGATTCGCAGCCGCGCGCTGAAGCTCACGCAGGAGCGTCTGCATTACGGCCTGTCGACGCAGCTCGACGTCGCCCGCGCGCAGAATCAGTTGCAGGACTTGCAGGCGCAGATTCCGCGTATGCAATCGGCAGTGCAGCATCAACTGAGTCTGATCGCCGTGTATTCGGGGCGTACGCCGGAAAGCCTCGATACGCTGCTGCTTTCCAACGCGCGCGAGATTCCGGTGCCTGCGCAAAGCGCGCCGCAGGTGTTGCCGTCCGACGCGTTGCTGCATCGACCTGACGTGCGCACCGCCTATGCGCTCGTCGAACAGCGTGCGGCGGAAGTGGGGGTATCGAAGGCGCAGCGCTATCCGCAGTTCAAGATCAACCTGACGAATGGGCTGCTCGCATCGTCGTACCTTGGCTTGCCGACGCTGACCGACAATCTGTTCAGCGCTGCGTTGAATGCGACGAGCCCGATCTTCAACGCCGGGCGCATCACCGCGAACATCGACGCGAGCGAGAGCCGCATGCGCGAATCGCAGCTCGGCTTGCAACAGACGATGTTGCAGGCGCTGAAGGAAGTCGAGGACAATCGCAGCGATCTCGTCAGCGGCGCGGTGCAGGTGCAGCGCCTGGCCGGTGCGCTCGATGCGTCGAATCACGCGCTGCGTTTGTCGACCGAGCTGTATAAGGGCGGTGCGTCGAGCTTCCTCGATGTGCTCGACGCGCAGGAAGCGTATCTGCGCGACTCGGAGTCGCTCAACCAGGCCCGTCGCGAGCACGCGCTTTCGGCGATCGCGCTGTACCGGTCGCTGGGGGGCGGGTGGGAGCAGGGGGAAACGGTGGCGGCGCAGTGAAGGCAGCGACATGAAAGCGTATGGGAGGGTTGAAGTCCGATCAAGCGTTTCGCAATCGTCACGAGTTGGTGCGCCCTTTCCGCATTGAGTCTTCCGGAATTCGCGCGGCGGCTCGGCTGGGTCGGGTTGCCTCGCACGCACCATCTGGCCGACACCACCCGCCTGCCGGCAACGCTCCCCTGAACCGATCCTCCAATCTTTGCTACATTCCTGCACAAGCACCGAATACGCGGCACCATGAAGATGCGTCCGCCAGCGACGCGCATGATCGGCAAATCGAAATCTTTCAAGAGGCTCAAGATGCGAATTCTGGTAGTAGGAGCGGGCGCGGTAGGCGGTTATTTCGGCGGACGTCTGGCCGCGGCCGGGCAGGACGTGACCTTCCTCGTACGCGCCGGTCGCGCGGAAAAGCTACGGAGCGACGGCCTCGTCATCAACAGCCCGCGCGGCAATCTCCAGTTGCCCGACGTGAAGACGATACTGGCCGGTGTCGCCGCCGAGCCGTTCGACCTCGTGTTGCTGAGCTGCAAGGCCTACAGTCTCGACGACGCGATCGATTCGTTCACGCCGTTCGTCGGCGAAGACACGCTGATCCTACCGATGCTCAACGGCATGCGCCATATCGACGTGCTGACCGCGAGCTTCGGCAAGGAGCGAGTGCTCGGCGGTCAGTGCGTGATCGCCGCGACGCTCGATGCCGAGCAGCACATCGTGCATCTGAACGACATGCACGCGATCACGTTCGGCGAACTCGTGGGCGGCACCTCGGAGCGCACCGAGGCGCTTGCCGATGCAATGTCCGGCGCGAACTTCGACGTCGCAATCAGCGACAACATCCTGCTGCGCATGTGGGAAAAATGGGTGTTCCTCGCCACATTGGCCGCGAGTACGTGCTTGATGCGCGGTTCGGTCGGCGATATCCTGGCTGCGCCGGACGGCAAGCGCGTGATTGAGAATCTGCTCGGCGAATGCCGCGCGGCGGCCGAGCACAACGGCTTCACGATGGCCGCGGACTTCGAGGTACGCGCCACCCAGGTGCTGCTGACGCCGTCGCCGCTGACCGCGTCGATGCTGCGCGACGTCGAAAACCGCTCGCACACCGAGGCGGATCATATCCTCGGCGACCTGATCTCGCGCGGCGGCGACGCGCAAAAGGGCGAACACGGCGTGTCGCTGCTGCGCATCGCCTATAGTCATCTGAAGACGTACGAAGCTCGCCAGACCCGCACTTCCTGACGGCTCGCCGCGGCCGACGCGAACGCGGATCGGGCGGATGGCGCGACGCACGCGAGCGCCGCCGCAACCTGACGATCGGAGGTCAAGCATGCCGGCTCCAACTGGATCGGTGCCCGCGCTCAGCGCCGCTTCCGCGACCGTGTTCTCGATCGGCATCGTG
This sequence comes from Paraburkholderia sp. MM5477-R1, assembly GCF_050436385.1. Taxonomy (NCBI): domain Bacteria; kingdom Pseudomonadati; phylum Pseudomonadota; class Betaproteobacteria; order Burkholderiales; family Burkholderiaceae; genus Paraburkholderia; species Paraburkholderia sp. MM5477-R1. The sequence continues at coordinate 1,103,627 of NZ_JBNDMC010000006.1, forward strand.
TTTCTCGGCTACTGGGGTATGTATGAGCCGACTGCCTGGCACAAGGCCGACGTCGTGGTCTTTGTGCTCGCGCTGACCGGCTTCGCGTGCCTGGGCCTCGTGCCATGGATGGCGACGAGTCCCGTCGAGCCGGAGAACAGCGACTCACGCGTGCGTATCGCGCGGCATCTGTTTCTCGCGGGCGTGACCGCGATCTGGCTCGCGGTGGCGGTCTCCGTGATCTTCTGAAGCTCCGCGAAGACGCGCCGCTGCTTACTCCGGCATCTTCCTGAACGGGACCGCAATGCGGTTGCAGCCGTTGATCGCAACGATCAGCGGCGTCAGGTCGCTGATTTCCTGCTCGCTGAAATGCGGCTTCACCGCGTCCCATACCGTATCCGGCACGCGCGTTTGCGCGACCAGCGTCAGCGCCTCCGTCGATTCGAGTGCCGCGCGTTCGCGCGTCGGGCGTCCGTGGCGGTAAGCTTGCATTCGCCACTGGTCGGTCGAAATAACCATTTCGCCGTTATTTGAGGTAACCACCCGAATGGACATTCACATCGCGGTCGAAGGCCATCACGATCTGTCCGGACAGATTTATCGGCAGTTGCGCGCGGGCATTCTCGAAGGGCGCCTTGCCGGCGGCACGCGTCTGCCGTCCACGCGCGATCTCGCGACGCAGCTCGGTGTGTCGCGCAAGACCACGCTCGACGTATTCGAGCGGCTGCTGTCAGAAGGTTATCTGAGCGCCCGCGCCGGTTCGGGCACCTTCGTCGCCGACGGACTCGAACGGTTGCCGGCCGAGCGTTCCGCCCACGCGCGCGCGGCGGCTCGTTCGCGCGAGCGGGCCGCCGCGCAAGCGAAGGCCGCCGCGCGCGCGCAGCCGCTGTGGGAGCAGATGCCCGACAGTCTGCCGTTGCCGCGGCCGTCGGTGCCGTCGCCGCTCGACTTCATCGGCGGCGCGACCGACAAGACGCTGTTTCCCTTCGACGTCTGGCGCCGCTGCGTGAATCATGCGCTACGCGGCCAGGCGCGCAGCCCCGGCACCTATCGCGACGCCGCGGGGGAGCAGCAGCTGCGGCTAGCGATCTCGCGCTACCTCGCTTTCAACCGTGCGGTGTCGAGCAACTGGGAAGACGTGATCGTCACGCAGGGCGCGCAGCACGCGCTCGATCTGATGGCGCGCATCACGCTGCGGCCCGGTGAAATCGCGGCCATCGAAGACCCCGGCTACCCGCCCGCTCATGCATGCTTCAAGGTGACCGGCGCGCGCGTGGTGCCGGTACCGGTCGATCGCGAAGGCCTGATCGTCGGCAAACTGCCGGACAAGGCACGGCTCGTCTACGTGACGCCTTCGCATCAGTTTCCGCTTGGTATGCCGATGAGCCTCGAGCGTCGCGTCGAACTGCTCGAATGGGCGCAAAAGCGCGGCGCGGTCATCATCGAGGACGACTACGACTGCGAGTACCGTTTCGAAGGCCGGCCGATGGAGCCGCTGAAGAGCCTCGATCGCGCCGGCCTCGTCGCCTACGTCGGCACGTTTTCGAAGACGATCTTCCCCGAGCTGCGGATCGGCTACCTGGTGCCGCCCGCGTCGTTGCACGGCCCGCTGCTGAAGGCGCGGCAGATCGCCGATTGTCACGGCTGCACGCTGACGCAAACGGCGCTCGCGTCGTTCATGCTCAATGGCGACTTCGCGCGCCATCTGCGGCGCATGCACAAGGCTTACGCGGCCCGCCGCGCGATGCTGCTCGAGCATCTGCAAGGCGCTCTCGCGCGCTGGTTCGAGCCGATCGTGCCGACCGCCGGCATCCATCTGGCGGCGCGGCTCAAGGGGCCGTTGGCGTCGCTCGGCGAAGAGGTGCTCGTTGCCGCCGCGCGTGAAGCGTCGATCGGCCTCTATGGACTCGCGCCATTTCACCATCGCGTGACACCGCAGCCTGGGTTGATCTTCGGCTATGGCAGCATCGCGGCCGAACATATCGACACGGCGCTGACGACGCTCGCCGATATCCTGCAGCGCATCGCACGCTGAAACGGAGCTCGCCGCAAGCGAGGCGCAGGCATCGTCGAAACGTTGGGGGGTGCGTTGCTTGACGCGTCAAACGAAGAAAATGCCCTGTTTCAAGGGGCGAAAACACCGGCTCGCCCCGACGCAACCACCTCGAATCCACGGCCGAAACGAACTGTAACGAGCGTTACTCCTGCATGTCAAAGAGCTCGCCACGCACGTTTTAGGCGCTAAAACAGGGACTAAAACGTGTTGCACCGTCGGCGCCGCGCAAAAAACTTCATCGCAATACATAAAAGAGTCGCGCAAATCGCTTTAGCGCTTGTAGAATCCGGCGTTGAAGCGTGCACATACGGTGTGCGCTTCGAGCAATTCACTGACCACAACAGGTAGGAGAAACATGCCGACTTCCGCAAAAAAGGTGGCCAAGAAGGCTGCTGCCCCGGTACCGACCAAGAAGGTTGCTGCAAAGAAAGTTCCTGCGAAGAAAGCCGTCGCAGCCAAGAAGGTCGCCGTGAAGGCGTCTGGCGCACCGTCGCCGATCAAGGACACCTTCACGAAGGCCTCGTTGGCAGCTCACATCGCTGAACGCGCTGCAGTGGAACCGAAGACCGCCAAGGCCGTGTTGGCCGCGCTCGAAGACACGATCCTCGGCACGGTGCACAAGAAGGGCGCTGGCGAATTCACGCTGTCGGGTCTGCTGAAGATCGTCGTGCAGGCTGTGCCGGCGAAGAAGAAGCGCTTCGGCAAGGACCCGTTCACGGGTGAAGAGCGCTGGTTCCCGGCCAAGCCGGCCAGCGTGCGCATCAAGACACGCGCGCTGAAGAAGCTGAAGGACGCAGCGGCAGCCTGAACGCGTTGCTCGCACGACTCAGGCGTCGGCATGGCGCTGTTGTGTTTAACCATGCCTGACGTTTGAGTGCGTGAAAAAGCGCCTGCATGCAGGTGATCGAAGTCCCCGTGGATGAAGATTCACGGGGACTTTTTTTATGCGCTCGCTTCGTAGTGCGCGTCGAGTCCATTGGCGAAACGGCAAGCGCGCCTCTCATAGTGTGCTCCCTGATGGCGCACACGCACCTGACTGGCGCATCATGAGCCACGACAGTACGATCAAGGCAATCCGACGCCCTGCGGATGCGCCATTAGCGGGCACGTCAACGCGCTTTATCCCGACACATTCAATGGCATAACGCTTGCTTGATCGAAGGTCGAATACCGAATGCGCAGCGCATTCGCCTTCTATTTGACAACAAGACTGGGGCTGACATGCGATGCTTTGACGAGATGCGCCATCACGCCGATGGCGTACGGCCGCATTACGCGCGCTTTGAGCGATGGTTGGACAGTCAGGGCGATGAAGCGATCGCACGCAAGCGCGCGGAAGCGGACCTGCTGTTCCGGCGCGTCGGCATCACGTTCGCAGTAAACGGCGACCTGTCGGGCACCGAGCGGCTGATTCCCTTCGATCTGATTCCGCGCATCATCCCGCGCGGCGAATGGCAGACGCTCGAAGCGGGTTTGCGACAGCGCGTGCAGGCTCTCAATCTGTTTATCCACGACGTCTATCACGATCGCAACATCGTGCACGCGGGCATCGTGCCGGCCGACCAGGTCTATACCAACGCGCAGTATCGTCCCGAGATGCAGGGCGTCGACGTGCCGCTCGGTGTTTACGCGCATATCGCGGGCGTCGACGTGGTGCGCGCCGGCGATGAAGGCGAATTCTACGTACTCGAAGACAATCTGCGTGTGCCGTCGGGCGTGTCGTACATGCTCGAAAACCGCAAGATGATGATGCGGCTCTTCCCCGAGCTGTTCGTGCAGAACCGCATCGCGCCGGTCGCGCATTATCCCGACCTGCTGCTCGATACGCTGCGCTCGGTCGCGCCCGCGGGCGTCGACGATCCGGTCGTCGTCGTGCTGACGCCGGGCATGTACAACTCCGCGTATTTCGAGCATACGTTCCTCGCGCAGCAGATGGGCGTCGAGCTCGTCGAAGGCAAGGATCTGTTCGTCGACGACAACTACGTGTTCATGCGCACCACGCAAGGACCGAAGCGCGTCGACGTGATCTACCGGCGCGTCGACGACGATTTTCTCGATCCGCTCGCGTTTCGCCCCGACTCCGCGCTCGGCGTACCGGGTCTGCTCACCGCCTATCGCGCCGGCCGCGTCGCGCTCGCGAACGCGATGGGCACCGGCATCGCCGACGACAAATCGATCTACCCGTACGTGCCCGACATGATCGCGTTTTATCTTGGCGAAAAGCCGATTCTGAACAACGTACCGACCTATCAGTGCCGTAAGCCCGAGGATCTCGCCTATACGCTCGCGCATCTGCCGGAGCTGGTGGTCAAGGAAGTGCACGGCGCGGGCGGCTACGGGATGCTGGTCGGCCCCGCCTCGACGAAGGCCGAAATCGAGGCCTTCCGCGAGCGGCTGATCGCGCGTCCGGCCGGTTATATCGCACAGCCCACGCTGGCGCTGTCCGCGTGTCCGACTTTCGTCGAATCGGGCATCGCGCCGCGCCATATCGACCTGCGGCCGTTCGTGCTGTCGGGCAAGACCACCACGATGGTGGCGGGCGGCCTCACGCGGGTCGCGTTGCAGGAGGGCTCGCTCGTCGTCAATTCATCGCAGGGAGGCGGGACCAAGGACACCTGGATGGTCGACTGACGCGGTTGCCGCCGCGCTTTTCGCCTCGCTTCTCGCCTCGCTCGCAACAGAGCAGAGCAGGGCGTGACACTCGCAACCTGATGCGCGCTGGCGCTCAACGGATAACCAGCGCGGACCTTCGTCGCTGACGAAGGCCTCGCGCGTTCAGATCACAGACATGGAACGTCGTCATGCTTAGCCGAACCGCCGATCACCTCTTCTGGATGGCCCGCTATATGGAGCGTGCGGAGAACACCGCCCGCATGCTCGACATCAACCTGAAGGCGCAACTGCTGCCGCAGACGGCCGAACAGGAGGCTCGCGCGCAGCGCTCGGTGCTGCGCATCTCCGAGCTCGAAAGCGCCTTCGCGCAGCGCTACGACGAACCGACGCGCGAGCACATGCTCGACTTCATGATCGCCGACGCAAGTAATCCGTCGAGCATTCATTCGTGCCTGCAGGCCGCGCGTGAAAACGCCCGCGCGGTGCGCGGCACGCTGACGACCGAGTGGTGGGAAACCATCAACGACACGTGGCTCGAATTCAACGAGCGGCTCGCGAGCGGGCAGGCCGCGAGCAATCCGGGCTCGTTGTTCGAGTGGGTCAAGTTCCGCTCGCATCTGTCGCGCGGCGTGACGATCGGCACCGCGCTGCAGGACGACGCGTTCTTCTTCACGCAGCTAGGCACGTATCTGGAGCGCGCCGACAACACCGCGCGGATTCTCGATGTGCGTTTCGCGAACGTCGAGCCGAATTCGCGCGACGCGGCGCGCCAGCTCGAGGACTTCTATTACTGGACCTCGATCCTGAGTTCGGTGTCGGCGCTCGAGATCTACCGCAGGGTATATCGCGACGTCGTGACGCCCGCGCGCGTCGTCGAGCTGATGATCCTCAATCAGCAGATGCCGCGCTCGCTGCTCGCCTCGCTCGACGGCGTGTGCAGCAATCTCGCGATGCTGCGCACATCGGGCTCGAACCAGTGCGAGCGCTTCGCCGGCAAGCTGCGCGCCGAGCTGTTGTATGCCGACATCCGGCAGATTTTCGAAAGCGGTCTGCACGCCTATCTGACGCAGTTCCTCGCTCGCGTGTTCGATCTGGGCAATCTGGTCGCGCGTACTTATCTGATGCTGCCAGTGGCCTGACGGAGTTTTCTCATGTACCTGACGATCCGCCACGACACCTCTTACCGCTACGAAGCGACGGTTCACTATTCGATCCAGCAGTTGCGCCTGACGCCCGCGAGCGGCGCCGGACAGACCGTGCGGCGCTGGAACATCGACGCGCCGGGCAAGCTCGACGCGACGCTCGACGCCTACGGCAACGTGCTGCACACGCTCGTCATGAACAAGCCGCACGACGAGATTCATCTGCGCGTGTCGGGCGAGGTGGACACGATGCCGCTCGTCGACGGCGTGCTGGGTGATCCGCCCGGCCCGATTCCGCTCGAGCATTTCACCTGCGCGACGCGTCTGACCGAAGCCGACGGCGCGATCCGCGAACTGGCGGAGTCGGTGGCGAATCTGGCGAGCCCGGCAAGCCTGCTCACGCTGTCCGAGCAGATCGTGCAGCGCGTGCAGTACCGGCCCGGCGTGACCGAGGTCACGAGCACGGCCGCCGAGGCGCTCGCGCTCGGCAACGGCGTGTGCCAGGACCATGCGCATCTGATGCTCGCGTGCTGCCGCGCGCGCGGCGTGCCGGCGCGCTACGTAAGCGGATATATCGAACCCGGCGACGTGCCGCATGGCGCGAGTCACGCGTGGGTCGACGTTTGGCTCGAAGGCAAAGGGTGGATTTCGATCGACGTCACGCATGCCGGGTTTGCCAGCGAGATCTACTGCCGGCTCGCGGTCGCCCGTGACTATGAGGCCGCGGCACCGGTGCGCGGCCGACGCATCGGCGGACTCGAAGAGGAGCTTCACGTGGCGGTGGCGGTCAGCGCGCAGATGTCGCAGTAGCCGCGTTGCAACGCCAACGCGCGCGACCGCATTTAACATTCCTGCCACGTGTTCGGAATCAGCTGCCAAAAAGCTGCAAAAAAGGGCCGTAAACACGGATAAAAGGCGCCTGTGCGCCGCATTACAATAGCCCCGTTCCTTTGCCTTCCGCGGATTCCTTATGACTTACTGCGTAGCGATGGCCGTCAACGACGGCCTCGTATTTTTGTCCGACACGCGTACCAATGCGGGCGTCGATCACATCAGTACCGCGCGCAAGATGTCGGTGTTCGAGCAACCCGGCGAACGCATGCTGGTGCTGCTCGGCGCCGGCAATCTGTCGATCACGCAAGCGGTGCTGCACGAGCTGTCCGAGCCCGCCGATGCCAGCGAGCCCACGCTGTGGAGCGTGCCGACCATGGCGGACGCCGCGCGCGTGGTCGGCAGCGCGGTGCGTCGCGTGCATGAGCGCGAGGCCGAGGCGATGCAGAAGTTCGGTGTCGACTTCAATTGCAGCTTCATTCTCGGCGGCCAGATCGCGGGCAACCGGATGCGCCTTTTCATGATCTACGCGGCGGGCAATTTCATCGAGGCGTCGGCCGTGAATCCGTATTTCCAGATCGGCGAGGCGAAGTATGGCAAGCCGATCATCGACCGGGTGCTGACGCCGTCCACACCGCTCGACGAGGCCGCGAAGTCCGCGCTGATCTCGATGGACTCGACGCTGCGCTCGAACCTGTCAGTGGGCTTGCCGCTCGATCTGCTCGTGTACGAGAAGGATGCGCTGCGGGTCACGCGGTTCGTGTCGATCGATCGCGACAACGCGTACTTCGACATGCTTCACCGCACGTGGGGCGAGCGTCTGCGCCAGGTGTTCGCCGAGATTCCCGATCCGGACTGGCAGCGGTCGCTGGATGCGCCGTCGCCGCAGTCGGAGCGGGCGCTGGTGCTATATCGCGCGCCGGTCGGCGCCGATGGCGTCGAGCATGAGCACGATGTGTCGCCCGCGCAGATTCTCGCGCAGGCCGACAAGGGCAAGGCGCAGCGGCGCTAGCTGCGTTGGGTTCGGAGCGCGGGTCAGGCTCGCTCGGGCCCGCACCACAACCTCAGGACGAAAAAAAACCAGCCATCGGCATCGCCTCTGGCTGGTTTCTGGTCTCTGGCTACGCAGCCCGTCAGCTGCGTAGCAGGTCCGATTCGAAGTCCGATTAGAACTTGTGACGGATACCGAGGCTGACCATGACCTGGTTGCTGGTGCTCGACTGGTTGCCATACGAACCGATCGAAGCCGTGGACGAAACGAGTGCGCCCGTAGCCGGATCACGCTGGTCGCCGCTTGCATGCTGCCATGCGGCGACCGTGTACACGTCGGTGCGCTTCGACAGCGAGTAGTCGCCGCCCAGCGAAACCTGATTGTACGTTGCCTTCGCGTCGCCCGTACCGCGGGTGTACGCGTAGCCGATACCCAGCAGGGCTGCCGGCGTGATCTGGTAGCCGACGTACACGCGGCCGACGTTGAAGATCTGCGTCGACGTGAACGCCGATTGTGCGTCCGGCTTGTAGCGCGCGTTGCTGTACGACAGGTTAGCCGTCAACGGGCCCGTCACGTACTGAGCAGCTGCCGAAGCGATACTGATCGACTTCGCCGTGGTGTAAGCCTGGTTGATGCCTGCGTTGTTCGGGGAGAGCGTGTCGAACGTAGCGCCGGGGACCGTCGTGCTGTTCCAGCCCGTGCGGACAGGAAGGTTGGTGCTTGCGTTGTCAGTCCTCAGGTAGCCACCCGCGACGCTGAACGGACCCGTTGCGTACGTTGCTGCGCCGGCCCACGTTTGACCCGAACCCGTCGCGCCTGCGACGCCGCCCAGAGCGTACATGCCTTCGACCTGGAAGCCCGACCACACCGGCGACACATATTTCAGCGAGTTGTTCACGCGGAAGCTGTTGTCGTTGTTGTCGACGTCACCCGGCGTAGCGAACGTGCTGCCGAAGTAGTTGTCGCCCGTCAGCGGCTGGATCATGTCGACCAGCGGGTCGTATTGACGACCAGCTGTGAAGGTGCCCCAAGAGTCGCCCGTCAGACCGACGTAAGCCTGACGACCGAACATCAGGCCGCCTTGACCGAGCTTGCCGGAGTTGATGTCAAAGCCGTTTTCCAACTGGAAAATTGCCTTCAGGCCGCCGCCGAGGTCTTCCGTGCCCTTCAGGCCGAAACGGTTACCTTGCAGGTTGCCGCCAAACATTTGTACGAGGCTACCGCCGTTGGGCGTAGCGTTGTTCACGTACTGGACCGATTCATCCAGCACGCCATACAGGGTCACGCTGCTTTGCGCGTGAGCGATACCGGCGACGCCGAGGAGCGCCAGTGAGAGGGTAGACAGTGCGATTCGTTTCATCCATTTCTCCACGCAGATGATTGTTCGTTGTTGCGGAAAGCAGAATAGCTCAGCGGCTCGGCGGGGTAGAAACGGAAAAAAAAGAGTGTCGCCAAAAACTGACAATCGATGCAAACCCTTGTATTTAAAGCTCTCAGCGATTGTTTCCATTTGCGCAACATTTATTGGTCTGATGTGCATTATTGTTGATTTGTTGATAGTGACTGGGTGAACGAACACACTATCAGCATCGATTTGCATGCTAAATGTAATCTAGTCGTCTACACGTCCACTCGCCTTTGTAGTGAAATCATAAAAGAGACGGCTGACGAGAGGACTAGACAGGCTGGACAGAAGGGGCGCGTTGTGTGTCCAGGCGCAATCGACTGGATTGACGGCGCAACACGTGCATCTATAAGGGTATGGACGGTAGCGTGGTGTGAAGCGCCCGCTTCAGCGCCGGTCGGCGCCACGGCGCGCCATGGCCGCGGCCGTGAGCCCCGCGGCGGCCGCGAGCAGCACGGAGGTCCACGGGTTGCGTCGCACGTAGCGGTCGGCGGCCGTCGCCTGGCGACGCGCTTCGACGAGGGCGGACGCCGCGAAACGGGTGGCTTGCGCTTCGGCGTCGAGCACCTTGCGCGTAACGTCCACCGCGGTCTCATGCGCGGAGCGCCTTTGCGCCGCCGCGTTGATTCCCGCGGGCAGCGGCGTAGCCGTTTGGCTGGCAACACCCACAGCAGCGGGAGCAGACGGCGCGGCATTTGCCGCGACGGTCGATGCCGCCAGTACCGACGCGAGCTTCGCGCGGCTGCCCGGCGGCGACTCGCCCTGCATGCCCCAGCCACCACGCGGATCGTGCAGCCGGCCGCGCGCCGCCGAGAACTCCGCGCCGAGCAGCAGCACCAACGCCGAGAAGTACAGCCACATCAGCAGCACCGCGAGCGAGCCGGCCGCGCCGAACGCGCTGGCCATTCCCGCATGCGCGAGATACAGCGCGAACAGCTTCTTGCCAGCCGTGAACAACACGGCCGCGACGATGCCGCCCACCACCGCATCGCGCCACAGCACCCGAGCGTCGGGCAGAAACTTGAGCAGTCCGGCGAACGCGAAGATCAGCACGAACAGCCCGACGCCGAGCTGCAGCAGATTGCCGATCACGACATACGGCGAGTCGCCCCACAGCCAGTTGCCGATAAAGACGATCACCGTATCGAGCACCAGCGACACGATCAGCAGGAACGCGACGCCGAGCACGAGCCCGAACGAAATCAGTCGCACCCGCACCAGCGCGATCCAGCTGGAAGTGCGCGGCCCGCTGTACGGCCACACTATATTGAGCGCGCTGTTCAGCGACGAGAACGTCGCCGACGCGCCGATCGCCAGCAGCGAGAACGAGATGATCGTCGCGATGCCGCCTTTGGCGCCCGCGTGATGCGCGTTCTCGACGATCGTCTGCACGCCGGCCGCGGCCTGGTCGCCGATCAGGCCGTTGATGTGGCCGAACAGCTCGCCGCGCGCGGCCGCCGGGCCGAAGAACCAGCCGGCCACCGCGAGCACCATCACGAGCGTCGGCGCGAGCGAAAACGCCGCATAGAACGCGATGCTCGCCGCCAACGCAGGACAGCGGTTCTCCGCGAACTGCCGCAGTGCACCCATCGCCCAATTGGCCTGATGACGCGCGGCCTGCTGGAGGTTCTCGCGAGAGAGCGTGTCGATGTCCATGATCGTGTCTGAATCGTGAGGGCGCCTTCAGGGTGTTTGCTTCATTGCCTTTCGCAAACCTCGTGCCCGTCACTATACAAGTTAAGCGGCGCGCTGCATGGCCTGCGTTCATGGCCTGTTTTGCGGCCCGTTTCGCGGCCGCCCGCGCGTACCGCTAGAATGCAGCGGGTTAATGTCACCTTTCCGCTCATCATGCATTCGCACGAACTCGTACAGCAACTGGACGTCATCGAGCGCGACCAGTGGAGCGCGCATCTGCCCGCGCACGTCATCGAACAATTGCCGGCGCGCGGGATCACGGTGTTCGCCGTCACCGACGACGCCTCCGACACCGCCGCATTCAGCGCTCGCTACGGCTTCGGTCTCGAAGACTGCGCGAACACGATCGTGATCCGCTACAGGAAAGAGGGTGGCGAGCACTATGCGGCGCTCGTGTCGCTCGGCTCGCGGCGGCTCGACATCAACGGCGCGGTGAAGGCCGCGCTCGGCGCACAGCGGCTGTCATTCGCGAAGCGCGAGGCGGCGGTCGAGCATAGCCAGATGGAGTTCGGCGCAATTACCGCGTTCGGTCTGCCGGCCGACTGGCGCATCCTCGTCGACGCCGCCGTGATGGAGCGTGCGCAGATCGTGATGGGCGCCGGCGTGCGCGCGGCCAAGCTGCTGATGTCGCCCGACGTGCTGCGGCAATGGCCGCGCTGCGAGGTGGCGGCGCTGACCCTGCCTGCGGACGGAAACCCGCAACCTTGAAGCCGCACTGAAGTTTTCTTCCGTCGCGCCGTTAATCCCGACAACGACATGAAACGTTTGCGGCGTCCGTTCGCGCGGACAGCCGCCGACCACGACAAGGGATACGGAAGATGGAACGGTTTCGCCTGAAAGTGCGGCTGTGGCTCGCGCTCGCGGTGATGTGCATGGGCATTCTGGCGATCGGCCTGTGGGGGGCGTTCAAGACACGAGACACGATGATCGCCGATCGCGAGGGCGAGCTGAAAAACGTGGTCAGCATCGCGTACAGCGTGCTCGATCGCTACAACGCGCTCGTCGCGGCCGGCACGATGCCGCTCGCCGACGCGCAGCGCGCCGCGATGGACGACCTGCGCGCAATGCGCTACGACGGTGCCGGCGGCTATCTCGTGCTCGAAGACAGCCAGGCGCACGTGCTGATGCATGCCACGCGCGCCGACCTCGTCGGCAAGGACATGACCAACGTCACCGATCCGGACGGCCGCCACGTGTTCAAGGAAGGCTCCGAGCAAACGCAGCGCGAAGGCGAGGCCTTCGTTCATCTGCAGTTCCCGAAGCCCGGCACCGACAGGCTTGCGCCGAAGATCAACTACATGCGGCTTTACAAGCCGTGGGACTGGACCATCGTCACCGGCGTCTTCACGGACGACATCGACGGCGTGTTCTACCGCACCCTCGTGCAATACGTGATCGCGGCGGTGGTGCTTTGCGCGCTCGTGTCACTGGTGATCGGCGTGATTCTGCGCAGCATTCTGCGTCAGCTTGGCGGCGAACCGGCGTACGCGCTGCAGATGGCGTCGCGTATCGCGGACGGCGACCTCGACGTGGTCGTCGACGCGAAGGCCGGCGACAGCACGAGCCTGCTCGCCGCGATGAAACGGATGCAGCAGCGTCTCGCGCAGGCGATCGAGCAGATTCGCGCCGGCGCGACGCTGATTTCGTCGGTATCGAACGAGATCGCCGCGGGCAATTCGGACCTGTCGCGCCGCACCGAGCAGCAGGCGGCCGCGCTCGGCGAGACCGCGTCGAGCATGGAGCAGATCACCGCGACCGTGCGTCAGAACGCCGACAACGCGAAGCAGGCGAGCCAGCTCTCGCACAACGCGTCGGAGACCGCGGCGCGCGGCGGCGCGGTGGTCGGTCAGGTGATCGACACGATGCGCGGGATTTCACAATCGTCGCACCGGATCGGCGACATCATCGGCGTGATCGAAGGGATTGCGTTCCAAACCAATATTCTCGCGTTGAACGCGGCCGTCGAGGCGGCGCGCGCGGGCGAGGAGGGCCGCGGTTTCGCGGTGGTCGCGGGCGAAGTGCGCACGCTCGCGCAACGCAGCGCGGCGGCCGCGAAGGAGATCAAGGCGCTGATCGAGGAATCGGCCGCGCAGATCGCGGGCGGTTCGGAGCACGTCGGACGCGCGGGTGACACGATGCAGGAAGTCGTGCAGGCGGTACGTCGTGTCAACGACATCATGGGCGAGATCAGCGCGGCGTCGGCCGAGCAGACCTCGGGCATCGAGCAGGTCAACATCGCGGTCGCGAGCATGGATCAGACGACGCAGCAGAATGCGGCGCTCGTCGAGGAGGCGAGCGCGGCGGCCGATGTGCTGAAGACGCAGACCGGGCAGTTGTCGGCGGCGATCGCGGTGTTCCGGTTGCCCGAGCAGCGCTAAGGCACCAGGCCGCGTTGTCGACGCGCGCGAGAATTCACCGCACGCGGGCTCGCAACGCGGTGCGTGTCTCACGCCAGGCCGATCCCCGCGCGGCTCAACAATTGGCGGTTGCGCTCCGACAGATTCTTCATGCGCAATTGCTTGCCCGCCTTGCGATAGCGCTCGGCCAGACCCTGCAACGCGGCGAGCGCCGAATGATCGGCGAGCAACAGGTGACTGCAATCGACGGTCACGCTCGCCGGGTCGCGCGCCGGATCGAACAGCTCGTGAAAGCGCGTCGTCGACGCGAAAAACAGCGTGCCGCGCGGCACATAGGTCTTATGGCCCGCTCGATCCTCGGCATGCGTGTGAATTTCGCGCGCGTGCTGCCACGCGAAGTTGAGCGCGGCGATCACGATGCCGCACATCACCGCGATCGCGAGATCGGCAAACACGGTGATGACCGTGACCGCGACGATCACGAGCGCGTCGTTGCGCGGCACCTTGCCGAGCACGCGCAGCGATCCCCACGCGAAGGTTTGCTGCGCGACCACGAACATCACGCCCACCAGCGCCGCGAGCGGAATTCGCTCGATCAGCGGCGACAGGAACAGGATGTACAGCAGGATCATCACGCCGCTGACGATTCCCGACAGCCGCGAGCGTCCCCCCGAATTCAGGTTGATCATGGTCTGGCCGATCATCGCGCAACCGCCCATGCCGCCGAACAGCCCCGATGCGAGGTTCGCCGCGCCGAGCGCGACGCATTCGCGATTCGGCTGACCGCGCGTTTCGGTGATTTCGTCGGTCAGGTTGAACGTCAGCAGCGTTTCGAGCAGACCGACGATCGCGATCAGCACGGCGTACGGCAGGATGATGCGAAGCGTCTCGAGATCGAGCGGCACGTCGGGCAGATGCAGCGTCGGCAGATTGCCGGCGACATGCGCCATGTCGCCGAGCGTGCGCGTCGGCAGATGCAGCAGCTGCGTGAAAAGGCCGATGCCGAGAATGGCCACGAGCGCCGGTGGCACGGCTCGCGTAAGTCGCGGCAGCAGATAGACGATCGCCATCGTCAGCGCGACGAGCGCGCACATCGTCGCGAGCGCGCTGCCGTGCAGCCAGGCTTCGCCGTGCGGCGTGAGCGTTTTGAAGTGAGCGAGCTGCGCGGTCGCGATGACGATCGCGAGTCCGTTGACGAAGCCGAGCATGACCGGATGCGGGACCATGCGGATTAGTTTGCCGAGCCGCAATATGCCGAACAGGATCATCAGGAGGCCGCTCAGGATCACGGTCGCAAGCAGATACTGCGCGCCGTGCTCGACGACGAGCGCGACGATCACGACGGCCATCGAGCCCGCCGCGCCCGAAATCATGCCGGGACGTCCGCCAAATAGCGCGGTGACGGTGCAGATAAAGAATGCGCCGTACAGACCCATCAACGGATTCAGATGGGCGACGAGCGCAAAGGCGATGCATTCGGGCACCAGCGCGAACGACGAGGTCAAGCCTGCGAGCACGTTGCTGCGAATGCCGGACAGCCAGGCGGGCCGACCGGAAGCTGGACTAGCGGTGTTCATGTTCTACGAGGTGGCGCGCGAGCGCAATGCTGAGGCTTGTATGGGCTGCGCTGGACTGGCGTGGCAACGCGCGGCTGCGCGAAGGATTGCGTCCGCTGGGCGCGGACGGTTGACGAAAGGCGTGAATTCTACCGTGGCGCGATGAACGGCGCTGGCGAAGCGGGCGGGAACGCCATGGCCCGAACGCGCCGCGCGGATCTGTCATGCGATCGCGCGGCGCGCTCGCGCCACAAATCCGCAAGAGGGAAAGCTCCGCTCAGATACTCAGATAATCAGCCGCGACACCTTCGTGCCCTCGAGCGACACGCCGGCCATCAGGCCGCCGTTGGTCAGCACGAAAGCCTGCACCGGGCTCGTCGCGGTCGACGAATCGACCGCGCCGTTCGCGCCGACTTTCAGCACGGCGACGGTCGCATTCGCGCCGACTGCCCAGCCCTGGCTGTGCATGAATTCGTCGAGCGCTTCCTGCGTCATGAACAGAAACACGAGCGCCTTCGACTGTGCGCCGATCTGCAACCCGAACGAGCCCGCGACCGTGCTGTAGTAGCCGACCGTGCGGCCGCCGATGCGCATCGCCCCTTCACCATACTGTCCGCCGACCCAGAAGCCGGCCGAGATCACCGATGGAAGCACCAGCACGCCGCGCGCTTTCGCGACGAGCTCACGCGCACCGTCGACGTTTTCGTAGAGACGCGCGAGCGTCGAGTCGACGCCGGCGTTGATCGTGTCGCGCTTGCCGGCGTTGGCAGACGGCGATGCGTTCGAGGACGGCGAAGTCGTCGTGCAACCGGTGAGGCTCAGGCCTGCGACGGCCAATGCAGCGCTGCCGGTCATGATGAATTGTCGTCTGCGCATGACGGTTTTCCTTTGCGTTTCTCACGCGTGTTGTACGTTTTGGAAGAGTGCGGCGAGTCGCCTGCTTTGCTTTGTTCTCATATGCACGCTGGAGGTTCCGTGCGCGCGGTCATCGCAGCCAGGCGGCGGCGTGCCGCGACGTTCGCATCGCGGACGCCCACCGCTCAAATAGCAGGTGGCGTGCCCAATGGCCGCGCCGCCTTGCGCGAGAGCGGCGCGGCCATTGCAGTTCGGGTTTTTGCGCCGCTTTCCGTCACGCGTCGTCGCTACGCCGTTGGGCGAATGTTCTGGTTATGACGGAACAGGTTGCGCGGATCGTAGCGGTCCTTCACGGCGACGAGCCGCTCATAGTTGGGCCCATAGGCATCCGCGATACGGCCGCCTTCCTCCTGAGTCATGAAGTTGACGTACACGCTGCCTAGCGCAAAGGGGCGCGCCGCGTCGAAAAAGTCGCGCGCCCATTTGACACAGCGCTCGTCGTCGCGCGCATCGTCCCAGCGGCCGTGCACGTTCATCGCGTATTGCGTCTCGCGACTTGGGTAAGCGGTCGCGTCGACCGCCACGCGCTGCGTTTGCGCGCCGATCAAGCCGAAGAAAATTTCGCATTGCGCGGACGGCAGTGTGTCGATCGCACGGATCAGCGCGTCGATCAGTCCATCGTCGATGGTGGCGAGGTTGTGCGACTTCCAGTAGTTGCGCGCGCCCGGCGTGAGCAGCGGATCGAAGGCCTGTTGCCAAACTTCATAAGGCATCGGACCGAGATGTTCGCCGAGCGGCTTGCCGAAGCCGCGCACGGCTTCCACCGCGGCTGGGCCTTTTTCGACCGGCCCGTTGTAGCACATCGCGAACACCAGCACGGGTTGGCCGTGCACGTCGGGCGGCAGGAACGGCAGCGGTGGCGCGAGCCGCGCGACGGCCCAGACGGCCAGCTCGTCGGGCATCGCGGGCACGGCATCGCGGTATTTGATCAGCGCTTCCTTCGCGTCGGCGAGCGGCAACACGACGAGGCCGCCGTACACGAGCGGGCCGACCTCATGCAGCGCGAACTCGAATAGCGTAACGACGCCGAAATTGCCGCCGCCGCCGCGAATCGCCCAGAACAGATCGTCGTGCGAAGTGGCGCTCAGGCGGCGCAATTCACCGTCCGCGGTGACGATGTCGGCCGCGACGAGGTTGTCGACCGTCATGCCGTAGCGGCGGCTCAACCAGCCGAAGCCGCCGCCGAGCGTCAGACCCGCGACGCCGGTCGTCGAGTTGATGCCGAGCGGCGTCGCGAGTTCGAATGCCTGCGCTTCGTGATCGAGATCGTGCAGCGTCGCGCCCGGTTCGACATAGGCGCGCCGCGCTTGCGGGTCGATGCGCACCGATTTCATCGTGGACAGATCGAGTACGAGGCCGTCGTCGCACACAGCGCTACCGCCGATGTTGTGGCCGCCGCCGCGAATCGCGAGCGGCAGTCCGTTGTCACGCGCGAAGGCGACGCCGCGGCGCACGTCGGCAACACCCGCGCAGCGCAGGATCATCGCGGGAGAACGGTCGATCATTGCGTTCCAGATGCTGCGCGCCGTGTCGAAGCCCGGCGTGTCGGGCAGCAGAAGCGGACCGCGAAGTCCGGATTTGAATTCGTCGACCGCGCTGCTGGAGATAGTAACCATGTTGTACCTCGTCGAAGAGGGGAAGGCGCTCGCAGAACGCTGCTCCGCAGACCAACCAAAAATGCGGGCGGTGAATGAAAGCGGATTGAGAGGTTCGGCTGCGTGCAGTAAACGGGGCGACGCGTCGAAGTCAAACAAAGGTTTACCCGCGTTCGTGGGCGATCCCGCGCGGTGGCTCGCGGGGACAGGCTTTTGCGGGCAGGGCAACGACGATACGCGGCGGTACCGCCGAAGATGGTGGGAATGCTCCGGGAAAAGCGTGCGCGCCGATGTGTTGGTTATCCGACGCGCTGGTGGTTGTGCCACGACACTTTGCATATGGGCGTGGCTCGTGATCGCGTGCGACCGAGGCACATGTTCGACGACTGTGCGAGGTAGCGCACATCGCGACAGCGATTTTCGCGACGCACGCGCATTGCCCGACGACGCGTAATGTTTCGCACGCGCATTTCGGTGATTTTCATTGCGTTGTCTATTGGGTTGCTCTCATTGGGTTTTTCCTATTTCTATTTTTATGTGCGAATGGCCACATGAATAAAACCAAATGTGTAAATGGTCCATATTTGTCCGATAAAACCGAAGGCTAATTCTCTTTTTTCTGATCAGATTGCACTGGGCGCGAGATTTTTTAACTACCTGTCTGAAGAATGTGGAGTAGCGGATTTGGCGGGCGGATCGTCGTTTAACGCCGCCTGACGGGCCGTATCGGCAATATCGCATTGCGTGGTCTAGCGCACGGTCGAGCGATTGCGCTGCGAATAACTTCAACGTCCATCAAGCCTCGCTGTGCGGCTCTCACGATCACGTGCGCGCACGGCCAGCCGATTCTCTCGAAGCACGCCAAATCGGACCGGGGATTTTCCGTGAGAGAAGTGTTTAGTGCGAACGATTTTTTAATTCGCATAAAGCGAAGCTGCGCAAAGGCTTTGACTTTTCGTTTTGTTGACGAGCGGAGATTCACTCGTTAATTGGACCGGTCTTTTTGGTGAAATAATTCGGAGAGTGAAATGAAGAAGCAAAACGGGGACGCGTGGATATTGGGAACGCGACGGGCGGCTTTGGCGGTCGCGGTCAGTCTTTATGCGGCGATGGCGGGTGCGCAGACGAATTCGGGAAGCACCGCCGCGCCGGCAACGAATCCCGCAGTGATGGTGCTCGCCGAGGCTAGCGTGCACGGCGGATGTCCGTCGGGCGGCGGGCCGGGCTGCACGTCGCAGGGATTCGGGCAGCTCGGGGCGGGCGCCTTCGGCGTCGCGGCGGCGGGGCTCGGCCCGACATCGCCCACCGGCTCGCCGGCGGGCAACGGGACGTCCTCGACGGGCACGGGCGCGGGAAGCGGTGGCGGGAATAGCTCGGCTAATTCCGGCCCGGGCGGGGTGGGCTCGGGAAATACCGGCGGCAACAACGGCAATGGCGGTGCCGGCGACAACGGTAACGGCGGCGCGGGTAGCGGTGGTGGCGGGAATGGCTCGGGGAATGGCGGCACGGGCGGCGATGGCGGCGGTACCGGAGGCGGTGATAACGGCGGGGACGGTGGTGGGGATGGTGGTCATGGTCATGGTCATGGTCATGGGCATGGGCATGGGCATGGGCACGGCGGCGATGGTGACGGCGATGGCGGCCATGGTCATGGCCACGGCGGTGATGGTGACGGCGACGGCGGCCATGGACATGGCCACGGCGGTGATGGTGACGGCGACGGCGGCCATGGACATGGCCACGGCGGTGATGGTGACGGCGACGGCGGCCATGGTCATGGCCACGGCGGTGATGGTGACGGCGACGGCGGCCATGGACATGGCCACGGCGGTGATGGTGACGGCGATGGCGGCCATGGTCATGGCCACGGCGGTGATGGTGACGGCGACGGCGGCCATGGACATGGCCACGGCGGTGATGGTGACGGCGATGGCGGCCATGGTCATGGCCACGGCGGTGATGGTGACGGCGACGGCGGCCATGGACATGGCCACGGCGGTGATGGTGACGGCGACGGCGGCCATGGACATGGCCACGGTGGTGATGGTGACGGCGATGGCGGCCATGGTCATGGCCACGGCGGTGATGGTGACGGCGACGGCGGCCATGGACATGGCCACGGTGGCGATGGTGACGGCGATGGCGGTCACGGTCATGGTCACGCTGGCGATGGTGATGGCGATGGCGGTCACGGTCATGGTCACGCTGGCGATGGTGACGGCGATGGCGGTCACGGTCATGGTCACGCTGGCGATGGTGACGGCGATGGCGGTCACGGTCATGGTCACGCTGGCGATGGTGACGGCGATGGCGGCCATGGCCATGGGCACGGCGGTGATGGTGCCGGCGATGGCGGTCATGGCCATGGCCAAGGTGGTGATGGTGATGGCGGTCGTGGCCACGGTGACGGCGGCCGCGGCGATGGCGGCCACGGCGCCAGCGGTCATGGCGATGGCGGTCATGGCGATGGCGGTCATGGCGACGGCGGTCATGGCGACGGCGGCCACGGTGACGGCGGTCACGGTGACGGCGGTCACGGTAACGGCGGTCATGGTGACAGCGGTCACGGTGACGGCGGCCACGGTGACGGCGGCCACGGTGACGGCGGTCATGGTGACGGCGGCCACGGCAGCAGCGGTGGCGAAGGCAAAGGCGGTTCCGGCAACGGTGGCCATGGCGGTGAAGGCGGTGGCGGCCAGGGCAACGGCGGTTCCGGCAACGGCGGCCATGGCGGTGAAGGCGGTGGCGGCCAGGGCAACGGCGGCTACGGCCACGGCGGCCATGGTGGTGAAGGCGGCGGCCAGGGCAACGGCGGTTCCGGCAACGGTGGCCATGGCGGTGAAGGCGGTGGCGGCCAGGGCAACGGCGGCTACGGCCACGGCGGCCATGGTGGTGAAGGCGGCGGCCAGGGCAACGGCGGTTCCGGCAACGGTGGCCATGGCGGTGAGGGCGGTGGCGGCCAGGGCAACGGCGGCTCCGGACACGGCGGCCATGGTGGTGAAGGCGGCGGCCAGGGCAACGGCGGTTCCGGCAACGGTGGCCATGGCGGTGAAGGCGGTGGCGGCCAGGGCAACGGCGGCTACGGCAACGGCGGCCATGGCGGTGAAGGCGGCGGTGGCCAGGGCAACGGCGGCTCCGGCAACGGAGGCCACGGTGGCCGTGGCGGCAACGGCGGCAACGGCGGCGGTCAAGGCAGCGGCGGCCACGGTGGCGGCTACGGCGGCGGTGGCTCCGGCAATGGTGGCCACGGCGGCGGCAACCACTAACCAGTGGCAGGAGTCCCGCGAAGCTTGCGGGGCTCCCGAGGGTGGAGGCCGGCGCCGCCCGGCCTCCACACCGACCGCGCTCGCGCGCCGCGGGGAGTTTGCAGCGAAAGAGCCAGCAAAAAACCCAGCCAGCGAACCGGCCAACCAATCCGCAAACAAAAAACCAACCAGGCAACAAAATGGACGGCCCCCGCCGTCCACTCAACTCCTCAACTCGATCACTCTTTGCTGTACCACCAGAAAAACCCTCTCCCCCAGAACGCGCCCCGTCTCACGCGCGCCTCCGGTAAAACTACCGAACGCCGGCAGCACCCCCCGATCGATCCCAAAGCGAAAGCACGGCACGCGCACTGAATCGGTCCGCGTCGCGATCCGAAAGACCGGATGCACATGCCCCGCGAGCATATACGCGTGATCGACCGCATGCGGGCGCTGGCACAGCGCCCAGGCCCCGATATGCCACGGCTCGCGCACGGACTCGACATCCAACGTAAGCGGTAACGCACCGGCATGCCGATCGTGATTGCCCTCGACGAGCACCACGCGCCTCGACGCATGCCGCGCGCGCCACGCGTGCAACGCATCGAGCGTGAGCGTCGACAGCGACTCGCGCGCATGCAGCAGATCGCCGAGAATCACCAGCGTCGCCGGCTCGAACTCGGTGATCAGACGTTCGATCCGCAGCAAATTCTCCGCGGTCGAACCCGTCGGCACTGGAATGCCGCGCGCGCGAAACACCGCATCCTTGCCGAAATGCGCATCGGGATAAAAAGCGCGCGCAGCGCCGGATCGAAACACGCGCGCAAGCTCGACAGCACGAGAGGTCGTCCGCCGACGTCGATCGCGAGCGAGGTCGGCTTCATCGTTGCGCCGCCCGTTCGAGCTCGGCCAGCATTCGCTCGACGCGATCGGCGAGCTTCTCGGTGCTGACTTTTTCGCGCAGGCGTCCGACGATCAACGGAAACGCGAACGGGGTCGGCTTCTTGGGCCGCGTGAGCACGACGCGGTTCGCGTTCATTCGTTCGAGCGCAAAACGAATGCGCCGCACGTCGAGTTCCTGCAGCAGTACTTCGGTATCGGCCTGGCCCAGCAGTAGATTGCCGCGATCGTGCTGACGAAAGATCTGGTAGAAAAGCCCGCTCGATGCCTGCAATTGCCGCGCGCTCTTCTGCTGTCCCGGATGCGCCTGAAACACGAGTCCCGACACTCGTGCAATCTCGCGAAAACGTCGCAAGGGGAGTTCGGACGAATTGAGGCTCGCAAGAATGTCGTGATCGAGTTCGTCAGGTGAAAGCAGGCCATTCTCTAATTGCGCGGCCCAATCGAAAGCCTGCGCGCACAGCGATTCGAAACCGTAGTCGTTGATCGAAATCGAAAACGTGCCGGGCTTGTCGCGCGCGACTCGCCACGCGAGCAGAGCGCAAACTCCGATATGCGCAATGCGTCCCGCGAACGGATAGCAGAAGAAGTGGTGACCCTCGCGCGATTTGAGCAGCTCGACGACGAGTTATGTGGTGTCGGCGAGCTCGGACGATAGCGGCATGCCGCTGCCGGCCCATTGCGGCATTGCGCCACGCGATGAGCTCGCGCGCCGCACCCACGCCGTCATGTCCTGAACGCGGATCAGTTCGAGCGCGCGGCCGCCGAACGTGAACACATCGCCGGGCTTGAGCCGCGAAATGAACGATTCCTCGATTGCACCAATGCGCCCGCCCGATAGATACGCAACGTTCAACGTGCCATTCGCGACGATCGTGCCGATGTTGTTGCGATGCCGGCGCGCGAGATCGTTGCGCGGGACGCGGTACAGACCGTCGCTATCGCGCGCGACGCGATGGTAGTCGGGATATGCGCGCAGCGTCGCGCCGCCGCCTTCGACGAAACCCAGCGTCCAGTCGAACTCCTGCTGCGTCAGATCACGATATGCATAGGTATGCAGAAGTTCATCGTACAGCTCAAGCGCGTCGAAGCCACCGCCGATCGCAACGGTGACGAGGTGCTGCACCAGCACGTCGAACGGCTTTTGCGGCGTATCGCGGCTTTCGATCTGCCGCTTGTCGACGGCTTCACGCGCGGCCGCCGCTTCGATCAATTCGAGCGCATGCGTCGGCACGATCGTCACGCGAGACGGCAAACCGGGCGCATGTCCCGAGCGGCCCGCGCGCTGCATCAAGCGCGCGACGCCTTTTGGCGAGCCGATCTGGAACACGCGTTCCACCGGCAGAAAATCGACGCCGAGGTCGAGACTAGACGTACACACGACAACCTTTAGCAAGCCGTTCTTCAACCCACGTTCGACCCACTCGCGTACCTGCTGATCGAGCGAGCCGTGATGCAGCGCGATCACTCCGGCCCACTCGGGGCGCGCCTCGAGCAGCGCCTGGTACCACACCTCGCATTGCGAGCGCGTGTTCGTGAAGACGAGCGACGTGCGTGCTTCGTCGATCGCGCGTGCGACCGCATCGACCTGCCGCATGCCCATATGACCGCCCCACGGAAAGCGCTCGATCGTGTCGGGAATGATCGTGTCGACGATCAGTGCTTTCGGCAGCGCGCCGTGCACGCTGACGCGCGGCGTCGCGACCGGCGCGAGCAGTACCTCGGTCGCGAACGACAGATTGCCGAGCGTCGCCGACAGCCCCCACACCTGCAAGCCGGGCCGCCAATGGGTGAGACGCGCGAGCGCGAGTTTGTCGGCGAACAGGCGGCGCGCGTCGTCAGGTGAATACGAGGGGAACGGTAGCGGTTCGAACGCGGGTTTCGCGCGCATCGAGCCGCGCGTGTTGCGCGCGGCTGCGCGGAATCCGGCGCGGCCTTGGTGCGCGAACGCGCTCGTCGGAGGGGGCTGGCGCTGCGCAGGGATCGCAAGCGGGGTCGTCGGAATGGGCCGGCTCGGTCATCGAAAGCGCTCTCAACAAGTGTGGCGGATTCGCTTGCCGGCGACTCGCGCCGGACGTTCATGTGGACCGCGGGGTCGCGCGACGGCTCAGCGAGGTTCCTGATGGGCGCGCAACGACCCGCGGCATCGGGCAATATGTGGGAGCCTCGGCCGACACCCGATCCGTTACAATCAAACGGACTACCCCACTGGAGATTCGCTTTGAAATCACTCGTTGCTTTGCTGGCCGCAGCCGTTCTGTCCTCGACCGCGATGGCTGCCGCGCCGACCACGGAGAAGCTGCCGTCCGGCGTCATCGTCGAACATCTGACGCAAGGCACGGGCCCGCAACCGTCCGCGACCGACGTGGTAAAGGTCAACTATCGCGGCACGCTGCCCAACGGCACCGAATTCGATAGCTCGGCCAAGCATGGCGGGCCGGCCACGTTCCCGCTCAATCGCGTGATTCCGTGCTGGACGCAAGGCGTGCAGAAGATGAAAGTCGGCGGCAAGGCGCGACTCACGTGCCCGGCGGCGACCGCATACGGCGATCGCGGCGTCGGCCCGATTCCGCCGAATACCGATCTGACCTTCGAAGTCGAACTGGTCGACATCGTCAAATAAAGCACGCGAGCGGCGCTAAAGATGCACTGACACCCGAGCCTCGCTGCGCCAATCGCAGCGAGGCTTTTTTATCGGCGCCGAATGGCCTGCCAGGGGATTCACCATGAACCGTGACAAAAGTAGCGTGCAGGTGGCCAGCATTGGTTTTACCGGCAAGAGCGCCCAGAAATTCTTCGGTTTGCTGAAGGACGCCCATGTGCGCACGGTGCTCGACGTTCGCCTGAACAACACGTCGCAACTCGCGGGCTTTGCGAAAAAGCAGGATCTGCCTTACTTTCTCGACCAGTTGTGCAATGCGGCGTACGTGGAAATACCGGAACTGGCTCCCGAGCCGGACCTGCTCAAACGCTACCAGGGCAAGCAATTGAGCTGGGAGAACTTTCGGGAGGAATATTTCGACCTCATCGCGCGCCGCCCGCGTGGAAAGTAATCTGGATATCGCGCTATTCGAATCGGCTTGCCTGCTTTGCAGTGAACATTTACCACATCATTGCCACCGGATGTTTGCGCTCGAATATCTGAACCAGCACTGGAATAGTCGTCTTTCCGTTACACATTTGACCTGACCGGCGCCGATCGGGCCGGATTACGTTTTTCCGCCTCATTGGCCGGCGGCTTTCCGTGCCGGCAGGTTACATCTCGCCGGCTGCGCCCGCGTTTCCTTCAGTAGCCCGAATGGTTGCGTGGCGCGAAACGTGGAAAAGCGCGTCCAGTACGCATGTTTTTTCAATGCGTGTGCCGCTCGCTCGTCTACTATCTACTCACGCGCAGCTCCCTCTATTCGTCTCGCCCTATCGCCGGCCACGAACCGGCCGTGATTACGCGCGCCAGGAGCGCTTGCCATGAACATCGACTTTCATTACGGCGTGGTCTACATTGCCGCGCGCGTCGGCGGCATGACGGCCGGCGATGCGCAAACCATCGCGCATGCCTGCCAATATGTCGACGACGCAACGACGAGCGGCATACTGCGGTTCAAAGGCGGCGAGACATTCGAGCGATTCGCGACCGCGCACAAGTTATTCGATTACGCCAATACCGAGAACGACCAGAACCGGCTCGTGTGGACGCCGTTCCATTTTCTGCCGGCTGGCGAGGGTGAAAGTCTCGAGGAAAAGGCGGTTTGCCGGCCCGACAGTGAAGTTGCGCGCGAAGTCGTGCGGCGCGCGATCCGGCAGCGCGATTCGGAGACCGCGTTGCACCGGCTCGGCGTGACGCTTCATACCTATGTCGATACGTGGGCGCACCAGGGATTCGCGGGCATCGAAAGCCCGTGGAATCGCGTGCATCTTCTCGAGGCACAGGATTGCACGCGCAAAGGCTGGCTCGCGAGCCTCGAACTAGCGGTCGCGCATCTGATCGAGCATGTCGAGGAGGACGTTCTGACGATCGCGTTGCCGGTCGGCCATGGCGCCGCGTTGCATTATCCCGACCAGCCATGGGCGCGCTGGCATTACATCGACGGCCGCAATCACTTCATCTCGCGACATAATTTGCCGGATTTCGTGCAGGCGGCGGACATGAGTTGTCGTGTCGTGCGAGCTTATCTGGCCGGACGCGAAGATTTCGAAAACCATCCAGGCATGCCGGACGACGTTAAAGACGCACTGACCCGGCTGCTCGATACGAACCGCGAACCCGACGACAACCTGCGTCTGAGAACCGTTTGCGAATGGGTGAATGCAGGCCGTATTCCAGGTTTGAAAGAACCCGTGCCCGGCTATATCGCCAAAGGACAAGGATCGTGGAAGTACCAGGCCACCGGTTTGTTGTGCGATGACGACACCGGGGACAGACCGGAGTGGACGACCGCCTTCGAGAAGAGCGACTACCGGCTCTTTCACGACGCGGTCAAACAGCACCGTTTCGTGACCACTCAGGAGATCTTGCCCGCGCGCGGATTACGCATTGCCTAAGTGATCGGAGCAGGGCGCGTGCGAACGTTTGCGGCGGCGCCCGAATTCTCCAGTCACTGCATTCGGGCTTGCTGATGCGGCGCAGCCTGAGTCGCCGCCTGCTGTTCTTCGGCGTGCTTTTTGGCCATATGCCGTCCGACGATACAGCCGCCGACCGCGCCGACCACCGCATGATGTCCCGCGTAGTGCCCGGCGACGCCGCCCACTACCGCTCCTTTCAGGCAACCGGCCGCGTTCGCGGTACCGGCCATTGCCAACGAGACTGCCATTGCCCCGAGGGCGATCTGAATAAAACCAGCTTTCATTGCAAGTACCATCGTGTTTGAGTGGATCGGAATTAGGGTGGCCCGGCGTCCATTTCAATAGCCGCCGCGAGCATGGCGGCTGACAAAGGACTCTCTATTGGCCATACGTCCGCCGCTGGGCACGGAGACGAAGTGTAAATGGACTTGGCCGGTACAGGAGCAACAGGTGCTGCAAGATCGTAACGGCACGTTACCGGAGCCGGGGCCGTGTCTTTGCACGCGTCGTCAGTGGCGTTTCGCGCATGCTTGAATCCGTTCGCTATAGCGGGCCACGAAAAAAGTCCGTTTTCAAATAAAAAGTGGACTACTCTCCTTTGAATATCCAAAGGCCTGGCTATAGTAGAAGCGACTAATGCCAGAAAGCACGGCGGCGCCCCTTTCTGTCGCCGATGCGGATGACGGGGAAACACAAATGACGCCATCGAATGCAGCGATCTATCAGACCAGGACTTGTACGCCGGAGTCGTTGCGCACGCTCGCGAGCTTTCTCGAATTGGCGCTCGACGAGGGAAAAAGCGTGGTCGTGATGCGGATCGGCAAGCAGGCGCGCAGCGTTTATGTCGGAAATCCATCCGGGGCATTGGAGGATTTAACGGATTCCGGCGTCGTCGACGCTTTCCAGGCAGATGAAATGCTGGTACTGACCCGCCTGGGCCTGAACCGGATAACGGCGGACGGTCAACACTACCGCTTCATACGGAGTGTGAGGTACATTGCCGATCGCCAGGTCGTCGTTTTTACACCTATCTGAGTGGTGGTGGAACCGAAATGAAAAAGAAGAATCAGGTGGGAAGGAAAAGGAAGAAAGCTTCGATGACCCGGTAAAAAACCTGAAAGCTTCGTCATTTGAACGCCGCATCGGTGCTCGTATCGATGTATTGAAGCTCGGGATAGGTCAATACACTGCCTTTCTTCCGTCATTCATGGCATAGTTCGACGATTACCACATAAGGAGCAATCAAATGCCTTCGTTAGAGCAAATCCAAGCCAAGCTTAAGAAGCTCCAGGAGCAAGCTGACGTTCTCATTGCCAGAAAAGCACAAGCCGCGGTCGACCAGATTCGCGAATTGATGCTCAAGCACGGTCTCACGACTGCCGATATCGAAGCACAGGCGAAGGCACGACGTGCCGCGCAAGGTCTGAATGGCAATCCGGCGGGTCGCGGAAGACCTGCGGGCACGAGCAAAGCCGCCAGGTCGGCAACCCCGGCGAAGTATCGCGACCACAAAACCGGCGCGACCTGGACGGGGCACGGCCGCGCGCCTGGCTGGATCGCCGGCGTGAAGGACCGCACGGCGTTCCTGATCGACGCTGCGAGCGCAAGCAAGCCCGCGGCTGCTCCCTCCGCGAAGGGCGGCAAAGGACAGCCGAAAGGCGCCCAGCCGCCGAAGTACCTGAATCCGAAAACCGGCGCGACCTGGAGCGGCCGCGGTCCGGCGCCGGCATGGCTCGCGGCCGTCAAGGACCGCAGCAAATTCCTGATCGATGGCGCGAGCATGGCTGCCGCTCCGAAAGCGGCGAAAACGGCGGCAAAGAGCAGCCAGGCGAAAGCGACCGCGAGTGCGGTAGGCAAGAAGACCGCGGCGAAAAAAGCAACGCGCAAGACGGCCGTGAAAAAGACCGCAGCCAAAAAGGTAACTCCGGCAAGCCGGAAAGCCGCAGTGAAGAAGACCGCCGGCCGCAAAAGCGTTGTGAAGGCGGCAAGAAAAGCACCGGCGCGCAAGGCTGCTGCAAAGAGTACGGCCGCACCCGTCGCGGCGGCTCCCCAAACGCCAGAGACGCAAGCAAGCGCGTAATAGCCGTGGAGTCGTGAAGTAGATGGTTAGCACGTTCGATGCACCCCGGCAGGAAGATCAGGTCTTCCTGCTGGACTCCGCTCCTCATCCGGCAGCCGATGCCGCCGAACCATTCATCGTCGCCAGCGATCGCCGCGTGATCCTCACTTATCCGATTGCGGAGTCGGACTTTGAACGGTTCGGGCCATTCGATCCCGACGACGATCCTTTTTGCGCGGTGCTGTTCGCCGACGCCATCTTTCACCGTCTCGGGCCGCCGGGCGGTGACGATCTCGCCATTCATCCGCTCGCGGCCCAAGGTCTCGTCGGCTGCGCGGTGCATGAAGTCGTCAATTCGTCGTTGTGCGCCGAGATTGCCGCCGTGGCGACAGACTCCGTCGCCATTGCTCCCGAGGCACCGGCGCGGCGGCATTTCGTCATTACGTTTCAGGCATCGACGTTCGAATGCGTGGCGTCGGACTATACGGTCATCGGCGTATTCGGCGCGGGCGAAATCGCAAGCCGCGAGGCGTTTGCTTTGGTCAGATAAAGCATTGGAACCAGAAAGCAAGGCGCGGTCCTGATCCGGGCACGCGCCGTGCATGACGTGCTGATAGTGAAAGCCAGGCACGAGTGCGGCATTCCCCCGCCGGATGCGGGAGTCGTATGCCGTGACCCGCCGCCTGCCATCGAGGCCACGCATGCTGACCATTTCTATTACCGCGTTCGTCACGCTCGTGATCGTTCTCCTGATCGCCAATCTGTCGAGCGGCGAGAAGAAAATAGAACACAGAATCGAGCGGCTTTATAAGAGCGAAGATCCGCAATTCCTTCGTTCGATGGGTTTATTGCTCGGTCCACCCGTGGTGCCGGGTAATCGCTTCGAGATGCTGCTCAACGGCGACCAGATCTTTCCGTCGATGCTCGAGGGCATTCGGTCGGCGCGCGAAACCATCACATTTGAAACGTTCATTTACTGGTCTGGCGAGATCGGCGGACAGATTGCGCGTGCGCTGGCCGATAAGGCGCGCGAAGGTGTCGCCGTGCATGTACTGCTCGACTGGGTCGGTTCGTCGAAAATGGATCGGCACTATCTGCAACTGCTGCGGGAGGCCGGCGCCGAAGTGGTCAGGTATCACAAGCCGCATTGGACCGGACTCGGTCGCATGAACGACCGTACGCACCGCAAACTATTGGTGATCGACGGCCGGATCGGTTTTACCGGCGGGGTCGGCATAGCGCCGGAGTGGACTGGCAACGCGCAGGACGAAAAGCATTGGCGCGATACGCATTTTCGCGTGACGGGTCCAGTGGTCGGCCATATGCAGGCCGTGTTCATGGACAACTGGATCAAGGCGACCAGCAGCGTATTGCACGGTCCTGAGTATTTTCCGCACATCGATGCCGAGCCGAAAGGAGCGGGCCAGGGTCTCGCGCATATGTTCAGCAGTTCGCCGTCGGGCGGCAGTGACGACATGCAGTTGATGTATCTGATGGCCATCACCGCCGCCACGCGCAGTTTGCAGCTTGCGAGCGCGTACTTCGTGCCCGACAAGCTCACCATCAACGCGATCGTCGAAGCCGCGAAACGCGGCGTGAAAGTACAGATCGTCACGCCGGGCAAACGCATCGACACGCACACGGTGCGCGAAGCGTCGCGCGCGTGTTGGGGCGATCTACTGAAAGCGGGCGTCGAGATCTACGAGTACCAGCCGACCATGTTCCATTGCAAGTTGCTGGTAGTCGACGAGTACATGGTGTCGGTCGGCTCGACGAACTTCGATAGCCGCTCGTTCAAGCTGAACGACGAAGCGAACCTGAACATCTACGACCGTGATTTCGCCACGCAGCAGACCGCCGCGTTCGACGACGACATCGCGAAGTCGAAGCGCGTCACGCTCGAAGCATGGACGCGGCGTTCGTTCACCGAGAAGCTCGTCGAAAAATTCGTGCGGCTACTGGACACGCAGCTTTGAATGCCGGTGCGAACGAGACGAAGCGCCGACGGATCAGTGAACGGCGCTGCTCAGATACGCCTCGACGTCGGGGCGCACTGCTCGCTTGCCGTTGCGGCGTTCAACGGCAGCCACATCGACGAGGCGCGCCTTTGCGTGTTGATACGCATTGGCAAAGCCGCGCAGTTGCTGCGTGACCGGACGGTCGTCCCCCCGCGTCACAATGGTTGTCGCCTGGATAAAATTGGAATCTGGGGGCGATAAAGAGAGAACAAGTTGGCGCGTTACGGAAAGACATTCAAGGACAGGGCAGTGGCGCGGTTGCTGCCGCCGGAGAGCGCATCAGTGGAAGAGGTTGCGCGAGAGATCGGTGTGGGCGCGCAGACGCTGGAGCGCTGGCGCAGTGATGCGCTGTCCATGCCCGCTCGCGAGCGGGCATGGACAGCGGCCGCGCGTTTCGAAGCGGTGTTGAGCACGGCAGCGATGGACGAGACGGCCCGCAATGCGTGGTGCCGCGAGCATGGCGTGTATCCGCAGGAACTGGCGCAGTGGCGGCAAGCGGCCACGCAGGCGCTGGCCGAGCCCGAAGAGGCCCGTGCGAGTCCACAGCAGACGAAGCAGGACCAGCGTCGCATCAAGGAACTGGAACGCGAACTGCGGCGCAAGGAGAAAGCACTGGCCGAGGCAGCCGCATTGCTGGTTCTTTCAAAAAAACTCGGGGCGATCTTCAACACGGACAAGGGCGAGGACGAATGATCGGCCTCGAAGATCGCCAGTTCCTGGCCCGGGAAATCGATTCGGCAAGACTGGCTGGCGCACGGTTGCGCCTGGCCTGCGAGGTGGCCGGAATCGACGTGCGTACCCTGCAGCGCTGGAGGGCCAATCAAGGGCTCGTCACTGGCGACGCCAGGCCCGGCGCGATGCGCCTGCTGCCCGCGCACACCTTGAGCCCGCAGGAGCGGGAAAACGTGCTGCGCGTAGCCAGCGAGCCGCGCTTTGCCGACATGCCACCGGCGCGCATCGTGCCGATGCTGGCTGACGAAGGCGTGTATATCGCCAGCGAATCGACCTTTGCACGCGTGCTGCGCGAGCATGGGCAGATGAGGCGCCGTGGCCGTGCCAGAACTCCTTCGAGCGGCCGGCCGCCGACCACGCACGTCGCAACGGCGCCGCGCCAGGTGTGGTGCTGGGACATGACGTTTCTGCCGGCAACGGTAACAGGTCGATGGTTCCACCTATACCTAATTCTGGACCTGTAGCCGCAAGATTGTCGGCTGGGAGGTGCACGACAGCGACGCGGCCGAACACGCTGCTCATCTCGTACGTCGTACGGCGCTCTCCGAAGGCATTGCCGCCCTTGAGGCCCGGCCGGTGCTGCACGGCGATAACGGGGCGACGCTGAAGGCCACTACCGTGCTGGCGATGCTGCACTGGCTGGGCATCAAGCCGTCGTACTCGCGCCCCCGGGTCAGCGACGACAACGCCTATGCCGAGGCGCTGTTCCGAACCGCGAAGTACCGGCCGGAGTTTCCGGTCACAGGCTTCGAGGACCTGAACGCTGCTCGCACCTGGGCTGCCGGCTTCGTGCAGTGGTACAACTTCGAGCATCGTCATAGTGGCATCCGCTACGTGACGCCTGCGCAGCGTCACGCCGGTGACGATCGTGCGCTTCTCGCCGCTCGGCATGCACTGTACGAGAGGGCCCGCGAGCGCAATCCGGCCCGCTGGTCGCGCCACACGCGCAACTGGACACCGGTTGGTGCCGTGACGCTTAACCCCGAACGCGACTCAGTCGTCGAGATGGCGTCGATCAGCGCAAATAAACAGCCTCTGGCTGCATGAGTGAGGCGACAACTTGCTTGACGCGCGCCGTCGTCGAGCCGGCGTCGTGTGAGCGCTTGCGCGATGCTGCGTTCGATCAGCGCCAACTGGTGTCGATATAGTCGATGCACCGCTCACGGCAGCGCGAGGATATTGCACCAGCGCATCGAGATTGGGCGTGTTGATTTCGCCGCCGAACGCGTGGATGTCGGAGTAGCCGAGACTACCGCGCTAATTGCCCGGATTGAGCACGGGCTTGTCCGGGTCCGCCTGGGTGCGGTAAGGCAACTGCGCGGCGTGAGGATCGGTGATCGTGTTGTCGATCACGCGCTCGACGTCCGCCGTTTTGGCGAGTTCGGTGAGGAAAGTCTTCTTGTCGAAGCCCGGCGCGACGCAGCCTTCGACGTAGATAAAGCGGCGTTGCAGCGTGAGCCATAGCGTCGATTGCTCGCGCCAGTGCGTCGCGACGTTCAGATTCGCGAGACGCCGTTGCACGCTTTCGGCGATTTCCGCGTCGTACAGATACGCGTTCGGCAAACGGCAACGGCCTTCGATCCAGCAGCTATTGCCGCGTTCGATTCTGTAATGGCTATCGTCGAGCCATTCCTTTTCGGTTTCGAATGGGCCAAGCGGAGTTGGGCAATCGGCGATCGCTTTGGATATCTGCAGGAATGGATCGTGGCCGCGATTGAAGCGCGCCGGTTCGCCATCAACGCGAGCCGTGGCCACGCAAATCATCAGACCGGCAAGACTCAGTTCGAACACGCGCTTCATGCCGTGGTCGCTCCAGGTGTGGACAGCTCATTATCGCGCGCCCGCGAACCTCAACGCTTGTTGCGCCGGTTCTCGACCGCGAACTTGATCAACTCGGCCTGTCCTTCGATATCGAGCTTGCGCTTCAGATTCAGCCGATGCGTCTCCACGGTTCGCACCGACAGATCGTTGCGCTGCGCGATCTGCTTGCTCGACAGTCCCTCGGCAAGCGCATCGAGAATGTCGCGCTCGCGCGGCGTCAAGCGTTCGACAGGCGATTGCGTCGCCGACGCCTGGATCAGTCGAGCACCGATCTCCGCGCTGAAGAACGTCTTGCCGTCGAGTACCGCGCCGATCGCCTGAATGATTTCGAGCGCCGGCGAATCCTTCAGAACGTAGCCGCTCGCGCCCGCGCGCACCGCCTGCGTCACGTATTCGAGGTTGTCGTGCATCGACAGCATCAGCACACGAATCGCCGGAAAGCGCTCGTGAAAGAGGCCCGCCAACGCAATGCCGTTCATGCCGCTTTTCATGCCGACATCCATCAGCGCCAGATGCGGCGCCTGTCGTTCGGCCAGCGCGAGCGCTTGCTGCGCGTCGCCCGCTTCGCCGACCACTTCGAAGTGGCGCACTGCTTCGAGCCGTGCGCGCAGACCGTCGCGCACGAGCGGATGATCGTCGACGAGCAGCAGACGCGCGATGGAAGGAGAGGTCGTGTCGTTCATGATGAGAGTTCCTGCAGGGACGGCACCGTTGCATGCGTCGTGGGCAGCGGCACGCGCGCGGCGACGACGGTGTGCCCCGGCTGCGAGTTCAGCGACAGCGTGCCGCCGAGCGCTTCGAGCCGTTCGCGCATGTTGCGCAGGCCGACACCTTCACGTCCGCCGACGAATGCTTCGGTCACGTCGAAGCCGCGGCCGTTGTCGGAGATCGTCAGCGTGACCGCATCGCGCGAAACCTCGAGCGCAAGCGCCGCGCTCGACGCCTGCGCATGTCGCACGATGTTCGTCAGCGCTTCCTGGGCGATGCGAAACAGCACGGTGTTGACCGTGTCGGGCAACGTGGCGGCATGCGTATGCGCGATCTGCGTGAAGCCGATCGCGATGCCGGACTCGTCGCCGAGTTCGCGCGTCAGTTGTTCGAGGGCGGCCGCGACGCCGAGATCGTCGAGCATCGACGGACGCAGCGCATGAGAAATGCGCCGGACTTCGCGCAGCGTATCGCCGAGCCGCGTGAGTCCGGTGGACAGGGCGGCCTCGGCGGCGGGCACGCGTGCGTCGCCGCGTTCGAGCCGCGCGAGCGCCGATTCGAGCAGCAGCTTCACGGACACCATCATCTGGCTGATGCCGTCGTGCAATTCGCGCGACAGGCGCGCTCGCTCGTTTTCCTGCGACTCGACGACCTGCTGCGCGAGCCGCTTCAGCTTCGCGTCGGCACTGCGATATTCGGTCACGTTCAGCACGAGTGCGCACAGCGCAATGACCGCGAGGCCAGCCACCGCGATCGCGTCGATCCACTTCATCGTGCGATCGATATTGGCCGCGGCCTCCCCGTCGATGTGCGCGAGCGTCGTGTCGACGTCGTCGAGATAGATGCCGGTGCCGAGCATCCAGCCCCAGCGTTCGAGCGGCACCACGTAGCCGAGTTTCGACTCCTCCTTGCCGGTCGACGGCCGATGCCACAGATAGCGCACATAGCCGCCGCCGCGCGCGGCTGCGGCGAGTAGCTGCTGGATCGTCGGCGTGCCATGGCTATCGCGCAACGACCACAGATCCCGACCCACCAGATCCGGCTCGCGCGGATGCATCAGCGTGCGGCCGTGCAGGTCGTACACGAAGAAGTAGCCGTCCTCGCCGAAATTCATCTTTTCGAGCACCGCGAGCGCACGCGTGCGCAGCAGCGCGTCGTCGCGTGCGTTGTCGCCGCCGGCCTCGTAGAGCGGCGCGATCGCAGTCGTCGCGAGTTCGACGTAGTGCTTTAGCTCGATCTCCTTACTCGCCATGTACGCGGCCTGGGTGGTCGCGTGCTGCCGCTCGGCGAGTGCGGTCGCTTCGCGGCGCACGCCCGTCTCGATGCTGGCGATCGCCGCCAGAAAGGGCACGATCGCGAGCAGCACTATCTTTGCTTTGAGTTTCATCGTTGAAAAAAGCCAGTCAACGGGCTACGTAATATTACGTAGACGGCTTACGTAGTTGCGCGCTTGAAAGCAGGCGCGCGAAGGCGAATACTACATGCCCGTCGCATACCGCGCCGCGCGAGGCCTGGCGCTCGAGTGTGCGATGTTCCCCGATTTTCCGCCTGACCTCAGGCAACCGGGCATTTGCGCGTCGGGCCACGAGCCATCGCGCGCGCTGTCGATAATACTCAGGAGACGTTCGTGGAGACCTCCCCCTCGGCCGGCCGTTCATGGCTCTGGCTCATTTTGCTGATCCCTTATATCGCGCTGCTGTGGCTGCCGTTCTATAACGACACGCATCCGCCGCTCGCGGGCTTTCCGTTCTTCTACTGGTATCAGTTTCTGTGGGTGCCGTTGACCTCGCTGCTGATTTACATCGTGTATCGAGGTCTCAAATGAGCGATCTGAATCCTGTGAACCCGGTTGCGATGACGGTCTTCATCGCGTTCTTCGTGCTCGTCACGGTGATCGGCTTTTTTGCGGCGCGCTGGAAACGCGGCGATCTGACTCAGCTGCACGAGTGGGGTCTCGGCGGACGGCAGTTCGGCACGGTCATTTCGTGGTTCCTCGTCGGCGGCGATTTCTATACCGCCTATACGGTGATCGCGGTGCCCGCGCTCGTTTATTCGGTGGGCGCGTATGGCTTCTTCGCGCTGCCGTACACGATCATCGTTTATCCGTTCGTGTTCGCAGTGATGCCGAAGCTGTGGAAGGTTGCGCACGCGAAGAACCACATCACCGCGGCCGACTACGTGCACGGCGAGTACGGCGGCAAGTGGTTCCCGGCGGCCATCGCGCTGACCGGCATCGTCGCGACGATGCCGTATATCGCGCTGCAGCTGGTGGGCATGCAGGTCGTGATCAAGGGGCTCGGCGTCAGCGGCGAATTGCCGTTGATCGTCGCGTTCGTGATCCTCGCGCTCTATACGTATGCAAGCGGCCTGCGCGCGCCGGCGATGATCGCGTTCGTCAAGGACATCATGATCTATATCGTCGTGATCGCGGCGGTATGGCTGATTCCGGTGAAGCTCGGCGGCTATGGGCACGTGTTCGCACTGGCCGATGCGCACTTCCAGGCGAAGGGCGGCGCGACCGGTATCCTGCTGAAGCCGAATCAGTACACGGCGTTCGCATCGCTCGCGCTCGGCTCGGCGCTCGCGGCGTTCATGTATCCGCATACGATGACGGCGGTGCTGTCGTCGGCGTCGGCAAAGACGGTGCGCAAGAACGCGATCTTCCTGCCGGCCTACACGGTGCTGCTCGGCCTGATCGCGCTGCTCGGCTATATGGCGATCGCCGCCGGCGTGAACGTGAAGTCGGCAAGCGACGTGGTGCCGACCCTGTTCGGCACGCTGTTCCCGTCGTGGTTCGTCGGTTTCGCGGCTGCCGCGATTGCGATCAGCGCGCTGGTGCCGGCCGCGATCATGTCGATCGGCGCGGCGAATCTGTTCACGCGTAATCTGTGGCGTCCGCTGGTGTCGCCGAACATCTCGCCCGAGGCGGAGGCAGCCAATGCGAAGATCGTTTCGCTGGTCGTCAAGTTCGGGGCGCTGCTGTTCATCGTGTTCCTGCCGACGCAGTATGCGATCGATCTGCAACTGCTCGGCGGCGTGTGGATTCTGCAAATTTTCCCGGCCATCGTGTTCACGCTGTACACGCGCCGTCTGAACACGCCGGGTCTGTTCGTCGGCTGGCTCGTCGGTATCGTGCTCGGCACGGGCCTCGCGATTTCGCAAGGGCTCAAGCCGGTGTATGGCCTGCATTTCGGCCACGAGAACTATCCGCTGTATATCGGCCTGATCGCGCTCGTCGCGAATATCGTCGTGAGCTTCGCGGTGTCGGCAGTGTCGCCGCGACGGGCTGCCGTGACGGCCTGATCGACGGTTGTCCGGCTCGATGAAGAACGCCGCGGGGCTGTTGGCCCGCGGCGTTTTTTATTGCTTCGACGGCTGGCGGCTTGGTTGGAGGCGTGCCATGAGGGCGGCTTTAGCGTGAGATGACGATAATTGAGCGATGAAGGCGGGGATTTCGAGCAGGCCTCAGAGCATCCGGCTAAAACCGCTCGACTCGAAACGGCCGCGGATCGACCAGCGTCTGCTCGCCGGTCATCATCTCGGCGATCAGCCGCCCCGTCACCGGTCCGAGCGTCAGACCATGATGCGCATGGCCGAACGCGAACCACAGTCCCTGATGTTTCGTCGCGGGCCCGATGATCGGCATCATGTCCGGCGTGCAGGGGCGGCGTCCCATCCACGGTTCGGCATCCAGACGTTCGCCGAGCGGAAACAGCGTGCGCGCGATCGGCTCGACCGCGTCGAGTTGCACCGGCGTCTTGGCCGCCTCGGGGCGCGCGATTTCGGCGCCCGTGGTCAAACGGATGCCGCGCGCCATCGGGGCGAGCACATAGCCGTGTTCGACGTCGAGAATCGGATGGTTCAACCGCGCGCTCCGACGCGGCGCGTAGTGCATGTGATAGCCGCGCTTGACCGCGAGCGGCAGCCGATACCCGAGCCGCGTGCTCGCGCGATCCGACCACGGTCCGAGCGCGAT
Organism: Paraburkholderia sp. MM5477-R1; assembly: GCF_050436385.1. Taxonomy (NCBI): domain Bacteria; kingdom Pseudomonadati; phylum Pseudomonadota; class Betaproteobacteria; order Burkholderiales; family Burkholderiaceae; genus Paraburkholderia; species Paraburkholderia sp. MM5477-R1. The sequence continues at coordinate 1,140,781 of NZ_JBNDMC010000006.1, forward strand.
CACCGCCGACTCGGCCGTGATCGCCCCGTCCCGCGTCTCGACCTGCCAGCCTTCACGCAGCGTATCGGCATCGCCGATGAAGAACCGTCCGCCGAGCGCTTCGAAGTACCGCGCGTATGCGGTGACGAGCGCGTTCGGATCGCTGACCGAATCGGATTGCGGATAGCGCAGTCCGCCTTGCAGACGCTTGTCGAGATCGGGTTCGAGCTGTTGCAGGCGCGGCGCGTCGAGCGTTTCGAACTCGACGCCGTACTCGCGATGCCACTGTTCGGCGAGGGTGGTTTCGGCGTCGCGCGCGGCGGCATGGCGAAACACCTTGATCCAGCCGATCGGCCGCAGCAGCGCGCTGGCACCGGCGTCCGCGGCAAGCGCGCGATGTTCGCTGACGCAATGCTCGATCAGCGTCGCGTACGATTTCGCGATTTCCGCGTGCTTCGCCGGATGCGAGTTGCGCCAGTAGCGCCACAGGAACGGCGCAACCTGCAGCATCGCGTCGGCGTGATAGCGCACGTCGGGCGACTGGTTGCGCGCGTAGCGCAGCAGGGTGCCGAGCCCGCGCGGAAACGCGTACGGATAGACGCCTTCGCGCTGGATCAGCCCGGCGTTGCCGAACGAGGTCTCGTTGCCCGCCTGCTTACGGTCGATCAGCGCAACCGCGCGGCCGCGTTTCTGCAGATGCACGGCGACGCACACCCCGACAATGCCGGCGCCGAGCACCACGGTATCGAATTTCATGCTCCCTGCCCGCCTTGCGTGTGTTCTGTGTGTTGTCGACGCTCCGCCGTGTTCGTGCGCAGCGAGGCGCCAGCTTTCATCTTATACAGGGATAGGTCCGCTTCGCTATTGGCAAAAAAGCCGCGCTCGGGAAAACGCCCGAATGCCAGGTTCGATCGGGCAAAACCGTGTCTTTCGACGCACGATCGAGCGGGCGACTTCGGACTCGCTGGCGTCAGCGTGTAGACTGCTGACTTTTTTGCGTCCGGTGGTATGTTGCAAGCCCCTCAGCGCAGCGCCCTCACTGGGCCTGCGCTCGTTCGCTTACTGGCCCGTCTCGCCGAGGCCGACGTCGCCGAATCGCGACAATCGCTGGCGGATCGGCTGAGCCAGTGGCTCGGCTGGACCGACGCGATCGCGTTGTCGTCGGCGCTGGATGGCAAGCCGCCGTCCGTCGCTGGTGGCGCGCGCGCGTTCGGCCGTGCGGAAGAGGAAGAGTGCGCGCGCGTGCGCCGCTCGCTGGTGAGCGCAATCGCGAGCGATAGCGTGCTCGCCGGCTCACGGCGGCGTGGCCCGTCGCCGTCGTCCGCCCGGATGTCGGCGCCGCGCGTGGCGGTCGACACGCAGGCCGACTACGCGGTGTTCCGACAGCGCTATCTCGCGCTTCAGCAGTCGATGGAAACGGCGATCGGCACGTTGCGTGGCCGGCTGCGCGCGCTGCTGGCGACGCAGGCGCCGTCGCTCGCGCGGCTCGCGGTCGTCGATGCGGTGATGGAGCGTGCGCTCGGCGAGCGCGAGCGGAGTTTGCTCGGCGCGGTGCCCGGGTTGCTCGGCGGGCACTTCGAGCGCTTGCGCGAGGGTGAGAAGCGGAGGTTGGCGGAGGCGGAAGCAGCGGCCGAAGTTGCCGCCGATGCCGATCCCACGCGGCAGCAGTCGGCCGAAGTCGAAGCCGGCGCTGCAGCCATGCAGCCGGAAGCAGCCTTGGCTCAAGTCAAAGCAACCACCGCAGCCACGCGGCTCGCCAGGTCGACCGATGGCGGCAACGCTGCCGTGCCGCTCGCGTCCGAGGCGTGGCTCGACGTCTTCCGCAAGGACATGCAGAGCGTTTTGCTGGCCGAGCTGGAGGTTCGTTTTCAACCGGTCGAAGGGCTGCTAGCGGCTCTTCGCGCCTGCTAACTGGGACCCCATGTCCAGATATCGTATCGATCTCGTTGTATTTCTCGCGGGGCTCTCCGCGGCATGCTGGATCGCCGTCGGTTATGCCGTTTCCAATCCGCTCGCGTTCGTCGTCACGCTGCTGATCGGCGTCTTCTACGTGCTAGGCGCGCTCGAATTGCGCCGCTATGGTCAGGCGACCGCCACGCTGACAGGCGCGCTCGCCGCGTTGTCCGGACCACCGCCGAGCCTCGCCGCGTTTCTCGAACCTGTCCATCCGAGTCTGCGCAATAGCGTGCGGCTGCGCGTCGAAGGCGAGCGCGTCGCGTTGCCGGGACCGGCGCTGACGCCGTATCTGGTCGGTCTGCTAGTGCTGCTCGGCATGCTCGGCACGCTGCTCGGCATGGTGATGACGCTGCGCGGCACCGGCCTTGCGCTGGAGAGCGCGAGCGACCTGCAGGCGATCCGCGCATCGCTGGCCGCGCCGGTCAAGGGGCTGGGCTTCGCGTTCGGCACGTCGATCGCGGGTGTCGCGACGTCCGCGATGCTCGGGCTGCTGTCCGCGCTGTCCCGCCGCGAGCGGCTCGAAGCGGCGCAACAGCTCGACGCGAAGATCGCGACGACTTTGCGCGTCTACTCGCAGAGCCATCAGCGCGAAGAAAGCTTCCGGCTGCTGCAACGCCAGGCCGAAGCGACGCCGCTGCTGGTCGAACGTCTGCAGACGATGATGAGCGCGCTCGAACAGCAGAGCGCCGCGTCGAATGAGCGGCAGATCGCGAGCCTCGACGCGTTTTACGGCCGCACCGAAGCCGCCTATCTGCGGCTCGCCGGTGTGATCGAGCAGTCGCTGAAGGACAGCGTGGCCGGCAGCGCGCAGGCCGCCGGCAAGGCCCTGCAGCCGGTCGTCGAAGCGACGATGGCCGGCCTCTCGCGCGAAACCGCCGCGTTGCACGACGCGGTCACCCAGGCCGTGCAGCGCCAGCTCGACGGCCTGTCGAGCGGCTTCGCGGCGACCAGCGCGAACGTCGCCGAGATTTGCCACAGCGCGCTCGCCGGACATCGGCAGGCGAGCGACGAGTTGGCCGCGCAACAGCGCGCTTCGGTCGAACGCGTTGCCGAAGCGTTCGAACAGCGCTCGCTCGCGCTGCTCGACGGCGTGTCCGCGCGTCTCGAAGCGACGGCGAGCGGGATCTCGCAGGCTTGGGGCGACGCGTTGGCTCAGCAGCAAAGCGCGGGCGACAAACTCGCCGCCAACAACGAACAGGCGTTGGCGCGCGCCGCCGCGACGTTCGAGCAGCATGCCGCGGCGTTGCTGAGCGCGGTCGGTAGCTCGCATGCGAACTTGCAGACCGAACTGAGCGCGGGCGACGAGCAGCGTTTGGGCGCGTGGGCCGAGGCGCTCGACGCGATGGGTGCGAAGCTCAGCGAACAATGGCAGCAGAGGGGTGCGCAAGCCGCCAGCCATCAGCAGCAGATCTGCGACGCGCTTGCGCAAACGGCACGCGATATCTCCATGCAGACGCAAACGCATGCCAGCGCGACGATCGCCGAAATCGATCGACTGGTTCAAGCCGCGGCTGAAGCACCGAAGGCGGCGACAAACCTGCAAGCCGAACTCGCCGCGCGCGACGAACAGCGCTTCGCGGCATGGACCGAAGCGCTCGCCGCGATGACCGCAAAGCTCGACGAACAATGGCAGCAAACGGGTTCGCAAACCGCGACCCGTCAGCAGCAAATCTGCGACGCACTCGCGCAAACCGCACGCGATATCTCCGCGCAGACGCAAACGCATGCCAGCGCGACGATCGCCGAAATCGGGCGCCTCGTGCAAGCGGCGTCCGAAGCGCCGAAGGCCGCTGCCGAAGTCGTCGCGGAGCTGCGCCAGAAGCTCTCCGACAGCATGGTCCGCGACACCGCGATGCTCGAAGAGCGCAGTCGTCTGCTCGCCACGCTGGAGACGCTGCTCGACGCAGTCACCCACGCGTCGACCGAGCAACGCACGGCCGTCGATGCCTTGGTCTCGACGTCGGCGGGTCTGCTCGAACGCGTCGGCAATCGCTTCACCGAACACCTCGAGCACGAGACCGGCAAGCTCGGCACGGTCGCCGCGCAGGTCACCGGCAGCGCGGTCGAAGTCGCGAGCCTCGGCGAAGCATTCGGCGTGGCCGTTCACACCTTCGGCGAAGCGAACGACAAGCTCGTCGCACATCTCGAACGCATCGAAGCAGCGCTCGACAAATCGCTCGCGCGCAGCGACGAACAGCTCGCCTACTACGTCGCGCAGGCGCGTGACGTGGTCGACCTCAGCGTGATGTCGCAGAAGCAGATCGTCGAAGACCTGCAGTTGCTGGCCGCGCAGCGCGCGAGCGCCGGAGCCGACGCGGTATGAGCGAGGACATCGACGGCGGCGTGGAAACCTCCGCGCCGATCTGGGCCGCGTTCGGCGATCTGATGTCGGTGCTGGTCGGCGCGTTCGTGCTGATTCTGGTCAGCGTGATCGGCGTGCAGCTCGAACTGTCGAGCAAGCTCGAGCAGGAGGTCAAGCAGCGCCAGGCTGAAACGCAGCGCCGCAAGACGCTCGAACAGGCACTCGCGGGACCGCTCGCGGCGGGGCGCGTGACGCTCGTCAATGGGCGCATCGGCATTAGCGGCAACGTGCTGTTCGCGCTGAACTCCGCCCAGCTGCAGCCCGAGGGTCGCGCGCTGCTGAAGAGTCTCGCCGGGCCGCTGTCCGCGTATCTGCGCGCGAGCGATCAGATTCTGATGGTCAGCGGCTTCACCGACGATCAACGCCTGCGCGAAGGCAATCGACGCTTCGCCGATAACTGGGAGCTGTCGGCGCAACGCGCGTTGACGGTCACGCGCACGCTGATCGACGAGGGCGTGTCGGCGTCGTCGGTGTTTGCGGCGGCGTTCGGCTCGGAGCAGCCGGTCAGTTCGAATGCCGACGAACCCGGCCGCGCCAAAAACCGCCGCGTCGAAATCGCGCCGGTGCCGCGGCCGTCGAGTGCGGCGGCAGCGGAGAAGTCCGGTGCTTGACGACGCGATCCACGCGGCTCGCGCGAGGCTCGATGCATGGCGCGCGAGCGGCGCGGCTCGGCTCGATCCGGTGCGCTTTCATCTGCTCGACGCGCTTACGCGGCGCGCGGCACAGCACAGCGGCGAGCCGCGACGAGTGCTCGAGCAACGATTGGCAGGACTGCTGGCCGACTATACGGCCGAGGTCGAGCGTGCCGCTGCGGACGAGAGCGCGTCGCAAGCCACGTCCGGTGAAGCCAACGCGGCCAACGACGCCACGCTCGCGGCGCTGATCGAACGCCTCGCCCGCCACCACGCGCGCGCCGATGCTCCGCACGCTGCCGCCTATCCCGATCTGCCCGCAGTCGACTACTTCCGCGAAGTCTGGTCCAAACTGCGCACCGAAAAACAGTTGCGCCAGTCGCTCGCGCAGGTGCCAGGCAACGCGGGGCCGCTCAATTCGAGCAGCCTCGTACATCGCGCGCTGTCGTTGATGCGCGAGCTGTCGCCGGAATATCTGAAGCAATTTCTGTCGTATGTCGATACGCTGTCGTGGCTCGAGCAGATGAACGGCGGCGCACCGCTCGAGAAGGAAGCGCCGCGCGCCGCGACGACCGGCAAGGGCGTTCGCAAGAAGGCGCGCTGATGCGCTGACGGCGGTTGGAATTTGCGTGCGCCAAGCCGCCGAAGCGTTCAGTCGAAGTCGAACACATCGAAAATCGAGCGCTTCTTTTGATACCCGCGATGTTCGTCGCGACGCTCCTTGTAACGCTGCCGCTCGCTTTCCAGGGCACGCTCGCCGCGCCGCGAGCCGTCGCCGTCATCCTGCGCAATCAACTTGTCCAGTTCGCCGCGATCGAGCCATACGCCTCGGCAGTCCGGACAGTAATCGATTTCGATCGAGCGGCGCTCGGTCATCAGCAGACCGGTCGTTTTGCAAACTGGGCATTTCATCACGGCATCACTCCTCGCTGCTTGCCAGACGTTTCGTTTTCGCGCGCCGCGCGAGCATGTTCATCGCCTCGACGAACGCGGAAAACGCCATCGCCGCATAGATATACGCCTTCGGAACGTGCGAGCCGAAACCATCGGCGATCAGTGTCATGCCGATCACGAGCAGGAAGCTCAGCGCCAGCATCACGATGGTCGGATTGCGATCGATGAAGCGCGCGAGCGGCTGCGCCGCGAACAGCATCACCATGATCGACACGATCACCGCGACGAACATGATCGGCAGGTGCTCGGTCATGCCGACCGCGGTGATGATGCTGTCGACGGAAAACACGAGGTCGAGCAGGATGATCTGGCCGATCGCGGCCGCCACGGTCAACTGCACGGTCGAGCTGGTTTTCGCGGCGAGTTCGTCAGTGGGGATCATGTGCTGACGGATTTCGGTGGTCGCCTTCCACACGAGGAACAGGCCGCCGCCGACGAGGATCAGATCGCGCCACGAAAAGCCATGATTGAACAGCGTGAACGCGACCGCGGTCAGCTTCGTGATCCACGCGATGGTGCTGAGCAGAAGCAGCCGCATCACCAGCGCGAGCAGGAGCCCGATGCGCTGCGCGCGCGGGCGTTGCGCTTCCGGCAAGCGGTTGCTGAGGATCGAAATGAAGATCAGGTTATCGATGCCGAGCACGATCTCCATCACGATCAGCGTGACGAGCGCGGCCCACGCGGCGGGATCGGCAACGAGTGCGAACAGGGAGTCCATGAGGTGGCGGAATCGAGTGCGCCGCGAGCGGCGGAACCGCCATCATGGGCTTATTCGCGGTTCGAATGAACCAGTGATAACCTGAACGACGTTTCGGATTTTTCGAAGTATCGGATCAGCATGCTCAACTATCGTCACCTGTACTACTTCTGGATCGTCGTGAAGGAGGGCGGCTTTGCGCGCGCGGCCGGGCGGCTCGACATGGCCGTGCAAACGATCAGCGCGCAGGTGCGCGAGCTCGAGAAAGCGCTTGGGCGCCAGCTGTTGAAGCCGGCCGGGCGCGGCGTCGCGATGACCGAGGCCGGCGAGCAGGCGTTCGATCGCGCGGAGCAAATCTTCCAGCTGGGCGAGGCGTTGCTCGACGAGATGCGCGAAGCGAGCGGCGCGGACTCGGTGCGGCTCGCGGTTGGGCTGTCGGATGGGATTTCCAAGCTCGCCGCGCATGCGTTGCTCGCGCCGGTGCTGGCCACGCCGTCGCTCAGGCTGCTGTGTCACGAGGGGGAGCCCGCGCAGCTGTTGTCGGAGCTTGCGCTGCATCGGCTCGATCTGGTGCTCGCCTGTCAGCCGGCGCCGCACGGCGCGGATCTGCGCGTGCTGAGCCAGCGCGTCGCGGGCTCGCCGGTCGACTGGTACGGGCCCGCGCAGGTCGTACGCAAGTCGGCGCGCGACGGCTTTCCGCTCTGTCTCGCTGACCTGCCCGTGCTGCTGCCGACCCGTCACGGCGCGCTGCGCGCGCGGCTCGACCGATGGTTCGAGTCTCAGGGAATCAGGCCGCGCGTCGTCGGCGAATTCGAGGACAGCGCGTTGATGGCGGTGTTCGCGGCGCGCGGGCTCGGCGTGTTTCCGCTCGCCGAGCTCGGCGCCGAAGATCTCACGTTATTGAGGGGCTTGCGCTGGCTCGGCCGCGCGGACGGCGTGATCGAGGAGATTCACGCAATCCGCTCGCGACGCGGCCAGCATCATGCGCTCGCGTCGCAGGTGATCGCGGCGGCGCAGTCGTGAGGGCATCGCACTGTCGCGGCGCGCCACGCCTGCGCCGCGCGAGATCAGAACGCGTGACGCATGCCCACCGTCACCGCGACTCGCGTATTCGTCGACGTCGGCGGCAGCGTGTCGATCATCGCGTGCGACAACACCGAATCGGCCGGCGGGCCCTGCGAGTACGAAAGGCCGAAGCCGTACGAGCGGTTGTTCGCGAAGTTGCCGGCCTTGTTGCCGAACGAGTTCATCGTCTCGAACGTCAGACCGTGGTAAAGCGAAATCGGAGCAAATACGCGCCCATCTGCGGGAATTTGCGCACATCGTGTAGAGACCGTAAGCGTCGTCAAGGGCGACGAGCCGCCCTGGCCGTTTCATCGACACATGGCATAGTGATTGAACCCATCATCACCGGAGGCCGGCATGCGCATCCAGACATCCTTTCTTTTCGACCTCGACGGCACGCTCGTCGACAGCGTCTATCAGCACGTGCTGGCGTGGAAAGAGGCGCTCGACAGCGAAGGTATCCCGCTGTCCGTCTGGCGTATCCATCGCAAGATCGGCATGAGCGGTGGGCTGTTCACGGACCAGTTGCTGCGTGAGACACACGGCGAGATCAGCGTCGAACGCGCCGAACGGCTGCGGCACGCGCATGCGGCCGCCTATCAGCGGATGCGCGCCCAGGTCTGTCCGCTGCCGGGCGCGCGCGAACTGCTCGACGCGCTGACCCAGGCCGGCACGCCGTGGGCCGTCGCGACGAGCGGGCGGATGGAAACCGCCGCGCTGAATCTGGCGGCGCTCGGCGTCGATCCGGCAAAGGCGGTAGTCGTCACGCGCGACGACGTCAAATACGCGAAGCCCGATCCCGACCTGTTCCTCGCCGCGGCCGAGCGGCTCGGCGTGTCGATCGAGCACACGGTCGTGGTCGGCGACAGCATCTGGGACATGCTTGCGGCCCGCCGCTGCCGCTCGCTCGGTGTCGGCCTGCTGTCGGGTGGCTATGGCACCGAGGAGCTGGAGCGTGCGGGGGCGTTGCGCGTCTACGACGATCCGGCCGATCTGCTCGCGCACCTCGACGAGGTGGCGTCGCGGCCGTGAGCGCCGCGTCGCTCAGGGTTTGATGATGGGCGGCTCCGCGGCGGGCTGCGTCGGTCCCACCTTCGACGATTCGCGGACCAGCCGATCGGTCATCGCCGACGCGACCGGATTCGTGCCGCGGCCGCTACCCGCGCCAGCCCCCGGGGGATTGGCAGACTGCAACGGCACGGTGACGCCGGACGGCATCGGCAGCGACGGGTCGGGTTTCGCCGATTCCTTGACCAGTTGGTCCGTCAGCATCGCGGCGACCGGGTTGGCGCCATTCGGGTGCGTGTCGTCGCGCCGGCGGGCATGGGTCTGGTCGATGCGCGGCCCGTACAGCGGCCTCGGTTGAGCCTTTTGCTGTGCGTACGACTGCGACTTCGAGGGGGCGTGCGCGCCTGCGGCCGGATTGGCCGCGGGCGGCGCCGCGTTATCGATGCGGCCGCTCGCGGTCTGGCTCGACTGGGGCGTGACGCTCGGCACGGGCGCGGCCGCTGTGGCGGGCAGGGACGGGGCGGGGGCGGGCGCCGCAGCAGGCGCCGCAGCAGGCGGCTGAGCGGCGCCCGGAGCCGGAGTGGCCGACTCCATCTGCGGCAGCGCCGATTGCGGCGCGGGCGGGCTCACGGGTTGCGCAGGCCTCACGCTGGCGCCAGCGGCACGCGTCGCATCGGTCTGCGGTTCCGATTCCACCGCGCCGGTGACGCTGCGGGTCACCGCGCCGGTCACGGCCGGCGCCTGATCGTCCCTAGGGTACAGCAGATAACCGGCGACGCCCGCATCGACCACGAGCAGCCCGACTATCATCATCTTGCCGGTATTCGTCATATCTAAGCAACAACCATTAAGCAACTGCGATTGACTGATGATAAACGACCATTTCGACATCGACGCTTCTTGTCGGCATATTGCGGCGCGTCACGATGATTGATGTCCGAACGGACCTGGCACGAACGGCGCGCGCTTGCCGCTAAAGCCATTCGCCGGCACGACGGAAGCGGACATTTTTTCCGCATGCCGCGATTTTCTTTTTCGACCAATTAGTCCCCCGCAATTGCGCGGCCGGCGCCTGCAGGAATGCGATTTAAGTTGTGCCGCCAATGCGTGGAGCCTGTACTATACGAACCAATGCAGACGACCGGCAGCCACGGTTCGATTATCCGACGTGTGAAAGCGACTTGCAGCGACTGGCTCGCAGCGCACATGCCGGCAGGCCCGCGCCAGGCTGCGACACCCGAGACGCGCGAACAGCGACGGCAGGCGGTCACCGGTAGTAGCGACAAGAACCCATTGATCATGCGGACCCGCGGGCGAGGCATCGCCCGGCATTCCTTGGGCAGTCGCTTGGCGAAACGTCAGATCGACCGACCGGTCGGTCGAGGGCATTCGCGGCGGCGTGAGAAACACGTGAAGATATGAACAACTTTATTCGACCTCCCGTTTTTTATCCGTCCACAGTGGTTTTCGTCGACGACAACGACAGCTACCTCGACGCGCTCCGCCGTTTCTTCCCGGGCACCTACACGAACCTGTTTTTCACGCGTCCGCAAGCGGCCCTCAACTATATTCGCCAGCACGCACGCGAGAATTCGCTCGAATTCGCGGCAGCGTCGGCGTGTCTGAGCGAACCGGGCGTCGAGCGCTTCGTCGAGACCTCGGCGGAGCGCGACATCGTCGCGCAGCCGTCGCGCTTCGAGGAAGTGGCGGCGGTCGTCGTCGACTACGACATGCCGGGCATCGGCGGCGTCGAGTTTTTGTCGTCGATCTCGCACCTGCGTTGCGCGAAGGTATTGCTCACCGGCGTCGCCGATGAAACCGTCGCGGTGAAGGCCTTCAACGCCGGCATCGTCGACCTGTACCTGCGCAAGACCGACGCGGATTCGGCCAATCGCCTCACGCATTTCCTGAAGGACGCCAAAAGCCGCCATTGCGCGGAGTCGGGCTGGCTCGCGCTCGGCGAAAACGGCATGACCTACTGCGATCCGCGCACGCGCAAGATGATCGACGAAGTGGTGGCCGCTCAGGGCATCGTCGAGTATTACTGGCGGCCCGAGCAGAACGTGATCCTGATGTTCGACGCCGCGGGCAACCCGAGCGTGTTCGTCGCGTGGGCCGAGAACGACTGGATCTCGCAGGGCGAGATCGTCGCCGACGAGGGTGGCCCGTCCGACCTGCTGCGCCAGCTCGCCACGCGCGAGGTGATGCCGCTGTTCTGGCCGGACCTCGCGTATCGTGGCGGCATGAAGTTCCGGTCGCTGACGCCCCAAAGCATTCCTGGCTGGGACGACGCGTTCTTCGGCTGGACCCGCATAGAGCTGGCCGAGGTCGGCCTCGATCTCGTCACGTTCGCGCAGTGGCGCAGCGACCGCCATCGCTGAGCCGCGATAACGCGCCGGGCGCGGCGGTGCATATCGCCGCGTTAATGGCGTGCGTTTTCGCGGAGAAATTCGCATACAGCCCTGTGCATGGCCTGCACGCCGGGGCTTGTTTCAAGCGCGCGCCAGCATCCATGCACGAGCCCCGTGCCGACCAACAGCCGGGCATCTCCACCAGCTTCGCGAATCCGCTCGACGAACACGCGCGCGTCGTCGCGTAGGGGGTCGTGCTCGGCGCCGATGGCCAGCGTCGGCGGCAGCCCGTCGAAGCGGGTTGCGGCGAGCGGGATCGTCCACGCGGGGCCGGGCGTTGGGTCGGCTTCCTCTCCTTTTCCCCAGTAAGCGTCGCGAAACTTATGCACGTCCGCGAGCGTCAGCATCGGCGCATCGGACTCGGTGTCGCGCGCGGGCAATTGCGGCTCGGTGCCGAGCATCGGATAGACGAGCGCGATGCCGCGCACCCCGCTCGCACATTCGTCACGCAGGCGTAGCGCGACGCTTGCCGCGAGCGTGCCGCCGGCGCTATCGCCCGCGAGTTGCAATGCGGCGCGCTCTGGGAGGTCGAACGGCAGGCGGTGGTTCAACGCGGCACGCGTGATCTCGAGGCAGTCGTCGTGCGCGGCCGGCGCGCGATGCTCAGGCGCGAGCCGGTAGTCGACCGCGATCACGTCGAGGCCGGTGTCGGCGGCGAGGCGCGCCGTCACCATCTGATGACTGTTCAGCGAGCCGAGCACGAAGCCGCCGCCATGAAAATACAGCACCGTGCCGCGGATCGTGCCGTGTTCGCTTGCCTTCGCTGGATGCCGGTAGAGCCGTAGCGGGATCGCATGGCCCGCGTCGGTGCGAAAGCTTGCGTCCTGTGTGGTGAGTTCGCTGGGCAGTGGCGGCGTCAACGTCGCGGCGTAGCGGTCATACAGCTCGCGCTGCTCGCGCGGCGTCATCGCCGCGTGATGCGACGGATAGAGCGCGCTCGCTCGTTCGATAAAGGCGGCGATTTCCGGCTCGAGCATGGTCACTCCGTTTGAGTAGTGTTTCCCGTTTGCGCTGCGCATGGCAAAGCGATCACACGTCCCGCGAAACGCGCCGGCGGCAATGCCGCATGGGCTTGCGCGAGTTCGTGTACGCGCGCTTTGACGTCCGGATCGAAAGCAACGCCGCGCGGTCCGCTGGTATCGACGTGCAGCAGCATCTGCTCGCCCGCGGCGACGGGGCCGGTGCGTTGGCTTTGCGTCGTGTCCAGCGCAAACATTTCGACGTACACGTGAATACGTTTCGCGTCGTAGCCGAGCACGCGCATGTCGACACGCACCTGCGTGCCTTGTTTGATTTCATGCAGATAGTTGAGATGCGCTTCGAGCGTGTAGATCGATCGATGCCGCTCTTTGCGCACCGCATCGGGCAGGCCGATCAGATCGATCAGCCCGTCGACCGCGAGACTGAAGATCAGCAGGTAGAACGCGTCGCGCATGTGGCCGTTGTAATCGACCCATTCGGCACGCACGCCGTCGCGGTAAGAGGGCAGGGCAACGGGATGCGACATGGGCGTCTACCTCCTCGATCGAATGCGATGGCTGCGGCGCGTCGTTGGGCGTTATCAGTGTAGTGCATCGCGTTGAGGCTGCGCCGGAACGTGGTGGCCTCGAATTGTGGCCGCTATGGCAACAGTGAATTCATGGTTCAGGGCTTACTACGTGGCTCGACCGGCTTCTAAACTGCCTTAACCGCTGCGGATGGCCGATGGTCGCACCAGGCTCCGCGGCAATCGCATGAAGCCATCTCGGGAGGTTGGAAATCATGAAGTCCATCAGGTCGCTGATCGAAGCAGGGGCTATCGCCGCTCTCGTTGCCGCGCCGCTCGCGGCATTTGCCCAGTCGAATCCGGCCGATCAGCCGCTCGCGCGCGCTCAGGTCCGCACCGAACTGATTCAGCTCGAAAAGGCCGGTCATGATCCGTCCAATGCGAACGTGATCGACTATCCGGCCAATATCCAGGCGGCCGAAGCAAAGGTCGCGGCGCAAAACCAGGCTGCGCAGAATAGCGGCTACGGTGCGCCGTCGAATGGCTCGTCGCAGCGCAGTGGCCGCACCGATTTCGCGCCGACTTCGTATTCCGTGCCGGTGGTGAATTACACGCGTTGATTGCAGCGTGTACAACTAACGTCACTTCCGAAGTGCAGCAACGCGACACCGTCGAATCTGACGATTGGCGCGATCGACAGCACGGGCTGAGGCTTCAGTTCACCGTTCGTCGTGAGCCCGACGGGCGCGGGCACCGACCAGCAGCGCATCCTCGGTGCGGGCGCGACCTACGATTTCGGCTTCGTCAACCTGCTCGTCAGCGCCGAAAGGCGAGCGAGACGATGCCGCACGACACGAGCGCGATGCCGGGCGCGGCGAGCGGCTTCAGCACCTCGCCCGCGAACACGAGTGCGCCGACGAACACGAGCAGCGGCGAAAGACCGCGCGCAATCGGATAGACCTGACCGAAATCGCCGCTTCTGTACGCGCGAATCAGCGCGAGCAGATAGCCCCATTCGAGCACTGCCGACGCAACGATATACGGCCACGCGGCCACGCGGTCACGGTCAGCACCGGCAGCGGCAGCAACAAGGCCGGAATGGCGTTTTGAATCCGGCTGCTCAGTGCCGCGCGCGCGAACGCGCGCCATCCTCAGATCACCCGTTCACGCAGCCACGCCGAGCCGAGATCGATCACCGTCACGACGACGATCACCATGATCATCACCGCGGCCGTCTGCGCATAGTTGAAGGAGCGGATCGCTTCGTACAGCACGACGCCGATGCCGCCCGCGCCGACCATGCCGACCACCATCGCCGAGCGCACGTTCGACTCGAAGCGATACAGCGCGTACGAGATCCACAGCGGCAGCACTTGCGGCAGCACCGCATAGACGATTTCGTCGAGGCGCGTCGCGCCGGTTGCGCGCACGCCTTCGGCCGGGCGCGGATCGATCGCCTCGACCGCTTCTGCGAACAGTTTGGCGAGCACGCCCGTCGTATGCACCCACAGCGCGAGCACGCCGGCGAACGGCCCGAGGCCGACCGCGACGATGAACAGCATCGCGAAGACCATTTCGTTGATCGCGCGGCATGCGTCCATCAGGCGGCGCATCGGCTGCACGACCCACTGCGGCGCGAGATTGTGCGCTGACATCAGGCCGCAAGGCACCGCGCAGACGAGGGAGAGCGCGGTACCCCAGATTGCGACCGCCAGCGTCACGTACATCTCGTGCACGTAGCTGCGCCACTCGGTGAAGTCGGGCGGGAAGAAGTCCGCGGCGAACTGGCCCATGTTGGCCGAGTCGCTGAGCAGATCGAGCGGCCGCATGTCGGCGCCGTGCCACGCGCCGCCGAGTACCGCGAGCACCGCGATCCAGCCGAGCAACGACCACCAGCTGCGCTTGCCGGCACGATCTTTATCTTGCGCCGTCCGCGCGGCGGCCGCTTCGCTCGCGCGCGCGGGCGACGTGCTCAGATCGGCGGAGTTCATTGCTTCGACTGTGCGTTGCTGAGCGCGCTCAGCTTCGCGTCGAGAGCGGCCAATTGCGTCTTGCGGTCGCTATCGGACAGATGCGCATCGTTCTCGATCTTCTGCTTCTGCTGGAACAGCACGATCTCGCGAATCGGCAGCAGTTGCCGATCCGACGATGCCTCGAAGCCGCTGTACTCGGTGATGCCGGCCATCACCGCTTTTTCGTGCAAATCGGTTTTCGCGTAGTTCAGGAAGAACTTGCGCAGCTTGTCCTTCGTCGCTTCCGGCAGATCCTTGCGCCACACGAGCGGGTCCGAGGGAATCAGCGGCGAGGTCCACAGCACGCGCACCTGCGCGAACTTGTCCGGATGCTCGCGCTTGAGCGTTTCCATCATCATGCTGTTGTTGGTCGCGATGTCGATCTTGTTGTTGACGACGGCCAGCAGATTCGCTTCGTGGCTCGACGGCAGCACGCTCTTGAACGACGTGTAGACCGGCGCGTTGTGCTTCGCGAACAGGTAGTAGCCAGGCACCAGCGTGCCCGACGTCGAGTTCGGATCGCCGAACCCGAGCGTCACGCTCTTCGTGTCCTTGAACACGTCGTCGAGCGTCTTGAAGCGGCTGTTCACGTTGGTGATCAGCAGCGAGTAGTAGCCGCTGTCGCCGTTCGCGTGCTGCGCTTTCGCGAATACTTCGCCACTCGAACGATCGACGGCTTCGATCGCCGACGCGTTGCCGAAATAGCCGACCTGCACCTTGTTGAAGCGCATGCCTTCGATGATGCCCGCGTAATCGGTCGCGAAGAATGCCTTCACGTTCAGGCCGGTCTGTTTCTTCATGTCATCGATCAGCGGTTCCCAGCGTTGCTTGAGCACCGCCGACGAATCGGTCGAGATGATCCCGAGGTTGATGTCCTCGGCGTGGGCCGCGGTGATGCAGGCAAAAGCGGCAGCGCCGGCCGCGAGCGTGATCAGGGAGCGCAGGAATTTCATCGGTTGAGATCCGGTTGAGTGGACGGAGAGAATCAAAAGCGCGCGACAGCGTGCGCGGTTCAGTTCGACGGCGCGGCGTTCAACGCGAACGCGTAGCGCGCGGCGGCGGTGTCGGGGGCGTCCGGCTCGTCGTGAGTTTCGTCTGCGTCGTGCGTCGCGTCATCGAGCAGTTCGCGCGCATCGCCGCCGTAGAGTTTCTTTAGCAGCGCGGGTGTCAGCGCACTGGAAGGGCCGTCGTAGACCACCTTGCCGCGACGCAGCGCGACCGTGCGCGGGCAGTACTGCAGCGCGATGTCGACCTGATGCAGCGACACCAGCACCGTGATCCGGTGCTCGACGTTCAGCGCCTGCAGCATGTCCATCACGCGGCGCGACGACTCGGGATCGAGCGAGGCAATCGGCTCGTCGGCGAGCACGATTTGCGCACGTTGCACGAGCGCCCGTGCGAGCGCGGCACGTTGCTGTTGACCGCCCGACAGGTTCGCGGCCCGCTCGCGCGCATATTCGCCGATCCCGACCTCGTGCAGCGCGGCCCGCGACAGCGCGCGTTCCGCGCGCGGGAAGCGGCCGGAGAGACGGCGCCACCACGGCAGGCGCGCGAGCGCGCCGATCAGCACGTTGGTTTCGACCGACAGCCGGTTCACCAGATTGAACTGCTGGAACACGAAGCCGATGTCGCGGCGAATGCTGCGCACCTCGCGCACGATGCGGCCGTTCTGCTGGATCGGCCGGCCGAGAATCTCGATTTGCGACGGCTGCGCGTCCGACGCGGTAAAGCCCGCGATATGCCGCAGCAACGTCGATTTTCCCGAGCCGGACGCGCCGATCAGCGCGACCATTTCACCGGGCGCGACGCGCAGATCGATTTCGTCGAGCGCTTTGCGGCCGTTACCGAACGTCTTGCTCAAACGCTCGATTCGAATAGCTTCACGGATCGCTTCCATCTGTATTCCCTCTTGCATCCGGCCACTGCCGGCAGGTGTGGGCACATTCTAGGAAGCGACTGTGACGGTTGAGTGAAGGCATCGCAACGTCTAGACGACTACATCTTTGTGCGTCGCGTTTTCCGCTGTGTCATGTGTCGTCAGGATGGCAAAACGAAGTCATTGCGAAGTCAGTGATTCGAACGGAAAGTGACATACGGATGACACGATTCGCGTGCACACGTGCGCGCTCGCGCGTGCTGACACACAGCCAGGCTATAGTGCGGGTTTTCCGGCCGTCCTTAATAATCCCGACACTCCGGTCACGCCGTCATGCCGACTCCTTTGAGCTTTCTTCCGGACAGTTTTGCCGAATATGAAGATCTCAAGTCGATACTCGACCAGGGCAGAGCGAGCTTCGAAATCCGCGCGGTCTGCGAGACCGAGGTACGCGGCCGGCGCTTTTCCGTCTACACCGCGAGCATCGGTTCATCCGATCCGCTCGCGCCAGCCATTGGCTTTTTCGGCGGCATTCACGGGCTCGAGCGAATCGGCTCGCAACTCGTCCTCGACTATATGCGCGCGTTGCTCGCTCGGCTCGAATGGGACGAATTGCTGGTGCGGCAATTGCAGTCCATCCGGCTGATCTTTTTACCGATCGCGAATCCCGGCGGCATGTGGGCAGCGACGCGCGCGAATCCGCGCGGCGTCGACCTGATGCGCAACGCACCGCAAGACGCCGACGCGCGCGTGCCGCTGCTGGCGGGCGGCCAGCGCGTCGGCGCGTGGTTGCCCTGGTATCGCGGCCGCGCGGGCGAGCCGATGGAGGTCGAGGCGGCCGCGCTGCTGCATGTAGTCGAGACGCAACTCGCCGCGCGGCCGTTGAGCATCGCGCTCGATTGCCATTCCGGCTACGGCTGGAGCGACAGCATCTGGTTTCCGTACGCCCGAACCCGCCGGCAGATGCCGCATCTGCCCGAAATGTACGTGTTGAAGAGCATGTTCGAACACGCGCATCCGCATCACGGCTACACGTTCGAGCCGCAAAGCCATCAGTATCTGCTGCACGGCGATCTGTGGGACTACGCGTATGACCGCACGCCGGCGCCGAACGTCTTTCTGCCGATGACGCTCGAACTCGGCTCGTGGCTGTGGATCAAGAAAAATCCGCGGCAGTTGTTTTCGCGGCAGGGCATGTTCAATCCGGTCATGGAGCATCGCACCGCGCGCGTGCTGCGGCGCCATGCGAACCTGTTCGACTTCCTCGCGCGCGCGGCGTTTTCGGCGCAGCGCTGGCTGCCGCAAGGCAACCGTCGCGAGCAGTTGCTGCAAAGCGCGCTCGATCACTGGTACGGGCCGGATCGCTTATGAGCACGTGGATTCTGCTGCGCGGACTGACGCGGGAAACGCGGCATTGGGGGCGCTTGCCGGCGGCGTTGCGCGAAACCCTGGGTCAAATTTCGGGCGACCGCTTGCGCGATGCAACCCCAGCCGCAACGAGCACGACCGGCTTGCGTTTGCTGCTGCTCGATCTGCCTGGCAACGGTGAATACGTGCGGCGGCGCGCGCCCGCGAGCGTCGCGGGCATGGTCGCATTTGTGCGGCAGGCAGCGCTCGAAACGGGTGTGCCGGGCCCCTACAACGTGCTCGCGATGTCGCTCGGCGGCATGGTCGCGACCCACTGGGCACAGCGTCATCCCGGCGAGATCGAACGGCTCGTGCTGATCAACACGAGCATGCGGCCATTCAGCCGCATGCACGAGCGGCTGCGGCCGTCGGCGTGGCCTGGTCTGCTCGGCGTCGCGGCGCATTGGAGCGATGCCGCCGATGCCGAGAGCGGCATCCATCGACTCACGTGCAATAACCTCCGCACCTTGGGCGCGGATCTCGCTGCCTGGACCGCGATTCGCCGCAGCGCGCCGGTGAGCCGCGCGAATGCGCTGCGGCAATTGTGGGCGGCCGCGTGCTTTAGCGCGACGCCCGCCGCGCCGGAGTGTGCACTGCTGATTCTGTCGTCGGATGCCGATGGGCTCGTCAACCCGGTCTGTTCGGCGAAGCTCGCGGCGGCGTGGGGCGCGCCGCATCGCAAGCATCCGTGGGCCGGCCACGATCTACCGCATGACGATCCCGCGTGGACGGCCGCGCAGATTCGCGCGTGGCTCATCCAGCGCGCCGAGGATAGCGATGCGGCCGCGCCGGCACCGGCGCCCGCAAAGCCCGCGCGTTGAGCCGCGCACGGCGTTGCCGCGCCGCAGCGATGCTAGATGCTATGTGGGAGGGCGGCGATTCTTCGACGACCGGTCAGCGGGTATTACCTGACTGCGCGAAACGGCCGTATCGCGTACGGCAGGCGCATAATTCCAAGTCAGACGTTGCCTGCGAATCACGCGATACTCACCATTGCCGCCAGCCAGGGGAGTCGATCATGCAAGCAAAGAACGAAGAAGCCGTCACACACCTGCTGAACGATGTTGTCGAATTTGCGCGGGGGCGGTTGCCGGAGCCGGCCTTCAATATCGTCGAACCCTTCCTGCGGCATTACTACGATTTCGTCGACGCGGGCGATCTGCAAAGCCGCTCGATCGCCGATCTGTACGGCGCGGCGCTGGCCCACTGGCAGACCGCGCAGCGCTTCGTGCCGGGCGAGCAGCGGCTGCGCGTGTATAACCCGATCCTCGAACAGCATGGCTGGCATTCCGATCACACGGTGATCGAAATCGTCAACGACGACATGCCGTTCCTCGTCGATTCGGTCTCGATGTCGGTCAACCGGCATCGGCTCGCGCTGCATTCGGTCGTCCATCCGGTATTTCGGGTCTGGCGCGCGCCGGACGGCAGCATCGCGCGCGTAAGCCAAGGTGCCGAAGAAGCCGGCGATACGCGCTCGCATCTGACCTCGTGCATCCATTTCGAGGTCGATCGTTGTGGCGATGCCGCAAAACTCGATGCGTTGCGCGACGACATCGCGCGCGTGCTCGGCGACGTGCGCGCGGCGGTCGAGGATTGGCCGAAGATCATCGAACGCGCGAAGCAGACCATTCAAGATATGAAGGTGCGCGAAAGCGGTCCCGAGGGCGTCGAAGCGCGCGCGTTCGTCGAATGGATGGTCGCCGATCATTTCACGTTCCTCGGCTACCGTGATTACGAACTGGTGCAGCACGACGGCGGCTTCGGTTTGCGGGCGGTCGCGGGCTCCGGTCTCGGCATTCTGCGCGATGCGCAGCAGCCGGGCGGCGCGGCGGAAGTCACGCCGTTGCCGCCGGCGGCCGCGGAGATCATCTCCGGGTCGTCGCCGATCTTTCTGACTAAGGCCAATTCGCGCGCCACGGTGCACCGGCCCGGCTATCTCGACTATGTCGGCATCAAGCTGAGCGGCGCCGATGGCAAGGTGACGGGCGAGCGGCGCTTCATCGGCCTGTATACGTCCACCGCTTATTTCGTGTCGGCCGCGGAGATTCCGATCGTGAGGCGCAAATGCGCAAATATCGTCAGACGCGCCGCATTCCTGCCGAAAGGTCATCTGGCGAAATCGCTGGTGACGGTGCTCGAGACCTATCCGCGCGACGAATTGTTCCAGGCCGACGAGGACCAGCTGTACGACACCGCCCTCGGCGTGCTGCGTTTGCAGGAGCATCAGCGCACGCGGCTGTTCGTGCGGCGCGATCGATTCGATCGCTTCGTATCGTGCCTCGTGTTCGTGTCGCGCGACAAGTACAACACCGATCTGCGGCAGCGCATCGCGAACCTGCTCGCCGACGCATTCAATGGTGAGAACGTCGAATTCACGCCGCTGCTGTCGGAGTCGACGCTCGCGCGAATTCATTTCGTCGTCCATGCCAAGGCGGGCGGCATGCCGAGCGTCGACACACGCGAGCTCGAAGCGCGCCTCGTGCAGGTCGCGCGACGCTGGCAGGACGATCTGGCCGACGCATTGCTCGACGCGTACGGAGAAGAGCAGGGCAACCGTTTGCTGCAGCACTACGCCGATTCGTTCCCGGCCGGCTATCGCGACGACTATCCGGCACGCACGGCCGTGCGTGATATCGAACTGATCGAGCGCGTGCAGGGCAGCGAGCGGCTCGCGATGAACCTGTACAGGCCGATCGAATCGGGACCGCGCGCGTTCCGTTTCAAGGTGTATCGCGCGGGGCTGCCGATCGCACTGTCGCGCAGCTTGCCGATGCTCGAACATCTGGGCGTGCGCGTCGACGAAGAGCGGCCTTATCTGATCGAGGCGCCCGGTGCGATGCCCGCGTGGATCCACGACTTCGGCCTCGAACTCGCGGACGATACCGAGTTCGACATCGAGCGGGTCAAGGATCTGTTCGAACAGGCGTTCGAGCAGGTGTGGACCGGCACGATCGAAAGCGACGACTTCAACCGCCTCGTGCTGCGCGCGCAGCTCAATGCACGCGAGGTGACGATTCTGCGCGCTTACGCGAAGTACTTGCGGCAAGTCGGTTCGACGTTCAGCGACGCGTATATCGAACGCGCGGTGACCGGCAATCCGGCGATTGCGCGCATGCTCGTCGACCTGTTCATCGCGCGCTTCGATCCGGCGCTCGGCGCGGTACGCGAGGCCCGTGTCAACGCTTGTCTGGAGACGATCGACAGCGCGCTCGACCAGGTGCCCAATCTCGACGAAGACCGCATCCTGCGGCAGTTCCTCGGCGTGATCAAGGCGACCAAGCGCACCAACTACTACCGCCATGACGCTCTGGGCCAACCGAAGCCGTATCTGTCGTTCAAGTTCGATCCCGCCCAGGTGCCCGGCTTGCCCGAGCCGAAACCGATGTTCGAGATCTGGGTCTATTCGCCGCGCGTCGAGGGCGTCCATCTGCGAGGCGGGCGCGTCGCGCGCGGCGGCCTGCGCTGGTCTGATCGGCGCGAGGATTTCCGCACGGAAGTGCTCGGCCTGATGAAGGCGCAGATGGTGAAGAACGTGGTGATCGTGCCGGTCGGCTCGAAGGGCGGCTTCGTCGTCAAGAATCCGCCGCCGCAGAGCGAGCGCGATGCGTGGATGCGCGAAGGCGTCGCGTGCTATCAGACCTTCCTGCGCGGCTTGCTCGACGTGACCGACAATCTGGCGAGCACCGACGTCGTGCCACCGCCCGACGTGGTGCGCCACGATCCCGACGACCCGTACCTGGTCGTCGCCGCCGACAAGGGCACGGCCACGTTTTCCGACTACGCGAATGCGATCTCGCAGGAATACGGTTTCTGGCTCGACGACGCGTTCGCGTCGGGCGGCTCGGTCGGCTATGACCACAAGAAGATGGGCATCACTGCGCGCGGCGCGTGGGAGTCGGTCAAGCGGCACTTCCGCGAAATCGGCGTCGACACGCAGAGCGAGGACTTCACGGTGGTCGGTGTCGGCGACATGTCGGGCGACGTGTTCGGCAACGGCATGCTGCTGTCGCCGCATATCAAGCTGCTCGCCGCGTTCGATCACCGCCATATCTTTCTCGATCCGAATCCCGATCCCGCGGCGAGCATGGCGGAGCGCGCGCGGCTCTTCATGCTCGACCGTTCGAGCTGGGCCGATTACGATCCGTCGCTGATCTCGGCCGGCGGCGGCGTGTTCCCGCGCAGCGCGAAGACGATTCCGCTGTCGACGGCGGTGCAGGCGGCGCTCGGGATCAGCGCGCCGGCGCTCTCACCGGCCGAGCTGATGCGCGTGATTCTGCAGGCGCCGGTCGATCTGCTTTACAACGGCGGCATCGGCACCTATGCGAAGGCGAGCCGCGAGACCAATCAGCAGGCGGGCGATCGCGCGAACGACGCGATCCGCGTGAACGGTGCGGATCTGCGCTGCAAGGTCGTGGCCGAGGGCGGCAATCTCGGCTTGACGCAACTCGGGCGCATCGAGTTCGCGCAGCGCGGCGGCCGCATCAATACCGATGCGATCGATAATTCGGCCGGTGTCGATTGCTCGGATCACGAGGTCAACATCAAGATTCTGCTGGGCCTCGTCGTCGCCGACGGCGAGATGACGGAGAAGCAGCGCAATGCGTTGCTTGCCGAAATGACCGACGAAGTCGGTCTGCTCGTGCTGACGGACAACTACTATCAGACCCAGGCTTTGTCGATCGCGGGCCGTTTTGGCGTGGAGCTGCTCGATGCCGAAGCGCGCCTGATGCGCTATCTGGAGAAGGCGGGGCGGCTCAATCGCGTGATCGAGTTTCTGCCCACCGACGAGGACATCGCCGAGCGCGCGGCCGCGAAGCAGGGACTGACGACACCCGAGCGCGCGGTGCTGCTCGCGTACAGCAAGATGTGGCTCTATGACGCGCTGCTCGAATCGTCGATGCCGGAAGATCCGCTCGTCAGCGATATGTTGATCGAGTACTTTCCGAAACCTCTGCAGCAGCGTTTCCGCGAACCGATGCAGCGCCATCCGCTGCGCCGTGAAATCCTCGCGACGCATCTGACCAATGCGCTCGTGAATCGCGTCGGCTGCGAGTTCGTGCATCGGCTGATGGAGGAGACCGATGCACAGCCCGGCGACATCGTGCGCGCGTGCATCATGGCGCGCGACGTGTTCGATCTCGATCAGATCTGGCGCAGCATCGACGCGCTCGACAACCGCGTTCCCGACGACGTGCAGGCACGCATGTTCGCGGAGGTCGCGCGGCTCGTCGAACGTTCGGCGCTGTGGTTCCTGCGGCATCTGCAAACGGGCGCGGCCGGCGACGACGTGACCGGCCTGCTCGCGCGCTGTCGCGACGCGGCGCAGCGTCTCGCGCCACAATGGCCGACGCTGTTGCCTGGTGCGGACCTCGAAGCGTTGTCGGAGCGGCAACGGGTATTCGTCGATGCGGGTGTCGATAGCGATCTCGCGGTGCGGATCGCGAGCGGCGAGGTGTCGGCCGCTCTGCTCGATATCGCCGAAGTCGCGTCGACGTGCGGGCGCAATCTCGAACAGGTCGCGGGCGTCTACTTCGCGCTCGGCACGCTGCTGAATTACAGCTGGATCAGCGAGCGCGCCGCCTCGTTGCCGGCGCCGACGCATTGGGACATGCTCGCGCGCGCATCGGCGCTCGCCGAACTCGCACGGCTCAAGCGCGCGCTGACCACGAGCGCATTGGCCGGCGCGACCGATGCGTCGACGCCCGATTCGCTGGTGCAAGCGTGGCGCGACAAACGCGCGGCACAGCTCGAGCGTTATACGCGTCTGCTGACCGATCTGCGCGCGACGGGCGGCGCGAGTCTTTCGGTGCTGCTGGTTTGTCGTACGGGAGATGGCGGCGCTCGAGAGGGCGTGAGCCGCACGAATGGTGCAAAGGACGCCTGGGGAACTGGCGGCACGACGGCACATCAGGTCCGATTCCTGCGACCGGGTGTGTCGTTGTCATCCATAATATCGAGTACTTGCCGATCACTTCGCTCGTGCAATACCCAACAATACCCAGCCCACTCACCGACCCCCGCCAGCAGATGAAAGAAGAATCGCCGAAAGCCATTTTCTACGCACTCGCCGCCAACTTCGGCATCGCCGTCTGCAAGTTCGCCGCGGCGGCGTTCACCGGCTCCGGATCGATGTTCGCCGAAGCGATTCACTCCACCGCCGACTGCGGCAATCAACTGCTGCTGCTATTCGGACTGCGCGAAGCGCGCAAGCCGGTGAGCCCTTTGCATCCGATGGGCAGCGGTCGCGAAATCAACTTCTATTCGCTGCTGGTTGCGTTGCTGCTGTTTTTTGTCGGCGGTGCGTTTTCGGTGTATGAGGGCGTTCATCGACTGATTGCGCGCGAGCCGTTGCAATATGCGTTCGTCGCGTTGGCGGTGCTCGGTGTGTCGGTGGTGCTCGAATCGCTATCGTTGTGGGGCGCGGTCAAGGAGATTCGCAAGACGCATCCGGATAAAAATCTGTGGCACTGGTTTCGCGAGACGCGCGAATCGGATCTGCTGGTCGTGGCCGGCGAAGATATCGCCGCGCTATTCGGTCTCGCGATCGCCTTCGTCGCGGTGCTATCGACGATGGTGACCGGCAGCCCCGTGTATGACGCGCTCGGCTCGGTGGGGATCGGTCTTCTGCTGATGACGATCGCGTGGCTTGTCGCGCGTGAAGTGAAGTCGATGCTCGTCGGCGAATCGGCGAGCCCGGAAGTGCGCAGCGCCATCGACGCGCATCTGCGCGCGCGTCCCGAGATTCGCGGCATCATCAACCTGATCACGCTGCAGTGGGGGCGTCACGTGGTGGTGGCGGTGCAGGCGGAAATGATCGACTATGCGAGCGGCCGCGCGATGGTCGATGCGATCAACGTCATCGAGGCCGATCTGCAGGCCACGTTTCCTCAGGTGCGCTGGGTGTTCTTCGAACCGGATGTGCCGCGCAATTAAAGAAGACTTCTCCACTCGGGCATGAATCGAGTCCGTGAACCCCGCGGACGAGAGGAGGCGAGAGGAAGCGAGATGAGGCGAAGCGACGTGCGCTGCGATCGCGGGTCATTCCGCCCCGTCCCGACTGGATGCCAGTACGCTTCACAGCGTTTATTTGAACCCCGCCACCGCATGCGGCACATACAGTTCTTCGAGCCGGTGAACTTCGTCGTCACTGAGCTTCAACGAGAGCGCCGCAACCGCATCGTCGAGATGATGCAGTTTGGTAGCACCGACAATCGGCGCGGTAATCGGCTTCTTCTGCAGCACCCACGCTAGCGCAACCTGCGCGCGCGGCACGCCGCGCTCTTTCGCGATCTCGCTGACCCGCTCGACGATGCGCCGATCCGCTTCCTGCGTGTGCGCGTACAGCGTGCGGCCGAATTCATCGGTTTCCGAGCGCGCGCTTTCGGTGTCCCAGTCGCGCGTCAAGCGTCCGCGGGCAAGCGGACTCCACGGAATCACGCCGATGCCTTCGCTTTCGCACAGCGGCAGCATTTCGCGCTCTTCCTCGCGGTACAGCAGATTCACGTAGTTCTGCATCGTCACGAAGCGCGTCCAGCCATTGCGCTCGGCCACCTGCAGCGCCTTGGCAAACTGCCATGCGTACATCGACGACGCGCCGAGATAGCGCGCCTTGCCGGCTTTCACGACATCGTGCAGCGCTTCCATCGTTTCTTCGATCGGCGTGCCGTAGTCCCAGCGATGGATCTGATACAGATCGACATAGTCGGTACCGAGCCGCCGCAGGCTGTTATCGATCTCCGCCATGATCGCCTTGCGCGACAGCCCCGCGCCGTTCGGGCCCGGATGCATGCGGCTATTGACCTTGGTGGCTAGCACGATCTCATCGCGCTTCGCAAAGTCCTTCAGCGCACGGCCGACGATTTCCTCGCTGGTGCCGTCCGAATAGACGTTGGCCGTGTCGAAGAAGTTGATGCCGTGATCGAGCGCCTGCTTGATGAAAGGCCGCGCGGCTTCGTCGTCGAGCGACCAGGGGTGCGTGCCGCGCGAGGGTACGCCATAACTCATACAGCCGAGACAGAGACGCGATACATCGAGGCCGGTGCGGCCGAGTTTCACATAATCCATCGTGTTGCTCCTATAGTGAAGCGCACAAACCCGCTGCGAGGGAAGGATATTCGATTATAGGGAAACGACGGCAAGCGCGTCGTCACAGGCCGCACCCGCTTTCGATCGCTTCAATGCGAATGCGCCCGCGAAGCCACTTCGCGGGCGCATGACGCCGAGTGCCGTGAACGACAGCCAACGCTCAATGCTGTATCGGGCGATACGGTGTCCACACGGGCGTGTCGGTATTCCAGTTGTCGAGTTCCGATGGTGTCATGATGTGCTCCTCGATGAAGAGGCGCGCAGTTTTGCGCCGCAAGCGCGCCGGGTTCTGAATCAACTTCTTCTAACTCGTTACTGGCCCTTCGCAACGCGCGTCACTTCGCCGTTCGTTCCTTCCTGCAACGCGATGCGCGCGGCTTGCGTCTGGCCGATCAGGCCTTTGTCCGGATACGAGGTGCGATTCAGTGAGGGCAGCGAGCCGTCGCGATACGCGGCGACCAGTTCGGCCTTGACCTCGGCGCGTGTCTTCGTGCTCGTGCTCGCGCTCGGCGCCGGTTGCGTGTCATACGTTCCCGCGCGGCCGATACCGCCGCCGCCTTGCGCAAATGCCGGAACGCTGACGAGCAGCGACAGAGCGAGGCCCGCCAACAGATTGCGTTTCATGATTCACTCCTGTCGATTCATTGGCAGCGCGATGGCGCTGCGACAGGGTGAAATGTAGACGTCGACGCGGTGTGGATAAATCGCGGTTTTGCGAAATGAATTGTCGCGATTCGGGAACAATCGCGAGCGAGGCTTCACCGGGGCCGTGCGATTGCACGGTTGCCGCGGCATTGGCGCCGCGGCTGGAATTCACTGTTTCACTTCGCGTACTTCATGCGACCCATTCGGTCATCACCGGCGTGTCGAGTGCCGGCGCGGACTCGCGCTGCTCGAATGTGCGCTTCGTGCAGGTGGCGTCGAGAGTGCCGCGTCCGCTCAGCAATGGGCAACGATCGAACAGCTCCGCGATCCAGTCTACGAAAACGCGGACTTTCGGCGACAGATGACGACTGTGCGGATAGACTGCCGAAATCGGCATCGGCAAGGGTTTCAAGTCCGGCAGTACTTCGACGAGCTGACCCGAGCCCAGATGCGGCAGCACCATGAAGCGCGCCGGCTGAATCAGGCCGAAGCCTTCGAGTCCGCAGGTCACGTAGGCATCCGCGTCGTTGACCGACACGATGCTTTTCATCTTCACTTCCACTTCGTTGCCGTTCACCAGGAACGCCCAGTCGAGCGTGCGTCCCGTGCGGCTCGAGAAGTAGTTGACGGCTTTGTGATTGTCGAGATCTTCGAGCGAAGCGGGCACGCCCGCGCGCTTGATGTAGTCGGGCGACGCGCAGGTCACGCCCTCGAACAGACCGATGCGGCGCGCGACCAGCGACGAATCCTGCAACGCGCCGACACGCACCACGCAATCGACACCTTCTTGCAGCAGATCGACGGGCCGGTCGGTCAGGCCCAGTTGCAGATCGATGTCCGGATAGCGCGTGTGGAATTCGCACAGCGACGGAATGACGAGCAGACGGCCAATCGAGCCCGGCATGTCGATGCGTAGCTTGCCGTGCGGCTTCTTGTTGCCGCTCTGGAAACTCGCCTCGGTCTCTTCGACATCCGCGAGGATGCGCACGCAGCGCTCGTAGTACGCGGCGCCATCGGGCGTCAGCGACAGACGGCGGGTGGTCCGGTGCATCAGCCGCGTGCCGAGAAACGCTTCGAGGTTCTGAATAATCGTAGTAACCGATGCGCGCGGCAGGTCGAGCGTTTCCGCTGCGCGGGTAAAGCTGTTGGTGTCGACGACGCGCGTGAACACTTGCATGGCCTGAAGCCGGTCCATTGCAAACCTCCAGAAGGGGCTGGTGCACAGGCGGGAATGGAGTCCGCGAAAACAATCACATCGGGATTGTTCAAAGGCACCGAATTGTGTTGCCGGATTATAGGCATTTATTTGCGAGTCTGCCGAACCCACAATTCGCACCATTGAAGTTCTATGCGCATTTGCGCGGCTCGACATGGATGCATTCAAATCGCCGTACTCGCCTTTTTCCACCGGCGTTTCCGCCGAAGACACTGGCGCTGAGGCCAATGACGCAACGCTTGAAGTCACCGACGTGGATATCGATGGGTACGCTCAACCCATTACGTTGCGCCTGTATCGGCTGACGAAAAAAACCGCGTTGCCGGTACTGCTTTATTTTCACGGCGGCGGTTTTACGAAGGGTTCGATCGAGTGCGCGGACTTCGCCGCGCGGTATTTCGCAGAACACTTACCGGCGCTCGTGGTGTCGGTCGGCTATTCGCTCGCGCCGCGGTTTCCGTTTCCAGCCGCGCCGGAAGACGCGCATCGCGCGGCGCTGTGGGTGCAGACGCGAGCGCGGGCATTTGGTGGCAATAGCAGAAAGATCGGCGTGGCGGGCCACGACGCGGGCGGCCAACTCGCCAATTGTCTCGCGTTCATCGCGCGCGATCGTAACGACGTGCCGATCAGCGCGCAGGCGCTGTTCGGCCCGATGCTGGATCCGAGCCTGACGCGGCTCGGCGACGAGCAGCGGCTCGGTTCGGACATCACCGCGCGCGAGTGCGCCGCGTGTTATCGCGCGTATCTGCCGCAAGCGTCTCAGCGCATGCATCCGTATGCGGCGCCGCTCGAATCGTCGCGGCTCGCCGGCTTGCCGGCCACGCTGATCGCGACCGCGCAGAACGACGTGTTGCACGTCGAGGCCGAGAAGTATGCAAGCAATCTGATCGACGCGGGCGTGCAGACCCAGGTGGTGCGCTTTCCGAGCGTGTCGCACGCAGCGCTCGCCGATCATCCGCCCGCTTTGCAGGAAGCGGTGCGCTTTTTCCAGTGGCGCTTCGACGCGCGCGCTCATCGATAAACAGAAATTCAATCAACGATACCGGGAGCTACACATGACTATCCTTCCTCTTTCCCGCCGCCGCGTGGCGTTAGCCGCCGTGGTCGTCGTCGTCCTTGCCGGGCTTGGCACGTTCGGCGCGATTCGTGTCGATGCGAGCTCGCCGGCCGCACCCACCATCGTGCCGGAAGTAGACGTGGCGACCGTCGTGCAGAAGACGATCACCGACTGGCAGTCTTATTCGGGCCGTCTCGAAGCCGTGCAGAAAGTGGACGTGCGTTCGCAGGTGCCGGGCACGATCGTGTCAGTCAACTTCAAGGACGGCGCGCTCGTGAAGCAGGGCGACACGCTGTTCGTGATCGATCCGCGTCCGTACGCGGCCGAAGTCGATCGCGCGCAAGCGCAGCTCGCGGCCGCGCAGGCACGCACCGGCTACACGCAAAGCGACTGGGAACGCGCGCAACGGCTGATCGTCGACAACGCGATCGCCAAACGCGACTACGACGAGAAGCAGAACGCCGCGCGCGAGGCGAGCGCGAACCTGAAGGCCGCGCAAGCCGCGCTGGAAACCGCGCGCATCAATCTCGGCTACACGAAGATCGTCGCGCCGGTGTCGGGCCGCGTGTCGCGCGCGGAGATCACGGTCGGCAACGTGGTGTCGGCGGGCGCCAGTTCGGTGCCGCTGACGACGCTCGTCTCGGTGTCGCCGATCTACGCGTCGTTCGACGCGGACGAGCAGACCTACCTGCAATACCTGAGCCGCGCGAAGGACGGCAGCAAGGTGCCGGTCGAACTCGGTCTCGCCGATGAATCCGGCTACTCGCGCAGCGGCACGATCGAGTCGGTCGACAACCGGCTCGACACGTCGTCGGGCACGATCCGCGTGCGCGCGAAGTTCGACAACGCGGACGGCACGCTGATTCCGGGCCTCTACGCGCGCCTCAAGGTGGGGGGCAGCGCACCGCATCCGGCGCTGTTGATCGACGATGCCGCGGTCGGCACCGACCAGGACAAGAAGTTCGTGCTGGTCGTCGATCAGGGCAACCACGTCGTTTATCGCGGGATCACGACGGGTTCGATGCAAGGCAATCTGCGCGTCGTCAAGGACGGCTTGAAGCCGGGCGATCGGATCGTCGTCAACGGCGTTCAGCGTGTGCGTCCCGGCGATACGGTCCGAGCGCACATGGTGCCGATGACGACCGACGACGACCCGAACAGCGCAGCGCTCGCGCAGTCGCGTGCCAAGGCCGAGGCCGGCGCGAAAGGCAATTCGTGAGCCGCATGCTCCAACGCGCATGCTCCAACGTTAAGAGCTTCCAATGAACATATCCAAATTCTTCATCGATCGCCCGATCTTCGCAGGCGTGCTATCGGTATTGATCCTGCTCGGGGGCATCATCTCGCTGTTCAAGCTGCCCATTTCCG
This sequence comes from Paraburkholderia sp. MM5477-R1, assembly GCF_050436385.1. Classification (NCBI taxonomy): domain Bacteria; kingdom Pseudomonadati; phylum Pseudomonadota; class Betaproteobacteria; order Burkholderiales; family Burkholderiaceae; genus Paraburkholderia; species Paraburkholderia sp. MM5477-R1. The sequence continues at coordinate 1,171,000 of NZ_JBNDMC010000006.1, forward strand.
AGTATCCGGAAGTGGTGCCGCCTTCGGTGGTGGTGCACGCGCAGTATCCGGGCGCGAATCCGAAGGTGATCGCCGAGGCGGTCGCCGCGCCGCTCGAAGAGCAGATCAATGGTGTCGAGAACATGTTGTACATGCAGTCGCAGGCGAATAGCGACGGCAATCTGACGCTGACCGTCACGTTCAAGCTCGGCACCAATCCCGACCTCGCGACGCAGCTCGTGCAGAACCGCGTCAATCAGGCGCTGCCGCGTCTGCCGGAAGACGTGCAGCGGCTCGGCGTGACGACGATCAAGAGTTCGCCGACGCTGACGATGGTCGTGCACCTGATCTCGCCGAACGATCGTTACGACATGACGTATCTGCGCAATTACGCGCTGCTCAACGTGAAGGATCGGCTCGCGCGGATTCAGGGCGTCGGCGAAGTGCAGCTGTGGGGCTCGGGCGATTACGCAATGCGTATCTGGCTCGATCCGCAGAAAGTCGCGCAACGCGGTCTCACGGCGACCGAAGTCGTCAACGCGATCCGCGAGCAGAACATCCAGGTCGCGGCCGGTGTGATCGGTGCGTCGCCGTCGGTGCCGGGCACGCAATTGCAGTTGTCGGTGAATGCGCGCGGCCGTTTGAAGACCGAGGGCGAATTCGGCGACATCGTCGTGAAGACCGCGCCTGACGGCGGCGTGACCTATCTGCGCGATATCGCCCGGATCGAGCTCGCGGCGTCGGAATATGGCCTGCGTTCGCTGCTCGACAACAAGCCCGCGGTCGCGCTCGCGATCAATCAGGCGCCGGGTGCGAACTCGCTCGCGATTTCAGAGCAGGTGCGCGCGGCGATGAAGGAACTCGCCGAAGACATGCCGGCCGGCGTCGAATACCGGATCGTCTACGACCCGACGCAGTTCGTGCGTTCGAGTATCGAGGCGGTGATCCATACGCTGCTCGAAGCGATCGCGTTGGTCGTGATCGTCGTGATCGTGTTCCTGCAGACGTGGCGCGCGTCGATCATTCCGTTGATCGCGGTGCCGGTGTCGATCGTCGGTACGTTCTCGCTGCTGCTTGCGTTCGGCTTCTCGATCAACGCGTTGTCGCTGTTCGGCATGGTGCTCGCGATCGGCATCGTGGTCGACGATGCGATCGTCGTGGTGGAGAACGTCGAGCGCAACATCGAAAGCGGGCTCAGTGCGCGCGAGGCGACCTACAAGGCGATGCGCGAAGTGAGCGGGCCGATCATCGCGATTGCGCTGACGCTCGTCGCCGTGTTCGTTCCGCTCGCGTTCATGACGGGTCTCACGGGCCAGTTCTACAAGCAGTTCGCGATGACCATCGCGATCTCGACGGTGATCTCGGCGTTCAATTCGCTGACGCTGTCGCCGGCGTTGTCCGCGCTGCTGCTGCGCAGCCACGGCGAGAAGGAAGACTGGCTGACGCGTGTGATGAACCGTGTGCTCGGCGGCTTCTTCAAGCGTTTCAACAAGGTCTTTCATCGCGGTTCGGAAGCCTACGGCCGCGGCGTGACCGGCGTGCTGCGCCGCAAGGGCGCGATGCTCGCGGTGTACGCGATCCTCATCGGTGCAACCGTATTGGTGGCGCGGATCGTGCCCGGCGGCTTCGTGCCCGCGCAGGACAAGGAGTATCTGATCGCGTTCGCGCAGTTGCCGAACGGTGCCTCGCTCGATCGCACGGAAAAGGTGATCCGCGATATGAGCGCGATCGCGCTGAAGCAGCCGGGCGTCGAAAGCGCGGTGGCCTTCCCTGGTCTGTCGGTGAATGGCTTCACGAATAGTTCGAGCGCGGGCATCGTGTTCGTCACGCTGAAGCCGTTCAAGGAGCGCGGCAACAAGAAGCTCTCGGCAGGCGCGATTGCCGGTGCGCTGAACCAGCAGTACGGCGCGATCAAGGACTCGTTCGTCGCCGTGTTCCCGCCGCCGCCGGTGCTCGGGCTCGGCACGCTCGGCGGCTTCAAGATGCAGCTCGAAGATCACGGCGCGCTTGGTTACGCGGAACTCAACAAGGCTGCCGAAGCATTCGTGAAGCGCGCGGCGCAAACGCCCGAACTTGGGCCGACCTTCTCCAGCTATCAGATCAACGTGCCGCAGCTGAACGTCGATCTCGATCGCGTGAAGGCGAAGCAGCTCGGCGTGCCGGTCACGGATGTGTTCGACACGATGCAGATCTATCTGGGCTCGCTGTACGTGAACGACTTCAACCGCTTCGGTCGCGTGTATCAGGTGCGCGTGCAGGCGGATGCGCCGTTCCGTCAACGCGCCGACGACATCCTGCAACTGAAGACGCGCAACGCGGCGGGCGAGATGGTGCCGTTGTCGTCGCTCGTCACGGTGACGCCGACCTACGGACCGGAGATGGTGGTGCGCTACAACGGCTACACGGCGGCCGACATCAACGGCGGCCCAGCGCCCGGCTTTTCGTCGGGACAGGCGCAGGCCGCGGCCGAACGCGTGGCCGCCGAGGTGCTGCCGCGCGGCGTGAAGCTCGAGTGGACCGACCTCACGTATCAGCAGATCCTCGCCGGCAACGCGGGCATATGGGTGTTCCCGATCAGCGTGCTGCTGGTGTTCCTCGTGCTCGCCGCGCTGTACGAAAGCCTGACGCTGCCGCTCGCCGTGATCCTGATCGTGCCGATGAGCGTGCTGTCCGCGCTGACCGGCGTGTGGCTCACCGGTGGTGACAACAACATCTTCACGCAGATCGGTTTGATGGTACTGGTGGGCTTGTCCGCGAAGAACGCGATCCTGATCGTCGAGTTTGCGCGTGAGCTCGAACACGACGGACGCAGTCCGCTGCAGGCCGCGATCGAAGCGAGCCGTCTGCGTCTGCGGCCGATTCTGATGACGTCGATCGCCTTCATCATGGGCGTGGTGCCGCTGGTGTTGTCGAGCGGCGCGGGCTCGGAGATGCGTCACGCGATGGGCGTCGCGGTGTTCTTCGGCATGCTCGGCGTCACGCTGTTCGGCCTGATGCTGACGCCGGTGTTCTATGTGGTGCTGCGTTCGCTCGCGGGCGGGACGATTCACGTCGCGCAGAAGGATGCGCCGCGCTACGGCGCGCCCGTTACGGACGTCTGAGGAGAAAACAACAATGAAATGCTTTGAATCTCGCTTTGACTCTTTGCGCGGATGGGGCCGCGCGGCCGCGAGCGGTTTGCTGATCGCCCTGCTGGCCGCTTGTTCGGTCGAGCCGACGTACAAGCGGCCCGACGTCGATACGCCGGCGGCGTTCAAGGAAGCGCCCGCGATGGCGACGTCGGCTGCGGCGGCGTCGGGCGTGGCGGCTGGTTCGGCCGCGCCGGCGCAAAACACCGGCACGTGGAAGCCGGCCCAGCCCGCCGACGACGCCCTGCGTGGCGAATGGTGGAAGGTGTTCGGCGACCCGCAGCTCGACGCGCTCGAAGAGCAGGCCGCCGCCGCGAACCAGGACCTGAAGGCCGCAGCCGCACGCGTGCAGCAGGCGCGCGCGGTCACGCAGGCGGCGAAGTCCGACTGGTTCCCGAAGCTCGACGCGGGCTTCGGCCCGACCCGGGAGCGCGCGTCGGCGGCGTCGCAATTCCAGCCGGACAGCGCAGGCGGCACGACGGGCACGATCTGGCGCGCGCAGGTCGGCGCGTCGTATGAGGCCGATCTGTTCGGGCGGGTCAGCTCGAACGTGAACGCGTCGCGCTCGGACGAGCAGCAGAGCGAAGCGCTGTTTCGCTCGGTGCAGCTGTCGTTGCAGGCCGACGTCGCGCAGAACTACTTCCAGTTGCGCGAGCTCGACACCGACCAGGATCTGTATCGCCGCACCGTCGCGTTGCGCGAGGACACGCTGAAGCTCGTCGAGCGGCGCTTCAAGGAAGGCGATATCAGCGAGCTGGATCTGTCGCGCTCGCGCAACGAGCTCGCGAGCGCGCGTGCCGATGCGGTCGGCGTCGCGCGGCAACGGGCGGCCTCGGAGCATAGCCTCGCGATTCTGCTCGGCAAGCCGCCCGCGGATTTCTCGTTCGCGGAAGAACCGCTCGCGCCGGTGGCGGTGCGCGTGCCGCCGGGTTTGCCGTCGGCGCTGCTCGAACGCAGGCCGGACATCGCGGCAGCCGAACGCGCGATGCAGGCAGCGAATGCGCGCGTCGGGCTCGCGAAGTCGGCGTTCTTCCCGAAGCTCGACATCACGGGCGCGTTCGGCTTTGAATCGGCGACGCTCGGCGATCTGTTCATGTGGTCGAGCCGCGCGTTCATCCTCGGTCCGTTCGCGGGTACCGCGCTGACGGTGCCGATCTTCGACGGCGGCCGCCGCAAGGCCAATCTCGCGCAGGCCCGTTCGAAGTACGACGAGGACGTCGCGCAATATCGCCAGCAGGTGCTCGTGGCGTTCCGTGAAGTCGAGGACAATCTTGCCGATCTGCGCTTGCTCGACGATCAGATGCGCGAGCAGAACGACGCGGTCGATGCGTCGCAGCGCGCCGCGCATCTGTCGCGCACGCAGTACACGGAGGGCGCGGTCAGCTATCTCGACGTGATCGATGGCGAGCGGCAGGTGCTGCAGTCGCAATTGCAGGCGAGCCATCTGGCGGGCACGCAGGCGGTCGCGACCGTGAATCTGATTCGCGCGCTCGGTGGCGGTTGGGGCGATGTGACGGCGGGGGATACGGCGGTGGGGGCAGCGCCGGTGCCGGTTGGTGCTTCCGGCGGCGCGGCGGCTTCGCTGGCTGCGGCTTCCGGCTCTACGGCCGGAGCCGCATCGGTGTCAGCGCAGCAGCGGGTGGCGAAGCGCTGAATTCCTAAGCCTGTTGGCAAGCGCTTCATCGACCTCATCAACGACGCTTGGCATTCTCGGCGCGACGGTGATGCCGCATAACCTGTATCTGCACTCGTCGATCGTGCAGACCCGCGCGGTGAAGCGCGATCCGGCCAGCATCCGCTCGGCGATCGGCATGTCACGCATCGACACGATCGCATCGCTCGTGATCGCGGCGCTGATCAACATGGCGATCCTGATTCTCGCGGCCGCCGCGTTTACGCGACGGGCCACGACCAGGTCACGCAGATCTTCATCACGCGAGCGCTCGCGCTGATCCCGGCGCTGATCGGTGTGCGGATGCTCGGCAATGGCGCGGTTGGCCAACTGCTCGTCGCGAGTCAGGTCGTGCTGAGCCTGCAACTGCCGTTCGCGCTGTATCCGCTGATCCGCATGACGAGCGACCGATCGCTGATGGGCGAATTCGCCAACACGCTGCCGACGCGCCTGCTCGTTTGGACGCTGTTTGTTGCGATCAGTGCGGCGAATCTGTGGCTCGTTGCCCAGACGGTGGGGCTGGCCGGTTGATCTAAACGACCGGTATTCGGCACGCCCGTTTGCCCGGCGCTAAGGCGAAAAAAATCCGCGCAGTTCAATCACTGCGCGGAATCATGTGAGCTTCGGTTTGAATCGGGTCGAGCGCGTCTCGCGACGGCGAATCGATCGGTCAAGCGGCCTGCGCAACCTGCGCCGCATCGAGCGCTTCCCGGCGCGCGGCTGCTGCCTTCTTCGTCTTGCCGGCACGCGACGGCGGCTGGCAGGCGCCGCACACGACGTTGTGCTGCAGGTCGTGCTTGTGCGCGACGAACTTGCCGGTACAGCGGCAGCATCTGGTCAACTGCAGGATGTCGGCGTCGAAGAAACGCACCAGCGTCCACGCGCGCGTCAGATCGAGCACCGGCTCGGTTTCGCTGTGCTGACAGTGTTCGAGATACAGCCGATAGCCCTTGGTCAGCGCATCCAGATGCGAGCAGCGCGCTTCGTTCTTGAGGAACAGGTACGTGTTGTAGAACAGCGACGCGTGAATGTTCGCGAGCCACGTCATGTACCAATCCGCCGAGAACGGCAGCATGCCCTTGGGCGGCGATACGCCCTTGACCTCGCGATACAGGCGGATCATACGGTCGCGCGACAGCGTCAACTCGCTCTCGAGCACCTGCATGCGGGCGCCGAGCTCGATCAGTGCGATCGCGCGAAATACTTCCTGTGCATCTTCGGTCAGGCTTCGCTTGAGCATTGCAGTCACCTCAAGAGTCAGGCACAATTGCTCGGCGGGCTGGCCTGCAAGCAGGATCGCCGTGTGGGTCGGTGCAATTGCGGTGTGCTTTGTTGTTTGCGTCAACGCCGACAGCATCGCGTGGTCGTTGAAGCGGAAGAAGCACAAAAGCTGGTCGGAAGCGGCCAGCTTGACGATTTGCGCGAGCGACAGCCCGGCAAGCAAGTCAGCCAGTTCCGACGACAGTCCCAGCCGGAACATTCCGACCGGTTTGTCCTCGCGCAACATGCGTTGCGCGAGCATGATGTAAGACAAGTTGATCTCGCGGATTGAATCCAGCGTCTCGCTGCTACGGTCCATTTTGTCTGTTTCCGAAGCCCCGAATTACTATGTCGGCTTTGCGCCGTTATGTCTTTTCTGCCTCGCCGGCAACGTGGCCTCCGGCTACATGTTGCTACTTGCTACAGCCAGCGAACATTTGATACAAGAGGTTACATTTCGTAACAGCTCGGGACGAATTGTATGAAGGCTAAAACCAGAAATCAATCCTTTCTCAAAAAAATATCTCAAAAAGCTACATCATTTTTCGGTAAGTTTTTCACGCCATTGTAATGAATGATGCCAAGTGAATTTATAGCCTTTCGACACTGGCCTCTAATCCATGAAAACCCTTGCTGGATGGGAATCCTACGCGATTGTCCGAGACGTGCGTCCGCACCGCGCGGCGATCGGTAAATTTGTTTTGGATTAGAAAGGAACGGAAAGCGATGGAATGGACGGTAATAAATACTCCTGCTGGGGGGCGCGTGAGGGGCGGATGGAGCCTGTAACCGTATGAAGCGTCCCCCGTTACAAACTACGCAAACGAGGGCCGGCTTTGTAACGGCTCGATGAGGATGGGCAGCCGGTCTGTCGCACGCGTTCGACCCCGAGACCGAACAGCGGTCGCAGATGCGTACCGATCACGTTGCGGACGGAGGCTGCGAGAAGCCAGTGCCGTGCAGGTTGCCTGACACGATGTCGGTGCAATAAGACGACATTACAACGTTGACGAGGCGCCGGGAATGGCCGCAAGGAGGCGTCGTCAATGATTCCCGGGGGCGCTACGCCAGGAATCGCGCCATCAGATCCTCGTCATGGAACACCCCGTCGACGTTCAAGGCGCCGACTTCGCACCCATATTTGCGAAAGCCGAGCGATTCATACAGCCTGCGCGCCGCGTCGTTGCGGCTACCCACGGTTAGCTGCACCTGTCGCAAACCGTCGACGCGCGCCGCGCGCGTCAGCAACTCGCTGAGCAGCGCGCGCCCGACCCCACGACCAGCCGCTTCCTGTGCGACATACATGCCGACCACGTTCGCCTTGTGCCGCTCCTTGTGGGCTTTATTGCGCAGCAGACCGACGACGCCGATCAGCGGAGCGTCGGCCGACGCATACGCGCCAAGCAGAAACGTGCCTTCCGTCTCCGAGCCCTGCAGTGTCGCGTCATGCTGCCCGGCGCCTTTCGCCAGCGCTTCGTCGTGGCTTTGTCCGAACGAAGCGGGGTGCGCCTTCAGCCCGCGCAGACGAAGCTGGAAATAGGCGTCCCGGTCGGCGGGTCCGAGTTGGCGGATCAGCAGGGTGTCGGCGTTGACGGACATCTCACTTATTCGTGGTGAGTGGAGCGGTGGTACGCGAGCGGCTAGCCGCGCTGATGTTCGGCAAATTCGCGCAGCGCCGACGCGGTTTGCCGATCCGCCGGAAAGAACGCCTCGATGGCGAGTTCCGACAGCGTAACGTCCACGGGCGTGCCGAACACCGTGGTGGTGCTGAAAAACGACAACACGCCAAGCGGCGTACGCAGCCGCAATGGCACGGCGATCTGGTTGAGGACTGCATCGTCCAGCGTCGAGGCGTCTGCATCCGGCGGCGCGGGGTAGCCGGCCAGTTCGTCGCGCAGTGCGCTCAGCGTGTCGTCGCCGCTGACGTCGATCTGCCGTTGCAGGCGGCCCAGCACATGCTCGCGCCACGCATGCCAGTTGACGATCGACGCCGCAATGCCTTGCGGATGCAGACTCAGGCGCAGTGCGTTGACCGGTGGCTTCAACAGTTCGGGAGTCGCGCCGCTCAACAACGGCGCAATCGCATTGTTGGTCGCGACGATGGTCCAGTGCCGGTCGATCGCGAGGGCCGGGTAGGGCTCATGTCCTTTGAGCACCAGTTCGACGGCTTCGCGTGCGGCGGCGAGCTGCGGGTCGGAGAGGGGACGTTCGCGAAACAGCGGCGCGTAACCGGCCGCGACGAGCAGAGCATTGCGCGCGCGCAACGGCACGTCGAGGCGCTCGGCGAGATGCATGACCATTTCCCGGCTCGGTAGCGCGCGCCCCGATTCGACAAAGCTCAGATGGCGGGTCGAAATGTCAGCCTCCGTGGCGAGCAGCAACTGACTCATGCGCCGCCGCTGGCGCCATTCGCGGAGAAGTTCGCCGACCGCCCGAGTGCCGATCGGCGCGGATGATGGAGCCGCTTGTGCAATAGAGAGTGTGTTCATGCCACCGATCATAGTCAAAGCGTGCAAGCAATCGATTACCTGAGAGGTAATGCCCCGCGAATTTCAGTCAACGAGACGCGTGCCCGGCTCAGGCGGCAGCCAGGCGCAACGGCACGGCGGTGAATTTGACGCCGATCGCACTCGCCAGTTTGAGGACCGTGTCCATGCGTGGCTTGGAGCCGGGCGCGAGTGTCTTGTAGAGGCTTTCGCGGCCCAGGCCCGCTGCGGCGGCGATCTTCGTGATGCCGTGTGCCTTGGCGATATCCGCGATGGCGGCGAGCAGCAGATCGGAGTCGCCTTCGTCGAGGGCGGCGTTCAGATAGGCCGCGACCATTTCGTCGTTGTCGAGGTACTTCGATGCATCGAAGCGTGCCGTTTTGATCTTGCTCATGACTGTTCCTTTCTGATGGTTGTCCACATTGCTCCGGCATGCCTGATATCCGCCTGCTGCGTGGACTTGTTACCCCCGCAGAGCAGCAGATACATCATGCGTTCCTCGCGCGCGTAGTAGACCCGGTAACCCGGCCCGCAATCGATGCGCATCTCGAACACGCCGTTTTCCAGCAACTTCGCGTCGCCGAAAAGCCCGCGTTCCGCGCGGCGGATCCGCACGAGAATTTGCGCCTTCGCCTTGAGGTCGGTGAGGCCGTGAAGCCAACGGTCGAACTCTTCGGTGCAGTTGATCGTGTACACGCGCGGTGTTTCGATCTGCGGATGATTGTATCTCCGGGGATACGGTCGTGCAAGCGAGAAAAGCGTCTCGATAAAGCGGTCCAAGCGGCCCTCCTGTTCATTGCATTGCCCGCCTCGCGATGTCGTCGGCGGGCTTCGATGAGTCACTTGAGGTTAGCGGTGCGAAGGTTTTTTGACGACTCGGCCGAATGACCTATTTGGCGAGAAAAACAGTGAAAGGCGCTGCGTGACAGCGAAGGCTGCATCCGCTTGATTACCTCTCACGTAATCGACGCAATGCACGCGAGCCGTCAATCTTCATTCCGAGCCCGCCGCATGCGATGCGTATGCCGCGCGAAGTGCTCAGTCCTGTCAATCGAGGAGTTCGAGATGAATGCGCATACCGATTTGATCGACCGTTATTTCGATACCTGGAACGAGACCGATGGCGCGCGTCGTCGCGAGTTGATCGCGGCAACGTGGAGCGCCGATGCCGACTATCGCGACCCGCTGCTGGCGGGCGCGGGCCACGATGGCATCGACGCCATGATCCGCGCGGTGCATGAGCGTTTTCCGCATCACACGTTTCGCCGTACGACCGACGTCGACGGCTTCGCGAATCGCCTGCGCTTCTCGTGGGCACTGACGACCCCCGCGGGCGAGGCGATCGTGAAGGGCTCGGACTTCGGCGTGGTGGACGCGCATGGGCGTCTGCAAGCGGTCACCGGTTTTCTCGACGAAACCCCCGGCGCCGCCTGAGGCGTCTTTCACGGAGACGATCATGCATGAGCCCGCCGCTGCCAAGCCCGCACAAGTCCATCTCGCGTTGCTGCGCGTCGCGGCCGCGCTCGATGCGTTATCGAGCGCGATCGCCGGTTTCGCGCTGCTCGGCGGCGCGCGGGCGTTCATGTTCATCGCACTGCTCGGTTGGCGCGAGCCGGTGCTCGGCGGCGCGGGGCTCGTGCTGCTCGCTTTGGTCGGATGGCTGCGCTGGCAATGCGGTGCGAGCGCAGCGCCGCAAGACGTCCGGCGCGCTTGCTACAATCGATCGTCGTGCGGATGAAGCGTCGTGCGGATGAAGCGTGACACGCATCGTCTTGCGCAAAGCTCACGACCTCACCCCCTCAGCATGTTCCCAACCGAACGACCTGGAGACCCCGTGCTGAAAAATCTGGACCCGCTACTGAACGCCGATATCCTGCACGCGCTGCGCTCGATGGGCCACGGCGACGAGCTCGTGATCTGCGACGCCAACTTCCCGGCCGACGCCGTCGCGCGCGATACCGTGCTCGGCAAGCCGCTGCGTCTCGACGGCGTCAGTTCGCCGCGCGCGATCCGCGCGGTGTTGTCGGTGCTGCCGCTCGACACCTTTATCGAGCATCCCGCGTCGCGCATGGAAGTGGTTGGCGAGCCGCACACGATTCCCGCGGTGCAGCGCGAAGCGCAAGCCGAGGTCAACGCGGGCGAGGGGCGCGAGGTGCCCTTCGTGTCGATCGAGCGGTTCGCGTTTTACGAGCGTGCGCGCCAGGCATACTGTGTGATCGCGACGGGCGAGGAGCGCGGCTACGGCTGCTTCGTATTCACGAAGGGCGTGTTGCTCGCGCCGGACGCGCCACGCGTATAGTCGCTACCACCTTTCTCGATTCATCACGACAAACCCATGAGCTTCCAGCTAGCCAGTCTCGATCATCTCGTTCTGAACGTCGCCGACGTCGAAGTGAGCGCGGCGTGGTACGCGCGGATGCTCGGCATGCAACGCACCGAGTTCGCGTCGCGCACCGGCACGCGTGTGGCGATGAACTACGGTAATCAGAAGATCAATCTGCGTCCCGCGTCGGCCGATACCGTCGCCTGGTTCACGTCGCGCGAGGCGGTGCCGGGCACGGCGGACCTGTGCTTCGTGACCACCGCAAGCCCGGACGACGTCAAGGCGCACTGGCTCGCGCAAGGCGTCGCTATCGAGGCGGGGCCGGTGGAGCGCGACGGCGCGCGCGGCAAGATGACCTCGGTGTATTGCCGCGACCCGGACGGCAACCTGATCGAGGTCGCCACGTATCCGTCAGCTTGAGCGGGCTTGGAAATCGCGGCCATTGCTCATATGCTCAGGGGCGAGGCGGGGAACTGAGCCCGTCCATTCGGGTCTGCTGCTTATTCATTACAGGAGTCCCCCCATGTCGCGTCCCGTCGATTTCGGCATTATTTTCATCGCCCGTCTTGCGCTTTCCGTGCTGTTCCTGTGGAGCGGGGTGATGAAACTGCTGGGCTATGCGGGCTTCGTCGGCTACCTGCATTCGAAAGGCGTGCCGTTCGTGCAGATCGCCGCGCCGATCGCAACCGCGATCGAGGTGCTCGGCGGCCTGCTGCTCGTGGTCGGCTTCAAGGTACGGCCGCTCGCGCTGGTCATGGCGGCGTATACGGTCGCGACGGCGGTGCTCGGCCACGACTTCTGGAATATCACCGACCCGGCCTTGCAGCACGACATGGTGATTCATTTCTGGAAGAACATCGGAATCGCGGGCGGTTTCCTGCTGCTGTTCGTTACCGGCGCGGGGCGTCTGAGCATCGACAACGCGCGCGCGCCGCGCGGCGGACTCGGCGGCCTGTAAAGCGGGCTGTAAAGCGTGAGCGCGCGCAGTCGGCGCGGCCCGCATCCTGCTACACAGCAGGATTTCCAATCCGAGCCAATCATGGGAGCAGATGATGATTCAGAACTTCGAGCAAATGATCGGCGGCAAGCTCACGCAACTGTGCGCGAGTCTCGGCGAAGGGCCGACGCCGCATCGTGTGATCATCAGCCTCGCCGAGTCGGCGAAGACGCTGGTGGTTCTGGATGCGTCCGGATTCATCGGCACGCTGAAGGCGGACATCGAGGACCCGGAAAAGCTGCTCGCGGATGCGATCGCCAAAGCGCGCAACGAAGGCCTGATCGAGCGCGCAATCGCTACCGGCACGATTCAGGAGGCGTCGCTGTAGGCGCCTGCATTACACACCGCTTACTTACTCGCGGCGCTCGCGCCGCGCGCAGACGATGCCGCCGCGTGCGGCTCCGGATGCACGAAACACGCGAGCACGAGACCCAGCACCAGCAGTCCCACTGAAATAGCCGTCGCCGCTTGCATCCCCGGCACGATCTGCGTCGCGGCCGCACCGCCCGCGAGCGCGCCGAAGGCCGCCACACCCACCGCGCCGCCGGCCTGGCGCGCCGTGTTCAATACCGCCGACGCCGTGCCCGCGCGCCGCGCTTCGGTCGATGCGAGCACCGCCGTGGTCATCGCCGGCACCGCGAGTCCCATACCCGACGGAATCAGCAAAAACGGCAGCAGCAGGCCAATCAGCGGCGTCTCGGCGCCGACGAGATGCAGCAGGCCATAGCCGAGACCGGCCGTGATCGCGCCGAGGATCATCGGCACGCGCACTCCCAGGCGGCCGATCACCCAGCCGCTCGCGACGTTCGAGATCAGGAAGCCGCCCGTCAGCGGCAGGAACGCGAGGCCCGCCTGCAACGGCGTGTAGCCGCGCACGCGCTGCAGGTAAAGGCTCAGCACGAACACCATGCCGTAATACGTCAGATTCACGCAGATGCCGAACAGCACCGCCGCGCTGAACGTGCGCGTGCCGAACAGCGACAGCGGCAGCATCGGGCGCGCGACGCGCGCTTCGACGAACACGAACGCACCCGCCGCCAGCAGCGCCAGCAAGAAGCCGCCGGCGACCAGCGGATGCGCGAGCCCGAGCGGCCGCCATTCGATCACTGCGGCGACGAACGCGGTTAGCGCGACGATCGCGAGACACTGGCCGCCGAGATCGATGCCGCGTGGCGTCGCGTCGGTGTTGCCGCGAGCGGCGGCCGGCACGCCGCGTTGCGAGGTTTGCGCACGCGGAATCCACAGCAGTGTCGCGAGCAGGCCGGCCGCGCAGATCGGTAGATTGACGAGAAAGATGCTGCGCCAGCCGAACGCGGCGATCAGCAGACCGCCAGCCACCGGTCCGGCCGCGATCGAAATCGCGCCGGAGGCGGTCCACAGGCCGACCGCGCGTGCCCGCAGCTTCGGTTCGTGGCCGAACGACTGATTGAGCAGCGCGAGCGAATTCGGCAGCATCGCGGCCGCGCCGATGCCTTGCACCGCGCGCGCGGCGATCAGCATCGGGGCATCGAGCGCGAGCCCGCAGGCCAGCGACGCGAGCGCGAACAGCACGATTCCGCACGCATACATGCGCCGCGCGCCGAAGCGGTCGCCGAGCGCGCCGGCCGACAGCATCAGCACCGCAAACGCGAGCGTGTATGCATCGACGACCCATTGCAGGCCCGCGACGTTCGCGTGCAGGTCCGCGCCGATTCGTGGCAACGCGATGTTGACGATGGTCACGTCGAGTTGCGTGACCACGAAGCCGACGCTGACGGTCGCGAGAACGCGACCGAGGGCGGGCGAAAAGGAGGGTGTGGATGAGTTCATGACTGCATCGTAAGCCCGATGCAGCGCGCCACGTTTCGGCGTGGCGTGAAGTATGGATGTCGCCGGATCAACGCGCCCGCGGCGCATCCTTGATGAACAGCGCGGTCAGCGCGCCCAGCACGCAGATCGCCGCGACGTACAGCGGCGCGGCCAGCGGGTTCGACTTCATCATCAGCGATACGGCGATCGGCGTCAGACCGCCGAACACCGCATACGCGACGTTGTACGAGAACGAGATGCCCGAGAAGCGCACCACCGGCGGGAATCCGCGGACCATCACGAGCGGAATCGCGCCGATCACGCCGACGAAAAGTCCGGCCAGTGCATACAGCGGCACGAGCAGGGACGTATCGACGGCCAACTGGCGAAACATCACGTAGTACGTGATCGCAAGCGCAACACCGCCGACGAAAATCGTGCGACCCGCGCCAATGCGTCCGGCGATCGAACCCGCCACCACGCAGCCGATCGTCAGGCACAGCGTCGCGACACAGTTCGCGAGCAGCGCGGTGGCCGGCTCGATGTGAAATTGCTTTTGCAGCAGCGTCGGCGTCATCAGGATCACGACGACGATCGCCGCCGACAGCATCCAGGTGAGCAGCATCGACACGATCACCGCGCGGCCGTGATCGCGCAGTACGGCCTTCAGCGGCACTTCCGCGGCGATCGCCTTGCGTTGCTTCAGTTCGGCGAACACCGGCGTCTCGTGCAGCCAGCGGCGCAGATAGACCGAGAACATGCCGAACACGCCGCCGATGAGGAACGGAACACGCCACGCATATTCGGAAATATCGGCCGGCGTGAAATGGCGATTGACCGCCGACGCAATCAGCGAGCCGAGCAGAATGCCCGCCGTGAGGCCGGCCGTCAGCGTGCCGCACGCATAGCCGACGTGCCGCCCGGGCACATGCTCTGCGACGAACACCCATGCGCCCGGGACTTCGCCGCCGACCGCCGCGCCCTGCATCACGCGGAACAGCAACAGCAGCACCGGCGCGAGCACGCCGATGCTCGCGTAGGTGGGCATCAGGCCCATCAGCAGCGTCGGCACCGACATCAGCAGCACGCTCAGCGTGAACATGCGCTTGCGGCCGAACAGGTCGCCGAAGTGCGCCATGATGACGCCGCCGAGCGGCCGCGCCAGATAACCGGCCGCGAAAATGCCGAAGGTCTGCACCTGACGCAGCCAGTCCGGCATCGCCGCCGGGAAGAACAGCTGGCCGATCGCCGGCGCGAAGAAAACGAAGATGATGAAGTCGTAGAACTCGAGCGCTCCGCCGAGCGCGGCGAGACCGAGTGTCTTGTAATCGCTGTGCCCAAGCGGGCGGGGGGTGACAGCCTGCGCTCCACCCAGATTTGTCGCTTGCATTGCCATGTCTTCTGATGAATTGTGAGCCACGCGGGAGACGCGTGGACATACGGCGGTCGTCGGGCGAGAAGTGCGGCAGGCGCTGGGTAGAGCACGGGACACGGGCGCGCCGTCCGGATAGGGCGGGCGCGCTGGCGACGGAGGCCGGCGCGGATTTTACAGGATGGAAGCGGAAGTCCTGCGGGAGCGCCCAGTTGGGCGAAGAAAGCGGCGGAAAATAGGAATGCTCCGAAGGGAGGGACCGGGGTGCGGCTCGGAGAATGGCCTGCATGTCCTTGTCGAGAGTCTATCCCATGCGCGTTGCAGTTCTTCAGCGTGACCCGGTCATGCGTCAGTCCATTGAATCAAGTCTGGTGAGAGCCGGCCATTTCTGCGCGGCCTATGACGACGGCGTTGCGTTGTCGAGGTCGCTCGTGCGCTCCACGATGGATCTGCTGGTGCTCGACTGGCAGGATATGCGGCCCGCCCGCGCGGACCTGTTGCGCTCGGTGCGCCGCGTGGCAGGCGAGCACGTGCCGATCATGTTCGTGTCGGACGACGGCTCGGAGGAAAGCATGGTGCGCGCGCTCGCCGGCGGTGCCGACGATTACCTCGCGTTGCCGCTGCGGGACGCCGAGTTTCGCGCGCGAGTCGCGGCGCTTCTGCGGCGCGCGTATCCGGAGCGTTTCAGCGCCGCGACCTGTTTCGAGATCGGCCCCTATTGCTTCGACACGATCCGCCGGGCGGTCACGCTGCGCGGCGAGCCGGTGTCGCTGTCGCCCACCCAGTACCGGATCGCGGCGCTGTTCTTTTCCAACGTCGATCGCGTGATGTCGCGCGACCATATCTTCGCGACGGTGTGGGGCCGCGAACTGCGCGAGTTCACGCGGACCATCGACAGTCACGTTTCGCGGCTGCGTCTGCTGCTCGCGATCGAGCCGCACAATGGTTTCCGGCTGCAGCCGGTATACAGAAGCGGCTACCGGTTGCTGCGGCTTCACGACCATGTGCTCAGGGAGTGAAGATTGGCAGTCGGCGCGCACGGCATGAGGTCGCCACGGCCAGGTATATGCTGAAATCCGCGTTGCAGCCCGTCGCGCTCGCCAGCGGTGTTCATTCTCCTTACCTGTCCGTATCGGTTAGCCGGGTTGCCGCGTTTGCGCCGATGGTCGTCGACGCCGATACCGAATAGCGGGACGTTTCGCGCGCCGCGCGCGCGGCGGCTCACGCATCGCGCCGCTATGCCGAAATCGTCTCAATCCGCGCGTACGCGCACCAAGACCCACCGGCCCGCGATTCCTACCATGGGCGACATGAAAACTCTCAACATCATCGACTCGCACACCGGCGGTGAGCCCACCCGCCTCGTGGTGTCGGGTGGCCCGGATCTGGGCGGCGGCACGCTCGCGCAACGGCTCGAGGTGTTCCGCACTCGCTTCGACGACTGGCGCGCCGGCATCGTCACCGAACCGCGGGGCTCGGACGTGGTGGTCGGCGCGTTGCTCTGCGAGCCCGACGATCCGACTTGCGCGGCCGGCGTGATCTTCTTCAACAACGTCGGCTATCTCGGCATGTGCGGGCACGGCACCATCGGGCTCGTCGTGTCGCTCGCGCACATGGGGCGGATCGGGCCGGGACGACACCGCATCGAAACGCCGGTCGGCATGGTGGAGGCGACGCTGAACGAAGACGGCGGCGTCGCGGTGCGCAACGTGCCCGCGTATCGCCACCGCAAGGCGGTGCAGGTCGACGTGCCAGGCTATGGCGCACTGACCGGCGACATCGGCTGGGGCGGCAACTGGTTTTTCCTCGTCGCCGAGCATGGGCACGAGCTCGAAGCCGCGAACATCGCGAGCCTGACGGCTTTCAGCTCGGCGATTCGCGACGCGCTGATCGCACGGAACATCACCGGCGCGAACGGCGCGCTGATCGACCATATCGAGCTGTTCGGACCGGGCTCGCGCGAGGGCCTCGACAGCCGCAGCTTCGTGCTGTGTCCCGGCAATGCGTACGACCGCTCGCCGTGTGGCACCGGCACGAGCGCGAAGCTCGCGTGTCTCGCGGCCGACGGCAAGCTTGCCGAAGGCGCGGTGTGGCGCCAGGAGAGCATCATCGGCAGCGTGTTCGAGGCGAGCTATCGCACGGCGGGCGACGGCGTCCACGTGATTCCGACCATCACCGGTCACGCGCACATCATGGCCGAAGGGCGTCTGTGTTTCGACGAGCGCGATCCGTTCGCGTGGGGTATCCGTACCGCATGAGCCCGGACGCGCTGATCATCGGAGCGGGTATCGTCGGTGCCGCGTGCGCGGCGGAACTGGCCGCGCTCGGCATGCGCGTCGACGTGCTCGATGCGCAGCGCATCGGCGGCGGCGCGACGGCGGCCGGCATGGGCCATATCGTCGTGATGAACGACTCGCCCGCCGAATTCGCGCTGAGCCGCTATTCGCGCGAGCTATGGCTCGAGCTCGCGCCGCAGCTGCGCGCGCGCGACGCGTTCGCGCGCTGCGGCACGCTGTGGGTCGCAGCCGACGACGAAGAACGGCAAGCCGCCCGCGCAATGCAGGCGGCGTTCGAGAGCCAAGGCGTCGCCGCGCAATTGCTGGACTCGGCCGAACTGCGCGCCTGCGAACCGGCGCTCGCACCGTCGATGGCGGGCGGCTTGCGCATCGAGCACGACAGCATCGTGTATGCGCCGACCGCCGCCGAATGGCTGCTCACGCAGTCGCCGCATGCGGCGAATATCAGCGTGCGACCTGGAGCGCCGGTCGCGTCGGTCGGTGCGGGCGGCGTGACCCTGGCGTGCGGCGAGCGCACCAGCGCGGCGCACGTGGTCGTCGCGAACGGCCTCGGGGCGGCGCAATTGTTGCCGTGGCTGCCGTTGCAGCCGAAGAAAGGCCATCTGCTGATCACCGACCGCTACCCGGGGCTGATCCGTCACCAACTGCTCGAACTTGGCTATATCAAGAGCGCGCATCACGCGAGCGGCCCGTCGGTCGCGTTCAACGCACAGCCGCGTCCGACTGGGCAACTGCTGATCGGCTCGTCGCGCCAGTTCGAAACAACCGATCCCGCCGTCGAGATGCCGGTGCTCGCCCGGATGCTGCAACGCGCCGCGCAGTATCTGCCGGGGTTGCCGGCGCTCAGCGGCATCCGCGCGTGGACGGGGTTTCGCGCGGCGTCGCCGGACGGCCTGCCGCTGATCGGACCGGCCGGCGAGTTCGCGCCCGATGTCGGCTCTGGCTCCGCATCTCGCCTATGGCTCGCGGTCGGCCACGAAGGGCTTGGCGTGACGACCTCGCTCGCGACCGCGAAACTACTCGCGGCGCAGATCGCGGGCCATGCCGCGCCGATTCCGTGCGAACCTTACCTACCGGTGCGTTTTGCAGAGCAGGTGGCCAATGACCGACACTGACGCGGCCCGTATCCGTTTGAGCGTCGACGGCCGCAGCATCGAAGTGATGCCCGGCACGACCATAGCCGCGGCGCTCGCGATCGCGGGTGTGCGCGGCTCGCGGCTGTCGGTCAAGGGCGAGCCGCGCGAAGCCTTGTGCGGGATGGGCGTGTGCCAGGAGTGCCGCGTCACGATCGACGGTCACGCGCACGCGCTCGCGTGCCAGACGCTATGCCGCGACGGCCAGCGCGTGCAGACACGAAACGGGACAGTACACGCATGACGCAGCACTTCGACATCGTGGTGATCGGCGGTGGTCCGGCCGGGCTCAATGCCGCGCGGGCGGCGGCGCAGTCGGGCGCGACTGTCGCGCAGATCGATGACAATCCGCGCGCCGGCGGCCAGGTCTGGCGCCAGGGGCCCGCCTATCCGCCTCAAGCAGCGTTGCATGCGTTGCTCGCGGCGTTGCAATCGCAGCAAAACTTCACTTACTGGCCATCGACGCGCGTGATCGCGCCGCTCGGCGTGCAAGGCTTGCTGCTCGAATCCGCCGAACACGGCGGCGTGTCGATCACCTATGACAGACTGATTCTTGCGACCGGCGCGCGCGAGCGTCTACTGCCGTTTCCCGGCTGGACCTTGCCCGGCGTGACCGGCGCGGGCGCATTGCAGGCGTTGATCAAAGGCGGCATGCCGGTGCGCGACGAACGGATCGTGATCGCCGGCAGCGGCCCGCTGCTGATGGCCGCGCTCGCCACCGCGCGAGAGGCCGGCGCGCGCGTGATCGCGGTGGTCGAGCAGGCATCGGCGGCCGAGGTCGCGCGTTTCGGCGTGTCGCTGCTGCGCGAGCCCGCGAAGCTGCGTCAGGCGATCAGCCTCACGCGCGGCTTCGCGGGACTGCGCTACTGGACCGGCAGCATCGTGAGCGAAGCCCGTGGCGCGCAGCGCGTGCAACAGGTGACGATCCGGCGCGGTGAACGCGAGGTGACGCTCGATTGCGACCGCGTCGCGTGCGGCTTCGGACTGCTGCCGAACGTCACGCTTGCCCAGGCGCTCGGCTGCGCGATCAACGACGCGGGCGAAATCGTCATCGACGACGGACAGCGCACCTCGCTCGAACGCGTTTATGCAGCGGGCGAGTGCACGGGCGTCGGCGGCGCTGAGCTCGCTGGCGCGGAAGGCGAGATCGCCGGTCTCGTGGCGAGCGGCGCGGCGAGCACGCAACGCGCCGCGCTGGCGGCGCTCGTCGCGCAACGCGCTCGCTGGCGGGGCTTTGGCGCGCGCATCGCGGCGTCGTTCGCATTGGGCGAGGCCGCGCGCACGCCGCCCGCCGACGCGACGCTGTTGTGCCGTTGCGAGGACGTGAGCGTCGGCGAGGTGCGCCGCTGCGCCGACTGGCGTGACGCGAAACTGCAGACGCGCTGCGGTATGGGCCCTTGCCAGGGGCGCATCTGCGGGGCGGCTGCGAGCCTGTACTTCGGCTGGCCGGCCGCCGCGGCGCGTCCGCCGTTCAGTCCGGCGCAAATCGGCACGCTGATGAGCGCCGCCGAACCGCCGACTGCGGCGCCATGACGGCTCCGCGCTTACCCTCGGTAGATATTGGCGGGCGACGCGCGGCTCTATAATCGACCGCAATCAACCGCACGAGCAGGCTGCCCGGCCGCACCGGCGCAGCGATCCGCGAACGCAACCTAACGCAATCAACCAGGCACGCACCCACGGAACCGCACGATGAACACGCTGGCGCATCCGCTCGAAACTGACGATACGACGCTGTCCGGCATGCTGTCGCATTTCAGGTTGCTCGAGCCGGTATTCGATGCAATGCCGGACGTCGTGTTCTTCGTCAAGGACGCCGACGCGCGGTATGCGCTCGTCAACCGCACGCTCGCTTCGCGTTGCGGCTTCAAGGAAAAGGCCGCGCTGCTCGGCAAGACCGCGGAAGACGTGTTTCCGCGCCGCTTCGGGCGCATCTATACCGCGCAGGACAAGGCGATCATCGGCGTCGGCAACCAGATGCTCGATCAGCTCGAACTGCATCTGTATCCGGGCCGTCAACCGGGCTGGTGCCTGACCTGCAAACAGCCGTTGCGCGATGCGACGGGCAAGGTGGTCGGCCTCGCCGGCATCTCCCGCGATCTGAAAGCCGACGAAAGCAGCCATCCGGCCTACAGCCGGCTTGCCGCCGTCGTGCAGTCGATCCAGCAGAATTACGTGCAGCCGCTGAACCTGAAGCAGCTTGCGGCGATGGCGGACATGTCGGTCGCGCAGCTGGAGCGCTACTTTCACAAGGTGTTTCATCTGACGCCGCGCCAGGTGCTCCTGAAAACGCGACTCGACGCGGCGACCGCGCTGCTGGTGTCGCACGACAAGGTCACCGACGTCGCCGCGCGTTGCGGCTACACCGATCACAGCGCGTTCACACGGCAATTCAAGGCGACCGTCGGCGTCACACCGACCGAATACCGGATGTTGCTGCACGGTACGCTGCGCGGCTGAACGGCGTCGGGCGTGTCATGGCGGGTCGCGCGCATCACTACTACGTGTACGTCGTCGCGCTCGACGACAAGGTGTGGAACGAGGCGCGCTTTCGTCGCGCGAATCCTGGTTACCGTTTCGACAAGCCGTGCGTGTACGTCGGCATGACGGGGCTCGACCCGGACTTGCGCTTCGATCGGCACAAGGCGGGCATTCAGGCGAATCGCTATGTGCGCGATTACGGCCTGCGTCTGATGCCCGAACTGTACGACGTGTTCAACCCGATGCCTTATCGCGGCGCGCAGGATATGGAAGTGGAATTGGCGATCGGGCTGCGCGAGGCGGGGTATGGGGTATGGCAGGCTTGAAAGGCTTGACGCGGCCGAATTCCATTTTGACGAGCGTGCTCAATGTGCTCGCCGCCATGCGATGACGCTTGCCGGCACTACCAATGCGATGGCGACGATATATCCCGAAACGATCAGCACAAAGTTGCCCCAAGCTTCGACATCGTAGGCGTCGGGCTCCCAATTGGGATATAGGCAACGCAGTAGCCATCGAACGGAACCAGCGAACCATAACGGTATCTGGAACGATAGTTGTTGCGTGCCCCATGCGAGTGCAGTGCCTAATGCGACCCATATCCCAAGTGCACTGATGCACCATCGAAGCAATCGGGCGTCTCTCATCGCACTTCTACTCGCCCGTAAGCTCGCATGTTAGTTCCTGGTATTGGCAGCGTTGGCGAAGTCCGACGGATATAGCGCTGCAGCCGCTCAAAGCCAGCCAGATCTTTTACGGTAATGCAACCTTGGCTTAGATGCCTCGACCCTTCGGGATGAAGGCGGAATTGACCCCGCCGGATGCCTTGAATCATCGTCACGTCGCCGCCGTGAGGATTCCACAGCGTGAACCATTTGTGCCGATCACTACTTCCGAAGTGTTCACCGATAAAGTCCCTTAGTCCCCCGATGCGTCCGCCGGATTGGCGGTCAATCAGGTAGTACGTGCCGGGAGGTATCGGGCCGACATCCACATCCGCGACATTGTCGGGATTGTCCCTGCCGGCTCTCTGACCTGAATAGGCCTCGACCGCGCCAAAGCCTGAACAGACGAATCGTGAAGTTTCTTTCCGATTGAGCTCGAAGGTACAGCTTACAGTCATTGGTTTTTGCTCCAGAATTCCCTGAGGTGGCGGAGCAATGACTATTGCGTGTACGTCGGTGCCAGACAATCGGAGCGTTCTTAAAGATGCCTCGCATGTCTACGAAACTGATGCAGAAGCGCGGCGGTCTGATCTATCGCCAAAAACGTAGGCCACGCTCAATGGCTGTGCCTGAATAGAAAAAAGCCGCGTCAACGCAAAGCGCTGACGCGGCCTCGGATGACCGGGTCGCGAGCCGATCTGCTTACTTCACCCCAAGCCCTCGCAACACCGCATTACCCTCGGACGTCAGACGGATATGCGGCGTGCCCGCATCGTTCGAAACGGTCTCGACGAGACCTGCTTCGTAAAGCTGCGGAATTTCGGGTTTTGCGGATGCATCGATCGGCGCGTGCAGCAGCAGCAGCAGCGTCGCGAGTTCGTGATGGCTCAACAGACGGCGCAGGATAGTAGGCCGTTTCGCCGGTGTTTCGTTGGTGTTGATTTCGGGCTGATTCATGGAGCGCACCTCGTGCGGGGACATGTCCGGGGATCTTGCGGACGAAGTCTTAAACGATTCTTAAGACTCCATTGTCCTGTAACACCGTGACATGAACGTTGCAATGGATCAGATTCCGGCGCCTGCAACTTCGCCTTTATGCGCCACAAAGCCTTATGGCGCGCAGGTTTTGCTTGCCGATTCGATCCACAGGTTGCTTACATGACGCTTGCCCGCGTAGAAACGGTAAGTTGTCGCGCCGTTGTCGCTGCGTACCTTGACGACGTTCGAGTCGCCGAAGTCGAGCATCTGACCCTGCGGGATCCCGGTCGACTTGAACGCGGCGTTGTGATGATTGGCCATCTGCGTCAGACAGGCGACCACGTCGTCGACGGAACGCTGTGTCGTCGTGTCCGTGACGGGTTCGCCGGAATCCGGGTCTTTCTGGAAATACGCACAAGCGCTGAGCAGTAGCGAAAGGGACAGGACTGCAGCGAACTTCTTCATATCTCTCCTGGCGTTGATTCGGCGATTCGGCTGAGCAGGCGCCATTATATCGAGACGGCGAGCCTGTCCCGATCGGGGACGCAGGTCGCGTGCCTGAAAAGACGAAATCCGTATCGACGCGGCGACTTCCAATGACGAAGCCGCCGTCGTGCCTCCGGTGTCCGCCCGTTACTTGCGCCGCTGCGCCTGCGCCGCGAGCCGCACCGCCGCATTGGCCGCGCCGTAGCCGTCATAGCCGCCGCGCCGCTCGACGATCTCGAGGAAGAAGCGCTGGTCCAGTTGCTCCGTATAAGCGTGGAAAAACTCACCGCCGCGTTCGTCGCGGTCGTACAGGATATTGTTCGCGCGCATCGCTTCGAGCAGCGTGTCGGACAGCGCGTAGCGGGCCGCGAGGTCGTCGTAGTAATTGCGCGGAATGCGCAGGATCGGCACGCCGTCGGCGACGAACTCGGGGAGAGCGCTGAAGATGTCGCCGGTACTGAACGCGACGTGGTTCAGTCCGGAGCCGTGATACGTGTGCAGCGCCTCGGCCACCGCCGTATGGCGATCCACCGATGCATTCAGCGCGATCCGCACCGAGCCATCGGGGCTGCGCAGCGCGCGGCTGCGCACGAGGCCGTACGGATCGGGAACGAGCACCCCCGGCTCGGCCAGGAAGCCGAACGCGGTGCGCAGAAACAGCACCCACGTATCGAGCGCGCTCGCCGGCACCGACAGACACACGTGATCGATGCGCTCGAGCGGTCCCACCTCGGTCGGGCCGTTGACGTCGGTCAGCACGAAATCGGCCTCGAACAGCGTGGGCTGATCGGGCGTTTCGTCAACGAAATAGTTGAGACTGCCATCCGGCGCCTGCACGGCCGGCAGCACGCGCTCGTTCGGCCCGATCTGGCCGGAGAACGGCGCGTAGCCAAAGCCGGCCGCGCGCTCGAATGCGTGGCTCGCGTCATCGACACGAAACGCCGATGCGCACAGCGACAACCCATGCTGCTGAAAAAACGCGTTCGCGAACGAATCAGGCTCGGCGTTCAGCACGATCGAGGCCGCGCCGTGCTGATACAGCGTTACGTCCTTCGAGCGATGCTGGCCGGCCTGGCGAAAGCGCAGCTTGCCGAGCCAGTCGGCTAGCTGCGTGCGCGTGGTGTGATCGACCGCGAATTCGAGGAACTGATAGCCGACGTGCGCGGGCGCGGCGGGCGAGCGGTACAGGCCGCCTGTCGTTTTGCGCGGCTGCTGTTGCTCTTCGAGCAGCGCGCGAGTTTGCTCTTCGAGGAACAACAACGAGCGATGGCCATCGGCGGCCGTGATCGTGGTGGGGGCGGCGCGAAAGCCGTCGTTGAAGATTTCCAGCGAAAGCGGGCCCTTGTAGCCGGCTTTGACGACCTGCGCGGTGAAGTTCGCGAGATCGAAGTCGCCCTGGCCGGGGAAGCAGCGGTAGTGGCGGCTCCATTCGAGCACGTCCATCGCAAGCTTCGGCGCGTCCGCGATCTGCACGAACGCGATGCGCTCGCCAGGAATGTCGGCGATCGCGTCGGGCGTGTCGTTCAGCGACAGCGTATGAAAGCTGTCGAGCACGAGCCCGAGATTCGGATGATTCACGGCGTCGACAAGCTTCCACGCGTGGCGATAGGTCTTTACGTGCCTGCCCCAGGCGAGCGCTTCGTAACCGGCGAGCACGCCAGCCGCTTCTGCCGCGCGGGCGAGCGCGCCCAACTGGTCGATCATCAGCGAGTCGTCGCAGATCGTGTCCGGCGACACGTTGCTGCACACGAGGATGCGGTCCGTGCCTAGCTCGTGCATTACGTCGAACTTGCGCTTCGCGCGGTCGAGATTACGCTCGAGCCGTTCGGGACTGACACCGTCGAAATCGCGAAACGGCTGGAACAGCATGATCTTCAGGCCGAGGTCGTCGGCGATGCGGCGCACGTCGGCGGGCGAGCCGTCGAAATACAGCAGGTCGTTCTCGAAGATTTCGACACCTTCGAAACCCGCCGCGCGGATCGCGCTCAGCTTCTCGACGAGAGTGCCGCTAATCGACACGGTGGCAATCGAACGTTGCATGAACGGCTCCTGCAAAAACGGACAAACGAGGGGGAAACTCAGAGAAAAACCGCGGCGGCGCGCCTGGAGGCGCGGCCTGCCGGGCTTGCTGCAATGCGCAAAAACGAGCTAGTTCGTTACGCACTGAAGCAAGACGCAGGCCAGAATACCCCACACTACCCGGGAGTTTCGACAGTCTATACAAACTAACTAGATGGTACAAATTCGTAGAAACCCCGAATGACGACGACGGCCGATGCGCGCACACTTCGCCATTCGTCGAAGAACCGCCGCGGGTGCCGCGGTTCGAGTCGCGCCTTATTTTGCGGGAGTCGTTGTCATGAGCTTTGCCTCCGTACTGGTCCTGAACGGACCGAACCTCAATCTGCTCGGCACGCGCGAGCCGGCCATCTATGGCGCGCAAACGCTCGACGACGTCGCGACGCTGTGCCGCGACGCGGGCGAGCGCCTCGACCTCGCGATCGACTTCTGCCAGTCGAACGCCGAGCATCAGCTGATCGACTGGCTGCACGCGGCGCGCACCAAGGTCGACGGCGTCGTGATCAATCCGGCCGCTTACACCCATACGTCGGTCGCGATCGCCGACGCATTGAGCGCGATCGAAAAGCCCGTCATCGAGGTGCATATCTCGAACGTGCATCGGCGCGAAGCGTTCCGGCATCACTCGTACGTGTCGGCGGTGGCGGACGCGATCATCGTCGGCTGTGGCACGCAGGGCTATGTGCTCGCGCTGGAACGGATGGCGACGATTCTTAAGA
This sequence comes from Paraburkholderia sp. MM5477-R1, assembly GCF_050436385.1. Taxonomy (NCBI): domain Bacteria; kingdom Pseudomonadati; phylum Pseudomonadota; class Betaproteobacteria; order Burkholderiales; family Burkholderiaceae; genus Paraburkholderia; species Paraburkholderia sp. MM5477-R1. The sequence goes on from NZ_JBNDMC010000006.1 coordinate 1,196,843, forward strand.
ATAGGGCGGCGAAATGAACACTCAAGCGAACACTCAAGCGAACACTCGGGGAAATTCCCGGACCGACGCGCAGATCGCCGCGTTGGCCAATGCGCAGGCGAGCTTGCGGGCCACTCCCCACTCCTTTCTGGTCGGCCTGATCGGCTCGGGCATCAGCGGTTCGCTCACGCCCGCGATGCACGAGGAAGAGGGCAGCAAGCTCGGACTGCACTATGTCTATCGACGCATCGATCTCGATGCGCAGAAGCTCGACACCGCCGCGCTGCCGGAGCTGCTGACGGCGGCCGAACGGATGGGTTACAACGGCCTGAACATCACGTATCCGTGCAAGCAGGCGGTGATTCCGCTGCTCGACGAACTGTCCGACGACGCCCGCGCGCTCGGCGCGGTCAACACCGTGCTGTTCAAGGACGGCAAGCGCATCGGTCACAACACTGACTGGTCCGGCTTCGCGCGTGCGTTCCAGCGCGGCCTGCCGGACGTGTCGCTGGAACGCGTCGTGCAGCTTGGCGCCGGCGGCGCCGGCGCGGCGGTCGCGCACGCGGCGCTGAACATGGGCGCGCAGTCGCTGACGCTGTTCGACGTCGATGCCGCCCGCGCGCAGTCGCTCGCCGACGAGTTACAGGCGCGTTTCCCGAAAGCCAAGGTCAGCGCGGGCACGTCGCTCGAAGAATCGCTCGGCGCCGCGCAAGGCCTGATTCACGCTACGCCGACCGGTATGGCTAAAATGCCGGGCCTGCCGCTGCCGGCCGAATTGCTGCACCGCGACCTGTGGGTCGCCGACATCGTCTATTTTCCGATTCGCACCGCGCTGCTGCAGGCGGCCGAGGCGCTTGGCTGCCGCACGCTGAGTGGCGGCGGCATGGCGGTCTACCAGGCGGTCGACGCCATGCGTATTTTCACGGGCCTCGAGCCGGACGCCGAGCGCGTCTACACCCACTTTCAATCGTTGTTGCAACGCTAACCGGCCGCGTAGAGACCGGCACCCAAGCTGATCGAGGAGACAAGCACGCCATGACGCAATCGTTCCAATCCAGCTCCGCGGGCTCGCCCGCGCAGAACAACGCGGCGAGCCCCGCGCGCCGTTCGAAAGCCCGTTACAAGATCCTCGCGCTGCTCGCGGTCGGCACGATGATCAACTATCTCGACCGCACCGTGCTCGGCATCGCGGCACCGCAGCTGACGAAGGAGCTCGGCATCAACGCCGCGCTGATGGGCCTGCTGTTCTCGGTGTTTTCGTGGAGCTACGTGGCCTCGCAGATTCCGGGCGGCCTGTTTCTCGACCGCTTCGGCAGCAAGCTCACATACTTCCTGTCGATGACGTTCTGGTCGCTCTGCACGCTCGCGCAAGGGCTCGTGGGGAGCATCGGCGGGCTGTTCGCCTTCCGTCTCGGCCTCGGCGTTTCGGAGGCGCCATGCTTTCCGACCAATAGCCGCGTGGTCGCCACGTGGTTTCCGCAAAGCGAGCGCGCGATGGCGACCGGCACCTACACGGTCGGCGAATATATCGGCCTCGCGTTTTTCAGCCCGTTCCTGTTCATGCTGATGGGCGCATTCGGCTGGCGCTCGCTGTTCCTCGTGGTCGGCGGCGTCGGTATCGCGTTCGGCGTGGTGTGGTGGCTGCTGTATCGCGAGCCGAGCGATCATCCGTCGGCGAATCAGGAAGAGCTCGACTATATCGAGGCGGGCGGCGGTCTCACGCAACGCAACAAGGATGTCGCGGGTGCAGCCGATGCTGCGGCATCGAAGAAGAGCGGCTTCCAATGGGGCACGATTGGCCAACTGCTCAAGCATCGCCAGTTGACCGGCATCTGCCTCGGCCAGTTCGCGGGCAATTCGACGCTGGTGTTCTTCCTCACGTGGTTCCCGACGTATCTCGCCACCGAACGTCATATGGCGTGGCTGAAGATCGGCTTCTTCGCGATCATGCCGTTCATCGCGGCTTCGATCGGCGTGATGTTCGGCGGCGTGTTCTCCGACTGGCTGCTGCGCCGTGGCAAATCGCCGAACGTCGCGCGCAAGCTGCCGATCATCGCGGGTCTGCTGCTCGCGTCGACGATCATTCTCGCCAACTATGTCCAGAGCAACGTCGTGGTGATCGCGATTCTGTCGGTGGCGTTCTTCGCGCAGGGCATGGCCGCGCTCGGCTGGACGCTGGTGTCGGATATCGCGCCCGAGGGCTTGCTCGGCGTGACCGGCGGCATCTTCAACTTCGCCGCGAACCTGGCGGGTATCGTGACGCCGCTCGTGGTGGGCCTGATCGTCGCGGCGACCGGTTCGTTCGTGGGCGCGCTGGTGTTTATCGGTGTCATCGCGTTGATCGGCGCGCTGTCGTATATCTTCGTCGTCGGCGATATCAAGCGGATCGTGCTGGTGGATTGAGTCTTCCCGCTGAGCCGTCGCTTCATGTGACGGTCGTAGTTCCCTTCGAATCCCCGGTTGTCGTCGCGGTGCGGCGGCAACCACGTCGACTGCCGTCACCGGTTTGCCGGGGCAGCAAGCCGCTGAACGCGCTGCGTTTCTCGAAGCGATAAAAAACGGGATGTGGCTTTCACCACATCCCGTTTCCATTTCAGCCGGTCGCCGCGCAACCGGCGTCAATCGTCCTTCTTCACGAACCGCAAGATCGCATCGACGATCATCGCCCGATGCCGCGCCCGCAGCCGCGGATGCGACGGATCGCGCCCAAACGCGGTGCCGAACGTATGCCGGTTGCCCACGCGATGGAAACACAGCGAGCTGATCATCAGATGCAGATCGATCGGATCGATGTCGCTGCGGAACTGGCCCGCCGCGATGCCGCGCGCGAGCAGATCCTCGATCGTGTGAATCACGGTGACGTTGCGTCCTTTGAACGTCTTGACCTGCTCGACGTACTTCGCGCCGTGAATGTTTTCGATCGTCACGAGGCGCACGAAATCGCGCTGGCGGTCGTGGTAGTCGAACGTGAATTCGACCAGCGCGCGCATGCCTTCGACCGGATCGAGTTCGCTGATGTGCAGGTCCTGTTCGAGCGCGCGAATGTCTCCATACACCTTTTCCAGCACCGCCTGGTACAACCCTTCCTTGCTGCCGAAGTAGTAGTACAGCATGCGCTTGGTGGTGTTCGTGCGTTCCGCGATCGCGTCGACGCGGGCACCCGTCAGCCCCATCGCGGAGAACTCCTGGGTCGCGACGTCGAGGATGTTGCGCTTAGTCTGCTCGGGATCGTATTTGCGTGGGGCGTCCACACGCGGGGCGTCGGTACGCCTAGCGCCGGTACGTCGCGCGTCGGCGTGCGGCGTGCCAGACACGATGCCGTTGGTATCAGGCTCGGCGGCCTTGCTTCCCTTTTTCATTGTGGTTTCGAGCGGCAGTGACGGCGCATTCTAGCATGGCGAAATGGGCCTCTGGCGTGGGTCCCGGGCATCGACGAAGGCATCTCGAAGGAGCTTGCGTGGCGCTTACGCGACCGGGCGCGTGGGCCGGCGGCGCGCGGCGAGTGCGTCGCGTGTTTGCATCGCGGTGTACGTGAGCTGCGCGGCCGCGAGGCCGAGCGCGCCGTACGTGCGCGTGAGGCCGAAGGTCGCGAACGCGTCGGGCACCGGCCGTTCACCGGAGATAGCCGCGGCCAGCAGTTCGCCCGACACCGTGGTCGGCGCCATGCCGTGTCCGCCGAAACCGACCGCGTACCAGACGCCGTCCGTGCTTTGGCCGATCTGCGGCATCTTGTGTCGCGCGTAGCTCATCAGGCCGCCCCATGCGTGCTCGATGCGCACGTCGCACAGCTGCGGATAGACCTTCAGCAGGTCCTGTCGCAACAGACGCGCGATCGCCTCGGGCTCGCGGTCGCGCACGGAGATGCGGCCGCCCCACAGGATGCGCGTGTCGGGCAACGGGCGGTAGTAGTCGAACGCGAAGCGGGTGTCATAGATCGCGGCGCGTGTGGCGATTGCGTCGTGCAAGCGTTCGCCGAGCGGCTCCGTTGCCATCACGTAGGTGGCGATAGGCAGCACCGCGCGCTCGACGCGCGCGTACACGTTGCGTGCATAGCCGCCGCCTGCCATCACGACGTGACGCGCGTCGAGCGCACCTCGCGGCGTCTCGACGACGAAGCCCGCGCCGTCGCGCCGCAAGCTGACGACCGGCGAGCGCTCGTGTATCGTCACGCCCGCTTGCGCGGCCGCCGCGGCGACGCCGACAACGTACTTGAGCGGATGAAAATGGAACGCGTTGCGCTCGAACAGGCCGCCGTGATAGCGGCTCGTTTTCAGTTGCGCGGCGAGTTGGTTGGCAGCGATCGGTTCCCAGTCGACGCCGAACGAATCGCGCATCAGACGCCGTTGGGCTTCGAGACGCGCAGGTTCGTCGAACCAGTTCGCGAGGATCACGCCGGCATCGGTCGCGTCGCAATCGATCCGATAGCGCGCAATTCGCTTGCGCATCAGCTCGACCGCGTCGGTGGTCAGCGCATAGAGTTCGCGCGCGCGAGTCGGCCCGAGCGTCTTCAGCAGGTCGGCGCAATCGAGGCTGTAGCCGCCGAACACGAAGCCGCCGTTGCGTCCCGATGCGCCGAAGCCGACCTGCTGCGCCTCGAGCACGACGACGTCTTCGACGCCGCGTTCGGCGAGTCCTAGCGCGGTGGAGAGTCCCGCAAGTCCGCCGCCGACGATGCAGACGTGCGCGCTGCGTCGGCCGTTGAGCGGCGCGCAGGCGGAGGAGCGGGTGACGGTGGCTTCGTAGAAACTTTGCATGGGGCCATAGGTTAGCGGCAATCGCGTGTGCCCGTCCAGCCCGCGTGAGCCCGCACGTCGACGGGCGCCCCGCCGCGCTTCGCTCTGCGTTATCGACCCCAGCGCAACACCAGCGGATCGAGCCGGCGTGCGATCTTCAACAGCCCTTCGCGCGTCGCCGGATGCATCTGCGGCAGCGGGTGACGCACCGCGTCCGAACCGATCACGCCGCCTTCTTTCATCAGCGCCTTGCACGATGCGAGGCCGCCCTGGCGATTCTCGTAGTTGATCAGCGGCAGCCACTGCTGATAGTGCGCGGCGGCGGCCTCGGTATCACCGGCCGCATAGGCATCGACGATCAGGCGGATGCCATCGGCATAACCGCCGCCCGTCATCGAGCCGGTCGCGCCCGCATCGAGGTCGGCCATCAGCGTGATCGCTTCCTCGCCGTCCCACGGACCGACGATCGCGTCGCCGCCCAGTTCGATCAGCTCGCGCAGCTTGTTCGCGGCCTGCGGCGTTTCGATCTTGAAGTACGACACGTTGTCGATCTCGCGCGCCATGCGAGCGAGGAACGGCGCGGACAACGGCGTGCCGCTGACCGCCGCGTCCTGGATCATGATCGGAATCTGGATGGCATCGGACACCGTACGATAGAACTCGTAGATGCCGCGCTCGCCGATGCGGATCGTCGCGCCGTGATACGGCGGCATGACCATCACCATCGCGGCGCCCGCGGCCTGCGCTGCGCGGCTGCGCTCCGCGCACTGGTACGAGCTGAAGTGCGTGGTCGTGACGATCACCGGCACGCGGCCCGCGACGTGTTCGAGCGCGAGATGCATCAGTGTGTTGCGCTCGTCGTCGGACAGCGCGAACTGCTCGGAGAAGTTCGCGAGAATGCACAGGCCGTTCGAGCCGGCGTCGATCATGAAATCGAGGCAGCGCTTCTGGCCTTCGAGGTCGAGACGCCCGGCGTCGTCGAAGATCGTCGGCACGACGGGGAAGACGCCGCGCAGGGCGGGAGAGTGTGACGCTTGGCTCATGGCGATGTGGTCCGTACGGGGATGGAAGGATTGCGCTCGAGCCCGCGAACGGGCGGCGCAACTGGATGAATGTCTCCTTCGGCGACTATACGGCGCTGGGCCTCGCGGGTATATTGAATTGTTTCCATATCGTGATCGCTTTTGCGACTCACCCCGCCGATGAAAGACACGCTCAACGTCCTGCTGTCGAAGCTGCGCATGAAGCAGCTGCATCTGCTGATCGCGCTCGACGATCACAAATCGCTGCACAAAGCGGCCGGCGTGATGTCGATGACGCAATCGGCGGCGAGCAAGGCGCTGCAGGAGCTCGAATCGATGCTCGACGCGCCGCTTTTCGAGCGCTCGAAAAGCGGCATGATCCCGAACCAGCTCGGTCATTGCGTGATCCGATATGCGCGCGTCGTGACGTCGGACCTCACCGCGCTCTGCCAGGACGTCGCCGAAATTCGTTCGGGGCGCGGCGGGCGGCTCGCGCTCGGCGCGATCATGGGCGCGATTCCCGACTGCGTGGTGCCCGCGCTGAATCAATTGCATGCGGCGCAACCGGCTCTGTCGATCGAAGTGGTCGAGGACACCAGCGCACGAATGCTCGCACAGCTCGACGACGGGCGGCTCGATCTGGTGGTCGGCCGAGCGGCGGTCGCGGCCGATCCGTCGAAGTATCAGTATCGGCCGCTCGGCGACGAGCCGTTGGCGGTGGTGGTCGGTTATCAGCATGTGCCGTTGCCGCGCCGCGAGATGATGTTGCGCGATCTCGCCGGGCATCGCTGGGTCATGTATCCGTCACACATGCCGCTGCATGCGCTGCTCGAACGCGAGATGGATCTCGCCGGCCTCGACATGCCCGACAATCCGATTTCGACGGCTTCCACATTCGTGACAGTTGCACTGCTGCAAAGCAGCGCCGAACTCGTTTCGCTGCTGCCGAGCGCAATTGCTGGGCCGTTCGTGCGGCACAAGATGCTGCGCGTCGTGCCGGTCAGGCTCAAATCGCCATCGCAGACGTTCGGCATCGTCACGCGCAAGGGCGGCGTGCTGTCGCCGCCGGCGGAACGGTTTATCGCGCTGTTGCGTGCACAGACGAAAGCGCGAATTTAGGCGCTGCGCAAACAGGTTGCTCCGCTGTCCGCCCGGTTGCCGGTAAGAATGCCAGCCAAAAAGCGACTTTCTTTCGGCAAGGCCCGCCAGAAACGGCAAAACCGCCCGAAAAGGCGGTTTGTTATTCGTGTGAAAAGAGCTTCAATATCTCATGCCGGTTCGCGTTCTGTCATCCGACGCCAGCAGGTGTTGTAGCCGCGACACTGTCGCATCAATCCGAACCGATGAGGGTTTCTCGTTCCGAGCTACACTGCTTTGAATGAACTGAGCCAGGCTCGACCCCCTGGCCATCGCTCGGGGAGAGCAGCCATGAATCGGCCACCGCTTCGGTTTCCGCTTCGCGTGACCAGCACCGTGCCCGTGCGGAGCTGGCGTGGGCTCAAATGGGGGCTTGCCGCGTTTTTGCTGCTCGCGGTGGCGCTGATTGCGCGGCTCGTGCAGATCGAAATCGAGACCTCGCGACTGCAGGCGCGGTACCTTTCCGAGCTGACCCGCGACGTCGCTTTTTCGGTCAACGACGGTCCTAGTCATTCCATCCGCTTTCCGCAAGCCGACAAGGGCCCGTACGACGCGCGCCTCGGCTACGCGCTGTTGCCGGCTATCCAGCAGCGTCTGTTGCAACATGGCTTCGAAATCAGCTCGCAGGCGCGCGATTCAGAACGCATGCTTTCGCTAGCCGATGACGGCCTGTTCCTGCCTTACGACGAAAAAGACACGGCCGGCCTGCAATTGTTCGACGGCACCGGCGTGCCGCTATACAGCGCTCAGTTTCCCGGTCGCGTGTACGACAGCTTCGGCGCGATTCCGCCGCTCGTGGTGAACTCGTTGCTGTTCATCGAAGACCGCTATCTGCTCGATCCGGATCAGCCGAACCGCAATCCGGCGATCGACTGGGGGCGCTTCAGCCGCGCGCTCGTCGACCAGGGCGCGCGCGTGTTCAATCGTCATCAGCAGGCGCCCGGCGGCAGCACGCTCGCGACGCAGATCGAGAAATTCCGTCACTCGGCGGGCGGCCGCACCGCGACGCCCCCGGAAAAGCTGCGGCAAATCGCGTCGGCGTCGGTGCGCGCTTATCTGAACGGACCGCAAACGCTGCCCGCGCGCGAACAGATCGTGGTCCATTATCTGAACTCGGTGCCGCTTGCCGCGCAGCCCGGCGTCGGCGAAATCAACGGTATCGGCGATGGGCTCGCCGCCTGGTATGGGCGCGATTTCCGCGAGACCAACCGGCTGCTGAAGGCGCCGTCGACCGAAGCAAATCTGCCCGACCAGGGTCTGGCGTTTCGCGAAGTGCTGTCGCTGATGATCGCGCAGCGCGCGCCGTCGTTTTTTCTGCAGCGCGGCTATCCCGAGCTCGAACGGCTGACCGACAGCTACATGCGGCTGCTCGCGAGTGGCGGCGTGATCACCGAGCAGTTGCGCGACGCGGCGCTGGCGGCGCACGTCGAACTGCATCGCGCGCCGCGCAGCACACCGGATCTCGGTTCGTTCGTGTCGCGCAAGGCCGTCACGTCGATGCGCTCGCATCTGCTCGCCGCGCTCGGCGTGCGTAGTTTCTATGAACTGGACCGCCTCGACGTGCAGGCGACAGGCACGCTGAACAATGACGTGCAACAGGCCGTTGCCGAGCGCCTCGCCGCCGCCGCGACGAAAGACGGCGCGAAGGCCGCGGGTCTCGTCGGCTACGAAATGTTGCGCGGGACCGACGATCCGTCGCATATCGCCTACAGCTTCACGCTGTTCGAGCGGCACGGCGACGCGAACCTCGTGCGCGTGCAGACCGATAGCGTGAACCAGCCGTTCGACATCAATTCCGGCGCGCGCCTGAACCTCGGCTCGACCGCGAAACTGCGCACCGTCATCACGTATCTGCAGATCGTCACCGATTTGCACACACGGTACGCATCGCTGAGCAATGCCCAACTGAAGGCGATCACGCCCGATCCGAACGATCGGCTGACGCGCTGGGCGATCGACTATCTGCTGCACGCGCGCGACCATTCGCTGCAGCCTATGCTCGACGCCGCCGTCGAGCGTAAATACTCGGCGAGCCCGGGCGAAACGTTCTTTACGGGCGGCGGCGCGCAGACCTTCACGAACTTCGAGTCCGACGACAACAGCCGCATCCTGACCGTGCATCGCGCGTTCCAGCATTCGGTGAACCTCGTGTTCGTGCGGCTGATGCGCGATATCGTGCACTATGAAATGGTGCAGACCACCGGGCCGTCGTCGCAATGGCTCGGCGATCCGGCGACCCGCAAGATGTACCTGACGCGTTTCGCCGATCAGGAAAGCCGCGTGTACATGAAGCGTTTCTACACGAAGTACCACGGCAAGACGCCTGATCAGCAGATCACGCTATTGCTGCTCGGGGTGCGCAAGTCGCCCCCGAAAGTGGCGACCGCGTTGCGCAGCGTCGCGCCGGATCAATCGAACGCGTGGTTCAACAAGTTGATGTACGCGGCGTTGAAGAACACGCCGGCGGCTTCGATGCTCGACGACGAAGATCTCGCGAATCTGTACGACAAGTACGGCATCAACCGCTTCAACCTGAACGACCGCGGCTATATTTCGAGTGTGCATCCGCTCGAACTATGGACGCTGAACTACCTGCGCTCGCATCCGGATGCGACGCTTGCGCAGATCGAAGCCGCGAGCCAGGACGTCCGCCTGTCGACTTACTCGTGGCTCTTCAAGACGCGCTATCACGTGACCCAGGATCACCGCATCAAGCGCATGGTCGAGTTGCGCGCCTACGACGCGATCGGCAAATCTTGGCAGGCGCTCGGCTATCCGTTCGCGTCGCTGACGCCGTCGTATGCGGCGGCGATCGGCGCGTCGGGCGATCGTCCGGCGGCGCTCGCGCAACTGATCGGCGTGATCACGAACGGCGGCAACAAGGTGCCGACCGAAACGCTGACGCAAATCGACTTCGCGAAAGATACGCCGTACGAAACGCATTTCAGGCGCGCGGTGGTCGCGCCGCAGCAGCAGGTGTCGCCGGAGATTGCCGGGGAGGTGCGGATGCTGTTGCGCGACGTCGTGACGGGTGGCACCGCGAGGCGTCTCGCGCAAGGCATGACGTTCCCGAACGGCGAAACGCTCGAAGTCTATGGCAAGACCGGCACCGGCGATCAGCGCTTGAACGTGTACGCGAAGGGCGCGCGGTTGATCGAGTCGCGCAAGGTGAATCGCAGCGCGACCTTCGTGTTCGCGCTCGGCGACCGCTTCTACGGCACCTTGACCGCGTGGGTGCACGAGCCGTATGCCGCGCGTTACGACTTCACGAGTGCGCTGGCGGTGCAGTTGCTCAAGTCGATGGCGCCGGCGTTGCAGCCGTTGCTCGACAAGCCGGTTCAGAAAACCGTGACGGCGGCGCCGGCGGGATCGACGCCCGCGGCGACGAAAGTTGCCGCGCAGTGAATCGCTCACCGCTCGTCATAACCTGCCTCCGACGCCGCCGGCTTCAGGAACAGCTCATGCACCGGCGCGAAATGCGCATATAGCGGCAGAATCGCACCGCCCATCGCGCGGGCATCGGCGCCGATCGCGCCTTCGAGCAATTGCGGCCGCACCATCCCTTCCCATTCGAAACGATCGAGCACGCGCTCGGTGCGCCGAATGATCTCGCGCAGCAGTAGCCGGTCGAACTCGCCGTCGATCACGACGGCTTCGAGATCGAGCAACGCGGCCGCATTGGTTAGCGCATTCGCGATCGCCGGGCACGCGCTGTCGAGCCATCGCTCGGTATGCCGCCACAACTCGGGCGACAACGCGCGATGATCATGCGCCGCGGCCGCCGGCGCGCCCGCATCGCTGAACAGTCGTTCGAGCACGAAGCCCGATGCCGCGTGCAGCAACTGCCGCGCAGGTTTGCGTGCGCCGCCTTCGCGCAGCGGGATCGAACCGACCGCGCCCGCGTTGTCGTGTGGACCGCCATGCAGACGTCCGTCGATTACGAGACCCCCGCCGATGAACGTGCCGACGAACAGATACAGGAAGTTGTGGATGCCGCGGCCCTGGCCCATCACGAGTTCGGCCGCGCAGGCGGCCGTGGTGTCTTTGGCGAACTCGACGGGCAGGCCGGTTATCGTCGCGATGCGCGCGCGCAGATCGATGTCGTTCCAGGCGTCGAGCGCGTCGGGCGGCGCGCCGAGAAAGTCGCGCCAGCCGCCGAGCCACAACGGCGCCGCGACACCGACGCCGACCACCTTGCCCGCCTTCGCGCCGAGCGTCTGGTTCACGCGCGCGAGTTTGTTTTCGAGCGCAGGGAACAGCGCGCGCGGATCGGGATACGCATACTCGAATACGTCGCGGCATACGATGCGCCCGGCGAAGTCCATCGCGAGCACGTCGAGACTGCGGCGTCCGACCTTGATACCGATCGTGTACGCGCCGTCCGCGCACAACGCGATCGGCACCGACGGCTGGCCGATCTTGCCGCGCACGCGCGCGTGCTTTTCGAGCAGGCCGTCGGCGATCAACCGGTCGACGATCATCGACACCGTCTGCATCGAAAGACGCGTGAGACGGCCGACCTCGGCCTTCGGCAGTGGTCCATGCAAGCGGATCGTTTGCAGCACGATGCGCTCGTTGAATTGCCGCATGCCGACCTGATTCGAACCGACCGTGCGTTTGACCGGCGAACGCCTGCTGGTGCTGGGGGTGTCCATTGTCGTGTACCGGCCTCGTGGCTCAGCGGATTGGGCGGCGCGTCATGCGATCGCCTTCACGTCGGCTTCCTTCGCCCCGGTCATGATCGCGACCGCTTCCGACATGTGCACGTCCTTCGTATTGACGAGCGCCGCGCGCCGGCCGAGCCGCTGGATATGGATGCGGTCCGCGATCTCGAACACGTGCGGCATGTTGTGGCTGATCAGAATCACCGGCAGGCCACGCTCGCGCACGCGCCGGATCAGTTCGAGCACCATGTTGCCTTCCTTCACGCCGAGCGCGGCGGTGGGCTCGTCCAGAATCACCACGTGGCGCGCGAATGCCGCGCTGCGTGCAACGGCGACGCCCTGGCGCTGGCCGCCGGACAGCGTTTCGACCGCCTGGCGCATCGAGCGGATGCCGATTTGCAGATCCTTCATGGCGGCCGTCGCTTCGTCGAGCATGCGGCGCTTGTCGATCATCTTGAACAGCGAGCCGCGCCAGCCGGGCTTCAGCAATTCGCGGGCGAGAAACAGGTTTTCGGCGATGCTCATCGCCGGCGCGACGGCGAGTTCCTGGTACACGGTCTCGATGCCTTGTGCGCGCGCATCGAGCGGACTGCGAAACTTGACCGGTTTGCCGTCGAGCAGAATCTCGCCTTCGTCGGGCACCGTGGCGCCCGAGAGCGCCTTGATCAGCGACGATTTGCCCGCGCCGTTGTCGCCGATCACCGCGAGGATCTCGCCGGGCAGCACTTCGAAATCGCAACCGTCGAGCGCGGTCACGTTGCCGTAACGTTTGACGAGCCCGCGTGCCTGCAGAACCGGCATCGCAGCGGACGTGGAAGAGGAGGTGGAGGTCAACATGACAAGGCTCCTGTGCGGGATCAACGGCCGCGGTGCGAGAGTTTATCGGCGGCGACCGCGAGAATCACGAGGATGCCGGTGATCAATACCTGGTACACCGAGGAAACACCGATCAGCGTCAGGCCGTTACGGAATACGCCGACAATCAGCGCTCCAAGCAAGGTGCCGACGATCGAGCCGCGTCCACCGAACAGACTCGTGCCGCCGAGCACGACCGCGGTGATGCTGTCGAGGTTCTCGGTTTGCCCGGCCTGCGGATCGCCGACACCGGTGCGCGCTACCGACAGCAGCGCGGCGATGCCGTAGATCGCGCCGGCAAGCGTGTAGACGGTCAGCAGAATCCGCTGCGACGACAGGCCCATCAGTCGCGCGGCCTCGGCGTTGTTGCCGAGCGCGTACAGATGCCGGCCGGGCACCGTGTCGCGCAGCACGAACCACGTGCCCACATACATCAGCAGCGTCAGCACGGTGCCGTACGTGACTTCCGCCGGTCCGAGCCTGAACGTGCTGCCGAGGAACATGATCGCATCGGGCAGGTTCGACACGCTTTCCGCGTTCGAGTAGATCTGCGTGAGCGCAAACGCGATGTTCAGCGTACCCAGCGTGACGATGAACGCCGGCAACTTGATGCGCGTGATCAACAGACCGTTCAGTAAGCCGAACAAGGTGCTGGCGCCGATGCCGCACAGAATCGCGAGGATCGGCGGCACGCCGAGCACGACCGCGAACTTCGTCATGATGATCGAGCCGAAGGCCATTACCATGCCGCAGGACAGATCGATGCCACCGGTCAGCACGATCAGTGTCTGGCCGATCGCGATGACCGCGACGACCATCGTCTGTTGCAGGATCAGCGACAGGTTCTGGAACGATAGAAAGCGGCTGCTCTGCGAGACAAAGAATGCGCAGGCCAGCACCAGCGCGATCAGCGGTCCGATTTCGGACAGCGACGGCAGGTGCTCGGTGAAAGACGGGCGCGGCCGGCCGGCGGGCGCGGAAGGGGTCGACATGATGGCAGTCCTCGGTACATGAGCGTGACATGAAGGTCACGCTGCAAATCAATTGGCGGCCCGGTGCGACGCGCAACGGGCCGCTGTGCAATGCGCGTTACTTGTTGCCCCAGCAGTTGTCGAGGCCGAACTTCGTGTCTTTGCTGTCGATGCCGGACATCGGCTTGTCGGTGATCAGCGTGACGCCGGTGTCGTGATAACCGGACACCTTCTTGCCGGTCTTCGCGTAGTCGACGCCGGCGGTGACGCCGAGCGCGGCCATCTTCAGCGGATACTGCTGCGAGGTCGCCGCGATCGCGCCGGCCTTCACGTTGCGTACGCCTTCGCAACCGCCGTCGATCGACACGATCATCACGCCCTTGTCCTTACCCGCCGCCTTCAGCGCGCGATACGCGCCGGCCGCGGCCGGTTCGTTGATCGTGTAGACCACGTTGATGTCGGGCGCTTTCTGCAGGCAGTTTTCCATCGCCGTCTGACCTTTCGCCTGATCGCCGCGCGTGTCCTGGCTGCAGACGATCGACGGGTCGCCTTCCTTGACGCCGAAGCCTTCGAGGAAGCCGTTGTGGCGCAGCACGCCGACCGACACGCCCGGCGCGAGATCGAGCGTGGCGATCTTCGCGGGCTTGCCGTTCAGCGCGGCCTTCGCATATTTGCCGATCAGCACGCCGGCCTTGAAGTTGTCGGTGGCGAACAGGGCGTCGGTTGCGTCCTGCGGATCGGTCGGCGTATCGAGGGCGATGACCATCACACCGGCCGCGCGCGCCTTCTTGATGCTCGGTACGATCGCCTTGGTGTCGCTCGGCGTGATCAGGATTGCTTTCGCGCCGGCCGTCATCATGTTTTCGATCGCGGTGACCTGACTCGCGTTGTCGCCGTCGAACTTGCCGGCGGCCGTGATCAGTTTCGCGCCGTCTTTCGACGCGGCCGCGTCCGCGCCCTGGCGCATCTTGACGAAGAACGGGTTCGTATCGGTCTTCGTGATCAGGCCGATGACGGGCTGGTCGGCGGCCTGACTCGCGCTTGCGCACCACAGCGCCGCTGACGCGGCGCACATCGACGCGATTGTCCTGGCGACAGGACGCCTGTGGGAATTCAGATTCATGAGACGCTCCTCCGGTTATTGGCAACGACGTATGGGACTGCAGATAGATCGAAACTGCGAAGCTGCGGGCTTGACGTTTGACGATGACGCTTCGATGCAATGTGGTCCGAAGGAAATCGCCTAAATCACTTTGGTTGATTTAGTACAGCAGGCCCGCGACTGCTCGTCAAGGAAATGTGAACGCGGAAATTCGCCGCGCCGCGAACCGCGTGCAGGCTGACAGCCTTGTGTGGTAACGCTTTGGCGCTGTGCTGCAGTGCGAAGCGGCGCTTCTCGGCTTGGGGAAAGTCCTGGCCCGTCTGAAAGCGGGTTGAAATGTCAGCGGTGGGTTTTCAACGCAATTCGAGGTGCGTAACGCGCTTTTTCAGTGGGCGCTGAACGTTTGCGAGAGGTTGCGGCGGAACAGCGCTTGCTCGCGTCGACTGAATGCGAACCTTTCGGAGAGACCCATGCCTTCGCACTGGTGGCAGCGACGACTCGGCTCCCGCGCATCGCTGATCGCCGCCGCCCTCGTGATCGGCGTTCTGTACGCGGGCAGCACGATGGTCACGCCGCTTTATCCGCTCTATCAACGCCGGTTCGGCTTGTCCGATCTGACGATCACGCTCGTGTACGCGACCTACGTGATCGGCAATCTCGGCGCTTTGTTTCTATTCGGTCGCGTGTCCGACCAGGCCGGGCGCCGATCGGTCAGTCTGCTCGTGCTCGCAGCCGCGATCGCGAGCACGATGTGTTTTCTGTTCGCCACGCATGCGACGTGGCTTTTCGTCGCCCGGGCGGCGAGCGGCCTTGCAATCGGCGTCGGTGCCGCCACGGCGACCGCGTGGATCGCGGAATTGCACGCCGGCGCCGACAAGGCGCCCGCCAGCCGTCTTGCCGCGGCGGTCAATCTGGCTGGGCTCGGAGTGGGACCGCTGCTGACTGGTCTGCTCGCGCAATTCGCGCCCTGGCCATTGCGCACGGTGTTCGTCGTTTATCTGTTGACGCTTCTGGTCACCGCGGCGTTGGCGGCGCTCGCATGCGAAACGGTCCAGGCGCGTGCCCGGACGTTCGCACAGGTGTCGTTCGCACCACGCATCGGCGTGCCCGCGCAATTGCGCGTGGCATTCGTCGTGCCTGCCGTCACCGCATTCGCGACCTTCGCGCTGCTCGGCTTTTTTGCGGCGCTGTTGCCCAATCTGATCGCGAACAGCATGCATCTGCACAGCCCCGCGCTGAGCGGGGCGCTCGTCGCCGAACTGTTCGCCGCGAGCACGATCACCGTGATGGTCACGTCGAAACTCGCCGCTCGCACCGCGATGCTCGCCGGACTGTGGCTGTTGCCGCCGAGTCTCGCGTTGCTGCTGTCGGCGCAGGTCGTCGCGTCGATCGTAGTGCTGAGCGCGGCGACCGCGCTGTGCGGCATCGCAGCCGCGCTCGGGTTTCGCGGCAGTTTGCAGGAGATCAACCGGATCGCGCCCGCGGACCAACGCGCCGAATTGCTATCGGCGTATCTGCTCTGCTGTTACACCGGCAACTCGTTGCCGGCGGTCGGCATAGCGCTGCTGTCGACCCGGGTCGGACATTTGTGGGCGAACGTCGCGTTCGCGGCGGTTTCCGCGGGATTGGCCTGTATTGCGTTGGCGGTCGGTGCGCGCCGGCCTCGTCACGCGAGTTGACGCGCGGCAAGCTGGCCGAGCCTGGTCCAACTGCGACGAACTGCAACGTTGCGGCGCGGCTGTAACTGCCACATCAACGCGAACGCGGTGCGGCCGTCGATGCGCGCACGACCAGTTTCGGCTCGGACGAAATCCGCATCGGCACGGGCGCCGGCATGTCCCGCGCGGCGCGTCCCGGCTGTCCGTACGAAGTCTCGATCAGCTCGCGCAGCAGTTCCACTGCAAGTCCGGCGACCTCGACCGTCGGCACCGCCACCGTCGTCAGTGCAGGGCGCGACTCGCGCGCGAGCTGGATGTCGGTGATGCCGATCACGGACAGTTCGTGCGGCACGCGCAGGCCC
Source organism: Paraburkholderia sp. MM5477-R1 (assembly GCF_050436385.1). Classification (NCBI taxonomy): domain Bacteria; kingdom Pseudomonadati; phylum Pseudomonadota; class Betaproteobacteria; order Burkholderiales; family Burkholderiaceae; genus Paraburkholderia; species Paraburkholderia sp. MM5477-R1. Next base: position 1,213,326 of record NZ_JBNDMC010000006.1, read on the forward strand.
AGATCCGCGGCCGCGTGCATCGCGCCGAGCGCAGGCAAATCGTTGGTCGCGAAGATCGCGCTGAGTTGCGGATCGGCTTCGAGCAGCGCGCGGGCCGCCAGGGAGCCGCCGTGGATCGTGTCGGCCGCGTGTCGCACGCGATTTCTCGTCACACCGGCCGCGCGCAACGCGTCGACGAAACCTTCGAAGCGCGCCACGTGAATGCCCGACACCTTGCTGCCGACGATCGCACCAAAGCGCCGATGCCCGAGCTCCAGCAGATGCTCGCCGGCCAGCTTGCCGGCCAGCCGGAAATCGACCGCGACGCACGGCAGCCCGGGCGGCTCGGTGGGCCGCTCCCACATGCACAGCACGACCGGCGTGCCGCGCGCTTCGGTCTCGTGCAGATCGGCGAAATCGAGGTTCGCGTTGGTCACGAGCACGCCTTCGGACAAGGTGCCGGCGATCTGGTCTAGGTACGCGCGGCCGCTTAGCGGATCGTCGTTGGTATTGCAGATGATCACGAAGTGGCCGCTCGTGCGCGCAGCGCGTTCGACCGCGAGCGCGAACTCCGGATAGAACGGATTCGCGATGCTCGACACCATCAGCGCGAGCGTCGGCGCGCGGCCCTCGGCGAGCGCGCGTGCGGCGAGATGCGGGCGATAGCCGAGCGCCGCGACTGCCTCGAGCACGCGTTGCCGGGTCGTTTCGCCAACGCGGCCGCGCTTGCGCAGCACGTTGGAAACCGTCGCTGGCGTGACGCCGGCATGACGCGCGACTTCGCTGAGTGTGGGCATGATGTTGTCAATATTTGGGATGGCTGTCCGACATTTGCGTCGCGGCGCGAGGCGCGGCAACATCTGTCATCGAACAACGTACAAAACGATATCGGAGACAGACCAACGATCGCCTTGCGATCGATTTTTCGGTCATGCTGATTAAGCGCTTAATCTCCGACTTCGCACCGATTAAATCACGGAGTCGATGCAATGGCGAGCATTTCGTTACGAGGCGTGCAGAAGGCGTATGGCGACGGTGCGCCGGTGATTCGCAACGTCGATCTGGACATCGGCGAAAACGAGTTCTGCGTGTTTCTCGGCCCGTCGGGTTGCGGCAAGTCAACGCTGTTGCGCATGATCGCCGGGCTCGAGGATGTGACCGACGGCGACCTGTCGATTGGCGGGAAGATCGTCAACGACGTGCCGGCCGCGCAGCGTGGCGTAGCGATGGTGTTCCAGAGCTATGCGCTGTTTCCGCACATGAGCGTGTTCGAGAACATGGCGTTCGGCCTGAAACTCGCGAAGACCCCGAAGGATGAAATCGAGCGCAAGGTGCGTGAAGCCGCGCGCATCCTGCAACTCGAGGCACTGCTCGAGCGCAAGCCGAAGGCGCTGTCGGGCGGGCAGCGGCAGCGCGTCGCGATCGGCCGCGCGATCGTTCGCGAGCCCGGCGTGTTTCTGTTCGACGAACCGCTGTCCAATCTCGATGCAACCTTGCGCGGACAAACGCGCGTCGAAATCGCGCGTCTGCATAAGCAGTTTGCGAAGGCGAGCGTGGTCTACGTGACGCACGATCAGATCGAAGCGATGACGCTCGCCGACAAGATCGTGCTGCTGCATTCGGGCAAGGACACCGAGCGTTACGGCAGCATCGCGCAAATCGGCGCGCCGCTCGAGCTGTATCACCGCCCGAAAAGCCGCTTCGTGGCCGGCTTTATCGGCTCGCCGCGAATGAATTTCCTGCCGGGCAAGGTGGCGTCACTCGATGCGCAGGGCGTGCTCGTCACGCTCGATGACACCGGCGAGAACGTGCGTGTGCCGGTCGGCAGCGCCGGATTGCAGCCAGCGCAGCCGGTCACGCTCGGCGTGCGTCCCGAGCATCTCGAGTTCGTCGATGCATCGGCCACGACGAATGCGGCCGCGTCGCAAGACGGCGTGCTCGCGCGCACCGTATCGCTCGTCGAGCAGCTTGGCGAGCACAGCTACGTGCACCTCGATCAACCCGGCGGCGCCGTTCTGATCGCCAAGGCGCCCGGCAACACGCGCCTCGCTCCAGGCGATCGCGCGAGCCTGCGGGTGTCGCGCACGGCCTGTCATCTGTTTACCGAGGACGGTTTCGCGGCCGCGTCGCTCGAATCCGTCGAACACTACGCTTGAAAAACACTGGGGACATAGGGATGCGTCTTGGAGTCTGTTATTACCCGGAGCACTGGCCCGAGTCGATGTGGGACGACGACGGGCGCCGGATGAAAGCGCTCGGCATCGAGCAGGTGCGGATTGCGGAATTCGCCTGGAGCCGGATCGAGCCGACTCCCGGCGAATACGACTGGGGCTGGCTCGATCGCGCCGTCGACGTGCTCGGCGCGGCTGGCCTGAAGGTCGTCATGTGTACGCCGACCGCGACGCCGCCGAAGTGGCTGATCGATCGTCATCCGGAGATCCTGCCGGTCGGCGCCGATGGACGTCCGCGCGGGTTCGGCTCGCGGCGTCATTACGACTTCTCGTCGCCCGCGTATTTCGAGGCGTCGCGTCGTATTTGCACGGCGGTGGCCGAGCGTTACGGCAAGCATCCGGCGGTCGCTTTCTGGCAGACCGATAACGAGTTTGGCTGTCATCACACGGTGGTCAGTTATTCGGCGGCCGCGGTCGCGCGCTTTCGCGAGTGGCTGAAGGCGCGTTATCGCACGATCCAGGCGTTGAACGAGGCGTGGGGCACAGTGTTCTGGAGCATGGAGTACCGCGGCTTCGAAGAAATCGACGCGCCGGTCGGCACCGTGACCGAGGCGCATCCTTCGCATCGTCTCGACTACCGGCGCTTCGCATCCGACGAAGTGGCGCGCTACAACCGCATGCAGGTCGAGATCATTCGCGCGCATTCGCCGGGGCGGCCCGTCGCGCACAACTTCATGCAGCTCTTCACCGAGTTCGATCACTACAAGGTCGCGGCCGATCTCGACGTCGCAACGTGGGACAGCTATCCGCTCGGTGCGCTAGAAGAGCAGTGGTTCGCGCCGGACATCAAGGCGCGCTGGTTGCGCAGCGGTCATCCGGACTTCGCGTCGTTCAATCACGACGTCTATCGCGGCATGTCGAAGCTGCCGTTCTGGGTGATGGAGCAGCAGCCGGGACCGGTGAACTGGGCGCAGTGGAATCCGGCGCCGCTGCCGGGCATGGTGCGGCTGTGGAGCTGGGAAGCGTTTGCCCACGGCGCGGGCTGCGTGTCGTATTTCCGCTGGCGTCAGGCGCCGTTCGCGCAGGAGCAGATGCATGCGGGTCTCAATACGCCCGACAACCGGCTCGACGTCGGCGGCAATGAAGCATCGCGGGTGGCGTCCGAAATTCACGCGGTGCTCGCCGCGAACGCCGTTGCCAATGCGTCGATCCGCTCGAAAGTCGCGCTCGTCTACGACTATGAAGCGAAGTGGTTGTTCGAGATTCATCCGCAGGGCGCGGACTTTCACTATCCGCGGTTCGCGTTCGAGTACTACTCGGCTTTGCGCGCGCTCGGACTCGACGTCGATGTCGTGCCGGCCGATGCATCGTTCGATGGTTATAGCCTCGTCGTCGTGCCGCCGCTGCCGGTCGTGCCCGACGATTTCGCCGAACGTCTCGCGCGCTCGGGCGCGCAGGTCGTGCTCGGTCCACGCACCGGATCGAAGACGCGCGAGCTGCGGATTCCGGCGAATCTGCCGCCGGGCGCATTGACGTCGGTGCTGCTGCTGCGCGTGTGGCGCGTCGAATCGATGCGGCCGAACGTGACCGAAGCCGTGGTGCTCGAACAGCAGGGCGGTGCCGCCGAGGGCTTCGCGCGACACTGGCGCGATTTCATCGACAGCGATGCATCTTCTTCATTCGACGTGCGCGCGCGTTTCGCGGACGATCATCCGGCGTACGTGCGAAGCGGCGCGTATCACTACTTCGCGAGCCTGTTCGACGACGCCTTGACCGTGCGCCTGTTCGCGCGCATCGCGCAGGAAGCGGGCCTCGAAACGCAGGCACTCGGCGACAGCGTGCGCATCAGCCGTCGCGGCGGACTGACGTATGTGTTCAACTATGGCGATAGCACCCACACGCTCGACGACATTTCCGACGACGCATTCGTGATCGGCTCCCGGGAGGTGGCGCCGCAAGGGGTAGCGGTCTACCGCTCGCAATAGAAGTCTGGCCTTGGCAATTCCACGCAGTCATTCGATATAGAAGCGACAACGACGTAAAAACCATGGAAAGAAGGAGACAGTCAGGATGAAACTGAAACCACGCAAGATTCTGTTGGCGCTCGCGCTGGCCGCGGTTGCCGCGGGGACCTCGGTCGTCGGCACCGCGCAGGCGGGCACGCTCGCGATGAACATCGCGTACAAGGGCGCGGGCCAGCGCGCGGTTTGGCAGCAGGTGGTCGACGAGTTCAAGAAGGCGCATCCCGGGATCGACGTGAAGGTATCGTTCATCGATGAGGAAGCCTACAAGGTTCAGCTGCCGGGTTGGCTTTCGACTGTCGCGCCCGATATCGTCAACTGGCACGACGGCGAGCGTATGGCGTATTACGCGCAGCGTGGCCTGTTCGAGGATCTGACCGGCGACTGGCAGAAGAACGGCTGGAACGACATGTATGCGTCGACGAAGGAAGCATCGTCGTACAAGGGCAAGCAGTATGCCGCGCCGACCGTGTACTACTCGTGGGGGATGTTCTATCGCAAGGACCTGTTCGAGAAGGCCGGCATCAAGGGCGAGCCGAAAACGTGGGACGAGTTTCTCGACGCCGCGAAAAAGCTGAAGGCCGCCGGCATTGCGCCGATCGCGGTGGCGGGCCGCGATGCCTGGACGCTGGCCGGCTGGTTCGATTATCTCGATCTGCGCCTGAACGGCAATGCGTTTCACCAGAAGCTGATGGCCGGCGAAATTCCGTACACCGATCCGCGCGTGAAGAAGGTCTATACGACGTGGAAGCAACTGATCGACGACGGCTACTTCATCAACAATTCACTATCCTACGATCTCGACGCGGTGCAGCCGTTCCTGTTCCAGGGCAAGGCTGCCATGATGCTGATGGGGACGTTCATTGCGGCGGGTTTCCCGGACAACGTGAAGCCGCAAATGGGGTACTTCCAGTTCCCGATCATCGACTCCAAGGTGCCGACCGCCGAGGACGGGCCGGTCGAATCGCTGCATATTCCGTCGAAAGCGAAGAACAAGTCCGATGCGCACACGTTCCTTGCGTTCGTCGAGACGCCTCAGATCGGTGCGCAACTCGCAAAGGGACTCGGCTCGTTGTCGGCGAACAGCAAATCGCCGGAGCCTGAAGATCCGATTTCGAAGATCGGCTTCCAGATCCTGTCGAACACGAAGGGCGGCATTGCGCAGTTCTACGATCGCGACATGACGAAGGAAATGGCCGACGAAGGGATGAAGGGGATGCAGCAGTTCGTCTCCGATCCGTCGAAACTGGACGACATCCTCGCGCAGCTCGAGCAGACGCGTCAGCGTATCTACAAGAAGTGAGCGGCGGCGGCCGCAAGGCCGCTGTCCGATGCATCGGATTGGATCGGGAGATTGATCGTGTCGCATTCCGTCAGCCGTCGTAGCGTCGACGGTCCTGTTGAACCCGGCGGCCCGGGCTTGCCGGCGTCGAGCGGTGCGCTGAGCGGCGCGTCCGTCGCGTCGCGCCGGCGCGGCCCGACGCCGACCGCACGGCGGCAGCGGCGCGCCGCGTTCCTGTTTCTCGCGCCGGCCTGCTTCATGGTGGCCGTGTACGTGGTGTGGCCGATCCTCTCGACGATCCGCCTGAGCTTCTTCAACTGGGATGGGATGACCGAGCCGACCTTCGTCGGCCTCGCGAACTATATCGAGCTGGTCCATACGCCCACCTTCTATACGGCGCTCAAGAACAACCTGATCTGGCTCGTGCTGTTTTTGCTCGCACCGCCGATGGGCCTCGCCGTCGCGCTGTATCTGAATCAGGCGGTGGCGGGCATCCGCATCGTCAAGTCGCTGTTTTTCGCGCCATTCGTGTTGTCGGGCGTCGTGGTCGGACTGATCTTTTCATGGTTCTACGATCCGACCTTCGGCCTGCTCGCGATGATGCTCGGCCACGGCGTGCCGGTGCTCGGCGATCCGCGCTATGCGACGCTCGGCATTGTGTTCGCGGCGCTGTGGCCGCAAACCGCGTACTGCATGATTCTTTATCTGACCGGCTTGACCACGTTGAACGCCGAGCAGATCGAAGCTGCGCGAATGGAAGGCGCGCAGGGCTGGTCGATGCTCTGGCATGTCATCCTGCCGCAGTTGCGGCCCACGACGTTCATGGCGATCGTCGTGACGATCATCGGCGCGCTGCGCAGCTTCGATCTGATTTCGGTGATGACGGGCGGCGGTCCGTTCGAAAGCTCGACGGTGCTCGCCTATTTCATGTACGACCAGGCGATCAAGTACTACCGCATCGGCTATTCGGCGGCGATCGCGGTGGTGCTGTTCGGCATCATGCTCGTGTACATCGTCTATCACCTGCGGCGGATGCTGCGCGCCGAGCAATGAGGAGCCGCTGATGTTTCCGATTCCGATCGACAAATGGAAGCCGGCCACGCGCCGCGCATACAAACTGACATTGCCGATTGCACTCGTGATCTGGCTGTTGCCGATGATCGCGGTGCTGGTCACGTCCGTGCGTTCGACCGAAGAACTGAGCGAGGGCAACTACTGGGGATGGCCGAAGCACTTCGCGATGTTCGATAACTATCGCGAGGCATTGACGACGTCGCCGATGCTGCATTACTTCTGGAATAGCGTGCTGATTACGGTTCCTTCCGTAGTGGGTTCGATTGCACTTGCGGCGATGGCCGGCTTTGCCTTGGCGATCTATCGCTTTCGCGGCAATTCGACGTTGTTCGCGACGTTCGTCGCGGGCAACTTCGTGCCGATCCAGGTGTTGATGATTCCGGTGCGGGATCTGTCGTTGCAACTCGGTCTGTTCAATACCGTGAGCGCGCTGATTCTGTTTCATGTGTCGTTCCAGACCGGCTTTTGCGCGCTGTTTCTGCGCAACTTCATCAAGCAGCTGCCGTTCGAGCTGGTCGAGGCGGCGCGCATCGAAGGGGCGAACGAGTGGACCGTGTTCTTCAGGATCGTGCTGCCGCTGATTCGTCCGGCGCTCGCGGCGTTGGCGATCCTCGTGTTCACGTTCGTGTGGAACGACTATTTCTGGGCCTTGTGTCTGACGCAAGGCGATGACGCCGCGCCAATCACGGTCGGCGTGGCCGCGCTGAAAGGGCAGTGGACGACCGCGTGGAATCTCGTTTCGGCGGGATCGATTCTGGCGGCGCTGCCATCGGTCATGATGTTCTTTGCGATGCAGAAGCATTTCGTCGCGGGTCTGACGTTTGGCGCGACGAAGGGGTGATGCTGTTCACGCGTGGCGCTGCTGCGTAGAGAAGGGTTGCCCGCGGAAGCGGGCTTTTTTTTCGGCGCGGCGAACCGCTGCTCGCACGCGGACTTCTCGATCAACGCTTTTCAGCTGACGCCGGGTTGACCCGCTGCATAACGGCATTCAACGCCACGCGCGCACTATCGAGAGGCCGCTTGCCTTCGCCGACTTCGATCGCGAAGTCCAACTTCTGCTACCGGTATGGCTGCTACCCCTATCAACCATCGAACGAGGCCTTCCTGCCTGAAAACAGGAAGGAAGGCGCCTGCCGCTATCAGGCCGGATCGGCGTACTTCAGCGTCCACGTCAGCGTACGGCTGGCGCCGCCCGTCAACGCGAACGGGTTGGTCGTACAGGCGAAGTACACCAGGTATCAGATGCGCGTGCCGATCCGTCGTGGCCACCAATTCGCCCGCTCGCCGCCCATCGGATAAGATACGGCCCGCTATGCATTTTTTAGAACGGAAGGAGTGGTTTCAATGATCGAACCGAGCAACGTTTTCAAGGAAAATCTCGCCAGAATGCCGGCGATCGACGGCATCGCACGCATCGATCTGGTCAATGGCAGCGGTACCGTGGTCGCTAGCATCGAGAACAAACCTGGCAAGCAGGGCTCGCTCGCGGTGTACAACTACCTGCGCGGCGCGTTCGGCACGCTCGACGCGAAGGCGGCCGAACACGGCCTCGCGCTGTTTGCCGAGCATACGGCCGACGCGCGCAACCGTCCGGGCGCGCATCCGAACGTCGATCACCTGTTGGCGATTGCCGCCGGCGGCGAGGCATTGCGCATCGACGTTGTTCCGGCAGCTTGAGGCCGCTCAAAGTCTTTTCCGCGCCGGCAAGGTAGACGTTTTCCTGCCGCTGCCGCGAATTCCAACGCCCCGGCGACGGGATTTGCGGCCCACCTGCGCTAATTGCTTGGTAAAAACCCTCGTTTTTCCCGAAGCCCCCGGATTGGCTTCAGATTCGGCTTCTGTTCGGTGAATTGAAACACGGGGGGCGGCGCACACTGGGTTCGTCCCGTCGCGTATATCGCGCTTTTCCGTCAGGAGCCCCGGATGTCTTCCCGTCACAACAAACCCCACCGGTTCGACGCCGACCTGCCGGAACTCACCACCTCGGAACGGGATCAGCCGACGCCGGGTCCGGACGACCGCGCGATGCGCGAACTGCAACGCGGTTCCGAAGCCATCGTGCGTCTGGCCACGCAGGCACACGCGGCCGTCGCCCGAGAGCGACGAAGCCGGCGCGCAAGCCGCGCGCCAATCGCTCGAAACGCAGCTGACGTTTACGACCGCCCTGATCGATGAGCTGCTGTTCGGTGCGCCCGAGCGGTCCACGCTGCATTGACAGCCTACGCGGCAGCATCGCCGTACTATCCCGAAGTACCGGAAACTGACATGAGCGCTTTGACCGTCATTCTTTGCATCTGGGCCATGGTCGCGTTTTGCGCGGTCCTGTTCATCCGCGGCGCGAGTCCGCGCGTCGAGCGTGAGGCGGAGCAGCCGCGTGCTCGTCCGTCGCGCTATTCGATCGCCGAGTAACGCGCACGACCAACGACGCGGAACCAACGGGGTAACATGAGGAGCGCCGGCGCCACTGCCGGCCGGCACCGACGATGTTCCCCACGGAGGTTCCCGTATGGACACACATTCGATTCTCGGCATGCTGCATGCCGAAGAGGCTTTGCTGGTCTCCATCGTGCGGTCGCTGCCCGACGATATCAAGCGCAGGATCGCCAACGACTTTCACGAGCAGGCGCAACTCGCCGAAAGCTCGCATCTGAATCCCACCACGAACCGCGAAACGAGCGACGCGTTCAAGGCCCATGTCCGACGGCTGTCGAACATGCTTGCTTCGTTGTCGTAACCCGGTCGACGTCCGCGCGGCCGAGTCGAATATTCCGGCTTGTTGTCTCGTCGGCGCAGCGCGATTGCGCCGTCATGCCCGTCGTGCCTCAGCGGCCAAAGTTCGAGCGCGCGCCCTCGCCGCATCGCAGGCTCATTTGGGGGCAGCTTAAGGCTGACTTAAGAAAGCAACCATAGGCTGCCCCGAGCCTCATGCAGCGTCTTACGCAGTGTCTGGAGACGCTGATTCAACGAAACCACCTCGCCGTGCGTGCCTTTCGCGCATGCGATGGTCGACAGTCGTTCCTGACCATGCCTCTATCTGTAGCTCGTCTTCTGTCGGGGCGCGCCAGCAAAATCATTGTCGTATGCGCAATGAGCTCGGCGTGCGCCGCCTATCTCGTCACTCATGAACGCGCCGCGCGCAACGGCGACCCCGACGTCTCGCTCCTGAGCAAGGACTCGACGCAGGCCGTTGCCCGCGTGCCGATACCGGCGTCGGCACCCGCACCGGTCGTGCCCGCTGCGCAAGCCCCCGCGTACACCGTGAGGGAAGCGCCGGTCGAGCGTACATTCGCGGCGGCCGCGCAGAGCATCGGCGTCGATGCGGGCACCACAGCCATTCTGTCGCGTGCGTTTCGCGACGAGCTCGATCTGTCGCGCGATCTGCAACCTGGCGACCGCGTGAGCGCCGTATTCGACACCGGTAGCGACAACAGCAAAGACGCATCGCGCGAACCGCTCGCGGTGCGCATCATGCGAGGCTCGACCGCGCACGACGTGTTCCTGCAGAAAAATCTTCACGGCCAACCGGTCTACTACTCGAAAGACGGCGTCAGCGCAGGGCCTGCGTTCGAGCGCTATCCGCTCGACTTCACACGCGTGTCGTCGGCTTTTTCGTTGCGCCGCTTCGATCCGGTGCTGCATCGTTGGCAAAGTCATGACGGTGTCGACCTTGCCGCGCCGGTTGGCACGCCCGTGCGTGCCACCGCGCGCGGCGTAATCCGCTTTATCGGCCGTCAGGCCGGTTATGGCAACGTGGTCGTCATTCAGAACCCCGCACCGTTTTCTACGACGTTCGCGCATCTATCGCACTTCGCGAAAGGACTGCGCTCCGGCAGCCGCGTAATGCGCGATCAGGTGATCGGCTATGTCGGCAAGAGCGGTTGGGCAACCGGACCGCATCTGCATTTCGAGGTCCACGTGAACGATGTGCCGCAGGATCCGCTCAAGGTTGACCTGCCGCAGAAGAGGTCGCTTGCCGGCGATGAATTGCGGCAGTTCGAGTCGCGTGTCGCGCAATTGACCGCGCTGCTGTAAGCCGCTTGCCGTCTCAACTTTGCGACACGCCGGTCCGCATGATTCAGGCGCGCTTTCGTCGCATGACGTGTCGGCATGTTGACCGGTACGGGTCGCAAACCTTGGTCCGTCAATGCGCGTTCGGGTATTCCCGCGCGCGTGGAACGACGTGTACGAGCCAGCACGAAGGCGTCGGGGCATCCCCGCGGCGTCTCATTTCCGATGCATTGCGTGCGATCAGGCCCGCTTCGAAGTGCCCCGGCAGGCATTTCTCCATACGTAGCAGGCCTTCATTCCAGCATGGCATAGCCATTGCAATGACGAATGCACAAGAACTACACATGTTGCAGCCGGAATTTCACGCAGTGAACAAATGCCGACGGCAGCAAAAGTCTCGCGATTCGCGCTCGGGGAGCTTGGCGCAACTTGCGAGGTGCGGCGGGGCCAATAGCAAACGGATGTCGACAAACAACGACGACGCGAGCGGACGATACGGCTGCATCTAACGTCCGCTCGCGATCGTGACGGCGTGAAGCGATGACCCCGCCATTTTTTTCCGTGCTTGCGGGTGAAGCTGAATTCGCGGCGGGCCCCCGCTAAAGGGCGCTTGCGTGCGGGCCGGCGGGCTGCGAAGATCATGCTAACGACCGCCGCATCAGGGAATTTCATGTTAGCGTCGAGCCCGTTTCCCGCATTGCTGCACCACGCGAGCCTATGGCTGCAAGCCTACGCGCTCGTGCTGGTCATGATGGGCGTCGGTGCGTTGCTCGAGCGTCGCTGGCCAGCCGCATTGCTGCAATCGCGCGCGGGGCAGCGTCTGAACATGGCGTATGCGGGCCTGTATCTGGCGTTGGCGGAAGCCACGAAGCCGCTGACGGCAGCCGCGAGCGTCGCGATCGTCAATGCACTCGGCGGCGGGATGGTGGTGCTGGTGTCGCGCGGGTGGGGCGCGCTAGCTTCGTTCGTGATCGTGCTGCTGACGATCGATTTCCTCGAATACGCGTTTCATCGCTTGCAGCACACATGGCCCATCCTGTGGAAGCTGCATTCGCTGCACCATAGCGCGGTGGATTTCAACGTGACGATCACGTTGCGGCATCATTGGATAGAAGTGCTGCTCAAGGGCTGCCTGCTTTATCCGCTCGTCGGCGTACTGTTCAAGGTCGAGCCGTGGATCGTCGGTGCGACCTCGATCGTGTTCATGTTCGGCAACTACTTCGCGCATCTGAATCTGCGCATGGACCTTGGCCGCTACGTCACGTGGGTCAACAATCCGCAGTATCACCGGCTGCATCACTCGATTCGCGCCGAGCATTTCAATCACAACTTCACGCAGCTATTGCCGATGTGGGATCACGTGTTCGGCACGCGTTGGGTGCCCGCGAAACACGAGTGGCCGGCCACCGGTCTCGACGATGGTACGCAGCCGAGCTCGCTGCTGGGCGCGTTCAGCTGGCCATTGGGTCAGCATGCGGCACGCGATGCGTTACCCGTTCGCAAGCCGCTTGCCGTGCTCGACAAGAAAGCGAAATAACGCTGGCTAGGCGGGTTGCGCGGCGCGCACCGCCTTGCCGCCCAGCAGCGACACGATCAGCGTGGCCATCACGAGCACGCCCAGCGCCGCGCGCAGGCCAACCACGCCGGCACCGAAACCAATCAGCGGCGGCCCGACCAGAAAGCCCGCATAGCCGAACGTGGCCGCCATCGACACGCCGATCGCCGGCGTCGCGTTCGAGCGACCCGCCGCGCTGAAAATCACCGGAACGATATTCGCGAGACCGATGCCGACCATCGCGAAGCCGACGCACGCGGTCAGCACCGTCGGCAGGCTCAGCACGAGCGCGAGTCCGGCGAGCGCGATCAGACCGCCGAGCGCGACGACCTTGCTCGAACCGAAGCGCCGCACCGATGCGTCGCCGGCGATCCGGCAGGCCGCCATCGAAAACGCGAACGCGGAGTAGCCGATCGCGGCGACGCTCGCTTCCTGGTTCAATGTGGAGCGCAGGTACACCGCGCTCCAGTCGGCCACCGCGCCTTCGACGAGCATGCACATGAACGCGAGCAGCGCCAGTTTCATCACGCTGCTGTCGGGCCATGCGAAGCCGCTCGACGCGGCGGCCGCGCGCGGACCGATATCGCGCAACGCAAACGACGCGGCGAAAATGATCAGGGCCGCGATCAACAGATCGGGCGCGAACAGCCCGCCCACGACGCCGACGCCGCCTTTCTGCAACATCGCGCCGCTCGCCGCGCCAAGCAGGCCGCCCGCGCTCCACGCGGCATGAAACGACGACATGATCGGCGCGCGCCAGCGTGTTTCGATCGCGCTCGCATGTCCGTTCATCGACACGTCGAGCGCGCCGTTCGACGCGCCAAGCGCAAACAGCACCACGCACAACGTCAGCATGCCCGGCGCGAGCGCGGGCAACGGCAGCGCGATCGCGAATGCCGCGCCGAGCAGCGCGGTGGCGCGGCCGCTGCCGACGCGCGGCGCGAGCTGTCCCGCCAGCGGCATCGCAACGATGGCGCCGAGCGCGAAGCAGAACAGCGCGATGCCGAGCGAGGTGTCGCTGAGCGCCAGGCTTTCCTTGATGCGCGGCACCTCGACCGCCCATGCGCCGATGCCGAAACCGTTGGCGAGAAAGACGGCGAGCGTCGCGATGCGTTCCCTGACGAGCGAGCTCATGGGCGTGCCGCCATCACGTTATCGCAGACGGCCCGCAGGCTCGCGACACGCGCGTCCGGCACGTCCGCTTCGACGAACAGATAATCGACGGCCGAAACAGGCGCTACCGCGAACGGCGCCGCTGTCATGAGCTTTTCCGAGGTCAGTGCGATGGCGATCTGGCTACTCGCTTTGACCATCGCGCGTTTCAGTTCGGCGTCCTCTGCGTCGAATACGGCGACGCCTTCGTCGGGGTCGAAGGCGCAGGCGCCGAGAAAACAGAGGTCCGCGCGGATCTGCTGGATCTGCAGCAGCGCGGTCGCGCCGAGCGAGCCCGCCGCGCCGCCGGCGATGCGGCCGCCGATCAGGATCACGTCGATACCGGGGCGGTTCAGCAGCCGCGCGCAGGCCTCGGGCGAATTCGTGACGATGGTCAGGCCGGCGTTGTCGGGCAGCGCCGACGCGATCGCGACGTTCGTCGTGCCCGCGTCGAGCAGCACGATCTGCTTCGGACGAACGATCGATACGGCCGCCGCGGCTAGGAGTGCCTTGCGATCGACGGCCTCATGCATGCGCAGCGCCGCGGGTTTGTCAGCGGGCGACATCAGTAGCGCACCGCCGTACACGCGCTTGCAGTGCCCCTGATCCGCGAGATCGCGCAGATGACGGCGCACGGTGTGCTCGGAGATCTGCAGCTCGGCGGCCAGCTCAGCCGCGAGCACGCGACCATGCGTGCGCAATCGCTCCAGAATCAGTGCTTCGCGCTGCTCGGGCAGTAGCCCGTTGATTGCATCTTCCCGGGTTCGCTGCATGGATCTCGTCTCCGTTTCGGCGTGAATCGATCATAAGCGAGCAAAATATATCGTAAACGCTCGTGAGGCACAAGCGGTGCGCCCCGGCTCGTCTTGATCTCACGCCACGCCGTTCGGTTCCGGTCGTGAGTCACGGCCGAAAACCAGCCGGTCGAGCAGCCACACCGCGACGAGCGTTGCGCCCATCAGCGGGAAAACGACGCCGAGAAGCGCGAGGCCGGTTGTCCAGCCACGCATCGGCGGCGCGGCGCGCTCGCGCGACGGCGCGCCGAGCGAGCGTTGCGGCCGACGTTTCCACCACATCACGAAGCCGGTCACAGCGAGCGCGCCAAGGCCGAGCGAAATAGCCGCGCACAGTATCTGATTCGCGACGCCGAAGTAGCGACCCATATGCAGCGAGGTGCCGTACGACACGGCCTTCGCGATCGCGCCGTAATCGCCGTAGCGAATGTCCTTCAGGATCGCGCCGCTGTATTGGTCGACGTACAACGTGCGTTCGTCTTTGGGATTCGCGGGGAAATAGGAAAGCGTGTAGACGCCGGCTGCGGAGTTCGGCAGCACGATGCGGTAGCCGTCCGCGATACCGAGCGACGCGGCGAGCGCGACGATATGCCCGAGCGACAGAGGCTGCGCCGCGTCGGTGGCCGCGGAAGAGGGCACGCTCGCGTTGCCCACGGCCCACGGCGTCAGCGGCAACGGCAGGTCGTCCATGACCATGCCGGGCATCGAGTCCATGTCGGCGCGCGTGGCATGCGCGAGCGTGGCGCTCGCGTGGCCCGGGTGGTCCGAGGGCGTTCCCGGCACGATGGAGCGCAACGGCAAACCGCCCCACGCGCCCGGCGGAGCGCCAAGCTGCGTCGCGGTCGCGAACGCCTTGAACTGCTTGCCCCACGAGCCGGTCCACGGCAGCCCCGTCAATACGAACGCAAGTGCGCCAAGCGCGAGCCAGATGCCGATCACCGCGTGAAGACTTTTCCATAGCGGACGTCCTTTCAGCGCCAGGCGCGGCAGCAGCACCGCGCGCGCGGTCGTTTTGCCGCGCGGCCACCATAGTGCGACGCCGGTGCCGATCATCACGAGCGTCCAGCATGCGGCCAGTTCCATCAGCAGTTCGCCGGGCTTGCCGAGCAGCAGCTTGCGATGAAGCATGCGATCCACCTGCATCAAGCGATGCTCGACGCTCAGCGTGCCCAGCACCTCGCCGCTATACGGATTCAGATAGATGCTCTGCTGCGTGCCGTCCGCGAGACGAAATACGAATTCCGCGCTGCGTTGCGGATCGCGCGTGATCACGGCGGTCGTCGCGATCGAGCCGGGCGGCATCGCCGCGCGCGCTTTCGCGAGCAGCGCGTTGTCGGCCAGCCTCGGCACGGCTTGCGGTGCGACGACCAGTTGCTGTCGATAAAGCAGCGGCTCGATCTGCGGCTGGAAGCAATACAGCGTGCCGGTGATGGCGAGCACGAGTAGAAAAGGCATCACGAAGAGGCCCGCGTAAAAGTGCCAGCGCCACAGGGTTCGATAGCCTGGATGTGTCGGGCCGCTCGTGGCGGCGGTTGTACCGTTCTGCGCGCGCACGCGTTCGGCGGTTCGAGTCGTGGACATGAAATCCTCGTCGGGCAAATGGGGCGATGGTTCGTGTGCGACAAGCGGTTTGCCGCGTCTTGCATCAGGCTTAGATATGCAGCTTCGCTTCGACATAAAACGTGCGGCCCGGATACGGGTGGTAGACGAAGTAGCGCGCGTCGAACAGGTTGTCGACGCCGATGCCGAGTTCGCTGAGCTTCGTCGGCTTGAACGTGAACTTCGCGTCGACAACCGTGTAGGTGCTGGTGCCGCCGAACACGTTGGGGTTCGTGTCGGTATTCGTCAGCGTGTTGTACTGACGACCCGAGTAACGCGCGGCGAGCGTCAGCGCCGCGCGCGCGTCGAAGTGATACGTCGCGGCAAGATTCGCGCGCCACAGCGGAATGCGGTAGAAGTACTTGCCGACCGAGGCCGGATTCCGTGCGTTCTCGAGGATCTTCGACTGCGTGTACGCGACGCTCGCGAGCAGATCGAGCCCGCGCACGAACACGTCCTCGCCCGAATAGCTTGCTTCGACGCCGCGCGAGCGAACCTTGCCGATGTTCTGGAAGTTCGTCACGCTCGGAATCACGGTGGTGTCGGTCTGACTGAAGATCGTGTTCTTCACGTCGTCCTGAAACAGCGAGAAGCGGAACACGCCATTCCAATGCGCCCATTCGGCGCTCAGCTCTTTCGACAGATCGTCTTCGGGCTGCAAATATGGATTGTTGTTGACGATCGCGGAGCCGTTGATTTGCCCCTGGAACAGTTCGCTCGCGGTCGGAAAGCGATACGCGCGAGCGATCGACGCGCGCAAAGTCAGCTCGTCGCTGACATCGAACGATAACGACGCCTTCGGCGAAAGGTGGCGCTGGCTGGCATCGCTGTACGCGATCGTCGTGCCGGGCAGCGACTGTGCGCCATCGTAGGCTTGCCAGTCTTCATAGCGCGCGCCGTAGACGAGCTTCCAGCGCGGCAGAAAGCGCCACGCGTCCTGCGCATAAAGAGCTTGCGTCTGCGTCTTGCCGGTGAACGCGTTGGCGAACGAGGTCGCGTCGCCGTCGCGCCAGTTCAGCGTGTTGTAGGTCTGGTTGTCGACGAAGTAGTTGTCGTAGTGGTAGCCGACGCTCAGTGCGTGATTGGCCAGTCCTGGCTGGTTCGTCGCGGGCGTATAGGTGCCGCGCAGGTCCAGCGTCTTCCAGCCGGTGCCGTCGTTGAACAGCACAGTGCCGGGGCCATTGCCCGGGCCGCCGGCATTCGCGGTGCGTGCGACGCCATTGCCGATGTCGTAATACGAGGCGATCGCCTCGCCGTTCCAGCCGGTCGCGTTGCGCGTTTTCAGCGACACGCCGTAGAGCCAGTTCTCGCTGTGCCCGACACCCGGCGCAAACGCGGCCGCCGGAATCGTGTAGTGGTAACCGTTGATCGATACGTTGCCGCTGTACACAGGGTTGCCGGCCGCGTCGCGCAGGAACGTCGATGTTTCGCTGTTGTACGTCTGGTGCCAGTAGCCGAGCGTGAAGCCGCCTTGCAGCGTCGGCGTGAAGTCGTACTGCATCTTCAGCTTGAACTGGTCCTGCACCGTGTGCTCGATGCCTTCGCCGTTCACACCGAGCACGGCCGTCGGCGCATTGGTCTGGTTGTTGTAGAAATAGGCGCCGGTGACGGGCGTGTCGCCGGCCTTTGCGGGCGTGGTCGATTTAGCGAGTGTTGCGAATTGCAGCGGCTGACTCGTGTTCTCGAGATGATTGACGCCGAGCCGGTACGAGAACTTGCCGATGCTATCGCCGATCGACGCGCTCGCTTCGCTGCCGTTGAAGCTCTGGTTCACGCCGAACAGGCTGAAGTGCTGCGTGAATGCCTTCACGTCGGCGTTGGCCTCGAACTGCTTTGGCATGCGCGTGCTGATCAGCACGGTCGCGCCGAGCGAATTGCCCGGATACAGCGCGGAAAACGGCCCGTAGATTACGTCGACCTGCTGGATTTCGTCGGGATACACCATCGACCAGCGCGGCGGAAACGAATAGCTATTGCCAAGCAGGTTGCTCAGCAGCAAGCCGTCCGCATAGACGAGGCCGCGCGCGCTCTGCGTATTGCTGGTGCCGCGCACCGCGATGATCGAATTCAGATCGCCGGTAAAGCGCTTGCGTACCGCCAGGTTCGGCATGTACTTGAGCACGTCCTCGGTGTTGACGACGTTCCAGTTCGCGAACTGATCGCGCGTCACGGTTTCGACGGAGGCCGGCAGGTTCGGGTCGACGGCGCGCGGTGCGGCGCTCGCGCTTGCGCTTGCGCTCGCACTGACGCTGACGGCGGGCAGCGTCGCGTCGGTGTTTGCGTCGGCGGCATGCGTGGGTGTTGCAACGAAAGCCGGCACGAAGGCAGGCATGAGCGCGGGCCAAAGAACCGAACGACGAACCGCGCGATGAGCGGAAAAGACAGCGTCACGGCGGACGCAATAAGAGAGCCTTCGCAGCGCGAAGTTGAACATGAGCGTTTCCTCGATGCATTGAACAGGCGATCGCAGGCCTCGTCGATGTGGGCGACGAAGGCGCGATCAGAACCGGTAGCGATCAGGAAACGGCAGGTGGGGCGCGCGGACGTCCCGACGGGAAGGCGCCAAGCGGGGTGAAGCGGGTGGACAGCGTGGGCGGCGCGGTGCCGGCCAGCGGCAGCGCGGCCGGCGGCTCGACGGCGGCGAGCGTCGGCATCGCGACGTGATGTTCGAGCAGATGACAGTAGCCGCAGGCGCCGAAGGCATCGTCGTGGCTCAGATGCACGGGCGCGGGGCTGGTTTGAGCGACGACGCTCGCATCGCTCGCATTGCTTGCACCAGCCGGATGAAGCGCCGAACATAGCGCGGCAATCGGCTCGTGGGCGCGGCCCGATTCGAGCAACTGACTCACGAGCGGCGCGAACACGACGAGCCACATGGCGACGAGGCCAAGCCATGCGGTCAGGTGGTTGCGTGAGTGTCGAGTCATGATCGTCGAAGAAAAGACGGGCGCGATTCTAGCATCACCGCGCGATCCTTTCATTCGCAATGACGGGCATAACGGCGGATTAGACGGTGAAAAAGCGCTTATTTCGGGGCGCTGAGGCCGAGGCGACAACCAGCGAGCCGTGGCGCTATGTTCGGCCGGGCAGTTCGTCGACGCGTTGCCCCTCGTCGCGCCGCAGCTCGAAGATTCCGCCTTGCCGAACGATCAGCGGGCCGAAGCGTTCAATATTGCCGGTGCGTGTTCGTTCGCGCTGGGTCAGTGGGCGAGCTCGGTCGAGCGCGTGCGGCAGGCGTGCGTCGAGCGATTCGGTGGCGCGCTATGACGCCTCTGTGAGCTGCATGTGATACAGGCCCCACGGCGACAATTCGAAGCGGTCCTTCAGTGGCTTGGCCGCGAGTTCGGGAATCTGATCGGCGTCGTAGATCGCCCATAACGGCCCCACGCCGCCGAGCGCCAGCGGCTTGCCGTCCATTTGTGTCGCGACGATGAAGTGATACTCGCGCACCTTGTCGAGCGTCGTCAACACCGCGTAGCCATCGACCGCGTGCATGACGATTTGCGTGCTGCCCGCGTCGGGCGCGCCGACGTTTGCGAGCACGTCGGTGAGCAGCGGGCCGCTAAACGTATGCATGTGCGCATCGTATTCGATCGTCGGATGGATCGTCACGGTCTTCATGCTGGCGAGCCACGGCAGATCGACGCCGTACGCTTGCGAAAACTTCACCTGGTGCTTCGCCAGCAGTTGATCGAAAGCGGGATTGAGCGCGCCGCGATTGCTGTGCTTGATCGCGCCGGAGTTCGTCAGGACGACCGGAGACGGCCCGCATTCGGCGTGCTCACGCTTCGCGCCAAATGCGGGCGCGACCGCCGCGCCCAGTGCCGCGGCGCTGGTCAGGAACTGGCGTTTGTTCATTACGTTTTCTCCGGGTGTCGTCGAGGCGCCGCGTGGTGAGGTGCGCGCTCTTCTATTGTCGGAGAATTGTTGCCGCACGTGATACGGCGATGCTTCATTAACGCGTCATTCGCTATGCTATTTCCGCTTGCGGCTCGTGCCGGAGCCGGCACGGTTCCATGCGCGGCGGTCCAATGCGGTGCGCGTCTTCGCAGGTTTATGACGAAGTCCTTTTCCAATGCCCATGGACGCACGAACCAGGCGCAACGCAAGAAGCCTCCACTCTTTGTCGCCCTGATCAATGGAAGTGCTCAGTTCGCGCCGATACTGACGGTGCGCGTCACATCGACGACCGACAGCCGGATCGCGTCGATCAATGCGCGCGCGGCCGGTGACGGCGTGCCCGCCGCGCGCATCGTCAGGCCGATCTCGCGCCGCGTGTTGTGCAGCGGTACATCGAGCACCACCAATTGCCCGGACTGAATCTCGTGATGCAGCTGCTGCGCCGACAAGGCCGCCGCCATGTCGGTACCGAGCAGCAGGCCGCGAATCACCGCGAGGTCGGCGGTCTCGACGGTCGGCAGAGGCGGCTTCACCTTCATCCGCTTGAATTGCGTTTCGAACAGCGCACGCGCCGGCGCGTTGCTGCGCGGCAGAATCCACTGCGCGTCGCGCAGACCCATGATGGTCAGATCGTGCGCGTGAGTCAGCGGATGACCGCGGCGCACCAGCACCACCATGTTTTCCGACATCAGCCGCTCGTTTTTCAGGCCGCTCGTCGCGTCGTTGTCGCGCAGCGCGCCGAGAATGAAATCGATGTCGCCCGCGCGCAGACCGGCCACGAGCGTCTCGTATGCGCTTTCGTCGGTGACCACGCGTACGCCCGGATTCTCCGAGGTCATTCGCGCGATCGCCTTCGGCAGGATCAGCGTGCGCCCGAGCGGCAACGCGCCGACTGTCACCGAGCCCTGAATCTTGCCGTGCAATGCGGCGATATCGTCGGGGACGTGGCGCAGTTCGTTCAGCGCGCGGCGTACGTGAAGCAGGAACGTCTCGCCCTCGGCCGTCAGCAGAATGCCGCGCGGGCTGCGGTGAAACAGACTCAGTCCCGAGCCGCTTTCGAGTACCCGGATCGCGGTGCTCACCGCGGGCTGGCTGATGCCGAAGGTTTTTGCCGCGCTCGGCATATGCCGATGCCGCGCGAGCGCCGCGAATAGTTGCAACCGCCGCGTGTTGAGCAGGTACGCGGGCAATGCGCCTTCCGCGACGGGCCGGCGGCGCGTCTGTCGCGCGGCGCACCATCGGGCGAGTTCTTCGAGTTCGGCGAAGATCCGCTCGCAGCGATGCAGCACCGCGCGGCCGACCGGAGTGGGCAGCATGCCCGAAGGACCGCGATCGAACAGCGGTTCGCCGAGCGCCGACTCGAGCTCCTGCACGGAGCGCGTGACCGCCGACTGCGCGCGAAACAACGCGGCCGCCGCGCGCGTCGCGCTGCCCATCTCGGCGACGAGCCGGAATGCGCGCAGTTGCGCGAGATTGAGCAGGTCCTTGCTGCTGACCGACAGCGGCGCTTTGGCGCTCGCCTGGCTGGTGGCGGCGGAAAGCGTGTCGTTGCTCATGCCGCGCCCGCGATCAGATGCAACGACGGCAGCGACAGATTCAGACTTTCCTTCGAGATCTGCGTGTGCTCCTTCATCAACGCATCGACGCGCGCGCCTTCGCCTTTTTTCAGCGCGTCGACGATCGCGTGATGCTGGCGATGCGCGTACGTCAGCATCATGAATTGACGCTCGCGCGCGGATTCGTCGAACGCGATCGTGAACGGCGACACGAACGGCACCTTGTCGTTCAGACTGAGCGCGGCCGTGACCGCCTGGTTCTGCGCCGCTTCGACGATCAGCGCATGAAAGCGGCCGTTCATCTGCGCGTAGCGCACGTCGTCGCCTGCTTGCAGATGCTTTTGCTCGAAGATCGCGTCGCCTTCACGAAGGCAGTCGTCGAGCGCGGCGGCGAGCGCGGGGCTCACGCCGTTTTCGGCGACCGAGCGCGCGGCGAGTCCCTCGAGCACGCCGCGCACGTCGATCGCGTCGAGCACGTCGCGCACGCTGAAGCGGCGCACGACGTAACCGCGCGAGCCTGAACGATCGAGCAGGCCTTCCGACGACAGCACGCTCAACGCATAACGCAGCGGCGTGCGCGACACGCCGAGCCATTGCGCAAGCTGCGCTTCGACGAGCCGCTGCCCGGGCGACAGTTCGCCCGACAGGATCTTCTCGCGTAAGGTCTGCACAATCGCTTGCTGGGTGGTCTCGTTCATCGTTTCATCGCGCGTCGGAAGCAGCGCAGTATAGCCACGCGTGCAGCACCGCTCCAAGTCTTGGAAATGTGCGTTGCGAGTTGTTTTCCGGGCCATCTGTTTTATTTATCGCGTGCCGAGATGCCAAGGCGTCGCGGAAGGCTTGCCTCACGAGCTTGGGATACCGAGGGAGCCCTGCGCGGCGTGGTTCGGGGTGCGCTTCATCCGCGCTCCGGCCGCGCAAATGCCGGGTTTTTCCTCATCAACCCGGCGCTGCCTGAGGTATACCCGTGCTTCCCGTATCGCGGCACAATTTCTATCTTTGTATCCCAAGACGGTCGTGGTGACTAGCGCGGTAAACCTGGCGACCTATCCGATTGGCAGCAGCACGAAGTGACGGAAGAGAACGAATATGGCAAGAATCATTGGTGGTATCGGCACGTCCCATGTACCCACGATCGGGTTGGCGTACGACAAGGGCAAGCAGAACGAACCGGCATGGGCGCCGATGTTCAAGGGTTATGAACCGGTGGCGCAGTGGCTGGCCGAGCACAAGCCCGACGTGATGGTGATGTTCTACAACGACCACGCGAACAGCTTCTTCTTCGACTGCTATCCCACGTTCGCGCTCGGCGTGTCGCCCAACCACGAGTTCGCCGATGAAGGCGCCGGCAAGCGTCCGCTGCCCGACATCGCCGGTCATCCGGATCTCGCGATCCATATCGTCGAACAACTGGTCGCCGACGAATTCGATCTGACCGTCTTCCAGGACCGCCCGCTCGATCACGGCGTCAATTCGCCGCTGTCGCTGATGCTGCCGCATCAGGGCGGCTGGCCGCTGTCGCTGGTGCCGCTCGAAGTGAACGTGCTGCAGTATCCGCTGCCCACCGCGAATCGCTGCTACCGGCTCGGCCAGGCGCTGCGTCGCGCGATCGAATCGTTCGAGCAGGATCTGAAGGTCGTGGTGGTCGGCACGGGCGGGCTGTCGCACCAGGTGCATGGCGAACGCAGCGGCTTCAACAACACCGAATGGGACATGGAATTCCTCGACGTGATCGTCAGCGATCCGGAGCGTCTTGCCGCGATGAAGCACGTCGATTACGTGCGCCTCGGCGGCGCGGAAAGCGTCGAGACGATCATGTGGCTCGCGATGCGCGGCGCGCTGGGTCAGAAGGTCCGCGAACTGCATCGCAACTACTACCTGGCGACCAGCACCGCGATGGCCGTGACGATCTACGACGAAGAGGTGGCGTAATGAATCCGCAACTGGTTGGCGTCGAAGAACTGACCGGCACGTATCCGTTCGATATCCGCCAGAGCATGAAGGCGATGCGCCTGAACCGCTTTTTCTGGCAGATGCGCGAAGCGTCGGCGCGCGCGCTGTGGCTCGAAAACCGCACCGCCTCATACGATGCGGCCGGCCTGACGCCGGAAGAACGCACGCTGGTCGACAACACCGACTGGATCGGTCTGATCCGTTATGGGGTGTCTTTCTTCGTGCTCGAGAAGTTCGCGCGTGTGGTGAAGATCACCAATCTCGGCGTGTACGCGAGCATGCGCGGCGAAACGCTCGAAGCGTTTCTGAAGACTCGTCAGGTACCCGACGCCGTTTAAAGGCCGCGCATCAAGGCAGCGCTGTCCGCTGGGCAATCCGATTTGAAGTTCCGATGTGTAGTTCAAACCATCCGGCTTACTTCGACCCGGCCGTGATTATCGGCGGGTTCATGTCGCATATCTTCTTTACTGTGCCGTTGGCGTTGACCGTCAAGCGGTTGAAAGGTAAAGGGCTTTGGCTATACGTCGAAAACGGCCGCACGCTCGCGTCTGTCGTGATCGACGGGGATAACGACACGGGTGTCGCTCATTTGCGCTGGTTCATCGTCGACGATTCTTTGCGCGGCTCCGGGATTGGACGGCAATTGCTGTCGCATGCCATGCGTTTCGTCGACGAGCGGTTCGACGAAACCTATCTATGGACGTTCAAGGGGCTCGACGCGGCGCGTCATCTGTACGAGTCATTCGGCTTTCGGCTAAGTGAAGAATCGGAAGGCACGCAATGGGGAACACGCGTGGTCGAGCAGCGTTTCAACCGGCTTTCCGCAAGGAAAGGCGATAACGGTACTGCGTGATCGGCGCAGCAGCGAACTCGACGCCGTCGGTCAGTGCGCGAGGACCGACGCCGCGATCCGGTCGGCTAAATCGCCGAGAACGCGGCTCAACGCGGCCGCCTGCGCGAGCGCATCGTGTCCATTGATCGCGGAGTCGAGCGTCACCTGCTGCCGCAGCGGCGCCTGATCCGAGTGCCCGGCCAGCAGCGTCCACTCCGCTTGCAGCGTCAGCGTGCCGCTCGGGTCGGCCGTGGCATTCAGCACGGTGACGACCAGCCTGCGCGTGCCGGGCGGCGCGGGTGCCTCCGGAACGACGAACGATCCGGCGGGCAGTCGCATGAGCAAGTCCTGGGCAAGCGTTTTGCGCATCATCAGAGCGAGCGGTGCGCCCCACCGGTCGCTATCGTCGATCGTCAGCCGGTTCTGCGAAGCCAGCGTGACGACTTCGAGCCGATCGAGCACCGCGGGAATATGCACGGCAGTCAGTTGAATCGGTGGGATCGGCGCCGTGGCGGGCGGCGCGTCGGCGGGCATCGGGTTCAACGTCACATAGCGTGTCGGTATGCTGTGTCCGCATCCGGCGAGCGTCATCGCCGCGACGGTTACGACAAACGCCGCCGTCCTGACGCTCGTCGCGAGCGATGCCGCGACGGCGCGTCCGACGGGGAACGTGGACCTCGTCATCATTGAGCCTCCTGCTGCCTGCCACGGATCAGCGCCTCCGGATGGCGGTCGAGATAGTCGGCCAGTGCCCGAATCGAGCGTGCGGTGTCGGTCAGCTCCTGCATGGCGGCAGGCAGGTCGTTCTGGCTCGACGCGTCGCCGCCTAGCGTCCGGTTCGCCGCGGCAACGGTGCGATCGGCCGCGTTCGCCGTCTCGCGCAATTGCGCGACGAGCGGACCGATCTGTGGCGAGACCTGCTGCAACGTGTGATCGATCTGCGCGACCGAGTGGTCGATGTGCGTCAGGCTGTCCTTAATCTGAGGCGAGGAACTGAGCGCGTTGATATGCGCGGCGATACTGCGGACCTGTTCGCCGGTTTGCCGGATCGGAAGATCGTCGATTTTCTGGATCACCTCGTTGGCCTTGGCCATCGTCGTGTCGAGATTCGCGGCGGCGACACTCGGAATGACGGGCAGGCCGTCCTCGCTGGCGAGCGTCGCCACCGGCGCGCCTTGCACGAAGTCGAGGTTGATCTTGTCCGCGCCGACGAGCGGCGGATCTTGCGATAACCGCGCGCGCAAGCCTGTGGCGACGAGGCGGGTGAGCATGCCGTCGACGAGCGGGCGCCAGTCCCCGTTGGCCGGTGGCGGCGCGCCGACGATGCCAAGCTGCGACGGGTTCAGCGCGATCTGCACCGGGGTGCTCAGCGCGCCCGTGCGTGCGTCGTAGTTCAGGCGCACGCTGGTGACGGTGCCCACGTCGAAACCGCGCAATTGCACATCGGCACCACTCTTCAGGTCGCCGACGGCGCCCTCGAAGCGCACCAGATAGGTGACGACCGGGCCGTGCCCCGGCGCGAGCGCGGGGCGGCGATCGACACCGTCGAAATGCGATGCCGGTTCGCCGGGCCCGGGCTCCATCACGATCTCGGGGCCGGTCAGCACTCCCTTGATCGACGCTGGATCGTTGAGATCCACGTGTGCGCCGCGCAGATAAAACCTGGTCTCGCTGCGCAGATACTTTTTTTCGGCGCGATCTATCTTTAGCTCGGCTTGCACGTGTCGGCCATCGGGCGCGAGCGTAATCTCCGAGACGGCGCCGACCTTCACGCCGCGCAGCGTGACGATCGTGTCGTCGGGCTTCATGCCGTACGCGTTGTCGAAGGTTACCGTGACCGTCTCGCCATGATGCATCAACGCGCGAACGCCGAGCCATCCGGCCATCGCGAAGGCTGCGACCGGCACCGCCCAGATCCAGCCGGGCCACGAGCTGCGCCGCACCTGAGCTTGCGAACGACGGGGACGCGTGCCGCTCATCGCTTGCTCCGCGGGTGGACGTCCCACATCAGGCGCGGGTCGAATGCGCGCGAAGCGGCCATCGTCAGAAACACGACCAGCGCGAACGCGGTGGCGCCGATGGCGGGTCTCGCCGAGGCGATGCCGTCGAACTCGATCAGCGGCACGAACGCGGCGATCGTGAACACGTCGACGTACGACCATCGGCCGAGTTCGTCGATCAGGCGGTACAGATGCGCCTTGACCCGCAGATGCCGGCGCGAACGGCGCCGAACGGAGACGACGAACCATGCCATGCCGAGAATCTTCGCCACCGGAATGACGATGCTCGTACAGATGATCAGAATGCCGAGCGGCCACAGGCCAGCGTGAAACAGCTGGTAGACGCCGTCGATGATCCGGGTTGAGTGGGTCCGCCCGAGTTGCATCGAAGTGGTCATCGGAAAGAAGTTGGCCGGGATCGTCAGAACGAGCGCGGCGAGCGACAGCGCAGCCGCGCGCACGACGGCGTCGGTTTTGCGAGCGCGCAACGTCAGTGCGCAGCGAGGGCAGGGGCGCCCCTCCTGCGACATCGGCACGACCAGATCGCAAACCGTGCAGGACAGCGGCGCTTCATGTTCCGGCAACTCGTTTTCCGCGGCGATCGCGCGCCACACCGTTCTCCGGTCGAGCGACGCGCGCGTGAGCATCGACAGCAGCGCCGCGGCGATGAAGCAGTAGCCGCCGGGGGCGATCGTGCCGGTCAGGTTCTGCGTCACGCGCGCGTAACCGACGAAGCAGCCGACCAGATAGACATCGGGCATGGTCCAGACATCGAGCGAGGTGGTCCAGCGAAACAGCGCGCCGATTCCTCTGGTACGCCGGCCGAGCCGTAGCGCGGCGAGGACGATCACGAGGCCGCCAAAACGGATGAATGGCAGCACGATACCGAAGGTGCCGAGCAGTACCGCGAGAATGAACCAGCCATCGTTCCACATCTGCACGATGCCCGACGACAGCAGTGATGAGCGTTCGACGCCGAGCATGTGGACATACATCAGGGGCGCGAGGTTGGCCGGAAACAGCAATACGAAGGTCGCGCTCGCGCAGGCGAGCGCCGCGGTCTGGCTTCGGCCGCTACGCCGCTCGAGCGGAAAGTGACAGGCGCGGCAACGCGCGTAGGTATGGGCGGTGAGCGGCGGGATGTCTTCGAGCGCGCCGCATTCGGGGCAGCCGATCGTCATGCGACGTTCTCCATCGGCTGTCCGTTTTCAGGCGGGCAGCGCGTTGCGAATGAGGTTTCGCCGATCATCCCTCGCCCCCCGGGCGCCGTTTGGCGCGTGCATGTACGGCAGACGCGCTGGCGCGCGCCAGCTCTTGTCCTGCACTAGCATGGCGCGTTCCCGGCCGGCCTCGGCGCGCCGGGCAACGCGGACCGTTGGCGGCTGCGGTGTGGCGTCAGTCGGGTGAGCGGTTCCGATCCGCTTCGCTTCGCGAGCCGGGCGGCGTGCCCGGTTTGGTGTTCGGCGCCGCTGACGGAGCGGCGTCGGCAATGATCAGCAACCTCGAAGACAGCGCGTCGGGATGGCCCGGCTTGAACCAGTTCATCTCGGGAATGCGTGAATCGGTCAGGTAGATCGTGCCGTCCGGCCCTTCCGCGAACGTATCCGGCCATCGCAGGCCGGCCTCGTGCAGCAACGTCGTCAATGTCGCGCCGTCCCATACCTTCACCGCGTGTTCTTCGACCGCGGTAATCAGCAGGCGTCCCGTCCGGTCGATGTGCAGCCCGTCGGCGGGGCGATGCTCGAGCACTTTCTCGACGCGGTTGCCGACTTCATCGGTCGCGAGCGTGGTATCGCGAAGCGCTTCGGTGGGCGCGCGGTAAAGCGTTTTGCCCTTCACCGCCTGCCAGTACAGATACAGTCCATCGCGAGTGAGTGCGATGCCGTCGGCCGCCAATTCGACGCCGCGTCCATCGGGACGCCGCAATGGTGCGCCGCCTGCATGGACCGTGACGCCCGGATCCGTTTGCGTCGACGGATGCCCGTCGAGCACGCGGCGCGCTTGACCGGTGCCGAGATCGACCACCACGATCGCGCCGCGTGTTCCAGAGTCCGTGATGTAGGCGAAACGGCCGTCGGGACTGATGCGCACGTCGTTCAGATAGCTGCCCTGAGACGCGATGTCGAGCGTGAACGCAATGCAGCCGACGACGCTATCCGTCGCAAGATCGATGCGGACCAGTTTAGGGGCACCCGGCACGACGAACGCCTGGGCCGGCGCGCCGGGGTCGAGTACCCACAGGTTGTTTTGGGAATCGCACAGCATCGCCTGCACGCAGACCCAGCGATCCTGCGGGTTCAACTCGTCACGCCTGGCATTGCGCCAGCCGTTCCATCGATCGTCGGGATAAGGACGGACGTCGCCATCGGGCGTGAGTACGCCGACGGAGATCGGCGCGTCTTCTGTCCAGCGCGGGAAGTTGACGAAGATGCGTCCGTCCGCGGCGACGGCGACGCCGGTCACCTGGTGCCCGAACGACGCAATCTCGCGCAGATGCGGCAGCGAGCCGTCGTCACCGGCGCTCGATGCAGGCGCGGCGGTCAGTGGAACCCGATCCGCGGCGGTTGGCGTGGCGGTGTCTTTCATGGGCTGCCTCCGGGACAGGACGGAAATGTCCGTATTCAGTAAAGCGAATGCCGCGTGCAAAGATAAAGTGAATCGTAATCCGCGAATCTTTCGGAAGGTATTCAACGTGAATTGCGGACCGTCCCTTGTGCGAATTGTTTGACTTTCGCGCGAGCAGAGAACGGTAGTGCGCGCAATAGGGAAAGCCGAGTTGTCGCGTAGCGCTTGATACGACATGGCGCGCTAAAAGGCCGCGTTGCTACTACGTCATTCAGGGCGAAAAGAATCGCGCCGCGGCGGCGTGCGAAGCCGCCGTACCAAACGGTCCATTTCGGCAACTCTGACTCTCAGGGTTTCTCCTGACTCGCCTTTGGACCCGCCGTGTCACTCGTGCGCTACACCGCTCATTTGCAAAGAAAAAATAATGCCGACGTCAAAGGAATGTGCTAAAAAATAACAATTGCACGCGCAGACAAATAGCCACACCTGCAAGTAAAAATTTCGGCTTTCAATACTCTTAATCGGCCGCGAGGTGGATCATGAGAACAACGACGCTTTGGGGGCTCGGGGTGACGACGGTCGCTTCGGTGCTAACGCTGCAGTGTTATCCAGCGTGGGCCGACGGACCCGAAGCAGCGTATGCGTCCGACGACGAGGTGCCGGCCGGCTCGCTCAGTCCGAACGAGTACAAGGTCAATGCGGACGGCATGAAAGAAGATCCGAATGCGAAGATGTCGGACGTGGCCCGCGCGTATCGCAATGGCTATATCAATCGCGGCAAGCAGGATCAGGCCGATTACCAGGCAATGATCGACTCGCACAATCACGGTCAGCGGCAACCGGCCAGGACCGACGTCGCGCGGGTCGACGTGCCGCCGCTGCCGCCGGGCGTTCCTGAAGACGATAACTCGAAGTACACGAGTATTCCGCCGCAGCCTCAGAAGCCGCGGCCGGTCCAATACGCGCAGCGTCAGGTGCCGCAACCGCCGCCGCAACAGCAATATCAGCAGGTGTACCAGCAGCCGCAATACGCGCCGCCGCCAATGCAATACCAGCAGGCGCCGGCCTACGCGCAGATGCAGCCGGTCTACGACAACCAGCCGGTATACGTGCGGCAGGACTATCCTCAGCCGCCCGTGCAGTACGTGCCGGTTTATCCGCAGGCGCAATACGATGAAATGCCGCAGGTCGTGGAAACGGTGGTTCAACCGGCCGCGCCTGTCGCTTATCAGGTTTATCGTCCGCCGGTCTATTGGGCGCAGCCGCGCGTGTATGCGTATCGCGCGCCGGTCTACAGCTATCGTATGTGGCGTTGAGGTATTGCGCGAGTCGTGGCGGCGTTGCGCAGCAATGGAACGCCGCGGCGAATACTCGCACGCATCGATTGATTGGCCGATAGAAAGTACTCAGCCCGCCGCATTCGTGGCGGGCTGAGTACTTTCTTTTATTCGTTTTGCGCTAGTGACCGCTGGCACCTCTCGTGCGCACATTCAGATGGTTATTCACCTGTCTGACTCCGCGCACCGATCTCGCGACACTGCCCGCGCGTTGCACCTGAGCGCGCTGCGGTACCCAACCGGTCAGCGCCACGATACCGCGGCGCGCCTGCACGTGAATCGACGTTGAATGCAGGTTCGGTGTGCGTGCGAGCGCGCGCCGCACGTCGCGCGCGAGCTCGCTATCGGGTCTGTTGCGAGCCGGCGATGCCGCGATGGATTGGCTTTGCGCGGAAGCATCGTTCGGCATGCCGCCACTGGTTTGCGCATTCGCACAGGTCGCAGTGCCGATCGCAATCGCTGCCGCGGCAATGGCGCCAATTAGGGTGCTCGCGCTGTCTTTTCTCACAGGTCCTCCTGTACCACCTGATTGTGGCTCGCCGCGCGGCAGATCGACGTTGCGGCTATTGCGGTTGCCCGTTGCCCAATAGCGCGTCCGTCGTGACGACCGCGCAGTACTCATGATCGAGATTGGCCAGTGACATCGCATGAACGTCGTCGGCGCTGCGCGGCGTTCCGTGCCAGTCGGTCCGTGCAAAAGTGAAACAGCCGTCGGCCACGAGATACGTATCGAAGCCGAGGTTGCCGGCCATCCGCACCGTCGTCTCGACCGAGTTGTTGGTGATGACACCCGCCACGACCAGCGTCGTGTGGCCGGCGGCGCGCAGGCGGTCTTCGAGTCCCGTGCCGATGAACGCGTTATTCGTGCGTTTCGCAATCACCGGTTCGTCGGGCAACGGCACGTTGGACGCCTTGAATTCGTGTCCCGCCTGACCCGGCCGATAGTGCGACCCAGGCTCCGTCGAGTCGTGCCGCACATGCCACACCGGCCAGCCTCGGCTACGCCAATGCGCGAGCAAGCGGCTCACCTGCGTCTCGGCTGCGGGATTGTTGCGCTCGCCCCAGCTCGGATGATCGATCGCGCGTTGCAGATCGATCAACAACAATACGGCGCCGGCGGAAGGAGCGGGAGAGCGCATGGGTCGAATGAGTCTGTGTAGGTGTCGATATGATTCTGGCAGACTTTACCGTATTGGCGCCATCAATAGCCATGTATGATGGCTGGCTCGCGCCCGGCAGGGCGCCCTGCCGGGCGGCTTGCGCGGATCGCGCGCCGTCTGCCGCGCCCACCGGGCCGCAACGCATCCCTTCACGATGATCCAGAGGAAGACCGCCATGACGGCTGCAACGCAATTCGACCAGGTTTCTGTTGTCAAACGAGCCAACGTGTACTTCGACGGCAAGTGCGTGTCGCACACCGTGCTGTTCGCCGACGGCACGCGCAAGACGCTCGGCGTGATCCTGCCCGGCACGCTGAACTTCGGCACCGACGCGCCGGAGCTGATGGAAGTGCAGGCGGGCAAATGCCGCATCCGTCTCGACGGCAGCGATGAGTGGAAGACCTATGGCGGCGGCGAATCGTTCTCGGTGCCTGGCAAGAGCCGCTTCGATATCGATGTGGTCGAAACGCTGGACTACGTTTGCAGCTATCTGTAAGCGGCTCTAAGGCGCGTGCAGTGGGATAAGAAAGACCTGCTGCAAGCAGCCGGGACGGCTTGGACAATAGGTCCAGACTATCTTTGCTCAGATGTGTTGAAGAGACAGCACGCAAGCATTCGCGAGTGCATGATTGAGCCAGGTACTCAGAATGGGCCGTCCATTACGCTTCGCTTCGACGATGAACCTTACGCTGTCTCTTTCGCCACGATCTCCTCGATCACCTGCACGAATTGCTCGACCGGCTGGCCGCCGGTCACCAGATAGCGGCGGTTGAAAATGATCGAGGGCACCGATTGAATGCCCGTTTCCTGATTGTTCTTTTCCGCTTCGCGCACTTCATCGGCATACGCGCCGCTCGTCAGCACGTCGCGCGCTTCGTTGGCGTCGAGTCCTACCGACTGGGCCGCTTCGACCAGCACGTCATGGTTGCCCGGATTCTTGCCGTCGGCATGATACGCGCGCAATAGCGCGAGCTTCAGCGGTAACTGGTGGCCCTTCAGGCCGGCCCAATGCAGCAGGCGGTGCGCGTCGAACGTGTTGTAGGTGCGGATGCGCGGACCGAAATCGAAGCCGACGCTCGCGCCGCGTTCGCGGATCATCGCCTGCGTTTCGGCGATCTGCTCGGCCGTGCGGCCGTATTTCTTGCCGAGATACTCGACGATGTCTTCGCCGTCCGGTCCCATCTGCGGATTCAGTTCGAATGGATGCACGACGATGCGCGCGTCGATTTTGTCCTGAAGCCGCGCGAGCGCGAGCTGCAGCGACGACAGGCCGATCGCGCACCACGGGCAGGCGATGTCGGAAACAAAATCGATGGTGAGCTGCTGTTT
This sequence comes from Paraburkholderia sp. MM5477-R1, assembly GCF_050436385.1. Taxonomy (NCBI): domain Bacteria; kingdom Pseudomonadati; phylum Pseudomonadota; class Betaproteobacteria; order Burkholderiales; family Burkholderiaceae; genus Paraburkholderia; species Paraburkholderia sp. MM5477-R1. The sequence continues at coordinate 1,245,593 of NZ_JBNDMC010000006.1, forward strand.
CATGGTTGTCCTGGCGGAATGAAGTGCGATGCGGCGGCGGCAAGTGCGGCCGCAACGATACCGACAGCGTAGCGTGAATCGTCCGTCCGTGCAGTGCGGCTGAATTTGACCGCAAGACCCGGAGTGTTTTCCCGCCACCACACTCGTACACTAAGTTCATCGAGCTACCTACTTTGATGGCGCGGGCGACGAGCCCGCGCCGCCCACTCATCGACGATGAACGCAATCGCTCCCACCCAAACGATCGACCAACGCGTCGACGCACTCGACTGGCCGCGGATCGAACACGATCTCGATCAGTACGGCTGCGCCGCCGTGCCGCAACTGTTGACGCCCCGCGAATGCGACGCGCTGAGCGCGCTCTATACACGCGACGCGCTTTATCGCAGCCGCGTCGTCATGGCGCGCCACGGCTTCGGTCGCGGCGAATACAAGTACTTTGCGTATCCGCTGCCGTCGCTCGTCGGCGGCTTGCGCGGTGCCCTTTATCCGCACCTCGTGCCGGTCGCGAACCGCTGGAACATGGCGATGGGCATCGACGTGCGCTATCCGCCGAAACATGCGGATTTCATTCGACGCTGCCATGACGCGGGCCAGGTGCGTCCGACGCCGCTGATCCTGCAATACGGCGAGGGCGATTTCAACTGCCTGCATCAGGATCTGTACGGCGAACACGTGTTCCCGCTGCAGGTTGCGGTACTGCTGTCGGAGCCGGGGCGCGACTTCACAGGCGGCGAGTTCGTGATGACCGAGCAGCGTCCGCGCATGCAGTCGCGTGCCGAAGTCGTGCCGCTCGCGAAGGGCGACGCGGTCGTGTTCACCGTGAACAGCCGGCCCGTGCAGGGTACGCGCGGGCCGTATCGCGTGAATCTGCGGCACGGCGTGAGCCGCCTGCGCTCGGGACATCGGCATACGGTCGGCATCATCTTTCATGATGCGCTGTGAGGGCCGCTGTCGGCGCAATGGCGCAACACCGCGTGCCGTGAGACGATAACGGCCACGATTCCAGCGATCTGCCGCCATTGTCGTAAGATCCGTCGCCTCGTCCCATGGAAAACCTGCTCAAGAAACTCGATCTGACTTCGCTGCGTCTGTTCGTCGCCGTTTGCCAGGAGCGCAATATCGCGCGCGCGGCGGAGCGCGAGTTCATCGCGTCGTCGGCGGTGAGCCGGCGCATCGCCGAGATCGAGGCGCTGATCGGCCTGCCGGTGATTCAACGGCAGTCGCGCGGCATTACCGTGACGCCGGTCGGCGAGACCGTGCTGCGCTACGCGCTCGCGATCATCGGCAATATCGAGCAGATGAGCGCGGAGTTGTCGCGCTTTTCGACGGGCGTCAAAGGGCGCGTGAGGGTGGTTGCGAATCTGTCGTCGATCGTGCAGTTTTTGCCTGAAGACGTGGCCGCATTCGGCCGCGCGCTCCCGGATGTAGCGATCGAACTCGAAGAAGAAAACAGCGCGGACGTGCTGCGTATCGTCGACGAACACGGCGCGGACTTTGGCATCTGTAATCCGGTTGCTGGCAGCGAGGCGTTCGAGCAGATGCCGTATCGCCAGGACCGGCTCGCGGTGCTCGTGCCGGGTGGGCATCGGCTCGCCAGCGCGGCGCGGGTGAACTTCGACGATCTGTTGCACGACAGCTTCGTCGGCTTGCGCAGCGAAAGCGCGCTCACGCGTTTGCTCGCGCAGCAGGCGGCGAGCGCGGGCCAGCAGCTCGACGTGCGGATGCGCGTGAGCAGTCTCGATGCGCTGTGCCGGATGGTGCATGCGGGGCTCGGCATCGCGATCGTGCCCGAGCCGGTCGGCCTGCTCTACGTGAACACGCTCGACGTGCGGCTGCTGCCGCTTGCCGATGCGTGGGCGGAGCGTCATCTGATCATCATCTTCAAGGCGCGCGAGCAGTTGAGCGCGAGCGCGGCCGCGCTGGTGTCGTTCCTCGGCAATCCGCCTTAGACGATTCCACCGCCCGCACTGCGCGCCGCGGCTCCGCCATCGAGCATTCGCGAAACGAGACGGCAGCGTTGCCGCACCGGCACTTCGGCATCCACCTTGCGCGCCGTATAGTGAGCGCAAGGAGAATGCAGTGATGAGCGATACGATTCGTTTGGACGGCCGCGTGCTGTACCTGTCGCAAGACCCGGCCGTGATCGAGGCGCAACTGGCCGGCGAAAACTTCACTCGCGACACGGCGGGACCGTTGCGCGACAACGTGTCGACGGACGAGATCACGCCCGTCACCGTAATGCTCACCTACGACGAGCGCCTCGGCCAGTACCCGTACGTCGGCTTCAAGGCCGGCGACCGTCTGCCGATCGGCCGCAATGCGGTGAAGGACGGCGGCTTTCGCGTGACGGTGGCCGGCAAGCGCTACGGCAAGGGCTCGTCGCGCGAATCGAGCCCGCTCGCGGAGTTGTCCGCAGGTATTCGCCTGATCGTTGCCGAGAGCTTCGAGCGTATCTATCAGCAGAACTGCGACAACATCGGCATTCTGACCACGACCGATTTTTCCGTGCTCGATCGCCTGCTTGCAGGCGAAGCGGTGCCGATCGACGAATTCCTCAAAGGCCGCGACTCGCTCACGCAGCAGATCATCCGCAGCGGCGGGCTGCTCGCGTATAGCCGGTTTGCGGAGTGGCCCGCGCCGGGCGAGCGCGCGAGCGATGCCCCGAACGAGGCGCCGGGCGCCGAGCCGAGAACGCTGGTCGAGAAGATCATCGACCGTCATCTGCATCCGGGCACCGCGAGCGCGCAGCGCGGCGACGGCGTGTTCATCGCCGCCGACTGGCGCTTCAGCCATGACTATTTCACCGGCATGTGCGCGCATCTGATGCATCGGGCGTTCGGCAAGCCCGCGCCGCTGCATGCGCCGGATCACATCATCGCGTTCCAGGATCATCTGGTGCTCGCGCCGCAGAGCATCCCTCACGTGCGCGACGGTCTGTTGCCGGGCGTCGCGAATCTGATGGAAGGCCACACGTCGTTTTCGCGCGACTACCCGGTGCGCTCGCACGGTGCGCTCGATGGTGTGCCCGGCTCCGAGGGCATCTGTCATGCGTTGATGGCCGAGCAATACGCGCTGCCGGGCCAGGTAGCATGCGGTACCGATTCGCACACGCCGCATTCGGGCGCGCTCGGCTGCCTCGCATTTGGCGCGGGCGCGACCGAGATCGCCAATAGCTGGGTCACGGGCTACGTGCGCTGCAAAGTGCCGGAGACGCTGCGCATCGAGATCGACGGCCAGTTGCGCGACGGCGTGACCGCGAAGGACGTCGTGCTGCATCTGCTGCGGATGGAGGCGATTCGCTCGGGCGGCGCGATCGGCCTCGTGTTCGAATACGGCGGCGCGGCGGTGCGCGCGATGTCGATCGACGAACGTGCGACGCTGACCAACATGGTCGCGGAACTCGGCGGCTTCACCGGCATCGTCGAACCGGACGAGTGCACGGTCGCGTTCCTGAAGGAGCGGCGCGGCGTCGATTTCGTGCTGGAAGGCTGGATGAAAAGCGACGCGGACGCGACCTATCGCGACACGATCCATATCGATGCGAACGCGATCGAACCGATGCTCGCGCGTCCGGGCGACCCCGGCAATGGCGTGCCGGCGCCGCGGCTCGAACAGGACGTCGCGATCGATATCGCGTATGGCGGCTCGTGCACCGCGGGCAAGCGCGAGGACTTCGATTTCTATCACGAGGTGCTGCGTTGGGGCGTCGAGCACGGCCTACGGGTGCCCGAGCGCACGCGTTTGTATCTGCAATTCGGCACGATGGCGGTGCGCGCGTATTGCGAGGAGCAGGGCTATCTGCCGGTGTTCGAGCGCGCGGGCGTGACGCTCGTGATGCCTGGCTGCGGCTCGTGCGCAAACTGCGGACCGGGACAATCGGCCAAGCCGAACGACGTGACGATCAGCGCGATCAACCGCAATTTCCCCGGCCGTTCGGGACCTGGCGACGTCTGGCTCGCGAGCCCGTACACGGTCGCGGCGAGCGCGCTGGCCGGAAAAATCACCACGTTCGAACAATTGCAACGCGGGCACGGCTAGAATGCTGGCCGGACTCCGGCCGACCCATCGTGGCGCGTGCGACGCGCGACAGGACGCAAGGCCGGCATCGAACCGGCCGCGGTAAGCGATCAGCCCTGCCGTAAAAGCAGTCGCAACAGAAGGAGACAGACAACATGGCATTCCCCGATCCCGCGGGGTCCGTCGCGCGCAGCGGCGGTACCGTGGCGCATTCCACTGACGCGGCCGGCAGCGCCGAGCGCGGCGCGCCCGCGCAGGTGGCGGGCCACGCATCGCCCGACGCCGGCAGCATTTCGGCGCGCCTCGACCGCTTGCCCGCCACGCGCTCCGTCTGGAAGCTGGTGGTGCTGCTGAGCCTCGGCTTCTTCTTCGAACTCTATGACCTGCTGTACTCCGGCTATATCGCGCCGGGCCTCGTGAAAAGCGGCATGTTGACCGCGACCACGCATGGCCTGTTCGGCTCGACCGGCGTCGCGAGTTTCATCGCCGCGCTGTTTGGCGGCCTGTTTATCGGCACGATCGCGTGCGGTTTCCTCGCGGATCGCTTCGGGCGGCGCGCGGTGTTCACCTGGTCGCTGCTGTGGTACACCGCGGCGAACCTCGTGATGGCGTTTCAGGAGACCGCGACGGGCCTCAATTTCTGGCGCTTCGTCGCCGGTGTCGGCATCGGCGTCGAACTGGTGACGATCGGCACGTACATCTCCGAGCTGGTGCCGAAGCAGATCCGCGGCCGCGCGTTCGCGTGCGAGCAGGCGGTCGGCTTCACGGCCGTGCCGGTGGTCGCGTTTCTATCGTTTCTGCTGGTGCCGCGCACGCTGTTCGGTCTGGACGGCTGGCGCTGGGTCGTGCTGATCGGCGCGCATGGCGCGCTATTCGTCTGGTGGATTCGCCGCGCGTTGCCGGAAAGCCCGCGCTGGCTCGCGCAGCAAGGACGTCTCGCCGAAGCCGACCGCGTGATGAACGCGCTCGAGGCGAAGGTACGTCACGAATATGGCCGCGAGTTGCCGCCGCCGGCGCCGCCGGTGCCGATCCCACCGCGCGGCAGCTTCCGCGACATGTGGGTGCCGCCGTACCGCAGCCGCACGCTGATGATGACGATCTTCAACATCTTCCAGACGGTCGGCTTCTATGGCTTCGCGAACTGGGTGCCGACGCTGCTGATCAAGCAGGGCATCACGATCACGACGAGCCTGATGTATTCGAGCGTGATCGCATTGGCCGCGCCGCTCGGTCCGATCATCGGGCTGTTTATCGGCGACCGCTTCGAGCGCAAGACGGTGATCGTCGTGATGGCCGGCGTCAATATCGTGTGCGGGTTGTGGTTCAGTCAGGCATCGGGGGCGGTGCTCCTCGTGAGCCTCGGAGTGTGCCTGACGCTGGCCGGCAACATCATTTCGTACAGTTATCACGCGTACCAGACCGAACTGTTTCCGACCAGCATCCGGGCGCGCGCGGTCGGCTTCGTCTACTCGTGGAGCCGCTTTTCCGCGATTTTCACGGCCTTTCTGATCGCGGCCGTATTGCGCTACTTCGGCACGACCGGCGTGTTCGTGTTCATCGCGGGCGCGATGCTGATCGTGATGCTGGCGATTGGCTTGATGGGGCCGAAGACGAAAGGGCTCGAACTCGAGAAGATATCCGCATAGCGAAGGCCGGCTGTCGAGCCGGCCCGCCGCCATGTGCCGCATTGGCTATGCCCTCAATGGAATGCACGGTCAGAGCGCCGGCCTTCCTGCAAAGCGGGGTCCAGTCCAGGACTGCTTCAGGTGCCCACAGGACGAATCGACAGCGCGTTCCTGACCGAAGTTACGCCAGGCACCCCTTTCGCCACCTCGGTTGCCCGGTCGCTTTCTGCCTGAAGCGGTACGCTGCCCTGCAGCGTGACAGCACCATCGCGGGCGCGAACTGTGATATTGGCCGTGGAGATGTTCCTGTCTTTCACCAGCGCATTTCGAACCTGACGCTGTAGCGCCCGGTTCGCTGCTTTCATTGACTTGTAATGCGATCGGGCTTCGGGCGTCGTGGTCGGGGCAGACGCAGGGGCGTTAGCGTTGCTCGCCTGCGCATAGGCGTGAATCGAACCCGAAATCAGAAGGGCGGTACCGACCAGTTTGACGGCGTGGATTGCTTTCATGCATCTTCTCCTGTCGTTGCAGATCGTTGGGGCTACAGATTCAGGGATATCAGACACACGCCCCCACAATATTTCTGAGGCGGATCAAATGGCACTATAGGACAATAAAGGGTTAGGTCAAGCAGCAATGCAAACCGGCCAATTGCGCGGACACCGAAGAAATTACAATACTTCAAATTATGATGGCGCTCTAATTCTGTTGATAGGGTTGCAAATCAAAACCAGGGATTAGTTTTTTTCCGCCTTTAATCACGGATTACCGGTAGCGCGGAGCATGCGATACGCGAGCCGCGGCAACTCGCCCTGCCGCACCTTTGCTGTGCATAACACGCACTCCGATGAAGAGGCCGAGCCCCGTCCATGGTGAAGCAGGCAATTCGTCCATGCTCGCAGCCGCGCGTTCGCCGCCCCGATCAGAACAACTGCTTCTGCCCCGACATCAGCGTCGTGAAATCGTCGCGTAGCAACGGCAGAATCGCGTCGGCAACCGGCTGCAATTGCCGCGTCAGATAGTGCTCGTAGTCGATCGCCGAGCGCAGCGTTTCGAGCGGCTCGGGGCCGGCCACCGTCATCACGTAGCTGATCCAGCCGCCGTTCTGATATTGCAGCGGACGTCCCTGCTGGCGATTGAACTCATCGGCGACGCGTGCCGCGCGCACATGCGGTGGCACGTTGCGCTCGTAAGCGTCGATCGGTCTGCGCAACTGCTTGCGATAGACGAGCTGATCGTCGAGCCGGCCGGCGAGCGTATCGCGCACATAGTCGCGCACGTAATCCTGATACGGCTGCTGCTTGAAGATGCGCCGATACAGTTCCTGCTGAAACTGCTGCGCAAGCGGCGTCCAATCGGTGCGCACGGTTTCGAGCCCTTTGTAGACCACGTCCTCGCGGCCGTCCGGCAATACCATAAGTCCTGCGTAGCGTTTCTTGCTGCCTTCCTCGGCACCGCGCACCGTCGGCATGAAAAAGCGCCGGTAGTGCCGCTCGAATTGCAGTTCCAACGCACTGTCGATACCGAAGCGCGCCTGCAGCTTCTGCCGCCACGCCGCGTTGATATGTTCGACGAGCGCGCGGCCGATGCGCGCGGCGTCTTCCTCGTCATGCGCGTGCCTGAGCCAGACGAAGGTCGAATCGGTGTCGCCGTAAATCACTTCGTAGCCTTGCGCCTCGATCAGCTCGCGTGTCGTGTGCATGATCTCGTGGCCGCGCATCGTGATCGACGACGCAAGCCGCGGATCGAAGAAGCGGCAGCCGGTCGAGCCTAGCACGCCATAGAACGCGTTCATGATGATCTTCAGCGCCTGCGACAGCGGCTTGTTGTGCTCGCGCTTGGCCGCTTCGCGTGCCTGCCACACCTGCGCGACGATCGACGGTAAGCAGTGACGCGTGCGTGAAAAGCGCGCGCCGAGAAAGCCCGGCACCGAGCTCGCGTCGTCGGGATGCAGCATGCCTTCGACCAGACCGAGCGGATCGATCAGAAACGTGCGGATGATCGACGGATACAGGCTCTTGTAGTCGAGCACGAGCACCGAGTCATAGAGCCCGGGCCGCGAATCCATCACGAAGCCGCCGGGGCTCGCGGCGCCGGCCACGTCGCCGAGATTCGGCGCGACATAGCCCTGCCGATGCATGCGCGGCATGTACAGATGCGTGAACGCCGCGACCGAGCCGCCGCTGCGATCGGCGGGCAGGCCCGTCACGGTCGCGCGTTCGAGCAGGAACGGCAGCAACTCGGTCTTCGCGAAGATACGCGTGACGAGCTCGCAGTCCTTCAGGTTGTAACGCGCGAGCGCGGGCTTGTCTTCGTCGAAGCGGCGCTGGATTTCGTCCATGCGCTGATACGGATTGTCGATCGCCTTGCCTTCGCCCAGCACCGAGCGCGACACGTATTCGAGGCTGAACGACGGGAAGCTCCACGTCGCCGAACGCAATGCCTCGATGCCGTCGATGACCCAACGACCCGCCACGCCCGCGAAAAAGTGATTGCGCGTGACGCCGTGTTCGCGCCACTCCATCACCGCGCCGCCTCGTCCGATGCGCAGCGGCACGCGATACTGCTCGGCATGGTGTTGCAGTACCTTCAGATCGAACTGCACGAGGTTCCAGCCGATGATCGCATCGGGATCGTGCCGCTCCATCCACTCGATCAGCTTTTCGAGCAGCCGTGCGCGGGTTTCGCAGTATTCGAGCTTGAAGTCGATGGCGTCGGTGACATTGCCGATGTTGCCGATGTTGCCATTCGGCGGCCCGAGCATATACACCTGCCGCTCGCCGCAGCCTTCGAGCGCGATCGAATATAGCTCGGCATGCGCGCTCGTTTCGATGTCGAGCGACACGAGCTTCAACGGCGGACGATAGTCGTTGGACGGTTTGAGTTCGCTGTCGAGCCAGGGGCCATCGAGCCCCGGACCATTCTGCTGCGGCACGCCGCTGAACCACACCGGCGCGGTGATGAAGCGCTCCATCATGTAGCGCTCGGGCGGCTGGATATCGGCTTCGTAGACATCGACACCGCCTTCTCTGAGGCGCTTCTCGAAGCCCTTCAATTGCCGGTATTGCGCACAGTAAAGCCCGCTGACCGGCCGATGCTGGAAGTCGCGCAATTCGAGCGAACGCAGATCGAGCGGCGCGTCGCGGCGCAGGATCGTTTCGGCGCGTTCGCGATGTTCGGCCGGAATGAAGGCGACGGACGGCTGAGGGCGCAGACGGATGTGGCGCGGCCCGCTGTGCGTGGCCAGCCAGAACTCGATTTCCGTGCCGGCGGGCGTGTCCCGCCAATGTCGGGTCAAAATGAAACCCTGCTCGAACTCAGTCAAACTTCCACCTTTAAAGCGGCGCAATCGCCTTGCGCGATTTTACCGCCGCAGGCAGGGACTGTTGAACGGGCCATGAAAAGGGCGCTTCGTACTGAAGCGCCCCAACCAGCACGGCTTTATCTCTTCAAAGCCGGTTCAGTTAGTTCCCGGTTCGCTCAAGCTTCGAGCGCCAGCGTCGCGAACGTGGCGAGCCAGTGCTCGCCCATGTAGTCGCCGGTCACATGCGGCAGCGCGCTGTGCAGATGACGCTCGGCCGCATCGAACAGCACGGTGCGACGCACGTCGCCGGCGGGCAGCGCACGCGCGAGCGCACGCTGGCACCACGCGCGGCTCAGATTGAGGCCGTCCAGATGCGCGATCTTGCCGTCGCTGCGATCGGTCACGGTGACGGGCTCGAACAGCGTCGCCGGTTTTTTCGCGCCGAGGTCCGGCAGGAAGCGTCCGAACCAGTCGGCGAACTGCGCCGACGGCAACACACGCCGCATCAACTCCGCTTCCATCAGCGACGGCGACAGGAACTCGTCGCCGGCCGGCTCCCACGCCTGACACGCGACGTCGTCCAGATACCAGCGCTCCGCGGTGCTGACGATCAGCGCCTCGAGCGATTCGCGCGAGGTTTGCCGCGCGAAATCGAGCGTCAGCGCGAGCGCGAACGCCATGTTGAAGTGCGTGCCGACGCGCAGCGGATAGGTTGCTTTCGGCAGGAACTCCTCGAAGCGCTCGACGAACGCCTGAGTGAGCGGCGCGAACGTCTTCGCACAGCGCGCGGCTTCCGAGATTTTCATCGACTGCAACTGCGCGCCGAGCGCGAGCAGCCACGCCCAGCCATACGGCCGCTCGAAGCCGCGGTTGTGCGGCAGCTCCAGATACGCGAGTTCGCCGGCGACGTTCGCCACGGTGAAATGCTCGTCGACCACGGCGATGATGCGCGCGGCCTCGGGCAGATCGGGGAAGCGTTCGAGCAGATGCAGGATCAGCCAGTAACCGTGCACGCACGAATGCCAGTCGTAGCTGCCGTAGAAGATCGGATGCAAGGCGCGCGGACCCTGCACGTCCTGCGGTCCTTCGAGCGAGTGCGTGAGCTTGTTCGGGTATTCGCGCGTGAGGTGGGCGAGTGCGACATTGGCGAATCTGGACGCGAATTCGCGGGTGAGCTGGGTGGTCATCGGCGGTTCCTCAGAAGCGGAATACGAACACGTACGACAGTATGGTGTTGACGATCAGCAATAGTAAAGCGGTCGGCCATTGCGCCTTGATCACGCCGTTCTGGTCCTTCAGTTCGAGCAGCGCGGCGGGGACGATGTTGAAGTTCGCCGCCATCGGCGTCATCAGCGTGCCACAGAAACCAGATTCTTCGTTTCGACGAAAGGCGCGTACTTGAGCGTCAGCGTACCGACCAGCGTGATGAGAGCACGCGGCCGGTGGTGGCTGCATGCAGGCGCGAGATCAGATGCCGCGCCTGTTGCTTCAGACCGTTACGTTCGAGCAGCGCGATGACCGGCAGCGTGAGCCAGATCAGGCCCATGTAGCGGTTATCCGCGAATGCCTTGCCGAACGCGCTGACGATCTCCACTGTCTGCAAGCCGCCGGCTATCCAGGTCGCGACGCCCGCGATCGTCACCACCAGCAGCGCGTTGAAGCGCAATGCGAAGCCGAGTACCACGATCGGCACGCCAATCAAAACCCCCATCCGGCTCTCCTTGCTTCGTTTCCCCGACGCATGGCGACGGAATCTAACACGAGACTTTATTGATAAATAATCGATAAAATATACTTATCGGGTAAACGCCGAGAAAGTGGCAGCGTGTGCGGGAAACGATCAACCCGCGGTCGTACCCTCCGTCGTCAACTGCCGTAACTGCTCCAGCAGCTTGAGCGCCGGGCTCGGCAGAATCCCCTGGCGCCGCCGGAACGCGGTCAACGTGCGCCGCCCGACCACGCCTGGGACGCCGAGCGTATCGAACACGCCGGCCTTGCTTTCGGTCACGTACATCGTCGACGCCATCCAGCTCAGAAAGCCCGAACGCGCGACCAGGCTCTTCAGCGCCGTGACCGAGCGCGTTTCGACGACGACGTTCGGCAGTCCCAGCCCGCGCTCGGCAAACACACTCTGCATGTGCTCGAACGGGCCGGTGCCGCGTGGCGGAATCGCCCAGCGTTCGCCCAGCGTGTCGGCGAGCGTGAGGTCAGGCTTGCGCCGCAGCGGATGATCGAGCGCGGCGACCACGTAGCTCGCGTCTTCCCAGCGGCAATCGGCGATCGCGGTGATCTCGTCGGTATCGGGCACGGCCATGCTGAGCGCGAGATCGATCTGACGTTTGACGAGCGCATCGGCGAGCCGGTCCCACACGCCCTCGATGATCTCCACGCGCAGGTTCGGCCACTTCGTCAACACGCCGCTCACCGCGAGCGGCAGCACGAGGCTCGCGATGCTGCCGACCGCGCCGACGCGGATCGTGCCGCGCGCGAGGCCGCGCATCGCGTCGATTTCCTCGCGCGCCTGTTCGGCTTCGCGTTGCAACAGGATCGCGTGCGGCAGCAGTGCCTCGCCGACCGCGGTCAAATGCATGCCGCGCGAATGCCGCTCGAACAGCGGCGCGCCGACCTGTTCCTCGAGACGGCGGATGGTCCGGCTCAAGGCCGGCTGTGTGATGTGCAGCGCTTCGGCGGCGCGTCCGAGGCTGCCGCTCTCGACGATCACCGCGAACGCCTGCAGTTGTTGCAGGTTGTAAGTCATGCCGAAAGGTAATGCCTTTTTGCGAATTGGGCAATTTTCGGCTACCCCGGCGGCCGTGATAATGGCCATTCGATTTTCCGCGCTCACCTGACAGGAGACTTCGCATGACAAGCAGCGCGCCGCAGCAGAATCAGGCACACGCAAAAGAACAGAGCAGGCGGTGGACCGTACGCGACGCGGTCATCGACTTCGCGCGCCGCGTCGGCATGACGTCGATCTTCGCGAACCCGGGCTCGACCGAGCTGCCGATGTTCCGCGATTTTCCCGCGGATTTCCGCTACGTGCTCGGTCTTCAGGAAGCGGTCGTGGTCGGCATGGCCGACGGCTACGCGCAGACCACCGGCAACGCGGCGTTCGTGAACCTGCATTCCGCGGCGGGCGTCGGCAATGCGATGGGCAATATCTTCACGGCGTTTCGCAACCGCACGCCGCTCGTCGTCACCGCGGGTCAGCAGGCCCGCTCGATCCTGCCGTTCGAACCGTTCCTCGCCGCGACCCAGGCCACCGAATTACCGAAGCCCTACGTGAAGTGGAGCATCGAGCCGGCTCGCGCGCAGGATGTGCCGCTCGCGATCGCGCGTGCGTACGCGATCGCGATGCAGGAGCCGCGCGGCCCGGTGTTCGTGTCGATTCCCGCCGACGACTGGGATCAGCCTGCCGAGCGCGTGGCCGACCGAGAGGTCGCGCACATCATGCGACCCGATCCGGCGATGCTCGAACGCATCGGCACGGTGCTCGACGCGTGCGAGCGGCCCGCGTTCGTGGTCGGTGGCGCGGTCGATCGCGCGGACGCGGCGGCTGAAGTCGTGCGCCTCGCGGAGCGGCATTCCGCGCGCGTCTACGTCGCGCCGATGACAGGACGTTGCAGCTTCCCCGAAACGCACCGGCTGTTCGCGGGCTTTTTGCCGGCGCTGCGTGAGCGCATCGTCGAGTTGCTCGGCGCGCACGACGCGATCTTCGTGATCGGCGCGCCAGCGTTCACGTATCACGTCGAAGGCAGTGGTCCGCATGTGCCGCCGGGCTCGCGGCTGTGTCAGTTGATCGACGATCCGGGCATTGCCGCATGGACGCCGCAGGGCATCGCCGCGGTCGGCAACGTGCGGCTCGGCGTGCAGGATCTGCTCGCGCGCGCCGCGCCCAAAGCGCGCGAGTTGCCCGCGCCGCGCGCGGTGGCGCCGCGAGCGCTGCCGCCCGCGCGGGGCGAGCGGATGTCGGTCGCGTTCGCGTTGCAGACACTCGCCGAAGTGCGCGATCCCGATGGCATCGTCGTCGAGGAAGCGCCGAGCTCGCGGCCCATCATGCAGACCTATCTGCCCATCGCGCGCGCCGGCACGTTCCTGACGATGGACAGCGGCGGCCTCGGCTACGGCATGCCGGCGGCGCTCGGCGTTGCGCTTGCGCGGCCGGGCGAGCGCGTGATCGCGCTGATCGGCGACGGTTCGAGCATGTACTCGATTCAGGCGATCTGGAGCGCGGTGCAGATGCAGCTGCCGATCACATTCGTGATCCTGAACAACACGCGCTACGCGGCGCTGCAGGATTTCGCGCCGGTGTTCGGTTTCGCGCCTGGCGAGACCGTGCAGGGCACGGACCTGCCGGGCCTCGACTTCGTGACGATCGCGGCGGGCATGGGTTGCCCTGGCGCGCGCGTCAGCGAGGCGGCTGAACTTGCCGACGTGTTGCGTCGCGCGCTGACCGAAGGTGACGTGAAAAGCGGTCCCACGCTCGTCGAAGCGATCGTCGCGTAACGGCGCTCCCATTCACGAAAAGGAGAGAGACCTACGATGAAAAACGTATCGATGCTGATCGGCGGCGAGCAGACACAGGCGCGCAACGGCGCGAGCTTCGAGCGCCGCAGTCCGCTCGACGGCGAAGTCGCGACGCGCGCGCCGGCCGCGACCGTCGAAGATGCCGTGGCCGCCGTCGATGCCGCCGCGGCCGCCTTTCCGGTGTGGTCCGCGCTCGGACCGAGCGAGCGCCGCGCGTTGCTGACGAAGGCCGCGCACGCGCTCGAAGCGAAGGCCGAGGCCTTCGCGGCCGCGATGGCCGCCGAGACCGGCGCGTCGGGCATCTGGGCCGGCTTCAACGTGCATCTCGCGGCGGCCGGGCTGATCGAGGCCGCCGCGCTGACCACGCAGATCGCCGGCGAACTGATCCCATCCGACGTTCCCGGCAGTCTCGCGATGGGCGTGCGCCAGCCCGCGGGCGTCGTGCTCGGCATCGCGCCGTGGAACGCGCCGGTGATACTCGCGGTGCGCGCGATCGCGCTGCCGCTCGCGTGCGGCAACACGGTCGTGCTGAAGGGCTCGGAGATCTGTCCGGCCACCCACGGTCTCATCATCGAGGCGATGCAGGAGGCGGGTCTGCCGCGCGGCACCGTGAACTTCGTGACCAATGCGCCGGCCGACGCCGCGCGCATCGTCGACGCGATGATCGAACACCCGGCCGTGCGTCGCGTGAACTTCACGGGCTCGACGCGCGTGGGTCGCCTGATCGCCGAAACGTGCGCGCGCCATCTGAAGCCCTGCGTGCTCGAACTAGGCGGCAAGGCGCCGCTCGTCGTGCTCGACGACGCCGACATCGGCGCCGCGGTCGATGCGGCCGTGTTCGGCGCGTTCGCGAATTCCGGGCAGATCTGCATGTCGACCGAGCGGATCATCGTCGACGACAGCATCGCCGATGCGTTCGTCGAGCGGCTCGCCGCGCGCTCGCGCGCGCTGCCACTCGGCGATCCGCGCAAGGGGCCGGTCGTGCTCGGCTCGGTAGTCGACATGAGCACGGTCGAGCGCTGCAACGCGCTGATCGACGACGCGCTCGCCAAAGGCGCGACGCTCGTGTGCGGCGGCAAGAGCGAAACCACGCTGATGCCCGCGACGCTGCTCGATCGCGTGACGCCGGACATGCGCATCTATCACGACGAATCGTTCGGGCCGGTCAAGCCGATCGTGCGCGTGCGTGGCGAGGAAGCCGCAATCGCGTGTGCGAACGACAACGAATACGGCCTGTCGGCGGCGGTGTTCAGCCGCGACACGGCGCGCGCGCTGAACGTCGCTAAACGCATCGAGTCGGGCATTTGTCACGTGAACGGCCCGACCGTGCACGACGAAGCGCAGATGCCGTTCGGCGGCGTGAAGGCGAGTGGCTTCGGCCGCTTCGGCGGCAAGGCGGGGATCGCGGAATTCACCGATCTGCGCTGGGTCACGCTGCAAACGACGCCGCGTCACTATCCGTTCTGATGAGGCGCGTCGCGATGGGCTCGCTGTTCGGCGGCCAGCTCGCCGAAGCGGGCCATCGCGTCGCACCGTACTGCCGACAGCAAAAAAAATCGAACAACGCGCGTGCAGCGCAAACATCGGAGACAGGTTCATGAGTTTCGTTCCTCCCGCTTCGGCCGCGGCCTCGACCGCGACCGCGCGCGACGACGCGGCGCTCGCCGGCATCGCTCGCGGCGGCAACACGGTCGACATCGGTCATGCACTCGACTACGGCCCCTACACGTTGCTGCAGAAAATCGCGGTGGTGCTCGCGGCGCTGTCGATCGTCGTCGACGGCTTCGACAGCCAGCTGATCGGCTTCGCGATTCCGATGCTGACCAAGGAGTGGGGCATCGCGCGCAACGCGTTTGCGCCGGTGGTCGCGTCGGGGCTGGTCGGCATGGGTATCGGCAGCGCGTTCGCGGGGCTGTTCGCCGATCGCTTCGGCCGCCGCTGGGCCGTGATCGGCAGCGTGTTCGTGTTCGGCCTGGCGACCTGCGCGATCAGTCTCGCGCCGAACGTCGCGGCCATTGCGGCGCTGCGCTTTATCGCGGGGCTCGGCATCGGCGGCGCGCTGCCAACGTCGACCACGCTGACCGCCGAGTTCACGCCCGCGCGTTTTCGTACCTTCGCGGTGACGGCGACCATTCTGTGCGTGCCGCTGGGCGGTATGGTCGCCGGATTGTTCGCCGGCCAGATGCTGCCGGTTTATGGCTGGCGCGGTCTGTTCGTCGCGGGTGGTGTGCTGCCGCTCGTGCTCGCCCTCGTCCTGCTCGCGGCGCTGCCGGAATCGCCGCGTTTTCTGGCACGCCGTCCGCATCGCTGGCCCGAACTCGTGAAGCTGCTGCGGCGCATGGCGCGCGACGTGTCGGCCGATGCGAGCTTCACCGATGTGCGCGAACAAAGCGCTGAGAAACACGTCGGCTTTGCCGCGCTGTTCCGCGATGGCCGTTCGCGCGACACCGTCGCGATCTGGGGCGCGTTCTTCATGTGCCTGCTCGCGGTGTATGCGGCGTTCAGCTGGCTGCCGTCGATGCTGACGAGTGAGGGCTTGAGCGTGTCGCTCGCGGGCTATGGCCTGAGCGCGTACAACCTCGGCGGCGTAATCGGCGCGGTGCTGTGCGCGCTGGCGATCGGGCGCTACGGCTCGCGCTGGCCGCTGCTGCTGTGCTGCGCGGGCGGCTTCGCGAGTGCGTGGATGCTGCTCGGCGTCGGCGCGACCCAGCATACGGCGTTGATGATCGTCGGTCTCGGCTTGCACGGGCTGTTCGTCAATGCGGTGCAATCGACGATATACGCGCTGTGCGCATACGTCTATCCGACCAGCGTGCGGGCGACGGGCACCGCGTCGGCACTCGCGTTCGGCCGCGTCGGCGCGATTCTGAGCGCATTCGCCGGTGCCGCGGTGATCACGGCCGGTGGCGCTTCGGGCTATTTGCTGATGCTCGGTATCGCAATGGTCATCGTGCTGATCGCGCTGGCGGTGGTGCAGCGGCATATTCCGCGTCGAGGCGCCGCGAGCGCGCGCTGATCGACGCGACGTCTCTCGCGGTGCGTTCGTATCGCGAGGGACTTTTGCGCGCGATCTGATTTTCCCCTTTGAAAGAACCTGTTTCTCGCGCATCGCGGCGGTTTCCACTTGCCCCCATGCACGAGCGACGCTATCAACCTCGCTGAATATAAACGGGTAACGCCACTGCATTCGCCGCCGGATCGCCGGCCGCATTGGTCGGCAAATACTGTGTCTGAAACGCGGTAAACATCGCGGCAAACCCATCGGCGCGCTGCACGATCACCGCGCCGTCCTGGAACGCGCCGTTTTCGTTGTAATGCGGGCCGCGCGGATTGCCCTGATTCATGTGAGTCTCGTGAAGACCGTCCTTCTTCGGCAGAAACAGAAAGCCGAACCCATAGACCACGATGCCCGCGGTGGTAGGTGTCCAGAAATCGCGGTTGTGCAACTGGCCGCTGCCGTTGTCGTAGGGCAGACTTTGCGACGGCTTGCTTTCGTCGATGGTGAGGATTTCGTCGATGATGTCGTTGACGTCGGCGCGGTTGCCGTTTTGATCCTCGTAGGGGACCGGCCGCATGCGGTGAATGTCGATCAGGCTGCTGTCCTGGAAGTAATCGAGCCGTGGAAAGCCGCTCGTGTAGAGGCCGAGGTTCAGGGGCTGCAGTTTCGCGGTGAGTGGATCGGCGAAGTTCAGATCGGCATAGAAGTACACGTTGTCGTTACCGCTTGCGCCCGGTTGCGTCGACGCCGAATTGACGACGATGATGAATGGCGTGTTGTCGTTGCCGGTCACCGTGATCACATAGTGCGGACTGCCTATATACGAATCTTTGAAAGGCGCCGCGCGCAGCAGTTTTCCCTTGAACATGCAGTATTCGTTCATGACTGAATGACCTTCTCGAAGTTGACGAACGGAAAGCGACGTATCCAAGCATACGGTGCTACACGTCGATAAACAACCGTGCCCGCTGTCATACGCTTGCAATGTTTTTATCCCGACGCTATTGCGGTGTGCGAGCAATGATCATCACGCGTGGCGCTACGGGTTGGAGACGCGCAAGGACAAGGCGTGGCATTTCCTCGCGTCGGACGACGGCTGACGGCCAGGCGGCCGTCGAACAGATCAACGAGGGGTGCTCGACAGAACGAAGTCGCCCGGTCAATGCGCCCGCGATCGGCGACCTGTTCGATCTTTTCGACTTCGACCGGGACTCCGACACGCACGGGCATCATGACGGGTCGCACCCGGACCATGATGCAGGCAACGGCGGTAAGGGCTGGTGGCCTTTCTGACCATAACCTGGAACGCTCGCGCGACCGGTACAACGTAAAGTAGGACCGCCGCGCGTTCCGGCGGCGGTCACGGGGGGCAGATGATTGGTGCGATCCTGCGGCTGACCGGCGATTTGAAGGCTGTGCGGGCACTCGACGGCTGAGGGAAACTGAATCGCAACCACGCAGTGCTATCGGATGCCCACCTGTCGCGCGGTCGCATCGATCGCCGCTTTTGCCTTTGAGACGATTTCGTCGATTTCCGGCCGGCTGACCACGAGCGGCGGCGACAGCAACATCCGGTCGCCGCTCGCGCGCATGATCAGATTGCCGTTGAAGCAGAAGTCGCGGCACATCGTACCGACATCGCCGCCATTCGCGAAGCGCTTGCGCTCGAGCGGCTTCTCGGCGAGTTGCACGCCCGCCACGAGGCCCGCGCCGCTGATCTCGCCAACGATAGGATGACCGGCGAACGTCTCACGCAGTTTGTTCTGAAAGTACGGACCCGTATCCGCTTTGACGCGCTCCACGATCCTCTCGTCGCGCAGCAGTTTCAGATTCGCAAGCGCGACGGCCGCCGCGACCGGATGCCCGGAGTAGGTGAGGCCATGATTGAAGTCACCGTTGTCGATCAGTGCGCGGGCGACGCGATCATGTAGACCGACAGCCCCCATCGGCACGTAACCGCTCGTCAGTCCCTTCGCGAGCGTGATCAGGTCCGGCTCGAAGCCGAAGTGCTGATGCGCGAACCATTCGCCGGTTCGGCCGAAGCCGCCGATCACTTCGTCCGCGACGAGCAGCACGTCGTACTTGCGGCAAATGCGCTCGATTTCCGGCCAATACGTCTCAGCCGGAAAAATCACGCCGCCCGCTCCCTGGAAAGGCTCACCGATAAATGCGGCGACATTGTCCGCACCGAGTTCGAGAATCTTCGCTTCGAGCTGCCGCGCGCGAGCCAGTGCGAATTCTTCCGCCGTCTGATCGCTTGCCGCTTCGCCGAAGAAATAGGGCTGATCGATATGCACGATGTTCTCGACTTTCGATGGCATCTGCTCATGCATATAAGCCATGCCGCCGAGCGTGCCGCCCGCGATCGTCGACCCGTGATAAGCGTTTTTGCGCGCGATGACGAACTTCCTCGCGGGCTGTCGTTGCGCCGCCCAGTATTGATGGACGATGCGCAGCACGGTATCGTTGCCTTCCGAGCCGCTGTTGCAGTAAAAGAAGTGATTGAATGGCGCGGGCGTCAGTTCGGCGAGCAGGGCAGACAGTTCAATCACGGGCGGATGCGTCGTCTTGAAGAACGTGTTGTAGTACGGCAGTTCCCGCATCTGCCGGAATGCGGCGTCGGCCAGTTCCTGGCGGCCGTAGCCGATGTTCACGCACCACAGTCCCGCCATGCCGTCGATGATCTTGTTGCCCTCCGAGTCCCACAGGTGCACGCCTTGTGCCTTGACGATCACGCGAGAACCCGCGCGATTGAGCGAGCCCATATCCGAGAATGGGTGGATGTGATGCGCGGCATCGAGCGCGCGGTATTCGGCGGTGCTGCGCGATGTGGCTTGCGAGGTCGGCGCGTCCTTCGTGCCGCCATGCTGCGACGTTTCCTTTTGCGCATACATCACGTCTTCAGTCTTATAGCTCATACTGCCCTCCGTCTTTTCAAGGTTCTCATTGACCGATTGGCCCGCAGCACTCAAACGTGCAGCAGCAAGTGCCGGCGTTCCCACGAACTGATCACGCGGAAAAACGCTTCGTATTCGGTCTCTTTCAACGCGAGATACGCGCGGACGAACTGCTCGCCGAGTACTTCGGCAATCGGCTCGCACGCGCTCATCGACGTCAAGCCTTCTTCGAGATTGCGCGGTAATTGATAGGGCAGGGCATAGCCGTCGCTCGCCAGCGGTTCGGTTGCGGCGAGCCGCTGCGTAATGCCCAGATAACCCGCCGCCAAGGTCGCGGCAATCGCCAGATACGGATTGCAATCGACACCCGGAATCCGGTTCTCGATGCGGCGCGCGACCGGCGCGGAATGCGGAACCCGGAAGCCGACCGTGCGATTGTCATAACCCCACGCGACATTGATCGGCGCGGCCATGAAACGCGACAGACGCCGGTACGAATTGATGTACGGCGCGAAGATCGGCATCAGCGCCGGCGTGTATTTCTGCAAGCCGGCGATATAGCCGGTGAACAGCGAGGTCGGCTCGCCGTCGGCGGCGGTGAAGAGGTTGCGGCCGGTTTCCATATCGACGAGGCTTTGATGCATGTGCATCGCCGAGCCCGGCTCACCTTCCATCGGCTTCGCCATGAAAGTCGCGTACATCTTGTGACGCAACGCCGCTTCGCGCACGGTGCGCTTGAAGAGAAACACACTGTCCGCGAGCTTGAGCGGATCGCCGTGCATGAAGTTGATTTCCATCTGCGCGGCGCCGACTTCGTGTATCAGCGTATCGACTTCGAGTTCCTGCACGTCGCAGTACTCGTAGATGTCTTCGAACAAAGGGTCGAATTCGTTGACCGCTTCGATCGAATACGCCTGGCGTCCGGTTTCCGCGCGACCCGTACGTCCGACCGGCGGTTGCAACGGCAGATCGGGATCGCGGTTCATGTCGACCAGATAGAACTCGAGCTCCGGCGCGATCACCGGTTTCCAGCCGCGCGCCTTATATAGATCGAGCACGCGCCGCAACACACAGCGCGGCGAGATTTCGACCGGGGTGCCGTCGAAATGCACGCAATCGTGAATCACCTGCGCGGTCGGGTCGACTGCCCACGGAATCATCCGGATCGTGCTCGCGTCGGGTACGCACACCATGTCGGGATCGGTGACGCCGGTCAGCGAATCGCTTTGCGGATAGTCGCCGGTGACGGTCTGGATCATCACCGCCTGCGGCAGACGCATCGATTCGCCCGATTCGAACTTGCTGCGCGGAATGATCTTGCCGCGCGCGATGCCGGACATGTCCGGAATAATTGCTTCGATTTCGGTGACGTGATGCTTTTTCAGAAATTCGTCGATGTCATGCATGATTGTTCTCTCTGTTTTGGTCCGCGACCTGGGTCATGTGTGCAGGGTTTCGTGTATTCATGCGCGGGCGACACGCGTCGCCGAAGGCGCGAAATATCGCGCGGCGAGGTGGGAAAACGCGAAGGCGAGTCGACGCCAAAGCGAATCCGCGCAATAACGCGCAGCGCTTACCGATTAGAAGCGGCTCGATTGAATCCGTCGCGATGCGCGGTGATCAGTCAGTGCCGCGCGGACGCAAGCAGCCAGCTCGCGAAAACGCGCGCAAACGGACGAATCGAGCAGCGAAAAGAGATGAAAGAGGAAAGGCGCTACGGCAGCAGCGAAGCGACTTCGTCTGTGCGCACCGCGATGAACGCGCGCGCGGAGAGGACGTTGCGGCGTCGAACGGAACGACGCGACAGGACTGTGATGACGGACAGAAAGCGGCGAAACGCAAGGCTGCCGTTGCTGCCGTCGGCGCTGGCGCCGTCAGCGCAAGTACAACGCGCCTGACTGCGATTCCAATTCACCAAAGGGCCTCGGACTCTCACGATGACACTCGACTGGCGTAGTTGAGGGTATTGAACGGCCCGTTTCGAATCCACAGCGGATATTGAAGAAACAGGACACGGGTTGATCGAGAAGAAACGGTACTG
This sequence comes from Paraburkholderia sp. MM5477-R1, assembly GCF_050436385.1. NCBI lineage: Bacteria > Pseudomonadati > Pseudomonadota > Betaproteobacteria > Burkholderiales > Burkholderiaceae > Paraburkholderia > Paraburkholderia sp. MM5477-R1. Next base: position 1,267,005 of record NZ_JBNDMC010000006.1, read on the forward strand.
GACGGTAGTAGCTCAATTCGCCGCGCCGCCCACGCGATCTACCAATAGCTAGGATATACGAGCTAAAAATGCCGTCAATTTATTTTTAGATTTTGGCAAAGTGGCATCGAGCGTGATGCCGCGTGTTTCGTCTACTGTTCATTCACTCCGCGAGACGTGCGCGCACCGTGTATTCGCCTTCGTTGCCCTTGTCTTCGAGCATGTGTGCCATCGCCCTATTGAAGTCGGTCGGCAGTGGCTCGACCGGATAGCCGCGCTTTTCCCACGCATCGAGACCGCCCTTCAGCGCGCGCACATGATGAATGTTCTTCCGATGCAATTGCCTGACGATGCGCTTCGCGGTCGCTTCGTTGGGACACACGCAATAGACGACGATCGGCCGCTTCAGGTATTCCGGATGAATCGGATCGGGCGACTCGAGATCGAGCGGCCGGGCGCCGGCAATGCGGTGCGATTCCTTTTCGCGCACGGTGCTCGGGCGCGCGTCGAGAATCAGCGGCGGTTCGTTCGACTTCATCATCGCGTCGAGCTGATCGGGCGTAATGCGCGTATGCGCGAGCCAGCGACGAAACTGCAAGCGGCGCAGCCAGCGATACACCAGAACCGCCGCGAAGATCACCGCGCGTCGACGCGAAAGACGGATTTAAGCACAGGTGGCGAGTCGGCGTTGTGAAAGAACGCCGACGAAATCGCGCGCGACCGACGAATGGGCGCGGCGCACGACGCGGCGCGGCCTGCATGCGCCGCGCGGCAAGTGGATCAAACCGGGTTGAGAAGCATGATTTGCCTCGCTTCAGGCGAGGCGGTCCGGGAAGAGGCCCGTTGGCTCACGCATCCTCGGACGGATCATAGGGCACCACGCGCTCATGCTCGTCCGCGTGATTGCGCGCGACGATCGCGCGCGCCGCGGCGTTCGCGTCGAGATTGAACGCCTGATGCGGCACGCCCGGCGCAATGAACAGGAAGTCGCCCGGCTCGGTGATAACCGACTCGCGCAAACCCGGGCCGTAGCGCGTCTCGATCTTGCCTTCGAGGATATAGATCGCCGTCTCGTAGTCGGCGTGAAAGTGCGGCTCCGCATGGCCGCCAGGCGGGACCACGACCATGTACATCGACAGCCCGGTGCTGCCCGCGGTGCCCGCCGAAATGCCGACGAAATAGGGCAGCCGCTGCATCGTCGCCATTTCCCGTTCGGGCCGCACCTTGACCACCGGGGCCCGCGCGTCGTGCGTAACGTTTGACATGGTCGCTCCTTTCGTCACCGCCGTGCCGGGCGGCTTCACGCATGCCGAACTGAAAGTCTAGACGATACGGGCGGCAATGTCGGACGTGTTCGGGCGGACCTATTGAAGCGCGGGCGAGCGCGAAATCGCGTTGCTACAATGGTCGGCATACCCCGACAGAGATCACGGAGACCGCACATGGCCACGCTTCAGCCCATCAGCCGCTACCCGGTGCCCGAGCCGAGCGAGTGGCCCGAAGACATCAGTGCCCGCATTCTCGAAGTGCAGGAGAAAGCGGGTTTCGTGCCGAACGTGTTTCTGACGCTCGCGCATCGGCCCGACGAATTCCGCGCGTTCTTCGCTTATCACGATGCGTTGATGCTGAAAGAGGGCGGTCTAACGAAAGGCGAGCGGGAGATGATCGTGGTCGCGACGAGCGCGGTCAACGATTGTCTTTACTGCGTGGTCGCCCACGGCGCGATTCTGCGCATCTACGAAAAAGCGCCGCTGCTCGCCGATCAGGTCGCGGTCAATCACCGCAAGGCCGACATCACGAACCGCCAGAAGGCGATGCTCGATTTCGCGCTGAAGGTGTGCCGCGCGTCGGGCACGGTCGACGAAGAAGACTTCCAGACACTGCGCGGCCACGGCTTCACCGATGAAGACATCTGGGACATCGCGGCAATCACCGCGTTTTTCGGGCTGTCGAACCGGATGGCCAACGTGATCTCGATGCGTCCGAACGACGAGTTCTATCTGATGGGGCGTGTGCCGAAAGCCGCGGCGGATGCACCGAAAAAGTAGCCTCGACTGGAATCGCTTCAGCATCTCTATCGGCAATTCGCATCACGCCTGCGCGGGGCGAGATGAACGCCGCGCGGGCGTCATCACCACGGTGTCGTCGATCGGGAAATGCAGCAGTGCCGCGATCAATCCCGCCGCGACCGTCGCTACCCATAGCAGTGAGTACGAGCTCGTCAGATCGAACACGAGGCCACCGAGCCACGCGCCGAGAAACGAGCCGGGCGCGCGACTCATGCGGATCGCAAAGTCGAAGCCGTCGACCGGAAAGCCGACCTGGCGACGCGAGGTGTCCACGCTCACGACGACATGCGGCCAGCGCGCGCGAAAACCGGCGAGGCGCGGCAGCAGCCAGCGCGACGCGAAGGTCGGCGCGCAGCTGAGCGCGACCGGCCGATCCGCGCGATGATTGGGCAGACGTTGCGTGCCGATCGCGATCAGCGAAAACGCCTCCGAGACGTACGACAGATAATCTGCGCCAATCGCCGTTAGCGAGATGCCGCGCGGCTCGCGCACGAACAGTTCGACGCCGAGCGCTCCCTCGAGTCCGACGATGCCATGACTGATCGCGCTCGGCGTGACGTTCAGCTCGGCGGCGGCGAGCTTGAAACTTTGATGCCGGCCGGCCGCTTCGAAACAGCGAAGCGCAGGCAGGGGTGGCAGACGAAGCGGCATGTGCGTTCCCCAAGGCGCCGCGTCGTGCGTGGCGCGTGTGCCGGGTGGTGTTGGCGGGTGTAACGAGCTTGCTGTTTGGCGCAAGCATACCTTGCGCCGGCGGCTGGCGAGCGGATGGTCAAACCGCCGGCAAAATCGCCGCAAAAAGCCCCCGCTGCAAAATCATGGCGAGGCCTGTCGATTTTCCGCGGCCTCGTTCGTCGTCCCTACAGGAAGGGCGGCAAAGCGACGAGGCCCGCTCGTTTTCCGTCCGTTTTTCTGACGATTTCTCACAAGGAGATGACTGATGAACGACGCAAACACTTCGATGCATACGCTGAAACCGGCCCGCGAACTGGCCGACTTGCCCTCGCGCTTTCCCGGCGAGAGCCCCGAATATCGACGCGCGCGCAACGCGTTGCTCGCCGAGGAGATCGAGCTGCGCCGCCAGATCGAGCGAGTCGCCGCGCAGCGTCGCGCGCTGCCGGCGGGCGGCGTCGTGCCGGAGGATTACCGCTTCGACGGCGAAGCGGGCCCGGTCACGCTATCGCAGATGTTCGGCGCGCACGACACGCTCGTGACCTACAACTGGATGTTCGGACCGCAACGCGCGCGGCCGTGCCCGATGTGCACGTCGCTACTGAGCGCGTGGGACGGCGAAATGCCCGATATCCTGCAGCGCGTCGCGTTCGCGGTGATCGGCCGCTCGCCGATCGACAGGCTCGTCGCGTTCAAGCAGGAGCGCGGCTGGCGGCATCTGCGGCTGTATTCGTCGGGCGGCAACACGTTCAATCGCGATTACGCGGCCGAAGATCCCGCCGGCGACGACCTTCCCGCGCTGAACGTATTCACGCGCACGGGCGGCGTCGTGCGGCACTTCTGGGCCGAGGAGATGGGGCCGTCGACGTCGGACCCCGGACAGGATCCGCGCGGCGCGCCCGATCCGATGCCGTTGTGGACGATCCTCGACATGACGCCGGGCGGCCGTGGCACCGACTGGTATCCGAAGCTGGCGTATTGAGCGGCGCTGCCATGGAGCGATCGAGCGCTACGAATGCGTCTGCGCCGCGTGGCTCTGGGCGAGCGCGGTCCACAGAAACGTGCCGACCGCGCTCGCCCGCATCGGCAGGCTGAACAGATAGCCCTGCACCGCGCGCGCGCCGAGCGCCTTCACGACCTGGGCCTGCAACGGTGTTTCGAGTCCTTCGACCACGCATTCGAGCCCGAGGTTGCGGCATAGGTCGATCACGGATTTGATGATCTTCTTCGAGGCGCTGTTGGTATCGACGTCGCTCACGAAGCTGCGGTCGATCTTGATCGCGTCGAATGGCAGCCGATGCACGTAGCTGAGGCTCGAATAGCCGGTGCCGAAATCGTCGAGCGACAGCCGGCAGCCGGCCTGCTTCAGCATCGTCATCGCGCTGTGCGCCTGCTCGAAATCGCGCGTCAACGCGGTTTCGGTCATTTCGAACGTCACGCGATGCGGCGACACGCCGCTTGCCGCGACGATGTCGATCAGGCGGCGCGCGCGCGCCGACGTCGAGATATCGATCGCGGACAGGTTGAATGACAGATACAGATCGGCGGGCCAGTGCGCGACCTCGGCGAGCGCCTGGCGCAGCAGCACGTCGGTGATGCCGAGGATCAGCTCGGTCCGCTCTGCAATCCGAATGAATTCCTCCGGCCTGACCATGCCGAGCCGCGCGTTGTGCCATCGACCGAGCGCTTCGAGGCCGATCGGCCGGCGCGTGAGCAGATCGTAGATCGGCTGGAACTCGAGGAACAGCTCCGCTTCGAGGTCCGCATGGCGCAGCTCCTGCGTGACGAGGCTTAGACGCCGCATCTGCGTTTCGTGTTCGGTCGAGAAAATCACCGGCATGCCGCGGCGGTTTTCCTTGCCGACATAGAGCGCGGCGTCGGCACGTTCGAACACCTGCGCGACCGTCGAGCCCGCGTCGGGAAACGCGGCCCAGCCGATCGTGCCCGACAGCTCCGCGACATTGTCGGCGACTTGATAAGGCTGGCTGAGCGCATCGCAGATACGCTGCCCCAACTCGACCAGCGCTTCGTTCGACACCTTGTGGCGCACGAGCACGCCGAATTCATCGCCGCCCAGACGCGCGAACATCAGGCCCGTTTCGCCGATCGACACGAGCCGTGTGCCGACTTCCTGCAGCACGAGGTCGCCGCTCGCGTGACCGTAAATGTCGTTGACCTGCTTGAAGCCGTCCAGATCGATGAGGCCGACGTTGAAGCCGCCACCGGTTTCGAGCGCCTGCTCCGATATCGCGCTCAGCGCCGCGAAGAAACTGCGCCGGTTCGGCAGGCCGGTCAGACTGTCGATGCTGGCGAGCCGGTAGTTGTCGTCGCTGAGCCGTTGGGTGTTGTGCTGGCTTGCCTGCAGTTCGCGTTGCGCGTGCACCGCGTCTGCAAACGTGCGCCAGTAAAGCTGGATGACCGCCGCGAGCGCGACGCCGACCAGCGCCATGTCGACGGCCATCGCGAAGAACACCGGCGAGCCGCTCGACACGAGGAAGCCGGAGAAACTCAGGATGACGATGCAAAGCAGCAGAAGCGCGGGCTTGCGCAGATGGATCAGGCAGAACATGCTGCCGACCAGCGTCGTCGCCATATAGAACGCGACCTGCCCTTGCTGGTAGGCGGTGCCGTACGGAAACAGCAGCACCGACCAGCCGCTGAACGCGACGCCGAACACGCCGACGATCCAGGTCACGCTGCGCAATTCGCGGACCGCCTGAGCGTCCGTCATCTTATGGTTGCGTTTGCGCCACCAGCGCACGCAGCGAAACACACACAGCGCGCCGAGCGTGCCGGGCACATACATCGACAGCCAGGCCGGCGCGCTGTCCAGATGCGTCGCCGCCACCGCCGCCGTGTTGACGAGCAGGATGAAGTAGAGAAGCGGCACCTGGCGGCGGAACGCGTGCAACTGCGCACGCATCAGCTCCCGGTCACCCTCGGCGACCGACAGTACCTTCTTCAATCTCGCAAGCCAAGCCATCGCCATCCCTTTAACGTTTGCGCGCTAAACGCAGCTGTTTATATCGGCGCGAGGCTGATTAACTTGAGCGCTCAAAGGGGTAACGGAGCATCGCAGTCAAGGGTCCGTGAAACCGGCTGCGCGCTTACGGATAGTCGGGCGGTAAGTACTACCTGGCGGCGCGTGTTGGCGGCGCTGGAACCAGACGTTTGTGCCGGATGCCGATCGCGAGACTCGAGCAAAAGGCGGCCTTCGCGCATGCTCAAAGCGTGGGGCACGACAGCACCCGCTGCGGCCGCATGGCGGTGCCGGGCTGGCCGGCCGGCGCGGGCGTGCCACGCGGCGCGGCCGCGACGAGCCGGACCGCGTCGGCGCCAGCATTCGCGAGCACGTATTTTTCCGGGCTGTCATCCGGCTGCCAGTACGCGCGAAACACGTCGCCGTCGCTGAACACGAGCAGCTTGCCGTGCACGGTTTTTCCGCCGCCAACGAAGTCGACCGGTTCGCCGTCGCGTAGCGAAAAGCTCTGCGCGGCGCTGGAGTTCGTCGCACCGACGAGGGTCGCGCACGCGTTGTCGTCGGCCGCGGCCGCCGCCGACGACAACGCGGCGAGCAGCGCGCATGTTGCAAAGTGGCGAATTCTCACTTCTTTATGTCTTGCCGATAGTTAACTTGTGACATGTGTCGCAAATGGTGCGCCCGCGCATCGGGAAAAGGGCTATCGTCATCGGGAAGCCGGTGCGGGATCGCGTAACGCGACCTAAAGTACTGAAATTGCAACGGATTGTGATGCGCGGCGAATGCTCATGAGGCGGCGCGCGCGCATAAGCTCGCGATTCTTATGGCAGTTTGGGGCGCAAAAACGTCAAAACGGCGCCTCCGCCTTGATACAAGCCTTACACCAAGGGTTTGCGCGAAGGTGCGCCTATGCGTTAGTGTGTCGGTCCCGGCGCCTCAGAGGGCGCCGGTTCCATGATTACCATACGGGAAGTGCTATGAACAAACAGGAACTGATTGATGCAGTCGCCGCAGCGACGGGCGAAAGCAAAGCGGCAACCGGCCAGACCATCGACGCGATCGTCGAGGCAGTGACCAAGGCCGTGGTGAGCGGCGATACGGTGCAACTGGTCGGTTTCGGTTCGTTCTCGACCGGCGCGCGCGCGGCACGCGTGGGGCGCAATCCGTCGACGGGCGAAGAGATCCAGATCGCCGCGGCCAAGACGGTGAAGTTCACCGCAGGCAAGGCGTTCAAGGAAGCCGTCAACGCGTCGTAAGCAACGCGCTTCACGCCGGAGCATTCGCGATGCGCGCCGCAGCCCCGCTGTGAGGCGCGCGTGAGTGATGCGTCGGGCGTGAGGATCACGCGCTGCCCAACCCGGCCAGGCGATTCGCCGGCAGCTGGTGCGGCGCGTGTGTCTGGCTCCTTGAGCCAGGCGTTCGTGGGCTCGACCGGCTTCGATCGAGTCTAAAGCGGACCCGCCGCGGCCATCGCGATCGGGCGGTCCGTGCGTTGCCCTGTCAGCCCGCGCGACGCTTGCGGGTTGCCTCGGCGAGCGTGGCGAGCACCGGTTCGGTCTGCGCCCAGCTCACGCAGGCATCCGTGATCGACACGCCGTAACGCAACGGCACACCGGCCTTCAGATCCTGACGGCCTTCTTCCAGATGACTTTCGAGCATCACACCGATGATGCGGCGCTCGCGCTCCGACAGTTGCCGCGCGATATCGTCCGCGACCTCGATCTGCCGCAAGTGCGATTTGTTCGAGTTCGCATGCGAGCAGTCGATCATCACCTGCTCGCGGAGACCCGCTGAACCCAGCGCTTCACAGGTCGCCTGCACCGACGCGCTGTCGTAGTTCGGCCCTTTCTTGCCGCCGCGCAGGATCACGTGCGCGTCGTCGTTGCCGCGCGTTTCGAAGATCGCGGCCATGCCCATTTTCGTCATGCCCATGAACGCGTGGCTCGCACGCGCCGCGACGATCGCGTCGGCGGCGATCTGCACGCCGCCGTCGGTGCCGTTCTTGAAGCCGATCGGGCAGCTCAGTCCCGACGCGAGCTGACGATGACTCTGGCTCTCGGTCGTGCGCGCGCCGATCGCACCCCACGCGATCAGATCGGCGATGTATTGCGGGCTCAACAGGTCGAGAAACTCGGTCGCCGTGGGCAGGCCCAGACCGTTGATGTCGAGCAGCAATTGCCGGGCGAGACGCAGGCCTTCGTTGATGCGGAAGCTGCCGTCCAGACGCGGATCGTTGATGTAGCCTTTCCAGCCCACCGTCGTGCGCGGTTTCTCGAAGTACACGCGCATCACGATCAGCAGATCGTCCCGGTAATGATCGGCGGCGGCCTTCAGCTTGCGCGCGTATTCGATCGCCTGGTCGTGGTCGTGAATCGAACAGGGTCCGACGATCAGCACGAGCCGGTCGTCGCGGCTGTGCAGAATGTCGGCGATTTCGACGCGAGTCGTCTCGACCAGCGACTGCACCGCGGGCGGCACTGGCAGTTCGTCCTGCAGCAGCGCGGGGGAAATCAGCGGACGGACCGCGCCGATGCGCACGTCGTCGATGCGCGTGGTGTCCTGGGTGGCGTCGGCCGAGCCGACTTCCTGATCGTGCAGGGGATTGTCGAGGGCGCTCAAGATGTTCTCCGCAATCGGTTGATGAGGCGGCCTTGCCGCCTGATTATGCGAGCGCCGCCGCGATGAGGGCGTGCGGGCGCCGCGTGGGTTTGACGTGGACCGTGCGGGTTGGGTTACTGCGTGCCTCGGGCGAGGTTTGACGCAAGGTCTTGCGTCGGGCTTGACGCGAAGCCGACGCGACCGCGCACGGATGCGCTGGCGCGATTATGACACCCGCGCCGGCCTCATGGCAGGTGGACCGGCGGGCAGGCGGCGCGGCGGATTCAGAGCTTCTTGAGCAACGCCATCGCGGCGGCCGGATTGCGCTCCTTGAAGCCGCTGATCACATATAGATAGACGTCGCGCGTGGCGGCTTTCGCGGGCGGCTCCGCGCAGGTCTCGAGATCGTCGGGCGTGGTGCCCGCGGCGAGCTGGCGCGCGCGTTCGGCCCATGCGTCGAGCGCTTTCGTCGAATAGCCTTTGGCTTGCTTTTCGCTCGTGCCCATGATGCGCGCGTAGACGAACGGCGCGGTGATGTCGGCGATCTGCGGATACTCGCTGTCGGCCGCGAGCACGACCGCGACCTTGTACTTGCGCGCCAGCGCGATGAGTTCCGGTGTCCTGAACGAATCGTGACGAACCTCGACCGCGTGCCGCAGCTTTTGTCCTTCGATGCTCGCGGGCAGCAGCTTCAGAAAGGCCTCGAAATCGTCGACGTCGAATTTTTTGGTCGGCGCGAACTGCCAGTTGATGGGCCCGAGCTTCTGCTTGAGCAGCAGCACGCCGCTTGCGAAGAATCGCTCGATCGTGTCGCCGGCTTCGGCGAGCACCTTGCGGTTGGTCGCGTAACGCGGCGCCTTTAGCGAGAACACGAAATCGTCGGGCGTCTCCTGATACCACTTCTCATAGCTGGCCGGTTTCTGCAAACCGTAGAACGTGCCGTTGATCTCGGGGGAATCTTGTAAGGCTTGCCAGTTAAGGCTGGTATCGCAGAGCTAGCAGTGCGGCTACCCACTTGGCTACCCAGCTGCGTTCCAGCGCCGATTCCAGTCTCAACAGCCATACCGTACGTCGCTGCAGACTGCACCGGAGGCCGATAAAGATTGAGGGGAGAGGATTGAAATCGCTGGGATGGAGGTCGCGTCATCGGCCAATGCCGCCGGTCGTCGGTGGGACGTCGCGTTCGGCGAACTGCACACGCGCGGTCCGTGGGTGATCAAGCGGTATTTCCAGAAGGATGACTCGCCGCTCGAACGCAGCGTACGCGTCCGCACGCGTAGCGGCCATCCAGATCGCCTGCAGGTCTGCCTTCGCGCGTCCCTGTTGCGACTTCGGCAGCGCGTTGAGCACGTTGCCCATCTTGTGGAACCAGCAGCGCTGGCCGCGTGTCGCAGGAAACACTTCTTCCAGCGCAGCCCAGAAGCCCATCGCCCCATCGCCGACTGCCAGCAGCGGACCGGCCTGCAAGCCGCGCGCCTTCAGCTCCAGTAGCAGCTCCTGCCAGGACGCCTTCGACTCGCGATACCCGTCGCCGATTGCCACACGCTCCTTGCGTCCATCGGGCCTCACTCCGATGATCACGAGCAGGCACTGGCCGTCAGAGTTCTCGCTTCGCAGCCCGGTGTGAATGCCGTCAACCCACCAATACACGTAGCGCGACTTTGATAGGTCCCGTCGACTCCAGCTGGCGTGCTCGTCGGCCCATTGCGCTTTCAGCCGACTCACCACATTGGCCGACAAGCCTTTGGCGTCATCTCCCAGCAGCACGCTCAGCGCCTCGCTCATATCGCCCGTCGAGATGCCCTTCAGATACAGCCACGGCAGCGCGGCACTCACGCGCGGCGACTTCCTCACGTACGGCGGCACAATCGATGAATTGAACTTCACACCTGATCCTGATCGATCGCGAACCTTCGGGACCTTCACCGCAATGGGGCCGGCCGCCGTCAGCACTTCGCGCTCCGGCAGATAGCCATTGCGCACCACGGCACGCTGTCCGTGCAAGGTCTTGACGTTCTCGAACCGCTCCAGGAGCGCCGACAGCTCTGCTTCGATTGCCTGCTGGATCACCTGCCGCGCTCCCTGCCGGACCAGTTCGTCCAGACCCAGACCGGTTGCCGATAGACCGACGACTTCTTTTTCCGTAAACTTGCTCATGGTGGATGGTTTGTTGGTTGCTGGTTTCCGACTTCGACAATCAGATTCTCAGCTGAAACCTCCACCGCCTTCAATCTCCCGCCTCAATCCCCCCGTACACCAGTTCTGACTTTATCTCGCAAAGTTCGAACTCGTGGCCATCAGGGCTAACCAACACAATGCTCTTCATGGCTTCATTGTTTAGCCCGTCGAGAGCGACTGTTGCCCCAAAAGCCTTGGCGCGATCCAGAAATATATGCAAGGCGGATACGTCAAATTCGAACACAGGAACGCATCCGCTCCCGACGAACTCATCGCCAAAATCATTTAGCAGCAACCCGAAGCGGACTTCACCGAGCGAGAATTCGGTCCACTTATCCGACCTGCGGTTCGGCGCGCGTTCCAACAGGTTTTCCCAGAAAGCAGAACCGCGTTCCATGTCCGACACTTTCAAATAGGTGGTTCTAATCCGCATTGAATGCTCCAAGAACGTTTTCGGAAAGGCGCAACAGATAATAGAGGTTTCAAAAGTTTCACGTGAACAATTAATTGTCCACGATCTATGCACGAATATAGACTGACCGTTCGTGGCCGAGCATCGCCTCATGCGACTGGCATATTCCCAGCAATAGGCAGTTGCTTTCCCATCTCGAACGCACGAAGCTCGTAGCCAAGTTCCTGATACAAATCGACCGCCTGTTCATTAAACGCCCAAACGGTCAGCCTCATGTCGTTGGCACCGTTTTTTCGTGCCCACTCTTCAGCAAGTTTCATCAGCGTGCTCCCGACGCCGCGTCCCCGCAGTCGTTCCAAAACAGCGACTGAGCCAATGCGGCCAACGGTCAACGGTTGCAACAGTGGACTTGTCGGCTGCATCACTTGAACGGTGATAAAGCCGACCGCCGTGCTGCCATGCTCGGCGAGAAACATGGCTCGATCTTCTCCCTGAAGGCTTGATAGCCAGTGCGGCTTGTCTCGAGCGAACTCTTCAGTGGCGTTTGCATAGACGTCAGGACGTGCCTGATGGTGGATCGCGTTCAAGATTTGACCCAACTCGCAAATTTTCAAAATGTCGTCCACGGTTGCGCGGCGATAGCTTATCGAGTCGGTCATCTTCAGCTCTTGATGGTGGGGGAAATAAAAAAAGGCGCCTTAAGCGCCTTGGTCGTTTGCACATGGAATGGACCGTGAGGTCGAATTCCTTGCTATGGACGTAACGACCCACGGCGCAGCGGATAGCGACCGTGATGATGGTGGTGAGCCTTGCTCGGGACGTTACGAAGTTCCATGCTGTTAATATTGGCACAAAAACAATTTCTGCGTGAGCACATTATTTTTTTGAGTGGCGGCTGTGTCTAACCGGGCATATCGGCCAGCAACGCCCATCGCTCGTGGTCGCGCCATTCGCCATTTACGCGGAGATAGCGAGGAGAAAAGCCTTCCTGTTTAAAACCCAACCGCCGCACAAGTGCGATCGACGCGATATTCCCTGGTTGAATATTTGCCTCCACCCGATGCAATCCAAGTTCGCTGAAAGCATAGATCACAGCTGCCCGTACCGCGTCCGTCATCAACCCTGCCCGGGCGAAGTTCGACATTCCGTAATACCCGAGATAGGCGCTGCGAAAAGCGCCCATTACTATTTCGTTAATGTTCACCACACCGACAATTTGAATCGATGCCACTTCACGCGCAATGAGGCCGACGTTCGACCCGGTGAGACCACCTGAAAACCAGTTATCGAAGCCCGTTTGATCGGTAAAGGATGTGACCCAAGGCAGGTGATAGTCCTGACTTGCTGAGTTTGCGGCGATCAAATCGGCGGCGTCGGCACGGATCACTCGGCTTAGCTGAATGCCACTCATGATGCTCCATCGTATAGGCGTGTGCAGGGCTTGAATTGTCGCCGATCCAACAGAGATGGATCAATCTCCAGAGTTGGCCGAACAGGGTCCGACACGTGTCTCAGTCGTCTAGCTCAATGCGATAACGAAGAGTTTCCGCGAATCCATAGGCGGCGGTCTTTTTGAACCGGTCAGTCAGGACACCACTGCATGCTGCGATCACCCGCTGTGAGGCTATATTTTCAGGATCAACCGTTAGTTCCACGTAGGGCAAGCCTTGCAGCCTCGCTTCGCCAAGCATCAAATTGAGCGCCTGCTTGGCGTAGCCGTTGCCTCGCTTCCACGGCACGACTGAGAAGCCGATATGTCCGAGCACATACGGCGGCAATTCGGCAGATGCAGCCTGCCAACGAAATCCGATCGCACCGCTAACATCGCCGTCCCAAATCCATCGGATGATGCTTGGAAGACGGGCAACGGTCGAGCCATCGGGCAAAGGAATCGGGCCGCCTGATGCGGTCGGATCATCCAGCCCGTCGACGAATGCCTCTGCGTTCAACTCGATAGCATTCAACTGTTCGCGCGCAGCGACCTCCTTACGAACATTGTCAGGTGACCATCCCGCCTCAAGGGCCGAAACGTAGCTTGCCAGCAACGCAGTCGTAGGCCTCAAGAGTTCGATCTCAGTTGTCATTTTCTTCGCCTCAGGAGGAATGATTGACAACAGTTTAAGCGGCGGCGTCGAGTGTCTCAAAGTGGCCGGCTGGTGCCTGATGACGCTCCGTGGGAGCCGACGCACAAGGGCCCTCCGATACGCCTTGGCAAGGTGGTAACCGAGGGTTTCACGGGATGAAACTTTCGCTCGTATCCGCCGATAACTCGAGCAGGAACCACCTGGATGGCCGCCGGACAGTCCGCCGGCGCCACACAGCGCGCCCATACACATGCCACTTCGCACGGCAGCCCTGCGCGGTTTCCATTCATTTGCACGAGGACTCAGGATGCACAAGCTCAGTTTTACGCAGAAGCTTTGGCTGCCGTTGATCATCAGCCTCGTCGCGTTGCTCGCTGTCTCCGTATCGGCGGCGTGGCAGTCGCGCGAGACGCGCATCGAAGAACGTAAGCACGACCTCACGAACATCGCGCACGTCGGACTCAGCATCGTGACGGAGTATGCGGCGCTGGCGCAAAGCGGCGCGTTGCCGGAGGCGGATGCCCGCAAGCAGGCGCTCGAACGCCTGCGCGGCGTCCGCTACGGCGAAGACGGCTACTTCCTCGTCATCAATTCGAAGCCGCAGATGGTGATGCATCCGATCAAGCCGGCACTCGAAAGCAAGGATCTCGCGGGCAGCGCCGATGCCGACGGCCGTCACCATTACGTGACGTTCGCGTCGACCGCACAGGCGCCGGACGGCGGCTTCGTCGACTACGTGTTCCCGCATTCAGGCGCGGCGTCGACACAGGCGGTCGGCAAGATCGGCTACGTGGTGCGCTATGCGCCGTGGGATTGGATCATCGCAACCGGCGCCTATGTTGACGACATCGACGCTGCGTTCATGGCGTCGTTGTGGCTGATCGGCGCGATCTTCGTGGCCGTGGCCGCGGTCCTCGTGACGCTCGTCGCGGTGACGAACCGCAGCATCGCGCGCATGGTCGGCGGCGATCCGGCCTATGCGGTGAACGTGGCGGACGCGATCGCATCGGGCGACCTGACGGTGGCGATCCGCACGCGCAACGGCGACACGTCGAGCCTCCTACACGTAATGCAGCGGATGCGCGACGCGCTGACGGGTACCATCTGCCAGATCAAGCATGCGTCCGACAACGTCGCGTGCGGCGCGAACGAGATCGCGAACGGCAACGCGGACCTGTCGTCGCGCACCGAGAGCCAGGCGGCGTCGTTGCAGGAAACGGCGTCGAGCATGGAGCAGATGACGGCGATGGTCCGCCAGACTGCAGACAACGCGCGCACTGCCAGCGAGCTTGCGGCCGGCGCCGCGAAAATCGCGAACCGCGGCGGCGACATGGTCACGCAGGCCGTCGCGGCGATGAAGGGGATCTCGAACGAATCGGGTCGCATGGTCGAGATCATCGCGACGATCGAGGGCATCGCATTCCAGACCAACATCCTCGCGCTGAATGCTGCGGTTGAGGCAGCACGCGCGGGCGAGCAAGGCCGCGGCTTCGCAGTCGTCGCGAGCGAGGTGCGCAGCCTCGCGCAGCGTAGCGCGACCGCGGCGAAGGAAATTCGCGAGCTGATCAGTCATGCGGTGGGCAGCGTCGGCAGTGGTGCAACGCTGGTCGAAAACACCGGCTCGACGATTGACGAAGCGCGCGACGCGATCATGCGTGTGACCGGTGTCGTGCAGGAAATCGCTGCGGCCGCGGCGGAACAGAGCGCTGGCATCGACCAGGTGAATCTCGCGGTCACGCAGATGGACAGCATGACGCAGCAGAACGCGGCGCTCGTCGAGCAGGCGGCGGCCGCGGCACAGTCGCTGAAGGAGCAGGCGATGAGTCTGCAACGCGCGGCCGCGGCGTTTCAGGTGGGCGACGCTGACGCTAACGGTGGTGCACAGCTCGCGCCGGCTTCGGCGCAGCACCGCGCAGTGTTCGCGTAAGGACGCGCACCGCAATCTCGCGGCGAACCTCGCGTTTCATGGCACGTCTGCGCGTTTTTTTGGACCGTCATCTTGCCACCCGGAGCGGCCGTTCGGATTGGCGCAACTTCAATGACTGCTTCCGGGGTGCAACTGCCCGCCGTATCGCCAGGTTTGCGCGTGCAACATCACCGGCGGCCGACAGTCGGACGACTTCCCGATCAACCCAGCCGTAGGCATCGCATACGTGACCACATACCGCGAGAACACGATCCGATCGCGTGGGCCTCGAGCACGACGGTAATCGCAACGGCAGAACGGTGATCGCGGGAGAGGCTTTCACACCGGCAATCGCCGGTCCTTCAGCGGGCGCCTAGGGGCGGCCGTCGGGTGACTATGGATGCATCGCCGACATCACGGCCGATGGAGGTGGAACCTCCGGACCGCCCGACAGCGTATTTCGTACCGCAAAGCAGCTGCCGGGTCGAGTTGCCAAGGCTGGCGTAGGGCGGCAGCGGCGTTCGACTGGCTTTGATGAGAGCAGTTGCGACACACTCGCGCACCGCGGCGCCAGTTTCTCCATTGCCGCCTATTACCAAAGTGATATAGCGGCAGCGAGGCTCGGAAATCATACTGGCTCCGACCTGCCGCACACACGAGCTCGCTGCACAGTTTCCGATGTTTTTCCAGCTTGCAAGCAAGTGCGGCCGGTAGCCCCTGCAAGGGGCAGCGCCGGCGCTCGCCTCTACACGTCGCGACGGCGCGTTGCGTCCACATTCTTTTTTGACGGAGACTCCTATGAAAACAGTGTTACTCGTCGCCGGTGGGCTATTGTGCGCGTGCGCCTGGCACGCCAGCGCGCAAAACATCACTGCAAATCCAACGACCGCAGCACAGCCTGACGCGATGAATTCGGAAGGCCCCGACCCTTCGGGAAGCTCGATGTCCAGCGGACATAGCGTGGGTGACGGAAAGACCCGCGCCGAAGTCTATCAAGACCTCGTGCACTCGCAGCAGAACGGCGAGGCAGCGCGGTTGCAGGAACTCTTCAAAGGTAGTGGCAAGTGAGCCTGCCTGGAGCGGGCAAACTGCGGCTCCGGAGAAAGGAGGGAAAACCAAAATGGCGTCTTTCGACGAACCGTCGATTCTCTCCGAGTACAACCGCGGGGAGAAGCTGATTGCCGGCATCGTGCTCGCCGTCGTCACGTTCTGGCTGTTCGCCCAGACGACCTTGAACGTGCTGCAGTCCATGTGGGCGGATCTGCAAATCGACGACGGCCTCAGTGACATCGCCGTCAGCATCACCGCCCTCTTTTCTGGCGTTTTCATCGTCGTCGCAGGCTGGCTGGCGGACAGGGTCGGCCGCGTGAAAATCAATCAAGGGAGCGTCGCGCATTGTCCTGCTTCGAGCGTAGTTTGTCGGCCTCCAGTCTGCGCGTGACCAGATGGATCAGGTAAGTCGCAAACTCGGGATCCTGATAGTACATCCGCATTGCATCGGCCGCGGAAACCGTCAGCAACTCGCATTCACTCTTGCAACAGGCCGTCCAGGTGCGGCGATGGTCCGGCGAGAAAAGTCCGATCTCTCCGAGGATCGTGCCAGCGCCAATATCGACTCCGATCTCCTGAAGGCTGACCGTCCCGCGCAACACATAGTAGAGCGCGTCGCTTGGCGCATCCTTGCGAAACAGCACGTCTCCGCGTTTGAAGCGACGGGGAGGCAAGTCAGAGAGGAGCCGCTTGATGGCGAGCTGCGCATCGAGCGCCTGATGAAGCTGTGCATCGCCGACCTGATCGAGCCGCGCGGCCGCGATGCTGGCCTGCCTGCGACTCTCGACCTTGAGCGCTTTATACACCGTATAGAGATGCACTTTTACTGTCCCTTCCGCGATATTGAGTTGCCTCGCGATCGACTTGTTCGACTCGCCGCGCGCCGCGAGGGCCAGTACTTCGATCTGGCGTGGCGTCAGCATGCGGTTGTTCATCGCAGGGTCGGGAACCACGCGCGAATCCGTGGTTGCGCCACGCGAAGCTTGCGTGTGCTCTATTGCAGAGAACGTTGCCGGCAGGTATGCCGCGCCAGCCAGCACCACCTGTAGCGCGTCGCACAACGCTTGCGCGGACTGCGACTTGCTCAGGCAGCGCGCCACACCGGCAGCCATGAAGGAGTCGATAGTCTGCTGACCGATCTCGCTCAGCAATGCGAGCGCTGGCAAATGCGGGAAGACGCGCCGCAATGCGTTCAGCACATCGAGTGCTTCGTTTTGATGGTCGCCATCCAGTATCAGCAGGTCTGCGCGGGTCCAGTCTTCGAAAGCGGTGATCCGATAGTCCGCACATGTCACCTCGATACACTCTTCGAAGTCGCGGACCAGGTGTGCAACGCCCTCGCGGAACAAACCGGTCGGTGCGATGAGGATGATATGCATATGCGTCACTTCTTGCGTCGATATCGTTCGCCGCGAATGCGAGCGCGTACTGCTCGAGTCCGAGACGCTGGAGCCATTGCGCGATGTCCATATTCGTGGCCTGCATTCGATGCCAGCCGGCACGCGCGAGTTTGCCGCACCGGTTTGGCTCCGGCGCGACGCGATGCGATTCGCAAACGTCAGACGAAAATCGGGCGCACCGCTCGCCAATGCAACAGCTTGGCACTCAACCGGGCCGATGAATACCCAGTGTAGGCGTACAACTCGCACGGCGCATGATGTTCGACGGCGTTCGAGTCACGACGGGTACTGGGCAGCGCGTCCCACCTCTCCCTCGCTTTCTTCGCGGATTTCATGTGAAGCCGGGCCAGACCGTCTCCGATATCCCGCTCCGTTCGCGCTTCGCGGGCCAATTCGATTCTCCAGAGTCTGCGTGAGCGGCTCGCCGCGAGTCATTCGGTGCCGGTCCGTTTCATCGTGCTCGATTTTGCATCGACTCAGGGCATCGACGCGTGGGTATCGATCAGCTTCGTCAAGCTAAGTCAGCTAAGCGCAACGAGAACGCGGACCTGGTGCCGACTGCGCTGACGCCGCGTTCACGCGACCTGCTCACGAAAACCGGGACACTTAAGCTCCGGATTCGTGAATTCGATTCGCTCGACGTGGGTCTGGAGTAGGTCGAAGACGAGTTGCGCTCGGCGAACTCGCGTGCGACAGGGCACGGCTACGACTTTCGCGCGATGCTCGCGCGGCATTTCACGACCAGCGGGTTGAGCATGCTGCCGGTCGATGATGGACGGTCGGTCCGGCCGCGCAACGGGTTCATCGGTTTTTCGTCAAGATCATCGCTGCTCGACTTGCCTTCGCGTTGATGAGGCATTGCGTGCGGCGTTGTGAACGGTTTGCGCATCGTGGGCGCCTTCCTGCTCAGTGAATGAACGGCGACATACGTGAACGACCAACAAACGCTCAATAGAAGGGGCGCCGCTTTGACACGTAGGCGAACGTGTCATGTCCCGCCCCTTGCTGTCGTCCGACTCCGCGCGACCAAAGCGGCGACGTGTCGCACGTCTGCCGGTGTTCCTTGCCGTTTTGTCCCACGCGGGAAAATGGCGGACGCCGCGTGCTGGCTCGGCCTATCCTATGGAAGGAGCGCTCCCGCCTGTCGGGCAAGGGCGCGCCAGCGGGAGCGAATCCATGAGCAGGGTGAATCTCCGGCGCAAGCAAGTCCTTGTGTCTTTCGCGCTACCCACGATCATCGTAGCGTTTGCGTTTTCAGGTATTGCAGTAACGGCGCACGCCGACACGGTTCGGATTACCGTCTCGCACTACAGTGACGCGACTGGCCCATACTTCAACAAGATGGCTCACGAGTTCGAGAAAGCTACCCCTGGTACGACAATCAAGATCGAAGAAGTAAACTGGGATGCGCTGCAACAGAAGCTCCAGACCGACATCATGGGCGGCGCGAACTCGGACCTCGCGATTGTCGCTACCCGTTGGTTGCTGGATTTCGTTCACGACGACGTCGCTGAGCCCCTTGATGGCCACATGGACGCCAGCTTCAGGGATCGCTTCATTGGCCAGATCCTGGCGCCGGGCGAAATCAAAGGCAAGGTGTATGGCTTGCCGCTCGCTGCTTCAACACGCGCGCTGTACTACAACAAGGATCTGCTCGCGAAAGCTGGCTATCCGAATGGCCCGAAGACCTGGAACGACGTAATCGATGCGTCGAAGAAGCTGAAAGCGATGCATATCGCCGGCTTTGGTCTTCAAGGCAAAGAGATCGAGACAGATGTCTACTTCTACTATGGACTCTGGAGTTACGGCGGAGATGTGATCGGCAAGGACGGCAAGGCTGCTTTCAATTCGCAGGCTGGTGTGAAAGCCGCAACGCTGTACAAAACGATGATAGACGACGGTCTGACCGAACCGGGAGTCACCGGCTATAACCGTGAAGGCGTTCAGAACCTGTTCAAGCAGGGCCGTGTGGCGATGGTTATCTCCTTGCCTTTCCTGTCGAAACAAATCGCGAAGGAGGTGCCAAATCTCAAGTACGGCATTGGTCCCATTCCGATGGGAACGACGCAGGCCACTTATGCGGTGACAGATTCGATCATGATGTTCAAGAACTCCAAGGTCAAGAAGAGCGCCTGGAAGTTTCTCGACTTCCTCTTCACAAAGAGCCCGCGCGTCGAATTCTCGAAGACGGAAGGCTTCCTGCCCACGACGAAGGCCGAAGCAAGCGATCCGGCACTCAATGGCCCAGACACCAAGGCGTTCATCGCACTGTTGCCGAACGCACGGTTCGCACCGACTGTCACTGGGTGGGAATACACCGCGAAAGTCGTGTCGGATGCCATGCAGTCCGTCTACCTGGGAAAAGCACAACCCGCCGCGGCATTGAATGCGGCAGCCGAAAAGGCAAACCGGTCGCTGGGTAAGTAAGGCGACTGGGGTAATTGAGATCTGCTGCAGACCGGCGCGCAAGCGGCTCTCGGCAAACCGGGGCGAGGTGAGACGATGTTCAGCCAGTCAATGGTTTGATGCCCATTTCCCGGCAAAGCGATGCGGCGTCTGCTGCACTTCTCTCGCCCAAAGCTTTATCTCCGCCCATCTTTTGCAGCCAAGACAGGCCATATAGGCACTGTGCTTGCAAAGGACGCATTCCGAGGTCGTGGGCGATCATCAACGCCATGCGATAGTGATTGTGAGCTTCCTCAATCCGAGGTGCGGTAGCGTTGCCATCCGAGACAAGATCTCCCAACAAGCACCCGGCCCAGGCCTCGTTGCCTCGTTCGCCGGAGGCTCGTGCCAGGTCAATGGCATGATGTGCATGAGCAAGGGCTTCATCCTCTCGACCAGCGAGCTGGCACACTCGACCGAAAATCGAGAGCACGAGCGAATGTCCGAACGTTAAATTGCTCGCCGCTGCCTGGCGAACTGCCTCTTTCAGAAGAACCAGTGCCTCCTTGGTCCGGCCCAGCGAGCCATACGCCGCCCCCAGACAGGAGGCTATTCGGGGAACGTAGTATGGAAACTCAGCCTTGCACATGGCCAATGCGGGCTCAAGTGTCTCGACAGCAACGTCGAGATTGCCTTGAACAAGGTGCATCCGTCCGACACCGTGGCCAGCAAAGATCAGTTGCTCTGGCTCATTTATCCCTCGGGCCATGTCCATCGCCTCCTGTCCAAGGGCAGCAGCCTCGTCGAACCGGCCAAGTTCGGCAAGACACAGCACCAGCCAGATACGAGCGTTGACGCGCGTGTATTTCACGTAAGTCTCATCGGGTCCGAGGCCGTGGCCATGGCCTTCATGTAGGAGTGCCAGCGCCTGCCGAGCATGCACCATCGCGCGCTCATAGTTTCCGCAGCCATACCGTGATCGTGCCAGCATCATGGTCGCCCAAGCCTTCGCATCGGGGTCGCTTCGCCGCTCCGTCAACGCGAGGGCGCGTTCCCCTGCCTCGACGGCGCCGACCGAATCGCCTAGCGAACCGAGCGCGAACGCCAGCCTTGATAGAACACGCGATAGGCGTACCTCGTCACCAAGCCCTTCGGCAAGATCTTTCGCGTTTTCCAGATTCGCGCGGTTCCGTGTCACTTCTCCGAGCGCATGCAGGGAGTGGCTAAGATCCCATCGGATGTCGATGATTTCTCCGAGTGTGTCGGCCGAGGACGGCAGGACCGCAAGGGCAGTCAGGGCTTTCTCGAACAAGACCGACGCCTCCCGATGTGCGGCGCGTTTTGCAGTATTGTGACCGGCACGCAGCCACAGCCGGGCTGCCTTTTCAGTCAATCCGGCCTGGGCGCAGTGTTCAGCCAGGATTTCCGGTTGTTGCTCCGCTACGTCAGAAAAATGATTCTCGAGCTCCATTGCGATGCGGGCATGCAGTTGCTGTCGCCGGTCCCGCAGCAGGGAGCTGTACGCGGCATCTTGCACCAGGGCGTGCTTGAAGGTGTATTCCGCATCCGGTGGTGCCCCGTGCCGGAACACCAGTTCGGCACCGACGAGATGGTCCAATGCGTCGTCCAGGCGCTCCGTGGGCATCGACGCGACCGCGCTGATGAGCTCATAGGAAAATTGCCGGCCAATTGCAGCGCCGATTTGTGCTACATCCCGCACCGGGGCCAGGCGATCGAGCCGCGCCATCAGCGAAGCGTGCAGCGTCATCGGGATCGCCAGTGGCGGCAGCGGACGATCGAGGACGTAGCGCCCGTTCTGCTCGCGCAGTACGCCGCTCTCGAGCACTGTCTTGGTCAGTTCTTCGACAAATAGCGGTATTCCATCCGTATGCTCGATGATCCGGTCTGTAATCTCTTTCGGCAGTGCCTTGCCAAGGGTTATCCGCTCGATCATCTCGGCTTGCTGCCGAGGGTGCAGACGAGTGAGAGTAAGGAGCGTCACCTCTGAGCGGCCGATCCACCGAGATACGAACTCAGGCCGGAACGTGACAATCAGCAGGACAGGCAGGGTTGCAATACGATCGACAAGATGGTCCAGCGCTTCGAGCGAGCTGGGATCGGCCCAATGCACATCTTCGAACAAAATCAGCAGCGGGTGGCGCATTGCCAGGCCCTTGATCTGCGCAACAATCGTGCTAAGGGTCCTATCTTTGTACTGCTGCGGCGTAAGATTCAGTGTTGGATATCGATCTTCCGTCGGAATCGATAGCAACGCCGCCACCAGCGGAACAGCTTCGCCCAGATTGTCGCCTGCGAACGCGAGCGCCGCCTCCAGTTTATCGAGGCGTTGTTCAGCCGTATCGTCGCGCCGCAGACCGGCCGCACGTTCGAGCTGGGAAATAAACGGGTAAAAGGCGCTTTCCTGATGGCGGCGCGAGCAGAAATACCGCAAGCGGTCGTGCGGCTCGAATTGAAGCCGCTCTTCAAGAGAGGTGGTCAGCCGCGACTTTCCGATACCCGGCTCGCCTGCAAGCAGCACAACCTGCCCCTCACCATTCTTCGCTCGCTGCCATCGGCGAAGCAACAACTCGATTTCTTCGTCGCGTCCGACGATCGGCGTCAACGTGGTCGCGTGCAGCGCCTCGAAGCGGCTTTCGACCCCGCTGGGGCCGAGTACTTGCCAAACCCGCACCGATTCGTCAAAACCCTTCACGGTCACGAGGCCCATGTCGCGGTAGTCAAACAGCCCAGCCGTCAGCCGCTGCGTGCTCGTAGAAATCACCACTGTTCCGGCTTCGGCCAACGTCTGCAGCCGGGCAGCGAGATTGGGTGTCTCACCGACGACGCCAGGCTCCTGGGCTTCGCCCTCACCCGTCAGATCACCGACTACCACTACGCCGGTGGCAATCCCGATCCGCACCCGCAAACTTTCGTCGATCCCGAAATCGAGATTGCCGATGGTTCGCACCAGCGCCAGCCCAGCACGTACAGCCCGCTCGGCATCGTCCTCATGCGCTTGAGGATAACCAAAATAGGCCAGCACACCGTCACCCATGTACTGGGCAATGACGCCACCGGCCTTGGTAACTACATCCGCGCAACCCCGGTAATAAGCGGCGAGGATCTTCCGCATGTCTTCAGGATCGAGCCGCTTCGAGAGGGCAGTCGAGCCGACGAGATCGCAAAACACGACGGTGAGTTGGCGTCGGTCCGCGTCATCTCGTGGCAAGGGCGTGGCCACGGTTGGAGATATTGCAGCGGCGCTGTCGCCAAGCTGGTTAATTGCACGCAACATTTTGCGGCGATGGCCAAGCAAGACGCCAAGATCCTTGAGATCCTGGTCCGTCAGATCGCGGAGGACCGAGGGATCGATACCATTCTCGGCAAAGCTATGGACATACTCGGACAAGCCGAGTGATGCCAGCCACTCTTCAATGCTTCCCACCGTTTGTCTCCTGAAGACGGCTGCCTCATGCAAGGGTAGGAAAAATATTTGTTCCGCGCTTGTCGACAATCAAGGGGCCGGCCGGCTGCAACCAGACAGTATTGATTCAACTTGTCGTCCGGTGCGATTGACGCACGATTTATTCGGCTTCTGACGAATCCAGAACCGGCGGTAAGATCGTTTCCGTGGACCGTGCCCAAGCCTGCGTGTCAGATCCTCAAGCGGCGGCTGGGGCGCGGGACGTCCGGGATGGATCGCAGGTTCGCGTTCGCGTGGGCGCTCGACCGTGTCCCAGCGCGAGGGGCCGATATCTAGCTGTTTCGCAAGAGCAAAGGAACCGGTGCGATGCTTTGCTACATGGGCCATGTACTGACTGACAATCGGCACGGCCTGGTAGTCAACGCGCAGGTGACGCTGGCGACGGGCACCGCCGAGCGCGACTGCGCCGCGCAAATGCTTGCTGACGCCGCGAAGGTGGCCCCGGGCGGCATTACGGTCGGGGCAGACAAGAACTACGACACGGCCGGCTTTGTTGCCACCTGTCGAGCAAATCGCGTCACGCCTCATGTCGCGCAAAACGATGGGCGTCCAGGAGGCTCAGCGATTGACGAGCGAACCACGCGTTGGCCGGGTTACGCGGTCAGCCAGCAAAAACGTAAGCGGATTGAGCAGGTGTTCGGATGGGGCAAGACAGTCGGACGAATTCGACAGGCGATGTATCGAGGACTTGAACGCGTGGACCAGCTCTTCGTGCTGACGCAGGTCGGCTACAACCTGACGCGTATGCGCACACTTGCCCGTTGAGGGCCGGGATGCAGTGGATAACATCGATATGGTGAAACCGTTAGCAGCCTCGAACGCCCGGAAACGCGTTCCGCGTTTCAGAAGTGCGAACTCAGCATCCGTCGCAATGCACCTGAGTGCATCAACGACGGATATTTCAACAGCCTGCTAATGGTGTCGTGCCTGCTAATTTTCTACCGGGTGACCCATGGCCGCGGTGAAAGCAATAGAATCTGTCGGAAGCGCGTGCGCCGGTTTTGCCGCTTCGGGTCGTCCCGGTTTTAATGAACGAGATATTCCAACGTTCTTGCTTTAGGTCGGCCATGTGCGCACGGGGCGAGGCTTGCTTGGGTGACGAAATCCAGCATTATTTCGAGTCCATCGCGGTCCGCCGTTGCATGAATGCCGTCGTGACTCCTCGGGTGAGCGAGTCCTTGGCGTAATCAAATAAATTTCAGATGCCCAACAACGACACTCCCGAACCACAAGCCGTCTGTGATCCGATTTCCCGAAGTGCGATCTTCCTCACACTCACGGTAGCGCGCGGCGAAGGCCCAGCCGACACCGTGCGTGAATGGTGCGGCGACATTGCCGCGCTGGTCCGCGCGGTCGGCACGCGCGCGCCTACCGCTAACCTTTCTTGCGTGTGCGGCTTCGGTTCCGAAGCGTGGAATTTTCTTTTCGGCGCGCCGCGTCCCGCGTCGCTGCATCCTTTCATCGAGGTCGGATCGGGCGAGCGCCGCGCCATTGCCACACCCGGAGACATCCTGCTGCATATCCGCGCGGATCACATGGATCTATGCTTCGAGCTCGCGTCACAGTTGCTCATCAAACTGGGCGACGCCGTCACGGTCGTCGACGAGGTGCAAGGTTTTCGCTACTTCGACCTGCGCGACATGGTGGGCTTCGTCGACGGCACGGAGAACCCTTCAGGGAGAAGCGCCCCGAACCACACGATCATCGGCGAGGAGGATTCGGAATTCGCGGGCGGCAGCTATGTGATTGTGCAGAAGTACTTTCACAATATGGATGCATGGGATGGCCTGACGGTGGAGCAACAGGAAAAGATCATCGGGCGCAAGAAGCTGTCCGACGTCGAACTAGACGCGGCTGTGAAGCCCTCGTGCTCGCATAGCTCGCTCACGACCATCGATGAGAACGGCCAGGAGATCAAGATCCTGCGGCACAACATGGCCTTCGGCCGTCCTGGCGCAAAGGAGTTTGGGACATACTTCATCGGCTATGCGCGCACGCCCGCGCCGATCGAACAGATGATGGAAAACATGTTCGTCGGTCGCCCGCCGGGCAATTACGACCGATTGCTCGACTACAGCCGCGCAGTGACGGGCGGTCTCTTCTTCGTGCCGTCCGCCGATCTGCTCGACGCGCTCCCGGGCAGAGGCTCTGCGGCGGCGTCGACGTCATCTCAGCCGTCCAGCACCGCCATCAAATGAAACAAGCCGCAGGGGAACATTGAACATCGGCTCACTTAAAGGAACTTCACAATATGAATAACCTGCATCGCGAGCTTGCGCTGATTTCCGAGGACGCATGGGAACAGATGGAAGCCGAAGTGGCGCGCACCTTCAAGCGCTCCGTCGCGGGGCGGCGCGTCGTGGAAGTGAAAAGCCTGGGCGGCAGGGCCCCGGCGGCCATCGGAACGGGGCACCAGACGAGCGTCGCGGCGCCGAGGAAAGGCGTGTCGGCGAAGCTCTGCGACGTCAAGCAATTGGTGCAGCTGAGCATGCCGTTCACGCTGCAGCGCGAGGCGACGATAGCGTGGAGCGCGGCTCGAACGACGGCGACTGGCAGCCCGCGAAGACCGCCGCGAGCGAGCCGGCACTCGTCGAGGACAGCGTAGTCTTCGAAGCTGCGGCTCGCGGGCGGGTTGTGTCGCGATAAGAATGGCAGGACGAGGCGGGCGCAGCGAAAATCCTTGAAGCCCATCGTGGGCTTGATGATACGTTTGATGGCGCGATGGTCCTGCTCGACAATGTTGTTGAGATACTTGTTCTGCCGGATTTTGATGGGCGTTTGCCGGTCGGCGTTGATGGCTTGCAGGGCGGGCAGATTGGCACCGCTCTTATCCGCGGTGATGGTCTGCGGCTCCCCGTTCCGCTCGATGGCCTTCTCGAAATAGCGATGGGCGGCAGCCTTGTCGCAATGGGCTCGAAGTAGGAAATCGACGGTATTGCCGGCCTTGTCCACCGCGCGGTACAGATACTTCCACTGGCCGCTCACTTTGATATAGGACTCATCCATCCTCCAGCTCTTGCCGACCGGTCGCTTATGTTGGCGAAACGCTTTTTCGAATAACGGCACGAGCTTGATGACAGCGGTGTATCGTCGAATGGTCCACCTCGACACCGCGTTCTGCCATCATTTCCTCAAGGTTTCGCAGGCTCAGCGAGTATGCCACGTACCACCGCACGCACAACAGCATCACATCCAGTGGATAGTGCAGTCGCTTCAGCACCTTGGCGATGCCAGGGAGCGACGTCTTGCGCGGCGTCTTCGTCGTCTTGGCCATCGTGGTCGTCAGCAATTTCCGTCCGCCAAATTTTACCTCAACGCCTTGTTGCGACAGAACCAGACCGGGCCCATGCGAGCATGAGGACGCTGTCAGGCGACCCGCGTCCGACACGCCTGACACTTTCCTCAACCGGACAAGATCCTCTGGAAGCTCACATGCTGAGCTTAATGGTCGCCTCATTTGAGATTGCTTCTGGACTGTTTCGTTCAGACGAGTGGAAATGCCGGACGCGCCTGCCTTGAACCAATCACAAGGCAGGACGACGGGCAGGATCGGTGACAACTCCTCGCCGCTACTGGCTTTTATAACAGCGTGTCCGCTCCAGTTACCCGGGCCGACTTGCGCCGGTAGCCCGTGGTCGCGAGCAGCAGGCTGCGCGTGTACTCGTGCTCGACCTGCTGCGCTCGAATGGAAGCGATATCGCGCTGCTCGACAATCTCGCCATTACGCATGACCGCGACGCGCAAGCAGAGAAAGCCGACCACCGCCAGGTTGTGGCTCACGAGCATCATTGTGAGATTGCGTTCGCGATGAAGCCGTCGCAGCAGGTTGAGGATTTCGGCCTGCACGGACACATCGAGCGCGGACGTCGGCTCATCGAGCAGCAGCACGCGCGGTTCGACAATCAGCGCCCGTGCAATCGCGACGCGCTGCCGCTGCCCCCCCGACAACTGATGCGGATAGCGGAAACGATACGCCGGACCCAACCCGACTTCGCGCAGCGCATCGACAATGCGTTCTTCCTGCCGGCCGATGCCGTTGATGGTCAGGGGCTCGCGCAAGGTCTGATCGACTGTGAAACGCGGATGCAGTGAGCCGTACGGATCCTGAAAAACCATCTGTACGTCGCGTCGAAAGGAGCGGTCGATCTTCTCTCCGTGCACGTGCGAGCCGATCTTCATATGGCCGCCAGCGACGGGCGCGAGGCCCGTCAACGCGCGCAGGATCGTCGACTTGCCGGAACCCGATTCGCCGACCAGCCCGAACACTTCTCCTTCGTCGACATGAAAGCTGGCCTGGCGCACTGCGTCGAAGTCACCGGTTTTGGTCCTGAAGCGGACCGTCAGGGCGTTAACATCAATCATGCTGATTCTCCTGCCGATTGCGTGAGCCATGCTGCGTCCCGCTTCAGCACGGGCAGTTCATCGGGCGGATTGATGAGCGGTGGATTCGCCGCGAGCAGGGCGCGCGTATAGGGATGCTGGGCGTGGACGAGATCGCGCGCCGCGCAGGTTTCCACCACACGTCCCGCAAACATCACGACGACGCGGTCGCAGAACGACATTACAAGGGGCAGGTCGTGGCTGATCAAGATCAGGCCTGTGTCGTGCTTTTCGATCATCGCGTCGAGAATCCCGAGCACCTGCATCGAGACGAGCACGTCGAGCGCGCTGGTCGGCTCGTCGGCGATGAGCAGACGCGGTCCGGACGACACCATCATGGCGATCATCACGCGCTGCCCCATGCCACCCGACAACTCATGCGGGTAGGCATCGGCGACACGCTCCGGATTGCGGATATGCACCGCTGCCAGCGCCTCGATGATCTTCTCGCGCATCTCGCGACGGCTGAACTTCGAACCGTGCAGTTCGAACGCTTCGCGCATCTGTTGCGCGATGGTCATCACCGGGTTGAGCGAGTATTTCGGATCTTGCAGGATCATGCCCATCTGCTGGCCGCACAGTTGCCGGCGCTTTCGCACCGACATTGCCAGCAGATCCTGACCGTCGAACTTCATCGCCTTCGCATGGCATTGCGCCGCAGGCGGCAGCAGGCCGAGTAGCGCACGCCCGGTGAGCGATTTGCCAGAACCGGATTCGCCGACGATGCCAAGCCGCTCGCCGCGCTGCAGCGTCAGCGAAAGGCCACGCACGGCTTCGGTCAATTCGCCGCCATGACCGCGAAAGCCAATTCGCAGGTCGTCGATTTCACACAAGGGTTGGGTCGTAACGGCTGGCATGTCAGCCTCCATGGCGCGGATCGAAGACGTCTCGCAGACCGTCGCCGAGCAGGTTGAAGGCGAGGCTCACCAGCAGAATGGCAAAGCCCGGAATGGTGGCCACCCACCACGAATCGAGCAGCACGTTGCGGCCCGACGCGACCATGAAACCCCACTCGGGGCTCGGCGGTTGCGCGCCGAGGCCAAGGAACCCAAGACCCGCGACAGTGAGTATGATGCCGGCCATATCGAGCGTCGCGCGCACGATCACCGACGACGAGCAGAGCGGCATGATATAGCGCAGGAGGATGCGCATCCGCGACGCGCCCTGCAAGCGCGCGACGTGAATGAAATCGGCTTGCACGAGCCGCAGCGTTTCCGCCCGCGCGAGGCGTGCATAGGCCGGCCAGGCCGTAATCGAAATGGCGATCACCGCGTTGATGACACCGGATCCCAGCGCGGCCGCGAAAGCGAGCGCGAGCACGATCTTCGGAAACGCGAGCGCCACGTCGGTGATCCGCATCAGCACGTTGTCCACCCAGCCGCCAAAGAAGCCAGCAGTGGTGCCGATCAAAAGGCCCACCGGAACCACGATCACCACGACGAGAATCGCAATCGAAAGCGTGAGCCGTGAGCCGTAGACAAGACGCGAGAGGATGTCCCGGCCAAGCTGGTCGGTGCCGAACCAGTGCGATGGCGAACCCGGCGGCAGCAGGCGGTCGGAGAGGACTTGCTGCAGCGGATCGTGCGGTGCGATCAGCGGCCCGATTGCCGCGATGATGATCAGCAAGGCCAGAATCACCAAGCCGAAGACCGACAGCGGGTTGCCCGCGAAGCGTCGCCAGCGCCGGTAAGCGAGGCCGAGTGCGGCCTGCTTGCGTGACGCGGGCGTGTCACTCAGCAGCCAGTCTTTCCATCGTCGGGGCACGGCATTCATCGGCCAGTCCTGCATTTGCATAGATTGATCGGTTGGGGGAAGCACGAGGGAAATCTCCGGAACATCAGCGGGCGCGCGGATCGAACACGCGATAAAGCGCATCGGTCAACAGGTTGAGCGCGATGAACGTGACGCCGATCACGAGCGTGCTGCCAAGCACGGCGTTCATATCGGCGTTCAGCAGGGCGCCCGTCAGATACGAACCGATACCGGGCCAGGCGAAGACGATTTCGGTCAGCACCGAGCCTTCGAGCAGATAGCTGTACGTGAGTGCGATCACGGTCAGGAGCGGCACGGCGATATTGCCGAAGGCGTGACGCCAGATCACCCGGCGCTCGGGCAAGCCTTTCGCACGTGCCGTGGTGATGTACTCCTGACTGAGTTGCTCGAGCATGAACGAACGCGTCATGCGGCTCAGATAGGCGACCGAGTAGTAGCCGAGAATGGCAGCAGGCAGGGCGATATGCGAGAACGCATTGAAGAACACGTCCCATTCGCCCGCCATGAGAGAATCGATGAGCAGGCTGCCTGTGTGCGTATCGACCATCCCGTCGAATACCGGATCGACGCGTCCCGGACCCGCTACCCAGTGCAGCTTCGCGTAGAACAGCAGCAGGCCCATCAGCCCGAGCCAGAACACCGGTACCGAACTGCCGACGAGGCCGACAAAGCGCGCGACGTGATCGATCCAGCGGTTGTGGCGCACGGCGGCAATCACCCCGAGCGGCACACCGATCAGTACGCCAATGATGGTCGACAGGGTCGCGAGTTCGAGCGTCGCGGGAAACACACGCTGGATGTCTTCGATAACAGGATGCGCGGTCAGTAGCGACATGCCGAAGTTGCCATGCAGCACATCGCGCACATAGATCAGGAACTGCACGGCGAGCGGCTTGTCCAGCCCGAGCTGGAGACGCGCCGCCGCGTAGGCCGTCGCCGACGCGCGATCGCCGAGAATCGCCAGCACCGGATCAATCGGAATTTTACGGCCAATCACGAACGTGACCGCCAGCAACCCGGTGAAGGTGATCACGAGCGTGATGATCCAGCGCACGAGGCGCAAGGTCCAGCGCACGCTGGCGCTTTCAGCTGAAAGCGCGCGCATGCGCTCGAAAGTCGTGAAGGGAGTCGACATGATGAGTTCCTCGGTCGAAGGCGAAGCCTGGACAGTATCGCCTTCGCCGCAAACGTTACTGCTTCTTCAGATCACGATACGACACGAGGTCGTTGATCGGACCCACCTCGAGTCCCGTCACGCCCGGTCGCGCGGCCACTTGCGAGACCTGCTGGAACATGATCACGAAGGGTGAGTTCGCGAGCATCTGCTTCTGCATCGTCTGGTACAACTCGGCGCGCTTCGCTGTCGACGATTCGGCGAGCGCGGCGTTGGTCTCCTTCGTCAGGCCAGGAATGTCCCACGAGTTGCGCCAGGCGAGCATCTTGTAGGCCGACTTGTCGGAATTGTCCGGATTCCAGGTGAAGCCCTGGGCGTTGCTGTGCGGGTCGATGTAGTCAGCGGACCATTCACCGATATAGATGTCGTGCGAGCGCGAGCGGTACTTTGCAAGCGTCTGCTTGTTGTCCCCGGGGATGATCTGAACCTTGATGCCGCCTTGCGCAAGATTGGCCTGCACGGCTTCGGCGATTTCGCTGTACGGGTAGCCGTTACGCACGTCCATCGTCACGGAAAAGCCATTCGGAAGCCCGGCTTTTGCCAGCAGCGCCTTGGCCTTCGTGACGTTCTGCTGGTAAGGGTTCGTGTTCAGCGCGCCGAGAAAGCCTTCCGGAAGGAACGTTTCGTGCACTTTGTAGGTGGTTTTAGCGACGTTGCTCTGGATACCGTTATAGTCGATCAGCCACTTCATCGCTTCCTGGACTGCCGGTTTTGCCAGGTTCGGATTCTTGACGTTCAGGCCGAGGTACAGAAGCGTCGCTTGCGGCACCGCGGTGACATGCGCCTTGCCGGACTTGGTCAGTGCGACGAGATCGTCCGGACTCAGGTTGCGCGCCACATCGACGTCGCCGTTCTCGATCAGCAGGCGTTGGCTCGATGCTTCCGGCACGTGACGCAACACGATACGCTTCATCGCGAGCGGTAAGCGATAACCGTCGAAGCGCTGCAGTACGATGCTGTCGTTGGCGGTCCATTTGACGAGCTTGTAGGCGCCGGAGCCGGCCTCGTTGGTGCGCAGCCAGTCGTTGCCGAAATCATTGCCTTTCTGGTGCGTGAGCAGCAACTGCTTGTCCACCACCGATGCAGGCCACGCGCCGAGTACGTTCAGGACAAACGTCGGCGCGTATTTCTGGTCTGTCGTCACACTGACGGTTGTGTCGTCAACCTTCTTTACGTTGTTAAGCACATTGTCCCTGGTCAGGCCGATGCCTTGCAGCACGGCCGCCGCGCCTTTGTCGAGCAGGACGGTGCGCTGGATCGACCACGCGACGTCGTCGGCGGTCAACGGATTGCCCGAGTGGAACTTTAGACCCGAACGGATCTTGAACGTGAAGGTCAGGCCGTCGGGGCTCACGGTCCATGATTGTGCGACATCGCCGTTGAACTTCGACGGGTCTTTCAGATCGACCCGCACCAGCCGGTCATACGTATTCGCCACATATTCTTCCGGCACCAGCTCGTAGACTTCGCCTGGATCGAGCGTGGTGAATTCGTCGAGGAGCGTGGCCATGACGAACATGTCTTTCGGCGTCGCCGCCGCAGCGGGGCTGGCCGCTGTGAACGACAAGGTCAAGGCGGAGGCGATCGCTGCCGCCGTCAGTGCATTGCGCGATACCAGTTTCATTGCCGCTCCATAAGGAATGGGGTAGAGCCTGTCAGGGAACAACGGATGGAGAGATCGAACGCCACTACATGAGATGCAACGGACCGCTTTCGCTGTTGTCGATCAGCGGCAGCGCACGGGAGCCTGGCAGCTCGTAATGCCACCATTCGCTCTTGATGTGCGCAAAACCGGCGCCGTGCATGATGCCGAGCAGTAACAGGCGGTTGCGCTGCACGTGCTCGGGCAGGCCCGTATGGAAGTGTTCGGACTCGATCGTCATGGCGTCGAAGGCCGTGCCCATGTCGAGTTCATTGCCGCTGGCATCCAGCAGCGTCAGGTCGATCGCCGTGCCGCGGCTATGGTTCGAACCACGGCCAAGCTCGGCGATGTAGGTGGGATCGGGCAGGAAATCCCACAGCACCTGTTGCGCCTGGGGCGGACGGTAGGCGTCGAAAATCCGCACTGTCAGGCCGGCGCCGCGGGCAATTTCAACTCCCTTGCGCAAACCGGCTTCGGCGGGTTCGAGCAGCAGGCAGTGAGCCATCTTGTAGATGGGCTTGCCGGTCAGGTTGCGCTCGGTGGCATAGACGAGGTCGATGTCCACGCCATGCGTGGCGGCGGTAATTTCGATGAGTCGCGGTCTTGTCATGGAGGGCGCGGTACGATGCCGGATATGAGAGGGTTCAGAGATCGAACTGGTTAAATTCGCCTTGCAGCTCGCGATTGCGCGCAACGCGTTCGTCGATGGCGGCCCCCAGTTGCGCGACGATCGCGGTAATCAGCAGGTTGAACAGGCAGGTGAGCGGCGCCAGAGAGTCCCAGAACTGGCCGACGTCGGTTTTGACCTGCAACAGGTCGCAGGCGAATTCGCGAGCCCAGGGACAATAGATGTCGGTGACCAGCGTGAACGGCATGCCACGACGTGTCGCGGCTTCACAGTAGGGGCGCGCGATCATCGAGTAGGCGCGCGTATCGGTAATGACGAGGTACGGTGAGGCAAACTCCGAGTTCAGCGAATCGACATATGAGCCGGACATACCGTCGGAGTAGAACACGCGCGCACGGATGTATTCGAGGTAGCTGTAGAACGCGTTGCTGATGCCGCGCGTCGACTGGATGCCGAGGATATACACGGCATCCGCATTGGAGATGCGCTCCGCGATGCGGGCGAACATGGGCGATTGCGCCAACTGGTACACATGCCGGATCGCGTCGATTTCGAGTTCTAGCGAGCGGGTCAGGGCGCCGTTCTCGCCGTTATGCGCGGTGTTGCCGGACTGTCCGGACACACGCCGGTATTCGTCGAGCCGGTCGGTAATCATCCACGGGCGCGCTTGTGCGCCGCGCAGCTCGCGCTTGAGGTCGTCGAGGTTGCGATAGCCGACGCTGCGCAGAAAACGCCCCACAGAAATTCCGCTCGTGGCCGTCTGCTGCGCAATTTGATCAGCGGTCTCGAGTCCGAGTCGTTCGAGATTCGCCAGCATGTAACTGGCGATGCGCTTGGCCGTGGGGGTAAGCTCGGTAAAGTGGGCTTCGACGGTTTGTGCGAAAGCGGTCGGCATGTCAGTGCATGTGGGTTTGGTTAATTGCCTGTCGTTTTCTCAATCAATGACATGCATCTAACAAAACCAATAAACTCAGCGCCAGCTTAAAAATTCAATTGGCTGCGACTGTCTCATAGCTTTTGTCAGACCTGGTCTCGCACTTGAAGGAAATTCACTTCGGTTCGCCGTTACGGTGGTGCGACAATTATGGAGGGCCTCATTGATTGATGGGGCACAGCTAGCACCCTGAATTTGGCGGATTGCGTCAACCCAAGCAAGGGACCATAGCATCCGATGTCTGGTAGCGGACCGCCAGGCGCTCGACCTCACGTACGCTTGCTCATTATGTCCGGGGCCATCGCGGAGCCGTCGCAATAAATCCGGTATCGAGGCAAACTGCACATTTCGCCGGAGTGTGCGGCGCGACGTCCGGTCACGCTGCTTCGCAAACTTCTTTCCTATTGGGCGCCACGGATGCCGGCGCCGAACTGATACTGTTGTTAGTCCGCGATCGGCCAGAAACGGCCCGTCACGATCTGTTCGCGAACGTCAACTAATGAGGAGCGAGCCGCCCTTCGACGCGGCGACGCCTCGATCGATAGCTGCGCCTGAAAGCGGTCAAGGCCGGGTCCTGCTCTTTTATCTGGTCGGGGCAAGCCGCGCAGCGGCGCGTCAGGCCGAAGGCGAAGCTCGCGGGGAGACGGTGGGCAACGAGGGAACCGCCGTCAGGCAGCTGTCCACAGCCTCGTGCTGTGGGCAGCGTCGTTGTCCACGGGCGGGCGCGGGATGATCGTCATAGCAAGACGTAGATGTCGAACAAAAAACTTGACAGACCCACTCAGGGCATGACTCTACCGTAAGTACGCGTTCGCCGATGTGAGAGTCGTCGCTCCGGAGCCGGCTCGGGCGAACGGCCGGTTAGCACCGTGCAGCCGCCCGGTGAGGGTCGGTAGCTGAGCGTCTGCAATGGCAGAGTAGCAGGCAGTGGTAATTGCGCGCACAACGACTGAAGTTCGGACAGGACGGACGCTCGTCGACCAGGATGGGTACGACGGGACACTGTTTTAGTCCGGCCATTCACCGAAGGCAACGGTGGAAGTTCGCTACCCACTTGGATGAATACATAAGTCCGAACCGAAAGCGTTGTTTGGGTTTACTCGAAGCAGCCATTGGAGGAAAAATTGGCTGCTGGACCGAAGTTGCTAATGCTGTGACGCGCCAGCTTGAGAGCGAAGCCTTTGCGGGCTTCGCACTTTTTCGTTGCGTGCGCCTCGGGTTCTGCTCGCAATACGATCAACGCGTACGCATATCGCTCAACTTTAGCCTGTCACAGGCGCTCGATGATGGCTTTTGCCGCGTCCGGATTGCGTTCCTTGAAGCCGCTGATCACGTAAAGGTAAACATCGCGCGCGCTTTTTGCGGCTGCCTTGGCCTCGACGGGTTCGATATCTTCAGGAATGGTGCCTGCGGCAAGCTGGCGTGCGCGCTCGGCCCACGCATCGAGCGCCTTCTTCGAATAACCTTGGGCCTGCTTTTCGGACGTCCCCATGATGCGCGCATACACAAAGGGTGCGGTGAGACTGGCGATCTGAGGATAATGGCTATCGCCTGCGAGTACGATCGCCACGCCATATTTGCGCGCCAGCGCGACAAAGACTTCGTTGCGGAAACTCTCGTGTCGAACTTCGACGGCATGCCTTAGCGTGAGTCCGTCGAGCTTCCTGGGCAGCAACGCGAGAAACGCTTCGAAGTCGTCTGCGTCGAATTGCTTGGTTGTGGCGAACTGCCAGTTGATCGGACCGAGTTTTTGTTTCAGATGCACGAGGCCACTGCCGAAGAAGCGTTGGATATTGTCGCCGGCCTCGGCCAGCACACGCCGGTTGGTCGCGTAGCGCGGCGCCTTGAGCGCAAATACAAAATCGTCAGGCGTTTCGTCGCGCCACTTCATATAGCTCTCGGGTTTCTGCAAGCCATAGAAGGTCCCATTAATTTCGATGGTCGTCAGCTGGCGGCTCGCGTATTCGAGCTCGCGCTTTTGCGTCAGATCCGGCGGATAAAACACTCCGCGCCATGGGCCATAGGTCCAGCCTCCAACGCCAACCCGGATTCGCGGTTTCGTGCGTGTCGCCATATGCGGTTTTCCTCGTAGCTCCGGGTTGCCTCGGGGCGCTCAGGTGTCGATTCCAACTCACTAGCTGTACCGTGCGTCCATGCAGGCATGACCTGCGGGTCGTTATTACAACTGTCTCGCCAATGGTAGTGGACAACACCCACGCCTGTCTGCTAGTAGCAGCCTAAGCAGGTTCACCTGGTCAGTGACGAGCCGCAGCAGTTCAACGGCGCAACACTGCCGCCGGGCACACGGTTGCTGCATCGCGACCAGATGGACGCATTGCAGAAGGAACTGCGGGACGTCGAGGGCGTGACCGCAATTGTCTATGCGCAGACTTGCGCGGCGGAAAAGCGGCGCCGCAGAAAGCAGAAAAAGCTGGTTGATCCTGCGCGCCGCGTGGTCATCAACGAAGAAGTTTGCGAAGGCTGTGGCGATTGCGGCGTGCAGTCGAATTGCGTCTCCGTGATGCCGTTAGAAACCGATCTCGGCCAAAAGCGGACTATCGATCAAAGCTCCTGCAACAAGGATTTCTCCTGCGTGAAGGGATTTTGCCCAAGCTTCGTTACCGTCGAGGGCGGTCAGTTGCGTAAAGCCGCAAAGGCGCGTGTTGTGGTTCCAACGGGGTTGCCCGCGCCGAAAATCGCGGGGCTGTCACGTCCCTACAACGTCGTAGTCACGGGCGTTGGAGGAACTGGTGTGGTCACGGTCGGTGCTCTGATGGGGATGGCTGCACATATCGAAGGCAAAGGAGTTCTGGTTCTCGACATGGCAGGCATGGCGCAAAAGGGTGGCGCAGTCATGTCGCATATCCGCATCGCTCAGACCCCGGACGCATTGCACGCGGCGCGAGTGGCGTCGGGCAAAGCTGACCTTCTGCTCGGCTGCGACATGATGGTTGCTGCGAGCAAAGACGCGATGACGTTAAGTAGCCCGCTGCGCACGCTTGCGGTCGTCAACCTCGACGTTGCTCCGACCGGGACTTTTGCGCGGGACCCCGACTGGCAGGCAGCGCCTGCAGGACTGCTGAGCCAGGTCAAGGCGAATACGCAAGTGACCGAGGCGCTGGAGGCGTCGCGGATCGCTACAGCGCTGATGGGCGATGCTGTAGCGACGAACGTTTTTCTGTTGGGATACGCGTGGCAGAAGGGTTTGATTCCTCTCGAGGAGCGCTCCCTGCTACAGGCGATCGAACTGAATGGCGCGGCAGTGGAGATGAACAAGTCGGCCTTTGCATGGGGGCGACAGGCCGCGCTGGACCTTTCCATCGCTCGCGCGGCAGCAGGTCTGGAAAAAGTAAGCATCATCGCGATGCCTCAGCGCAAAGCGTCTCTTCAACAGATTGTCGCAGATCGCGTGGGTAGATTGACGGCGTATCAGAATGCGGCCTACGCGAAGCGGTACGAGGATTTCGTCCAACAAATCGCGTCGCTTGAATCGAGCCGTGTGGGTGGTGACCGATTTACTCGCGAGGTGGCGATCAGTCTGTACAAGCTGATGTCCTACAAGGACGAGTATGAGGTCGCTCGCCTTTTTACGGAGACAAGCTTCCTCACACGGCTCCGTGGACAATTCGAAGGGGATTTCAAGCTTCGCTTCCATCTTGCGCCGCCCCTGCTGGCGAAGAAGGACGAGAAAGGCCACCTCATCAAGAAGCAGTACGGCGGCTGGGTCGTCCCTGCGTTTCGCCTGCTCGCGAGAGCGAAATTTCTGCGCGGCACCGTGCTTGATCCGTTCGGCTACACGGCGGAACGGCGGGACGAGCGTGCTGCGATCGGAGACTACCAGAAGCTCGTGAAACGTCTTGTCGAAAGTCTTGACGAAGCGCATATGACGACACGGATTGAGCTTGCGAAGTTGCCGCAGACGGTTCGTGGATTCGGACATATCAGGGAGCGCAATGCGGCCGCCGCTGCGAAGACCGCCGCGGCGTTGTTGGCAAACGGTGAGGCCGCGAGACAGGCAACACCAAAAGTAGCGGCGTAACACCGAACCTTGCGGTCGCATGGCATAGCCGCCCGGCGACAAACTGAAATCAACGTTTCCTATACAGGAGACATGCAATGGTACAAATTCCTGGACTCAAATTCCCGCTCGGCGAAGAGATCGAAATGCTGCGCGAAAGCATTGGATCGTTCGCCGCCAAGGAAATCGCGCCGCGCGCGGGGGAAATCGATCGCACCGATCAGTTTCCGATGGACCTGTGGCGCAAGTTCGGCGATCTCGGCGTGCTCGGCATGACGGTCTCCGAAGAGTACGGCGGCGCGAACATGGGCTACACCGCGCACATGGTCGCGATGGAGGAAATCTCGCGCGCCTCGGCCTCGGTCGGCCTCTCGTATGGCGCGCATTCGAACCTGCGCGTGAACCAGATTCATCGCAACGGCAGCGAGGCGCAAAAGCGCAAGTATCTGCCGAAGCTCGTGTCGGGCGAGCACGTCGGCGCGCTCGCGATGAGCGAGCCGAACGCGGGCTCGGACGTCGTCAGCATGAAGCTGCGCGCGGACAAGAAGGGCGACCGCTACGTGCTCAACGGCACCAAGATGTGGATCACCAACGGCCCCGATTGCGACACGCTGGTCGTCTACGCGAAGATCGATCCCGAAGCGAATGCGCGCGGTATCACCGCGTTCATCGTCGAGAAGGGCATGAAGGGCTTCTCGGTCGCGCAGAAACTCGACAAGCTCGGCATGCGCGGTTCACACACCGGCGAACTGGTGTTCCAGGACGTCGAGGTGCCGGAGGAAAACATCCTCGGCGAGTTTAACGGCGGCGTGAAGGTGCTGATGAGCGGTCTCGACTACGAGCGCGCGGTGCTCGCGGGCGGCCCGACCGGCATCATGGTCGCGGTGATGGACGCGGTCGTGCCGTATATCCACGACCGCAAGCAGTTCGGCCAGTCGATCGGCGAATTCCAACTGATCCAGGGCAAGGTCGCCGATCTGTACACGACGCTGCAGGCATGCCGCGCGTATCTGTATGCGGTGGGCCGCCAACTCGACACGCTCGGCAACGACCATGTGCGCCAGGTCCGCAAGGACTGCGCGGGCGTGATTCTGTACACGGCCGAAAAGGCGACCTGGATGGCTGGCGAGGCGATCCAGATTCTCGGCGGCAACGGCTATATCAACGAGTATCCGGTCGGTCGTCTGTGGCGCGACGCGAAGCTCTATGAAATTGGCGCGGGCACGAGCGAGATTCGCCGCATGTTGATTGGCCGCGAACTGTTCGCGGAAACGATTTAAGGCTACGCTGAAAAAGGTCAACGCCGTTGGGCGGTAAGACGTTAAATGCGGATGAAACAACAGACCCTTGCGATGGCGGCCGATCAAGGCGCCGGATTCGAACAGTATCGACGACCAACCAAACGTGATGTGTTCCTTGAGACGATGGAGCAGATCGTACCGTGGACGCAATTGTGCGAGGTTGTCGAGCCGCACTATCCGAAGGGGCAAGGCGGGCGCCCGCCAGTTGGCCTGGAGCGCATGCTGCGCATGCACTTTGTGCAGCACTGGTTCAACCTGGCGGATGAAGCCTGCGAGGAAGCGCTGCTGGACAGCACCGCATTGCGGCGATTCGTTGGGATTGACCTGGGGCGCGAGCGCGTTCCCGATGGCACGACGCTGTTGAAGTTTCGCCGGCTGCTGGAGCGCAACAAGCTCGGCGAGCAATTGTTCGCCAAGGTCGGCGAGGTACTGCAAGGGCACGGCCTGAAGGTTGGCACCGGCACCATCGTGGATGCCACCATCATCGGTGCGCCCAGTTCCACGAAGAACGCGGACAAGGCGCGAGACCCCGAAATGCATCAGACGAGGAAGGGCCAGCAGTGGTACTTCGGCATGAAGCTGCACATCGGCGTGGATAGTCAGACGGGGCTGGCACACAGCGCGGTAGTGACGGCTGCGAACGTGCATGACAAGCATCCGCTGCCGGCGCTGCTGCATGGCGCCGAGCGGCGTGTGTATGGTGACAGCGCGTATGCGAGCCAGAAGGAACTCATCGCCAGCAAGGCACCGCAAGCGAAGGACTTTACCAACCAGCGTGTGCGCAGGCGAAGTGGTGAGGTCGATGACACCACACGCTCGAAGAACCGCAACAAGTCGAAGATACGTGCGCGGGTCGAGCACGTCTTTGCGGTGGTCAAGCGGCTGTGGGGTTTCGTCAAGGTGCGCTATCGCGGTCTGGCGAAGAACGCCACGCGCGCCTTCACCGCACTGGCGTTGAGCAACATCTACATGAGCCGCGAGCGGCTCATGGCACAGGTGCGTCCATGATGGGCCAAAGTGGGTCGAGAGACCCGCTTGCA
Organism: Paraburkholderia sp. MM5477-R1; assembly: GCF_050436385.1. NCBI lineage: Bacteria > Pseudomonadati > Pseudomonadota > Betaproteobacteria > Burkholderiales > Burkholderiaceae > Paraburkholderia > Paraburkholderia sp. MM5477-R1. Next base: position 1,307,089 of record NZ_JBNDMC010000006.1, read on the forward strand.
AGGCCCTTCAGGGCAAGAAAATCGAACCAATCGCGTCGCTGATCTCGCATTCCGACATTCAGCAGCAAACCGTCGCCGAAAACGGTGGCTTCTTCAGCGTAGCCTTAAGCGCGCGCGGGAAAAAGGAGACTAAAACGATGCCCTTCATCGAATCAAAGCTGAACCCCCGCTCGGACGACTTCCGCGCGAACGCGGCGGCGCTCGAAGCGCTCGTCACAGTCTTTTGCGCTCGAGAAAAATTTTACAAATTCGAAGCAGTGAGATAATTTATATTATCGCGTCACTCACTTCTTTTATGAAAAGTTGGCACCATGGAAACGCGTCAGACCCAGGAGCCCGCCGGGCAGGGTTTCCCCGATGCCGACTCGCTTGCCGCCCTGCGCGGCTGGTATGCGGGCCTGTCCTCGCGCGCAGCCGTGGCCCGCTACCTGGGCGGGCGCAGGGCGGCAGGCGTTTCCTCGCGGGGTCTCATCGGAGACATCCGCAGGCAACTGATCGCCTTTGCGCATAGCCGGCATCGGCCCGATCTGGCGGCCGTCTTCGAACATACACCCACGCAGCGGCACGCACGGGCGGGCACGGTCGAGCGCACGATCAGGACGCTTGGATCGTTGCCCGTACCACGACCGCAGGTGACCGACGACGTCGCGCTGTGGTTCGCGCCGCGCACAGTGCGGGCGCTGCATGCGCACGCCATTCGTACGCTCACGGATCTGACGGTACGCATTCCGCGCCGGCGCCAGTGGTGGACCCGGATCAAGGGGCTCGGGGCGACCGGCGCGCACGCCATCGAAGCGTTCTTCGCCGCGCACCCTGCCTTGACCGAGCGTGCCCGTGCCTTGATCACGCTCACGCAGCCGGCCGGTATCGTGCCGTGGGAGCAGCTACGGCTGCCGCATGAAGTCGACGGTTCGCAGGGTACGTTGCGCGCCCCGCGCGAGACCTGCACGCTCAATGCCACGAACGACTACGAGGCCGTGCAGGCGTGGCTCGCGCTGCACGAAACAGTCACGACGCAGCGCGCCTACCGCAAGGAAGCCGAGCGGCTGATCCTCTGGGCCATCGTCGAGCGAGGCCGCGCGTTCTCGTCGCTGACGACCGACGACGCGATTGCATACCGGACGTTTGTACGCCGTCCCTCGCCCCGTGAACGCTGGGTCGGTCCCCCGCGACCGCGTGATTCTGTCGAATGGCGCCCCTTCACAGGCGGCCTGTCGGCGCGCTCGACTGCCTACGCATTGACGGTCCTCTCGGCGCTGTATCGATGGCTCATCGAGCAGCGCTACGTGCTGGCCAACCCCTTTGCCGGCGTCAAGGTTCGCGGCGCGGCGCTGCGCCCCGAACTCGACACGACGCGCGGCTTCACCGAGGGCGAGTGGCTGCTGCTGCGGGCCTTTGCGGACGGTCTCGAGTGGTCGTACGGCTGGTCCGGACCGGCCGCACAGCGGCTGCGCTTCCTGCTCGACTTCGGCTACGCGACGGGCCTGCGCGCGAGCGAACTCGTGGGCGCCGTGCTGCGCGACATCCGTGCTGACGGGCACGGCGAGTCGTGGCTTCACCTCATTGGCAAAGGCAGCAAACCCGGCAGGGTGGCGTTACCCCCGCTGGCAACCGATGCGCTTGATCAATATCTGCTTGAACGACGGCTGCCGGTCTCACGGGAGCGCTGGAGCCCGGCGACGCCAATCCTCGCCAGCCTCGGCGAGAATGAGGGCGCGGGTATTACGGGCGCGCACCTGTGGCGCGTCATGCGCCGGTTCTTCGTGGAAGCCGCTGGCGTGCTGGAGGGTGATCATCCGCTGCTGGCGGAAAAACTGTGCCGCGCGAGCCCGCACTGGATGCGGCACTCCCACGCCAATCATGCACTCGCGCGCGGCGCGGAACTGACGAGCGTACGCGACAACCTGCGCCACTCGTCCATCTCAACGACCTCGATGTACCTGCGCGGAGACGACCTCAAGCGCGCCCGGCAGTTCGCTGAGGCCTTTGGACGTCGCATCAGGAAACAGCGTACACCGTCTGACTTGCAGTGAAATCAGCGCCTTCGACCATCATGCCTTCGATCAATACGGATCATCTTGCGCCCAACATCACGCCGACGGGTCATCTTCTTGCGGTGCCGAAAACCGATGCTCCCCCTGTGCCGGAAGACATCGCGCTCGACCGCGCTTTTCAGGCCGGCGCAGGCCACGGTCTGCTCTATCTCGGCAGCACGGTAATCGGACGGGCACTGCCCCCCGCCTGGGGCTGGTGGCGCGACTTCGCCATGCGTTACGTCACCGCGTTGTGCACGACGGCCACAGACGGGGACATCGCAGTCGCCGAACCGGACGCCCGGGACATCGGGAGGCTGATCGACGATGCCCCACCCATGACGGGCGTCGAATATCTCACGCCGCAAGTGCTCGCGACACTGTGGGGCGAGATCGGCAGCGCCCTGCGCCAGGAGCTGGCCAGCACGGGCGGCTCGCTTCAGGCATTTCTCAGGTCGCGTCACCCCACCTGGAATCTGGTGGGCCGGGTCCACTTCAATCTTGCCGAGAACCGGAAAGACCCTGAGGCCCCCTTCGCTTTTCTGGCCACTTATACGGCGCGCGTCTCTGCGCATGGCAAGACCCAGCATCAGCCCCTGTCGCGCTCGCTCGAGGAATTTTCCGGCACGCGCAACAAGGCGCAGCTTCTTTCGCTGCTGCTCCCCGTTCAGCGGGCGGCCGAGTGTTGCGACTGGGTGCACTCCATGCTTGAGTCGCGCGAGATCTACCATCCGCTGCGCTGGACGCCCACCGAGGCCTGGCACCTGCTCCAGGATCTGCCGGCACTCGAGGCCGCCGGCATCATCGTCCGGCTGCCCGGTACGTGGACGACGGGTCGTCCCGCGCGGCCGAGCGTCACGGCCAGTGTGGGCACGAAACCGCCGTCGCTCGTCGGCAAGGATGCCTTGCTCGATTTCAACCTGGCAGTCTCGCTCGAGGGCGAACCATTAAGCCCCGCCGAAGTCCGAAAGCTGCTCAAGGGCGCCGACGGCCTGCAGTGGATCCGCGGGCGCTGGATCGAGGTGGATACCCGGAAGCTCGGCCGTCTTCTGCAACGCTTCGAAGATCTCGGGCAGGCCGCGCAATCGGGGCTCCCACTCAACGACGCGCTACGCCTGCTGGCAGGCGTGCCGGGCAATGATGCCGAAGTGCCTGAAGAACACAACTGGGCGCAGGTCGTGGCCGGTCCGTGGCTGGCCGATACCCTTCAGAACCTGCGTCAACCGCAAGGCCTGGCGCGCGTCGAGCCGGGCCCCGGGTTGCATGCGCAGCTTCGACCGTACCAGCACGCGGGCGTGCAGTGGCTCTACCTGCTCAGCCGGCTCGAACTGGGCGCGTGTCTGGCCGACGACATGGGGCTCGGCAAAACGATCCAGATCCTCGCGCTGCTCCTCATCCTGAAGCGCGAACAGCGTGATCCACGTCCCAGCCTCCTCGTTGCGCCGGCCTCCTTGCTGGCCAACTGGGCCTCGGAAGCCGAACGCTTTGCGCCCGGTCTGCGCGTCCTGGTTGCCCACCCCTCCGTCACGCCGGCCGAGACCCTGCGCCGCCTCGATGAGGTGCGGCTCGCCCAGACCGACCTCGTCATCACCAGTTTTGGCGCGCTGCTTCGCCAACCCGCGCTGGAGACGATCCGCTGGCGCCTGGCGATCGTCGACGAAGCGCAGGCAATCAAGAACCCCGGCGCCAGGCAGACCCGGCAGGTCAAGAAGCTTCAGGCGCAGTCGCGCATCGCCCTGACAGGTACCCCCGTGGAAAACGGCCTGGCGGACCTGTGGTCCATCTTCGATTTCACGCATCCAGGCCTGCTGGGCTCGGCGAAGGATTTCGCCGGATTCAGCAGGCGTCTCGCGAAAGCCGGGCACTTCGGTCCGCTTCGCTCGCTCGTGCGACCGTACATTCTGCGCCGCCTGAAGACGGACAGGAATGTCATTGCCGATCTCCCGGAAAAGACTCAGCTCAAGGCCTGGTGTCACCTGAGTCCCGTCCAGGCCGCACTGTACGAGCGCGCGGTTCAGGACCTGGCCGCCGCGCTCGACGGTGCAGAAGGCATCGAGCGCAAGGGCATCGTGCTGAGCTACCTGATGCGTTTGAAGCAGATATGCAACCATCCGTCCCAGTGGCTCGGCGACGCGGCATGGAAGCCTGAGGCCAGCGGCAAATTTGCGCGTCTGCGGGAACTGGTCGACGTGATTGCCGCGAAGCAGGAAAAGGTACTCGTATTCACGCAGTTTCGCGAAACCACCGAGCCCCTGGCGGCGTTTCTGGGATCACTGTTTGGCCGCGAGGGATTGATCCTGCATGGCGGCACCCCGGTCGGAAAGCGGCGCGAGCTGGTCAGGCTTTTTCAGGAGGACGAATTGACCCCCTTCTTCGTGCTGTCGCTCAAGGCAGGGGGATCGGGGTTGAATCTCACTGCTGCCTCCCACGTGATTCATTTCGATCGCTGGTGGAATCCGGCCGTGGAGAATCAGGCGACGGACCGGGCCTTTCGCATCGGCCAGCGCAGGAACGTGCTGGTGCACAAGTTCGTCTGCCGGGGCACAGTCGAGGATCGGATCGACCAGCTAATCGAAACGAAGCAGCAACTGGTGAAGGATGTGCTCGAAGGCGGAGCGGAGCTGCTGCTGACTGAAATGACCGATCGGGAGTTGCTCGATCTCGTCAGGCTCGATATACATCGTGCGCAGGGAACCTGACTACGCAAAGGGAATGTGATGGGTTACTACGGTGGATGGAAACCTTATGTCCCGGTGGCTGAACGCCGGAGAAAAGCCGAACAGCAGGTCGCGAAAGCAATCAAGACCGGCAGGATGCTGTCGCCGATCGCGCCGTATCGCGGCGCCATCGCGAAAACCTTCTGGGGCAAGGCGTGGTGCGATAATCTGGAGCGCTACAGCGACTACGGCAATCGCCTGCCGCGCGGGCGCGCCTACGTCCGTAACGGTTCGGTGATCGATCTGCAGATCACGGCGGGCAAAATACACGCACAGGTCATGGGATCGAGCCTCTACACGGTCAGGATCGACGTCAGTGCGTCTGCCAATCAACACTGGCGCACGTTGGTCGCCGACTGCGCGTCATCGATCGATTCCATGGTCGAGCTGCTGCAGGGCAAGCTATCGGGCGCCGTGATGGAACGGATCTGCAAGCCGGGCACGGGACTCTTTCCGTCGCCGAAGGATATCCGGTTCGGTTGCAGCTGCCTGGACTGGGCGTCGATGTGCAAGCATGTGGCCGCGGTGCTGTATGGTATCGGCGCCCGGTTCGACCAGCAGCCCGAACTGCTCTTCACGCTGCGGGGTGTGGACGCCGCCGATCTCGTCAGCAGCACGGGTGCCGGATTGTCCGCAGCGGGACCCGCGCCAGCGTCGGGCAAGGTCCTCGACGACGCGGCCCTGGGCGACGTATTCGGTATCGAGATCGACACCGGCAGCGAGCCGCTCGCCACACCGCCTGCTGCACGCAAACGGACAGGCAGGCAGTCCGCTGCGCAAACGGGCCGGGTTCCCACGCCTTCGATCCCAGCGAAACCGGCAGCGAGTGCGAAATCGACCTCGAAAGGCAAAACGGCGGCACCCAAAACGGTGGTCAAATCCGTCGTTGCCGCAAAACCTGCTGGCAAGGCGCGTGCGGACGCACCAGGGGCGACCCGTTCAGCGAGCGCGAAATCGACCTCGAAAGGCAAAACGGCGGCGCCTGAAGCGGTGGTCAAACCCGTCGTTGCCGCAAAACCTGCTGGCAAGCTGCGCGCGGGCGCTCCAAAGGCGCCCCGTTCAACCGCCACGCAAAAACCACCCACACGTTCGCCGGCGACACCACGATCCCCACAGAAAGCAAAAACATCCCGATGAGGTCAACGTCATGGTCGCCGTCAAATTCGATGATCTTTCCTCGGCCTTCGACTTCGTCAGCTACGCAGCGCCGATGGAACACCAGGCGTATATCTCGCTCGATACGGGAAAAATCTACTGGATTTCCGATGCCATCGACACGATCGAGGAGGCGATTCCCGAGGATCTGGAAGACCCGGATCGCTACCTCGCGATACCGCACAAGAACGAACTTGATCTCGGAAGCAGTCTCGCCCTGCGCTTTGCCGCACAGCAGCTGCCTGCGCGTTATGACCAGATTGAAGGGTTTTTCCAGCGGCGAGGGGCATACGCGCGCTTCAAGGATTTACTCGAGCGCGAAGGTGTTCTGGAACGCTGGTATGCGTTTGAAGCCGACTCTGTCGAAAAGGCACTAAGGCAATGGGGCGCTGAAAACGGGCTCGAGATTCTGGATTGAGAGGCGACGCGTCGGGTGAGACAGGCCAAAGTCTCTCGCTACACAGCGTACCATCTTTACGTCAATCAGCCGCAAACCCCTGCTACACAAGGCTCTTCAGCCCGGAATTCGTCACAGAACTGAAAAAGCACCAACTTTTGTAGTAGTTCGTATCAACTTTAGTTCGTTTGACAACTACGACGGGGCCTGCCTCAACGCGGGTAGTGACGCGACCCTGGTCTCGAATCCCGATGGTGGCGTTGTTCAGCTCAGGCGGCGCGCTGATGCTGAGAAAAAGCGGCTCGTGGAGCTGCGCAAGAGCGGGCTGCAGAAGATACCCGCCGGCCGCGTACAGAGTATGCAATCGCTTCCCGATGCGATGCTCGGAATAACGGAGCCCGATGCGTTGTACGCGTTCGTGAATGACGTGTTACCTCTTCTGCGCGACTAGGGCTGGCGCGTCACCATGACAGCTGAGTTCCGCTTCAACGTGATCGAGATCCATGCCATCGACGGGACGGCGCACCATGCCGGCGACGGCTGGTTCGATCTGGAAATGGGCATCGCGGTGGCCGGGGTTACCACCTGACTGAAGCTGCCATTAACTTTCAGTCGACCCTTGCAGTGTTCAATGCACTGCGATCGGTCAAATTTTTCCTTTTGGACTCGTTGAATTAGCATCGTTTTGACGAAAAATTCACGAATTACAGCCAACCCTCTTGTGAAGCCGAGAATCTCGTCTGAGTCACGGTCAACTATGATCTATCCGTTTCGCCGTTGGTACGGGCGCAGCTGCCATCGGCAGGCTTGCGACCCGGACCGGAATGCCGCGTGTTGTCGCTTCTATCTCAGTGATGCCGATTCTTCCCAGCTCCGGCTCGACAAAGAGCGCGTACGGGATAACCCTGTCTGTCTTTGTCCGTAAGCCTCCGTCCAGAACCGATTTCAGTAAGCGATAGTCGTCAAAGGAAGCGTGTGTGAACATGGGCGTGCCGGGAACTTCACCGATTGCCCACGTGTTCTGTGCAGTCGTTGCGAGTCGCTCGTCTGTGACGATGAAGCCGCTCAAATCAACTTCAACTCCTGCCGCGTCAAGACCAATATCTCGGGCGTTGGGGATACGCCCTGCCGCGACGAGAATATGCGTGCCCCGTACGGCGCTGCCGTCTGCGAGGGTGATTGTTACTTCCTGCCCAGAATGTCCTTCGACCCGTGCAGCCCTAACGTTCATACGTATAACCGTCCGGCAGCAGGTCATTAACGACCTGACCCGACATGCCGAATCACTGGGCTACGTTCCGCAGCTCAAACAGCCTGACATATTCAAATCACGAAAATGGAGGACCCCGTAGTTTTTCGAGCCTCCAGGTCCTGATGTGCCTGCACCGCGTCCTCCAGGGCATACCGCTGATTGATCCCGATGCGGATGCGGCCTGCCGCCACATGGCCGAATAGCTCATCGACCAGTTCTGCCTTCTCGGCCGGATCGGCGATGTAGTCGGCGAGACCCGGGCGGGTCACGTACAGCGAGCCCTTGCGGGCCAGAATTGCCGGATCGAACGGCGGGATTTTGCCGGAAGCGGTGCCGACGCAGACCAGCAGGCCGCGGCGCTTGAGAGAGTCTAGCGAGGACATGAAGGTGGTCTTGCCCACGCTGTCGAAGACCACGGACACGCCCACTCCGTTGGTGAGTTCCCGCACGCGCTTGGCCACATCGTCATGACTATAGTTGATCGTGTGATCACAGCCGTGGGCGCGCGCCACCTCCGCCTTGGCGTCAGTCGAAACCGTACCGATCACCGTCAGGCCGAGCAGTTTGGCCCACTGCGAAACGATCAGGCCAACACCGCCTGCTGCGGCATGCAGCAGCACGGCGTCGCCAGCTTTGAAAGGGTAGATTCGGCGCACCAGGTAGGCGGCGGACAAGCCCCGCATGGTCATGGCCGCCGCAGCTTCGCAACTGATGGCCTCCGGCAGCTTGATCAGCGGCGCGGCAGAAATCAGCCGCTCCGTGCTGTAGGCGCCCAGCGTGTTGATGAAGCCCGTGTAGGTCACACGGTCGCCGACCGCCAGATGGGTCACGCCCGCACCGATGGCCTCGACCACGCCGGATGCCTCGTTGCCGAGGCCGCTGGGCAGCGGAACCTCGTAGATACCGCCGCGAAAGTAGGTGTCGGCAAAGTTAAGACCCACTGCCACGTGGCGGACGCGCACCTCTCCCGGTCCCGGCTCTCCAACTTCAGCGTCCTCAAAACGAAGGACCTCGGGACCGCCTGTTTCGTAGAATTTAACGACTTTTGCCATGTTGTCTCCTGTCGACCAGAGTTGGCGCTTTAGCGCCTTACTCTGGTCCCATGCAATATCTGCGGTCGACCAGAGTTGGCGCTTTAGCTGTCGACCAGAGTTCGCGCTTCAGCGCGCTACTCTGGTCCCATGCAAAGCCCTTACTCTGGTCCGATGCAAGCTGGTTGCGGATATGTATCGACTGCCGCAGTTCGCCTGCGGCTCGCTAGCGCTTACTTCACCCTTGGGTCGGCTTGCGCAGGAAGCCCTGGTTGCCACCGTTACGATTGGGCGCGAAGCCGTTGGCCTGAAGCGTCTCGTCAGCCGTGTCGTAGAAGACCCCAATCTTCATGATCTCTCGCGCCTGTTTCGCTGTCGCGATGGGACGGCCAAATTCGCCTGAAATGCGCACCAACTGCTTGATCTGCTCGACGGAGCTCATCTTGCCCGTGCGGGTCTGGTTCCAGAGCACATCCTCGATGCCGCACCGCACATGCAGACCCAAGGCGATGCCAATCATATTCACGGGCAGCACATTTAGCACCGAACTCTCCACCGTCACCACTGCGCCGTCGGGCGCAGCACGCAGGAAGTTGGCCAGGTTGTAGATGTTCGCCTGATCCATGCCGCCGCTGATAGCCACCCAGTTCATCACCAGTGGCCCCTTGTAGACACCGCGGCGAATCATCCGCTCAATCGTTTCAAAGCTGTTGATGTTGTAGCACTGAAACTCACTTTGGATTCCGGCGGCTGTCAGGCGTCGGATGTGCTCTTCGGCCCAGCTGGGATTCGAGGGGACAATCATGTCCTTGTAGGTTGCATAGAGGTGCGGGAATCCTCGCGAAACACCCTTGAAGTCATCCATACCGGCATGCTCTGTCACGTTCATCTGTGTCGTGTTGACGGTGACAGTCACCTGGTCGGGCTTCGGATCGAGTTCGGCCAGCATATGCCGCGTGTCATCGCTTAGCCATTGGGCGGCTTGGCCCTCGGATTCAGGCGCGAAGCTGATGGAACCGCCCACCTGGATGACCATTTCCGGCACGCGGGCGCGCACCCCGGCGATCAGTTCATTGAACATGGACAGGCGCTTGCTGCCCTTGCCATCGGCTTCGCGCACATGCAGATGCAGCACGGTGGCACCAGCTTCGTAGCAATCCACCGCCTTCTGGATCTGCTCCTCCATGGTGACAGGGATATCTTCCGGGAAGTCTGAGGGAATCCAGCCCGGCGCATAGGGAGCGGCTGTAATGATCAGGGGCTGCTGGTTCTCGGGATACAGGTGGCCGTCAAGGAAGTTCATGGTGATGGATCTCCAAATTGAAATTGTGAATAGTGAGAATGTCGAACTGGATGAGAAAGCTTTAGTACCCCATTCGCAGCACCATCGAGTGTCTGATGCGCCCAGTGAATCATCTGGCCGGGCGTCACTTCCTGCTTTACATTGCATGCCTTGCACTTGACTTTTCATGACAGTATTCCGCTGACGCAAGAGCGCCGGATCATCGACTGCCGCATCCACGATCCCGACAGCGACGGCAGGACGAAACGAGATCAAGTGCACATCATGCTGACCAATCTGGTTCATTGTCAGCACCTGACTTTCATCGGGGTCCTAATGAACCATTGGCATGCCGCGCGCGATTCTGTCGGAAGCAATGTGCTGCGCAATGAATCGTTCCTTCTTCAACGTGCTTCTCAGCGGCTTAGACAATGAGACGGATGCGTCGGCGTGACGTCATGGTGGGTCGGCATCACAATGCCGACCATGCACGCGTAGCAAAGCGCTTCATGAGTCATCGGAGTGAGATTCCCCCTCGGGACAAACCCTGAGGCAATCCGCGCCGCAATCCGTCGAGCGGCATGAGTTTTGTTCACCAATATCTTCGCAAATGGCTGCGTCGAGAGCATCGGAATCCCTCCGTTCATTGACTTCACATCGGCCGCGGCAGTGCAAGGCCACTGTGGTTCACAGTGTATCCCCATAAAATAATAATGTCGACAAAAATAGAGATGCGGAATCTGTCGCGGGTGTCGTGTTCGCTTGTCGCGAAGCCATATACCGTTCTGCCTGCCGGGTCGACTCAGTATAAGTATTAATGTCGACATCAACAATTTTAGAGGATGATCGGCATTGTCAGTGTTCGGTCGGCAAGCCGGGCCGTTGCAGGAAGGCCCCGGAATCGTCGAGGGATCGTCAAGTTGCGCATCCCGTCCAAATCAGTCGACGGGCATGAAAAGAGGGCGCCATGAAGCGGAAAATCGTCGATATCGAGGCGCCGTCGTCGTTATTGAGCGGCGGCGCGTATGCGGGGTCGTCGGTCACCCTGGTTGGGGCGATCGCCGCCGGCCTTCTGTATAGAAGTCGTCGGCGACATCGTTCAGTTCCACAGCTCCAATACCGGGAAGATCTTTCGCTACATGAACGCGCGCATGCACCGATTGCGCCGGCAGCGGGGATCGACGACCCCGCGCCATTCGGTAACAGGCAAGCATCCGCCCGGGCTCGCCCGGTCATCATAAAAGGCAGAGGCGACGTCAATGAAACTGAAGTGGAGCGGAGTAGCAATACTCGCGGTATTCGCCAGCGCAGCGCATGCGCAGTCGTCGGTCACGTTGTATGGCGCAATCGATTCGGGCGTTTTCTTTCAGAGCACGGCGGCGTCCTCGTTCGCGCCGAACGCCCACAACAACGGGCACGTGTACGGCATGAAGGACGGCAGCCTCTATGGGAGTTTCTGGGGCATCAAGGGGACCGAAGACATCGGCGGCGGCTACAAGGTCAACTTCAGGCTACAGGGGGTGTTCAACAGCAGCAACGGCAAGGTCGGGCTGCCCGACACGACGGGCACGACTGCGATATTCAACCAGCAGACGACGGTCGGCCTCTCCGGACCGTTCGGCACGTTCGACGCCGGACGGCAATACACGCCGATGATCTACGCGATGGCCGATACCGACGTCCGCGCGGCGCAGTACTTCGGCAGCATCCTGGGCGCATGGCTCGGGCTGAACCAGGCCGCCGGCTGGCCCGGGACGAACACGAATGTGCCGCTCGGCGCGTTGTATGACAGCAACGCGCTCGTCTACCAGACACCGAAGTTCTACGGCGCGTCAGCCGCGCTCGAGTACGCGCCGGGCGGCGTGGCGGGCCAGATTCAGGGCGGTACGCGCGAATCGGCGGTGCTCAGGTATTCGAACTACGGCCTCAATCTGTCCGCCGTCTACTACAACGCCCACGACACGAACCTCGCGGCGGCCGCGCCGACCGGGTACGACAATAACCGCCTCTATTATTTCGGCGCGAAGTACACGTTCCGCGGCGTATCGGTGTCGGCGTCGTACGGGATCGGCAAGAATCCGTCGAACACGCGCCTCGCGGACTACGAAATGATTTCGGGTGGTCTCGGCTATCAGTTCACCCCGTTCTTCAAGATCACGTCTGGCTTCTACTACCTGAAGGATCGCAACAACTCGGCGAACCATTCGAGCGAATACGCAGTGGGCGCGGAATACAGCCTGTCGAAGCGCACGATAGTCTCTGCGCAGGTCGGGTACGTTGCGAACCGCGGGAAGATGAACCAGACGATCATGTACGGCCAGATCGTCGCGCCGGGCGTATCGACCACGGCCGCGATGATCGGCCTGCGTCACAGCTTCTGATGCATTGAAATCGAAACGGAGAGCAACGATGAAAACGATGAATGGACTCAGGGTGGCTCTTGGCGTCGCGATCGCGGCAGTGTCGATCGGTGCGTGGGCGCAGGACGGCTCGTCGGCAGGGGCATTGGCTGGCACCGCAGCCTCCGCGTCGAGCGGCATGACGGCCAAAGCCGCGCGGCAGGCGAATCGCGCGCTGCGACGCAAGGTGTACGCAGCGCTCGCGAAGCACAAGGAGATTGACGCGGGCAACATCAGCGTCACTGCGAAAGGCGGGGCCGTGATGATCAGCGGCACTGTCCCGGAGGCGTCGCAGATCAATACCGTCACGGAGGTCGTGAATGGCGTCGCGGGGGTGGCGTCGGTGACCAGCAAGCTCACGGTGCAGCGGCCGTTCGGTCAGTAGTGCAGCGCGCAGGCCAGTTCAGTTTGAATTGACAGACTTGCCCAATGGATTTGAATCTGATTCGAGTCTGCAAACCGGGTGCGACTTTTCCCGGTCGACTGCGCCTTGCGGGAGTCAGGGTTTCCGATGGACCGTAATGATCGATCGTCGACTAGGCGACGAAGACCATTAACTCGCGCGCTATATCGCGCTTGGTCGGAGTTAAAGCCATGAACGAAGCGGTTCTCAAGCATCGCGATGGCGCGGTGCAAGTGATGTCCATCAACAACGCGACCGCGCGCAATGCGGTGACTCATGAGTTATGTGATGCCCTTCCGGCCGCGCTGGCTGAAGCGCAGGCCGATCCGGGTATAGGCGCAATCGTTCTCACCGGCGTTGGCAATGCCTTCTGCGCTGGCGGCGATCTGGACCGGCATGCGCAACGACCCACGACGACGCTGCTGGAGCTTCGCGCAGGAATCGAACGTCTGCATGACCTGATCCGCTCGATTTGCAGTTGCAGCAAGCCGGTGATCGCCGCAGTCGAAGGTTCAGCGTGCGGGTTTATCGATTGCGCTCGCGTGTGACATGCTGGTTGCCGCTCGCAATGCGTCTTTCTTTGTGGCGTATGGGAAGGTCGGCCTTTCGCCCGGCGACAGAACCGCCGTGCTCCGTCCGAATTCGTCTCACGGCGAGTGCTGACGGAACTATGCCTGACGGGCGAGCCTGTCACGGGCGAACGCATGCATGGTTTGGGTATCGTCAACCGCCTCGTTGACTCAGGGCGCGCGCTCACCGAGGCGATCTCCATGGCAGTGACGTTCGCGACCGGTCCGCAGCGGGTGATCGTCCGGATCAAGAAATTGCGTCGTCACGCTGACAATACCCTCGAAGCGCAACTGGAACTCGAAGCCCGGCATGTGATGGAGTCTGTCGCCCTTCACTGATATGCAGGCCGGCCGTTCACGTAAGGAGGAACCTGTCATGAAAGTCATCTCTCACCTCGACAAGGTGCGACGCCTGGCGGTGCTTCGGCAGCACCTCGACCCGTTAGCCGACTTCGAATTGTGGTTCTGGACCACGCTGACCGCGAGCATCAACGTGTTCAACGCAACGCTTCATCTCGCTGGTCTGACGCGTGACGACCCTGTGTTCTCCACCATTCCCGGCGTGCACGTTGTGAAGCAACCGGACGGCAGCTACGCACGCGAGTTGCGTGGGCTCGGCGATGTGAGCCATGTTGGCTGGCCGGAGATCGCGGGAGACGTACCTCAGGCCATTCGGCAACTCGAACACGCGTTGCATACCATCGAACATCACCGGGATCCATGCATTCGCGGAGATCGCGTTCCAGTACAAGCCATTGTCGACGAATGTGAGCAAGCGTTTACACAAGTCATGTACACATTCGAACAGGCGTTGAAGGGTACCGAGTATGAAAACAGAGAATCATCGGCTCAAGGCTGAAAACATCGAGACGTCACTGAGGTTTCTCGGCAAAGATGACTGGGAAATGAAGATTGAGGCAGCGATGCTGGCTGGGACACACTGGGCGAACTATGCGCTGCATCGCCGCGGCGTCACTTCAGACAGTGAGGACATCGTCCACAACTCGATGCTGGTCGTGAACATGCTGCGCAAGTATTCCCTTGCGGAAGGCGCACTGCTTGGTGCGCTGACCGAAATCGAGGAGCTTCGCCCTCTTTATGTTCGGGGAGATTTGCCAGACGGTTCTCGCGCCGCAGCGCGAGCGCTGGAATTGCTTCAGTTGATCAGCGCGCTCGCCAGGCGCCCGCCATGACTGCTTCAGCAGAGAGCGTCGCGATGATCCATCCGGCTATTCAAGCTCCAGTTGCGCGATCAAATGAGTGCTCACGCACTACCGACAGCCCGAGCGGCGGCATCAATAACTCGCGATCAACCCGGCCTGCGGCGGGCGCGGCGCACGGCTAGCCATACCTGCCATCGTATTTCGCGACCGACCAAGCCTAAGGAACATAACTTAATGTCGACATAAATAAAATGGTCTGCTATCGTGTTTGTACAGATGCAGGGCAACAATATTTTACGGTTTCGTAAAGCTGCGGCGCCACGCGGCGACGGTGGGGGAATTGGCGAAATTCCTACCAGAACAAGGAGATATCGCTCATGATTAAGGTAGAAAGACTGACCGCTTGCATTGGTGCCGAGGTGTCCGGTGTGAGCCTGGGGGATGCGTCTCGAGATGCATCGCTGTTCGCAGAAGTCAAGGCTTTGTTGCTTAAGCACCGAGTCCTCTTTTTTCGAGATCAAGATATCTCTCGGAAAGAGCATGTAGCCTTTGCGAGCCGTTTCGGGAAATTGGAAGAACATCCGGTTGCGGAGAGCGATCCGGAAAACCCGGGCCTCGTGCAGATCTATCGATCGGAACAAAAGAATCCTTACGAAAATAACTATCACAGTGACGGACTTTGGCGGCCGAACCCATCTATGGGCGCCGTGCTGCGCTGCGTCGAGTGTCCAGAGGTTGGGGGTGACACCATCTGGGTCAACATGGTAGAGGCTTATAAGCAACTACCAGAAGAGATCAAGAAGCGCATCGAGGGATTGAGAGCAAAAAGCAGCATTGAGCACTCGTTCGGTGCGGCAATGGATCTGGAGGAACGAAGAAAACTTGCGGCGCGGAATCCAGAGGTGGAGCACCCTGTCGTGCGGACGCACCCGGAGACTGGCGAAAAGATTCTATACGTCAGCAGCTTCACGACGCATTTCGCCAACTACCATACACCTGAGAACGTGCGTTACGGTCTGGACAAGACGCCAGGTGCGAGCCTTCTGCTGAATTATCTGCAGAGCCAGGCATCGATCCCTGAGTATCAGGTTCGCTTCCGGTGGAAACCGAACAGTATTGCCATCTGGGACAACCGGCCAACGCAGCACTACGCGGTAATGGATTATTGGCCGGCTCCGCGCAAGATGGAGCGAGCAGGAATCGAAGGCGATAAACCATACTAACCGTTTGCCTGTCCTCGCGAGGCTCGAGGTGTTCGGGCTCCAGCCCGTGGTCGCAGTCCGGTTTTGTATGGATCTTTGATTGCCTCGGTCAGCGCGTCGTCATGGCTGTCGCCCTTGGTACCCACCGTATACTCGATACGCCCGTTGGCCAGGGAGTTGTTGTCGACATTACAATGCTGGAGACTATAATGGTCAAAGGATTAAATTCGACGAAAATTCATTGCGCTATACGCCATGGCCCGAAATAAAACGCAGAACCTTCCCGATCTTTCCTCGCTCCTTACGCCCAAGAATTCACTGATGCTGGCAGTCGAGCGGGCGGTGCTGCGTGGGCAGGACTGGGCGTATGCCTCGGTGCCGATTGCCGAGCAGATCGCTGCCCGGCTGGCCGGGGTCATTACGCTTGACCTGGTGAAGTCGGGGCAACGCTTGCTGGAGAAAGATATCAGCGAGGTGTTGCACGTCAGCCGCGCGCCGGTGCGCGAAGCGATGCGTATTCTGGAGCGGGACCGCCTGGTTGAGTTTCAGGCCAGGCGCGGGGCGATTGTTACGGCGCCCGACGAGAATGAACTTCGGGACATTTTCCGTGTGCGCAGCGTGCTTTACGTCACGATGTTGGAGCAGGTGGCGCGCGAAAGCCCGTCCGAACTCGAGGCGTTGCTGAACGCACATATGCCAAGGCTAATCAGGGCGGCCGAGGAGTCGGTAGACGCCTATGCTGTGGAAAGCTTCCTCCTGAATTTCAACACGGTCGATCTGTGCCGCAACCGGCTTCTGGTCGATGTCCTGCACTCCATCTCATTGCGAACCCTGCGATATGTCCGGCTAGGATTTGTGGCTAAGCCTCAATCGGTTCGCACATCTTTAAAAGTCTGGAGCGCGCTGCAGAAGGCCGCGATCAAACGGGACAACAAGCTACTGCTTTCCCTTGCAGCCTCGCGGCTGGACGACGCCAGGGATGCTGCCATTCGCGCAATCGTTGCAAAACCGGCAGACAGTCGACCCGCACGTGCCCCAAAGGCGGCGCGGGCCGAAGGAGCCGCCGCCTCTACAGAGTGAGTCGCTCCCGGCGTGCTCTGGACGGTTGAATCCGGATTGCCCGGCGTTCCATCTTTTGGAACGCCGCGGTGGGTTTTCCGCTGCCAGTGACCCGTCTATCGTGGCCGCGATGCGGCACGAATTGATTGGAACATTCCCTGCATAGTGGCGGCACGTTGGGATGTCATGTCGTCGGAATCGACTTCGCTTCCCGCTCATCCATCCTCTCCTGGACGCTGGTACGCTCACCTAATAGCAGACACCGTATACCAGCACCTCCGGTTGTTTGCTACACGCCGATGCGGGGTTCATGCTCCCGCGTCAGCGGATTCGCGTACACGCAGAGCATCATGCCGATCCCGCGATCAGGCCACGCACGTTCCAACTTTACTTGCGCCGGACCAGCTCGATCCGGTGCGAGAAATCCCTATCGAGGATCGTTTCGTCGTGCCCCCAATATTAGGAACCTTAGCTTTGCTTGGGGCCTACGCCGCTTCGAAACAGTTCGTTTCTGCGCTCAGGCGTGACGTTTCGCGTGCGGATAATAATTAATGTCGCCAAAAATAATTCTCGGTGCTATCCTGAAATCAGTGTCCGTCGTCTGGCGCTTCGCAGCCGCAAGGGAGGCTTTGGTGCAACACTTATACGGAGGGTGTTCATGCTGGCGAGCGCCTTCCACAAGTCATCAAGACGCTTGAAATAAGCGTCGAAATCCAAAGCGCGCACGGCGATATACAGAAAGCGTTCGGCGATGCTGGCGGTCAGCAGAAACTACTGCCGGTCCCGGTTTAGCGGTCTTGCTTCACACGGGCCAGACGACGCCAGGCGGCACGATTCAATATGAATTTAGAGAATCATTGGAGGAGACAGAATTGAGCCCTTATACAAGTAACGTAGTGCCGGCCGAGTCGGCGGCGGCTACCAGTGGCGCCCGAGTCTACGCCTGGGTGGTATTTGCATTGATGTTTTGCCTTTTGCTGTCTGACTACATGTCGCGGCAGGCGCTCAATGCCTTGTTTCCGATCTTGAAAGTGCAGTGGCAGCTGACCGATACAAAGCTCGGTTCGATTAGCGGCGTGGTGCCGTTGGCGGTCGGCGTGCTGACCCTCCCATTTTCCATAATCGCGGACCGTTGGGGACGTGTCAAAAGCATTGCACTGATGGCTGTGCTGTGGAGTGTTGCCACGCTCGGGTGCGCGATTGCCAGCAGCTACAACGAGATGTTTCTCGCGCGCATCTTCGTTGGTGTTGGCGAGGCTGCTTACGGAAGTGTCGGACTCGCGATGCTCATGAGCATCTTTCCAAAGCGTCTGCGCTCTACCATTGCCGGCGGCTTTACGTCTGCCGCAGCCTTTGGGTCCGTGCTCGGTGTTTCGCTTTCCGGCGTCGTTGCGACTCACTTTGGCTGGCGCTGGTCGATGGGCCTGATGGCGGTCTTTGGTTTTGTGCTGGTGATCATTTACTTCTTCGTCGTCTCGGAAAAAAGGCTCGCGCGTGCGCATGCGGCCAATGCGAGCGGAACGCCGGTGGCCGAGCGTCTGAAACTGACGCCCCAAGCGCTTTTCTCTGGTCTGTTTCCGTCCCGTTCCGTCTTTTGTGCGTACCTTGGCAGCGCCCTGCAGATCTTCATTCAGGGCACGCTTTTCGTGTGGCTGCCCAGCTACCTGAATCGCTACTGGGACATGCCTGTCAGCAAGGCGGCCGTAGCGGCGGCCGGCCTTGTCCTTGTCAGCGGCATGGGCCAACTCCTGTGCGGTGTGATCACCGACGGGATCAGCCGGGACTCGTCGCTTAAGCGGTGGAACATGGCCATTGGTTATTGCCTCGTGCTAGGCATCCTGCTGGCGGTCGCGTTCCGCTTGCCACCGGGCAATCTGCAGCTCGCGCTCCTTGCGCCCGCGGTGTTTTTCCTTGCCAGTTCGTTCGGCACATGTAGCGCGATTATTGCTGGGGCCACACCGCCAGCTATCCATGGCTCGGCATTTGCCACACTGACGCTGTTCAACAATATATTAGGCCTCGCAGCGGGTCCCTTCTTCACCGGTGTGATAGCGGACTCGGTGGGTCTTCAAGGCGCGTTGCGCCTGCTTCCCCTCGCGGCAGTTCTGCCCTTGACGGTATACCTCATTGGCCGGTGGTGGCACATCGCGGAAGCGCGACGCGGCTGAGCGTGCTGCCGGCGTGGCGAACCTCCTCGACTGGACGGTTTCTGATGTCCATGTTCCGGGTGGTTCGCCTTGATGGGCCAGCTACACCGCTTACGCCGGGCGAGCTTTGTGCTCTGCACAGCATCGATGGCCGGGATCGCATTGCCGCGTGACATTTCCGTCTTGCCACGGCGGTGCCGGAACTCGCGTGCGAGCCTGGCTGACCATTACCAACGCAGCACATCGTTACATGCGGCCATCTGATTAGGCGATTTTGCCTGCTCGCGGCTATCGATTGGAAGGTTCACAAACATATGAAGCTGTCTTTCGTCCAGAAGCTCTGGCTGCCGCTGATCCTGAGCCTGTTGTGTCTCGCGGGAATATCGATCTACGAAGCGTATCAGACGAGAGAGGTGCGGCTGGACGAGCGCAAGGCGGACCTGAAACACGCGTCGGAGCTCGCCTTGAGTGTCGTCAAGACCTTTGGCGACCAGGTGGCAGCCGGCTCGATGCCCTTAGCGGAAGCGCAGAAACGCGCCATGGACAGCATCCGGAACATGCGGTTCGGCAAAGATGGCTATTTCATGATCCTCAATTCGCAGTCGCACATCCTGATGCACCCGGCGAAAGCGGAGCTGAACGGCATGGATGTCGTCGACTACAAGGATCCGAACGGTGTGTATCTCTTCAGGGAGATGGTCGCGGTCATCAAACACGACGGTAAGGGCTTTACCGCCTATACCGCTGCAAAGCCGGGACTCACCGGATTTTTGCCGAAAATCGCCTGTAGCGTGAGCTATCAGCCGTGGGACTGGATTCTCGCGACGGGCCTCTATGTCGATGACCTCGATGCGGCATTCCACTCGTCGCTGTATCAGAGCCTCGGGATTCTGGTGGTATTGGCCGGCGTTTTATCGGCTGTCGTAGTACTGCTCAACCGTGGCATCCTCCGCTCACTGGGCGGAGAGCCGTCTTATGCCGCCGAGATTGCCAACCAGATTGCTAACAACGATCTGACCGCCGTAGTGAAGACCGCCCCAGATGACCGCTCAAGCCTGCTGTTTTCAATGAAGCGCATGCAGGAGCAACTTATGCAAACGATCGGCGCGATCAAGATCTCGGCCGACTCGATTGCCACCGCCGCTCATCAGATTGCAGCGGGTAACCAGGATCTGTCGCAACGCACCGAAGAGCAGGCCGCCTCGCTCGAGGAAACCGCCTCTAGCATGGAGCAACTGACCTCTACCGTTACCCAGAATGCCGACAATGCGAGTCAGGCCAACCAGCTCGCGGCACAGGCCGCCCAGGTGGCGGAGCAGGGCGGCACCGTGGTGTCACGCGTGGTGGAAACCATGGAAGGCATCAATGCCAGCTCGGACAGGATCGCCAATATCGTTGGCATCATCGAAGGTATCGCCTTCCAGACGAATATCCTTGCGTTGAATGCGGCCGTCGAAGCGGCGCGGGCGGGCGAGCAGGGGCGGGGTTTTGCGGTGGTGGCCTCCGAAGTGCGTTCGTTGGCACAGCGTTCTTCGGCGGCAGCCAAGGAAATCAAGGATCTGATCCGCGATTCCGTCGAACGGGTGCGGACAGGCGCCGGCCATGTACAGGAAGCCGGAACGAAGATGCGCGAGATCACTCACGAGATCCGGCGCGTGACCGACATCATGGGTGAAATCAGCGCTGCGTCGCAGGAACAGAGCAAGGGCATCGGCCTGGTCAACCAGGCCGTCACGCAGATGGACGAAGTCGCACAGCAGAACGCGGCCCTGGTCGAAGAGGTAGCGGCCGCAGCCAGCTCGCTCAAGTCACAGGCAGGCGACCTGAAAACCGCCGTTTCGATGTTCAGGCTGGACGTTTCGCACGACGCCGGCGCCAGGGGGCTGTCGCAGCCCTGAGTTGCGCTCCGACTGCTCATTGGCGCCAGTAAGAGCGTCGCTCGCTATTCACCAGAAACTCCTGCAAATACGGACTTGCTATGTCAAACCTGAATCCATCGCTGCCGCTCGCGGGTGTACGCGTGCTCGATCTTTCCCGCGTACTGGCGGGCCCGTGGTGCGGCATGGTGCTGGGCGACCTCGGCGCCGAAGTCATCAAGGTCGAGCACCCGAAACGCGGCGACGACACGCGCGATTGGGGCTTGCGCGTCGGATCGACCGAGACGGCCTATTTCAATAGCGTCAACCGCAACAAGCGCTCCGTGAGCCTCGACCTGCAAACCGCCGAGGGCCAGCAGATCGCGCGGGATCTGGCTCAGAAGAGCGACGTCGTGATCCAGAACTTCAAGTTCGGCGGCATGGAGAAGCTGGGTCTCGGCTACGAGCAACTGAAGCAGGACCACGAGGATCTGATCTACTGCTCGATTTCCGGCTACGACCGCACGGGACCGGAAGCCGCGCGTCCCGGCTACGATCTGGTGGTTCAGGGCGAGGCCGGGCTGATGGCGCTCAACGGCGAGGCCAACCAGCCCCCGTTGAAGTTCGGGATTGCCGCAGTCGACATGTTCACCGGGATGTACTCGGCCCAGGCCATTCTGGCGGCGCTCTTCGAGCGTCAACGAACCGGCAAGGGATACCACATTGAAATGGCGCTATTCGATTGCGGACTGATGATCACCTCGTATTGCGGGGCGGAAGCGCTGATCTCGGGCGAAGACACGCCGCGTTACGGAAACGCGCATCCTTCAATCGTACCTTACGGTGTGTTCGATGCCGCAGATGGGCCGCTCGTCATCACGGTCGGCAACAATAAACAGTTTGAGCGCTTTTGCCGGGAGGTAATCGAACGGCCCGATCTTGCCGAGGACGATCGCTTTCAGACCAATATCGGCCGCGCCGCGAATCGGGCGGTACTGGTGCCAGAAATCGATCGCGAAATTGGACGAAGAGAGCGCCGCAGTCTGCTCGACCGTTTGACGCAGGCCGGCATTCCATGCGGTGAAGTTCTCGGGCTCCACGAAGCGCTGACCTCGAAGCGCGCGAGGGATGGCGCGCTCGTGACGGCGCATCCGCATCCCGAGGTTGGCAGCACGCAAGTCCTCGCTCCGCCCTGGCGCTTCGACGGCGCGCGCTTGCCGGTACGAACCGCGCCGCCTCGACTGGGGGAGGGCACGGACGACGTGCTCCAGACGTTGCTCGGGCTGTCCGGTGAGCAACTCTCCCGGTTGAAGGCTGACGGCGTCATTTGACGTCGCGCGCGGACCCAACATTGCGCCCCTGATTACGTGATCCGATGCCGGGACTTTTCTCCACGGGACCAAGCCTCCGACCGACATCGCCATTCGTCTCGGGTACGACATGGAGCGTGTGCTGGCGCGTCTGACGGGACGCGTAGTTCAACTGAGCCGGTTTTCGGGAGTGTTGCACGCTTACGCAGACACTCGTCATCATTTTGAGAGAACAGTATGAAGATTCTGGTACCAGTCAAACGCGTGGTCGATTACAACGTGAAAGTCCGAGTCAAGTCGGATGGCATGGGTGTCGACATCGCGAACGTGAAAATGTCGATGAACCCGTTCGACGAAATCGCGGTTGAAGAAGCCGTTCGTCTGCGGGAAGCGGGTGTGGCGACCGAAGTGATCGCCGTGTCGTGCGGTGTGACGCAGTCGCAGGAAACACTGCGTACGGCGCTGGCCATTGGCGCGGACCGCGCGATCCTGATCGAGTCGAACGAAGACCTGCAGCCGCTGGCCGTCGCCAAGCTGCTGAAGGCGCTGGTCGATAAGGAACAGCCTGGGCTGGTCATCCTCGGCAAGCAGGCCATCGACGACGATTCGAACCAGACTGGTCAGATGCTGGCTGCGCTGGCGAATCTGCCGCAAGCCACATTCGCCTCGAAGGTTGTCGTGGCCGACGGTAAGGCTACGGTTTCGCGTGAAGTCGATGGCGGCGCCGAAACGCTGTCGCTGACGTTGCCCGCTGTGATCACGACCGATCTGCGCCTGAACGAGCCGCGTTACGTCACGCTGCCGAACATCATGAAGGCCAAGAAAAAGCCGCTGGAAGTCGTCAAGCCGGAAGACCTTGGTGTTGACGTCACGCCGCGTCTGAAGACGCTGAAAGTCGCCGAGCCGCCGAAGCGCTCCGCCGGCGTGAAGGTGCCGGACGTGAAGACGCTGGTCGAGAAGCTGAAGACCGAAGCCAAGGTGCTGTAAGGCAGACGGACGAAATGACGAATCTGGTAATTGCAGAACACGACAACGGGTCGATCAAGGCCGCGACGCTGAACACGATTGCAGCGGCGCAGAAGATTGGTGGCGATATTCACGTGCTGGTGGCAGGGCACAACGCACAGGCTGCGGCCGATGCAGCGGCGAAGATTGAAGGCGTCAGCAAAGTGCTGCTCGCCGACGCGCCGCAACTTGAAGCAGGTCTCGCTGAGAACATCGAAGCGACGGTGCTGAACATCGCGAAGGACTACACGCACATCCTCGCGCCGGCAACTGCTTACGGCAAGAACATCGCGCCGCGCATCGCCGCGAAGCTCGATGTCGCGCAGATCAGCGACATCACCGCAGTGGATTCCGCCGACACGTTCGAGCGCCCGATCTACGCCGGTAACGCGATCGCAACGGTGCAATCGCAAGACCCGATCAAGGTCATCACGGTGCGCACGACCGGTTTCGACGCCGTGGCGGCCGAAGGCGGCAGCGCATCGGTGGAGAAGATCGAAGCGGCAGCAGACAGCGGCATCTCGCAGTTCGTTAGCCGTGAGGTGACGAAGCTGGACCGTCCGGAACTGACCTCGGCGAAGATCATCGTCTCGGGTGGCCGCGGTCTGGGCAACGGCGAGAACTACACGAAGGTTCTGGAGCCGCTGGCCGACAAGCTGAACGCCGCGCTGGGCGCATCGCGCGCGGCAGTCGATGCGGGCTTCGTGCCGAACGACTACCAGGTCGGCCAGACCGGCAAGATCGTCGCGCCGCAACTGTACGTGGCCGTCGGTATCTCGGGTGCAATCCAGCATTTGGCCGGCATGAAGGACTCGAAGGTCATCGTGGCGATCAACAAGGACCCGGAAGCGCCGATTTTCAGCGTCGCCGATTATGGTCTGGTGGGCGATCTGTTCACGATCGTGCCGGAACTCGTTAGCGAGCTCGGCTAACCACCACTAACGCAACACTTCCTCATGAGACTCCATCCTGAATGTGAGCAGGTTCGGGCCCAGGCTCGCCGGCGCGGGCGGCTTCATCAACATCTCGCAGGCTGCGAAGAAGGTTGTGTTTGTCGGAACCTTCACTGCTGGCCGGCTGCGGCTCACCGTCGGCAACGGCAAGCTCAGGATCGTCGAGGAGGGCGCCGCGCGCAAGTTCGTGAACGAAGTGGAGCACCGCACCTGCAGTGGCCGTTATGCGGTGAGCCGGAAGCAGGTGGCGCTCTACGTGACCGAGCGATGCGTTTTCCGGCTCGCCGAGGACGGACTCGAACTCATTGAGATCGCGCCCGGGGTGGATCTGGAAAAGGACATTCTCGCCCTGATGGATTTCCGGCCGATCATGTGCGAAGCGCCGCGACTCATGGACGCGCGCATCTTCCATGTGGGGCCGATGGGTCTGCGTGACGAAATGCTGTGCCTGCCACTGGAAGAACGCTTCACCTACGATCAGCAGCAAAACCTGTTCTTTGTGAATTTCGAAGGCTATACGGTCAAGTCGCTCGCCGACGTGGAGCGTATCCGCAGTCTCGTCGAAGCGAAACTCGGTCTGCTCGACCACAAGGTGTATGCGATTGTTGATTACGACAACTTCGCCATCCTGCCCGACGTGCTCGACACCTATTCCGTGATGGTGAAAGGACTGATTGAGCGTTTCTATTCGTAAGTCACCCGCTACACCACCAGCACTTTCCTTCGTGCCAAGCTGGGGGATGCCTTGCGGAACCGCGACGTCGCCCCGTACATCTTTGAAAGCGCGGAGGAGGCGCAGGCGCATCTGCGCGAACTAGGGCAGGCGGACCAATCCTGACGTATGTTGCGGGCAAACTCGCCCGCAACATGACTTCATGGTGAAGCCCTTGAAAGGGCTGGGCCTAAAGGACCTTGCCGGTCACGCGCCCATCACTTCCGGCGGGTGCCTCGCGACGTAGCGCCCCGGCGCTGGCTCGATCGGCTTGTATTTCGCATTGCCCGCCCGCTTAGGCGCTTTGATCTGCTTGCCCGCATGCGGTTTCAGCCAGTTAATCCAGTGCGTCCACCAGCTTCCCGGCTGCGACTTCGCCGTCGCAAGCCATGCCTGCGGGTCATCGCCGAGCGTGCCGTCGACCCAGAAGCTGCGCTTGTTCTTCGATGCCGGATTGATGACGCCCGCGATATGTCCGCTCGCGCCAAGCACGAATTGCGTCTCGCCGCCCACCAGTTGCGTCGAGCGATACGCGCCCTGCCACGGAACAATGTGATCTTCCTGCGTGCCGAAGATATAGCTCGGCATGTCGATCCGCCCAAGGTCCACCGGCGTGCCGCACATCGAGAGCCGCCCTGCCTTGCACAGGTTGTTCTCGAGATACATGTTGCGCAGATACCAGGCGTACATCGGGCCGGGGAGGTTCGTATCGTCGGCATTCCAGTACAACAGGTCGAAGGCCTGCGGCGCACGGCCCTTCAGGTAGTTGTTGACGACATATGGCCAGATGAGATCGTTGGCACGCAGGGTCTGGAAGACGAAGCCAAGTTCGCCGCCCGGATAGATGCCGCCGCGCCCGATGGTCTGCTCGCGCTGCGACACGCCCTGTTCATCAATGAACACGCCGAGATCGCCCGGGTCGCTGAAATCGAGCATGGTCGTGAGCAGCGTGAGGCTTGCCACCGGCTCGTCGCCGCGCGCGCGCAGCACCGCGAGCGCTGACGACAGGATCGTGCCGCCCACGCACCAGCCGACCGCGTTGACCTTGTCAGCGCCGCAGATCGCGCGCCCGACCTCGATCGCCTTGATCGCGCCCTTTTCAATGTAGTCGTCCCAGGTGATGTGGCCCAGGTCCGCGTCAGGGTCGCGCCACGACACGAGGAACACCGTCTGCCCCTGTTCGCACGCGAAACGCACGAACGAGTTCTCCGGCTGGAGGTCGAGGATGTAGAACTTGTTGATGCAGGGCGGCACGATCACGAGCGGCCGCTCGGCGACCTCGTCGGTGAGTGGTGCGTACTGGATCAGCTGGAACAGTTCGTTCTCAAACACCACCGAGCCTTTTGACACGGCCACGTTGCGGCCTACCTCGAAGGCAGTTTCATCGGTGATCGAGATCCGGCCGCGCTTCAGGTCTTCGAGCAGATTGGCGAAACCGGTACGCACGCTCTCGCCCCGCGTCTGAAGCGCGGTTTTCATCGCCTCGGGGTTGGTGGCGGCGAAGTTGGCCGGGCTCATCGAGTCGATGAACTGACGCGCGTAGAAACGCAGCTTGTGCTTTTCCTTCTCACCGAGGGCCGTCGCTTCGACCATGTCGCTGAGCAGGCGCGAGTTGAGCAGGTATGTCTGCTTCAGAAGACTGTACCAGGCATTGTCGTTCCAGGCGTCCGCGCTGAACCGCCGGTCACCGCGCACGGGCTGGACGCTCGGCGCCGGGGCTTTCCCGGTAGCGCTCGCGACCATGCCCATGTACAAGGCCATCTGCTGCTGCCAGTAATGGGCTTGCGCCTGGGTCAATGCCAACGCCGGCACCGGCGTGCTTCCTGCGCTGGCGGGTGCATCACCGCTCATGCCGGTGAAGGCGTGCAGCAGGCTCTGCCCGGATTTGAAGAAACCCTGGACGAACTCGTCCGGCATATTGAACGGGGAAACCATGCTATCTCCTGAGTCCCGTCGTCAGCATCTCTTAACTCCCTCCTGGCGGCGAGTGTCCCGGCTGACGAGCTTCTGAATTGAATGGGTCAAGCCCCAGATTCCTGTCCCGGCTCAATATACCGCAGCTTGAGTTGCAGTATGCACCGTGCGCACTGGCCGCGACCCAAAGTCATCCGCACGGCGCACGCCATGCGCAGGCGCCTCCTTTGATCTCCTATGCAGAAGGTCGCCTGGCCGTGTGCTTACCCGGTCGCCAGACCATGTGCCTGATCTGTCGAGTGCGAGCGGGTAAGTGGAGCAAGATCGAAACGCTTGTCGAACTCATCGACGAGATAGCTGCCGATCGGCAACGCGGAGGTCGCCGCCGGTGAAGGTGCGTTGCATACGTGCAGGCTGCGCTGTGACGAACGGATCAGGAAGTCATGCACCATGCTGCCGTCCGCCATCACAGCCTGCGCGCGTACGCCGGATGGGTAAGGCTCGAGGTCGGACAGTTCGAGTTCCGGACAGTATCGGCGGCACAGTTCGAGATAGCCCCGTTTCCACAGCGAGTTGCGCATTTCGATGAGCCCCGATGTGCCATGCTTTCCGAGCATCTTCCAGAAGCCCGGGAACGCTGCCATGCCGGCGAGATCCTTCAGATTTGCGTCGCGCCAGCGATAGCCCTCGCGCGCCAGCGCCAGCACGGCGTTTGGACCCACCGTGATATATCCTCCGATCATGCGCGTCAGGTGCACGCCGAGAAAGGGCAGCTCAGGATCTGGCACCGGATAGATCAGGTGCTTCACGATGTCGTTCTTCGACGCCGGCAACCGATAGTATTCGCCGCGAAACGGCACGATCCGAAAATCGAGATCGACATTGCACATCTTCGCGAGGCGATCCGCCATCAGCCCTGCGCAGACGATGGCGTGCTTTGCCCGGAAGCGGCCGCCCGAGGTCTCCACGGTAATGCCGTTTTCGTCCTCGTGGAGCGCGTCGACACGCTGGTTCAGCAGAATCTGCGCGCCTTGCTCCTGCGCGAGTCGCGCCATCGTCATGGTCATGCCCGGATAGTCCGCGATGCCGCTCGACGCCACGCGGATCGCCGCGCGACCCGCGATGCGCGGCTCAAGTTCCCTCAACGCCGCCTCATCGAGCATCTGTGGTTCGAGCCGGTTCTGCTCGCAACGTGCGTAGAGCGCATTCAGCCTTTCGATTTCGACGTGTTCGGTCGCGACGATCAGCTTGCCGCATTGCTCGACCCGCACGTCATGGCGGCGGGCGAACTCATAGGTCGCGGCGGCACCTCGCCTGCAGAACTCGGCCTTGAGGCTTCCCGGCGCGTAGTACACGCCGGCGTGGATCACGCCGCTGTTGTGACTGGACTGGTGAGCTGCGAGTGAGGCCTCCTTCTCGAGCAGCAGCACGCTCAGTCCCGGATGACGTTCGATCAGTTGCGTGGCCGTCGATACACCGACGATGCCACCGCCTACGATAAGGACGTCCGCGTCATAGCCGCGGTGATGCTGGACGGTTGTCATTTTGAGAACACTCCGCGTTGGCGCATCAGTTCACGATGAAGCGCCGGATCCTTCTTGAACGGCGCCCGGCCGTGCAGCCAGAAATAATTGTTGAGGACCACGAGGTCGCCCACGGGAAGCGGTACCTCGCGCGTCGCGGAGGACGCTTCCATCGACGCCGACAAGTCGTGCAGATAAACCGCTTCGGCGGATGAACGGGGCTGCACGAATTGATCGATGAACGACATCGCCAGGCCATACTCGGTCTGGAAGAACACGGGGCGTTCGACTTGCGCATCGACGTTCTTCGAGCCGGGCGCCTTGTAGAGAAATGGCCGGGTGCCGAGTGGATTGTTGAGGAAAGTGTCGCGCTCGCTCCAGTCGTCGAGATGCATGAAGCGCGACTCGCCGCCGAGCGCGTTCTTTTCCGCGAACTTCATCATGAGCAGCCATTCGGTCGGCTCTTCGACAAAGGTTCCGTCTGTGTGCAGCGTGAACAGGCGGTATGCCTGACGCAGGTATGAGTCGCTGTTGTCCGTGTCCTTCACGAGGAAGCGCGCGTAATACGTGCCGGACATCGCGTCGTGATTCGCCGGTCCAAGCAGGTACCCGACTGCCGTTCCGAAAAGGACGAAATCGCGAGGATCGGTGGTCCCGTCCTGGACGCCTAACGTGAATCCTCCGGTGGATCGGTCCCGCACGAGTTGCCGAAGGGCCGGGGCGAAACTGTCGCCGACTGCGCGCTCGAGTGCGTCCGCAACCATAAAGCGCATGAACGGTACGTACTCGAGGTTCTGGAGGTCGATGTCTTTGACTGAAGAGAAGAATTTCTGCAACGCGTCACGTTGCACCGTGATATGACGCAGACGTTCGTGATGCGGATGACGCTCGATCGAAAACTTCAGTTGCGAATCGACCGATGCGGCCATCGGCAATGTGGTGACAGAGCTCATGAACGTGTCCTTGTGAAGAAAGTATGGTTATTTGACTCCTTATCTGTGATTCGTTAAATACGTATAAACTGTTTTTTTATTTGCAAATCGAGATTAAAGATGATCGATAGCCGGCAACTCAAACTATTCGTCGCATTGGCCGAAGATTTGCACTTCGCTCGCACAGCCGACCGGCTCGATATCGCACAATCGGTGCTCAGCCAGCAGATCAAGAGGCTCGAAACCGATCTCGGCGTACGGCTGCTCAACCGCAACAAACGTGCGGCGATCACGCTAACCAATGCAGGCGACGTTTTTCTGTTCGAAGCCAAGGCCGCACTGCGGCAACTGGAGCGCGCCGACCGCATCGGGCGTCTGGCCGCAAGAGGAGAAGCAGGTCACGTTTCGCTCGGCTATATCGGCTCGGCCGTTACGACCGGGCTGCTGCCCGATACGCTCAAGGCATTCAGGATGGCGAGCCCGGACGTCCGCATGCACATCGTGGCGATGGAAACACCGACGCAACTGGAACGTTTGTCGGACGAGACCCTCGATGTCGGTTTCATTCGGCCTCGCGCGCACTATCCCGACGGGGTCACAGCCAAAGTCGTTCAGCGCGAACGCTTGCTGATTGCTCTGCCGGCGGACAGCCCACTCGTGCGCGCGAAAGCCGTGAAGGCTTCCCAGTTGCGGAGGATGTCATTCATTGCGCCGCAGTTCAATGAGGCGGCCGGCTTCGCGGAGGATCTCGCCAGACTTGGCCGCGTCGGTGGGTTCGACGCGCAACCGGAGTATCGGGTCAACGATTTCATTACTGCGGTCAGCATGGCGTCTGCGGGCTACGGGGTAGCCCTCGTGCCTCAATCCATCCAGGGATTCGCCCAACCCGGCGTGGTGTTCAAACCTTTAAGCGACTTCGAAGATCAGGTCGAACTCGCAGTGGCGTATCGTGTTCGCGAGCATTCGCCTTGCGTGCGGGGGTTCATCGATACAGCGCTGTCATACGGCGGCCTCGCTAAGCGCCAGGGGACGAGTTGACACTGGGCTACAGCACCCCCGGTTCCTTCACGCGCTGGATCAGCCGTCCTCGGCGATACACATGGCTTAGTAAAGGGTTATGCCCTTCTCGCCGGCGCAGGTGCTGTCTGTCTGTGCACTGCGCCGCGCGCCGCCCGGCTCTCCTTGGCGCTGCAACCGAATTGCGTGTGATACCAGCGGGAGAATGCGCTCGGAGCGGAAAAACCGAGTAGGGTCGCCACCTCGGTCAACGGACGATCGCTCTCGATGACATGACGCGTGCTGAGTTCCTTGCGGACGTCGTTGACGATCGACGAGAAGCTCTGCCCCTGTTCCGCCAGCCGGCGCTGGACTGTGCGGCACACCACGCCGAGGTGCTCGGCCACCTGTTCGATGCCGCAGCGTCCACTGGGTAACAGCAGCAAGATCGTGCGCCGCACGTCCTCAAGCACGGTCGCCTGCTTCGACGCGACAGACGCGTCTAGCAACTGCTGCGCGTAGCGCACCATCGCGGGATCGGCTGACGGGTTGCGTGCGTCGAGATCGCCCTTCGCGCAGATGATGCAGTTGAAGTCATAGTTGAACTCGACGCAACCGCCAAAAAACCGTTGGTGTGTACTCGTGTCGTGCGGCGCCGGATGTTCGAAGCACACCCGCCGCGGTTGCCAGTCGGCCTTGAGGAGCTGGCGTATCAACCGCACCATGACACCTAGCGCCAGTTCGACCCTTTGGCGCGTCGGCTGATGCGCATTGCCCGCAATGACCGCTTCGCGAATGATGACCAGTTCACCGCATTCCTCGACCGCCAGCGAAAGTGCATCGTTGAGCAAGGACTGATAGCGCATCAGCATGTCAAGCGAGTCGCGCAGCGTCGCCTGGTCGCGGATCAGCAATCCTACCGCCCCAAGATTGGACAACCGGCGCGACTCGGCCATGCACAGTCCGAAACTCTCGTTGCCCGACATGGTTGCAGAGGCATGCAGCAGTTGCCCGACACGCTCGACCGGAATCATGAGGTCCGGCTCGCGCAGTACGCCCGGGCTTAACCCCGCGTCAAGGAGCATCCGCACCGGGTCCAGTCCGGCGGCACGAGCGACCTCGCTGTAGTTGGTGAGGCTCGCAGCGCGGACAAGTGACGACATCTGAGAGCTGAATAGAAGACTGGCACAGAATGGTAAGTCCCTGTCATGTAATGTCAAGCGGGGGAAACCCGTCACACCCACACTACGTCACGCCACACCCACACTACGTCACGCGCGTTTTCGTTGGAAGAAAGACACCGTTGCGTTCCGGGGCAACCGCTCAACCCAGCACTGCGCAGTGATGGACTAACCGCCGTGCCACCGCAAGATGGAACGCATCACCCTCATCGGTGACATGCCTTACTGAATGATCGACATGAACTCTATGACGCCAACCGTTCTCATCGTCCCTGGCCTGCGTGAGCATGTGCCGGACCACTGGCAGACCCTGTTGGCCGCGAAGTTGCCCCCTGCATGCAGCGTCGCCCCGCTTGAGCACGACAAGCTGAGCTGCGCGGCCCGCGTCGACGCGATCGACCGCGCTCTGGCCACCATCGAGGGGCCCGTGATCATCGTGGCGCACAGCGCCGGCGCGATGATGGTCGCCCATTGGGTGGCCCGGGGTGCGACACGCGAGGTACGCGGCGCACTGCTTGCGGCACCCGCGGATCTCGAGACGCCCATGCCGGCAGGCTACCCGGCGATCGACGTACTGAAAGAGCATGGCTGGCTGCCGATACCGCGCGGCAGATTGCCGTTTCCGAGCATCGTTGCGGCAGGCTGCAACGATCCTCTGACGCGTCTCGATCGCGCCAGCGAGTTCGCGCAGGCGTGGGGCAGTCGCTTCGTCGAACTCGGCGAGGTCGGGCATCTGAATCCGGCCTCGGGCCATGGCGAGTGGCCGCGGGCCGAAGAGTTCATTCGCGAACTCTCATGACCGAACGATGGCCATGTGCCACTCGCGGGGAAAAAAGGGACGGGCCTGCGGGATTTGAAGACGACAGTGCCCGAGCCACGCATCGAAGGCGTGGGATTTTCTATGAGGAATGCGCGACATGTTGTTTGAAACCATCGATACCGGTTGTCTCAATGATGAAGACCTTCCCTGGATGCCTTACGCGCCGTATTCGGACGACGTGCAAATCAAGTACTTCAAGATCGATCCGGTCCGCGGCGAAACGATCAGCCTGTTAAAGATACCGCCGGGCGCGAAACTCGCGACGCATCACCACACCAGCACCGTGATTGTCTATACGGTTCGGGGTAGCTGGAAGTATCTGGAGCACGATTGGGTCGCAAGGGAAGGGAGCGTGGTCTACGAGACTGCCGCCACGAGTCATACGCCCATTGCCGTGTCGGACAGTGAAGTTGTCACGTTCAATGTCGTCTCTGGCGAGCTGCTTTATCTCGACGGAAAGGGCAACTTGGCCGCGACAGAAAACTGGCGCACTGCGATGCGCCGCTATCTTGATCATTGCCACAAGGACGGCATCGAACCGAAGGATCTCTCGAGCTTCTCGCAGTAAGTCAGCGCAGGGGCACGGGTGGCGAGATCTTGCGCTCGCACCTGGCACGGCACATAACGCCAAACTGAGGATAACCATGAGTTCGATGAATAGGAGTGTTGTCGCCCGATACTTCGACCTGTCAGATCTGACGGTCGTCGTCACGGGTGCAGGGTCAGGCCTGGGCCGCCAGGCGGCGCGCACGCTAGCCGCAGCCGGCGCGCAGGTCGCGCTGCTGGGCAGGCGGGCCGATCCGTTGAGCGAGACAGAAGACATGATCGTGCGGGATGGCGGCGTAGCGCGCCACTTTCCGGTCGATGTCACGGACCAGGAGGCGGTTGCTCTCGTGTTCGACGAAATCCAGCGAACCATGGCGCCGCTCTGGGCGCTCGTCAACAATGCTGGAGCGGGCGGTCGCGCCGCGTTGATCGATGTCGACGCGCAAATGTTCGACCGCGTGTTTGGCGTCAATACGAAGGCCGCGCTTCTCACGGCAACGGCGTTCGCGCGACGGCTGGTCGCCAGCGCGCTGCCCGGACGCATCATCAACATCTGTTCGCTCGCTGCGCAAACGCACTCGCCGAATCTGTCGATCTATAGCGCGAGCAAGGCGGCGCTCGAGCATCTGACCCGATCGATGGCTCACGAATGGGCGTCTTACGGCATCAATGTCAACGCCATCAATCCGGGCTTCATCGAGACCGACATCAATCGTGCACTGTTTCAGACGCCGGCCGGCAAGACGATTGTTGAAGGACTGCCGCGCCGACGGCTCGGCACGCCCGAAGCGCTCGACGGTGCGTTGTTGCTGCTTGCATCGCCGGGGAACGATTTCATGACGGGCGCGACGCTTTCGGTCGATGACGGGCAGCGCTTCGTGATGGGTTGATGCGCGCGAAGTCAGGACCGTGGCCGGTATTTCAAAAATGTTAGGAGACAAGCATGCACGTGATACCCGATGACCCTGAGGGCGGCAATAACGACGACTACCTGACGAGCAGGCGGCAGGCCTGGTTTGCCTTTGCGATGACCTTCGCGCTCATGTTTTTCGATTTTATCGACCGGCAGGTGATCGTCTCGCTATTTCCCCACATCAAGAGCGAATGGAACCTGAGTGACAAACAGCTGGGTTCCCTGGTTTCCATCATTTCCATCGTGGTGGGGGCGGGGGGATTGCCGGTAGCGCTGGTGGCAGACCGCATGGGCCGTGTAAAGAGCATCGTGGTGATGGCTATCACCTGGAGCCTTGCCACGATCTCGTGCATGTTCACGACCAACTACAGTCAATTGTTTGCGGCGCGTGCGATGGTGGGGGTGGGTGAAACCGGCTATGGCTCGGTAGGAGTAGCCCTTATCTCGACACTGTTTCCCAAGCGCTTGCGGAGCGCCGCGCTCGGCATCTTCTACGCTGCTCCATCGCTGGGTTCAGTACTCGGTGTGGTGTTGGGGGGCATGATCGCGGCGAGGTGGGGCTGGAAGGCCGCCTTTGGTGTGGTCGGTGTACCTGGGCTCGTGCTGGCACTGCTTTATCTCTTCGTGCGCGACTACAAGACGGTGGCACTGACGCCAGGCTTGAACCAGGCGACCCGGTCTCTGGGCGGGACGCTCAAGCACATCTTTGTCACGATGGCGCGCACGCGAACGCTGCTATGGGTTTGCGTTGGAGCGGCGGCACAACTGATTACGGTGTCAGCCATGTGGTCGTGGCTGCCCAGCTACCTGAACCGTTTCCACGGCATGGCCCCGGAGGCTGCAGCCAAGTCGGCCGCGGCGGTGGTGTTGGTCAGCGCGTTTGGCTGCACGTTCTGGGGCATCGTGGTGGGCCGCCTGGCACTTCGCACACCGCGCAACAAACTGTCCGCGCTGTCCGTGTTGTGCCTGATCACATCGGTGATTCTCGTGGTGGCGTTTGGCGGCTCATACACGGGGAATGCACAGTTCAAGCTGATCCTGCTTGGCGGTTTCTTCATGAACTGCACCGTCGGTTTGGTTGCCGGTGTTGCCATGGACGTCATTCACCCAGGTGTGCGCTCGACCGGCGCGGCCGTACTTTCCCTGTTTCAAAACGTGCTTGGACGGGCGGTGGGTCCGTTCCTGGCGGGTGTCCTGTCTGACCAATGGGGTTTGCAGTGGGCACTGACCGTCATTCCTCTCTTCAGCATATTGGCCGCGGTGCTTTTTGTCATCGCAATGCGCAGTTATGACGCGGATGCGGCCGGTATCTCCGACGTGAAGCTGGATGTGGCGCCAGCCCTGACCGGCACCCTGGGCACCGGCGCTGCGGTCTGAGTTGGGGGGGACGGTCAAGGAGACGCCGTGGCGCCGTGTGCCAAGCACCTTTGGATACGGCGTCAGAAAATTCTCTCCACGCCACTGGCCTCGCGCTGGTTGTTTCTTT
This sequence comes from Paraburkholderia sp. MM5477-R1, assembly GCF_050436385.1. Taxonomy (NCBI): domain Bacteria; kingdom Pseudomonadati; phylum Pseudomonadota; class Betaproteobacteria; order Burkholderiales; family Burkholderiaceae; genus Paraburkholderia; species Paraburkholderia sp. MM5477-R1. Next base: position 1,342,045 of record NZ_JBNDMC010000006.1, read on the forward strand.
CCTTACTCCCGACCTGCCTTTGGAAACATGACATGAACTTTCTCGACGGTTCCCTTTACCCTGAAAACCAGCAACCCCTGATCATCACGGCCGCGCCCTATGCCCCAGGATGGCTGCCGTCCGACTTCCCTGAGGACATCCCGGTCACGATGGAGCAGCAGATCCAGAAGGCTGTGGATTGCTATAACGCCGGCGCTACCGTGCTGCACCTGCATGTTCGCGAACTCGACGGCAAGGGCAGCAAGCGCCTGTCGAAGTTCAACGAGCTAATCGCCGGTGTGCGCGCCCGCGTACCCGAGATGGTCATCCGTAAGCGGTCCATCTTCGACGTCTATCGGCTGACGGCATGAGCGAGGAGCATTGGTGTCCACCTACGTGGAGGTGGACACCAATGGCTGGCAATGACTCAGAGTTAAGAGTAGTTCGTCAAAGCCGCGACGGGCGCCGTCGCTATGACGAAAACGGTAAGCGCGCGCTGGTCGAGGCTGCATTGCGCCCGGGCGTGTCGGTAGCCCGTCTGGCACAGGAGCATGGGATCAACGCCAACCTGCTGCGCAAATGGACTACGAAGTACCTGATGGAGCGTGAGAAAGGCATCTCATTGGCATCGCTGAAGGACGACGCCGACGAGCGCGCCCCATCACCACCCGCAGTCGAAGTAATGGATGGCAAAGCCATCGATATGCCGGATTCACGTAAGCGGCCCGCGCCGGCAGAATCCTCCTCTGCATTTATTCCTGTCGTGTCACTACCACCGGCACTGCCGCCACCACCCGTATCTCCGGCACCGCCGATGACGCTCTCACTGCATGTATGTCTGTCGAACGGCGTGGAGTTCGATCTCAGTGCAGCGAGCATCGACGAGTTGAGCACCGTGGTCCAGATGTTCGGGAGGATGCCGTGTTCCGGTTCGACGAAAAGCTGACGGTATACCTGCACCGCGATCCCGTCGACTTCCGGTACGGAATGAACAGTCTGTCGATTCTCGTCGAACAGGCGATGCGCCTGAATCCGATGGATTCCTCGCTCTACGTTTTTACCAACCGGCGATGCGATCGCGTCAAGATCCTGGGCTGGCAGCACAACGGTTTCTGGCTGATGCTCAAGAGACTCGAGGCCAATGATCGCTTCGTCTGGCCTGACAGCAAAACCGAAGTCGTGACGTTGACCGTCGATCTGCTGCACTGGCTTCTCGAAGGTGCCGACATTGCTGCTCTTCAGCGGCATCCGAAACGCCACTATGCTCGCGTGAGTTGAACACGGCATCGGCGTGCCGGTCTAAGTGGCATGCCGATCAACGTGACCATCGACGCTGACGAACTCAGGGCGCTCCTCGCGATACGTGAGGAGCACGACGCGCTTCAGTCAGAGCGTGACGGGTTACGCAGCGCACTGCGTCTCGTGACTGCGGAGCGCGACCTGGCCGAGGAACGACTGCGCGCTTACCGGCGCGAGCTGTTCGGCGCGAAGAGCGAAGCCCGCGCATCGGATCAGCCCGGTCTGTTCAATGAAGCCGAAGTGCTCGGCACGAACGCAACACCCGCGCAGGAAGATACTCGCGAAACCACGATCGCAGCGCACACGCGCAAGAAGCGCGGTCACCGCAAACCGCTCGATCCCAGTCTGCCGCGCGAAGTCGTTCGGCACGAACTTCCCCAAGCCGAACGCTTCTGCAACCACGACGGACACGCGCTCGTCGAGATCGGCGTCGAAACGAGCGAGCAGCTCGACGTGATCCCCGAGCAGGTTCGCGTCATCCAGCACCAGCGCGTCAAATATGCCTGTCCGTGCTGCGACCTCGGCATCAAGGTTACGCCGGCGCCGGCGCGCATCATCCCGCGTGGGCTGCTGACGGAATCGGCACTCGCGTGGGTCGCCACCGGCAAGTATCAGTTCGGCATGCCGATCTATCGCCAGGCTGGTCTGCTGCGACGCTTCGGTGGCGACATCTCGTCGAACACGCTCGCCGCGAGCATGGTCCGCGTCGGTCACGCGACGCAGCCCGTTATCAATCTGATGCGCGACGCGTTGCTCGATGCTGACGTGATCTACTGCGACGAGACGACGTTCCAGGTCCTGAAGGAAGAAGGGCGCAAGCCGCAAACGAAAAGCTATCTCTGGGCGCAAATGACCGGATCGGGAACGCCTATCCGCTGTTTCGCCTATACGGCTGGTCGCGGCGCGAAGCTGGCCGACAAACTGTTCGCCGGCATTCGCAAGGGTGCGGTTCTGATGACCGACGGATACGAGCCCTACAACGGCATCGCGCAACAGTATCAGCTCGTGCATCTCGGATGCTGGGCTCATGCGAGACGGTATCTGGTCAAGGCCGAAGATAACGTGCCCAAGGCGGCCCGCTCCCCCGATCTGCTCGCCACACGCTTCATCAAACTGATCGGCAAGCTGTTCGCAGCGGAGGCGCGCAGTGAAACGTGGCCGGCTGAACGACGACAGCGATTGCGACGACGATACAGTGCGCGCGTACTCGATACCATCGAAAAGCTGATGCTTGAACAGTCGCCCGGCGTCGTGCCGCAAAGTTTACTCGGCAAGGCGCTGACCTATCTGCATGGGCAGTGGCCCAAGCTGATCCGTTACGTCGAGAACGGCAACTGGCCCATATCGAACAATCCCTGCGAAAATTCCATTCGCCCGTTTGTCGTCGCACGCAAAAGCTTCCTGTTTGCCGATACAGTTGCTGGCGCACATGCGAGTGCGAATCTTTATTCGCTGATCGAGTCAGCAAAAGCCAACGGCATCGACCCGTACTGCTACCTCACCTGGCTGTTCCAACGTCTGCCACTGGCGAAGACCGTCGACGACTACGACGCGCTGTTGCCGTGGAAGATGCCCGCCAATCTCCGCTGACCCTTCTCCCTACCACACAATTTACGCTTCAGAGCACCTCTGAGTGGCGTCGTTCGTGGACCGCATACGGTCATCCAGGTGGGCGGCTCGATCAGCTTCGCGCCCGAGACCGAAGGTGCCGCGGCCAAGTGGCTGAGCGACGACACGCGCCACATGCTGGCCGAGCTCGATCCCAAACCCGATCAGGTCACGGTGACGATCAACACCTCGCAGATGAACGTCACCGAACATGCGGAGCTGGCGGATTTCAAGGGCACGTCGAGAGAAATTTCCGCGATCTACAACGCCTACAAGGAGATGACGGTGCCGTCGCAGCCCGGCTGGGCCGAGGAGCACATTCGCCGCCTGAGCGAGGCGGGCATCCAGAGTGCTTTCCAGTGCTACAACATCAATAGTTTCGAGTCGGTTGAGCGGCTGATTCGGCGCGGCATCTACAAGGGCCCGCTGGTCATGAACTGGGTGGCGATCAGCGGTGGCATGGACGCACCGAATATCTACAACCTTGCCAACTTCGTGCGCGCCACGCCGGACGGCGCGGTACTGACAGTGGAGAGTTCAGTGCGCAATGTGCTGCCGGTCAACATGATGGGCATTGCGCTGGGCCTGCACGTGCGCTGCGGCACCGAGGACTGCCTCTGGAACCAGACGCGCACGAAGAAGGCGAGCACAGTCGAGCAGATCGAGCAACTGGTGCGCATCTCGCGCGAGTTCGGCCGCGAGGTGGCCACCGCCCAGCAGGCGCGTGAAATCAGCAAGATCGGCGTCTTCTACGACACAGCGGAAGAGACCCTGCAGGCCAACGGCTTCGCGCCCAACCGCAACGGTGGTAATCAGGGCTTCCTGCGCAAGGCCGTCTGAATTATTGAACGCAAGTTTGCGCATCGGACAAAAAACACTCAAGCCATCCGGCCCGGGCGAAGTCACCGGAGCCCGGAGGCGGAGGGTTCATCAACTCCAATAGCACAGGCCCGCTCTCATGCGAGATGCGGGCCTGTTTCAAGATGCCGGGAGAGCCGGCTGAATTCCTACTTGCCAGATTGCGACGTGCTGCTGGTTTCCGCGCCGTAGGCCGTGTTGTTGCTGTTCTGTTGCGCGACGACGGCTTCAGCTTGCTGAATGTTTGCCGGGTAGTGCATCCAGTCGTTTGGATTGTAGCCAGCTTTTTCAAGCTGGACGAGCTGTTCGCGGACTTGCGCGCGCGTCACGGGCTGGCTCGACTGCGCAAAGGAAGCGAGCGGGGCGCCGATGAGGGCGGCGATGGTCAAGGCCTTGATGATCGACTTCATGATGACTACCTCAGGAGATTATTTTGATATGAGCGACAAACCCATGTGTCTGTAGCAAATGGCGGTAGTCTAGAAGCTGGAAGGGTGGGGTAAATACCTAATCAAGCGACAAACTGTTGCGAATTTTGGAATGATCGTGTTCGGCGTTGGCCCGGGTCTCTTTTGTCTGACAAGGCGGCAAGGACGTGGAAACGGTGTCGAGCGGCCAACCTGCAGGCGTTCTGGCCACGCCGTAGCGCTAGTATGGCGAACTGGATAGGGACCTGACGTACGATTCCGGTTGCACCGTACTGCGGCTGTGACACACCCATTAGCGTGCCCGCGTCAAGCGAGCAATCCACATCCCCGGCTGCGCGAGCAGCCGTTTCCCAGTTTCAGCACCCGAATGTACCCGCCAACCGCGTCCGTTTCTTCATTTCTGGCTGCGACGGATCGCGCCAGACACCCATCTGGATCAAGCGAATGGCAATACCGCCGGTGCCTTTCGCCCTGGCGGCCATGCCGCCCCGGAAGAACATTGGTACCGCAACGCGTCCAGGGAATCCGTACAAATTCGAGGGCTGCCGCATCAGGGCGCCAATCCATCGATGGCTCGCGTCGCAGGCGATTCGCCATGACTGCATGTCGGGGACGGCGACACGGCATCCCATTCAAATTCCTGGGCTGGGGCCCAATCCTCCCACGGGCCTTGTCGGTCGCCGTCGAAAGCCTTACGTGAAGCAGCGCGTCACATCAAACGGTTTGTGGTCCTTCAGAATATGAAAGCATGCGCGCGCCAGTTTATGTGCGAGCGCCTTGCGTGCGACGATCGGATTTGTCCTGGCTTTCTTGCGTTCATAAAAGCGCCTGGCCTCGGTGCAGTAGCGCTGGGCGAAATTGGCTGCCTCGACGAACGCCCAGCACAGGTACCGGTTGCCGTTACGGATGTTGCCTTCTCCCTTCTTCTTGCCGTTGCTGGTGTGCCGGCTGTTCACGCAACGCGCATAGGAAGCGAAGTTACCGGCGCTTGCAAAACGCTCAATCGGGCCGGTCTCCAGCAATATGACGCTTGCCAGGATCTGGCCAATGCCGGGCACGCTGGTCAGCAGCGCATACTCTTCGCGTGGTCGGACTTTTTCGGCCAGCCGCTTTTCTACCAGCCCGATCTGTGTGGAAAGCGTGCTGACGACCGCCAGATTGGCCTGTATTGCCAGCGCGACCTCGGCCGGTAGCGCCATCTGGTCAACGTCTTCGGTCGTCAGCCGCAGGACCTGTGCGCACGATATTCCGGTACCGCAGTGACGAGCCGTGATGTTTTCGATCGCGAGTATGTGGCTGGTGCGACTGCGTACCAGCTGCATGCGCTTGCGGGCAAGATCACGCACACTGCGCGCTTCGGGTGACAGGATCGTACCCGTGGGCAGGATCCCCAGCCGCAACAGCCGGGCCAGGTAGCGTGCATCCGTCTCGTCGCCACTGTACTTGAGCCCGTTGTATTGCCTGATCGCCGTGGTGTGGGCCAGATGCACGGTGGAGCCCGTTGCCTGCAGGCCATCGACGAGCCAGTACCAGTTGAAGGTCCTATAGAAACATTTCTATAGGACCTTTTATGGACGCCCCGGAATTATGCACGGTTTGTCGGTCATGCTGAGGTGCGACGCCCAATTCCTCTGGGTGCCAGGTAGCGCCTCACCATCGGCCAACCTTGCATAACAGATACTGCTCTTCCCAGATGGCTTCATCGCCATCTCTCAGGAGAGCGATCATGATCACGCCAGTCGTTTCTGAAGTTGTCGTGTGCAATCGCGCACGGTACGGCGCACTTGGACCCGTCGTTGGAAATTTCACCGACTACTTGGGGCGTCACGGATATGCGGGTATTACTAAAGAGAACTACCTGCAATGCGCCTCCCACTTCGGACGGTGGTTGACTGCGCGACGCATCGCTATCAATCACATCGACGAGACAGTGCTGCATCGCTTTCTCACGGAGCACCTTCCCGTCTGCCACTGCAGCAAGGCAAGTCCCCGCACCCCCGCAAACCTTCGCCGCGCGCTGCGTCATCTGCTTCGCATGCTGCGCTCGGAGGGAATCATTCCCTCGAGATCAGCGCCGGTTTCCAGTTTCATAAGTGAAGAACTTCGGCTCTTTGACGCTTATCTTCAGGATGTGCAGGGGCTAGCACCGGCAACGCGTCTCTACCGTCTGCGCTACGTCCGTGAATTCCTCATTGCCCGATTTGGCTGGGGGCCGATTGCGCTTGAATGCCTCAAGCCAGATGAGATCTGTCGATTCGTGACTGATCGCGCCGCGGGCTGCCAACCCCGGACAGCAGGAATCATTGGCGACTGTCTGCGGAGTTATTTGCGTTTCCGTCGCATACACGGACAACCTACCGAACCCCTGATTGCCGCAGTCCCAAGAGTCGCTTACTGGCGTCTAGCGGCGTTACCGGATTCTCTTACCGATTCAGAACTGGCGGGGCTTGTGAATTCCTTCGATCATACGTGTCCAACCGGCCGACGTGACTACGCGATCATTCGCTGTCTGGTGGACCTGGGCCTGCGGGCGAGCGAAGTGGCTTTTATCCAGCTCGATGACTTGAATTGGCGAGAAGGGACGCTCCGGATTGCCAAAGCGAAGGCAAAGCGCACAACACTTCTGCCGTTGCCTTTGGAGACGGGGCGCGCGATCGCTGACTATTTGCGCTTCGGGCGCCCGCGAACGGAAAGCCGCGCACTGTTTGTGCGGCACCGCGCTCCGCGCGATGAACCGGTGGGGCCCAGCCTGGTGCGTAATGCCGTACGCTGTGCCTACGCCCGGTGCGGCCTCGCTCAGCGGTGGACCGGAACCCATGTGCTACGCCATTCGGTCGCATCAAGGCTACTCAGGGAAGGGGCAAGTCTCAAAGACATCGCCGATCTACTGCGCCACCGCAACGTCAACACGACGACCATCTATGTCAAAGTCGATCTACCCAGGCTCAACACCGTTGCCTTGCCATGGCCGGGGAGACGCACATGAAGCCCGCCACTACCATGGTGTCCCTGGTCGAGGACTATCTCGAATGCCGGCGGCGACTCGGCTTCGCTTTGGAGAGTGAGGAAAGGCGGCTGCTGTGCTTTGCACGCTTCGCCGATCAAATCGGTCACCGCGGTCCGATCACGGAAGAACTGGCCTTGCGTTGGGCCTGTTCGTCCAGCCGCGCGACAGCCATCACGAGAGCAGGTCGGCTAAAAATCTTGAGCCCGTTCGCCAAGTATCGCCTGCAGTTTGATCCCGCCACCGAAATTGCATCGCCCGGACTCTGTGGACCAGGACATCGACGGTTGACCCCGCATATCTACTCGGAGGAGGAGATCGACGCGTTGGTGGATACTGCGCGACGACTTCCGCCCGCCGGCAGCCTGCGTCCAGTTACCTGTGAAACCGTCTTCGGTCTGCTTGCGGCCACGGGTTTGCGTATCTCGGAGGCGTTGGCCTTTCGGCGCTCGGACGTGGACTTGGAACGCGGCCTGCTCACGATCCGTCAGAGCAAGTTTCGGAAAGCCCGCCACGTTCCTCTACATCCGACCACCACCGAAGCCCTCCGTGCCTATGCCTGTATTCGGGATAAAAGGCTGCCCGCGTCGACGACCGACGCGTTCTTCGTGTCAGACCGCGGGAGGCCAGTGAACTATCGTCAGATCGCATATGCCTTCGCCCGTCTTCGAGCACAGCTCGGATGGCAGGCCCGAGGGGGTCACCCGCACCCGCGCATCCACGATCTGAGGCACAGCTTTATCTGCCGCCGTCTTATCGGCTGGTATCAGGAGGGGATCGATGTCGGTAATGCGATGCTGGTGCTTTCCACCTATGTCGGACATACCCAGGTCACCGATACGTTCTGGTACTTTCCACCTATGTCGGACATACCCAGGTCACCGATACGTTCTGGTACATAACGGCAATACCTGAGCTGATGACCATCGCAGGCGATCGCTTCGAGCACTTCGTTCAAGGAGGCAATCATGCTTGACCTGAACTCATCACCGACGTTTGCGCAATTGCTGCAGCAGTTCTTTATGGAGCGCCTGATACAGCAGCGTAACGCCAGCCCGCGAACGGTGGCTGCTTACCGCGACACTATGAGGCTGCTTCTCGAATTCACCGAACAGCGATTGCATCGGAAACCTGAACGCCTGGAACTCAGCGATATCGATGCACCACTGGTTCTCGACTTCCTCAATCATCTCGAAGTGGTTCGCCAAAACAGCATCCGCAGCCGCAACCTCCGGCTTGCCGCCATTCGCTCGTTTCTGCACTATGCTGCGTCCCGAGTACCAGAATCGCTCGGCACGATTCAACAGGTGCTCGCGATCCCGATGAAGCGTTATGAGCGCCCGCTGGTCCGCTTCCTCTCCCGAGAAGAAATATGCGCCTTGCTCGATGCACCCAACCCCAACACATGGTGCGGTCAGCGCGATCGCGTGATGTTGGCGACCCTCTATAACACCGGCGCTCGGGTATCCGAACTCATCGGCATACGCGTTGGCGACGTCGATCTGGATCGAAGCCCTTCTGTACGTCTTCACGGTAAGGGCCGCAAAGAACGTGTGGTCCCGCTCTGGCGCAGCACCGCAAGCCAGATCCGGCTCTGGCTTCGGCAAATTGGCGCTTCATCCGGACAGTGGCTCTTTCCAAATCGTTCAGGCGGACCGATGACGCGAACCGGAATAACCGATCGCCTTAACCTCGCCTACCAGGCTGTGGAAACTGATTGCGCGGGACTCAAGGGCCAACGCATCTCACCGCACCTGGTCCGGCACGCGACTGCCATGCACCTGCTTCAGGCTGGAGTTGACCTCACGGTCATTGCGCTGTGGCTGGGTCACGAGAACCCAGCGACCACGCACATGTACATAGAGGCAGACCTGGCAATGAAGGAAAGAGCCCTCAGTACGCTTCAATTGCCCCACAGCAGGCAACGGCGCTACCGGCCCACCGACCGCGTGCTGCAGTTTCTCGAGGGCTTGTGATTATGCTCGGCCGCGTGAACTGATCCGATCGGTTAGCCCAGCAATGCTCAGGAATTCAAAAGCTCGCGCGGCACGGTCCCGTACTTCGATTCATATCGGCACCCACGCCGCGCGCTCCGTTGTCCTCAACGACAAACCGTGCATAATTCCGGGGCGTCCATAAAAGGGATCTTCGCGGAAAAGTGTGATGAAAAATCTCCATTTTTCAGATTCGAGGCAGCATGCAAGTGAGGATCTTCAGGCGCAGATACTCCTCATCTCGCAATCCGTACGCGCGTCGTTGGATGACCCGAATCTTGTTGTTGAGTCCCTCAACGAAGCCGAGCGGCACCTTGTTTTCTGGCTTGCAATAGGAAGCAATCCCCTCCCAATGACGCTCGACCATCGCGGCAAACTTCTCATAGGGCTTCAAACGCTGCCACCTCAGGCTGGATTTCCAGTTCTCGAAGAAGCGACGTGCCCAGCCTTCGCGCTCGTAGTCCCACAACTGCCCGAACGACTCCTTGAGCAGGTACGCGGTATTCAGCCGTCGGTTCGCTGCGAGAAGCGTCTTCAACGAGTTCCTGCCTTCCATCGACAGGTTCTCGCGATGACTGAGCAGAACGTACTTCTGGCCTTTGATGTAGCGCCGCTGCTCGCCTTGCAGGCGAGCGTATTCGCTCTTGCGTACTTCATCCAGGGCTTCGTTGAGCTGCTTTATGACGTGGAATTTGTCGTACAGGATGGCCGCATGCGGCACGCGTTCCTGTGCGACGTTGTAAAACGGCCGCCACATGTCCATCACGACAAGCCGGATGCCGCGGGCCTTTTTCTCGCCCAGCCAGTCATAGAACTGATGCATGCTGGCCTCCTTTCGATCTTCGCCACCGAACCAGATCGCACGGCCCCGTATCAGGTCGCTCACAACAATGCGGTACGTCTGTCCCTTGCCAATCGAAATCTCGTCGATGCCGATGACCTTCGGCCCGGGCGTGCCGAACCGCTCCACTTGTGCCCGCATGTACTGCATCTCGAGGTCCTTGACCGTATGCCAGTGCAATTTCAGTTCGTCAGCCACGTCCTTGATCGTGCTGTCGCGACAGCGACGACCGACGTACCACGCGAAGCGCTTCGTGTAGTGAGGGTTGTCCGCCAGAAAGCTCAGTCGTTCGCCTTTCACGCTGCCATCGCATCGACAGCGGACCCGACGAGCCTCGAGTTCCAGGTAAATCCGTATATCGCCGTTCGGCAGATCTCGAACGCGACGCACCCTGCGATCGTGGATCGAGCACCGTCGACCACATCCCTTGCAGGCCGTTTTTTTGAGCGCCGAACCAGCGTGACTACGCGTGCCATGCGATCACCGAAGACACCGCGCAGCGCTTCGCAAGGACGGAATCCGTCGAACCGGTATGCGTCGGAAAGACGCTTGAGTTTGCGTGAAGTAGCCATCGCGAAATCATGCCCCATTTCGCGAGGCCATCAAGACGCGCGAACCCTTACCCAGATTGGCTCTCCGACGTTTTCATCATGAAAAACCATCACAGTTTTCCGCGAAGTTCCCATAAAAGGTCGACTCGACCACGACGCCGGCAAGCCCGTCTTTCCACGGCGCAAGGAAATCCAGGATCTTCGTCAGGTCATTGGGCAGGCGCCTTTCCGCCAAGATCCGGTCCGTTTCATCGATCACGGTAACCATGCTGTTGTTCGAATGCAGGTCAATGCCACAATAGTTCATGGTGAGCCTCCTTCCGGTCAAAGTGCTTGGCCAACTCACTTTAACCCCGCCGCCCCAAAGGGCGACGGAAGGCCCGCTAGATGATTTTCAAGTTCCGCCGGCTGCTACTGCGCTTCGAACGTCTCAGTGCGCTCCACTACGCGTTCAAAACGCTTGCCTATACGATGATCAACCTGCGGCACTACTGCTAAGCGTCATCGCAGGTGCATGCTGTTGCCCGATGGCGCATCGCGCCATGGACGGTCACGTCATTTCCATTGTTTGCCGAGGATCACCAGTTGCGGCTGCTCCCTGTCGACGAGCGCCTTGAGCAGCTTCGCGACGGCGAGCGGCTGCAGGTCTTCGTTCGATTCGGGCCTTATTCCGGACGTGCAAGTATCGCCCGGATTACCCGCCTGAAGGCTTCGAAAGCCTGCAAGACGCACGTCTCTGGGTGCATCACTTTGTTGATTGGTACAACCACGAGCATCGCCATAGCGCGATCCGGTTCGTCGCACCAGCGCATCGGCACGCAGGGCAGGATACGGCGATCCTGGAGAAGCGTCGGCAGCTGTATCAACTCGCTCGACAACATCATCCGGCGCGATGGTCCGGCAAGCTGCGCAACTGGGAACCGATCGGTTGTGTCTGGCTTAACCCGAAAGCAGACCACGAAACGCAACCCCTTTGCGATGTCTTAGAGGCTGCATAACGCGGGTTCCAACTACCTTGACAGTCACCGCGGCCATGACCATCCGCACTGGCTTACGCTGCTCGGACTGGGCCCGCCTCAACCCCGGCGAGTCTGACCCGCGGCTGAGGCCGCCGATCCAGCGATTACCTCCGGAATCTGAAATTCCGCGTTCCCACGCGGACTGGTTACGCGCGTCTGTGTAACGTCAAAACCCCTGGTTTTGAACCACGTCGGTTTCGGCTGGCGCAACCTTGCGCAGATGCGGGCCTTTTACCTCGCCTGGCCGACTGAACAGATTGTGCAGACGCTGTCTGCACAATCCTCCTCGTCGCCGATCTTCCCGACACCGTCTGCAATTTCTGCCGGGCGACCGCTTTCAGGATCACCAGCGCGAAACGCTCCCGAACCGGACGCCGTCGCACAGGCGTTTCCCTTGTCGTGGTCGGCCTACGTGCGCCTCCTTTCCGTGAAGAGGGCGGCGGCCCGTGCCTTTTACGAGGCGGAAAGTATTCCAGATGCCGGATATTCATTGATTTACTCTCTAAATCAGTAACCCCTATCCAAAGAATAAATGAAAACTGTTTAAGAAGCGATACTGTGCATCACCTACAGAACAAGAGGGAGACAGCATGAACGCAGCGGAACTCGTAGAACGCTTACGTGACCTGCAGCCGGTGATTGCGCTCGGCCTACGGGCATCACGTACCCCGGACGTCATTCGCTGGGCGAAGGCAGCGGGATATCACGCGATCTGGATCGATATGGAACACAGCACCCTGCCCGTTGATACTGTGGCGCAGCTGTGCTCGTGTGCGCTCGATCTCGGCTTGACGCCCTGGGTGCGGGTGCCTGAGCGCGACTATGGCACGATTAATCGTGTGCTGGATGGCGGGGCGCTCGGCATCATTGTGCCGCGCATCGAGACAGCCGCTGAAGCACGCCTCGCGGTCATGGCCACGCATTTTCCTCCGCTGGGGCAACGCTCGCAGATTGCAACGCTGCCCTACCTCAATTTCGACCGGGTGCCGGCGCACGAGCTCAACCGACGCCTGAACGAGGCAACGATGCTCGAGGTGCTGATCGAGACCCGTGCAGGGATCGAAGCGGCCGATTCGATCGCTGCGATCGAAGGCGTCGACATGTTGGCGGTTGGCTGTAATGACCTGGCCGCCGACATGGGACATATCGGAGAACTGACGCATCCGGAGGTGATCGCGGCATGCCGCCGGGTGATCGCAGCAGCGCAGCAGCACGGCAAGGTCGCGATCATCGGCGGCATGCCGGAGTGCGAATCGCTGAGCGAACTGCGGCGCGACGGCGCCGCCAATTTCAGATTTGCCGGCATCGATACCGATGTCTTCCTGGCGGCACTGCGCCAGCGGGTCGAGCAGAGCCACGCAGTCCTTTAATTCACCCCTTTCGTTATTTCCCGGATCATGGAAGAGACTACGCTGATATCTACCCCTATGCGCGACTTGAACACGCTGTCGCGACCGTCCTTCGACGTGCCTGCGCTCGCTTGCGATGCGCATATGCATGTGTTCGGTCCACTCGAAAAATACCCGAGCATCGAGCATCTCCGTTACACGTTGCCGGACGGCACATTCGAGCACTATCTGCAACTGATGAACGCGCTGAAGCTGGAACGCTTCGTCATTGTTCAGCCGAGCTTCTATGGCACCGACAATCGTTGCCTGATCGATGTGCTGCACAGGGCCGGCTCCATTGCGCGTGGCGTCGTGATGATCGAGGAGGGAACCGATGCGGCCACCCTGGACAGTTTCCATCGTTCGGGCGTACGTGGAGTCCGGCTCGACCTGTTTGCCCGCGCCGGTTTGCCCACGATGGAACTCGAGCAGTACATCACGCGTATGTCGAGACTGTGCGCGAGCCTGGGCTGGCACCTGCAATTCTATGCGCCTGGCTGGGTCGTGAGAAACCTGATCCCGTTTCTTGCCGACGTACGAACCGATTTCACCATCGATCACATGGGCTACATGCTCGAAGAAGACGGGCTCACCGCCAACGATTTCGATCGTCTTCTTGCGCTGCTCAAACACGGCAATTGCTGGCTGAAACTGAGCGCACCGTACCGGATCGCCAAGCATCGCGGTTACGACGCGGTGGCCCCGATGGCCCGGGCCATCATTGCCACCGCGCCGCAAAAGCTCATCTGGGGTTCCGACTGGCCGCACGTTCCGGATTCGACGCGCGACACGGGCGAATTGCTCAACCTGCTCGCTGTCTGGACCGACGATATTGCGGTTCGCCAGCTGATCCTCTCCGATAACCCGGCGCGGCTCTTCGGCTACTGATGCGAAAAAATCGCTAAAACGTGGCCTGTCAGCCGAACCCTGCCTGCGCCGGATGGTTACGGGTATTTGCATCGAACCCGCAGAGATTCGAGCTTTACGAACGTGAGTTATCCAGATGCCTAGACGGGTGGCGGCAGCATACGACGTAACCGCCCAGGACGCCCCCGGCACAACCGGCACGCGAGGGCACGCGCGCTGGCGGAAAAAAATGCCTGCCTTCAGGAGACATGCATGATGAAACAGTTCGATACACCCGCTACCGCCGGTCTACCCGCCACTACAGTGCTATGGATCACGCTCGTCTGCTTTGCCATATCGATGATCGATGGGCTCGATACGCTCATGCTGTCGTTCATCGCGCCGCTACTCGCAAAATCGCTGCAGATTGATCACGCTACGCTCGGGCGTGTGTTTGGCGCAGGATTTGTCGGGACGATGCTCGGCTCAATGACTGTCGGCCCGGCTGCCGACCGATTCGGTCGCCGCCCCATGCTCGTGCTTGCACTTATCGTCACAGGTTGCTTCACGCTGGCATGCGCGTTCGCCAGTTCAGCGGGGACGCTCGCCGCACTTCGCTTCGTTGGCGGCGTGGGGATGGGCGGCGCGATTCCGCCCCTTGCCGCAATCGTGGCAGAAAGTAGCTCACCGCAGCGCCGTTCGTCGCTGGTGATTCTGATGTGTATCGGCTTCCCGGCGGGCGTGGTGGTGGGTGGCTCGATCAGTGCGGTGCTGATGATGCAGTACGGTTGGCAGTCCGTGTTTCTGATGGGCGGCGCTAGCGCACTGATCGCACTGATCCCGGTCCTGCTCGTCATACCGTCACAGTCGCCATCGCGACCGCAATCCGTCGCTCAGAACGACGCCCCGACGGCTAGGGCAATGTCGGTCCGGACATCGCGACGCCCCCAAGCCATCGGCAATCCTCTCGGTCAAGGACGGCTGCCGGCAACGCTCGCACTGTGGTTCGGCGTGCTGGCGAGCTTTATCGTGTCCAGCTTCCTCATCAGCTTCATTCCAACGATGCTGAATATGAACGGTGTGGCGCCTGCCCGTGCGGCATTCGGGGCGATCGCGCTAAACATTGGGGCAATCTTCGGCGCATTGGTGATTTCGGTGATTGCCAGAAGGATGGAGCCTTTTGTTCCCGTGGTGATTGGATTTCTCGGTAGCGCCGTTCTTACGTTTGTGCTCGGCCACATCATCACCGCCGGGAACGTCGCGTTCGTCATGCTGTTTGCGGTGGGCGCATGTCACATCGGCTGCCAATTGACATTCCCGGCGATTGCGAGCGCGCTGTATCCGGTCGAGGCACGAGGCGCGGGCATCGGCTGGGCGATGGCGCTCGCACGTGCGGGCTCGATCATCGGACCGATGGTGGGCGGCATCCTGCTTTCTGAACGTCTCCCCTTCGCGCAGCTGTTCACGTTTACCGCCGTACTTGCCGTATGTGGCTCGCTGGGAATCGCGCTCGCCAATCGCTGGCGGCTTCGGGATAACGACGCCCAGATGGGTTCCACAGCGTCCGTCGTCATCACCGATTTAGAGATGAATCATGGGAAATGATATGCAAGCATGGCGCGAAACAATGGGATTGCAAAGAGCGGCCTGCGGCGATTCGATCCATGACCAAGGAGTGAACATGGCACTGCGCAAAGTTACCCTTGACGACAAGTATGCTCTCGACGGAGGGCGCATCTTTCTGACCGGCGTCCAGGCGCTGGTGAGGCTGCCCCTCATGCAACGGCGGCGCGATGAGGCCAAGGGACTGCATACCGCCGGCTATATTTCCGGATACCGTGGCTCTCCGCTTGGAACATATGACACGGAACTGGGGAAGGCGAAGAAATTTCTCGCCGATGCCCGTGTCGTGTTCGTACCTGGCGTCAACGAAGACCTTGCCGCCACCGCGGTATGGGGTTCACAACAGGCTGAAACCGACGGTGAAGGTAAATACGACGGCGTATTTTCGATCTGGTACGGCAAGGGCCCTGGCGTCGATCGCAGCGGCGATGCGTTTAGACACGCCAACATGGCCGGCAGCTCGAAGCACGGCGGCGTTCTGGTTCTGATGGGCGACGATCATACGGGCGAGTCTTCGACCACCTGCCATCAATCCGAATTTGCGCTGATAGACGCGGCCATTCCGATCCTGAGCCCGAGCGGTGTGCAGGAAATTCTCGACTATGGCCTGTATGGCTGGGCATTGTCGCGCTATTCCGGTTGCTGGGTCGGATTGAAGTGCGTAAAAGACACCGCGGATGCATCGGAAGCCATCGACATCGATCCGGAGCGTGTAGAGCCTTTGCTGCCCGGTAGCTTTGATATGCCGCCGGGCGGACTCAACCTTCGACAACCTGATACGCCCCAGGAGCAGGAGTACCGGCTGCACAATTTCAAGCTGGATGCGGTACGCGCGTTCGTACGCGCCAATAGGCTCGACAAGGTCGTGCTGGGGCAACGCCAGCCCCGCATCGGTATTGTCACGCACGGCAAGAGCTACCTCGATGTTCTGCAGGCGATTGATGACCTCGAAATCGGCGAAACAGAACTCGCGTCGATAGGCGTTGCGATCTATAAGATCGCGTGCACCTGGCCGCTGGAACCCGAAGGGCTACGCGAGTTTGCGACGGGCCTCGATCTGCTGATGGTGGTGGAGGAAAAACGCAGCCTGCTGGAATCACAGATCAAGGACATTCTCTATGGTGCTGCGCATGCGCCGGTCATCATCGGCAAACAGGATGAAAACGGCAAAAAGCTGTTTCCGGTCGAGATGTCGCTCAGCTCCGTGCAAATCGCCATCGCGTTGGGACAGCGGCTGGCGAGTCTTGCCGCGGACAACAGGATTGCGGAGCGTGTCGCGCTTCTCACTGAACTGACTCGCATCGAGCTCGCCCCGGAGCCCATGCTGCGCAGCGCCTACTTCTGTAGCGGCTGCCCGCACAACTCGTCGACCGTCATCCCGGCAGGCAGCAAGGCGTATGCAGGCATCGGATGCCACTGGATGGCGCAGACGATGGATCGCAACACGCTCGGCTATACGCAGATGGGCGCTGAGGGGATGGCGTGGGTGGGAGAGGCGCCGTTCTCGAAACGTACCCACATGTTCCAGAATCTGGGCGACGGGACGTACTTCCACTCCGGTCTGCTGTCCATTCGGGCCGCGATTGCGGCAAAAACGAATATTACGTTCAAGATCCTGTACAACGACGCGGTTGCAATGACGGGCGGGCAGCACCATGACGGTCAGCTCAGCCCGGTGACGATTACGACGCAGGTTCGCGCCGAAGGCGTTCAGCGCATCGCCGTCGTTTCCGACGACCCGTCGAAGTATCCGGCAAAGGCTGGCTGGGCAGCAGGCGTGACGATTCATCACCGCTCCGAACTGCAGAAAGTGCAAGAGGAATTGCGTGAAATCCCGGGCGTGACCGTGCTGGTGTACGACCAGACATGCGCCGCCGAGAAGCGCCGACGGCGCAAGCGCAAACAGTTTCCGGACCCCACAAAACGTCTCGTGATCAACGATCTCGTGTGTGAAGGATGCGGTGACTGTGGCGTGAAATCGAACTGCGTGTCGCTGGTACCGCTGGAAACCGAGTTCGGCCGGAAACGCGAGATCGATCAGTCCGCCTGCAACAAGGACTATTCATGCAATAACGGCTTCTGTCCGAGTTTCGTCACCATTCATGGTGGGAACCTCCGTAAGCCGACGCCAGTGACGCCTGACGTCGACCTGTTTCCCGCACCATGCGAACCGGAGATTCCGTCGCTCGAAGAGCGGGTCTTCTCCATCATCGTGACGGGCGTGGGTGGTACAGGGGTGGTTACCATCGGGGCGATCCTCGGGATGGCTGCGCACCTCGAGGGAAAGGGATGCGGCATTCTCGACATGGCGGGGCTCGCGCAGAAAGGTGGTTCCGTGTGGTCCCATCTTCGCTTCGGGAAAAGCCCGGCCGCAATCAAGTCGATACGGATCGCGACAGGCGGCGCGGATGTGGTGCTCGGATGTGACATGGTGGTCGCCGCCAGCATGAAAACTCTGTCCACGACGCGTCACGGCGCAACACGGATGCTGATCAACACACACGAGACGATGACCGGCGCATTCACACGGCATCCGGATTTGCAGTTTCCCGCTGCGGACTTGCGGGCCAGTATTACCCGGGCGGTCGGCCGCGACCATGTCGAGTTCGTCGATGCGATGAAGTATGCGTTAAGCCTCCAGGGCGACCCGCTCGCCGCAAACATGTTCATGCTGGGTTACGCATATCAGCGCGGTTTGATTCCGATCAGGGCCGACGCGATCAACGCAGCGATCGAGCTCAACGGTGTGGCCGTTGCTTCCAACAAACAGGCGTTTCTCTGGGGGCGCCGCGCGACCGCCTCGCCGCATGCCCTAGAAAGAATCCTTGCAGTAACGAAACAGTCGAGAGCATCTTTGCTGATGTCGACGACGCTCGACGAGCTGATCGACCGGCGCGTGAGATTCCTGACCGACTACCAGGATGCAGCCTACGCGGAGCGTTATCGTTCGCGGGTGAACCGGGTTCGCGCGTGGGAGCGCATTGTCGCGCCGCAGCAGGAAACGGTTACCCGAGCCGTGGCTAGCGTGTATTTCAAACTGATGGCGTACAAGGACGAGTACGAGGTCGCCCGACTGCACGCCTCGCGGGAATTTATCGAGAGCCTCAAGCAGCAGTTCGAGGGCAATTTCAGGATCGCATTCAATCTGGCGCCGCCGCTGTTGGCCCGAAAGAACGAATCAACAGGTGAACCCCGCAAGCAAGAGTTTGGCTCATGGTTGTTGCCTGCGTTCAGGTTGCTTGCAAAACTGAAAGTGCTGCGCGGCAGTCCGTTCGACATTTTCGGTTATACGGTGGAACGCAGGATGGAGCGGGGTTTGGTCACTCGATATGAAGAGACGATCGAGCAGATCATCACTCACGGTAACACCCGTAACCATCCGATTGCTTTGCGGGCTGCTTCGATCGCCGGCAAGATACGCGGCTACGGGCACGTAAAGGAGCGGCATTTCCAGGCATTGGATGAGGAATGGCGGAGTGCGGTCGCGCAATTGTCCAGCCATGCCGTCATCGAGTTAAAGCAGGTGGCCTGAGATGCGGCACTCTCTTCCGGCCAGAACAATAACGCATCCGAAAGAGAGACATGCATGCCCCGCTGGTTATCCGCCCTATATTTACGGCAAGCCTTGCCGCCGGCGTTTGCATTGGACCGGCTCGTGCCGCCACCGCAAACGCTGCGTCGGCACACGCCGCCGATTTTGGCGAGCACGATTTTCACTTCTCCGACGGTACATTACTGCCCGCAATCCGGATCCACTACGTGACGTTCGGTACGCCGCAGCGCAATGCCCGCGGCGAGGTGACGAATGCGGTGCTGCTGTTGCACGGCACGACGGGTAGCAGCCAGGAGTTTCTCTCGCCTGTGATGTGGCAGGAACTGTTCGCGCGCGGTGAGCCGCTCGATGCAAGCCGCTATTTCATCGTGATGCCGGACGGCCTGGGGCACGGCGGGTCGACCAAGCCGAGCGATCCCTACGCAACTGCTGTCGAACTGGATTGCCGCCGACGGCCCCGAGGTGCTGAAACTCGAGCAGCTGGCGCTGCCCGAGCCCAGCCCCGGCGAGGTCCGCATCCGCCTCACCGCCATGGGCCTGAATTTTCAGGACATCTAGAGTTTGCCATGTTCGGGCATTGACCCGACAGATGCGCGCGCTGATTCGGCGATGGCCTGAATGCGATATCAAGTCAGTATCCCGGTGGAAGTACCAATATAATAGTTAGGAGACGAAAGTGAAGAATCTGATGACCGCAATGTCGCTCGTCCTGATATCGGGCGTCGCGCACGCGCAATCGAGTGTGACGCTGTACGGTATAGCAGGAGGTGGAGTTAGATGGTCGAACAACCACAAAGGAGGAGCGACATTCCAGTACAGCAGCATCGAGACTCTGAACCGTCTCGGCTTTCGCGGTAGTGAGGACCTTGGCGGCGGGACGAATGCAATCTTTGATTTGGAAAACAGCTATTCAACAGGAACCGGGGCCATGTCTAAAAGCGGGATACTTTTTGACACGGAAGCCTATATCGGTGTGACCGGCAGTTATGGACGTCTTACGTTGGGTCGTCAATTCACCGTTGCGGAAGAGCTCAGCATCGCGCTCGACCCAGATCAAATTTCGGGGTCGAACGTGGCGATTGCGCCGGACGCGTTATTGGTCACCAACTTCTTTACCGGCGACAGCCGGTTTAACAACATGGTGAAGTACAAGGGCCAAGTAGGGGGCGCCGGTTTCGGTGCGAGTTACTCTGTTGGCGGTGTCGCTGGCAATACGCGAGCGGGCAGCAACTACGCGGTAGCGGCCACCTACCAAACGGGTCCGCTGTTAGGAGGCGCGGGCTACCAGAGAACCTATAACGCCGACGCCACACAGATGGCACAGACCTATCAGATCGGCGGACACTGGCAGACCGGACCGGTGCGTGTCTTCCTGTCGTATTTCGAGTTGATGGTTAGCGGCAGCGGCATGAACAGCTCCCAAAGACGAGATCGCGTTCCCCAGGGCGGGATCACGTATCAGGTCACCCCTGCGCTGATTCTGGTCGCGGCCTATTACGACGATATTGCCAGTAACCTTGGCAATGTGAGAGGCGCAAGCGGGCATAAGGCAACTGCCTATGGCATCGCAGACTATTTCCTGTCCAAGCGCACCAATGTCTATCTCGAGGTGGACAGAAACAGTTTCACAGGTGCATACCAGACCGATCCGACCAATCTGGCGGCGTTTAACCGCAATCCAGCAAGCACGGCGGCCACCGGTGTTTCGATCGGCATGACTACCCACTTTTGATCCATGCGGACGGGGCGTGCCTGCCGTAGTGAAGGTGCGCCGCGTGTGCTGATCACCGACAAGCCCAGGAGCCACGCAGCAGCAAACAGCGATATGGGGCTGAACGTCGAACACCGGCGGCACAAAGGATTGAACAACCGCGCGGAGCACTCGCACGAGCCAACGCGAGTGCGCGAGAAAGCCGCCGTATCGCGAGGCCCGTCAGTGCGACGCAGCGGAGGTGCTCGCGAGCAATTCGATCAGATACCGTTTCCAGACTTCCGGGTGCGCAAGTGTCATATGTCCGTAGGACTGGGCAGTTTCGGGCATCTCGACGAAGTGTGCGTGCGGTAACGCAGCGAGAACCTGCTGCTTGACACCGAGATCGGTCGCATTGACGAGGTCATCCGCAAAGTTGACCGCATAGAGCGGTGCTTCGATCTTCGCGAGCTGTGGCGCCGCATCGTAGTCCCACGACGATTCGAACCAGTAGAGTACATCGTTCGCGTCGCTTTTCTGCGCAGCGGCGACTCCATTGCGTCGGCGGCGTGACATAGTCTCCGTTATGCCAGTCTGGATCGTTGCGGATCTATCGCCAGCCAGTGATAGCCGGCTGTTTTCGCGATCTGCCGCGGCGGGCACGCCGCGCAGGCAGCTGATTCCGAAGCCGAGTGATAATTTCCCCGATTGCAACGCCTGCAACGCGGCATTCTGTACGACGGACATCTGACTCTCCCAAGAAAGGATGATTACTGGATCGGATGCCGACGTCAGACCATATGCGAATACATCGTCTTGCCCGTGACCGGCATTCTTGCGGTGAGAATCGAGCCAGACGACGATTCGATGATGTAGAGCAATTTGTTGTCTTCGCCGCCATAAGTGATGTTGGCCGCGTGCAGTCCCACTTCAGTCGTGTTGATGCGGTAAATGGGCTCGCCAATCGGATTGAATACCCATACGGCACCGAGTCCCGCATGGGCCACGATCAGATTACCGGCGCTGTCCGTTGCCATGCCGTCAGGGCCATTGCCGCCCGACAACTGGATGTACAACCCCGTTCTGTCGATCCGGTCGAATGGGCAGCCCGGAACGGTCTCGAGCGGCGCGCGCCAGATGTTGTTGGTTTTCGTGAGTGCGACGAACAAGGACTTCTCGTCCTTGCTCAGCACGAGACCATTCGGACTGGCGAGATCGCGCAGAATAACTTCCGCGCGACCTTCCGGGTCGACGCGGATCACGCGCCCATGCGGGCTGCGAATATCGCTTTGGCCCTGGTCCGTGAAATATAGATAACCATCGCTTGAGAAGAACAGGTCATTCGGTCCGAGCAGCCCCTCATTGTCGACGCGCGAAACGAATTGTTCGACTTTGCCGGTGGCCGGGTGAACGATGACAATGCCATTCTTGTTGTCGGCAACAAAGAGGCGCCCGTCCTTGTGCACTTTCATTCCGTTCGGCTCCCCGTCGTATTCGAGCACGAGTGATACCTGATTGTCGCCGGGCTCGACGCGGAAGATGCGGCCCCACGGGACATCGGTGAAATAGAACGTCCCGTCCCGCGCGACCGCAGGACCTTCCAGGTAGAAACGCCGGCTGCCGAAGCGTCCCGAGATGCGTCCGTTGATGTGAAATTTTTCGGGGAGCCGGGCTAACACGGTTGCTTCAATGAGTTCGGGCGTTGCAAACACAGTCGTCTCCGTTGTCCGTTTTGAGGGCTGATCGATGGCTGCATCTTCGAGCTACCGCTCGACGCGCGCCAATACTTTTCACAGTGGCCCGAGGTCGCCGTGGGTGTCGATGGACGCATGAGTCCTTGTCTCCTGGTTTCAATAATTACGTCAGCAACGTCGTGCCGCCGGTTCACCGATCGGCTACGAGCGCCGCCGGCGTTACGTGTTTTGCCATGAAGATACCCATCTATTGCGTTGCGCACCAATACATCTTTTCTTTAACGGTCGATATCTTTTACGTATCGCGACGACCTGCAGTCGGTGCCTCCAGCGGAACGGCGATTGCGCTAAGTATAGGCAGACGCAGCAATGGACTTGCTGATATGCACCGCGTATCAAAACGCAGATGCTCGGGTATTTTTCGAGTGGACCGAACACATGCATATGCGCATCGCAAGCGAGCGCAGGCACGTCGCAGGACGGTCGCGACAGCGTGTTCAAGTCGCGCATAGGGGTAGATATCAGCGTAGTCTCTTCCATGATCCGGGAAATAACGAAAGGGGTGAATTAAAGGACTGCGTGGCTCTGCTCGACCCGCTGGCGCAGTGCCGCCAGGAAGACATCGGTATCGATGCCGGCAAATCTGAAATTGGCGGCGCCGTCGCGCCGCAGTTCGCTCAGCGATTCGCACTCCGGCATGCCGCCGATGATCGCGACCTTGCCGTGCTGCTGCGCTGCTGCGATCACCCGGCGGCATGCCGCGATCACCTCCGGATGCGTCAGTTCTCCGATATGTCCCATGTCGGCGGCCAGGTCATTACAGCCAACCGCCAACATGTCGACGCCTTCGATCGCAGCGATCGAATCGGCCGCTTCGATCCCTGCACGGGTCTCGATCAGCACCTCGAGCATCGTTGCCTCGTTCAGGCGTCGGTTGAGCTCGTGCGCCGGCACCCGGTCGAAATTGAGGTAGGGCAGCGTTGCAATCTGCGAGCGTTGCCCCAGCGGAGGAAAATGCGTGGCCATGACCGCGAGGCGTGCTTCAGCGGCTGTCTCGATGCGCGGCACAATGATGCCGAGCGCCCCGCCATCCAGCACACGATTAATCGTGCCATAGTCGCGCTCAGGCACCCGCACCCAGGGCGTCAAGCCGAGATCGAGCGCACACGAGCACAGCTGCGCCACAGTATCAACGGGCAGGGTGCTGTGTTCCATATCGATCCAGATCGCGTGATATCCCGCTGCCTTCGCCCAGCGAATGACGTCCGGGGTACGTGATGCCCGTAGGCCGAGCGCAATCACCAGCTGCAGGTCACGTAAGCGTTCTACGAGTTCCGCTGCGTTCATGCTGTCTTATATGGACGCCTCCCGGTTTGCCAGGTGATATTCGGTGTGTGACGGACAGGATGAGGTTGCAGACTTATATCCGGCCTGTGGTGCGGATGGTGATCCGCTGGCCCTGATGGAATCTGCCGGGGAAGTCCTCATCTCCTGCGAGTCCTCGAAGGACAAGACAGAATTCAGGTTTGCTTCCCCGCGGTCCGACCTGTTTCGCCATCACATGTATATCAACCTGCGCAACCTATTAGCGACCACGTCTCCATAGTTAGTTGATCTTCTACGCAGCGTGAGCCACGTAACCAGATTGGTACGTTCGAGCGTGGGCAAGCAGCGCCCAGATCGTGCGTGCCGTTTTGTTTGCGAGCGCGACGACCACTACATTGAACGGTCGTCGCGCGAGCAAACGTTGCAGCGCGTCGCTCAGGTGCTTCGGATGCGAGAGCACTGCGCGCGCGCCGTGAATCAGCAAGGTACGCAAGTACACGTCGCCTCTTTTGCTGATGCCCAGCAGCTTGACGCGACCTCCCGTGCCGCTTTGCCGTGGCACCAGACCGAGGAACGCGGCGAACTCGCGCCCGGAGCGAAACGTACTCGCCTCGCCGATGGTGGCAATGGCGGCAGTCGCCGTGAGCAGGCCCACACCCGGAATGGCGGCGAGCCGCGTGGCCCCTTCGTCCTGGCGCAACCATGCTGCGAGCCGGTGTTCAATGGCACGGATGTCGCGCGTGAGCGCTTCGATACGCTGCAGTTGTTCGCGAAGCGTGTCGATGACCATGGCGGGCAAAGCGTCGGCCAGCTCGCCAAGCATGCGGGCCGCGTCGTTCATGCTGTGCGAGCCGCGATGCACTGCCGCGCCAAACTCGTACAGCAAGCCGTGCGTCTGGTTAATCTGCATGCGACGCATCTTGAGCAGTTGTGCGCGCACGCGGTGCAGCGTCAGCACCGCTTGCTGCGCTTCGCTCTTCACAGCGACGAAACGCATCTCCGGCCGTTGTGCAGCTTCCCAGATCGCCTGCGCGCTGCCACATCGGTCTTGTTGCGCTTCACAAACGGTCGGACGAATGACGGCGCAATGAGCCGGACTTGATGACCGAAGCTCGCGAAGCGGCGTGCCCAGTAATGGGCGCTGCCGCACGCTTCCATCGCGATGAGCGCGGGCGCCTGCTTCGCGAAGAACGTCACGAGCTGTTCGCGCTTGAGCTGACGACGGTTGATCTCGCCTGTGTCCATGTCTACCCAGTGCACCTGAAAGACCCGCTTTGCCAGGTCCACGCCAAACGTCGTAGTCTTCATTTCGAGCCCTCCTTACCCTCAGTGGTCGTTTTGACACCACCACTTTGGCACTCTGATGCCGTCGGGTATAGCGAGGGCTCCGCCGTTCCTACTGCCTCTCCTATCCGACGCGGGAGGGAGGCGTCCATACCATCTCCCTCTTGTTCTGTAGGTGATGCACAGTATCGCTTCTTAAACAGTTTTCATTTATTCTTTGGATAGGGGTTACTGATTTAGAGAGTAAATCAATGAACATCCGGCATCTGGAATACTTCGTCACTCTGGCCGAGGAGCTGCACTTCCGGCGCAGCGCCGAACGCATCGGCATTACGCAGGCGCCGCTGAGCCTCGCAATTCAGGCGCTCGAGGCCGATCTCGGCGCGCGGCTCTTCGACCGGACGCGCCGCACCGTTTCTTTGACCGAAGCGGGGGTTGCCCTACTTGACGACGCGCGCGCGATCATTGCTCGCGTCGAACACGCGAAGGAAAGCGTCTGGGAGACCGTGAGTGGAGAAGTCGGACGCCTACGGGTCGGTTTCACGAACGCATCGACGCTATTGCCGATCTTTCCGCACCTGATTCACGCATATCGAACGCAGCGGCCGAGGGTCAAGATCGAGTTGCACGATCTGTCTTCATCGAGACAGATCGAGGGAATCGGGCAGCGCGAGCTCGACGTCGGCTTACTTCGCCTACCTGACGGCCCACAGCCGCCAGATATCGTATTTGAACCCTTGACGGAGGAACCGCTCCTACTCGCCATGCATGCACGGCATCGCCTGGCCCAGGCGAAGTCAATCAGGATCATTGATTTGCGTGACGAGCCCTTTATCGCCTATCCGCGCGGCGTGGCGCTCTTCAGCCAGATTCTCGCGCTGTGCGCGAAGCGCGGCTTTGAACCGAATGTGGTTCAGGAGACGGAGCAAATGTCGACGACAATCGGGCTTGCCGCGACCGGACTAGGGGTATCGCTAGTACCGGCTACGCTACAAGTCATTGCTTTTCCCGGCGTGGTTTTCAGGAAACTGAACGACAAGGACGCGATGACCCGGATTTATGTTGCGCACCGCTACGGGGACGCGAACGCGCGTGCACGGCAGTTCACGGAACTGGCATTGGCACTTGATAGGCGGGTATTGTCAAATTAAGGATGGCCGGCCGGACGAAAACGCGGTGCGTGAGGAAAGATCTTTATCGCCGCCATGCAGGCCAAACTGACCCGGCCAGGACCTCAAACGGCCGGACAAGGCCGCCGGGAAGGTCTTCACGCGACTCAGAAAGACCAGACAGCAGATGATTGATTTAAAAGGATATTGTTTTAGGGGTGGACCGCAAAGCCTTGTCGCGCCTAGAGGCCGCTCGATCAGCGCCTTCTTGAACGCGGCAGAGGCAGCACGCACCGTCTCCGCCGTCATCGGCCCCTTCACGAACTGATCAATCAATTCCTTTGGAATCGACGGCAGCGCCGGCTGGGCTTCGGTGCCCGGTTTGGGTTTGCTTGGCATACTTCGCTCCTTGAGCTACATGTTATGCATTGCACACAAAATTTCTTTGCCCGAAAGGCGGTCCGCAGTTACGTCGATTTGCCGCATTTCGGCAAGGATGGCTTCAGCTTTCGATGCGCTCCGCCCTCTGAACGCGACCGTCGCCCCACGAGCGGTGAGTTGCAATTAGATTCCTTCGTCAATTCCGCCTGTGACGACGGATACCTTGCCGCCAAGACCGCTCATTGCCTGTCGCCTTCAGTGCTGCGTGACATGCATCCCGATGCCTGCTATCTCGCTTACCGGCTTGTTTTGGCGGTGGAACAGGGGGATGGTTGAACAGACGCAGGACCTTATCCGCTTCCCGGCAATTGCCCGCTCGTCCGTGATACGTACAAACCGCTGGCTCCGCGCGCGATTAGCTGGCAATTCGCTCTGAAGATGCACAGCTGATGGACTGCTGAAGACGTTCTAACTCGTCGAAGTCTGCAAGCACGAACTCCAAAACCCATTCGTGCCGTTGATCTCGGGGGAATCCTACAAGGCTTACCAGATAAGGCTGGTATCGCAAAGCTAGCAGTGCGGCTACCCACCTGGCTACCCAGCTGCGTCCCAGCGCCGATTCCAGTCTCAACAGCCATACTGTACGCCGCTGCAGACTGCACCGGAGGCCGATAAAGATTGAGGGGAGAGGATTGAAATCGCTGGGATGGAGGTCGCGTCATCGGCCATAGGAGTCACGCGGCCAGCCTCGAGCGGATGACGGGAACTGACGGCAAAGCGGTCGCCGCGGTCCGATCAACTTGGCGTTCGCGCGACATAGCGGAGGGACGCCCTATGATTGCGAACAGAGATTCCCTACCGAAATGAATAGAAGTTGCGCCCGAGTTGTGCAGAGATAACCTGAGACTAATTGCAGCATGACGATTGCCCGGATCATGCGAGGGCTTTGCAGAGGCGGCTTCGTCTGCGACAACCGTGCGAATGTCAACGTGACAAAGAAGATGGACCGACGTGGATGCGGCAAATGAGGCCGGAAGTCGGTCCTGACGGGCGGCCGGTGCGAAGACGACCCGCTTTCGCGATTGTGCTGACCCGCTGCGTTCTGTTTTCGGACTCGCGGGATCGTGTCGCCAAGGCAACAGCACGCACGGTTATACAGCAGCGCTGGCAGTGCACGGTTAAGCTGCCGGTGTACGATGGCATTTTACTTGAGCGTCCGTAGCTGAAATGCATATCTCCAAGCTGACCGTAGTGAATTATCGCAACTTCGCTAGAGCACGCCTTGTTTTCCAGAAAGGCGTCAACACGATCATTGGTGAAAACGGATCTGGAAAGTCCAATCTTTTTCGTGCGATTCGGCTCTTGCTCGACGATACGATGGTTCGGTCCGCCTACCGTCTGGAGGAATCGGATTTTCATCGCGGACTCGACAGCTGGCAGGGACATTGGATAATAATTAGTGTCGAGTTCAGCGACATTGGCCCTGACGAGGCCATTCAAGCACTGTTTTTACATGGAACAGGCGTTGTTCCGGCGGCGACAGCAGCACTCGAAGAACCCATCGGCCGAGCCACCTATAACCTTATTTTCCGTCCCAAGAAGGACGTGCGATTGAAGCTCGCTGCCGTAGATGACTTTGATCGGCCATCGCTTGACCTTCTTCGCAGCCAAATCACGCTCGCAGACTACGAGACTGTATTTACTGGCAGAAGTGACACGGATTTTGCAGATCCTGTCGTCTACCAGCGGATCGTGGGCGACTTCAATCAAGCGCTGACTGGGCCAGTGGACGATTCCGCAATCGGTGCGCGGATACCTCAGGTGCTGTCGCTCACAAAAGAGGTGTCGCTCACTTTCATTCAGGCGCTGCGTGACGTGGTTTCTGAGTTTCACAACAACCGCACGAACCCGCTACTAGCACTGTTGAAGGCTAGAAGCGGAGAGATCCCCCCGGCCACGATGGAGCCGATCGTAAATAGGGTGAAGGAACTCAATGCTTCGATCGAAGTCCTGGATGATGTTCAGACAGTGCGATCGGAGATCCGGAGCACTATGAAAGACGCTGCGGGCGAGACATATTCACCGGCAGCCATGTCCATCAGGTCCGACCTACCAGACGAAGCTGAAAGACTCTTCCAGTCATTGCGTTTGTTCATAGGTGAGGCGGAAGGACAATACGAGGGGCCGATTCACGAACTGAGCCTTGGCGGCGCAAACCTTATCTATCTAACTTTGAAGCTTCTCGAGTTCAAGTATCAGTCCACGCGAGAGCCGGTAGCAAATTTTCTGCTGATCGAAGAGCCCGAAGCTCACATCCACACGCACATCCAGAAGACCCTTTTTGACCGAATCTCGTACGCAGATACGCAGATAATTTATTCCACACATTCGACTCATATATCTGAAATCAGCAAGGTCCGCAGCGTTAACATACTCGGGAAAACCGGCGAAGCTTGCGAAGCATACCAGCCGGCAACAGGCTTGACGCCCACCGAGGTTACCCACGTGCAACGGTATCTGGATGCCGTTCGCAGCAATCTTTTGTTCGCACGAAGCGTGATTCTCGTCGAGGGCGACGCAGAAGAAATTCTGATCCCGGTCATGGTCAAAAAAGTGCTAGGTCTCAGTCTCGACGAACTAGGAATTAGTCTGATAAACGTGCGGAGTACCGGTTTTAAGAACGTTGCATTGTTGTTTCATGACGAACGAATCCGCAAGCGATGCAGCATCATCACTGACCTAGACAGCCTCTTTATCGATCCGGCGCCTGCGATCGGTGACGCAGAACCCATCACCCGCTTCAAGAGAAAATGCCAGAACTCACACGATAAGGGTCAAACACGCAAGGCGGATTTAGACGCCTTCGTTGAGGGCAACGACTGGCTTGCCGCTCACTACGCAACACATACGTTTGAAGTCGATTTCGTACTAGCGGGCAATGTGGATCTTGCGTGTGCCGTCGTCTCCCAAGTCTACATTGATCCCGACACGATCTCGATAGCTGAGGCTGACTTGCGGTCCGGGGACCGATCGCGTTATGGGCAGCGCATGCTCACCATGGCATCAAATGAAGGGAAAGGCTGGTTTGCGATTCTGATGGCAGATGTGTTGGACGCCACTACTGCAGTTCCCCCATACATCCGGGAGGCAATCCTGTTTGCGCGCTCGGAATTTTCCCGTGAGATCTACTTCAACATGTACAGCTATCGGCTCGATCGGGCGGTTCACGTCGCAGCTGCAGGTCTCGCAAGCGAAGAAAATGCAAGAGCCGTTCTTCAGCAATTTCGAGATGGTGCAATCGACTTGAGCGTTCTGCAACGTCAGATGGAGGCCGCAATGCCCGGGGATCGAATCCATGATTTCTTCTCGGATCTTCTCTAGTGTTCACTTGGGACAATCGCGAACTCAATGAGGAGCAGACTGCCGCGATCCTCGAACCCGGCAATGTCTTCCTCGTCGCTTGCCCGGGGAGCGGCAAGACAAGAACACTGACGTATAAAATCGCTTACGAGTTAGAGAGTCTGACAACAGATCGAAAATTTGTAGCTGCGATTACGTATACCAACCGTGCTGCCGACGAGATTGTGAACCGAATTGAGGAATTGGGAGTTGACACAGCACAGCTATGGATAGGAACTATCCATTCGTTTTGCCTTGAGTGGATTCTGAAGCCGTACTCGATCTACCTTCCCCGGTTGGCTCACGGATTCAGGGTGATCGATCTACATGAGCGGGAGAAGCTTTTCGACAGTCTTTGTGCTCCTTATGCTGGTCAACGGATAACACATTACGACTGCGAATACTACGTCACCAGCGACGGTCTTCAACTTTGCTGTCCAGAGACAGCGAAACATCCAAGTGTTAGGAATATTCTAAGAGAGTATTTCACGGCTCTACGAGCTAACGGACAAATCGACTTTGAACTGATCCTCTGGTATTCAAGCCGGATACTGATCGGTCATCCCGCGATAAGGACAACGCTATCTCTTATCTTTTCCCTTGTCCTTGTCGACGAATACCAAGACACGAAGCAGATCCAGTATGCGATCATAGGGTCAATATTGCGTGCCGGTGCTGGGCGGGCCCGTCTGTTTATGGTGGGCGATCCTAACCAAGCCATATATGGATCGCTAGGCGGATATCCGATCGCTCTCGAGGAGCTTCGCGAATTGACACAGCTTCCGATCACCCCACGGTCGCTCTCTCGGAACTACCGGTCATCGAAGCGCATCGTTGGTTATTTTGAGCAGTACAACATTCACGGCACCGTGATCGAAGCCGTCGGCGAGAACGAGGCATATCAAAGCGTTATAAGCTACAACAGCACGATTCCCAAGACCGATCTTGTCAACGAGATTGCGCGGTTGATCAGGCACAGCACACAAGTTCTTGGCATAAGTGCAAGCGAAATTTGTGTTCTCGCGCCGCAATGGATACATCTCGCGGCTTTGACGAGGCGGCTCGTCACCGAAGCGCCGGAATACTCCTTCGACGGTCCAGGGATGGCACCATTTTCCCGGGACATCGAAAATTTCTGGTACCCGGTCGCTTGCCTTGCTCTTACTAGGCCGACCCCATCCACTTATCTGCGGCGACTAAGGTGGGCGGGTGAGGTGCTAAGCGCGTTGAGCGAGGTCGGCGTGGTGCTCCATCAGATCAACCGAAAACAATTCCTCAAGCACTGCAATTCAATACACATCGCAGAACCCGACGGGCTTTGCTACCTTCGCGAATTCTTCGACTCACTCTCTGCGCTGGTCAACCTCGACTACAGCATGCATCAGCATCTTCAGGAGCACCACACTGCATTCTTCGAAGCGTCACTCGCGCGGGTGGAACGGCTGGAACGAGAAGGCGTGCAGGGAAGTCGAGCCATTACATTCTTTCGGAAGGTTTTTGAAGAACGCTCTGGAATCACTGTATCAACGATCCACGGCGTGAAGGGAGCGGAGTTCGACGTGGTAATAGCCTGCGCGCTACTGGAGGGGATGGTTCCTCATTTCAACGACCCTAACGGGGCAGCAAGTGCCCGCAAACTGCTCTATGTCACAGGGTCGCGAGCCAGAAAAAACTTGCATCTAATTTCAGAGACCGGTAGGCGGCGTGGGAACTGGGGTAACTACACAGCCACAGCGGTGCTTGAGAACTATGATTATCAGTATGGCGATGCCTAGCGGAAGACGGCACATGTTTCCTGCTGGCTCCTCAATTCACATGCCGATGATGCAGCGCTGGTTTGCTGCCGTTCACGAACCGCGGCCCGTGAATGTTGTTTTTCTTTATCAAGCATATCGCACCGCATTACCCGGACGATCACGGATAAAGTCTCTTATGAATCAACTTCTTGCCACGGTCCTGGACGACAAGCCCATTCCATTGGCGACTTGTGAACGACTCTATGAGCTAGCGTGAGGAGTCTACTATTCCGGGGAAACGGCAAAGGATCACGTAGCGCCGACTATCAGTTTCATGCGGAGGCACGTACAGAATGGAGCACCACCGTTCGGCATGATTCGCCTTCGTCTAAAGAGAATGTGTGAAGTACTGTCTAAGATCTATAGAGACGACGAGCGTGTGAAGAACGATTTTCCATACTGCGCCGACAGTACTCCCTTGGAATCGTATCCCGAAGGGGCATTCGCCGTCTCACCGGCGAAAAGCCGGTGACACAAGTCCGATGGACCCTCGATCGCGTAGGATGTCCGTTTTCGGCTTGTTGTGGTGGACTCTTATGGATTGATCTGAGCCGAAAAGCATCAGGCGATAGCCGGCCATGAACTGTTGGTCGGCACGCGAACGACTTGAGGTTTGGTTCCGCGACGATGGCAAAGGGCGACGCAGGTACCTCTGTGCTCGATGCAAGAATAGATAAATCCGTATCGCTTTTTCTTCATCGCTGACAGTTGGTAGCTATCAATCAAGGCCGGCATGATCTTACATCGACCGGGAAGGTAGCGGCAGGTCTTCTTGCTGCCTTGGAGTTTGGGCCTGCAACGAATGCAAGATCTTTCAGGTAATCTAACAATCTCTGTACAACGTAAAAAAGCGTACCGGATAGTACGCTATTGTGCTAGCAGTTCGTGAGGCAACTGATTAAATGTTTCAACCGGAGACCGTTATCAGCAACTCAAAATTACGAGTTCAGGATGACGATTCAGCATGGATTGGAATGTTGCCAACTGAGTCACAGATCGTCCGGCGTTCTGTTTTGCTCGAACCATGCGGCGCTGCTCGCATACATTTTCAAAACGGCCGGGTCAGTTTCCGACGAAAGTTTCCGATGTATAAAGCTTAGGGTTTTTGCCTTATCGGTCGAAAACTGATAGGCAAGCCACATTGCCTCAAGCGCTTGGCCTTGGCGATTCTCTTTGGCTAGTGTGACTGCCAAGGGGGCCCAGATGGTCGCTCGTCTGGCGTTGAGCGCCAATGCTGTAACCGCAGTATCTTCGGCCTTGATCTGTTCGCCATTTGCGGAGTAGGCGAAAGCAAGATTGCTGAGCGTTTCCTGATCACCCGGATCCGCCACGGCGGCCAGTTTGAAGAATGTGACCGCAGCACTGGCGTCGCCAGCATTGAGCGCCGTAAGCCCGTTCTGATTAAATTTCCGGGCGTTAGCGCGATCCCCGCGTTGCGGCTTTGGCAGCACGTCCATGGCGAGAGCTGCATCCATCGCAGCGGCCAGATTCTGTTCTTTCGCGGCACGGAGCATTGCTTTGGCACAATCTGCAGGGTTTTGGCAGGCGGCGCTCTGTGTCGGCGGCGCCGGTTGCGGAGGCATGGTCGCCGGTGCGGCTGTGGTTGGTGCAGGGTCGATGGCGACTACTTGGGCTGGCACATTTGCGGCGGTGTCAATCTCGCCGGCATTCGTAATGGATATTTCCGTGTACGACGCGTCAGGAGCGCGAGTATACGTGCACGTGACGCCACCACGGCTCACTTGACCCCGAGGCAATGGGTCGAGTTGAACTACCCATGCCGACGGAGTCACTTTGCACGCGGCAGTGAGCGCCGCTCGCACGACAGCGGGGGCTACTTCCGGTCCGACACGCATCACAACATTGTTGAGCGCTCCGCGCGTCGACCAGTCTGCCGTCAAATAATTGATTGAAAGGCCGTAGAAAGAATTTTGCATATTGAGCGCACCCTGGTCGCGATAACGGTCATAGAGCGCTTTGTCCGGTGCCGAGGGATCAATGGCGGCCTCCAGCATGTTTTTGCTGGAAAATGGCATCGACGCGACGTTGGGTTTCGATACACCTTCGCCACCGCCATTTGCAATCGTGCCTTCCTGTTGATTGCTGACCCATCGAACCGGGACTGCCAGAATGCGTTGCCGCTCAGGGCCGGCCGGGAGGAATTCTCCATTTACCTGAGAGATTTCTTCTATACCTTGCAGGTCCACTGATGTGACCAAGGAGCAGTGGCTGGACCAATAAGACATGGTGGCCTTCGACTGCGGGCTGAGCCGGCCACTAAGATGGGAACTGTCGATGACGTTGCCGGCTGAATCTCGCGTCACCAGCTTGATCCAAAGTTTGGAGAAGTTTACGCCTGTGTGGTTTTCCACATCGAAATTGATCTTGCAATAACCAGTGCTATTAGGTGCCTCTTTGCCAGACAGGACCGCACCGATCCACTCTTCGGGCGCGTTAGCGGCAGATATAACCGTTTGCACCCGGGGGGCGTTCGAGGCGTTGGCGCTCCGTTGCGACGAAGGAAGCACCGTAACTCCCTGATCGGATGTTTTTTGGCATGCCGTGAGAATGCCAAGCACTGCGCTCAGCAGCCCAACTCGAAGTGCAATTGATTTCGTGTTCATGTTTGGTCTTGTCCAGCAGCTTTTTATCTGGTATATCCGCGCGACCCCGAGCATCCGGGCGTGTGCCGCTTTGATTTGCTTGACAGCACCAAGCTCTCGCAACGCTAAACAGTGGTTAAAGCGGTCGTTACCTCTTGTCCAACGGTTGGCTGCCGTTGCTTTTTATCATTCATTTCGGTGTCGCGGTCGCTGCTTTAGCTTGCTTGGCAAGAATCGCAAACGTTTGCGGTATAGAGTGGGCGCGCGCGTACCCGGGAAATAGACGCCCAAGCCAGAATTTTTGTCAAAACCTAAAGCAATCCGCCGAAATGCCGATAATGGCCGTAAAGTGGACCGCCGTCATTTTAGGCTAGCCTTAGAGTTCGACGGAGCAATTTTGCGGCAATTGCACAACGCGCGTCTAGATTTTGCATCACGTTTATGTGGTCGATCTTTGCGGTGATATGATTTGCGCCAAATTCGGCGCGGCGCCGTTTCGTGAAGGTGCTCAGCATGATGGATTCGATTACGCGGCCAAAAGAGTTCGTAGGAAACTGTGAATGAGCCCGCGGATGAGAGAAAAGATGAAAGAGAAGGATGAAGAGTGGGAGTTGCCTTCGGGCGTGTGGGTAGTGACCAACGACGCGTTTTCATTGATAAAAACGGCTTGCGGACGCCCTGTTTCCGCGCACGCTTCCGGAGCGGACGTTGCTGCGGTATTGGGTTCGACCTTTGATGATCAGGCACGCCCGATATTCTATCCTCCGGAATTCGAGTTTTCTCCGGCGACAGGCAAGCCACTCGGCAAGCCGTCGCCTACCCTAGGCGGTTGGGCGCCCCCCTTCGGCAATGCGTCTGTCGATTCAGGCGGCTATTCCGACGCGCGGGGCTTGCGCCGCACGCCGCATGCCCTTGTGCTGGGCGACCCGAAGTCTCGCAGCGCCGAAGGAAACTCCGATGACTCTATGGAAAATCCGCCGCCAGGCGAATATCAGTTTTTCTCGGTTCCGTTTGGGGCGTCTGGCGCTACGCTGATTGCATTTGATCCGCTCAAGGGTACGTTGTTTGCGAGGCTTCCAGCGTCGCGCACCTGGCGGCCGGTAGAGGGCGTGGGGCGTGCGACTGTTGCCGAATGCTCGCTTCCGCATCATGCCTGGCGCGCAGAAATTATCAAAGACAGTACCGGTCCAGGAAGCGCGTTGTTCGTCGCAACTCAAGCTGGCCTCACGCGTATTGCGATTGATGTTGCGTCGCTCACTTATGAGGTCGTTGACGTTGGCAGTGCTTCTGCCGTCGGCGCGCCGATCGCATTTAACAACCGTGTCTGGGTTCCATTGCAGGCGGGAAATGGTCCGATTCGCATTGTTGGCGTGGACCTGGAAGGCACGTTGGAGAGTGACCTGGAAGTCGCTGCGCCCGAAGGGGTGAACATCGATGTCTCGGAAATCGGTTTGCCAGTGTCATACGGCAGGGCGGTGGTATGGGTTTGCGAGGGCGGTCAGTTGCGCGTTCAAAAGCAGACTGATGGTGGCGCAATTGCAACCTTTTCGCCATGGCCCGCGAATGTCCAACCGTGTCTTGATTTCGGAAGTCCCTATCTCAGCAGCAGCGGGCAACTGTGGCAAGTCTGCTTTAACACTGCAACGGACCGATACGTATGGGTACGTATCGATATCCCTCAGGCAGAAGTTTCAACTGCGACCACATTGCGTCTCTGCTCGGGCATGGTTAATTTCCGGATTAAATCAAAAACGACGATGCCGCCGTGGGAAGAGCCAGAGCATACCGACGATACCGCGTCTAATGACTTCGTGATCCCGCTGCTTGAGTCGTCGGCGAGCGATGTGGTTATCGGCTTGCGTCTTTCGAGCGAGGCGGGTATCGCAAAAGCGTTTGAAACAAAAGAACGCATGCCGTATGCGTTGTGCTACGACGACAGCCACAACGAAGTCACTTTCTTCACGAGCACTGCCGCGGAGCCGTGGCGTATCCGCCTCTTCGTTCACGATCACAAGCTGTGGGCGTACCACTCGCGGGCAAAACGCATTGAAGGGTGGAATCTCGCATGAAGATATGGCTTCGTATTGCCGTCGCCGCTTTGGCGACGGGCGTATTCGAGTGCGCATCAGCGGCTGGCATCCAGCAAGCTTTTCTCGTCCAGAATTCTGGGTGGATGGAGCCGTTTTACTCCGATCCTGCATCACAGTTCAAGCCGCTGATAGCAGCCGTCGCGCAGTCTGCGGCATCAGCCGACGATCCGGTTTTCCTGATGGCGTTCAGCCAGAGTAGCGGCGCGAACGTCTCGCCGATGCTCCTCGAATCTGGTAAAGGTGCCGCGGGCATCAGCGGACCCTTACAGTCTTTAGCCATTGCGCATAAGGGTACGGGCAGCGCGCTCGCGGACACCGATTTCAAGGAAGCGATCGTAAAAACAATTTCGGGGCCGTTTCACACGGCGCCGGGGATTGTTTGGATTTTCACAAACAACAAGAACAGTCCTGGCAACGATCAAGCAACGGCCGCGCGCAATCTCGATTTTTACAAGTTGCTGCATCTTGAGCCTTCCATCACCAAGACGCTGGTATTTCCTCTTCGAATGCCAGTCAAGGGAAAGCTGTACCAGGCCGAAGGGATGATGGTGTACGCCTTGGCGTATGGAGAGCCTGCTGCGCGGGCGCTTGATCAGATACTCAAGAACGGGCGGCTCTCCCAAGTGTTGACCCGGCCGCCCGCTCGGCTAAAGCCGCTTGATCTGGACGCAGTGCGGATTGTTCCAGAGTCGGTCGTGAATTCGCCGGATGTACATGCGAGCCTCGGGCGTGACCAGCGGACGTTAGTCCTTGACGTGAACGCTGGCAAAGTGGTGCCGACTGTTGTCATGCGCGCATCGCTGCAGAATCTGTTTTATCCGTATGTCATTCAGCATGCGTCTGCAACCGCGGCCGTGGCGCTACCGGGACGCACTGTCCCGGTCGACGTGTCGCCCGCTACGATTGACGGTCTTCAACCCGGCGAGCGCAAATCCGTTGAGGTACGCCTTGCGCTTCCAATGGAAAAAGTGCCTTCTGCCTGGTCTGCGCAAGCGCTCGCCGCGATGGGCAAACAGGTTCTCGTGCCTATGACTGTCAGCCTTGCGCTCAGTGGGCAACAACTCGGCCTCTCTGACGACTTCAAATCGCAACTGAGCGAGGAGTTCCCAGGGGACCCAATTTCTGACATCTTCTCTGCGCCTTCAAGTGTGCGGGGTTCGCAAGCGATAGTGCCCGTCGTGCTGCGTATTCAATACCCGTTATTGCCTCTTATCGTTGTGATCGGAGGTGTTCTCGCATTGATTGCCGCGCTTGTCGCGGTTGCGTTACTGTCCGCACGTAGCAAGCGCTACCCGCTCGTCGCGGATGGCGAGGCTCGGCATGTGGTGCTGAAACCCTTCGGCAACCTTGATATCCGCGACGCTAACGGAGTGACGATCGGGACGGTAAAGCGACGTTTTGGCCGACCGAGTGTTACCAAGGTCGCCGAGGGCCACTCCTTGATCCTTCGATAGTCGCACGAATTTCAATTAAACAATCCATTGCAGGGAGCAAGCCAGATGGCCCAAGATCATAAAGACCAAAGCGGATTCGCACTTCCCGCACCTCAAACCAGCGATAGTAGCGTCGCAAGCTCCAGCTCTGTTGCCAGCAGCACCGTCACACAGACCGAAATTGTCACCTCGACCACTTCGAGCGTCAACGTAGACACGTCGTCGCGCGATCTCCTGATTGGTGGCGCGATTCTTATCGTATTGTTCATTGGCTATTTCTTTGCGCGTGGTGCGTATGCAAATTCGCTTGTCGCAAAGAGGGTGCCGCCGAACAAGGCTAACGCCGCCGGCTGGTGGCTGTTCATATTTCTCGCCAGCCTTTCTGTCGGAGTCGTGCTGTCGGTAGTCAACCCGGCTCGGTTCCTTGCGCCTTTGATCATTGCCCCTCTTGCTGTTGTCGCAGTGGTCGCACTTGTCCTGATGATTATTTCAAGCCGCAAGTAAGCGTTGAGGCCTTTCATCCAACCGGAATAGTGCGCTCAACGCACAGATCACAACGTATTCAGGAACTGCGACATGTCAGACATCATCAATCAAACCATCGGCGCCGAGTCGGCCAAGAAGCAGGAACAGACGATCGAACTACGTCCGACCCTCTTCATTGGCGTTGGTGGGACGGGGATGGAAGTCCTGATGCGGCTGCGGCGTCGCATCCTCAATACGTTGTGGGGTGGGACCAATCATCGTACTCGTGTTGAAAGTCTGGTCGACTTTCCCGTCGCGCAGTTTATTCAGTTCGACCTGGATACTGGCGCAATCGTTGAAACGAATCGGGCGCAGGCAGATGACCTGCAATTTCCCCTGGTCAAGTTCTCCGATGACGAGAAGATCGTCGAGACCTTCGACATGGACAAATACAGTCGAGATGACGATGCGCTCGAGAAATATCCGCATGTCAAGGAGTGGCTTTCGCTGACGCCCAAGAAGATCCGGGAACTCGGCATCGATCCGGCCAAAGGCGCAGGGCAAATCAGGGCTGTCTCGCGGCTTTACCTCTTTGACAAGTACACCAAGCTTCGCGACAAGATCCGGTTGAAGCTGCGTACGTTAAAGGCGAGTTTGTCGCATGAGCGCCAACTGGCTGAACTTGGTTTGAGAATGGAAACCAGCAAGTTTCGTGTCGTGGTGGTTGCTTCGGTAGCCGGCGGGACAGGGTCGGGCGCATTCCTGGATATCGGCCTTATCTCGCGCTGGCTCGCAAAGAGCGAGGTGGCTCATGCTGACGTCGAATTGATGCTGTTTCTTCCGACCGGATACAGCGACAAAAACAAGGATCGTACCGCGGCCAACGGCTACGCGGCGCTTATGGAACTTGAGTCGGCGATGATGGGGAACAAGGGTTACGTAGGACGCTGGGACGCCTATGACCAACCTGAGCTGCACCGGGAACCGTATCAAGAGGTATACCTGATCGATTCGGGTAACCTTGCCCAACAAAACACGAAGGATATCAACGACATCTATCATATGGTCGCTGATACTTTGTTCGAAGATTTCGCCTCGGGTGATTTCGCGCGGCGCAAACGCTCGACTGCGGTCAATCAGGCGCAACACAAAAATTTCCTGCACGACGCACTCGTTCCCCGCAATCGCTTTCCAGATATGCGGCTTTCATATTCGAAGCGCTTTTCGGCATTCGGTCAAGCGGTTCTGGATACGCGCCAGGAGGCGCGCCGCGACGAGCTTGCGCACCGCTGGGCCAGTGCCATGCTGCAAGCATTTTTTGGTGTAGGCAGTGGTGATTTGGGCGCGAATCGCGCTACTGACAAACAACGTGATGAGTTCATGGCTTCGTACGTGGGCTTGCGTCCTGCGACGTTTAGCGATTTTCCTGAATTCTCCGATAAAAACGTAGAGCTGCAACGATCGAGCGGTGAATTCACGGACTACGCCGTTACGAATGACCTGCTGCAGGACAAGCAGGGATTGCTGCTTGCCGGCATCGAACAACGGGTGAATACGCAAATCGATGCGATCCGAACGGGTTTTCAGCGTGCTGAATGGCCAACGCATTTGCGCGACGCCATGAAGATGCTGGAACGCGACGCAGTGCGCGACCAGGATTCCACCGCTGATACAACTGAAGATCGTGTGACCAAACGCCGTCGGGAGGTGTTCGAGCGAATCAAGAAGACCGTACGCGACCAGCTCTACGCATATCTGGACAACAAGGAGTTCGGCGGCCTTGAATATGTCTTGTCGCTTGTGGAGCAGATCAAAGATCGTCTTGAAGTACAGGGGACCGGGCTTATCGCTGCGCTCGAAACCAACGCCGAGCGCTACCGCGAAATCAAGGAGGCCGTGCGCAGCCGCGAGTACGAACGGCTGCTAGACAATCTCGCACAGACGCGGTCCGGTATTTTTGGCCTGGCTGGTGGGGACAAGCAGGCGAACACGGTGCTGGACCATCTGCGCATCGAGATGGCTAACGCGTTGAAGTTTCATTTGCGTGCGAAAGCAGCGTCTGAGGCGGCATTGTTGATGCACGATGTGTCTGCCTGGCTTGGTCGCAAAACCGGCATCGATTCTCAGGGACGCGCGACCTGGAGCGGTCTTGTGGGGGAGCTGCAAGCGGGTCGGGACGAGGTGCTCGGGATGCTCCGGGACCTGCAAAATGCGAATTCGATTTTGCAGTTGGACCTGACCAAGCAGCACAGCACACTGATTATTGTAGCGGCGACAATTCGCGAGGTACCGATGCCCGCGGCACCCCAACTTAGGGAATGGGCCGACGAGGCTTTCAAGGATCTTGGTGGATCGCAGGTACTCTTTCCGATGCTCGCGGATGCCGAACAGCGCGGTGAGATTCTCATAAAGATCAAGCGGATGGCAGAGCGTCAGCTCACAACGTTGAGCGCTATCGATCCGATGGTAGACGCGACCGATCCTTTGATGGACGCACTGGATCACATGGCGCCAGGGCAGCGGGGCGAGTATTTCCGCAAGTTGTTGGCGTGCGCTATGCCGTGGATTGATGCGAATTTGGGGGGCGACTTTGCCCTCAATGCGGATCAGTATAAGTGCTTCATCGGTGTGAACAATGCGGATGATTTCCGCCGCAAATTCGGTGCGGAGATCGATGCGAGCGTGCCCACACACGCCGGTATTACACCGGGTCAGATTTCGATTGTCGAAACCGGTATCCCAAGCCGTGCAGTCTGTTACTGCGAGCTGTCCGGAGTTCCGATGACTGTTTTGCGCGGGCTCGAAGGGTGGCGTACCAGCTATCGCAAGGAGTCGGAAAAGAGTCCGACGCACACGCACATCGATTCAACTCAGTTCAGCCATCCGATGGCACCTTCTACCGACGAAATTGGACGTCTTGCAGAAGACTTCAAGCAATATCTGCTTGCAGTCATGCTCGGGATATTGACGCGCGCCACGCAGCGCGTAATGCCACCGGGTCAATATCAGTTTGCGGTTGCGCGCGGCGACGTGCGTCGGATTGGCAACGAACGCGCAATCCGTCAAAACGGCTTGCCGATAACGTACCGCACTCAGATTGTCAGTCGTGTGCAGGAAGCGCTGGCTGATCTCGACGCGCTACAAACAAGTGCATTAGCGGCGCTGTGTACTTACTACGAGACGGCCGTCTACACGCCGAAGCTGGTTTCCGATTCGACCGGTGCGGAGCAATCCCGCAAGGGTTTCGCGAGTTCGATCGCCGCGGAAGCGAGGCGTGAGTTGCGAGACAGCGCCCGCCGTAAAGGTGTAAGTGAAGCAGAGTTGGAACGCCATGAGCGACGTCTGCTTGACGACTTGACCGCATGGCTTGTAGTGATCGGGGACTCGGATACCGACGCTTACGACTGGGAGGTCCGCGAACCGAATGAAGATCAGCTGCCCCGACTGAAATTCGCGATTCGCCCGGAGTACCTGGCTCCGCACGCTCTAGACAATCTGTTGAGCGCTAGCGCTGTTGGAACGACGTCAACTGCGTTTCAGGCCGGCCCGGGTGCTTCTGGACCAGGCATGCCCCCGCCACTGGCGCCAGCATCGGTCGCGCCGCCACCACTCGTTTTCGCACCGCCCGTTGCCCATCAGTATTTTCTGGCGGTCACAGGACAGCAATATGGTCCGTACAGCGGGCGACAAATTGCGCAATTTATGCAGGCTGGACAAATCGCAGTCGCCACAACAAAAGTGTGGCGTCAGGGCCTTGGGGACTGGGTAGATTTGGCTAATTTTCCAGAATTGACTGGAACAACGTCGCAGGCAGCGCCGCCCCCGCTGCCTCCAGCGGCTCCGCCGTCGCTAACGTAAGCACGATCCGGCTTCCCAAGCGAGTCGGACAGCCGGGATTTAGTAGGAAAATGACGTGAAAAATTGTATCCAATGCGATAGTCGGCTCTTCGGGACGGTCAGTTTCTGTCCGTTCTGTGGGCACGCTACCGGGTCAACGCCGGCGGCTGCCACAGTGCCGAAGGTGGAAATTGACGCGGGCATGTCCGAAACGACGCCGCGGGCATCGGCGCCGCAGCCCCCGACACCGGTAACGCCGCCCGCGATAGATACATCTGCATCGTCATCGACGCGAAACACATCGGTGGAACCGACCCCGCAGGTCAAGCCTCCAAAACGAACGCAGGCAGACGCAATCAGGAAGCCGGCGGTCGCATCAGCTAGTAAAGCGCCGCAGACGAACCAGCCGAAGTCGACAGAAAAGCCAAAGACAACACGCAAGCTTTTGCCCGGTGCAGCCATTGCCGTCGTTGTTCTTATTGTGTTGATCGGTTTTATTGGGCATGGCAGAAACAAGCAGGAGATTGCATGCGACCAGCAGGCGGAAGCGGGGACAAAGCTCGTGCAAAGCGGTGACTTCGCCGGCGCTGCTGAGCAAATCAGACTCGCGGCAGCTTCTTGTACGGGCAGTCGCAGTTCGAAAGCGACAGAGTTGCAAGCCACCTTGACGGCAGCTCAAGCTGCGAAAGCCGTGCATGCCAAGTGCGCTCGTGCTTACGACATTGTTTCGTCACGTCTGAATGAGGGGCGTCTGAATGCCGCAATTAATGCGTTGAATCAGTTGTCGCCGTCGTGCTCAGACTCGACCGAAACGAAGCAGTTGAGGGACCAGATAGATCAGGCGAGTGCTGCCGCCGATGCGACGGAGCAGAATGTACGCACAGCAATCGCTGCGGGCGACGCTGTCGCTGCGTTGGCAGCCGTGCAAGACCTTGCGCGATTGGATCGTTTTCGGGCGACTTTACCAGCTCTTCGAACACAAATCGCTGGGATCCGTACCGCGAAGCCGGTTGAACAGGGGGTAGGGACGAACGGGTCCACCGCTTCGTTCTCTAGTCAGCCAGCGACAGGTGCTGCCACGCAGCCGCCGGCACTCGCGAGACTGGCAATGCAGACCGCGCAACCTGCTGCACCCGCTTACAACAACCAGGCCGCACTCATCCAGCAATTTTTGAGCGACGCACAGACCGCGCTTGCACAAAGCCGTTTCGATGCGGCCAAGACGTATCTCGACAGCGCCCGACGGATGGACCCCAGTAATCCACAAATCGACGCGCTCGCGCGTGCTATCCAGAATCGCGAACACGAGGTTCTGCAGAATGAAACATCCATAAAATAACGAGATAGACCATGATTGAAAATACTAAAAAACTGATAGTCCCGATTGTCATCACTTGCGTGTTAGCAGGATGCGCAGCGCCTCAGCAGAACGGTGGCCTGTCGAAAGGGAGCGGCACAGCTGCAAATGATCCATGTTCGGTAGGCACCACGGCGGTAGCAGGGGCCGCTGTAGGAGCGTTGATCGGTGCGTTGGCCGGCGGTGCGAAAGGAGCGGCAATTGGCGCAGCGGCCGGTGGCGTTCTGGGGGGAGCAGGCTGCTATGCGGTCAATGTTCACTCACGGCAGGTCAGGACTGCTGCCCAGGTAGACCATGATTATGTTGAAAAGCGTGGCGCGCTACCTCCTCAGCCGCAATTGGTTTCTTATAACGTTCAGGTCAACAACCAGGCAATTCGCGGCAAGCCGTTTACCGTTAATACAGAAGTGGAACTGGTCAATGGGCGTTATCAACAGGTCCACGACGTCAAGGAGCAAATCGTCATTCTTGATCCGCAAGGCGAGCCATTCAAGAACGGCACGAAGCCCCTTGAGAGCAGCAATGCGACTGGCGGCCAATTCGTTAACTCCTTTGAACTGACTCTGCCTCCCGGCGTCTCTCAGGGCGTATATGCGATGAAGACGAATCTTTACGTCAATGGAACGTTGATAGCGTCGCGTGACTTGCACACTCAGATCGTGCTTGATCATGGTAAAGCGACTGTCGTTGCAGCACTTTAGGAGTGGCTGATAAGGCACAGTTAATAGCAAAAGAGGCGCCGCCGCTCCTGATGGAAGGTCATTGCTTTATGAAGAATGAGTGATGGGGTAGGCGGGAAAAGGGAGGCTCCAACTGGCTGTCAATGGATGCCTCTCTTGCGCAGTGCAGAGGGATATAGTCGTCTTATTTTCGCGGACGCGAAGAGTGTTCGGGGCGTACAGGTCAAAGGTGCATGCGGTTTTCAGTCAAACGGTCCACGAGGGTCCGCGCGAACATGTTTTCCGCAAAAATTCATTGAGAGGCTCATGATGAGCGTGTTTAACCGGATCAAGGCGCTTGTGTTCGTCGACGAAACTGCCGACGCCA
This sequence comes from Paraburkholderia sp. MM5477-R1, assembly GCF_050436385.1. Taxonomy (NCBI): domain Bacteria; kingdom Pseudomonadati; phylum Pseudomonadota; class Betaproteobacteria; order Burkholderiales; family Burkholderiaceae; genus Paraburkholderia; species Paraburkholderia sp. MM5477-R1. The sequence continues at coordinate 1,386,547 of NZ_JBNDMC010000006.1, forward strand.
AAAGCGGGGAGGCTGTAGAAGACATTTCAGCAAGATCCGAGTGGACATCTTCGTCGTCCGTGTCTGGCGATACGCCACCGGTCAACCCTGCAGATGGAGCTATCGGTTTCGATCTTTCCGCTATGGAAGCGCGAATTGACCAAGGGATTAGGAGCAACCCGGCTTTCGCTCAATTTGGCGCATTTCTCGCATTAGCGGACAATATAAAACTTGCCGTACCGGACGAGGCGCAACGATTCAAGGCGGCACAAGCTGCGACGGGTACGCAGGTCGAAGTACTTCTGTCGGCGGCGAACTCCTATGCCGACGTGCTGCAGAATGAATCTAAGGCGTTCGAGCAACGTTTTGTATCGGCAGCGCAATCTGAGATCGAAGCGCTTGGTCGAAAAGAAAAAGATCTCAGCGACCTGATAGCCGAGTTCGCAGCACAAATCGCTCAGTTCAGCGCTCAGAAGGATGAGGTCGCCAGGTTGGCGTTAGAAAAAACTGGCGAGTTGAGCAAAGCGAAGATCGACTTCGAGACAATGACCGCCAGGCTCAAACGACAGTATCGCCAGCTTGCTCAGAAAACTCATCAGTACCTTCAACCCGCGCCAGACGGTTAAACGGACGTTTGAGTCAGCCGTTTATCAGAGAGAAAGAGGTTAGCCGCCGCAACTCGTGCATCGTTCACGAAGTAGAAACGGACACAAAACAGCAGCGGATGATGTGCGACCAATCTAGATGCCTTAATAAAATTGGGGGACGTATGAAATTACAGCCTGGATTCAAGAAGTTTATCTCGGTGGTCGGGGTTGTTGTCATTGCCGGCGGTGCCGCATATGCCTATCGTTCCGGAACCTTGACGAGCAAACCCTCAGGCGCACAAGACGCGGGGTCCACGCAACCGCAACCTTTGAGCGCATCTGTGCAAGTGCCCACGCCTGGCACTCAGACAGCGCAAGACCCAAGCGGTACGTATAACTTCAAGCCAAATCCAGATTCGTTGCAGTCCATCCTTCAAAATCGCATAGTTCGAATCTCAGTTGAAAACCCGTCTGAGCCGATCTACGGCGAAACTAACGGTGTTCCGCACGGCTTCAATTACGAATTTGCCATGCTGCTTTTCGCTCAACCCGAATTCAACAAAGGTGGTTCGATAAGAATCGACACACATCACGAAGTCGATACTTACAAGGATGTCCCTCGACAACTGCTCGTTTCGGCCAATGGCGGTTCGGTAGTCGATATCGCCATGGACGGCTTGACGTTCTCCGATAACTCACCCAGCGGTGTTGAGTACACGAATCCGTATCTGGATGACTTTGGATACGCATTGATCGTCCAACGCGGCTCTTCGTTGAAAACGACGACAGAGCTTGCGGGAAAAAAAATCGGTATCCTGCAGGGCGACCCTGACGTGCGGGCGTATGTTACGCAAAAATTCCCCGATAGCAAGGTCGTCGAGGTAAGCGACTCGGATCCGCAATTTATCAACAAGAGTCTCGACAATCATACCGTTGACTGTTTCGTGTATGACTACCCCTTTGCTGTGGAATCGATCAAGGGAACTGATCTCAAGTTCGCCATCACGAAGCTTGATGGCTCGAACATTTCGTACAAGATTGGTGTGCGAGCGGCCGATCAGAGTCTTTTGATTTATCTTAATAGCGCGATCGGTCGAGTGAAGCAGACTCCCGCATATCTCGATCTTCTGCGCAGATACTTCATCAGCTCCCAGGTTGCGACGACCGCTGCAGTTCAGGGCGAACGAAGCTACACCGTGCGCCAAGGTGATACCCTTAACGTCATTGCTCTTTCTCAATTGGGTAGCGGAGCACGTTATCGTGAAATCCAGCAGCGCAACAATCTGCCGAATCCTAATTTGATCCTGGCGGGACAGCAACTAATAATTCCCGGTCGATAACACGTGTGAAGAAAAGCTGAGGCGGCGTTGCAGTAGTGACTTTCGGTGTCGTGCAAGCGTGATCGTCGGATCTGAAATCAGCTCGCCGCATCCGGTATCCAACGGAGATACCGGATGCGACTTTTATCAAGCTATAACTCTGAAACGCCCGCACGGGTCGTGTACAGCGACCGACTGCCGGCAACGGGTCGGAAAGACTTGGTCATTGAATAGCGATAGCCGACGTTCGCCGACATCGGTTTGCGAATGACAGCAGTGCGACATGCAGCTGCCGTACTACGTACAGTCCGCGACCGTCGGCTCTGGCCGACGAGCTGGCAATCGGGTCAGTCTTCGTGCGACCGCTTCCATCGAACTATAGCATCGACCGGTTGAATCCGCCGTTTTAGTCCGGCCATTCACCGAAGTCAACGGTGGAAGTTCGCTACCCACTTGGATGAATACATACTGTAACTCCGAACCGAAAGCGCTGTTTGGATTTACTGGAAGCAGCCATTGGAGGAAAAATTGGCTGCTGGACCGAAGTTGCTAATGCTGTGACGCGCCAGCTTGAGAACGAAGCCTTTGCGGGCTTCGCACTTTTTCGTTGCGTGCGCCTCGGGTTCTGCTCGCAATACGATCAACGCGTACGCGTCTCGCTCAACTTTAGCCTGTCACAGGCGCTCGATGATGGCTTTTGCCGCGTCTGGGTTGCGTTCCTTGAAGCCGCTGATCACGTAGAGGTAAACATCGCGCGCGCTTTTTGCGGCTGCCTTGGCCTCGACGGGTTCGATATCTTCAGGAATGGTGCCTGCGGCAAGCTGGCGTGCGCGCTCGGCCCACGCATCGAGCGCCTTCTTCGAATAACCTTGGGCCTGCTTTTCGGACGTCCCCATGATGCGCGCATACACAAAGGGTGCGGTGAGACTGGCGATCTGAGGATAATGGCTATCGCCTGCGAGTACGATCGCCACGCCATATTTGCGCGCCAGCGCGACAAAGACTTCGTTGCGGAAACTCTCGTGTCGAACTTCGACGGCATGCCTTAGCGTGAGTCCGTCGAGCTTCCTGGGCAGCAACGCGAGAAACGCTTCGAAGTCGTCTGCGTCGAATTGCTTGGTTGTGGCGAACTGCCAGTTGATCGGACCGAGTTTTTGTTTCAGATGCACGAGGCCACTGCCGAAGAAGCGTTCGATACTGTCGCCGGCCTCGGCCAGCACACGCCGGTTGGTCGCGTAGCGCGGCGCCTTGAGCGCAAATACAAAATCGTCAGGCGTCTCGTCGCGCCACTTCATATAGCTCTCGGGTTTCTGCAAGCCATAGAAGGTCCCATTAATTTCGATGGTCGTCAGCTGGCGGCTCGCGTATTCGAGCTCGCGCTTTTGCGTCAGATCCTGCGGATAAAACACCCCGCGCCATGGGGCATAGGTCCAGCCTCCAACGCCAACCCGGATTCGCGGTTTCGTGCGCGTTGCCATATGCGGTCTTCCTCGTCGTTTTGGTTTGCCTCGCGGCGCTCCGGTGTCGATTCCAATGTTAACAGCTATACCTTGCATCCATGCAGGCGTTTCCTGCAAGTTGCTGTTACATCTGTCTTGCCAATAGTAGCGGACAACACCTGTCGGTCTGCCAGCAGTAACCTGCTCGATCGTGCGTCGCTGGTAATGGAGGGGGGCAGGCATTGTGGACAACGACCGGGACCGTGAGGCCTGGCCCGAGTTGGGAGGGGAGGCAAAGCCTGAAAGCATCGACGCGGGAACTGAACGGGCGCGGGTGACGTTGTTAAGGGAGGTGAACTCTGGCAAGCGCCGTGAGTTCAATCCGGCCAAAGATGTTGACAGGCTGACGGCAAAAGCTACGCGACGTGGAGGAAGCCGGGAAGTGCTGGAGGAGAAGATCACTCTGACGGTCAAGGTCTTCCTTGCCTCACTGCGCATAGGACTCGCTGCCGAGAAAACGAAGGTCGCCTGCCTTACCGAGGGCTATGACTTCTTGTGTAGCCTATCAGCACGACGGTGATCGATACGATCAGCAGTTTCTTCACTTGCTATCCTGTTTCGATTTTGGTCAGTATGCCATACCGTTTACGTCGCGTAGGTCTTGATGTTGATATCGGCTGCAGAGCGATGCCGTGCTGATCGTACAGAACGCACAGGAATTGACTATTGCGGTAAATCAATTGCCGAACCGAACGCAGAATGTACTGAGGTCGTCGCGTTGAGGGTTCCGAGACACGCGCGAAGGGGGTGTCTGCCTATATAACGGACGGATCCTGAGCGAAATCAGTGATGTAGTGCCATGCTGAAAAGCGTTCGTCGACTTGTTTGCGGTAGAGGGCGGCGCAGTGGATGTCTTCGCTCGGCCTACGCTTGTACATCTCGCACCGACTATCCGTAGTACTTGGCATTCTCTAGGCACGCCGCTCAAAGCGCGTCGATGTCAGAAGGCTCGCATGCGCATCGTCTATCTGAGCCAAGCCGCGCTCGATCAAACGCGGCTGGAGATAACTGAAGCTTAAGCGTACACGGGCTGCACCGCTCGGCCCATGGTGCTTTCCTTCGACGAGTTTCACATTGTGCTTCCGGCGCACCTCGCCGACCAATTCGGCGGAATCGACGCCTTCGGCAAGCGAGACCCAGAACGAAAATCCACCACTCGGAATCTCGTAATCCGGTTTGCAGAATCGGCAGGCCTGTAACAGCCTATGCATTGCGTCGCGCTTGCTCCGGTAGTGCGTCCTTAGGTGTTCGACGTGAGCGTCCAAAGACGACGACTGCAATAAGGCGAGCGCCATATTGCTGACAATGGGACTCACACCTCCATCGCATTTCAGGTGGGCTAGGCGGTCGACAATTTCCGGCTCGGCCAGCACCCAGCCTACGCGAAGCCCGGGGCCTGAGATTTTGGAGAAGCTATGCACATTGATGATGTTACCGCCCGCCTGCAGAATCTCGGGTGACGCGCCATCATAGGGCAACTCGCTATAAACCAGATCCTGCACCAGCCGCACGCCGTTGCGGGACAGTAGAGCCTCCACCTCGACCATATGCCGGTGTGCAAAGTATCGTCCAGTCGGATTGTGGAACGCCGGAGTGGTGTAGTACAACTTGGCTCGCCCCTTTGCGTGCAGCAATGCTTGTTCGAGAAGATCGAGGTCGACACCCGAGGAATCCGCACCTACTTGAACCACCGTCGCGCCCGCAATAGAGAAAATGCGCAACGCACCGAGATAGGACGGGTCCTCGGTCAGCACGACGTCTCCAGGGTCGATAAAAGCATCGGCAAGCAGTTGCAGGGCTTGTGAAGCGCCGTTCGTCAGAATGACATTGCCACGCGCCATCCGGTACCTTTGGCCAAGCTGTCCGCGCAGTTCGGGAAGGCCATAGGCGTCGGTGTACTGCGGTAGGTCGGAGATGCTGACGCCCGTCTCGACGGTAAGCGGGTCCGGCCATTGCAGGCGGGCGAACGTCAAAGGATCGGGAAGCCCATAGGCGAAGTTGACTGTGTCCTTGCCTGAGGTGTAGTCGAATACCCCATAACTGAGCGAAGTGCGACTGCGCATCGACATGACTGGCTCCATCGTTGGTTACGCGGCATCGACGGCGCGCTGGAAGCGCGATTGATATTGGCGGATGAACGAGTCGGCAATCGGCATTCCGAACGGCGAAAATTCGGCCGTCGCTCGGGGAGGCGTAGCCAATAGCGTGGCGTTTGCGCCGAGTGCCGGTGTCCAATTCTCGCCAAAGAACACGTTTCCATAGCGTTCGGCGAGCACTGGCATCACGGGATGGAGCATGCTCAAAAAGACGGATACGTGCACCGGCCGCCACGTTTCCGGGCTCGTGCCGAAGCCCGTCGCGACGAAGTATTCGTCAATCAGATCGAGGGCGTTCCAGAAGCGTACCTGGTCCATCGCGGTGATATAACGTTGGACTATGTCGTCGTGCGCCGGCGTAAGACCGCTTCCATCGACATTCGCCGAGTGCAGTGAATCGCGACGGAGAGCGCTTTCCCACGCAAGGATGTGCGAAGCCGACCGGATCAGTTCGCCGATCTGGAAATCATTATTGTTGGTGCCGAACGGCTTGGCAATCCGAGCGAGCGCATAGCGCAACACACTCGGGTCGACCTGCCGGGATACTTCATCTGCCCAGAGTGCATGGTCGCGGCTGGTCGAGAATTTCTCGCCCTCCAATTTATAGAAGTCCTGGATCGAATGATCTGCCGGAAGCGGGTAGCCGCGCGCAAGCAGGCTGCCAGTCACGCCGATGGTGTAGTAGAAGCGATTATCTTGGCCCATGAAAAACAGGAGGCGTGTATCGGGGTCGCGCATCACGGTGTCATAGTCGACCTCGTCGCGCGCGCACTGCAAGCGGATCCCCGTCTCGAAACACCAAAGCCCTTCGAACCACGTCATCAACGTTTGCCCTGCAATCTTCGCGGGTGCTTCAAGTGTCACACCGCGGTCGAAAATGCGCGACATAGGTAGCGGCCGCAATTCGTCACGCAACCATGCACGCGCTTTACGCTGGATCGTTTGATCCCATTCACTCCCCTTGATCGCATCGTCAAGCATGGCTGCCATGCGAGGGATGTCGAAAACCGCCTGTTCGATGGGGCGAAGCGATAGCGGTTTGCCGCACGACGTGTGGCTTGGCGTTCGCAACTTCGAGTGCTGTTGCGCCAAACCGCAGTTTTCGCACAAGTTGCTGTCGGTGGACGCATCGCACGCGGGGCAGAGGCCGACGGCAAGCGAATCGGCCACGAACTCGTTACAGTTCTCGCAGTAGAGTTGATGGCCATCACACACTTCAATGTAGCCTGCAGCTTCCAGCTCGCGAAAGATCTTTAGACTGTTCTGCTTGTGCGTAGCGTCCGTTGTTCTGATGAAGACATCGGGCTCGATGTGCATTGCCCGCAAGCAATCGATTATCTCGTCAATATGCAACTGCGCGACTTCGTCAATCGGACGACCGAGCTTGCGCGCCTTCACTACCGTATAGGTGCCATGCTCGTCCGCACCTGTGACGTGGTAGGCGCGGTGACCTCTCATGCGTTGAAAGCGAACGAAAAGATCGGTGAGCAGATAGACCCCGCCAATATGGCCGAGATGCAGCTTGCCGTTCGGGCAGGGCGGTGCGGGGCAAACGAAAAAAGTGCGTGTGGTCACGTTAGTCCCACCATATCGATAGAAATTTCAGGCTCGCTGCCGGATCGGCATTGCGAATCGCGTGCTCCTGATTCGGCTCGATATAGAGCAGCGTTGAATCTGCGACTGGCCGCGCCTGACCATTCACCTCGAAGACTCCCTTGCCTGAAATGAGTACCCACAGTTCATGCTCGGAATGGGAGTGCAGATTGACAGCGCCCGCCGGCATGACCTCAACAATCGACGTGCCGAACGCTGTTGTCAGGCCAGCGGGCAGATGTTCGAGCAGCCGGCAAACAAGAACGCCGTATTCCGGCCGCATCATGGATGGGTCAATCTGCTTTGTGTACACGCACATCCTCCGGTGAATTACATTAGGTGCGATAGAAAATGCCATTTGGCGGCTTCATATCGTGGATATTCGATTCCTTTCCTTCGGGTGGGTTGTAGGCACGCTTCAGTTTGTTGTATTCCGTACGCGTGGGGCCACCAGTCGAGGCGCGCTGGAACACCAGATAGAGCACGCGGCGCGAACGGTTACTTTTGTTGGGCTGCGAATAGTGCGGCGCGTAGTCGTCGAAGACTAAGATGTCGCCGGCCTTCCAGGGCACGGGTTCCCACTTGAACGTCTCGGCCACTTCCGGATGAATCACGCCGCCGGCGTCCATCGGAAACACACCTTTCTGATGGTTGCCCGGACTGAAGAACAGGCCGCCGTTGTCCGGATCGGAATCGTCGATGCCGATGGCGACCACGGCATGAACCATGCGTTCAGGAATGTTGTGCGGGATGTGATAGATGTCCTGATGCGGACGATAGCCGCCGCTGTCCGGGTACTTGAAGATGAGCAGTTCCTTGAGCATGCGGGTATCTTCATCGAGAAGCGATTCGACAGCCGTCTGGATGCGCTTGTCGGCCAGCAACAGGTCGCGCAGTTCGTTGTTGAAGTCTAAAAAGTTCTCTACCTTTGAAACGATCCTGCGGTCGTCCTCGGTCTTCTCGAACCACATCATCCATTTGTTGTCGCTGATTTCCCAGCGCGAGACATCGTTGACCAAAGCAGAAATCTTTTCGCGGGTGACCGGATCGAAAAACCCCTCTACTTTTAGATATCCATCTTCGTGCCACTTGGATTTTTGCGTTTCATTCAGCATACGAACCACCTCGTCAAGGAACGGAGTTTTCAAGGAGAAGTCAGGCGGCGAAATGCGCCTTCATTCGCGTGACGCCGAGTAGCACGACATTGGCGAGTACGGCGCCTAGCAGGGCGACGAGCATTGCATCGGCGCCGAAAACGTGAATCAGAACGCCACATAGGGAAGGGCATCCGAACAGACCGATGAAATAGGCAAGCGTAAAGATTTGCGAAGTCACCGGCACCGATACGCCGTGGTCTCCGGCGAGGTTCACGGCCATGCCGTTCAGGGTCGAGTAGCTCAGTCCGTAGCCCGTGGCGAACAGCGTGGTAGCGACGATATAAAGCGTCGTGCTGCCGTGGTTCAACAGGAACAGTACGAGCGAGGCGCCGGTAAGCAAAAACAATGCGAGCGCCAGTCGCGCGGGCTTGATTCGTCCCATGGTTCTCGCGAGCGACAAGCGCAGTGCCACGCTGGTCATCGTGAACGTCAGGAAGAACAGGTCTGGCCTGAGGTTACGCGAGACGGCATAGGGTGTCTGGTAAGTCGCCAGCCCGGCGAAGACACAGGCTGCCAGTGCGATCATTGCGATCGGCACTGCTGTTCGTGCCCTGAGCAGGGCCAACGTGTCGGTCGCGGTAATGGCCACGCGCGTCATCGGCAAACAGGACCTATCCTTCATCGCCTCGCTGGCGATCTTGACGCAGACTGCCGCCACCGCGCATGCCGCAGCGAACAGAAGGTAGGCCAGCGCGATCGAGCCGGTATGTTGGGCGATCAGGCGGCTCAAAGGCGCCGCCATGCCTAGGCCGGCCATTTGCGTGCCGGAGACGAAGGTCAGGTACTGGATACGCGCGTTGGGGCACAGATGATGGATGATTTGCAGCGGCGCGAGTATGAAGAACACGGACCACCCAGCGCTCAACAGCAAACCGCCTGCATAGACGGCACGAATGTCCATTGGCGCGGCGGCGAAGCAGAGCATGCTGCCTGCCATGACGAGCGAGGCCAGCGCGATGGTCGGCATGACACCGATACGCTGGGCTATGCGCCCAGCCACGCAGCAGCAGATCATGGTCGAGACCATGCCGCTCGAAATCACGGCGCCGGCGACATCGCTCTTCATGCCCAGGGATTGCAGGTACTCGGGCAGGAGAAAACTCGTCCCGTACGAGGCGGCGATCACCAGTGACGCGATCAGAAACGGAATGAACGCCCGTAATTGGAGGGATGCCGGCAAGTGCTCGGCGTGTGAGATCGCACGCTCGCCAGTCGATAGATAAATGGAGGAGCCAGTCATGCGCTTACGCCACTGCCGGTTGACGCGAGGCCTGAGGCGCGTCGCACAGTACCGATCCTGCTTCAGTCTCCTGATCCTCAAGGCTGTCGAGCAGTTGCCGGTCCGGAACATCCGGATAGAACGCACGACCTAGCAGACTGTTGATGATGCGGCTGTTCCTGTATGCGACCAGCGAAAGATTGACGCTTTGCAGGCCGTGCTGCACGCGGCTTTGGTTTTGCAGATACACGGGACCGGGCATTGGCGCATCGAAGCGCACGGCGTAATCGGGATCGAGCGTTGGCAGACCGTCTTCACGGCTTGCGCCGTCCAGCAGCTTCTGAACGAATGGCAAATGGCGCGGCTGAAAACCGGTTGCCAGGATGATTCTGTCCGCGCTTATGCCGTTGCGCTGCGACGTGACGAGCGAGGTCAACCCGATATGCCAGCGACCGCTGCGGCGGGTGATCTCGTCCATCGTCACCGAAGGCAACAGACGAAAGCAGTCGGCTAGCGTGCCATGGACGCTGCGTTCGTACAACGCTTCATAGAGCCGGTTGCACAGGCTGGCGGAGATGCCGTCGCTGGTGAGCTTTTCGCTTTCGACAATGGCCCGGCGCTGCTGGAACGGCAGCGTGTGAAAGCGTTGGCTATAACTGGGCATGTATGCTTCATTGACAAACGCGTTGTCGTCCATCGCAAACAGATTGGCGCGCGACGTCGCCCAAGTGATCTTGTCGGGACCTGACTCGGTCAGCATGTGCTCGACGACTTCCGCGCCGCTCTGCCCGCCGCCCACCACCAGCACATGTTCGTCTTCGCTGAACGGTTTCCGGTTAAGGTAGTCGTCTACGTGATAGACCGTCTCGCCAACCACCTGCCGCGCACATGCCGGCACCTTGGGTTCGACGCCGACCCCGACCACTACCGCGCGCGCATGATATGTGCGCGCGGTAGTGGTCACGCAATAGCCCTTATTGCAAGGCCTGATATCGATCACCTCCTCGCCGAATCGAAGCGTGTCCAGGCATTGCGCAACCCATTGGTAATAGTGGGTGAACTCACGTCGCGACGTGCCGTTTCCACCTTTATTCACGAAGCTGTACAGGCGTCGATGTACAGCGAGATAGTTGAGAAAGGAATATGGGCTTGTGGGGTTCACCAGGGTCACACAATCCTTGAGCGGCGACACCTGGAGTTGACTTTGGGGCAGCATGAGCCCCGGATGCCAGGAGAATTTTATGCGCTTCTCAAAGAAGAGCGCTCGCAAACCGGTGGGCTGAATGAGCGCCGCGAGGCTTAGATTGAACGGTCCGATACCAATACCGATGACGTCTAGCATGTCCATAGGAACTTGTTCCGCCGTTAGAGGGGAATTGGCCAACCGAGATAGTGCAGCGCAATTCCCGTGGACTAAGATTGAGGCGGTGGTGCCGGCGTACTGCGTAGCCGATGCCCGCTGCAGCAAAACGAAAGCCGTAGATGACGATCGCTTTTCTTCCCAATGGCATTCTGACCAGCACTATGCTTGGTTTGACATTACCTCGGGCCGCCTGAGTGAATCATACGAGGAATTGAGACGCTGAACACTTTGAACATACGCAAACCTTGCGGTGCGTCAATTGTCCACGCGTGTTGCGGCAGTGGTGCGCCAACGTCATGCGCTCGAAGGTCGAGCCGATGAAGGAAGTGGCGCGAATGATTCGCCAGCACTTCGATGGCATCGTCGCCTGGACTCAGACCCGCCAGACCAACGGCTTCATCGAGGCCATCAAGGCTTGTTTCAAGCTGCCAAGCGCAAGGTTCGCGGTTACACGCGCTTCACGACGATGCGCACCGTCCTCTTTCTCATCGCTGGCAAGCTCGATTTCTTTAGCTTCAACCCGGATGCCTCGTAAGCCCCGTTACCCACTGCATTTTGAAAAGAGCCAAAATTTCCGAGGATGGCATCGAGGTCCCGCGGGTCGATGAGCAACCTCCGCACGGGATAAGTGCTTGCGAAAATCGAGCCAAGGGAGGCCGGCTGATCGTCTTCGGACCGTAGCGATAGAGCGAGCTGCCGGGACAATTGACCGCGTCGTACTGACCACTGAGCTGCAACGTCAGCAATCTTCGAACGGCGACGTAGCGAAAAGTGTTTCGTCGACCGACGGCGACAGACCAGTCCTGGTCAGTAACAAACCATCGCACCACACACGTTCGACGCGTCCCCACGCACAGGCTGAAGCAGCGTCCGGGAAGAAACCTCGTCCGTGATAGTTGGCGCTCGTGTTGCAGAGCAACGGAATACCCGTCAGCTTTTCGTATTCGACCAGAAGTTGCGCCACCGCATGCTCGGAAGTTCTTGAAATGGTCTGCAATCGGGCAGATCCGTCGAGATGCACGACGGCAGGGATTTTTTCTCGCCATTCCGCGCGCGTCTGATGATCGAACAACATATAGGGATCAGGGCTCCCCGGGCTAAAAATGGTCGGCGCACGATCCTCAAGGCATATTGGCGCCACGGGACGGAAGTGCTCTCGAAACTTGATGTCGTTGAGATGATCCTTCATTGTGGGCGAAGTCGCGGCGGCCAGAATGCTTCTGCCCCCCAATGCTCGTGGTCCGAGCTCGGCCCGGCCGGCAAGGAAAATGACGGGCTCGCTACTGGCGAGTATGCTGGCGAGTTCTGCAATGGAGCAAGTAGACGCCGTCCATCCGGGCGGTACTTGGCAACCTTTTAAGGCCGGTCCGCTGTATACCGACCACTCCAGCGGCACGAAGCCCTTCTCGGCTGCCAGCGCGCAACAAGCGGCGCCAATCGCAGACCCGCTATCGTTGGGAAACGGCGGCACCCAGATTGCGTCGAACAAACCGCTCGCGCGCAGGGCGCTGTTCCATTTGATATTGAGTCCGCATCCGCCGGCAATGCACAGATTTTTCGGCCCCGCAATCGAATGGCGCTGCAGCGCGATACCCATTTCATGAACGAGAAGACGCTCGAGGAATACATGGAACGAGGCGAGTACGTCTTCGGGCGGCTTGGCTTCCAGTCGCAGCGCGCTTGCTTCGAAGAACTCTCCTACAGCCGCTAGTGACGCGTCCGCGCTGTGGATGTTCTCGCGATAGGCTTGCGCACACTCCGTGTCGCCAGCAAAGCGTGCCTGATAAAGCTCGCGAAATACCTCAACGATATCTTCGTCAACGGAGCCCAGCGCGATGTAAGCCATCAGCTTGCCGGCCACACCCAGATCCCACCGGGCGCCGCCCGGCTTCTTATAAGGACCAAAGTGATGACCCGCCGCAGCGTAGATGTGACCTATCACGGGGAACAGGCAGTCAACATGGCGGGCGTGGTGGCGTTCTACATGATAGAGGCGTGGGACGATGCCACCATCCCACACCAAACAGAATGCAGGTTGCCCGCTTTGGACAAAGGGACTGGTGCAGTACGCGGAGGCCACATGGCCTGACACGTGAGGATAGCTTTTATAAGGAAAGGACTGGCCGCCGACAAGCAGTCCGGAGCCGTCGAGCGAAGCGAGAAGATCATCGGCTCGGCGTTCGGCGTAAGGAGCCCCTTTCAGGCTGACGGGAATCGACCCACTGAGGACGCGAAACTGCGACTCGACTACTCCGTCCCAGCCGTCGATGACAAACTGGTCGATATCGTGCGCATCGAAACCATGCTCGGCCAATGCGGTCGCGATCGCGTCGAGGTCGTCGATCGCCTGATATCGCGGATTGTTGTCTCGCTTTTCCTGCTCCACGCAAAAAACCAGTTTTCCATCCTCGACAAGGGCGATCGCTCCGTCGTGCGTCAATTTGATCCCACAGATGCGCATAATGTCTCCCGGCCTAACGCTGGTAAGTTGGTCCACACGAAGGCGAAGCCGCGTTTCGAAAACAGGCGAGCAGACAGTCTTCATTCAACGACTGACCGACGCACCTCAAACGATCGATTTCAACCAGCTCTTCTTCCAGGATGGCTATGACCGTCTCGGCTCCGGCAATGTGGCCCCACCGCCGGCAATTGGCGTCATGTGCCGATCCGAAAACCAGCTGTCCGCCGGGCGCAAGCATCCGTGCTAAATTGCGGACAGCCGCGCGCACCTCGGCGCTGCCGTCGAGGTAATAGAGAACCTCCGCCACCACGACCAGATCGAACTGTTGCTCAGTCGAAAAATGCTGGACATCGGAGACGATCCAATTGATGTGTGGTGGGTCCATCATCCGTTCGCGTGTCCTGGCAATTGCGTGTGGCACGATATCGATCACGGTGAGCCGTTGGCAGTGCGGTGCCAATTTTTCCGTGAAGGCTCCGCCTGCGCATCCGACTTCGAGCGCATTTGTGACGGATCCCTGCGAAAGTGCCATCCGAAGCATTTGCCTGTGGCGCTCGTGCTCAAAGGGATTGCTATCGAGCCGCCATGGATCGTCTGCGTCCAATTCCCGACGCAGCAATTCGAAGTTCGTTTGATGTGTCAATTCCGCCTACCTTTATGGTGCGCCGCTGCATGTGTCCGGACCTTGGGCCGGGACTGGTGCTCCGTTGGACACCGGCGTGTTGGTACAAGAACTGCACGGCGGCCAAACGCTATTGTTTAACGTTCTAGAAAAATAGCTCGCGAGCGCTGTTACCTAGCTTCAGACCTTCAGCAACTCATTGGAGGCGCGTCGTTACCGTGACAACGCCCGTGAGGGATGTAGCCGAACCCGACGCTGTTCCCACAATCCGCGCAGCTCCTCGACGAGGGCTTCCCGTTGAGTCTGCTCAGGCGTAATTGAATCGAGAAGATGTCCGAGCACGGCTTCGCCTTCGATCCGAATCAGCAGATCGAACAACTCATGTGAAATACGCACACTGTCATAGTTGGAGCCGCCGGTGCGAATTTCGCACACCGTCTCCTGACGATCCCGCGCTGTGTGAGCGCGGACCCGATAGAGCGATGCATAGGGCGGCAGTGAAACCGCGAGCGCAGTCCAATGTTCCTGCGTTGCGAGCCGCTTTTTGACGAGGAACGGCCCGACCACAAGTCCATCCAGCTCTGTCGTCAGAAATGTGGCAATTGCGTCTGCAACCGAATCTACGATCGGCTCAGCGTTGTTATTAAAGGAAGTATTGAGCAGAATTGGGATTCCTGTCCGCTTCTTGAACGCATTAATAACCTCCCAGTAGGCGGGATTGGTCTTGCGCGATACTGTTTGCAGCCGCGCTGTACCGTCAATGTGCGTGATGGCGCCGAGCAAGGCACGCTTGGAGTCGCGCACGCGAACTACAAAATTCATAAAAGGGAATTCGCGGGTGCCCTCTGGGAGGTCAAAAAATTCGCGCGCATCGTCCTCGAGCACTGATGGCGCGAACGGTCGGTAACCCTCACGCTTTTTGACCATGGCGTTGATCCGGTCCTTGTTTGCCACCGGCCTGGGATCGGCAAGAATGCTGCGGTTGCCAAGCGCGCGTGGCCCGAACTCCGAACGACCCTGCACCCAGCCGATCACGGCGCCATTGGCCATCCAGTCCGCTGCTCTGCCTGCCACGTCATCACTGCGTTCAACGTCGAGGTGTCCGGACCACGCATTCAATTCTTGCTCCACAACCAGATCGCTCCCAATATCGGGCCCCCAATAAACGTCCTGCAATCGCTCACGCGGCGGGGGCCGACCGAAGTCGTTTGACATCATAAGGGCAGCGCCTAATGCGCAACCGGCGTCATGCGCTGCGGGCTGCACGAAGATGTCTTCGAAAAGTCCCGAATACAGCAGCTTACCGTTCATGGTGCAGTTATGAGCTACTCCTCCGGCTATACACAGCCGCTTCATACCGGTGACCTCGCGATGATGGCGGAGAATGTGAAACACGATCCGCTCCAGCGCTTCCTGCAATGAAGCACCCACATCTCGATGCTGCTGTGTGAATGGCATTCCCTTTCGCCGGACCTGGATGCTGCGGAGCAACGTCGGACCGATGCGGTCCAGGTAGACGCGGTACTCACCGTTGGCGGACAGTTGATAGAATTGCTCGAAGAGCCCGCGATAGGGAGCGGGATCCCCATAAGGTGCAAGCCCCATGACCTTGTATTCGTCGAACAAGCCGTAACCGAGATACCGGATTGTTTCGAGATAAAACAGCCCTAGAGAATTATTCTCTGCGAAAGTCGCAAGTTGCGTAATTTCGGTTCCAGATCCGAGCGCCAGGAGCCCCGAGAGGAAATCACCGCCGCCATCGACCGCGAGGATCAGACTTTGCTCGAATCCAGACATCGCAAACGCGCTCACGGCATGCGCCAGATGGTGACTCACGAATGAGACTCGCGAAGGATCGACCTCGGTACCGAATTCCCGCATTAGTAAGTTACGCAGAAACAGCTTGGCATCCACCGGAATGGAGATGTTCGGCTGGGACAGGAACAGGCGTTCGAGCATAACGTTGCAATAGGCCTCGGTAGCGTAAAACGCGATGTGGTCGATATCGCTGAGCTGAATCCCTGCGGATGCGAGGCAGTATTGAATTGAACTGCTCGGGAACTTGTTAGAGTGCTTGATCCGGTTGAGGCGCTCCTCTTCGACGGCCGCTATTACGCGTCCGTCCCGGACAAGCACCGCAGCGCCGTCGTGCAGAAATGTGTTCGGCAGTTCGAGTGAATTTTCATGAACTTTGTCTAGCCCGCCGCTCACTCCTAAGCACAGCATGTTTCTCTCCTTCATCGTGGTAGGAAGGCCCTACTGGCAAGACTCGAACCCCTACCACATAAGTAAGGTAGGGTATCGCTCGCCGCTGCGAACACCGGCCAGAGGTCACCAGCCCAAAGAATCTCGCGTAGGGTCCGTCTGCAAAATGGCGCCGCAATTCATGAAAATTCTGTACCGTTTGGTCCAGGGGGCGCGTTTCTTGGCTCTGAAGGATGGCGCGACCAGAAAGCTGAAGCGCTGGAACCCCGAGGAAATCCCCAATCGTTGCCAAACATGCGGCGGCGGGTTCGCGAGGAGGCTCCCGATGCAAGTGATTGATCGTCAACTGCTGCAACGTCATTTCCTCGGCGTCGCTCAGTTCCACGACACACTTCATCCACTATCCCGGCACCACGAAGGCGCCAGCAGGTTGCGAAATTGAAATGGATCTACCAGGAACACTATCCTCCATGCCGTACAATTCGTAAAATCGATTGTTTTGATGGAAGACATCTACATTATGGATAACTTGGAATCATGCGTTTCAAGGGCCTCGATCTAAATCTCCTCGTCGCGCTCGATGCTCTGATGACCGAGCGTAATCTCACCGCGGCGGCACGCAGCATCAACCTGAGCCAGCCGGCCATGAGTGCGGCCGTCGCCCGGCTACGCGCCTATTTTTGCGATGAACTATTTACGATGAGGGGCCGGGAATTTGTCCCAACACCGCGTGCGGAAGGGCTCGCTGCTCCAGTCCGGGAGGCTCTGGTGCACATCCAGCTCTCCGTTATTTCGCAGGACGTGTTCAACCCAGCCAAATCGGATCGCCGCTTCAGGATCATTCTTTCCGATTTCATGACAGTCGTATTTTTTCGAAAGATCGTGGAGCGTATTGCACGGGAAGCTCCCGCCGTCAGTTTCGAATTGCTGCCACTTGCCGATGACCCCGATGAGGTTCTCCGGCGCGGCGAAGCCGATTTTCTTATCTTGCCGGAATTTTTCATGTCGAGCGCGCACCCTAAAGCGAAGCTGTTCGAGGAGACGCTCGTGTGCGTAGGCTGCCGCACGAACCAGCAGCTATCAGGGCAGCTCACATTCGAGAGATATATGTCGATGGGGCACGTTGTGGTCAAGTTCGGGCGTGCGCGGCAGCCCTCCATCGAGGAATGGTTTTTGCTTCAGCACGGTCTCAAGAGACGGGACGAGGTCATCGTGCCGAGCTTTAGCATGATCCCGCCTATGCTATTAAACACTGACCGTATAGGGACGATGCCCTTAAGGCTGGTCAAGTATTTCGAAAAAGCGATGCCTCTGCGGATCGTCGAACTTCCGCTGCCACGTCCCGCATTCACCGAGGCCGTCCAATGGTCTGCCCTTCACAACAGTGATCCGGCAAGCAATTGGATGCTGGAGATAATATTGCAGGAGGCGTCACGCATGATTCCTCCGCCTAAGACCACGCGAAGACCAATTCAGCCAAGTTAGGAAATGGGATCTTTCAGCAAGGTTTTTGCGGCATGGATTTGTGGGGTTTCGAGGGTTTCGTGGCGATATAACGTGTATCGGCACACCAGGCCTCATTCGGCGCGGTGACGGCAAACGCCTGATCGAGCAGGTTCGGCGCGACCGGCAAGGCGTGTGTCAATCTGGTTGTTGCCTTGATTTGCGTTTCCGGTTGCAACGCAACCCCTGCTTGCGACGCGGTCTCTTTATCGGATGTACGCCGAATTGTCGGCACCGCTGGGCTACCGGTTTCCACGGCTCGCTGAAAAACGTCCACGGCATGGCGTGCGCGCCCGCGCGAAGTGTGCGGCGAGCGTCGGCTTTGACTAGTGAAACGATCGCCATGAACTGCAATGGAGTTCTGCCATAGCCAAGCCGGGGACATATTGTCGATCTGTCAGTTGATCTTCCGGCGGCGATTATCGGGATCCGGACTGTGCGAGCAAGGCTTCCACGACGTCCAAGCCTATGCAATCGATCGGGTCCAGCCTGCGCAGCTTGGCGATCAGCTTCAGTGCAACGGCGCGCTCACCGCGCCGCACGCTGATGAACGCGAGCGCCTTCAGTGTGAAGAGCCAGAAGCGGCCCGGACCAGGAATGGTGAAGTCGGTGTCGCCCGGCTGTACCGCACACCAGTCGCTGTCGAGCGACGCCTGCCGGGCGGCGACCGCCAAAGCCTTGGTCGCGACCTCCTGCGCCTCGCCAAGTTCACCCCGGTTCGCATGGAACTTATACAGCAGATAGTAGGGTGGCAGGCAGCGCGGGTACGACAGGACCGCAGTCCACAACGCGGCGGCCACATCGTCATTGCTGCCGCCGCGGGTTCTCTCGATCAGCTGTAGCACGGGGGAGGGAACGTTGCCGCCGAAGAGATCGGTCGATTCGATACCAGTAATGAGATTCATCAATTTGCTCCGATATGGTGAGTGGTGAGGCGTCCGGCCGCTTTTGCGGCGCTCGGAAGCCGATGTGACGATGGATGTGTTTGTCTACGCGAACCTGAACTGGATGCGATGCTCGCTGCGCGGACACGCCCATTCGAGGTTGTGATGGTCGGTGCACAGAATGCGGCAACTACGGGTCAATGTTCAGCTCAGTGCAGTCGGCGGTGAGGCCGGTCAAGAGCGTCGTTGCGACAGATCCGGCGAGATCCCGGGCCATCGAGGTTGCACCGAGCAGCAGAATCTCGGAGCGGTACTTGTTGACCGGGTCGGTCAGCCCCTTCGTGAACGGTTCGTTGCGATAGCCGAGCGACACAGGGTCGTGAATCACATACGCTTTGTCCGCGCCGAAACTGAACGCCTCACTGGCAAACTGCTCAAGCGGCTCGTCGGTACCGCCGAGCACGGCCACAGCGACACGACTGCCGAGTTTGTCGGCGGGCTTGCGCGCCTCACCGAGCAGCTCCCACGACACGCTATGCATGTGGCCGCGGTCGTGCTCGAGAAAGACCCAGACGCCCTGGTAGGCTTTCAGATCTTTGGGCAGATTGAGGTTACGGCCGGCGGCCCGTTTGACCGGCGCGGCCGGCTTCTTTTCCGAGGCAGCGGGCGAGTTCAAGGGGCTCTCTTCATCAACAGGTCCGCCTCCAATGTAGGATGGCGAGCGAATATCTTGTGCACGAGTTTCAGCGACACGTCGCGCAGGCTGGACGCTTTGAAGACCTTTTGCTCCGCGGGCGTGGATACAGCGAAGTCGTTGTAGGCCTTCTGCAGTAAGCATCGATAGACGGCGAGCACGGCCGTCGCGTTGTTACGCGGCAGTTCTTTCTGTTGCTCGATATTCTGAAAGAAGCGCTTGAGGATGTGCAGGCGGCTCACGTTCACCACCTTATCGCCGAATGCGATGTCGAAGAATCGCAGGAAATCCTCGGCCGGCGACAGGTGACGCAGTTGTTCGATAACTTCTTGCATGTCGTTACTTCTATTGGACAAGTTTGGCCGCCATCACCACACTCACGACACCTTCACCCGCGTGCTGTGGACTTGGGTCAGGAAGCGGCGCAGATCGCTTGCATTCGGCGCCTGCTTGTACTGCGTGACGAAAGAGCGGATGCGCGCAAGCAGGAGCGGGATGAGCCGCTCCGACACCGTCACGCCTAGAGCGTCGTAGGCCTCACGCACACTTTGAGATCCAGAATGTTTCCCGAGTATCGTCGACCGTTGCCGGCCGAGCTCTGCCGGATCGAATCCCTCGTAGGTCGTGGGGTGCTTCGCGAGGCCGTCGGTGTGAATGCCCGACTCGTGAGTAAAGATGCTCCTACCGATGATGCTCTTGTTGAAGGAAACTGCGCGGCCTGAGGCTTGTTCGACCAGCGACGAAATGTCGGGCAGCGCTCTGGTGTCGACGCCAGTGTCTCGTCGCAGCAGGTGCCGCGCGCCCATCACGACTTCTTCCAGCGCTGCATTGCCGGCGCGCTCACCCAACCCGTTGACGGTGGTGCTCGCATGGGTCGCGCCGGCCCCAAGGGCGGCCAGTGTGTTGGCTGTGGCGAGCCCGAGGTCGTCGTGCGCATGGATTTCGATCTCCAGATCGACGGCGACGCGCAGCGCTGCAATGGCGTAGAAGGTCTTAAAGGGGTCCAGGATACCGACAGTGTCGGCAAAGCGCACGCGCTGGGCCCCGTGCTGCTGCGCGCATTGAGCCACTTCTATGAGAAATGAGGGATCCGCGCGCGAGGCGTCTTCCATGCCGAGGGAAATCTTGGGATGGTTTTTCGCTGCCTCGTCGACGACGCGTGCGATCTGCGCCAGTACCCAACTGCGCGACTGCCGCAGCTTGTGTTGCAAATGAATATCCGAAACGGGAACCGAGAGATGAACGATATCGGCATCGCAGCGCAATGCCGCGGTGAGATCCTCGTCCGTGAGGCGCCCCCAAACCATCAGGCGGGCGTCGAGGTTCAGGTCGACGATTGCAGCGATGCACGCCATTTCGTCTTCGCCCATGGCAGGAATTCCGATTTCGAGTTCGGCCACGCCGGCTTGCGACAGTGCGGCGGCGATTGCGCATTTTTCTTCGGTGCGAAACGCGACGCCGGCGGTCTGCTCGCCGTCACGAAGTGTCGTGTCATTGATGATCGGATTGAGCATGTCAGGTCTCTTGAGTTGTCGGCGATGGATCGCAAGCGTTGTGCCAAGCGAGCATCTACAGTCGGAGCACAATTTGCGGGATGTTGACCGGCACAATGTCGGGTTATGGCGGTGCATCGTCCGATTGTTCGTGTCGCGAATGTTCCGTTCCGGACAATGCGGCCGCGCTGGAGGTGGCTCGATCGGTTCCATCCGCTAGCGGACAGAATGTCGAACTGATGTCGGTGGCGTCCCGCGGCGTTTTCGGAATTTCCGGTAGCTCGGCATCCCGATACGCGTCGCCACAAGCGGGTCTGGCAATGCCAGCTTCTCGTTCGATGCCCGCAAGACCCGCCGCGATCAGGGCCGCAAAAGCGAGATACGGATTCAGATCCGCACCGCCAATGCGGCACTCCACGCGGACGGCGTCCGAGCCTTCGCCGTAAAGGCGGAAACCGACCGTCCGATTGTCTTGGCTCCACGCGACCTTGGTCGGCGCGAACGTACCGATCTGGAATCCCTTGTAGGAGTTGATGTGGAACGCCAGAAAGAGGTGATGTCCTTCGACTATTTCAGCAGGCCCCCAAGGTAATGGTGCATCAGATTGAGACGTTTATATGTGGATGCGGTACGAACGCTTTGCCGCGCGGCAACGTTTCTCAGGGGAATCTTCCTGTCCGTGCAAAATCTGGCGGTGGGCGAGTGCCGAGCTGCTTGCGGTAAGGCTCAGTAGCTCCCAGTTTTCACGGAGTCGACGGATGCACAAATCGTTAGTCGGTAAGGGATTTTAGAAACCAACTGCTAGATTCTCAACGGAAAGTACGATCGTCTCATAGCATCTAAGATAAGTGGCGTGCACGATCACTCGTCGCTACAAACGCCGTCGTATGCCACCACCAACGTCGAAGAACCGCGCGTAGGATCCGCTGTGCGAAGCGCCATCGCAATACCGCAAATTCTGTAGCGTTCGGTCCCGCCTTCGGGTTTCCGGTGGCGGCCTGTTTCCACCCCCGTGTCGTACGTTGGCAGCAGCGCTCCGTGACAGCCAATCACTATTGCTCAATGTATACAGCGCATAGGCTTTCAGGGGGAGCAAGAGAAAGAGGTTAATGGGTGTGTGAAGAGAAAAGCCAAGAAATCGAATCTGGCGAGCGCGAACCGATGCCACGCTACAGCGGATCATGGTCAATGATGCGATTATCAGGGCAGTCCACCACGGCACTGTCGCTGTCAATGCGAGCTGCGCGAGCCCCGCTAGAAGCGATAAGGCGAGAAATAGCGAGCCCAGATTCAGTCCGATGACGTCCAGCGTAAGGTAGCGATCGAGCAGGCGCAGAGAAAGCAACGTGTCCCGATAAGTACTGCGCGCCCAGCGCAGTTGTTGGCGCAGATACGCCCCCAGTCTGTCCGGAACGACTGTCGCCGCAATGGCGTCCGGAACGTACTCGGTCCGATAACCTGCCGTCAGCATGAGAATCGTTAGATGACGGTCCTCGCCGAAGTCGCTCGGTTTCCCGCGAAAAAGTTGCGTCTCGTACTGATCGAGCAGCAAAAGGAGCTCGGACCGGCGGTACATGGCACACGGACCGCAGCAGCACGTAACGGCACCGAAGCGAGCCTGTGCCGCGCGCTCTTCGTTGCAAGCCAGCCAGTACTCCATATCGATCAACCCGGTGTCGCTCCGGTTGCTGGCGGTCAACTGACCCATGGCCGCGCCGATCGCTGGATTTTGCATTTTCAATGCAAGCTTCGTGACCACGTCTCAGCCGATTATCGTGTCCGAGTCGACGTTAAGCACCAAATCTCCAAACGAGCGGCGTATCGAGATTCGCAGAACCATCATCAACCACATAGACCCGCAGTTTTCCGGCGTCGTCCTGGTTTGCAATGGACTCCAGGCATGCCGAAAGCGTGCGCGGGTCCTCGTTGAAGCAGGGAACGATGACATCCACGCCCGGCAGAGTGTTGGAGTCGATCAGGCCGTCCGACAGCGATGACACGTTTGTCGGCTCAGCATAAAGCGCCTGCGTGCTTTTATAGACAGTCGAGAGCAGCGCATAAAGCGAGACAGCGACAGTGCTAGTTGCGCCAAGCATGTTCATAGGGTGTCTGGTTTGTCCGGTTAGGTTGAGGAAGCGATCGAATTGCAAACCCCCGGGCATGCAATGCTGGAATCATGAGGGAAAGCGCCATGAGGGTCTGCTCGCGCCGACCAGCGTGAGTGCATCGTCCCAACTCATCGGGAGGGCATCCGTCGTGCAAGAGCACAATTGCACCCGGCCGGACAGAGGCCAGCACTGCGCTGACAATCGCGTCCACGCCGGGACGAGACCAGTCTCGCGGGTCTACCGACCAGTGGAGGGGCGCCAGACCAGCGCTCGCTGACGTAGTGAGCACTGCTTCGGTCCACAAGCCGTACGGGGCACGCATATACCGCAGCGAAGCATGGGGGCTCGCCATCCTGATGACCCTGCTTGCCGTTAGTATTTCCTGTTGTACTTCGGTGGGTTCGCATCTGGACAGGTCCGGATGAGTCATCGTGTGGTTTGCGACCTCGTGCCCTTCTGCGATCATCCGTCGGATCAGCTTCGGCTGGTCCGCTGCGTACGCACCGATGACGCAGAAAGTCGCTGGCACCCGGTGTTCCGCCAGCACATCGAGGACGTCTGGTGTGCAAAGTGGATTAGGGCCGTCGTCAAACGTCAAATAAACGCTGCGACGTCCGGTGGTGTCAGCGCACTCGCTGCGCGCTTCGGATAAGCAGTGCCTCACAGCTCTGGCCCGTTCCGATCAATTATCGTTCCGGTCGGCCAATCGCTCATTGACCGTCCAATCGGTAAGACGACAATGAGTACGTCCTCGATGCGCGTGGGCGGCGTGTCGAGATGCACTTCTCGAAGGGTCGACCTCACGCGAACTCCAGACACAATAGTCGCCAGACCGGGTCGGCCGAGCAGCCTTGCAATGTGTTGCCGCAACGCGTGTCGAACCGTGCCGAAGCCGAATGGAACGCCAAGTTCCTGCAATACGGGATACATCACGCGCATTAATTGAGGGATTCCGAGTCCCTCAAGATCCGGACGTACCGCGTACAATCCTAGTTCGGCCACTAGTAGATCGACTGCGCCAACCTTGATGAAACGACGCAGTGCGCCGATATGAGCCGCTACGCCGCGCGCGTCGTAGCCGATTGCACGGAACTCTGGCCGCGCACCAGCCCAACTGTGATTGCCTTCGAATGGTTTTGCATTAAACGCCCCGGTCGGTCCGTAGGTCTTTCGGAAGAACTCGGACAGTTCGATGTGGTCGGCGAGTCGCAACTCATTTTCCCAAACCAGCCTCCACCGCAGCTGAGAGCGCATGGAGAGAGGTCCTCTATCTGTGGACACGGCCAAATTCACGACTGCCTCCTATGCGCCGTCCGGCCTTTGAGGGTGGACCTGACGGACGCGAAGGACTTGCTGAGAAAGCGGTTCGATTTCAAGAAATCATCCGCACTCTGGAACAGTTCTGGGATGAAGCCCGAAGAAAAGAGCATTTCCGTCAACGCTTCACGGACCGATCGAACCTCATCCACGATGGAGATTACATCGAGTGCGCGTGCCTTTCGCACCAGATCTACCAAAGACTTCCCCCGCATCTTCCGCACGATCTGACCGCAATTGACACGAGATCCATTTGGCCGGGTCGCTGAGGCATTTGGCACCTGCAATTGGCTGCTCCCGATTCGTCGCGAAGCCAAGGCGAAGTCGAGGGTTGCCTCAACTGTACGAAGGTAAGCGGCCGATATAGAAAGGGTTTGGAGAACTATGCGAAGTTTTGCCGGTAGTAAGCGCCTACGCGACCTGCCAGACGCTTGTCGCGTCGTGTCGGCGCGATCCAGCTTGCCCATGCCGCCGAAGACCGTGGCCGCATTGGACATGTGCCTTGGTTGATGGTCGGTGTACACCTGAGGATTTTTCTCGGCGTCAGGGCAAAGACCAACAACCATCTTGATATGCCCAAATTCTATTTCTCCGGCCCGACGTTTTGCTACAGTATTCATGAGAGCGTCCACGAGAAACTGACTTAAAATTTGGTGCCGTGTCCGCCGAGAAAGTTCAGCGAGTTCGGGATCTGCGATTTCCTTCGTTCAGGTGATGAAGCGTCGCTAGTGGTGCTTCATGTGCCCACCGTTATGGCCGCCCATCGGGCCGGACACGCCGCTGTTGCGCCATGCGTGAGCCAGTCACAGATCGACTGCCCGCTCACGCCGAGTTGCTCGGCGGTGAGCTTGCGCTTGATCCTGTGTCCGAGCAGCGAAAGGGCCGCCGCTCGCGTGCGCGTGTCCCGATGCATGTGATTGATCGACAACTGCTGCAACGTCATTTCCTCGGCTTCGCTCAGTTCTACGACACACTTCATCCGCTACCCCGGCACGACGAAGGCGCCAGCAGGTTTGAAATGGATTTACCAGGAACACTATCCTCCATGCCGTACATTTCGTAAAATCGATTGTTTTGATGGAACGCATCCACACTATGGATAAGTTGGGATCATGCGTTTCAAGGGCCTCGATCTAAATCTGTTCGTCGTGCTCGATGCTCTGATGACCGAGCGTAATCTCACCGCGGCGGCACGCAGCAAGGCCCATCTCAACGTCGTTCGCTACGCCGATGACTTTATTGTGACCGGTATGTCGAAAGAAGTGCTCGAATTCGAGGTGCTTCCGGCGGTCAGGCAGTTTATGGCCGCTCAAGGTCTGGAGCGCTCGGAAGAGAAGACCCGGATCACGAACATTGCAGACGGTTTCGATTTCCTCGGCCAGAACGTGCGCAAGTACGACGGCTACTGGCCCCCAGCGCCTGCCCGCGTTGCCCGCTCAAGGAACGATGTCACCCAGCGACTACCGGCGCATTCGACGATGGGAACATGAGCATATAGTTGAGGCCATGCAGCGTCGGCTAGAGCGCAAGCCTGACGCAATGACCATCCGCAGAAGCACTGTCGAACATGTCTTCGGCACGCTGAAGCACTGGATTGGGGGCCACACACTTCCAGACCCGAACGCTCGGACGGTTCAGCACCGAAATGAGTCTACAGGTGTTGGCCTACAACCTGAAGCGCGTCGTGAAGATACTTGGGGTTGCCAAAACAATAGAGGTAGTGAGGATGGCTGGCACCTGGAGCCCGGAGGGGCTTTTTTTGCACTTGAAACGTTACGCTAACGCAGCCATGACTTACCAAACCAGATTGATCGGACCGATAGGCTCGGATCTGACGATCTGAAAACAGTTTCCATACGTCCTCGGCCAGTTCAAGACGGACATTTTGTCGCCCGACACGGAAGCGCTTCTTGTGCCAAATATCCCGCTGCGCCGGGCGGGCACGCCCGAAGCGGTCGCAAAGATAGATCATCTTCGTCCTATGCTCGGATGCGGCGAGTTATCTCACGGTCACCGAGGCAGCAATCAATGATGGACGACACCTGTAATCGGCTGCACCTGGAGTAGACAAATCGCAGTTGATTTGAGCGACATCAATGGAACTCGAGTTCCTAACGGAATCCACGCAGCGAGATCGCAAAAGCAGAAAATAAGTACATCAAGGCACTACAGTTTCACCGTCCTTCCATGAAAGGGCATTATCTTTTGAAGTCAGCCCGTGAAATTGGGCGCTAGATCGAGGATGATATGCAACACAATGCCCGCAAATCCGAACAAGGTGACGGGGAGCACGGTCCCAACAACGGGGACGTCGTCATGCTGCATATCGCTTCCGTACGCGAAAGGCCTGGCTCAAAGTCCGAGACGGACCACGCGGTCCCTATTGTGCAGTGGCACGAGAGCGTGCTTACCGGCATCTTCGAAATATCGAAGGTACTGACCGCCCCCTACCGGCTCGAAGTCACGTTGGCCAACGTCATCGATCTCCTGCAATCGTTTGTTCAGATGCGGCTCGGTATCGTCTCTCTCTTCGACGATGATGGCGTACCGGACATTACCGTTGGCGCGGACTGGAGCGAAGGCAGCGATGAGCACTACCGGACGCGCCTGCCGCAGAAGGCAATTGACCAGATCATGGCGACGGACAGGCCGCTCGTCGCCGAGAACATAGCGGTGCATTCGGGCTTCAGTGCCGCCGACATGGGCGTGCTCGGTGCCTCCGACAACATGCGAGTGTCGTTCATTGGCGTCCCTATTCGCATCGACGCGAAAGTCATAGGCACGCTGACCATCGACCGTATCCTGGACTATGGGTCGAACTTCCGGCTCGATTACGACGTGCGGCTGCTTACCATGGTCGCCAACCTGGTGGGGCAGACGGTGAAGCTGCATCGCTTTTTCAAGAGCGACCGCGAGCGACTGATGGCGGGGAAGGACGGGCTGCAAAAGCCATTGTCCGAGCTCAAGCACCCTGCAGGGGAGCGTAAGAAGTTTCAGATCGAGGGGATCATTGGCGACAGCCCGGCGCTGCGCAAGCTGCTCGCGAAGATCGCGGTGGTAGCCGAATCGAACAGCACAGTTCTGTTGCGCGGCGAATCCGGTACCGGGAAGGAGCTGGTCGCCAAGGCCGTTCACGAGCTGTCGCCGCGCGCCAAGCGGCCCTTCATCAAGCTCAATTGCGCGGCGCTCCATGAGACGGTGCTGGAATCCGAATTGTTCGGTCATGAGAAGGGTGCCTTTACCAGCGCCTTCAATTCGCGCAAGGGGCGCTTCGAGCTCGCCGACAAGGGGACGCTGTTTCTGGACGAGATCGGCGAGATCTCGGCCTCGTTCCAGGCAAAGCTGCTGCGCGTCCTGCAGGAGCAAGAATTCGAGCGCGTCGGCAGCAACCAGACCATTAAGGTCGATGTTCGCGTGATTGCCGCCACGAATAAAAACCTGGAAGAGGCGGTGGCAAGGAACGAGTTCCGCGCCGACCTTTATTATCGCCTCTGCGTGGTTCCCTTGCTGTTGCCGCCGTTGCGTGAAAGGCGCAGTGATATTCCGCTCCTCGCCGTTGAGTTTCTCGAGAATTTCAACAGCGAGAACGGCCGTACGCTGACCTTCGATGCGAGCGCGATTGAAGTATTGATGAACTGCGGTTTTCCCGGCAATGTCCGCGAGCTCGAGAATTGCGTGCAGCGGAGCGCGACCTTGGCGCCGGGACCAGCGATCGTGAGAAACGACTTTGCCTGCTGCCACGGCCAGTGCCTGTCCGCGATGCTGTGGAAGAGCCGATCGGACGAAATCGCGCTGCAGCCCGGGCGAATCGTACCAGTGCCCGTGAAGCCGGCTACGCCGGGGGCCCAGGCTGTTACGTCGGGCGCAGTTGCGGTCCAGCCTGTCGGCAGCGAGCGGGCTCCGTTAGCGGCTGGCGGCGCAGTCCTCGGAAGTGATGCGAAGATGACCAACCGCGAGCGTCTCATCGCCGCCATGGAAAGATCCGGCTGGGTGCAGGCAAAGGCGGCGCGGCTGCTTGGACTGACGCCGCGCCAGATTGGCTACGCGCTGAGGAAATACGGTGTCGAGATCAAGCGTCTCTGAAAGGACTGTCGGACTTGCGGCGTGTCGGGGCCGCGACATCGCGACTGAGGCGAATGGCTCGGAGAAGTCAAATCTGAATTTGGCGCGGACCTTGGCACGATCACGATCGGAAGCGGTCCGTATCTCGACTAAGGTGGTGCGAACGCGGCGCTGTCATCGCCGGTTCGTTGGCCATGTCGCGCTCAGCGCACGGTGTGTCTGCCTCAGACGGCGGGCCGTTTGCAGCAGACGCTGCAGCAACGCTTCCACTACGGGCCGAGGCAGCCCGAAAACGTGATCGCGACGGTATCGGCGCCTGGCGTTTCTGCTGTTCCGCCCAGAAGACCTTCAGCAGCGCGGCCGAGCCCTTGCCGCCCGCGCAGGCGCCCCGCGGATGCGGCGGCGGCCGGTTCTCGGTGCAAGCAAACACATGTCGTTCTGGTCTGGCAATGACGATGTTCCTCAACCGAACTTGAACAGGATGCCGTGACCACCGCGCGGGTAGTCCCACTCGATATTCTGGTGGTCGGTACAGAGGATGCGGCAACTGCCGCATTCGAGGCAGCCGTCCGTGATCAGCGTCACCGCGCCGTTGCCTTCGGCCTTGTAGCACGAGGCCGGGCAGACAAAGGTGCAACTCTTCGCGCTGCATTCGCTCTGGCAGACGTCGGCATTCTTGATGTGGACGTGCGGCCGACCTGCATCGACGCGGTAACGGTTCTGGAACAGCTTTTCCTCTACGTTGACGGGTAGGGTGCTCATCGGAAGGCCCTCAGGAGTTTGTAGGCGTCACTCACGATGCCGGAAAGCGAACGGGCTGTGCGGAAGCTCGAAAAAATCTCGCGCTCCTTGCTTTTCTTGTCCTTACCGTCGACCGTGATCATCGTGCGCGCGGCGCGCGCCATGAGGTCGGGGTAGGTCGTGAAGAACTGCGGATTCTGGTGCAGCACGGCCGGCATGTCGCGGTACTTGTGCAGGTCTTTCATCACGAAGCTCTGATCGAGCGCGGCCTTGTAGGCCTTGAGCGTGCCGGCGCGGTAGCCGTGGCCCGCGGCTTTCGCGTGGATCACCGTTTCGGCGGCGAGGCGTCCCGTGGTCATCGCAAGATTCGATCCTTCTCGGTGCGCGGCGTTCACGAAACCGCCTGAATCGCCAACGATCATCCAGCCGTTGCCGTAGACCTGCGGGATTGCGTGAAAACCGCCTTCGGGAATCAGATGCGCGCAATACTCCTTCATCTCGCCGCCCGCAATCAGCGGTGCGATCGACGGGTGCTGCTTCATCTTTTCGAGGAGCACGTAGGGGCTCGTGCGGTTGGGGTTTTTCTTGAAGTCGCTCAGCATGCAGCCCACGCCTATGGTGAGCGATTCCTTGTTGGTATAGAGGAAGCCAGTGCCCATCATGCCGTCGGTGATCCTGCCGACCATCTCGATCACGACGCCGTCGTCCTCGCCGACGTTGAAGCGCTGGCGGATCGTCTCCTCTGGCATGAAGAGAATCTCCTTGACGGCGAGCGCAACGTTGCCGGCCCCGATCTCTCCATGAAAGCCCGCCTTGCGCGCGAGCGTCGAATTCACGCCGTCGGCGAGCACCACCACGTCGGCATAGACATCGCCGTGCTCGCGGTCGCACTGCACGCCGACCACCAGGTCGCCGTCCATAATCAGTTCCTTCACCGTGGTCTCGCAGAGCAGCAGTGCGCCGGCTTCGCGCACTTTCGATGAAAACCACTTGTCGAACTGCGCGCGGATGATCGTGTAGCGGTTGTAGGGCGGCTTGTTGTAATCCTCGCTGCGCACATGTGTACCGACAAACGACGTATCGTCGAGCATCCACATCCGCTGCTCGATGACGTGGCGCTCCAGCGGCGCATCGTCGCGGAAGTCCGGGATGATCTCTTCGAGCGCCTTCGCGTACAGGATCGCACCCTGAACGTTTTTGCTGCCCGGATATTCGCCGCGCTCGATCTGCAGCACTTCCAGACCTGCCTTGGCCATCGTGTAAGCGGCAGCGTTGCCGGACGGACCGGCGCCGACCACAATCACATCGAACTGTGAAGGTTTTCTCATCGTGATTCTCCTCAGGCAGCCTGCTCGCGGCGCCGGGTCAAATGCTCCACAAAAGCCTGCTTCAGCGCGGGCAACACTTGCAACGCATTGCCGACAATCCCGTAGTGTGCAAAATCGAAGATGGGTGCG
The DNA here is from genome assembly GCF_050436385.1 of Paraburkholderia sp. MM5477-R1. NCBI lineage: Bacteria > Pseudomonadati > Pseudomonadota > Betaproteobacteria > Burkholderiales > Burkholderiaceae > Paraburkholderia > Paraburkholderia sp. MM5477-R1. The sequence continues at coordinate 1,416,906 of NZ_JBNDMC010000006.1, forward strand.
TTCGGGTCGGTGTTGATCGCCACGATCACGTCTGCGCTTTCCATGCCCACGCGGTGCTGGATTGCGCCGGATATGCCGGCGGCGATGTAGAGCTTGGGCCGCACCGTCTTGCCGGTCTGTCCTACCTGGCGCTCCCCCTCGACCCAGCCGGCCTGCACGCATGGCCGGGTCGCACCCACTTCGCCGCCGAGCACGTCCGCCAGTTCGAACGCCAGTTGGAAGTTCTCCGGGCTCTTCAACCCCTTGCCGCCGCTCACGATCACATCGGCATAGGGCAGGTTGATCCGGTTGCTGCTCGCATCCGGGATAAAGTCGAGCAGCCTCGTGACGATGTCCGTCTCGATCATCCCCAGCGTTCCATGGACGATGTTGCCGGTGCGTTCGGCGTCGCGCAGCGGCATCGGCATCACGCGCGGGCGCACCGTCGCCATCTGCGGACGGTACGCGAGCGTCATGATCGTGCACAACAGCGAGCCGCCGAAGGTGGGGCGCGTCGCCGCCAGCGCCCGCGACGCGGGATCGATGTTGAGTTCGGTGCAATCGGCGGTCAGCCCGGTCAGCAAGGTCGTCGCTACGGAGCCGGCGAGGTCGCGGCCCATCGACGTCGCGCCCAGCAGCAGGATCTCGGGCTGATGCCGGTTGACGAGGTCGGTCAGCCCTTTCGTGAACGGCTCGTTGCGATAGCCTTGCAAGACCGGGTCGTGGACGATGTACGCATCGTCCGCGCCGTAAGTGAAGGCTTCTGCGGCGAACTGTTCGAGCGGTTCATTCGCGCCGCCGAGCACCGCGATGCCCACTCGGCTGCCGAGCGTGTCGGCCAATTTGCGCGCTTCACCGAGCAGTTCCCACGAGACGCTGTGCACGTGTCCACGGTCGTGCTCGATAAAGACCCAGACGCCTTTGTAGGCCTTCAGGTGTTCCGGCAGTTCGAGGTTGCGTCCTGCGCGGCCGGCGGGTTTCTTCGCGGTGGCGGCGGGTGCGTTCATGACCCCTCCTTCATCAGCAGGTCAGCTTCCAGGGTAGGATGGCGCGTGAAGATCTTTTGCAGCAGGTTCACCGACACGTCGCACAGACTCGATGCGTCGAGGTCGAGCATCTCCGCTTTCTCGCTGCGCGGCGTCGGTCCAAAGACTTTTCTGACCGCTGTCGGCGAGCCCTTCAGGCCGATCTTGCTGAGGTCTTCGATGCCGGCCTGTTCGCAGTTCCATTTGTGCACCGGATAGCCGGCCGCATGAATCATCGCGGGCAGCGTCGCAAAACGCAGTTCGTTGGTGTTCTCCAGCATTGTGATCAGGCACGGCAGCGCAGTCCTGAGCACCTGCACGCCGCCCTCGGCGCGTCGCTCGACGGTGATCGTGCGCGCATCGAGAACGGTCTCGACGATGCGCGACACGTAGGTCAGCAGTTGCAGCCCGAGGCGTTTCGCGATACCGGGGCCCACTTGCGCGGTGTCGCCGTCGATCGTCTGCTTGCCAGTGAACACGATGTCCACCGCCTGCTCCTTCGCGATCTGCTGGATACCCGCTGCCAGTGCGTACGACGTAGCGAGCGTATCCGCGCCAGCGAATGCACGGTCGGTGAGCAGCACGGCGTCGTCCGCGCCGAGGCTGATGCACTTGCGCAGCGCTTCCTCGGCCTGCGGCGGGCCCATGCAAAGCAACGTGACCTTGCCGCCGAAGCGGTCCTTCAGTCGCAGCGCCTCTTCGAGTGAAAACAGGTCATACGGGTTGACGATCGCCGGAACACCTTGGCGCATGATCGTGTTGGTGACCGGATGAACGCGGATCTGCGTCGAGTCCGGGACCTGCTTGATGCAGACGACAATGTGCATGGTCTTAACGATGTGCATGGTCTTGGTCCACCTGTCAGGCAAGGGTGCGCGCGGGCAGCGACGCGCGCAGACTGTCGAGTGAAACGTGCTGCTGCCCATTTGTGTCCCGGAACATCTTGAACACTTTTTCCTGCGCCGGCGTGGAGGTGACGAAGTCGCCGTAAGCCTTCAGCAGCAGCGCGTGATATAACGCGAACAGGGCGGGTTCGTCGCCTTCCGGCAGCGCGTCCTGTTGCTGGATGTACTGAAAGAAGCGCTTGAGGATGTGCAGTCGACTCACGTTGACGACCTTCTGGTCGAACGGAATGCCGAAGAACTGCATGAAGTCCTCGGCTGAGGACAGCGCCTTGAGTTGCTGGATAAAGCTTTCCATCGCGTTTACTCCTTGCAAGCGGATGAGGATAGGTGTGGACAGAACGTCGGCTCGGCGAAGTACTTGTCGCAGGCGCCGCTGGTGGCGCACGGCGTCGTCGTGCCCGACTGTTCGGGTCGCGCGACGCACTTCGTGAAGCCGACCACAACGCCGCTCATGACAATTCTCCGACGGTGTAGCGCAACTCGATCAGGAAGCGATACAGGTCGGCGGCGCTGGGCGTTTGCTTGTGCTGGGTGGCATGGTGGCGGATACGGGTCAGCAGCAGCACGAGCAGCTTTTCACTGACGGCCAGGCCGAGCGCGTCATAAGCCCGGCGCACGCTTTGCGAACCCGAATGCTTGCCGAGCACGACCGAGCGTTCGCGACCGAGTTCGGCGGGATCGAAGCTCTCGTAGGTCGATGCATTCTTCGCGAGCCCGTCTGTGTGGATGCCGGACTCGTGCGTGAATACGCTGGCGCCGACAATGCTTTTGTTAAGCGCGACCGGGCGTCCTGAAGCCCGTTCGACAAGCCGCGAGATGCTCAATAGCGCGGTCGCGTCGACGCCGGTGTTGCGACCCATGATATGGCGCACGCCCATCACGATCTCCTCCAGCGCGGCATTTCCGGCGCGTTCGCCGAGACCATTGACAGTGGTGTTGGAGTGGGTTGCGCCGGCGCGCAGTGCGGCAAGGGTGTTCGCGGTCGCGAGCCCGAGGTCGTTGTGCGCGTGGATTTCGATTTCCAGATCGACCGCGTCGTGCAATCGCGCAATCGCTTCATAGGTCGAAAACGGATCGAGGACGCCGAGCGTGTCCGCAAAGCGGATGCGTTGCGCGCCGCACTGTTGCGCGTGCCGCGCCACGTCGGCAAGGAACGAGGGGTCCGCGCGCGAGGCATCCTCCGCGCCCAGCGAAACCTTGCGGCCGCTTTTGACGGCGGCGCTGATCACGCGATTCACCTGCGCGAGCACCCACGAGCGCGGCTGGTGCAATTTGTGTTGAAGGTGGATATCGGACACGGGAATCGACAGGTGAATGATGTCGGGATTGCAGCACAAGGCCGACGCCAGGTCCGCGTCGGTGAGACGGCCCCAGACCATCAGATCGGCGTCGAGATTCAGCGCGACGATGGTCTGGATGCAATCGATTTCCTCGGCACCCATCGCGGGGATACCGATCTCCAGTTCCGGTACGCCGGCGCTTGAGAGCGCCTCGGCAATCGCGCATTTTTCGGCAACCGTGAATGCGACGCCAGCGGTCTGTTCGCCGTCGCGCAGTGTGGTGTCGTTGATGACCGGATTCGACACGGGAAGTTGTCCTTTAGGCATTTGATCCATTTGATCATACGGTTTGCAAGTACTGCGCCATGCACGGTTAGTGCGAATAGCCGCTTGCCGCGGGGCTTTCCCGTGTTCGCTCGCGCTGTGATGAAGCGGTTCCAACGAAGACCTGTCGCGAATGTCCTGTTTCGAACAGCCAGGTGGAGCGATGAACACGGCGCTGCAGAAAGCGATGCGCGATGCGATGGGCGTGGTCAGCCAGGACGTGCGGACGCGGTCGGCGCGATGCAAACGCTGTGGGGATTGGCTATCCATAGGAACGGCGATGCGGGAAGGTAAACACAGGCGGCGACTATCAGCGCGGCTATGCGCTCGCGGCGATGACCGCTATGGCGCTTGAAGAGGCCGCACAGCGCTAAGGACGCATGCCCTCAACGCTCACGCGCGAGGTCGCGCGTATGTGGCGGCAGTTTGATCGTCAGGTCGGCGTCGCGCAGCTTTACGCAGCACGCGAGACGCAATTGCACGTCAAGGCCCCATGCATTGTCGACCTGGTTGTTCTCGTCGTCGTCGGGAGGCGCCAGTCAGTGAGATTTTCATGATTGCCTCACACGGAAAACGAACTGCCGCAGCCACAGGTGCTCTGCGCATTGGGGTTGTGAATGACGAAGCGCGAACCTTCCAGGCCGTCTTCGTAGTCGACGCGCGCGCCGGGCAGGTATTGCTGGCTCATCGAATCGACCAGCAGCGTGACGCCGTCCGTGACGGTCTGCATGTCGTCGTCCGCCACCTGGTCGTCGAACGCGAAGCCGTACTGGAAGCCCGAACAGCCGCCGCCGGACACGTACAGCCGCAGCTTCAGGTTGGGATTGCCTTCTTCCTCGATCAGCGAAGCCACTTTCGCAGCGGCCTGAGGCGTGAATTCGAGTAGACGGGGCATGACGCCGGGTGTGGCGGAAGCCGGTTGGGTGAGCGTTTCCATGGAGGTTCCTCTCAGGCTTGAATGGACTCACTTCGGGTTAGACGAGCAGGTCGGTTGCTCGGCGAATTACAGGTCGTCGGCTGCTGCGCCTCGAATCGTCTGGCGCGAGCGAAAGTCAGACACGGCCGCCTTGATCGCGTCCTCGGCGAGAATCGAGCAGTGGATCTCGACCGGCGGCAATGGCAGTTCCTCGAGGATCTGATGCGTGCACAACGTCCCCGAGCCCATGCCGCGCTCGTGGACGCCGCCGTGCATTTGGCACGCGATCCGCATGCGCGGCCGAAGCTCCACATACAGCGCGCCAATGTCTTTGGAGCCGTCGATCTTGTGAGCCGAGGACGACATCAGATCGACCGGCAGAGCGGCGAGATCGGCACCTTGCCGGCGGCCTGCGCGCTATCCACGTGCGGCAGAATGCCCCGGGCGCGGCGGGGCGCGCCGATTGCGGCGATGTCCTGGATCACGCCCGTCTTGTTGTTGACGAACATCACCGACGCAAGCACGGCGCCCGGCTGGAGCGCTGCTTCGAACATGGCGAGACCGGTACTGACGCGTTGGAAATCCGACATCGCAGGCTCCTGAAAGCGGGGTAATGCGACCTTCAGGGCAACTTCCATGCCAGTGGATTTTCACGCTCTAGTGGCCTCTTTCAGCTGGGCCGCTGTTGTTTCGCTGTTGTTTTTGTGTCGATGCGCCCGACGAGTGAGGATTGCCGCCGTTCTTTTTGTCGGATTTGTCGTTACGCGCGCGGGATTGCCATGCGCGATGGCTGGCGTAGAAATGCGCTTACTTCAAACGCTGTGTCTTTGCGTCGATCGTGCGCCTTGCGCTGGTACATCGAAAGCGCTCAGCGCACGAAGGGGAAGTCAATGGTGAACATTCAGGCAAGCGTTGCCCGGCAAGCGCTGGACGGCATCTACTAGGTGAGCAAGACGCTGGTTTCGGCGCTCGATGTGGCGAAAGCCTTCCGCGAGTCCCTGAACTATCTTGTGCAGACGATGGAGTGGCGGCGCGCCTTTGTGGTGCTGGCCGAATCGGACGGGCAACTGCGCGGCCTGAGCGCTACGGGTCTTTCGCGTGACGAGCAGTAGGGTCTTCAGTTCCGGCCCGGCGAAGGCACCGTCGGCCGCGCGTGAAGGAGCGGCATTGGGGTGATCGTGCCCAACGTGAACGATGAACCGGCGCTCCTGTTCGCATGGGTGGCGCGGTCCAGATAGCAGCGAGTCGTTCGTCGCGACAATTGTGCGGCGTTGATGGAGTGCCTACGGGAAAGCGGGCTGTTCGGCCACGAGAACGGTGCGTTCACCGGCGCGGAGGGGCCAAGTAAGCGCTGCTTCGAACTGGCGCACGGCGGTAGGCTGTTCCTTGACGAGATCGGCGATATCTCGCCGTCGTTTCAGGCCTCGCTGGTTCAGAACATGCTGTCCGGGTCGTGCGAGATTTGTCGCAACACCGACACGACGCAACGAAATTGTAGGGATACGTCGCGCGCCGGGATCAAACAGAACTGCGAAATATATCCTAACCCATTGATTCCTGGCGTTCTTGTCGAGTGGCATGGATCTGGCTCTATGGCTTGCGCGCGGCCGCCGTTGGTTGCGAGGAGATATCCATGCAAGCGAGTTCAAATGCGAGCGACTTGCCCGCAGCGGCCTATATCAGCGTCGGGCAGATAAAACCGCTCGGCGTGAAGATCGAAGACCCGTCCACCGGTGGCGGCTGCGGCACGCACGGTGGCGAGGGTAAGGCCAGCTGCGGCGCGTCGGGTAGTCTCGACGACATGCCGCCGGACATCTGGGAGAAGGTCAAGAATCACCCATGCTACTCGGAAGAAGCCCATCATCACTATGCGCGCATGCATGTGGCGGTGGCGCCGGCTTGCAACGTCCAGTGCAACTACTGCAACCGCAAATACGACTGCGCGAACGAGTCGCGTCCCGGCGTGGTCTCTCAGAAGCTAACGCCGCAACAGGCAGTGAAGAAGGTCGTGGCGGTCGCAAGCGAGATTCCCCAGATGACGGTGCTTGGCATTGCCGGTCCCGGTGATTCGCTGGCGAGCCCGAAGAAGACCTTCGAGACGATCCGGATGCTGCAGGAACAGGCGCCGGACATCAAGCTGTGCCTGTCGACCAATGGCTTGGCGTTGCCCGACCTCGTGGACGAAATCTGCAAGTACAACATCGACCACGTGACAATCACCATCAACATGGTCGACCCGGCGGTGGGCGAGAAAATCTATCCGTGGATTTTCTGGAAGCACAAGCGCGTGACCGGTTACGAAGCAGCCTGCATCCTTCATGACCGGCAGATGAAGGGTCTCGAGATGCTCACCGCACGCGGCGTGCTGACCAAAATCAACTCGGTGCTGATTCCCGGCATCAACGAGGAGCACCTGATCGAGGTCAACCGCGACGTCAAGAAACGCGGCGCGTTCCTGCATAACATCATGCCGCTGATCTCGGAGCCCGAGCACGGCACTCACTTTGGCCTGAGCGGCCAGCGCGGACCGACTGCGCAGGAACTCAAGGCCGTGCAGGACGCCTGCATGGGCGGCGCCAACCTGATGCGTCATTGCCGCCAGTGCCGCGCGGATGCGGTTGGCCTGCTGGGCGAGGACCGCAGCGAGGATTTCACGCTCGACAAGATCGAGCAGATGGAAGTGGTCTACGACCTCGACCGCCGCCGTGAATACCAGCAGCGCGTCGAAGCCGAGCGTCAGGCGCAGCACGACGCGAAGCAAGAAGCGCTGGCTGTCTCTCGCGAGATCGACGTCGCCGACGACATGAAGGTGCTGGTGGCGGTCGCAACGAAGGGCGGCGGCCGGGTCAACGAGCACTTCGGCCATGTCACGGAGTTTCAGATCTTCGAGGTCTCGGCAGCCGAAGTGCTGTTCGTCGGCCATCGCCGGGTGGACCTGTATTGCCGGGGCGGTTACGGCGACGACGAGCAACTACCGTCGGTCGTGCGCGCGCTCCACGACTGCCACGCGGTGCTGGTCGCGAAGATCGGCGCCTGCCCGAAAGACGAACTGGCGCGAGCGGGCATCGAGCCGGTCGATCAGTACGTCGGCGAATTTATCGAAAAAGCGGTGCTTGCTTGGTTCAACGACTACCGCAGTCGCATCGCCAGCGGCGCCATCGTGCACCGGGACCGCGGCGATGCTTCGATCCGCCAGGGTGCTTACACCTCGTCAGCCTCAGCGGCGTGACACCCCCACACCCTTCCAGACAGGACAACAGGAGAGCCTCCATGCCTCTGAAGATTATTGGGTCCACCTGTACGGGATGCTCGGCCTGCGAACCGGAATGCCCCAATGTCGCGATCAGCGAGAAAGGCGGCGTGTTCGCGATCGACCCCAAGAAATGTACCGAATGCGAAGGGCACTTTGACGACCCGCAGTGCGTCGCCGTGTGTCCCGTGGACGGCTGCATCGTTCAGGTTTGAGTCTGGCTCGTGGCCGGGCCGGCCATTCATCCATCAGGAGACTACGCATCATGCTGTCCAACGTAACTGTTACGAGCGCCGCCGAGAAGTTCATGCGTCGTATCGTGCGCTTTTCGGGCCTGCCGGCTGGCGCCGGCTTTCGTCTGGTGGTGAGCGCCGGCGGCTGTTCCGGCTATACCGCGAAATTCACCGCCGAGCCGGCGCTGCAACCAGGCGAACAGGAACTCGACATCAACGGCCTGCGCGTATTCCTGCCGGCTGAGAGCCGGCTGATGCTCGAAGGCATAACGATCGATTTCGCCGACACGCCAACCCAGTCCGGCTTGATCTTCTTCAATCCGAACCAGGCCGCTTGTGGTTGCAGCAGTGCGGAGTCGGCGCCGCCGGGCGTGGCGACCATCGATGTCAGCGCGATTGGCCGCGGGCGGCTGCCGCTGCCGCGTCAGATCTCCTGAAGAGGAGCGATGGCGATGGAGTCTGGCGACCGTGCCCTCGACGACGCAATGACCGCGTTTGCGCAGAGCGCGATTGGCGGCGGCTTGCCGTCAGGCGTCAATGCATTGATCGCCGAGGCGGGTCGGCTGCGCGAGCGCCCCGACGAGGCGCTCGCGCTGTTGCAACGCGCCCGAGCCGCCGCGCCGCGCCATCCGGTGCCGTTGATCGCGCTGTACCGCTTTTACTTCTACGGCCATCAATTGGCGCAGGCGCGTGCGATCGGCGAAGACGCGCTGGCGGTCGCTCGCACCGCGCTGGGCTCAAATTTCGGCGACGAACCGCTTGCGGCCGCGATCGTGACCACGCGTTATGACGCGGTCGCGCGTTTTTATCTGTTCACGCTGAAAGGCCTCGCGTACCTCAACATGCGTCTCGGCGACTTTGAAGAAGCGCGCATGCTACTGCGCGAATTGCGCCGGCTCGATCCCGAAGACCGGGTGGGCGGCGCGCTGCTTTCGCAGGTCTTGGATCGTCATGAGACCGGCGTCGGGTCCGACGATGCAATGGATGCGCTGAGTGAGTATCCGACGCGCGGCTGGACGGGGACGCAACCATGAGCGTACAGAACGTGCGCGTACCAGGCGGCGACATTGCACCGCGTCGCTGGCAGGGCGGCCCGCTCGACTGCGCCGGCCGCGGGTATGTGCGGTTCCGCGAATTGCCGGCGGAGCACGGTTGCGGGCCAGGTCACGCGTGCATGCAGGATGCGTACGCGCGCCGCATCGAGCGCTTCTTTCACTGGCATCCTGAACTGGCCAACGAGCAGCTTGCGCATCCGTACTTCGAGGTGCGCGCAATCGCCGCGAGTCACGCCGATGTCTTTTGTCTGCCCGCATTGCTCTGCGACCCGGACGAGATGGTCCGGCTGCAGCTCGCGTTGCGATTGCCGCAGGCGCAACTGGCGCGCCTGATCCACGATCCGCATCGCGAGGTGCGGATTCGCGTGGCGCAGCGCCTGTCGTCTGCTGCATTGGTCGGCATGCGGGGCGATTCCGACTACGGCGTGCGCGAATCGGTGGCGCAGCGTCTGCCGCTCGCGCTGCTGCCGCAGATGATCGGCGACCCTGATCGCGTAGTCCGGATGCGACTGGCCGAGCGTCTTGAGATGCCCACGCTGCTGCGTATTGCCGACGACAGCGAGGCCGAGGTACGCCGCATCGTCGCCGAGCGTCTGCCCGCGACGCTGCTATCGCGCCTCGCGTTCGATCCCGATTGGCGAGTGCGCTGGGAAGTCGCGGGGCGCGCCGCTGGCGAAATCGTGGTGTCGCGGGTGGACGACGCGGACGAAGAGGTGCGCGCGCTCGCGCGGCAGCGCCGGCAGTCGGGCGAGGTCGCGAACCTGATGACCACTGGACAGACGCAACGATCAGCGGGAGTGAAGCATGGCTGACATCAACCGCGACGACGACCTGATCGAGGTCGCGTTTCCCCCGCGCTTCAACTACGGCGAGCGCGTGATCGCACGCGCGGTGATCCGAAACGACGGCACCTACAACGGCAAGGACATCGGCGAAGTGCTGGTGAACAAGGGCGAGTTCGGCTACGTCACCAGCATCGACACCTTCCTTCAGCGGTTCTATATCTACGCAGTGGAGTTCGTCGAGAGCGGCCACCGTGTCGGCATGCGCGCGAAAGAGCTATGCACGCTCGACAACCTGCCGGACGAAGTGCTGCAAGGCTTGGGCGAGCGGGCCGAAGCGCTGCACAAGATCGGCACACGGGTCCAGCCGGAAACGTCGCAACCGCAGGAGCCGTCAGCATGAGTATCGAACCGGTTCAGCCTGCTTATCAGTGGGGCATGCGCGTGATCGCGCTGGATGACCTGTGCAACGACGGCAGCTTTCCGGAGCGCGGCCAGGACGATTGTCTGGCCGAGGCGGGTACGGTCGGCGAAATCGTCAACGTCGGCCGGGTGGTTGAGAGCGGCGAGCCGGTCTATCTGGTGGAGTTCGGCAACTGTGTCGTCGGATGCACGGAGAATGAAATTGCGCCCGCACCCGCCGGCCTGCTACCCGAAGAAGGAGCCATGTCATGACGGTTCAGGCGAGCGCGCCAGAAGCGGCGCCGCCGCGCGACGGTTTGCGCGCGGGCCGCCCGTTCGACCTGACCCAGCGCCAGATCGAGCAAGCGTTGCGCGAGCGTACCCGCTACCGCTATGTGGTGCCGCGCGTGCTGCGCGATGGGCAGGGGTTCCGTGTCGAGAGCCCGTGCTGCTCCCGCAATGTCGACGCGAATGGCGGGCTGATCGACATAGCCTGGCTCACGCGCGATGAAGACGGTATGTGGCACCTGAGCGCGCGCGATCATGCGTCGCACCGATGGATGCCCCAGCATGAGAGCACCAATCTGGCCGAGCTGCTGGACACGCTGTGCATCGATCGCGAATGCGTGTTCTGGCCGTGAAGCAAACTAACGGAGCCGGGCGACGATCTATCTCGACCACAACGCGACCATGCTGCCAGCCTCCGCCGTGGCAGGCGATGCTGTCCATCTTGACGGATGTGTGGGGCAACGCGTCGTCGCAGCATGCCGTCGGGCAGAAGGTGAAGGGCACGCTCGCTGCGGCCCGCGCGACGATCGCGCGAGCGCTCGGTTGCAAGCCCGCAGAGTTGATCTTCACCAGCGGCGCCACCGAAGCCAATCACCTGGCCGTGTGCGGGCTGCGCGCGGCGGCGCCGGAGGGCCGGCACCGTGGCGTATTCAGCGCGATCGAACATGCAGCGCACCTGAAGCTGGCGCGTGCGCTGGCTGCACGCGGCGGTGCGGCTGTCGCTCGGCGAAATCACTACGGCGCAGGACATTGAGTACGTGCTCGCCCATCTGCCACCGTTGCTTCGTCCACTGCTGGAGGAAGCAGCGCATTCCGCTTGAACCTGTCATCAATCTCCGGAGTCCGCAACCATGAAAGTCATGATCCGCAAGGACAGCAAGGGCGCGCTGAGCGCCTACGTGCCAAAGAAGGACCTGGAAGAGCCCATTGTCGCGATGGCGCAGCCCGGGATGTGGGGCGGTCTCGTCACGCTCGCGAACGGCTGGCAACTCGAATTGCCCGCGATGGCCGACGATACGCCGCTGCCGATCACGGTCGAAGCGCGGCGCATTGCTGGCGTGGAGGAGTGAGATGAGCCTGAACGCCGAGCAATTGGACTTCGCGGCGGACCTGCTCCGCACGGCACCGACGCTACGCGACGCCGCCGCGCAATGGCACGAACGTTATCCCGAGGTGCGCACAATGCATGTCAGCGCAACGGTGATGCGCGACGAGACAGCAGCGCTTCGGTTCGGTGTGCGCAGTATCTATTTCGCGATGTCGGCCGGGCATTGCAGGTCCATCACGCAGCGGCCTGAAGAGGCCGATGCGTTGATCCTGACCGAGGAGAAGGCGCATGGAAATCGATGAGATCGCGCTGAGCGAACCGGCTTGCGCCGCGCGCGAGATCGATCTCGTCAACGCGGTGCTGCAATCCTCGCGTTGGAGCGACGGGCCGATGCTTGATTCGTTCGAGCGCGCCTTTGCGGGCTGGGTTGGCCGGGAGTATGCGGTCGCGGTCGCGAGCGGCACGCTCGCCACCTGGATTGCGTTGCGCGCGATGGGGATCGGCCCGGGAGACGAGGTGGTCTGCGCGTCGCACGCCTGGCATCAGGTGGCGCAGGCGATCACGCTGGCGGGAGCCGTGCCGGTGTTCGCCGACATCGACTACTGGAGCGGTTGTCTGAGCGCCGAAAAAGCCGCGCAGAAGATCGGCCCTCGCACGCGCGCGATCCTCGCCGGCAACACCAACGGCCACCCGGCCGCGTGGGCGCTGCTGCGCGAACTGGCCGACGCGCAGCGCTTGCGGCTGATCGAAGACAGTACTGAGGCGTTGGGCTCGCGCTACCGGGGCCGCAACGTGGGCTGTTTCGGTGACGTATCTGTGTTCGACTTCTCCAGCCCGTCCGCGCTGTGCACAGGAGCGGGCGGCATGCTTGTCACCGACGATGACGAACTCGTCCATGAACTGCGCTATCTGCGCGAGCGGCGCGTCACGGACCGCGCGTCCGTCTCGGTCGGCTCGTGGGTGCCGCTGCAGGCGGGCATCAGTGATCTGACCGCCGCGCTCGGTCTCGCGCAACTGGCCGAACTCGACACACGCCTCGCGCAGCGAAAGCAGGTCGAGACCTGGTATCACGGAGAGATGCAAAGCTTCGAAGGGATCAAGCCGGCCTACGTGGCCGAGGACGTCGAAGAAGTGCACTGGATGCTCTATGTTGTGCATTTGGGCAAGCGTTTTACGCAGAGCGCGCGCGCCCAGATGATCGACGACATGAAATCTTGCGGCATTGAGACGGTGGCCTACAGCCATCCGCTGCATCAGCAGTTTCACTACATGAACGCGGGCGATGCGATCGGCCGCAAGAGCGGCCTGTTGCCCGACACCGAGCGCATCGGCGATCGCGCGCTGGCGCTGCCGCTGCACACGCTGCTCGACACCGACCAGGTCAAGTACATCGTCAAGACGCTGAAAGACACCGCGACCAACGTGGGCGCCGGCGCCGCCATTTATCTGTGAGGCGCACTCCATGACCGTTTCAGTCCAGACCATCGCCGAACGCCTGTGTGCGGGCGGCGTCATTCCGTACCTGGGACCAGCGCTGCTCGCGCTGTGCCCCGATACGGCCGTCCCTGCCACGCCGCTCGCGCTCGCCGAAATCATCACGGCCAAGGTCAGCGTGCTGCACAAGATCCGCACCCGGCTGACCCAGGCGGCGCAGTTCATCGAGAACTTCAAGCATCGCAAGTCGCTGGTGAGCGTCATGAATGAGGCCTTCGCAATGACGCCGACGCCGTCGGCACTGCATTGCGCGCTGGCGGCGATCGGCGCCGGGCTGGTTGTCGACAGCTGGTACGACGACACCTTCGCCTGCGCGCTGGCGCAGGCGCGGCCGCAGGGCGGCTGGGCGCAGTTGCAGGGGCTGTCGCAGGCCGAGCATTTCGGCCATTGGTTCGCGGCCTATAGCGCAGACGGCGCGTTGCTGGATGACGTGCCGGCCTCGGGCGCGCTGCTCTACAAGGCGATTGGCGGCCGTGCGCCGGCCTCTAACTACCTGGTCTCTGACAGCGACTTCGTCGAAGTCATGACCGAGATCGATATCCAGACGCCCATTCCGCCCGCCGTGCAGGCGTGGCGCAGCGGTCGCAGTTTTTTGTTTCTGGGCTGCCGTTTCGACGACCAGCTCACACGCAGTTTCGCGCGCCAGATCATGAAGCGCTCCTCCGACATGCACTGGGCCGTGCTGCCCGACGAACCGACGCGTATGGAGGCGCGCTTCCTCGAAGAGCAGGGCATCACGTGCATCGCGATGCCGCTGGGCGGGTTCGCCGAAGCGTTGGTGGATGCCTTGCAACCCGCACTGGCCGCGTGAAGCGTGGCCGCTATTCATCGTTCTTCATCCGTAGCCTTTTATCAAGATCGCCATCATGACCACACTGACCGTACTGCCTTCGGGCAAGACCTACGACGTTGCCGCCGGCGCGACCCTGCTGCAGGCACTGCTCGCCGTAGGCGAGAGCATCGAGCACAAGTGCAACGGCAAGGCCGACTGCGGAACTTGCCACCTGTTCGTACAGGAAGGGCGCACGAGCCTGTCGAAGATCCAGCGGCTCGAAAACGACAAGCTCGATAGGCTCGTCGGCATCGGCTCCAAGTTGCGCCTCGCCTGTCAAGCCGTGCTGGCCGCAGAGCCGGTGACCATCGAACTGCTGACTTCGTCTGAGCGGCGAGATGACCGCGGTCGAATCGCTGGTGGTCGACGTGGCCATCGTCGGCGCGGGTCTAGGCGGCCTCGCGCTGGCGCGCGTACTGCATGCGCAGGACGTTTCCGTCGTGGTCATCGAAGCGCGCGAGGGCGAGGGCGGCCGTGCTGACGCAATGTTGCGAAGCCACGCGTCGAGATACGGGCAGATGCCCTTCGCGCGTTCCAGCAGGCTGTCGGCGGTGGCCTGATCCAGCGTGCCGGCCATGAAGACGGTGAGACTGAGTGCCATCCCGTAGGCGCCCTCGAGGCTCATCTACATCGACAGCGCGATTCCCCGTTGGGCTCAGCGCAGCAGCTTGCGGCGCTCGGCCGGCGAATAGTTGCTGAGGTGCCCTTCGCGCGCCGCCCGACGCCGCGCGCAGGAGATGATCGCGCGGCTCTTGCCGGGCGAGGCCGGCGCGCTGACCTGCTTGTCCAGCGCGGTGCCGCCGCATTGCGGGCAGACGGGCGTGTGGCCGGCGCGCACCAGCGTTTCGAATGCGTGGCCGCAGGCCACGCAGCGGTAGTCGTACAGGGGCATAGTGATCAGATCTCCGTTTCAGGTGGATGGGGCGCAGCGGATCGCCCGTTGGTGCGAGCTGTGGTCCGTCATTGCGGCGCAGCCTTCGTACGGCATGTCCGGGGCCGGTGCTTGCGCGCCGAGCCCGATCCAGGTGTTCACCAAGGCCGCATTGAAGCCGACCATGCGGCGCTCGTCGCATTGCATCAGCGGCCGGCGGATCAGCAGCGGCTCGGCCAGCAACAGCGCCAGGGCGACGTTGGCGTCGATCGTTTCCGGCACCACTTCGCTCGACTTGATGCGCGGTGCCGCGCGGTAGAACTTCTCGCTGACCGGCCGCGGCGCCATGAAGGCCCGCAGCGTGCGGCGATCCAGAGCCAGCTCAGTAGGTTGCGCACGTCGAGTGTGTGGCCGGCTATGCGCAGCAGGGCTTACTGGCGCGCATTGCCGGAGCAGCGGGGTTTTTGGGTGAGGTGGGCCATTGCCGGGGTTTTCAGGTTTGACGCAGCAGTTGCAGGCAGTCGAGGCTAGCCGCCATGTCCATGGCAGTGAAGTCGTCCTGGTAACGCACAGCCGGATCGGCGACCAGCCTGAGCAGCGTGCGCACTTACTAACAACGGAACGGGACACTAGCTGCGCTCGCTAGAACTTCATCCCGACGCCTATTCCCAGTACCAGTGGGTCGATGTCCAGTCGGCCCAATGAACTGCCGCCGACCGAGGCGTCCGTGTGCATCCAGATCTTCTTGATATCCGCGTTGAGAAAGACGGTCTTCGTGATCTGCACGTCGACGCCAGCCTGCACCGCCGGACCGAAGCTGCTGCGTGACACCTGGATGCCTTCGGATCCCGCGCTCAGGCCGTCGTTGTAGAAGTACGTGTAGTTGACCCCCGCGCCGACATACGGTCGGATCATGCCAGCATGGTTGAAGTGATATTGCAGCAGCAGCGTCGGTGGCAGCACGTTCACGCCACCGAGATCGCCGAGGCCAGACGTCACGTGGTGCCGCGAGGTGGCGAGAATCAGCTCGATGCCGATCGCGTCGCGGATCATATAGGTCAGGTCCAACTCCGGCACGAGTGCGTTATTGACACCCACGCCGAGCGACGACAACGTGCCGCTGGTGTGTACTTCGGGCTCGATCGAGATGGCACGCAGACGCACTAGCACGTCACCGGCGTGGATCCCATCCGCCGGCACCTCGCCTGCCATCGTGCTTCCGTTCGCGCTTACGTCATCCGCGTATGCCCGCACTTTGAACAAACCGGTAGCGCACAGGCTTGCCACGATCATGACGGCCTTAATCATGTGCTTCATCGCTTTCCCCTTTTTGATGTATGCGGGGAATTGTCGACGCGCAAATCAGGGCTGCCCTTGCGCAGGATCAACCGGTCCCGATCCCGAAGTCAAGATGCGACATCGGGTCACGCGTAGGAATGTCGAGATAGCGGGAGCCTTGAGGCCGGACTATTGGCCTTCAACCGCATTGACTGGTACCCAAGATGTTTCTCGCACCCGGAGACACCGATTTCGCAGCCATTGCCGGACTGGCTGCAGCCGCCGAACGGCACAGCCATGCGCGATGCTTCGCAGTTGAGATCAATCTGGCGGGTGCGAACATCAACACGAGCTCGCCGGGGCGTGCCGTCCCGTTGCCCGGTCGAAGGCACGTAATTTCAGGCGGCCGGCTTCGCGAGATTGCGCGCCTGAGCGTAGCGCTATTCCAGAACGAACGTCCGTGTATATCACGAACACGTCCCGCGCCTCGCCTCTCAACTACACAGGACTATCGCGCTCACGACACCTCGTATTGACACAGATCAGCGCTTTCCGGGCTCCATGCAGGACAATCGGGGCAACCGTGTTCACCGCGTTGTCCGCGCGGAAGGTTCTGGAGATGGGGATGAAGAAACGAATACACCGCGAAGCAGACTATCAGCCGAAGCAGCGCACGCGGATGCGGGAAGCGGCATCCCGAACGCCTGACAGTCCGGAGATTCCCGCGGAGGTGGTTCGCCACTTCGACCGTTCGGGGCCTCGCTACACCTCATATCCCACCGCAGATCGATTTCACCCCGGGTTCGAGGAGCGGGCATACGAACGTCAGCTTGCCGCTCGTGCTACTGCCGAGAACAATCCGCCGCTCTCGCTATATGTTCATCTGCCGTTTTGCAGATCACTCTGCTACTTCTGCGCATGCAACAAGGTCATTACGCATGACCATGGCTGCAGCGCTCGATATCTGAGCTACCTCGTTCGTGAGATGGACCTGGTCGCGGCACATCTCGGACCTGACCGGCGAACCGTGCAGCTGCATCTGGGAGGTGGAACGCCGACCTTCTTCCCTGTTGCCGAGCTCGAAGAGCTTGTCCAGCAACTGCAGAACCGCTTCGCGTTCTCGATCGACGCAGAACTTGCCATCGAAATTGATCCGCGAACCGTCAGCACCAAAACGCTTTCACCACTCGCGCGCCTCGGCTTCAACCGAGCGAGCTTCGGCGTACAGGACTTTGCTACCGACGTTCAGCAGGCTGTCGATCGCATCCAGCCACTCGATGTGGTGGAACGCGCACTCAGCGGCGCACGCGATGCGGGATTTCCCTCAATTAACGTCGACCTGATCTACGGTTTGCCGCAACAGACTGTCGCCAGCTTTGCCCACACACTGGACGAGGTGATCCGGCTGGCGCCCGATCGCGTCGCGCTCTACAACTACGCGCACCTGCCAGACCGCTTCAAGGCCCAGCGATTAATTGACGCAGCCCGATTGCCATCGACCGAGGAGCGCCTGCGCATATTTATGCTCTCGGCCCAGCGCTTCCTCGATGCCGGATACATCTATATCGGTCTCGACCATTTCGCCAGACCCGACGACGAGCTGAGCATTGCGTTGCGCAACGGTAGCCTCCACCGCAATTTCCAAGGCTACACGACGTACGCGGAGTGCGATCTGGTCGGCTTCGGTGTGTCGGCCATCGGCAAGATCGGCAGCGCTTACAGTCAGTCGACGAGCTCGTTGCAAAGCTACTACCGATCACTCGACGAAGGCCGGCTGCCGGTCGAACGCGGAATTGCCCTATCGCCTGACGATGCGTTGCGTCGGGAGGTGATCATGACGCTCATGTGCAGCGTGCCGCTGAATTTCGCTGCGATCTCGCTAGCGCATCAGATCGACTTCGTCCGCTATTTCTCAAGTGAGCTTACCGCCCTGGAACCATACCGGGAGGCGGGACTGGTGAGCATCGATGGAAACGGCATCTCGATTCCCCCAAAAGACCGGTTCTTCGTGCGCGCAGTGGCCATGGTGTTCGACGGTTATCTGGAGCGCCCCTCGAGCGCGTCCTGGTCAAAACTGATCTAGCGGCACGACCGTCGGTGGCTGGCGCAAACAACGCGACGAGAAGTGTTCGTCGAACTCCGAAATAGCAACGCCAAGGTGCGTATTCGCTGATCCGGATCAGATTGTCCCGCGCATCGAGAATGCTCCGAGCGTTGCATTACCCGCAAACCGCACCGTCAGCAAGGTGTCCCCCTATTCACACGTGCGCCGTAAAGTCTGTCCTTCGTTCCGCGCCACGTGCCCCGTTACGACCCTCGATTTCCAGATCGAGGCCATCCCTCGCAGCCTAGCTCTGCTTCAGTTCAACCATGAAGACATGGGCGATCGCCTGATTGAGCCCGCGCACTGCGTCAGTGAACCGCACCCCGCCGCTCTGTTCATCCTTGATCGACATCAATCACAAAGCTGGCCGGTTGTCGCACCATGACGCTGCGAGTGTGATGCCGCATGCGTCAAGCCAGCTTCAGGTCAAAAAAGCCACAACCCAGATTTAACCACTATGACAGACAGAAAAGCCTTAAGGAAAGGGTCGATAGCCATCGTCGCAACATTGAGCACCTGTCTATCGGGATGTGATCTGACTGTGCTTGATCCTAAAGGGAGCGTCGGCGCGGCCGAGAAGTCGCTGATCGCCACCGCCACGTGGGCGATGCTGATCGTCGTGATCCCGGTGATCCTGCTAACGCTGTTCTTCGCGTGGCGCTACCGTGCGTCGAACCGTCACGCGGTCTATGCACCCAAATGGGCGCACTCGACGGCGATCGAGATCGTCGTCTGGATGATCCCCGCCCTGATCATCCTGTACCTCGGTATCCTGACGTGGCGCACCACGCATGAGCTCGACCCGTACCGGCCGCTGCAGTCGAGCGTGAAGCCGATCGACGTCGAGGTGGTCGCGCTCGACTGGAAGTGGCTCTTCATCTACCCGGACCTCGGCATTGCGTCGGTGAACCAGCTCGCCGTGCCAGTCGATACGCCGGTGAATTTCCGGATCACGTCGGACTCGGTGATGAACTCATTCTTCATCCCGCAACTCGGTACCCAGGTGTATGCAATGGTCGGAATGCAGACCCGTCTGCACCTGATCGCGGATGCACCGGGAAATTTCGAAGGCATGTCCGCCAACTTCAGCGGCAAGGGATTCGCCGACATGAAGTTCCGCACGCTCGCGACGAGCGCCACCGACTTCGACGCATGGGTGCGGAAGGTCAAGGCTTCGCCGGACCGCCTGAGCATGGACGAATACGCCGAAGTCGCGAAGCCGAGCGAGAAGCAGTCGGTACGCTACTTCTCATCGATCGACCAGTACCTGTTCCGCAACATCGTTGCCCGATACAACAACGGCAACGTCACGGCCTTCCGCGACGCCGCCTGTCGCACGCAGACCACGGAGTAAGCCATGTTTGGAAAACTCACGCCCGGCGCGATTCCGTTCGATCAGCCGGTCATCATGGGCGCGGCCGCGTTCATGGCGCTCATCGTGCTGGCGGTCATCGTCACGCTCACGAAGCTCGGCCGCTGGAAGTGGCTCTGGACCGAGTGGCTGACAAGCGTCGATCACAAGAAGATCGGCATCATGTACATCATCGTCGCGGTGCTGATGCTCGTGCGCGGTTTTGTCGACGCCGTAATGATGCGGCTTCAGCTCGCGATCGCGTTTCACGGCCCCGGTTACCTGCCGCCGCACCACTACGACCAGATATTCACCGCGCACGGTGTCATCATGATCTTCTTCATGGCGATGGCGCTGATGGTCGGCCTCTTCAATCTTGTCGTGCCGCTGCAGATCGGCGCGCGCGACGTCGCCTTCCCGTTCCTGAATTCGCTGAGCTTCTGGATGACGGCGATCAGCGCGATCCTGATCAATCTGTCGCTCGTGATCGGCGAGTTCGCGCAGGTCGGCTGGCTCGCGTATCCACCGCTCTCGGAGCTGCAGTTCAGTCCCGGCGTCGGGGTCGACTACTACATCTGGAGTCTGCAGCTCTCCGGCGTCGGTACGCTGATTACCGCGATCAACTTCTTCGTGACGATCGTCAAGCTGCGCGCGCCCGGCATGACGCTGATGAAGATGCCGGTGTTCACGTGGACCGCGCTGTGCTCGAACGTGCTGATCATGGCAACGTTCCCGATCCTAACCGTGACGCTCGCACTGCTCGGCCTCGACCGCTACGCAGGCATGCACTTTTTCACAAACGAGCTCGGCGGCAACGCGATGCTGTACCTGAACCTGATCTGGGCGTGGGGCCACCCGGAGGTGTACATCCTCGTGCTGCCCGCGTTCGGCATCTACTCGGAAGTGATCGCGACCTTCGCGAAGAAACCGCTGTTTGGCTACAGAACGATGGTCTACGCGTCGTGCGCGATCACGGTGCTCGCATTCCTCGTGTGGGCGCACCACTTCTTCACGATGGGTTCCGGCGCGGACGTGAACGCGTTCTTCGGCATTATGACGATGGTCATCGCGATCCCCACCGGCGTGAAAATCTTCAACTGGCTGTTCACGATGTACCGCGGTCGCATCGAGTTCACCGCACCCGTGCTGTGGACGATCGGCTTCATGGTCACGTTCACGATCGGCGGCATGACGGGCGTGATGATGGCGATCCCGGGCGTGGACTTCGTGTTGCACAACAGCCTGTTCCTGATCGCGCACTTTCACAACGCGATCATAGGCGGCGTCGTGTTCGGCTATCTCGCAGGCTTCCATTACTGGTTCCCGAAGGCGTTCGGCTTCAAGCTTAACGAGAAGCTCGGCAAGCGGGCGTTCTGGTGCTGGTTCGTCGGCTTCTACGTGTCGTTCGTGCCGCTCTACGTGCTCGGCTTCATGGGCATGACCCGGCGCCTGAATCACTACGACAACCCGACCTGGCATCCCTGGCTGTTCGTCGCCGCATGCGGCGTGGTGCTGATCGCACTCGGTGTCGTGCACCAGATCGCCCAGGTCGTCGTGAGCGTGATCCATCGCAACGAGCCGGAATACGGCGACCTGACGGGCGACCCGTGGAACGGCCGCACGCTCGAATGGGCCACCTCGTCACCGCCCGCTGTCTACAACTTCGCGCGCATACCGGTCGTCCACCAACTCGACGCGTTCGCGCACATGAAGGAAAGCGGCGCAGCAAATGCCGCACTGGCGCATTACGAGGACATCCACCTACCGTCGAATACCGCGGACGGGTTCCTGATCGGCGCATTCAGCCTCGTGCTCGGCTTCGCCGGCGTCTGGCACATCACGTGGCTCGCCGTGCTGGCCTTCGTCGCGATCGTCGCCGCGCTGATCGCGCGTAGCTTCCGCGACGACCATGGCTACGTGATTCCGGCCTCCCGCGTGCGCGAAATCGAAGCACGACGCGGCAGCGCACCCACCCCGGCCGCTCTTGAATTACCCGAATCCGCGGAGACCTGATCCATGACGCAATCTGCATTACTCGTCCATCACGGCAGGTCGAGCGCTGACCACGGCCCCACGCCCACCGTGTTCGGCTTCTGGCTGTACCTGATGACCGACTGCATGCTGTTCGCGTCGCTGTTCGCCGTGTTCGCCGTAATGGCGCACCAGTTCGTGGGTGGACCGTCCGGACGGGACCTGTTCGACATCCCCGGTGTCGCACTTGAAACCGGCGCGCTGCTGCTGAGCAGCACCACCTACGGCTTCGCGATGCTCGGCGCGCAGCGCCAGGGGCGTGGTGCCGTGATCGGCTGGCTCCTCGTGACGTTCGTGCTTGGCGCGCTGTTCCTCGCGTTAGAGCTGCGCGAGTTCTCGCACCTGGTTGCCGACGGTGCTGGGCCCAGTCGCAGCGCCTTCCTGTCGTCGTTCTTCACGCTGGTCGGCACCCACGGCCTGCACGTGACAGCCGGCCTCGTCTGGATGGCCGTGCTCGTCGTGCATGTCGTCCGCTCGCCTGAACTGTCCGGTCGCGACCTCACGAGTCTGACATGCCTGAGCCTCTTCTGGCACTTCCTCGACATCGTGTGGATCTGCGTGTTTTCGTTTGTCTATCTCGGGAGCATGCTCTAAATGGTCCATTCACACTCGACGTCCACGACCGCCTCGCGTGGTGACGTCGCCGGTTATATCACCGGTTTCGTGCTTGCCGTGGCGCTGACTGCTGGCTCATTCTCGATCGTCACGCAACGGTTGCTGCCGTCCGGCTCCGCGATTATGGCGCTTGCGTTGCTGGCGTTCGTGCAGATCGTCGTGCAACTGGTGACGTTCCTGCATCTCGACCTGTCGCGCGGCCAGCGCTGGAACGTGCTGGCGTTATGCTACACCGCGCTCGCCGCGCTGTTCCTGATCTTCGGCACGATCTGGGTGATGCACAATGTCAGCATGAACATGATGTCGCGCTGACTCGCCACCAGCGCGAAACTGTCTGGTCACATCATCGCGGACACGGCATGGAGCCGTCGGCCGCGTGCGTAGTGTTGTGCTGCACCCCTCTACCGGTCTTTCTTCATGAACAGCCCGAATCACCCCGTTCCCGCCAATGAGCCATTGCCCCATCGCAAGGTCATCCGCTCGTGGCTGACACCGTTCGCCGAACGCCGCACCGCCTACGCGCTTCTGCTGCTCGTGTTCGACTACGTTTTGCTATTGTGTGCGCTCGCCGCGAGCGTGTTCGCGCACGGGTTCGTGCTGAAGACCGTATTCGGATGCATGGCGGGCTTCGTCATCGGACGGCTCTTCGTCATCGGTCACGACGCATGTCATGAGAGCCTGACCCGGCACCGCAAGCTCAACCGCTGGCTGGGCCGGATCGCCTTCCTGCCGTCGCTCACGCCGTACAGCCTGTGGCAAGTGGGTCACAACGTGGTGCATCACGGCTACACGAACCTGAAAGGCGTCGATTTTGTATGGGCACCGCTGACGATCCAGGAATATCGCGCCTTGAGTGGGCCACGGCGCGCACTGGAACGTATCTATCGCAGCGGCTGGGCGCCTGGTCTCTACTACATGATCGAAATTTGGTGGACGAAGATGTTTTTCCCGTCGCGGGCCGCAATGCCGACGCGGCGCCTCGTGTTCTTCCGTGACTGCACGCTGGTATCGGTGTTCGCACTGCTGTGGATCGGCGCGCTCGCGTGGATCGCTCGCGCGACGCAGCGGGGGGTGGTCCCGTCAATCGCATGCGGGTTCGGGGTGCCGTTCCTGTTCTGGTGCGCGATGGTGGGTTTCGTCGTGTACGCGCACCACACGCATCCGCAAATCCGCTGGTACGACGATCGCGCGAAATGGGGGCGTTCGGATCCGTTCGTATCCACGACGGTGCACTTGACCTTTCGCTGGCGTTTTGGCGCGCTGTTTCATCACATCATGGAGCACACCGCGCATCACGTCGACATGAGTCTCCCTCTATACGGGCTCGTCGGTGCTCAGCGAACCCTCGAAGCGATGCTTCCGGAACGGATCGTCGTGCAGCGGTTTTCGTGGCGTTGGTACTTCGACACCGCACGAGGCTGCAAACTATACGATTTTTCGACTGATCAGTGGACCGACTTCGCTGGTCGCGCGACGCACGTCCCTCTTAAGACTCGCTAACAAAGCCTGTCATCCGAAAGCAAGCAGCAGTTGCAGCCCGAGGTCGGCTGCCATGTCGAGCGCGCTGCGGCCATCCGGTGCGCACAGTTCTGCGTTCGCCCCATGCGCAAGCAGCATCTGCAGGACGTCGAGGCGACCGCTCGCGGCTGCCTGCATTGGGCATGTGATGTCGTCGTCGTTCACATGGTCGATCGGCGCGCCGGCGTCGATCAGCCGCAGGATGGTCGCGGGGCCGCCGTGCAGGCACGCGAACCAGAGCGCATGGTTGCCGTCGTCATCGAGCGCGTCGGCGCGTGCGCCGAGTGCGAGCAACGCTTCGACCGCGGCGTCCTCGCCATGCTGCGCGGCGCGCATCAACGGGGTTTCGCCGTTTACGCAGCGCGAATGCGGATCAGGGAAGCCGTGGTACGCCAGCCAAGTGGAAAGTGCGGCGGGCACGATCGTTTCGAGTTGTGCATCGGCGTTCCGGACAACGCGCGAGGCCAGGCGTTCGCGGACGACGAAAGCAGTGTCGGTGGGCATGATCATGGTCGCGTTCGGGTGCAAGGGAACATCGGTTGGCGCAGCCGCGCGGGTGGCAGCCGTCGGGACCCGCGCCTCAGACGGGCCGGTTCTCGTTGGGGTTGCGCACCGGCCCCATCAATTCAAGTCCTTCGCTGTAGGTGATCGTGTCGAAGGTCACGTCGAACTTGATGGCCGCGTCCGCTACCGCATCCAGCTTGCCGCCTGAGTCCTTTTTCTTCAATTCGTTCTTTTCGAGGTACAGCAGTTCGAGCATCTCGTTGTAGACGGTGGACTCGAGAATCGGCAGCACATAGAACATCGCGCCCTTGTACGGCACCTGATATCGCTTGCTCAGGTCGATGTTGTCGCAAAACAGAAAGTACTTGCCGTCCGCCGAGAGCGTGTCGCTGAGCACCTCGGCCACGTCCTTCAGATGCTCGAAGCTCAACAGATACCCGGCGAAGAACGGCAAGTGCTTATGGCCGATCGTCGCGCATGCCATCACCTGATCGCAGGTCAGCTCCGGCGGCCGCGCTTCGTCGGCGAGCTTTGGGGCAAACCGCAGCGCAAGTTCGCCGCGGAAGCCGACCCGGTCGAGCCTGTTCGTCAGCCCCTTGAGAACCGGGTTGAGCAGACGGCCTTCATGTTCGAGACGGGCGAACGCGGTGTCGGCGATCTCCTTGTGCGCGAGCGTTTCGGTCATCACAGATCCTTGGGTTAAACAGCGTTGAAGAGGGATTCACGTCTGCGTATTGCGCATCCGGTCGGCGATTTTGAAAAAGGCCTGCATCAGTTCATCGCGTAGCACCGGATCGACACCCGTCTCGTCGAACGCGGCGCGCATGCAAGCTAGCCACGCATCCCGTTCGGCGGTGCCGATCGCGAATGCGGCATGACGCGTGCGCAGCCGTGGTTGGCCGCGCTGTGCCGAGTACCGCTTGTCGGCGCCGAGCCATTCGCACAGATACAGCACCAGCACGGCCTTCGTCGAAGACAGGTCCGGGTGATGCATCGCGCGAATGCGCTGCGCGTCGGCCCGCGTATCCATGTGCCGATAGAACGCGTCGACCAGGCGGATGACGGCGGTCTCGCCGCCTAGACGGTCGAAGTGCGTCTCGCGCGGCACGGGTCGCGAAGCTTGGGTGGCTGGTGTGTCCATGGCGCGATCAATGCAATAACCGAACCAGGCCGCAACCCGGCGATTGTCCGGCTGCACGCAGGCCAATGCGACAGAAATCGCACGACAAACGCGCCCGAATGGTTTCATTGGCGACGAAGTTCGCGTGGTTTGTCGCGAAATCGACAAGACAGAAGAGGAGTCCGCAAAAGTCCCGTACCAACCGCCGCAGCGCGGCGGGGCGGACGCGTCGCAGTACCGCTGGTGACGTGGCACAGAAGCTGCGTTTGGAGTCCAGCGCGGACACAGGTCCGGCCGATGCGTGACTCGATATAAGAAGACCCATACAGGCACGACAGGCTGACATGGTCGCGGTTACGCAACCCTGGTTTCAACCCTTCTTCCTGAATGGAGAAATGCAATGTCTAAACTTCGGCAAATCGCGTTCTACGGTAAAGGCGGTATCGGCAAGTCGACCACCTCGCAGAACACCCTGGCAGCCCTGACGGAACTCGGGCAGAAGATCCTGATCGTCGGCTGCGATCCCAAGGCGGACTCTACCCGCCTGATCCTGCATGCAAAGGCGCAGGACACCATCCTGTCGCTAGCGGCCGAAGCCGGCTCGGTGGAGGACCTCGAACTCGAGGACGTGATGAAGATCGGTTACCGCAACATCCGTTGCGTGGAGTCCGGCGGTCCGGAACCGGGCGTCGGCTGCGCGGGCCGTGGCGTCATCACGTCGATCAACTTCCTCGAAGAAAACGGCGCCTATGACGGCGTGGACTACGTGTCGTACGACGTGCTCGGCGACGTGGTGTGCGGCGGTTTCGCAATGCCGATTCGTGAGAACAAGGCGCAGGAAATCTACATTGTGATGTCCGGCGAAATGATGGCCATGTATGCGGCCAACAACATTTCAAAGGGCATTCTGAAATACGCGAACAGCGGCGGTGTGCGGATCGGCGGGCTCGTGTGCAACGAGCGTCAGACCGACAAGGAACTCGAACTCGCCGAAGCGCTGGCGAAGATGCTCGGTTCGAAGCTGATCCACTTCGTGCCGCGCGATAACATCGTGCAGCACGCCGAGCTGCGCCGCATGACGGTGATCGAGTTCGCGCCCGAATCCAAACAGGCGGAAGAGTATCGCCAGCTCGCCACCAAGGTGCACAACAACGCGGGCAACGGCACGATCCCGACGCCGATCACGATGGATCAACTGGAAGACCTGTTAATGGAGCACGGAATCATGACGTCCATCGACGAATCGCAAGTCGGCAAGCCTGCAGCGGAACTGACCGCCTAAGCGAGCGCCGCTGCGCGCGGCCCGGTGTTCTTCTTCACGCGATGAACCGGGCCATGCCGGCCACCCGCTGCCAGGCTTGATACTCACCCTATGGAGCATTCCCCCATGAGCGTCACTGTTGAAGAGCGCAAGGCCGCGAACAAGGCCCTGATCGATGAAGTGCTGAAGGCCTATCCGGAGAAGATGGCCAAACGGCGCGCCAAGCATTTGGGCACCTTCGAGGACGGCAAGCCCGACTGTGGCGTGAAATCAAACATCAAGTCATTGCCGGGCGTGATGACGATTCGCGGTTGCGCGTACGCCGGCTCGAAGGGCGTGGTCTGGGGGCCCATCAAGGACATGATCCACATCAGTCATGGTCCGGTCGGTTGCGGCCAGTACTCGTGGGCCGCGCGTCGCAACTACTACATCGGCACTACCGGTATCGACACCTTCGTGACGATGCAGTTCACGTCGGACTTCCAGGAAAAGGACATCGTCTTCGGCGGCGACAAGAAGCTCGACAAGATCATCGACGAGATTCAGGAACTGTTTCCGCTGAACAAGGGCATCTCGATCCAGAGTGAATGCCCGATCGGCCTGATCGGCGACGACATCGAGGCCGTCTCGAAGAAGAAGAGTGCGCAGTATGAAGGGCACACCATTTTGCCGGTGCGCTGCGAAGGTTTTCGCGGCGTCAGCCAGTCGCTGGGCCACCATCTGGCTAACGATGCGATTCGAGACTGGATATTCGACAAGGCCGATCCGGACAAGCGGCCCGAATTTGTTTCGACGCCTTATGATGTTGCGATCATCGGCGATTACAACATCGGCGGCGATGCCTGGTCGAGCCGGATTCTGCTCGAAGAGATCGGCCTGCGCGTGATCGCGCAATGGTCGGGCGACGGCTCGATCGCCGAGCTCGAGAATACGCCCAAGGCCAAGCTCAATTTGCTGCATTGCTACCGCTCGATGAACTATATCAGCCGGCACATGGAAGAGAAGTACTGCATTCCGTGGGCGGAATACAACTTCTTCGGCCCGTCGATGATCGAGAAGAGCCTGCGCGAGATCGCCAGCCACTTCGACGACACCATCAAAGCCAACGCGGACAGGGTGATCGCCAAGTATCGTCCCCTGGTCGATGCGGTGAACGCGAAGTTCAGAGCGCGCCTGCAGGATAAGACCGTGATGCTGTTCGTTGGCGGCCTGCGTCCGCGCCACGTGATCGGCGCCTACGAAGACCTCGGCATGAACGTGGTCGGCACCGGCTACGAATTCGGCCACAACGACGACTATCAGCGGACCACGCACTACGTGAAGGACGGCACGCTGATTTACGACGACGTGACCGGCTACGAGTTCGAGAGGTTCGTCGAACAGGTCCAGCCCGATCTGGTCGGCTCCGGCATCAAGGAAAAGTACGTGTTCCAGAAGATGGGCGTGCCGTTTCGCCAGATGCACAGCTGGGACTATTCCGGTCCATATCACGGCTACGACGGCTACGCCATTTTCGCGCGCGACATGGACATGGCCATTTCCAGCCCGGTGTGGGGGCTCGCCAAGGCGCCCTGGAAGAAAAACCCCTAAGCGCCGGCCACCGCACTGATCACCGGCCGGCAGGCCTTTGAATTGAATATCAGGAGCATCCCGTGCCCCAATCCGCAGACCAGATTCTCGATCAGGAACTCCTGTTCCGTGAGCCCGAGTACCAGAAAATTTTCCGCGCGAAAAAGGAAAATTTCGAGTTCAACCATTCAGACGAGCAGGTCAAGCAGATCGTCGAGTGGACCAAGAGCGAAGACTACCGGCAAAAGAACTTTGCACGCGACTCGCTCACCATCAACCCGGCCAAGGCCTGCCAGCCGCTCGGCGCAGTGTACGTGGCCAACGGCTTTCACAGGACGCTCAGTTTTGTGCATGGCTCGCAGGGCTGTGTAGC
The DNA here is from genome assembly GCF_050436385.1 of Paraburkholderia sp. MM5477-R1. Lineage (NCBI taxonomy): Bacteria > Pseudomonadati > Pseudomonadota > Betaproteobacteria > Burkholderiales > Burkholderiaceae > Paraburkholderia > Paraburkholderia sp. MM5477-R1. The sequence continues at coordinate 1,445,314 of NZ_JBNDMC010000006.1, forward strand.
GTTTTATCGCTCGCACTTCTCGCGTCACTTCAAGGAGCCGACCTCGTGCGTCAGCTCGTCGATGACCGAGGACGCGGCGGTGTTCGGCGGCATGAACAACATGATCGACGGCCTCGCAAATGCGTACAACCTGTACAAGCCCGACATGATCGCGGTCTCCACGACCTGCATGGCGGAAGTGATCGGCGACGACCTCGACGCGCTCATCAAGAACAGCAAGCAGAAGGGCAGCGTGCCGGAAGACTACGACGTGCCGTTCGCGCACACGCCGGCCTTCGTCGGCAGCCACGTGACCGGCTACGACAACGCGCTCCTCGGCATCCTCAGGCACTTCTGGGACGGCAAGGCCGGCACAGCGACGCCGCTTGAGCGTGTGCCCGACGACAGCGTCAACTTCATCGGCGGCTTCGACGGCTACGTGGTCGGCAACATGAAGGAAATTCGCCGCATCTTCGATCTGTTCTGCGTGACGGTGAACATCATCTGCGACCCATCCGAAACGTGGAATACGCCGACCGACGGCGAGTTCCGGATGTACGAAGGCGGCACGACCAAGGAGGAAGTCGAGCGCGCGTTGAACGCGAAGGCGACCTTCGTGTTCCAGGAATACTGCTGCGAGAAGACCAGCAAGTTCATTGGCGAGCATGGCCAGGAAGTGGTGGTGCTGAACTCGCCGGTTGGCGTCGCGGGCACCGATCAGTTCCTGATGGAAATCTCGCGCGTGACCGGCAAGCCGATTCCGGCGCAACTGGAGAAGGAGCGAGGCCAGCTCGTCGACGCGATGGCCGACAGCCAGGCTCACCTGCACGGCAAGCGCTTTGCACTCTACGGCGACCCGGACCAGATGCTGGGCTACACGCAGTTCCTGCTGGAACTCGGCGCCGAGCCGGCTCACGTGCTGGCGACCAACGGCAACGAAACCTGGGCTGCGAAGGTGCAGGCGCTGTTCGACGCGTCGCCCTACGGCGCCGGCTGCAAGGTGTATCCGAAACGCGATCTGTGGCACATGCGCTCACTGCTGTTTACCGAGCCGGTGGATTTCCTGATCGGCAACACCTACGGCAAATATCTCGAGCGCGATACCAAAACGCCGCTGATACGCATGGTGTTCCCGATCTTCGATCGCCACCATTACCATCGCTTCCCGACCTGGGGCTATGAAGGTGGGTTGCGGGTGCTGGTCACGGTGCTGGACGAGTTCTTCGAAGCGCTCGACGCCAACACGATCGACGTGGCGAAGACCGACTACAGCTACGACATCATTCGCTGACGAGGAGAGCGCGGCTATGGCAGACACAGCGGATGTATCGGGCGCGGCAGATGCAGTTCTGGTCAAGATGACGCAGGACGGCCGTAACGTCGAGGTCATCAACGGCTAGGTTTGCCTGGCCGGTGGGGGCGAGGCCGGATGCGTTGCTGGAGGCGCGCGCGAATGCGATCGGACGGGTCCTGCTCCATACGGAACGGCAAGGCAGGCAGTGAACGTGTGTTGTCGTTTTCTGTGTCGCGAGCCGTCTGTCGGAAACCGTTCAAACCCGCCATGGCGATGCGCGCGAGCGACTGCTTCAGCGCCAATTGGCACGTTTTCAAGGCGTTTCCCGGTGGTATGGTACTTGCCACTAGAGAAACGTCCATCCATCAGGAGCACGTCATGTCTGCTTCGCTCAATGCCCAAATCGCCGAAGTTTTCGACGAGCCGGGTTGCGACAAGAATCAAGGCAAGAGCGAGAAGGAACGCAAAAGGGGCTGCACGAAGCAGCTTTCGCCGGGTTCGGCCGCAGGCGGGTGCGCGTTCGACGGCGCGAAGATCGCTTTGCAGCCGGTGGTGGACGTTGCACACCTCGTGCACGGGCCGATTGCCTGTGAAGGTAACTCGTGGGACAACCGGCACGCCGCTTCGTCCGGTTCGCAACTCTATCGCACCGGCTTCACCACCGATATCAACGAACTCGACGTGGTGTACGGCGGCGAGAAGCGCCTGTTCAGGAGCGTGCGCGAAATCATCGAGAAATACGATCCGCCCGCAGTGTTCGTCTACCAGACCTGCGTCACTGCGCTGATCGGCGACGACATCGAGGCAGTCTGCAAGCGCGCCACCGAACAATTTGGCAAGCCGGTGATTCCGGTCATTTCCCCCGGTTTCGCCGGGCCGAAGAATCTGGGCAACAAGCTTGGCGGCGAGGCGATCCTCAACCATGTGATCGGCACGCGCGAGCCCGAGTACACGACGCCGTATGACATCAACGTCATTGGCGAATACAACCTGTCGGGCGAACTCTGGCAGACCAAGCCGTTGCTCGACGCGCTAGGCATCCGTATCCTCTCGTGCATCTCCGGCGACGGGCGCTACAACGAGATCGCAAGTTCGCATCGCGCCAAGGTCAACATGATGGTCTGCTCGAAGTCGATGATCAACATCGCGACAAAGATGCAGCGGCGCTACGGCATCCCTTACTTTGAGGGCTCGTTCTATGGGATCGGCGACATGAGCGACACGCTGCGCCATATCGCCAGCCTGCTCGTGCTGCAAGGCGCGCCGGACGATCTGCTCGAGCGGACCGAGCGCCTGATCGCCGCCGAGGAAGCGCGCGCGTGGGAACGCATCGCGCACTACAAGGCGCGCCTTACCGGCAAGCGGGTGTTGCTCATCACCGGTGGCGTGAAGTCTTGGTCGGTGGTTTCCGCACTGCAGGAAGCAGGGCTCGAAATCGTCGGCACCAGCGTCAAGAAGAGCACTAAGGAAGACAAGGACAAGATCAGGGAGATCATGGGCGACGACGCCCACATGATCGACGGCATGACTCCGCGGGAGATGTACGCGATGCTCAGGGACGCGCGGGCCGACATCATGCTGTCGGGTGGCCGCTCACAGTTCGTCGCACTGAAGGCCCGCATACCGTGGCTCGACATCAATCAGGAACGCCACCACCCTTATGGCGGCTACGAGGGGATCGTCGAGCTGGTGCATGAGATCGACCGCGCGATCTACAACCCGGTGTGGCAACAGGTGCGGATCCCTGCTCCGTGGGGCGACGACGGGGGAGCGCTCGGTGTGATCCAGGCGCAAGCCGCACGCCCGCTGTCGAGCGCCGCGGGGTGGGGGCGATGAGCCTCGAACCCGGTGTACCGAACTGACGCCCCCGAACTCGAGAACATGCCATGGCCGATGTCGTCGAATCTATGAAAGCCTGTGCGGTCAATCCGCTCAAGATGAGCCAGCCGCTGGGCGCGAGCCTCGCGTTCCTTGGGCTCGATGCCTGCATGCCCGTGATGCACGGCTCGCAGGGCTGCACGTCGTTCGGCCTCGTGCTGCTGGTGCGCCACTTCAGGGAGGCGATCCCGCTGCAGACGACAGCCATGGACGAAGTCACCGCGGTGCTCGGCGGCTACGAGAACATCGAGGCCGCGCTGCTCAACATCCGCAAGCGCACTGCGCCGAAGGTCATCGCGATCTGTTCAACAGGTCTCACCGAGACCGAGGGCGACGACGTGGACGGCTATCTCGTTACCGTGCGCAAGCGCAAGCCCGAACTCAACGACACTGAAATCCTCTATGTGTCGACCCCCGACTATGTCGGCGCATTCGAAGACGGCTACCGGCATGCGATTACCGGCATCGTCAACGCGCTGGTCAAGGCGTTGCCAACGGTGGCCAATCAGGTGACGCTGCTGCCCGGCAGCCATCTGTCGCCTGGCGACATCGACGAACTGCGCGAGATCATCGAAGCGTTCGGCTTCGATGTCATTGTGCTGCCCGACATTTCCGGCTCGCTCGACGGCCATATCGCGCCGGACTGGCGCGGCACCACACTGGGCGGTACCACGCTCGCGGAGATCCGGGCCGCGGGTGCATCGGCATTTACGATCGGCGTGGGCGAGCAGACGCGCGACGGCGCCGAGGCATTGCATGCTATCGCCGGCACACCGTTCGAAGTGTTCGGGCGGCTCACCGGACTGGAACCCAACGATCGTCTGCTGCAATTGCTCGCGCAGCGCTCCGGACGACCCGTTCCCGCGAAATACCGGCGTCAGCGCAGCCAATTGCTCGATGCGATGCTAGACGGCCATTTCTACACTGGAGGCATCAAGGTCGCGATCGGCGCAGAGCCCGATCTGCTGTTCGCGGTCGGCAGCATGCTGCACGAGATGGGCGCGCAGTTGCGCTGCTGCATCAGCACGACGCGATCGCGCGCGCACGCGTTGCTGCCCGCTGATCAGGTCGTGATCGGCGATCTCGAAGACATGGAGCGCGCCGCGGCGGACTGCGACCTGCTGATCACCCATTCGCACGGCAGGCAGATGGCCGAGCACCTGCAAAAGCCGCTCTTCCGGATCGGTTTTCCGGTCTTCGACCGGGTTGGAAACGCACATCGACGCTACGTCGGCTACCGCGGCACGATGAACCTGATCTTTGAGATCGCCAACCTGATGATCGAGCAGATTCCGCATCACGATCCGGGCGACTGGCCGCTGCCGCAGGCCGCTATCGATCTGGCCGCGCGCGATCCGGCGCGCGAAGGGAACATTCCTGTCGTCGCGGCCGGTGCTTGACCCACCTGAAGGAGCACACAGCATGAAGATCGCGTTCGCCACCCAGGACAGGCAGTTCGTCGATGCGCATTTTGGCTGGGCGAGGAGCATCGTCACCTACAACGTCGCACCGGACGGCTACCAGTTCGTCGAGTCGTTCGACTTTGGTGACAAGCTCGAAGAGGACGGCGACGAGGACAAGCTCGCGCCCAAGCTCGAAGCCGTCAAGGATTGCGCGATCCTGTACGTCGCCGCAATCGGCGGCTCGGCCGCGGCTCGAGTGGTTGCGCTGAAGATTCACCCGATCAAGGTGCCGCGGCCCGAGTCCATCGAGGAGACTCTCGGCAAGTTGCAACAGGTGCTGAAGGGCACGCCGCCGCCGTGGCTGCGCAAGGCGTTGGCGAAGGATGGCGAACGTGTATACGACTTTGAAGACGATGAGGTATCCCATGGCTGAACCATCCGCAATTCCGTCCAAGGCCAGCGACGAACTGCTGCTGGTCGCACCGTTTGTGCAGCAACTCGTCAGGCAGTTGCGCGCGCAGGACACCCACGGCGTGTGGGACGGAAAGACCGACCTGCAACTGCTCAAGCCGTACATCCACACGCCGGAGGAACGCCGCGCGATTCCGGTCATGGGAGACCCCGACCCCGACACGCTGTGGCGGCTCGAGCTTTTCTATAGCGCGATTGCGGTGGCGATCGAGCGTGAGACCGGCCAAATGGTTTCGCCGATGATGAAGATGAGCCACGAGGGCTTCGGCCGCATGGTGTTGATCGCGGGGCGGCTCGTTGTCGTCAACAAGCAGTTGCGCGACGTACACCGGTTCGGCTTCGCTTCGCTGGAGAAGCTCGCCCAGGCGGGCGCAAAGCTTTTCGACGAAGCGGTCGAGGTGATCCGGATGTACCCCGCCGTCGCACAGTACGGCGCCTGAAGGAATCGTGAGGGGACCGAGACGATAAGCACCGATGCCGATGAACTCAAAACGCACCTGAAGAAACTCAACGCGCAAGCGACCCGGGCGAAGTTGGACCTGCACGACCTCTCAGAGGAACTCCCGACCAACTGGGAGAACATTCTCGCTGTCGCCCAGCGCTGCCATGACGCCCACGCCGCGCTGATGGCAGCCCGGAAGGCTGCCGCTGCGGCAGCTGCCTGAACCAGCGAAGCCACGGAGCCACATCATGAGCGATACCTTCAGCGTTACGCTGCCAAGCGGCGCCACCTGGACGCCGACCTTCGTCAACAGGCTCGACGAAGACAAATGCATTGGTTGCGGACGCTGTTTCCGTGTCTGTCCGCGCGGCGTGCTGCAACTCGTCGGGCTTAACGAGGACGGCGCGCACATCGCACTGGACGGCGACGACGAAGACGACGACGAGTACGAGAAGAAGGTGATGACTATCGTGCATCGGGAACTGTGCGTCGGCTGCACCGCGTGCGCGAAGATCTGCCCGAAAAAGTGCTACACGCACGCGGCGGCCGTTCTCTGAGCGATGCCGCGATGGACGCCTATGCAACCCTGATGGCGTGCGCGGTGGATGCGGGCGATCCCACCGTGCTGGCACTGGCCGGCGTGCTGTCGAGCGGGTTCGAGCACTACGGCGTCGATGTGCTGCCGATGCCCGGACTGGACGCCAACCAGACGCGCCGAATGCTCGCGCGCTGGTTCCCGGGTGCCGGGCCGGCGCTCGGTCTTACGTGCGTCTTGTCGCCCGCCACGATGCCACGTGACGACGAACTCGAAGACCTGGTGGCGTTGCTCAATCACCATGCCGATCCGCGCGCCGGCCCGGCAGACGAGGCGAACTGCCTGGCCCATGCATTGGCCTGCGCGAGCCTCGGGCAAAACCACCTTTGGCAAGACCTGCTTCTGCCGTCGCGGCGCGAGTTGTCCGCATTGATCAGCCACTGGTTTCCGCGGCTGGCCGCGAAGAATACGCATGACATGAAGTGGAAGAAGTTCTTCTACAAGCAACTTTGCGAGCGCGAGGGCCTGTTCATCTGCAAGGCGCCGAGTTGTGGCGTCTGTTCGGACCACGCGCTTTGCTTTGGAGCGGAGTAGGCCAAAATGCCCGGCCCGCGCCCCCGTTGAGCAGGTGCGTCGCCGGTCCGCTTTGCCAGGCTCCTTCGGTAGATTCACAGTGAGAAGGCGCGGGACTTGCTTAAGCGTGCTCATCGTTATCTATTCAGGCATTCAACCGAGAAATCGAACCACAAACCTTACGCACCTATGGATTCGTTCCAATCTGCTGCGTCCCCGGGGCCCCGCCCTCGCTGTACACCCTGCACCCGGGCCTGCTACCTGACGCTGCAATGGCCCGTTGCGGAGTCGCAGCAGCAAGGGCCGCGCGCCCGGGCATTGCCGCCCGCCTGCGTGCCCGCGCTGCCGCAACCGCCGCGCCGGCTACTCGCGATCTGCGACGAAGCGGGGTTGCGCGATCTGGCGCTGTGCCACTTGCAGCGGCTCAGACTTATGCTGCTGTTTGCACGCGTCGGTCACCGCTTCGATTCTGTCGCGTCGCGGGTGGCCGACTTCGTGGTCGAGTCCTGCGGCGGGCTGCTGTATTACGGCGAGCGGCATGTGCATCTGCAGGCGGACTCCGGGCCGCCGTTGCTGCTTGACGAAGAGGGCCGAGAACCATGGCTGGTTCAACTTTGGCACGCGTTCGACGACGTCGGTTTCCCGCCCGCGCTGCGCGCCGACTTCTGGGACTGGGCGGAGGCGCTGTCCGAGCATCGGCTGGCGCCGCACGCTCGTCATGCCGGCCGGACGCGCTACACATACGGTGCGTAGCTGGTTTCTTACCCCGGCAGCGGGCGAACGGCTTGCGGGCCATGCCACGAGGCGCTCGCCATGAGACCCATGCCGCCTGCCGTTGCCGTAACGGTGCGATCCGAAGAGCAGCCCGTCATGAATCAGAACCGTGGCACATGCCTTCCCGACAGCAGTGCGAGCCTGTCGCTGGAGCGCGCGCTGGCACATGTCGCGAGCCTGCAGCACGAGTTGTTCGCGGTTGAGCAGGCGCTGCTCGACGACCGGGCATTGACGCGCGCATTGAGCGGGCGTCGATGGGTTTATGTGGGCGGGCGGCCAAGCATCAACGCCGTGCTGCGTGCGCTGGTGGATGCGGCGGGAGGCGAGTTCGTTCATCACACCGGGACCATCGACGACGATGGCCGTGCCGAAGGCTTCGAGGCTTTGCTGTCGGGCGCCTACCGGGTGCTGTGCCCATTGGATCTGATCGACCCGGACTCGCTGGTCGCGCTGCGGCGGTTGTGCGCGCGTCACCGCACGCCGTGGTCCGCCTTGCGTTCGTCGAGCGTGACGAGCTTCATTGCGGGCGTGTTGCGGGCTCAGCCTGCCCAGCCGCGCGGCGTGGTCGCAGCGTCGCGCTGCTGCCTGAGGCACGGCTGACGTCGTCATGACTTTAAATGCCGCGAGATGTGGGCGCAAAACTTGCCTTTGACGTGGTCTTTCCACAAGAGGGCCTGCCATGTCGGATTCCGCATAACGCTACGGCCTTTTCCTCAACGTCGAGAACCCCGACGGCGACGCGCGCGATGCGCTGACGCAAGCGGTGCGTAACGCGCCGGCCGCCCGAACGTTCGGCTACCACGAGGTGTGGCTCGCCGAGCATAACTACAGGTCGTACGCGAACAGCAGCGCGCTGGCGCTGCTGTTCGCCCACATCGCGGCTCGTTTCCGTTGCCATATCGGGCTGCGGGGATATTGTCGGCGCATGAGTCGCGTGCGCGGATGCACGAAGCGTTCGCGTTGATACGACATGGTGTTTTCCCACTCATTCGTACTGGCCATAGCAGATTAAGACATGAGGCGTCGACGTAACAGCGCCACTGACAGGAAGAACGGCAACACCGTGAAAATGCAGAGAGCGCCAATATGCAGGGCAACATAGCTCACCGGGCGTCCGAGCATCGGGGGACGGATAAGGTCGACGGAATGTGCCAGCGGTAAGAAGCGCGCTACGTCACAAAAAACGGCAGGTAGCTTACTGATCGGGAAGATCACGCCGCTCAGGAGCACCATAGGCGTGAGAACGAGCGTTTGATAGAACACGAAGTAATCGTGACTGGGTGCAAGCGCCGCGAGGATCATCGCCAGACTCGCGAAGGCGAGGCCAGTCAGGGCGATGGCAGGCGATGCGTAGAGAATGGATGACCACGCTGCATAACCCAGCACGGTGGCTACCACCATGACGGCAATGCCGGCAAAAAAAGCCCTGGTGGCGGCCCATGCCAGTTCACCGAGAACGATATCGCCGAGCGTGAGCTGTGTACAGAGGATCGCTTCCCACATGCGCTGAACATGCATGCGAGAGAAAGCTGCGTAAATCGTTTCGAAGGTCGCGGCGGTCATTGCGCTCGTCGCGACCATACCCGCCGCGAGAAACGCGATATAAGATGCGCCATCGACGCGACCTACCATTATCCCGAAACCAAAGCCGAGGCCGAACAGATAAATCATAGGATCGGCAAGGTTACCGAGAATCGAGGCAAACGCGACTTTTTTCCATGCCAGATAGTTGTGGCGCCACACTGCAACCCAGTTCCACAGGTTCGCGGGCAGGGCCGCTGCATACAACTCTCTCATCGTTCACACTCCTTCATCCCGCGCCCGGTTAGCTGCAAAAAGACATCCTCGAGATTTGCTGGACGCTGTAAAAGGCGCAGCGCCGCGCGCCCGCGCAACTGTATGCACACCCGTTCCGGATCGGACACATAGCAGAAGAGGGTCTCACCACTGACCTCGATACGCTGCGCGTGAGGCGCGATCAACGTGCGCAGCTCATGCGGATTGCCGCCGTGGATCTCGATCACGTGGCTCCCGATCTGTTCTGCGATCAGCGCGCGAGGCCCGCCTTCGGCGATCTTTCGACCCTCCGCCAGCACACACAGTCGGTCGCACAACCGCTCGGCCTCTTCCATGAAATGGGTGGTCAAGAGGATCGTGGTGCCGCGCGCCAGCAGGGAACGCAGCCGTTCCCAGATCAGGTGGCGAGCATGCGGGTCGAGACCCGTTGTTGGCTCGTCCATGACCAACAACTGTGGATCGTTGATCAGCGCGCGAGCCAGCATTAGCCGCCGCTTCATGCCGCCGGATAGCTCGGTGACGCGCGCATTGACCTTGCTTTCGAGGCGGGCGAATTCGAGCAGCGATGGCACGACCGCTTCAATTTCACGTGTGCTCATGCCAAAGTAGCGGCCAAACACCAGAAGGTTCTCGCGCACGGTGAACCCGGGCTCGAGGTTGTCGAATTGCGGCACTACGCCAATGCGCATACGTGCCGAGCGAGCGCGAGCCGGCACTGGCTCCCCGAGCACGATGATCTTGCCTGCGTCGGGCGGCGCCATGCCGAGAACCATACGCACCGTCGTGCTCTTGCCCGCGCCATTTGGCCCTAGCAGGCCGAAGCACTCTCCAGGCGCGACGCTGAACGATAATCCGTCGACTACGATCTTGTTGCCATATGACTTCCTTACGCTAGCGAAGCTGATTGCTGCCTTGGACATGGGGATAAGAAGGAAAATTACGCGCTCGTCTTGGAGAAAAAGAAGCCGTTCTGCTGCCGCGGCCCGATTGAAAACGCCCTGTCCGATAGAAGATCCTTACCTGCTGCGGAATAGTTACTCACAATGGAGTACCAGGACTCCGGTGAATGCACTCGCCTTGGGAAGGCGCCAATTGAGCCATTGCGTGAGACGATCGCACTCAAGCGGGCCGCTGCCGATGGTGCGCGGTTCTGGGTTGGCGCAATACTCGAGATCTATACGTACGATTAACTAATTGCCATCGAATGCTTCGTCAGACGTTGCTAACGTTGAGGACTCACACGCGTGATCCGGTCGACGGTGCGGAGTCGCAACTCTTGACGCTGAAGTCATGTTCGGCTTCGTAACCGGATCCGGAGTATCGGGCTGTTTTTCTCGAACGTTCGATACGTTGCCTGAAGAGCCACGGGACAGCCAATCGCTATTGCTCAATGTGCACAGCGCATAGGCTTTCAGCGGGAGCAAGAGAAAGAGGTTAATGGGTGTGTGAAGAGAAAAGCCAAGAAATCGAATCTGGCGAGCGCGAACCGATGCCACGCTGCAGCGGATCATGGTCGATGATGCGATTATCAGGGCAGTCCACCACGGCACTGTCGCTGTCAATGCGAGCTGCGCGAGCCCCGCTAGAAGCGATAAGGCGAGAAATAGCGAGCCCAGATTCAGTCCGATCACGTCCAGCGTAAGGTAACGATCGAGACAGGGCAGAAGGCGCAGCGAAAGCAACGTGTCCCGATAAGTACTGCGCGCCCAGCGCAATTGTTGGCGCAGATACGCCCCCAGTTTGTCCGGAACGACTGTCGCCGCAATGGCGTCCGGAACGTACTCGGTCCGATAACCTGCCGTCAGCATGAGAATCGTTAGATGACGGTCCTCACCGAAGTCGCTCGGCTTCCCGCGAAAAAACTGTGTCTCGTACTGATCTAGCAGCAAAAGGAGCGCGGACCGGCGGTACATAGCACATGGACCGGAGCAGCACATAACAGCGCCGAAGCGAGCCTGTGCGGCGCGCTCTTCGTTGCAAGCCAACCAGTACTCCATATCGATCAGACGGGTCAACCAGGTGTCGCTCCGGTTGCTGGCCGTCAACTGCCCCATGGCGGCGCCTATCGTCGCGTCTCGCATTGTCAATACGAGCTTCTTGACGACATCGGGCGCCAGCGTCGTGTCCGAGTCGACGTTGAGTACCAGTTCCCCGGATGAAGAGCGTATCGCGGCGATCTGTGCCTTGCGCTTTCCCATATTTTGGGGAAGCGTAATGAAGTTGAATCTCGGGTCGCGTGTGTACGCATCGTATACCGGCCTCACGGCGTCGAGATTCGCAGAACCATCATCAACCACATAGACCCGCAGTTTTCCGGCGTAGTCCTGGTTTGCAATGGACTCCAGGCACGCCGAGAGTGTGTGCGGTTGCTCGTTAAAGCACGGCACGATGACGTCCACGTCCGGCAGAAAGTTGGAGTCGGCGGCATTGGGCGACTTCGGCGGAGCACTCGTGGGTAGGCCATGGAGGGCCTGTGCGCTTTTGTAAACAGTCGAGAGTAGTGCATACAATAAAACCGGGGCAGTGCTGATTGTGGCAATGGCATTCATAGATGTCGGTTTGTTCAGTGTGGTTGGGGTAGCGAGCTGATTACAAATCCGCAGTCATGCAGTTCTGGAATCGGGCGGGAAAGCGCGCCATGAAGGTCTGGTCGCGCAGCCCAGCATGACAGCACCGTCCTGACTCGCCGGGAGGACTTCAGTCGTGCAAGAGCACAATTGCGCCAGGCCGGACAGAGGCCAGCACCGCGCTGACAATCGCATCGACGCCGGGGCGAGACCAGTCACGCGGGCCTACCGACCAGTCAAGAGCCGCCAGCCCCGCCTTTGCCACTTCAGCGACCACTTCGTCCGTCCATATTCCGTAAGGGGCACGCATATGCCGAACTGCGGCCTGGGGACACGCCATCCTGATGATCCTGTTCTCGTCCAATATTTGGCTCGTACTTCATCAGGTTCGCATCTGGACAAATCTGGATGAGTCATCGTGTGATTGGCAATCTCGTGTCCCTCGTCGATCACTCGCTGGATCAGCTTCGGCTGGTCCTCTACGTACGCGCCGATGACGCAGAACGTTGCTGGCACCCGGTGTTCTGCCGGCACATCGAGGGCGTCCGGTGTGCAAAGTGGATTAGAACCGTCGTCAAACGTCAAATAGACGTCGCGACGTCCGGCGCGATCGTGGCACTGGTCGTGCACCTCGGATACGCAATCGACGACCTTCACAGCTCTGGCCCGTTTCGTTCAATTATCGAGCCAGTAAGCCGCTCCGCAGTCGATCGTCCCATCCGGAAGGCCGCGACGGGCACGGTTTCGGTAAGCTTAGGTGGCGTGTCGAGAGATACATCCAAAAGTGTGAGCATCATGGAGACATGCCTAAATCTGTCGTACTACTTAGGTTTACAAATATGAAGTATTCGCTCAATCAACTTCGATTCCCATTTCCGCAACGACGGGTTTCACTGTGCAATACAAAGATTTATTTGTAAAATCGATTGTTTTGATGCCTTTCATCTACAACGTGGATATGTTGTGAAATGCTTTTTACAGTAAGTGGATGAAATGGGTGACAAATTTTGCTCGAGCAGGCGAACTTGTGCCGGTTGCCATTTCCGAACTGCAGGATGAAGCCATCCGCGACCTGGTTCGCGCCCGCGAGGATGCAGTGAGCGACCAGCGCAGGGTGCGGCAGAGGCTGAGCGGACACAAACGACGATCTTGGGCGTGAGAGGTGGCGCCGAGAATTCGGACAGTTCGTAACCGTCCGACCCTGCTTGTAATTACCCACTTCTTTTCATTGCGAGTTCGTAACCGAGTTGAATGTCCGTCAGCCGTCGCATACCTCGCCACACCGTGTTGCCAGGCGGAGGATCGCTGGCGCGCGCCAGATAGCCGCCAAGCTGGGCGAGCTTGAACACGTTGCGCACGAGCGGTGGTGCACGTGCGGTGTGGGCTGATTCCTGTACCAGGCGATTCAGCAACTCAATTTCCGTTTTCGTGAATGCGGCTTCTGGCTGGGCATGCGGAACTGCGCGGCTGACCATCGTGAGCCAGAAGATGCGCCAACTCAGGATGCAGAGTACGGAGATGAGGTTGGCCAGCCGGTCTGCCGTACGTAGCCGTGCTTCTTCGGCCTTGCACCCCGACTTCAGGATCTTGTGGAACGTCTCGATCTTCCAGCGCATGGATTACCAGTCGAGCTTTTCCACGGCCTGTGCACGCGAGCTTACTGGCAAATCCGTAATCAGCTTCCATTCTATCGGGGGCACGCGTGCCCGGAGCGTTACGCTCCCGAGCGTGAATGACCGAAAGCTGCAGCGTCGGATAACGGCTCTGCTTGCCAATGGGCGGTAGCACCGTCATGCGCTGATAGCGAAGCTCCAGATCGACCACCAGTCGCGCGCCGTTCGCGTCGCGAAGCTCAACGCGATGTAGACCCTTGACTCTTCCGTTACGCATCTCTGCGTCGATCGTATGCTGACCATCGCCTGCCAGGCGATCTACACATGTGCGCACAAGGAAGTGTGTGCCGAGATCGTGCGCCGTGCAGAACAGTTCGTAGATTTCGCTTTCCCGATCACCCACATGGATACAGCGCCCGGGCTCGCCCAGCAGCGCGCTCGACTCGCGCATGTTCTCGAGCCAGCGGTAGCTTTCCTTTGCTCAATCGGTACGCGCGTAGCGTTGACGTGACGCTTGAGCGCCGTACAGCCTTTGAACTTGCTCCGTATCCAGAATTTTATGGCGGTCAGACCCAGTGGTAAACCTTCGATGGTTACCGCCAGGCTGGAATGCATCAGGATGCCGGATTGGGTCAGCGAATTCTGCAATCCGTTTCCCTTGTACCCGGTTCGCATTGTCGCTTTGCCCGTGTAACCGACAAGCTCGGGGCGCTCCCGCTTGTAGGAAAATATTGTCGTATCCCGCAAAACAAGCGTGGTGCCTCCGCTCACCTTGAATCGATCCGCAGTCGCTGCGAAATGGCCTGACAGGATATCCCGTTCGTTCACGCGTTCATTCGAGAGGAACCGGTAGGCAGCCTTCGTTGAGGCCCAGTCCTGGCAAGCAAACGGAATGCTTTGGCCCATGCTATCCCAAAGCTGTTCCAGAAGTACTCCGAAACGCTTGCGCAACCGATCATCCCGGAACTCGCTGGCGTTAATTTCCCGCTCGATCCAGGCACGATCCTTCGTCTGTCGGCTACCGCTACCGGCCATCCTTTAAATATCCCGGTCTTGACGTATTCCAGGGTACCAGGTTTTTCGATGCGGATGTGGGTAATTACAAGCCGACCCTGACCGTATAGACGCCTGAAGGTGAAGCCATGCTTTCCCCGGGGCACAAATGTGACTGTGGCCACAAAGGAGCGGAGCCCGTTTCGCTGAGCGACATATGAGACGCGCAGCGCGGTAAAGCGGATGTCGGACTTGCCCGGCCTGACGCAACCGCTAGGACGAATGCCTTGATTGTTGACGATGTCCGCAATCTCGGAGCATGTGTGGCTGTCGAGAAGCTCGTCGATGAGTTCCAGGACCTCGGGCCGTGTCTTGACCTGTTGCGCTGAGGACTTGGGATTCTGTGCCGTCAGGGTTTCAGTCCTGCGGGCCTTAAAGCGGACCTGAATCCGGGTGGTTCCTTCCTGCGGAAGTTTGACCAGTGTAACGTCCTCGATAATATGAGCGAGTAGCCGCTTGCGTTCACGGTTCGGTAGTGACTGGTCACGCCAGAGTGTTTTGAAGTCGGTTATCATAGCGATGAGTCGCTCACGGATTGCATCGTCGCGTGCGAGACGATCTTGCTGCTGGCTACGCTCTCTTTCCTCTCTGGCGTTGGCCAATGTGCGTAGCTTGTCGTTCCATTCGTGCTCGAGCGTATCGGCGACCAGACGGTTATTCGGGTCAACGAGCATGAATCGTCGTTGTGCCAGATCTGCCGAGTACTGGGCACGTTCGACGGCCCGCACGCGTAATCGGTCTGCTTCGTTATGCCGAATTTCAATCGCTCTGCGGATCTCCAGGCCAACTCAACCGCGGCCGGAGTCACCATGACGGCGACCAATGCACCGACTGCTTCGTCAATGGGTTCTCCTGCAATCGACTGGCAGCAGGGCTCTCCACGAGTGCCTTGCGCGCTCGAAGATATACCATGCCTCCTGCCGTCCGCGACGCGTGGCGTACCGCAGCCGGCAGAGCATGTAGATGCCGTGCATCTGAACCCGGATAGATTGACCACCACGGTGTCGCTCCGCAACGCCCTAACCAGGATAGAAAGGCCGCCTGAAATTTGTTCGTTGAGGCGACAACTAGCTTGAAAATTTCCGGTCATGCCGCCAAAATGCTGTCCCGGTCATACGCGTTCGGTCGAGACAACGTCCCTGATAATGTCCATGCCGACAAGGACTACGACTACCCTCGTTGTTGGCAGGTCGGTTTCGGCAAGCTGCATATCCGGTTCAAGCGAAGTCTCGATACCCACGTGGAATTGATCTCATTCGCTTGCGCCATCATCTGCTTGAGATTCCTCGATTAGTTTTGTTGGAGACACTAAATGCCAGACGATCAAACGGGGATTCCGAGACTCCAAAGAACGAGAGCGACGGGTTGGCTGTCATTAGCTGATATGCGCGTCGGAGGGTCGGGAATCCGTCAGAGATTCCGAATGTAACTTTCGCCTCATCCGACGCAGGCCATGCGTCTACAAGCAATCTCACCTCGTCGAACTGTACTCCTTGCCCACGCAGCACCTCGCCAACAGACTTTCCCTCAAGTTCGTCAACTATTTTATCGCCAAAACAAAGTGGCACGTAAAGAACGTCATGAATGATCGGCATTCCGTCGACCGCTATCATACTTCTCACACAGTGCATAGTTTGGTTTGGCGTGTCAAACTCGCGTAAAATCGGATTAGCGATTTTCCCTCGTGTCACCGAGACTGCCGTAACCGATCGCCCAAGAGTATATCGTGACTCATCTTTGAAATTAGAAAATAAAAAGTCAATATCAAAAACAACTCGTCGACTCTCTCGCACGAAAGTTCCAAGCCCGGGCACCGTGTCCACAACCCCGGCGGACTGGAGATCGTACAATGCGCGTGCTATCGTTATCAAACTTACGCCAAATTCTTTTGCAAGTTCGGAAGCTGACGGCAAACGATCTCCCATCTCATAGTGATGCTCCGTAACTCGCCCCTTTATCTCTTTTCGAATCCTTTCGTGCAACGTCCCAGCTATCGTCGTCCTAGGCATTCAGCGATCCCCCATAATACGCAATATTGACCACGAGTGCGGTCAAGATGGGCCACTCCATTCGGAACATCTAGTCAACCACGCAGGAAGAATGAAGCGCTCGGTCGAATCGATATGACGTGGCACTTCACGCGGCAAACCAATTAGAATTTCAACATTTACTGAAGACTCGTCCATTTAACATGTCTCTTCTGCTACGGGCGACCTGTCGGGCGCCGAATTCGACGAAATAACGCACAATTCTGTCACCCAATCTTATATTCGAGAATGTTTTGAATACCAATTGGGCCGCAATATGTACCGCCTGTGTCTTGAAAGCCAGAGCTAAGATAGACGCTTCTGGCTGGCACGTTGCGCGCATTGACGGTAAGCATGAGTCGGTCGATGGATGGTCGGTTCGACGCGATCCACCGAGCAGCCAATTTGGTTGCTGCTTTACCGTATCCATTGCCTTGATATGATCGACCGATACGCAGGCTGTGCAGCGTCACGACGTTTGACGGTGCCCAATCTGGCAACGCGGCCTTTTCACGCAGGACAAAAAAACCAACTATTTCGTTCCGGGCCGCAATTGAAAACGGGTGCTCGAACTCGAGGTTTTGGCTGGTCTTTAGCTCCGAAAACACCACGTACAACGGATCCACAAACTGACTTTGCTCATGCTCCAGTGCGAGATGGGCGACGGTGCCCCCGTCAAAGCGAGATAATGCTATCAGCCTCGTTTCACCTGCTTCGATGACAGCAGTAGTAGCCTCTCGAGACACTTCCTCTGGAGTACGTCTGCCTACGTGCAGGAACGTCGACTGTTGGCGGGACTCGCTACAGTTCGGAGACGACTTTTCAATAAGGCCAGAAAGAACCTCATCGAGGGTTCGTCGGCCGCAAGCGTAGCACGACCAGCCGCTCAATTTCTCTGTTGGCACCACAACCGTTGGTTCTCGCCGAATTAGCTCAGACCAGCCGCATATGGATGAGAGCCTGTTCTTTTCATCGCCGTAGACGGTTTCGAAATAGCGGCTTCCCTCGTCGGGGAAAATCGCCAAGACCTTCTTGCCAGGGTTCTTACGTGCCCACGAATCGGCCACTTTATATGCTGCACCACTGGTTGGGCCCATAAATAAAGCGTGTTCACGATGCAATCGACGAGTTGCATCAAGCACCTCTGCGGACGTCAGCCAATGATCCTCATCAAACTGACGGTGATCTAAGCTGGAAGGCACGATTTCGCCGCCCAGCCCGCTGTCATCCTCTAGATCTCCACCGGGCTGCCCAAACAAAACAGAATTTGGAGTATCTATACCAATAGCATGCAATTTATGGAATCGTTCTCTTATAAAGCTAGCAGTAGCGCACATTGACCAATCTGATTCAACGGCAACTATCAAACAGTCAAACTTTCTCACTCTGTCGATTAGCAAGTCCGCGAATTTCCTATTAGCGAGTGAATTCGCAGAGTTGGAGTATTGTGACGGCCAAAATCTGTCGGGGAGCTCCTTCAGATACTGGGCTAGCATGTTTAACCGAACCTGCAGAAGTCGCCCGCGGGTCGCCGGTTCATCGACAATGTCTACATGCGCACCCTCAATAAGGCGCCTTTTAAGATGTGGATCAATCGTCCAGTCGCTTATCAATACGAGTTTGTAACCATATTTCTCAGCCAACATCGCCGGCGCCAGACCGAAAGTACGAGAAGGAGACTCGCATATGGTGGTGCTCGGCTTCCATAGTTCCTGCTCCGCGGCCCATTCGAGCATGAACCGTGCTGGGAAAAGTTTCATCAAGAAAAAACTGGCGCAAGATACGTTGTCGCTTAACTCAACGATTCGAGGATTTTCAAAATCCTCCAGATTGTGCACTAGATTTTCATTAGGCATTTCTTTTCCCGAGTAAGCTTATTCACTATTAAAGTCAGAACATAGGCGATCATGCTTTTCCGAAAGAGTTTTCGATTCCATTCGCTTATAAAGCAAGCATCAATCAAAAATAGCTCCACAATGGGTAATCTGTAAAGCGGTCGCACCGTGCCGAATGCGAAAGTGGTGCAGTTTTGCGCCTTGGAAAGTAATCTTTCGTTAAGCCAAATGCCTACCGTCGAATCACGCGACCAAGTAACCATCGGACAGCTCGGACGCCGTGAGTAACAGAGCTCGAAGCAAGCGAAACGCTCAAGCCCCATAGGACGGTGGCAAAGCATAGAAACCACACCACAATGCATCAAACCAATCTCCTCTTCAAAGTCCCGTGGAGCAACCCCTGCGATATCCAATTGCTTGCCGGTTTCCGCATTCTGCGCGGCGACGTACTCCCTCGCTTTGGGCGCGCCGCGACGCTTTAAGACGTGAATCGGCCGCGTCTCGCCCGGACGAGAGTCGGTGACCGGTCGCCACGGCACGCTTCAATAGGTTGAGAGCAGCAAAAGGCGCGCCATGTACCGAACGGCTAGCAGGAAACCCAGGCTGGGCTCCGTAACGTCGCAAATACGACGAAGCAGACAGAGGACGTGGCGGCTGTTCGACAATCATCCCGACAACGCTGGCGATCAACCCGGATGGCGATGCCGTTTCGCGCCACAGATACGAGCGGATGCACTGCGTGTCCCAAACGAACGCGAGCTGCTTACGGAGTGCATCGGTCGAATACTGCCATCCATGCGACTCCATAGCGGTACCGGCCCAACGCTACACCAGCGATGCTGATTATCAGATCTTTCAATATGGCACGATACATGCAGCCGTTTATCCGCGAACACATTACTAACCGAGGTGAAGCCATTGTCGTCCGCAAAATTAATCTCTAGTTACGCCGTAGTCAAAGTGCCTGTGACGCAACTTCGACCAAGCGAGAACATTAATCCCGGCCGTGCAAGCACGCTAACCAAAATGATCGCCGAAAGCGGGCGGTGGACCGAGCCCATTTTGGCCGAACACCGCCATCTTGTTATTATGGATGGCCATCATCGCCATTTTTGCGCCAAGGCACTAAGCCTATCGTATGTTCCGTGCATCCTGCTTTCCTACGATGATCCAAATTTGGACGTGACCTACTGGTCCGATCCTGCGCCCGTTGCTGTCGACCAAATCATCCAGGCTGGCCTCTCCGGGAATCTGATGAGCTTCAAAACCACTCGACACAGGTTAAAGATCACACTGCCAAGTTGCTCAATCGAGCTAGATGACCTGAGATGAGGGACCACTCATGACCCAAGAATACTCTGTCGACAGACCGGAACCCCTATTCAGCAGGTGGATGCGCGATTTGCTCAACGACCAGTCCGAACCAAGGCTTGGGTCGACGGATTCCGATCGCCGTCGCGTATCGTATATCCAAACCAGCCCACCAAAAACTACCTCCAATAGCGGAACGAATTGCGCGAAAGCTATAGCG
Organism: Paraburkholderia sp. MM5477-R1; assembly: GCF_050436385.1. Lineage (NCBI taxonomy): Bacteria > Pseudomonadati > Pseudomonadota > Betaproteobacteria > Burkholderiales > Burkholderiaceae > Paraburkholderia > Paraburkholderia sp. MM5477-R1. Next base: position 1,465,086 of record NZ_JBNDMC010000006.1, read on the forward strand.
ACAGTCACGTCCAGTTTGTGCCTAAGGCATGCACGTCCAATTCGTTCCTACGAGCAGCGGCAGTGGTTGGCACCGCGGCGGACGCCTCTTCGACCGAGGGAGATGACTTCGGCCGTTGGGAACTTGACTTCCGCGGGGCGTATGTCGATGACCAGTCCGGCGAAGTCCAATTATGAAAATAGTCAGCGCATATGTCATAAAGCGACGATTCACGTCGACCGCATCGGAGATCCTAAACGGATTCCCGTATTGACCGGTAAGATCGGAACTGCCGGCTCCTTTGAATCCGTCCCGAAGGCGAACCAAGCTCGCGGTTTGGAGTGTCCACGGATTAACGGTCTGACGCCCGGGGGCATCGACATCGGCGAGGGATGCCAGATGTGCTTGTTCATGAACTCGGGACGAAGCGAAACACGCAGCTGCAGTGACCCAAACCGCGCATACCGAGTCGTCAGATCAAAGCTTTCTGCAGTACCACCTGCGCCCGGTCCTACTGTAGCCGGTCGACTACTTCTCGACCCGTGTGGGATATGTGCCTTCGATGTGAGCGACGTCGGGAATCTTGGAGGCAGTCGATTGGCAGAGGTTCTTGATGGCATGGTTCGGAAACTTGGTTTGGTGGCGGTTTCGTGCCTGCTCCGGTTGTTCTACGGCGAAAGAAGCGAGCGGTGCCGCCATAAGACGCATCATTTTCTTGCCGGACGCAGTTGTCTGGAATCCGACGTCGTTCCGTGGCGAGGGCTGGCAATTGGGGGGGGCGTTGCCCAGAGCGATCTCGTCAGCTTCACAACACCGCCGACTACCAATGGATTCGAATGAAATTCATTTCACCAGATTCTCGTACTGAAAAAAGGATAATCGCTTTCCGGCATCCAGTCGGATGGCATTTCTTGGCCGACTAAAACTTCCTCAAACGGAGGATAGACAGATGATCGTTAATAGCATCATTGATACTATCGGAAACACGCCGCTGCTGTTCATCTCTTTACGCGGCGGTGAGATTGGTCTCTATCTCAAGCTGGAAATGTTTAATCCAACTGGCTCGATGAAGGACCGCATGGCGCTAAGCATGATCGACAGCCGCCCAAATGAGGCCGTTGTTGACATTGTCGAATCCTCATCGGGAAATACGGCGAGTGCGTTGGCCATGATCTCAGCGGTACGCGGAATCAACTTCACCGCCTTGATGGACTCCCATGCTAGCCTCGATAAGATCCTTACCGTTCGTGCATTGGGCAGCAACGTCCGGACGGTTGGCAGTGGCGATGGAGCTCTAGCCACGGACGTACGTGACCGAGCAGCTATGCGAATGTCGGCGGAAGGGGACGCCTACTGGACTGAACAACACAACAATCCGGCTAACTCTGCCGGTTACGTCGGGCTAGCCGCTGAATTGCTCGACGATCTCGGTCCAACAATTTCGCATCTTGTGTGCGCTATCGGTACCGGTGGGTCGCTTTGCGGTACTGCGCGTCACCTGAGGCGATATATTCCTGGCATCCAAGTAATTGGTGTTGAACCAGCCGGAAGTGTCATTTTTGGCGGTCAGGGTGCGCAATACCACCAATCGGGCACTGGCACGCCTGAAGGCGCGGAAGTGGGCGTGGCGATTGACTACAACGTAATAGATTCGGGTCGAAAAGTGAGAGACGACATGGCCTTTTCGATTTGCCATCATTTGGCCCGGCGGCATGGCCTACTGGTCGGCGGCTCGACCGGGGGTGCGATTTACGAGGCACTTAGCTTGGCTCGCGAAGCACCGATAGGATCGCGCATCGTAACACTAGCGTGCGACAGTGGCACAAAGTACTTGGACACTATTTTCAATCAAAATTGGCTGTCAACTCACGATATTCAAATAATCGACGTAGAGGAGCACTTTGCAGATCTTTTCGCGGACGCGCCATATTTACCGTAGTCATAAACGAATAGTTGAGATTTCAGAACCGGCGCGCGTTCAATGACGCATGACTGCCATTTTCACACGCCTGACTCCACCCGATTACATCGTTGCGCGGCGGTAACGCACATAGTCCGAAATCTTCGCCCCCCCTAGCGAAGCTCGCAATTAACCACCCTAGTCAGGAATAGATGGTGGAGGCTCTTTTGAAAATGCAGTGGGTAACGGGGCTCACGAGGCATGCGGGTTGAAGTCGGAGAAATCGAGCTTGTCAGCAACGAGAAAGAGGACCGTACGCATCGTCGCGAAGCGCGTGTAGCCGCGAACCTTTCGCTTGGCCGTTTGAAACAAACCGTTGATTGCTTCGATGAAGCCGTTGGTCTGGCGCGTCTGAGTCCAGGCGACCGGCGCGCGTCAAGCAAGTTGTCGCCTCACTCATGCAGCCAGAGGCTGTTTATTTGCGCTGATCGACGCCATCTCGACGACTGAGTCGCGTTCGGGGTTAAGCGTCACGGCACCAACCGGTGTCCAGTTGCGCGTGTGGCGCGACCAGCGGGCCGGATTGCGCTCGCGGGCCCTCTCGTACAGTGCATGCCGAGCGGCGAGAAGCGCACGATCGTCACCGGCGTGACGCTGCGCAGGCGTCACGTAGCGGATGCCACTATGACGATGCTCGAAGTTGTACCACTGCACGAAGCCGGCAGCCCAGGTGCGAGCAGCGTTCAGGTCCTCGAAGCCTGTGACCGGAAACTCCGGCCGGTACTTCGCGGTTCGGAACAGCGCCTCGGCATAGGCGTTGTCGTCGCTGACCCGGGGGCGCGAGTACGACGGCTTGATGCCCAGCCAGTGCAGCATCGCCAGCACGGTCGTGGCCTTCAGCGTCGCCCCGTTATCGCCGTGCAGCACCGGCCGGGCCTCAAGGGCGGCAATGCCTTCGGAGAGCGCCGTACGACGTACGAGATGAGCAGCGTGTTCGGCCGCGTCGCTGTCGTGCACCTCCCAGCCGACAATCTTGCGGCTGTACAGGTCCAGAATCAGGTACAGGTGGAACCATCGCCCTGTGACCGTTGCCGGCAAATAGGTCATGTCCCAGCACCACACCTGGCGCGGCGCGGTTGCAACGTGCGTGGTCGGCGGCCGGCCGCTCGAAGGAGTTCTGGCACGGCCACGGCGCCTCATCTGCCCATGCTCGCGCAGCACGCGTGCAAAGGTCGATTCGCTGGCGATATACACGCCTTCGTCAGCCAGCATCGGCACGATGCGCGCCGGTGGCATGTCGGCAAAGCGCGGCTCGCTGGCTACGCGCAGCACGTTTTCCCGCTCCTCCGGGCTCAGGGTGTGCGCGGGCAGCAGGCGCATCGCGCCGGGCCTGGCGTCGCCAGTGACGAGCCCTTGATTGGCCCTCCAGCGCTGCAGGGTACGCACGTCGATTCCGGCCACCTCGCAGGCCAGGCGCAACCGTGCGCCAGCCAGTCTTGCCGAATCGATTTCCCGGGCCAGGAACTGGCGATCTTCGAGGCCGATCATTCGTCCTCGCCCTTGTCCGTGTTGAAGATCGCCCCGAGTTTTTTTGAAAGAACCAGCAATGCGGCTGCCTCGGCCAGTGCTTTCTCCTTGCGCCGCAGTTCGCGTTCCAGTTCCTTGATGCGACGCTGGTCCTGCTTCGTCTGCTGTGGACTCGCACGGGCCTCTTCGGGCTCGGCCAGCGCCTGCGTGGCCGCTTGCCGCCACTGCGCCAGTTCCTGCGGATACACGCCATGCTCGCGGCACCACGCATTGCGGGCCGTCTCGTCCATCGCTGCCGTGCTCAACACCGCTTCGAAACGCGCGGCCGCTGTCCATGCCCGCTCGCGAGCGGGCATGGACAGCGCATCACTGCGCCAGCGCTCCAGCGTCTGCGCGCCCACACCGATCTCTCGCGCAACCTCTTCCACTGATGCGCTCTCCGGCGGCAGCAACCGCGCCACTGCTCTGTCCTTGAATGTCTTTCCGTAACGCGCCAACTTGTTCTCTCTTTACCGCCCCCAGATTCCAATTTTATCCAGACGACAACCATTGTGACGCGGGGGGCGACGATGCCGTCGAAGTGCCGACGAATCAGACGCGCGACGTCCTTCATCGGCTGACTTTCGAGCGCTTGACGTTGGTGTACCGCTGCCGCAACATCTCGGAGACGACATGGATTTGCTTGCGATACAGCCATGCGCGGGCGGTGCGCTTGGTGGCGTACTGCCTGACCAGCGCCTCGAGGTCGGTCAATTGCGCCAGATTCAGTTTGTTGGCGTCCTTGAGCAGCGTCCAGCGCATCCCTTTAAGTTCTGGGTCGGCTTTCTGTTGTTGGCGGCGCACCGTATCAAGCGCCTTGGACGCGTGGGCGACGACGTGAAACTTGTCGAACGTCAGCCGCGCATTGGGCAGATGTTCGCTCACGCCTTTGGTGAAGGCGGCCGACATGTCGATGCTCACCGAGGTGACCTGCTCGGGCGTGCCGCGGTGTTGGCTCAGATATGCCGCGAAGCCTTCAATCGGCTTCGCGTCACGCCCGGGCGTGACGAACATGACCCGTCGCGCCTGCATGTCAGCGACCAGCGTCAGATACTCGTGGCCGCGCCGGTACGAGGTTTCGTCAACAGCTAGCTTTCCTTTTGCTCAATCGGTACGCGCGTAGCGTTGACGTGACGCTTGAGCGCCGTACAGCCTTTGAACTTGCTCCGTATCCAGAATTTTATGGCGGTCAGACCCAGTGGTAAACCTTCGATGGTTACCGCCAGGCTGGAATGCATCAGGATGCCGCATTGGGTCAGCGAATTCTGCAATCCGTTTCCCTTGTACCCGGTTCGCATTGTCGCTTTGCCCGTGTAACCGACAAGCTCGGGGCGCTCCCGCTTGTAGGAAAATATTGTCGTATCCCGCAAAACAAGCGTGGTGCCTCCGCTCACCTTGAATCGATCCGCAGTCGCTGCGAAATGGCCTGACAGGATATCCCGTTCGTTCACGCGTTCATTCGAGAGGAACCGGTAGGCAGCCTTCGTTGAGGCCCAGTCCTGGCAAGCAAACGGAATGCTTTGGCCCATGCTATCCCAAAGCTGTTCCAGAAGTACTCCGAAACGCTTACGCAACCGATCATCCCGGAACTCGCTGGCGTTAATCTCCCGCTCGATCCAGGCACGATCCTTCGTCTGTCGGCTACCGTTACCGGCCATCCTTTAAATATCCCGGTCTTGACGTATTCCAGCGTACCAGGATTTTCGATGGGCATGTGGGTAATTACAAGGCTGGTGCCACGCTTACGCATTCGAGCGGTTGAGCTCTACATCAAACTCGTAAAGCGCGTGGCGGCGACAATTCGTCAGTTGGGTTACCCGAGAAAGCATGCTCTCAAAAGCTGGCATCGAAAGTACGAACGATGCGACGTCATGATCTGCCGGCGCGCTATGTGCGTTCACCCGAGAACGCACAGCGCCCAGCGATTTCTTCATCCGCTTGCACTGCTTCGCATGCGTATAATGAGGCCCTTACGAAGGAAACGCTTCAGGACCGAGACCAGGGTGGCGCGCCGTGCAGAGCAGCCTGCCAGTTATCGATCACTTTGCGCGGGATTGCGCGCGTGCGGCAGTGCACGGCATCGGTGCCAAGCCACGGAAATTCCGGCTTGCCCGCGATACCGACGACCGTGTAGTCGGGTAGCGCCTCCTTGTAGACGCTCAGGGCCTGACGATCATAATTTTCATAGCCCCTGCCGGAAATGGGCACATAGACGTGGTGGTTGAGAATCAGACTGTTTGTGTAGGCGGCAGTGGTGGCCGGCATTTTCGCATTGGGGACGTAAATATCCTGGCACAGCACGCGGTAAACCTTGAAGTCTTCCTTCTCGAACGACGCGGCGATTGCATCGAACGCCTGATTGGTCTTCTGATCCTGCGACGAAGCAACAAGTACTTTGTCTTCCGCGAGAAATTTTCCCCAGCAATCGATATGCTCTATGTAGGTGCCCGTCGGGTCGCTCAGCACGTGATACGTATGAAGACCCATGAAACGGTTCAACTGGCTCAGGATGTACTCCGCGCGCTTATCGACAACTTCCGCCATCTCTCCGTAGGCGCTGCCCGGACCTTCATTTTGAGTGACGGCTAGGTAGGTCGAAGCCACCACGCCTTTGCCGTTGACCATGAAATTGCCGCCAACGTTGAGCAACCCGAGATAATACCAGTCATGCACCGCGATCTGTGGCTGTTTCCTGTCGCCGGGCCATGTGGCGGTGTTCCATTTTCGGATGGGACCATTGAGAAAGTCGGATAGTTTGACCGCGCCGTAATCGTCGTTCGGACGGAAGATGCCCAACCCCACTAGCGGATTGGCTTTCTCCGCCCCCTCGACAAAGCCGACGGCGCCGCCGCCCATCGTCGTATGCGTGTGTTTCGCAATCGCGTAGGTATCGTTTTTGGGATCGTACACCCACCACGGACCATAGTCGCGCGTCCAGAAGGTATCGGTGTCCCAGCCGACCAGCTGCAGATGGTCAGGGTTGAACTTCAAGGAAAGTTTGTCGGCCGTCTGCTGTAGGTCTCGCAGAATGATGTCGCGTTGAGCGACGTCCGCACACATGACCAAAATGTGAACTGGCGTCGCGGTATCGTTCTGCTGCATGCGGATAATCATCTCACTTGGAATGCCAAACGACCGTGGCCCGCTCGGGGGCTCTTGGCTATGGCCGATCGGCGGCTTGATGCTACCAGGATATGCAATCAGAACCGCGCCCATATCGGCGAATTCCGGCACCGCGCCGACGAGCGACGGCGTGTCATTTCGATAGATCCGGATGGGCGGCGGATGCTCGCAGCCGGTGCGAGCGAGGAAGTAGGCGGCGAGCTGCTGAGGGGTGGATCGATTCAACAAGTTTTGATCTGACACGTTCATCTCCGTCGTGGTGAATAGAAGACAAGACAGCAGTCGATAGAATCTGGAAATCCGGATGCTTACCTGCGCCAGCAGTTGGTCGATCAGATCATCGGGGAACAGCTTCGGCGCCTTCGGGTTCTTGCTTTTCTTGGTCACTGTTGCTTCGGTCATAGGACATATTTTCCGCTATCGTTTCATGACCTCGGCACACCAAAAATCTGACAGGCTTACCGTGGGTCGAAACCATCAGCGTGGAGGTTGCCTTCTCGGCGCCTAAACACCTATGCGGGTTCGGTTCCTCGTCTGATTCGCGAAGGAATTTTGCCAGCCTGCAACCCATTCATGCCTTTCGCCCCATGGCAGATTCCAGTCGCAGCCCTCGATCCTGAGGCAGTCAAGCAGTTGTGGTACCTGCTTGCAACGGACATGCCAGTCCACCGCGAACTCGCCGGGCGCGTAATCGAGTTTCTCGCTGATATCATCTTCGCCGATGTGAATACCTTCGCAGCCGCAGGTGCGTTTGGTCTGCTGGTGTCGAAGTTCATCCGCCGACGGCTGGCGATCTCCAGCTTGCCCCAGTCACATTCCACATTGAGGCCAGCTACAAGGTCGGAAACTGAACAACTCCGACGCCGGATGTCGCTAGTTCGACAATAGGCGCAACCCTTCTTTTCACGGAAACCCTTTTCGCATCAGCGCATCGTATCTAGCGCTTCGGTCTTGTGTTGCACACGAATGCGCGCCGCGGCCGGATATTGCCGCCCACTTGACTCCATCGCGACTTCGCGCCGCCTTACACTGGCGATATTGAGTCTTAGAGCTTTTCAATATGGCACGTTACATGCATTCGTTATCGAGCCAGTAGAGAAAACGTGCAAGATGACATCAAATGCCGATAACTCGACTTGATGGGGAAAGCCTTGCACATTTGGGGATAACACCTGAGCAAGTACAGCTTGAGCGCTCAAAAGGCGCGGTGGAGAGCGACCATGGAAAAGTCATCCTTCGAGGATGGCAGGTGCCGGACGTCGCGTTGCAATTGTTTCACCACTGGCGTGTCATCGGGGGTACGGTTGGATAACGGGTTGTGCCATGAACGTGTTTGCATTCTGAACACGATGCTGTACCCGAGATGGAGGACGGCCCTCCGAAGTCGGTTCGCAGGAACTGACTTCAAACAGCCGTAAGCTGCTTCAATCGGAAACGCTGCGGTGGTGAACGTTACGGTCAAAAGGCGTGATCAAACACGTCATGTATGGATAAGAGAGACGAACGAAGGTGAACCGCTGACGACGCATCGAAACCAACTTAGACGACATCAAAACTGGGGGCGCCCGTTATCCCCGGGATCAGCGTGGCGGCCACCTGCTTATTGGCCACGTGGTGTCCGGTGTATAGGCGGCGTGACTCGAATCCGGGGTCGGGTGCGGAACTTGAGAACTCTTCATGTGATGCCAAGGGAAAACCTTATAAGTGGGCCCCACGAAGGGGGAAAGTACCGATGCACATGAAGGGGGCGGATTATCCCGTAGTAGTGTTGAAGCTTGTGTAATGCGAATGGAGCGAAGGAGATGACCCAGCTCAGAGAAGGTTGCCGCCAACCGGCGAACCGGGATGAGCATCTACCTTCCGCGTCGATCTGTCATCGCGAGATGACGGGAGAATGGCTGGGACGAGCCGTGTAAATCGAGAGGCTTACGCACGGTTGTGTGTCCAGCTAAGGCTGGCGTGTTCAGCAGGAGGTAGACCTGCCGGAGTAGAAGTCAGAAGCTCCGTAGCTTGGATAGCAGGGTGGCGGGAAACCAAGACTCTGAAGCCTATCGACGACCGTCTCCTTGGGGGACGTGCGAGTCATCGGGCCGTAATGAAGATGAACGTGGATGTGGCCTCGAAAGTGAAGAGACCCGAAGGCCGAGCCTGCAACCGTGAGGGCGAAGGCAGCATGGGTAGCCGAAATCTGACCGATACGGCTATTCCACTTCGGCGGGGTGGAAGCGACGGCACGATGACAAGGACATGCTGAGCAACTGGAGAAACCCTCCTCGCCCCAGCGCGAAATCGCGGGAGCAAGGTAGGTCCTATAACCGGCGAACCCGGGAAGTGGACCGAAGGCGAGAGGGTGGCGGATGGGTCCGTAGTAGCTGTGAAGCCGGGTAACGCTGGTGGAGCGAAGGGGCCCTGCTGTTTGTAACTTCCTCGACAACATGGGAGGCAAGGACGAGATGACAAAGGCGTCCAGCAGTTTGCAGGACCTGAGGCGGGGAATATACGTCAAGGCGAAGGCTGAACCGTCCTGGCGTTTCTGGGGGTTGTACGTCCATGTCTGCAAGATGGAAACGCTGCGCGAAGCGTATGCGCTGGCCAGAAAGAACAACGGCGCACCGGGCATCGACGGGGTGACGTTTGAGGTCATCGAGGCGCAAGGCGTGGAGGCGTTCCTCGAGCGGATACGGGACGAACTGATCGGGCGTGCCTACGTACCGCTACGATCGCGGCGGCAGGAAATACCGAAGGACGGGGGCAAGGTCCGTGTCCTTTCGATTCCGGCAATCCGTGACCGGGTGGTCCAGGGTGCGCTCAAGCTCATATTGGAGCCGATCTTCGAGGCAGACTTCCAACCGGAGTCGTATGGTTATCGTCCGAAGCGTACCGCGCATGAAGCGGTGCATCGGGTGGCGACGGCGATTGTTCAGTGCAAGACCCGCGTCATAGACCTTGATTTGCGCGCCTACTTTGACACAGTTCGGCATCATCTACTGCTTGAAAAAGTGGCGCGTCGGATCAAGGACGACGACGTAATGCATCTGCTGAGGCTGATGCTGAGGGCGTCGGGCAAACAAGGCGTTCCGCAAGGCGGGGTGATTTCGCCCCTGCTCAGTAACATCTATCTCACGGAGGTAGACCGGATGCTGGAGCGGGTGAAAGGCTCAACGCGCAGCGGGAAGTATACCTACGTCGAGTATGCCCGATTCGCTGACGATCTGGTTGTGCTGATCGATGCTCATCCGCGCAATGCGTGGCTGTTGCGGATGGTAAGCCGGCGCCTTCGGGAAGAATTTGCCAAACTACAGGTCGAGGTCAATGAAGAGAAGAGTCGCACCGTGGATCTGGACCGCGCGGAAAGCTTCGGCTTCCTGGGGTTTGACTTCCGACGCCTGCGCAGTATCGGGCGACAGGTATGGCGAGCGCACTATACGCCCAAGTTGAAGAAACGCACGGCGTTACTGCGCAAGCTCAAGGAGGTGTTCCAGCGATACCAGTCGCGGCCGGTCGATCGGGTAGTGCAACTGATCAACCCGGTGCTGCGAGGCTGGGTGAATTATTTCGCTGTTGGACATTCCAGCGAGTGCTTCAGCTTCATCAAGGACTGGGTGGAAAAGAAGATTCGGCGCCACATGGGTCGATCCCGGAATCGTCGGGGCTTCGGCTGGAAGACGTGGAGTAGGCACTGGCTATATGACGAACTGAAGCTGTTCAACGGCTATCGGGTTCGCCGTGCTACCACCCCGAAAGCGTCCCCGGCATGATAGGTCCCATAAATCTTGACGTGAAGCGGACAGGAAAGCGTAGTGCGGGAAAACCGCATGCTGCGTTTGACGTGGCGGGAGCTGGAAACGTGACCATGGCAACCGGATTGAGGCCCACCGCGAAAGCGAGGGAGAAGCCACCGGGGGCCTACCGTGCGCGCGCCAGTTCTCGACCCTACCTGTGGGCGGCTGGTGGTGAAATTCCACCGGCCGACCCGGCAGCCGTATGACGCGCGAGTGTCACGTACGGTTCTGCGACAGCCTCGGGGCGAAATTTCCCGAGGCTACTCACCATTTCGGCGCGAAGTTGCACATCGGGGGAGATAGTCAAAGCGGCCTGGCACATAGCGCGGTGGTCACGCCGGCCAACGTACACGACAAACATCCGCTGCCGAAATTGCTGCATGGGCAAGAGCAACGTGTCTATGGAGATAGCGCCTATGCGAGCCAGAAAGCGCTGATCCGTGACAAAGCCCCCAATGCACGCGACTTCACCAATGAGCGTACGCGCCGTGCGGGCGAAGTTGACGAGGTAGCGCGGTAAGAATCGCATCAAGTCGAAGATCCGTGCTCGGGTTGAGCACGTGTTTGCTGTTGTCAAGCGCCTGTGGGGCTTCACGAAGGTGCGCTATCGCGGTCTGGCGACGAACGCCAATCGCGCCTTCGTCGCGCTGGCGTTGACCAACGTCTATCTCTCGCGCAGGGATTGATGGCACAGGTACGCCCGTAATGGGCGAAAAGCGGGCCGCAGGCCGTGTGCAACGCCCAGGTGGGCACGAAATGCAGGCGGAAAGCTTCACTCACGATGAATCTACCTCTGTTTGCGCCCGAATCGATGACTACAACGGCTTGTTCAGCGTTGCCCTAGGTGATGGATGTCCAACGGGAAATCCTGATCCAGTTGGAGGCGAAGGGGAGGGAGCTAGATGACAGACCGTTCTGACCCGCGGCGGCGAGGTGTCTTGGCACCTGTTCCGATCGTCCGTGTTACTTTGCGCATCGTTGGCTGTGCATTCTTTATGGAGGCCGTCGACGCAAACATCATCGTTACAGCGCTGGCTGCGATATCGCGCGATTTTGGGAGTGATCCCGTCGCGCTGAAAATCGCAATCACCAGCTACATTGTGGGTCTCGGTATGTGCATCCCAGTCTGCGGTTGGCTTGCCGATCGTTTCGGTACGCGAACGATCTTTCGAATTGCTATCGGTATTTTCGTCGCAGGATCACTAATGTGCGCTTCATCACGATCGCTCTACATATTCACGGTCGCACGCTTCGTGCAAGGCGTCGGCGGCGCGATGATGGTGCCAGTGGGTCGAATCATTGTCGTACGTGCCGTGCCTAAGAGCCAATTCTTTCAGGCCATGGACTGGCTCAACATAACGTGGATCGTCGCACCGGCGCTAGCGCCGGTGCTCGGTGGCTTCGCTACCACTTATCTTCACTGGCGGGTGATTTTCATCATCAACGTACCGATTGGCGTCGCGCTCATCTATCTGAGTAGTCGTCACATCGCCAACCTGCAGGAATCCGATCCTGGCAGGTTCGACTTGCCAGGTTCCTTCCTTTCGGCGACGGGCGCATCGTTGCTTTTGCTCGGGCTCTCTCTCGTGGGCAGCGACATTGCCGCTGACGCGACCGCTTGGGGAATGTCTCTTGTAGGAATCTCCCTGCTTGCACTCTACGCCCTGTATGCGCGGCGCGCCGAACTGCCGACGCTAGACTTGCGCTTTTTCAATATCCCCACGTTTCGTGCGAGCGTGCTCGGCGGATCGATGTTTCGCCTTGGTTATGGGGCCGTGCTGTTCCTGCTGCCGCTATCGCTGCAGGTGGGGCTTGGTATGACCGCTTTCGAGTCGGGGCTCCTAACCTGCGCATCCGCGTCGGGCAGCCTGCTCATGCGTCCGCTTACGGCCCTGACGCTTCGCATGTTCGGATTTCGCACGGTTCTGATCTACAACGCTGCGTTGTCATGCGCCGCGATGGCTGCAACTGGCACTTTCGCGCGTGAGATGCCGCTCTTTAGCATGTGGGTTATCGTGCTCGTTGGCGGCTTCTTTTACGCGTTACAAGTTGCTAGCATAAATTCATTGACGTATGCTGACATTACCGAAAGCAACATCGGACGTGCCACGAGTCTCGGTAGCGTCGTCCAGTACATGTCACTGGGACTTGGGGTCGCGATCGGTGGGCTGGTACTAGAGGTCTCATGTGAAATGAACGGTCACATGTACGCCATGTCATCCGATTTCTTGCCGGCCTTTTTTGTCGCCGGTCTCTTTTCACTCGGCTCCATTCCGTTCTCGCGTCGTCTTCCGACTGACGCGGGCAATGAAATGGCAGGCGGCGCGACTAACTCCAAAAGGTAGGTTCGACCTGTCGGCCGCTGCAATGGAAGAAGCACCACTTCTGCATGAAATGAATCTGCAGCATCGTTGCGATCGGGAAAGGCGGTCGTCCGCTTTTGCCCGTCGGATAGTGTGGTTCGATTAACACAATCGCTTCGACCAAGTTACAACACAACGCATGTCATCGAGAAATTCCCGCTGGCGTGTGCGCTTGGATGACAGTTGGGCGGCGACAATTAGCTTGGCCGGCGTGTTGCCTCACGAAGGAATGTTACCCGAGGGATTGTTGTCGTTTCGCTTTCTCTCTTCTCTTCTTTCGTGGTTTGCCGGGCGCGGAACGCCCGGCCCCCGGCGACTTTCAACTTTTCCGCAGCTCACAATTCGGCTGGCGCATCAGCGGAATTTCGCAGGCCGCCCAGAATCAGTTCTTTTACGCGCTCTGCTCGTCATGCCTTGACCCGGCGCTGCAGCGTTCGTAGTTGTGCCTGACTTGCGTACGCCTCTGGAAACATCTCGGCCAACCGATCCATCAAGACGTTGGCCGGAACAGAGGGCTCTGCAATCAGCCACCCTTCGATTAGCGGCCACGCGTCGGCGAACGGATCCACTCGACTTCTCCACGAGTGCTTTGCCTTGGGTTGCTTTCGGTGCGTTGGACGTGCCTCACCTTCTTTCCATGCCGAAGCGAGGCTTGCGAGGAAGACGGCAACGTCCGATTCGCCCGCCAACGCCGCTTCAGCACGCACGCCGTGGGCCGCGAACTCGCTCAATGTCTGCTGAGCCGTTCGCATCTCCTGCAGCAGTCGCACAGGATCGAGGCCTTTGAACTGTGCCTTCAGTTTCTCTTTGATAGCGGGTTCAACGCTGTCATGTGCCAGAAGCCGATCACACGGCGTGGCCGGCGCTGAATAGATCTTGTGTACGCGTGCGCCGTCACGCGTCTTGGACTTCAGCTTGAACGAAGGCTGGAAGAAGTTAATGTAAAGCCGCGATGACGCGTACAGCTGTGCCAGCGCGTTCCTGGCATCGACACCGCTGAGCCGGCCATAACCGACCAGTCGCCGCACGACGGCGCCGTTCTTCTGTTCGACCCAAGCCTGATCGTTCTTCTTGTATGCCCTCGAGCGCGTCTGCACAAGATCGCGACCCTTGCAGTAATCGAGGACGCTTTGGTTCATGAATGCACTGTCATTATCCGAGTCCACGCCAAGCATCGCGAATGGCAGATCGGCAGCCGCCTTCTCAAATCCTTCGATCACCAGCATCTGGTTACGTACTCGCATGGCCACGCATTCTGTCCAGCCGGTGGCGATGTCAGTCAGCGTCAGGGTGTGGACCAACTCACCATCTATCTTCGAGCCGCCGCAGTGTTCGACCATGTCGATCTCGAAGAAGCCGGGTGGTGGATCGCGCCAGTCGGCGAAGGTCCGCACCGGGATGCTGCGCCGGATGGCCGAGCCCACCCCCGTGCGCCGTTTGCGCTGTCCATCGATGTGTGCACGCGCAGTGGCGAGCATGCGATCGATGGTCGCCGCGCTGACCTGAAGGAGTTTGGCCTTGACGACCGGGTCCAGGTCGAGATGGCCGTGCCGCTCCATGGCATCAATCAGCTTCGGGATCAACGCCTTCAGTCGCTTGCCGCAAACCCTGTCGGCTGCTTCCCACAATACCGTCAGCGCCTGGCGTACCGCCTCGTCGTACAGCCGGTTGCGCTCGCGCGTCCCCTTTGTTGCGCCGGGCTCTTCCCGTAGCAGCCGGAGGGCGTGTTTGCGGTGATACCCGGTCAGAGCCACGAACTCATCGAGAATTCTGATCCGGTCACCGAACGTCGCGCTGCCGTATCGCAATTGCAATGCTTCCACCAACTCCTTGCGTGTCGTCATGCTGATTTGTCTCGTCACCTCGTGCCGCTCCCGCCGGACAATCCGACGGGTAGCAAACTACGTGTGGCAACAGGTCAGCGCGAGTTGCAATTCTGATGAGTCAATGCGCTAAACCCATACTCGACGACGAACTGCGGGCACTCATCGAACCGTTTGCCCCCTTCCAAACCAAGACGAAGCCGTTATCCAGGGCGCAAGCCGCTCGATGAGCGTGCACTGCTCACGGGCATCCTGTCATCCTGCAAACGGGCCTATGCAGGGACTTGCTGCCGCGCGAGATGGGCTGCGGCAGCGGCATGAGTTGCTGGCGCTGGCTGCGGGACTGGCAGCCCGCCGGCGTCTGGGACCAACTGCATCAAGTGCTGCTCGCAAAGCTGCGCGCGGCTGACCAGATTGACTGGTCCCGTGTCGTCGTCGATTCTTCCTCGATCCGCGCAGTGGGCGCAGGTCAAAAACGGGACCGAATCCCACGGACCGCGCGCGATCCGGTTCAAAGCATCATCTCGTCACCGAAGCGCAGGGCATCCCGCTCATGGTAATCCTTACGGGCGCCAACCGTAACGATGTTGCTCGCTTCACCCACTGGGTGACGCTATCCCGCCCATTGCTGGCAAGCGCGGCCGGCCGCTTTCGAAGCCCCGCATTGTTCAGGGCGACCGAGGCTACGACCACGGCAAATATCGCCGTCCGCTACATGCAGCTGGCATTGCAACCGAAATCGCCCGCCGAGGCCAAGCCGCATTAGCGGATTGGGCAAGACACGCTGGGTCGTGGAGCAAACCATCTGTAAGCGGTCTTTGAAGGACACCCTTCCATCGCGCGGCTGATTCACAGAGGCTATCATCGGGTTAATGGTTTGCGATCATTCCACAAGGGTTTTCAATTGCTCAAGGAAACCGCGATCAAGGATAGCGGCGAACTACACCGCGCGAAGCAGGTCGGTAAGCTCGTTCAGCGTTCGCGATTCGTCCAGATGCAGTATTTTCTCAACAATCTGCGATCCCCGTTGGTCCAGACAGGTCCCCTTTACGTTATTGAGAAATTTTTCGACAACGTCTGCGTCACTGAGCGGCCTCTGCCATTCGCCGGGCGCCCAGCCAACACTTGCCGAATGGAATTCACCGTTTTTCAAAAAAGCAGTTACCGTCGACATGCATTGTTTTTTCTCTCCCCAGAACGCTGCCTCCGCCACCGGGTCGATTCCTACGTCCATCTTCATCATTGATCGAGTGATTTCCGGACTGTCGAGAATTTCCGGTGAGTACCACTCGCGGCCGGGTTCAATGGAGTGAAGTGCCATAGCCGACACGTATTCCACCGAGAATTGAGCATCCAGGGCAGATTTCGGCGCCTTGTCAGAAAACCATTCGACAATTCTGGCGAAGCAACGAATCCGAAGATTTTCCACGTTAGCTGGATCAATGCCATTTGCCTTTGTTATTTGAGACACCGCATCGATGGTTGTGTGAAGGAAAGCACAACTTGGAAACTTCTTGAGCATCACCTTTCTTGTACGCCAATTCTCGCCAAGAGCCAACGAAAACTGAGATGGATCGAATTGGTCGGATCCAATAATGCGTGCAAATCCTCGCTCAGGATCGCTTAACATTGCAAATGGACCAATGATATCTTGACGAGCACAAAGCGCGGCATCGACACCACCCAACGCCATCTGGCCGTAGTTTGCTTTCAAGGCGTGCGCCGGACGACCGTATTGAACGTACCAGAGTGGTATATTAGTGTTCGCTGCAGCGTGCCCCAAGGCAGAGCGGAATTGCTTTTCCGTTCCGCCTGAAACCACCATGGCGGCAGCACCAGCGGCGACCCCGTGCCATGCGTGATAAACGGCAAATCGTCGGTACGCTTCAGGGCTCGCGCGCGTCGCATCATGAACGCGAAGGCCCGCCTCATAGCCGGCAACAATTCCGGTGAGCAGTTGCTTGGGCGTGGCCTTCAGCCGCTCAGCTACAGCCAATGCCGCTGGAATGACTGTTGCACTCGGATGACCGCTCTCTGTGTCTTCGTAATCGAGAACGTCGGACAGCCACCCATTGATCTTTGCAGCGAGCGACGGAGGGAGCTGCACAGAGGTTCCGGGGACACAGCAGCCGTCATCTGAATTTCCAAATTCGTAGGCGGCTAGGATTTCTCTACCCAGTGTCGTTTGCGTTCCAGCGACGATGCATCCAATGGTATCAAGCGTGATGAGTTTGGCCATGTGAACAACATCGGCCGGTATGTCTTCGTACGCCAACTCGGAAAGAAATTGCGCCAGTACGCCGGCGTCGTGGTGATTCGCCTTGCTGGGAAAAAGAATGTGTTCCACACGCGACGCGGATTCGCTTTCGGGGGAGGGGTGGTCTGCCGCTTTCATAGCTTACCTTATAGATTGAAAGGGATGCTGTGGATCAGCCTCCGAACGTTTCGATCAGGTGCTTCTTCACCAAACCTTTACTTGCAGAGATCTGCCGCAGTCAGGTTCTCTGGCGGGAGATCCGTCTCCGAGAAGCCATACCGCTTGAGGATTTCCAGCATCTTGCCGCTTTTCCGAAGCTTCTTGAGCTCGGCGTTGTAGGCATCTCGCAAATCGGAATCGGCCGGCCTGAACGCAAGTGCAGGGTAGCCGTAGAGCGTTTTTCCGTCAGCGCTTACCGGCTGTGCGAATGGCAAAGCACGCTCGACGTTGCCGGACACTTTTGCCCAGACGCTGACTGTCGCTGCAGTTTCGACGATGGCATCAGCACGGCCAGTCGTTAGCGCGGCGAGTTCGGCGTTGGGGTCGGTGTAGGCATTTATCCTGTCTTTCGGAATGCCTGCGTCAAGCGCATGTTGATACTCAACATTTCCTCTGCCCGTTGCCAGCGTCACAGACTTGTCCTTCGCGATATCAGAATAACTATGCAGGTCCTTCGGGTTTCCTTTGTGGACCAGAAGGGCGTCGCTCATCTGGATGTCGGGGTTTCCGAAAGCAACAAGCTTGCATCGCTCCGGCTTGATATACAGACCGGCAGCAATAACGTCGAAGCGCTTGGATAAAAGACCCGGGATAAGCGCCCCGAAATCCGTTACCACCGCGTCGATCTTCGTAATCCCGAGCGGAGCAAATGCCGCCTTCAAGATATCGACGGTCTGTCCCTTCACGTCTCCATTGGCGTCAACGTATCCCCACGGAGCCCGGTTAAAAATCCCGACCCTGATTGTTCCTGTCTGCTTCGCTTTGCTCAAAACTCCCTGAGCATGCACTGCTGACGCCGCAAAAAGGGCCGCAATGACAGCGATCGTAGTCAAACCCTTGTTCAGTCTCATTCTTGGCTCTCCTCCGTGTTGAATAGCTACGTCTGATATATCAAGTATATCAGGTATAGCCGGGCTGTCAAGGGGACCTATGCTCGAAGCAAGCGCGTCCGCTCTCGGCTGCGGCATGCGATAACGACCGCCGAAACAGGCGGTTGCGCACGCATACTACGCCCTCTTGACATTCTAGGTATGCCAGGTACACTTTGGGAAGCTTGTGTTTTGCCAAGAGTAGAGTCGGACGGCATGTCTTACCCGGACGAGGGTTGTCTGTATGCGGCGCTGTCAAATCAGAGTCGGCGAGGGTTGACCCGATGCGGTGATTGCGCGGGGCCGGCGGCAAGCTTATGAGGCTCCGCCATCTTCAAGCGCTAGTGTGAGCGAGCGGTCGAAACAGTGTTGCACTTCAGATTTGAGGCCACCCTTGCCGCCTCGCACTAACGCAGAAGAAGCAGGAGCCAATTCGACAGCGGCGCTTTCTGCGGCGGCTCAACAGCGGCTCTAATTCCAGCTGAAGTCGATTTTGCAAGCTAGCCGATTGAACGGTGCTTGAAGGACGCCGTAGACTGTAACGTTAGGATCAGTAGTGACCATTTATAACGGCGGCGCAAAGTCGGATATGTTTGCGTCGTCGCAGACAACGGAGGCGGGCCAAAAGCGATGTTCTCTTTTTGACATCGGAAGGGGGAATGGAGCGTTTTCCACTCGGCCGAGAGAGGCATACCATGTGCCTCGCCGAGATTTCGTATGCCCGAGACTGAGGGCGAAACCAGGCTCCAGGCTGAACGCGCGGAGCTCGGTCGGTGCTACCAACAATGCGCCAGCACTCTATTCGTCGGCTATGGCTCAACGTCGTTGATGGTGGTCATTCTTCCATGTCTTCCATGTCCACTGATTCGTGGTTGCGTGGCCAGTTCTCTGTGATCATCGGAGACATGCAGGCCGGGAAACGGTGAATGCGTTTTCCGCGCCACGAGTGGCTACGGGACATGCAGTGAAAAGTAGTACTTGTGGATGTTTAGCATACCGAGGTGATTATGGAGCCGTCCGAAAACCCTGCTCATGAGTTGCGCAGATCCGCATCGATTCGGCTTGCCGGGCGGGAAGCCGATGATAGTAAGTGCGACGCGTGCAAGGAGAGTTTCGATGATCAGCGAAAGACGGAAGATCGTCCGGGTTCGTGCCAGCGGTCGATGCCCACTCAAATCGACGCGCCAGCGGAGCCTGCCGAGTCGGTCGTGGAGCTCTGCGTCGTCGCAACGATCGTAAATCTGCGCGAGATCGAGCAGGTGTATGGCGAGTTGACTGCGCTTGCCGTGCGGCATGTAGTACATGAGCGGGCCCGGGAGCTCTCACGATCAGGGAGGGATACCGTTGCAACAACCGGCGCGCATATCGTTTTTATCTTCGACCTGTCCTACAAGGGCAACGCGTCGGAGGAGTTACGCGGGCCCATCATCGAGCACCGGATAGTCAAGGTACTTGGCGCGCACGGCGTGCCACTGGGAGACGCGGCCGTCATGCCTGTAGTACGCGCGTCAGCGATGCGCTCTGGGTATCAACCATTTCAGGATTTCATCGATTCGGCAAACCTGGCGACTGTGGGCCACCACTGGCGTGAGCGTTACAGGGCCGATATGGTGGTAGCTGCTGCCGTCTTCGCGGCACTGGAGGAGAAAAGGCTCGATTTCGACCGGGAACCCGTCCGCACCGCCGACGATTCACAGGATGTTTTATATTACGAGGTACTGCTTTGCGAGATGAAGAATGGCCGACGGATGCGTATCGGTAGTCTCGTGGGGGCCATTGAGCGCCTGGGAATGGTGAGGCGGCTCGACGAATGGGTCGTCGACGCGACGATCGCCGCATTGCGCCGCAATCCTGCGCTTCAACTCGGATGTAATGTGTCCGCGCATAGCGCCACACTCGATGCATGGTGGACACCGATCGCCTCACAGTTGCATGCAGACAGATGCCTTGCTTCGAGGTTGACGATCGAGATCACGGAAACAGCCGCATTGACTTCGACGACAGAGGCGCGGAACTTCGTCAGCACGTTCCAGGCTCTCGGCTGCCAGATGGCACTGGATGACCTGGGGAAAGGCCACAACAATCTGACCGCCTTGATCGGGCTTGGCGTCGATATCGTCAAGATCGATCTGCGTTGCCTGAGACAGAAAGGCGGCACCCGAAGTCCCCTGGGTCTGCGTCCGCTCATCCAGTTCGCGAAGACTTACGCGGCGAGCGTCATCGTCGAAGGCATCGAGACTGAGGACGACGCGCGACAGGCGCGAGAGTGCGGGGCGACCTGCCTTCAGGGCTATCTCTATTCAGGTCCCTCCGCACCAGACATTGTTGCGGAACATTGACGAAACGGGCTTTCATGAAAGTGGGCGCGATGCTGAACATGGTCGAGCTGGAGACATTTGCCGCGGTGGTCGAACATCGCAGTTTCACGCAGGCGGCGGTTGCGCTGAACATCTCCTCTGCTGCAGTGACGCGACGCGTCAAGCGGCTCGAACAGTCGATCGGGGCGCTGCTGCTGATCCGAGAACCGGCCGTGATACCGACGAAAGCGGGCGAAGACGTGTTTCGTCATTTCATGACGGTCCGGCTTCAGGAAGATGAGCTGCTCCGGCGTGTCACGCCGGGGAAAGGGACGACAACAGCGCTTGCCCTTGCCGTCAATGCCGATTCGCTTGCCACCTGGTTTGAACCGGTCACACGTGAGCTGGCGCAACACCATGTGGCGCTCGAGATCGTCGTGGACGATCAGGACCATACGCTTGAGGCCCTCGCGCGCGGCGATATCAAAGGTTTTCTGTCCACCCAGCCGCAACCGGTTGTCGATCGTTTTGTGGCGGAACCGGTCGGAAAGATGCGCTATCAGTGCGTCGCCACACCGGGATTCGCCCGTGAACATTTCGCCGGTGGTCTGACCTTGCCGGGCGTGCTCGAGGCCTCCGCCATCCTGTTTGACCGGAAGGACGCCCTGCACGATGTGTTTTTCGGGTTGCATTTCGGTGTGACGGTCGCCCGGTACCCCCGACACTATTTTCCTTCTCCGGCCGCGTTGCTCAATGCGATCGTGGACGAGCTCGGTTACGGGCTGGTCCCCGCCATGCAGGCGGAACCGCTAATCCTTGGAGGCAGGCTGGTGGCGCTCGCCCCTGAGCGTGACCTGATGATCGACCTTTACTGGCATCACTGGGAGCAGGAGCCCGAGCCGCTCGCGACGATCAGCGCACTGGTCATGGCAGCGGCACGGCGGAGCCTGGTTCAGCCGGTCCGGATGGCAGGTCGCGCAGGTTAACGCTGCGTTGTGACTCGCCTACGCATGCCGTGAAATTGCTCTCGCCTACTACGTTGCAGGTCGCGCTGTGGCTGGCTTGTCGAGCGTTTCAGTGTGAGCACCCGGGGAAGAAGTTCTGGCGGATGCAATCGCGTCTCGATCCTGTCGCTGTGTCTGTGTCAAAAATCGGAAGCACATTGCGCATGACGTGGTATGAGATGGATGCCAGCCAGCATGCAGCGCACCGACCCGCCGGCCAGTTCGATCGTCGGGACGTCGAGCGGCAGGAGCCGCGCCGAGCGCTCGATCGCCGCGCGCTGGTCCGCGGTGAGGCAGTCGAACGCGCGTCGCGACAATGCGAGCATACGTCCGTCCTTGCCCGACAGCTCCAGCGCATTACCCGCGAAGTTGGCGACCTGCGATTGATCGAGCGCAATCACTGTACGTCCCGTTTCGGTCAGGCGGCGTGCGATCTCTTCGCGGCGGCGGCGATCGGCGATCAGGTCGAGGCCGACCATCGCGAACTCGGTTGCGACGCTCATCATCACGTTCGTGTGGTAGATCGGCCGGCCTTCCACGTCGGCCGTATCGAAGCAGATTGGCTCGAAATTGAAGTGCGTGCAGAAGCGTTCGAGGGCGACCGGATCGGCGCGGCGCGAGCGCGCGGTGTACGCGATGCGCGCGACGTGGTCGAGCACCATCGCGCCGGTGCCTTCGATGAACACGTCGTCGTATTCGAGCCCCGAATAGTCGATCACGTCTTGGACCCGGTATACCGCCTTCAGCATCTCAATCACGTCAGCACGCCGTTCGCGGCGGCGGTTCGGACTGTACATCGGATACAGCGCGATGTGTCCGCCCGGATGCGTCGAAAACCAGTTGTTCGGAAATACGGAGTCGGGCGTGTCGCGTTCGCCGTGGTCGTCGAACACATGCACACGCACGCCGGCGTCCGCGAGTGTCTGCGCGGCGGCGGTGACTTCGTCGCGCGCGGCGGCGGATACCGACGGCGCGGCGCCCGGGTCGGCGGCGCATTGGAACGCATTATCGGCGGCGGTTTCGGGGTTCGGCAGGAAGTGGTGCGGCCGGATCATCACGACGGCGGCCGGTGCCTGGATCGATACGAGATTCATGAACGGTAGAGGCGAGAGGCAGGGAGCCGGGCGGCGCGCAGGCCGCCCGGGATGACGATCAGCGCGCGAGTGTGGCGACGGCTTCGGTCACGAACGCCGCGTGACCCTGTGCGATCGCGGCTGGATCGTCGATCAGCGCGAACAGGTTCTTCGGATCGACGGCCGGCGGAATCAGCGCGATCTCGATGCCTGCGTTGTGCTGCTGCGCGAGCGCGTAAAGGTAGCGCAGCGCCGAGTAGTCCTCGAGCGCGAAACCGACCGAGTCGAACACCGTGACCTCGTCCGCGCGTTCGCGGCCGCTCGTCTCGCCCTGCAGCACGCGCCACAGTTCGGTCACCGGGAAGTCGGCCGGCATCTGCTGGATCTCGCCCTCGATGCGCGACTGCGGCTCGAACTCGACGAACACGTGGCTCGCGCGCAGCACGTCCGCTTCCAGTTCGGTCTTGCCAGGGCAGTCACCGCCGACTGCGTTCAGGTGCATGCCGGGCTCGATCATGTCGGCCGTGACGATCGTCGCGTACGCCTTGTCGGCGGTAACGGTCGTCACGATGTCGGCGCCGCGCACCGCGGCGGCGGTCGACGCGGCGCGCACGACGCGCAGTGCCGGATACGCGGCGAGGTTCTGCACGAGCTTGTCGGTTGCATGCGGATCGACGTCGAACACGCGGATCTCCTCGATGCCGAGCAGCGTGTGGAACGCGATCGCCTGGAACTCGCTCTGCGCGCCGTTGCCGATCAGCGCCATCGTACGCGAGTCCGGGCGGGCGAGCGCCTGCGCGGCCAGCACCGACGTCGCGGCCGTGCGGAGCGCGGTGGTCAGCGTGAGTTCGGCGAGCAGCAGCGGGTAGCCGGTGTCGACTTTGGCGAGCGCGCCGAACGCCATTACCGTGTGCATTCCGCGCGCGGCGTTGACGGGGTGGCCGTTCACGTACTTGAACGCGAATAGCGACGCGTTCGCGACGGGCATCAGTTCGATCACGCCGTCGCGCGAGTGGCATGCGACGCGCGGTGACTTGTCGAAGTCTGCCCAGTGCAGGTAGTCGGCGCGCAGTGTGGCGACGAGTTCACGCAGGAACTGCGTGACGCCGGTCCTGGCGATCAGTCGCGCGGTGGTGGGAACGTCGAGGAAGCGTGTCATTGGTGTATCTCCTGGGGTGAACGCGGCGAAAACTACCGCCCGATGGAGACATTGTTGCAAGTAGGGCGACCAGCAGATAGATAACAAAATCGTCAAATTTGTCGATAAGCTATCCAGAATGCTCATTCCGATTCGGCAACTTGATCGGTTCGCGCTGATCGAGCAGGGCCACAGGCGACATGCTTGCGGCTGGACGACATCTAACAGGAGCGACAGGTTCGATGGTTACTCTCGACGACGTAGATCG
Source organism: Paraburkholderia sp. MM5477-R1 (assembly GCF_050436385.1). Taxonomy (NCBI): domain Bacteria; kingdom Pseudomonadati; phylum Pseudomonadota; class Betaproteobacteria; order Burkholderiales; family Burkholderiaceae; genus Paraburkholderia; species Paraburkholderia sp. MM5477-R1. Next base: position 1,488,747 of record NZ_JBNDMC010000006.1, read on the forward strand.
TCAGCTAATCGCGCTGCTGCGCGATAACGCGCGGCTGTCGATCGTCGCGCTTTCGAAGACTTTGCGCATCGCGCGGGCTACCGTGCAGAATCGGATCACCCGACTCGAGAAACACGGCGTGATCATCGGCTATACCGTGCGGCTGAAGCCCGCAGTCGAGCGCCACCGCATCCGTGCGCTTATGTCGATCACGGTGCAGGGCAATCGTGCCGCCGACGTCGTGAAACTTCTGCGCGGGCATCCGAACGTCGTCTCGATCCATAGTACAAACGGCAGGTGGGACCTTGTCGTCGAATTGCATGCCGATTCGCTGGAGCAATTCGATCGCGTGCTCGGCGCTGTTCGTCTTGTTGACGGAATCGCGAACACTGAAACGAGCATTCTCTTGTCGACGCACAAAGTTTGAACACGCCGATCGCACGATCAAGCGTCTATTGCCTGCCGCAACCGATCAGCGAGACGAGATGGAACGGATGCGCCGCGTTGATGAACTGCATTTTGAGTTTCCGTTCCGGGGGGGCGCGCATGATGGCTCATCTGCTGCGCTATGCAGGCATCAGGGTGGGGCATCGGAATGTGGACACGCTGATGACACACATAGCGTCGAAACGCTGTACTGCAAGCTGAACACGAGCCGCCGCGACAAGCAGTACAAGATCTAGCCGTAGCAGCTGCGGGGAATGGCGATCAACGGAGCTAATCAGGTGTGGGCACTCGACAGCAACTACATCTCGATGGCACGGGGCTTCGTGTATCTGATGGCTGCGGTGGACTGGGCCAGCCGAGAGGTGCTGGCATATCGCGTGGCGATGCTAGAAGCGATTAATGCGGTCCACGCGCTTGAAGAGGCATTCAAGATATGTCAACCGGAGGTCGTCAAGACCGACAGGTCAGCCAGTTCATCGAGTTTGCCTTAACCGAGGCGGTTCTGGATCGCGGCATCAAACTGTCCATAGACGGGACGGGAGCCTGAAAGGCTGTAGTTTTGATATCGACGCTGACAAGGCCGAACTCGCCAAAAAGCGGTTGTTGCGGTTCGAAGGGAGTCGTGTGGGAAAAGGTTGAAGTATTTGCGAGTTGCACGCTCGGAGGTACCGGCACGCAGATAGAGCAAGTTCACGTGCGAGGTGACGACGCGGTCCGAAGCTTCTTCTAGGCTCCGGCGCAAGAAGCAGTCGCCTAGGTCGAGGAAAAGATCTCGAGCGCGCGCTGATTGGCCGATTATGCGCAGCGATTCCGCGGAGGACCGCTGTGCAGCTTCCTCCTTGGTCCTACCGCAGCCAGCCGTAAGTTCACGGAGCGAGATCGATGGTACACGCTAACTGATCAAAGGGAGCCTGCACCACACCGTATACCGTTATGTGTGGTTCCGTGGTGATCATTCGATAGAGCCGGCGCAGCATCGGGAAGCCATTTGGTACGCCAAATACCTCTGCAACCTGGCCCGACGCAGGCGCGGCGTCGATAACAAGACGCGTATTTGTAACGTTGATGTCGTGTCGTTTCAGTGCATCAACGACGAAACGCTCACGGAATTCTTCGACAATTTCGTCGTCCAGTTCAGACGACACATATGTTGCGTCGTACATCCACGGCGCGTCTTCGAACAGGACGATCTTCCGCACGCAAAGCATGACCTTGTCGGGTGCGTCGATTGCACTCATCGTGGGATCGGAAATCTTTTCTCTCGTGACCGACATCGGCCGCACTTTGCTCTGAGAAGCTCGCCCCGGAGCGCGAAGATCGAGGTGATGAAGTAGCCGACGTTGCTTTTTGACATAGGTGCCTTTGCCTGGGACGGCGAAGATCATTCCCGCTGCTTGCAAGTCTCGTAACGCCCGTTTGATCGTGATCGCGCTTACCCCGAATTCCCCGCTCAGCATGGCCGTGGAGGGGATCGGTTCTCCGGGAACGTATATGCCTTGCGAGATGCGTTTCGAAATCTCCTCGCGCACGGACTCATGCAAGGATGATGAAAACTGCAGCGATTTGTTCAAACCCCTTTTCTCCCTCTGTTTTCCAGTTAGTTCGCCGGACGCGACTTTGATCAGCAGCTACTTTGCTTGGCATTCCAAGTATATCTGACTGCCACCAAAAAGGCACTCAGCCGTGTCTATTTCAGCTGCCCTATGTGGCCAGTCTGGCCATACGTGGCAGCATGTCGCAGCGCCGATGAGGGCTGGTTTGGAACTGTCCCGTATTTTTAAGGTTGCAACCATACGGTCCATCAGGTATATTAGGTATAGACGGAATGTCAGGTATATTGAGCCGTCGGATGCCTTGCTCATTCCCGGGTGGGGTCACTTACCGCGTTGAATGGAGAAGAAGTGGATGGCTATTTCCTTACCTGAGTGGCCGAGTCAAGAGGAAGTCGGGGGAAGAATCGAGCGCTTACGAGAAAACCTGGCTACTGGCGGGCTGGATGCGCTCGTTGTCACTTCCCAGCACAATTTCGAGTACTACACAGGCTTTCGCACACTCTTCTGGTTGTCGGACACCCGCCCCTTGTTCGCGGTTGTCCGACGCGACAAGCCAGGCGTTACGATCGTTGCCAGTCGGATTGAAGAGAAAAATGAGCACAACGGTCGCAATCCACGGGTCCGACCTGTCTTTTATGACGGCTTCACTGACGATGCAATTCGAGCCGTCGGGCAGGTCCTTAGCGAACTTCCCAGTGGATCCGCCATCGGGTTCGACTATGGTCGCGATATGCTCGGACGCGGCTCGGTGGCGCTGATCGACTCGTTGAGGGGAGAGACAAGCAGTTACCGGTTGACGGACGCAGCCGACCTCATCTGGACGCAGCGCATGGTCAAAAGTGACCACGAGCTGCAAGCCGTGAAAAATGCCTGTTACATCGCAACAACCGCCTTTTTCGAGGGGCTTCCTGATCTGCGCATCGGTATGACCGAATACGCGTTTGGGCAGCAACTCAAGCAACGGATGATTGGTCTCGGCGCGGATAGTGTCGATTGGCTACCTGTCAGATTTGGTCGCGGTGGCAGGAGCTACGCACAACCGAATTCGGGCGTAAGACTGGAGCTTGACGACTTCGTATGGGCCGACATCGGGGTTCGCCGAGCTGACCAGATCAGCGACCTTTGTCGCGTAGCTAAAGTCGGTAAAGCAACGGCGGAGCAAGAAGATCTCTATGGCTATGTAAGGGGAGTCACGCTTCGCTTAGCCGAAGGAATTCGCCCTGGGATGACGGGGCACGATGCCTTCGTCTTGTTTGAAAGACTTTGGTCCGAACGGCAGCTGGCACGCATTTCCAGTGCAGGTCGCGTGGGACATGGCTCCGGAATTGCGTTGACCGAACCTCCATCGCTTATGGCCGGCTCGACCGAAGTCATTCTTGAAGACATGGTCTTGCACGTCGAGCCAAAGCTGGAGGCAGCAGGCGGCGTCTTTCAAGTGGAAGAGGTATTCCGGGTCACGTCGTCGGGCCCCGAGTTCCTTAGCCCATTGGCCCCGGAGCGGCTGCCCATTGTAGAACTATAAGCGATCAGCCTGCGAACTACCGCGTCGCAGGCACGTGATTTACCGAGGCCCGCATCAACAACCGCTGATTATTCAGAGCACATTTTTCAATGAAAAGCCGCGTCTGGACTACGATCGACTTCAATGCACGAGGAGCGCAAGCTGATTTCGCGCGAGTTCCTTACTCTTCGGATACCTCTGCATACGGTTGGATCCCCGTACCGATGTTTTGCTTCAACGGCGGCGACGGACCGACGGCATTGCTTACTGCCGGCACGCATGGTGACGAGTACGAGGGCCAAGTTGCGCTTCGTCGCCTCGTACATGACCTCAGGAAGGGGCGGGTTCGTGGACGGGTGATCATTCTTCCAGCGTTGAACCAGCCAGCCGTGGCGGCTGGCCGACGTAACTCGCCCCTGGATGGGGGGAACCTCAATCGTTTGTTTCCGGGTGATGCAGCCGGGGGGCCTACATCCATGATCGCGCACTATGTCGCCTCTGAACTATTTCCGATGGCCGATGTGGTTATAGATTTGCACTCTGGAGGTAGCTCACTCGATCATGTAGCGATGGCGCTTGCTCGCCCGGGACGAGATGAAAAGCAAGCGGAAGATATCCGTCGACTACTAAAAAGTTTTGGTGCCCCGTACAGCGCGATGACCGCGGGAGAGGGCGGGGGGGCGAATACCACCCTATTCGCGGCAGCCGAGGAACAGGGCATTCCCGCACTAACTGCGGAGCTCGGCAGCGGATCAACTCTTTCGAAAGCTGGACTGGCGATCGCAGAAGGTGGCGTGCGCCGTGTCCTCAGGGACTATGGAATAGTGCCAGAAATCGATGCGCTGGAAGCAGGCGAAACGAAGCTGGTTCGTCTGCTTGGTCTGCTGGAGTCTATCTATGCGCCATGCGGTGGGCTCTTTGAGCCTCTTGCGGCACCAGGAGATGTCGTCGAGTGCGGCCGGCCGGCTGGCTTCATTCATGGACTCGATGCGGTGAACGAGCCGGTCGAACTTACGTTTCCGGCTGCGGGAATCGTGACGTTCCGTCGGTTCCCCACTCTCTGCTCGGTTGGGGACGCGCTGTTCGGACTGATGGCAGAGCCTGATCAATAGGCACTCGACATCAACCATCGTTCACATCAGGAGCGGTATCGCACGCTCCCGTTTTTTATCATGAGAGGATCGCGGAGTGGCTAGTAACCTTAATCCCAGAATCGACGGAATGCAGTGCATCCGGTGCGAGACAGTTCACCCTGTAGGCGATTACTTCGAAGGTTGTCCTTCCTGCGCGAAGAAGGGCGTTCCTGCGAGCGTGGCGCCTCATTACGCGAGCTTTCCCTCATCACTCGAATGGGACTCGATCCATGACTGGCTCTGTTACCCCGACGGCTCTGGTCTTGGCGAGGGGAGGACGCCATTGTCGAGCTTGCCGCGTCTCGCAGCAGAGATTGGCGTTGACAGTCTGCTTACGAAAAACGAATTCGCGAATCCTGCCGGCTCTCACAAAGACCGGATGGGGGCAACGGTCTCTCAACGCGCAGTTGATGTTGGTGCGAAGGCGATCGCGGTTGCCTCAAGCGGCAACGCTGGTGTGTCGATGGCTGCATACGCAGCTCGGGCCGGCGTCGAATGCGTTGTTGTGACGACCGCAAATATGAGCCCTAATTGGCAGCGCGCTATTCGCATGCATGGTGCCAAGGTTGTCATCGTGGATAGCGTTAAAGAACGTTGGACCTGCGTTGCGGACCACGCGGCCACCGGCGAGTGGTACCCAGCAACAAACTACAACGTGCCGCCCGTCGGGAGTAATCCTTTTGGTGTCGACTCGTACCGAGCAGTAGCACTGGAGTTGTACCTTCAGATGCGTGAGGCCCTTCCAACGGACGTCGTCGTGCCAACAGCGCGCGGAGACATTTTGTGGGGCATCGCCAAGGGTTTCAAGGACCTCCAGGAGACCGGCTTCCTCTGCGCAACCCCGAAAGTTCACGCTGTCGAGCCCTTCCCCCGGATTCAGAGCGCGCTCGAAGGGCAATCCACCGTCGGGCAGTTTCACGATTACACCAACATGGTATCGATAGGCGGTGACACCGTTACATACCAGTCGATGCAGGCGCTGAGGCTCTGCGGGGGATCAGCCGTCTCTGTTGACGACAATGACGTCGCATGCGACCAGGCCGTGCTGGCGAGGGAAGGACTATATCTCGAACTCTCAGGTGTCGCTGCGCTCACCGGTCTGCGCAAGCTTGTCGCCGAGAGGAAGGTGGCCCACGATGCTCGCGTCGTATTGATCGCAACATCACATGGGTACAAAGAGGTCGCGAACGCGATCTGATTCAACCGCAGTGGCCATATCGAGCATTGTGATTCAATCCAGCAACGCTAACTCGTTAGAGGAAAAATGATTGCCGAAATCCGCACAGACGCCGCCCCAAACGCAGTAGGTCCATATTCTCAAGCGATTCGAAGCGGCGAACTTCTGTTTGTGTCCGGACAACTGCCAATTGATCCGGCTACAGGACAATTCCCGTCGGACAACGTTGAGGAGCAGGCGCATCAGTGTCTGAGGAATCTGGCCGCCATAGCAAAAGCTGCGGATTCCAATATTAGCAAAACGCTAAGAACGACAGTTTTGCTGGCCGATCTCAGAGACTTCTCAGTGGTCAACGAGGTCTATGCGAAATACTTTGACGCACCGTATCCTGCCCGATGCTGTTACGAGGTGAAAGGGCTCCCGCGGGGTGCGAAGGTGGAAATCGAAGCGGTAGTCGCCGTCGGGACGTGACAACTCGGCGCGGCTCATTGAAATAGCCGTTGTTACCGTCCGGTGTTGCGACAGCTTATTGAACTATAGCCCTAGGCTCCGCAATTGGATTGCTGCGGGGGTGACCGACATGCGCTCCGGTTTCAATTCTCTGGCTGCGATGGTTCAGACGGTGTCGGAGAAAGACCCGCAGCGCGGGAACATCTTCCTCTTCAGGGATGCAGTTTGGGCGCAAGCCGGAGAAGCTCGATCGCCAGATCGAGCAGCTCGAACTGAGACTCGAAGACCTTCCAGGTCGACGAGGGCGCGGTTGCCGCCGCAACGGCGAAGAAGACGCGGGCACATCGCGAGTCACCTGTGCGACAGCCGATGCCCGGCCATCTCGAACGTGACGAGCGCATTCATCCGCCCACCGTGCAAGACTGCCCAGAATGTGGTGACACACTTGAGCCGCTCGGCGAGGATGTTGCCGAGCAGCTCGAATACGTGCGCGCGCACTTCCGCGTGATCCGTCATCGCCGCCCGAAGCGGGCCTGCTCGTGCTGCGACCTGCATCGCACAGGCCGCCGCCCCAAGCCGTCCCATTGAGCGAGGCCTGCCAGGCCCGGGACTGCTCGCTCACATTGCCGCAGCGAAGTTCGTGTATCACATCCCGTTCTACAGGCAATCGGTCATGTACGCGCACGACGGCGTCGAGATCGAGCCGGGCACGATGGGGCATTGGCTAGGTGCTCTCACATGGTTACTCAATCCGCTGGTCGACGTTGTGAGGCGCTACACGCTCGGCGGCAGCAAGCCGCCCACCGATTACGCCGTTGCCAGTGCTGGCTCCCGGTAACGGTCGCACGAAGATAGGGCGCCTGTGGGTCTACGTTCGCGATGACCGGTCGTCGGGTTCAAAGGAGCCGCCGGCGGTGTGGTATGCCTACACGTCCGACCGGCGCGGCGAGCATCCGCCGCAGCATCTGGCCGACTTCGCCGGTGTGCTGCAGGCTGACGCGTTCGCGGGCTATGCAGAGCTGTATCGTGGCGAGCGTATTCAGGAGCTGCATCTATGGCGCATGCAGCGCGCCGAAAGATCGGCGAGCTGCATGCGGTGCGCCCCAATGCCGTGACCGAGGAGGCTCTGCGCCGCATCGGTGCGCTTTACCGGATCGAAGAGCAGATCCGCGGCAAACCTCCGGACGAACGTCGGAGCGTGCGCCAGGCGCGGGCCGTACCGCTACTGGACGACATGAAGCGCTGGTTCGAGGCCACGCTCGCCACACTCTCTCGGCGAAGTCCGACACGACCAAAGCGATTCGCTATGCGCTCAATCGCTGGCCGGCGCTCGTCTACTACCGCACCGATGGACGTGCGCAGATCGACAACCTGATCCCCGCGCGCGCCGCGCGCGTAACCGCTCTCGGTCGCCGCAACTTCACGTTCGCAGGCCGCGCTCCGATACGGGCGAAGAGCGTGCTGCCGCAATGTACAAGCCTGATCAGCTCGGGACGCCTGAATGGGCTCGATCCCGAGGCCTATTTGCACTACGTCATCGAGCGCATTGCGGACCATCCGGTGCACCGTATCGATGAGCTACTCCTGTGGAACATCGCGGCGCGCCCGCCGGCTACCGCGAAGATCTCTCCCATTCGATCCAGTAGCCGGAAATACAACAGCAACGGCTCGTTTGCGTGGCTCCCCGTCAGGAAAAACCCTCAACGCTTTTTTGACGCGTTGACATGCCATGTATGCCAGGTATTGTTTACATCGTTGACCCCGGAAACGCGAGTGTCGCTACGACGTGATCTCGCGTAGTGGCTCGCTTCGGAGCCAACATTCCGTCAACGAATCACGGACCGGCCGCTCAACGGAGCAGCGGTCCCTTCCTCTTGCTACAGTAAAGAAGCCCGACATGAAAAAAACTCTAGTTGCTGCGGCGGTACCGCTGATGTTTTCCACACTCGCCCACGCGCAAAGCTCGGTAACGCTTTATGGGCTGTTCGACGTCGGCCTCGTCTATACAAACAATGCGGCAGGGCACAGTCAGTTCATGGCCACGAGCGGGAACATCAATGGAAGCCGATGGGGACTCAAGGGAAGCGAAGACCTCGGTGGTGGAGTCCAGGCTCTCTTCAGGCTTGAGAACGGCTTTAGCGCCATGACAGGTAGATTGGGGCAGGGTGGTGCGGAGTTCGGGCGACAAGCGTATGTTGGCCTATCAACGTCTAAGCTTGGAACGGTGACCATGGGGCGTCAATACGATTCAGTGACCGACTACACCTATATGTTCGAGGCCGCGGACATCTGGGCCCCGTATTACTTCGCGCATCCGGGCGACCTCGACAACGGCGCCGGCGGCAATCGAGTCAACAACGCTGTCAAGTACGCGAGTAAGTCGTACGGAGGTTTCACATTCGGTGGGTTATACAGTTTTGGTGGTGTAGCGGGGGAATTCAGCCGGAACCAGGTCTGGTCCGTCGGCGCCAACTACCAGCGGGGGCCATTGGCTGTGGGCGCCGCCTACGTTAATGCCCGCGACCCTAACTTTTCCTACTTTGGCAACAATCCGAACTCGAGTACCACCGCGTCGAATATGACTGCAAGCACGGTGTATTCGGGCTATGCATCTGCAAAGACAATGCAGATCGTTACGGCAGGGGTTTCCTACAAACTGGGGAAGGCGACGCTGGCAGGCATGTACAGCAATACACAGTTCAAGGATGTTGGATCTCTCGCGAATCTTCCCTCGGTCGGGGCGGGCGGCAGCGCAAAGTTTCACAACGCAGAAGCCAGCGTTACATACCAACTAACGCCGGCCTTGCTTCTCGGCGCTTCGTACGACTACCTGAAGGGATATGGGATCAACGAGGCGCATTACCAGCAGGGCGCGATAGGTGCCGTGTATCTGTTGTCTAAACGAACCGATGTCTTCGCCGACGTCGGCTACCAGCACGCTTCAGGCACGGATTCGACCGGGCACCCTGCCGTAGCCAATCTTACTAGCGTGTCCGCATCCTCGACATCCAACCAAGTTCTGGCGGTCGTTGGGCTGCGCCACCGCTTTTGAACCTCAAACCCACCCGAGGATTAGCTCGTAAGGAGCAGAGCTAGCTGCGGAGCCACACCGGCGAGGCGCATGACAGGCCCACCCAATCATGCGCCGGTTGCACCTCGGGTTTTCATTATATTGACATGCCTAGTATGCCGAATATACTAGGTTGGTGGGTACCCGCTCAATGGATGTAAGCGCAACAGAGGGTTACTAAGCAAAATGAATTTTGATTTCGCCTTTGCAGTTCGAATAATTCCCATCGTCGCAGAGGGGATCGGTAATACTATTGTGATCGCACTTTTAAGCTTCATTGGTGCATCGGTGCTTGGTTTCGTCTGGGAAATTCTGAGGCGATCACACCCGTATGTGCGCCCATTCGTTCAGTTCCTCGTTGACGCGATTCGATCAACTCCGGTGTTGGTGCAGATTTATTTTTTATTCTTCGTATTACCGTACTACGGGGTTGTGTTGCCGGCTATGTTTGTCGGTGTTTTTGGCTTAAGTTTATATTTTTCCGGATATCTATCTGAGGTTTTCAAGGCCGGTATCGACGCGATTCCGAAGGGGCAAACTGAGGCTTCTCAGGGGCTTGGTCTTAGTTGGATCGATACTGCGAGATTTGTTGTCGCCCCTCAAATGTTGCGCAACGTCGCTGCTCCATTGGGTGCTTATGTTATTGCGATTACCAAAACCACGCCTCTGTTGGCAGTGATCGCCGTTCCTGAGCTTTTGGGGAGCGCGTTTGACGTTGCATCCGCCACTTACCGCTATGCCGAACCAATGTTCGACGTTGGTGTCCTGTTCTTAATTTTGTCGGTAATTGCCGTTGCTGTCATCGGGCGCGTTGAGCGGCGTCTCGGTTTCGGAAATCGCGCAAGGTAAAGTAAATCAAAGGTGGTATTGGAGAATATATGGTGTTCGAAACGGTGGTTTCTGGAAGGGCGATTGACTTCTGCCAAAAAGTTAATGTACCGATAGCGGTGCACATGGAGAATGTGTCGAAGTGGTATGGCACATTCCAGGTGCTGCGAGATGTGGGTCTTGATATTTATGTTGGTGAACGTGTGGTGGTTTGCGGTCCCTCGGGATCTGGCAAATCGACATTGATTCGCTGCATTAACCAGCTAGAGAAACACGAGAAGGGTCGAATAATCGTGAATGGCACTGAAGTCCGCGCCGGCATGAAGGGGCTTCCTCTCATCCGCAGGGACGTAGGGATGGTATTCCAGCACTTCAATCTGTTTCCACATATGACAGTATTGGATAACTGCATGCTGGCGCTTGTCCGAGCGCGCAAAATGCAGAAGTCCGATGCTGCAGCACTCGCGATGGAAAATCTGCAACGGGTTCGCATTGCAGAGCAGGCAAAAAAGTATCCAGGGCAACTTTCCGGAGGGCAGCAGCAGCGAGTGGCCATTGCTCGAGCGCTTTGTATGAAACCGAAGATCATGCTCTTCGACGAGCCGACTTCTGCACTCGATCCGGAGATGGTCAAGGAAGTGCTCGACGTAATGACCGGTTTGGCCACCGACGGCATGACGATGATCTGTGTCACCCACGAGATGGGCTTTGCCCGTAACGTTGCGGACCGGATGGTGTTCATGGACGGTGGCCAAATCATCGAGCAGGCTCCTCCAGCCGAATTTTTTGACAACCCGCGACATGAGCGGGCTAAAAAATTTCTCGGTCAGATCTTGCATAAATGAGTAGCGTTATGCCTCTCATGGAAAATGGTGATGCTGGTACATTATCGCAATCATGCGACCAGCGTCGACTGAGAATGACGTGTTGTCGAGGAAAGTACTGTGGGCTTCTTTGAAATCTTGCTGGCGATCTATAAGGGGTTTGGCATCACAGCCATCGTTACCCTTTTAGGTCTGCTCTATGCAATTCCGTTCGCTGTAGTTGGCGGCGTCTTGCAGCATTTCTCGACCGGTGTAGTCCGTTGGTTTGTGACCGCTGTAATTGAGTTCTGGCGCAGCTCTTCAGCTATCGTCCTTCTCTACGCCTTCTACTACTCGCTACCGGCGTTCGGCATAAGTTTGTCGGCTATTGCCGTAGGTGCACTAGTACTGGGAATGAACGCTGGTGGATACGGTAGCCAGTCAGTGCGAGCCGCGCTGCAGGCACTCAGTCGCGGCCAAAGCGAAGCAGGCTTGGCCTTAGGGATGAATCGCTTTGACGTGCTCAGGACGATTGAGTTGCCACAGGCGATTTCGGTCATGATTCCAACGTTCGTGAACGAAGCGATTCAACTGATAAAAGGCACATCTCTGGTTTCCTTAATCACGCTAACGGACATGACCTTTCGCGCAAAGCAAATATCCGAGCTGAGTTATGATCCGGTCGGAATTTACACCGGTCTTCTGCTAGCCTATCTGATCATTTGCTATCCAGTGACGGTTTTCGGGCGTTATCTCGAAAGAGCGCATGGAAGGACCAAGTTACGCTAGTGAACGAAATGCTTTAAAAAAGCAAAGTCAATGGTAAGCGGCCGGACATCCCATCTTGAGGTCCGGTAAAGCTCTTGTGAGTAATCGTGTTCAAGCGGACATGTGAACACTATCGTCGAAGGCGGAGTGCCTTCCGAACGCCACCGCCGGCGACGTTACAGCGAGGAGTTCAAGGCCAGGGTCGTAGCTCCCTGCCGCAGAACTGGAATATCGGTTGCAGCGGTCGCGCTGGAGCACAGGCTCAACGCTAACCTGCTGCGACGTTGGATCAATCAGACAGAAGGCCGGCTGCCCAAGGGGCTGCCGGGCCATCCGGCAGATTTGCAACCCGCAGCCGCGCCAGCATTTGTGCCAGTTGCACTGGAAAGCGGCAGTCAGCGGGGCATTGACAGCTCGTTTTTTAGAGGGGTAATTTTCGATGTTAAAAGTGTTCGGGAAACTCAATATTGGCCTGTTGTTTAGCACAGTAATGCTTACTGCACCGTACGGTGCCGTGGCGCAGCCGACCGCTTCTCCCGCCCTGCAGGAACGTCACTTGATTATCGGAATTGCGAATCAAGCCCCCTGGGGCTACGTGACAAAAGACGGTGACGCTGCAGGGTTTTATCCTGACATCGTTAGAACCATTTTCAGGTCGGCGGGAATTAGCAAGCTCGACTTTGTGGTAGTGGACTTTGGTGCTTTGATTCCAAGCTTACTCGCAAAGCGGATAGATGCCGCGGCTGCCGGACTTGCTATTACACCTGTGCGGTGTGGTCAGGTAACTTTCAGCGATCCTGATTTGGCGATCGGAGATGAGTTGATAGTTAGACAGGGTAACCCTTTCGCTATTCACAGTTTTGCAGATGTGGTCCGAAATCAGAACATACGCATGGGCGGGGGGCGCGCGAGCACTAACACTGAGCATGCCCTTGAAGCGGGTATCGCGAGTTCGCGGATTCAGCAGTTCGAGGGCGTGGAAACTGGGATTGCCGCACTCCTAGCAAATCGAATCGATGCCTTTACGCTCTCGTCTGCCTCAGCGATTGCAGTGTCCAAAGATCGGAACCTCCGCGCGGTCGAACGGGCAAGTCCTTTCAAGGGTCTGGTCAAAAACGGCGAGGTGGTGGCAAACTACGCCGCCGTTGCTTTTCGTCCGGACGATACGCCACTGAGAGACCTCTACAACACGGGCTTGAAGCAACTCCAGGCTAACGGCGGAGTACAGAAGATCATGGAGCGATATGGCTTTACCGCTGAAGAAGCGGTACCACACGGACTGACGGCGAAGAAGGTATGTGGAACGCCCGTGGATTGACGTCTCGATCTGATCCAGCCGTCGAGGCGCAGTCATGCGCGACTGCTTGCATTGCGACGACGCATTAGTCATTCGCAGGACGAGTTCGAAAAATGTCGTTTTTTTAGCTGGCTCCGCAGTGTATGAATCCGGAAATACGCAACGAGCTTACTCAACTAACCATCACCGGCCTTCGACATCGGCTAAGCGGAATTGTCTCGAGGAAGCCGGACATTTCGTTACCGCGGTCCTTTGTGACGGCATGGAGTCTCAAGTTGGATGCGATCGTCGTTGGAGCGGGAGTCACAGGGATCACCGCGGCATTGGAACTTCAACAGCGTGGGTTGAAGGTCATGCTGCTGGACCAGCAGTCTCTCGCGCAGGGCTGCAGCTTTGTCAGTGCGGGCGTGATCTACCCAGGCGCATTCCGGTCCAGCACGTACTATCGCATTCCCGAGCTTCCTGCCGCTTTCTTCAAGGCTAGTTCGTCTTCCGCCCTCGATTGGCGATCAGCTCCAGGCCTGCTTTCGTGGTGTGTTCAATACGCGAGAGCAACGCGGTCGGACATCGTCTGGCATGGCAGGGACCTACTTCATGAACTCTGTCGAGACTCACTTCGTTCTCTCGAACTGCTGCTTGGCTCGGACCTGCCGCCCCTCAGCAGATGCGGTCACCTGGCGGTTCATCTCTCCTCTTGCGAAGTCGATCGGGCAACATGTCTGAACTCGATTCGCACGTCGCTCGGCGAGGCTGTCAGGATAGTGTCTGGCGGAGAACTGGCCGCGTTAGAGCCTGCGATTTGCCGTCTCGCGCTTGGGCCAAGTGCGGCCGGAGCTACCTTCCTGGCAGGGGCGGCTCACGTGACTGATACCGCTGCGTTTGTGGCCAGTCTTGCGGACGTATTTGTCCAACGCGGCGGGCTCCTGTGCTTCGACAGGGTACAGGGCCTTAATAGCGCAAGATGCGGAAAGGTCGCCGTGAAGTGTGCCCGGGGAGACTACTCACCCGGAACCGTTGTTCTCGCGACCGGCGCACACTCGAACCGGCTTCTGGCAGATTGCGATCATCGCATTCCGCTGGTTGCCGAAATCGGGTACCACATCGAGTTGGACGTCGAGCCCGGATTTATCAGTAGGCCTGTTTCGCTATCAGGCCTTGGCGTGGTTCTGACGCCGAGTGAACGCGGAGCCAGGATTTCCGGTTTCAGTCACTTCGGACTGCCATGTTTCCGAGCGCGGCCCGACCTGCTGTTATCTGCGCTGGATCGCGTGCGCAAAACCCTGCCGGGTCTCAGAGCTCGACCAGGATTCGAGGTACGCAGCGGTGAGCGCCCCAGTACACAGGACTCCTTACCGGTCATCGAGCGCGTTCCAGGCCATCGCTCCATCTTTGTGTCCACCGGGCACGGGCATCTGGGCCTCACGCTGGCTGCCGTCTCGGCGGGCATCCTTGCGGATCTGGTGACGAATGGCTCATCAAGCTATGAAAGCGAACTCAGCTCCCAAAGGTTCAGCAGAAGTACTAACAGCGAGGCAGTTTTGCGAGCGGCATAAACGTCAGAAGAGCATGTTTGCCGACGATGTCACGGCGAGTGACGAAACGGCGGAACTCGCGCAGCGGATACGCGGTGATCGCATCAAAGCGTCGAATCGATTGGCGGGGCGCCGGCGGGATTCAACATGCCGTATGCGGGAGCGCCGGAATCCATGATTGACAGCTGGCAAGGCACAGCTGGAAAGAGAGCGTCACATCTGCGAGATCCGTACGATCGCCGCACTGAGGTTGAAACAGGATGGAGAAAGTCATGGCAAGCGTAGGAAGGTCGTTGAGAAATATGGTTCAGGACTGGCTGGCACCCGATCCCAAACGAGGGTTTAGAGTCAGTCACGTCGGACGATCCGGACACGGGCGCTACGTTTGTGTCGTCGCAGACAATGAGGCGGGCTCAAGGGCAATGTTCTTTTTTCGCCACCGTGACGGGTCATGGTGCATCTTCCCGCCACAGCCAGAAAGACCCGCCATGCGGGTTGCGGGGAATTGTGTTGAACACGAAAGCGTAAATCAATAGACCGACGGAGCTGTTACCTGGACTATGCCTCTGACATTGCAAAAGTCGATGGTGGATATCTGCATCAGGCCCGCTCGAACGGGTGCGCACGAGTACATTTGGGTGCGCTGATCCGTCTGGCGCGAACATGCGCTTCGCATGTGGTGGTCGAACGTGTCGAGGACGAGGAAGACCTGTACGTCTCCCAGGCCTGTGGCGCGCATTGGGTTCAGGGATATCTCTTCGAGCCCATCTTCGCCGCCGGTTTGACACAATCCGCGTCTGAGCCCGAACGGGACTGATGCGCGAGATGGAAGGTCCTGCGGGAGAAAGGAGAAGTCATGAGCGACATCTATCAGTACAAACCTGGAAGTGGCGTGCCGGTCGTCACACAGCCCATCCCTGGCACGCGGACCTGCAGGCCCGCCTGCAATTTTCTTCTTCCGCGACAAGGACCGTGCTTGATGCGTCTTCCCGCCTGAGTCCGAACGTCCGTGATGGAGTGTTTCCCGCAAGTGCAGCGCGATAGAGGATCGACCCGGCCATCAAAGCCGGGCAAGTCCGGGATTGAGTGGAGTACAGAAATGTTTGAGAAATCGAAGCCGCTAACGCCCGAGTACGCCCGCGAGCTGGAAGTATGGACGTGCGCCTGGTACGACGAAGCCGTTGCAGCGAATTTCGTGCGCCCGCCGTATCACCCTGACGCGACGATCATCAAACGTCTCCAGGGCTACTTCCACGCCGGCCTGGCGCCGGCTGAAGCCGCAGTGGCATGCTTCGGAAGGAATCACTGAACGGTGTCCTCATCGCGTCCCCGCTGGGCAAGGATGGTCCTGCGGAAGGCAGACAACGATCCGATCCGCGGAGGCAATGAATGCCCAGCCCGTTACGCGCGTGTGTTAACCACTGGAATCGGGCAACAACTTTCAGCGAAGGTGCGCGTCTGTTGGTGTACCGAAGGCGGCGCTTTGGCACCTGAACGAAGGAAACCATCGACGCGAAGCCCTCGGGCGGCTGTGGGGCGACGGCGCCGCCGCATTCCAGACAGAACGTTTTTTTGTTGATACCTATGCGTGGTTCGGGAGGAGGGCGCGACGTTGAACATGATCGAACTGGAGACGTTTGCCGCAGTGGTCGAATATCGCAGTTTCACGCAGGCGGCGGTCGCGCTGAACATCTCCTCTGCTGCAGCGACGCGCCGCGTCAAGCGGCTCGAACAGTCGATCGGGGCGCTGCTCCTGATCCGCGAACCCACCGTGATGCTAACGAAAGCGGGCGAAGACGTGTTTCGTCATTTCATGACAGTGCGGCTGCAGGAAGATGAGCTGCTGCGGCGTGTCACTCCGGGGAGGAGGTCGACAACAGCGCTTGCCCTTGCCGTCAACGCCGATTCGCTTGCCACCTGGTTTGAGCCGGTCACGCGTGAGCTGGCGCAACACCATGTGGCGCTTGAGATCGTTGTGGACGATCAGGACCATACGCTCGAGGCACTGGCGCGCGGCGACGTCAAAGGCTTCCTGTCCACCCAGCCGGAACCGGTTGTCGATCGTTTCGTGGCGGAGCCGGTCGGACAGATGCGCTACCAGTGCGTCGCCACACCCGGGTTCGCCCGCGAACATTTCGCCGGTGGCCTGACCTTGCCGGGCGTGCTCGAGGCCACAGCCATCCTGTTTGACCGGAAGGACACCCTGCACGATGTGTTTTTCGGGTCGCATTTCGGGGTGACGGTCAGCAGGTACCCCAGACACTATTTTCCTTCGCCGGCGGCCTTGCTCAATGCGATCCTGGACGAGCTCGGTTACGGGCTGGTCCCCGCCATGCAGGCCGGGCCGCTGATCAGTGGCGGCAGACTGGTGGCGCTCGCCCCCGGGCACGACCTGATGATCGATCTTTACTGGCATCACTGGGAGCAGGAGCCCGAGCCGCTCGCGACGATCAGTGAACTGGTCATGGCAGCGGCGCGGCGGAGCCTGGTCCAGCCGGTCCCGGGGGAGAGCGCGTCAGTTGACGGAGCGTTTTGATTCGCCGACGCGATGCTTTGCGTCGACTCTTCCGGTCGCCGTTATCATGCCGCTCGTCGTCGCCGGCATTTTTTCACGGAGGCAGTACACGAGAACATGATGGTCGCGGCGCCGCCTGCGGTCGCCTGATCCAGGCAGTGATCGCGTCACTGTGAAAATTGCGATCACCGGCGACGTTGTGGGCCGAGGCGTGGCAGGCTTGTCGACCGTTTGATGGTGCCGGTTGGTCGCTACATGGCTAACACGCAGGAGCACGATCGGGGCGAGTTCGGGTGGCCAGGCGATTCTATAACCGCACGCGCCCGAGAAACGGCGCGAACTGCCATGCGACCGGCGCGCAGGCGGAGGCGAGCAGCCCCGCCGGAAGCGGGAGCCAACCGGGCAGATTGCCAATACCGGTCCAGTTCATTGCCGAAACGAGCAGGGAAACGATGGCGCCAGACAGCAACATCGCTGATGCACAGCGCGGTGCAACCTGCCGACCACGCTCGTGCAAGACGAACAGCAACCCGACGGCCGCAACGTAGATGATGTTCAGCGACACGATGGTCGACACAATCGCCTGACCATCCGTCGCGATTGCGCAGCCAATGGCGATGATCAGCAGGCGCGATGCGTAGCCGTAGCGACCGTCGCCGGCATGAAGGCCCTCAAGTGCCGATGACATCGCACGTGTGATCGCGGTCCCTGATCCGAGGGCAGAAAGCAGGATAATGCCGATGTAAACGAGGCCCTTGGACCCGCCGGTTTGCAGCATGATCCACGGGATCGCGCTCGCGGTGTCCGTCAGGCCGGACAGCTTGCCGGCATGAAGCGCTGCGACGACTGTTGCGGCCGGGAGAAACCCGGTCACCATGAGGAAGAGGCTCGCAAGTACGCAGCCGAGCCACGCATCTCGTGGTCGGCGCGCAGCGACGACAAACTGTTGATAGTCCGATCCCGTGATCACGAGAAATCCGACTGCTGCGATGGTCACCAGTGTTTCAGCGCGCGGCGCGGCGCGTGTCTCCTGGATGAAGGACGGCCACGCATGGAGGTACACGGTCAGGCCGTGCGATGCGACAAGCGCGTGCAGAAGCGCAACGTTCATGGCCAGCAGGCAGCACGCGAAGAGCGTTGCGGCCATGCCGAGTTCGATGGAGGACATGACCAGCAGCGCCGCGGCGATCACCGCCAGTGCATGGGTTGCCGGCAGTCCCGTCGCGACAAGCACGGCGATACCGCCATGGATCTGGGCCGCCAGCACGCCGGACATCCAGACGAGCGAGAGGAGCGCGACGAGCTTGCGCACCGCTGGACCGTAACGCTCGCCCAACACGTCCCAGATGAGTTCGCGTCCCCGCCAGAGCGTTGGTGCGGCCAGCGCGAGCGCGAGCATGCCCAGCGCGGTGACGATCGCATAGAGGCTGCCCGCCATACCGGCATGGAGTGCCATTTCGCCGGAACCGAGCAGGAATGCCACACCGTAGCTTGCCGAGACAAGCAGCGCAGCCACGTGTACCGCCCCGAGATTACGCTGCAACATTTTCGCCTCCATGGACTTCCCATTCACGCACGACTGCATCAGGGCCGCGAAAATACGCGTGGCAGACTCTGGCCGCGCCGGCGAAGGCAGGCAATGCTAGCAGCTCGCGCTGCGCGTGTGCGAGGCGGTGATAGGGAATCGACGGCATCAGGTGATGCGTGAGGTGGTAGCCGTTGTTGTGCGGATGAATGATCCGCCGCCATAGGCTGCGGGAAGAAACGTCGCGCGTGTAACTGAAGATCCCGCCTCGCTCCAGACAAAAGTGGTCGCACAGCTCACGAAACGTCGTGATCGCGTGAAAGACGGTGGCTCTCGCCAGCATCCATATGCCGAAGAAAAGCGCTGCCGCGTGAACGCCCCATACAAGCGTCGTGGCACCCAGTACGGCGGCCCACCATCCGGCCATGCCGAAGCGCTGCATCCAGCTGAGCCTCGACAGAGGCAGGTGTCCGAACGTCGAGCTCAACCAGGCCGCTGGCGCGAGCAGAACCTTGAAAAACGGCTGCCACCAGCGGTCGCCGGGATTCGGACGAACGGCGATGTAGTCAGGATCGCGCACCGGGTCGCCCAGCCACGCATGATGGCGGGCATGGAGCTCACGATAGAGCGCAAGGTTGTTGAAGAGCGCCGGTTCGATAAAGAGGCGCGCCAGGGCATCATTGAGGCGACATGAGCGGGCAAGATTGCGGTGCGCGGCGTCGTGCAGCAGGTTGCCGAGCGCACGCTGCCGGTTACCGACCCAAGCAACGATCGCGGGCGCCGACCACCATCCAAGGCGATGCAGGATCAGCATGGCGGCGGTGATGTTCATCCAATCGAATACGATATCGACGACGACATGGATTACGTCGGGCGAGGTCATGGCACGGTGAATCGTGTCCCATTCCGGAAACGCAGAGCGGATCAGATCCTGGTCGTGGATCACGGCGCGACTATTCATGGATACCTCGCATGGGTCAGTTCGCAAGGAAGACAATCACGTCGCCCGCAGCGGATGCGAATTGCGCGGCAGACGGACGGGCGATGACGCAACTGAGTTTTGATCTTACGAAAGGAGCAGGCGGTCGATCACGCGTTGCGCAAATATTCATGCAGTTGCATTTTCGGCAGCGCCATGCGCGATGGGTCTCCTTCCTTGCCGGCTGTTTCCAGCGGCAAGGGAATGAACGGCGCGGGTGTGAACGGGCAGACACGTGTTCGTTACGCCTGCGCAATATTTGGCGCGTGGGTTAATGCCTTGTAGAACTTGGTAACGTCACGCGATATGACGCAGTGAGATTTGAAGAAGCACTGAACAGACACGCGGTCGAGTGGCGATGTAGCGTCAATTTGCGTGCTGTGTCGTCATGTGCCCCGTATGGATTCCGCGGTGACGCGGTGCTTCCCGGTGACGATGGTCGTAGGCAGTGTTACTGGCAACCGCTGTAATGGTGTCAACCGGATTCCGTCTTTGACTTCGCGAATCAAGGCACCATCACGGGGCGATGCCCATATCCCGCGCGGAGAATTGATCAAGGGGCGGCAGGATTTTCACGAATCAGCGTGCTGGCCGGGGCCAGGAACGGAACGTACGCCGCTATGATGGTTCGCCGTCGACCGGTTCCGTCGAGAGGCGGATCTGAAACCCGATGGGCACTTGCTGTGCAATGACGAGTTCAAGACGGATATGTATGTCGGGTGCCGACGGGATTTTTGCGGCATGCTCGCCATGCGCAAGCAGGGCATCCTTCTCGATCTCGCTTGCCAGTTGATCGAGTTCCTTGCTGATTTCTTCCCGGCGTCCCATTCCATTCTCCCGACCGATGGCGATATCGCAGGCGTTTTCACACATGCGTCAAAAGGCGCTACTTCGGAAGATTAATGTTCGCCCGATGGTTGGCGGGCGCCATTGCAGAATTGTTCCCGCTGCTGACCTGGGCGCAATCATCGCGTCAGGCGACCGATGCGTGAATCCTTCAGGATCTGCTCGGCGCTCTCGCCCAGCAACTGGCATTGCTCGTAGAGCAGACCAATGAGTCTCGCCTTTTTCTTCGCATCGAGTGGCGCCTCAAGACGCTGTTCGATCCGTTCGACGGAGACCAGCACGCCGTCGAGCGTCTTCTGGTCGAGCCGGTACCGCACATCCCGGTCGAGAATCATGTTGCCGTCGCCTGACATCAGCCAGACGGGATCGACTGAAAACCGCTCGTATAGCCCGCGCAGCAGTTCGATCGGGATCGCACGCTCCCCGCGCTCGTAATTGGCATATGCGCGCAGAGACAGCCCGAGCTGCCGGGCCATCTTGTCTTGGGACAGGCCGAGATGCTCGCGCACCTGCGCAACCCGCTGATGAGAGTCTTCGTGATCAGTGGTGCTTGACATGTCTGTCTCACATTCCTAGAGTGATCCTGTGCCTTGATTATAGGTACATTCGAGTAATAGACAATCCTGGACGTACCCGAACGAAATGAGCTCTCGCTGGACGGGTGGTGCGTCGAGGTGCCGTGGAGGGAGAGTGACGAGCAGGCGCTTCTACACGCTGGAAGAGATCGCGCGAGAGCTGCATATCGCGCCGGCGACAGCACGCAACCGCCTGACGCTCGGGCTGCCGATGCCGCCGTCAATTCGCGTGGGGCGCCGGCGTCTTTTTCCGGTCGACCAATATGAAAAGTGGATCGCCTCGCAACTTACGCACTCCGGTGGAAACGAGGCCGCCGGAGACGCCACCGAGGACGCCAGTCGCGATTCATACGGGCCGCCTCACGATCCGACTTAGTGACCATATTCTTTTTCATTAACTGAATTTCCACTCAAGCGATGACGCTGTACTGGATCTCCCACCGTGCCGGTAGTTATCTCCTTCGTCTCCACCAAAGGCGGCGTCGGTAAGACGACCGTCGCCGCCAATCTTGGCGGCCTGCTCGCAGCCTTCGGCTTGAAGGTTCTTGCGATCGATGCAGATGTCCAGCCGAGTCTAAGTAAGTTCTTTCCCGTCAATTACCGTTCATCGCAAGGTCTGACTGCAGTCGTGACTTCGGGCGGCAATCCGTCGGCCGACTGCATCAGTCGCACGATTTTCTCCAATCTCGATCTGGTCTATTCCGATACGCCGGATGCAGCGCTGCAGGCGTGGCTCAATCGCCGTGAGGATCGCCTGATGATCCTGCGCCGGGCGATGCGCAGTCCGCTTGTCGACCCTTATGACGTCGTGCTGATCGACACGCAAGGCGCGGTCGGCGAACTGCAGAAGTCAGCGGCGATGGCGGCAGACGTGATGGTGTCGCCCGTCAAGCCGGATGCGCTGAGCGCCGGCGAGTTCGCCACGGGCACGATCGCGATGCTCGACGAGCTGAACCGGCTGGCCGACTTCGGCGAATCCTTCCGTTCGGGCGACCTGCTCGCGCTGATCAATGCGCATGAGCGCACCACCAACGCGCGGGCACTTGCAGCCGTGCTGCGTCAGCGCTTCTCTGAACATTCGAAAGTCCATGTGCTCGACACCGTGATCCCGTCAGCCGCGGCGTACGCGGCGGCGGCAACGGCACGCGTTCCCGTGCATGACTTTGATCGTCGCCAGCGGTTCGGGAATTCGGCATGGAACGTTATGCACCGTCTCGCATGGGAACTGTTTCCGTCGCTGGCGAACGTCTATGCCGGTGCTTCGCAGGGTTGGACGGGCGACACCCGGACGGGTGTCCGGCAGGGGGCGGTCGCGTGAACGTGTCGGACAAGCCGCTCAGTGAGGCGCGCGAAACGCTCGCTGCCCAGCGCCTGGACGTGCCCCCGCCGGGCGCTCAGACGCCCGAACCGCAGCTCACGTCGGTGATCCGGCTGAAGATCACCGACGTGATGGTCTATGAGCGCAATCCGCGTCGCGCGTCGCACGAGCGTATCGTCGAACTCAAGGAGTCGATCCGGGCGAACGGCATCGAGCAGATCGTGACGGTGACCCGCCGTCCAGACGAGACGCGTTACGTGGTGGCGAAGGGCGGCAATTCGCGCGTGACAGCAGCGACGGCCCTTCACGACGAAACCCGCGACGAACGCTTCCTTTACTACGACTTTATCTACGTGCCGTATCCCGGTGAGGCGAAG
The DNA here is from genome assembly GCF_050436385.1 of Paraburkholderia sp. MM5477-R1. Taxonomy (NCBI): domain Bacteria; kingdom Pseudomonadati; phylum Pseudomonadota; class Betaproteobacteria; order Burkholderiales; family Burkholderiaceae; genus Paraburkholderia; species Paraburkholderia sp. MM5477-R1. The sequence goes on from NZ_JBNDMC010000006.1 coordinate 1,511,420, forward strand.
CTGCTGGCGGCGCACCTGCGCGAGAATGACCAGCGCGCCGACCTCTGCTTCTGGGACAAGGCGAATGGCTATCTAGCGCTCAAGACCGATCTCGAAGCCGAACGTAGCGAGACGCTGTCGTTACGTGAATTCTCCCGGCTGCTTGAACAGGAAGGGGCACCGGTGAGCCATGTGCTGCTCTCGCTCTTCCAGTTCGCGGTCGACCGTCTCTCCGCCCTCGGACCCGCCACGGCGTATCTGAGCCGGCGCGCGCTTGTCGATGTGATCCAGCCAGGCATCGGCATGCTGCTGCGCCTCACGAGGCGCCTCGGCTTCGACGATCAGTGGTTGCAGGCGCGGGTGATCGATCCGCAACTGACCGGCGTCGCCGCCCGCTGCAATCCGGACAACCCGGATGCGGGCGGCACGCTGGCGCAGTCTGCGCCATTTGATGCTGCGCAGTTGGTCGACGGATTGATACAACGGCTGGCAGGCGAGCTCGGCGTGCCGCGCGACGCCATGGACCGGATGTGTCATCTGCTGGAGCGCACACCGAACGCTGCCGGTGATGACTTACGTGAAGTCGGTGGCATGCCGGGTGAGCGACGTGAACCTTCATCGATCGCATCCGATGTCGACGCGAACCGTGCGGCGGCCACACCGGATCCTTCGGCCTCGTCGGGACCCGTGAGGTTGACCCGGTTCGACGAACAGCCTCGCGCCACGCCGGCTGCGGATGGAACCGTGCCGCGCCCGACCGGTGTCGGGCAACGGCGTGGCGAGTCAGTCGTGTCGACGGATGGTCCGCAACGCGCACCGGATGACCCATCCACAGTGGTGGCCGACGACGTTCACCGGGACAGCACGCTGCACGCTGCGTCTTCTTCAAACCAGGGTGAACTTTTACGGGAAACGGTGCTGACTTTCGCACGAACCTGCGGTCTCGATGGATGCGTACGCGATGCGCCCGCGTTGCCCTACGGGTTCATGGTCGAGCCACCGCCGCCGGACAGACCGCGTTTCTCGCCCGGTGTCGCGCCCGGGTTGTCGCCCGGCGTCGGCGCGCAGCGTGACGAAGAGATGCTCAACCGGTATCTCGGCTGGTGGTGGCTCGTGAGCCTGTCACGGCAAAACACCGCAACGGGCATCGCACGCGTTCCCTCCGGGAGTCTCTTCGCACAGATGGCCCGCGATGACGAGACGTGGAACCGCACCTGTGACGCGAGCGTCGGCGAGCCGTTGCTCGCCGACCGCATGGACGTGATGTTCGACGTGATGCTCAATCCGGATCACCCGATCGGTCAATGGTGGGACGAGGTCATTCGCGCGGCGCGCGCATTCCGGGCGGCGTACCCCGAGCGCTTTGCACCGGCGCGCTGGCCCGAACCCGGTGCGGACGAGCGGCTTCAGCGGGGTGGGGCGTGATGGACAACGCTTTCCTGCGGCTGAAGAGCGAAGCGCTCGAGCATTTCGTGCTACTCGAGCTGATTGCATGTGCTTGCATGACAGATCGGTACGTCATCGCAGGACATGAGGATAACGAAGTTTCATGTGGAACAGCGTCGCCGCATCGGAAATCGTTGACAGATCGGCTACCGGGCGCAATCAGGCGTGTGCTCAGTGATGCCCGTTCGCCGGCGCTCGTGCGCGATCTGCTGACCGCGGGTGCATTGCGTGTCTTTGTGGATGCCGGCGCGTTGCAGCGTCGCTGCGAGCTGCTTGAGCGTCAGTGGCGCGATCAGGACCTGTTGCGCGCCTTTGTGGAGCGGCAGGCGAGCATTCCGATGATCCGAACGTTTTTCCGCACCACCACGCGCGCAACGATTGCACGGCTGCGCGCCGAACTCAATGTCGCCGCGCCGACGAAACCGCGTGCGCTGTCGCGCTACGGAATGGATCTGCTTTTCGATGCGTGGGCCAGTCTGAAGGACATCGGCGACCTGCGCGAACGCTATCTGGCGCTGCATGAGCGATGTGGCGGGCAATGGTCGCTCGCGACGCTTTTCGCGGCGCTCGACGCGGACACCGGAGACGTTGCCCCACCTTCTTCCCACCAGGAGTCTGACCATGTATGACATGCGACTTGATCCGCAGGGCAACCTGCTGCCCGGCAAGACCTGGGACGATTCACCCGGACTGCCGCCTGCCGAAGCCGAAATGGTGCTCTCGATGCTCGACGTGCCGATCGCGATAGACCGCTGTTTCGTCGAGGTCTGTGGCGACCTCGCCGCGGCCGCCATGCTCACGGAACTGTCGACGGTTGAGAGCGAGACGGGACGTCACCACGACTGGCTTCAGGTTGCGCCCGACGAGTTCGCGCGCAGAGTGGCGCTCTCCGAGTCGCAGCAGCGCGCCGCGCGGCGATTGCTCCGGTCGAAAGGCCTGATCGCGCATCGTCGGCGCAAGACGCTGCTGGCGGATGAGTTCCGTATCCTCTGGCCGGCTGTGCTCGCGCTGCTTCAGCGCAAAGCGGAGGAGCGCACCGCGCATATTGTCTGGCCCCCCGTACGTCCCGATCAGCCGCAACAGCTGAATCAGCTGCAGGAGGTCCAGTCATGATGCCCGGTTGCCATCCCTATATCACCGAGTTCGAAACGATGTGGGCCCTCCTTAGGCCGTATCGTCCCATCGCTTTCGGGACGCGCATGGCCCGCATCACCGGACATCCGAAGCAGGCGCTGCTGCTCTCGCAGTTGGTGTACTGGACGCGACGCGGACGCGATGTGGAGGTCAATGGCGGCTGGATCCACAAGACCCGCGAACACTGGCTGATCGAGACAGGCCTGTCGCGTGAAGAGCAGGAAAATGCGCGGCGGCGCATGCGGGACCTGAACCTGCTGGCCGAATGGCGTGGTGGTCAGCCTGCGCGCATGCATTACCGGCTGGAGGTGGAAGCCATATCGGCCGCCGTTCGCGCGACCTGTCCAATGGCCGTGCAGCTCCCAGCATCGATCGAAGCGATGCGGGCGGATCCGTTCGCGGGTGACGCGTTGCTGGGGCCGACTGTCGCGTACCGACGCGTTTTTGTTGATCTCGTCGGCAACGTGAATGCCGCGCTGCTGCTCTCGCGCATGGTGCAGTTGCAGCGCCGCGAGGCCGACCGGCAATGTACCTGGTTCACGCACACGGCCGGAGAGTGGCAACGCACGCTGGGACTTAACCGGCGTCAGCTCGACAACGCGAGAGCGCGGCTTGTGCACCAGGGGTTGATTCGCGAGTTCATGCGCCAGTGCACCGGCCGGCGTGTTTTCACCCAGGTCAATGCGGGCGAACTGAAGCGCCAGCTCGAACGCCTGGTGTCGCGCGGCGATGTGCGCGAGCGGCTCGCGACGCGCAAGCGCCTGCTCGCGCAGAGTCTGCGCGAAGGAGACGCGCGTGCAGCCGCAGCGACGCTACCGGCTGTTACCCCGGGTAACACCCGGCCGTCCGCCATTGAAGTTCATGCGCCACACGTGCGTGCCTTGGCGGCGGAGCGCCCGAAGTCGCCAACCGGAAGTCTCCGGCTGTATGTGGATCCGCCTGCGGTGCCACTGCAGTTGGCGGGTTTGATCCATTACCGATGGCGGGAAACGGGCGTTCCAGACGCGCGCGTATACGGAAGGATTACATACAAGACTACAACGACCGCCGGCCCAGCGATCTCGACCGGCAAGAGATCAAACGCGGTTGTGGTGGGAATCGACCTTGGCGCCGATTCTGGTTCGCCGATCTTGCCATTGCCTGCGGCAGACGACCCCAGCGTGCTCGTTTGGCCCACCATGCTGCCGGTCAACGATCGCGCACTCATCGCCTCGCACCTCGCACGGGTTCCTGCGACCGACCGCCAGATGTTGCTCGACGAGATGGCGGCAGGCCACCGGCGCCAGCCGGTGCAGTTGCCCGTCGCGTACATCGCAGGGCTCGTGCGACGCTATATCGGCGGCGAGTTCATCCCCACCAGGGCGCACCTCGAGCGCGCGGCACGCAGGCGGGCGACCGGGGGGGAGGGCACGAACGCTGGGTCAGTGCTTCCAGGTGATGCGATGGAGCCGGGCGCGTCGACGCCTGAGACGGCCCGCCGGAATCTCGCAGCCATTCGCGATGCACTGCGCGAACGGATCGCACATCGGCCTGCGCGTCATTCGCCCTGCGGGGCGGCCAGTCAGGCGGGCGCCCATGCGTGACCGGATCCATCGCGTTTGCGGAGCACATGCGCGTACCAGCCCATGTTTTCCCACCGCGCGCGCTGTCACCCCGGATAACACGCGACTGTGCGGGGCTGCCTGCTGTTACCCGGGGTAACAGCGCTGGCGTTTCCCTCACTGTCCAACGAACACCTGTTTCAGGGAGTCTGTTATGGATACACCGTCCGCCGCTTCGTCTCACACCATTGATCCGTCTGTCGACGCCTTCGAGCGCTCCACGTCGTCCCCGTTTGCCGACGGTTATGACGTTGATACTGAACGCGCCGTCCTTGCACACCTGATTGTCGACGGTGATCCCGACCCTGCCGATCCACTGTTCGGCCGCTACCAGTTGCTTCTCGAACGCGAGGAAGCGCTGAATCGCATGCGCGAAACTCACACGCTGCGACAGGGCAGCGATCCACTGGTGCGCCCGCACGAGGCTCAGGAGATCAGCCGCATGGGTCAGCTCGGTAGCGACGGTGCGGACCGCATGCGGCTGCACACGCGCGACGCGATGCGGCTGTTTCTTGGCCGGGCCGTACCTCCAGGCGAGTCGGGACATGCGATGGCGGGCGGCCGCCGCGTGGCTGCGTCGCTGCGCGCGTTGTGGTCGCTCTCGGGCAACGACAACCCCTATGCGGACTGGAAGCTCATCGAGATCGCGGATCGCATCTCCGGCATCCGGCGCGCGAACGAGCTCGAGCAGCAGCATGCCCGCCAGTTGCTAGACGCCGCGCGCGAAAAAGGCCTCGAATATTCGGTGCTGCAATCGCGCGAACCTGCGCACGTATCGCTCGAGTTTGGCTCGCCGTACGGTTACATGATCGTCATGCTGCTTGTCGAGCTCGACTATCTTGTGCGCCTCGTGCGTTCCGCGGTGTTGCGTGACCTGATGTCGTCGATAGAAGGCTTCCGGCGCATCGGCTCGGCCAAGCACCGGTGCCTGTCCGTGTTCCATTTCGCGGTGCACTGTCAGCGCGTGCTCGCGCGCGCCGAATTGCTGCCGCTTTCGCGCATCGACTTCCTGCCGAATGCGGATGCTGCCGCACGCGAACGTGTTGAAGCGGCGCGCGCGCTGCTTGGCGTATTGCCGCGGGACGTCTTTACGAGCGCGCGTGAGCCACGTCACAGCCGGCGGCGCGTGAGCCGCCTGTCGGATGCGGAACTGCGTCTGCTCGACAGTGTGCCGCTGTCCGGGGACGACGCGGTCGCGCGAGCTGCAGCAGACGCCTTGGTGCAATGATTCGAGGACTGCGGCAATGACTGACCGACCTTCGGATCTGGATCGACGTTCAAAGGCCTTTAAGGGTAAGGGAGCCGGCAGCCCGGAGCCAGCGATGGCGGTACCTGTATCACGGATCGCAGGCGACGCCGGGATACGCGTGCTGCTGCGTTCGTACGAGCACTGGCTCAAGGACACTGTGACCGAAATGCAGACGCTGGCGCCGGAGAGCGCGACCACCGGGCTCGATGTGTCGCTGCGCTGCGTACGCATTGCACTGGCGAGCGGCGCGACGCGCCATCGTCTCGACTGGTTCGTCCGCGGTGAGCCGCATGCTATCGCCTGGGCGCGCGCGAAGCAATGTTTCAATCGCATTCCGGCGCCGCTGCGCGCGTACCTGCAACAGTGCGACGCGCGCGCGAAGGAGCTCAACGCACTGGAGTCGGTTTTCCGGTATGCGGCGAGCCAGCTCACGATGTATCTGGAACACGGCACAGTCAAGGTTCGAAGGATCGACGGCACCTGAGACAGGTGCGTGGTCCCGTCGCGTTGCGACCGGCGGGGGCATCAGGCTAACGCAGAGCAGCCATCCAAAAAAGCAGGCAATGGACAGCGCGTTCGTATCACAGGGGGCAATCCTTGATGAACGGAGTCCGCAATGGGCATCTACGCAGAACTGGTCGGCAACGTGCTGGCGTCGCCGACGATGAAGCAGGTCAACACCGCCAGCGGCACGCGGCGCATCGTCGAACTGCGCGTCATGTCTGCCAGCTACCGGCGTCTTGACGACGGGACACTGGAGCAGCGCGAAGGTCGGACCTTTCCTGTCGACGTGACGGTGTGGAACGAGCGCCTGACCGAGCGCGTGATGCAGCATATCCGCACGGGCGCGAGCGTCGTCGTGCGCGGCGACTTCTACGTGAGTCCATGGATCGACCGCGAGAACGAGGCCGACGCGGGCCCCCATATTGACGCCGAATCCATTGCCCTGAACCTCGTGCGCATCGACCAGGTGGTGTACCGCCCGCGTCAGACGCGCGAGTCCGATGTTCCAGCACAGGACGAAGGCGCCAGTGAGCCAGCCGGTCCGGCCGATGGCGAAGCGGAGGAGTCCACGTCGGGCGAGGAACCAGGAATGCCGCCGGATCACGCGGACTCCGATGCGGCGACCTCCGTCCAGCCTGCGGGCCGGCGTTCGCGTCGGGCGGCGCGAGCCACGCCCGAATAGCTTGCACCTCCGTGGATGTCATGCGCGCGCACATCGTTCGCTGTGCATGACTTCTACGCTGGAGTATCGCGGAGGACACGGAAATGATGGACGTCAGCTCGCCGGCCATGCCGGACGTTGAGGAACTGCGGATGTTGCGGGCGCTGGTGTATGAGGGCGTAGCGCTAGCGCCCCACGGGCCGTACGTTGCGCGGTTTCACAGATGGATCGTCCAGGTCTCGCGCGAGGGCCGTTGCAGCGCGGGTTGCCTTGCGCCGGTTACGGTCGAGATCCGCCACCCCCATGGCGAATTACTCGAGCGGACCTGCCTGGTAGTTGACGACCGCGCCGACCGCGAGACAGGACCATGAGGGTGCTTGCGTCATTGCTGGATCGATGTCTCTCGCTCTGGAGATTGCCGCGTTGAGGCAGACGGCCGTGACCGTCCATATGCGATGCTGTGGCTATTGGCTTACCATATCGAGTCCGTCAAATTGGCGAGAGAGGGCGAGAGTGAGCTTATGCGGTCGGCTGTCTTCGCGGTACGGTACGCGGATTCGTTTGCTGTAGCGGCCATCCGCGTAGCTGACCACGCAATATCGTGCCGTCTTATTTTTTGTATTGACAGAAGGAGAATTCATGAACAAGCAAGAACTGATTGATGCCGTCGCGTCAGCAACGGGCTCGAGCAAGGCCATCGCGGGCGAGTCCATCGATGCTTTTATCGGCGCGATTACGGAGGCGGTGGTCAAGGGTGATACCGTGCAACTAATCGGATTTGGCTCGTTCAGTCAGGGCAAGCGTGCGGCGCGCACGGGCCGCAATCCGGCGACTGGCGAGGAGATCAGCATCGCTGCCGCGAAAACGGTGAAGTTCACTGCAGGCAAGGGATTCAAGGACTCGGTCAACGGCGGCGAGCGGTAGGAGAGTTATCCCGTCACGGGCTACCTGGACGGCGGTTGCTTCGCCGGGTGCTGCTACCGGATATGCGGCGCGAGCACCTTGCCGACGAATGCGGAGGCTGCAGTCGGCCCGAACTGTTCCCGAAGTCGCGCGTTGAGAGCATCGCGGGAAGCGCCGCTCGCGCAGGCTGCGTCGGTGAGCGCCGTATAGGCATCGAGCACATCTGCCCCCGTGATCTCGTACCCGGCGCCGGCGTCGATCCAGCGCAGTGCGGCCATGCCGCAGGTTATCGCGAACGCCGGCTGCCGCTGCACGAACTCCCGTGCTGCCCGAATCAGGGTACGCGGGTCTGTCGGGCTGGTCCGGATGAGCGACGTCGCGAGATCGAAGAGTCCCGCGTCCTTCGCGGACGCAAACCATTTGCCTTCCGAGCCGGGCTCGTTTTCGATCAGGTCCTGCAGGATTGCTGCCTGCGATCTCCCGGGATACTTCCTCGCGATCGCACGGAAGGTCGCGAGGTACGTCCCTGAGCGGTTAGCCGCGATCGCATACCGCCGGTAGGCCTCATCCGGCATGCCGCAGGCGAGCAGGATCGTCTCGCAGGCGAGGGCGATCGCACTTTCCGGCGCATGGGCGTCACGAGACTGCTCGGCGTAACGCAGCGCCTCTTCGGGCCGGCCGAGTGCCACGAGCGCCTTTACACCCCATTGCCGGTACCCCCACCATGTCATGCGCGCCGAGTCGACCAGTGCGAGCAGTTCGTCGAATCGGTGCGCGACGTAAAGCGCACTCATGCACGCGGTAGTCCCGACAAAAAATCCACCCTGGCCGTCGGGGCCGATCACATGGGCCGTGATGGGCAGCAGCCTGTCCGCCCATGCGGATGCCATATCCGGTGTTACAGCAAGATCTCCCCACACATCGGCGAGGCGTTCGATATACGGCATCTGGTCTTCCTGCAACGCCGCAAAGAGACGTTCCAGCCACGCCTGTCTGATTGTGGAATCAACTTTGGCTGCGGCAATCAGCGGAGCCAGTGCATCGATGGCCCGATTGACTGCGGTGCCCATCGCGCCGGACGAACTGTCGACCTGTTCCAGCGCCGGAGACAGTTTTTCGAGCAGGAGGACTGCGCCTTCGGCAGCAAGGACGGCATCGGAGCGCGCCACCTGCCGGATCTCGACGACCGCTTCCTTCAGCCGCTGGATCGGCAGCGCTGATTTCCAGCCGAAGGCGTTACGCCGGAAACGGGCGCCGAAGGTCCATCGATGTGAGCTCGTGTGTGACATCCCGGTTTTCAGCATTCAGCGCGTTTTCATGTAGTGCCGGTAGAGGGGATCGTGGAGATCACGCAGATCGCGACGGCTCTCCATCAATTCGTGGTGACGGCCTTCGCGCTCGAGCGCGAGCAGCCGAAGCACGAGTCTTGCTGCCCGTTCGGGCTCGGTGTCACGGCAGGGTTGTGCCTGCTTCAGCAGCGGTGCGAGTCCGGTTTTCTGGATCAGTACCCAGGCGGGAAACCACGCGAGGTCGGCGACATCGCCGGTTCCTTCAAAGGACGCTTCGAATGCCCTGCGCAGCGTATCCAGCAAACTGTCCTCGAGATGCTGGAGCAGGCCATCGAAACGGGTGGGAGCAAGCCATGCGAGTTCGGCCAGAAGCGGCCAGGCGGCCTCGAGACCATCGAGCCGGTATCGGCATTCGGCCATCCACATCAGCGGTGCAGGAATGCGTCGCCAGGATTCGATGCGCGTGACGGCAGCTTCAGCGGCTTTCCAGTCGCCCGCATGCAGGTAGAGCGCGGCGCCGTGTGCATCGGGCTGGGCCGCACGGAACGCCAGATCCGCGGCGCGTTGCGCGAGTTCCTTCCAGAACGGCGCAAGCCAGGCGATGGCGGCCCGTTCGCCCATCAACTGGTTCGCCGAGGGGCGGACGCGGGTCAGTAGCGTCTCCCACGCGCCAAGCGCGGCGTCATGGTTCGCGAAGGGTAGGCTGCAACGTGCTTCGAGGGCGGTCACGAGCGTGTCAAGCGCCACGAGTGCCGCATCGTCCGGATATTCATGCCCGAGGATCTGCAGCGCACGGCGGGCGGAGGAGGCATCGTGGTGTTGCAATGCCGACAGGACATCGTTGCGCAGCATCACATCACGGCTGTCGTCAAAAATATCGAGTTGCATGGGTCGGACTCAGAAGAGCTGGTCGCCAGGACTCACAAGGTTATGCGACTTCACTACGCTCCTCAACGGGCGTCCGTCTTCAAGGATGGACTCGATAACGGCGCGCTGGCCGCTCGCCTCGGCAACCACGCGCACCATCCTGTCCCGGTAGCGCATCAGCGCACCGATCGGCGGGCAAACGAGGCGCTTTCGTCTTCGGTCGGCTTTCGGCATCAGGACAGCGGGAGCGGGAACGTGGCGGATTATCCCACGCCTGCCCGCGCCTCCGGCGGCTACCTGTTCACGGCACGCAGCAATGGCACACCGGACAGTCGGGCGATTGCGGCGACGCCCTGGCGCTGGATCTGTGCGAGCGCGAGGTCCGAATCGAACCAGCTGTTGGACAGGCTGACGAGCACATCGGGCGAATGCAACAGGATGCGCCAGTGCGGCCACCACAATAGGTCTTCATAACAGATCGAGAAGGCCACGCTCTTGCCTGCGACCATGACGTATGGCTGGCTGAGACTCCCGCGGATCGCGCTAACGGCCGCACCGGGGCGCCACAGCGCCGCCGGCACCGGCTGGCGACTATCCAGGCGGCCGTGGTCCGCGCCGACGATGACCGCGCTGTCGGTGTACCGGAACGGCGTGCCGGACGCGGTCAGGTCCATGCCGACGATCAATGTTCGCTTTGCCGCTGCGAATGCCTGGATATCGTCACGCCACCAGTAGCCCATCGCCGGGCGCCACAGCCCCACGATTTCCTCCGGAAGGACAACAACGGTGGCGCCTTCGCTGAACGCACGCTGTGCGATGGTTTGGACCTGTCGCGTCCGGGCATAGAGCGACGCATAGCTGGACTGATCGAACCGGCCGAGGCGTGTGTCGAGTGCTGTCCACCGGGACGGTACAAGAGGCGCGCTCGCTACACTGCGCGCGAGAAGGGATAGGATCGCCAGCAGCGTTGCAACCTGTCTGGCGAAGCGACCGCGTGAGACGGAGGCCGCGCATGTGGTGGCGGCTATGCCGAGCACCAAGCCTGGCGCCTTCCAACCGGGAAACAGGGTGCTGGCGACATATGCCGGCGATAACCACCCAATGATCCCAAGTGGTGGTACGGTCACGAGCACCGTCGCGACGGCGGCGCACAAGGCGTGGCGTGCGGCGCTCGCGTCCGACTCAGGTTTGAGCACGGCCCACGGTGTCGCCAGCACGCACGCCTGCGCAATCCAGAATGAGAAGCCGAGCATCAGCGCTTCGGGTCGCGTCAGATCTCCATAGCCGGAAAAGAAACGCATGCTCACGACGGGAATATCCCGTGCGCCAGCAAGGTAATAGCCGATCCAGATCGCGATCGCCGAGGTACGTCCCGGCACGCGCGACCATATGGCGGGCAGGAGCAGCAGGAGCACCTGCCATTGCCCTGGGTACCATGTGGACAGCGCCACCAGCGCGCCGGTGGCGATCAACGCCACGCATGCGAGGCTGCGTGGGAGAGACTGGACAGGAGCCCGCGTCGATGGAAGAAGTGGAGGCAGCGCAAACATGGGTCCAGAGGGAGGCAGAAGTTAGCGGCACGGTCGATGCCGGCCGGGCTTTCCCAGTGATGCGCGCGCTGCATTGTCGAGCATAGGACAGCTTTTTCGTTCGCGCTACGTCGAAAGATCAGCGTCGAGAGAAAAGACACCAACACAAAAAGCTCTTCGCGGAATAGCGAGGAACGCAGAGAGAACTGTCGGCCGGAAGGCGACCTTCGCCCGACGCGTCGCGAGAACATTCAGACGGCAGCTCCACCGTACGAGCGGTCATTCGATCGCCGGATGCCGGCGTCGTGTCATCGGCCATTGCCGACAGTCGGGGGGCCGCGGCTGTGGGGCCGCTGCACAGTCCTTTGCAGACGTTCGCAAACCGGCACCGGCGAATGGTGCTCGCACCGATGTTGAATGAGTCTTCCAAAGCCATTGCCGTCGATCAGGTGGTTGACAGGGGATTTACTGTTATCGAATGCTCAACCGTCATTCGTTTGAGCGCAGTGCTGATTGCTTGTCGAGCAGTTGAGATGGGCCCATCGTCGGACTCCCGGCTAATTAGCCTTATGTGAGCCGAACACTTCCTGGTTAACCAAGCCTTTGTTACCGCACGTATACAACTCGTATCCCAGTAACTCACCCGGATCGATGCGCCGCGCGCTCTTAGCAAGGCTATTCTCAAGCAATAACTCAAAATGCAGATGGGCGGGCTCCCCGCCCGCATTACCCGATGTACCCGTTTTCCCGATCTGCTCACCGTCTCTTACAGAGTCGCCTTTGCTAACTTCAAAATGACTCAGGTGTGCGTATAGCGCGTACAGCTTTTCATAGTTTTCGATTCCAACCGAAGCGATTAATCCAGGCTTGTACTTCGGATTGTGAAATTCGAGCAAGATGCAGCGGCCAAAGCCTGACACGTTTGTGTGAATCTGGACAACAGATCCGTCCGCTACGGCGAACACTGGAGAATTGGATTCGGCGGAGAGGTCCCAGCCTTTGTGCCATCTCGTCCCAGTATTCCTAACCTTTCCGAAAGAGTTGCCCAGAGCCTCGTGCGGCCCGTCTGAGCGAATCTTGTTCACTACAAGAGGCAGTGTCATGTCGCCACTCCTTTGGTGATGTTTGGTCAGGGTTTATCTCGCGAAACGCGAAGGTAAGCGCAGTCCAATAAGGCACGTCCTCGGAGCCACGGCAGTCAATTGCCGCGCTGATCCCGCAAACGTTCAGTTCGCACCTCCGTCGCCAAAAAGCGCAAACGGCGCCCAGAAAAACGGATGTGCATATGACGCGATCATCTTGCCGTCTTTGAATCGTCCGGATTTGTCAATGATTGCAACCATTGTTTGCCGCAACGCTTCAGCACGCCCCAGCGTTGGCTCTGCTTGTTGAAGAGAAAACAGCTGGGTCGTCAGTTCCTGGGCCGATTCTGTTTCGACAGCCCAATGCGTGGCAAGCAGAGCGCGCGTGCCTGCATAGAAAAAAGCCCGTCCCAGACCTGATACCGCCTCTGAACCAGCGCCATCGGCCGCAGCAGTGTTGCAGGCGGACAGCACCACCCAGTCGGCGTTCAGTTTGAGCGTTAGCACATCATCCATCTTAAGCAGTCCATCGCCGATTCCACCCACGACTTTGGGGTTTGACAAGGCCAGAGCAGGTTGCTGCAGTCCGTCAAGGTCGCCAGGCACGAGTCCGTGTGTGGCAAACATGACGACACGGCGATTGGCGAGGAGCCCGCTCTTTGCGGCCGATACCGTCGCTGCGGTACCGAGTAAAACGTCCGAGTTCTCATCCGCACCGAGCGCACGGGCTATCGCGCGTACTTCGTCGGCCGTTTCGGGAAGGGGCATGAGATCGTCCAGATGTGCCGAGGCAAGTGCTTGACTATCCAGTGCGCCACGGCCGGTGATACGTGTATCCAAAGCATGGATGGCGCTCGCACCTCGTTGGCTGAACTGAGGCGTCGTGGCCGACCGAGCGGCGCTAAAAAGAGGGGCGCCGAAGCCGATGAAATTCTTGCGAAAACCGGTCGCCATCGATACTTGTGAACGGGTGTGAGAAACCGACGCTAAACGGCGGCGTCATCAGAGATACGGAATGATCCTCCTCTGTTGAGCGGTTTGGAAATGGTTTGCGCGAAGAGCGGAGGCGGCGCCGGCTGCGTCGGAAGGAGCCCGTAGGGCGAGTGCAGACGCACCCGGCACAGCTCGTTTCAGGAGGAGGTGACGCCGAAGTCTGGATGCGGTAGAAAGGCTTACCGCCGAAGAAACAGGCCCGACACCGGCTCAAACCGCCAAGTTCACTCCGATGTCGAGCCCCACACGCGCATGGGGCACGGGTGCCGGGCCAGTATGGCACGACCCACCGGTCCCGTCGATAGCGTTTCGGCATTGACGGGGATTGCCGATGCCGGCCGCCGGCCGCCTGTTTGTGTGCGCCCGCTGCCGGGCGCAGGTCGTCGTTTGCCGCCGTTGCGACCGCGGCCAGATCTACTGCGACGGTGACTGTTCTGAGGTCGCACGCCAGGCCAGCATGCGCGTGGCCGGCCAGCGCTATCAGCGCAGTCGTCACGGCCGCTTCGCGCATGCCGAACGGATGCGCCGCTACCGCAGTCGCCAGAATAAAGTGACGCATCAGGGTTCCGCTGTACCTGCCGCCGATGCTCTACTGGCACCGACTTCGACGACGTCGGCGGCAACAGCAGCGGTGTCCGCCACCGCCCCAGCTGTGCCTGAGCGTTGCCATTTCTGCCACTGCGTCTGTCTGGACTTCGTGCGCCTCGGGCCACTACGCCGTCGGGTCTTCCGTGATGTTCGTACTACTACCTACTACACAGGAATTGACCCATGACCATTGGAGTTGAACTGGAGGCGCAGATCCTGCGCTACTACCACGTCGAGAAGTGGCGCTGCGGCACCATCGCACGGCAGTTGCACGTGCACCGTGGCACGGTCCAGCGCGTGCTGGCGCAGGCCGGTCTGCCCCGCGTCGGCGGGATGCTCAGACCTTCGCAGATCGATGCCTACCTGCCGTTTATCCATGACACGCTCAAGAGATTTCCGTCGCTCACGGCCAGCCGGCTGTATGCGATGGTCACCGAGCGCGGCTACCGTGGCAACCCTCATCATTTCCGGCACCTGATCGCGGTACACCGTCCGCGTCCTACACCAGAGGCTTATCTGCGGCTGCGCACCTTGCCTGGAGAGCAGGGCCAGGTTGACTGGGCCCATTTCGATCACCTGCAGATCGGGCGCGCGCGCCGGCCGCTCATGGCCTTCGTCATGGTGCTGTCGTGGTCTCGGCAGATCTATCTGCGCTTCTTCCTCGATGCCCGCATGGACAGCTTCCTGGCGGGCCACGCCGGCGCGTTCGCGGCGTGGTCCGGATTGCCACGGATCCTCCTCTACGACAATCTCAGGAGCGCTGTGCTCGAGCGTCAGGGTGATGCGATCCGCTTCAACCCGACGTTGCTCGCGTTCGCCGCTCATCATCGCTTCGAGCCCCGGCCCGTGGCAGTGGCCAGAGGAAACGAGAAGGGACGCGTCGAAAGAGCTATCAGGTATGTACGTGAGAATTTCTTTGCCGCGCGCAAGTTCGCCGATCTCGACGATCTGAACATCCAGGCCGCGCAATGGTGCGCGGGCATCGCGGCGGATCGTCCCTGCCGGGAAGAGCCCACGATCACGGTGCGTGAAGCCTTCGCCCGCGAGCAGCCAAGCCTGCTTACCTTGCCGGAGAACCCGTATCCCTGCGAACTGCAACTGGCCGTGAAGGTCGGCAAGCAGCCGTATGTGCGCTTCGATCTGAACGACTACACGATCCCGCATACCCACGTGCGGCGCGTGCTCACGGTCCGGGCCGATCCCCGGCAGGTACGCATTCTCGACGGCGCCGATCTGCTTGCAACCCATGTGCGCAGTTACGATCGCGGCGCGCAGATCGAGATTGCCGCGCACATCGACGACCTCGTTGCACGCAAACGCGAAGCCCGTCACCATCGCGGCCTCGACCATCTCGCCCGCGCAGCGCCGGCCAGTCACACACTCATGCTGCGCGCGGCTGAACGCGGCGCCAATCTGGGCAATATCACCGCCCACCTGCTGCGGCTGCTCGACCGTTATGGTGCAGCCGAACTGCAGGCAGCGATCGAGGAAACGCTCGCCAGCGATGCCGCGCCTCACCAGAATCCGGTGCGTCTGGCGCTGGAGCGTCGGCGCGAATCGCGCCAGGTACCGCCGCCAGTAACGGTGAACCTGCCCGAGCACGTGCGTAGCAAGGACACGCTGGTGACCCCTCACCGGCTCGACATCTACGACCAGATAACGGGAGGTACTGATGAGCTCGCCTGAGAACCTGCAGGAGCGCGCGAACGCCCTGCGCCTGTACGGGCTGCTGGCGCATTGGCCGGATCTCACCGACGCCGGCTGGGTTGCGCCGCTGCTGCAGTGGGAAGAAGACGAGCGTGCCCGCCGTTCGCTCGAGCGACGCATCCGGGACGCCCATCTGGGCAGCTTCAAACCGATGTGCGACTTTGACTGGGCCTGGCCCACGCGCTGCGACCGGGCCGCCGTCGAAGAACTGATGTCGCTCGAGTTCGTCAGGGACACCGCCAACGTCGTACTGATCGGCCCGAACGGCGTGGGCAAGTCGACCCTGGCGCTGAACCTCGCCTACCAGGCGCTCGTCAACGGGCACACGGCGCTGTTCACAACTGCTGGCCAGATGCTCGGTGAGCTCGCCGCGCTTGACAGTGACTCGGCGTTACGCCGGCGGCTGCACCGGTACGCCACGCCGGACGTGCTTGTAATTGACGAGGTCGGATACCTGTCCTACTCGAACCGCCACGCCGACCTGCTGTTCGAACTGATCAGCCGCCGGTATGGCGCAGCGAGCACCGTGGTCACGACAAACCGGCCGTTCGCAGAATGGTCGGAGGTGTTTCCGAACGCCGCCTGCGTCGTCTCGCTGGTTGACCGGCTGGTGCATCGTGCTGAAGTCGTCGCAATCGAAGGCGAGTCCTACCGGGTGAAGGAGGCACGTGAACGGGCCGAGCAGCGCGCAAAGAAACGCAGCGCGGCACGCATGGAGAAGAAGAAATCATGAAGCGACTCCACCTGCCTTCGGGCATCACTCACGGGCTGGACTTCCTGATTCCGGACAACTGGTCCGCCGATCAGGCGCTCGCCGTCGTGGAACTCATCGACGATCTACGCGAGCGTATCGCCGCGCACTATCAGATTCCGTTAAATGGCCTGCTGTACGAACAGCGTACGCCTCCCGACAATCCTCACCCTCGCGACATCGATGATCCATTCTGATGACCATCACCCAACAACGGCGGGACGTAACCGCCCCTGTTGTTGACGCTTTTACTCAACCTTGCGCCGCCATCTGGTGGCGCTTTCACACCGCCGTCAACAATACTTGCCGCAGACTAACGAACGCCGCGGCTGACGGCACGCTCGAAGTGGCGTGCGAGCGAACCAACCATGCTACCTGCCGGTAACCGTCGAATATCGCGTGAGCATCAGTCACGTGCTCAGGCCGTTCTACAGGGAGCAACCCGAACGGCACAAAGCCAAGCGCTTCATCGGGGACAATGACGAGCGAATGCGCGCGATCCCATCCTGGCTGTACAGGCAAGAGTGCCTGTTCGTAGATGGCGTAGGCAGCGGCGAGATCGAACGACTTGATGCTTGAAAAGGTATCTCCGTGTATTTCGGTTGAGGCACGGACCAACGCTACCAGACGGTTAATTTGCCCGCGTCCGCCGCTGGACGCACGAAACAAAATCGAGCCGGACGGATCGATACTCCAGACAAATGTGCGATCGCTGGTCACAAAGGTCGCGACCATCACCTCGTCGGGACGCAGCGCCTTCGCGACGGCGCTTGCTCCCACGCTAGGTGACTCAAGTGCGTTACCGCGCTCGCTCAGATGCATGACGAGATCCTTGTGCGCCGCCTCCTGCTCCTGTTGAGTCAGTTTCAGCTCCTCGACAAGGTTTGCCGTGATCTGCCGTATCTGCGGGCTGGGCCGGGTGGCCGACAGCCTCGCGAGATGAACGCGCAATGCACTCGCGCGCAAAGCAAGGTCCTGCTCCTGACGAACGACGTCAGCTGTTTGCGACGACCTTGCTGCAGCTCGCGCGGACGAAGCTTGAATTGCTCGTCGCACCTCAGCTTCGCGCGCCGAATCTGCGAGAACAAAGGCCTTCTCGGCCATCTGCCGCCTCACGTTGGGATCGCTCGCGTGCTGCGAGGCTCCGAACATGACTCCAACGTAGCATTCCGTCAGCAGGCGGTAACGCACATGATCAAATACATTGCTACCCCCGCCGATCGTAGCGTATTGAGCAAATACGTCAAACTCTGCGATCGCGTCGGCGCTCTGCCCGGCATGAGCAAGCGTGAACGCATGAATGCCGATTGCCTCGGCCCATTCTCGAGTGCCTTCCCCATACGTGCTCCGCCGTAGTTCCACCAAGCTATCCGCGAGCTGGACGGCCCGCGCGATTTGCCCATTTGCGGCCAAAGACAGAATTGCGTCAGGCGACTGATGAAATAGGGATCTCGCGAAGAAGTCGTCGTCGGGCAAGCCCGCTTTTGCCTGTTCAAACGATGTAAGACTCTTGGTCAGTTCGCCTTCGGCAAGATAGATGCGGCCCTTAAAGTGATCGATCTGGCGGCGTTGACGAACATTCGGAGGCACCTTCATTTCGTCAAGGATCGCGAGAGCTTCGTCGCAGAGGCGAAGCGCATCAGCGATGTGATTTCGCGCATAGACCGCTTCGCCCAGCGCCAAGACGCCATCGACGGTATCGAGGTTGGTTCGCCCGACGCGATGAAGCAGCGTGCGAATCACCTGCCGATCTATTGCTTCTGCCTCGTCATACCGACCCTGCATGACCAGATTTGCGGAAAGATGCAGCAGGCGCTTCTCAATCCAGTTGGGCGTCCGATCTTTACGAGCGCTGCTTTCGTAGGCGGCAATTGAGTCGCGTATATAGGGCTCGGCCTGTCGCCACTGCCCGTCCGACTCGAGGATGAGATATTCGACGGTCGGGGCACGCCACTCCTGCGGCGGATCGGACTTGCTGATGTGGTTCATTAGCTGTTGCGCCTGTCGCCCGGCACTGCGAGAGTTGTTGGTATCGCCAATCGATGCATAGATGGCACTCAGCGTTTCATAGTTGCCGATTGACTTGGGTACCTCGCGTAAGGCATGTTGCATGAGTTCGATGGCCGTTTGGAAGTTGCCGGCTTCTAACTCCGCATTGGCGAGTTCCCGTACGACGTCGCGTCGTGCTCCCGTGGCGCGGGTGTGCTCTGTCAGTTCGTAAGCAGTACGCAGATCTGTGAGCGCCTGTTCGGGACGACCGACCTGTGCGGCCGCCCCCGCACGTTTCCAATAGAACGTCATCGGGCTTTGACTCTCCTGCGGAGATGTTGCATCGGCAACCGCCGTCAACCGCTGCAAGGTCTCCTCATTGCCCTTTACGGTGCGGATTTCTGCAAGAATGTCATTCGCATTTCGCGGCGGCTGCAGGATCGGCTGAGTGGACGCCGAGAGCGGTTGGCGCGCCGCTTCATCACGTGTAGTTAGTGTGCCTGACGAGCAACCAGCAAGCAGCAATGTGAAAAACCACCACGCAAGGCGCATGTGCGTCGTTTTCACTTGCTCCTCCTCGCCACATTTAGTCATCGGGAACTGCATTGGATCGGGCTGAGAGCCCGTACCGATTCTGAGCCCGCCGGATTTGATGCACCGGCGACGTCGGCAGGGCGGTCACCCTCATGGACCGAGTAGTCTTGGCGCAGTTGACATTCCTATCGGTCCGCAAGACACCGCTGCCGCGCTTGCCAACGGGAATGAACAAAATGAGCCTGCGTCTGGAGAATAGCCGCTGACGTCGTGGATATATGCCGATACCTCGGCGATTTGCGCCTTGATATACAGTTTTTTCAATTGTTTTGGCCGGACTATTAATGTGCTTACCGAAGTCCGCCTTCGAAATGCGCACCGACGCCACATGATCTTCCCGGTGTCCGTTGGGACGAAAAGTGTGAGGAAGCACATGACGGAGGGGGATAGCGGCGTCCAAGTCTCGACGACAAATGACCGTTTACAGCGCCGGACGTGTCTGAATATGGTCCAGCAGTAGTCGCGAAGGACGCTTTGTGGCGGACTCCTCAGGACCCGGCCAACAGTGCGACTCTGCGCGACCGCACGGCCAAAGGCAGCGGCAACGACAAGATCCCGCTGGACTTCGACAATGGCTCCCAAGATGCTTCGCCAAATGCAACTCAAGCCTGAATTATTTGATCTATCCAACTATCCTAGCAATATCCACACGTCGACTTCCTGAGCCCACAGGAATACATTGACGTCTCGTCAATCGGCGATCGGCTGTCGTCGTACCAGCTGTAACCGTTGCATTGAACGACGCGAACCGATCGTGTGAATACGATCAGGAGGCGCACCGTGTCGACAATCATGGAGGCAGAACTGCAACGAAAAGGCGCACACGCGCTGACCCTCGTTGCGAATCGGATCAAGGCGCTCGGTAACAGACTGAGCGGTTCGACGGTCCAAATAGCCCACATCCAAATTGGCGAAGCTAGGCTCTTCATCGCCGGCATCAACTCGTCCGCTGGGTTCAACGAGGAGCAACGTATCGAACTAAAGCGATTGGGCATTGTGGAAGTTCCTACCCACCTGAGAGATATGAGTCTTAAAGAGGGCGGCGCTCCTCATGCAGAAGAAAACATGGCCGCTTACATTCATGAGCACGGCGGCAGAGGACTAAGATGGAGCTACGCTGTGGTCGGAGCCTCCTATGATACGAAGCGAGGGTCTCGATCGTATATTTGCGCGACGTGTCGGGCAATGGTCGGGCGGGTCGGGGGAGCCATAGAGCCTCCGTTCTGACTTGAAGGCTTGATGGGGTGCAATTCTTGTCCAGCCCAGACGTCTTTCGGTCTCAGCGGCGGTTTCTGCCCGACCAGCTTGCCCTTGTTCCATGCCTCACGGGATTGTTCGGTTCTCATCTCAGTCTCCCACAGGGATGATGGGAGTTCGATTGTGGTATCCGACGTCGACGCTCGCTCTGGTCGGATTTGCCCCGGGGTTCATACCGGGCCCGGCCAAATATTGCCTCTCACGGATCTTACGAAGCCTTCACCCCGGCGACTGGTCCGCAACTGAATGTTGCCCGATGACCTACAGGTAAATTTCGGCCATTGCCGACGCTCAGCTACCGACCCTCATCGGGCGGCTGCACGCTGCTAACCGGCCGTTCGCCGGAACCGGATCCGGAGCGGCGACTCTCACATCCGCGAACGCGTGCTGTCGACCCAGGATGTGTGGAAACCCGATGGCATTGCAATACCGGCCGCTCAAAGCTGAGCATAGTAATTACTGAGAGTGTCTTCGAATACCTCGCGTTTTTGGCGAAACTCTCTACGAGACTGTTTCGCCTGATCCACTGTCGGGATAAAATTAGCACCATTCGAAGTCAGCAGATCACGATAATTAACCGCCGTACGACATGCTACGGTAAGCGCATCCGCAGCTTCTGTTGCGGATGCCAACTTAAGCATCGCAATTTGCGTGCGTGCTGAATGGTACCCGTCAAAATAATCGTCCCCGCAAAGAGTTATAAATCTTTGGCGCAACTCTTTGACTTTCTCTGGCGACAATTCGTTATTTTCGGATTTAAACTTTTGGACAGTTGCGGCTGAACCACCAGCCTGCATTGCTAACCGCTCGTGTAAGCGGAAGAAGCTGTCGATGGACGTAGCTGCAGCCTCAACGAGGCGCCGCCGATTTGCGCGTAGTTCCTTTTGTTTCTCTCGCTCGGCCGAGCGATGGCCGAGCGAAACTTCGTGCTTGTTTTTTTGATGCCCGACGAGAACAGTCGCGATGCCGCCAATAATCCCGCCTAACCCGATTTTGACTGCGGAGTCAGCTATGTCGATCCAAGTAACTGGCATGTTTTATACTAAGAGAAATACCCCGAAGAGGCATGATCGTATCGCATTTACGCGTCCGTATGTGTCTCGCGTGTGACGGCGACCAAATGGTCTACGATTCTGCGTGGTCCGTCGACCGTCCACTTATGGCCGACGACTGCCTGCCGTCGAACGTCTCCACAGCCATTCCCGGAGGTATCGGAACTCAAGAATCAGTGTGAGCTGCCGATAACCAGACAAAGTGAATTCGGTCCGTCGCGACCGCGCACTCTGTCGCGATAAAGCGCATTGCAATGCTGGTCGCTGGCGAAAAAACAAGAACCTTCTATCGAGGAGTATTCATGCTGGTCATCAAGATCCTTATCGGCGTCGCTATCATTTTCGCGCTATACATGGGCGCAACTAAGTTCAATCAGCACTGCAACGCCAAGTTCGGCCATGCGTTTTTCACCAAAAGTGCTTTTATTGCCACTCTCGCGGCGCTGGCGCTCATCATAGCCGGCAACATGTGGCGTCACTCAGCGCTGGAAAGCCACGGGGACGCGCTGAACGGTATAGTAATAATCGTCGTCGGCGTGGCGATAGCCTGCTTTATGGTTGTTGCGAATATCCGTCGAACAAACATGCAGTACGGACTTGGCGGTTCCGTGGTGCAGCTAGGGCTTTTCTTCGTTCTTGCCTGGATAGCCCTGCCTCTCCTTATTTTTGGCGTCATCTGCCAATTCCTGGCTCTCATGACAGCAAAACCGGTCTACGTAGTAAATCGCTAGAAAAGCTGAACGAGAAGAAGCGGTAAGACGAGTGTGTTTCGTGCCTTCGTCGGATCCCACTTCTGGACAATCGACAGGGATCTAGAGATCGTTGGCAATCAGCGCGCGCGGCTTGATGCCCAAAGCATCGAGATACTTGGCGCGATCCTTATCCGCGCAACTTGAACCCGGAAAGAGTTGAAGTGACCGTCAAAGTAAGAGAAGCACAGTACGGAATCGGCCTGCGGGACGAACCGAATGCTAAGCTGCAGACGAAGAATATTCAAACCTGCATTGGATTTGCCGGAATTAACGCTGCGAAAGGCGTGGCGTTTCTCTGCCACCTAAACTCGCCACGCTGCGGTTGGGAGCTTTTGCCGATGATCGTCGCTGATTTGAACAACCGCGGGCTACAACTTAATGAATTTAAGCTATACACGTCGATCGGGGTCAGCCCTTGGTTCGCGATATCGTGCACCGTCCCTGTCGTTGCGGGTATCGGACTGTCCGTATTACCAATCGCTCCGTGGGTTGTGATCACAGGCGCAGTGGTCACCTCAACTTTGTATTGGAATCTGAAGGTTCTCGGACTCTGGGCGGGGCTCTGGCGTGTCAAGGCGTTCAAGGTTAAGCGCAAGTTTCTCGGCTTCAAATTCCACATACCCGGTAGCCGCCGTGTATTCGTCCGCGTTGACGCCGAGCCTGAAGTTGAGCAGCAACCGGAGGCCGACTGGTATGTCCACAATGCGGAGGACGACGAATATACCCCGCCATCTGGCTCTAGAAAGGCTAACGGCTCAGCCTAAGCCAGGCTGGTCGCTCATGTTGAGGATGCGGCTGCGTGCTGTAAATGCCGAACCCGGCGTTTCCGCTACGTCGAGCCAATACTCGCGGATTTTAGCGCCGGTACGATGAACGCAGCACGGGACCGTTGCAGATAATTTGACGGTGAATCAAGTCAACTTCGATCACGACGATCCGCATTACAGCACTATGAAGGGCCGCACCGAGTCGAGATTGTGAGTTTGCTGATGCAGGAATCTGCCGTACCTCCGATCAATGCCGACGCCGTCCGCAACCTACTATATTGCTGACGCACTACCGAGCCGACCTTAAGGTCAGCTACGGCCGAATCGAACGCCTAGGCTGTCCGGCAGCGTTCCAGGCCGAACCGGTCTCGAGGATGGTTGTCCTGCATCAGCGACGGGCACAGGTCCGCCGGTTTGTGGAGAGCCGCGCTGGACGCGGCCGCACGAATTTCGATGTAGATCGATTCGCGCGGCCGGCACCAGCTGCGCTAGATCTCAGTCTGCTCCGAAATCTCAAGCGCGTCGTCGACTTCGATGCCCAGATAGCGGATCGTGCTTTCAAGCCTATTGACTGCAGTCAATAGGCTCGAAACTACAGCGCTTTACGCCCAGGTCGCCACCGACTTGCTGCATGAAGTCGTTAGTCCGCTGGAGCGCCTGCGCCTCGAATAACGGACGCGCGGTCGGATCCAATGCTGGAGGTCGCGGACATCTTCCGCGCCTGCGGGCCCAGGTGGCGAGGCACGGTAGCGCTGAGCCTCGGGCAGCTGAAGGTGATGTCGGCCATCGAACAGTGCCGCAGCGCGGCGCTGGGCGGGCATGTGCTGCGCTGTTCAGGCTGCTCGCGAACCGAGATCGCGTATAACTCATGTCTTATGGGAAGTTCTGTCTAACGGGGAGTTGCAGATCAGATTCGACACGAATGCGGCTGGCCGCGTCGGTTTGGTGTCTGGTTGGTCGCCGGTCAACTCCCCATAAAATCTCGGTTCTCCTTTGCTATGGTCGTCTGGCCTTCCCCGGCAACCCTCATAGGAGGACGTGATGCTAGACACCTACCTGGTAGCACCCAAAACCCTGAAACGCCTGCGCTCGGGGCCCAGCGGAGCCTTCATTGATGACTTTGCTGATGCGCTCGAACGGGACGGATACTCCGCGGCCAGCGCCGTACGTTATCTGCGAGCCGCCGACCATCTGGGCCGCTTCATGCTGGCGCACGGCGGCACCCTGGCCGATGCGGATCCACAGACTCCAGAAATCTTCTATCGTCATCTGCCTACCTGCACCTGTCCGGAAGCAAAAGGAGGTAAAGCCAACCACCATCTGTATTTCGGTGCCAAGCGCTTTCGCGAATACCTGATTGAGATCGGCGTCTGCCAGGACAACAAGCCCTCGATTGCCGAGATTCGAGAGCCGGCAATCGTGAGCGGTTTCCGGCGATGGTTGCACACGCACCGAGGCGCGAAAGCGTCGACCATTCGGCTCTACTGTCGCGATGCCGCAGTGATGGTGGAGGTGCTTGGTAGCGACGCGACCCAGTGGGACGCAAAGCACATGCGCACGTTCCTGTTGAACAGTGCCTGCAACTGTGGCATCGGTACCGCAGAAAAGCTGGTCACCAGCGCGCGGGCCTTCCTGCGTTATCTCGGTGTTGAGGGTTTATGTCGCGCCGGACTCGATCAAGCGGTTCCGGCGTTGGCGCACTGGCGCCTGGCGACACTGCCACGGTGTCTGAGCGCTGACGAAGTTGACCGTCTGATTGCCGCATGCGATGTCAATTTACACGGGCGCCTTCGCGATCGCGCGATTGTCCTGTTGCTGGTGCGACTCGGGGTTCGCGCTGGTGACCTGGCGAACCTTCGCATGAGCGATATCGAGTGGGAAACCGGGACACTGCGCGTCTCGGGAAAGGGGCGCTATGAAGTTCGTCTGCCGCTGCCGCAGGATGCCGGTGAGGCACTTCTGCGGTACATCGAGTCGCGACCTCGAGTTGCCTGCAGCGACCACGTCTTTGTTCGAAACATCGCCCCTTTCAAGCCGTTTATCTCAGGCGATTGCATATCGTCGGTAGTGAAGCGCGCACTAAAACGTGCCGGGGTGAGTTCGCCCGCCAAAGGCGCCCATCTGCTGCGCCACACAGCGGCGACCGAGATGTTACGTCATGGGCTTCCCCTCGACCAGATTGGCCAGGTCCTGAGGCATCGCGGCATCGACACCACGGCCTATTACGCCAAGGTCGACGTCGCGCTGCTCAGGCAAGTCGCGCAGCCATGGCCGGAGGTGACGAAATGATGCCGGCCGTGGAGTCCTATCTTGCCGCGCGGCGTGCGGCCGGCTTCAAACTACTGAACGCAGACTATCTGTTGCACAGCTTCGCGTGCTTTGCCGTCAAGCGCGGTGAAACGCACGTTCGCGCGCAAACCGCAATCAACTGGGCCGCTGAGGCTGCGTCGGTGGCCCAGCGTGACGCGAGGCTAAAGACCGTGTGTCGGTTCGCCCGGTATCTGCGTACCGAAGATCAAAGCCATGAGCTGCCGCCCGCCCGGTACTTTGGCTACCGAAAGACACGCCGCGTCCCGTTCATCTACTCGCGCGCCGACATCAAGCGCCTGGTCAACGCAGCCTTGCAATCGGGTCCTCGCGATATGTTGCAACCACAAACGTATGCGACATTAATCGCCCTGCTGTCAGTCACGGGCATGCGGATCTCTGAGGCCCTGAACCTGCGGCGTGCCGACATTACACCCGAAGGATTACTCATTCGAAAGAGCAAATTCCAGAAGACCCGTCTGGTTCCACTTCACGAGACGGCGGCGGAGGGTTTGCAGGGGTACTTGACCCTGCGGCTGCAGGCCCGTCCGGGTGACGACCATGTGTTCGTTGATGACGATGGTCGACCACTCAGATATACGGTCGCTTACTGGACGTTCCAGAAGCTGTTGAAGATTGCCGGCATCGGCACCACCCACAACGGCCACCGTCCCCGCCTGCATGAGCTCAGGCACACGTTCGCCGTCAGGGCACTGGAGGTGAGCCCGGAAGGCCGGGACCGCGTTGGGCGGCACATGTTGGCCCTTGCGACCTACATGGGTCACGTCAACATCAACGCCACCTATTGGTATCTGGAGGCCACTCCCGAGCTTCTGCATGACATTGCTGTCGCCGCAGAGGGGTTTCTCACTGGAGAACAGAAATGATCCCGATCGCACCGCACATTGTGGCATTTCTTCGTCAAAACCTTGCTCATGAGAGAGGCGCCAGCCAACACACCTGCGACTCCTATGCTTGCACCTTTCAGCTCCTGTTCGAGTTCGCCGCCGGGCGACTCAAGGATGACGCCGTCGTCGCTAGCGCTGGAGCAGCTCGATGCGAGACTGATCAGCGACTTCCTGGAATATCTGGAAGATACGCGCCAGAACTCGCCTGGGACTCGCAATGTCCGGCTGGCTGCAATCAGGTCATTCTTCCACTTCCTTGAGTATCGCGAGCCCGCGATACTCGAGCAGGCGCGACGAATCCTGGGCATTCCCTACAAGAAAACTGATTCCCGGTTAGTGCCTTATCTGGTCGAGGAAGAGGTTCAGGCCCTGCTCGATGCGCCCGATCCATCAACGCGCGAGGGGATCCGGGACCGGGCGATGCTGCATCTGGCCATCTGCGCCGGACTGCGTGTATCGGAACTGACGGGTTTGCAAGTCGCCGATGTTGTGTTCCCGTCGATGAGCATTCGTGTTCACGGCAAGGGTCGGCGGGAGCGCGCGTTGCCCCTGTGGAAAACGACCACTAACGCGTTGCGTGCCTGGATGGCGGTACGGGGAACTGCTGCAGTACCGGAATTGTTCGTCAATGCTCGCGGTGAAGCAATGAGTCGCTGGGGTTTCGCGTATATCCTTAGATACCACGCTGAGACAGCTCGTCATACGTGTCCCTCGCTATCGAAGAAGCAGGTATCACCACACGTGTTGAGGCACACCTGCGCAATGATAGTACTACGAAGCACTCAGGATATTCGGAAAGTGTCCTTATGGCTCGGGCATAGCGATCTGGCGACCACTGAAATCTACACTCGCGCTGATCCAACTGAGAAGCTCGAAGCCCTCAACGCGATCGTCCCACCGCATCTGCGCAGGGGTTCGTTTCGGCCATCCGATAAGGTAATCGCGATGCTCAGGGCCAAGCTTTAATGGAGAGTCAATGGGGGTGGTGAGTCCGCTTCGCGCTAGCTCCGGGCCATCCTCTCCCCGTTAGACAGAACTTCCCATAACGCAGGTAACGGAGTGCACTCCGTTACCTGCCGGAATCGCCATTGCCCGAAGTGTCAGGCAAGTGCCGCGCGTCGCTGGCTCGAAGCGCGCGAGGCTGACCTGCTGCCCATCGGGTACTACCACGTCGTCTTCACGCTTCCCGCACCGATCAGTGCGATCGCCTGGTATAACAAGCGCGTCATCTACGGGCTGCTGTTCGACATCGCGGCCGAGACGCTGCGCACCATCGCCGCGGATCCTAAGCACCTGGGCGCCGACATTGGCGCCACGCTCGTGCTGCACACCTGGGGCTCAGCGCTCACGCACCATCCGCATGTGCACGGCATTGTCCCTGGCGGTGGCCTGTCAGCCAATGGCGAACGCTGGATCGCCTGTCGGCCCGGCTTCTTCCTGCCGGTGCGCGTGCTCTCGCGTCTGTTTCGCAGGCGCTTTCTCGAAGCGCTCGCTGACGCTCATCGGCGCGGACGGCTTCAGTTCTTCGGCGAGTACGCGCAGCTCGCTGACCGAGCGGTCTTCGCACAGTGGCTCGCGCCGCTGCGCGCCTCCGAATGGTTCGTGTATGCCAAGCGTCCGTTCGCGGGCCCTGAAGCGGTACTCGCCTACCTCTCACGCTATACACATCGCGTCGCGATCTCCAACCAGCGCCTGCTCGCCTTCGATGGACGGTGCGTGAGCTTCCGCTGGAAAGACTACCGGGAGAAGGGGCGTACTCGCTATAAAGCCATGACGCTCGAATCCAGCGAGTTCATGCGCCGGTTCCTGCTCCATGTGTTGCCCGCCGGCTTCCATCGAATCCGCCATTACGGGTTGCTCGCTAACCCGGTGCGCCGCGCAAACCTGACGAAGATTCGTACGTTGCTCGGCGTTGCCCCCAAGCTCTGTCCATCACCGTACGATGCGATCGCCACCGATCGACCGACCTTCATCTGTCGCCATTGCGGCGCGCCTATGCTCGTCATCGATATTCTGACGCGCACCGTACCGATTCGCGCACCACCAAATGCAGCCCAGCGATGAGCGGCTCGCTTCGATCTGCGTTTCAACCGTCGGCTTTGCGTCAGCGCGACCGACGAGCGGACGGTTGTGCCCTCGGTGTCGTACACGGTCCCACGGCCGTATTCCGAACTCAAAATCGCACGTGGGATCGTCTCCATTGCCGCATTCAGCCCGCCCTGGGCGCTTGCATCGCCCGCCGTCGACTTGCAACACGGACCGGCCAGATTGATCAATCGCCATAGCGAAGACCCTGGCCGCCTCGGACCACTCCGCGGTTTCCTTCCTCGAGGTTTATTCAACGCCTGCCCGTACGCGTTGTCGTTCGCTCATGAGCCCGTGCTCGAGGGCAGGCATCGAATAAACCTAAACGGAAGTGTGAGCTCGCGATGCCGGAAGCTGTCGCCCGGCTGCTCGACGCCGCTACCGTCGGCAATCCATCACATTGCCGACGTAGAATCCAGCCCGCCCTAAGAAACGGTTTCAAAAAGGCTTCGTAGGGGCTGTTAACCCGGAACACAACCTGTTAACCTCGATCGTCGTGACAACAGGATCGAGGAGATGGGCAAACCAATCATCGACGACGAACTGTGGACACTGATCGAGCCACTGCTACCAGCAGCGAAGCCACGGCGCTTCAAGTATCCGGGCCGCAAGCCGGTTCCGGATCGGGCTGCGTTGACCGGCATCCTGTTCGTGCTAAAGACCGGTATCCGGTAGCGAGATTTGCCAGCCGAGATGGGATGCGGCTCCGGCGTCAGTTGCTGGCGAAGGCTGCGCGATTGGCAACAAGCCGGCGTATGGGATCGATTGCACGCAGTGCTTCTGGCGAGGCTGCGAGCAGTGGACAACATCGACTTTTCTCGCGTGGTCGTGGATTCGTCCTCGTTTCGCGCGGTTGGGGCGGGCAAAAAACTGATATGACTTTCCATGTCAATCTGGATCGGTTTTCGGTTTTGCATTGGACATTTGAATTCCCTGAGGGCGGCGTAGCAGCACACTGATATCCGCGGGTTGGTTACCGCATTACAGAGGTCCGTCTCAAGAGCCTGCCGCTTCCTAGGCACGCAAATCGGGCGATGCCCGTTGCGATGTTTTTGCGCGGGTTGCTCGAGTACCGGGCTACGCCGCCTTCAGGAAACTCTTACAAATGATCGTCAAGTTCATGCAGTCAGTTCAATACGCGGGATGGCGAGCGACATCGACAGTCGTGTAATGTCCCAAATGAATCCGGCGAGTTCCCGAGCAACCGCCACGACCGCGGTATTGGCATTCTTCCCGCGTGCAGCTAACTTGCGATAACGCCGACAGAGTCGAACCTGTGCGTCCCAGGCGCGATCAATGATGCGCTTGGGGAGACCGGCGTGCCGACGTCCAATGTTCTCGCTCACGCGAGCCTGATGTCGGTAGCTCCAGGCTGCCTCGATCAACAACTTTCTGGCATAGCTGTTGCCGGTCTTGGTTATGCTGCCTTGCCGCCGCTTATCGCCCGAGGAGTGCTCCGATGGCGTCACACCAAGCCAAGCCATCAGTTGTCGCGGATGCTCGAAGCGGGAGAGGTCGCCCACTTCGGCGAGCATCCCAACAGCCGTGGTGAACTGGACACCACGCATTGCCTGCAATCCCAGGACGGCAGGATGGAACCGCCAGTTGACCACCGCGTCGCGCAAAGCCGCTTCAAGACGATCGCATTGCGCTATCCGGTCCCCAAGAGTACGGCGATGTTCTTCGAATGCCAGTTGTTGCCACTCGTTGCTGAAGGAATGTTGGCTTACCCAGCGTCGATATGAAGGTCCCCAGTCAGCCTTGCCTGGATATCGAACCCCGTGCGAGAAGAGAAACGACTTCAGTCGTTGCCGTGCCTGCTTCATATCATCCTTGGCGCTTACCCACGCGCGGGCCAGGTCCCGAAAAGCCTCGTCTTCAATCCCCGGGACATACACGGCCGACAAATCACCAGCATGCAGTGCACGCACCAGCTTGATCGAGTCACGTCGGTCCGTTTTCACGCGCTCACCAGGTTTCTTTGCGATCAGCGACGGCGCACACACCATACATTCGAATCCTTCCGCGACCAGCTGACGGTAGAGTCCATAACCGCACGGTCCTGCCTCGTAGACGACACGCACACATCGTCCCTTGGAACGCAGACGCTTACACAGACGATCGATATCGCCCTTGGTAGTGCCGATCCTGCCCAGCAGTTCCACATCGCCCATCCCGACCGCGTAGGCGACAGTGATCGACTCTTTGTGGACATCCAACCCAACGTATACCGTGCTATCGTGTTCCATGCTGGCCTCCGTGGTGGAAGTCGCCGGGTGTGGCTCAGTCCACACCGTGCGGCTCTGGCAGCAATGCTAACCCGCGTTTGACTCTTCACGTCAGGCCAGCCTGTACCTCACGGAAAGTCATACTGCCTGGTCCGAACCCCACCGATCGAGCGCGACCCGGATCCAAGCACCACCTCGCCACCGACGCCAACGGAACGCCCATCGCGGCAATCCTGACTGGCGCCAATCGGAACGACGTCACCCAACTCATTCCGCTGATTGAGGCCATCGTGCCGATCGGTGGCAGGCGCGGGCGGCCATTGAGCCGTCCTGGCCGCGTCTACGCCGACCGAGGTTACGACCACGACAAATACCGACGCGCTCTTCACGAGCGCAGTATTCCCACCAGCATCGCGCGGCGTGGCCACCCGCACGGCAGTGGCCTTGGGAAAGTCCGTTGGGTTGTCGAACGTACACATGCCTGGCTGCATCATTTCCGACGTCTACGTATTCGCTTCGAACGTCGCGCTGACATTCACGAAGCGTTCCTCAAACTCGGCTGTTGCTTGATCTGCTGGAACACGCTTCAGCGCGTTCAGCAGTCTTTATGAAACCGTCTCTAAGGTCGGCATCGGCCGAACTGTACTCGACGGTCCTCGGGCGGATCTCCAATGCACGCCATTCATTCTGGTGACGGTTTCGCAGGATGGGTGAGCGGCGACAACTTGCCCGCTTCGCCGGAAAGAGGCGCGACAGAAAGTGGCCGCACGAATGCGCGTGCAACATCACGTCGTGCGACCAGCGCTGACTGCACTAGAGTTCAGTTTGTTCGGAAATCTCCAGCGCGTCATCGACTTCAATGCCAAGATACCTGATTGTGCTTTCAATCTTGCTATGGCCGAGCAACAACTGGACGGCTCTGAGATTCTTGGTCCGTTTGTAAATCAAGGTCGCCTTCGTACGGCACATCGAATGGGTGCCGTAGACTGTCGGATCAAGTCCAGCTGCGCTCACCCATCGACTTATCATCCGGGCATACTGCCGGGTGGAAAGATGCGGGGACGCCGACAGTCGACTCGGGAAGAGGTACTGCTCCGATCGCAGGGCGGCCTTGTCAAGCCACGCGCGGACTGCCGACCGGGTCGGCTCACTCAGCTCAAATTGGACGGGACGCTGGGTCTTTCGCTGAACGACTTGCGCCCGCGGCAAGACCTGGTTGACGTGAGTGACATCGCGAACTCGCAGACTGACAAGATCGCAGCCACGCAGTTTACTGTCGATTGCGAGGTTGAACAAGGCAAGATCGCGGACAGCATGAGCGTTCTGAAGGTGGATCCGGATGGCCCAGACGTCTTTGGGTCTGAGCGATGGCTTCTGGCCGACCAGCTTGCCTTTATTCCACGCTTCACGGGATTGTTCGGTCTTCATGGCAGACTCCCACAGGGAACGATGGGAGTTCCATTGTGAAACTACGCTCTCGCCCCTGTTCACAATCGTGCCGATTGTTGCCGCCAGCGCATTCCCAACCATCGTGACTCAACGGCTGGTTCACATCGAAATTTGACCAAATGAGTGGCAGAGGCGTTTCGGCCGCAGCCGCCGACCGCGCATCGGAGCTAACGCGTCCGCTATCTGCCGCTGACTGGGCGTTCGCCACGTAACAGCCGCGAACGTCCGGTCGAATCTCAGCGGATGTGTCCGTCGACTCTGAACAGTAACTTGGTTAGAATGGGTTGGTAGCCCGTTCCGTTGCAGACTTCTGACGCTTTACTACAAGCGCGACGCGGTACCCTTGCAATACCCTGGTCATAAGTTCACGTTAGCGATCGAAGGCAAAATACACTAGCAGCGTGTGGGTACTCGAACTGATTGTCACCGGAAGGTACTCCGCCCACTGGTATTGCCAGGTTGCCGCAGCGTGCGCCAGCCACCGTCACCATTTCCTACCCCTGTTGCCGGTTTCCGCCCGATGTGATCGGCTACACGCGTCGAACCGGTATCTACCGCTCAACCTCTAGCATCGCCAGCACAAGGGGCTGAACAACACCGGGCGGAAAACCCGCTTCGACGGTGCACCGCTACGGCGCACCCGAGAGACCCGCCACGCTCTTCGCCAGCCACCGGTAGCGCCGCTCATAGACCGCCTCCAACGTCAATCCCCCGCCGCTTTGTGATTTCCTTCGCGGCGGTCGGTCCCGGGTCCACCCAATCGCGACGCCCCCCTCCAGGGCCTTTCGTGCATGCGTGTAATCGTTTTCCAAATTGTCGCTGCGTGATAGACTTGTTTGTAAAAATAGGAAGAAGGGAATCATCCCCGATTTCATCCTGCTAAGCCATGAACAGACAGAAAGCGAAATCGAACGTCTTCGACGTTGCAAAGGCGGCGGGTGTCTCGGTCGCGACCGTCTCACGTGTATTCAACGTCCCGGACCGGGTAGGCACGGCGGCCCGGGAAAAGGTCCACAACGCGGCAAGGCAACTGGGCTACAGCCCGAACCCAGCTGCGAAGGCGCTACGCCTGCAGAAGTCTTTTATCATCGGCGCAGTGATCCCATCGCTCGACTATTCAATGTTTGCGCGCTTGACGCACGCCTTCGAGGAGCAGCTGACGGCGGCTGGATACAGCGTGTTCGTCGTGACGACCGGATTCGACAACCGGAACATGCTCGACACTGTCAAAAGTATTGTTGAGCGCGGCGCTGAGGCGCTCTTGCTGGTCGGCAAGATGGAGGATCCACGGCTCAGAAGCTATCTCGAAGAGAAGCAGATTCCCTGCGTGACGACCTATTCATACAACGACGATGAGATCGTGCCGGCGATCGGTTTCGATAATTTCACGGCGACGAAGCAGGCAGTGGAGTTTCTGATTCGACTAGGTCACCGGCAGATGGCCATGGTCGCTGGTCCGCTCCTTGGGAACGATCGCCAACAGGCCCGCGTCAGCGGGTTCGAAGAAACCATGCGGGCGCACGGCCTGAATGACGGAATCCATATCGTTGAAAAGAGCTACGGCGCGGCCATGATGCAAGGCGCCGACGCAATGCGGCAGATCCATCATGAATTTCCCGAAGTGACCGCAGTGGTCTGCAATGCGGACGTTTTCGCATTAAGCGCGATCGCGGAATGTCGGCGTTTGGGTCTGCGCGTGCCGGAAGACATTTCGGTCGTCGGCTTCGACGATGACGATTACGCGACCATTTTTTCTCCGGCCCTGACGACTATCGCAGTCCCGGCAGCGGAAATGGGCCGTCACGCCGCGCGGTCCCTCATCGGCGCCCTGACGATGGGGAAAAAGATCATGCCGGCGCGGCTAGACACACAGTTGATTGTGAGGGAATCAACGAGCGTTCCCCGCATCATCGCCGCAAAAACGCCTTCCAGAGCTATCGCTTGATGGTGACTACCGTGCAACTACTGGTTGCGGGGTTTTGCCAGTGTTGAGGGCGCTGTATCTGGGGTGAGCGGCAGTCGGCTGCCGCGCCTACCTGTGCGAGGAAGTCAAGGACATTGATATGACCAGAATTTTTCTGACGCACAGCCCTAACGCGTTGAAGAACTACTACGGCGAACGGGCGCTCGCGCAACTGAGGACCTTAGGCGAGGTGACCCTGAATTCACAAGCTCGACCGCTCGCGCCTGAGGAGCTGGTACGCGCCGCGGCCCGTCACGACATCGTGGTGTCGAGCCGCGATGTCGCCGCGCCCGCCAGCCTCTTCGAACACCTGCCTGAACTGCTCGCGTTTTGCCGGGTTGCCGTGGATATCCGCAATATCGATGTCACTGCCGCCAGCCATCACGGCGTGCTTGTCACGCGCGCGACGCCTGGTTTCGATGCATCGGTGGCGGAGTGGATCGTCGGTGTGATGATCGATCTGAGCCGCGGGATTAGCGCGGCCGTGTCTGCATATCGAGAGGGCTGCGTGCCCGCGATCCAGATGGGGATCGAGTTACGTGGCGCGACGCTTGGTGTGGTCGGATATGGCTTCATCGGGCGGCGGCTTGGTGCGCTGGGTCTGGCACTGGGCATGTCAGTCATGGTGTGTGATCCGTTTGCGCCGGCGATCGAGTCGGGTGTCGAACACGCTTCGTTTGATGAGGTAATGGCGCGCGCGAATTTTGTCGTGTGTCTTGCACCGGCGACCCCGGAGACGGCCGATCTGTTTGATACGGCTGCGTTTGCGCGCATGCGGCCAGATGCCTATTTCGTCAATGCGTCGCGCGGCGAACTCGTAGATGAGGAGGCGCTGATTCACGCACTCAATTCCGGCGTAATCGCGGGTGCGGCTCTAGACGTCGGGTGCGCTCCGGACCAGATGCCGAGCCCGGCACTGGCTTGCCATCCGAAAGTAGTCGCCACGCCCCACGTAGGCGGCCTCACGCCACAGGCCATCGAACATCAGGCATTCGACACGGTGAGGCAGATCAGATCTCTGCTCGCCGGTACCGTGCCGGATGGCGCAGTAAATGCCGAACACGCTGTAAGGATTGGCCGGTTGCCAGGTTTTCGGGGCCTGCTCGACGGAGCGCATTCATGAATGGCGGGCTTTATGGGTTTGAGCTTTAAGCCAGCGCACGCGCATATCGTTTCCGTCCCTTGTTCCGCCCGGTTATTCAGCCCCGTGTGCCGGCGTTGTTTACCCTTCGGTCCGAGAACCCTGTTCTCCGGCGCATACCTTTTGAGCTTGTCGGTGATCAACCAACGCAGTGCGTGGCCGTGCTTCCTGAGCATCTTGTGCACCAGACGCCTGGCCGCGTGCGGGTCACGCCGAGTTTGCGCCAGCACGTCGAGCACCGCATGTTCGGCGGTGTTTCTGCAGCTGATTCATCTTCCGAACATCGCTCCCTTGCACGACCTTGGGACAATACCGGTCTGAATATGTAATCCTTTACGATCTGTTTTTTTTCATCTAGCATGTTCCCACACACCCGTATTCAAAGGTCATAACCCCAATACACAGCGCATTCAGGCGGTCTTTTTGGCCGCTTTTTTGGATATGATTTGTAATCGATTACCAAGCTGGGCGAATGAGTGGAGGCTCATGGATGTCGCGCCCGCGAGGCTTCTATCCTTTCCGGATGCAGCGCCGCCAAACCAATGTCTGTCTGTCCACATACCTTGGAACCTGTGACTATCATGAACACCATCCGCACCACCGGGGCTCGGCAGATCCCCGTCAGCAAAGCGCTGCGCACGATGCTGAAGTTGATCCTGCTGGGCGCCTGCGTCGCCACCGGCATCAACAGCGCCATCTCGCCTGCCAGTGCCCAGGAGCCCGCCTTCGCGTCGATCCGCAAGGCCGGCGAGCTACGCTGCGGCGCAGCGCTTGCGCCTCCCTTTGTAGTGCGTGATCCCAAGACCGGCGCTTACAGCGGGGCGTTCAGCGACCTCTGCCGGAAGTTCGGCGAGGACGTTCTGAAGGTGAAGGTCAGGTTCGTTGACACGACATGGGACGACATGGTGGCCGGACTCCAGACCGACAAATGGGATCTGGCCATGTCGATCAACCGGACGCCGGCGCGGGAACAGGTCATCAATTTCTCGACCGCAGTACTGCGCAACGATACGGATTTCGTCTACAGCCGCTCCGACCCGAAGCTGCCCGCACAGATCAGATCGGTGGCTGACATCGACAAGCCTGGCGTCGTCATCGCGGTGGTCCAGGGCACCACCGATGACAGGGCCATCACACCGGCGATCAGGCAGGCACAGATTCTTCGCCTGCCTGACGCTGACAGCACCCGCCTGGCCGTGATTTCCCATCGGGCCGATCTGCTTGCCGACCAGTCCGAACCGAACCTGATCTTTCAGGCCGCGCATCCAGACTGGGCAGCAATCTTCCGGCCTGACCCGCCCTTCAACCTGCAGGATGTTGCCTTCGGCCTGAACAAGAGCTACACGCCGGCTGACCTGAACCTGCTCAATCAGTTTATCGAGCAGCAGACGAAATCGGGCTTCGTGCAAACGCGCGTGGACGCTGCGGTGAAGCAGGCGGCGCAATCGGTCAGGCAGTAACCATTCTGGCTGCACCCGTTGGCGAGGAAGGAAATGGAACAAGTGATGAAAGTTGGCCGGCAGACGATGGACGACAGCAGCGCAGCACCCTTCCAGGAAGAGCGGGAAATGGCACAAACGCGCCCTCATGCCGGAGCACATCCGCTCCTCCGGATGAGGGACCTTTGCAAGCAGTACAGCCCGACCCTGAAAGTCCTGAAGGGGCTCAATTTCGACATGCAGCCCGACGACCGCCTTGTCGTGATCGGGCCGAGCGGCGGCGGCAAAAGCACCTTGCTGCGAGTCCTGATGGGCCTCGAGAAGATCGATGGCGGCAGCGTCGAGTTCGATGGTCAGCCCTATTTGTCTGTCGGCCCGAAGTCCGGGCAGACCCGCATGAATCTGGCGATCCGTAAGCGGATTGGCATGGTGTTCCAGCACTACACGCTTTTCCCGCATCTGGATGTCCTGCGCAATCTCACCCTCGCCCCCTGCAAGACAAAAGGCGAAGCACGAGACGTGGCCGAAAAGCGGGCGCTCCAGCTGCTGGAGCGCCTGGGGCTCGAAACAAAGGCTCGCGCCTATCCGGCGCAGCTTTCGGGCGGGCAGAAACAGCGCGTTGCGATTGCACGCGCCCTTATGCTCGACCCGAAGCTGATGCTGTTTGACGAGGTCACGTCCGCGCTGGACCCCGAGCTGGTCGCGGAAGTGGAACTCGTGATTCAGGAGCTCGCCGTACAAGGCATGCCGATGATCATGGTCACGCATGACATGTGGTTCGCGAAAAAGGTCGCGTCCCGCGTACTTTTCTGTGCGGACGGCGTCGTGATCGAGTCCGGCACGCCCGAGCAACTGTTCAGGAACCCACAGCATGCCCGGACCAGAGAGTTTCTCAACAATGTCCTGCACGTCGATTAGGGGTGCACTGTGACTTACTCCTTCGACTTTTCTTCGATCTCATCCGGGCTGGACGCTCTGTGGCACGGCCTCGCGATCACATTGGTGATCGCGCTTTGCGCTAACGCGATCGGCGTCGTCACCGGCTTCGTCGTTGCGATGCTGTCGCAGGCTAACTCACGGCTGGTTCGCGCCCCGGTTTCCGCGTTCATCGAATTTTTCCGATGCACGCCGGCGCTCGTGCAGGTGGTCTGGTTCTTCTATTGTGTGCCGATCATCTTCAACGTCTTTCTGACTCCGCTGACGATGGGCATCCTGGTCATCTCGCTGAACCTGACCGCATTCAACGCCGAAGCTTACCGCGCGGGTATCCAGTCAGTGCCGACGGAGCAGCACGATGCCGGTGTCGCGCTCGGTTTCTCACCGCTTCAACGCGCGATCTACATCGTTCTGCCGCACGCTTTTCGCCTCGCGTTTCCAGTGCTTGCCACAAACGGCATTCTAGCAATGCAGCAGACATCCCTTCTCTCCGTCGTAGCGATCCAGGAACTGATGTATCACGGCAAGGAGCTTGCGTCCGAGATCTATCGGCCACTCGAGGTTTTTACGACCGTTGGGCTGCTGTACTTGGCCGTATCGCTGGCTGTCGCGCAGATCCTGCGCGGCGTCGAGCGTTGGCGCGCTCTTCACTATTCGGTGTGACAGACGATGAAGTTCAATTTCCTATTCCTGATGGAGTACATTCAGCCCGTGCTTGCTGGGCTGGCCCTAACGGTCGAGCTTACCGTAGCGTCGTCGGTCGCCGGGATCGTCCTCGGTTTCATCGCGAGCCTGTTGCGCACCTACGGGACCATTCCTGTGCGTGCTGTGGTCACTGGATACGTTGAAGTATTTCGTGGCACGCCACTGCTCGTGCAGCTGTTCTGGTTTTTCTTCTGTCTACCGCTCCTTCTTCATGTTGACATCGGCGTGCGCGCCGCATCGATTACGACGCTGTCTTTGTACATGGGCGCAATCACATGCGAAACATTCCGTGGATCGCTCGCGTCGATCAGGAAGGAAGAACTGGACGCCTGCGTTGCGCTCGGTCTCGGCAGGATGACGCGGATTACACACATTGTCCTGCCGCTGACCTTTATCCGCGCGATGCCGACTCTGCTGTCGAATGTCGTTAGCCTGTTCAAGGAAAGTGCGCTGGTCTCCGCGCTCGGCATGGCAGACCTGATGTTTGTCAGCCAGAACATCGCGAATACTAGTGCAAGGCCGGTTGAAGTACTCACCAGCACAGCGCTCATCTACTTCGCCGTCGCGTTTCCGCTTACGCGATGCGTCAGCGGAATCGAACGAAAAGTGCTGCAGCGCTTCTAGTCGAAAGAGAACGCTGCTGGTCCGCGGTCGACCGGCAGCAATTTGCGGTTACGCCGCATCAGATATGGAAAGAAGCTTATGAAAATGAAGCGGATGATCACGGTTGTCGGCGTTCACACGGCCGGAGAGCGGAACGATGTAATAACTGGTGGTGTACTCGACGTGCCTGGAAAAACGATGTTCGAGAAGATGCGTTATCTCGAGACCGAAGCGGACGACGTGCGCAAGTTCCTGCTGCAGGAACCGCGAGGCAGCGTGACCCAGTCCGTCAATCTCGTGCTGCCGCCCTGCGATCCCCAGGCCGATGCAGGATTCGTCATCATGGAATCGGAGTACTACGTACCGATGTCCGGCAGCAACACCATCTGCACTGTGACGGCGTTGCTGGAGACCGGCATGTTACCAATGCAGGAACCCTACACGAATCTCGTTCTCGAAGCGCCGGGCGGACTTGTCAAAGTGCAAGCAGAGTGTCGCGACGGAAAATGCCTGAACGTGCGCTTTGCCAATGTGCCCTGTTTCGTATTCGGGCTGGATCTTCCCCTCGAGGTTCCGGGCTTGGGCACGCTTACGGTGGACGTCGCGTACGGCGGAATGATTTACGTGCTGGTCAATGCGGCGTCAGCCGGATTTTCAGTTGCGCCCGATGAAGCCGCTGACATGGTGGAAATTGGCGAAACGATCAAGGCTGCGGCGGCGGAGCAGATACCGGCGGTGCATCCCGAAATGCCTGAGATTCACACCATCAATCAGACAATGTTTGCCGGGCCGATCGGGCGCACGCCTGCGGGCCTGTCTTCCAGGAATGGCGTAATCGTATCGCCGGGCAGACTCGATCGCTCGCCCTGCGGCACAGGGACGAGTGCCCGGCTTGCGGTGCTGCATGCGCGCGGTCTGATCTCGCCCGGCGAAAAGTTCCTTCATAAGTCGATCATTGGAACCGAGTACACCGGTGAGATCATTGAGACGCTAACGGTCGGAGGTAAACCCGGCATTCGCCCGGCGATAACAGGCGGTGCGTGGATCACGGGGTTTCATCAATACGTCCTCGATGACTCGGATCCCTTGCCGACCGGCTATACGCTGAACGATCTCTGGAAACAGAGAGCCTGATCGAGTCGTACGCGCAGCAGAATTCGGCATAAATTTGAAATCGATTACTCGGTCGATGCTGAAACGGCAAATGGTGATCAGTTTGCGCCCGCAATCGTAGGCATCAATCGCTGCCATTGTGGTGTAATCGATTTCTCGACAATTCATTACACGTCATTTTGAACGGAGAGTCAGCATGAGCGATAACCCCGCTGAAAAGGAGTCGTCGAAATCATCGGCACAAACAGAGGCAGCACGGGCGGGCGGCAAATTCCTCCTCGTGCATCCACGCGACGAAGAAAGTTACTGGCAACCGCAACCGGCCAACGGCTACGCGTCCGTACACGTGGCGCCGCATCTCGTTCCGATGGATCGCCCCTTTTCTACCGGAACCCAGACCGTGCCGCCCGGCGGGTTCGTCCGGCTGCACTCGCATACCGACAATGAAGAGGTGCTGCACTTTATCGCCGGCCGCGGCAAAGCCATCCTAGACGGCGAGGAGCATCGGCTCGAGCCTGGCATGACGCTTTTCCTCGGCAAACTGCGTACGCACACCTTCATTAACGATGGTGACGTCGACCTGCATTGGGCGTGGTTCTTCCTGCCGTCAGGGCTCGAAACGTTCTTTCGCGAGATCGGCCGGCAACGCACGCCTGGCGAGCCAGTCCCTGAATCCTTTGCACGGCCGTCGAACGTAGCAGAAATCGAAGCCCGCACAGTCTTCACCGTTCCGGCCAAGAGGGATCACTGATGGAAGGCCACACGGGGTCGGGCGTCTATTACGAGACCGTCGGAAGTGGCGATGCGGTTCTGTGCATCGCGGGTCTTGGCGGTCACGCATCGTTCTGGCGGCCAGTCGCAGAACTGCTATCGGCACGCTTTCGTGTGATCTCGTTCGATCATCCCGGCGTCGGCAGCAGTGCGAAGGTCGAAAGTCAGCGCATTCCCCTGATCGCGGAAGCGGCGCTCGAGGTGCTTGACGCAGAAGGCGTGCGTAACGCGCATACGGTGGGCCACTCGACCGGCAGCCTTGTCGCACAGACGCTGGCGCTTGACCACCGCGCGCGGTGCAGGAAGATCGTACTCAGCGGAGGCTGGGCAAAACCCGACCGCCGTTTCAGGGATCTCTTCGTTCTGCGCAGCCTGATGCTCGAAAAACTCGGTACGAGGGCCTATTCAGCGTTCGCGCGGCTCAGCGGCTATGACGCCCGATGGTACGAACAGCATGTGGCCGCGGGTCCCTTGCAGTTCGAGGGCGAAGATCAGTTCGACGTGCAGACGGTTCTGCGTCGCATCGATATGCTCCTCGGTTATGAGCGCTCGGACGAGCTCTCCTTCCTTGAGATCGAATCACTCATCCTCGGCGCCCGGGACGACTTCATTGTCCCTTTTTACCATTCCGAAGATCTCGCGCGCCGCATCGGCAACGCAATGCTCGTCGAGGCTGAGGGTGGTCATTTTTTCCCTCAGGTCAATCCGGAAGCGTTTGCGAGCCAGGTGGCCGCTTTTCTGGATGCGAGGTCAACATGACTATCTCCGCGCATGGCCGGCTGCCGCGTGGAACGGCCAAGGAATCCGCAGTGGGCCGTGAACGGATTGCAATTATTGGCATGGGCGCAATGGGAAGACGCGTCGCGACGGCGCTGCAGGCGCTGGGCACGACACCGTTCGAACTTTGCTGCCTTGTTCGCGCCGATGCACCCGACACCGATCAGCTGAAGCGAACTTTCGGAATCGAGATCTTCCACGACGTCGATGCTCTCGTTGGGTGGCACCCGACACTAGCGGTCGAGTGCGCGGGTCATGCGGCAGTGGAGGAGACGGTAGTTCCTCTTCTAGGGCACGGGATTGATGCCATCGTCGTGTCGGTTGGTGCCCTGTCCTCGCCGTTTCTCCGGGAAATGATCGATGACGCTATGAAGGTCGGGGGCTCACATCTGACGCTGGTTTCCGGCGCGATCGGCGGCATCGATGCGCTGCACGCAGCTAGGATGGGTGGACTCGACTCCGTACGGTACACGGGCCGCAAACCGCCCAAAGCTTGGATCGGATCACCCGCAGAGACGCAATTTGACCTGGTTGCGATGGATAAACCTACTGTCATCTTCGACGGCACCGCCAGCGAGTCGGCCCGACTCTATCCGAGGAACGCCAATGTCACTGCAGCCGTCGCGCTAGCTGGTGTCGGTTTCGAAAGAACGATCGTCACCATGATGGCCGACCCTGGGGTCGACAGAAACGTACACGAAGTCGAGGCAGTCGGCGCCTTCGGACATCTGACAATCCGCCTCGAAAACAACCCATTACCGGACAATCCGCGGACTTCCTGGCTCGCTGCAATGAGCATCGAAGACGCGGTTTTCCGTCGCCTTGAACATTCAATCTAGTGATGAGAAACGAAATGCGACTTGAAGGAAAGGTAGCACTTTTAACCGGCGCAGCCTCTGGAATCGGAGCGGCAACCGCCGAACTGTTCGTTAAGGAAGGGGCCAAGGTGGTCGTTGCCGACCGCAATATCGAGCAGGCACGGCGCGTCGCTTCAGCGCTGGGCGACCGCGCCCTCGCCGTGGGTGTCGATGTTGTTATCGCCCAGCAGATCAGCGATGCCGTCGGCGCGACCGTTGAAGCATTCGGTGGCCTCGATATTCTGGTCAATAACGCCGGACTCGGTATCCGGGGGAGCGTGGTGAGTACGCTGGAAGAGGACTGGGACCGGATCATCGACGTCAATCTGAAAAGTGTCTATCTCTGTTCAAAGTATGCGATCCCCGAGATCGCAAAGCGCGGCAAGGGGGCGATCGTCAACATCTCGTCCACGGCGGCGATGTGTGGAATTCCCGACCGAGCCGCCTACGTCGCATCGAAGGGTGGAGTCGCCGCTCTCACTCGCTCCATGGCGCTCGATCATGCAGATCAGAACATTCGCATCAACAGCATCGCACCGGGCGTGATCTGGTCGAGCTACTACGAAAAGATGCTGAAGGAAGTGCCCGATCCGGAGGGCTTTGTCAACGGACTGAAGGCGCGGGCGCCGATCAACCGGATGGGCCAACCGCACGAGATAGCGACGATGGCTCTGTTTCTCGCGTCGGAAGAGTCTTCGTTCGCGACAGGAGCGATTTTCACGGTGGACGGCGGCTACACCGCACGATAGCAAACGAGGGTCGCACGGGTATTGTCACCTTGTTGGGGGGTTGCAGGTGATGCGCCGCTCCAAATTAGCGCGTCACCTGCAACGTTTTGCTTTCGTCCATGATCACGTCAGCTATCTGTTCATGGATTGCCGTTATCACGCGCACGCAAAGCAGGAGTGGGCGTTTCACGCCCTGGCCCTCGAGGCTTGGGAAAGCGTGACGGGCGCTCCAATGCTCGAGAGACCCCCGAATTGACCCGGCGCCGTCACCGGTTGCAAGTAGTCGATAACAGAATCGTACTGCCGGCCGAGCGTCACTGTGCCCAACTTCGCGTCAGACAATCCGACATACGCTTGCCGCCCAAATTCAAGGCCACCTTGCCTGAGTTGACCGTTTTCGAGGCTGAAACCGTTCTCCAGTTTGAAGATCGCGCTGAGACCGCCGCCGAGAGCTTCACTCCCACGCAGGCCCCATCGGCTTCCGTATACACCGTCGTATGTACCATCGCGCAAATCGAATCGCCCGCGACGAGACCTCGCGAAATCTCCTCGCGTTCGGCAAGCGTCAGCGCCAGCCTGGATCGCTGGCGGGGTGCCGGCTGGATTCCTCCAGTTTGCGCCAGAATTCCCTGTACTGACGAGTGATTGCGGTCAAATAGCTGGGCGATGTGCTGCAACGACTCGCCTTTACGCCAGCGTTCCCACATCAATGCCTGCTGGCTTTCGCTGTAATAGATCCGGCGCCTCTGTTTCATTTGCAACACCCCCGCCGCTCATGCGACGTTCATTGTGTTGCATCGACCGGTTGAATCCGCCAACGCCAACCGGGCGTTCGTCGCGATCGCGCTGGCGAACGTCTACCTGTCGCGCAAGAAACTGATGGCACCGGTACGCCCATAGTGGGCGAAAGGCGGGCAAAGTGCCCGCCCAACAGGCCTGCGAGGGCCGAAAAGCAATGGCTTAAGCTCGGCCTCATGAGTTGGCGACGTTCAAGTCGCTGACACGTCGCCGATTTAGTGGCTTGTTCAGCTTAGCCCTAGATGAAAAAAACAGATCGTAAATGATTACACACTCAGATCAGGGGTTGTCCCAAGGGCGACCTTGAAAGCGTCGGCGCTGGCGGCTGATCTGAGAACACGTTGACGTCACCTCGTCCCCTCCGGGAAATCCGCGCCCACGGTCGTCGCTTCCCATGCGTCGAAGTCCTTGCGCAGCAGATCGAGCTTCTTGCGCGCCAGTTCGAGCGCGGGCTTGCCGAGCAGCAGACGCAACGGCGGCGTGTCTGACAGTGCGGCGTCGATGATGGCCTGTGCGGCGCGCACCGGATCGCCCGCCTGGTTGCGCGCTGCGCGCGACGGTCTGCTTGCGACGCTCGCCCGCGGTGGGGGCGTAATCCTCGATCTGGGTCGCCGATTGCTTGATCGACGAGCCTGCCCAGTTGGTGCGGAACGGGCCGGGTTCGACGATCAGTACGTCGATCCCAAGCGACTTGACCTCGGTCGCCAGCGATTCGGAAATGCCTTCCACCGCGTACTTGGTGCCATGGTAATAACCGGTAGCGGCAAAGCTGGTTAGACCGCCGATCGACGAGACGTTGACGATCAAGCCGCTACGTTGCTTGCGCATCACCGGCAGCACGGCCTTGGTCATATCGACG
Organism: Paraburkholderia sp. MM5477-R1; assembly: GCF_050436385.1. Lineage (NCBI taxonomy): Bacteria > Pseudomonadati > Pseudomonadota > Betaproteobacteria > Burkholderiales > Burkholderiaceae > Paraburkholderia > Paraburkholderia sp. MM5477-R1. The sequence continues at coordinate 1,555,781 of NZ_JBNDMC010000006.1, forward strand.
AGGCCGAACACGTTAGCCTCGAACATGTCGCGCACCGCTTCGTCTTCGCCTTCCTCGATAGCGGCGAGATAACCGTAGCCGGCGTTATTGACGAGCACGTCGATGCGTCCGAAGCGCTGCTGCGTCGCTTTAACGGCCTCGTCGATCTGCGCGCGCTGGGTGACGTCGAGCGGCAGCACGAGTGCCCGCTCAGCGTGGCCCTCGGCAATGTCCGCCACTTTCGCTGGGTCCCGTGCAGTAACGACTGCGCGCCAGCCGCGTGCCAGCACCAGTTTCGCCAGTTCGCGGCCGAAGCCTGTGGAACAACCAGTAATCAGCCAGACGGGGTTGTCTCGATTCATCATTTGGGAAACTCCTGTTCGTTTTGTAAAGGCAAAGGGAGTGAAGGTGCAAGGCGGAATTCGCATCCACGATGAGGGGTTGTCGTACTTTCCGTGCAGAATATGGCGATAGCAGCGCGCAGAGCCGCTTGCAGCAAGCCTCGGCCGTTCGGTCGCTTTCGCGCAATCAGCGATGTCGCGAGTACTTGATCAATATGATTTTTCAGGATCAAAGCGCCAGATTTTGCGCGAAAAGTATGGCGCCCCATGCTGGAGCGACTTGCCGTTTAAATTACGCATGCTTACATACGGTGGGTTCGAGCGCGTACCGCTCGACAACTTGACAGTACCCCCTTGTCAAGCCATGTACTGGCCGCCGTTGACTTCGATTACCTGTCCCGTCACATAGCCGGACAATGTTTCGGAGGCCAGGTAGATAAACGCGCCGACGCACTCGTCAGCGGTGCCAACGCGACCCATAGGGATGGTTTGACGCATCGCCTCAAGTAGCGCGGGAGAGGAAAACTTCTCATGAAAGGGTGTGGTGATCACGCCGGGTGACACGGCGTTGACGCGAATGCCCTGACCGACCAGTTCTTTAGCCAGATTGCGGGTCGCGGTACTGACGAACCCTTTTGATCCGCCGTACAGGCTCGAGCCTGGGCCGCCGCCGGTTCGCGCAGCAATGCTGGTGGCATTGATGACGGCAGCCCCCTTTTTCATGTGCGGCACGGCGAACTTGGTGCACATGATCATCGAGCGGATGTTGACGTCGATCACATCATCGAACGTCTCATCGGTGATTTCGGCGACCAACGTGCGCTTGACCAAGCCGCCTGCGTTGTTGATCAAGACGTCGATGCCTTTGAAGCGTTCTACGGTTTCCTTGATGACTCGTTCGCAGTCCGTAGTGTGCCGTAAATCGCCTTGAACCACGATGGTATCGCCGCCCAGACGATCCGCCTCCACGGCGACTGCCTCCGCGGCTTCGCGTGACGTGTTGTAGTGCACGGCCACCCTGCAGCCTAATGCGCCAAACGCTTTCGCGCATGCCGCACCGATGCCCGTAGAGGCGCCGGTTATCAATATTGCCTTGCCTTTCAAATCTTCCATGAATTCATTCTCTTTAAGGAGATGTCGAAAAATAAGCCGTTGGAAGGGGACAATGCGATGATCGGCAGGTGAGGTCGATGACGCTTGGCGGCCTCAACTTCAATGCCCTGTTCGGTGTGAGCGCGGCGTTGCTGCGCGCATTCGGCCTGGTGAAGCCGAATGCGGACGCCTTATGGTGCTGCGCTGCTGTCGTCCATCGTCTGCCGGCCAACTTTCATCACTTGTTCCATTTCCTTCCTCGCCAACGGGTGCAGCCAGAATGGTTACTGCCTGACCGATTGCGCCGCCTGCTTCACCGCAGCGTCCACGCGCGTTTGCACGAAGCCCGATTTCGTCTGCTGCTCGATAAACTGATTGAGCAGGTTCAGGTCAGCCGGCGTGTAGCTCTTGTTCAGGCCGAAGGCAACATCCTGCAGGTTGAAGGGCGGGTCAGGCCGGAAGATTGCTGCCCAGTCTGGATGCGCGGCCTGAAAGATCAGGTTCGGTTCGGACTGGTCGGCAAGCAGATCGGCCCGATGGGAAATCACGGCCAGGCGGGTGCTGTCAGCGTCAGGCAGGCGAAGAATCTGTGCCTGCCTGATCGCCGGTGTGATGGCCCTGTCATCGGTGGTGCCCTGGACCACCGCGATGACGACGCCAGGCTTGTCGATGTCAGCCACCGATCTGATCTGTGCGGGCAGCTTCGGGTCGGAGCGGCTGTAGACGAAATCCGTATCGTTGCGCAGTACTGCGGTCGAGAAATTGATGACCTGTTCCCGCGCCGGCGTCCGGTTGATCGACATGGCCAGATCCCATTTGTCGGTCTGGAGTCCGGCCACCATGTCGTCCCATGTCGTGTCAACGAACCTGACCTTCACCTTCAGAACGTCCTCGCCGAACTTCCGGCAGAGGTCGCTGAACGCCCCGCTGTAAGCGCCGGTCTTGGGATCACGCACTACAAAGGGAGGCGCAAGCGCTGCGCCGCAGCGTAGCTCGCCGGCCTTGCGGATCGACGCGAAGGCGGGCTCCTGGGCACTGGCAGGCGAGATGGCGCTGTTGATGCCGGTGGCGACGCAGGCGCCCAGCAGGATCAACTTCAGCATCGTGCGCAGCGCTTTGCTGACGGGGATCTGCCGAGCCCCGGTGGTGCGGATGGTGTTCATGATAGTCACAGGTTCCAAGGTATGTGGACAGACAGACATTGGTTTGGCGGCGCTGCATCCGGAAAGGATAGAAGCCTCGCGGGCGCGACATCCATGAGCCTCCACTCATTCGCCCAGCTTGGTAATCGATTACAAATCATATCCAAAAAAGCGGCCAAAAAGACCGCCTGAATGCGCTGTGTATTGGGGTTATGACCTTTGAATACGGGTGTGTGGGAACATGCTAGATGAAAAAAAACAGATCGTAAAGGATTACATATGCTGGCACGCCGCATAACGCGCGACCGGCGGCACGTGTCGCGCCCACATCTGGATACCGAAAGTACGCATTCGTCGAAATCGGACGCACATGTTCACCGCTGCCGTCGGCGATCGGCTGGTCTGAAGCGGATAGCGGACATAGCAAGGTCAATGGACGAACGGCGGCTTTGGCCGAATTCCAGTCTCGCAATGCGAGTCAACGAACGTCCGTTGCACCTTGGAAGCCGCCCTATATGTCGCGCCGGGTCGACGGGCCGCAGGGGGCGATCAGCGGCATCCACGGAAATCCGCGATGAACCGGAAAAAAATGCGCCCGGTCCCGGAAGGGATCAGGCGCTTTGAATGGGAGCGAAAAGGAGCGCGACCTTCAGGACTGCGGGGCGACAGCGTTGAGGTAGACGTAGCCGGTATCGGCTTCGATCTGGAGATCGAAGCCTGCGACGATCACGAGGTCGAAGACCGCATCGTTGCAATCGAGATACTCGACGAAATCATCGCCGCCGAATTCTGCCCGGGCGCGCTCCCACCAGTCGTCGAATGGCACCGTATCGGGATTGCATTCGACAGCCCACGCGATGATGCTGCGCCGGCCGTTGTCGATTTCGCCTCTCTCCGCGAGCATGTAGACGCCGTGATCCTTGACCAGCACGATTCGACATTGCTGTTTGCGGGCTTCGCAGATGACGGGGCGCAGATCCGCTGCAATGAGGTGGATCATGATGAATTCCTCCATGAGGGGATGGGTTAGGAGATGAGGTTCCGGTTATTCCTGACTCACCAGTTGCCGCGCGAGCGCAACTTCGATGCTCTCTCCGCCCTGATTGAGGATGTCGAGACCGGACTCGGGCATGTCGCCGGAGGTGGACTGCGAGACGGCAATCTTCTGTCCCATCAGCTTCAGACACCGCATCTGCGTTGTGGCCTCGTAAGCGAGAAATCGCACGGTGACGTCATGCGTCTGACCGATACGCCAGCTCCGGCGTGCAGCCTGTTGAAGCGTGTAGGTATTAAAGCCGGACTGAAGAAATGCAATCGTCGGGAATTCAAGAAGATCGAGGCCAGTTTTGACCAGTTCGGGGTTCGTGATGATGACTTCGGCGCCACGCTCCAGCTGGTCGGCGACCCAGTCCTCACGCTTTTCCGCAGGCACACTCGCACGAAGCACGGATGCCCTGACACCGACCGCATCGAGAAGATTCTTCAGTCGCACCGACGTGTCGCGCGTGCCGGTATACGTCGTATAGACGAGCGTGCGCCGGCGGTTCAGCAGTTCGCCGCGCACGAGTCGCAGCAGCGTTTCTTCCTTGGGACCGGGTTGATCGTCGCGCAGTAATGCAGGCACGCTGGCCAGGATCCGCTTCGTGCGAGGGTGCCGCACGATTTCGGGCCGGAAACAACATTCCGGCCACGCGAGCAGCGCATTGAGCACCACGCCGAGCAGACTCTTGTCGCCGCAGCGTAACGCCGCGCGCAATTCTGATGTCAGTGTCGATTCGAGCGAGCGATACGCTGCCGCCATTTCCTCAGTCAGCGCGACTGGCAGCAGGGATTCGTCATAGGGCGGCAGGACGTTCTGGCCAATTTGCGAGAGCTTCAGGAAGGCTGTATACGGCACGACGTACCGCATGATGCCCTTGGGGCCGAAGCCCGGACCTTTCACCGTCGAGACGCTCTTGCGGTCGCCTTTCGCGGTGCGGTGCGAGCCTTCGTCGACCTGCTTGTGGATGTCGATGAGCACGCCATGCTCGCGCATGAACGCCATTGTTGCGGCCGCCATTGAGCCGTTGCTGTTGTAGTTAAACCCGTCGTCGATCAGCATGGTCGGGTTCAGGCGATAGAGCAGGTGATAGAGGTCGTCGGCGTAGCCGCCCATCAACGTCCCGGTGAGCAGCAACGTTTTCGACGCCTTCCGGGCGAGTACGCCCATTGCCTGGCCCTGGGCGGAGTTTTCGTTCTTGTATTCGTGGCCTTCATCGGCGATGAGCAAACCGAAGTAGCCCTGTGGCAGATACCGCTTAACGAACTCTGAGGCTTGATAGCCGCCCTGTCCGAACGAGATTTCGGTATGGGCGAGGGCGCGCTCCATGCGCTTCGCCTGCCGGTCCGAGAACACGAGTTCGCCGCTGTCGTCCATCAGGTTGATGAACTCGAACACGTTGTCCTGCAGCATGTCCGCGAGCATCGATTCGCCGAAGCGGGAGAGCAGGCGTTCGGCGGTTTTCTCGCCGACGGTCGGCATCTGTAGCAGCGCTCCCTTCACGAGCTCACGCATCGACCGCGTGCCCTGGCCTTTCGGTGCCAGAGTCCACAGGCGTTCGCCGCAACCGCACGCGCGACGCTTCTCGTTGAGCGCCGGCCGAGCCTGGGTAGGTGTCAGCGGATTGCCGTCTTCGTCGCACACGAACTCGCCGCAGGCAGGGCAGCAGGCAAATACGCGCGTGATTGCGTCAGTCTCCATATCGAGCGTTGCGACGCGGCGCGCGAAGGCAGGCTTCCAGTCGAATCCCATGCGCATGCGCACGCGGCCGAGAATGAAAAACTCGGGTACCGTTGGCCTCGAACGCATGATACGAAGCTGTAGGAGCTTGCGCAGTGTGTCCGGGCCATTGAGGATCCAGACGCGTGCACCCGGCACCGTCGTTCTGATTTCGCGACGCCACTTGTAGACGAGATGCGGCGGTGCGATGACGAGCGTGCGCGGATAGCCGCAATGGTGGAGAAGGACGGCAACGCCGATGCCCATCAGCGTCTTACCGGTACCCATTTCGGCATTGATGACACCGCCCGGTGCGTGTTGCGTCAACAGTGTCGTGATCGCGTGAATGACTTCCCGTTGCGCCGGGAACGGTTGTCGCGACAGTTCGTCGAGCAGTGCGTCCCATCGTGAGGGGCGTTGCCCATCGTAGATCGACGGGTTTTGTTGGCGGACGGCATCGAGCAGTCCGGCGCCAAAGTTCGAGATGAAGTCCGGCAGGGCGATCACGTCGCCGGCGTTGTCGTCGGCTGTGATGTCGTCATGTTCGGCATCGCCGTCGACGACGGCGGATTGCAGATCTTCCATGATGCGTCTCCAGAAGATGCGGGCCACGTGCCCCCGGGACGGGGCGCAGGTCCCGCAGATTAGGAAAATAAAGAGAGGGCCGCCAGCGCATCCAGGGGCGGCAAGACCGGCGGAGGGGTTAGTCGATTGCGAGCGCGCCGCTGCGGACCAAGCTGGAAATCGCCTGGGTGAAGGAGCCAGGGAGTGCGATCCGGAAAGCGTGGATGCGTCCGACGGGTGAGTAAGGTGTCTCGTCGAGCCTGCTGACCATTTGCGCTCCGAGGCTGGCGAGGACCAGGGAGCGCCAGTGCGGCAGCAGCGGTATCGGACTGAGCTGTTCAATCAGCGACCACACGCGTGCTTCCAGCGACGCCTCGTCGTGCGCCTGCGTCTCACGGTCAACCAGCAGCCATGCCGAGCCGGTGGCTTTTGACGGTGTCAGCAGCGAGTCGTCGTAGATCCACGTATGCACGAGGTTGCCGAAGAGGTTGTCCTTCGGCAGACGACCGCTGTATTTGTCCAGCCGCCGCGGATCGCCGATAGGTACGGTGACGAGCGGCTGGCTGCTGTCGGGGTCAAGCAGGGTGATCTGACGGATGCCGCCCTCCTGGACGCCCAGATGTAGCGAGGCGTAAAGCTGCTGAACGGCGCCATCGCGACCGAATACGGACACGAAGGCGAGCTCGCCGTCGGGTGCACGCACGCAGGCATCGATGAAGATGTCCTGCAGTTCCTTGATGGGATATAGCATGGGGTGCTCCAGCGTGAATGCCCGGCGCACCCACCGGGCGCTGACCCGGGCGGGTTAAGGAAAATTCCGGGGCGTCCGCGAGGGAGCCGCCGCTGCGCAGACGAAGGCGCCGGAAAAGAGCAGCTGGGGTACGGCTGAAGGTGTCGCGTCACGGGCGACAACGGGTCTGCTACCGGCAGACCAGCGGGAAAACGTGCAGCGCGAAGCGCTTTCCTTGAGTGTCCTGGTGAACGGTCGGGGAAAGCGCCCTGGAGACAGGGCGCACAGAGGTGTAGAACGAAAGGCCGCGGTCAGCAGCCAGTCAGCGTTTCGAGCAAGGCGCGAAGTTCACGGACCTGTCCGGCCGTGAGGGTCGTCGACATCAAGGCTTCGGGATGCCAGGTCTCGATCGCTGCTGCTTGAGGCAATCGTTCGTCGACGAGTCGTGCGAACGCGAGGAGTTGGTGTGCGGCTGCGTGCAGTCGCACAGCACGGACCGAGACGTCGGCGGCCGGCCATGCCGTGACGCCCGTCGCATCGAAACTGAGGACCTGTCCGTCGAGTTCCTCATAGTCGTCGTAGAGCAGCGGCATGTTCGGTGCGTCATCCCACAACGTACCGGCGTCGAATGCCGCACGCGCAATGGCGCAGGCCGCCTCGGCGCTGGCGGCACGGATGCCGACGACGACCCGGTGCGTGTGGTCGAGGCTATAGCCGACCAGGTAAGCAGGCAGTGGCTGGTTCGTGGGGCTTGTATCAGTCATGATTCGGGTGTCCTTGCAGGCGGAACCCGCCCCCTGCGGGGCCAGGCCCCGCAGGGTTGAAGAAGTGACCCGCATTAGCGGATCGTGACAACGCGGCCGAGATTCGGGCCGGGCGTGAAGTCAATGCCCGCGATCGTGGGAACGAACCGGTCGCGCATCAGGATCGTGGTCCGGATATCGCCTTTGTCCGTTTGCTCGATCTGGACTTCCTGCTCTTTCTGCTTGATGGTGTCGCCGCGGATGAGCAGACGTGTGCCATCAACGCCGGTGACCACACCGGTAATCTGGCCGGCCGCAAGCGCGAGGGCGAGGTGCCAGTCGGACAGGTCGCGCAGGGGACGGCGAGGCGTGACCGCCTTTGCTGCGAACATCGCAGCGAACTGCGGCCAGAGCGTGGCGTGCTGCAGGCGTTGCAGTTCGTGCTCGAGCTGCGGCGCATCGATCCGTGTGGACATGAAGACCTGTTCACCGGCGGCCAATGGAATGCAGTACGGCTGTGCCGTCCAGGTCTCTGGCTGTTCAGGTGGCAGTTCGCCGTCGCTGATGCGGGCGAGACGTGCGGCGAGTGCAGTGTCGACACCATCCGCCCGACGCTTGACGCCGAAGAGGACGAGCTGTTTGAACGTCTGGTCGGGGGCGAGAAACACTTCGACGCGTGTGAAGTTCCGGGCGATCATCGTGGCGAACTCGCGGTCCATCACGTAGTACGGCACGATCAGCACGAGCACGCCACCGAACGCGAGCCAGGGAACCGCCTTCAGATAGAAGAGCTTCTCCAGACGGTCCGGCTGCCGCTCGCCAGTCTGGGCCTTGTCCGATACGACGTCGCCATACGGCGGGTTCAGGAACAGCAGCCCCATGCTGCGGGCGGTGATGAACATGTCCTGGATGTCGGTGTGTGCCACGGTCTCCAGGACATCCTTCGCGTGCCATGCACGCTCGCGGTCATACTCGACGCCAAATGCGCGGATCGCATCAGGTGTTGCGGACTGCCTTCCCAGTGCGTCCTTTAGCTCGTGCAGCGCGACGCCTTCGCCGCAACATGGATCGAGCAGCCGTACGGGGCGGTCTGGATCGGCCAGCGCGAGCGCCGGGATGATCCGTCCGAGCGTGACGGCATCGGTCGGGAAGTAGCCGTTTTTCACGAAATTTCGGGCGAGACGGGGAAAGATCAGGGCCATGTCGATCTCCAACGAATCGTGGCGTGCCGTTCGCCGGAAGGCCCGGCACGCCGCAAGTGGAAGGAATCAGGCTTTCAGCCAGGTCTGGCTGGAGGCCTGGAAGGCGTAACCGAATGCGCGAAGCTGGTCGCGTTGCTGACGGAACACGCCGCGGTCAACGGTTGGGTCGAGCTTCACTGGCTGGCTGGCGACAATCGCATCGGCCAGCTCGGTTCCGAACAGGTCGGGCAGATACAGCTCGCCAGAATCGCCTTCGGTTTGCGCGGGGGACGGCCCTTGGTCAGCATGGGCGGTGGCTGCGCCACTGGGTATGCGTTCCTCGTCGGCCGGATCCGGCTCGGTCGAGGACGGTGCCTGACCGGTCTCGCTGAATGGCTCATCGTTGTCGAGCTGCACATCGGCGAGCCTCGCGCGGATCTCGACGGTGACCTTGCCGTACCACACGTAGCTGTGCGGATAGATCTTGTCGATCAGGAACGTACCGGTATAGGCGCCGGGCTCGAACTGCTCGAGCACTTTGTCCTTGACCTTGAATTCGCCGACAGACGTGGTTAGTTCGCCGACCTGGAACGGGCCGTTGCTGCCCTTGATGGTGCGCACGTCGAGCGTGCCGGAAAGAGAGATCACGATGCCTCCAGAAGGTGAGGCGGGACGCACCTTCGCGGGCATGGCGTCCCGCGGGATGGGTTGAAGAGATACGGATCGATTCTGTCTGCCAGCGTGACGGGCAGGTAACCGATGAGCGCGCCGGAAGAGGCTGTAGCTTTCACATGAAGCGGCGACGCACGGATCCGCATCGAACGGATCGAGAGCAATGGGTCTTCACCGAAGCGCCACCGGTGCGGCGCTTCAGAGATGACCTGGCAACCAGGCCACGCGCCTATGCGGCATGAACGAACCTAGCTAGTGGGTTGCCGGGCAGGTTCGCTGGAGCGTCGTTGCTGGACGATGTGATGAAAGAGCCGGGGCGGAAAGCGGAACAGCTGACCGCCACTTTCGACGATCCACGTGCGATGATGCCGGCTGACGACGACGGCCTCGGTGATCGACAGCCCTTTGAGCGTTAGCATGTCGCCGGGCCTCAACACACGCGAGCGCGCCGCATGCCACACGCGGACCTTTTCGCGCCATGCCGGTGAAGCGGGCGGGACCATCTCGAGATACGCGAGCGGGCACGAGTAGTAGAACGGCTCCATTTCCTCGCACAGGTCCTTGTAGCCCCAGCCGGCGCAGCCTCTGTCCCAGGCGAGCAGGTCGCAGCCGATGTAACGCAACGGAGTGTCGCCGGGGCGTTCAATTTCCCAAACCGTCCAGAGCACGTTGCCACTGCTACAGTGGCGCAAGCAGCGACGTGCATAGTCATCGTGCTCCTCATTGCGTGTTAGGCGTGCAATCAGTTGCGCACGCGTCTGTCCATGACTAAAGAGCCATCCCATGGTGTACCTCGCACAGTGCGAGGCATTGCTCCCAAAGCGGGTGTGATGCCCCGCGCGGAATGCACCGCTGATCTGGTGCAGTTGGAAGAATGAGGTGATGCGGTGACAAGTCTCTGGTCACACGCGCCGTTGTGAGCGAAGGTCGCGACCGATGACGGTACGCACCGAGCTGATAACGAAGACTGTCCAGTCGGCAAAATACCGTCCGTCGAAAACGATCGCGCCCCCGTTCAGCACGAGCTGGATCGGCATCGTGATCCTGCCGGTAGGCGTCTGCCCGTCGCGTCCGGCCACGTGCTCCATGTCGGGGAAGAACCGATAACCCTCGAACGGATCGAGGAATTCGAGCTTGAGGTCGCGGGCCTCGACGGTGTGGCAATAACGCAGCCGGCCGATCAGCGGTCCATCAAACCCTGTAACGAGCGGGGACCCAAGCGGATCGTCGCGTCCGTTGAAGAGCCCGAGGTAGAGGCCGTCTGGAAGATCGACGCTCTGCACCGTATAGCGCGGCAATGTGCGCCCGTCGCGGCACTGAAAAACCTGCTGCGACGGCTCGTCGTCATCATCGGGCTGGTCGGCGGCATGAAGCTGTGATGCTGGTTTGTGCTGGAAGCGGCTCTCGCGTGCCAGTGACCCTTGGCGCGTACTCGTATCAAAGCCGCTGATGGCGGGGCGGGAAGCGGTGATGGAAGTGCAGATTGACATCGTTGTCTCCGGGAGTGTGCGGAGACGCGCCCTGCGGGCTGCGTTCCGCAAGACGTGAAGGGGGTGGACCGGGTGTCAGTCCATCAATCGATAGCCGCGAAGATCTCGCGCGCCTCAGGGTGAGATGGAACGAAGGCGAGCAGCCTGTGATAGAGCTCCGTGAAATGCGCGTCTTCTGTCGACCACGCCATGGCGTTTAGTGCGAAGAGGCTGGCAACAATACCGGCGGCGTCACTGCTCATTTCGCCGTCGTATCTGTTGCCGTCGCAGGTGATGGGTAGCGGGCCATCCAGACGAGGCGTCATGTAGAACGCGCCGTTGGACAGCTCGACGTAGTCCCAGAATCCGCCGTGGTAGGTTGGGCACAACGACGACATTGCGGCGTAAACAGCGAATTCGGCGCGGATCATATGCTTGCCGCAGTATCGCGGCAGGATTTCCATACGACGATCCTCGGGCACGATGGTGGCCACGATGCCGTGCGTTTCAGTGGTCTGGTTCATGACATCCTCCGGGAATGGAGCGGAGGATGGCTGCCCGGGCGGGGGAGGCGCATTCCCCGCGAGGGTTGAACAAAGGAACTACCTGAGAGCGGGGAAGCGAGCTATTCCGGACCCGGCATCATGGTTACGCGGGTACAGCCGTGCAGACAATGGCACCGGAAGAGGGCTGTGAAGGTGTCGCCTGACGCGGCGACAGACGGACCTGCAACTGGCAGGTCGGCAGTGAACACGTTATGCCTCATTGGCCCTCATTGGCGTTGATTGGCAGTGAGGGCGAATGAGGCATAACGCCTGGCAGTTAACGCCTGCCAGGCGCGTGTCTGGGCCGGAACGATCGATCCGGCGCAAACGGCACGGCGTAGTGGGGCCGCCGTGGACCCGGTCGACGATCTGCGGGACGGTACCGGCTTTCCGGAGCGGGCTCGGGGAGTGTCGCCCTGGAAAACCGGCAGTCCGGTCATGCGCGAGAGGAAGCCCCCGCGCGAGGCGGGGACCGAGGGGCGCCGGTCATTCGGCGTTGGCGGACGGGCGACGGGCGCTCCCGTTCGCATGACGGCGCAGCGGCGGATAGGGGTTGCTGCGCGCGTGGGTGCGTTCGGCCGTGCGGTCGGCCGCTGCTGCATCGTTGCTTGACGCTCCGATGTCGCGGCTGTTGGCCGGTTCGTCCGCAGAAGGCGTATCGCGGCGATCGCGATCGCTCGTCGACGGTTCATGCCCGTTGATGGTCTCCGCGGAAGTGTCGGCGCCTGCTTCAGCGTCGTCGTCTTCGCGGTCGCTTTCGTCACGGTAGACTTCCTGGCCGTCGACCTTGATCCAGAAAAGCTTGAGCAGACGCCCCTTGAGGACAGCGCCGGTCTCGCCCGCGCGGTTGCCGGTACGCTCGAACGTACGGATGTAATGATCGCCCGCGCGGAAGGAGACGAGGACTTTGACGTCCGGATCGTTGGCGTCGTTCATCACGGCGCGCACAGCTTCCTTCGCCCTCTCGCCCGAGACGATCAGGTCCAGCGGAAGATACACGACACCATTCTCGACGTTCGGATCGCCGTGAAACGCGGAGATGGCGCAGGCGAGGAAGGGCCTGGCCTTGCTGCGGCCATTGCCTTTGGCCGTAACATCGCGGACACGGGACAGATACCCGAGGCCGCGCAGATGAAGGTCGAAATACTTGCGGGGTTCGACAGACTGATTCATGACGATTCTCCAGAACGAAAAAGGGGAATCGCCAGGGCCCGTGTCGGGGAATGACAATTCCCCAGACGGGCAAGAAAAGAAAGCTTCCGGTCAAAAGACCTGCGGTGGTCCAGACAGTGGGACGAAGCGAACCGCGAAAGGTGTCGCATGGGCGACGGTACTGCGAAGGATGCTGGATGCGCTCCAGCGGGCAACTTCAATCGCGAATCATAGTCGGCGTTACCGAAAAATCAAGGCGGTTTGCCCGATCATTTCTGTTCGCTATTCAAATGAATTTGAGGGGGATTGAACTTAATCTCCCGATGCGTCACGATGTCTCACAAGCGAAGACCCGGCAGGTCGACGGACAGGCCGGCGCTCTGATTGCAGAAAGCGGGTGGGATTGCATAGCAGGCCAATCACGCAATGTCACGTGAGCTCATCAAAATCCAGCATGGAAGCGGGAGAAACGCCGAGTGTGGAGGCCAGCACACAGATGTTATAGAGGGCAATGTTGCGCTGGCCCCTTTCGATGCCACCAACGTACGACCGGGCTAGCCCACTTTCGAGCGCAAGGCGCTCCTGTGACCAGCCGCGCGCCTTGCGAAGCTCGACCAGGCGTTTCCCAAACAGGGCAAGGGGGTCGTACTGCATCGATATCTCGATCGGAAAGATATCGAAGCGTACGTATTTGACCTGTTTGAGGCCACGCTCTATCATGACACGCACTATGAGTGACAATTTTGCACGTCGGCTGCAATAGTTTTGATATTCGACGTGGGTACGGCTCGCGATGCCGCGGCCGGTGAACCTGCCCGATTGACCCTCTTCTTGTATAGGGAGCGCAGTGAGCCAACCCGTCTCGGATCTCGCACAGTTGCTGGCGTCCATGCAGCCAGAGCTGAATGAAGGCGCCTATGTTTTTTCGTCCGTGCGGGCAGACCGGGACGTGTCGCAGCTCGCTCCCCTGGCGACGTTTCGTGAGCGCGAGGGGCTAACCGTTATCATCGATGAACCGACGGCGCTGCGAGAAGGGTTACCGGTGCTTTTCCGGGCAGCCTGGATTACGTTGAACGTCCATTCCGACCTGGAGGCTGTGGGACTCACAGCTGCAGTAGCTGACGCGCTGACTAGGGCCCGCATCAGTTGCAACGTCGTTGCAGCCGCATTTCACGATCACATTTTTGTGCCCGTTGAGCGCGCGCGGGATGCGCTTGCTCAGTTGACGGACCTCCAGGTGCGGGCAGGGCAAGGCGTCCCGGGGTAGCCGGACATCCGCCGGTAATGCTTCCTGCCCGTGTCGGTCAAGTCCCGCTTCCTCGCTAAACCGCCGCGACAAATTCCTGGCGAAACGCGTCAAAGAGCTGACTGATCCGTTCAGCCGTATCGCCGCCGAAAATTCGTGCGCGGCTTGCCATCATGTGCGTGAGTATCAGGGGCGACGGATCGTCCGGCGCAACGACCGCGAGGATCTGGTCGCGCACTTCCGGCGTTACGTGCCGTTCGATCAAGTCGAAGGCGTCGTCGGCATACAGCCTCTCGCGATTTCCTGCCTCGCCGTACCATGCCAGCAGGAAAAGCAGATCGGTTGCGTCCTTGCGATCGACCGCGTGACGATCTTTCCAGGCGATGATCTTGAGCATTGCCTGCGCCGGAAGGGAAGCGACAGGCACCACGAGATCGGCATCCATGCGTACTGGCACAGCGACCTGCAGCGCCTGTTCGAAGCCGGCGACGTTCATGCGGATAACCTGATCGGGCGGCCAGGCAATTTCGCCGCCATGGTCTGCGATGCCCCCGAACGGTACGATATCGAGCCAGGTTCTCGCGCCGGTCTCAGGGGCTTGATAGTGCAGCCGGTGGGTTGCACTGCCTCGCTGCTCGAAGTGGCCGGATGTGAGCAGCGCCGTTCTCAGTGTTTCATGGCCGGCCCAGCTTTCGATGGAAATGCCGATGTCAACGTCTGCAGTGGCCCGTGTCGGTTCGATATCGTAGACGTGCGTTAGCACGATGTCACGTGCGCTCGCCCCACCGACAAACCACTCGATGCTCTTTTCGGAAGCAGCGGCAGCTACTTCACGCAAAAGGGCTACCATTTCGGGTGGAAAAGGGCGATGGGGGCGAGGCTCAAGCGGGGAGATATTGTTCACGCACTAACCGGGCCGTTTCGAGATTGCGCGAGTCGCCACTCGCTACGAGATCAGCGTAAACGAGCAGGGGCGGCGCGATGTTGTGCGGAAGTCCAGCCGCAGGCTGGAGCTGGATCGGGGACCTCAGGAATTCAATGTTGCCATCGCGATCAGGCCGCAGGCGAGCCTTCGCGATCCACTCCCTCGGGACCTCGCTGGCACAGTATATGGTGAATGTCGCTGGTTTCAGGTATTCCGTAAGGATGGCTGCTGCCGGCTCTCCACCAAACTGGCACCGGCCGGGAAGCTCGGGAACGCTTCTCCACCAGTCGGGGATGTCGGTGCGGAAGTGGCCGAGCTGAAGTGATCCACGCAACAGTGTCGGGTACAACGTGGTCCATTCATCGATGAGCCGGCCTACGTCGGCGAACTGCATGCCGTGTCCGCCGGGCTGCTCGATGAGGTCGCGCCGGGCCAGCATGCCGTGAATGGCATTCTGGACCGTGCCATGGCTGACGCCGGCAACCTGTGCGATATCGCGATAGGTTTTTTCCAGCAGCGAAGGGACGGCAAGCAGGGCGAGCGCGACGCGCAGTGCCGACTTGGTCCAGGTGCGGCCGCGTGCCTGCGTGCTGCTATCCGGGCGCGGGCGTCCAGACACGAGAATGACGCTATCGTCGAGAAGGAGACTGGCGTTGCCGGCCAGATCAAGCGCATCGACCTGCATGTCGCGGCACGCATTGATCATAGTAGGGGATAAATACGATGTCACGAGCAGGAGCCGGTCTCCGTCGCCCGGCGCGGCCTGCGCGCGGAGAGCGGCCAAGGTGCCGTAGCGGTCGATCGTCCGCTTGACATGCGCAAGGCGTTTGTAGCGGCGGGTGCCGACATGGAACTCCAGTACTGCATCCGCGCCGGACCGGGGCGGCGCCTTGCGCAGGCGGACAGGAACGCCGGTCGCATCGCCGAACGCGGTGGCGGCAGCTTCCAGTAGAGGAAACAGATCGTGGTCGGCCAGATGCATGGCAAGATCGCGGTTGTCCAAGTTTTTTCATTGTACACGTGACGTGGACGGTCTGATGTTTTGGATGCGACGGGCTTTGTCCGAAAAATAACGTTGTCCACGTAACGTGGACAGTAACGATTCTTGGACGAGAGGCTCTTTCTACTGGGATGGCTCGTCACGAGGATTGACGCTGCAGGCAGGGGCGCTTTTTACCGCCTGGGCTGAAGTAACCGGCGTTTGCTCCGATGGCCGAGCTAGCCGGAAGTGTGAGCGAACGATCGCTGATCGCCCCACAACGGCCAAGGATTTTTCTCGGAAGCGGCCATTCAGGCGGCTTTGGTAAATAGCCACGGAGCTCGGCGCAGCCTAACGTTCAAGCAATGGTCCCGACCTAAGCCGGACTGCCCCCACCACTTTGCCAATGACCTCTCCGCGCGGGACGAATCGAATCAACGTCCGAGTCGCTACGATCCCGTCCGTTCTGGTGCGCACTGCGATAGCAGATCCGAGCGGGTCGTCTGCGCTCGGATCAACGATTTCCGCGATCACCTCACCCCGCGAGACTCTTGCGCCAAGCGGCACCTTATAGGTGACAATCCCACCACCCGGCGCGGTAAGGAGGTCGGTCGCGTCCAGGCTTGTGGGCTTGCATAGTGGCTCGGGAAGCGGTCCGGGATCACCAGCGACAACTTCTCGACGTTGCAGGAATTTAAGTAGTGCGTCCGCGTCAGCAGACGCGAACTCGTCGCAGACATCAGCTTGTCCGCGCAGTTCCAATGTCACTGAATGGCAGCCAATCGGAATGGGAAATAGGTGCCTCAGCTCTTTCCGAACAATCTCCCACGTGCCCGTGAAGAGGTCGGTCGAAGTACCTGCGTTTTCTAACCCATCTTCGAGGAAAACCGCTTCGCATGCAGTCTGCGCGCATAGATCAGCGACATGCGGCCAAGTCGATTTATACGTGTACGCGTGAATGATTGCATCACGATCGCAATGCACGTCGATGACAACATCAGCATCAAAGGCAAGTTGGAACGCCGTTTTTTTTATCTTCTGAACTTCGCTCTCATCGGGCAGGTCGTCCGCATGCCGTTCAAGGATACGACGAAGTAATTGTAGGTTTTCGGCTTCGTCGTCACCAAGCCTGTGCCGTGCTTTCGCTGCGACGCTCTTTCCGACTGACGGCCAGTGCCGATTGAAGTTGCCTTCTCCGCCAAGATCATTCCTGCCGACAAGTACGCCATTAATCCACGTGGCCGCGCCGATGGGGTTAACGAACGGAACGAGCACGACTTCCCCAAGGATTTCTCCGCGCGAATCAGCATCGTCAAGACGCCTCGCTAAATGTGCAATCGTCAGCATGCCTGGAATCTCCTCGGCATGTAAGCCAGCCTGAATATAGATCTTTGGTCGAGCGCCGCGAGTCCCATATCGATGCACGGTAATCTGACGCCGGGTCCCAGGAAAACCAGCATCGATGTTGATCCGTTGTATTTCTTTCGTCATCGCAGGCCTTTCAGTGATTACGCAGAGTCGGTGTGGAAACCCCAACTACGCTAATTCTAAACCTCGTTCGAATTACCGAAGCTGGCCGACCGCTGTCCGATGTGGTAGGACTCGACTGACGACGAAGGCGACCGATGAGATGAGGCTATATTCACTAGGCTGACGGTGTTTACGAGTAATGGCCCGGATTGCTCGCCGCGCTTTGCTGTAGGTGCGCGAAAACGCACTTTCTTCCCGCAAACCACCCGCGCGTTACGACGCGACTGCGGCGCGACCTTTAGAAATCAGGTCAGTCCTCGCAAATGCCTGAAACACACGGATGAGGTTGGCTGCGCTCAGAACGGTCACGTCACTGGTCAAGCGGATACTGTCGGTGCGGGCTGTTGCCGCAGCAAGGATGATCGCGGATGAAGAGTCGAAGAATGCGGTGGTGCTCGCTGATGCCAACGACGTCGAGCCGGGCTTGGTTGGCAACCTCCACTTCGTCAGAGGAGGTTGGCCATTTGGTCAGTCGCGGATAGAAGTTTCGCACTCACCGGATCGGGCAGGACGGCGGCGAAACGGTCGGGCCGGAATTTCATGGAAGGCCTTAGACGCGGTGTTGTTTGGCGGCCTGCGCGGCGACAGCGGCCGCGAAGGTCTAGGCTCGGGGCTTCGTTTGGCGCACGCGTTCCTCTGGGTCGAACATCGGTGTGCCACCCAGAGCGGCCGTAACCGGCACCTCGTCCTGCAAAACGTCCCAGTGCTCGACCAACTTGCCGTCTTCGACACGGAAAAGATCAACGACGATCTGCGGCGTGGACGCCAAGGTGCGCATGCGCCCGTGGATGGCGACGAAATTGCCCTCGGCGACCATCAAACCTGGCTCGTAAAAGACGTCGGACGATAGATTGGCGACGAGCGTCTGAAGTGCGTCGCGGCCTGGGGGGACGTGCGGATTGTGCTGAACGTAATCAGGCGCGTAGAACCGCTCGACGGCCGAAGCATCGCGACGCTGGAACAACGCGATCATTGCCTCGACCACAAGCGCCTTGTAGCGCTCTGGACGATCATCCGAGACCTTTTTCGCGGGTCGAGTGGCTACCATCAGGCCAGTCATGCGCCAGAACTCGCCGCTGGCCAGCGTCACGAACGAGAGGAATACACCGCGATCATAGTCCTGGATGTTCATTACCGTCGCACCGTTCGACTCTTTCCAACTTACAGCGAAAACGCTGTTGCCAAGCGGTACGACCTGAATTGCGACGGTCTCGGTCCGGGCAAACTTGCCTTCCTTGATCGCGAAGGTTAGCTCGGTCGCCGACTGGATCGTCAAGTACACCTTGAAGGGTGGATAGGTAACTTCCATCTCCTGTCCGACGGGGAAACCTCTCATCGTCATGTTCATCATTCCTTCAGCGAGGTATGGCACGGTCAGTCAGAAATGGCTTCGGTTGTGGTGTGTTCCTGGGCGGCGAATGTGATAAAAAAGTAAGAAGGGAATGACGCGCCACGGCCGACCGACTGCATAGGTAGTCAAGCGCGCGCACTGTGTCATTCCCTCGGAGATTAGAGTCAGGCGGGAACTGGCGTGTTGAGAAGCTGCTGCTCCCAGAAATAGGCAATGCCGCTACCCGCAGCGTGCTGCCCCAATACTTCAGTCATCGCGCCCGCAGTTTCGGGACGAGCCCAGTCGCGTTGCCACTCGGCTGCCAGCGCCAACCAGGTCATCATGTTCGCGCCAGCTGCGATCATGCGCTGGATAGCGACTTGGTGCGCCTCCACGGATGTACCACCCGATGCGTCTGTGATGACCGTAGTATCCCAGCCTTCCCCGAGCGCCTGGATCACAGGCATCGCCACACAAATTTCGGTCCACAAACCAGCGATGACCAGTTGTTTGCGGCCCGTCGCTTTAACGGCGTCCACGACTTTCTTGTCTTCCCAGGTGTTGATGAAGGTGCGGTCAATCACTTCCTGGCCGGGGAAAACGTCGGTGATCTGCGGGAAGAGCAAGCCACCTCGCGCGGCTACCACGCTCGTGAGGATGGTCGGAACGCCAAAGAGCCTGGCCGACTTTGCCAAAGCAGTCGAGGCGTTGACCACGGCCTGAGGATCGTGGCTGTTCAGGTTGGCGAGTTGGTACGGCTGGTGGTCGATCAAGACAAGGACCGAATCTTCCGGGCGGAGGAGTGAATTGAGGCCATTGCGAAATGTCATAAAAATCCTCTGCGTTTATGGGAAACGATGGGGGGATTACTTGGAGACGCGCCGACAAGCGGCCGGCAAACGAATGTTGTCATTCGCTGTTCCGCGACGGTAGACTAGAGTTTTGCCACGCTGTGTCGCGGAAAGAGGAACGCCGAATTGGATATCGAAGAGCTTCGGACGTTTGTTGAGGTCGCGGACTCCGGCGGCGTTTCGCCCGCTGCTCGCCGTTTAGGCGTCTCAAAATCCATCGTTAGCAGGAGACTTCTGCGGCTTGAATCAGAGCTTGGCGTCCAGCTCCTTGCGAGGACAACCCGTGGTGCTGCTCTGACTGAAGCGGGCACCGCCTTTCGCGACTACGCCGCCCGCGTCGTTGCCGAGATCGACGCAGCCAGGGAGACGATTTCACCAGCCGGAGACCTGCGCGGCCGCTTGCGAATCGCAGCGCCGCTCACGTTCGGCCCGACTCATCTATCACCGGTTCTGGCAGAAATGGCGCGACTTCACCCGCTGCTGCACATCCACACCTGCTACAGCGACCGCATTGTCGACCTGGTTGGCGAGGGATATGACTGCGCGATTCGGATCGGCTACCTTCAGGATTCGAATCTCATCGCGAAGCGCGTTGGACCTATCTACGGAAAGCTCGTCGCAAGCCCTGGCTATGTCGAAGCGCACGGCGCGCCTGACACACCGGACGAACTTCTCGGTCACCAGGCTCTGATGCAGGGAACGGAAAGCTGGCGGTTTATGGATGGCGACAAGGCCATAACCGTTCATCCGCAGGGGCGTTTCAAGGCTGACAACGCCATCGCTATCGCCGCCGCCGCGGTAGCGGGGCTCGGCCTCGCATGGCTCCCTGACGGCGTGACAGAGCAATATGTTGCGTCTGGAGCGCTCGTGCCGGTCATGTGTCGTTTTCCGCCCCCGACGGCGGGTATATACGTCGTGCGCCCGCCCGGTCAGAATCCCTTGGCGAAAATTCGGGTCCTGACCGACATGCTGATCGAGTGTTTCGATCAGCACGCGTAGTCGCCCGGCGTCTCGAAAGCGCGGCTCCTTCGGACGACAGGTGCATGCCTCTTCGGCTGCTTGCGGCGATAATCCGAATCCAATACGAGGATGCGAATGAAGAAGGACCACAAGGACTCGGGTATTCCGGAGAATGAGTGCTGCCGTTCCACCACATCGTCTCGAATGACCGAGTCGATAAGATTGCGCGATTTTCGGCGCTCGTCGTACTGAATTCCTATCACGACATCGCCAGAAGCTTGAAGCGGATTGCCAGCCGTACACCTAACGCTACTTCTACAGCAGGAAATAGATGCAGATGCAGAAAGCGCGGTGATTGAGTGTTTCATCGGTTGCAGCTCCCGTCAGTGACGTTGGGCGGCAGCATCATGTCCCGCTGTGTGATGAATGTGATGCGTTGACCGGGCTCCAGCTTCAGGGTCGGCTGGATGTTCATGTTGCGCTGGAGAATGGTCTGGGTCGTTTGCGACAGTGACTGTGCTGCCGCTTCCGACAGACCGGTCGACGCGCCTCCGTTGATGTTGATCGTGGTGCCACTCTGTTGACTCTGGTTGTGGCCGATCCAGGCAGCGACGCCGGCGATCAGGAAGGTCGACCCGAAAATTTTGAAGAAGTGGTTGTTGACCTCGGCGGTGACGCCCGCCTCGCCGTCGGGATCGTTGCCGGTCAGTCCATCGAGACGCATGGTCGCGTGCCGGAAGATCATCCGGGTGGCAGCCATGAGCATCAGGTCCTGGCCGATTGCGACATCGTTGTTTGTCCGACCGAGAATCCGCGTGCCCTTCGGGATCAGCTTGCAGCTCCCGTCGATACTGTCGTAGATGTCGCGGTCGACCATCGCACGGAAGGCACCCGGCATGTCGCTTTTCGCGCCCTGCAGGATCACCGCGGGAATCGGTGTGCCGCCCATCACCATGTACGGCGAAGTGATGGGGACCGGAACCAGCGGCTTCGCATCGTCAGTCGCGTCGCCCTGTTGTCTGACCCAGTCGGCGTTGCGCCGGTCGGTGGCGCTCGACACGTTGGCGGGCGTGAGACCTGACGCGGTCGTCTCCGAGGAACCACCCGGTGACGGATCGCCTGGCGCTGCCTGCAAGCCGGAAAGGTGCGCCAGGCTGCCCGCGATGCGATCGGGCGACAGCCCATTCTCTGCGGAGGGGTTGCCGTTGCCTCCACCCGTGTCCTCGTAAGCGACGAGCGACTGGCTCTGCATGGCGTCGATCTGCAGCTGGAGCGCGAGTCGATCGGCGTCGCGATCGGGGGCGCCTGGGCCAGACGTCCGGTAGTTTCGGGGCAGCGGGCCGGCATCGTCTCCTGGCACGCCTTTGGGGATGCCATCGAGCGGTGTGCCGCCGAGCGGGGCGCTGACTGCCGGCGCGGCATCGCCCGCACGTGCCAGCGCCAGGTTCCGCTGGTCTTCGAGGCGCTTGCGGATCGCATCCGGTGAGGCCTTCGGTTGCCGCGCATCCGCCGCGATCTGCTCGCGCTCGCGCCGCTCGGCCGCGGTCTCGTGCGGATGGGACAGCGCATGCACCAGGACGATCGCGAGCAGTGCGGAGCACAGCGCGATGAGCAGCGTTTTCGCGAGATTCCGGCGGATGCGTGTGAGCCTGGCTGGCTCAGGCGTGAGCAGGGTGCCGGTTTTTTCCGGGGCGGCCATGTTCACGGTTTCCCGTAGATGTTCTTCATGCGGGCCGAATCACAGCCGAACAGTCCGCAGCCTTTGCCCCGACCGTTAAAGACCCGCACTTCCTCTTTGCCGCGTTTGAGCAGCAGGCCGTATGGGGCGATCTGCTGCACCTCGAACAGGTCGTTGCCGAGCGGCACGAAGCTGGCGATCTCGGCATGGCCCTTGTCGTCCATCAGCAGGATGGCGGGCAGTTCGGCGTGGTGGGGAAACTGCAGATACGTGAACCTTCCATCGTCAAAAACGGTCACTGGCGTGAAGGGTGCATCGCCCTCCAGGCGATAGTCGAAGTTCGCCTGGTCGAGTGCGATGCGCGGGCCGCCTGAGCGTGCATCGCCAGGCGACTCCGCCTGCGCGCTTCCGTTCGCCTGTTCGCCCGTGCTTAGCGCAGGAGCGTTGCCCGGGTACTCGATGCCGAAGGGCGAGACCTGTCCCGCTGTCATTTGCGCATCGGTATCGAGGTAGTGCCAAGAGACGCGGTGATAGACCGTCCCATTGTCCGATGAGCGCAGGTCCAGTTCGTAGCGCCGGCGCGACGTGATGATCGTCGCGGCATTGTCGAGCCCGGGCAGGCGCGCCTCGATGAACAAGTCGCGCCTGGTGAGCGCCGTATGCTCGAGCCAGCGCTTGCCCGTATCGGACAGGTAGACACCGGTGACTTCCTCGTCGGGGCCGAACACCAGGTGCGTTTCCTCGTTGGTGCGCACAAGTACGGGATAGAGGTAGTCCGGGTCATAGTCGTAGACGACAAGCGACGAATCGTCGGGCGCCGGATATGGACCGTTGATGTGCGCACGGGACGCGGGCGCGTATCGGGCGCGAGGCCGCGGCGTTGGCGTGCGAACGGCATTCTCCGCGAGCTGCGTCGGGACTGTCGTTACCATACTTGCGGGCAGCGGCGTGGACGGCGCAGGTGGCGGTACTGCGGCCTGGGCCCGGGCCGTCGCGGCGCACATCGCAAGGAGCACCGTGACGCACGCAGTCGAAAGAAGAAGCTTCATTGCGTGGCTCCGGGATTGACACCCAGATAGGGTGTAAGGCTGAAGTGGGTGATACGAAACCCGATCGGATTGTCCTTCTCTTCGCCGGATTTCAGCGTTTCAGGCGCGAGAAGGAAGCTGACCGTGAGCAGCATCTGTTTCGGGCGGGACGGCTTGCCGTTCACGCTCTCAATCAACGTGAAGATCAGGTAGGCGACCTGTCCATCGGGTGAGAACGAGGTGGAGTTTTCGATGAATTCGCGGGTGAGGCCGGGCGTCTGCACGACGCGCTGCGCGACCGGATCGGTCGCGGTAATGTACGTTTCCAGCTCTTGCGTGGCGGCGCCCGACGTCCAGCCGAATGCGGCCGGGATCTGGCGCGTGAGCGTGTCCTGGCTGTCGGCTTCGATCGTGAAGACACGTGACGCCCATTTCACGAGGAAATAGCGCTTGTTCGCCGCGGTGACCGAATAGGTTTCGGCGTATCGGTCCGAGACCCATACGGCGCCACTCTTCTCGTCGTGTTCGACAAAATACGGACGCGGGCCGCTGTGCGCGCTCTGCACGATCAGTGCAGCGCATTCACCGGCAGCGATCAGCGCGAACGCGGCGGCCACCTTGATTGCGAGCCGCTTTTCCCAGAGGGGGCGCTGGAAGGCGGCAAACCAGGCCGTGACTGCTTCGCCGGTATGCGGTGGCGACGGAAGGTCGGCGGCGGGTGTCTGGATGGCGGATGAGACGCTAAAGGGCAGGCGTAGGCGCATGACTCAACCCTTCCGGCAGAAGCACGCCCGCGGTGCTACACTGGGCTCCAGTTCACCTGCTGCGAGGGTGCAGCCATGGCCAAGCTCAAGATCCTCCTGCTGTACTTCATATTGCCGATTCTGCTGTTCGCGGCGTTCGTCCTGTATCAGGTCGGCGCGCAGCATTTCGGCGTGGCAATGATGCTTGTGGGAGCGGCCGCATTCATCGCCTGGTCGTGGATCAGGACCACACCGAAGGAGCGTGCGGAGGCGCAGCGCATCGATCGAGAGGTGCAGTACCAGCAGGATCAGGAATGGGCGTCGTACTACGCGTCGCACCAGCAAGATCGTCATCACTGACCTCATTTGAAGATCCCCGGTGTGATCTGGCGACCGATCGCGCCCTTCCCAAAGCCCTTTACTGCACCTCCGCCACCCCCGGTAACAAGCGCTCTCGCAATCTCGGGCACCTGCCACATCATGAAAGCCCCCACTCCACAGACGAGCGCGAGCGCCAGCATCGCGAGGTAGTTTGTCGCGTAGTACGCGTCGCTATTCGTGCCGTTCTGCGTCGCGCTCTGTTGTACGAGACTCTGGATGCCCGGCAACACGCCGCTATAGACGATCGCCATCATCAGCCACGCGACGACCTTGAAGAGCCCTGCGGAAATCGTGAAGCGCAGCCAGCCATCGAAGAGGAATTCGCCGGCGGGCAGGACGTACCATGGGATGAGTACGGGCCCGAGGCAGAAGGCGATGTCGAGCAGAAACGAGCCGAATTGCACAACTACCACGAAGATCATCGTCATGAGCGTGATCGCAATGACCGCGAGCGCTTTGGCAAGGAATGCGAGCAGGACGAGCGGTAGGTTCTTGATGAGCGTCCAGATCGAACTCAGGCCCGCCGAATTCGCCCCGGCATCGCTCGCGGTCCCACATTCCTGATGCTCCGTGTTCGGGATCACCACGCCATCGGGCGTCACGTCCGGTACCTGCTCGCAGACCTGGGCGGCTTCCGTCCGCACGCCCTGCATGATGGTCGAGGCGGCGTTGACCAGCGCTCGCAGCAGGTCACCGGGGTTGCCTTCGCCACCGGACACGCGCGAGGCCATGGTCTGCATGTTGTCGACGAAGTAGCTATGCACCGTGCCGGACCAGGCCGTGAGCATCACGAGGATGACGGCGCATTTGATCAGGTGGCGGAAGAGGTTCGCGAAGAAGCCGGGGAAGTCACCTTCGAGCAGCCACAGGAACACGTGCCATGTCGCCATGACGAGGCCCAGCGCGGCGAGCAGGTCGATGCCGTCAGACAGGAACAGCATCTGCAGGCTCGTGCCCTTCGCCTGCATCGTCGCGAAGAGTGCGTTGAGCACGGAGATGACGTCGTTCATGACCTGATCCAGTCGAATATGGGGCGCGCCTACCGCAGACCGCCGGCAAGGCGCAGCAGCCCGAGCAGCAGGGCGAGCGGCAGGGCGATCCAGGCCGCCGCGAAAACCTGCGGATTTTCCGCGTGCATCACCAGCAGTCCGACGAGCAGCGACAGCCGGACGCTGCGGGTAATGCGCCGGTCGAACGTCCAGCCCGGATCGCGCTGATCGAACGGAATAGCGCTGCGAAGCCGGTATTCGCGGATGGCGTGCAGCACCACACGTAGCTCGGCGGAGGTCATACAAAGGTGGCGGATCAGCCAGCGCAACAGCACGGTCCATTCCCTACTGGTCCCGCAACAGGTCGAAGTCGGGCGCGCCCTGTGTCGTCTGCTGCTCCTGCTGGTTGACCTGGCCGAGCGCCGCGGCGCGCGCGGCGGCGAGCTTGGCCGCGTTACCCTGGGCCTGCGATTGTGCGATGTGGTCCTGCATCTGCTGCGCGACCTGCCGCTGCATGAGCGCATGCAGGTCGACCATCTCGCCAGCGAGCACGTTCGACTGCTGGTTCAGCATCTGCAGGCCCTGCACGGCGCCCGTGACGTTCGGAATCTGCGACTGGATCTGTTGCAGGTTCTGCGCGCGTTCGGCGAGCGTGTTCAGGTTCTGCATGTCCTGCGTCAGTTGCTGCTGGTAGATGCCGCCGCGCGTCGACGCCAGCGACGTGTAAGCCGACAGCCACTGCGCTGGCGACATGCCCGTCGTATTCATCTCGGTGAGGCTGCGGCCGAACAGGCTGTTCGTGGCGCTCGCCGCCTGCTCGAGCTGCGTGATGGTCGTGGAGAGCGACTGGAAGTTCGTGATCTGCGTGCGGTAGGGGGCGAGGGTCTGGTCGATCAGCGACGCCGGAACCTGCTTCAGGTTCTGGACCATCGTGACGTACTGCTGCAGGCGGGTGAGCTGCGCCTGAACGTTCTGCTCCACCATCTGCGCCTGCTGAGCGACCGACGAAGCGAGCTCGGCGTGGTTCAATAACTGCGTGATTTCGGTCGCGCCGCCCGTCATCCCGCCGCCGGCGTGGACGGTGCCCGTGTGAAGGACCAGGGCGAGGGCAGCGGCCACGCCGGCTCGACGAAGTGCGGGCTCATGCATGATGGGCCTCCGGTTCGGCCAATGTCGCCGTGTCCATGCTGGGTGCCATGGCCTCCTCGATGTACCGTGCCCTCCAGTCCGGATGACCGGAATGCAGGTGCCGGTCGAATATCAGCTGCGCGCTCAACTCCGACCGGAGGATGGCGATCGATGCCGGATCAAGCGGCACCGAAATTCGGCGCGATGCACCGCCCTGTTCGGTAATGAAGTAGTCGCGCTTCGCGATGAGCCGCTGGATGGTGCGGATCTGTCCGTCGGAAAGACCGAAATCGCGCTGATAGGCGGTTTTCGCGGACGGCGTGAAATTCTCGACCGGCACGAATACGCGTACGAGCACGTTGTCCCGGATCTGCGGCCAGATTTTCGAGGTCGAGACCTGTTCGGGTGACTGCGCATCCATCCAGACGCAGCCGAGCTTCTTGCGCATCGTGACGATCCAGTTGCCGATCTGCGCTGCGAACGCGTCGTCATCCAACAGGTTCCAGATCTCGGGCAGCATCACGAGCGTCGGGCCGATCACGCCCCTGGCACGCCGCTGTTCCATCGAATCCTGGATGCGGTACGTCACATACGACAGGAACGGACGCGCGATCACAGGGTTCGCGAGAATCCGGTCAGTTGCCATCGACACCCATCGCGTGTCGTCGAAACTGTCGTTAAGGTTATCGAAGTAATGCGCGTGTACGGCGGAGCCCACCCACAGGGCCAGCTCGTCGGCAAGCGGCCCCGCAGGTAGCGACGCGTGGATCGTACGCAGCCGCCACAGGCGCCGGTCGCTCCGGCTGTGTATTGCGGCGAGCGCCTTCTCCAGTTCGCGGCGGTCGCCCGCGGTCACGCAGTAGGTCCCGCGCTGCTGCGCCAGCATCACGATCCATTCGGCGAGGAATTCCATGTGGCGCAGTTCCGCGAGCAGCACGAGCGGGTTCATTTGCGCCTGCTCGTCTGCCGAAGCGCCGGCTGCGCCATGATCGAACTGCAGGTAGCGGCCGCCCTGCAGGATGGTCGGGATGCGCATCGACAGGTCCTTGTCGAATCCGTACAGCCGGGCGTTCGGGTACTTGCGAAAGAGCGTCGCGCACAGCAGCATGAAGATCGTCTTGCCGAATCCGGTGCGGCCACAGACCAGCATGTGCCCGACATCGGCGAGGAAGGCGGTGAACCAGTAGGGCGTGCCGAACTCGGTCGGAAACGCGGCGAGCGCCGGGCAGCGCGTGCCGGTTTCCTTCGTCAGGTGGGCGTTGATCGGGTGCCCTTCGGAGACACCGCGCAGCGGCAGCAGGCGGGCAAGCGCGGCGGTATCGATGAACGACCAGCGCGCGCATTCGCGCCACATCCCGGGGATGCTCGTCGCGAAGGCCGAGAACGCGTGAAGCGTTTCGCGCACGGGCGCGAAGTGCGCGGCTCGCAGCGCTTCCTCGACGGCGCGGTGGGTCATGACCACCTGCGCCCACGCGGCTTCGACGGCCGTGCCGTCATCGAACGGCGCCGTCTCGAAAACGGGCGAAAAGGAAAGCGCGGACAGGTTGTAGTACCCGTACATCTCCTCGGCCATCTCGACCTTGCCCACGCGCCGGTTCGCGTCGGCTGCGGCGGCAGAGCGGGACTGGTTCTGGCGCGCGCCGGATGTGTCGCCACCGCGCAGCGTAGCGGCGAGCAGCGAACGCGTGTCGAGCCGGCGGCCCTCATGATAGCGGCGCACGCTGTCGATGAAACGCATCGCGGCGTTGGGCGTGGTGAGACGGAAGCAGTGGCTGACCGTGAGTTCCCCGGGCACCTTCAGCAGGCCGTCCAGGCTCGTGGGCAACACCGTGTCTGGCCAGAAGTCGCGGCGGGCAGGAATACCTGCCGCGATAGCGAAGCGTTGGCGGCCATGCGAATAGAAGTGCAGGTAGTCGTGACCTGGCCGGACTTCCGTATCGCACATCGCGAGGTCAAGTGCGGGGATGTCCGGTATCGGCACGGCCGATACGTGATCGTTCGGCGGGGAGCAGCACGCGTGCATGAACGCACCGAGTGCCGGACCACTCAGGCGTCGGCAGGCCAGGCGCGGGTTGCTCGCGACGAAGCCGAACAGGATGTTTTCGAAGGTCTCGACGACGGCGGCCAGCTCTGACGCCGTATACGCGAACAGATACTGGTCGGAGAACGTTCCTCGCACGGCCTGCATCAGTGCCTTCGCGATCGACAGCCCGTCATGTGTCATGCCGTGCGTGATCTTGCCGGCGAACCGGTCGATGCCGACGTCCGGGGCCAGCGTGAATGTCACGAAATGACGGTTCGTATAGTTGGCGCCGCGCTCGAACGTTTCGCGCTGGGCATCGTCGACCCGTTGCGCTACCGGGTCTGGCATCGGTACGGTGAGATAGCGCGCGCTTCGGCGGCGGTGAATTGTCCACCACATCGTGACGGGCCGGCGGGCGATGTCACGCAGTGACGTGATCAGGTTCTCCATCAGTTCGAGGACATGGCCGGTCGACAACGCATCGGCATCCGGTCCGGAGAACTCATAGCTCGCCATCACAGACGAGTCCTTGTTGACAATGAGCGTGTCGCTGAAGCGAAAGAGCCACGGCACCATCTCGGCGGTGGAACGGCGATCGCCATTGGTGCGCTGCGCGACCTGTGCGAGCGACTCGGCGTCAAACGGCGAGGGGATGGGCTTCAGCACGGCATCCCCCGGGCGAAGCCTTTCGGGCGGGCATTGATCTTCTGGCGCAGCAGCTGACGCGGCTCGTAGTAGTCGCCCTGCCGGCTGTATTTCGCGTAGCAGCGGATCTGGTCGGGATCGCGCCGCACGGCGAGCCACAATACGGGATGCGTGACCAGCACCGCGAGCAGTATCCAGCCGTTGCGCAGGCCTGCGGCGAACGTGATGACGATGGCACCCTGCGCGATGCACCATTTGCGGTCGATGCCGAGCAGCAGGAACTGTTCGAGCATGGTCTTTCGAACGCGCGCGGCGAGTGGGTCAGGTGGATCCAGCGGATCGACGGAGCCGACGGCTGCGTCACGTGCGTCGGGGCGATGCGTATCCATGCCGGACCTCGTCAGATGGTGCCCGTGCAGGCAGCGCCGTGGTTGAACACCTGGGCCCACAGCAGCGGCATGTTCAGGATCGCGAGCGTGCCGAGCACGCCGCGCAGCACATGCGTCTTGATGTTGCTGCGACCATCGTCGAGCAGCCACAGCACGATCGAGCCGACCAGTGCGGAGAGCGACACGACCTCAAGCAGCTCGTTATCGAGCACGTCCTGGTACACGGTGCATAGCCCGCCGTTCCAGATGCCCGCGTGCGCGATGGTCGGAATTGAGGCGAGGCAGAAGCCCGTGAAGAACAGGCGCAGTGCACGGTGATGACGGGTCACAATGTTTCGCCACGCGTCGCGCAGATCCGCACAACGGTGGCGAAGCGCGGTGATGAAGAGACGGGCGGCACGGAGCCACCGGCCCTGTTGACGTGATTCATGCATGGGCCAGCTCCTCGTCGGAGGCGAAGCGGGAAAAGAGGCACCGGGTCTGATAGCGGCCGTCCCCTGCACGGAGCACCTCGCGGATTTCGACCGGGCCGCGCACCGCGCCCTGGCGTTCTGCATGCACGAAGAACCGGAACGTGGAGGCGATCTTCTGGCGTAGGTCGTCAATCGACAGGAGCCGCCCTTCGTCGCTCATGCGGATGAGCGACTCCAGCCGCGCGGGGGCGGTGTCGGACGAGTCGGCATGGAACGAGACGATCGAGCCGGGGTGCCCGGTGTTGAGTGCTTCCATCAGGTCGAACGCTTCGGCGCCACGGACCTCGCCGACGATGATGCGGTCAGGGCGCACGCGCAGCGAAAAGCGCACAAGGTCGCGGATGGTGATGCCGAGATTGGTCTCGAACGCGACGTGATTGGGCGCGTGCACCTGCAGTTCGGCCGTGTCCTCGATCGTGATAACGCGGTCCTCCTGCGGCATCGCATCGATCATCGCGTTGAGCATCGTGGTCTTGCCAGATGAGGTGCCACCGGAGAATGCGACGTTGATCCGCTCGCGCATAACCCATTCAAAGAACTCGCGCAGCGCGGCGCCGCCCGATGCAAGACGGCCCAGTAGCGCGGCATTCCGGCGGCGCGCGGCGGGCGACTTCGCACCTGGCAGCACGTCGAATGCCCCGCTGTGCTCGTAGTCGGCGAGTCCGATGCGGCGGCGCGTGTGCTTGCGGATCGACATCATGTCGCCGTGGACGGCCACAGGATGCCGGGCGGCGGCAATGCGCAGACCCGGCAGTCGGGCATCGAGCAGCGGCGTCTGCTCCTTGGCATTCACGTTCGCGAGAATCGTGATGGCGCGATCCAGTGCGTCCGGATCCAGGTCGCAGCCGGGGAAGTACGTTACTGTCCCGTTGCGCTCGACGAAGATCGCATCGGCGCGGTTGATCATGATCTCCTGCACGTCCGGATCGGCGAGCATCGGTTGAAGCGGGCCGAGGTAGTCGTTCAGTACCTCGATCGCGTATTCGTACGTGAGCCGGCTCATCGTCCAGCTCCCCATGTCGTGTGCCACGTGATCGGCCGGAACAGCTTCGCGATCAGCCCCGGGTCCCGCACCGCGAGCGGAGTGGCCGGCGCGGACGGCGGGGGCGGGGCCGCGTTGAGTGCGCGATAGACGCGGCGCGCGTAGGCAATGCGCTTCACGTGTGTGCCGGCGTTATAGGCGCCCACCGCATCCCACGTCAGGCCAAGATGGCGGAGGTTCTGCGACAGGACCCACGCGCCGACATAGGCGTTGGTACAGCGGTCATGGAGGTCCGCACGCGAGATCCCGAAGCGCAAGAGCGTAGCGAGCCACCGGCTGTTGATCTGCATGAGGCCGATGTCGGTCGTGCCGTCTGCGTTCAGGTGGACGACATTCGCGTGCTGTCCGGATTCGATGGTGGCAATCGCGCGCACGAGCCGTGCGTTCACGTGATGAAACCGCGCGGCGTCGGCGATGCAGTCGGCCCGGGCAGTAGCGGCCGAGCCGCAGAGCACAGCGCTAGCAAGAACGATCCCTGCACGCTTCATCTTGACCTCGTCTGTTCGTGGCCGTGATCCGGTGATCACGACCTGGCCGCGCCAGCCATCAGGGAAAAAGGACCTGCCGGGCGCGGGGAGCACTCCGGCAGGCCAACAGCGCGCGTCGGCCCAGGGGGAAGGACCGACGGACGGGTTCACTGTAGGTAGCGAAGGTGCGCGACTGGGCCGGATGCCTGCCCAGATGCGCAGTTGGGCGAGCAGGTTTTTTCGGGGACCGCATATCGGCCCGTTTGGCGTGGGGCCACCCGTCCAGCGCAACGCAAAGGCGTCTGCAGAAGGCTGCAAAGGCAAGGGAAACAAAGGACGGCTCAAAGGGAAGGGCCCAATCCAAAGGCCGCGGGTGAAGCTGGGATGCATCGCATCACCCGCTCAAACGCGCAAATGGCGAAGGGCAAAAAAGGGGAGCTGCAGCAACGGACAAAAACGCATAGGTCTTTGCCGCAGAAGCCCGGGAAAGGACAGGTGCCGGCGCGTAATCGCGGCCATCTGTCCGGCAGCATGACTGCGCGGCGCGGCACGTTCTCGTGCAGCGATTTGCGGCAGGCGCTGCGGGACAGTGCGTACGGTTGAACCATGCGACGCGTTGAGTCGCGCGCCTCATGACGAGGTCAGTCCCGTTCTCCCGTTCTGCCGGGAACCCCACATGGCTTTTGTCAATGCCCTTAACTGGTTGAAGTTGCCACGATCGTCGATGGTGCAGGCGACGCCACCGGCGCCGCCGGCTGCGCCGCCTGCCAGGCACAGCGTGCCGCCTTCGCCAAAGTATCTGCCGGTACTGGGATACCGTGAGCTGATTCAGCGAACGGGTGTGGAGGGGACAGTCCGGCGTATCGCCAGCAGTCTCGGGCTGTCCTCTGAGAGCGAGCAGCGCGACTTCGAACCGTTGCTGCAGCGGCTGGCGGAATTCGTGCAGCTCCTGCCCGCATCCGAGTCGCATCATCACGCGCAACCGGGCGGCCTGCTGATCCATCTGCTCGAGGTGGCGCGCTATGCGCTGCATTTCCGTGAAGGGTACCGGCTGCCGCTCGGGGCGAGTCCCGAAGACCAGATGCAGCATCAGGCGCGGTGCAGTTATGGGGTTCTGGTCGGCGCGCTGCTGCACGACATCGGCAAGCCGCTCGCGGACCTGAAGGTCGAACTGGCCACCGGACATGACGTCCGTCCCTGGGTGCCGATGGCCGGCAGCATGAACGAGCAGGGTGGCGCGTGGTATTGCGTGGATTTCCCAGCGCGCGGAGAGCGCGATTACGGTGCCCATTCCCGTCTCGCCATCGTGCTGCTGCAGCGCCTCGTGCCACCGGCGTCGTTGAGCTGGCTGGCCCAGTATCCGCCCGTGCTGCAGGAACTGGCTGCATTCCTGTCCGGAGAGGCCAGCTCGAAAGACAGCGCGCTCGCGAAGATCGTGGGTGACGCGGATCGCCGCTCGGTCGCGGAAAACCTGCTGGCCGGTCCCCGTACGCGGTTCGCTTCGGCGCGCGCGGTGCCGCTGATCGAGCGGCTGATGGAGGGGCTGCGACGGCTTCTGGCCGAGGGCGGTATGCCGCTCAACCGTGCGGGAGCCACCGGCTATTGCGACGGCGAATCGCTCTGGTGCGTGGCGAAAACCCTGGCCGAGGCCGTCCGCACTTACGTCGCTTCACACGAAGAGCAGCGTAGCGGGGCGGCGGGCATCCCGTCGGATAACAACCGGCTCTTCGACACCTGGCAGGAATACGGTGCGCTTGTGCCGACGCCGGAAGGCGGTGCCATCTGGACGATCGCAGTCGCGATAGGCGCATGGAAGCAAACCTTCACGGTTCTGCGTTTTCCGCTTGATCGGCTCTACGCCGAATCTGCTCACTACCCCCGCGCTCTGCCTGCGGGCTCGGTTCAGACCATCGAAGTGGGCGCCGAGCCGACCCCGGCGGCTGAATGTGTCGACCGCGCTGATGACGGTGTATTGGCCGCGCGCGCAGAGCGTGATCGGGAACGGCCGTCCCCAGTCGGGGACCCGGTGACGAAGGCGGTAGATCAAAGCGTCGACGCGCCAGACGCCGCGGCGTTAACCGCGCGCGAAGAACCCGATCGGCGGGATCGGCATAAAGCGGACGATGACTCGCCTGCGTCGCAGGAGCGGGCCGCTTCGGATGCCGGTGCTTCGTCCATGAACGACGGCGAGCCGGCGTATCTGCCGGACGCAGAGAGCGCTGCCGTGCTCAATGACGAAGCGGTCGTGGCGCACGGCATGGGCAACGACGATGCACCCATACGGGATCAGGTGAGTGCGCCGGTTCGCCCGCGCGAGAAGGGGCGGGTTCCGTCGCGATCCATTGCCGCTCGGGCGGGTGCCCGGCAGCTGCGGCCGAATGCGGAACGATTCATGGCCTGGGTGCAGGAGGGAGTTGCTACGGGCGGGTTGCCGTACAACGAATCGATGGCCCGTGTGCATTTTGTGCCGGAAGGCATGCTGCTTGTGACGCCGGCGATCTTCCGGGATTTCGCGCAGGCGCATCCCGACGCGATCGAGCAGACGCCCACCGAAGATGGACGGACCCCGGAGCCGTGGAAGCAAGTCCAGCGCGATTTCCAGAAATCCGGCTATCCGGTGACAGCCGATGCCGGCGGCGCAGGCCGGTCCTATCTGCTCCACTACACCATCAAGGGCGCCGGCGGCCGGCAGCTATCCGTCATGCTGGTTCCCGAGCCGGAGCGGTTCTTCAATCCCGTGCCGCCGGCGAACGCGATGATCCAGTCGAAGCAGAAAGCGGCCGCAGCGGAAGAGGCGGATTTGCCTCAGTCGTCTGAGGTGTGATCGGGGGCATCGGGACAACGGCGATGGCGTATCCGGTCGAGAGCTTCTTTCGCAGGCCCGTTGAACTGCTGTCCTCCGTGGCTGCGCTTGCTGCGACCGGCGTCCTCTGGTCCCACCCCGCACTCTTCCTCATCACGCCCGCCACGGGCGGCGTCACGACCGTTGCGCTGCTGTCACTGGCCTGCGTCCGCGTGCGACAGGCATGGCGGCTGATCCGCTTCCAGCGCAATCTCCGACGCCTACCGCAGTATGTGATCCCTGCGGGCGCTATCCCGTGCTCCAGCAAGGAGGTATTTCTCGGGCGGGGCTTTCGCTGGAGCGTCATGCACACGCAGCGCCTGTATCAGGCCCGCTTTCCCGAAAACCGCCGGCTGCTTGCCCGCAATGACCTGTACGACCGGGCGCGCGATCATGAGCGTCGGTATCCCGATAGCCCGATCGCGGGTGTGACGCGTTGCAGAGCATGGTGGAATCCGGTCGCGCCATTGCCGCAAGTCGGTGGCGATCCGGCACTGCATGGCGTCGAACCGGACGAGAGCGATATCTGGTTCGATCTCGGCGAGCGCGTCGGACACATGGCTGTGCTCGGCACCACGCGCGTGGGTAAGACAAGGTTGTGTGAGGTACTGGTTGCCCAGGACATTCGCCGCGGTGACATCGTGATCGTGTTCGATCCCAAGGGCGACGTCGAGCTGCTGCTGCGAATGTATGCTGAGGCAAAGCGCTGCGGGCGGGAGGGGGAGTTCACGTTCTTCCACCTGGGCTATCCCGACAAGTCTGCGCGCTACAGTCCAATCGGCACGTACTCGCGGATTACCGAGGTGGCGACGCGTATCGCCGGCAACCTGCCGAAAGAGGGCCAGTCGGCCGCGTTTCGCGACTTCGTCTGGCGCTTCGTAAACGTGATGGCGCGGGCCATGAGCGCGCTCGGCATCCGTCCAACCTACGAGATGATCTACCAGAACGCCGTGAATATCGACGGGCTGGCGTTACGGTACTTCCGTTTCTGGCTCAATCGCGATCACCCCGGCTGGGAGGACGGGCTGGAGCCGCTCGACAAGGAAGAGGCGAAGCAGGCGATGCGGCTGCAGCGCAATCAGGAGGTGCTGCAGGTGGCGAATCTGATCCGGCGGCGGGGCTGGACCGATCCGATCGCCAACGGCCTGCTGTCGGTCATCAGCAACGAGCGCTCGTATTTCGACAAGCTCGTGTCATCGCTGTATCCGCTCCTGGAAAAGCTCACCACAGGCCGGACATCGGAACTACTATCACCCGACTATAACGACCCTCATGATCCGCGTCCTGTGTTCGACTGGAACCGGGTGATGGACCGCGGCGGGATTGTCTATGTCGGCCTCGATGCTTTGTCGGACTTCGAGGTGGCCGGTGTGGTCGGCAACGCCATGTTCGCCGATCTGACGTCGACCGCAGGCCGCATTTACAAGTATGGGCACGGTTATGGGCAGAGCACTGGCGGCGGCCGACGCCGCGTCTCGATCCACGCGGACGAGTTCAACGAACTGGTCGGCGACGAGTTCGTGCCGATGGTCAACAAGGCGGGCGGTGCCGGTTATCAGGTTACGGCCTACACGCAGACGAGCGCTGACCTGGAAGCGAAGATCGGCTCGCGCGCGAAGGCCGAACAGATCTTCGGCAACTTCAATACGCTCGTGATGCTGCGCGTGAAGTATGTGGCGACCGCGAAGATCCTGACCGACCAGCTTCCGATGATCGACGTGAAATCGCTCACGCTCGCCTCATCGGCGACGGACGCGGTACGGCGCGGCGAGGGCGTGCACTTTACGGCGCAGACGCACGACCAGATCTCGGTGCGGCAGGTACCGATGCTGCAGGCGTCTGACCTGACGCAGTTGCCGAAGGGCCAGGCCTTCGCGCTCATCGATGGCGGCCAGCTTGTGAAGGTGCGGCTGCCGCTGCTTCAGGCGCATGATCCGATCATGTTGCCGGGTCTGGACGACATGGTGGCAGACATGCGCTCGCGCTACGCGTCGTATGTCCAGGCCGTCTCGCCATTCGACGATGCGGGCGGCGTGTCGCCCGATGCCATTGGTGGCGCGGTGGGCAGCTTCATGCCGTTCGATGCGAATGAGGAGGCGGTGGCCTCGACCTCCGGCCCGTGGGCCGTGCAAGGCAAGAGCGCCGGGTTCTGACGAGAAAGGCGAGCATGGTCGCGAAATCGCGGGACGGCAATGCCGATGGCGTCAAGTCTTTCTTCTGGATCGTCGATCTGGCGATCCACGTTGTCCTCTGGCTGCTGCTCGCCAGTGTTCTCGCGGTGCTGGCCGATCTCGCTGCGGCCCACTTGTTGTGTCGCGACGATCCCGTGAGCGGGATACAGCAGCTCCTGCGCTATTACCTGAACGAGACATCCGATCCCGAACTGGCTGCGCGGGCGGCGGACACTGCGTACTGGGGCTGGTTTGGCTGGACCGGTATTGATGCGTCGGCGAGGGCTTGGGAGGCGGGCGTCCTGCCGTCACATGGTCTCGGCTCTTACCTGCGGCCGGCGTTTTCGGGGGCGACGCGCGAGGCGCTCGTGGTGGCGATGTACGGTGTCAAGCTCTTCGGCGTTCGCATCGCGATGCTCGTGATGACGGTTCCGCAGTTCGTGCTCGCGATTGCAGTTGCCGTGGCCGACGGTCTGGTCGCGCGACACGTAAGGCGCGCGCAGGGCGGGCACGAGTCGGCGACCCGTTACCATCACGCGAAGCGCTTCCTGACGTTTGGCTTGATCCCGTTGACAGCGGTCGTCTGGCTCATTGCGCCAGTACGGCTACCGGTCTGGCTGCTTTTCTGGCCAGTGTCGGTCATGATCGTGATTGCGGTATGGAACATGGCGAAGTACTTCAAGAAGTACACGTAGATCACAATTTGTCGCCGTATACTTCGGTCATGAAAAGGCACGAAAGAAAAGTCATCCAACGACGTGTGGTTGTTCGACGGTCGCCCGTGCATGGTCGTGGGGTGTTTGCATTGCAGGCACTCGAAGCCGGCGAACGGTTGCTGGAGTATAAGGGCGACGTTATCACCTGGAGGACCGCCATCAGGCAGCACCGGAACAACGGTGCTTCGGGCCACACATATTACTTCGGCCTGTCTGACGGACGCGTGATTGACGGCGGGCGTCGGGGAAACAGCGCGCGCTGGTTGAATCACTCATGCAGCGCGAACTGCGAGGCGGTCGAGATCGAAGACCGCGTCTTCATTCATGCGTCGTCGGCAATTGCACCCGGCGAGGAACTCTTCCTGGATTACCAACTGGCCGTCGACGATCCGATGGACGAAGAAGCCAAGCTCAGCTATGCCTGCCGGTGCAGTTCGACGGGATGCCGGGGTACGATGCTGGCCGCGCCTGTGCGGTGATGGTACCAGTGGAGAATCAGCGGCCCGATGGTAGCGCTGACGCCGACCTCTCTCGCGCGGCTGTGCGGTTCGCGAGCCACGCTTCCAGTTCGGATTCGCGCCAGCCGGTCGCACGTTCTCCGATGCGTATGGGGCGCGGGAACTCCCCACGGCTGATCATTGCATAAATGGTGGCGCGGCAGAGGCCAATTTTCTTTACAACATCCTTCATGCGCATTACCTGATCCATGGCGCATATCCTCCTGCTTTTTGTTCAGCTTTGATTATCCCCTCGTCGTTTCAGCCTTCAATGGACACTCGTCAGAACGATCATGAGGTGTCGTGAGGCGACGTGAAGATTCGCCACCGAGGCTAAAACTAAAGTGACTCTCACCGTTACTCTTGGTTACAATAATCCGCCTTGAGCACGCTTGCGGCTGCGCCGGTTGACCTGATTCTGAGGTCGTGGTCTCTGGCAACTCCGTCACAGGGCCAGCACTTCACTCCAGTATCGCGGGTGAGCAGAATGCCGTGAGCTTGCTGACGGCGGATTCGATGGAATCCCGCTGGCTGCCGTGTATCAATCAGCCCGGCGATTTCGAATCTTAAGGCTCAGGTCGCGGCGGGAAGAGAGACCTACGGGGAAACAGCATGGACATCAATTTCGTCGAGATCGCGAACTTCCGCAAGCTGCAGAAGGTGAGGGTCGATCTTGCGGAGAACACGACCGTCTTCGTTGGCGCCAACAACAGTGGAAAGACGTCCGCGATGGTCGCGCTCCGCCATTTCCTCGTTGGACGCATTGATTTTTCGATCAATGACTTCACCCTATCAAATTGGGCCAAACTCGACGCGCTCGGGCAACAATGGGAGGCTTCGGAGGGCGAAGAGGCTGATCAGCCATTCGACTGGAATGCAGTTCTCCCTCACCTGGACGTTCGGCTCGATGTGCCGGAGAGGAAACTTCGCTACGTTCGCGCACCGCGCAGGCTCAGCAAGGGCACATCGAGCGGGGTCCGCCGTTTGGGGCAAAGAGCCCAACATTCCAGACTGAAGATCGCGGAAGACGTTGGAGACCATCAGTGAGTACAGGAAATTTGAAGCTCAGCGCGATCCGCATTTCGTTACTTGCCGGTGAACCCGCGACGGCGCGGAAGTCTTGCAGCAATATCGCGGCCTGTCTTTGCGACAACGGCACGATAGAGCAAAACACCGATTGTTTGCTTCATAGCCTCAAGTAGCCGAAAGCAGGAAGAAATAGCATGAGCCAGGATTCAGGGCCGACGGCGTTACGCGACGCACTTTTTGAACATGAGATTTTCACTGCGGGCGCGCTTCAGCTCCCGCATGTACACGTGCACGCTATCGGGCAACATGAAGCGACGTGGGATTTCACCCAGACTGAACTCGAGGAGGAGCTCGCCCGCATGCGGTCGCTGAGGTGGATCGACTGTAACTCTATTGGCTATTGGTATGCGACAGAGATCGGCCAGATTGCACGCGAGCAGCGTTGGCAGGCGCTAGGACGCCGGCACCCCGCCTTGGGGGATGCCCGTTCAACCGTCGAGGACCTTATTCTCGCCCTCCTGCACAGCGAAGCGGCCGAGCCACCGGAATTGCTAACCGGCACGCTCCGACTGCCCGAGCGCGTTCTGGCCGTCTATCTTGCCCACATCAACCCGGCGCTGCGGGAGCAGGCCGTCGACGCACTTCTGGCCGCAGACCTAGTTGCGCGAGGCCCCGACATGGACAATCCGGGGGAAAGCGCTCTCTTCAGCACGCGAGAGGGCGACAAAGCGTACGCTCGCGCTGTCGTGCCGCGCCTCGGTCTGTGTCCGCCGGCGACTCTTCTGTCGCGCGATCACGTGGAAGGCCTGCCGTTTCACGAGCTCGGGCTCGAGTCGCTAGCCGCCGAGAATTTGGCCTTTCGCTGGGAGGAGGCGCAGCGCTGCATGCGTGCATGTGCGTGGCTCGCGTCAGCCGTGCTGTACGGCTCAATGCTCGAACTCCTCCTCGGCGACTGGTTGTCCCGTGACGAGGCGAGGGCAAGGTCGGCAAGGCGAGCGCCCAAGCACCCGCAGACTGGCATAGTCCCGCCCCTTGGGAAATGGTCAGCCGAGAAGTTGATCGACGTCGCCGCCGAATTCGGCCTGCTCGGCAACGGCATCGAAAGGTACGCTCAGGGCCTTCGCGGTACGCGCAATCTGATCCATCCTGCCAAGCACATCCAGGAGCGAAGCGAACTCGACACGCACGCAGCGCAAATCGCGCAGCTAACGGTGCGGGCGGTGGTCGAGGCGCTGGCTCGTGCGACTCGTGATGTTGCGACCCGGCCGGATTGCTGTGACTGACAAAACTCGATAGGAAAAGCGCCGCAGCCTTTCGATTGAAGGCAAGCACTCGAGCTCCTCAAACATGCGAGATCTACCGTTCCGACCGCGCTCGCAATCGAGGACATTTGAACTTGACCGTACACGTCCGTATAAGCGGAATTGCTAAAATCGTTGGAACAACTGGTTCTGTTGTTGCGTGAGCATCGCGCTCTCTGCCGCTCGGCCCCACGCCCATGCGTACGGCCTTCGGCGGCCGGGTCAAGGCGGTCCAGAGGAATGGATCTAACGATTGTCTCGTATAGATGCTGAAAATCAAGACTTGGAGAGACCGAGGATGTGCTCGAAGTTAACGTTGAAGCCGAAAGCCAATAAAGGATTTTTGGGCCGATTTAACCTCGCAAGTAAGCAATTGAAGACGGCTGACAGAGCACGGGGAACCCCCGCGTTGCGTGCAGGCACCGACGCACAGGGCACTCGGCTGCTCATCAAAACCTGGCCTCGGATCGCCGGTGCGGAAGACTCGGACCTTCGCGAAATCTGGCATCACGAGATTCGCCAACTCAACCGCATACTTGGAACAAGAGGAGTCGGTGACATCATCGCCGAGTTGGAGGACTCACATGTTGATGAGCAGGGCTACCATTTGGCCATTCGCTCCGAACAGCGCGAACCCCTCGCGACCCTGCTAGCAAGAAACGGCAGCCTCAGGCATGCTATTCGAAACAACGTCAATGGCCGACATCTACTATGGGGAAACTTGCTGCGCTTGGCCAAGGCCTTGGACCTGCTGCATTTACAAGGGTTATTGCACAGAAATTTGAACACTTGGGCGGTACTGACGGCGGACTCCATTGAGCCTGACTTTCAACTGACCGGGTTTGAGTGGTCCATGCGTATCGTGGGCATGGACTCGTCGGCAAAGCATCTCACGCGTAGCGCGGAGAGCAATCTCTATTCATTTATTCGTGACTGGTACGGCCTCGGGGAGCTGGCAGTCCAGCTCTTTGGGATCAATCCAAAACGTCTCGCGAATATTTCTATCGCAAGTCATGAAGTTGCTGAAAATTTAACCGCCGCAGAAGCAAGGCTGATTCGACAACTCATGCAAATTTTGCCATGCGAACGCTTGGACGGTAACACGGTCATTACCGGTATCGAAAAAATTCTACTTTCGCTGCAGGCGGCTATTCAGAAAGAAGACCTGGTTTATCATCTTGTTCTTCCTTTGGTTAGGAATTCTGCCGTTGTGGATGCAATCCGTGAAGCGTCGGATTACGAAATAGAAGCCGACGACGAAAACGCTCAGCATCAATTCGTCGAGAGTGATTTGGCTAATCCGACGATTCTTTTGTTGTCCGAAGACCGGCTGGCCATTCGGGGGGAATTGTTAACCTATTACTTGGAAGACTTTAAAAGAACCCGCGACTTGATTCCGTCCGACTGGGAAGTCGCCTACTGTGCTTCTGTGGGTATAACGAGAAACTCCAGTGCCAACCCAGTTAATTCGCTGTCCGTTGTCGGAAACGCCATTCAGCTAACTGCGCTTTCCAAGAGTTCAACAATGTTCCGAAGCCGTCCTCGCGGAACGTCCTGGAAGACTCTGCGAGCTCAACTTAAACCTATCCGAGAAAACGATAGACGGGAATCGCGGCTGTACAAGGCTTTGGCATTAGCGCAGATGGTAGATTACGCGTTCGCCGCGAGTGATGTGTTTCCAGTTAAGCTGATAAATCATACAGAAATCGACAACGATGAAGGTCGGTATAGGATTCAAGTTGAAGCTCGCGCCGATGAAGATAAGACTCGACTTTCCGACGCGCTTGAGTTAAGGGATCCGCCGGCGACGCGCTTGCGCGAAATGCTGATGGGCGATAGGTCCGCGGATGATAGACAAACAAACTGGTGGTTGAGCCCAAGTCCCACAATCGGAGAGCGCAATACGCGACCGAGCGAATGGCAATTCTTGCGTGAAGAAGGCGCGCAAAATGGTGCCCCTCAATACATTTTTTCGGGTGATAGTCTTCCTGCGCTGAACGAAAATCTATTTCTTATCCCAAGCGACTCGGCGGGGAGAGATTCCCAACTTGAGCGACGAATCAAGAGTTTGGCCGCGTTAAGTGAACATAGAGAGTTGACTCGGATGCTTATCGACCCTCGTCGAAGGGTGCTCGATAGCAACGAAACACCGATCAAGGACGCTGGCTACGAGGATCTCGACACATCTAAACAGGCCGCGCTCGCCAAGATCGTGGAGACGTTGCCCCTTTTTATGCTGCAAGGGCCGCCAGGTGTTGGTAAAACGCGGTTAATCCGCGAACTTGTCCGGCAGAGACTGGCGTCGGATAAGACCACTCGCATGCTGTTATCGGCGCAGAGCAACCATGCGGTCGACCACCTTCTTCACGAGATCGTCAACGCCTTGGGAGCGGATGTGCTTGAAGACTCCGTTGTAATCCGGTGCGCAACCCCCGATCGTAAAGACGCTCAAAGCAAATATCACGTTACCAATCAAGCGAAGCAACTTCTTACCCACCTCCGTGGCAGCAGACTATGCCGTGAGGCGTCTCCAGTTCTGAAAACGAAGGTCGATGCCCTTTGCACGACTTTCGAACTCGACGGCACCGCCGGATCGCAAGCAGCACCACCGAATGCCCGGCGCGCGTTGGAGAACCTGATGCTCCAGTCGGCGAATTTACTTTTCGCAACCGCAAACTCAGGTGACATCCAAACGCTGATTGATGACCGTTCTCAATTCGACTGGACTGTCGTGGAAGAAGCGGGCAAGGCAACCGGTGGTGAGTTGATTGCACCCATGATCCTCTCGCCACGCCGCTTGATGATCGGGGACCATAAGCAGCTCCCCCCGTTTGGTGAAGAGCGCACACTATCGCTCCTGAATAGACCTTTAGCGGTTAAGCGGGCGCTCGAATTGGTAGACCCAATGGTAGGGCTCGCATTGCGCGGCAGCATCGTCGATGAGGTCTTTAACGAGCTCAGAGCGGAAGGAGGTGAGACTGGCCATAACGAACTGGTGAAACTGTGCGAGGATTCCGCTAGCCTTTTCTCGTTATTCAGCTCAAACGTTCAGAAGGAATACGTCAGGCTAGAGAAGAATCCCAAAGGCCGACCTATCGCCGCCGCACTCACTAACCAGCACCGCATGCATCCCGACATTGCGGAGGTTGTGTCCCACGCTTTCTATGACGACAAACTTCTCACCGACGAAGCCACTGCCAATCGATTTAGGCTGCATCCCAACACAATCGGATGGGGTGCGTTGCATGCGCTACCGGAGACGCCAATTATTTGGATTGATACCCCGTGGGTGCAGGACACGAGGCATATGAGGAAAGGGGAAGCACTCCCCCGTTTCAAAAATGACCTTGAGTTGCGTGTCAGCAAAAAGATCCTCGAACTCTCGGAACCCCGGTCTGACCCATTGCCGACGCTTGCCGTGCTTTCACCGTACAGCCGTCAGGTGCGAGCTTTGGCGGATACCTTGGAACAGGGTATCGCGCGCTCACCTCTATCGAAATTCAACTTGCCACCTGGACACAAGAGTTACTGCAACACGGTCGACTCCTTTCAAGGCAGTGAGGCCGACTTCGTGATCGTTTCGCTGGTGCGGAACAACGGATTCGGAGGAATTCGGGCCGCGCTCGGCTTTCTCGCAGACGAGCGAAGAATGAACGTGTTACTGAGCAGGGCCCGCTATCGCATGGTTATTATCGGTAGTCTCGACTTCCTAGGAAGCATCGCTCGCAATGCCCAGGATGGCAAAGAAGATATCGGATTTATTGACCGTGTGTTGGAATTCTTCGACGGTAGAAGGCAACGAGAAGGAATCTCAGTTATTTCTGCAGACGCGTTGGGAGTCAAGTAATGAAGTCGACCAAGGTCTTTCTTCCGGTTCTCAAAGGAAAGATATCATTCGTGGTAGACAAGGGGCGTCATTGGAGCATAGTGGAGCACTTGCTACTTGATGCATTAGTCAAACGCGAATGGTCTACCAATGGACTCGCGGAGCACGGCGGACTGCCACGCCGAGTCGTGATTGAAGCACTCGTTCGATTGATGCGTGCCGGCTGGGTCGAATTGAGCGTCGCGGTTGAAGTCAATTTCCGAGCAACCGAGATCGGAAAAGTCGCCGTTTCCCACTCGGAACTACCTAAACTCCCGGATCTTCAGAAACGTCCCACCAATTACGTCCTTGATATGGTTTGCGGGGAAATCTTTAGAAATAAGGATTTGATGACGCAGTCGGAACAAGAAATTCGTAAGTCTTTGGAAGGGCAATCAAGTGTCTGGGTGAAGCCACTGTCCTGGCACAGTCAAGTGGAAGTCAATGA
Source organism: Paraburkholderia sp. MM5477-R1 (assembly GCF_050436385.1). Lineage (NCBI taxonomy): Bacteria > Pseudomonadati > Pseudomonadota > Betaproteobacteria > Burkholderiales > Burkholderiaceae > Paraburkholderia > Paraburkholderia sp. MM5477-R1. The sequence goes on from NZ_JBNDMC010000006.1 coordinate 1,599,825, forward strand.
AGCGCTTCAGGTTCTTTTGGATCCCGATGAGACCTTCGTCAGCGGCCAACCAGGAGGCATCTATCGGCGTTGGGTCACAGTAGTGGTCCGCGGAGGCCGTATTGTCTCTGGCTTGCCGGAGACGCGATCGTTGGACAAGCTACGTCAAGTCGTGCTGGCCACCGCCGAAGAAGCAGACAGCAAATCGGATTTCACATTCGAACCGAACTATGCGTACGAGCTTGAACGGATGCAGCCGCCAAAAGCCGCAGTGCACAGCATCGACTTCAAACTTCAGGATCTGGTGTTGGGCGGTAAAGCGCATCAGGAGGCTCTGCTTCGCTTGCTCGAAACGGCAAAAACTCACGTATTTATCCATTCAACCTTCATAAGCGCCTCGCGTGTGCTGGATCTGCTTCCGGCGATCAACAAGGCAGTCGAAAGAGGCGTTCATATCCGCATATTCTGGGGGCAGAACGAAGATCCGGATGACCTCGCCTCGACCAGGAGTGCGATTGCCGAGTTGCGCAAAAACCTTCAAATTCAGGCCTTGGCGGAGCGCTTAACCTTCCAGTCGTCTTCCACGGGCTCGCATTCCAAGCTGCTTTTGGCCGACGCGGGTCCCTCAGGTGAATATGTTGCCGTCGTGGGGTCCTGCAACTGGCTCACAAGCGGATTCGCGTCTTATGAGGCATCGGTGGTCTTGCGCGATCCCAAGATCGTGGACGAAGTGGTGCGCTGCTTTGGGCGTCTGGTTTGCATGCACGACGGACTCTGGTCGGAATTGGCTGGAGATTTCGTGCTCATTTCGCAACGCTTGCAATCGGCTCAGACCGCTACGCCGACCGGAGAAGGCAGCATCATTGCAGGCGCACAGCACAACGAGTTAGTTTTGCGTGCTAGGGATGACGCGAAGAAGTTCATTATTCTCGCAAGCCATCGTTTGGGCGTAGCAGCAGGCCCTGGCATCCTAGCGCCTCTGCAGCGCGCCGCGGCCGAAAGTGCACAGCTTTCGGTCGAGGTTTTTTATTGCCGCAGGACCGCACCTGTTCGAGGCTCTGACGAGCGACGGTTGACACAGGAAGCGACTTCGTTGGGTGTGTCCTTGAAGCCTGTCCATTCGCCGAGAGTTCACGCAAAACTACTCGTGTGGGATGATGATAACGCCGTGATCACGTCATTAAACTGGCTTTCGGCAGACCAAACTCATAGCAGCAACTTGGGAGAGATCGGGGTGCACCTGCGAGTGCCGGGTGTTGGCCAACATATCGCCGAACATTTACGCGCCGAAATTGCTTCAGCTGCCGAACGATAGCCTCATAATTTATCGGTCGCGATGGTACATCCGAACGACTGTATGGCGTAGTGCGGCCATTATCCACCCCAAGGGAAAGCAATGGCTAGCACCACTGCTAAGTCAGACTTTTGGCGAAACCGGCAACGTGAAACAAATGCGGGGCATAAGAAATGGGTGACCCAAAATCGACCGACGACTCATCCGCATTCTCAGGGGGTGTATCAGGAGTCAGCACGGCTTCCAGCGGGCCTGCCGGTGCCCACTTCGAAGGTCAGGTGGCGGCGTTCTACCTCCTTGCGATGCTCAGCGGCGCGCCGCCACGGGGTCTGCCCGGCACCACGACTGAGCGCGTCGCGTTGCAGCAAGCCAATGCCGGTTTTCCGCTCGACGATGTCATCATCCATGCACTCGATGCCTCCGGGAGCGCAGCAACGCTCGAAATTCAGGTCAAGCGCACAATTACGTTCGCTGCCAGCGACGCCGTATTCCGGAAGGTCGTTGCGCAAATCGTCGAGACTTCGCGCCGGCCGGCCTTTTGGTCTCAGCGCGTCGAGATGGCCATAGCGACGTGTAGGGGATCACGCAAGATCGATGGCCCTTATCAGGATGTGCTTGCACTCGCGCGGCAGACAGGTGACGGACACACATTCGCTGCGCAGATCAAACTCGCAGGCGCCGCAAACGATGACATGCGCACGCTCGTCAAGACGTTCCAGAGTCATTTGAAGGATGAAGGGGCGCCGTATGATGACGTCACAATCTGGCAGCTTTTGCGCCGCCTTCAAATTCTCACTTTCGACTTTGCGGCACCAGGTTCTGTGTCCGAGGAGCTGGCGCGCGAGCGTGTAGTCCGTACGTTGCACGCAGACGATGCAGCGCGCGCCGATGCTCTATGGGGCAACCTCATCGAATTGGCCATCAACGTGGGCAAGAACGGTGGAGATAGAACCAGGGGTACCCTGCTGGAATCGTTAGTGCCACTCGGGTTCCGATTTGTCGGAGACCGTCGGCATGCAAAGGCCCGCGTCGCCCTTGCGGAAGATGCACGCCTGGCTCTTGCGGACATTGGCAACAAGGTCGGCAAGGTAGTGCTAACAAGGCATGAACGGGTTGCGGCGGTGCACGAGGCGTTTGACCGTGGACACTATGTGGAGATTCGCGGAGACGCAGGCGTCGGCAAGTCAGGTGTTCTACGTCAGATTGCAGAGTCGCTGCAGAATGAGGCGCAGATTATGGTTCTCAGCCCGGGGCGATGTGTCCCGCGAGGCTGGTCCGCGATGCGCGCACAGCTTGACTTTGAGGGCACACTTCGCGATTTGCTGGTCGAACTGGCAAACGATGGGGGCGTTGTTGTTTTCCTGGATAATCTCGATTCCTTCAACGAAGAAGAACGTCGCACGGTCATCGATATCATCCGGGAAGCCGCACGGGTTCCAGGCGTGGCGGTTCTCGCAACCGCAAGACCCGATTTCGGCATCGACGAGCCGAGCTGGCTACCCAGTGATGCTCTGGATCAACTGACGCGGGCTGAGCCGGTGGCAATCGACGAGTTGAGCAAAGCCGAAATCGGGCAACTCACAGCCAGCGAACCAGCGCTTGCTCCGCTCCTCAGTGACAATCACCCCGCGCGACAGGTCACCAGAAACCTGTTCCGGCTCGCGCGGCTCGCAAGTCGGCCTTTGACGGAACCGCTGCCTCGTACCGAGATCGACATGGCCGAGCAGTGGTGGAGCACCGCAGATGGCAAGCGAGACAGTGGTTGGCGTGACCGTTCGCGGCTACTCCATGACATGGCCCGGCAGGCTTTATCACACCGCGATGCTCTTGATGTCCGTTCGTTAGCCGCTTCGCCAATCGATGCATTGGTCGATAGTGGTACCCTGCGCAATCTCGGAGCCGACCAGGTAGCCTTCCGTCACGACGTGCTATGCGAATGGGCGATTGCAAATGCACTCCAGGCGGATATTTCGCTAATCGACACATTGAACCTCGAGCGGCCTGCATCAGCGACGCTCGCACGGGGAGTCGAACTCGCTGCCAGAATGGCGATTGAGCGGGACACGGATGGCACTGCGTGGCATGCTCTTCTTGAACGCTTGAGTCGTGGATCCGCCCACAAATCATGGCGGCGCGCAGTGCTCCTCGCGCTCGTGCGTTCAGAAGCCGCCGGCGCGATACTGCTGCGGGCTCAAACAGTGTTGCTTGGCGATCACGCCCGGCTACTTCGTGAGCTTGTCCGAACGGTCCTGGCCGTCGAAGTCGTTCCAGCGTCAAAAGTGTTTGCTGCCGCTGGTATCGATCCTGCTCTCATCCCGGCCGGCCTCAACGTACCGCACGGGCGCGTGTGGGTTAATCTGGTCCTATGGCTTCTGAGCGTGGGCAATGCGATTCCCGGCGAAGCTATCCCCGAGGTTGTGGACCTGTACACAGGCTTCTCTGCCGGTACACTTGGTGCGACGGCTATTACGCCGCTAATCACGCGACAGCTCTATGTCTGGCTCAGGCAGATGGAGCCGCTGAACACTCCGACCAACCCAGATGCTGGCTCCATATCCGGTGGGCAATTTGAACCATGGCAGGCGCAGTCCCTGCCGGACGATTTGCGCATGGGATTCGTCATGTTCGCACGGACAACGCCGGAACTCGCGGCCGAATACCTGCAGGCGGTGGCGCAGACCGAACATAACGAAAGGCTTGTGCGAAGCATCCTGAAGATCCATGGCTCTCTGGCGCAAGCCGCGCCAACCGATTTGGCCAAACTGACCGCGCAGGCGTTGATCAGCAAACAGCGACGCCGTGATCGTTACTCGGGTCGCGAACGCGAAGAGCCGTTTACGTTTCTCGACCACGAATTTTTGCCCGCTTCCCCTGCGCAAGGCCCGTTTCTCGAACTGCTGGTGAACTCACCGCAAGACGGTCTTATGCTCGTCCGCAATCTGGTGAGCCACGCAGTGGCGCATGGAAGCAGGGGCCGTGACGCAGGTACAGACGTGATCAACATTGCGCTTCCCGATGGTCTACGAACCTTTCCGTGGACACAGAGCTACCTGTGGTCGCGGAACGGCCGCTCCAATTGCGTGACCTCAGCGCTGATGGCGCTCGAAGCCTGGGCGCATCTTCGCCTTGACGCTGGCGAGCCTTTCGAGTCCGTCCTTACAGACGTGCTGGGCCCCCCGGGGTCGTGTGCCGCCTACCTGCTTGTCGCAACGGATCTCATAATTTCGCACTGGCCGAAATCCGCCGGGGTAGCCGCAGCGTTTCTCTCATGCCCGGAGTTGTTGTGCCTTGATAACACGCGACTGGTGCATGACCAGATCGGGACGTCGGATTTTCTTGCCATGGGCGGGCCTGGCGCCGAGCCGCGCGGCAGGGCAAGTGCGGCCGAACTCCAGCAGAAGGTCTCGAGGCGCAACAGTCTCGACAGTCTGATCGGGAATTACGCTCTGACGGTCATACCCGATCAATTGACCAAACTGACGTTGCTATTGCGGGGGGCGGCGCAGCGGCTTGGACCCGCTGGCCCTCAAGCCAACCTCGGTGATCCGGAGTTCATGGTTCTGCATGCGCTGAACCTTGCCGATCCATCTAACTGGCACGAAGGCGAGGTGACGCTAGCAGATGGCTCCACGGTGAGAGGACGCCAGTATGTATCACCGGACGCAGAGCAGCGCCACCTGGCGGTGTTGAGAGGTGCTGCGGAGGAGGAGTCCTCGGACTTCGCCATGCAGACCGCGATCAGCATGGCAATCGACAATCCCTCGCGCCTCTCGCTGGAGCAGCGATTGACTGCGGTCGCTTGGGCGAGCCGTGTGGTTCCGAAGGCATCAGAGCAAACGGGAGACGATAGCGAAGATGCCTCGCATCGTGCGCGACAGGAGGCGGTACTTGTTGCAGCCATGATGGTCATGCGCGACGGGGACGACAGTTTGCGGGCCGAGTATGGCGCGTGGGCACGCGATCAGCTCGAACAGGCGTTCAAGTCCGGCGATGACGACCCTGTGCTTCAGATCCGGAGCGGCCTTCGTTTCAATCCGATTGCCATAGCCTACGTCGGATTGATACATGCGCTGCGGCACAGCAATTCGCCGGATCATGTCCGTGCGTTGCTGGAGGTCGCTGCCTGCCCGCGTCATGCCGCCGCTCACGGGTTGGGCGCGGCGGTGACGGTACTGGAGTCGGTTGACGAAAGATTGTTGCGCGCACTGCTGCGATGCGCGCTCCATTCATGCGTTGTGCCCGACCGCCGCTGGGACCTGTCTGACGAAGAAATTGCTGCGCTTGCTGCGCGACGCAACGCAGCAGCCAAGAGCACCGTTGACGCGGAAATGAAGTGGCTGGCCGGAGTTGAATCTGAACCGGCCTGGCCTACCTTTCCGCCCGAACGGGTGCGTCCGAGGTACGGAATTCGATTGCGCGATGAACATCTTGAAGAAGATGACGATGAAGCGGTACCTGATAGGGATGAAATTTCGCACGAAGAGCACGTGAATCATCAGGCAGCTGCGCTCTGGCTACGGCAGGTGCGCGGGATCGGCAATGCCAATTCACATCGGTGGCTGCGCGATATCGCCAGGGCCTATATGCCATGGACGATTCAAGCTAATGGCGGCGAGCTGGATGGCGGCGAAGAAGCAGAGAATGAACCTTCGGATTGGAACAATGTGTTCTTCGACCTGGTCGCGCGATGTGTAGTCGGATTGACGTTCGCCGAGGCGGATGATCTGATCGTCAAGCCGATTACAGGTCTGCCAGACAGAAATTTTTTCGACGTTCTTGCAGACTTCCTGCGCAGCCTTGACGCAGTTTATTTCGGTGGCGACGATTTGCAGGAGTCTGTCGCTGTAGGTGTCCGGTCGGCGCTTGCAGATCGGATGATGGCAAGTAGTGGATGGAGGCGCCTGAGCGGAAAGATGGATGCTTCCATTGAGATCCATATCGGACCGGCAATTGCCACGTTATTCTGTAACGATCACCACTTCGTTCAGAGCACAAAATGCTATCTCCATGAGAAGGGTATCGATCGCGTCGCTTCATATTTCCCGGTACTTGATCTGCTAGTTCAGTCTGCGCCCTCGCCGTTTGTTGCGCTTGTACTGCTGAATCTGCTGGGAGTTTCGCCGCGAACGGACCAACTCGGGTTACTTGTTCGCGCGGCCAAAGTTTGGCTTGGTGCATATCCTGATTCCCGGTCGTTCTGGAACGATCATGGTTTCGGCAAACGATGGTGCCAGATTGCAGAGCGGATCTATGCCGTGGACGCCCAGTCTTTCGCGGGCAATGCTGCAGTTCATGCTGATATTGAGAGCATCGTGGCAGAGATGATTAGCCTTGGCGTGCCGGAGGCGAGTCGGCTGGAAGTGTTGCTGAGTGGCGGACAGCGGTAGATTCGTTCCGCAGTGGTCCGATGTGGGCACTCATCGCTTTCAGGGCGAGTCGGAAATGGGTGGCCTTACATCCTCCTCTCTTTAGCTGCGCAGGCTTCCTGATTCCTGACGCCGCGAAGCCGGATGCGTACCTTGGTGTATTAAAACAGAGTGGAGAGCACGTGATGTTCACTGAAGAACACAAACACGCGGTGGAGTTTCATCACGATGAACTGGGCAGCTTAGGCGAGGGGAAGTTGTCGTTTGGAGGTGGTCGGCAAGTAAGCGGTCAATTGCCGCTTACGAGTCCGATTCCTCATTCGGATACCGCGTATTCACTTGGCGTGGTGCACGCAATAGCGGACAACGGGAAAACATATACCCTTCACGGGTGCAAAGCGTACGGCCTTACGATCTATGCCGACTACCTAATAGCCGGGAAGGTCTCTGATCCCCAGTTCCAGAGCGTGAGCATCCGCTACTGCGACATATCCGAATGGTTTCTGCAGTGGCGCCGCATCAAGGGAAACGTCGGCGAAGAGCTGACTTGGACCGATTTGCCACAGCAAATATCTGTGATGTTCATGGAGGGTCGGCGGGAATTCAACCTGACCACAGAATACGAGGGCGATGTTACATCAAGTGGTGAAGATCACGTGATTCACGAACACATCGAGTTCGCGCTCACGCAGACAGGTGGCGCCCTCACGCTGGATGATGCGCGGAACAAGGCAATGGAAATTGCCTGCCTGCTTTCAATCTTGATTGCCCACCCGGTGTCGATCGTGAACATGCACGTAGAGATTGCTGACACGAAGCGATTCCATCGGCTGTATTTCCCCACGTTCCAGCCGGTCCCCCGAGATACGTCAGACAGCGAATTCGTGCACAGCTGCTTTACGCAGAAGCATTTACTCGATGGGCATTGGCAGGTAATCATTCAAAATTACTATCGTTCTCCACATCGCGCGATACGGTGGACCCGCCTGGCCGGGATGCAGTGATACGATGGTTTCTGGGAGTACAAGGTACTCGGCTATATCAGCCTGCTCGACAGCTATGTTAGCCATCACGCGGGTCGGGGCGGCGGGTCACTGACACCGCCCAGTCAGGAGAAAATGAGCAGGATTCGGGACGAGCTTGGCCGTTTGAGTTCCAGGCTCGATCAAGTGGCGCGCGACAAGATACTTGATGTGATTAGCCGGACATTTTCGTTTAGCAGGGAGCCGCGGTTTCCCGAGAAGTACCAGGCAGCAATTGCTGCTACAGACGGGGATATCGTGAAGATAGTCAATATTCGGGAGCGAGACTTCCGGTTGATCAAGAGAGTTCGCGACAAGGGTGCTCACGGAGAAGATATTCGGCTCGAAGATGGTGACCTTGACCAGATAGGCACGCTCGTCAGCCGCATCGAGCTGTTGTTGACTTACTGGGCGTATCTCGATTTCGGTCTGTCGAAAGCTGAGTTCCTTGAGGGGCTGAGTAACCCCAGGTGCCTTCTTCGCCGGTACGCGCAGATCGACGAGAAACACCTCGCACGGGTAGCCAGGACAGCAGAATTCTTCGAGGTGCCGTCAGCGACATTTCGCGCACTATCGTCACGGAAGGGCTTGGGTGCTTTCGCCTGCTTTCTGGAGGGCCCGGGTCGCCAGATCGCATTTGCAGACCACTTCTGGCAAAAGCAAAAGGACTGGCACAACGCGCGCCACACAGGCATGTTTACGGCGGAACAAATCTTTGGTGTGAAAGCCACGGCGGTTCGGCATGTGCCCCATCTGTTCATCGAGTGTGGGGACTACAGCCTTGAGTTTCACGGTGTGCACATCTTTGACAGCTCTCGTCTTGAACCATCGTAAGTGGGGCGCCTGTCCGTGATCGTTGGACCATGAAGTTGTAGCATTCGACACAAAATGACGCACTCTAACCGCAGTGTCGGGTTCTCAATACGCGTGCGTGCCTCGTTGGCTGGCTGCCCAACCCCGACGACGCTGTGAAAGCGATGCCAAAGAGTCAATGGCGGGCTACAGAGGACATTCGCGTTTATATCCGCGTTGTGGCCGAGCGATAAGGTACGGGATATGGCTGGATCATTGTCGCAAGCGCATTTTTCGCCCGATCCGGTGCCGGGCGATGGGTTGACGCAGGAAAAGATCGACTCGGATCGTCTGGCGGTGAAGCGATTGTACGGCCAGGTTTTTGACGTCGTGGAGAGCCTTAAAGGTAAGTTCCAGGTGATCATCACTGATCACCCGGACTTTAGCGACGATGCACGATTCCAGGCGGCCTTGCGTGAACGGTGGTGAGACGGCCTGAAGCTGGTGCCCGACGACTGGCCTACAGCCTAAACGGTTGCGTTGGTCTCGTTGGCGGTTTCGTTGGACCACGCGATGTACTCCAACAACGTCGATGAAGCAGTCCACATCGTTGCACCCTAAGGCCGATTCTGACGGTATCAGGTGACGGTATCGACGTCTTGGGGCATTTTGCCGTTCGCGATACCGTCATTCACGATAGCGGCAGGGGTTTTGTTGGTGCAGTTTGGCTCGACACATGGTTCATTGGTCAATGCCTGGACGCCGACGGACCGTCTTGGACACATGGGCCGCGCCGAGAGAATTTTTCGGCGCGTATACGGCTTCCATACTGTAAGCCGCTAGAGGAAGGCGTACAACGGTACGCTTTACGGTATCATGTTCGCATGGATCGTCCCAACCGCCCGCTGGCATTGGCTTCAACGGACGGATTTAGGATCGAGTGGGTGTTGGATCTTGATCGAACGCGCTCCTCAGTCACCACTTGTCCGGTCACGCACGGGCAAGTCCAGCACCTTCAATTCCTCTGTTGCCTAAATGCGACACTAATTTCCAAGAAGTTGCTAGAGCGCTGCGTAGGTTTTGGCGTAGGTTTCTGCGCGGAGGCTCGTCAGGAAAGGCCTCTTCATTACTTCGACGTGAATACCTCAAAGCGACGTGAGTGCGAAAAGTCATGCAGGAGGCCATTACGTTAAGCATCGCACCTTCGTTTCACGCTCTCGCGGCAGCGATCGGCACAACATTCGTAATCCCTCGCTCGCAACGTATGAGAAAGTCGGACCACAATTCGAGCGCGACGCGCAATTCAGGAACCTCTTCCCGCACATCGTAGATCCCTTCAATGCCCCTGCGTTTATGGTTCAGGGCCAGTTCGCTAATCTCGTTCGACACCCCGAGGTTGCGCATATGGCCTTTCGCTGTGCTGCGAGTGTCGTGCGGCGTGAAGTAGCGGGTGTTGAACGCCTTGTCCTCTTGAAGCGCCGACAAAACATCCCACAGGGTGGTCACGCCCATATGACTCCCGTCGCGCGTGTACATCCCCGGCAGCAGGTACTCCGAATCCCCGGACATGTCCATCAGCTCCTGAATCCATTCCGTTACGGCCGGACTGAGGGGGACGAGCATTCCGTGGCGTGTCTTGACGTTCTCAGGCACGACCCACCATGTCCCGTTATCGAGATCGAAGTGCTCCTTTCGTGACTTGACGAACTCGGCGGTCCGGACGCAAGTCCCGAACAAGCAGCGAAGGATCAGACCGTATTTCCGACCGGCGGTATCCACTTTCGACAGGATCTCGTGCAACTCCCCGGGTGTAAGCATGACCCGTTTTCTCGGGGCAGGCTTGGCCCCCTTGATCGCGTCAAGCGAGATGCCAGCACAGGGGTTCGCATTGATGAGACGTCGGCCGACCGCGTGATAAAACAGGCGCGACGCGGAGCACAGGATCTGTTCTGCCATCGACCAGCTCCTGACTCGTTCGACCATGAGCACGATATCCGCAGCAGTGACGGTGGACACGGACAGAGGGCCAAGCGTGGGTCGGATCACGTTCTTGAAGTGCCGCTTGCGAGCACCGGCACTCCCCTTGGCCAGTGAGGGCATGATCTTTTCGTTGTAGTCGTCGATCAGGAGGGTGACGGTCCAGTCCGCCGCGGCCCGCGCCTTCTTGATGCGTTTTTCGCGAGCAGGGTCGCCGCCGCCATCGATTCCGACCCGGTGCTGCCGGGCCAGCTTGCGCGCCGCGGCGAGGGACATGTCCGGGTAGTTGCCAAGCGTCATCTCGCGCCGGGTAGTGCCGCCGAGACGGTAGCGGAGAATCCAGCTCGCAGTGCCGGCCTTGGAAAGCGTAAAGGTCAGGCCGTCACCGTCCGACCTGGCAACCGGCTCGCCTTTCGCGACCCAGGCGCGAAGCTGGATGTCGTCCAGAACGTGAACCTGTTTGGGCATAGGGTAGCTCCTGTGGAGGGACATGCCCATTGTAGCTACCCACCCGTGCTTTAGGCTACCCGATTAGCTACCCGGATCACGCTTGATGCTATCGGTCATGTCTGAACCTATGTAGACACCAAGTTACTGATTTTATTTTGTAAATTCTAGAGAGTAGACTGCTCTTTACATTACTGAACACCATTCTACATCAGTGCCGTTGATTTCGATCGACGTCAGATGCCGGCTCGCATATTCGAGTTCGCGGCTTTGCGTCAGGTCTTCCGGATAAAACGGCCCGCGCCACGGCGCATAGGTCCAGCCGCCGATGCCGATGCGAATGCGTGCGGCGGACGTGGATCCGGACGACGTTTCGGTTGATTTTTTCGTTGGCGCTTTCTTTGCGGCTTTCGGTTTGTCGCCGCGTTCTTCGCCAGACTTCTCGCTTCGCTTGTTGCTTTCCTTCGCGCTTGTCGCTGCGGGCACTTGGGCTCTCCTTCGGGCTGCGGCGGGAAAGCTCGTAGATTAGCCGCTTTTCTCGCGGCGCGCGGCGCTTGCCGGGCCGGGGGCCTCGGCCTTGTCTTCGCCGGCCGCGACGCTGGCTTCGTCGAAACGACGGCTCGCTGCAGCCACTTCCACGCGAAAGCGCTGCAACGCGCCGAGCGCGAGGTCGGGCGGCGTCAGCGCGACCCACAGCACGTCGATCAGCTGATCGGCGGTGGCGTCGATATCGATCTGCCGGTTCGTCAGCGTCGCGTCCCACAGCACATGCTCCATCGGGCCGAACACCATCGAGCGCAACAGGCGCAGCGGCATGTCGGAGCGAATCTCGCCGCTTTGCTGGCCTTGCGCGAGCACGCGCATCAACGGCGCGGTGTAGCGGCGCTGCAGTTCGGTCAGCGCTTCGCTCAGTTCGTGATGCCGCGCGCGCCCTTCGGACAGCACCAGCGCGCACAGATCGGTGCCATTCACGAGCATCAGCCGCAGATGCATGCGCACGATGAACGCGAACTGCTGGCGCACGTTGCCGTCGCGCGGCAGGCCCGCTTCGATCGCGTCGATGATCTCGTCGTACCAATCGCCGATGACACGAGCGCACAACTCGCGCTTGCCGCGAAAGTAGCTGAACACCGTCGCCTCGGAAACGCCCAGGCGCTGCGCGATTTCCGCAGTCGTCGCGCGTTCGTAGCCCTTTTCGGAGAACACGTCGCGCCCCGCCTGAAGAATCTCCTTCACGCGCTGCTGCGACTTGCGTCCGGCCGGCTGGCGACGCGAGACAGGTAATCCGGCCTTCTCGGCAACCGTCATATGAGTAAAATTCAGATTTTTGGTGTGGATTGGGGCTCGAGCTGGCGTTTGAACGCTGCGTCTATGCCCGATGGACGCGATCGTAGCACCGAATCGGCCAGCTAATGCGGGTTTGTAAATTTCTGAGTAACACTCAGAAATACCTATTGACGCATACGTCAATCTGGCGTGAAATGCGCGTTGACATGCTTTCGCGTGCCGCTTCGCGCTCCACCAGCGGCCGCCCACGAACTCAGGAGACACCGCAATGCCCAATCTGCCCGGTTTGCAGTTCCCGCTCGGCGAAGAGATCGAAATGCTGCGCGACAGCATTGCGTCGTTCGCCGCCAAAGAAATCGCGCCGCGCGCCGGGGAAATCGATCGTACCGATCAGTTCCCGATGGACCTGTGGCGCAAGTTCGGCGACCTCGGCGTGCTCGGCATGACGGTTTCCGAAGAGTACGGCGGCGCGAACATGGGCTATACCGCGCACATGGTCGCGATGGAGGAAATTTCGCGTGCGTCGGCATCGGTTGGCCTGTCGTACGGCGCGCATTCGAACCTGTGCGTGAACCAGATTCATCGCAACGGCACCGACGCGCAGAAGCGCAAGTATCTGCCGAAGCTCGTGTCGGGCGAGCACGTCGGCGCGCTCGCGATGAGCGAGCCGAACGCGGGCTCGGACGTGGTCAGCATGAAGCTGCGCGCCCAGAAGAAGGGCGATCGTTACGTGCTGAACGGCACCAAGATGTGGATCACCAACGGCCCCGACTGCGACACCCTGGTCGTCTATGCAAAGACCGATCCCGAAGCGAATTCGCGCGGCATTACCGCGTTCATCGTCGAGAAGGGCATGAAGGGTTTCTCGGTCGCGCAGAAGCTCGACAAGCTCGGCATGCGCGGCTCGCACACCGGCGAACTGGTGTTCCAGGACGTCGAAGTGCCGGAGGAAAACATCCTTGGGGCATTGAACGGCGGCGTCAAAGTGCTGATGAGCGGTCTCGACTACGAACGCGCGGTGCTCGCGGGCGGCCCGACCGGCATCATGGTCGCGGTGATGGACGCGGTCGTGCCGTATATCCACGACCGCAAGCAGTTCGGCCAGTCGATCGGCGAATTCCAGCTGATCCAGGGCAAAGTCGCCGATCTGTACACGACGCTGCAGGCATGCCGCGCGTATCTGTACGCGGTGGGCCGCCAACTCGACACGCTCGGCAACGACCATGTGCGCCAGCTCCGCAAGGACTGCGCGGGCGTGATTCTGTACACGGCCGAAAAGGCGACCTGGATGGCTGGCGAGGCGATCCAGATTCTCGGCGGCAATGGCTATATCAACGAGTATCCGGTCGGTCGTCTGTGGCGCGATGCGAAGCTCTATGAAATTGGCGCGGGCACGAGCGAAATTCGTCGCATGCTGATCGGCCGGGAGCTGTTTGCCGAAACGCTGTGATGCAAGCGCGCGTGAGCCCCCTCAATACGCCGCACTTTGGAGAAGCGACGTCATGCCGATCATCGAATCGAAACTGAACCCACGCTCGGACGACTTTCGCGCGAACGCGGCGGCGCTCGAAGCGCTCGTCGCCGATCTGCGCGCGAAGATCGAGCAACTCGCGCAGGGCGGCGGCCAGGCCGCGCGCGACAAGCACACGAGCCGCGGCAAGCTGCTGCCGCGCGAGCGGATCGCGCAACTGCTCGATCCGGGCACGCCGTTTCTCGAACTGTCGCAACTCGCCGCGTACGGCATGTATAACGACGACGCGCCGGGCGCCGGCGTGATCACCGGCATCGGCCGCATCGCGGGACAGGAGTGCGTGATCGTCTGCAACGACGCGACCGTGAAGGGCGGCACCTACTATCCGGTCACCGTGAAGAAGCACGTGCGCGCGCAGGAAATCGCCAGCGAAAACCGCTTGCCGTGCGTGTACCTCGTCGACTCGGGTGGCGCGAATCTGCCGAATCAGGACGACGTATTTCCCGATCGCGATCACTTCGGCCGCATCTTCTACAACCAGGCGAATCTGTCGGCCGCGGGTATTCCGCAGATCGCGGTCGTGATGGGCTCGTGCACCGCGGGCGGCGCGTATGTGCCGGCGATGAGCGACGAGTCGATCATCGTCAAGAACCAGGGGACGATTTTTCTCGGCGGCCCACCGCTCGTCAAAGCCGCGACCGGCGAAGTGGTCAGCGCCGAAGATCTCGGCGGCGGCGACGTGCATACGCGTCTGTCGGGCGTCGTCGATCATCTTGCGCAGAACGATGCGCATGCGCTCGGGATCGCGCGCAGCATCGTCGGCCATCTGAACCGCGTGAAGCCGGCGCCGCTCGTATTGCAGGAGCCGAAGCCGCCGCGCTACGACACCCAGAGCATCTACGGCGTGATTCCGGTCGACACGCGCAAGCCGTTCGATATCCGCGAAGTGATCGCGCGTATCGTCGACGATTCCGCGTTCGACGAATTCAAGGCGCGCTACGGCACCACGCTCGTCTGCGGCTTCGCGCATATCTGGGGGCATCCGGTCGGTATCGTCGCGAACAACGGCATTCTGTTTTCCGAGTCGGCGCTGAAGGGTACGCACTTCATCGAGCTGTGCTGCCAGCGCAAGATTCCGCTCGTGTTCCTGCAGAACATCACCGGCTTCATGGTCGGCCGCAAGTACGAAAACGAAGGCATCGCGAGGAACGGCGCGAAGATGGTCACCGCAGTGGCGACCGCGAAGGTGCCGAAGTTCACGGTGATCATCGGCGGCTCGTTCGGCGCGGGCAACTACGGCATGTGCGGCCGCGCGTATTCGCCGCGCTTCCTGTGGATGTGGCCGAACGCGCGCATCTCGGTGATGGGCGGCGAGCAGGCCGCGTCGGTGCTCGCCACCGTCAAGCGCGACGGCATCGAAGCGAAGGGCGGCAACTGGAGCGCGGAGGAAGAAGAGGCGTTCAAGCAGCCGATCCGCGAGCAATACGAGCGTCAGGGCCATCCGTACTACGCGAGCGCGCGGTTGTGGGACGACGGCGTGATCGACCCCGCGCAAACTCGCGACGTGCTTGGGCTGGGTTTGTCGGCGGCGATGAACGCGCCGATCGAAGACACGCGTTTCGGCGTGTTCAGAATGTGATGGCCCGCGTCACCGCGATGCGACCGCGTAAGGCAAAGGAGTGTTACGCATGCAATACGAAACGCTGAAGGTCGAGCTTGCCGGCCAGATCGCGACGGTCACGCTCAATCGTCCGGACGTGCGCAACGCGTTCAACGAAACGATGATCGCCGAGCTGACCGCCGCATTCACCGCGCTCGACACGCGCGACGACGTGCGCGCGGTCGTGCTCGCCGCGAACGGCAAGGCGTTCTGCGCGGGCGCCGATCTGAACTGGATGAAGAAAATGGCCGGCTACTCGGACGACGAGAACCGCGCCGATGCGATGCGGCTCGCCGGCATGCTGTCGGCGGTATATCGCTGCAACAAGCCGGTGATCGCGCGCGTGAGCGGCGACGCATACGCGGGCGGCATGGGCCTGATTGCCGCGTGCGACATCGTCGTCGCGGTCGAAAGCGCACACTTCTGCCTGTCCGAAGCGCGGCTCGGGCTGATTCCCGCGACGATCGCGCCATACGTGATTCGTGCGCTCGGCGAGCAGGCGTCGCGGCGCTACTTCCTCACCGCCGAGGCGTTCGACTGCGCGAGCGCGTTGCGGCTGGGTTTGGTCAGCGAAGCGGTGAGCGCCGAGCAGCTCGATGCGATGGTCGCGCAGCTCGCGCAGACGCTGTGCGCGAACGGCCCGCAAGCGGTGCGCGCCTGCAAGCGGCTCGTGCAGGACATCGCGGGCCGCGAGTTGAGCGACGCGCTGATCGAGGACACCGCCGTGCGGATTGCGAAAACGCGGGCCGGCGCAGAGGGCCGCGAAGGCGTGGCGTCGTTCCTCGAAAAGCGCACGCCGGGCTGGCGCAACTGACATGCTTCGCTAACAACCATCGCCCCGTACCGCCCATTTCATCGAGACACTCATGTTCAACAAGATCCTGATCGCCAACCGGGGTGAAATTGCGTGCCGCGTCGCGGCGACCTGCAAGCGGCTCGGCATCGCGAGCGTGGCCGTCTATTCGGACGCCGACGCCAACGCGAAACACGTCGCCGCCTGCGACGAAGCGGTGCATATCGGCGGTTCGACGGCGGCGCAAAGCTATCTGCGCATCGAGCGGATCATCGAAGCCGCGCGCGCGACCGGCGCGCAGGCCGTGCATCCGGGCTACGGCTTTCTTTCGGAAAACGAAGACTTCGCGCATGCGTGCGAGACGGCCGGCATCGTCTTTATCGGACCGCCGGTCGGAGCGATTGCCGCGATGGGCTCGAAGGCCGCCGCGAAAGCGCTGATGCACGCGGCCGCGGTGCCGCTCGTGCCCGGCTATCACGGCGACGACCAGGAGCCGCAGCTGTTGCAGCGCGAGGCGGACACGATCGGCTATCCGGTGCTGCTGAAGGCGAGCGCAGGCGGCGGCGGCAAGGGCATGCGCGTGGTCGAGCGCAGCGCGGACTTCGCGGCCGCGCTGCTGTCGTGCAAGCGCGAGGCGGCGAGCAGCTTCGGCAACGATCGCGTGCTGATCGAGAAGTATCTGACCCGGCCGCGTCACGTCGAGGTCCAGGTGTTCGCCGATCGGCACGGCGGCGCCGTTTATCTGTTCGACCGCGACTGTTCGGTGCAGCGGCGTCATCAGAAAGTGCTCGAGGAAGCGCCCGCGCCGGGGCTGTCGGCCGAGGTCAAGCGCGCGATGGGCGAAGCGGCCGTGGCCGCCGCGCGCGCGGTCAACTACGTTGGCGCGGGTACGGTCGAGTTCATCATGACGCCGACCGGCGAGTTCTATTTCATGGAGATGAACACGCGGCTGCAGGTCGAGCATCCCGTCACCGAGATGGTGACGGGGCAGGACCTCGTCGAATGGCAGTTGCGCGTTGCCGCGGGCGAGAGTTTGCCGCTCACCCAGCAGCAGTTGAAGCTCGACGGCCACGCGATCGAGGCGCGCATCTACGCAGAGCATCCGGCGCGCGGCTTCCTGCCGTCCACCGGCACGCTCAAGCATCTGCGCATGCCCGAAGGCGTCGAGTTCGCGATCGACGCGGCCGGGCTCGGCGAGCCGGGCCGCAAGGCGCCGGTGCGTATCGACAGCGGCGTGCGCGAGGGTGACACGATCACGCCGTTCTACGATCCGATGATCGCCAAGCTGATCGTGCACGGCGCGACGCGCGAGGAGGCATTGGCGCGCCTCGCGCGTGCGCTGCATGCCTGCGAGGTGGTCGGGCCGCATACGAACGTCGAGTTTCTGCGGCGCATCGTCGTGAGCGAGCCGTTCGCGAGCGGCGAGCTCGACACCGGTTTGATCGAGCGTCATCACGACGTGCTGTTCGCGCCGGCACAGAAGCCGTTCAAGGAAGCGCTCGCGCTCGCGTGCGCCGCGTTGTTGACGCGCGAGGGCGGCACCGCGCACGGCGCGTCGCCGTGGGACGCGCTGTCGCACTGGCGGCTCAATAGCGGCTACACGCAAACGCTCGGCTGGCGCGTGATCGACGACGGCGCCAACGACGACAGCCCCGACGCGTTCACGGTCGTTTTCGCGCGCAACGGGGACACGCAAGCGCTCGTGCAAACACTCGAACACGACGGCGTGCGCGAGGACTTCACATGGTCGGTCGGCGCGGGCGCCCATGAATTCCGCGCGACGATCGGCGATGCGCGCGTGACGGGGCGTGTATTCGTCGACGGCGACAGGTTCCACGTGTTCTGCCATGGCGAGACGCTCGCATTCGAATGGCAGAACCTGCTCGCGCATGCCGCGGATGCCGAGCACGGCGAAGGCCGTCTGACCGCGCCGATGCCGGGCAAAGTGATTGCGGTGCTGGTCGAACCAGGCGCGGTGGTCGAGAAGGGCGCGCCGCTGATCGTGATGGAAGCGATGAAGATGGAGCATACGATCGGCGCCCCGGCGGCGGGCACGGTCGCCGAGGTGCTGTATGCGGTCGGCGATCAGGTCACCGACGGCGCGCAACTGCTGGTGCTGGAGGTGCAGCAGGCGGGTGAATAAGCGCGTCGAGTGGCAGAAGAGCGAGTAGGTGAATCAAGCGAGCCGCGCGTAGCCCGCGGCGCACGCTTCGCTTTCCAGCTCGCCGATGCGCGCGTAGTCGGTCAGCGGCAACGTCGAAAAGCCCCTTAAACGCAGGCGTTTTGCGCGCTCGGGGCGGACGCTCAGCGCCTCGTTCAACGCGTCGCGCAACGCGGCGATCGTGGCCGGCGGCACATTGGCCGCGGCGATCAGCGGCAAGCCCGGCGAGGCGGCGGTCATGCCGACCGCGCGCACGCGCCCCGCGAGTTCCGGCAGCACGTCGCAAACGAAGGCGAAGGTCACGCAGTCGATCGCGGTGACGTCCGCGCGATTGTCCGCGACCGCGCGCAGCGAGCCGACATGCGAGCCCGTGCGCAGCACCGCGCCGAAGAACATGCCGGCGCGCGCTAGCGGTGCGACCGCGTGACGAAATGCGTTCATGCCGCTGTTCGAATCGTCCTGGTTGTAGGCGGCGCGTGCGCCGCGGCACGAGGCGAGTGAGTCGAAGCGCGCGTCGGCGCGCGTGACCAGTACGCTCGAGTAATGCGCTCCGTCGCAGCCGGGCGCATCGAAACAGGGTGTCGCGACCAATTGCACCTGCGCGTGCAGCCCCTGCATCAGCGGATAACCGCAGGTCTGGGAAATCAGCAGATTCGGGCGCCGCCAGAAGCCGTGCAGTTCCTCGTCCGGCTCGACGATGCGGCACGCGGGCTTGACCCGGCGCAGCACGTCGTCGAGCCACTCGCGCCATTCGAGGTCGAGCGCGGGTGTCACGTTGTACATCGGCAGGGCGGCGATCCAGCTCATGAAGGCGTTTCTCGCGCCTAATGTCTGACCAATTTGAATTCATCGAGACCGAGCCGCACCGGCTCGCTCGGCGTGAACTGCCATCGCTGCGCGGCTACGGAGAGGATCTCGTCCTGCGCATCCTCGAACGCGACCAACAGGTCCTGCTTGCGACGGCTCACGGCGCCACAGAACTCGACCAGCGCGTCGGCGCTAACTTCAAAAATCTGCGCACGATCGTCGCAGCACACGCGGAACGCGACCGTCGCGCATTCCGTCACACAGGGCCGGAACCCTTCATCGACATAGACCGACATGGCGAACTCCTTCGGACGCCTGAATCGACAGGATGACAAACCGCGCCTGCCAGGTATGTGGGAGAACCGGCATTGACGGCCAAATGCCCGGCGCCGCGGCAGGCGCGACGGTCCGGAAACTGGCGGAAAGTAAGCCAGAAACTGGCGGCGGACTCGTTGAAGTCCGAGCCAGGGCCGCGGCGTGAACCGTGGCCGGAGGGAGGCGGCGGCGGTTCGACTCGCCATCGGTCTCGCCTGCTGGTGGGCCGCCCCGGGTCAGAATCGCGGCGGCACTGCTCAGAAAACGCTTAAATCGGGCGCTCCAATCCAATCTCGAAATCGACGCGAGAGCCGCTCGCGCCGGTCTCGGACTGTGTTTGGATTTTCTCACCAACCTCGCGGTGCAGATCGGCGTAGGTATCCACTTTACGATTAGCGCGCGTTTTGTGCAGGCGATGAGTCCGGCGGGGCTGGCCGGGTTGCGTGGGCGGCCGGGATATTGAGCCGACGGATCAGCGGGCCCAATGTCGTCGCCTGAATCAGCAGGCTGAATACCACGACGAGATACGTGACGCCGATGAACATTTCGCGTCCGTGAAACTCCGGCAGCGACAGCGCGAGCGCAATCGAGATGCCGCCGCGCAGTCCGCCCCACGTCAGCACGACAGCCGAATGCGGACTGAGCCGCCGGAAGTTCTGCAGCGCGAGCAGCGGAATCGCGACGCTGACGCCGCGCGCGAACAGCACGACCGGAATCGCCGCGAGCCCGAGCCAAACGATCTCGACGCGCAGCGACAGCGCAATGATTTCGAGTCCGATCAGCCCGAACAGCACGAGATTGAGCAACTCGTCGAGCAGGTCCCAGAAGTTGAACAGATGCTCGCGCGTCTTCTCCGACATCGACGTCGACGCGCCGTGATTGCCGATCACGAGCCCCATGATCACGACCGCGAGAGGCGCTGACACGTGCAGCGCTTCGGCGAGACTATAGCCGCCGGTCGCGAGCGCGAGTGTGATCAGGATTTCGACTGGATAGCTGTCGATACCTCGCAGCAGCAGCGACGCGCCGAAGCCGAGCGCCGCGCCGAGCACGAGCGCTCCGGCGACTTCGCGCAGCAGATCGAATGCGATCGCGCCCGCGGAAAACTCGTTCGCGCCGGTCGCGAGTCCGACTAGCGTGACGAATGCGACGACGGCCGTGCCGTCGTTGAACAGCGATTCGCCGGTAATCTTGGTTTCGAGGCTTTCGGGCGCCGCCGCGCGCTTGAGCACGCTGAGTACCGCGATCGGATCGGTCGGCGAGATCAGCGCGCCGAACACGAGACACCACAGCAGGCTCACCGGCTGGCCGAGCCATTGCGCCGCGTAGTAAAAGCCGAAGCCGACCACCGCGATCGAAATCAATACGCCGATCGTCGCGAGCATCAGCACCGCGCGCCGCTGCGTGCGCATCTTCGACAGATCGACGTGCAGCGCGCCGGCGAACAGCAGCAGACTTAGCAGGCCGTGAAACACGATGTCGGCAAAATCGATCTGCACGACGATCTTGCGCGCGGCGATCGCCATCGCCGGATAGTAGAACCCGAGCGCAGAAATGCCGACGCAGACGACGAGCCCGACCGCGGTGATGCCGAGCGTGTCGGGCAACCTGATGAATCGATAATTGAGGACGCCGAACAGCGCGACGATGGCGAACAGCGCACCGGCAATCTGGAAGACGCTCATCGTGCACGCTCCCCCCGCTTCGCGGCGGCGCGAACGCGTGATCACGGTGGCACCGAGGTAACTCGCGCGACAAGGCATAAAACAGGCAGGCAGAGAATGCCGACACAATTGCGATATTGAACCAGCGAGATGTTTCACCAGCTATTCCTTATTCAGGCTCATTCAATCCGATAAGCGATCTGCGGTCTGTAATGACACGATCTTTGCCGCTGGCGATCGAGCGACGTACCGGGACGGACGCTTTATTCAAACGCAGCGGACGATGCGGCCAGACGCAGCGTGCTTTTTATTGGACCATGAGCGGATGACGGCGAACCGGGCGGAGCCAGGCTCGCCAGAGGGCGCCACGATGGGCAATGGCAGTGTTCGGACTACTGAAGCGCCGGAGGAGTTCCGGTCTTTATTTTGGGATATAGCTTTTTATTTCGAGATGGTTCGCGGGGCTTGATTCGTCGAGGCTATTCAATCGAATCTGAATAAACGGTATGAATCTGTAATCCGAATTTGCCGGTCCGACGACTTCACATTGCATGGAGCCTTGTAATTTATTGTTCCAAAATCTGTAAGGCATATATCTAATCTCACAGTAAAACTGTTTTGCTCGTCATTGAGCATCGTTGACGCCAGAATTGGCAGGTCGAGAGCAGGGAAAGCCCTAACCGGGAATTGCCCGGGATATGACAATTGTTGACAAATGCGAGTCGAGAATGATGCAGCATCGATACATAGCGAAATGCTGTTATGTAGCAATGGGTGAAGACGGAGAAGAGCATGGAGCAAACCTATCGTTATCGGGGATTCGACATCGTGGTCAACGCGTTGCGCGCGACCGATATGTCCACCCGTGTCGGCAGTGCCACGGCGCGGCGCGCGTACGTGGCGAGCGTCACGTTGAAGACGCGGCTGATCGGCGACGAGTGGTCGACCGCTTTCCGGGTAGCTTCGGTGCCCGGTCGTTCGTCGACCGATCTGCGGGAAGTGCTGGCGGCTGGATTCGCGGCCGCCACTCGGGTCGTCGACGACGTGGTGAGCGTGATGGGCGATGGGTTCGCGCGCAAGGCGGCCTGAGTTCCACACGGGGCGCTCGGCGCCGTGGTGCCACGCGGCAGCGTGATCGCGCACAGGGGTGCCCAAGCGGTCCCGGCATTTCAAAGCGCTCGCGATCGTTGACCGTCGACTACGGTTGTCGGTCGTGGCGAGCGTCGAAATAACCACGCGTATCCCCGCGGTGCGTGTGGGTCCCAGGCAGGGCGTGCTCGTCTCCTCAGCGTCCTGTTGTTTTAATCCCGCCCCCCTGTGCGGGATTTTTTTTGTCAGTCGACATTGCGGGCGCTCGGTAATGCACTGCCACATCCGCACGAAAAGAGCATGTTTAGCTCGCGATTTATGTCGGCTGTGTCAAATGCGGGTGAAAAAGCAAGCGGAACAAATGATGCTTATTCTAAAATTCTTTCTGTTTGCCGTTATTGTCTCCGTCGTGGGGACGACTCAGACCGATAGTCCCGATCCTCACGAACGGCCCGCGCGCATGAATGCGGCGGACGGCACACTGGCCACGTGATCGCTTGCTAACGGGGCAGCAAGGAAAAAAGCCTCGAACACGAGGCGTGATCGAGGCTGCCGAAGGACAGACTCAATGCCTGTCTGGGAAGGTCGATCGGACCCGTGATCGACCTTGCCTACTATAGCCAGTTATCCGCCGAGCAACTGTGAACAAATGTCGCGGTCGAATCGACCGGCGAATTCGCGAATAAATCTGAATCGTAGCGTCGGATTCGACTAGCACGCGCGCACAGGCTTTCCGGCGGGCGAGATCGCCGGAGTCGAATTCGATGCTGATCTGGATTCTCTGGTCAATGCCGCGGCGCCGACCGTGCGCACGACGTTCATGGGTCTTTACGGCGTCGACGCGGCGATGCCGTCGAGGCCTTTCTCGATCAGTTCAATCATCGTTTCGTCACGCTGCTGTATCGGGCGTGGAAGAAGTACCGCTATCCGGAAAGCTTTCGCGCGGGCGGCAGCGATGCGCATTCGCGCAATCTGCTGTGCCTCGCCGCCTTTGGCTGGGGCGACAAGCCGCAACGCGCCGGCTTGTCCGATTCGCGGATGCTCGCGCTGCTCGGTCTGCTGATCCAGCGAACGCGCACACCTGAAGGGCTCGCGGGTGCGTCGGCAAGCCTGTCGCAGCCGATGCGGGCCGACACGAACTATGTGGCGGTCGTCGCGTTCTATCGCAATCCGGGTAGCGGGGATGGTTGGAAGTATGTGATAGGGAAGAAGAAGCTCGATGCGGACAAGCCGTTGAAGATCTCGTTGATGGATCAGTTTCTAGTGCCGGCGGGCAGTGCGGCCCACGATTAAGTGGGCCGCCGACTCAATCCGTGCGACCGAGATAGCCCGGTAGCCCCAATGCAGAGTCGCTCCTGGCCAGCTTCAAGGCTTCCTTGAGCAAGGCTGTGAACTTCTCGTCGCTATCGGGCCGCGGCAACGTCGCGCGAAAGAAGTCGGCCCAGCGAAATTCTTCCAGCGGGACACTGGTTTTTTCATAGCCGCCGGCATCGCGGACCGCTGCCGCGAGGCTTCGGTATTCATCGTCCTTCATTTCCCACACGTGCTCCGCCAATTCGGCAAACGGCCGGCGCACGCCTTGCGCGTCATACGGAAAGGTCCATCGTTGGTTTTCCATGCTGAGCCAGAACGATGCCCACGTGTACGACGAAAGATCCCGCACCAGCACGACCGGAACCGCGCGCACGCCCACCTGCCACAGCGCCGCCGCCACATGGTGATGATCGATCGCGAACGGTATGCCGTTGGGTCCGCAGACGACCGGTATCGGCTTTTCGGCGATCGCCATCTTTAGGTCATGGTTGCTCAGGGACCGGTATTGGCGGGCTTTTTCGCGGACCTCGCGCGCGCCGTGGGTCATTTGTGTGGGACGGAGCTCTTCGATTTGCCGCGTGTCCATGTCAGTCTCCTTGTCTCGATGCGTTGACGCGGCTCCCGCAAATTTCATGCCCCAGGGCGAGGCGTCGCCCACTTTCCGCCAGACGTCTACGGCGCATCGTCCACACACAGCACCGGGTCGCTGACCAGACAATCCGCATCAGACGCGGCAGGTCCGCCGCCGCGCGTTTTCAACGACGTCTGCTGCGCGGCGATGCGCAATCCCTTGGGCAGCAGCACCCACATGCGCAGCCGCTCTTTGGTGTGGCTCGCCTGGGTCTGCGCGGTTTGACCGAAGCCGTAGAAGTAGTCGGCTCTGACGGCGCCCTGAATCGCACCGCCCGAATCCTGCGCGAGCATCAGGCGGTTGATCGCGCCGGGTGCCTGAGGGTCGTCACGCGTGGACACGAATACCGGCGCGCCGAGCGGCGTGGTGCGCGGATCGACGGCCACCGAGCGGCCCGCCGACAGCGGCACGCCCAACGCGCCCAGCGGACCGTTCGGCGAATCGGGGATCACACGAAAAAACACATAGCTCGGATCCGAAACCGCATACACGGGATGAGGTTTCGGCGTGGTCGTCGCCAGGGTGAAACCGCGTAGCAACGGCGACGTGGGTTCGCCATCGTCACCGTCGGCGAGCGCCGCGTTGACTTCGTTGCTCGTAGCGGGCGCGCCGTCGTCGCTGATGTCGACCTCGATCTCCATGCCGCGCACGACGAGCTTGCGCGCGCCGGCCGTCGCGTTGCCGCTGTGCGTGAGCGACGGCAGGAACGGCCGGCCGTTCTGTTCCGCATAGGCGAAGCGGCGAATCGAGCCGTCGCTCATGCGGACCTTGCCCGCGCCTTGCAGCTGCATCGAGTACAACATCACGGGGTCGTCGACATAGGCGAGGATCGGCGCCTTCAGTGCGCCGCGCTCGATCTCGGCGCGGGTGTAGTACGGTACGATGCGCCCGCCATCGAGCCGCAGGCGAATCTTCTTGTCGCGGATATCCGGCACGCTATCGCGCAGGTCCAGCGCGTAGACGCCTTTGAGGTCGCCACTCGTCGTATCGCTGAGCGGGATCACGTTACGTCCATCGATGCGAGCCGCGCTCACGTCACCTCGCGCGCGGTCCGGCAGGCGCCGCGCGTCGAGGTAGAGCATGTCGGCCGGCGTGCCATAGACCGGATAAAGGTAGGCGCCGCCGTACTGCTGGCTGCCATTGAGCAGCGGCTCGTAGTAGCCGGTCATCGTACCGTCGAGCGAGCGGTCGGGATTGCGGATCTGGTACGCGTTGAAATATGTTTCGAAGAATCGCCGGATCGCCGCGACGTCGCCAACGTCCACCGCTCGCGCGGCATTGCACGGTTCCGACCAGCCGCTGCGCGCGCCGAGCACGGTGCAGCTGCGGCGAAACGCTTCCCATGACGCGGTGACGTCGTCCGTGTCCCACCCGGGCAGGTCGGCGAAGGCGATCGGCTCGTAGTAAGCGTGGCGCGTGGCGAAGCCGCCGCTCAACGCAGTCTTGGGACGCGGGTTATTCGAGCCGGTGGACGTGCCCGAGACCGTCGCGTGTGTCGTTACGGGAGCCGGCGTCGGCCCAGGCATCGTCGGCGGCGCGGGTGGCGATGCTTGCGCCGTCGGCGTCGCCTGCTCGACCGGCGATGTCGCGGTATGGCTCGTGTCCCCCAGGATGACGCTGGTCGCGGGCGTGTTGCTCGCGCAAGCCGCGAGCGTGGCTGTCAGCGCAAGCAGGAGAAGCTGAGCCCTTTGCATGCGGCCTCCTTGCGGACCATCGCGAACGTCGCGCGCGCTAGCCTGTCGGCTTGACGGCATCGATGGTGAACGTGGCGGCGCCGAACGCGCCGGCGCAATCCGCCGTGCCTGCCGGGCAACGCGGCTTGCCCGCGAACGGCGAGTAGCGCGGGCCGCGACGCGCGGCCGCTTGCTGCTGGGCATCAGCGGGGAATGACTGGAACGGCGCCGCGGACTTCAATCCACCGTCGGAAAAATCGCGCGGCGTCGTCGATACCAGCGTCAGAAAGTGGTTGGGACCAGGCGGGTTGCCCGCCAGCATCGGCCAGCTGGCGCGCGGCAACGACAGCGTCTGACCGGCGGCGATCCGGTTGTTGCGATCGAGTCCGTTCGGAAACAGCATCAGGTACTGACCGTCCGGATCGACCATGAACACATACACGTAGCCCGCGCGGTTGCTGTCGAGTTTGAACTGCAGATAATCCTTGCCGATCGTGGCGGACGTGCTGCGCGGTGTGGCGGTGACCTGAATCGATGGATCGGCCAGCGTCACGATTCGCTCGAGTTCGCTCGCGGGGGTGAAGGGCGCGAGGTTGTCGGCCTGCGCGGGTGGTGTGGCGGGCGCGGCAACCGTGGCGGGCGAGGCAGGAGCAACCGGGGCAACCGGGGCAACAGCAGCAACGGCTGCCGGGCTTTGAGCGGCATTTCCAGGCGTCGGCGCAGCCGTGTCGCGCGCATCCGTGCTTGCCGTGACAGCCGGGCTCGCGGCCGGTGGCGAACGCATGGCTAACCACGTACCGACCGCCGCGAGCGCCACGACGCAAACGGCACCGGCTGCGATCAAGCCCGTGCGTTTCTTTTGACTACCGCCAGCCGCAGGAATGGCCGCTGTG
Organism: Paraburkholderia sp. MM5477-R1; assembly: GCF_050436385.1. Taxonomy (NCBI): domain Bacteria; kingdom Pseudomonadati; phylum Pseudomonadota; class Betaproteobacteria; order Burkholderiales; family Burkholderiaceae; genus Paraburkholderia; species Paraburkholderia sp. MM5477-R1. Next base: position 1,626,460 of record NZ_JBNDMC010000006.1, read on the forward strand.
CCTGGCTCATTGCGCTTCGCCTCGACTGTCGCGGCCGTCGTTGTTCCCGGCGCATTGGTACCCGCTGTCTCGACGGAAGCGCGAGTCGTGGGTTCGATCGCCGCATCGGCGTCATCACGCGTATCGATGGCAATGCCCAGTTCGTTCGCCAGCGCCTGAACGCTTTGCGGGCGCTGTTCGGGGCGGACCGCGAGCGCATGGTCGATCGCGCGCAGGAACCGCTCGCTATAGCGGCCGGCCGCCGCCGTGGCGAGCGGCACATACGTGTCGCTCATCAGTCTGCCGACCGAGGGCGGCGGTGTCTTGCCCTGAATCGCGAAATAGATGACCGCGGCGAGTGCGTACACATCGGTCCACGGCCCCTGTTTCAAGGCGGCCACTTCGGCATATTGCTCGACGGGCGCATAGCCGGGCTTCAGGATCACCGTCAAGGCCTGGGTCATGTCGCCGATCACGCGCCGCGCCGCGCCGAAGTCCAGCAGCACGGGGCGGCCGCTGCCCTTGAGCAGCATGATGTTGTCCGGCGCAATGTCGCGGTGATAGCACTGCGCCGCATGCAATACCGCCAGCGCTTCGAGCAGCGGCGCGAGCAGGGCGCGCAGCCATGCTTCATCGGGTGGGGCGCTCATGCGGCGCAAGCCGTCGCGCAGCGTCACGCCCTCGTAGTACGGCATCACCATGTACGCGGTGCCGTTGGCCTCCCAGAACCGGTACACCTTGACGAGCGAATGATGATCGAAGCGGGCGAGCAGCCGAGCCTCGTTGATGAAGCTTTTCAGGCCGGCGCGAAAGGTGTCTTCATGACGTTCCGAGCGGACCGACACTTCGGCCGCGCCGACGCGCGAGGCCAGCGCAGCGGGAATGTATTCCTTCAGCGCGACGTGACGTCCTAGCTGGGTGTCGTAGGCGAGATAGACGATACCGAAGCCGCCTTCGCCAATCAGATCGACGATCTCGAACTCGCCGAGCCGTGTGCCGGCGGGCAGCGCATGTTGCGCGTTCGAACCCTGCGCGGCGGGGCGCGTGACGACTGTGCGATCGGCGTCCGCCGCTTCGGCGGGGTTCTGCTGGCCGTCCGGTCCGGACGCCCGTTGCACGATCACGGTTTTGTCGTCGGGGCTGCTCATCGGCTTTGGCTCCCTGGAGGGTACGACGGCAGAGCCCGGCACACGCGAGCGCCACCCTCACGCGCAGGCGCGTCCGTCTTTAAGACGAACGAGCGGGTCATTTTTTGAAATCAGGCGGGCGCGCGTGCCTGAGCGATGGTCCGCGTGCGGCCGCCGGTTTCAAAATCGGCCGGCCGGATTCGTCTATACGGTGTTAGTCAACCGCTGCGTGCAGCTTGCGGGTTGTACGCGCATTCCATCCCAGCCGCTTCCTTTTGCCTTCTTGCAGGAAGTTGAAGTGAACGAGCGCCAAGGCTTATCGAGCGGGATGGCACACCGCGTCGTGCGACGCGACTCGCGGCGCGCGGTCGTCGCATGGGCGCACCGGATCGACGCGGCGTGGATCACGGGCGCGCTCGTCATGGGCTCGATGCTGCTGGGCGCGGCGGGCAATACGCTGGCCGCTGGCACGTCCGCCGCCGCGGCGCGGCCCGCGAGCGCCGTGGCCCTCGCGCCCGAGTCGTTCGGCTTTCGTCAGGCCGATGAACGCGAGCGCGACGCCGAAACGATCAACACGTTGACGTCCGAGGGACGTCTGCTGCTGTCGCGAGACCGCGTCAAACTCCCTGCCTACGACTATTGCAGCATGTCCGTCGCGGCTGCCGAGCGCGGCGACTTCCGCGACAGCGTCGATGCCGCGGCGCGCGCCCTGGTGGTGGCCGGGCAGACCAACAATGCGGATCTGGCGGCCCTGTCCAAACGCGATCTCGCGATCGCCTACAGCTATGCCGGCGACCTCGACAACGCCGAACGCTACGCCCGCGATGCGCTCGCTTCGACGCCGAAGGCGCCCGAGCAGGTCTTTGCTCCGGCCAACAAGGTGCTCGGCGATGTCGCGTTGCGCCGGGGCAAGCCGCAGCAGGCGCTGGCCGCCTACGAAGACGCGCTCACGACCGCCTCGCCGCGTTACAAACCGCTGGTGCTGATGTCGATCATCAACGCGCAGCTCGCCGAGGGCGATACGCCTGGCGCGCGCCAAACCTTCGATGCCGTCGGCGCACCGGCCACCGCGGAACTCGCGCCCGCCTACCGGCGCATCGAAGGCAATCTGCTGCTGGCCGAAGGCAAGCCCGAGGATGCGAAACACGCGTTCGAAGCGCTGTTGAGCCAAAGCGGCAATTCCAGCGACGCCAACTACGACCGCCTGTGGGCCCACGAAGGAATCGGCCGCGCCGACCTCGCGCTCGGCGACAAGCCGCATGCGCGCGAAGCCTACCTGCTGGCCGTCGACGACTCCGAGAAAATCCGCGCGCGGTTTCGCAGCGACGAGTTCAAGACGGCACTGTTCGGCGACACGCAAACGGTATTCGAAGAGGCCATCGCGCTGACGGTCGAAGCCGGCGACTACGAGAGCGCCTGGAGTCTGTCCGAACGCAGCCGGGCGCGTGCGCTGCTCGACGTCGTGCGCAACCGCGTCGACGCCGGCGTCGACGACCGTCAATTGAACGGGCAGGTGCCGAGTCTTGCCGCGACGCGCGGCGCGCTCCGGCCCAACGAGGCGATCGTCGAATTTCACAGCCTGCCCAACGAGCTGATCGTCTGGGTGGTGCGCAACGATGGCCTGACCGGCCACACCTTGCCGATCGCGCGCGCGGACATGGAGGCCGCCGTGACCGACCTGCGCAATGCGATCGTGCGCCGGCGACCGGCCGCGCTGACCTATGGCGACAAGCTCGATGCGTTGCTGATCGCGCCGCTCGGCTTGCGCGCCAACGAGCGGCTCATCATCGTGCCGCACGGCGCGCTGCACTATCTGCCGTTTCAGGCGCTGCACGATGCCGACGGCTTTCTGATCGAACGCCATGCGATCGCGCTCGAACCATCGGCGAGCGTCGCGGTACAACTCGCGCAACGCCAGCAGAAGATCGCGAGCGATCTGGTCGCGTTCGGCAATCCGACCATCACACCTGCCTATGCGCTGCCAGGGGCCGAGGCGGAAGTGCAGGGCATCGCGCCGCTGTTCGCGCGCAACGAGGTGTTTCTGCATAGCGACGCCACGCGCCTGAGCTTTCGCGACAACGCGCCCGCCGGACGCGTGTTGCACGTGGCGACGCACGCCCAGGCCGACACGATCGATCCGTTGCACTCAAGCATCCTGCTCGCGCCCGCGACGCAGCCGGCCGACGGCCCGGACGCGCTGCTGGCGAAAGACATCTACAACCTGAAGCTCAACGACGTCTCGCTCGTCACGCTGTCGGCCTGCGAGACGGGGCTTGGCCGGATCGCGCGCGGCGACGAAATTCTCGGCTTCACGCGGGCGTTCTTCTATGCCGGCGCCACCAGCCTGATCGTGTCGATGTGGCCGGTCGCGGACGAATCGAGCGCGCTGACGATGCGCACTTTCTACGCGCAACTCGCGCAAGGCCATGACGCGATCGACGCGATGCGCACCGCGCAACTGGCGGTTCTGCACACGCCGCGCTTCGCGCATCCGTTCTTCTGGGCGCCATTCGATCTGATGGGTGGCTGGCGTTTGACCATCGCGCGTCAGCAGCAGGGATGAACCAAACAGACCCTAGACCGATGAACAGACTCCGACTGATCGCCGCGGCGGTGTCCTGCAGTAGTGCGCTCGCGTGGGGCCAGACGCTGCCGAACGCGGGCAGCATCCTGAACCAGACGGCGCCGCGCGAGACCCGGCCGGCGCCGCCGGGCGGCACTCAGGCGTTACCCGCCGTGCCGCCGCCGGCGGCGCCCGTGACGGCGCCCGGCCCGACCTTCCTGCTGAAGAGCATTACGTTGAAGGGCAACGACACGATCGCCAGCGACGCGCTGCTTGCGCCCGTTCAGGACAAGCTCGGCAAGCAAACCAGTTTCGCCGGGCTCGAAGAGATTGCCGCGCGCATCACGCAGATTTATCGCGATCACGGCTATCTGCTCGCCCAGGTGGTGATCCCGCCGCAGGACGTCACGTCCGGCAACGTCGAAATGAGCGTGCTCGAAGGGCGCGTCGGCCATGTGCGGCTCGACGTCGCGGCTGGCACGCCGATCCGCGAAGATCTGTTGCGCGCGCGGGTCGCGCAGATTCCGTTGGGCAAGCCGCTGCAGCAACACGAACTCGAACGGACCATGCTGCTGCTGTCCGATCTGCCGGGTATTCAGGTCTCCTCGGCAATCGAAGCGGGCGAGGAGCCGGGCACGGTCGATCTGACCGTCAACGTCGCGCCGGCCAAACGCTGGACCTTTGCGCTCGATGTCGACAACTTCGGCGCGGAGTCCAGCGGTACCTGGCGGCTCGGCGCGCTCGCGCGTCTGAACTCGCCGTTCATGATCGGCGACAACCTGGACCTGCGGCTGCTCGGCAGCGAACGCGGCGACACCCTTTACGGGCGCGTCGGCTACGAAGCGCCGATCAATGAGCAAGGCACGCGCGTCGGGGTCGCGGTGTCGCGGCTCAACTATGCGCTCGGCCAGGAATTCGCGTCGCTCGATGCGCAGGGCGAGGCGACCGTGGTGGACTTCACGCTCACGCATCCGCTCGTGCGCACCCGCAATCAGAGCCTGTTGGGGCGCGTCAATCTGGAGTATCGCGACCTGATCGACAACGTCGGCATCGTCGATCAACACAATCCCAGATCGCTGGTGGAGGGCAGTATCGGCCTGAGCTATGAAAGCCGCGACGCGCTGTTCGGCGGCGGCTTCAATAGCGCGGATGTCGAGCTGTTGATCGGCAGTCTGCATTTCCGCAACGCGCAAGCCGAGGCGCTCGACGCCTCGCCGCTCGGGCGCGACACGCAAGGCACCGAAGTGCGCGCCACTTTCTTCGCCAACCGCCTGAACGCGATCACCGAGCGGCTCAGCGTATTCGCCGGCGTGTCTGGCCAGTGGGCCGGAACCACGCTCGACAGTTCGTCGCGCTTCCTGCTCGGCGGCCCGCACGCGGTGCGCGCTTATTCGCCGTCCGAGGCACTGGTCGACGAGGGGTTCGTCGCCACCCTCGAAGGGCGCTTCGCGATCGATGCGCGGGCGACCGTGTTCACGTTCTTCGACTTCGGTACCGGGTGGTACAACGCCACGCCGCGTCCGGGCCAAGGGTCGAACGTGATCACGCGCAGTGGCGCAGGTCTCGGCGCGTTCTGGGCCGCGCCGGGCGGCATTGCGCTGCAGGGCACGGTCGCATGGCGCACGACCGGGCCCGATACGACCGGCAACGACAGGCTGCCGCGCTTTTATGTGCAACTGACCAAGACGTTCTAGCAGGCAGCGAAACGCAACGAGACGCAACGAAACGAGACGAAACGCAACGACAAGCAGCAGCAATCTGTGCCGAGGTGTGCGATGAACAAGCGATGCAATGTGCGACCGGGGCATGTGAGCACGATCGCCGGCGCGGTCGCCGCGTTGTTCGCGGCGTCGTATATGCCGCTCGCGCTCGCGAATCCGACCGGCGCCCAGGTGGTGGCCGGCACGGTCAGCATCAACTCGCCGGGCGCGGGACAGATGCATATCACGCAGGGCTCGTCCAATGCGATCGTCAACTGGAACACGTTTTCGATCGGTAGCGGCGAAGCGGTCAGGATCTCGCTGCCGTCGGCTTCCGCCGCGCTGCTCAACCGCGTGACGGGCAACGACCCCAGCGTGATCGCCGGACGCCTGCAGGCCAACGGCAAGGTGTTTCTCGTCAATCCGGCGGGGGTGATCTTTGCGCCGGGATCATCGGTGAACGTGGGGTCGATGATCGCCTCGACACTCAATATCTCCAATGCCGATTTCCTCGCCGGCAACTTCCATTTCGTTGGCGCGTCCGCGGCGGCGCTCAGCAACGCGGGGTCGCTGACGGCCGCCGCGGGCGGCACCATCGCGTTGCTCGGCGGCACGGTCAGCAATAGCGGCACGGTCAGCGCAAAACTGGGCAGCGTCGCGCTGGGCGCGGGCAACGACATCACCGTCGACTTTGCCGGCGACGGTTTGACCACCCTGAAGATCAACCAGGGCGCGGCGCACGCGCTGATCGGCAATACCGGCACGCTGGCCGCCGACGGCGGCACCGTGGTGATGAGCGCACAGACGGCCGACGCGCTGGCGGGCACCGTCATCAACCAGCAAGGCATCGTGCGCGCACAGAGCCTGAGCGAACACGACGGCCGCATTCTGCTCGACGGCGGCACGAACGGCGTGACACAGGTGAGCGGGACGCTCGACGCCAGCGGCGGCGCGGGGCAAACCGGCGGCAGGATCGACGTGACCGGCTACGACGTGGCGCTGCTGGCCGGAGCGTACGTCGATGCGAGCGGCGCCGCGGGCGGCGGAACCGTCCACTTCGGCGGCGGCCCGGCGGGTGCGGACCCCTCCGTTCGCAATGCCAATGCGATCTGGATGTCGCCGACCGCCAGCCTCCACGCGGATGCGCTCGTCGACGGCAATGGCGGCAACGTCGTGGCTTACAGTGAAACGGCCAGCCGCATTTACGGCACGTTGACCGCGAAGGGCGGGCCGCAGGGCGGCGACGGCGGCTTGATCGAAACGTCCGGCCACACGCTCGACACGACCGGCATGAGCGTCGACGCATCGGCGGCGAAGGGGCAGGGCGGCAGGTGGCTGCTCGATCCGTTCGAGGTCGACATCGTGACGCAGGTGCCGGATGTCACCGCGGCGCCGGTCCCAACGCAGACCGCAACCGATTCCAACACGATGACGTTCGGGCCGATCACGGGCAGCACGTTCATCCTGAACACGGCGCTCACCGGTCCGCTGAGCCTCGGTACGTCGGTGACAGTACTGACAGGGACCGATCCCAACTTCGGCGCGGGCGACATCGTCGTCGACGCGCCGCTCAACCTCACGACCGGCACGCTTCCCGCCACGCTGAAGCTGAGCGCGACGGGATCGGTGCTGGTCAACAACACCATCACGTCGAGCGCGGGGCCGCTCAGCCTCGTATTCGATGCGAACGTGGGCGGCACGAGTCCGCTCAGTCTGGTCTCGTTCCAGGGCGTCACGGTGAAGACCAACGGCGGCAGCGTGACGTTGGGAAGCGGTGGCGCGAGCCCGGTCCTGATCCAGAACTCGAACATCGACACCGCGGGCGGCGATCTGACGGTCACCGGCACGTTCCCGATCAATGGCGTGGCGATTGGCTATCTGGTCACGTCGTCGTCGGGCATTTTCATCGACTCGTCGACCATTTCCACGGAGGGCGGCGTGTTCTCGCTGTCGGGTGTCGCGCTGGGCCCGAACGCCAACGGTGTGGCGATCAACGGCACCAGCTCGCTCTCGACGACGAGCGGCGCGCTTCGCATCACCGGCACGGCTACCGCCGGCGGCGGAGGCAACGACGGCGTGATCGCCCAAGGTGACAATACGATTCAAACCGGCAGCGGCGCGCTCACCATCAGCGGCGCCGGCAGTTCGAATATCGAGGATCAGGGCATTGGCGTGCTTCTATCCGGCACTTCAGCCAGCACGACGAGCGGGGCACTGAGCGTGAACGGCAGTTCTTCTGGCAGCAGCGCGATGGGCGTGTTCCTGAGCGGCGGCGCCACGGTGGGCGAGGGTCCCGCGCTGCAGCCCGGGCTCAGCAGTTCGGGCGGCGCGATCACGATCAACGGTAGCGTGGCGCAAAGCGCGCAAGGGGGCTTCGGCGTCGAGATTCAGAACACCACGATCTCTAACACGACCGGCTCGATCGGCGTGACGGGCAATGTCACCGGCACCGCCGCCGGCGGCACCTTCGCGGACGGCGTCTATTTTTATGGCACCACGTTGAGCACCGGCAGCGGCGACATTTCCGCCGCCGGCAGCGTGTCGTCGAACATGAACGTCAGCATCGGCCTAGACATGCATGGGTCGTCGGTCCAGTCGACGAGCGGCAACCTCAAGTTCACCGGACAAAGCGTGGGAGCCGCGGTCAACGGCGACTCGGTGATCGGGCTGATGTTCGAGAACACGCTATGTGTGGACTGCATCCAGACAGCCCCCGTATCGGTGACGACCGGCACGGGCACGGTGAGCCTGTTCGGCAGCGGCACCGGTCCGTTCGTGCAGGGTGTGCTGATCACCGACGGCACGACGATCACGTTGACCAACGGCGGGGCGATCGATATCCGCGGCGCAGTGAGCGGCCCGGCCGGCAGCAGTCCGAACCTGCAGAACGACTATGGCGTGCTGATCGCCAATGGCGCGATCAGCGCGACCGGGACGCGTACCACCACGATCGGCATCGCCGGTTCGACCACGACGTCCGATCCGGGCGTCGCGATCGGCCTTGCGGTGCCCGAGACCGAGCAGAGCGAGTTTGGGCTGATCAATCCGACCTCCATTGTCACCGGCGGCGGCGTGACGAGCGCGGTCGCCAATGCCACCGCCGACAACGTGACGATCTCGACGACGAATCCCGCTTCGATCGTGTTGCGCGCATTCAACGACGGCACGGCGAGCAGCCTCGCCATCACGCAGGCGACGCTGTCGTCGCCGGGCGGCGTGCTGTCGATCATGCCGGCGTCGGTGGACCCGTCGAGCTTCACGATCACCGCTCAGAACGCGACGCCGATCACGCTGCTCGGCACGGGCGGCGGTCTCAGCATCGACGCCCCGACTTTCTCGACCTTCGCGTCGATTCCCAGCATCGTGCTCGGGTCCAGCACGCAAACCGGGCGCATCACCGTCGACGGGCAGTGCGTATCGGGCGGCTCGACTTGCGTGCCGCCACGTCCGGGCTTCGCGAACAATCTCACGCTGTCCAACCCGGGCGCGGGCAGTCAAGGGATCGCGCTGACGTACGGCATTTCGACTCCGGGCCATACCTTGATGCTGCTGTCGGCCGGTCCCGTCACGGACCCTGGCGGCATCCAGGCCGCCGGGCTGATTCTCGCCGGCCCCGGTACCTTCACGCTGACCGATCCGCAAAACGACGTCGGCGTGCTGGCGATGGCCAACGCGGGGAGCGTCGACTTCTCGAACTCGCATGGCTTCGTGATCGGCCCGCTGACGAGCCAGACGTTCGACTCCGCCGCGAGCCAGTTGAGCCCGATGAGCGTGACGAACTCCACGCTGACCGGCAGCCTCGTCGCGACCGCTACGACCGGCAATATCGGGCTGGGTGCGAGCACGCCGTCCGCGACGGCTCCGAATACGAATCTGAGCGCGGGCGGCTCGATCGATCTGGTGATGGAGAACGGCGTGTTCGTCGATGCGAACTCCGGCACACTTGGCGCCGGCAATGCATGGCGAGTCTGGGCCAGCACCTGGAACGGCGAGACACGCGGCAGCGTGCAGCCGAACACCGCGCAGCCCAATTTCTACGGCTGCCTGTTTGGCTCGGGCTGTAGTTGGGGCGGCACGGTGCCCACCACCGGCAATCATTTCGTCTATGTCGCACGGCCGACGGTCACGGTCAACGCGGATGGCGCGACGCGCTACGTTGGGGCGCCGAACCCGGCGTTCACCTACACGACGGCCGGTCTGATCAACGGCGATACCGCCGCGGGCACGTTGAGCGGCTCGCAGACGACCACGGCCACTCTGACTTCACCGGCGGGCGGTTATCCGATCGACCCCAACTTCACCTCCAGCGTGGGCTATATCGTCAACGAAGTGCCGGGCACGCTGACGGTGACTCCGTTTCCGAGCACGATCTCGAACCCGCAGGGCCCAATCCCCAATCCGGTCGCGCAAAGCGGTCTGCAGACGTTTTTCAGCAGCCAGGAGCAGACGTTCGTCTACGAAAACAATCTGCAGGGCACCAACATCTGCATCGGCTCGAACCAGCCGCTCTTCAGCACGACGCCGCCTGGCGAGAAACAGGACATCCTCGCGGTCGAATGGAAGCGGGTGCGTTCGCAGCCGAACCTGAACAGCTGCCTGCTGACCAACACCCAGCACGGCTGCGGTGACTTCTAGCGGGAGCCGGGCGAAGCGGGCGGGCCGGGTGGCGCGGCGCCTGCGGGCGAATGCAGCGCGCGCAGTTGCGCGATGGCGGCCTCGGCGCTCGCGACGAACCGTTGCGAGCGCCGCCATGCTTCAACGACCTCCTGATGGACGGGCTGCTCCATCCCGAGGTGAATCCGGAAGAATCGTTCAGCGTGGATGGCCGGGTGGTAATGCTGGCGCACCCGCTTCGCGTCGATCAGCCGCCGGTTGCCGAACAGCCTGCTCAATGCCCACGAAAACGCGCCGTCTTCACCGCCGACGCGACGAAAGAACGCGTCGAGCGGAAACCCGCCCAGCGCGCGATACACCGCCCGCCGGATCACGAGACTGCTCGGCACGGTGTTGCTGAGGATTGCGGCATATTTATCGAAATCGGGATGCTCGACGATCGCGCGCGGAAAGCCCGCATAGTCGACATCGAGCCGCACCGATGCCTCGCCCGGACAACGCTGCAGATAGCCACTCGCCGCGGCCAGCGCGCCGGGCAGATATTCGTCGTCGGCGTCGATGAATCCGAGCAGATCCTCGGTCGCGTGCATCGCGGCCCAGTTGCGCGCGGCGGCGACGCCGCCATTCACGTACATGCGCAGTACTTCCACGCGCGCGTCGAGGCGGCCGTAATGTTGCGCGACTTCGATCGAAGCATCGGTCGAGCCATCGTCGACGACGATGATTTGCGCGGCCTCCGGCTGGATCAGGCAGCTTTCCAGTGCGCGGCCAAGCGTTGCCGCCATCTGCAGACAGGGAATGATGATCGAGATCGGCATGATGCGAGCCCCGTTCCGATGCTGATCCGCCGCGTTACGCCTGTGCCGGGCCGGGCATCAATTGCGTCGCCTGGGCGTCGTCGCCGATCCACACCGCGAACGCCGTGAAGTTGTCGTGATTCGTGCTGGCGCTCGCGCGCACCTGTTGCGCGAGCGCGTCGAGCCAGGCGCCGGGTGTCGCCGCATGGGCCAGCGCGTCGGCGATGCCGGCGTCATCGGCGTACTCCCACAGGCCGTCCGTGCAGATCAGGAAAGCGTCGCCGTCATGCAGCGGGAAAGTACCGTCGACGCCCGCAATGGAGAGTGCGTCGCGCGTGCCCAGCGCCGCATACAGCACGTTGCGGCGCGGATGATGACGCATCTCCTCCTCGGCGAGCAGCCGCGCGTCGACCATCTGCTGAACCATGCTGTGGTCGCGCGTGCGCGCGCAGATCTCGCCGTGGCGGAAACAGTAGAGGCGGGTGTCGCCGCAATGGGCCCACGCGGCCGTCGCGCATTCGCGGTCGATGGCGAGCACCACGGCCGTCGAGCGCATGTCTTTTTCATTGCCTTTGCCGCGCAACTGTTCTTCGACGATGTTCTCATTGGCATGCGTGAGCGCGCTGATCAGCCGGTCGCCCGTCGGCGGCAATTCGGCAACGGTCAGGTAGCGCAAATCCGCCAGCACCGAAGCGACGACGAGGCGCGAGGCGGTGTCGCCGCCGCCGTGTCCGCCGGCGCCGTCGGCGACGACGCAATAGTAGAGCCGTTCGCTCGACCAGTCGCCGAACGAATCTTCGTTGCGCGGGCGGTCGCCCCGATCGGTCAGGCTTGCGGTGGCAAGTTGCACCGTTGACCTCTCATATGCTCGCGGTCTGTCGAGCTCATTCCTGCGCGTGCGACTGCGCGGACAGAATGCCCAGAACCAGCAGGATGACGATGCGATTGCCCGGCGAGATGTCGATGCCGAGGCTGTGCTCGATCCATTGGCCGATTTGCGTGCGGGCGAAGTCGGCGGGTATCGAGCCTTTTTTCAGCGTGACGCCAAGCTTGCGCGCCCGGTAGTGATACGACGCGATGCCGTAACGCGCGGCCACCTGCGACAGACCGCCTTTCTCGTTCGACAGCCAGCCGAGACTGCCGGCGAGCAGCATGCGCTCGGCGTCGTCGAGCGAAGCGATGAAATGCGACGCGGATTCGCGTACCTCGGCTTCGTGCAGACCGTATTGCAACAGGACCGAGCCGATCGGATCGGGATGAAAAGCCGTTTGCCGGTCGATTTCGAGCATCACGTCGCCTTCGTCGAGCGACACGTTGCGCTGATGGCTCGCGCTGCGCAGACAGTCGATCAGATAGCGGCGGAAATAGGCGCACACGGCATGGCTGGTCGAAGGCGCGCTGTGCAGCGGGAAAGTGGGCAATGCCGTCGGCGCGGTATCGAGGCGGAACACCTTGAGATAGAGGAACTGCGAGATCAGTTCTTCCTTGTCCTCGCCCAGCGCCTGCAATTCCGACGGATGGTAGCCGGTCAGCGCGCGGCGCACGATCGTATAGATCGACGCCATTTCGTCGTGGCTGAGGCAGGTGCGGCGTTGCCACAGGTCGGGCAGTGCGCTTTCTCCAGCGTGGTCGGCAATTGCAGCGCTTTGGATATCTGCCACTTTTCACCCCGAGGTGGTGAGCCCCGCTTCTTAAGGGCGGAGCCCGGCTGCTGACACTACCCATTTCGCCGCGTGTGTGGTGCGCCGGTTTTCTGTCCCCAATGAATCCGGCACTCGCTTTGCCGCCATATCGGGCAGATTGCGTATGCCAAACGCTTGCAATACCGGCAATTCCGCCGTGCAACCGGCGCGTGATTGGAAAACAGACTTAGTCTATTGGCACGTTTTATTTATTACAAGGGTAAAACTTAATATGTTATTCACCGCTCTGGCGACGGGTTCTATCGCTATCAGGACTAACCCTAAACGCAACGTAAGCGCTTACCGGCAATCCGGCAAGGTCAAATTTTTTAAAAAATCCGGGCACCTGATTCGTTTACCCAGATGTTGGGCGATCCCGCCAATCGACCGTCCTGAAAGGGCGCGCTGGTGAGGTCGTAAGACGACTGTCCGAGCTTGTGATTGTAATGGTGCCGGAACGAAAAGGTTAAAACTTCTTAAGTGTTTATGGAGTTGAATGGTATTACATATACTGTTTCGCTTAATTAAACAAAATCCGTTTCTATTGCTATCCGGCTTTGATTTTCCGGGCTGCGTGCTATTCTCATATCGGATTGCCGCCGAGAAAGGACAACGCTCGCTAAAAACATCGCAATAGCTGGCGAAGGCAATCTAATCAGAGTTAACACGTATTTCCGGGAACGTTGATTCCCGGCGGGCAAGGGCAACCCGTACCGGTCACTTACGGTGCGTCGAGACTACTCATCCGAGACCGATACCAGACATGGCCACGCTTCTCGCGGGCGAAATGCTTGCCGACATATCAGCTGCCAGTCCATGCGGGGACGACCTCGAGTACGACCCTGACTTCCTTGCGCTCGAGCAGGTCGTCCACGGCAAGCCGGAGGTGCAGTTCGGCGAGACCATGGTCGCCGCCACGCCGCCTGACTGGAAAGTGGCCGAAGCGCTGTCGCTCGATCTGCTCGCAAAAGGCCGCGACTTGCGCGTCGCGGTACACCTGGCGCGCGCGCTACTCAATCGCCGTCGTTTCGCCGGCTTCGCCGAGGGCCTCGCGCTCGTCGAAGGCCTGCTCGAACAGCGCTGGGACCATGTCTATCCACAGCTCGATCCCGACGACGACAACGATCCGACCGCCCGCGTCAACGCGCTCGCCGCCCTCGTCGAACCGTCCGGCATGCTGGTGGACGTGCGCGACGCACCGCTCGCGTCGTCGCGCGCGCACGGTGGCGTCAGCTTGCGCGACATCGAATATGCGACCGGCGAAGTGCCGCTGCCCAAGGGCGTCGAGGCGGCGTCGCTGAGCTCGATCGACGCGGTGATCGCCGACGCCCACGAAGACGCCGCCGAAGCGCACACGGCCTTGCTCGCGGCCACGCATAGCGCGATGCGCATCGAGACGGTATTGACCGAGCGTGTCGGCGCGGCGCGCTCCATCGATCTGTCGCCGCTATCGAGGCTGCTGCGCCGTGCAGCCGACTTTCTCGGCGAGCGTCTCGACGTCCCGGGCGGAGCGCCGCAAGCATCGCCGAACGGCGACGTGGCCCCGGGCGAAAGCGCCGGCGCGGCGCCGGCACCCGTGCCGCTGTCCGGCGACATCACGGACCGTCAGGACGTGATCCGCATGATCGACAAGATCTGCGCGTACTACGAGCGTCACGAACCCTCCAGCCCGTTGCCGCTGCTGCTGCTGCGCGCGCGCCGGCTGGTCGACAGGAACTTCATGGAAATTCTGCAGGACCTCGCGCCAGAAGGCGTGCGCCAGGCCAGGCAGGCCGGCGGTATCGAAAACGAGTAAGCAGTCAGGCGGGGATGGGCTTTTTCGCTTCTAGCAACGCCAGTCATGCGCCACGCTGCTCGCGGCCGTGCGGCGTCAACCAGGGGAATGGTCGTGGCCAAGGAAAGCAGCCAGAAATTCATCGCGCGCAATCGAGCGCCGCGAGTTCAGATCGAATATGACGTCGAAGTCTACGGGTCGGAGAAAAAGGTCAATCTGCCCTTCGTCATGGGCGTGCTGGCCGATCTCTCCGGTCAGCCGGCGGACCCGCTCGCGCCGGTGGCGGATCGAAAGTTTCTCGAGATCGACGTCGACAACTTCGACGAGCGTCTGAAGTCGATGAAACCGCGCGTCGCCGTGCAGGTGCCGAACGTGCTGACCGGTCAGGGCAACCTCGCGGTCGACATGACCTTCGAGAGCATGGACGACTTTTCGCCCGCGGCGGTCGCGCGCAAGGTGGACGCGTTGTCGAAGCTGCTGGAGGCGCGCGGCCAGTTGCAAAACCTGCTGACCTATATGGACGGCAAGACCGGCGCCGAGGAGCTGATCGCGAAACTGCTCAACGATCCCGCGTTGCTGCAGTCGTTGGCGTCCGCACCGAAGCCGCAGCAATGAGCGTGATCTACAGGGGAGTCTGACCATGGCTGAACCTAGCACCGAAGGGCAAGCGCAACCCGGCGAGGCGTCGCTTGAAACGAGCGATTTCGCGAATCTGCTGCAAAAGGAATTCAAGCCGAAGAGCGAGAAGGCGAAGGAAGCCGTCGAGACGGCGGTGCGCACGCTCGCCGAACAGGCGCTGCGCGATACGAACGTGATTTCGGGCGATGTGCTCGCGACGATCGAATCGCTGATCGCGCAGATCGACGAGAAGCTGACCGCCCAGATCAATCAGATCATCCACTCGGAAGAGTTTCAGAAAGTCGAGAGCGCGTGGCGCGGCTTGCACTATCTGGTCAACAACACCGAGACGGACGAGACGTTGAAGATCCGCGTGATGAACGTATCGAAGGGCGATCTGTACAAGACGCTCAAGAAGTACAAGGGCACCGCGTGGGATCAAAGCCCGATCTTCAAGAAGCTCTACGAAGAGGAATACGGCCAGTTCGGCGGCGAGCCGTATGGCGCGCTGGTGGCTGATTATTACTTCGACAACGGCGGGCCCGACGTCGATCTGCTGACGCAGATATCAAAGATCTCGGCCGCCGCGCATGCGCCGTTCATCGCCGGCGCCGATCCCGCGGTGATGCTGATGGATTCGTGGCAGGAGCTGGCCAATCCGCGCGACCTGACGAAAATCTTCCAGACTCCCGAGCATGCGGCGTGGCGCTCGCTGCGCGAATCCGAGGATGCGCGCTACGTCGGTCTCGCGATGCCGCGTTTTCTCGCGCGCGCGCCGTATGGCGCCAAGACCAATCCGGTCGAGGAATTCGATTTCGAGGAAGACACGGCCGGCGCGGACAGCGGCAAATACGCATGGGCCAATGCCGCCTATGCGATGGCGACCAATATCAACCGCTCGTTCAAGATGTACGGCTGGTGTTCGCGGATTCGCGGCATCGAGTCGGGGGGCGCCGTCGAGAACCTGCCGGTGCATGCGTTCCCCACCGACGACGGCGGCATCGACATGAAGTGCCCGACCGAAATCGCCATTAGCGATCGCCGCGAAGCCGAACTCGCGAAGAACGGCTTCATGCCGCTCGTGCACAAGAAGAACTCCGATTTCGCTGCCTTCATCGGCGCGCAGTCGCTGCACAAGCCCGCCGAGTTCGAAGACCCCGATGCCACCGCGAACGCGAACCTGGCCGCGCGTCTGCCCTACCTGTTCGCCTGCAGCCGCTTCGCTCACTACCTGAAGTGCATCGTGCGCGACAAGATCGGCAGTTTCAAGGAAAGGGACGACATGCAGCGCTGGCTGCAGAACTGGATCCTTCAGTACGTCGACGGCGATCCGGCGCACTCGACGGAAGAGTCCAAGGCACGACGCCCGCTCGCGGCCGCCGAGGTGGTCGTCGAGGAAGTCGAAGGCAATCCCGGTTATTACACGTCGAAGTTTTTCCTGCGTCCGCACTACCAGTTGGAAGGCCTGACCGTATCGCTACGGTTGGTTTCGAAGCTTCCGTCCGCCAAGGCGGCATGACGGAAATCCCCATTCAGTGACGAATTGCTTTGAGCGGAGAAGAAGATGGCCATCGACATGTTCATGAAGCTGGGCGATATCAAGGGCGAGTCTCAGGACAAGACCCACAAGGAAGAAATCGAAGTGCTCGCGTGGAGCTGGGGCATGAGCCAGAGCGGCACGATGCACATGGGCACGGGCGGCGGCGCCGGCAAGGTGTCGGTGCAGGACCTCTCATTTACCAAATACAGCGACAAGGCGAGTCCGCCAATCATGGCAGCCTGCAGCAAAGGCACGCACATCGACACGGCGTTGCTGACGGTGCGCAAGGCAGGTGGGGACAATCCGCTCGAGTACTACAAGATCACGTTGAACGGCGTGCTGGTCAGCTCCTATTCGACCGGCGGCTCGGGCGGCGAAGAACGCTTTACCGAGAACGTCACGCTCAACTTCGAAAAATTCCATGTCGAGTACCAGCCGCAAAACGCGAAGGGCGAGAAGGAAGGCGGGGTGGTCGAAGTGAAGTGGAACATCCCCGCCAACGCCACTACCTGATCGGCTGAGCGCAAAGGGCGACTGCACTGCGGCGGTCCTGCCGTCGCAGTGCGGCGGCGGGTGGGACGACTCGAGCCAGACCGGAGCGAACCGGCATGAACGCAGAAGAATGCTTGCGCGAAGGCGATCTCGACGGATGTCTGCGCGAATTGCAAAAACAGGTTCGCAAGGAACCGTCGAAAGCCGCCTATCGCGTCTTTCTATTCCAGTTGCTCGCGGTGACGGGCGCCTGGGATCGCGCATTGACGCAACTGAACGTCGTCGGCGAACTCGACGCGGCCGCGTTGCCGATGGTGCAAACCTATCGTGAAGCGTTGCAATGCGAGGCGCTGCGCGAAGCGGTATTCAAAGGCGAGCGCGCGCCGCTGATCTTCGGCGAGCCGACCGGCTGGCTTGCGTTGCTCCTCGAGGCATTGCGGCTCGACACCGCGGGCGATAGCGGCGCGGCGGCCGCCGCGCGCGCGCGGGCGCTCGACGAGGCGCCCGCCAGCGCCGGCGCATTGAATGGCGAACCGTTCAGGTGGCTCGCCGACGCCGACAACCGGCTCGGCCCGACTCTCGAAGCCGTGCTGAACGGCCGCTATTACTGGATTCCTTTTTCGCGCATCAAACGGATCGAAATCGAGCCGCCGTCCGACCTGCGCGACCGCGTCTGGATGCCGGCCGTTTTCACGTGGGCCAACGACGGCCAGGCCGCCGGTCTGATTCCCGCCCGCTATCCGGGCACGCTCGCCGAGCCGAATCGAGCGTTGTGGCTCGCGCGCCTGACCGAATGGATCGGTGACGATCCCGTGCTCGCGCGGCCGGTGGGACAGCGTATGTTCGCCTCCGATGCGAACGACTACGCGCTCTTCGACGTGCGCACCATCGAACTGACGAGCGGCGACGCGCCTGCCGAACAGGACGGCGCGGCCGCTCCGGATCATGGCTGAACTGACCGCGCGTGATCGCCTGCAACCGTCGCTGCTCGACCGGCTGACCGATCTCGAACCGGAGGCGAAGCAGGAAGCGCGCGAGCGGCGCGTTCTGTCGATGCGTGCGCTGCGCGAGAGCGTGCAGCGCGACCTCGGTTGGCTGCTGAACGCGAATGGCCTCGCGTCGGTGCAGGATCTGAGCGGCTATCCGTATGTCGCGACATCCGTGATCAATTTCGGCCTGCCGGACATTGCCGGCAAGACCGCCTCAGGCCTCGATCCGTCGCGGCTCGAGCGGCTCGTGCGCGATGCGATCTGGGCGTTCGAGCCGCGCATTCTGCGCGACACCGTGCGGGTCAGTTCGATGCAACTCGAAGAGACGACCGGGCGCCACAACACCGTGTCGTTTCTGGTGGAGGGCGATCTGTGGGCGCAGCCGTATCCGGAGCGGCTCTACTTCAGGACCGAACTCGACCTGGAAGTCGGCGAAATCCGCGTGATCGACCAGGGCGGGCCGCGCTGAAGCCATGAATCCAGACCTGATCAAATACTACAGCCAGGAACTGCAGCATCTTCGCGAGATGGGCGGCGAGTTCGCGCGCGAATTTCCGAAGATCGCCGGGCGCCTCGGACTGGAAAACCTCGAATGCGCGGACCCCTACGTGGAGCGTCTGCTCGAAGGCTTCAGTTTCCTCGCGGCGCGCGTGCAACTGAAGATCGACGACGAGTTTCCGCGCTTCACCCAGCATCTCGCGGAGCTGGTGTACCCGCATTACCTCGCGCCCACGCCGTCGATGGCCGTGGTGCAGATCCAGCCGGACCTGACCAGCTCCAATCTCGCGGACGGCGTGCGGGTTCCACGCGGCAGTACGCTGCGCAGCGTGCTCGACAAGAACGGCTCGACGCGCTGCGAATACCGCAGCGCGCACGAACTGACGCTTTGGCCGCTCGACATCACGGAAGCGCGGTTTTTTACGCACGCGGGCTCGCTCGGTGGCATCGACAGCGCGCTGCCGGCGAGCATGGCGGCGGGCGCCGCTGTCAAGGCCGGCCTCAGGCTGCGCCTACGCGCCACCGCTGGTCTGAGAATCAACCAGCTGAAACTCGACCGGCTAACGCTGTATCTGCGCGGCGCGGACGGGATGGCCACGCGTATCCACGAGCGTCTGCTCGGTTCGGTGAGCGGCGTCGTCGTGATGCCGGCCAAACGTCCGGCGTCCTGGCATGTGCAGTTGCCGGCGAGCGCGCTGCGGCCGCTCGGGTTTGCCGACGATCAAGCATTGCTGCCGGTCAGCCGGCAGTCGTTCCAGGGCTACCGGCTGTTGCAGGAGTATTTCGCGTTTCCGCAGCGCTTCATGTTTCTCGCCATCGACGGTTTGCACGCGGCGTTGCGGCGTTGCGCGGACACCGAAATCGAAGTCATCGTGTTGCTCAAACGCGGTGATCCGCTGCTCGAACAATCGCTCGATGCCAATAATTTCGCGCTGCATTGCACGCCCGCGATCAATCTCTTTCCGCGGCGTACCGATCGCATCGCGCTGTCGGACGAACAGTTCGAATATCACGTGGTGGCCGATCGCACCCGGCCGATGGACTTCGAGATCTATCAGATCGAGAGTGCGACCGGCTATAGCGCGGGCGCCGGCGGCGAGCAGCGCTTCGAGCCGTTCTATCACGCGCGCGATCTCGGCGCCACCTATCGCGCCGGCGCGTACTACCAGGTGCGCCGCGAAAAACGTCTGCCGTCGGCGCGTCAGCATGAGCGCGGCCCGCGCACGAGCTACCTCGGCAGCGAGATGTTCATCGCGCTGGTGGACGCGAGCAATGCGCCGTTTCGCGCTGACCTGCGGCAACTCGGCTTGCAGGTGCTGTGCACGAATCGCGACCTGCCACTGACGATGCCGGTCGGCGTCGGCCCCGCCGATTTCACGCTCGATGTCGAAGCGCCGGTGCAGAGCGTGCGCTGCGTGAGCGGCCCGAGCCGGCCGCTGCCGTCGTATGCGCACGGGGCCGTGGCGTGGCGGCTGTTGAGTCACCTGTCGTTGAACTACTCGTCGCTGCTCGATAACGATGCACAGGAGGGCGCCCGCGCGCTGCGCGATCTGCTGAGTCTCTACTGTCCCGCCGACGAGATCGCGAGTCAGCGGCTGATCGAAGGCGTGCGCTCGATCGATTCGCGCTCGGTGACGCGACGCTTGCCGGGCGCGGGACCGATCGTATTCGGCCGCGGTCTCGAAGTGACGCTGACGCTCGACGAAGCCGCGTTCGAAGGCGCCGGCGCGTTTCTGCTCGGTGCCGTGCTCGCGCAATATTTCGCGCAATACGTATCGATCAACTCGTTCACCGAGACCGTCGTGAAGACGCTGTCGCGCGGCGAGATCATGCGCTGGCCAGCGAGGGTCGGACAATGCCGGACGCTCTGACACTGTTGCGCCGGCTCGAAGACGATGCGCGCCGCTTCGACTTCTTCCAGGTCGTGCGGCTGCTGGAGAATGCGTATGCGGACAAGCCGCGCGTCGGCGAGTCGATGCAGCCGCGCGACGATGCGATCCGTTTCGTGCAGGAGCCCGAACTGGTTTTCCATCCGACGACGCTCGGTGACTTCACCCCGGCCGGCGAGCATCACGCCGCGCGCCTCGCGGTCAAGTTCTTCGGCCTGCTCGGGCCGCACGGTCCGTTGCCCACCCATCTGACCGAGTACGCTCGCGACCGCGCCCGCAACGCGAACGATCCGACCTTCGCGCGCTTTCTCGATGTCTTCCACCACCGGATGGTGTCGCTGTTCTATCGCGCGTGGGCCAATGCGCAACCGGCCGTGAGTCTCGACCGTCCGGGGCGCGATCGCTTTTCCTTTTATGTCGGCAGCGTGTTCGGGCTGGGCGAGCCGACGCTGCGCGAGCGCGACGCGGTGCCCGATTTCGCCAAACTGCACTTCGCCGGATTGCTGGGCGGCCCGACCCGTCCGGCCGCCGGTTTGAAACTCGTGCTGGCGCGTTTTTTCAACCTGCCGGTCGACATCGAACAGTGGGTCGGCCATTGGATGACGCTGCCCGCGAATTCGTTGTTGCGCCTGGGCGCACCGGACGGTTCGGCCGCGCTCGGCGTGTCGACGCTGCTCGGCGCGCGCGTCTGGGATTGCCAGCATAAATTCCGCATCGTCATCGGACCGTTGAGCCGCGCTGATTACGAGCGCTTCCTGCCGGGCGGCGAGAGTCTGAAGCGCCTCGTCGACTGGGTGCGCAATTACGCGCGCGACGGGCTCGATTGGGATCTCCGGCTGGTGCTGAAACAGGAGGACGTGCCACGCCTGAAGCTCGGGCGCCACACGCGGCTCGGTTACACCACGTGGACGCTCGGCCACCCGGCGCGCGGCGATCAGCGGCAGCTGGTGTTGCGGCCGACCGGCCCGGACGGCCGTTCACGGATTGCCGTGGCGGCCCGCGAGGCGTCCGCGGGGGCGCCGCCATCGACATCATCGAGGGAATAGAAAAATGGCCGAGATCAAACGGGCAGCGTTGTTCGGCAAGCTGAACAAGCTCGGATTCCGCGCAATCGAGAGCGCGAACGTGTTTTGCAAGTTGCGCGGCAATCCTTATATCGAGCTGTCGCACTGGTTCCACCAGATCCTGCAACTGCAGGACTCCGACCTGCACCGCATCGTCAAACACTACGGGCTCGAGCCTTCCGCGTTGGCGCGCGATCTGACCGAAGCGCTCGACCGTCTGCCGCGCGGTTCGGCTTCGGTGACCGACATCTCGTCGCAAGTCGAGGAGGCGGTCGAACGTGGCTGGGTGTTCGGCTCGCTGATGTTCGGCGAGTCGCAGGTGCGCACCGGCCATCTGGTGGTCGGCCTCTTGAAGACGCCGTCGCTGCGCAACGGGCTCTACGGCATCTCGCGTCAGTTCGAGCGCATCAAGCTCGATTCGCTCGTCGACGAATTTCACGGCCTGCTGCGCGAGTCGCCGGAAGCGGCGCTGAGCGCGAGCGATGGTTTTCGGGCGGGCGGCGCGCAGCGCGAAGGCGGCGACGCGGACACCACGGGCGGCCCGGTGCCGGCCGCCGCGCTGGGCAAGCAGGAAGCGCTGCGGCGCTTCACCACCGATCTGACCGAACAGGCGCGCAATGGCAAGCTCGACCCGATCGTCGGGCGCGACGAGGAAATTCGCCAGGTGATCGACATCCTGATGCGCCGCCGCCAGAACAACCCGATCCTGACGGGCGAAGCGGGCGTCGGCAAAACCGCGGTGGTCGAAGGCTTCGCGCAGCGCATCGCGGCGGGCGACGTGCCGCCGTCGCTGCACGACGTGCAGTTGCGCACGCTCGACGTCGGTCTGTTGCAGGCGGGCGCGAGCATGAAGGGCGAGTTCGAGAACCGCTTGCGGCAGGTGATCGAGGAAGTGCAGGCCTCGGAAAAGCCGATCATCCTGTTCATCGACGAAGCGCACACGCTGGTCGGCGCGGGCGGGGCGGCCGGCACCGGCGACGCGGCGAATCTGCTGAAGCCGGCGCTCGCGCGCGGCACGCTGCGCACGGTGGCCGCGACCACGTGGGCCGAATACAAGAAGCACATCGAGAAGGACCCCGCACTGACGCGGCGCTTCCAGGTCGTGCAGGTCAGCGAGCCGGACGAGACCCGCGCGATCCTGATGATGCGGGGCGTCACCTCGACGATGGAGCAGCACCACAAGGTGCAGGTGCTCGACGAAGCGCTCGAAGCCGCGGTACGTCTTTCGCATCGCTATATTCCGGCGCGGCAGTTGCCCGACAAGGCGGTCAGCCTGCTCGACACCGCCTGCGCGCGCGTGGCGGTCAGCCAGCATGCGACGCCCGCAGCGGTCGACGATTCGCGCAAGCGGATCGTCGCGCTCGAAACCGAACTGGCGATCATCGGCCGGGAAAACGCGGTGGGCGTCGACACGCGGGAGCGTGAAGCCGCCGCGGCGGAAAAGCTCGCCGCCGAACAGGCGCGTCTCGCCACGCTCGACACCCGCTGGCAGGCAGAAAAACAACTGGTGACGCGGATTCTCGCGCTGCGCGCGCAACTGCGCGGCGAGACCGGCAAGGTGGAAGGCGCGGCGCAAGCCAGCCGCACGAACGAAGCGAACGAAGCGAACGAAGCTGCGAACGGAACGGTAGACGAAACAGCGGCCACCGGCGCGACTGACAACCCCGCCAGCGACACCGCGACGCGCGAAGCGCGGCTCGCCGAACTGCGCGAGTTGCAGGCGCAGCTCGCGCAGCATCAAGGCGAAGATCCGCTGATCCTGCCGACCGTCGACCAGCAGGCGGTCGCCTCCGTCGTGCAGGACTGGACCGGCATACCGGTGGGCCGGATGGTCCGCAACGAAATCGAAAACGTCCTGAAGCTCGCGGAGAACCTGAACCGGCGCATCATCGGCCAGGCTCATGCGACGGAGATGATCGCGCGGCGCATCCAGACTTCGCGCGCGGGTCTCGACAATCCGAACAAGCCGATCGGCGTGTTCATGCTCGCCGGCACCTCCGGAGTCGGCAAGACCGAGACCGCGCTGGCGCTCGCCGAGGTGCTGTATGGCGGCGAGCAGAACGTCATCACGATCAACATGAGCGAGTATCAGGAAGCGCATACGGTGTCGTCGCTGAAGGGTGCGCCGCCCGGCTACGTCGGCTACGGCGAAGGCGGCGTGCTGACCGAGGCGGTGCGCCGCCGTCCATACAGCGTGGTGCTGCTCGACGAGGTCGAGAAGGCGCATCCCGACGTCCACGAGCTGTTCTTCCAGGTGTTCGACAAGGGCTGGATGGAAGACGGCGAGGGCCGCGTGATCGACTTCAAGAACACGCTGATCCTGTTGACCACCAATGTCGGCACGGATCTGATCACGAGCCTGTGCAAGGACCCGGAGCTGATGCCGGAGCCGGAGGGTATTGCGAAAGCGCTGCGCGAGCCGTTGCTGAAGGTGTTTCCGCCGGCCTTGCTCGGGCGCGTCGTGGTCATTCCGTACTTTCCGCTGTCCGACGAGATGCTCGGCGCGATCATCCGGCTGCAGCTCGGCCGGATCGAGAAACGCATCCGCGTGTCGCACAAGATTCCGTTCAGTTACGACGACGACGTCGTGAAGCTGATCGGCAGCCGCTGCACCGAACTCGAAAGCGGCGGACGCATGATCGACGCAATCCTGACCAACACGCTGTTGCCGCGTATCAGCACCGAGTTTCTGACGCGCATGATGAACGGCAGCCCGGTCACGAAAGTGCAGATCGGCGCGCGCGACGGTGAATTTCTCTATACGTTCGATTGATCGAAAGCGGAGGATGCCTTCTTATGCCGCAACAAGTCAGCATGGGCGCGACGCTGCAATGTTCGTTCGGCGCGGCGCCTTCGACGCTCGTGGTGTTGCCGGTCAACCGGGTGATGGGCGAAGGGCCGCCCGCGGCCAACATCATGGATCACATTCCGCTCGTCAACATCATGCCGTTCGGCGTGTGCAGCTCGCCCGCCAATCCGACCGTCGCCGCCGCGACGGCGGCGGCGTTGGGCGTGCTGACGCCGATGCCGTGCATTCCGGCCACCATGACGCCGTGGACGCCGGGCGCGCCGACCGTGCTGCTCGGCAACCAGCCGTCGCTCGACAACGTGTCGACCTGCATGTGCAACTGGGGCGGCGTGGTCACGATCGTCAATCCGGCGACAGTCAAGACGATGATTCCGTGACATGACCACGCAAAACCCGAACCGACACGTCACCGTCAGTTGCGCGCCTGCCGGCGAGGACCTGCTGTTTCTGCATCTGAGCGGCACCGAGGAGTTGGGGCGCCTGAGCGAATGGCGGCTCGATCTGCTTGGCAAGCGCAACGATCTGCAGGCCGGCGATCTGCTCGGGCATGACATCTCGATTGCGCTGTCGTTGCCAGAGGACGGCGAGCGGCAATTCAACGGGATCGTCACGGCGTTCCGGATCGTCGCACCGGGCGACAACACCCGCAACCGCATGGCGCGCTATGAAGCGGTGGTGCGTCCGCGGCTGTGGCTGCTCACGCGCGCGTCGCACAGCCGCTTTTTCCATGAAAAGAGCGTGCTCGATATCGTGACCGGCGTGCTGCAGGACTACAACATCGACGTCAGCAATAAATGCCAGGCGACCTATCCGCCGCTGCAGCACTGCGCGCAATACCGGGAGACCGATTTCGCCTTCGTGAGCCGCCTGATGGAGCACGAGGGCATGTACTACTACTTCGAGCACAAAGGGGGCAAGCACACGCTGGTGTTGACCGATTCGAGCGACGTTCACGGACCGATCGAACACTATGCGTCGATTTCGTACGATGCGTGGTACGAGCCTTCGAACGAGAAGGAATGCGTGTATGCGTGGAGTTCGGGCGCGGAATTGCAGACCGGCAAGTACGAAGTCAACGACTACGATTTCGAAAAGCCCACCTTGAGCAACCAGCAAGGCCTGCTGTCGCGCGCGACGCGGCCGAAAGTCTACGATCCGCCGGTGTACGCGATGCAGGAACATCTGAGCGGCCACGCGCAGTCGAGCGATGGCGACCGCTATGCGAAGGTCGGCATCGAGATCCGTCAGGCGCGCAACGACAGCATTTCGGGCCGATCGAGCGCGCGCGGCATCTGGCCGGGCGGGCAGTTCAAGCTCGAGAATCACGCCTGCGATGCGCAGAACCACGAGTATCTGGTGGTCAGCGCCGCGTACGAGATCAATTCGGATGTCTATGTGTCGACGGTGCGCCACGATCCTTCGCTGCCGCTCTTCGACTGCGCGTTCAGCGCGTTGCGCAAGGAAAACCACTTCCGCTCCGAGCGGCTGACGCCGCAGCCGGTCGTGGCGGGCCCGCAGACCGCCATGGTGGTCGGCCCGGACGGCGAAGAAATCCTCACCGATAAATATGGCCGCATCAAGGTGCAGTTTCATTGGGAGCAGTTCGCTCCGCCGGCCGATGCCGACGCGCGCATGAAGCGGTGCTGGGTGCGAGTGTCGCAGAGCTGGGCCGGCAAACGCTGGGGCACGTTCTTCTTGCCGCGGATCGGTCAGGAGGTGGTCGTCGAGTTCATCGAGGGCGATCCGAACCGGCCGCTCGTGACCGGTTGCGTCTACAACGCGAACACGATGCCGCCGTACGAACTGCCGGCCAATCAGATGTTCTCGACGCTGAAGAGCAATTCGACCAAGGGCGGCAGCGGGTTCAACGAAATGCGTTTCGACGACGACAAGGGCAGCGAGCAACTGTTCTTCCACGCCGAGAAGGACCACGAGACCTGGGTCAAGAACGACATGCTGAGTAACGTCGGCAACGACCGGCATCTGAAAGTGACCGGCAACGAGTTCGTGGCGATCACCGGCGCGCGCCACGACGCCGTGACGGGCGACCAGAACGCCCAGGTCGATGGCAACGCGTCGCTGAAGGTCGGGCAGAAGTTGCAGGAAAAGGTCGGCATGGACTATGCGATCGACGCCGGCATGAATATCCACATCAAGGCGGGCATGAACATCGTGATCGAAGCGGGCGCGAGCATTACGCTGAAGGCGGGCGGCGCCTTCGTGGTGGTCGGGCCGGTCAGCGTGGCGGTGTCGGGCACACCGATCCTGCTCAATTCGGGCGGCTCGGCGGGCTCCGGCAGCGGCTCGTCACCGACCGCGCCGAGCGCGCCCAAAGACGCCGACGACGGAACCAAAAAAATCAAATCGTGAGTGATGCACCTGATCGCTCGTGGGGAGCCAAGTGAACTATCCGATTCTTTCGCTGCGGGTTGCGCGATTCAACGACGAGACGCTGGCCGAGCCGATCGCGATCGCGTTCGGCCCCGCCGGCGGCACGATTGGCCGGGCCAACGACTGCACGCTGGTGCTGCCCGATCAACAACGCGCGATCTCGCGCGTTCACGCGCGCGTCGAGTTTCGCGGCGGCGATTATCTGCTGTGCGATCTGGGCAGCAATCCGAGCGTGCTGAATCAGCGCGCGTTGGGCGGCACGCGCGAGGCGCGGCTCGCGGACGGCGACCGTCTGCTGATCGGTCCGTATCTGCTCGAGGTGTCGATCGGCGAGCAGGCGGCCGGCGTGCGCGGTCTGACGGGCGGGCGTGATCCGCTGAGTGCCGCGCAGGTGCTCAGTGGACCGTTGCCGGCCGATTCGCAAGGCGACGCGTTGCAGATGGGCGCGCTCGATCCGCTCGGGCAGCCGGGCTTCGGTGAACCGCAGCGGGTCTCGTCGGGTCCGGGCTTTGCGGGCTCGGAAAGCGATCATGTGTCGCCGGAGTTGCAGGCGTTTTCGGCGCCGCAAGCGTCCCGGCCCGATCCCGGCCGGCCTGCCACACCCACGGGGGGTATTCCGGCGGACTACGACCCGCTCGCGGATGCGTTGGCGCAATGGGAAACGCCCGGGCAGCCGGGCAGCGGCTCGCCGGCCGCGCCGCATCCTGCGCACGAGTTGCCGGGGTGGCCCACTGCGCCCGCGCCGGCGGCCGCGCCTTTGGGCGGCCCGACCGGCTTGCCGCCGGGATTGCTCGATCCCGGCGCGGCAGGGTCGGCGGCGACACCGTTCGATGATCTGTTCGGGATACCGACAACGCCGGCGACGCAGTTTGCGCCACCGACCCCTTTGGCTCCCGTGGTGCCGGTGGTCGTGCCGGTGGTCGCGCCGCAGGCCGCCACCGCGCGGGTGGCTGTGCCTGGCGCGGCGCCGGGGCCGTCGTCCGCTGCGCAGCCCGCTTTGGAGCCTGTGGCGCAGCAGCTTCAGCAGCCGGCTCCGTCCGCGGGCCCAATCACGTCAGCGCCTGCCGTGCCGGCGCCGACCGCCCAGCCGGCCCCGGTTCGCCACCCGGCCGCCGCCACTTTCGCGAGCCAGAACCCAGCCACCCTGCAGGCGCTGCTCGAAGGCCTCGGCCTCGATCCGTCGCGCGCGCCGAACCTGCCCGAAGCGGAGTTCGCGCGTCTGATCGGCACGATGCTGCGCGACGCGCTGCGCGGCACGATGGGCGTGCTGCGCGCGCGCTCGATGACCAAACGCGAAGCCCGTCTCGACACGACGATGATCGTCGCGCGCGACAACAATCCGCTCAAGTTTTTCCCGGACGTCGACAGCGCGCTGGCGCAGATGCTGACTGGCCGCTCGGCCGGCTATCTGCCGCCCGACGAGGCGCTCAGGCGCGCCTTCGACGATATCGAGGCGCACGAGCTCGCGGTGCTCGCCGGCATGCGCGCGGCGCTCGCCCACGTGCTCGGACGCTTCGAGCCCGCTTCGATCGAAGCGCAGCTGAAAGACTCCGGTGCGCTCGAAAAAGTGCTGTCCAACCGCAAGGCGAAACTGTGGGATCTGTTCGTCGTATTGCAGGGCGCCGTCGCGCGCGAAGCCGACGATGATTTCCAGAAGCTCTTCGGTCAGGCGTTCAATGACGCATACGAGGCCCAGATCGACGAACTGCGCGCGGCCCGCGAGCGTCAGCCGAAGCATCCCGCCGATCCCACCTAGAAACGTTTGAACGAGACAACATGTCCTGGAACAGCAAAGTCATCTGGTCGGAGGGGATGTTTCTGCAGCCCCAGCATTTGCAGCAGCACGACCGCTATCTGCAGCGGCAACTGGAGACGCGCGCCGCCGGCCTGCGTCCGTACAGTTGGGGCTTTACCGCGCTGGAGATCGACGAGTCGCTGCTCAAGCTCGGCAAGCTCGCGCTGCTGTCGTGCTCCGGCGTGATGCCGGACGGCACACCGTTCGATCTGCCCGCCGACGATGACTTGCCCGAGCCGCTGGAGATTCCCGAAGGCACCCGCAACATGCTGGTCCAACTGGCGTTGCCGGTGCGCAGGCCGGGTGTCGCCGAAACCGGCAACGACGCCAGCGAGGAGAACTTCGCGCGACACCGTGTCACCGAATTCGACGTCAGCGACAGCAACGATCCGAATGCCGGCGCGGCGTTGCTGCAGATCGGCAAACTGCGCGTGCGTCTCGCGCTCGCCCCCGAAGTGGCGAATGCCTACACCGCGCTCGGCGTCGCGCGCGTGCTCGAGCGTCTGCCCGACAACCGCGTCGTGCTCGAAAACGACTACAGCCCGCCGTGTCTCGACTATCGGGTGGCGCGCCGTCTCGCGGCGTTCGTCGACGACCTCGTGGGCCTTCTGCATCAACGCGGTGAAGCGCTGGCCGGACGCCTTGCACAGCCCGGCGTGACGGGTGTCGCGGAAGTGGCCGATTTCCTGTTGCTGCAGTTGATCAATCGCCACGAGCCGCTGGCCGCGCATCTCTCGACGATGACCGGTCTGCATCCCGAGGCGCTGTACCAGGCGGCGGTGCAGTTGGCCGGCGAGCTGGCGACCTTCAGCCAGGCGTCGAAGCGGCCGCCGGCGTATCCGGTGTATCGCCATGAGTGGTTGCGCGAAACCTTCGCACCGGTGATCGACGACATTCGCGCGTCGCTGAGCATGGTGATGGACCCGCACGCCGTGGCGATCCCGCTCGAAGAGCGCAAGTTCGGCTTGCGCGTGGCGATCGTGCCGGACAAGACGCTGTTTGCCGGCGCCACCTTCGTGCTCGCGGTACGCGCGCAAATGCCGGCCGAGCACATCCTGACCGGCTTCGCGCCACAGGTGAAGATCGGCCCGATCGAACGCATTCGCGATCTCGTCAATCTGCAATTGCCGGGCGTCGGCCTGCGCGCGTTGCCCGTGGCGCCCCGGCAACTGCCGTTCCATGCGGGCTTTACCTACTTCGAACTCGATCGCGGCAACGAACTGTGGAAACAGTTCGCGAATTCCGCGGGCATGGCGTTGCACGTCGCCGGTGACTTTCCCGGACTGACGATGGAGTTCTGGGCAATTCGCCGCTGATGCATTGATTGAGGAAGTTCATCGTGAGTCCAGACGAACCGCGTGGCCCCGCCGACGATCCCGGCGCGACGATTCTGATTCCGACACCGGGCGGCGCGCGGGCGGCGTTCATGGCGGCCGCGGCAACGCCCGCGCCGATGCTGCCCGGCGGCGGCGGTCTGAATCCGCTGTTGCGCGCGGCCAACCCGCTGATCGAACTGGCGCTGCCGTTGCGGCAGTTGCCGACCCATCCGAATGTGGAAGACCTGCGCAACCAGCTGATGCAAATGGTGCGCAGCTTCGAGACGCAAGGCCGCGCCAACGGCATCGATGACGAGAAGCTCGGCGCCTCGCGCTATTGCCTGTGCACGTTCCTCGACGAAGCGATCGCCAGCACGCCATGGGGGGCGGGCTTGTGGGGCAGCCGCAGCTTGCTGGTGACATTCCACAACGAGGCCTCGGGTGGCGAGCGCTTTTTCCTGATCCTGCAGCGTCTCGCGCAGAACCTCGCGGGCAATATCGATGTGCTCGAATTGATCTACGTGATTCTCGGCCTCGGTTTCGAAGGACGTTACCGTCTGATCGATGGTGGCCGCACGCAACTCGACACGATCCGCGAACGCCTCGAACAGATGATTCGCGGCCAGCGCGGCGCGGCCGAACGCGATCTGTCGCCGCACTGGCTGCCGGTCAAGGTCGAACGCAAGCCGTTGCTGCAACTCGTGCCGTTGTGGGTGGCGGCGGCAATCGCCTGCCTCGTGCTGGTGATCGTCAATCTGGTGTTGAGCTTCAGGCTCAACGACATGTCCGACCGCGTGTTCGAAGCGCTGCACGGCATCCGCGTCGCGCCGGCTCCCGTGCTTGCGTCGAAACTGGCGGCCGCGCCCAAACCTGCGCCGAAGCTATCGCAGTTCCTCGCGCCTGAAATTGCCCAAGGCCTCGTGCGTGTCTCGGAGTTGCCCGACAGGACCGTCGTCACGATCAATGGCGACGGCCTGTTCGGCTCGGGCAGCGCCGATCTCGCCGCGGGTTTCGTCCCGCTCATCCAGCGTATCGGCGACGCGTTGAAGGAAGTGCCGGGCAACGTGGTGGTCGCGGGTCACACGGACAGCCAGCGAGTCTTGTCCGCGCGCTTCCCGTCGAACTGGCATCTGTCGCAGGCGCGCGCCGAAGCGGTGCGCGACATGCTCGTGTCGCGGGCCGGCAACCCCGCCCGCTTCAGCGCCGAAGGGCGCGGCGACGCCGAGCCGATCGCACCGAACGACACCGCCGCGAATCGCGCGCGCAACCGCCGCGTCGATATCACGGTGCTGGCGCCGGGAGCGGCATCGTGAAGGCCTACGGGATGAGTCCGTCGCGGGTGGCACAGAGGAGCCGGGTATGAAAATCTTTGGCTGGCTCAGACGAGCCATCGTGCTGTCGTTGCTCGGCGTGCTCGCACTGTCGCTGATCGTGTGGGTCGAGGGGCCGCTCGTCGCGTACGCGGGTCATGAGCCGCTCGAAAGCAACAGCAGCCGCTGGGCCGTGATCATCGTGTTGCTGCTGGTGTGGGCGGTGTACTGGAGCGTGCGCTGGATCGCGGTGCGTCTCGCCAACATCCAGTTCACTCGCGTGGTGGCAGAGGGACCGGCCGAGCCCGCGCCCGGCAAGAAAGAATCCGAGGCCGACATCGCCGCGTTGAAGCAGCGTTTCGAAGCCGCCATGGCGACCTTGCGCAAGGCGCGGGTCAAGGGGCGCTTCGGTAGTCAGTACGTGTACCAGTTGCCGTGGTACATGTTCGTCGGCGCGCCCGGCACGGGCAAAACCACCGCGCTGTTGAACTCCGGACTCAAGTTTCCGCTCGCCGAGCGGCTCGGCAAGCAGTCGATCGGCGGCGTGGGCGGCACGCGCAATTGCGACTGGTGGTTCACCGACGATGCGGTGCTGCTCGATACCGCGGGCCGCTTCACCACCCAGGATAGTTTCGCCGAAGCCGACCAGGCCGCGTGGGCCGGCTTCCTGCAACTGCTGCGCAAGTATCGGCCACGCCGGCCGCTGAATGGCGTCATCGTGGCCTTGTCGACGCGCGACCTGCTGCAACTGTCCGACCCGCAACGCGCGCAGCAGGCGCAAGCCGTGCGCGAGCGTCTCAGGGAACTGTACGGCAAGCTCGGCATGCGTTTTCCGGTCTACGTGATCGTGACCAAATGCGATCTGCTCGCGGGTTTCGCGGAATTCTTCGACGACCTCGGCCGCGACGAGCGCGAACAGGTCTGGGGCATGACGTTCCCGTTCACCGAGCGAGGCTCGCCGGACGACGCACTGGCCGCATTTCCCGCCGAATTCCACGTGCTGGAAAAGCAGCTGCAAGCCCGCGTGTTGAACCGTATGCAGCGCGAGACCGATGTGCGCCGGCGTGCGCTCGTCTATGGATTTCCGCAGCAGTTCGCGGGTCTGCAAGCCGTACTGAAAAGCTTTCTCGACGAAACCTTCAGTACCTCGCGCTTCGAGGAGTCCGCGTTGCTGCGCGGCGTGTATTTCACGAGCGGCACCCAGGAAGGCCGGCCGATCGATCGCGTGATGAGCGCGGTCGCCTCGGCGCTCGGCTTCCAGCAACAGGTCGTGTTGCCCGACCCGGCGAGCGGGCGCGCTTACTTCATCACGCGGCTGCTGCGCGGCGTGATCTTCGAGGAAGCCGGACTCGCGGGCGTGAACCAGAAGCTGGAGCGGCGCCGCGCCTGGTTTCAGCGCGCCGCGCTGGCGGCGATCGGCATCGTCACGGTGCTGGCGCTGGTTCTGTTCTTCGTCAGCTATCAACGCAATCGCGCTTACGTCGCCGATGTTCGACAGCACGTTGCCGAGTTGCAGAAGCTCGCGCAGACCACCCAGCCGGGCGACAACCCGCTTGCGCTGCTGCCGCTGCTCAATGCCGCGCGCGACCTTCCCGGCGGTTACGCGGACCGCGACAGGAGCGTGCCGTGGCTGTCGCGCCTCGGCCTTTATCAGGGCGACAAGCTCGGCCTCGAAGCGCAGACCAGTTATCGGCGGCTGTTGCGTCAGACGCTGTTGCCTCTGGTCGTGAGCCGCATGGAAGAAGAACTGCGCCGCGGTGACGCGAACAATCCCGACTTCCAGTATGAAGTCTTGCGCGCCTATCTGATGCTGGGCGATTCACTGCACTTCGACGCCGACTCGGTGCGCTTGTGGGCCGATGTCGATTGGCGCCGCGGGCCGTTGCGCGATGCCAGCGACGATCAGCGCAACGATCTCGACGGCCATCTCGCCGCGCTGTTCCAGCCGGCGCGCTTCGATGCGTCGCTGCCGCTCGACAAGGATCTGATCGCGCAGGCGCGCGCGACGCTCGCCAAAATGCCGCTGACGCAGCGTCTGTTCAACCGCGTCAAACGCGATCTCGAACAGAGCAGACTGCCGGAGTTCAGCGTCGCCAACGCGGCGGGGCGCAATGCCGCGCTGGTGCTCGTGCGCAAGAGCGGCGCGCCGTTGACGCGCGGTGTTTCAGGCGCGTACACGCGGGCCGGCTATCAGAAGTTCGGCCAGTTGCGCGACGCGGCGGTGATCGATATCGCGAAGGACGATTGGGTGCTCGGCCGTCAGGAATCGGTATTGACGCCGAACGGTATCGAGGATCTGAAGGCGGGCATCACCCGGCTTTACTACGACGAGTACATCCGCCAGTGGGACGCGTTGCTCAACGATATCGACGTGGTGCCGTTCGACGGCGTGCAGCAGGGGGCACGCGTGGCGAATGTGCTCGCGGCGCCCGACTCGCCGCTGCGCTCGCTGATGCTGGCCGCGGCGCAGGAAACCACGCTGGGCAGCACCAGAACGGGCGGTTCGCTGACGGAGCAGGGCGTTGCCGCGTTGACCAACAAGCTCGATGCGGCCAAAAAGCGCCTCGAGAGCGCGCTCGGCAACCAGCCGGAAGACGCGGCACTGCCCGCGCCGGCCGAACTCAATCCGGTCGACGCGCATTTCCAGGCGCTGCACGAACTGGCCGGCAAACCCGGCGCACCGGGCCCGGCTCCGCTGGACGCGCAACTCGCCGCGCTGAAGGACGCCGCGACCTATCTGGAGGCCGCGGACTCGGCGCGCCGTCAGGGCTTGCCGCCGCCGCCCGGCGATGCGTTGAACAAGCTCAAGCTGGTGGCCCAGGGGGCGCCGCCGCCGCTCGCGACGGTGGCCACCAGCGTCGCGAGCGGGGCGGGGTCGCTGATGGTGGGCGGCGAGCGGGCGCGCCTGAACGCGTTGTGGCAGGCGAACGTGGCGCAACTGTGCCGGCAGGCGCTCGACGGTCGCTATCCTCTCGTGCGCGGCTCGACGCGCGACGTCGCGCCCGACGATTTCGGCAGGCTGCTGAGCCCAGGCGGCCTGATCGACGATTTCTTCCAGAAGAATCTGGCAACGATGGTCGACATGTCGGGACCGCAGTGGAAATGGCGCAGCGGCGTCGATACGCTCGGCATCCCGGTCGACGTGCTCGGCCAGTTCCAGCGCGCCGCGCAGATCCGCGACGCGTTCTTCCGGGCCGGCGGCCGAGACGTGTCGGTGCGCTTCACGGTGAAGCCGCTCAGCATCGATCCATCGATTACCCAGTTCACGCTCGACATCGATGGGCAGCAAATGGTCGTCAAACCCGACACGCCGCAATCGATGGTGTTCCAGTGGCCGAGCGGCAAGGGCACCGGCCAGGCGCACGTCGAGTTCACGCCGCCGGGCAGCACACCGGCGGCGCGTGCCGACGGACCGTGGGCACTGCTGCATCTGATGGACGATGCGCGTCTGCAACCCACCGCGCAACCCGACCGCTTTCGCCTGAGCTTCGACTCGGATGGCCGGCGCGCGGAGTTCGAACTGGCAGCCAGCAGCATCGTGAATCCGTTTCGCCGTGCCATGCTCGAGCAGTTCCGCTGTCCGGATCGGCTATGAGCGGCGAGCTTGCGCAGGAGCCGACATCCGGGCCCGGCTTCTTCGGCAAGGTGCGCACGCATGGCGACTTCGTGGGACGGCGCTTGCCAGTCGAGTTCGTCACGCGTTGGGATGAGCGCTTGCAGGAAGGTATGTTGCTCTCTCGGCAGCGCTTTGGCGCGCAGTGGCTGGAACTGTATCTGAATGCCCCGGTGTGGTGTTTCGCGCTGGGCGCGGGTCTGTATGGCCCGAGCGCGTGGGCGGGCGTTCTGACGCCGGGCGTGGACCGTGTGGGACGCTATTTTCCGTTCACGATCGCTGAGGCGATCGAAGGCGCCGAACTCGCACGGCGACTGGCCGATGCGCAAGGATGGTATGACCGCTTGGTGGCGCTCGCATTGTCGACACTGACGCAGGAATTCGCCCTCGATGCTTTCGACGCGGCATTGCGAGCCGAGAGCCTGTTCAATCGGGATCGCGCATCGATGCCGTGGCGGCTCGCCATCCCTGATGCAGCCGACGGCGGATTCGCCGCCTTGCTCGAACAGACCGTCGCCATGGGACACGCGCTCTGGTGGAGCGACGGATCACCGGCCGTGCCGGCTTCGGCGAGAGTTTCCGCGGGCACGACGACCGGCTTGCAGTTCGCGAGTCTGCTCGACGTCGGCACGCAAGAGTGGGATTCGGTGATCGACGTGATTTCGAACCCGGGCGCACAGCAACGGCATCACTGAGGTCGCCGCCGCGGGTAAGGGTAAGCGTTTCAAATTGACTTCCCATCATTCGTCTTTAAAGGATGAGGCTGTCATACGCCGGTTCCCGCCGGTGTTCGCCGACGGTCCGTAAAGGGGCGCTGGCGGCCTCACCGCAACTCCATTCT
This sequence comes from Paraburkholderia sp. MM5477-R1, assembly GCF_050436385.1. Taxonomy (NCBI): domain Bacteria; kingdom Pseudomonadati; phylum Pseudomonadota; class Betaproteobacteria; order Burkholderiales; family Burkholderiaceae; genus Paraburkholderia; species Paraburkholderia sp. MM5477-R1. The sequence continues at coordinate 1,661,861 of NZ_JBNDMC010000006.1, forward strand.
GCGGAGATCGCCGTATGTCACGCCTGACCCATCCGTCTTCCGCACGACGCATTCCGGGCGGCGTTCTGTCCGCCACGCTGTGCTTGCTCGCATTGCTGTGCACGGCCTCGCGCGCAGCCGAACCGGTCCTGAACGAGCAGGACATCAACGAGCAGTCGGTGACGCGCGCGCTCGAGCCCGACCAGTCGAGCGAGTCGGGCGAGAACGTCGTGACGCGCGGCTTCGTGCTGTCGAACAAGCCGCCGTCCGCCGCGCCGCCCCCCGCGCCCGCGAGAAAACCCGCCGCGCAAATCCTGATCACGTTCGCCACCAATTCGGCCACGCTCACCGACAGCGCGAAGGCCGCGCTCGACAAGGTCGCCGGTGCATTGCAGTCGGAGAAACTCGCGGCGTACCGGTTTCGCGTCGAAGGGCATGCCGATCCTCGCGGGTCGCCCGATGCCAACATGAAGCTCTCCGAAGACCGTGCGGCCGCGGTGGTCGAATATCTGACGCAGAAAGACGGTATCTCGGCGGAGCGGCTATCGTCGCTCGGCAAAGGTTCTTCCGATCCGTTGAACAAGCGCAATCCGACGGCGCCCGAGAACCGTCGGGTGACGATCGTCACGGTCACGGATTAGGCGCTTTCGAGGTTGCCGCCGATGACACGTTATCGCGTGTATTGCAACGTGGCGACGGGCGCGGCGCTGCTGTTCGCGTGCGTCACCACGATCGCGCTGGCCGCGGGTCCGCAGGACTCGAACAACGCCGCCGACAGACCCGCGGCCGTCGGCGACGATACCGGAGCGGTGCGCTTGCCGCTTGCCCGGCTCGCCGCCGCGTTGGCCCCCGATGCGCGCCTGCAACTGTTCACCGTGACGGACCAACCCGGCCTCCATGTGATGCAGGCGGCCAGCCTCGAGCAACAGGGTGCGATGTTCGCGCGCGTGGTGGCATTGCTCGAACGCCGCGATATGCCGCGCGACCGCGTGGTGTCGGCGGCGGCCATCGCGGCTCACGCGCGGCGCTTTGGCACCGACCCCGCCGGGCTGACGGCGGGCAACAACTTCAGCACGGAGGAGTTGGCGCATTTTTTCGAACTCGCGCGCGAGCAGGGCGTGGTGCTGAACCAGGGCGAGCGCACGTTGCAGACGATTCTCGTGCGATGGCGTTTGATTCGCGAGGAGCAGGGGATCTCGAAAGCGACGAACGCACACGATTTTCTGATCACCATTCCCGGGCTGGGTCGCGCGCCAGGCGGCGAGATGATCGACGCCACCGTCAGGGCCGCGATCCTCAGTCACGAATTAGGCCATTGGCGGTACTTTTCGGACGGCGCATACGCACATGCGTGCCGCGCGTTCTGGTGGCAGGTATTGAGCTTCGAGGAACGCGCGGAGTTGACCCGGCAACTGGAGAATCTCGGCTACGACCCGAGCGACCGGATCGTGATCGATGAGATGCAGGCCTATTTGCTGCATACGCCTGCGCGCTATATGCCGATCAGCGACACGCCGGGACCTGGCGGCGTCGATGTCGGCAAGGTGCGGCGGCGCTTGCAGGAGGCGGTCGCGAGAGCGAGCGGATAGCAAGGACGAAGCGAGCCGCGCGAATCGCGCGACACACGCTGTCGAGGTGACGCATGACGGATTACGCAGAACTCAACCGCATTTTGCCGCGCCTGTCGCACGCGCATGCGACCGCTGCGTTTAGCGACGAGGTGGCCCCGCTGCTGGTCGCCCTGTGGGCTGATGATTATGTTCGGCGCGTGGCATCGTGCGAATTGCTCGAAAGTTCCGTCGGCCAGTTTTCATATCTGTTTGATATGACGACCGAGCGCCTCATTGCAGCGTGGGGAATCAGTCAGGGAAAGAGTACGGTGGCGCGCAAGGAAATCGCGACGCGGATGCGCGGACATCCGCTCGCCAACGGCGGGACCTATCACCGGGGGCACGCCATTCCGCACACGCTCGGCGGTTCGACCGATATCAACCTCGTGCCGCAGCTGGGCAAGATCAATTCGGGGCCGTTCCAGGCGTTGGAACGACTGGCGGTCAGCCATGCGGGAGCGCTTTACTTCACCTACTGGCTGTACGGGCCGGGCAATAGTCAGGTGCCCGTTGGCGTGGAGCAGGGGCTTCTGATGCCGGGGGCGACTGCATGCACGTTCAAGCTGGCGACGTTTGCGAATTGAGGCAAGCGCGGCGGTCCGCAAAAAACAACGCGATGCGCGTCTTTTTGAAAGCCGCGCGCCGCGATTGGGGAAATACGCCGTGTGTCGGCCTTCGTCGGTGAACCCCTCGACGAATCGGACCGTCTACGATAAACAGTACCGCAGACACCGACGTAACGGACCCCGATGATGCCATCCGCTCACCGTTTCCTCGTCATGCTGGCGTCAGCCTTCCTGCGCGCACGCGCGGGCGGCGCGCTGGCGCTGTTTGCGTCGGCGGTGCCGCTCGTCCACGCGGACGTCGTCGTCTCGTTCGCCGAGAGTCCCGTGTCGGTGATTCGCGGCGCCTCGCTGTATCGGACGGGCGAGGGCGCCAGGCTGCGCGACGACGACATCATCGAAACCGACGCCGGCAAATCCGCGCAACTCGAAGACGGCGCGGGGACGCTGATCGCGCTCGGGCCGCAAACGCAAATACTGCTCAAAACGCCGTCGACGTCGCAAAACGCCGCGGCGAGACCGCTGCGAATCACGATGCTGAGCGGCTGGCTCAAGGTTGGCTGCAAGGTGAGCGCAGGCGCGCAACCGCCGCTGTCGATCGAACTTCACGGCCTCGACATCAAACCTTCAGGCAATGGTCCGTGGTCGGTCGTCGCGATGACCACCGGCGAGCGCGCCGCAATCTTCGCGGAGTCCGGGGATGACGCGATCGTCGTCGTTCGCGCCCCTGCCCAGGCGCCCAGGCAAATCCTGCACGCGGGCCAGTACCTCGAGCGACTTGCCGACGGGCCCCTGCGCGCGCAAGCCCGGCCATCCGCGGAGTTCATCGGCACGATGCCGCCAGGCTTTCGGGACGCGCTGGTCGGGATGGCGGGACGGCTCGCGAGCAGGCACGAACTTGCCGCGCCACTGCGCGCCGTCGATTACGCCGACGTCTCCGACTGGCTCACGAGCAGCGTCAGCGAGCGCGGCACCTTCGTCAAACGCTTCGTGCCGCGCCTGAAAACAGCGGCCTTTCGCGCGCAGGTCGACGCCCATCTGGACGTTTTGCCGGAATGGCGGCCGATTTTGCATCCGCCGCCGCCACGCCCGGCGAGCGAGCCACACAAAAGGCCCGCGCAAGCGCCGCCGGCGGTGCGTCCCGAATCCGTCCCCAGTTGGCTATACCGGAACTAACCTACGCCGGACGACGCCGACGCGCATTGACGTACCATGCACCACCAGGCGTTGACGCCCTTGCACACCATTCGCGTGGAGCAGCCATGAACCTGTCGTTGACTCTGAAATTCAATCTCGCCTTCCTCGTCGTGTTCGCCGCCGGATTCGCCGCGGCGGGTTTCGTGGCCGACCGGGTGTTGCAGGAAAACGCGGTGCAGACAACCGTGCGCGAAGCGAGCCTGATGATCGAAGCCGCTACCGCAGCGCAGAACTACACGTCCGATCAGGTGACGCCGCTGCTTTCCACGCAGATCAAATACGCGTTCGTCCCGCAGTCGATTCCCGCGTATTCCGCCGTCGAGAGCCTGCTCGCGATCCAGAAGAAGTTTCCGGGCTTCTCGTACAAGAGCGCGATGCTCGATCCGACCAACCCGCGCGACCGCGCCACGGACTGGGAGACCGATGTGATCCGGCGCCTGCATGACCACCCCGAATTGCCCGAACTGATTGGCGAACGCGCGACGCCGTCGGGCCCCAGCCTGTACATCGCGCGGCCCACCCGCATCGACTCGGCCGCGTGCCTCGAATGCCACAGCACGCCCAGCGCGGCGCCGCGCACGATGATCGACAAATACGGGCCGGCGAACGGCTTCAACTGGCCCCTGCATGAAACGATCGGCGCGCAGGTCGTGTCCGTGCCGATGTCGCTGCCGCTGGGACAGGCGCACAGCGTTTGGCGCACGTTCATGCTGTCGTTCGCCGCGGTGTTCGGATGCGTGCTGATCGCGCTGAACCTGATGGTGCATTTCCTCGTGACGAAGCGGCTCAAGGCTTTGTCGCGCGCGGCCGACGAAGTCAGCCTCGGCAAGCTCGACACCGCATCGTTTTCGACGCGCGGCGGCGACGAAATCGCCTCGCTCGCGGTCTCGTTCAACCGCATGAAAACGAGTCTCGTCGAAGCGCTGCGGATGCTGGGGGCGTAAGCTGGCGTGATCGGCCAGGCGCCCCTCGACCGGAACCCGAATGAGCAACGAAGCAACGCCTACGCGCATTGGCAAGTACCGCATCGACCGCGTGCTGGGGACGGGCGCCATGGGCGTCGTCTATCTCGCGTTCGACCCGCACCTGGAAAGACCGGTGGCGCTGAAAACCGTGCGTCGCGAACTGCTCGCCGGCGAGGACACGAGTGGCGACATGCTGCTGCGTTTTCGCAACGAGGCACGCGCGGCCGGTCGGCTCGCGCATCCGAACATCGTCACGGTCCACGATTTCGGCGAAGACGGCGATACGGCTTATATCGTGATGGAGTACGTCGCCGGGCATGGCCTCGATACATTGCTGGTGCCGGGCCACGCGTTGCCTCTGTCGGACGCTTTCCACTGGCTCACGCAACTGCTCGCCGCGCTCGCGTATGCGCATGAGGCCGGCGTCGTGCACCGCGATATCAAGCCCGCGAATCTGCTCGTCACGGCGGCGGGGCTTCTGAAGGTCGCCGATTTTGGCGTCGCGCGCATCGGCTCATCCGCAACCTCGTCCGGGTGGATGATCGGCACGCCGAGCTACATGTCGCCCGAGCAGTTCGAGGGCGAATCGGTGGATGCCCGCGCGGACCTGTTCTCAGCCGGCGTCGTGCTGTACCGGATGCTGACCGGCCGCCAGCCGTTCGTCGGCTCGCCGGCCACGATCAGGCAGAAGATCATCAAAGATGCGCCGGCCCGGCCATCGGAAATCGTCTCCGCGTTGCCGCCGGCGCTCGACGCGATGGTCGCGAAAGCACTCGCGAGGCGGCCGGACGACCGCTTCGGTTCGGCCGCGCAATGGCTCGCGAGCTTGAGGTCGTTGGCCGTCTCACTGGCGGCGGCCGACGATGACCGGACTATCGTGACGCCGTCCGCGTATTGGTCAGCGTCCGCCTCCTTGCCAGCGCATGCGACGGGCGTCGGCCCCGCACCTGTGCCCGTGCCTTCGGCGCCGCCGAGTTGGCCGGCCGAGATGCTCGCGCGCATCGAACGCCAACTCGCGACCCAGATGGGCCCGCTCGCGAGCCTGCTGGTGCGACGCGCGGCCACCCAGACGAACGACCTGCCGACGCTCGGCGCGCAGCTGGCGGCGGCGTTGCCGGACACGGCGCGGCTCGAATTCGAGCAGGCCTTCGCGCGGCTGACGGCTGGCTTGCCCGATATGTCGATGATGACCTCGTCATCGCCGGGCTCACGCGTCGCGACGGCTGCCGCAAAGGTATCGGCTGTATCGCCCGCGAGCGCCGCAGGCACGACACCAGACAGTGCGATCGATCAGGCCGGCATCGATGCCGTCGCCGTTAAACTGGCCGTCTATCTGGGCCCGATCGCGAAGATGATCGCCAGTCGCGAGGCGCGGCACGCCGCGAATTTCGACGAGTTCGTCCAGCGGGTCGAGGACTGCATCACCGACCCCGCGCAACGCCGTCGATTCCGGCACGATGTCGATTCATCCAGTTAGCGCCGCGACCGGCAAGCCTCTCCCTGACCGGCTTCACTGCACGCAGGTAAACGAGCTCGCGCTATTCACGTCGCCCGCGCCGTTATAGCTGGGCCACGCCGGATACTGGCATAGCGGCCGCGTGCGTCCCGGCACACCCTCCGTATCGGTGACCACCTGATGCGCCGGCGGTGTGCCGTGCTCGACCCAGTTCTCCAGCGTCGTCAGCGAGTCCCACGACGCATTGAACTCGGTGCCGACCGCGTGCTGCAGCCCCGGAATCTCATAGAAGCGCGCGAACGAGCCGACCGCGCCAAAGCCCATCGTCACCAGCATGCGCTGATAGTAAATCTCGGTTGCCCGCGTGCTGACGGTCTGATCGACGGTGCCGTGCGCCATCAGCAGCTTGCCGCCGTGCCGCATGAAGGGCGTCAGGTTCGCATCGGTCGCGTCAAGCCCCGACAGCATGCTGACGCGGCCGGACCATCGACCGGCAATCGCGGGGTTGTACTGCAGCGAGTCTGCGTCCGGGTTGTCCATCACCGTGTAGCGGACGAAGTCGTCGGCGATCTGGCCGTCGAACATCGCGGTGCTTTGCAGCGGATACGACGGCTGCGTCGTGCCGAGCGCGAGCGTCGTGACGGTGCCTTCGAGCGGTGAACTGCTGCCCACCCCGAGATCGGCGCCATACACGTTATAGCCGGGATACAGCGTTTCGCCGCTTTCGAGCGGGTACGCAAACACGAGCGGCGTGTTCATCGTGTTCAGCGCCGCGATCTGCCGGTCCGACAGGCACGTGTCGCCGCGCGCGATACCGCCGGCGCAACGCAAAGGCTTGCCGTCGACGCTGGCCGTCGCCGGGTTGAACGTCGCATTGCACGCCTGCACGTTGCTGATGAGACCGTCGACCACGCCGTCGAGTCCGTCGCAGCCCTGCATGACCGCGTTGAGCAGCAGCGCGCGCTGCGCTGTGTCGAGATACGCGCCGGGCGCTGCGAAGCCTTCGGTCACGCGCAATTGCTGCAGGCTCAGCGTCGTAAAGTCGTACGCGGGATAGAACGCGATGATGCCGTCCCAGTCGCGCGGCCAGCGCTGCGCGACGGTCAGCGCCTCGCGCCCGCCAGTTGAGCCGCCCGCGAAATACGCCCTGGACGGATGTGTGCCGTAATGCGCGTCGATGATCACGAGCGAGGCGTCATGCGTTTTCTTCAGCGCTTCGCCCATGAAGTTGTCGTAGGCCTCGGCGTTGACGGAGAACGCGCCGTTCACCGAACCGTTGCTCGCCTCGTGCCCGGAATCGCTCGCGAACACCGCGTAGCCGCGCGACAACGGTCCCGGCAGAGCCGCCGGCGCGCTCGGCACATTACCTGTGATGGCGGGAATCGAGCCGTCGAAACCCCCGCCGCCGAGCATCAGGATCTTGCCGTTCCACTGGTCCGGCAACGCGACGTTGAACAGGATGTCCGGCGCGGATGGATCGACCGGATGAATCGCGCCGGCCACGAGGCAGTACGATCCGGTAGCCGTCGCGCCGCTGCCGCTCGCCGCCACCTGGGTCGTCGAGGTGACGACGGCGCCTGTCGTCGGCAGACCGATCTCACGGGCGCGGATGGTCAATCCATTCAGATTCGGACAGCTGAGTTTCGATCGGGGTGGTGGCTCGTGCCTTTTGCATGCCTCGCCCTGGCATTGTCCTGCTGACGAACCCGCGTACGCGCCGTGGCTCCACATGGCGCACAGCGCCAGCACACAGCACGCCCCCACCCACGACGGCACGCGCCCACGCGCGCGCCACGACTCTCTGCTCAAGTTCATCGCCGTGTCTCCTTCCAATGAGGCCTGGAGACGGCACCGGACGTCGCGGCATCAGCCCCCTATGCCATGACGTACCCATGACCTTTGACCTTTGTTGTTTTTGCCAACGGCGCGGCCACCGCGTGCTCAACGCCACGTCGCGTCTTGCGCGCAATACCGCCCGACACCGCATATCCGCACTTGCATTCGATTTGGTAGAAGTCTTTCATCGGCCTGTCGATGTGGTTCCGGTCGGCCAAACTCAACCAATCAATCATAGTCGCTAACTCACGCAACGCGCGCCGAATCGTCATCGCGCGCACGCCAGAGTGTCGTACTCGCTCGACACTGCGAAGCCGGTGCGATGTTGATGGCCAATTCGGCGAGCCTGTATGCGCAAACTGCGTCGGAGCCCGAACCTCATCAAGTCACCCGTGCGGAAGTCATGCACGAACTCGAGGAGCTGGAAGCGGCCGGATATAACCCGTCGGTCGGCGACGATGGTTCGTATCCCGCCGACATTCAAGCTGCCGAAGCGAAGGTCGCGGCCATGCATCGAGCGGAACGAGGCGCGGCGATGAGTGCGGGACAGAGCGGGCAACCGGTGCGCACGCATTGAGGGCAAAGGCGAGAACCGGAGCGGAACCGGGTTGGCTGCGTCATCGTATGTAGGTCGAGGCCGGCAATCGCTAATTGCGCCCGGTCGTCGCGGAGCTGTTCGTCAGTGGGAGCAGTAGCTGGTTGCTCCCGCTGCGGACAAAGGCACGAAGCTTTCGCACTGAACCAGATTCTCCGCATTCATCGGCTTCGTCAAAAAGAACCCTTGCACATAGTCGCAGCCTGCGTCGCGCAGCGCATGCAGCTGTTGATTCGTTTCGACACCTTCGGCCGTCACTTTGATGCCGAGTTCGTGCGACATCTGAATGATGCCCCGAACGATCGACGCGGCCGCCGCGTCGCGTCCCAGCCGGGCCGTAAACGAGCGGTCGATCTTGACGATGTCCGGCGAAAAATCGGCCAGATAACGCAGGCTCGAGTATCCCGTTCCGAAGTCGTCGATGGCGATGCGCACGCCAAGCCGCTTGAGCGCCATCAGCGTTGCCTGCGCGAGCGAGGGGTTTTCCATCAACGCGCTTTCGGTCAATTCGATCTGGAGGCAGCGCGGCGGCACCCGGTGTTTTCGCAGCGCCTGGTCGACTATGGCGACAAGCGAGTCATCCCTGAGCTGACGCGCGGACACGTTCACCGACATGGACAGCTCTTTCCTTCCGGCGGCCTGCCAGACGGCCAGTTGAGCGAGGGCCGCGTCCACGACCCATGCCCCGACTTCGACGATGAACCCGCTTTCTTCGAGGATCGGAATGAAGCTGCCCGGACCCACCAGGCCTCGTGCTGGATGATTCCATCGAACCAGTGCTTCGACGCCTTTCACCGCCAGAGAGGCTGGCTCATGAATACCCTGGAAATGCAGCACGAATTGGTTCGACGCCAGCGCCGTGGGCAGATTGCACTCGAGTTCGAAATCGCCGAGCACATCGCTGGATGCTTCGTCGGCGAACCGGAAGCCGTTGCGACCGCCTTTTTTCGCCGCATACATCGCGATATCCGCGCTCGTCAGCAGCGCCTCGTGATCGCGGCCGTGCTCGGGAAAGATCGATATGCCGATCGACGCCGTGACGAACGGCGCGGCGTGGTCTTTTCGAACGTCGCTTGAAAACAGGTTCAGCAGAGACTGCGCCAGGCTCGCCAACGTGGCCTTGTCGCTCTCGCCCCTGACGATCACCGCGAACTCGTCTCCGCCGAGGCGCGCTACACAGGCATCCGGCGCAAGCGCTCCCTGAATGACTTTGGCGATGTCCTGCAACAGACGGTCAGCGGCCGTATGGCCCAGCGTATCGTTCAGGACCTTGAATCGGTCGAGATCGACGAACATCAGACTGAAGGCGACGTTCTGCCTGCAAAGCGTCTTCATCTGGCGGATCAGCGCGCCCCGGTTAGCCAAACCTGTCAGGCCATCGGTGTAGGCCAGATGGTCGAGCGCCGCGAGGCGTTCCTGTTCCAGCGTGATGTCTTCGCTGACACCGACGATGCGCACCACGTTCGCGGAGCCGTCGCACACGGGATAGGCCGTGCTTCTGATCCAGCGCAGGCAACCATCCGGACGGCGGATGCGGTATTCGACGCGACCTTCCGCCACCTCGGACGCGACGCGGTTCATCTCGGCGAGCAATGGCTCCAGATCCTCCGGCACCACGAGATCGAGCCACGCGGAAGGCCTGTTGCCAAGCTCTTGAGGCGTAATGCCGAACACGCTTTCGACACCTGCGCTGACATGATGACAGTGTTCAAAATGCGAGCTACACGAATAGAACACGAGCCGGACATGCAACTCCATCTCATGCATCAATTCATCGCGTTCGCGCAGTGTCTTCAACAGCTCGGATTGCTGGGTGACGTCCTCGGAAGCACAAAGCAGCGCGCTCACCGCACCGTCGTCGCCCGTCACTGGCGTGAGCGTGGAGTTCCACCACCTGGTACGCCCCCTCGTCGTCGCGCAGCTTCCAGTGAACGATGTGCTCTTGCCGGAAACGGCGCCCGCCAAAGCCTTCTCGGCCGCCGTGCGGTCCTCGCCGGTCCAGAATGCGAGCCAGTCCGCGCCGGACAGTTGCTCCGGTGACTCCGCTTCCATCAACATCGCGCCATGCTCCGACACCCGCAGCATTTTTCCGTCGGTAGCGAGCACCTTCAGGCAGTCGCGATTCGCGTGCAGAAGCCCGCTCGCCAGTGCGGTGGCGGCGCTTTGCCGCGCGTAATCCAGGCCGAGCTTGCGACGAACGATCGCGAGGCCGGCAACGCCCGACACCATCGACAATGCGACACGTAGGGTAATCGCCGCTTCACCGGCCGCCTGATGCACAAGAGCACCGATGCCAACGCCGGCAACGACGGCAATGCAGAGACTCGACAACGGTATGGTCCTGCGTTGACCGTACCGCGACAGGAAATAGGAAAGAAACTGCTGGTTGCGGGCTGACCAGCCATTGGCATGTGCGTCGCTATCGACCCGGGACTCAATCGGTTTGGTTTCTTTAGGGCACGAAGTCGCTTTGAATCTCACGCTGTTCTCCGACTACCGGGTTGAGCGACGGCTCGAACGCTGCGAGCCGGCCTCACTTTTATTATTACGGTAGGAAGTCACAAATCTTTAATGCGGGGAAACGCGCGGGAACCGCGGTTCGCATGAGATCGGGGGCGGATTGCGCGCCCATCAGCCTTGGTGGGGCTTGACCTGCGCGAACTGACGAATGCGCTCCGCAAGAGCGGGTATTCCCGAGTCGCGAGCCACGTAGTGAGCGACTTGCCGGGTGGCCAGATCGATGGTCACCTGATCGTCGGGGGTCTTCGTGTTGGGTCCGTCAACGGCGGGATGGTATTCGATACGCAGTTGCCTCGCGTTGGCGACGAGCCGTAAATAGCCGAAGTTGCGGTCGTCGTAGCTTTCGAGGACCACGGCATCCGTGTCTTTCGACGCAGCCTGGATCAGCTGCGGCGCGCGAAGGGGCGGCTGTCCGTTGGTGGTGAGTCGCTGTACGGCGTGACCGCCGTTCCCGCAAACGATGTAAGGGATGTGGGTGCCATCGGAGCGGGTTCGCGTAAAGCGCTGATAGTTGTGCGCGTGTCCCGCGAGGTCGGCATGCGGCCAGATACCGACCTCATTGCAAACCGTATCGATCTGCTGTTGCATTGCGACGCTCCAGCCATGACGGCCGCGCGCCACATAGGGCGGATGGTGATGCGCGAAAAGCAGGGCGCCTCGATAGTTCTCTTTCTTCACTCGCAATAACGCCGCTTTCAGGAACTTCAGCTGGCTGTTGCCGATGTGACGGTCCGCGATCACGCCTGGGTCCTCGAGCGTATTGCTGTACAACGCAATGATGCGCACGAACGGCGCCTCGAACGTGAAGAAAACGCCTGGCTGAATTTGCGCCGTCCGTGAAAGGTTGCCCGCATCGGGAGAGACCTGGAAGCAGTCGGAGCAGAAGTTCCTCAGAAACGCCTGCAGGCTCTTCTCGTGCTGCAACGGCGAAACCATTCCGTCGTGATTGCCGGCAGCGGCGAGAATCGGCGCATGATAGTTGCGGTACGGCTCATAGAACTGATCGTAGTAGTACTGCGCTTCGCCAAAGCTGTAGACGATGTCGCCCAGCAGGAAGTTGAATTGCGGCACCTCGGCGGGATCGGCTTCGTCGAAGTCGCTGACCATCTTGTCCGAAACTTCATTCTGGGTGACCGGACCTTTCGTACTGCCGCAATCGCCGGTGGCGTGAAAGACGATCTGTCCGTTCGCGCTGATCGTATCGAGGAGCTTCTGGTTGTTGTCCACCACCTCCGCAAACGTCAGCCGGGGCTCGGCGCCGCCGCGCGGTGGCGGAAACGGCAGCGCCTTCAGCTTGTGCTCGCGGTTCAGTTCGTCGATGACCTTGTAGGCTGCGGCATCGGATGCGTGCCTGACCACGAAAGTTTGCGGGTCCGGCGTGGGTTGTGGCTGCGAGAAAACGGGCGCGGCGAGAATCCTGTCGCTGCGGTTGCCGCGTGCGGCTGACGATGATTCATCTGAACGCTTTTTCGGCATTTGCAATCCTCCTTGATCGGCGAACGGGAGCGGCCACGCTGTTGTCGGCAAACCGTCAGCATGTGACGGCGCTGGCGCCGGCCGGATGCACCGTTCAGACGAACCCGAAACGGGGAAGTTCAGATCCGCTTGCCGTTGCGCAACCCGTGCGGCCCGAATTGCGGCGCACCGCTGTTCCGTGCGAAAGCCGGGTTCGCGGTGGCACGCGTCTGTTACGACGGCACGAACACGCCCACAGCCGCCAGCGCCATCGCGAGCGTTGCGAGCCATCCTCCCCAGGCCAGCACGCCCTTGACGGCGAACTGTCCCATGACCCGCCGGCTTCGCGCCATCAGCATCATGATGACCATGATCGGCACCGCGGTAACGCCATTGATCACCGCGCTCCAGTACAGCGCGCGGATCGGGTCGAAATGCATGAAGGTAATGGCCACACCGCCCAGGATGGCCAGTGCGATCACCGCATAGAATTCACGCGCGAGTGTCAGATGCAACGCGAGACTGCTGCGCCAGCGAAAGCTGCCCGCGGCGGCGTAGGCGGCCGAGCCGGCGAGGACCGGCAGCGCGAGCAGGCCGGTTCCGATGATGCCGAGCGCAAACAGGACGTAAGCGAAGCGCCCGGCAAACGGCTCGAGCGCGCGCGCGGCATCGGCCGAGGTTTTCACGTCGATGTGATGCAGATGCAGCGTAGCCGCCGCCGTCAACATGATGAAGAATGCAATGAAGTTGGACACCCCCATGCCAACCCACGTATCGAAACGGATCCTTTGCAACTGCGCGGGCGCCTGGTGCGGTACGCGGCGCAACGGCGCCTGTTCCGGTGCCGAGCGCATTTCTTCGACTTCCTGCGACGCCTGCCAGAAGAACAGGTACGGACTGATCGTCGTGCCCAGCACCGCGACGACCATGGTCAGATAGTCCGACGTCAGCGAGATGCGCGGCAACACAACGGCGCGCGCGACTTCACCCCAGGGGATCGGAACGATGAATGCGACCGCGACGTACGCGAGAAGCGAGAGGGCGGTCCACTTCAGAACGCGCGCATAACTGTCGTAGGGGACAAAAATCTGCAGAATGACGCAGAGCGTCCCGAGGCCGACGACATAAAGGTGCTGCGGACCTGGCAGCAGCAATCCGGCCGCGGCGCCCATCGCCGACAGATCGGCGGCGATGTTGATCACGTTCGCCACGACGAGCAGGGCGACCGCGCCGTACAGCAGCCATGCCGGATAATGCGCGCGTATGTTGGATGCGAGGCCCTTGCCGGTTACCCGGCCAATCTGCGCGCTCACCAGCTGTATTGCGGTCATCAATGGATACGTGATCAGGATCACCCACAGAAGGTTGAATCCGAACTGCGCGCCGGCCTGCGAATAGGTGCCGATTCCTGACGGATCGTCGTCCGCGGCGCCCGTGATCAGGCCAGGGCCCAGGCGTCTGATCCAGGATCGCTCCACGGAATCGCGTACGGCGGATTCCGGCTCGATCAATTTTTCGTCGTTCATATATGTGTCACCTCGCGGCAACGTTTAGCAAGTCGCGGGCCCGGGCGTTCGTGCCAGCGTCGCGCGGCTTCGGGAGGCGGGCATAGGAATCGGCTGCACATCATGGACGCGCTCGACGAGCGCACCGGCGAAGATGCGCAAGGCGCCTCCGCTGACATTGCGCGGAAATGCGAGTTTCTAAACGGGAGTAACGAACTTTGGGCCGTGCCGGCGGACACCGTCACGCATGGTGTGCAAGAGGCTTCGTCCGCAAGTGGATCTCGTCGATCGCGTCAGGCAAGTCTTCGAGCACGATTGGCTTGGCGCGGCTCAGTCCAGTCGCGGCTTGAACGCATACTGCCCAATCTCGCCGCCGCGCGCGACCACCGCCGTGCTCTCGGGAATTTCCTCCCAAAAGCCCGGCAAGTCCGCGAGCGGTTCGGACAACACGAGGAACGCATTCTCGCCGGCCGTCTTGATGCGCTCGTCGTCGGGATACAACTCGCGCAGATGACGGAACGACGTGCTGTGAAACAGCGAGCGCGACTGTCCTTCGCTCGAATAGCGGACCGCGATGATCTGCTCGCCGTCGGTCGCGCAGACGGTCATGTTCAGCGGTTCATCCACGCCATGCCGGCGGCCGGTGGCTTCGACGAAGCCGACCATCCGTTCGAGCGCGGTGACGGGCGCGAGCTCCAGCCCGAAGGTCAGCGCGAGAAAAAACAGCACCTCGGAATCGGTCGAGCCTTCGATGGACGGGAACAGATCGGGGTCGATCTTCACCATCAGGTCGCGGCGCACCGCCGGATAGTTGCGCACCAGGCCGTTGTGCGCGAACAGCCAGCGGCCGTGGCGGAACGGATGACAGTTGGTTTCCTGCGACGGCGTGTCGGTCGCCGCGCGCACGTGCGCGACGAACAGCGGCGAGTGGATTGCCCGCGCGGCCTCGCGTAGATTGCGGTCGCTCCACGCGGGCTGGATGCAGCGGTAGCGAAACGGAATGTCAGTGGGATGTCCATACCAGCCGATCCCGAAACCGTCGCCATTGGTGGTGGTGGCGCCGAGCCGGGAATGCATGCTCTGATCGATCAGCGAATGCCGGGCGTTGAACAGCACGGTTTCGAGCTGAAGCGGATTGCCGGTATAAGCGAGCCAGCGGCACATGATTGCTCTCCTGTCGGTTGCGCGTGACAACCCTACACCACCCGCGGGCGGCGATTGTAGGACCAAAGTCCGATTGAGGCAGACACCGTACCTGTCACTATGCCAGATGGCGTTTAGGTGCTTGCGTGCCGGGCATCGCTTTGAGCTTGCACCGGCCTGATCTGATAGAGGCAGGACGGCGCATGAGCCACTTTCTGGACAGGTTACGTTACTTTACGGCCCCCCCGTCCCCAGATCTCGGATGGTCATGGTGCTGTCACAGATGAAGACCGGCAATGGGAGGATGCTTACCGCCAGCGCTGGCAGCACGACAAGATAGTTCGCTCCATGGGCGTCGTCACCGAGATCGTCTGGGTTTCGCTGATCCTGATCTACCTGTCGGAAGTGCGGCGCACACCGGTCGTGGGTTCCGTCGCTTAGCCGTGTTCGTGTTTGCTCCGCGCGAGTGGTCGACTGCGCCGTTGCCGCTCGACGGACCTCCCCCCGCAAAAGACGAGGCGGCAAATGTGCAGCACTGAGATTCGCGCAGGCTGCAGGCTCTGCCAGCCAGCCTGCTTTCTTGCTGATGGAGGTGCCGATGAAACGCCGTGAACTGTTGGTTGCGCTGGCCGCAGGCGCGCTCGCCGAGGGTTCTACCGGCCTCGCGCAGGCAAGCCAGGCGAAATTCACCGGTCAGATCGATCTGCCCAAGCCCAACCTCAAAGGCACGATGTCCCTCGAAGAAGCCATCGAGAAGCGCAGGTCCGTGCGCAGATTCGCGCCAAAGCCGCTGCCGGTCGAGGCCATTGGCCAACTGCTGTGGGCCGGGCAGGGCATCACCAGCTCGGACGGCAAGCGCGCGGCTCCGGCGGCCGGCGCTTTGTACGCGCTCGAACTTTACGTGGTGACCGCCACGGAGGTGATGCACTATCTGCCTGATGGCCACCGGGCCGAGACGCGGGCGACCCACGACCTGCGCCCCGAGCTGAGAGCACTGGCGGTCAACCAGGCGTCCGTCGAGGCGGCCCCGGCCTTGCTCGTGGTGGCCGCCGACCCCAGTCGGCTGAGCGCGAGGTATGGCGGGAGAGCGAATCTGTATGCCGATCTCGAGGTCGGGCACGCGACCCAGAACATGCTGCTCCAGGTCGTCACGCTTGGGCTCGTCGCGGTGACCGTGGGCGCCGTCGACGGAGCTCCGGCGGCGCGCAAGCTCGGCCTGCCTCACGCCCAGACCGTCGTCTATTTGGTCCCGGTAGGTTTTCCGGTCTAAGTCATTGCGTGAGAATGAAATGAACGCGCCCCACCCGCGAACGAAAGGTACTCGATACTTTCAAACAGGACCTGGACCTCGCGTTCGATACGCTGACGGCAATAGAAGACACCTACAAGGCATCGCCCGCTCCCTGACACGCGGGTTCGAGGACTGGGGTCCTTCCCGGCGCGACGGCATGCGCAGACATCGATGCACCGGCCAGCAGTGCGGCAAACACGAACTTCGAAGGAGCGGGTATCGTGTGTGCCATGTCAACTCCGCGTGGTGCCTATGAAGCCGATTCTCGTGCGCTCGACCCTGGTGGAATATTCGAAGCGTCGTGCTGCCCGTTTCGCGATGACGATGATCGCGACGATCATGGCCGGATGCGTTTCCTCCTCACAGCTGAGCGGTCATGTCACGCCTTCGCAAGCTTCCGAGGCGAAGGCGCTCGACCTGGCGGTCGCCAATCCACAACGCAGTCAGACCGCCCGGGCGCGCGACGTCTATCGTCACCCGGCGCAGACGTTGCGCTTCTTCGATCTGAGTCCGACGCAAACCGTGCTGGAGATCGCGCCGGGCGGCGGGTGGTACACGGACATTCTGGCGCCCTATCTGCACGACGCGGGTCATCTGTACGAAGCGCAATATCTGAGCACGTCCGCGGACCTGGCCTCGGAAGACCGGTCAATCGATGCAGAGTATTTGCGCAAGCTCGCGGGCGCCCCCGCAATCTACGGGAACGTCGTGGTCGGCACATTGCACGCGGGCCAGTTTTTCGGCTTCGATGCGCACGAGCGGTTCGATCGCGTGCTTACTTTTCGCAACATTCACAACTGGATCAAGGATGGGCAGCTCGATGCCAATCTGCGTGCGTTCCATGACGCGCTGAAGCACGGGGGCGAACTTGGTGTGGAAGAACATCGCGCCCGGCCCGGCTCGACGGTACAGCAGATGATCGAAACCGGATATGTGACTGAAGCTTTCGTGATTGACCGGGCACAGGCGGCCGGCTTCGTGCTCGCGCAACGCAGCGAAATCAACGCGAACGCGCGAGATACGAAAGATTATCCGCATGGCGTATGGTCGCTGCCGCCGGGCTACGCGGGCGGTGACGTCGACCGCTCGCGCTACGCCGCAATCGGTGAATCGGATCGCATGACGCTGAGATTCGTCAAGCCTTAGCGTGTTCTACGGGCGCCAGCCGCGGGCGGTAATCGGCCGACGCGTTGGGCTGCGCTCAGTTTGTTGCACGACCCGCAGTAGCGTATCGACACAGTCCAGCGCGTCCGACAGTCGCCCGAGCACGATCAGCGAGCGGGCCGCATCGAGACGACCGTGAAACATCGCGTCGCGCGGTCCGGCCCGTTCCACCATGTCGATGAGCTGCCTGATCTCGGCCTTGACCCGCGTGTAGTCGGCGGGGCAGTAGCGGTCAACCCAGTTGCGCAGTGCGCGGATCAGCACCGCGCAATCGCCGTACTCCCACTGCACGCTATCCATTGTCACCCTCATTCGTATCCCGCTCGGTGCCGCAAGCGGGATGCCGACTCTTCCCAGCTCGGTCTCATTGCCTGTTCGCTTTTTGCAGATCGCACGACTCCGAAGCTCGACCGTCCATCTGCGGCCCCATTGGGGGAAAACCACCCCCTCTCGCCTGCATCTGTGAACGAAGCAAGCGACGCGCCACGTGTCGCCGGCGCTGCGCATCATTGCTAGAGCGGGGCGCGGCCATGTTCTCGCAGTTCGGGCTCGAAGAATATCCATCGTGCGGCTGGAAAATGCGCACGGTCCTCCCCGGAGGGAGGGCGGTGTCCATTCCATCTCGACCCGCTGCGGCCACTCACAGCAGCGGCGCGAGCGTCCGGTCGTGAGCGGCGGATTCAGCAGGACGGCCGGGTAGCTGCATCGTCGCGCTCGGAAACAAATCGTTCGATTCGAACGGGGTTCTCTCTTGCGATTCAGACTACCGCTTCGATGCGTACCGGCATCGCGCTCATTACCGGCATGGCGTTGATCGGATCAAGACCAACTGTAGTGCTGAGCAACTGGTTTGGATTGGCGCCGGCGTAGGTCTCGGGCTCCTCGTCGGGCATCGGTCCCCAGCCGTGCGGAATGGACACGACGCCTCGGCGCAGTGCGGCGTCCCCTTTGACGATAGCTCGAATGCGGCCATGCGGCGAAACAATGGCCACGCACTGGCCTTCGGTCAGTCCTTGAGCAGCCAGGTCATCGGGATGCACAAAGGCCGGATTGAACGGCATGCGTCGGCGGACCGCGGGCAGGTGGTGGTACATGGTGTTCTGCACGTCGCGCACGCGCCGCACCGCGAGGCGATGCGTGAACCCCGGCGGCGCCCCCGCTTCGTTCAGTACGCCCGCCAGTTCGCACTCGACGTCGTCCGGCATCACGTCGAAGCGCGCGGCGTTCCCTGGCTCGCCGGGCTGCACGATCATCGGTTCGATCTCGTAGACTTTCCCTTGTGGGTACAGCTTCAGTTCGTCGAATGAGATCGAGCCGTGGCGAACCAGGATCGCAAGCAGCTCTTCGGTGGTCGGCGCTGTGCGCATATCGAGCGGAACGTCGTCGAACATGATGGTCTTGCCCAGGCGCCGCGCCAGATCCCAGAATACGAACCAGTCGTCCACGACTTCGGATCCCTCCGGCGGCGTCGCCACGGCGGCCGAGTATTGTGCGTAAGGCTGAAACATGATGTAGGACTCATAGTCGCGCGAATGCAGGTCGACGCGCTCGAACATCAGCTTCGGTGGAATCACATAGTGCGCGAGCCGCGCAGTGTTAGTCATGAAAGGCTCGATGCATACCAGCAGTTGCAGTTGGCGCAGCGCATCGGCGATGCAGCGCTGGTCGGGCACGGCATCGACTGGATTGCCGCCGTCGACCAACAGCGCGCGGATCTGGCCGGCGCCAGGCGTAGTGATTTCCTGGGCCAGCGTGCCGCTCATCTTCTGGCCGAACAGCATGCCATAGCCGCCGACACGGCTCTTCCAGCCGGATTCCCAGGAACGGCGTGGCGCAATCACTTCGGCCCGGCGCTGGTAGCGTGGGGCGACTACGCCGGGGTTCGGTACAGGGTCGCCGGGGCGAGCGAAGCGGCCACACACGACGTTGAGGCATTCGACCAGATGCTCGGCCAGATTGGAGTGCGGCGCCATGTTGGGCCCGGTTCCCGACGCGGCCGAGCCACGCTTGCGACGCAGGCCGCCGGCCTCCCGCACCGGTTCCGCGAAGGCCGCAGCGGCGGCTTCGAGCCCTTCGACGCTTACGCCGGCGCGCTGGGCGACGTATTCGGGCGTGAACGGCTCGACCGCGCGCGCCAGTCGTCGCAGGTCCTTGACGTAGCGCGCGCAGAATTCAGCATCGTGCCAGCCGCGACACAGAATGATGCGCAGCAGGCCAGCCAGGACGGTCGGGTCCTCGCCCGGCAGCACCTGCAGGAAGACATCGGCATGGCGGGCGGTCTCGGTCTCTCGTGGATCGATCACCACCAGCTTAAGGCCGCGCTCCTTCGCTTCGTGGAGCTGCTTGACCGGATTCTGCAATGCAAAGTTGAACGTGGATAGCGACACCAGCGGATTGGTGCCGACGAACAATAGCGCGTCGGCGAGCGCATACGGATCTTTGCCGGCAGCCCAGCCGCCCAGTCGCTCAAATGCCACCCATTTGGCCGACTGGTCGATGGTCATTGTAGAGAAAAACGAATTCGAACCCAGCGCCGCGAGGAAGGCGGGCAACATATGATTGGCGGCGAGGTTAGAGTAGTTCATGGTGCCGCGAAAGGCTGCGACCGCATCGGCGCCGTGGCGCTCGATCAGTGC
The DNA here is from genome assembly GCF_050436385.1 of Paraburkholderia sp. MM5477-R1. Classification (NCBI taxonomy): domain Bacteria; kingdom Pseudomonadati; phylum Pseudomonadota; class Betaproteobacteria; order Burkholderiales; family Burkholderiaceae; genus Paraburkholderia; species Paraburkholderia sp. MM5477-R1. Next base: position 1,681,776 of record NZ_JBNDMC010000006.1, read on the forward strand.
CTGGAGTTGCGCCGCGATCTCGGCCAGCATCACGTCAAGTGGCATCTGCACGAAACTGCCATCGGGCTGCCGTTTCAGCGGGTGCAGGAGCCGCTCGGCGCTGTTATGCGCCTCATGCAGATACGCACCCTTGATGCAGGCGTAGCCGCGCGTGAGCGGATTGTCGCGGTCGCCGCGCGCAGCAACGACGCGTCCGGCGTCGTCCAGGGTCAAGCGCAGTGAACAGTTGCCGGCGCAGATGCGGCAGGCGGTGACGGCTTCGCGTGGCACGGCGAGCTCCTCGTGTAGTGTGGCCCACACCTCGTAACCACCCACAACTTTCGGCGTAAAGGTTGAAGCCGTGCCGGATACCTGCGCGATGACAGAGCACCCGCATACGACTAGCGTTAGATCGCCGCCAGGTTGCGGCCGTTCATTCGCTATTATAAACGACGTTCATATTTTGGCAAATAGCCCGGCGACCTGTTGCGAGCGCCGCTGCCCGACCGACACTGTCATCGAGAGGCCTCGCTGTTCTAGCGCCCTGCTGCTGTCTCACACGACTTTGGCGCGCCGTGCTTTCGCCCGTTGTCGGCCAGAGGGCGATGCCCGCGTCTCTCATATGAATGACGGCTGAGTCCGTGAAACCGGCCCGTCGCGCCTCACGTCTGCAGTACCGCCGGAGGGCCGAGCGAACGGGCGTAGTTCGCAATGGGCGCTTTGAGCCGCTTCATGCAAAATAGCCGCATCCAGGATGTGGAGGATGACTCGTGGGTATCAACTTCGACTTGAACGACTTGCAGGCGTTTCGAGCAGTAGTGGAACTGGGAAGCTTCCGCAAGGCCGCCGAGGCGGTGAGCATTTCGCAGCCGGCCTTGAGCCGCCGGATCGACAAGCTCGAGGAAGCACTCGGCGTGCGTCTATTCGAGCGCACCACGCGCAGCGTCACGCTCACCACCGTCGGCCGGGTATTCGCGCCGAGCGCCGAGCAGCTGCTTGATGATCTCGACGTCGCGTTGCTCGGCATCCGCGATGTTTCTTCGAGCCGACTGGGACATGTCACCATCGCCTGCGTGCCTTCGGTGGCCTACTACTTCCTGCCGAGCGCCGTCGCGAGCTATCATCGCCGCTTCCCGCGCATCAGGGTCAAGATGCTGGATATGAGCGCGAATGAGGTGCTTGGCGCCGTCATCAGCGGAGAGGCGGATTTCGGCGTGAGCTTTCTGGGCAGCCAGGAGTCCGAGGTCGAGTTCAAGGTTCTGCTGCAGGAGCGCTTCGTGGCCGCCTGCCGCCGTGATCACCCGCTCGCCCGCAAAATACGCGTGACCTGGAACGAGCTTTACGAGCACGAGTACGTCTCGGTGGACAAAACTTCCGGCAACCGACTGTTGCTCGATCAGGCGCTGTCGGCCGTGGCGCCGCATGCGCCGAGCGTCTGCGAGACGCGTCACGTAACGACCATGCTCGGTTTAATCGAAGCGGGGCTCGGTGTCGCCGCAGTGCCGTCGATGGCCATGCCCGGGCGCGATCACCCCATCCTCACGAGCGTGCCGCTCGTCGAACCGGTGGTGAAGCGGCGCGTGGGAATCGTGAGACGCCGTGGACGTCCACTTACACCGGCTGCGCAGGAGTTTCACAGAACGATTGTCGAGATGAAGCGCGGCGGCGTCGCATGCAGCGATGCCGTGGGCAATAACACGTCTCCAAAAGAGCGGCCAGGCAGGAAAGCCGCATCATGAGGTTGGCAAGACCGCTTCGTTCGCTCTATCTGCAGGTTTTGCTGGGCATGATGCTCGGCATGGCGCTCGGTCACTTCTTGCCGCAAGCGAGCCCGCTGCTCAAGCCCTTGAGCGACGGGTTCATCGGCCTCGTGAGGATGATGATTGCGCCGATCGTTTTCTGCACGATCGTCTCGGGGATCACGTCGCTTGCTAGCGGGAAGGCCATCGGGCGCACAATTTTTCAGGCGCTGGGACTCTTCTATTTTTTGACAGCCGTGGCGCTTGCGCTTGGACTCGTCACGGCCTTCGTGCTGCGACCCGGCGAGGGCATGCACATCGACGCTAACCATCTGGACGCGAGCATCCTCGCGCAATATGCGAAGCACGCGCAGCCGGGCGGCCTTGTCGCATTCGCGTTGAGCGTCATCCCCGAGACGATGCTTGGCGCCTTCGACAAGGGCGAGGTCCTGCCAGTGCTGCTGCTCTCGCTGCTCTTCGGCTTTGCGCTAAATTCCTGTCCGGAGGCGGGCAGGCCGGTGCTCGCGCTCATCGACGGCATTGCCCAGGCCCTGTTCCGCATCCTCGCGATGATCATGCGACTCGCTCCGCTCGGGGCATTCGGCGCGATGGCTTTCACGGTGGGCCGCTTCGGCATCCGCTCGGTCGGATCGCTCGGGATGTTGATGGTGTCCTTCTACGTGGCATGCCTGCTGTTCATTGCGCTGGTGCTCGCTCCGCTCGCGCGGCTGCACGGCTTCGCACTTTGGCGGCTCTTGCGCTACATGCGCGAGGAGTTGCTCATCGTTCTCGCGACATCGTCGACGGAGCCGGTACTGCCGCGCCTGATCGCGAAGCTTGAGGCGCTCGGCTGCGACAAGGGCGTGGTGGGGCTTGTGCTGCCCGCAGGCTACTCGTTCAATCTCGACGGCACCGCGATCTATCTGACGCTCGCCTCGATGTTCATCGCGCAGGCGTGCGACGTGCCGCTTTCCGCGCCGCAGATCGCGATGATGCTCGCCGTTATGTTGCTCACGTCCAAGGGGGCGGCGGGTGTGTCGGGCAGCGGATTAGTGGCGCTCGTCGCGACGCTGACGGTGATTCCCGATCTGCCCGTCGCCGGGGTGGCGCTACTGGTGGGCATCGACCGCTTCATGTCCGAGGCGCGCGCCCTGACGAGCGTGATCAGCAACGCCTGCGCGGTGATCTTCGTTTCGATGTGGGAGGGTGCTTGCGATCGTACGCGTCTTGCGCGAATGCTCGGGGCGGCAGCGCCAGGCGGCGCGGACGGTGCGGATCCCGCGAGAGATACCTCGGGGATGTGACAGGAAGGCCGCCTGAGGCAAGCCTTCATTCAGGTTTGCGTCAATGAGCGGAGACGGTATCCAGCCCTGTCGATTTGACGTCTGCCTGTACGCCAGGTGAAGCGAGGTAGTCGAGCAGGGCTTTCGCTTCCTTCGGATGCTGTGCGCTGACGGGAATGCCGGCGGCGAAACGCGTGACCGACTGCAGGGACTCAGGAATCTTTCCGACGAAGGTCGCCCCCTTGACGGGCAGCAACTCGCTCACCTGCTGGAAGCCGATTTGGTAGTCGCCGTTCGCCACCACCGAGGCTACTGGAATCCGCGGGATCATCTTCGCCTTCGCCTTGACCTGATCCTCGATGCCGAGCTTCCTGAACAACTCCCGCTCAATGTAGACACCGCTTGCGCTGTCCGAGTACGCGATCGACTTCGCATGCAGCAGGGTCTGCCGGAGGCCTTCTGCCGAACTGATATCGGGTTTCACCGCTCCTTCGCGCACGACCATGCCGATGCGCGAATCGGCCAGCTCGACCCGCGATCCGGGGATGACCTTGCCTTTCCGGATCAGTTCGTCAAGCGCATATCCGACCATGATAACGGCGTCGGCGGGCTCGCCACGCTCAAGCCGGTTGGGGATCGCTTCGGGCGATTTGCCCATCGACGGACCAAGCGCGGTGTCGAGCGTGTTGCCCGTCGCGGATGCGAACTTCGGGCCGAGCACCTTGTACGCTGCGGTAAAGCCACCCGAGCTCATGACGTGCAGGTCGGCGGCTTGCACGTTCGCCGCAACAGCCGAGGTTGCGACCAGTGCTGCGGCGCATAGTTTCAGAAACAGATTTCTCATGATCGGAGTCGTGTCAGATTGTGTGTTTAGCCGCATGCGGAGCGAGACGCGAATCAGTGCGCCGGAGTCAGCGTCGCTGCGCGGCGGCGATAGAGTGCAAACGTGGCCATCAGGGCGCACGCTGCCGCGAAGCTCATCCAGTAGCCGGGTGCGGCCTTGTCGCCTGTCATGTGAATGAGCGCCGTGGAGATCGCCGGTGTGAAACCGCCGAATACGGCGGTCGCGAGGCTATAGGCGAGCGAGAAGCCCGCGACGCGTACCTGCGCCGGCATCACTTCCGTCAGTGCGACGATCATCGCGCCGTTATAGATGCCGTACATGAACGAGAGCCAAAGGAGGGCGAGCAGCATGTTGAGGAAGCTGGGCGCGTGAGCGAGCAGCGACAGGGCCGGGTGCGCGGTCGCGATGGCGAGCACCGTCATGGCGATGAGGAGCGGCCGGCGGCCGATCCTGTCGGAGAGGGCTCCGCCGATCGGCAGCCACACGAAGTTCGACACGGCCACACACAGCGTCACAAGCAAACTATCGGCGGTGCTGAGGTGCAGGACCGTCTTGCCGAAAGTCGGCGCGTAGACCGTGATGAGATAGAAGCTCGCGGTGGTCATCGCCACCAGCATCATGCCTGCAATCACGACGGTCCAGTTCTGGACCAGCGTCGTGAATACCTCCTTCATGCTCGGGCGATGCTGGCGAGCCTTGAACTCCTCGGTTTCCTGCAGATTACGACGCAGCACGAAGAGGAACGGCACGATCATGCAGCCGACGAAGAACGGCACGCGCCATCCCCACGCCGCGATGGTAGCGGCGTTCAGCGATTGGTTGAGCGCGAAGCCGAGGCCCGCGGCCACGACGATCGCCACCTGCTGGCTCGCGGACTGCCAGCTCGTGAAGAAGCCCTTGCGGCCGGGCGTGGCCATCTCGGCGAGATACACCGACACGCCGCCCAGCTCCGCACCCGCGGAGAAGCCCTGCAACAGCCGCCCGAGCAGCACAAGCGCGGGCGCCACAAGGCCAATGGTCGCGTAGCCCGGCACGAACGCAATGAGGATGGTGCCGCTCGCCATGATGGAGAGCGTGACGATGAGCCCCTTGCGGCGGCCGACGTCGTCGATGTACGCACCGAGCACGATCGCGCCGAGCGGGCGCATCAGAAAACCGGCACCGAAGACCGCGAACGTCATCATCAACGAGGCAAATTCGCTCCCGGCCGGAAAGAAGACGTTGGCGATCTGCGTCGCATAGAAGCCAAACAGAAAGAAGTCGAACTGCTCCAGAAAATTTCCGGCCGTCACGCGGAAAACCGCCGCGGCCTTTGAATGTCCCAGCGAAAGGGTAGAGGGCGAGGGGTGCATCAATGTGTCTCCTGAAATCCCGAGATATGCGGTGGTCCCGCTCTTTGTCTGTTCGGGAATTTTGGCCCGTGGCCAATCAAACGATAAGTGCAATCTTCCGAACGATTGATGTCGAATGGTTATCAATCGGCGCCTCTTTTTCGCCGCCGCGCGTTAGCTGTGCGCCAGCGCGTGGCGGCGACCATCAGAGGCCAGCGGTCAGGCCACGAAACGACACTGGGAAGCGGCCGTACGCGTGTCCATATTGCGTCCGCGGTTCAAATGATCGTCAATTTCCGCAGCGCAGCCCAGCATGCGCGGATAGAGGAAGATCGTGAACGCGGCCGTTTCAAGGTCCGCCTCGCTGAACTCCCCGCGCTTGAGCGGCTGCCACAGCATCTTCAACAGCAACGCGGCAATCACGGCATCGACATTGACGCAATAGACATTGCGCGAGACACCCGCGTCGAACAAAGCCTGCACCAGCACACGGTAAAACGCATGAAACGCGTTGTACTCGCCGCGGGCTTCACAAAGGTTGGCGATGAAGATTTCCCGCGGGTCGTGGTTCACCGGCTTGTCTTTGAAGACCGGATGATTAATACCCGGAAGTTTCGCAATATCGAGGCTCCCCAACTGCTTCTGGCGCGTCTTGTACTGCGCGTATCGCTCGACGGAGCGCCGGGCGAGTGCTTCGAGGTCCACGGTATGACGAGCATCGGTCGGATCTTCAAGGCCGCTGCTGCGGAACGCCTCGTTGAGGAACGCAATGCCTTCGTAGCCGTTGCCGCCATGCGTATATCCAGTGTGCGTGAGGAACCCCGCCAGAGCCTTGTTTAGCTGCACCCGTTCGGGACTTTCCGGGCCATCGGCAGATACTGCGCCCTTTGCGCCTTGCGCCGAAATGGCGCCGGGTCCGTTCGTGAGCAGCAAACCGACAAGGGTCTTGAACGCGAAAAGGTCGTCGACAGTCGGTTTCAGGTTTAGCAGCGCTGCGAAGGCGATTTCCGTCAGAGTGCGTTCGCCGAGTAATTCTTCGGTGGCGAAGCCGCAAAATCCGTCCGGGCCGTGCTGCGAGGCGTCCGCTGAGGCGCCGATCATGGTGCCGAAGAGCTTTGTCCACCACGGCAAGCTTTCTGCGGTCAGGCGGGAGATCCGCTTGCGCATGAGCGGGCCCCAGGCGAGTGTCGTCGTGATCGCCGCGAGTACTGCTTCCGGGCGCGGATGGCCCGGGCCACACGACAGCCATCGGATGATCGCGGAACTTACGCCGCGCGAGGCGAGCCCGCCCAGCATGGCTTGCGCCTCTGGATCGGGTTCATCGCAGAACAGCGCTGCAGTGTCCGCGGTGTGGACTGCATTGACATCAAAGGTCTCGTCGAACGCGTCCGTGAGCCTGGCTGTCGCGAAGCCGTCGATCATCAGTCCTGCCGCCTCGCGCGCAGCACGCTGGCGATTCGGCCCGACGATCGCCGCCGCGGCCGCGAGCACGGCGTTGGGCGCATTGCCCGCCTCGCGCGAAGCCTGGGCGGCCGCCAGTTCTGGTGTCCCGTGCAGATTCACTGCAGCGCCAACAGCCACGTTGATGAGCTTTGTGTCGTTTGCCCCGCCGAACTCCCGCAACAGCGCGAGGCAGATGTTCTCCTCGAGCGAGCGCGTCGCTGCTTCGAGCATGGATACCCCGTGCAGGCTGCTCACCTGCGTTTTTGCGTCCATCTGCGAGACGCCCGAAGCGTCCTTCAAGGGTTGGCGCGGCGGGATTGCACCGATCTGGCTGTTCGCCCGCGTAATCTGTTCGTTGTACGGCGCGACCGCTTCCACGACCGGTAGGGCGAGGTCGTCTGGCAGTTCGATCCCCTGATCCGAGCCAAACCACGGTTTGAGCGAGAGGCTGCCTTCCGGCTCAAAGTCGGGCATCGTCGCGTTCGCGCGCATCACTGCGGTGAGCGCGGCGGGAATGTGCGCGATGTTTGTCACGACGGCGCCCTTCGCCGAGCAGCATGGATCGTCCGGCGTAAAAAGACGCTCGACGTCGAACTTCTCCATGAACCAACGCTCCTTTGCAAGAGCATCGTCGGCGCCGCCCGCCATTGCGCCCGCATGCCCCACCGCGCGCGTCAGACGACTCTTCCAGCGGCCTACCACGCAGGCAACGACGGGTTTCGTAAATGTGGCGTCGGCCTCGTAGTAGCCGCCCGGCTCACAGTACAGTACGGCAGCCTTGCTGCGCGCGTCGTTGGCGAGGGCAAAGGCGAACTCCGGCGCCGCATAGTGGATGTAGACGTCCTTGCCGCTGGATACGACGGTCGTTGTACCCCAGCCGCTCATGCGCAGATATTGCGCAATGGTGGTGCTAAACCCGCCCGAGTTGGAAAAGATCGCGATCGAGCCCCGCCGCAAGGTTGCGCCGGGATCATCGCCGCCGAGCGCGCCCCCGATGCGCACCCGCTGCCAGGAGTCCGCGACGCCCAGCCCGTTCGCACCAAAAATGTCGATGCCTGCTTGCTGGCCCATCGCGCGAATTTCCCGGGCGTCGTGCACGGAGATCTTCTCCGTAATGATAAAAATCTTGCGCAGATCGGGATTGACGCGGATCAGTTCGGCCACCCCATCGCGCGCGGCCGACGGCGGCAGATAGACGACGCCGCAATTGAAACGATGCCCGGCTTCGAGGCCTTCGCGCACGTTGTTATAGACGGGGATGTCGCCGGCAGGCGTCACGAGCACCTGCCCGCGCTTGCCAGGCGCAGTGCCGAATACGATATTCCCACCGGAAAACGCGTGGCTCACCGGCGTCACGTCCGACGACTCGCCTCCCAGAATGTTGAGCACACAAACGCGGTCCTCGCGCGTGACTATTTGTGCAAGCGACTGGATGCCGACGAAATACCTGAAATGATTATTGCCTTGCTTGACCATGTCGATCTCCTTACGCCTTTGCCGTATCCGCCTGCGGTTGCGTCTGACGCGCGCCGATGCGCGCTGCGACCTGCGCGCGTCCTCCCGATTGCATCCACGCATCGGCCTTCCGTGCGTACTGGATCACTTCGCTGATGTCGGAGTCAAAGCCGAACAGGCGATAGGGAAGGCCGAGCGAATCACAGGTGTCGCGCAGTGCCGACATGCCACGAACAAGGTTTGGACCGCCGCGCCCAAGGACGACATAAAGCGGGGTGGGACCGTGCTCGCTGAAGTGCTCGCGCAGCGCATCGGCCATCGCGCGCAGTGTTTCGTAGATATCGGTGTTGTTGGACTTGCCGCCAATGATGAACAGTACGTTGGACTGCTTCAGCCAATGTCGGAAGCAGATGCGCGCCACTTCCTTCATTTTTTCGTAGGGAGGATTGCCGCCGAAATCCGAAGAGATGATGGCAGCGTCGCCCAACATCTCCGTGACGAGCGAGTTGGCCCCGCCGCCGAACGTGGGCGCGAGGATCGTTCCCTTGTCATTGATCACATAGACATCGCTTTGACCCTGGTGCGTGCGAAGCTGGTTGATCTCCTGCTCGAAGTCCGAGTAGTCGGCAGCGAACAGGTGAGCAGGCAGGCCGAGGCGCGAGAAGCGCGGGTCGTCACGGTCGAACCCGCACTTGAAGTCGCAGGCCACGGGTGTGAGCCGACCGTTCTTGTCCTCGCGCATGCGGATCGGATTCAGCTCGAGCGTCGTCATGCCGAAGTCGTGAAAGAGCTCCCAGAGCTTCGGCAATTGCTGCACGAGCGGGGAAATGATTTCGCGCGGCGCGCCGATCTCGCTCAACGCATTCGCGACGACGAACGCCTTCAGGCCGGTCAATGCATCAAAGGGCACCATTGCGACGTGCTTTGGATCGACCTCTTCGATGTCCATGCCACCCGCGTGCGACAGCGTCATGGTGGGAGCGCGAAAGCGGGTGGAATCGGTGATCGAGAAGTAGACTTCATGTTTGGCCGGTACGCCTGCTTCGAACGTGACGCCGTTCGCCTTGGCCCTCACATGACCCACGACGTGCTCGGCGAAGTACAGCCGCTCTTTCTCGGCGAGCGCCGTCTTGAGATCTGTCGCGCGCCCGAGCAACCCGGCCTTGCCCTTCTTGCCCACGCCGCCCTTGAATACCGGCTTGATAAAGACCTGCCCGTGGCGGTCGATCAGCGACTTTATCTCCTCTTCGCTGGCGCTCGGCCCCAGCACTTCGCTGGCCGGGAATCCGACGAATTGCAATAGGCGCGCGCCGTGCAACATTCCGGTGATCTGCATATGAGTGTCTCCTGAAATTCAAGGCAATGACGATTGAAGCAGGTACTGAGTTCGCGTAGCTCGCTGCGCAAGGCGCGAAATGCTCGTCTGCCGTGGACTCGCTTGAAAGCGGCGGCAGGATTCACAACGCGAGGTGGGTCATGCGAGATCGGCATCGGCTACCGTTGGCGGCACCCGTGACCGGGTTGCACTGGAATGCGGCGAAACGCTGTTCTGCGTTTCGCGCCTGTCTCCGATGCGTTCTCTGTCGACGCGTTTATGAACTTCTTGAGCATCGATATTTGCTCAAGACGCCCCGAACGAGAAGTGCAATTTTCTGAAGCATTGATGTTCAACGGTTATCAATATCGTCGAACGCCGTTACGTTGTGGCGACAAGTGCTGCTTTCATGGTGGGCCTCACGGCGATGTTCAGGATTGCGCAGGGAACTGGCCGAGCTGAAGGAACAGGCCGAACCAGTCCTCCATGTGCCACGTGGTGGTCACGCGCTTGAAATTTCGGCGAAAGCTCTAACCGGTCGACTTCGCAACTCAACCCAGTCGCACGCGGCCAGCTTTACCGTCGGCATCGTTGGGCGCAACTTTCTTGATGTCACTTCCGACCCACCGCTCTTCAGAAGATTTCAGATGCGATCGCATCGCCGCTTCTGCAGCAATAGGGTCTCCTGCTTGCAGTGCATGCAGAACATTTTCGTGCTCCTCGACCGCAGCCATCCATGTGGCCGTATTTTCGACGAGTTCGCTAATCCTCGCCCCGATCGGATCGCGCCTCGCGTCAAACAGATCGGCCACATACCGGCTCAACACCGTATTGCCGGCCGTTTCCGCGATGATCAGGTGGAATTGCCGGTCCGGTTCCACAGGAGATTTGCCGGCAGAGGCGAGGCGATGCATCGCATCCACGCTGCGCCGCAACCGGTCCAGAGAGCCGGCCGTAAGCCGCGTGCTGGCGAGCACGACGAGGCTGCCTTCGATGACGGCCCGGGCCTGCATGATTTCCGTCGGACTTTCGCCTAATACAGCCAGTGACCCTTCACGTTCGTTTGCGGTTTCGAGCACATAGACGCCCGAACCCATGCGGGTCTCGACGCTGCCGCCGATTTCCAGTGCGATCAACGCCTCGCGCAGAGACGGGCGCGAAACACCCAGTTGCTGCGACAACTCGCGCTCCGGCGGCAGTCTCGACCCCGGCGGGAAATCCCCTCCGTGGATGAGGCCGCGAATCTGGTCGGCGACCAATTGGTAAAGCCGCTTTGGCTCGGTCTGTTTCATTTTGCTGCCGGAAGGATAAATGGCCCGGGTCGTCTGTCGATCGGCGATCAAAGTCTACCACGCAAGCCTGACAAGGTTTCCAGCGCATTTCGCAGGAACAGTTCGGGTTTGCCCTTGGTAAGGCCAAAAGAAGTATCTTGCAAATTGGCTTGACCAAAATCGCCGTTTATTCTTTAATCTGCATCAGATTGGCCTGACCGACGGCAGCGCCTCTACACAAAAGAAGGAGACCCGTGTGACAGATCTGAGCACTGACCTGGCCCCGCGCGTGGTGGACGGCTTCGCTTCGAAGGAACCCCCGGAGCTATTGAAACTGAGCGGGCTGGGCAAGCGGTTTCCCGGTGTCGTTGCACTGGAGGACGTGCACTTCCAATTGCGCCGCGGCGAAGTACACGCGATTTGTGGCGAAAACGGCGCTGGCAAGTCAACCCTGATGAAAATCGTCAGCGGGCAATACCAGCCGGATGCCGGCACGATCGTTTTTCGCGGCATGGAAAGGCGGTTCGCGTCCTCACTCGAGGCACAGGAAGCAGGCATTGCGATCATTCACCAGGAACTGAACCTGGTGCCGCACCTGTCGATTGCGGAAAACATCTACCTGGCACGCGAGCCCAAACGCGGGCCGTTCATCGATCGCGCACGACTGAATGGGAACGCCCAGCGCGCGCTCGCCCGCATTGGATTGTCGTTGCCGCCCACGAGGCTGGTGGGGACGCTGTCGATCGCCCAGCAACAGATGGTCGAAATCGCCAAGGCGCTCTCGCTAGACGCCCAGGTGCTGATCATGGACGAACCCACTTCGTCGCTCACGGAATCCGAGACCATGCACCTGTTCCGGATCATCAAGGAGTTGCGCGAGAGCGGGGTCGGCATTGTCTACATCTCTCATCGTCTCGACGAAATGAAGCAGATTGTCGACCGCGTGACGGTGCTGCGCGACGGGCACCACATTTCAACCGACGATTTCGCGGCGACCAGCATGGATGAAATCGTTGCGCGAATGGTCGGCCGGGCGCTGAACGATGCGTACCCGCCGCGCCGCTCGGTCCCGTCGCAGGACGTGCTGCTGCGCGTCGACAATCTGTCGCGCGCACCGGCATTTGGGCCGGTTTCGTTCGAACTGAGGCGAGGCGAGATTCTCGGCTTCGCCGGTTTGATGGGCGCAGGCCGGACCGAAGTGGCACGGGCGATTTTCGGCGCTGACCAACCGGACGGCGGCGAGATTCATATCGGGAGCGAGCGCGTCTCGATCCGCTCGCCTATCGATGCGATTCGCCACGGTATCGCGTATCTGTCGGAAGACCGCAAGAGCGACGGTCTCGCGCTGAAGATGCCGGTCGCGACCAACATCACGCTGGCCAATATCGAGGCGGTGTCGGGTCGCGCCGGCTTCATTCGTTTCGCCGAAGAAGCGGCCATCGCACAGCGTTACGTCGAAACGCTCGGGATCCGCACGCCAACGGTCCATCAACTCACGCGCAACCTGTCCGGCGGCAATCAGCAGAAGGTTGTCATCGGCAAATGGCTGTTTCGCAAATCGAAGATTCTGTTTTTCGACGAGCCCACACGCGGGATCGATGTCGGCGCGAAATACGCGATCTACACGCTGATGGACCAGCTCGCCGCGCAGGGCATCGGCGTTGTGCTGATCAGTTCGGAATTGCCTGAAATTCTCGGCATGTCCGATCGCGTCGCGGTATTCCACGAAGGCCGGATCGCCACGATCCTGGAGACGCGCCACACCAATCAGGAAGAAATCATGCACTTCGCATCGGGACGAAATCATGCTTGAAATAACATCCGAACAGACCACTACTGTCGACACCAGCGCGAAGCTCCGGCGTCGCGACCTGATTCAGAAATTTGCCGCGCTCGGCAGTCTGATCATGCTGGTGGCCGTCTTTTCATTGACCAGTTCCGCTTTCTTCTCGGTCGACAATGGCATGACAGTGGCCTTGCAGGTGACGTCGATTGCCTATCTCGGCGTGGCGGCAACCTGCGTGATCATTACGGGCGGAATCGACCTGTCCGTGGGTTCCGTACTCGCGCTGTCTGGTGTGGTCGCCGCGTTGCTCGTCAAGGCCGGCGTGCCGATCCCTCTCGGCATGCTCGGCGGCGTCGTGGTGGGCGGCCTGTGCGGATTCGTTAATGGCCTGTGCGTCACGCGTATGGGTCTGCCGCCTTTTATCGCCACGCTCGGCATGATGCTGGTCGCGCGTGGTCTCGCGCTTCAGATCACTGGCGCGCGCCCGGTTTCGGGACTCGGCGACGCGTTCGGCGAACTCGGAAATGGCGCATTGTTCCGCATCTCGCATATCGGGGCAGACGGGTTCCCCGATACGGTATTTCCGGGGATCCCGTATCCCGTGATCATCATGGTCGTGCTGGCGGTGGCCGTGTCGATCATGCTGACGCGCACCTCGCTTGGCCGCCACATCTACGCAGTCGGATCGAATGCCGAAGCCGCGCGGCTCTCCGGCGTCAATGTCCGCCGCGTCACCTTGTTTACCTATGTGCTGTCCGGCGTGCTCGCCGGTCTGACGGGTTGTGTGCTGATGTCGCGGCTCGTCACGGCGCAACCGAACGAAGGCGTCATGTACGAGCTCGATGCGATCGCCAGCGCCGTGATTGGCGGGACGTCCCTGATGGGCGGTGTCGGCACGATCTCCGGTACGGCCATCGGTGCGTTTGTGATCGGCGTGCTGCGCAATGGCCTGAACATGAACGGCGTATCGAGTTTCATCCAGCAAATCATCATCGGACTGGTCATTCTCGGCACGGTCTGGATCGACCAGGTCAGAAACCGTCGATGAAGCACATCGAATGAAGCCATTCGAGAAGTCCAACAAAGCAGTGCAATCACCAACCCAAGGAGTGAGACATGAGAAAGATGTATCTGGCATTGGCCGCCGCACTTTTGACCGCAGCGACGGCCCACGCGAATGCGGCGAGCGGAGAGATCGCCGTGATCGTCAAGACGGCCAACTCGAATTATTGGCAGAACGTGCAAAAGGGTGCAACGGAGGGCATGAAAGGGCTGAACGGCTACACGATGACGTTTCAGGGACCGGCGACCGAGTCAGCCGTGGCGGACGAAGTCAATATGGTCGAGAACGCGGTGAACCGGCATGTCGCGGCGATCGTGCTCGCGCCGTCCGATCCCGACGCGCTGATCCCGGCAATGAAGAAGGCCTGGGAGGCAAAAATTCCGGTCGTCCTGATCGATTCGCTCGTTTCCGATTCCGGCAAGCAGTATTACCAGTCGTTTCTCTCGACCGATAACGCCAAGGCCGGTGAGTTGTGCGCGAAAGCGATGATCGACCGTGTCGGACAGACGGGGAAAGTCGCTGTGATGTCGTACGTCGCCGGCGCCGGTTCCGAGATTGGCCGCGTGGGTGGGTTCCGGAAGTATCTCGCGCAGCACTCGAAGCTGCAGGTAGTCGGACCGTTCTACTCGCAGTCGCAGATGGCAACCGCGCTCAATCAGACGACCGACGTGCTGTCGGCCAATCCGGATCTGAAGGGCATCTTCGGTGCAAATGAACCGACTGCTGTGGGGATGGGGCGCGCGTTGGCGCAGTCCGGGAAAGCCGGCAAGGTCGTCGCGATCGGCTTTGACGGCAACCAGGACCTCCAGGGCTTCATCAAGGACGGAACCATCCAGGCCATCGCTGTCCAGGGCTCGTATCAGATGGGCTACAAGGGTGTCAAAACGGCGGTGGATGTCATCGAACACAAGCCGGTTACGAAGCAACTGGATACCGGCGTCGTGATGGTCGAGAAGGACAACATCGATCAGCCCGCCGCGAAGAATGTCTTGTATTGAAGCGCGATGCGGACGACGCCAGACGGCGTCGTCCGCCCTTGAGCCCAGCGCTACTCAAGACGCGCGGTGAAGCGTTGAACATCCAGCAATGAATCCCTGGGAACGGAATTCCTGATGAAAGCAAGTGATCTGCGTGAGGTGTCGCGTGCCGGGGTGCAACTGAGCGCACTGGGTATGGGCTGTTCGCAACTTGGCGGCTTGTATCGCACGATGCCCACGGAACAGGCGCGCGCGCTGATGGACGAAGCATGGTCGCTCGGTCTGCGCTATTTCGACACTGCGCCGTTCTACGGCTACACGCTTTCGGAACGCCGCGTGGGCAACGCGTTGTCAGCGCGGCCACGCGACGAGTTCGTGCTGAGTACGAAAGTCGGCAGACTTCTTCGGCCGGATCCGACCGTTCAATGCGGCGACGACGGCTGGGCTGAGCCGCTTCCTTTCCGGCCGCACTACGACTACAGCTTCGACGGCGTCATGCGGTCTTTCGAAGACAGCCAGCAGCGTCTCGGTATTGCGCAGATCGATCTGCTGTATGTGCATGACATCGGTCGAATGACACATGGGGATGCAAACGTCGAATTCTGGAAACAGCTGACAGAAGGGGGCGGTTTCCGCGCGCTCGACACGCTGCGCAACGCGGGGGCGGTCAAAGCCATCGGCCTCGGCGTGAACGAGTGGCAGGTCGCGCATGAAGCCATGCAGGAATTACAGCTCGACGTGACGTTACTGGCGGGCCGCTATACCCTCCTCGAGCAGGATTGTCTCGCGCCGTTTCTCGACAATTGCGTACGGTATGGGCATTCGATCGTGGTCGGCGGTGTGTTCAATTCTGGCGTGCTGGCAGGTAACGGCAAGTTCAATTACGGGGACGCCCCCGCCGGTGTCGTGTCGCGCGTCAACCGGCTGGCTGAGGTTTGCCGTGAATTCGAGGTTCCGCTACCTGCTGCGGCACTGCAGTTTCCGCTTGCGCATCCTGCGGTTGTGTCGTGCGTGGTGGGCGCGCGCAGTGTCGAACAACTCCAGCAGAACGTCGCGTGGTTTGAGCAGGCGCTGCCAGCCGGATTGTGGCAGGAGCTGAAGTCGGACGGTCTGATCGCGGACACCGCACCTGTGCCCGAGGTGGTCGAGTGAGCCTGTGTATCGACGCACATCACCATTAATAGGGAGAACGTAGTGCAACGAATGGGAATGGTCATCGGTATCGATCCGCAGCACATCGACGAATACAAACGCTTGCATGCGCAGGTGTGGCCGACGGTGCTCGATCGCCTGAAACGCTCGAATGTCACCCGCTACTCGATTTTCCTGCGGGAGCCCGAGAACCTGTTGTTTGGTTACTGGGAATACGTCGGAACTGACTATGAAAGCGATATGGCCGAGATTGCGAGCGACCCGGAAACACAACGTTGGTGGAGCCTGTGCAGCCCGTGCCAGAAACCGTTGGTGAGTCGTGCGCCGTCGGAACACTGGGCACAGATGGAAGAGGTCTTTTACCTCGAATAGCGTTGTCTCGACACGGCCCTCGTTTGACCTCGCCATGAAGAAACAAATTAACCGGGCTCGCATCGAAACCGCACTATGGCTTCGCGGGTTCTGTAGCTGAAAAAGGAAACCTCATGCTCACTATTATTTGTGAAACTCCCGGCGTACTACGCGCTGAGACGCGCTCACGGCCACCGCGCGATCGCGGCGAAGTGTTGCTACGCGTGCGACGCGTCGGCGTATGCGGCACCGACCTGCACATCTTTACCGGCAATCAGCCATTTCTCGCCTACCCCCGCGTGATGGGACACGAACTGTCGGGCACGGTCGAAGAAGCCGACACGGATTCCGGCCTGGACGCCGGCGACCCGGTCTACGTGATGCCCTACCTGTCATGCGGTCAGTGCATTGCCTGCAGGAACGGAAAAACGAACTGCTGCGTGAACATTCAGGTATTGGGCGTGCATCGTGATGGCGCATTGACGGAGTATCTAAGTTTGCCGCGTCAGTTCGTTCACAAGGCTGAAGGAATCACGCTCGATCAGGCGGCAATGATCGAGTTTCTCGCCATTGGCGCGCACGCGGTTCGTCGCGCGGACGTTCAGGCGGGACAGCGCGTGCTGGTGGTCGGTGCAGGTCCGATCGGTATGGCCGCAATGATCTTTTCACGTCTGCGCGGGGCCACGGTGACGGCGCTCGATACACGGCTCGATCGTCTCAACTTCTGCGCTGAGAAAATTGAAGTGGCGGCTACTGTGCAAATCGGTGATACCGACGTCGACGAGCTGGCGAAACTCACCGACGGCGAATTCTTCGATGTGGTCTTCGATGCGACGGGTAATCCGGCTGCCATGGAGCGCGGCTTTGAGTTTATTGCGCACGGCGCGAAATATGTGTTGATTTCCGTGGTGAGAGACAAGATCACTTTCTCCGATCCGGAGTTCCACAAGCGCGAAGCCACCTTGATCGGAAGCCGCAATGCGACTGCGGAAGATTTCGAAACTGTGCTCAGGGCCATGCGTGCCGGTCAGGTGCCCGATGCGGCACTCAACACACACCGGATGAAGCTTGCCGATGTTCCTGCCGAATTTTCGAAACTGCTCGAACCGTCCGCAGGTGTAGTGAAAGCCATCATCGAATGCTGACTCTGACGCATATCGGATATTTGCCATGAGCCAGCCAATTCTCCAGTTCGGCACTAGCCGCTTTCTTCAGGCGCATGTCGACCTGTTTGTTTCGGAAGCCATGACGCGGGGTGCCGCGCTCGGTGGCATTACAGTCGTGCAGACCACCAGCAGCCAGTCCAGTCAGAAGCGTATTGCAGCGCTGGCAGAGGGCGGGCGATATCCGGTACGGGTTCGAGGTATGCGTCACGGCGTGCTGGTGGACGAGATGCTGAGCGGCAACGCGGTGCGCGCAGCATGGCACGCCGAGTCTCATTGGGCACAAGTGCGAGACGCCGTGGCAGAGCACGTCGAAGTGTTTGTTTCCAATACGGGAGACAGGGGGTTCCGGCTTGATGACCGAGATACCGCGACGCTCGTGAATCATCCGGAGCGCGTGCCACAGAGCTTTCCGGCCAAGCTGCTGGTGTTGCTTCATGCCCGTTGGGAACGAAACCCTGATGCGCCGCTCTCCCTTTTTCCATGCGAACTCGTGGTCAATAACGGCGATACGTTGCGCGAACTTGTCGTGACTCTCGCGGTAAAGTGGCGGCTGCCGGAGCCGTTCACTACCTACCTTCGAACGCATTGCATATGGGCCAATTCGCTCGTCGACCGCATCGTTTCGCAGGCGATCGAACCGGTGGGCGCCGTTGCCGAACCGTATGCGCTCTGGGCGATTGAGCAGCAGCCGGGGCTGGTTCTACCCTGCACTCATGAAAACATCGTTTTGACTGACGATCTGCAGCACTTCGAGCGCCTGAAGTTGTTCCTGCTCAATCTCGGTCACAGCTATCTGGCGGAGCGGTGGCTAGAGGACCGCAGACCGGTTGACGAGACCGTATGTCAGGCAATGAACGACCCGATACTACGCGCCAGCCTGGAAACTGTCTGGGCGGAAGATGTGCTCCCGACATTTGCGGTCCTCGGTCAGCGCGAGCAGGCTCTCGCCTATCTCGTCGAGTTACGCGAGCGCCTACTCAATCCGTTTCTTGAGCACCGGATAGCGGACATCGCGCAGAATCACACAGAAAAATTGCAGCGGCGTTTTCTGCCGCTCGTGCAACTTGCCGACAAACTCGGCGTGAAGCCTGGACCGCTGCGAATACGAGCGATGCTGGAGCGCGTCGCATGTCGTTTGCCTTGACGTTCTTCACGTCCTGATAGACGTACGACGCGATTATCGACCGGTCCCGCGTTACATTTCCGGCGTCGGCCCTCGTAACGCGGCGTCCGACGGACTGGATGTTGTCGACTGCACGAAAGAGCTGAAGTCGTTCGACGAGTCGGCGGCGCTCGTCGGCAATCTCGATCTGGTCGTTACCGTATGCACGTCGGTTGCTCATCTGTCGGGCACGCTCGGTGTGACGACACGGCTGCTGCTCGACGTCGACCCGCATTGGGTGTGGATGCTCGGGCGCGACGACAGTCCGTAACACCACGGCGCGCTTTTCAAAACCGATTCCCAGCGCAAATTCGGGAATAATCGGACGCCCAATAAAAAGCAAACGTTTGACTGACCATATTTAACAATTAAAACGCTTAACTTTGCTCTGGAATAGCCGATATATAGATAGGAATTATTTGGGTCCACGCATTAAGTTCCGCTGTACAATACGCGCCGCTCATCCTGAGCGCAAGGGTATCTCATGAGTTACACGCTCGTACCGCAGCGGCGGGGCCCTCGGTTGCCTTGGCTGAAAAATAAGGCTTGCGCGCGGCTCTCCTGAAGAGGTCTCTAAAGGGCGAGTGTATCAACGGTGCCGCCTCACGATTTGGGAATTATTATGGCGGACGCGATGATGTAACGGAAATAATGGTTATCCTTATTCCTAAGTAAAAATTACAGCAAATTGCCCGACCGGTACGCGGTGCAGTCTGCAACAAACAATATGGCCAGTTCGACGGGGATGGCGTATGAGCAGTGCATCAGACATTTCGAATCTCTTCCAGATGTTGGGCGTGAGCCCGTCGCATTATCAAGAAATAGAAAGAATAGAGCAGGGGCAAGGTTCGCGTGGGCGTTGGTCCATGCAGACCACCTCGTCGCCAGGGGACACGACCCGGGACGACCCGGCTCGCGAGGCTGAAGCCGTTCTTCCCACCGATGTGACTGAAGTGGCCCCCGCCGCGCCGCCGCAGCTGATTGCGCCAGCCGTCCCCGCTGCCGTGTCCGGATCTCTTCCGGTATTGCAAGCCGCCCCCGAACAGCCGGTCCTTCAGTTCAATCCCGAACCTGTCGCCGCTCCTCAACAGCCGGACTCTCTGAGCGCCGTGTTTGCGCGCCTGCGGGAACGGAGTGAGCCTCAAGAAGGTGTTCCGCAACGCCAGACGTCATGAACTTCGTCACAGTCTTTTCCGTCAATGACGGCCTGATCAAAACCACGGTGGCCGCGAACCAGCGCGTCGTGCCGAACCGGCGCACGCGCTAGAAGACCTTTCCATGGCACAGATCAAACGCAGGCTGAGCAAGACGGAGCAGCGGCGGCAAACGCGCAACACGGACCAGAGTGACGATGCCAGAAGTTGGGACGACAAACTTCTGGAAGCGGGGACACCGCTATGGGCGTCGAACTGGCTGCGGCTGGCAGTGACGCTATTGGCCGCGCTGTTGTTCACTTCTGCCATGACGGTCAATCTGGCCGTGTCGAAGCAATGGACATTTGGCATCCTTTGCATGGTCGTCGCGGTTCTGCTGAACCGCATTCGCGGCAGGATCATCACGGTGTCCCTGGTGGCATTGTCGGTGTTTATGTCCTTGCGCTACCTGTACTGGCGCCTGACGCAGACGCTGTCCTTTACCACCTCGCTCGACATGACCTTTGGCTGCCTTCTGCTGCTGGCCGAAGGGTACGCGGTGCTCATGCTGTTGTGCAGCTACTTTCAGACGCTCTGGCCTCTGCATCGCCGGCCTGCGCGCTTGCCGGCCGATAGCTCGGCATGGCCGACGGTGGATGTGTACATTCCCACGTTCAATGAGCCGCTGCAGGTCGTGCGGCAGTCGGTGCTGGCCGCCACGCTGCTCGACTGGCCGGCCGACAAGCTGCGCGTGTATGTGCTGGACGACGGCCGTCGTGACGAATTCCGGCAATTCTGCGAACAGGCTGGCGTGGATTATCTGACCCGGCCGGACAACGCGCATGCCAAAGCAGGCAATCTCAACGCGGCACTCTCCAGGACGAGCGGCGAGTACATCGCAGTGTTCGACTGCGATCACGTCACCACGCGCTCGTTCCTGCAGGTCTGCATGGGTTGGTTCCTGAAAGATCCGAAGATGGCCATGGTGCAGACGCCGCACGTCTTCTACTCGCCCGATCCGTTCGAGCGCAACCTCGAAACCTTCCGCAAGGTGCCCAACGAGGGTGACCTGTTTTACGGCGTGCTGCAAAACGGCAACGACTTGTGGAATGCCGCTTTTTTCTGCGGTTCCTGCGCGGTGCTGCGGCGTTCGGCGCTGGAGGATGTAGGCGGCGTGGCGACGGAAAGTGTCACGGAAGATGCGCTCACCGCGCTCAAGATGAGCACGAGGGGCTACAACACGGCCTATCTCGCCATCCCTCAGGCAGCGGGTCTCGCCACCGAGAGTCTGGGGCGTCACGTCGGTCAGCGCATACGCTGGGCACGAGGCATGGCGGAAATATTCCGTCGCTTCAACCCGCTGTTGATCGCAGGGCTAACACTGCCTCAGCGTCTGTGTTACCTGAGCGCGATGATGCACTTTTTCTTCGGCTTGCCGCGCATCGTGTTTCTGATCACACCGATGGCGTATCTGTTCTTTGGCGCGCACGTCTTTCATGCTTCCGCGCTGATGGTGCTGGCCTATGTCGTGCCGCACCTCGTCATTTCGAGCCTCGGCGCCTCGCGCATTCAAGGGCGTTTCCGACATTCGTTCTGGAGCGAAGTCTACGAAACGGTACTGGCCTGGTACGTGATTCTGCCCGCGTTGCAAGCCGTACTCTTTCCAGGCAGCAAAGGCTTCAACGTGACGTCCAAGGGCGGGGTGATCCGTCAGTCCTTCCTGGACTGGGCGATGGCCCGGCCCTACATCGTTCTGCTGCTCATCAATCTGACCGGATTCATGGTGGGTGTCGCAGGTCTGATCCGCAGTCCGGGCTGGCCCGAAGCGACGAGCATTCTGTTCAACCTGGTATGGGTAACCTACAACATCATGAACCTCAGCGCGGCCGCGGGGGTAGCGAGCGAATCGAGACAGTTGCGTCTCGCTCCGCGGGTCCAGATCGAACTGCCGGCCGCCGTGATCCACGCCGACGGAACTCGCATCGACTGTCAGACCAGCGACTATTCGCACGGTGGTCTGGGGCTGGTGCTGCCTGAGGGCGCACCGTTGCCGGAGCACGGCGATCGCATCACGGTGGCGGTGTTGCGCGACGACTACGAGGACGTTTTCCCGGCCGAAGTGCAGGTGTGCCGCGGACGCACCATCGGCGTGAGTTTTCCGACCCTGACGATCGCTCAGGAGCGCGCCTGGATAGGGGCGACGTTTTCGCGCGCCGACAGCTGGATCGCCTCATGGGGCCGCTATCGTCCCGACAGGCCGCTGCGAAGCCTGTTCGAGGTGCTCGGCGTCGGCATGCGCGGGTTCGGGGAGTTGTTCCGGCATCTGTTCCTGGGTGGGCGTGAGCGCCTTGGCCGTTCGTCCGCAGATCCGGCAAGCGACTTGGGAACAAAGCAATCGTGAGTGTCGGCTACCTGTCGCTTTTGCGCTCCTTGACGAGCGCGCGCCGGTTGGGCGCGGTGTTGTGTTCGGTCCTGTTGCTCGGAGCGGGCGACGTGCTGGCCGCGACGATGCCCGCGTCGGCTGTCCCGGTCGATGCCGTGCGGCAAAGCCCGCACCCGGAACTCAGCGCGGCGCCGCCGGCCGACGCGTATACCTACCGGATCCCGCTGCTGCGGCAAAACGCGGAGCAGGGATTGACCTTGCTCGGCGAGGATGCCTATGCAGGCATGGACTTCGGTTTGCGCCGCGACGAGCGGGTGGTCAGCGCGCGGCTCGTGCTGGACTACAGTTACTCGTCCACATTGCTGCCTACGCTCTCGCATCTCAAGGTGTTGCTCAACAGCGTCGTGGGGGCGACCGTAGCGTTGCCCGAACCGGCGCCGCGGACGCCGGCGCATATCAGTGTGGATCTGCCGGTGTCGCTGCTGTCCGGGTTCAACCAGCTCACCCTCGAGTTGATCGCGCATAGCAAGGCGAGCGATCAGGGCAACAATCCGCTGAGTTCCGACCTGTGGCTGAAGCCCGGGCCGGACAGTGCGCTGGAACTGACCGTGGTTCCGGCGACCCTGTCCAGTGACCTGTCGCAACTGCCCGCGCCGTTCCTCGACGTGCGCGATGTGCGCAGGGTGGACCTGCCCGTCGTGCTGCCGCAAGCGCCTCGCGCGCAGCGCCTCGAATCGGCCGGTATCGTGACCTCGTGGCTGGGTGCGCAGGCGGGCTATCGCGGTGCGCACTTCTCCGCGAGCCTGGGTGCGATACCCGCGCATGGACATGCGGTGGTGCTCGCGCTGCCGGGCGAGGTGCCGGGCTTGACCCTGCCTGCGGTGGAAGGGCCGATGCTGGCCATCATGCCCAACCCCAATGACGCTAACGGCAAGCTGCTGCTGGTCATGGGCCGCAACGACGCGCAGATCCGCGAGGCCGCGACCGCGCTGGTGCTTGGCGCGAAGACGCTGTCGGGCTCTCGGGTCAAGATCGACGCCCCGGTTTCCGTTGTGCCGCGCAAGCCTTATGACGCACCCAACTGGCTGCCGGGCGACCGCCCGGTGCAGTTGGGCGAGATGCTAGCGGCGGACCGCTTGACGGTGCAGGGCTTTCGCCCTGGGGCGATCAATGTGGACCTGCGTCTGCCGCCGGGTCTGTTCGGTTTTGACAACAGCGGCGCGGTGCTGAACCTGCATTACCGTTATACGGCCCGTCCGGAGTCAACGCGCTCGGAGCTCGGTGTGCTGGCCGGCAACACGCCCCTGCAGACCTTGCCGCTGACAGGCGACGCGTCGGACGGTGATGCGGTGATACGCGTTCCGACCTATCTGCTGCCGCCGTTGACGACGCTGCAATTCGACTATCGCTACGAGTCCGTGGCGCCGCAAGACCACGTCGAGGACGTGCCCGGCGGCCCGCTCCTGAGCGCCATCGATCCGACTTCGACGATCGACATTTCCCACCTGCCGCGTTACGCAGCCATGCCGGATCTGCGCGTCTTCGCAGACGCAGGCTTTCCGTTCACGCGGATGGCCGATCTGTCCGAGACGGCGGTGATCCTGCCCGCACAGCCGGTCGCTGGCGACTATTCCGCTTACCTGACGCTGATGGGCAGCATGGGTCAAACCACGGGTTATCCGGTGCTCGGCGTGACGGTGGGCGATCCAGCGCAGGTTGACGCGCTGCGTCGCAAGGACCTGCTCGTGCTGGCGTCGGGCGATAACCAGCCCTTGCTCAAAGCATGGCGTGATGATCTGCCGCGCGGCTTCTTCGCTCCGGTTGCTTCATCGGACCGCTGGATCGCCGCGTGGTGGGAAAAGCTGACGGGTGGGCATGCGCAGGCTGAACGCGAGGCCGCCATCGCCGCACTGTATAGCAGCGACGACCATGACGGCATGTTGGCGGGACTCGAGTCGCCGCTGGCTCGCGGCCGCAGCGCGGTGGTCGTATCGGGCAATACGCCGGACGGTCTCGACGCTGTCGTGGACGTGCTGCAAGCCAACCGCTACCTCATCAGCAAGCGTCCGGACGACAAGATCAGCGGCAGCCTCGTGGTCGTGCATGACGGCACGCTCACCACGCTGAGCAACGATCAAAGCTATTTCATCGGGTCCTTGCCGCCTGGGCTCGCGCTCGAATGGTTCTTCGCGAGCCACATCCTGCTGCTGCTCGTGGCGACGCTCGCCAGCGTCGTGCTCATAGGTTTGCTCGGCGGCGTGTTTCTGCACCGGCGTGCCCTGAATCGATTAGACCTGGATATTCCCCAGACATCGCAACGTGAAGAAGGACGAAGAGGTTCTCATGTTTAGAAGACGGCCTGACATCTCCCGGGCACGCCTTGCGCGTTGCATGACTGCGCAACCAGTATGGCCGGCACTGTTGCTCGGTTGTATGTTTGTCACATCGACGGTAACCCAGGCCGCGCAACCAGCGGCGGCTGCCGCCGCTGCGCGGCAGGACGCGTCGGCTTCGGCCGGCGGCGCGGCCAACCCGTCCGCGCGGCCGGCAACGGCAGATAGCAACGCGGCGCCGCTGCAGTCCGCGCCGGACGCCGGAGCCGCTACCGCGGCTTCTTCGACGGTGACCTATTCGCTGCAGCAACTCGGCGCGCAATACGCGCTCAACCTGCGCGGCGTCGACGGCAGCAATACGCTGCCGGTCGGCGTGCGCGACGATCGGGTCGTCACAGGTGCGCGACTGAACCTGCGCTATGCCTATTCGCCGGCGCTGCTGCCCGATCTGTCGCACATCAATGTGCTGGTCAACGATCAGGTGGCGGCATCGATCGACGTGCCCAAAAACACGTCCGGCACCAACCTGCAGCGCACTATCACACTGCCGCCGTATCTGTTCACCGCGAACAGCAAGCTGCGTCTGCAACTGATCGGCCACTACACCAACCAGTGCGAAGACCCGCTGCATTCGAGCCTGTGGGCCAACATCAGCAACGACAGTACGCTGAGCATCGACACCCAGCCGCTGGCGCAGGCCGGCGATCTGGCTCGCCTGCCGCGACCCTTCTTCGACGAGCACGATATTCGCCGGTTGGACCTGCCGTTCGTGTTCGCCGGCAATCCTGATACGGCCGCGCTGGAAGCGGCCGGCGCCGTGTCGTCGTGGTTCGGCGCATTGGCGAAATATCGCGGCGCGCAATTCCCGGTATCGATCTCTACCGTGCCTGCCAGGGGCAACGCCGTCGTCATCGTCGACAGCGCGGCGCAAGCGAGCCTGGCGGACTCGCCGCTGCAAGGTCCGACTCTCGCCGTCGTGACCAACCCCAACGATCCCAACGGCAAGCTGTTGCTGGTGATGGGCCGTGACGGCAAGGAACTCAAGCAGGCCGCCGACGCGCTGGTCACGGGCAGCCGGACGCTGTCGGGTTCGAGCGCGCTCATCACGCGGTTCGCCGACCTCGCGCCGCGCAAGCCGTACGATGCGCCGCGCTGGCTGCGCACCGACCGTCCGATGTCGTTGGGCGAACTCGTCGACGCCAAACAATTGCAGGTGTCGGGCTACAGCCCCGATCTGATCCGCATCAATATGCGCGTGCCGCCCGACCTGTTCGGCTGGCACGCGCCCAACGTGCCGATCGACCTGCATTACCGCTATACGCCGCAGCCTTATATGGTCAATTCGTCGCTGCTGTTCAGCGTCAGTGACCAGTTCATGAAGTCGATTCCGCTGCTCTCGCTCGAACGGCTCGAGGGCGGCAGCAAGCTGCGGGGTGAAGTTTTGCCCGACAGCAGCCTGCCGCGCCAGGCGAAACTGGAAGTGCCGCTGGAGGCGCTGTTGCAGCCGAATACCCAGTTGCAGTTCCGCTACATGTACGACTACATCAAGCAGGGCGAGTGTCGGGACATCATCATCGACAACGTGCGCGGCGCGGTCGATCCCGAATCGACGATCGATCTGTCGCAGTATCCGCACTACATCGCCATGCCGAACCTGGCCTCGTTCGCCCAGGCGGGCTTCCCGTTCACGCGCATGGCCGACCTGTCCGGAACGGACGTCGTATTGGGCCCCAACGCGGGCACACCGGAATACAGCACGTATCTGGCGGTGATGGGCCGCATGGGCGATTCGACCGGCTATCCGGCGCGCGGCGTCACCGTGCTGCGCGGTCAGCGCATCGACGCGATGCCGTCCGACAAGGATCTGCTCGTGATCGCCTCGGGTGCGGATCAAGCCTGGCTCAAGGACTGGGCGCGGACCATGCCCGCGGCGTATGACCACAGCGCGCAGTTCGCCGTATCGGATCTGCCGGGTCGCGTGCTGGGCTGGTTCCATGCCAACCCGCGGCTCGACGCCGAACCCCGCCGCCTGTCGCTGGCCTGGTCGGGGCCGGGCGTGAGCGCCGTGCTCGCAGGCTTCGAATCGCCCAAGCAACCGGGCCGCAGCGTGGTCATGCTGGCCAGCAATCAGCCCGACGGCCTGACGGATGCGGTCTCCGCGTTGCTGGATGCGCCGAACTCGGGCAAGCAGCCCATCCAGGGAAGCCTCGTGTCCATCCGCGGCACGGAAGTCGATTCGCTCGTGAGCGAGCATACCTACTACGTCGGGCATCTCGGCATCTGGCGCGGCCTCGACTGGTGGCTGGCTTCATTCGGCCTGTCGCTCGCGTGGGTGCTGAAGGCGCTGGGCATCATCGCGCTCGTGCTGATCGCGGTTGGTCTGTTTTCGTTCTTGCGGCGCCGCCAGGCCCGGCGCGACGCTGAAGCCCGTGAGCGGCTGCGGGCATCGCGGCAGCAACAATCATAATCAAGGAAAGTCATGGTAGTCAGACGCAGCCGCAACCGGGCCTGGATTCTCGGACTGATGGTCGCATCGGTCGGCCACCCGGGCTGGGCGCAGGATGCTACGTCCAACATGCTGCTGGAACAGGGCCGCTACTGGCAAACGCATGACAAGCCCGATCTGGCCGCGCAGTCCTGGTCGAAACTGCTGCTGAGCGACCCGAAGCAGCCCGAGGCGCTGTATGGGATGGGCACGATCGCCGTCGGCAAGCAGCAGTTCGCGGCGGCGAACGGGTATCTGGCCAGACTTCGTGCGGCCGCGCCGGACAGCCGCTTCGTGCCGCTGCTCGAGCAGAGCTTGCGCCTCGCGGTCGAACCGGGTAAGTCCACCTTCGCCAAGGCGCGCCAGATGGCGCAAGACGCCGTCAACCAGAAGGATCAGGCCGCGTTGTTGGCGGCCATCGCCGAATATAACAAGGCCTTGGGCGGTAAAGCGCCGCAGGGCAGTGTGGCGCGAGAGTATTACAGCTATCTGGGCTATACCGATGGCGGTGTGGATCAGGCCATCCAGGGCCTCGAGCGCCTGAATGCCGAGACGCCGAACGATCCGAACACCATGTTGCCGCTGGCCCAGCATATGGTGCGCGACGAACAGGATCGCGCGGCGGGTGTCGCCCTTTTGGAAAAGCTTGCCGCTCGTCCGGACATCGGCGGCGAAGCGACGGAAGTCTGGCGCTCCGTGCTGACTTGGGTCACGCCCACGCCGAAAAACAGATCGTGGTTTGAGGACTATCTGAAGCTGCATCCGGACGACGACGAAATACGCCATCAGATGCTGGCGCCGCATCCGCTCGCAGCGGCCGGTCCGGTCGTGGATGCACGACTGACACGCGGTTTCGCCGCGTTCAAGTCAGGTGACGTCACCACGGCCGAGCAGTCCTTTTCCGCTGTGCTGCGTGACAAACCCGACAGCACGGATGCGCTGGGGGGACTGGGCCTCGTGCGCATGCAGCAAGGCGACCTGGCGCAGGCGCAGACGCTGCTGTCGCGGGCGGTGTCGCGTCCGGGCGCGGGCGCGAACTGGGCCAAGGCCCTCAATTCCGCGCGCTACTGGCTGCTGGTGAACCAGGCCGAGGGCGCGCAAAACGTGGGCGACTTCGCCGCCGCGCGACGCGAACTCGATCAGGCGCTGCGTCTGGATCCAGCCGAGCCGGGCGGGCGCAATGCGTCGGCCCGGTTGGATGCGGCGCAGGGCGATCTGCCGCGTGCTGAAAAGGGCTACCGCGACGTGCTGGCGACAAGCCCCGATAACCGCGAGGCGGCGAGCGGCCTCATCGATACCCTGGCGCAGACGGGACGCGCCGATGAGGCCCAGAAGTTGATCGACGGCATGTCGCCCGAACAGAAGGCCGGCATCGGCGGGCTCGATCGGTTGCGCGCCGCCGTCGCCGCCGCTCGGGCCGATGCCGCCGCGCAGCGTGGCGATCTGAGCGCGGCCCGGCACATTCTGGAAGACGCCCAGCGCAGCGCGCCCGACAACCCGTGGATTCGCCTGGAACTGGCGCGCTACGATCTCGAACAGGGTCATGCCGACGAAGCGAAGCAACTCGTCGACGGCCTGCTCGTCACGAACCCGGACAATCCCGAAGCGCTCTATGCGAGCGCGCTGCTGGCCATGCAGATGGGCGACTGGACGCGCGCGCAGGACACGATGACGCGCATCTCCACCGCCTCGCGCACGCCGAACATGGTTGCGACGGCGCAGCAGATCGATTTTCAGATGGTCGTGGCGCAAGCCTCGCAAACGGCGCTCGAAGGCAATCTGGAGGATGCGCGCAGTATGCTGGCGCGGCTCGAACCCGCGGCGGGTCAAGACCCGGCCAAGGTGGGCGCGTTGGCGCAGGCGTATATCGACGCGGGCAACACGCCGCGCGCCATGAGCCTGATGCACGGGCTGATGCCTAACGGTCTGAAGGGCAGCGGCCCGGATGTGCAACTGGCTTATCTGGGCCTGTTGCTCAAGACCGGCCAGTATGTCCAGGCCGGGCTCGCGATGCGCGAGTTGCACGGCCAGACGCTGACCGCGGACCAGCGCCGGCAACTGGACGAACTGAACTACCTCTACACGGTGCGACTGGCTGACCAGCAACGTCAGCAAGGTGACCTCGCGCAGGCCTACGACACGCTGGCGCCGATCCTCGCGAAGCGGCCCAACGACAGCCTCGCCACGGCCGCGCTCGCACGCATGTACGCCGCCGATGACAAGTATGACCAGGCACTGTCGCTTTACCAGAAGGCGCTCGTCAACGACCCCAACAATCCGGGTTTGCAACTGGGCGTCGCGATGGCGGCAGTGCAGGCCGGCAAGAACAGCGTTGCCGATGCGGCATTGAAAGAGGCCGTTGCGAAGGCGCCCAACGATCCCGACGTGCTGGCCGGCGCCGCGCGCATTTACGTCATGCAGGGCAAGACCCGCGAAGCGCAGTCGCTGCTGGAATCCGCCATTGCCGCCAAGGAAAAGCGGCTCGGCGTGCAGGCGCAAGACGTCCACGTGGCGGGCAATCCCTTTGTCCACCACGACGACGCTCACCGTCGTCAGGTCCGCCACAGTCGCCAGCCCGCCGCCGAAACGTTCGCCCCGCAACCCGCGGCGCCGGACAGCGTGCTGGCGAACCAGAAGCCTGGTTTCGGGCCCGCTGCTGCTCCGGCTGCTACCGCGGCGAGCGCGACTGCCTCGACCGTGACATCCACGGCTGTGCGCGAGCGCTCGTCCTCTGCTCCATCCGCTCTGCCAACCGTGGCGGGCACGCCGGTCGGCGGCCTGGCGCCGCAAGACACGGTCGCGGTGAGCGAGCCTCAGGACGGTTCGCCGTCGCTCGAGGAAATGCGTAACGAACTCAGCGACCTCCGTGCGCAGCGTTCACCGGAAGTCAGGGGTGGGCTGTTCGTCTCGTCGAACAACGCAGCACCCGGTACGGGTCAGTTGACGAGCGTGCAGCAAGCTCTGGAAGGGGTGCTGCCGGTCGACAACGGCAAGCTTTCCATTCGCGTGACGCCGGTTGAACTCGAGGGCGGCACGTTGGGTACCGACGTCTTCAGCGCCAGTCAGTTCGGCGGCGGCCCGGCCGCCACCCGGGCGCAGCAGGCCGGCAAGGTCGCCGCACCGGGCAAACAGACCGCCTACGGCGTCGGTCTGGGTCTCGGCTACGAGACTGGGAACTGGATGGCCGACATCGGCACCACGCCTTTGGGTTTCAAGTACACCAATGTCGTTGGCGGCGTGATGTTCAGGAACTCCATCGATGCCGGGCAGGGCAGTTGGTTCAACGTGGGCGTATCGCGCCGCGCCGTGACGGACAGCATCACGTCTTTTGCTGGCTCGACCGATTCGCGATCCGGCTTGAGCTGGGGTGGCGTGACTGCCAGCGGCGTGCATGGTGCGATCGGCCTCGACAATCAGGACTACGGCGTCTACGGCTACGGTTCCGCGAAATACCTGGACGGTCATAACGTCCAGTCCAACGTCGGTGCCGAGGTCGGCGCCGGGACGTACTGGTACCTGCTGCGCACGGAGAACAGCATGCTGAGCGCGGGCGTGAACCTGAGCGGCATGATCTACGACCACAACGAAAACAACTTCACCTACGGCAACGGCGGCTACTTCAGCCCGCAGCGATTCTATGCGTTCAACCTGCCGCTCACGTGGGCGCAGCGTTCGGAGCGCTGGACCTACAAGCTGCAAGCGGCCGTCGGTGTGCAGTACTACCACCAGGCCGGCTCGGCGTATTTCCCGACCGACAGCGGGTTGCAGGCCGCAGCAGTCTCAGCGGCTTCGACCATTGGCCTCGCCGACGGCGCGATCCATCCCGACCAGTCCTCGACCGGCTTCGGCTACAACCTGCTGGCCACGGCCGAATACCGCTTCACCAATCATCTGACTGGCGGAGCCTCGGTGGGCGCCAACAACGCGTCCAGCTACCGGCAGTGGGCGGCGGGCCTGTATCTGCGCTATACCCTTGCGCCACAGACGAAGGCACTGGATATGCCGGTCATCCCTTACCAGTCGCATTACAGCGATCAGTAGCCCGCCATACTGATCGATCGGACATTGATTATTTTTCAGGAGTCGAAGAGTCATGCTTGCTTCCGTACTTGCTGGTCTCAGCATTCTCATAGTCGGCGATAGCCATCTGAGCGAACCCGGTTATCTCATCGATACGTTGCAGGATCAGTTGATCGCCGCTGGCGCGCAGGTGCATACCTACAGCGTCTGCGGCAGTATTCCCGGCGATTGGGTGAAGTCCGTGCCCGGCACATGCGGTGGCGCCGAGCGTAACGGCAAGGCGCCCCTGGTCATCGACCACAACGCGAAGACCCAACCCGTCGATCAATTGATCGCCGCGAACAAGGCCAAGCTCGTCATCATCGTCCAGGGCGACACGATCGGCGGATACAGCAAGGACGATTTCCCGAAGGCCTGGGCCTGGCAGCAGGTCACGGCGCTGACGCAAGACCTGGCCGCCAACAAGACGGCTTGCGTCTGGGTAGGGCCGGTCTGGGGCACGGAGGGCGGCAAGTATCAGAAGAGCTTCGCCCGTGTGAAGCAGCTGTCGTCTTTCCTCGCCGCCAATGTCGCGCCGTGTCAGTACATCGACTCGCTCACGTTTTCCAGGCCGGGCGAATGGGCGACGGTCGATGGTCAGCATTTGACGACGACCGGCTACAAGTACTGGGGCACGGACATCATGAAGGCACTGGTCAAGCTGCCTGTCGTTCCGCAGAAATGACACGCCGGGCTTCGAGCTGCGCCTGCCCAGGTTTCCCATTTGAGAAAAGAATGAAAAATTTCCTCTCCTCCCTGTTGTTGTCCGGCTTCGCTCTGTCCGGTCTCGGTTTGTCCGTGCAGCCGGCCATGGCCGCAGAAATTCCGCTATACCCGACCGGTCCCGCGGAGGACTCGTCGTTCGTGCGTTTTGTCGATGGCGGTTCGGGTCCGGTCGACGTGAGCGCGGTGGGGTCGAAAGCGCGTCTGACGCTCGACGCCGCGAACCCGGCCACTCACTTCCTTCCGATCGCCGCCGGCAAACCGGTGGCCGGCACACTGAGAGCCGGTAGCGCGCACCAGGACGTATCGGCGACGGTGCAGCCTGGCGAGTTCGTCAGCATCGTTGCGCTCGATGGCGCGGATAAAGCGGGTGGCCTGCATACGGTGACGGTCCGCGAAAAACCCGACGACTTCAATGCGCTCAAAGCTTCGGTGGCTTTCTACAACCTCGACGCTGGCTGCGCGACACCCACGCTGAAAGTGCCGGGTCGCGACATCGTGCTGCTCGACGGCGTGGCTGTGGGACAAGCCAGGCGGCGCCAGGTCAACCCGGTCGCCCTCTCGGTGCAGCTGGTCTGCGGCGGCCAGCCTGTGGGGCAGCCGCTCAGCCTGGGTACGCTCGCGGCGGGGCAGCGTTATACGGTGTTGCTCGTGCCGGGCGGGGCGCATTCGCGCATCTTCATGGCGAACGACGCGGTGAGCCACTGATCGCATTTGCGCCTCCTCCTTGAAAGCGACGCCGCTCATCGCCGATTTCCGGCTGTTCCCCGTTTGTCATCTGGTTACGACGGGCAGAGCGGGGTTCGGTGTGTTTCGCGATGGCGCGTCGGTCCAGATATCTTTTTCGATTGAGAACGATGCATGGTTTTCGCGTCCCTCGAATTCCTGACGCTGTTTCTGCCGGCCTTTCTGGCGATCTACGTCGCGTTGCCCGCGCGTTGGCGCAATGGCGTGCTGCTGTTTTGCAGCTGGCTTTTCTACGGCTGGTGGAGCCCGGTCTTTCTGCTGCTGTTCATCGCGCTGACCTTCTGGGGCTGGTTCGGCGGCATGGTCATAGACAGGGCGCCGAGCCAGCGTGCACGCGGTGGCTGGCTGGCCGTGTTCATCGTCGTCAACGTCCTGATATTGGGCTGGTACAAGTACGCCAACATCGTGGTCGATAGTCTCGACAGTGTGCTGGGGGCAGGCCATGCAGGGTCCATCCCCTGGCGACACGTCGTGCTGCCCATCGGGCTTTCGTTCATCGTGCTGCAATCCATCTCCTATCTGATCGACGTGCAGCGCGGCACGGTGGCGGCCGATCGCAGCATGATCCGTTACGGCGCTTATCAGGGGATGTTCGTGCATCTGATCGCGGGGCCGATCATTCGCTATGCGTGGGTGAGGCGCGAGCTGGTGTCGCGCGAGGTCGACTGGGACGGTTTTGCAGCCGGCGCAAGGCGGCTCATGGTCGGCATGAGCATGAAGGTGCTGGTGGCCGACACACTCTCGCCGATGGTCGACGCGATCTTCTCGTTGCACGCGCCCACGCTGGCCGACGCCTGGCTGGGCTGCGGTTTCTACACGCTGCAGTTGTTCTTCGATTTCGCGGGCTACAGCGCCATGGCCATCGGCTTGGGGCAGATGCTGGGCTTTCGCTTTCCCGAGAACTTCGACCATCCGTACCTTGCCAGCAGCATTCAGGATTTCTGGCGCCGTTGGCACCTGTCGTTGTCGAGCTGGATACGCGATTACCTGTACATCCCGCTAGGCGGCAACCGCCACGGTGAGTGGCAAGCCTGCCGCAATCTGTTGCTGACCATGGCGATCGCCGGCCTGTGGCACGGCGGCGATAGCTGGAACTTCCTGCTGTGGGGCCTCGCTCATGGCATCGCCCTGATGGTCGCGCGCCTCTGGCGCCGGTTCGATATGCCGACCATGCCGTCCTGGTTATCGCACGTGCTGACGCTGGTTTTCGTCATGCTCGCGTGGACACTGTTTCGCGCGGCGGGTTTCCCTGCCGCGCTCGCCATGTATCGCGGCCAGTTCGGTTTGAATGGCATCGGCTTGAGCGACGCGACGCTCGTGCTGCTGCGGCCCGTGCACGCTCTGGCTGCCGGGTTGGGCATCGTGTGCGTGCTGCTGCCGCTCTGGCAACAGCGTTGGGATAGCCTTCCCGACACGGCGCTACGGCAGATATGGCAGGCGGGGTGGCCGCTAGCGGGTTT
The DNA here is from genome assembly GCF_050436385.1 of Paraburkholderia sp. MM5477-R1. Lineage (NCBI taxonomy): Bacteria > Pseudomonadati > Pseudomonadota > Betaproteobacteria > Burkholderiales > Burkholderiaceae > Paraburkholderia > Paraburkholderia sp. MM5477-R1. Next base: position 1,715,416 of record NZ_JBNDMC010000006.1, read on the forward strand.
TCTGTTGTCGTTCGGTCTGATCGTCGCGCGCGGCGCGGTGCCTTTCCTCTACTTCCAGTTCTGACGCCATGGAAGATCCCAAGCCGCTACCTCAATTACCCGCCTCGCGCGCCAGCAAGATCGCTGCCGTCATCCTGATGGTCTTCCTGTTCGCGGGCCTGCTTTCCAATCTCAGGTTCGCGTCGACGACCGAATCGGTGTTGCCTCATGCCGTGACCCGGGCCGGCATTCTGGACGGTGCGGTATCGAAAGAACTCGCCAGTCGCATGGCCGATACGCCGATCGCCGCCGACGCGGCGCGCGCGCAGCGTGCGCTGGGCTGGCTGACGCTGCACGATCTGGGGCCGCGCGTGCGGCAGGGCTGCCCGGGCTGGTTGTTCCTGCGCGACGAACTCAGCGTATATGCCGATAGCGACAGTCATCTCGCCACGCGCGCGGACACGGTGGCCGCCGTGCAGCGCGAGCTGGCGAGGCACGGTATCGCGTTGCTGGTCGTCGTGGTGCCCGACAAGTCGCGTATCGAGCCGCAACATCTGTGCAGTCTGTATCGTCCGGTTTCGTTGGGTGCGCGTCTCGCTGACTGGACCTCGCGTCTGACCGCTGACGGCGTGCAGGTGCTGGATCTCAGTGCGGCGCTGCGTGGCGCGCCGGGCGGCGCTTTTTTTCGGACTGACACGCACTGGACCGAGGACGGCGCGGGTGCCGCGGCGCAGGCCGTGGCGCAGCGCATCCGTGCGATGGGGGTCCCGCTGGGTTCGAGTAAGCCCGACTATCGCGTCACGGACACGCCTCCCGGCCGGCGGCCCGGCGATCTTGTGCGTCTGGCCGGCCTGGATGATTTGCCGCCGTCCTGGCAGCCGAGGCCTGAGATTGTGGCCAGCCGTGACTACATTCCTCAGGCTCAGGCGGCCGCGTCAGCCGACGATCTGTTCGGCGATGCCGATCTGCCTGGCATCGCCGTGATCGGCACTTCTTATTCGACGACGTCCGATTTCGTGCCTCAGCTCGCTTTGGCACTCGGAACAGGCGTGGGTAATTTCGCACGCGAGGGCGGCAAGTTCGGCGGCTCGGCGCGCGCCTATTTCGCAAGTCCGGCTTATGCTCAGACACCGCCCAGGCTCGTCGTTTGGGAATTGGACGAACGGGATCTGCAGTCGCCGCTCGAAGCGGAAGATACGGTCGTCGTGCCGAAATCCAGCGCCATAGACTCACGGACTCCGCATGTCGAAGCCAGCACACTTTAACTGCCATAGCTTGATGGCGATGATGCTAGGGGCGGGCGCGCTGCTCTACGCCGATCTGCCCATGGCTGCGCCGCTGCCGGTGATCATTACGGTGGATGCCGCGGCCAACCGGCATCCAATCAGTCCGCTCATCTATGGCTTGAACTTCGGGACGGCGGAAATCCTGCGGGATCTGCGCGTGCCGATCAACCGCTCGGGCGGCAACACCGCTTCGGCTTACAACTGGCGGCTCGACGCTCACAACACGGGCCAGGACTGGTTTTTCGAAAGCCTGCCGACCGATCCAAAAGACATCTACCAATATAACGACCGTTTCGCGGCGCTTACCCGTGACGGACACGCTTTACCGATGCTGACCATCCCGATGATCGGCAGGGTAGCGCGACTCGATAAGGACGGTAAGCCGCTCGTCAGTTTTTCGGTCAACAGGTACGGCAAGCAGCAGAGTGTCGACGCTCACGGTTTGTCTGACGCGGGCAACGGCATCGCACCCGACGGCACGCCTATCAGGAACGACCCGGACGATGCTTCGTTGCTGGACGATCCGCAGAGCCAGCAGGAGCGCGTCAGGCAACTCATGCGTGGATCCGGTAGTGCCGGCTCGGACGGTGTGCATTACTACCTGATGGACAATGAGCCGAGTCTGTGGCAACTCAACCATCGCGACATGCATCCCATCGGCGCCCATGCCAGCGAGGTAGCGAACAAGGTGATCGCCTATTCGCACGCCGTGAAGGCGGCAGACCCGGGCGCGCGGGTCGTGGCGCCGGAAGAGTGGGGTTGGACCGGGTATCGCTTTAGCGGCTTCGATCAGCAGTACTTCGCCGCGCACGGTCAGGGCAATCCGCCGGACAGGGAAAACGAAACGCGAGGCATGGACTACGTCCCATGGCTGCTCACGCAATGGAAGCAGGCCGGCCGCCCTGTCGACGTTTTCAGCCTGCACTTTTACCCGCAGGGCGGAGAATTCAAGGAAAACCAGAATGCGGCCACGGCTGAAACGCCTGCCATTGAACTCGCCCGTAACCGCTCCACGCGCGACCTGTGGGATACGAGCTACAAGGATCCGACCTGGATCAATAGCGTGGTGGCCCTGATTCCGTTGATGCGGCGGTGGGTCGACAGCTATTACTACGCCGGTACGCCGATCGCGCTGACGGAATACAGTTGGGGCGGCGATACGACCATGAACGGCGCCACGGCCCAGGCCGACGTGCTGGGCATCTTTGGCCGGGAAGGGTTGGACATTGCCACGCGCTGGGGCACATTGAATCGGGACATGCCGGTCTACAAGGCGATCAAGCTCTATCGCAACTACGATGGCCAGGGCTCGGGCTTTGGCACCACCAGCATCGCCGACACGCAGCCCGACCCGGATCGGGTCTCGTCTTTTGCCGCCGTGCGTGATCACGACCGCGTCATGACCATCGTGGTGATCAACAAGCAGCTTGATCAACCGGCTGACGCCACCATTGCGATCAACAACTTTGATGTGACTCAAGGCAAAGCCCAGACCTGGCAACTCATGGACAATGCCTTATCCCGTCTGCACGACACCGACTATGCGAGCGGCCAATTGCACCTTACTCTGCCGCCGAAAACCGTAACCTTGCTGGTTTTGCACGGCGCGGGCCGGCAATGACTCCATTACTCGCATGCTGGTGCGGGCCAATTCTGCGGGTTCGGCAAACGCTCAATGATCGTCCGCGACGCGGCACGCGTGATCGAGCAGCCCTTCGGCCGTGCCGCTGCCGCCTTCGATGTCGATGCCGCTGTTGACGATCAGCCAGCCATCCCGAGCCGCGGACGGTCCCGCGCCGGTAACCAGGATGGTTTGGGTGGCCATCGTCGCCGGATCGGGATTGTCGCGGGCGACGATCCGGAACGGGTTGTCGGCGCCGCTCAGCGAGTTCACCCGCATGATCCTGTAGCGCTCGCCATCGAGCGTCTGCCAACGCCACTCGCCGGGCGTGTCGTGAGCGTGATCGGCGAGCGCGGCGCTGACTTCACGCCGCATGCAGTCGATGTGGATATGCAGCTGGTTTTGTGAGCGACGAGATTCGGAGTTGATTTCGAGGCCGAGCTGATCGTCGGGCAACTCGCGTTTGACCGCTTGCTGCACGTAATGACGCGAATCCCACGCGTCACGCCAGTAGTCCTTCGCATCGGGCGCGAGGATCAGCGGACTTTCGATGCCGGTGATGCGATCGGTCGGCATCAGCAGAAACTGCGAGCGGCCGAGAATGTCCTTCAGGACGACGTAGCGTTTGTCGAGATCGACGACCGTGCATTGACCCGGTGTGCCCGTGGCCTGCTGCGACGGCACGCAGCGGATGTCGACGATCTTCCACAGCGCGTTGGAATCGACCGTCGCGAGGCGCGCGCAGGCGCTGGCGGCGAAAGCGACCGCGAGCACGGCGCTCAAGTGAACGACGCGGCGTACGAGGCCGCGAGATGAGAGGGCGGTGGCGGGGTTCGTCATCGTCGCTTAGGGGGAGGTTCGGGCGGGCAAAGCGTCGGAATGCGGGCTGCAACGCGCAGGCATTAAAGCACAAACCTGATGGCGCGCATGTGAAACACGGGCTTCAGAGCACCGGCGCGGGCAACGTTCCCAGTACCTGTTCGAACGCGACACCGATGGCCAGCAGGCGCCTGTCCGAGCCGAGCGGTCCATCGAGTTCGAGGCCGACCGGCAGCCCGCTCGCGCTGATACCCGCCGGCAGCGACAGCCCCGGAATGCCGGATGTGCTGGCCGGGTCGGTATTACGCAGGAACGCTTCCATCGTATCGATTGGTGGACCGCCGTCGATCGTGACCGTCGACGAGCCGTTCAGATCGTCGATCGGTACCGCGACGAGCCGCGTCGTCGGAAACAGCAACGCGTCGAGACCGGCATTCGCGAACGTCGCGGCGACGTAGTTCCGCAGCCGCGGTCGCCAGTAGTTGAGCGCTGCCGAGTAGTGCGAGCCGAGCACGTCGGCGAGCACGTCGTCGTAGATCGCGCGCACATCCGGGCTCGCGATGCGCACGGCCAGTGCGGCGACGGTTTGCACCGGCGCCCGATTCGCGACCAACCACGCGAGCACGTCGTCGCGCGCTTCGTGAATGGCGAGCGGACCGCCGACCATCCCGTTCAGATACTCCAACTCATTCATCGCGACCGGCACGAACGTGACGCCCGCCGCTTCGAGCTTTTGCAGTGCGGCGCGCGCGACGTCCTCGACCTGTCGCTCGAGAGCATCCCACAGCGGCGCGGGCAAGCCGATGCGCAAGCCGTCGAGCGCAATCGCAGGCAACGCGCCGTCGCCGGTGATCACGCCGTCGAGCAGCGCCAGGTCGGCGACGCTGCGTGCCATCGGCCCGACGGTATCGCGCGTATGGCTGATCGGCACCACCGCGTTGGGATCGTGATAGCGCCGCTCGGCACCGCCATTGCCGACCGATGGACGCAAACCTGCGGTGCCGGTCAGCGCGGCCGGGATGCGGGTCGAGCCGCCGGTGTCGGTGCCGAGTCCGGCGGGCGCGATGCGCGCGGCGATCGCTACCGCGGTGCCGCCCGACGAGCCGCCCGGTATCAGCGACGGATCGTACGGATTGCGCACCGGCCCCGCGTGCGCGGACAGGTTGGTACTCGTGATGCCGAACGCGAGTTCGTGCATGTTGGCCTTGCCGAGCACGATCGCGCCCGCGTCGACGAGGCGTTGCACCGATGGGGCGTTGGTGTTCGGCACGAAGCCCGCGAGCGCGGGCGTGCCGGCCGTCGTCGGTAGACCTGCGGTGTTGATGTTGTCCTTGACGACGATCGGCAAACCGGCGAGCGGCAGACGTGCCCGCTCAGCCGGCGGCAATGCGTCGATGCGCTGCGCCGCGGCGAGCGCGCCGTGGAAGTCGAGCGTGGTGAGCGCATTCAGGTGCGTGAGCGCGGCGGCGCGCGCGAGCAGGGTGGCGACGTAGTCGGCGGCTTTGAGGCGGCCCGATTGCAGCGCCTCGACCGCTTGTGTCGCGCTGAGCGCGAGCTGTGCGTCGACGGTCCATGTCATGACCGGCGTCTCCGTATCGATGGGTGCGTCGCGGGCGGCGCGAGTTTCGACTGCATCCGTCGAAGTAGCGGACAGGTCACGCGGGCAGACAGCGAACGCAAGGGTTCACCTATTCTGGCACATCCGCCTCAAACCCGATGCCGGGCGATGCACAACGCGTGTCGCGCTCGCTGTCATCGATATCGATGCGCTCCGGATCGCCTTATTGGTGATTATCGATCCACATACGCCCCCAGTCCGACGCGTAGGCGAGCGCATGCTCTTCGTCGAAGAAGTAGTCGAGCGCGTCGAACGAATAAGCCTTGCGCGTATTCTCGTCGCGCTGCTCGATCGTCAGATTGGCCGCGAATAATCCGTTGGGGAGCGGTTGCGTTGCCGCTTCGACCTCGTAGCCCTTGTAGCGGATGTGTGAGTTCATGATCTTGACTTGTCTGTGTGCCCGCGAATGTCGCGCGGAATACCAATGCGTGCGGCGCGGCCCTGTCGTTGCCATAGGTGAGTGAAGCGGCGGGCAGGTCAAGCGTAGGGCGCGCTCTGCAGCGGTTGAACCAATCTTTCGTCGAAAGCAAATCAGCGCGGGGGGCCGCAGTGGTAATCAGAAGCCCGGATTGGATCGAAGTCGCTGTGTCCGGTGACTCTATTCGCGTGGAGGCGCGGTGTCTGTTATGTGGCGCACGGTCGCTCGGCGCAAAGCGTGGCGCCGCGCGCGATTGCGGCGGCGTCACGGTGCCCGGGGAGTATTCAGACCGCGTGCAGGACGCGCGCGGGACGACCGTCAGTGGCGATGGAGGTGGCGGGGCTCGGTGCGCAGGCCAGGCTCGCAGTCGCATGGCTCGACGCGGCGGGCGCTTTGCAATGCACGTGAGCGCGCGGCCGATAAGCATATGGCGAACCGTTGGTTAGGCGCGTGCGGGTCTGACGATAAGATGGGCTCGTCTCCTCCATGACATCTCCTTAGACATGGGACTCGGTCTCGCTACGCAAGTGGTGGGGCCTTTTTTTCGTGGGCCGTTGGAGGACGATCTGCCGCCGTGCCATCGCGGCAATGCCGGCATGCGCGTGCTTGCGTGGAGGCCGGGTCACGATGACGCCGCTTTTAGCATGCTACGATGCCCGCAGTGATTTTTCGCGAGATCGAGTCCAGCATGGCAACCCTGTATGAGACGCTCGGCGTGCCCGCGCACGCCACCGACGACGAAATCAAGCGGGCCTACCGGAAAGCCGCGATGAAGTGGCATCCGGACCGCAACCACGGTGCCGAGGACGTGGCGCGCGCGGCGTTCCAGGAAATCAAGGACGCGTACGCGATCCTGTCCGATGCCGAGCAGCGCAACGTCTACGACGCGGTCTACACCGAGCAGATGCGCGAGTGGGAGGCGCAGCACACGCATCGGCAACGCGCGCAGGCGAAGCGCGAGGCAGCGGCCCGCGCGGCCGACGAAGCCGCGTATGCCGAGATGGTGTCGATCGCGATCCGCTTCGCCGACCAGGGCCACAATCGCGACGTGCTGTTCGGCGTGCTGCTCGGGCGGCAATGCGAACCGCAGCGCGCCGCGCAGATCGCCGACAGCGTCGCGGCGTTGCAGGCCGCGCGCCGCGACGAGGCGGACGCCGCGCAAAACGCCCAGCGCGCGGGAAAGACCGCGAAGAGCGCGCAAGCGGCGCAAGCCGAGGCGTCCGAGCCCGAACTGGCGGACCGCGCGCAAGACACCGGCGCGGCCTCGCAAACCGCCCCTCAAGACACGCAGCCTTCCAGACGCGAAAACCATGCGAAGCGCGACGAAACCGTCAGCGACATGCATCCGGCCGGCGCGCTCGGCAACCTGTGGTTTCAGTTCCTCAACAGCCTGAAGTTCTGACCCGCCGCCGACGGCGACCGGGCCAGGCCCATCGTGCCGGACCGGCGGGCCGGCGGCAGCGTCGGTTGATCTGGCAAATATTGACAGGGTGCTGAAACAGTGGGCCGGACACTGGTACACTGCCCATCGTTCGCAAAGTTGTGCTCTGTGCCCGTGAGTCGAGATACCTGGTGCGAATCCCGAGGCGCAAATAATAAAGACGCCGTAGTGTCACGGGGGCGCAAGACTGGAGCGGCAATTCCGCCCAGAGGCCAATAAAAAACATCGGTACGGGGTAAGCGTGTCCAGAAAATATAAGGTGTTGTTTCTCTGCCGCGATAATTCGATCCGCAGCATCATTGCCGAAGCTTTACTGCGCGAACTGGCGGGGCACCGGTTCGACGCGTTCAGCGCGGGCCCTGAACCGGCCGCGCGCCTTCATCCACTCGCGGTCGCGCAATTGCGGCCCGGCATTTCCGGGCGCGCGGTGCTGAGCCCTAAAAGCTGGCTCGAATTCACCGGCGAATGGGCGCCGCGCATGGATATCGTGATCGCGCTCGACGAATTCGTCGGCGGACTGCACGCGCCGGTATTTCCTGGCGCACCGGCGTTCGTCTATTGGACCATTACCGATCCGCTCGCGGGCGGCCACGGGTCCGCTGACGAGCAGGCCTGTCTTTTCGACAAGACCTTCTGGCAGATCGTCCGGCAGGTCAGCGCGCTTATCGAGCTGCCGCAATATGCGCAGCCTGCCTCGAATCACGCGAATCTCGTCGATGCGGCGAATGCCGTCAATGCGGGGAATACGGTGAATGCCGTCAATGTGACAAGCGGTGGCGCAAAAACGGTGCGTGGCACGGCGGTTCGTTTCGAAGCCGCAGCCATTGTGCCCGCGCCTTCGAGCGCGGCGGCCTGCACCTAGCGGTTATTCGGGCGCCCGAGCCGCGTGCCGGCGAACGGGTCGTTCGACCAGTCCACCTGTTTTTTCGGTTGGGGCGCGGGCGCCGGTTTTGCGGCCAATTCGAAATGCTCAATGCTCTGGCCGGCACTAATAGCCTGCTTCAACCATTGCGGCATTTCGCCATTGCCGTCCCAGCTGTCTCCGGTCGCATTGCGATAGCGCTCAGCCTTTTTGGCCAATGACTCGGTCGCCAGCGCTGCGGCAAGGTCTTCTGGTCTGATACCAAACTCTTCCATACGATGGCGGAGATAGGCAATCATGCTATCTCGCTTCCTTTCGTCCATAGGATATTCGTCCTTCTAAAACGTGCAGCGTGCTGTCGAAGACAGATTGCGGGGAAAAAGCTGCGAAGCATCGAGCCCGACTGAATGGGGCCGCCCCGCGGTGGGGTTGTCGATTGACGGAAATGCCATGTGCCGGGTTAAAAAACGTTGCTCCCCGAATTGCAATACGGCCTCGGACAAAGACGGCCGCTGGAACAACCGACCCTCGAACCGAGAGTCTCGATCAGCAAATATTTCAGCATGTCGCAACGCGACGAACGAGGCCGGTAAGCCTGACGTTCGCTATGAAAAACTCTGTGTCTCGATGCAATGATTGCGAATGGATGGAGTCATTCCACGCTGTCCGTCTTTCACCGGACTTTCGTCGACGTGCGGGTTCGCTTTTTGTGCGTTGTAGCAACATGATAGCGCAATGCGCGGGCAAAGCACGCTTAGTTCACGTTGAATTTGTCGGTGAATGCGGTTTATCGAACGGTGTGGACGATTGGCGACACTGCTGGAAGCTCCTGGATTGAATTCCGGGGTGCGCGAACTATAAAAGAAGGACGACAAGCTGCGAATGCAGACTTACAGCCGCCTTGTGCGCGCCGATTCCGCCGACGCTCGGGAACGCGTCGAGTATCGGTTGCAAGCGCGGTAATTCTTCATCTGTTTAGTTCGGTGACCCGTCGCAGCAGTAGCGCATTGGCATCGACCCGTTCCTCGGCCCGATTGGGCAGGTTGGCTGTTCGCGGATCAATTCTTGTGGAGGACGAACGCTGCTGCGCCGGCTTCGAGGAGTCCGGAAATGAGAGTACGTATATTGATGATTGCCGCGACCGCCGTTCTGTTTCTCGCACCGAGAACGGCCATCGCCGAGGAGTTGAGCGGCCAGGCGGAGCACGCCGTGTCGGGTCGCGCGATGATGGAGCACGATGCGGACGAATCGGCGCAGGCGACGACCGACATGTCGTTCGGTCAGAACTGGGACCCGCGTGAGCAGGGCATACGCAACGCGTCGTATGGTGGTGTTCCGGCGGGCGAGTCGCAAGCGGGAGGCCGGCGCAGCCAGTCATGCTCGTTCAGCACGGAGTGCAAGACTTATTTCGGTCAATGACCAGAGTTCGCGAGCGGCAGCGGGGCGCCAGGAACGACCCCGGATCGCGAGGCAACGAACAGGTGCCGAGCGCTGCCGCCGCCGCCTTTTACGCGCTTGATCGCAAGCGCATGCCATTTCACGCGAATGCCGATTCCCGCTGGGCATCAGCGCAGCGCTCGCCGAGGCGAGCGACAATATCGTCGACGCCGCGCGCCGCGTCGTTCTCCGCCGCTTCGTAGTAGCCGCGGAACTCCTCGAGCAGAGCGCGCCATGACCCATGCCAGCGCGTTTCTCTTAGACAGGCGCCGGACGAATCGGCAATACGCAACACGCCGTTGTCCGGATAGAACGTCAGCGTGACGAGGAGGCCGTCGATGACGCAGGCGGCGGTGCAGGGGCGAGTCGTGACCATGTGTGGTGTCCTTTCGATAAACCAATGTGTGTGCGTTAGACGGTGACGCGAGCTTCAGCAAAGGCCGTGCCTGTGATGCCCACATGGCTGTGGCCATCGGCTCAGGCGTCCTTTTTCGTTGCCTTGACGGCAAAATTCGCTCGATCAATACAGCCGTGTTCGCAGTATTCCAATGATTGACGACATTTTTTTGTATTTGTCGCGCAGCGATGCGTAATCGCTTCAGTATCATCCATTAAGGGTTTGTGCGGAGTCGTTCGGCGATTGCCAATCTGCCGCGCGCCCACCGCTTTTCAATGCATATCAAATGCGCCGATTCGACGGTTGTCAGGCAACCGGACAGAGTCAGAGCGAGGACGGCGTCGCCGGGCCTCTGAGCTCAGCGAATTGCAGCGATCATATTTTTATGGCAAATGAATCGCCCACCGTCATAAAAGATTTGACGCGGCAAACCCGATTAATCGGGAATGGCGATGCGCAGCCACTTGTCTTGCCATTCCTTTGCGCGTTTGCTAGCATCCCCGAAACCGTTTGAAATAGTCATAACGTTCGGCAATTTCCGGACCCGCTCACGTTGGGTCGCCCGGTAGTCCTTCTCGTTGCGAGGAATATGTTATGGCTAGCTCTCTACCCCTCCGCTGACGCTCGCGGGAACGCATGCGCAAAGCCGCGCGGCTCCTTGCGCAAGCTCATCCGCCACGACTCGCATACCGATTGCATCGCATGGAGAAGCACGCGCTTTTCGCGATTGGCTCTCCAGGACGAATCGACGCATTAGAAAGGAACCGCCATTGGTTTCAAAAAGCGTAACCCCGTCCGCTAAAAGCGATTAATAGTCCGTTTTTTCTTTTTATTCGAAGCGACTGCACTTGCCGGTGCTAAGCGTAGTACGCGATCCGCGGCAAAACATTTGCCGTAACATCGACGCAATCAAAAGGAGCATTTCATGGCTTGTAATTCAACGGACTCCGGGCTCATGCGGGTGAAGGCGATCGCGGTTGCGTTGGTGATTTGCGTCGCGGCGGCGGGTCCGGCGCTGGCACAGGACAACGCGGCCGCGTCCGCGCCGGAACAGCGGGCAATTGGCGCCGCCGCGCTGCTGCACGTACAGGCGCGCGTCGTAGCGATCGATCCCGCGACGAACAGCGTGACGCTGCGCGGCCCGCAAGGCGGCGAGGAAACTTTCGACGTGAATCCGCAAGCCGCCGACGTCAGCAAGCTGCATGTCGGCGACGTCGTGACGATTGCGTACAAGAAGGCGGTGCTGGTCGGCGTCGACAAACTCGCGCCGAACGGAATCCGCCAGCGCATCGATACCGAAGTCACACACCCTGCGGCCAACGGTGTCGTTGCATCGGCGCGGCGCATCGAGGTCGTCGCGACGGTGCGCAAGATCGATCGCAAGAAGCGCACGATCACGCTGCGCGGGCCGTCGCGCACGGAAACGCTCGACGTGGCGCCGGACATTGCGCTCGAGAAACTGAAGGTCGGCGATTCGGTGCGCGCGGTGTTCGTCTCGGCCATCGCGGCGTCGGTGTCGCGCAATGGCGCGGACGTCAAATAACGGCGATCGAGAAGGCTTAAATAAACTACGCTGAAGCGTATCGAGGTGCACGGCGTAGAACCGCAACCGGCGGTTCGACGTCGCGCCGGCCATTGCGGCTCAGGTTTCACGATGGTCATCGCGTCGCGCGCGAAGGAGCGGGGAATGGAACAGAGCGAAACGGAAACCACTGCCGAATCGGAGCGCAAACGGCTGGTCCGCAGCAAGATACACGTGGGCCTCGCGGCGCTCGGCACGTTGTCGTCGGTGTTCGGAATCGGCATTGCGATCATCGGCGGGATCAACTTCGACCAGACCAAGGTGCTGCTCGGCGTCGGCATCATCGTCGTGTCGACCATTCTGTATGTCTCGATGCTTTTCGTCGCTGCCGATGATTAGCCCTTCGCTTCCCTTTAGCGCCCGCTCCCGCTGCCGATCCACTTTTGCTATCGCCCCCTCCAATAGTCGAATTGTTGGCGCATCGCACCGCCCGTATATTGACCGCAGCGATATACAACAACTCGATGGCACGCCGCACGGCGGCCTACAGGAGCACAGCAATGAATCGGATCGATCTGGAGGGGCGCACGGTCGTCATCACCGGCGGCGCGCGCGGCATCGGCTACGCGGTCGCGCAGCGGGCGTTGCGCTCGGGCGCGTCGGTCGCGTTGTGGGACGTCGATAGCGAACGGCTCGCGCGCAGCCAGCGCGAGCTGAGCGAACTCGGCAAGGTCAGCGCCATCACAGTCGAGCTGACCGACGACGCCGCGGTTCAGCAGGCCACCGCGCAAACGGTCGCCGGGCACGGCTCGATCGACGTGCTGATCAACTGCGCGGGCATCACCGGCGGCAACGGCACGACCTGGGAGCTTGCGCCCGACATGTGGCGCCGCGTGATCGACGTGAATCTGATCGGTCCGTACCTGACCTGCCGCGCGGTCGTGCCGCAGATGCTGAAGCAGGGCTACGGCCGCATCGTCAATATCGCGTCGGTGGCGGGCAAGGAGGGCAATCCGAATGCTTCGCACTACAGCGCATCGAAAGCGGGGTTGATCGGGCTCACCAAGTCGCTCGGCAAGGAACTCGCGACCAGAAACATCCTCGTCAATGCGGTCACGCCGGCCGCGGCCAAGACCGAAATCTTCGATTCGATGTCGCAGCAGCACATCGACTACATGCTGTCGAAGATTCCGATGAACCGTTTCCTGCTGCCGGAAGAAGCGGCGTCGCTGATCCTGTGGCTGTCTTCCGAAGACTGCGCGTTCAGCACCGGCTCGGTATTCGACCTGTCGGGCGGCCGCGCCACCTATTGAGCGCGCTGCTCGCGCATTGCTCACGCAGTGCTCATGTCCCGCAGCGTATTGCACACGCGTCGAACGCGCGTTGTCGGGCCGCTTCGACGCCTCTCTCACGGAGCCCTTTCATGGCCATGCCTACCATCCGGCACGTGCGTGCCTTCATCGTTCGCGGCGGCGGCGCGGACTATCACGATCAGGCCGGCGGACACTGGATCGACGATCACATCGCGACGCCGATGGCGCGTTATCCCGAGTACCGCCAGAGCCGCCAGTCGTTCGGCATCAATGTGCTCGGCACGCTGGTCGTCGAGATCGAAGCGAGCGACGGCACCGTGGGCTTCGCGGTGACGACCGGCGGTGAGATCGGCGCGTTCATCGTCGAAAAGCATCTCGCGCGTTTTCTCGAAGGGCAGCTGGTGACCGACATCGAGAAGATGTGGGATCAGATGTACTTCGCGACGCTGTACTACGGGCGCAAGGGCGTCGTGCTGAACACGATTTCCGGTGTCGATCTCGCGCTGTGGGATCTGCTCGCGAAGGTTCGCAAGGAGCCCGTGTATCAGCTATTGGGCGGTCCGGTGCGCGACGAGCTGGTGTTCTATGCGACCGGCGCGCGGCCCGATCTCGCGAAGGAGATGGGCTTCATCGGCGGCAAGCTGCCGTTGCAGCATGGTCCCGCGGAAGGCGAAGACGGACTCCGGCAAAACCTCGACAAGCTCGCCGACATGCGCTCGCGCGTCGGCGACGACTTCTGGCTGATGTACGACTGCTGGATGAGCCTCGACCTGCGCTACGCGACGCGGCTCGCGCAAGGCGCGCACGAATACGGCCTCAAATGGGTCGAGGAATGTCTTCCTCCCGACGATTACTGGGGTTACGCCGAACTGCGCCGCAACGTGCCACGCGGCATGATGGTGTCGACCGGCGAGCACGAGGCGACGCGCTGGGGCTTCCGGATGCTGCTGGAGATGCAGTGCTGCGATCTGATCCAGCCCGACGTCGGCTGGTGCGGCGGCATCACCGAGCTGATCAAGATTTCCGCGCTCGCCGATGCGCACAACGTGATGGTGGTGCCGCATGGGTCGTCGGTGTACAGCTATCACTTCGTCGTCACGCGCCATAACTCGCCGTTCTCCGAGTTTCTGATGATGGCGCCGAAAGCCGACGAAGTCGTGCCGATGTTCAATCCGCTGCTGCTCGACGAGCCGGTGCCGGTAAACGGGCGCATGAAGGTGCCGGACACGCCGGGCTTTGGCGTGCGGCTCAATCCGGAATGCGCGCTGGTGCGGCCTTATCCGCATTGAACGTGTCGAACATTTTGAACCTGTGCCGAACGGCGAACCGCCGCAAAGGAGATTAGGGTGCTGCTCAAGGACAAAGTCGTGATCGTCACCGGCGGCTCGCGCGGCATCGGACGCGCGATCGCGGTGGCCAGCGCGCGCGAAGGCGCGGACGTGGCGATCAACTACTGGGGCGACAACGACGCATCGTATGGCCGGCGCTCGGCGGTCGAGGAAGTCGTCGGCGAAATCGAGGCGTTGGGGCGGCGCGTGATCGCGGTGGAAGGCAACGTCGCGGCGCGCGACACCGGCCAGGAGTTGGTGCGACGGACGGTCGACGCGTTCGGCAAGCTCGACGTGCTCGCGAGCAATGCCGGCATCTGCCCGTTTCACGCTTTTCTCGACATGCCGGCGGACGTGCTCGAATCGACGGTCGCGGTCAATCTGAACGGCGCGTTCTTCGTCACGCAGGCTGCCGCGCAGCAGATGAAAAAGCAGGGCACCGGCGGCGCGATCGTCGCGACGAGTTCGATCAGCGCGTTGGTGGGCGGCGGCATGCAAACGCATTACACGCCGACCAAGGCCGGCGTGCATTCGCTGATGCAGTCGTGCGCGATCGCGTTGGGGCCGTTCGGCATCCGCTGCAACTCTGTCATGCCGGGCACGATCGCGACCGATCTGAACGCCGAAGATCTCGCCGACGAAGCGAAGAAGGCCTACTTCGAAAAGCGCATTCCGCTCGGCCGCCTCGGGCGTCCCGACGACGTCGCCGATTGCGTCGTGTTTCTCGCGTCGGACCGCGCGCGCTATGTGACGGGCGCCGCGCTGCTCGTCGACGGCGGCCTGTTCGTGAACCTGCAATAAGCGACGCGCGATGCGGGCGTCAATTGACCGTGACGGGCGTAGTCGGCGTGCCGGGTGCGGCGGCCGGATCGTCGCGCGCGAGGTCGCGCGAGAAGCCGCGCAGCAGTTCGATGAAGCGCAGCGCCGGCTCGGCGAGCTGCTCTTCCTTGCGCGTGAGAATGCCGAAACCGGCGAGACTCTTGCCGATTTCGAGTGGCAGCGCGACCAGCAGCCCGCCGCGCACATGATCGCGCACGACCGACTCAGGCAGCATCGCGACCGCATCGTAATTCTCGAGCAATTGCAGCGTCGCGAAGATCGACGCGCATTCGGTCAGATTGACTGGCGTGGCGAGCCCGGCACGCGCGAGTTCTTCCTCGAACAGCACGCGCGCCGGACTCGTGACGGGTTGCGCAACCCACGGCCACGCGACCAGTTCGCGCAACGTGATGCGCGTGCGCCGCGCGAGCGGATGCACGGCGCGCACGACGAGCAGCAGCGTTTCGCGCGCGAGCGGCTCGAAGCTGAAGTCGTTGTGCTGCAGAGGGTTGGTGAGGCGCCCCAGCGCGAGATCGACCTCGCGCCGATGCAGCAATTGCACGACCTGATCGCTTGTTTCACCGAGGATGCGCACGCTGAGCAGCGGGCTTTCGGTCTTCAGCGCGGCGACCGACATCGCCAGCAGATCGGGCGCGGCGCCCATGATCGCGCCGACGGTCAACTGGCCGTGACCGCCGCGGCGTTTGACATCGAGGTCTTCGGCGAAGCGTGTGAGCTCGGCGAGCGCACGGCGCGCATACGCGAGCGTGACGACGCCGAGCGGCGTCGGCGTCATGCCGCGCGCGTTGCGCTCGAACAGCAGGAAGCCGAACGCTTCCTCGATGTCGCCGAGCATGCGGCTCGCGCTCGGTTGCGCGACGTTGACGGCCTCGGCGGCCTGATGCAGGTTGTGGGTGTCGTCGAGTGCGACGAGCAGGGCGAGATGCTTGAACTTGAGACGATTGACGAGTGCGACGGCGGCTGAATGTTGGCTCATGGTGCCAGTAGGAGTGCCCGTGCGATTCGGTTTGTGGATCGACCAATCCCAACAACGGATTGAGAGGCTATCGATGCAGGAATTATAGTCGTTCGAAGAGGTCGACAGGAGACAGGCCGCCATGGAGACAATCGCTTTTCGGATGGTGCTGAACCCCGGCATGCGCGAAGAATACGAACGGCGTCATACGCAGATCTGGCCCGAGCTCGTTGACGCGCTGCACAACGCCGGCGTGCGCGACTACCGGATTTTCTTCGATCCCGATACGCATCATCTTTTCGCGGTGCTCTCGCGCACCAGCGATCACACGATGGACCAGTTGACGCAACTCGACGTGATGCGCAAATGGTGGGATTACATGGCCGACATCATGCAGACCGCGCCCGATCACACGCCGCTGTCGCAGACGCTCGAACCGGTCTTTCGTCTCAGTCATTGAGTCGAGCTGAACCCAACTGAACCCCGCAACGACGCACGAACCTCGAAACGCTTTTCACCGGACGAAGGTGCCGCATGCAGGTTGTCGATTCGCATATCCATCTGTGGGATCTGAAGACGCATCGCTATCCGTGGCTGGAGAACCCGGGCGTGTCGTTCGTCGGCGATGCGCGCGATCTGAAGCACGACTATCTGCTCGACGATCTGCTCGGTGAAGCGGGCGACGTCGACGTGCTGAAGCTCGTGCACGTCGAAGCGAATCACGATCCGGCCGATCCCGTCGAGGAAACGCGCTGGTTGCAGTCGATTGCGGATCGCGACGCCTCGCGCGGCATGCCGAATGCGATCGTCGCCGCCGTGGACCTGTCCGCGCAAAATGCGCCCGCGTTGCTCGAAGCGCATGCGTCGTTCGCGAATACGCGCGGCATCCGGCAGATTCTCAACGTGCACGACAACAAACTGTTCGATTACGTCGGCCGTCATTACATGCGCGAGCCGCGGTGGCGCGAGCATTTCGCGTTGCTGCGCCGTTACGACCTGTCGTTCGATCTGCAACTGTATCCGTCGCAAATGGAGGAGGCTGCCGCCTTGGCGCGTGCGCATGCGGACACGCTTCTGGTCGTCAATCATGCGGGCATGTTCGTCGATCGTAATAGCGTGGCCGGTTACCGCGCGTGGCGCGAAGGCATGCGCCTGCTCGCGGCGTGTCCGAACGTCGCGGTGAAGATCAGCGGGCTCGCGATGTTCGATCATCACTGGACCGTCGAAAGCCTGCGGCCTTATGTGCTCGAAACGATCGATACGTTCGGCGTCGAACGTGCGATGTTCGCGTCGAATTTTCCCGTCGACCGGCTGTTTGGTTCGTATACGGATTTGTGGCGCGCGTATGCGGCGATCATTGGCGATGCGAGCGAGGCTGAGAAGGACGCGCTGTTTCGGCGCAACGCGCAACGGTACTACCGGATTTGACGCGCGGCGCGTCGAAGAGAAGACAGCCGCAAAAAAGGAGACACGCAGTGCAGCCATCCCCTTCCACGGTGCCGCGACTCGAATTGCGGCACGCGAGCAAATCCTTCGGCCGGGTGCGCGCGCTGTCCGACGGCGACCTCGTGCTGTGGCCCGGCGAGGTGCATGCGCTGCTCGGCGAGAACGGCGCGGGCAAATCGACGCTCGTGAAAATTCTCGCCGGGGTGCATCAGCCCGACGCCGGCGAGCTTCTGGTGAACGGCGAGCCACGTCGCTTCGCGACGCCGGCCGAAGCGCGCGACGCCGGGCTCGCGGTCATCTATCAGGAGCCGACGCTGTTCTTCGATCTGTCGATCGCGGAGAACATCTTCATGGGCCGGCAGCCGGTCGACCGCTTCGGCCGCTTCGGCCGCATTCAGTACGACGCGATGCATCGCGAAGTGGACGGACTGCTCGCGTCGCTCGGCGTCGAGTTGCGCGCGGATCAACTGGTGCGTGGTCTGTCGATCGCGGATCAGCAGGTGATCGAAATCGCGAAGGCGTTGTCGCTGAACGCGAGCGTGCTGATCATGGATGAACCGACGGCCGCATTGTCGCTGCCCGAAGTCGAGCGGCTCTTCGCGATCGTGCGTAAGCTGCGCGAACGCGACGTCGCGATTCTGTTCATCACGCACCGGCTCGACGAAGTATTCGCGCTGACGCAGCGCGTGACGATCATGCGCGACGGCGCGAAAGTCTTCGACGCGCTGACCGCCGATCTGAGCACCGACGCGATCGTCGCCAGGATGGTCGGCCGCGATCTGCAAACGTTCTATCCGAAGGCCGATTGCACACCGGGCGACGTGCGTCTGTCGGTGCGCGGCTTGACGCGCATCGGCGTGTTCAAGGATGTCTCGTTCGACGTGCGCGCCGGCGAGATCGTCGCGCTCGCGGGCCTCGTCGGCGCGGGACGCAGCGAGGTCGCGCGGGCGATCTTCGGTATCGATCCGCTCGATTCGGGCGAAGTGTGGCTGACCGGCAAGCGGCTCGACACCGGCAAGCCCGCGGCCGCGGTGCGCGCCGGGCTCGCGCTCGTGCCGGAGGATCGCCGCCAGCAAGGGCTCGCGCTCGAACTGAGCATCGCGCGCAATGCGTCGATGACGGTGCTCGGACGGCTCGTTCGGCATGGGCTCATGTCGACGCGCAGCGAAACGCAGCTCGCCAACAAGTGGGGCACGCGTCTGCGCCTGAAGGCGAGCGACCCGGGGGCGCCGGTCGGTACGCTGTCCGGCGGCAACCAGCAGAAGGTCGTGCTCGGCAAGTGGCTCGCGACCGGCCCGAAAGTGCTGATCATCGACGAACCGACGCGCGGCATCGACGTTGGCGCGAAAGCCGAGGTGTATGGCGCGCTCGCCGAACTCGTGCGCGATGGCATGGCCGTGCTGATGATTTCGAGCGAGTTGCCCGAGGTGCTCGGTATGGCCGATCGCGTGCTCGTGATGCACGAAGGCCGCATCAGCGCGGAGCTCGCGTGCGCCGACGCGAACGAGGAGCGCATCATGGGCGCCGCGCTCGGTCAGGGACTTTCACCATTGGGACGTGCAGCATGATGCGCCATTCGACCCATCCCGCGCCGGTGCGGCAGTCGCTGCCGAAGCGTTCCGCCGCTTCATCGGGCGGCCTCGTCGCGAGCGTCGCGAAGAGCCGCGAAACCACGTTGTTCGTCGTGCTGATCCTGCTGATCGCGGGGACCGGGCTCGCGAAGCCGCAGTTCCTGAATCTGCAGAATTTGCGCGACGTGCTGCTGAACGTGTCGATCATCGGTCTGCTGACGGCCGGCATGACCGTCGTGATCCTGATGCGGCATATCGATCTGTCGGTCGGCTCGACGGTGGGTATCAGCGCGTACGCGGTGGGCAGCCTGTACGTTGGGTTCCCGCATATGCCGGTGCTCGTCGCGCTGGCCGCGGGGCTCGCGATCGGGCTCGTCGCGGGTGGCATCAATGCGCTGCTCGTCGCGGTGGGGCGCGTGCCTTCGCTGGTGGCGACGCTGTCGACGCTGTACATCTTTCGCGGCGCCGATTACGCATGGGTGCACGGCGGCCAGATCAACGCGACCAGTCTGCCCGACGCGTACTCGCGGCTCGCGACCGGCACGCTGCTCGGCATCCCGACGCTCGCGCTGATCGCGATCGTCGTACTCGCCGGCCTGTCGGTGTATCTGAAGCAGTTTCGCGGCGGTCGCGAGCACTATGCGATCGGCTCGAATCCGGAAGCCGCGCGGCTCGCGGGCGTGAACGTCGAGCGTCGCGTGATGTCGGGCTTTTTGTTGTCCGGCGCGATTGCGGGCTTTGCGGGCGCGTTGTGGCTCGCGCGCTTCGGCACCGTCGATGCCAGCACCGCGAAGGGCATCGAATTGCAGGTCGTCGCGGCGGCGGTGGTCGGCAGTGTCGCGATTACGGGCGGCGTCGGCACGATCCTCGGCGCGACGCTAGGTGCGCTCGTGCTCGGCGTGATCAGCATCGCGCTCGTCGTGCTGCACGTGTCGCCATTCTGGGAGCAGGCGATCCAGGGCGCGCTGATCGTCGCCGCGATCGCCGCCGATACGCTGCTGGCCCGCTCCGTCGCCAAACGCATGATGAGGAAACGCGATCATGGCTAAACCCGATTCCGCGCTGCTCACGCGCAAGCGCGAAACGCCGCTGCAATGGGAAGTGTTGCTGGTGATCGTGCTGATCGTGTCGCTGGTGTTGGGCCGCTGGCTGTCGCCGGTGTTTCTGACCGGCGCGAACCTGAGCAACGTGCTCGCCGATCTGACCGAGATCGCGCTGATGGCGCTGCCGATGACGCTGATCATCGTCGCCGCCGAAATCGATCTGTCGGTCGCGTCGGTGCTGGGCGCGTCGAGCGCGCTGATGGGCGTGCTGTGGCACATGGGGCTGCCGATGCCGGTCGTGATCGTCGTGGTGCTGATCGCCGGCGCGCTGGCGGGCCTGCTGAACGGCCTCGTGATCGTCAAGCTGAACCTGCCGTCGCTCGCGGTCACGATCGGTACGCTCGCGCTGTTTCGCGGTCTCGCGTATGTGCTGCTCGGCGATCAGGCGGTCGCGGATTTTCCGGCCGCGTATACGGCGTTCGGCATGAACACGCTTGGCTCCACGTTCATTCCGTTGCCGTTCGTGATCGTGATCGTCGCCGCCGTGCTGTTCACGGTTCTGCTGCAAGCCACCGCGTTCGGCCGCAGTCTCTATGCGATCGGCGCGAATCCGACCGCCGCCGCGTTCTCCGGCATCGAGGTCGCGAAGATCCGCTTGCGCCTGTTCGTGCTGTCGGGTCTCGTCAGCGCGCTCGCGGGCATCGTCTATACGCTGCGCTTCACGAGCGCGCGCGGCGATAACGGCGAGGGCTTCGAGCTGTCGGTGATCGCCGCGGTGCTGTTCGGTGGCGTCAGCATTTTCGGCGGACGCGGCTCGATGGTCGGCGTGCTGCTGTCGCTGCTGATCATCGGCGTGCTCAAGAACGCGCTGACACTCGACGACGTATCGAGCGAAACGCTGACCATCGTGACCGGCGTGCTGCTGCTCGCGTCGGTGCTGATTCCGAACCTCGTCGCGCGCTGGCGGGCGGCACGCGACCGGCGTTTCATCGCGAAGTCCGCCGCCACGTCTTCTTCATCCGCAACCTAGCTTCCCCTCTCTGTCCAACAACAACGCAGGAGACACTTCATGTTCAAACCTCTACGTCACACCGGCATGGCCGCGCTCTGCGCCGCGTTGCTCGCGATCAGCTGCGGCGGCGCGTTCGCCGCGGAACTGAAAAGCGGGCTGAAGATCGCGTTCGTGCCGAAGCAGATCAACAACCCGTACGAAGTGATCGCCGACGACGGCGGCCTCGCCGCGATCAAGGAATTCGGCGGCGTGGGCAAGGCGGTCGGGCCGTCGGATGCGGGCGCGTCGTCGCAGGTGTCGTACATCAACACGCTGATCACGCAGCACCAGGATGCGATCGTGATTGCCGCCAACGATGCGAACGCGGTCGTGCCGTATCTGAAGAAGGCGATGGGTCAGGGCATCAAGGTCGTCACGTTCGACTCCGATACCGCGCCCGAGGGCCGCCAGCTGTTCGTCAATCAGGCGAACGCCGAAGGCATCGGCCGCGGCCAGGTGCAACTGGTCGCGAAGCTGATGGGCGGCGAGGGCGAGTTCGCGATTCTGTCGGCGACGCCGAACGCGACGAACCAGAACACCTGGATCAAGTGGATGCAGGAGGAACTGAAGAAACCGGAGTACTCGAAGATCAAGCTCGTCAAGATCGCGTACGGCAACGACGACGATCAGAAGTCCTTCGTCGAAACGCAGGGCTTGCTGCAGGCGTATCCGAACCTGAAGGCGATCGTCGCGCCGACGACGGTCGGCATCGCGGCCGCGGCGCGCTATATCTCGTCGTCGTCGAGCAAGGGCAAGGTGGCGGTGACGGGCCTCGGCACGCCGAACCAGATGCGCGCGTTCGTGAAGAACGGCACCGTGACCGCGTTCCAGTTGTGGGATCCGAGCGAGCTCGGCTATCTGGCCGCGTACGCGGCGGCGTCGCTCGCGTCGGGCACGATCACGGGTAAGGAGGGCGAAACGTTCGACGCCGGCAAGCTCGGCAAGCGCACGATTGGCGCGCACGGCGAAATCATTCTCGGGCCGCCGACCACGTTCGATGCGAGCAACATCGACAAGTACAACTTCTGAGCTTCGGCAACGCCGACTGTCCACCTGATCGCCGTTGGCGGTTCGTGGGCAGTCGGCGCAGCGGATCTCGGGGCTTTCGCGTGCGGTCCGCTCAGCGGCGGATCGCAAAACGCCGCGCATAAGCGGCGGATGGTGTGCCGCTTCCCCACACCGCGCCATCGATCAGTTCCCTTGTGACGTCCTCGCCGGGCACCGGCACGTTCACGCGTGCGGCGGCCTCGCGATACAACTGCGTCTGGTTGATGCGCGCGGCGACCGCGTCGTAGTCGTTGTGCGCATCGATGATCCCCCAGCGCTCGAACTGCGTGAGGAACCACGCGCCTTCGAATGGATGCGGATAGTTGACCGCGCCGTCGTCGAAGAAACGCATCGGCAGGCGGCGCGGGTTCGCCGTGTCGAGGTGGTCGCCGAGCCGCGCCGCGATCAGCGTCTCGTCGATACCGATGTAATCGGGCCGCGCGAGCCAGCGGGCGATCTCGTCGCGATGCCCGGCGCCGTCGAGCCAGCGGCACGCTTCGAGCACGGTCTGCACGAGTGCGCGGGTCGTGCGCGGATGCGCATCGACGAAATCGCGTCGGCAGGCGAGCACTTTCTCGGGATGCTCGGGCCACACCTCGCTCGAATAAGCGATCGTTTTGCCGACACCATGCGCCTCGGCCATTTCATTCCACGGCTCGCCGACGCACAGACCGTCGAGCCGGTCTTCGGCAAGCGCGGCGACCATTTGCGGCGGCGGAATCGCGACACTGTCGATGTCGCGCAACGGATCGACGCCTTGCGCCGCGAGCCAGTAGTACAGCCACATCGCATGCGTGCCGGTCGGGAAGGTGTGCGCGAACACCGGCTTGCGGCCGAGCGTCGCGAGCGCCTCGCGCAAGGTCCCATGCTTCGCGAGCGCATCGGCGAGCCGATTCGACAGCGTGATCGCCTGGCCGTTGCGGTTCAGCACCATCAGCACGGCCATGTCGGTGCGCGGGCCGCGGAGGCCGAGCTGCACGCCATACACGAGCCCGTAAAGCGCGTGCGCGGCGTCGAGATCGCCGGCTAGCAGCTTGTCGCGCACGGCGGCCCACGACGGCTGGCGGCACAGTTCGAGCGTGAGCCCGTGCGCATGGCCGAACTCGAGCAGCTTCGCCGCGATCAGCGGCGCCGCGTCGGACAACGCGACGAAACCGAGCCGCAGATGGGTCTTTTCAGGCGGCTCCGCAAAGGCCGCGGCGGTGACGGAAGTGGCTGGATTCATGAGCGCATCATTTGAGCGAGCCGGCCGACGCGACGACCTCGCGCGCCACCTCGGCGAGTTTGACGCCCTGGTTCATCGCGCGTTTGCGCAGACTCGCGTAGGCGGCCGGTTCGGTGAGTTTCTGCTGATCCATGAGCAGGCGTTTCGCGCGATCGATCAGCTTGCGCTCGGCCAGTTCGTTTTCGGCCTGCGCGAGCCGCTCGCGCAATTGCGACTCCTGTGCGAAACGCGCGAGCGCGACTTCGAGAATCGGTGCGAGCCGCTCGGTCGCGAGGCCTTCGACCAGATACGCGGTGACGCCCGCGTTGACCGCTTGGCGGATCAGTTGCTGGTTCGCGTCGTGGCTGAACATCAGCACGGGGCGCGGCGCGGTCGCGTGCATCACGGCGAGCTGTTCGAGCGTATCGCGCGACGGCGACTCCGTATCGATGATGATGACGTCGGGCCGCTCGTCCTGAACCGCGCGATGCAGCGCCTGCGGCGTCGCGGTGCCGGAGAGCATTTCGCAGCCGAGACAGGCGAGCGCATCGCGCAGATCGCCGATGGGTTTGTCGGTGTCGGTGACAAGGAGAACACGCAGCATGGAGTCGGGGGAAGGGACATCTGACTATCAGTAAAGCAATGGACATGCCAGCCTTCGCGCGACGGGGCTTGGCGAGGTGTGTGAGCGCATTCGCGCGAATGGCGGGGGATCGATTGGGGTTTTTTGCGGGCGATCGCTGCGAATCGTCCGCGAAAAAGGTGACGCGGCCACGCCGGTCGCGTTGCACCGGCGAAGGGCATGCAGGACAGCGGACGCCCGATGCACCGAAGCGGCGCATCGCGTTCGTCGCGGCCGCAGCCTTGGAGCCTCAAAGCCAGCGCGAATAACTGCGCGGTGAAAACAGCAAGGTCACCGCCATCATCGCGGCGATGCAGCCGGCGAGCATGATCCACGCGGCGACGAATCCGCCGCTCCAGCCGCGCACGACGCCGGCCACGAGCGGCGCAACCGCCGCGCCGAACGCGCCGGCGCCCATCGCGACCACCGGCAGACTGGTCAGCGATGACGCGCCGTAGAAGCTCAAGCCGGTCGCGTCCGCGAATCGTCGTCATCAACGGGCTGATCGAGGTCAGCAGCGGGCGCAGATGGAACTGGAGGAGCGGGTGGTCGAGCAGGTGCGCAAAAGCACGGGTGGGAAGGATTTGGGGGCGGTGTCTGGAGTTTAGCGAGACGTGCTGCGACGTGCGTGGTCGCCGAAGCGGCGTGCCGCCAGATTCCAATCAAGACGCCGCGCGTGTTGCGGCGTACGACGTTCGCGCATGCGCTGGAGAGCATCCCGAATGTCAGGGAAGAGACGTCTATTTCACGCGCTTGGGCGGCAAGGCTGACGTAGCGCGTTCAAGCAGAACGCGGAGTCGGAAGGTATGGCGCGAGTCTGTCGGGCCTCGCGCTTTCGCATGGGTTCGGGCGGGCTGCCCGCATCGCCTGCACAACATCACAGGTACGCAGGGCGGCGCCGTGACCCCTGCTTACCTCCGCCGCGCCGCGTGCCGTGGCGCACCGCCGCCACTCGCACGCTCGTCCTTGTGGCGGAAATTGATCCGCCCCTTGGTCAGGTCGTAGACCGACAGTTCGAGCGTTACGCGATCGCCCGCGAGAATACGGATATGGTTCTTGCGCATGCGCCCGGACGCGTAGGCGCCGACCACGACGCCGTTGTCGAGCGTCACGCGGTAGCGGCTATCCGGAAGCACTTCGTCGACGATACCGTCAAGTTCAAGCAGTTCTTCTTTCGCCATGCATAACTCCTGGTCGATGGGATAAAGGGGAAACCGGCCGCAGGCATTGCGAGCGGCGCGACTGTGGATTCGTTTGAAAAGCAGCGGCGCCCGAAAGCACGCTGCGCGACATGAGTGACGCGCCGATGACGCCGCTCAAAGATCGGTGACCGACTGACCGCTCACCTGGCCGTCGATCAGCCGTTCCGCATGCGCCATGCACGCGATGCGCGCCTTGCCCATGCCGTCGAACGGAAACAGATACTGCAGGCGAAATACCCGGCCGTCGGCCGCCGCATTGGCGCCGACGCGGCAGATGCGCACCGAAGCGTCGTAACCGGCGCCCGGATTGCGGGTCGCTTGCGCGCCCGCGGGGCGGCGCGGATAAACGAGCGGGTGAATTTCGTAACCCTTGTAGGTCCTGACAGCTGAATTCATGAGAAACATGTCCTGTATTGCGTGGTCCACGCGCCGCGTGCGGGGCGCTGCTTCCGGCAACGCTCCTTTGACGCGTCACGGCGCGGACCGCCGGCGCAGCACCGATGGGCGCGCCGGCGATAAAAATGGTTGGCACAGACCTGCTAGACCCGGCGGGCTCAATGACAATGGCCCGAGCGGTCGCGCAAAAACGCGGATTCGACCGAAAAAACGCTGAAGCGGCGCGTCAATTCGGGCGCCGGACGCATGATGCTGAACCGCTCGGTGTACTTCTCGCGACGGCGAATGCGGGCGGCGCATTGCCGGAGTGACGGGATCGCAGATAAGGGCGGTCGAACAGTCGGGGGTGGTGCGGAGATGCCGGGTTGAGACTGCCTGGTGCTGCCAGTGCTATATGGGTGCGAGGTACAACAATTGCAACATGATGCCTGAAATAGGGCTGATTGGATAGTGCAAACTTCAGCGCACGACCGGAACGCCCGACTGGCAGGGCTTCGCGGGCGGTTGGCGAAGTCGTGTCGGAGGCGGGACGGGCGACGGACGCGCGAATTGCGCGAGTGGCGCGCGCGAGGCTCCTATCCGAACGCGTGCGTCAGCGCGACGTCTCGGCGACGCGCTTCTGCAATTCGCGCGCGGCCGCCAGCGGCAGGCGCGCATCGTCCCAGCCGGTCAACCATTCGACTTCCTTGGCTGTGAAGACCTGACCATGGTTGCGCAGCGCGTACTGCAGCGAATCGATGATGTGGTTGCGAATGATCTCCGGCGTGCGCTTGTCGTCGAGCACGGCGCGAAGCGCTTCGAGTGTGGCCATCGGTTGGCTCCGTTCGGTTGGGTGTCGGCGGATCAGTGTTTATCGCACGAAAAAAATGCGCTCGCGAGGTGGACAAAATTGCCGTCCGGCGTCGAGTCGCGGCGCCAGCGCGAGGCCGCTACAATGGCGACTTCCTGAATTGCGGACCGAGCGGGCGCGCCGGCGTCCACTGCGGGCGTCTGGCTTCGTCTTCATCCGCTATTGCGCGCCGCCTCCTTCGAACCTCGCGTTTTTTCCATGCGCAACCCGAACGTGTCTCCTGTCAAAGACCTGCTGCTGAAGCGCTACGCGCCGATCGCCGACGGCATCGCCGCGCTGCTCTATCCGTGCGCCGAGGTGGTGATTCACGATCTGCGCGATCAGACCATCGCGTATCTGGTGAACAATCTGTCGCGGCTCGATGTGGGCGCGCCGTCGGTGCTCGACGACGCGCACTTCGCGGCGCGCGGCCAGACCATCGGCCCCTACGAGAAACTGAACTGGGACGGCCGCCGCATGCGCTGCGTGAGCAACATCCTGTTCGACGACGACGGCAAGCCCGCCGGCATCCTGTGCGTGAACTTCAACATCGCGGTGTTCGAGGATGTGCGCTCGACGCTCGATCTGTTCATCAAGGGCGGCGCGATGACGGACGCGCCTGCCGACGATCTGTTCCGCGACGACTGGCAGGACCGCATCAACACGTATCTGCACACGTGGCTGCGTGACCGGCAGATCGGCATCAATGCGCTGACGCGCGAGCACAAGCGTGAAATCGTCGAGGCGCTGCACGCGCAGGGCGCGTTTCGCGGCCGCAGCTCGGCGAATTACGTGGCCGCGGTGCTGACGATGGGCCGCGCGACCGTCTACAAGATCCTGAAGCAGATGAAAGAGGGCGGCTGAGCTCAGGCGCGCCGTGCTTGAAAATGCTTCGACGACGCCCAAAATAAGGTCACACACCATGCGCTACCGACACTACAAAGGCGGCATTTACGAACTGGTCTGCGAGGCCACGCTCGAATCGGATCCGACGGTCACGATGATCGTCTACAAGGCGGCCAATGGTACGATCTGGACCCGTCCAGCGACGGTGTTTTTCGAGCTGGTAGAGCAGGAGGGCGTCGAGGTGCCGCGTTTTGCGCCGCTCGATGAGTTCAACAACGAGGCAGATGCGTCCCCCGCGGACTCACCCATGCTGCCGTAATCACTGGAACAGGAAAACCGAATGCGTCTGTTGCTTGCCATCATTCTGCCGTGGCTGCAGTTTTTCACGATCGGCCGTCCGTTTGCGGGCATCATCTGCCTGATTCTGCAAATCACGCTGATCGGCTGGGTGCCGGCGGCCATCTGGTCGGTGTATTCGCTGAGCCAGTACAACACGGACAAGAAAATCGCCCGCGCAATGGGCAACGGGCGCTAAGACACAGCGCGTGAAAGCGTCGGCGAGCGGGGCGCCAGGCCCCCAGGCTCCCGCTCATCGTGCCGGTATCGCGACCGCATCCGGCACTTCGATCACCACGTCGGTTTCCGCGACCGCCACGCACGGCAGGATATAACCGTCCGCCTTTTCCTCGCGGCTCACGCCGGGCCATTCAATCGAGTAGCGCACACGCCCAGACGTCATCCGGCACAAGCATGTTCGGCACGTGCCGTTGCGGCACGAACGCGGCAAACGCAGATTGGCGAAAGCGGCGGCTTCGAGAATCGTCAGCGAATCGGGCGCTTCGAAGCTCTGGCCGAGCGGTTCGACGCGAACCACAGGCGGGCGGGTGGGGGCGGACATCGTGCAGGTCAAAGACTAGGTGCGCGACACTTTACACGGGATCGGACAGCGCTTTATGCCGCGCCGCAACATCGGCGCGTCAGCCGCGCCTTCAAGAAAAAATCGGGGAAATCTTGCACCTGGCCCGAACTCGTCTAAAGTGAATCAATTCACCTCCGCGTGGCGCGAACTGACGATGCCGCGTCGAGGCGACGGCCCGCGCCGGCTGCATGGGACAAGGAGGAACGAGCGGCGGACGCGATAGCAAGCAATCAGCGCGTGCATTACCCGAGCGCATCGTGCGCGCACTCTTCCAGGTGACTCCCATGCAGATCCAATTCCCGAACGAAGCCCCTGAATATTCAGGTCGCGAACTTACTTTGGCGTTTCCGGCAATGGTCGATGGGCAGAGGGTGGAGTGCATGATCACCGCGGAAGCGCTCGAAGATCACTTCGGCGCCGCGTCCCCCCGGCTGGAGGACATGATCGTCGCGTTCGACGCGCACCGGCCGCGCATCGAGGCCGCCACGCGCCGGCTGTTGTCGGAAACGCGCGCGCAGTGTCTCGTGCTCAGAAGCGGTTACGTGCGGTTTTACGAGGCGAACTGGCGTAACTGACCGATCTGAAACTATCGGCTGGCTACCGGTACCGAAGCTTCGGCAAGCGCGACTGCTGCCGAAGCGCGAAGTTCGGATTCACCCGTGCCGCTGCCGCTGGCTGGCCTGCGCGCAAGCCGCGACCGCGTGCAATGCATCGGCGGCACGCAGCCAACTCCATTACTTTCAAATGATCCGCCGCAGCGCCCGATCCTTGAACACCACATGGTGCGCGATCGCCGCGAGCGCGTGCAGTCCGATCACCCAATAGAACACGTTGCCGAGCCACTCGTGCGCGTCCTTCAACAGCGGCCGCGCGATCGCATCCGCACGCACCAGCGTGAAGCTGATGTCCGTCCATGCGAGCGACACCGGCCGCCCGCCCGCATTGACCATCAGCATGCCGAGCAGCGGCTGCGCGAAGATGAACACATAGAGCGCGAGGTGCGCGGAGCGCCCGAGAAAAGCGAGCACCCGATTGCTTTCGAGCTCCTCCGGCGCGCCGGCCCACAATCTCCACAGCAGCCGCAACACGGCCAGCCCGAGCACCAGCGTGCCGGCCCAAAAATGCACGCCGGTCCAGAACGCGCGGCTGTCGGAGCCGCGCGGGCCGCGGATTTCGATGGCCAGATAGGCCAGCGCGACCAGCAGAAAAATCATCCAGTGGAAGAAAATCGCGGGTTTCGTGTAGCGGTCCGTCGTGCGGTTATATGAGGACATCGAGGCTCCTGGGGTGGCGACCCGTGCCGCTGCGACCGAGTCGATCGCGACCCGGTCGATCGCGACCCGGTCGATCGCGACCCGGTCGTTCATCATTCGAAACATCAGATGATAAACGGTCCCCGAACCCGACGACACATTCGACCCCCCGGCCGCGCGACCTCCTCATTCGCTGCCGAGATAGAAATACCGGAACAGGAAAATCGCCGCGATGATCCACACGACCAGCTTCACCTGGCGCGCCTGGCCCGTCAGCAGCTTGAGTCCCGCGTACGAGATGAAGCCGAACGCGACGCCGTTCGCGATCGAGTAGGTGAACGGCATCAGCAGCGCGGTCAGCGCGGCCGGCACGACTTCGGTCGCGTCGTCCCACGGCAGGTCGACCAGTTCGCGCAGCATCAGGCACGACACGTACAGCAGCGCGGGCGCGGTCGCATACGGCGGCACCACTTCGGCGAGCGGCGCGAAAAACAGCGCCGCGACGAACAGCACGGCGACCGTGATCGCGGTCATGCCGGTACGGCCGCCGGCCTGCACGCCCGATGCGCTTTCGATATACGCCGTCGTCGACGAAGTACCGAGCATCGAGCCGGCGAGAATCGCGGTGCTGTCCGCGAGCAGCGCGCGGTTCAGCCGATGCATCTTGCCTTCCACCAGCAGCCCCGCGCGGTTCGCGACGCCCATCAGCGTGCCGGTCGCATCGAACAGCTCGACGAGGAAGAACACCAGCACCACGTTCAGCACGCCGCTCGACAGCGCGCTGCGGATATCGAGCTGCAACAGCGTCGGCGCGATCGACGGCGGCGCGGACACGATGCCGTGAAACTGGTTGCCGCCAAAGAAGAAGCTCAGGATTGTCACGCCGACGATACCGATCAGGATCGAACCGCGCACACGCATATGATCCAGCGTGACGATGCCGAAGAAGCCGACCGCCGCGAGCACGACGTGCGGGTCATGCAGATTGCCGAGCGTGACGAGCGTGGCCGGATTGCCGACCACTACGCCGGCCGACTTCAGCGAAATGATCGCGAGAAAGAGACCGATGCCGCCGGTGATCGCGATGCGGATCGAATGCGGAATGCCCTTGACGATCACCTCGCGCACGCGGAACAGCGTGACGATCAGGAACAGGCACCCGGAGATGAACACCGCGCCGAGCGCGGCCTGCCACGTGTAGCCCATGCCCTTGACGACCGTGTATGCGAAGTACGCGTTCAGGCCCATGCCGGGCGCGAGCGCGATCGGGTAGTTCGCGTACAGACCCATGATCAGCGACGCGAGCGCGGCCACGAGGCAGGTCGCGACGAACACCGCGCTCTTCGGCATGCCGGCGTCGCCGAGAATCGCCGGGTTCACGAAGATGATGTAGGCCATCGTCAGGAAAGTGGTCACGCCGGCTAGCACTTCGGTGCGCAGGTTGGTGTCGACGGCGTCGAAGCCGAAGTAGCGTTTGATCGAGTCCATGTGGCGGGTTTCCTCTCTTTCGTCGTTCAGACAGTGTTTTTGTCATCGAGGCGGTGACAGCGCGGCGCGGCAAGGCAGGCCGCGCGGCGGCGTTACGGCGGAATTGTAATCACGAATGGCAGCGCCCCGGCGCCTGCGGCGGCGCCAGCAGGCCGCCCGGGCCCGTCAGGCGGGCGGTTTGCCGTGCGACTGTGGCGCCTGCGCATCACCGCGAGGCGCCTGACGCGCGAGCCAGCGATCGAGTTCGCCAGCAAACGCCTTGCCATCGCGCGCGCTGAAGGCGGCCGGCCCGCCCGTGTCGACGCCGCTCGAGCGCAACTGGTCGAGCATCGAGCGCATGCGCAGCCGTTCTTCGATCGTGCCGGGCGTGTACCAGTTGCCGCGCGGATCGAGTGCGTGGGCATTTTTTGCCAGCACGGCGGCGGCGAGCGGGATGTCGGCGGTGATCACGAGGTCGCCCGCGACGACGCGCTCGACGATCAACTGATCGGCGGCGTCGAAGCCGGCCGGCACCTGAATCGCGCGGATCAGCGGCGACGGCGGCACGCGCAGGAACGAATTGGCGACCAGCGTCAGCGGCATGCCGGTCCGGCGCGCCGCGCGATAAAGCATGTCCTTGACGACGGCCGGGCAGGCGTCGGCATCGACCCAGATTGGCATGATGCGGGTTCCGGCTGTGTGCGGCTGGTTTGCTGCGTGAGGGATGGCGGGACCGGATGATACCTTGGCGCGACGCAAGCCGTGCCATGCCGCTCGCGGCGAGCGGCATTCAGGCTGCGACTACGCAAGCCGCGACCGCTTACTGCACGGCCGTCGGGGCGTTGCCTTGCTGCTGCTCGCGGTGTTGCGCGACGATGCGGCTCGCGCGCTGCGCGTTCTCCGGATAGTCGATCCAGTCCAACGGGTCGTAGCCGGCGGCGAGCCATTCCGCGAGGTCAGCGCGGACCTGGGCGCGCGTTTTCGGCGCCGACGGGTCGGCGGGCTGCGTCACCGCTTGCGCGTAGACGGTGCTGATACCCACGGCGGCCAACAGCGCGCCGAGTCCAATGCGGGAAGACAGTTTCATGGCGGGCTCCTGCGGAGCGGAAAAACAGCGGGACCTGGTGGTTTTTCGGTGCGCCGGGTAAGGCGGTACAAGCAACGCACCATTTCTGCCGGCAAATCGAACCCGCCGCGAGCCTCGTTCGCCACATCAGCGCAAGCAACGCGCAAGCGGGCGGGTATGCCGAAACGTCGACGCTAATCCGCGCCGAATGGATGTCCTGACAAACATCGTCCTATCACGCCGATGGCTTGTTGAAGCGTTCAAGCCCCGCACTCACGAGGTCGATCGGCAGCGGAAACACGATCGTCGAGTTCTTGTCGGCGGCGATCGTCACCAGCGTCTGCAGATAGCGCAACTGCATCGCCTGCGGTTGCCGCGCGAGCGTCTGGGCCGCCTCCAGCAACTGCTTCGATGCCTGCAACTCGCCTTCCGCGTGAATCACCTTCGCGCGCCGTTCGCGCTCGGCTTCGGCCTGACGCGCAATCGCGCGGATCATCGTTTCATTGATATCGACGTGCTTGATCTCGACGATCGATACCTTGATGCCCCACGCGTCGGTTTGCGAGTCGAGCACTTTCTGGATGTCGGTGTTCAGCTGCTCGCGCTCGGACAGCAGTTGGTCGAGGTCGTGCTTGCCGAGCACCGCGCGCAGCGTCGTCTGCGCCAGCTGGCTGGTCGCCTCGAAGTAACGCGCGACCTGGATCACCGCCTTCTCCGGATCGACGACGCGGAAATACACGACCGCGTTGACCTTGACCGACACGTTGTCGCGCGTGATCACGTCTTGCGTCGGCACGTCGAACACGATGGTGCGCAAATCCATGCGCACCGCCTGCTGCACGATCGGAATGATCAATACGAGCCCTGGCCCCTTGACCTTCCAGAAGCGGCCGAGCATGAACACGACGCCGCGTTCGTACTCGCGAAAAATCCGCACCGACGACGCAATCAGCGCG
Organism: Paraburkholderia sp. MM5477-R1; assembly: GCF_050436385.1. Lineage (NCBI taxonomy): Bacteria > Pseudomonadati > Pseudomonadota > Betaproteobacteria > Burkholderiales > Burkholderiaceae > Paraburkholderia > Paraburkholderia sp. MM5477-R1. The sequence continues at coordinate 1,748,170 of NZ_JBNDMC010000006.1, forward strand.
ACCACGAGCAGGATCAGGATGCTGCCGAAGCCGAATGTGAAGCCGATCATGAGCGTTCTCCTTGTAAGGCGTCGACCGACGTAACGGGCACCACGGTCAGTGTGAGGCCGTTGCGCGCCGTCACGCGCACGCTCTGACCCGGCGCGGCCGGCGTGGTGCTCGAGACGCGCCAGCGCTCGCCGTGCACGCGCGCCCAGCCGGCCAGCGGGCCGCCCGCCGCGTGTTCGGGTTCGGGCAGCAAGCCGCCGTCCAGCACCACGCCGACGCAGCCGATCAGCGCCTCCGAGCCCGTCACGACCGGCCGCCGCCGCGCGCGCAGCGCGAGCCGCGACACGCCGAGCACGAATGCGACGCTGAACACGACGACCGCGGCGATCAGTGGCAGCGGGATGCCGTAGCCGGGCACGTCGGTATCCATCAGCATCGTTGCGCCGACCACGAACGCGACCACGCCGCCGAAGCCGAGCGAGCCGAAGGTCGGCAGGAACGCTTCGCCGATCAGGAAGGCGATGCCGAGAAAGATCAGCCCGAGGCCGACGTAGCTGATGGGCAGCATCTGCATCGCGAACAGGCCGAGCAGCAGGCTGATTGCGCCGACCACGCCGGGCAGCACGAAGCCCGGATTGGCGAATTCGAAGAACAGGCCATACATGCCGAGCATCAGCAGAATCAGCGCGACGCTCGGATCGGTGATCACGGCGAGAAAGCGGCTGCGCCAGTCGGGTTCGAGCGTGATCAGCGGCGCATGCGCGGTATGCAGCGTGACGCTGCCCGCGCTCGTGACGTACGTGCGGCCGTCCAGCTGGCGCAGCAGGTCCGGCACGTCGCGCGCGACGATATCGACGACGTGCTGCGCGAGCGCTTCCTCATCGGACAGGCTCACCGCTTCGCGGACGGCGCGCTCGGCCCACTCGGCGTTGCGGCCGCGCATCTGCGCGAGGCCGCGGATGTAGGCGGCGGCATCGTGAACCTGCTTGCGCAGTTCGGTCGATTGGGTGTCGAGCGGCAGTGCGCTGGCGGCTTCGGATGATGCGCCGGGTGACGCAGGCGCAGGCGCGGACGCGCCGCCAGGCAGCGTGCGCATGTCCGGCAGCCCCGGCGTGCCTGGGGTGGCTGGCGTTACCGGCGGGCCGCCGGCGGGCGGCTCGTTGCCGCCGATGCCCATCTGGATCGGCGTCGCGGCGCCGAGGTTGGTGCCCGGCGCCATCGCCGCGATGTGGCTCGCATAGACGATGTAGGTGCCGGCGCTGGCCGCGCGCGCGCCGCTCGGCGCGATGAAGGTCGCGACCGGCACCGGCGAGGCGAGGATCGCCTTGATGATCTGCCGCATCGACGTATCGAGGCCGCCGGGCGTATCGAGTTGCAGGACCGCGAGCTGTGCGCGCTGGCTGGCCGCGCGCTGCAAACCACGCACGATGAAATCGGCGGTGGCAGGTCCGATCGCGCCATTCACCGGAATCACGACGACGCTGTTGGCGGTCGCGGTGGCGACGTTCGCCGCGCTCGCCGCATTGGCCGCTTGCAGCGGCGCCAGCGCTTCGCGCGTCGCGAAGCCAAACGCGCATAGCACGCCGAGCACGGCGATGCCGCGCATCAAACGGCCCACGATGCCGCCGCGGATAAGCGGCCTGCGCGGACCGAACTGCCGGAGCGGGAGACGCGGAGTCGTGTTCATCGCTGACGGCCGTCGCGCCAGCCGGTGCGAACCGGCGGCGCGGGCCCCTACCCTCGATCAAGGCTGGCCTGTTGCCGCTTAAAGCTTAGTCCGATTCGGCGCGTCGCGTGAGATCGAGCCCCGCGGCCCGGGCCGGCCGGTAGTCGGTCGGGCGCATGCCGGTCCATTTGCGGAACGCGCGATGAAACGCGCTCGGCTCCGCGAAGCCGACGGCGTTGGCGATATCGGCGATGGTGCGCTGCGTGCGCTGCAGTTCGGCGATCGCGATGTCGCGCCGCAGCGCGTCCTTGATCGACTGATACGTGTGGCCCTCCTGCTTCAGATGCCGCCGCATCGTCGCCTCGGCGACGTGCAGGCGCGCGGCCATCTGATCGGCCGCGGGCCAGCCCGACATCGGCAGCGCGCGCAGCGTCTTGCGCACGCGCGCGGCGAGCGAACCCGGATTGCGGTACTTGACGATGAAGCTGCCCGGCGCATCGCGCAGAAACGGCCGCGCCGAGCGCGAAGTCTGGATCACCGGCAGTTCCAGAAACGCAGGGTCGAGATCGACGGACGACTCCGGCTCGTCGAAATACATCTCTTCGCAGAACATCAGCCGGTATTCGTGCGCGGCCGGCGGCGCGGCGCAGCGAAAGCGCGCTTCGAGCAACGGAATGCGCCGGCCGACGAGCCAGCACACGAGCCCGTACACGAGGATGAAATACGTCGCGTAAGCGAACATCGCCGGCTTGCGCGTGCCCGCGCGCTCGACGAACTTCAGGCGCACGCGCTGCGCGTCGGTGTCGATCGTCGCGCCGAGATCGTCGAGCACGAGCCGCATGAAGCCGACCGCGCGCGCAAGCGCCTGCGCGCCGTTGCGCGCGCCCAGCGCCGTCTGCGTCATCGCGATGAAGCTGCCGCTTTTCATCGGATGCGAGTCCTGGCCGAAGAATTCGTCGTCGAGCGCGCGTGCGATGCCGGCCCACAGCGCGCCGTATTGCGCCGACGAGACGCGGCTTTTCGGCGACGCGAGCATCGCCGCGGCAATGCCGGCCGCTTCGGCGAGCGCTCGCGCGTCGAGGCCGCGCGCCGTCGCGAGCGCGAGGGTTTCCTCGACGAGACTGACGGAGATCGTGCCTTTGTCGCTTTTCATCGGGATTCGGCTTTTCTGGCAAAAGCGCTCAGCATAGGCTGGGTCGTGGTTCATGAAGCCCCTGAAATGGCGAGGCTCCATGCAAGTGCATGGTAGCAGTATGGCAAAAGCGCTCAGCAAGAATGAGCGGAGCGAGCATCGAACGGCGCGGGCCGCTTGCCTACACTTGCCGCATCACCGCGATCGCCAGCACGGCCGTCAGCACCAACGAGGACGCAGTCATGGACAGCTTCTACACCGACGAACAACGGATGATCCGCGACGCCGCGCGCGACTTCGCGACCGAATGCCTCGCGCCGCACGCGGCGCAATGGGATCGCGACGCGCAACTGCCGGCCGGGGTCGTCGCGCAGCTGGGCGAACTCGGCTTTCTGGGCATGATGGTGCCGGCCGAGTGGGGCGGCACCTACACCGATTACGTCGCCTATGCGCTCGCGCTCGAAGAGATCGCGGCCGGTTGCGCCGCCTGCGCGACGCTGATGAGCGTGCACAACTCGGTCGGCTGCGCGCCGATCCTGAACTTCGGCAGCGCCGCGCAGAAAGACCGCTATCTGCGCGAGCTCGCCATCGGCCGGACGATCGGCGCGTTTTGCCTGACCGAGCCGCAGGCGGGCTCCGAGGCGAACAATCTGCGCACCCGCGCGCAGCGGCGCGACGGGCAGTGGATTCTGAACGGCAGCAAGCAGTTCGTGACCAACGGCGCGCGCGCCGGCCTCGCGATCGTGTTCGCGGTCACCGATCCCGAGCGCGGTAAGCGCGGCCTGTCCGCCTTCATCGTGCCGACCTCGACGCCGGGTTTCGACGTCGGTCGGCCGGAGCGCAAGCTCGGCATTCGCGCGTCCGACACCTGTCCGATCTCGCTCGATCAGTGCGCGGTGCCCGAGGCCAATCTGCTCGGCGAGCCGGGCGAGGGTCTGCGCATCGCGCTGTCGAATCTCGAAGGCGGGCGCATCGGCATCGCCGCGCAGGCAGTCGGCATTGCGCGCGCCGCGTTCGACGCCGCGCGCCGCTACGCGAACGAGCGCGAACAGTTCGGCAAGCCGTTGAAAGACCACCAGACGATCGCGAACATGCTCGCCGACATGGCGACGCGCCTGAATGCCGCGCGCCTGCTCGTGCATCACGCGGCACGGCTGCGCTCGGCGGGGCGGCCGTGTCTGTCGGAGGCGTCGCAGGCGAAGCTTTTTGCGTCGGAGCTTGCGGAGGAGATCTGTTCGAACGCGATCCAGATTCATGGCGGCTACGGCTATCTGGAGGACTATGCGGTCGAGCGCCACTACCGGGATGCACGGATCACGCAGATTTACGAAGGGACGAGCGAAGTGCAGCGGATGGTGATCGCGCGCCATGTTTGAGGGCGGCGTTTGAGCGCACAATAGCCTGGCCGTGGATGCCCGCCTGGATCACCGCGGCGAAAAAAAACCGAGCGCGCCCCGCGCCACTCGCAACTACGTTGCATGGGACCGGAGTAAGCGCCAAAGCGCTAACTCTGGTCGACAGGAGACGACGATGACAGCAGCGAAAGCCTTTCTCGAAGCGCGCGATCTGCTAGTGCGCCATCGCACCGACTACGAGCGCGCGTACCGCGAATTCGCGTGGCCCGCGCTCGGCGAGTTCAACTGGGCGCTCGACTACTTCGACGCGATCGCGCATGACAACGACAACCCCGCGCTGTGGATCGTCGACGATCCTTCCAGCGACGGCCTGCGTCTGTCGTACGCGCAGATGTCGGAGCGCTCGTCGCGGATGGCGAACTTTCTGCGCGGCGCGGGCGTCGGCCGCGGCGACCGTGTGCTGCTGATGCTGCCGAACCGCGTCGAGCTATGGGACGTCATGCTCGCCGCGATGAAGCTCGGCGCGATCGTGCTGCCCGCCACCACGCAGCTATCCGTCGAGGACGTGCGCGAGCGCGTGCAGATCGGCGGCGCGAAGTTCGTCGTGGTCGACAGCGCGGAGCTGGGCAAATTCGATGCGCTCGACGTGCCGCTCACCCGCCTGTCGGTCGGTGCGCCGCGCGACGGCTGGATCGATGTTGCCGCCGCGTACGAGGCTTCGCCGCATTTCACGCCGGACGGCGTCACCCACGCCAGCGATCCGCTGTTGCTGTACTTCACGTCCGGCACCACCTCGAAGCCGAAGCTGGTCGAGCATACGCACCAGAGCTATCCGGTCGGGCATCTGTCGACGATGTACTGGATCGGCCTGCAACCCGGCGACATCCATTGGAACATCAGCTCGCCGGGCTGGGCCAAGCACGCGTGGAGCTGCTTCTTCGCGCCGTGGAACGCGCAGGCCTGCGTGTTCGTGTTCAACGTCCCGCGCTTCGTGCCGAAAGACACACTCGCCGCGCTCGTGCGCTTCAACGTCACCACGCTGTGCGCGCCGCCGACCGTCTGGCGCATGCTCGTGCAGGAGCCGCTCGGCGACTATCCGGTGAAGCTGCGCGAAATCGTCGGCGCCGGCGAGCCGCTGAATCCGGAGGTCATCGAGCGCGTCAAGCACGCGTGGGGCATTACGATTCGCGATGGCTACGGCCAGACCGAAACGACCTGCCAGATCGGCAATTCGCCGGGCCAGCCGGTCGTGGCCGGCTCGATGGGGCGTCCGCTGCCGGGCTACCGGGTCGAGCTGCTCGACGCCGACGACCAACCGGTCGGCGAAGGCGAAATCGCGCTGCCGCTCGCAGAACGGCCGCTCGGCCTGATGACGGGTTACGCGAACAACCCCAACGCGACCGCGCAGTCGATGCGCAACGGCCTCTATCGCACGTCGGATGTCGCGCTGCGTCGCGACGACGGCTACTACGTGTACGTCGGCCGCTCGGACGACGTGTTCAAGTCGTCCGACTATCGCCTGAGTCCGTTCGAACTCGAAAGCGTGCTGATCGAACACGAGGCGATCGGCGAGGCGGCCGTCGTGCCGAGCGCGGACGCGTTGCGTCTGTCGGTGCCGAAGGCGTTCGTCACCGTGCGTCACGGCTACGAAGCCGGTCCCGAACTCGCGCGCGCGGTGTTCGCGTTCTCGCGTGAAAAACTCGCGCCGTACAAACGGATTCGCCGTCTGCAATTCAGCGAACTGCCGAAGACGATCTCCGGCAAGATCCGCCGCGTCGAATTGCGGCGCCGCGAAATGGAGCGCGCGGCCGAGCCCGCGCGTCTGCCGGACGAGTATTGGGAAGAGGATTTTCCCGACTTGCGGTGACTGTCTTTATTCCTCGCCATTGCTGGTTTGCCGCCCCGTTTTGAATCGCACGTGTTGAATTCGAGCTTCGGATTCGACGCGTCGGGGCACTGTTTTCTAAATCACAGGAGTTTCAGCATGAGCACCCTTGCTTCGAACGAGACCGGCCGCGACGTTGCCGGCGCCGTGGCCGCCGTCAAACTGCTGATCAACGGCGAGTTCGTCGAATCGAAGACGACCGAGTGGCGCGACATCGTGAACCCGGCCACGCAGGCGGTCCTCGCGCGCGTGCCGTTCGCGACCGTCGCGGAAGTCGACGCGGCGGTGCGCAGCGCGCACGCCGCGTTCAAAACGTGGAAGGACACGCCGATCGGCGCGCGCATGCGCATCATGCTGAAGTACCAGGCGCTGATTCGCGAGCATATGCCGCGCATCGCGAAGACGCTGTCGGCCGAGCAGGGCAAGACGATTCCCGATGCCGAGGGCGACATCTTCCGCGGTCTGGAAGTCGTCGAGCACGCGTGTTCGATCGGCACGTTGCAGCAGGGGGAGTTCGCCGAGAACGTCGCCGGTGGTGTGGACACTTACACGCTGCGCCAGCCGCTCGGCGTATGCGTCGGCATCACGCCGTTCAATTTCCCCGCGATGATCCCGCTGTGGATGTTCCCGATGGCGCTCGTGTGCGGCAATACCTTCGTGCTGAAGCCATCCGAGCAGGACCCGCTGTCGACGATGCAGCTCGTCGAACTCGCGCTCCAAGCCGGCGTGCCGAAGGGCGTGCTGAACGTCGTGCACGGCGGCAAGGAAGTCGTCGATGCGCTGTGCACGCATGAACTGGTGAAGGCGATTTCGTTCGTCGGCTCGACGGCGGTCGGCACGCACGTGTATCGCCTCGGCAGCGAACACGGCAAGCGAGTGCAGTCGATGATGGGCGCGAAGAACCACGCGGTCGTGCTGCCCGACGCGAATCGCGAACAGACCCTCAACGCGCTCGCCGGCGCCGCGTTCGGCGCCGCCGGTCAGCGCTGCATGGCGAGTTCGGTGGCGGTGCTGGTCGGTGCCGCGCGCGAGTGGTTGCCCGAGCTCGTCGCGAAGGCGAAGACGCTGAAGGTCAACGCGGGTCACGAGCCGGGCACCGATGTCGGGCCGGTCGTGTCGCGCGCCGCGAAGCAGCGCATTCTCGGTCTGATCGACGCTGGCGTGAAAGAGGGCGCGACGCTCGTGCTCGACGGCCGCGATGTGAACGTGCACGGCTACGAGCAGGGCAACTTCATCGGCCCGACGGTGTTCACCGACGTGACGGCCGACATGGAAATCTACCGCACCGAAATCTTCGGGCCGGTGCTCGCGGTGCTGAACGTCGCGACGCTCGACGATGCGATCGCGCTCGTCAACGCCAACCCGTTCGGCAACGGCGTCGGCCTCTTCACGCAAAGCGGCGCGGCGGCGCGCAAGTTCCAGAGCGAGATCGATATCGGCCAGGTCGGCATCAACATTCCGATCCCGGTGCCGGTGCCGTTTTTCAGCTTCACCGGTTCGCGCGGCTCGAAGCTTGGCGATCTCGGTCCCTACGGCAAGCAGGTCGTGCAGTTTTACACGCAGACCAAGACGGTCACCGCGCGCTGGTTCGACGACGACACCGTCAACGATGGCGTCAACACGACGATCCGCCTGCGTTGAAGGCACTGAGGGCACACCCGGAGACGACACCATGAAAATAGGCTTTATCGGACTCGGCAATATGGGCGCGCCGATGGCGCTGAACCTGCTGAAGGCGGGCCACGCGCTCAACGTGTTCGACCTCAGCGCGCAAGCTGTGCGCACGCTCGTCGACGCGGGCGCGCAGCCGGCCCGCTCACCGCAAGCCGCCGCGAGCGACGTCGAATGCGTGATCACGATGCTGCCCGCCGCGGCTCACGTGCGCAGCGTGCTCGTCGCGGACGATGGCATCCTCGCCGGCATCGCGCCGGGCGTGCCGATCATCGATTCGAGCACGATCGATCCCGCCAGCGTGAAAGCGTTTGCCGAACTCGCCGCGGCTCACGGCAACAGCTTCGTCGACGCACCGGTCTCGGGTGGCACGGGCGGCGCGGCGGCGGGCACGCTGACCTTCATGGTCGGCGGCAGTGCGAGCGCGTACGAGCAGGTCAAGCCAGTGCTGTCGGCGATGGGAAAAAACATCGTGCATTGCGGCGACACCGGCACGGGCCAGGTCGCGAAGATCTGCAACAACCTCGTGCTCGGCATCTCGATGGCGGGCGTCGCCGAGGCGATGTCGCTCGGCGAGGCGCTCGGTATCGACACGAAGGTGCTCGGTGGCATCATCAATACGTCGACCGGGCGCTGCTGGAGTTCGGACACGTATAACCCGATGCCGGGCGTGATCGAGACCGCGCCGTCCTCGCGCGGCTATACCGGCGGCTTCGGCACCGACCTGATGCTGAAAGATCTCGGCCTCGCCACCGATGCCGCGCGCGGCGTGCGTCAACCGGTCTATCTCGGCGCGCTCGCGCAGCAGCTTTATCAAACGATGAGTGCGAACGGCGCGGGGCGCCTGGACTTTTCGGCAGTGATCAAGCTGTATCGCTCGCGTGAGCGCGGCGGTAACGGCCAGGGAGGCACGCAATGATCGAGCTCGATTACGCACATGACGGCGCCGTTGCTTTGATCACGTTGAAACGGCCGTCCGCGAACGCTTTCACGCCCGACGGTCTGCTGCAATTGCAACGCACCGTCGAGCAGTTGAACGCCGATGCGCGCGTGCGCGCGCTCGTGATCACCGGCGACGGTCCGAAGTTTTTCAGCGCGGGCGCCGATCTGAACACGTTCGCCGACGGCAATCGCGAAGTCGCGCGCACCGCGGCCGCGCGTTTCGGCGCGGCCTTCGAATCGCTGCAGAACGCGCGGCCCGTCGTCATCGCGGCGCTCAACGGCTTTGCGATGGGCGGCGGTCTCGAATGCGCGCTCGCCTGCGATATCCGCATCGCCGAGCAGCATGCGGTGCTGGCGCTCCCCGAGACGGCGGTCGGTCTGCTGCCATGCGGCTGCGGCACGCAGACGCTGCCGTGGCTCGTCGGCGAAGGCTGGGCCAAGCGGATGATTCTGACCGGCGAGCGCGTCGATGCGGCGACCGCGCTCAGCATCGGTCTCGTCGAAGAAGTGGTGGAGCGCGGCGCCGCGCGTGAAGCTGCGTTGAACATGGCGCAGCGCGTCACCGGTTTGAGCCCGCAGGCGGTCAGCTTCAGCAAGGAGTTGATCCATCAGGCGCGGCATGGCGTGCCGCGCGCCGCCGCGCTCGCGCTAGAACGCGAGCGCTTCGTCGATCTGTTCGATGGCGCCGATCAGCGCGAGGGCGTCAACGCGTTCCTCGAAAAACGCGCGCCGCGCTGGCAGACGAGCCGTGCATCGCGGGAGACGCAGCGATGAGCACTTTGCACGGCTTTGCGGTCGAAATGCGCGCCGCGACGAACCCGCAAGCCGAACCCGACGTGCTGTTTCGCGTCGTCAACCACGTGGCGATCATCACGCTGAACCGGCCTGCCGCGCTCAACGCGCTGTCGCACGCGATGGTGCGCGAACTCGCGGTGCTGGTCGAGCGTTGCCGCACCGATGCCGGGATCGTCGCGCTGGTGCTGAAGGGCGCTGGCGACAAGGGCTTTTGCGCGGGCGGCGACGTGCGGGAGGTACATCGGCTCGCGACGCAGGGCGACCCACGCTGGCTCGCGTTCTTCGTCGACGAATACCGGCTCGATTACGCGTTGCACACGTTTCCGAAGCCGGTGGTCGCGCTGCTCGACGGCATCGCGATGGGCGGCGGCATGGGCCTCGGCCAGGCGGCGCGGCTGTGCATCGTGACCGAACGCAGCCGCATCGCGATGCCGGAGACGCGCATCGGCTTCGTGCCCGACGTCGGCGCGAGCCGCTTTCTGAGCGTGATGCCGGCCGAGCTTGCGCTGTATGTCGGGCTGACCGGCGCGACGCTAGCGGGCGCCGACGCGGTGCGCCTGCAACTGGCCGACCTGTGCGTGCCGGCCGACTGGCTCGCGAGCTTCGAGGAACGTTTGCAGCGCATGTCGCACGACGGCGAGCGCATCGACGCGCTGCGCGCCGTGTTCGAGCCGCCGTGCAATATCGTGCCGCACGCACCGCTCGGCGCGCTGACGCAACTGATCCTGCGCCACTTCGACCGGCGTTCGGGCGTCGAGCGCATCGTCGCGACACTGCGTCAGGATCTCGAACGCGAACCGCCGCGCGAGGTGCGGCAATGGCTGCAAGCGACCTACGACGCACTGACCGCCCATTCGCCGACGATGCTGCAGGTGACGCGCGAAGCGCTGCTGCGCGGCCGGCAGATGACGCTTGCCGATTGCTTCCGGATGGAGCTCGGCATCGTGAAGCGCTCGATCGAGGAAGGCGATTTCCGCGAGGGCGTGCGTGCGCAACTGATCGACAAGGACCGTCGGCCGCGCTGGTCACCGGCGACGCTCGCCGATGTGCAACCCGAGCGCGTGCGGCATTTCCTGAGTTCGCCGTGGCATGGCGACGCGCATCCACTGGCGGCGCTGGGCGCGGAGCATGGCGACTGACTTGCGCGGCGTATCGCATGCCGCGCGGGGCGCGCGGCCCGGCGCACCCGCGCCCGCCCTTAGGTCTGCTTGGCATGTCCCGCCCATCAGCCGCCGGTGCCAATTGTGGTCTGGCGGACACAGACTACGCGCGCCAATTGACATCTTTCCGGGCCCGATCTTAGATAGATAGTTCAGCCCCGTCCCGACCGGCAAAGCCTGCTCGCAGCCCTCATCACGGCGCTCGTCCGACCTACGGTGCGTTTATACGTCACCGCTTCCCGCATTCCCGTGCTCTTGATCGATCAGGAGGCAATGCGTATGGAAAAGCCGTCAGATGAGAATCGCCGCTCCAAACCCTTCGGCGACAAACCCGCTTCCCACCTCGAGCAGGGCCCTCATGCAAAAAAGCTCGCCCTCACCGCGCTAGGCGGCATTGCGGTTCTGGTGGGCAGCGGTATCTACTGGGTGGTGACCTTTTCGCATCGCGTGCCGGATGCGGATTGCTTTCCTCCCGGCATCGAGTGCGTTAAAAAGATCGCCGCGGTGATGAAGGAAGTCAGCGACGCGGATCGCGCAACCAGCATGGGCGAGAGCTGGCTGCTTGCGTTGCTGGTCACGGCCTTCACGTTCCTCGTGTTCTATGTCCACATTTGCCGTGGAGAAGAAGAACGGGCGCGGACCATCGCGGAACGCGAGTTCGAGCAGAAGAAGCGTATCGCGGAAGAGGAAGGCGAGGCCGCTCCCGACGTCGACTCCCGCTCGAAGGGGGGAGTCGGCATCCTGCGAAGCTGGTTCGCGTCGCGCTGGTGCATTCCGGTGTTCTGCTACGTCCCGGCGGTATTGCTGTTCGGCGGAGAGATATGGGAAGGCTATACCGATGCGGTCGTACTCGCATTGGCGCTCGCCGCCATTTACGTGGCCGCGGAACACTATTGCGCGCTCGAGCAGCAACGCAAGCTCGTCGACGAGCAGGAAGCGGTGCTCGAGACCATCCGCAAGGAGCTCAGCGACAAGGTGGCCAGCATCGATAACGCGATGGGAACCCGCTATGGTCTTCGCGTGATCTACGACGCCTATCGCGACCCGAACCACGACCAGTCCCGCGCAGAGGAGAGGAAGCGCTTGCAGCCCGGCGCGGCGCACCAGGCTCACGGCGGCGCGGCGAACGTTCAGGAGTCTGAAAAAGGCATTTTTTCGATCTATCGTTTCTTCGATATCGACAAGCAATGGTGGGCGCGCGAGTCCTGGGACGGCTATCGCAGCAGCCCCGCGGCGACGCTCTATCGGACCTTGAAGGAAGGCGCGCGCACGAAGATGACGCTGGTGACGCCTCTCGAATATCCCGAGTTCGACGACGGCTCGATGCAGGACAAGGCACTCTTCTTCGGCAAGTTCATTGGACTCGTATGGCATTACGTCGTGCTGTGGCACGTACGGCGCGCGCTCGAGGCCGACTCGAAAGACGTCGTGTGCGAACACAAGATCCGCATTGCGCAGACTTCGCTGTGGCTGCATGTGGTCGACCGGACCGTCTATCAGATTCTCGGCGACGATCGCGGCAAGGACGTCAAGGTGCGCAACCTGACGCACGACATGGATGAGATCTCGGTATCGCTCGCCCGCTGGGCCAAGCGTGAAATTCAAACGCTGGCGGCGCGTGGCCCGACCGTCGAGGAGTACATCTGCACCTGCCTGACCGATGCCCATCAGGCCATACCCGCGGACGGCGCGGCCACCTTCGGACAGAACGAGGATCACGTACTCGAAAGACTCGGATTCAAGGAATGGGCGAACGAAGGAGACGCGCCATCGGGAATTCGCAAGCGAGTGTTGGCCGCGCGCTGCAAGGGATTGATCCGGGACGCCGTGGCGATCATCGCCACGTCCGAGCCGAGGCAGACGGCGACCATCGACGGCCAATACGATCCGTCGATCGAAGAGATAGCAGCGGAGGTCGAGTGATGACTACTTCCATCGATGCGATGCTGGCCGACCTGGAGATCATCAGCGACCTGGTGATGTCCCTCGTGGTGCCGACGAAAACCACGGACCGCTCGAACTTCACGACGCCGATCTCGCTGATCGTCAGACACCATCTGGTCGGCGGGCAGTCGCCGCTTGCCGGTCGCGACGTGCGCGGTCTCGTCGACCGGCTCAAGCACTGCGCCGGCGCGCTGTGCAAGGTCGGATCGGGCAAGAAGCTGCTCGCCGATTCGCAGTTGATGCGGGGCATTCCTGCGGCGCCATATCAGGCGAATCAGTTCTACGTCGAGTTGCTGACGGCGGTGTCGCTCGGTCTTTACTTTCTCGGCGTGCCGATTGGCGAGCCGTGGGACCTGGTGCAGACCTGGGCCGACGAGGAGGGCGGCGGGCTACCGAACGGCATCTGCGTGGCGAAGGCGATCGGCGATATCGTGCGCTCGTCGCGCAAGTGGCATCCCACGCTGCCGGTGGAAGCCGACGCGAACGAGCGCGCCAAACGCAGGGCGTCGACGGATCTGATCGTCCATTCGTTCCTGCCGATGATCCTGTTTCGCGATCTGATCCTGTGGGGCGGCGGACAGCCGGAACCGGAGAATTCCGGGCTGCCGGAACATCCGTCGATCCGCAGTCAGACGGCGACCGGACCCACCGAAGGCGACGAGTCGGATGAACGGTCTTTGCTCGTGCCGTCGATCCATGCGTTGGGCCGCTGTTACGAAGTGTTGCAACTGCAACTTTACCTGAGGGCCGGTTATCCGATTTACTATGCCGTGCCAGAGGCCATTCTGAAGACCGAAATTTTGCGGTCCTGCGCGGCGGGAAAATCCACCGAGGAGTGCTGGGAAGAGATGTGCACGTTCCTGCGTGACAAGATCTTCCGCGGCAAGCTGCCCGACGCCGGCAATCTGCAGAAGCAGTGCGTCTACGTGATCGACCGGACCAAGCCTCCCGCGTGCTTCATCAATCACGATGCGGGGCTGCTGACCTTCGAAGGCATCGATCTCGACGTGGGCAGCCGCGAACTGCCGCTACCGGCGAGTTACATGCTCGATGAACGCAGGGAGCGCTACCGCAAGAGAGTGCTTTCGTTCAAGCCGGCCGATGACGCAGCCGCGCTGCGAAACCTCTTGAATGGCGCAAAGAACAAGGAACTTTTCAAGCATATCTTTCATGGCGCGAAAGATGATCATCCTGATCCGGCTCACGGCAAGGATGCCGCCAACGACGCCGCGAAGGACACCGTCACGGTGAGGTGACGATGCGCGGCGCACTGGGTATCGGGAACGCCGGATGCTAGGAATTTTATGGTTGCTCCGACGCGGATCGCCTCTGGCGAAGCGATCCGCGCCATAACGAGGCGCGTCGCGCCGTACGTTGGCTGTTTCGTTGCAACACCAGCAGGCAACTCCACAGTCAAACCTAGCAGGAAGGCACCATGGACAGGAATCGTGTAGAAGGTACAGCGAAGGAGCTCAAGGGCTCGGTCAAGGAAGCGATTGGCAAGGTCACCGGCAATCGCGCGAAACAGGCCGAAGGAGCGGCCGAAAAAATAGCCGGCAGGATACAGGCGAGAATCGGCGAAGAAACCGAACAGGTACCAGAGCGTGTGAAGAGTTAGCGAGCCGAAACTTCACGTACCCGCAGCTTCATTTATCCCGCCCCCCGGTTTCGGGCGCATCAGGTCAGGCACGCAAGCCGTGCAATGACGCACCGCGTGCGTAGCGCCTCGCACGCTGCCGGTGCTCGCCGCGTCGCGCCCTCGCGGCGCGGCGTTCGACACACGGAACGTGTAAATTTCTGTTACGGTCCAGAGTCAGTCGGCGCACTCGTCGCGCCGGCGCCGCATCGCCCATTCGAGGACGCTTCATGCTGGGATTCGACGTCGGCGCGGCCAGGAAAGTCTGGACCGCGTCTCTGCTCGCGCTGCTATTTTTCCTCATCTATATCGCGTCGACGACGGTGCTCGTCGTCGTGTTCGCGGTGTTTTTCAGCTATCTGATCTACCCGATGGTGGTGCTGGTCGAACGCGTGAGGCCGCGCCGCATGCCGCGCGTCGTGTCGATCGCGGTCGTGTTCATCGTCGTGGTCGCGCTGCTCGCGGTGGTTGGCTCACTGTTCGGCGTGGAATTGCAGGATCAGGCGACGCGCCTCTTCACGCAACTGCCCGCGCTGCTGCGCACCGATGTGCCGAACCGTTTTCCGCTTCCGCATTTTCTCGAACCGCTGCGCGAGCGGATCGTCGATTTCGTGCGCAGCCAGATCGAGACCGGCTCGGACAACGCCGTGCCGTTGGCGCGCAGCCTCGGGCTCGGCGTCGTCCACGCGGCGAGCAACCTGATCTACCTGGTGCTGATTCCGATCCTGAGCTTCCTGCTGATCAAGGACGGCGAACGGATGCGCGACGCGTTTCTGGCGTTGCTGAACAGCCGGCATCGCGTGCTGTGGAACGAGATCGTCGACGATCTGAACGTGCTGCTGTCGAAGTACGTGCGCGCGCTGCTGTTTCTGTCGCTCGCCACGCTGTTTAGCTACGGCGTCGTGTTCTCGCTGCTCGGCGTGCCGTACGCGTTTCTGCTCGCGGTCAGCGCCGGGCTGCTCGAATTCGTGCCGTTCGCGGGGCCGCTTGCCGCGGTCGCGATCACGCTCGTGGTCGCCGTGTTCAGCGGCTATCCGCACCTGTTGTGGCTGGTGATTTTTATCGGGCTGTACCGGCTGTTCCAGGACTACGTGCTCAATCCGTATCTGATGAGCGAAGGCGTCGAGGTCAGTCCGTTTCTGGTGATCGTCGGACTGCTCGCGGGCGATCAGCTTGGCGGCGTCGCTGGGATTTTTCTCGCGGTGCCCGTCATCGCGACGCTGAAAATCGTGATCGGCCGGGCGCGCGTGTTTTACTCGGCGTCGCACGGGCAGGGCGAGGCCGCGCGGCGCGCGCTGACGGGCAGCACCGACGACGAGGCGTAGCGCGCGGCTCGCAGTTGGCGCAGCGACACCGCGCGCTGCCTGGCATCGCTAACCTTCTCCAGCGATGTGAGCTTCGATGCCGGCGCGAGGCATCGTCGCGCCAGCGGCGCTGGCCGCCGCCACTTCGCGCGGCACGCCCTTCACGCGCGAGACCCACAGCACCGCCGCGCATGCGACCGCCACCGCCGCCCAGCCGACGGTTCCATACCCGGCGATGCGGCCATCAGCCGACGTGCTCAGCATCAAGCCGCCGAGCCACGCGCCAGTGCCGGTGCCGAGCGCCTGCAGCGCGCTGTTCGCGCTCAGGAACGCACCGCGTCGCGCGGGCTCGGGGACCGTGGTCAGCAGTGCCTGCATCGGCACCATGCGGCCGTTCATCAACACGAGGAAGCACGGGAAGAACAGCACGAGCGCGTAGAACGGCAGGTTCGGCAGATGCGTGATGAACAGCACCGGCACGAACGACAGCAGCGCCGCGCAGCGGAACACGCGCTGCGTGCCGAAGCGGTCGGCGAATCTGCCGACGAGGCGCGACGTGAAGAAGGTCGCCGCGCCGCCGGCCATGTACAGCCACGACAGCTGTCGCGGCGCGACGCCGTGATTGGCGACCAGCATCGGCGCAATGAACGGGATCACCAGCATGTGCGCGATCATCATCATGAACGTCAGCGCGAACGCGTTCAGATGGCTTCGGTTGCTCAGCAGGCGCCACAGCTCGGGCAGTACTTCCGCGAGCGGCGGCTGCCGGCGGCTCAGATGCGCGGCCAGCGACGGCACCTGTTGCGAGGCCGCGAACCACACCAGCAGCGACAACGCGACCAGCAGGAAGAACGGCGCCGCCCAGCCGAACTGCGCGCCGAGCATCACGCCGGCCGGCACGCCGGCGATCGCCGCGAGCGAGAACGCGGTCATGATCGTGCCGGTCGCGGCGCCGCGCCGTTGCAGCGGGATCACGTCGCCGACGATCGCCATGATCACGGAGCCGAGCACGCCGCCGGTGATGCCCGCGAACGCGCGCGCGGCGAGCAGCAGCGCGAACGTCGACGCGAGCGCGCACGCGAGGTTCGACAGCGCGAACAGCGCGTAAATGGTGAGCAGCAGACGGCGCCGGTCGAAGCGGTCGATATAGGTCGCCGCGAACAGGCCCGACAGCCCGGAGCACCACGAATACGCGGATACGGCCGTCGCGAACGCGGCCGGCGCGATCTGGAACGCGCTCATGATCTGCGGGCCGAGCGGCATCATCACCATGAAGTCCATGATGATCGTGAACTGCGTGAGCGCGAGCAGCCACAACAAACGACGCTCGTGCCGTGCAGTGATTGAGTACATCGGTTGATTTCCTTTTGTCGTTGTTCGAAGTACGCCGCTAATGCCGCGCGCCACGCGAGCAGAAGCTCAGTCGTCGATCGTTTCGTGGACCGCGACCGCGCCCTGTTTCCAGTAGCTGGCCGCGCGAATCCGCGTTTTGTCGACGCCGCGCTCGCCGCATAGATGCTGACGCACCGCGCGGATCGTCGCCGCTTCGCCGGCGGCCCACACATAGCCTTCACCGTTCACCGGCAGCCAGGTATCGCGCACCGCGTGCAACAGCGCTTCGCTGCGCGCGCCGTTTTGCGTGTTGGCTTCGTTGCGATAGCACCAGACCAGATGCACCTCGGCCTGCGTCGTGAACTCGATGCGCGCCGACGGATCGGCGACCTCGATCACCGCGGCGACGCGCGTGCCGGCCGGCAACTCTTCGAGACGGCGCGCGATCGCGGGCAGCGCGGTGTCGTCGCCGATCAGCAGATGCCAGTCGAAGCCGGTCGGAATCACCAGCGAACCGCGCGGGCCGCCGACGCCCAGATACTGGCCCGCCTGCGCCTGCGCGGCCCACGTCGCCGCGGGGCCCGCGTCGTGCATCGCGAACTCGATGTCGAGCTCGCGGGCGTCGCGATCGAAACGGCGCGGCGTGAAATCGCGCGCGGTCGGCCGCTTGCCTTCCGGGAACACCGGGCCGTCGGGGCCGGCTTGCGGCAGCGTAGGTTTGTCGGCGCCGGGGTCGGGGAAGAAGACCTTGATGTGATCGTCGAACGAGGCTGAGACGAAGTCGTCCAGATCGGCGCCGGTGACGGTCACGCGAATCAGGTGCGGCGTCAGCGCGCGCACCTGCTTGACCTGCAGCAGACGAAACTTCAACGGATGCCGTACGCGATGCACGGCGAGATCAGGGCGAGTGGGTTGCTCTTGCATGTGGGCGATGCTCCAGTTCGGTTCGGGAGGACGCGCGGGTCGCCTCGTGGACGGGCGCGTGTTGTCAGGCGGTCGGCTCGCTGTCGTTGCCGGGCTTTGCGATGTCGCCACGGTTGCCGCCTTCGATTTCTTTGGCCGCGCGCATCAGGATCGCTGCGATGCGGCGCTGTTCGTCGGCCGGCGCGTTGTCGCGGCGCAGCAGCGCGTTCTTCAGCGTGCGGCGCGCTTCATTCAGCTCGGGCACCCAGCCGCCTTCGCTGACGTCGGCCGGCTCCTCGCCGGCAAACGCGCGGCGCACCGAATCCATCTTGCGTGCGATATGCGAGAGTCGCGCGAGCATCAGCTCGACGCGCTCGCGGTTCGCGGCCAGATATTCGCGGCCCGCATCCGCCAGCTCATAGCGCTTGCGGTTGCCTTCGAGCTGCACGGTGACGTAGCCGAGTTCTTCGAGATAGGTCAGCGCTGGATAGACCATGCCGGGACTCGGGCTGTAGAAGCCGTTCGAGCGCGTTTCGAGCGCCTTGATCAACTCGTAGCCGTGACTCGGCTGCGCTTCGATCAGCGATAGCAGCAGCAGTTGCAGATCGTCGGAGCTGAATTTGCGGCCACGCGGGAAACCATCGCCGTCGCCGCCGAAGCCGCCGGGGCCGCCGCCACCGTATCTGCCCGGACCGCCGAAACCACCGCCGAAGCGCGAGCCACGGCCGCCGAAGCGCCATTCGTGATGGCGGCCAAAGGCGTGACGCAAAACGTGCAGCAGGTAGTGGTGGCGGGCGCCGGAGGAAGCGCATGCTTCGGAGGCGCCCAGGTCGGCGACTTCGCTCGCCTGCGGCGACGGAAGGCGGAAACCGGCATGAAAACGGTCGCGCGCGCCGCGCGGACCGGAAAAATGATGAGGATGACGCATCTGGGACTCTCCTATGAGTGTCGTAAGATGCATCTTAAGATATATATCTTAAGATTGTCTGTCAAACTCTTTTTGCGATCTTATCGGCGCACAACAAAGTCTGCGGCATACGAAAACCCCGCTTTCAGAGACAACAAAGTCTGCAGCAAGTCCAAAAAGCGCATTGCAATGCAGCATTTTCTGCCGGGGTTAGCAGGGTTTGAACGCCTGAAAGTAGGGCGGAAGCAATGGCGTTTTTTCGGTCGCTTAAATAGGGATGGATTGAAGTGATCCCGTGCCTCGGATCAAGCAGACGTCTTCGACTCATGACTTTCGGACTCTTGCTCATGCGGAGATTGTCGCCCTTGCCGAAGACGCGCAACGTCCACTGGTCGGCCTCGTCGACATTGATCCGCGGCAGCGCCAGATTCTCATTCCCCACCAGCTCCGCCACGGAATGCATGCTGGCGCTCGGAGATGGTATGGCTGACTACATGAGGGTGCGCATTCGTCCCGCCGGAGGCGGCGCTCCACGAATGTTTCGATGCGCTTTCATGCCGGTGGCCTTCTTAAGGCGGGAAGGAGGTGCGGGCCAGGCTCGTGACTAGCCCATCGCCGGAATCGGGCGACATTCGCGGGCAGTTTCGAGTGGCGCAATGTCGGCCATTGCCGACGGTCAGCTATTGGCTGTGGTCGGTCGGCTTCACGACACTCTCCGGCCGTTCACACCCTCAGCGGTCGTGAGCGACGCGTCTCGCCATCCCCAACGCGTACTTACGACCCACAACAGCCCGTTGACGCCCTTGGGAACGGACACTCGCGACGGGCAACGCGGGCCTAGATTTTCGGGGTAGAACAACCGATTAGTCGTGACATGCGCAAAGTTCGAACTCATGGCCATCAGGGCTAACGAACACAATGCTCTTCATGGCTTCATTGTTTAGCCCGTCGAGAGCGACTGTTGCCCCAAAAGCCTTGGCGCGATCCAGAAATATATGCAAGGCGGATACGTCAAATTCGAACACAGGAACGCATCCGCTCCCGACGAACTCATCGCCAAAATCATTTAGCAGCAACCCGAAGCGGACTTCACCGAGCGAGAATTCGGTCCACTTATCCGACCTGCGGATCGGCGCGCGTTCCAACAGGTTTTCCCAGAAAGCAGAACTGCGTTCCATGTCCGACGCTTTCAAATAGGTGGTTCTAATCCGCATTGAATGCTCCAAGAACGTTTTCGGAAAGACGCAACAGATAATAGAGGTTTCAAAAGTTTCACGTGAACAATTAATTGTCCACGATCTATGCACGAATATAGACTGGCCGAGCATCGCCTCATGCGACTGGCATATCCCCAGCAATAGGCAGTTGCTTTCCCATCTCGAACGCACGAAGCTCGTAGCCAAGTTCCTGATACAAATCGACCGCCTGTTCATTAAACGCCCAAACGGTCAGCCTCATGTCGTTGGCACCGTTTTTTCGTGCCCACTCTTCAGCAAGTTTCATCAGCGTGCTCCCGACGCCGCGTCCCCGCAGTCGTTCCAAAACAGCGACTGAGCCAATGCGGCCAACGGTCAACGGTTGCAACAGTGGACTTGTCGGCTGCATCACTTGAACGGTGATAAAGCCGACCGCCGTGCTGCCATGCTCGGCGAGAAACATGGCTCGATCTTCTCCCTGAAGGCTTGATAGCCAGTGCGGCTTGTCTCGAGCGAACTCTTCAGTGGCGTTTGCATAGACGTCAGGACGTGCCTGATGGTGGATCGCGTTCAAGATTTGACCCAACTCGCAAATTTTCAAAATGTCGTCCACGGTTGCGCGGCGATAGCTTATCGAGTCGGTCATCTTCAGCTCTTGATGGTGGGGGAAATAAAAAAGGCGCCTTAAGCGCCTTGGTCGTTTGCACATGGAATGGACCGTGAGGTCGAATTCCTTGCTATGGACGTAACGACCCACGGCGCAGCGGATAGCGACCGTGATGATGGTGGTGAGCCTTGCTCGGGACGTTACGAAGTTCCATGCTGTTAATATTGGCACAAAAACAATTTCTGCGTGAGCACATTATTTTTTTGAGTGGCGGCTGTGTCTAACCGGGCATATCGGCCAGCAACGCCCATCGCTCGTGGTCGCGCCATTCGCCATTTACGCGGAGATAGCGAGGAGAAAAACCTTCCTGTTTAAAACCCAACCGCCGCACAAGTGCGATCGACGCGATATTCCCTGGTTGAATATTTGCCTCCACCCGATGCAATCCAAGTTCGCTGAAAGCATAGATCACAGCTGCCCGTACCGCGTCCGTCATCAACCCTGCCCGGGCGAAGTTCGACATTCCGTAATACCCGAGATAGGCGCTGCGAAAAGCGCCCATTACTATTTCGTTAATGTTCACCACACCGACAATTTGAATCGATGCCACTTCACGCGCAATGAGGCCGACGTTCGACCCGGTGAGACCACCTGAAAACCAGTTATCGAAGCCCGTTTGATCGGTAAAGGATGGGCAGTCTCAAGAGTCAAGTGCAACGTTTAGCTAATCCAGCCTTCTCTAACTCTTTAGCCATTGCTTCCTCGGGGGAGTCCCAGCCGAGCGTCTGGCGAGGCCGCCCGTTAAGCAATTTGGCGATGTCATTGAGTTGGGTCTGCGAGAGCGTCGAAAGGTCTGTGCCCTTTGGCAGAAACTGACGCAGCAAGCCGTTGGTGTTCTCATTGCTGCCGCGCTGCCAGGGCGCATGCGGATCAGCAAACCAGATATCGATATTGAGCCGCCTGGAGAGCTCGACATGGCAGGCCATTTCCGTTCCCCGATCCGTAGGTCAGGCTCTCGCGAAGAAAGGCCGGCAACTTCTTCATTTGCCGCGAGAAGCCTTCCAGCGCATTCCTGGCCGTACAGCCATCCATGCGGCACAGAATCACGAAGCGCGTCTTGCGTTCGACCAGCGTGCCCACGGCGGAACGATTGAACGCACCCTTGATGAAGTCGCCCTCCCAGTGCCCCGGCAACAGCCGTTGCTCGATCTGCTCGGGGCGATATTGGATGCGCAAATCCTCGGGAACATAGCTGCCGCCAGCAAGCGTCGTGCGCCGATTTCCGCGCGCCGGTTTTTCCTGGCGCAAGGCTGCGATCATGGCTGGTTTCAGCGAGCCACGTGCATAGGTGTAAATGGCAGCATAGACCGTCTCGTGGCTGACGTGCTGACTTGGGTCGTCTGGATACATGGCCCGCAGTTTGGCAGCGATTTGCTGCGGCGACCAGCGCCAGTAGACCAGGTGATCATGCACATGCCGATAAAGCGCGCTGCCTTCGATCAACTTGCGCGGCCGTACGCAGCGCCGACGACGCAGCCGATAGGCCGAGGCCGCCTGCGTCGCACAGTAGCGCGGCGCGTCCACGCTGCAATTACGCGCCAGTTCGCGCGACACCGTCGAAGCGCTGCGCCCCAGCAGCCCCGCAATAGTTCTTATGCTGCCGCCCTTTTGATGTTCGATCATGATCGCCGCGCGTTCTTCCGCACTCAAATGTTTGTAGTTCTTCTTCATCGCAACACCCTACCTCATTCAAGGTGTTGCACTTGGAACTAGAGACTAAGCAGTGTGGGGCCTCGGCTACATGCTCGTTGCAACCTCAAACTAAAGCGTCACCTGTTGGACGCTCGAAAGTGACATTCAAGCCGCTTCCTCTGCTTTCCGTGTACACCGCGCGCAACGCCGTGGCTACAGGGTTCATCGGGTCTCTTGCGCTGCAACTCCCGCAACTCAATGCGCGAGTGAGCCTGGTGACACTCACGTTCGCTCTGGATTGCTGTGACCGTGAAGCGTAAGCACCTCGCGACGGCCGTCCGCAACGCGGCGCCCGCGTGAGGCATGATCGGGAATCGGGTTACGTGTCTGCAGACGCCGATGGGCCAGACTGCCGAGGCAGCTTCGTGGCCACGTTCCATGGCAACAGTTCGTCGATACGGTTGATGGGATGGTCAGCGATATGGGTCAGTACGTATTCGAGGTAGGCGCGCGGGTTGATCCCGTTGAGCTTGCATGTGCCGATCAGACCGTACATCGCGGCTGCCCGCTCGCCTCCGCTGTCGGAGCCGGCGAACAGGAAGTTCTTGCGGCCCAGACTCACACAGCGCAGCGCGTTTTCGGCCAGGGCGTTGCTGATCTCAGCACGGCCCTCTTCGCAGTACAGCGCGAGCGCGTCCCACTGGTTTGAGCGAGTAACGGATCGCTTTGGCAAGGTCGGATTTCTTCGACAGCGTCGCGAGCTTGTCCGTCATCCACGTCTTGATGGTCGCGAGCAGCGGCACGCTTTTCTCCTGCCGCACGCGCAGCCGTTCAGCAGCGGGTTTGCCACGGATATCCGCCTCGATGCCGTAAAGTCCACCGATCAGTTCGAGCACCTCTCGGGTCGCCTCGGTAGGCGTTCGGGCATGCACGTCGTATATGTACCGTCTCGTGTGGTCCCAGCATGCAGCTTCACGGATCTTGCCGCTCTCGTACAGTTCGTTGAAGCCACTGTAGGCGTCGGCCTGCAGGATGCCCTCGAATCCAGCGAGATGGGTCTGGGGGTGGATGCCTTTGCGGTCGGGCGAGTAAGCAAACCACACCGCGGCCGGTTCGGTCGAGCCCGAACGGGTGTCATCGCGCACATACACCCACAGTCGCCCGGTCCTTGTCTTCTTCTTGCCCGGCTCGAGCACCGGGATCGGCGTGTCATCCGCGTGCAGCTTCGACGGTGCCATCGTGTGGCGGCGCAGTGCCTCGGTCAGTGCATCGCAAAGGGCCTCGCACTGGCCGACCCAGCGGCCCATGCTGGCCGGATCGAGCTTCACGCCGTCGCGCGCGGCAATCTGCGACTGCCGGTACAACGGGGCGTGGTCAGCGTACTTCGAGACGACGATGTCGGCCAGCAGGCTCGGATGGGCGATGCTGCGCGTAATCGGCAGGCCGGGCATCGGCGGCTGCGAGAAGTGGTGGCCGCACGGACAGACCGTCTTGCGCCGGATCTCGCGCTGCCGCATTTCGGACACGTTGCGTCGGCGTCGAGTACGCGTTCTTCGCGTGGCAGATGCGGCGGCAGCGCTTCTTTCGGCGATGCGTTGCCCACAGGCGTGCTCGCGCTTGATTGGCGGGCGCGCCGCACATCAGAGACGCCGCGCTCGCCCGTCAAGTCCTCGAGCGCGGTTTCGAGCCGTGCAACCTCCCGGTCCAACTGCTCGGACTTGCGCCCGAATTGCATGCGCCTAAGCTTGTCGAGCTGCGCCTTGAGCTGCTCGATCTCCAGATCGCGCTCGGCAAGCTGGGCACGAGCCTCGACCAGCAAGGCTCGCAGAGTTTCAACATCGTCAGGAAGTTCGGCGCCGTTCGACATGCGGCGCAGTTTACGAGTCTTCTGCTCGGTTTACAACATCGACAGTGCAGCGGTGCGACGCGGCTGCCGCCAATCGATGCCTTCGAGCAACATCGACAATTGCGCCGCCGTCAGATGATCGGCCTGCGGCCAGACGAAGCGGCCCCGCTCAAGCCGCTTCGCAAGAAGCCAGAGCCCGTCCTCGGTCGCCCACATGACCTTCACCAGATCGCCGCGCCGGCCCCGGAAGATGAACACGTTGCCGCCCAGCGGATTGTCCTCGAGCGCCGTCTGCACCTTCGCCGCCAGCCCCTGGAACCCGCAGCGCATGTCGGTGACGCCTGCCACCAGCCAGACGCGTGTACCCGTGGGAACAGAGATCACGATCGCATGCTCCCCAGTACGACCCGTAGCGTATCGGCGTCGACGATGCCGTCCACCTTGACTACCACGTCACCGAACTTGGATCTCGATCGTCCCGGCTCGTGCAGTCCGGTTGCCGACGTCCCTTGCATCTGGGGGCATCGCCACTGCGGCGGCGTTTCATGGACCACCGCCACGGGAATCAGCGACGTCGTTTCCGCCTGCAATTGCTCGCGATAGCGACGCCGCCAGGTGAACAGCATATTTGCATTGATGCCATTGTCCCGCGCCAGCTTCGCGACCGATGCACCAGGCTCGCATGCAGCGGCCGCAAGCCGGCGTCGAAACTCGCGATCATAATTCAGGCTTCCCTTGCGGCTACCCGGCTTGGCTTCCGACTCTGTCACAGTGATGTCCATCAAATCGAAAATGATGGGCACCACTTTGATGTCGCTTCTCGCCGCCGTCAACGACGGTCGTCGTGAGGTGCTTACCGTGAAGCGATGAGCTGGGTGGCGACAACTGGTGGCCACAGTGGCGACGTGGTGCGTGACGTCATGCTGGCAGCCGTCGAGAAGCGCTTTGGCAACGTCTCGAAGGCACCGGCTGAAATTGAATGGCTGACGGACAACGGCTCAGGCTACACAGCCGGAGAAAACCAGGACCTTTGCGTCTGACATTGGTTTGAAACCGTTGACCACACCGGTGTGCAGTCCGCAAAGTAACGGCATGGCAGAAAGCTTCGTGGAAACGATGAAGCGTGACGATGTCGCCTTCATGCCGAAGCCAGATGCCGCAACCGCAAATCGGGGAGCCGGTGGATCGGGATTTCGTCGACGTAGCAGCGCACGACGCTCGCCCGCACCATGCCGATAACTTCGCACAACGACACAACAACACACATCGTCGAATCGCACGCCTGGCTGTCGCGATTCCTTCCCATCCCATGGGCTTGTCCCACCGCGCTGCGCCGAGCCTGCTCGAAACGCGCAACCAGTTGGCAAGCGCCTTTCAATGGGTGACAGTACCTGCTCGGTTATTGCGCCGCTGCGCTGGCTTCGTCGAGCAGCTTCATGTCTTCGGAAGAAAGCTGCAAGTGAGTTGCTGCAGCCAACCCTTTCAGTTGCTCGACGGACGTCGCACTGGCAATCGGCGCCGTCACGCTCGGCCGCGCGATGATCCAAGCGATTGCCACCGTTGCAGGTGTCGTGTTGTTGCGCTTCGCGACTTCAACAAGAGCATCGATGATCCGTAACCCGCGGTCGTTGAAATACTTGTCCACAAGCGCGCTGCGCGCACCCTTCGCGGCGTCGGCCTTCGAACTGTACTTTCCGCTCAGGAAACCGCTTGCCAAGCTGAAGTAAGTAACCACCGCCAATTTGTGCGCCTGCACGACTGGCTCGAGATCGGTTTCGTAGCCCTCCCGATCGTAAAGGTTGTACTCCGGCTCAAGAACCTGATACGCCGGCAACCCCGATTCCTTTGATACCTTCAGTGCTGCCTCGAGCCGCTCGCCGCTGAAGTTCGACGCTCCGATCACGCGCACTTTCCCCGCCTCGATCAACCTCTGATATGCGCCGAGCGTCTCTTCGAGCGGCGTCTTGTCGTCGTCGATGTGGGAGAAATAGACGTCGATGTAATCGGTTTGTAGCCGGCGCAGCGACTCGTTGACGGCTGCCTCGATGTTCGCCGCCGACAGCCCTGGCCGCTTCTTCCACATGCCTACCTTGGTCGCGAGCACGATCTTTTCCCGCTTGCCGCTTTGCCTGAACCACTTGCCGATGATGGTCTCGGACTCGCCGCCCTGATTGCCCTTGGCCCAGTGCGAATAGCTGTCGGCGGTATCAATGAAGTTCAAGCCAAGGTCGACAAAGGCGTCGAGGATGGAAAACGACGTGCGCTCATCGGCTGTCCAGCCGAACACGTTGCCGCCAAAGACGAGGGGTGCGATTCGAAGATCCGACGTTCCAATGGTGTGTTGTTGCATTTTTTCTCTACTCTGAGACGTGGGTTGGAAACACTAAGGGTTCTGTCGCGGTAAGGCGATTTGGGTGAACGATAGCGATATGATGAGGCTTACTTACATCGCCAGCGAGTAGAATTGCCGGGCGGCCGATGGCTTGAGTTTGCGTGCGTCTTTCATCTGCCCTTTGGCGATCATATGCATGAGTTCGATGCCGCTCAACAAGATGCGGGCACAAGGGAAATCATGGAATCCCAACATGGGCCGGGTACGGCGCTTGATCGCCCGATGGCCTTGTTCCACGATATTTTTCAGATACTTGGCCTGGCGGATCTTGATGGGCGTCTCACGCTCGGCATTCACGGCATGTAGGCCGGCCAGATTGGCACCGCTCTCTTCACATAGGTTTCGTCCATCCGCCAGCGCTTGCCGACCGGGCGCTTGCAGCGGCGGAACGCCCTTTCAAGCACCGGCAGAAGCTTGATGGCCCACCGGTGCACGGTCGAATGATCGACCGCGCACCCCGTTCGGCCATCATCTTCTAGAGATTGCGCAAGCTGAGCGGGTAGGCCACGCACCAACGCACGCACACCAACATTATCTCGAGCTGATAGTGCAACCGCTTCAGCACTTTGGCTACCGTCGGACTCAGCGCTTTCATTGTCGTTCACATCATTCCGTAAGGTCCCGCAGCATGCCCGCCTCCGCTATTGCAACAGAACCTTCGAGAGCGCCCGGGCATGGAAATATGACCGACTTTTCTACAGCCGACGATAGCCGTGTAGACCTGCGATCCTTCAGGACGGCCGCAGGTCGATGTCGCCGCATCACCGCGACGCCTTGAGATAGGGCCCCAGCAGTGACAGGTCCGCAACTGAAAGACGATCGTGTGCGGTCTGCACCTGATGCCAGTACGGGTAGAGCAGGGGCGGCGCGCTCACCTTGTCGAGCCGTTCGCGCGTTTCGGCGCTCAGCCTGAGATTCGCCGCGCCGAGGTTGTCGAGCAGTTGCTTCTCGTTGCGCCCGCCGATGATGACCGACGTGACGGCGGGGCGCCCGAGCGTCCATGCGAGCGCGACCTGAGCGGCGGAGACGTTCTGCTCGCTGGCGATCTCGACAAGTGTATCGACAATCGACCACAGTCGTTCGGCGTCGCGAATCGGCGGCTCCGTCCAGCCCGCGAGCTGACGCGTGCCCTCGGGTGTCGAGTCGCGGCGGTGCTTACCCGACAGCAAGCCGCCTGCGAGCGGGCTCCAGACGAGAATGCCCAAGCCTTGATCGAGCGCGATAGGCGCGAGTTCGTACTCCGCTTCACGTGCTTCGAGCGTGTAATGGATCTGCTGGCTCACGAAGCGCGACAGGCGATCGCGTTCGCTTACATGCAACGCTTTCATCAGGTGCCAGCCTGAGTAGTTCGAGCAGCCGACATATCGGACCTTGCCATGCCGGACCAGCAGCTCGAGCGCTTCAAGCGTTTCTTCGAGCGGTGTGAGTCCGTCCCATTCGTGCACCTGGTAGAGGTCGATCACATCGGTCTTGAGACGGCGCAAGCTCGCCTCGCAGGCTTCTATCAAATGATGCCGCGACAGGCCCCGGTCATTCGGGCCGTCACCCATGGGAAAGCGGGCTTTCGTCGCGATCAGCACGCCGCCTTTGCGCTTGCCGCCGAGCGCCTGGCCGACGATTTCCTCCGACGCACCGTTCGAATAGACGTCCGCCGTATCGATCAGGTTGACGCCCGCGTCGATGCACATGTCGATCTGGCGGCGCGCCTCGTCGAGGCTGACCTCCCCGACGCTCGCGAATTTGCCTTTGCCGCCCATCGTCATCGTGCCTAGCGTGATGGTCGACACCTTGAGGCCCGAACGGCCGAGTTGACGGTAGTCCATGATGAAGCAATCTCCATGTATGTTGCAAGGATTCACAGCCGGCGGGCGGTAGTTCAGTCCGATGGCGCCCGCATTGGGTGCCCAGTGTTCTTTGACGTGCCCAAGGATCCCACGATAACGGAGACTGAATTATCATGCCAATAGAAAGATGTGATTCAATCGTGCAATTTTTGTGATTAATCGTCTCTGCAAGAAAGAGTGCAAACGTGGATTTGAAGCAGCTGGAACATTTCGTGGCGGTCGCGGAAGAGCGACATTTCACGCGCGCGGCGCGGCGTCTGAACCTCGTGCAGTCCGGCTTGTCTGCGTCGATCCGCTCGCTGGAAGAAGACTTGGGCGGACCGTTGTTCAATCGCAGCACGAGGCGAGTCGCTTTGACGCCTGCCGGCGAAGTGCTGTTCGCCGAGGCGCAGCGGGTACTGGCTGCCGCGCGCGACGCGCGGCACGCCGTAACGCAGGTCCACGGGCTTGCACGCGGCAGGCTGAGTATCGGTGCGATTCACGGTCTCGCGCCTTTCGTCGACCTGCCCGCTTCTCTAGGACAGTTTCGGGCCGCGTTCGGTGGGATCGATATCGAATTGACACTGGACGGATCGCGCGCATTGATCGACGGGGTGCGGGAAGGGCGCCTAGACCTCGCGTTCACACAGCCACCGGATACGCCGCTCGACGACCTCGGATCGCACATGTTCGCATGCGAAGGAATGGTCGTCGTCTGCGCGACACATCATCGGCTTGCGGGCGCCAGCGGGCTGGCGCTGGCCGATCTCGTCGACGAAGCATTCGCCGACCTGCGCCCGGAGTGGAGCGTGCGGCGGCTCGTCGATCGGAGTTTTGCGGCGGCAGGACTGCAGCGCCAGACCAGCTTCGAGGTCAACGACATGCCGATGTTGCTTGAACTGGCCGCGCACGGGCTTGCGATCAGTATGGTGCCCGAATCGGTGGCCGCCGCAAGGGGGAGCAACACGCGCGGGGCGCCGGTCGCAACGGCGAGCCTGCGCGAAGCCGATGAGCCCTGCTGGGAACTCGCGGCGGTTTTTAGGGGAAGCGCCGGAGAACCGCTCATACCCGTCGCCCGTGCTTTCCTGGACTTGCTCAAATTGCCCGAGGTGGCGAACTGACGCTTGACTGGCACCGCGCGGTACCGCGCATGCTTCGGACCACTCATCAGCGGGAGCGCCGTCGGTCACGCAAAAAAGTTCATGCTAGGATCGCCGACTCACTGTTCCAACGGATCGGGATCGCAGTCGCTGGTTGGCGTCGCGATTCCGGCACGCATCAACGAGGATTCTGATGACTCATTCTGCCCTGACCCCCGGCGCCGTCGCCGTGATCACCGGCGCCGCCGCCGGCATCGGCCTGGCTGCTGCCAAACGCTTTGCGCAGCTTGGGCTGCGCATCTGCATTGCCGACCTCGGCGCCGACCGCCTCGCGCGGGCGGTGGAGGAAATCGCCGCGCTGAGCGCAAACGGTACGCAAGACGTCTTTGCGGTTGAGACCGACGTCATTGTCGCCGACGATGTTCGCCGCCTGCACGCAACCGTCGTCGAACGCTTCGGCGGAACAGATGTATTGATGAACAATGCCGGCATTCAGCCCGGCAGCGGCATGTTCGGTCCAACCGCGAACTGGGAGCGCGTGCTGGGTGTCAACCTGTGGGGCGTGATCCACGGCACGCAGGTCTTCGTGCCGGGCATGATCAAGCGCGGCCGTCCGGGGCTCGTGATCAATACCGGTTCAAAGCAAGGCATCACGACGCCGCCGGGCGACCCCGCATACAACGTTGCGAAGGCCGGTCTGAAAGCGTTCACCGAAGCGCTGCAGCACGAACTGCGCAATACCGCCGACGGCCGGATCAGCGCTCATCTGCTGATTCCCGGCTTCGTGTTCACGGAACTCACACGGAACGGCCGTGTGGAAAAGCCCGCCGCCGCATGGACGCCCGAGCAGACCGTCGATTTCATGTTCGAGCGTCTCGACGCCGGCGACTTCTACATACTGTGTCCCGATAACGACGTGCCGCGTTCGCTCGACGAACGGCGCATTCTATGGGCGGCGGGCGATATCGTCGAGAACCGGCCCGCGTTGTCGCGCTGGCATCCGGACTACGCCACGGCATTCGAAGCGTTCGTCAAGCAGCCCCGCTGACTCAAGGCCCAGCACCATGTGGCAGCAAAGCGAAACCTATCCCGATCCCGCAGTGGAAGTGCTCGATCCGCGCTTCCTCAAATACCGGATCACGAGCGCGGCAGTCGAGCGGCTTGCGACCGGCATGCGCTTCGGCGAAGGACCGGTGTGGTTCGGCGACGGCCGCTTCCTGCTGTGGAGCGACATTCCGAACAACCGCATCATGCGGTGGGACGAGGAATCCGGCGCGACGTCGGTATTTCGCAAGCCCTCGGGGTACGCGAACGGCAATACACGGGACCGCCAGGGGCGGCTCATCACCTGCGAGCACGGCAACCGGCGCGTGACGCGCACCGAGTACAACGGCACGCTGACCGTGTTGCTCGACCGCTTCGACGGCAAGCGGCTGAACTCGCCAAACGACGTGGTCGTGAAGAGCGACGGCAGCATCTGGTTTACCGATCCGCCGTTCGGCATCTCTAACAACTATGAGGGTGTCAAGGCTGAGCCCGAGCTGCCGACCAACGTCTACCGCCTCGACCCGGCCACCGGCCGGGCGGAGGTGGTCGCCGGCGACATCGTCAATCCGAACGGCATCTGCTTCTCGCCCGACGAACGCCGCCTCTACATCGTCGAATCGGGCTCGAAGCCAAGGCGCATCCGTGTGTACGATGTCGAGGACGGTCGGCGCCTCGTGCACGGACGCGTATTCGTCGATGCGGGCGAGAACGGCGCGCCAGACGGTTTCCGTTGCGACACGGACGGTAACCTGTGGGCCGGTTGGGGCACCGGCCCGGGACTGAACGGTGTGATGGTATTCGCGCCGGACGGCAGCGCGATTGGCCGCATCGCCCTGCCCGAACGCTGCGCGAACGTCTGCTTCGGCGGCGCAGCGCACAACCGGCTGTTCATGGCGGCCGGGCAGTCACTGTATGCGCTATACGTCGATACGGCTGCGGCGGTCGCAACCTGAGCGCGCCGGCGGATTACGTCCGCGCCCGGTCGGCGGTGCCACCGCGCACGGGGCGGTGATGATGTGGATTCGTGCGAATTAGGACGTGCGCTGGCGCTCGCTGAACGGAATGCCGCCTCTTGACTTGGAGTCTGCTGGAGATTCCACGATCTGCACGACAACCTGTTCAGCGAGGACACCGAGGCTGTCAACCACAGCTTTGGTAATCCCCGTCATCAGCGCTTTCTTTTGCTCGGGTGAGCGCCCTGCTACTGCGTAAACAACGACTTCCGGCATGACGTACTCCAGTGGATTGGCAAGGAACTGCAGGCGCAATCATAGCGTCACTGGACGGCGTGTGCTCAAGCCTGGCCGCCGAAGCCAACATACGCCTGAAACTGATTCCCGGCGATTTTTCAGCGGCTCAAGCGGCCGTGGTCGGTGGCAAGTTCCAGCTGATCTTGCAGCCGTGGTCAGGACGCGTCGAGGTATTGTCAAGTTGGCGCCGGGGTCGACGAATATATGGGGCATCAAGAAAGCTTCCGTTTCCGTTTTGCTGTCGGCCGAGGCGCCGATCTCGTTCAAGGGCTATCGATTTCCGCCGGACATCATCAGCTACGCGGTGTGGCTGTACTACCGGTTCCCGCTCAGCCGGCGCATGGTTGAGGAGATGCTGGCGGCACGGGGAATCGAGCTTATGTACGAAACGGTGCGGTGCTGGGCG
This sequence comes from Paraburkholderia sp. MM5477-R1, assembly GCF_050436385.1. Lineage (NCBI taxonomy): Bacteria > Pseudomonadati > Pseudomonadota > Betaproteobacteria > Burkholderiales > Burkholderiaceae > Paraburkholderia > Paraburkholderia sp. MM5477-R1. Next base: position 1,780,149 of record NZ_JBNDMC010000006.1, read on the forward strand.
ACGAAGTTCGGTCTGGCGGTCGCGAAGCGTCAAGTTGACAATACCGCTCGTACATATCGCGGATCATTGACCGACTCAACGCTGTTAGCTCGTTGTGTTCGTCGTCAATAATCGCCGGAAGCTGCTGCCGTACTTTCAACGCTGTTTGTGCAATGACCGCACCGTATTCGGCCACCGCTTTCCGGCTGCAGTCATCAATTGCGCAGTGCGTTGGCATTTCCGCCTTCAACGGGAAGTTTTCCAGCTAGTGTAGTGCGTCGTAAATAATGCAACTTAATCGCGATTTGCGAGTCTCCTTCTAGGTGATGAGGGAGAACCCATGAGAATCGCGGCAAAAGTTGAGCTGAGCGAAGGCCAGCGCAAACAATTGGAAACGTGGGCGGCTGGGCGGAGGGTTCCGGTACGACTGGCCGAGCGTGCCAAGATGATATTGCTCGCGGCACTGGGCCACACAGACAAAGAGATCGGTGTGCAGTTGGGTATCTGGCGAGGCACGGTGGCGCGCTGGCGAGCGCGCTTCATCGCGGACGGTGTGGCGGGGATCGAGCGGGACGAGACGCGACCCGGGCGCAAGCCGAAGATCTCTGCGCGCAAGGTCAAGGCCATCGTGGCGATGACCACGCAGCAGCGTCCCGATAACGCGACGCATTGGAGTACGCGCAGCATGGCGGCAGTGGCCGGCGTCAGCGAGGCGAGCGTGAGGCGCATCTGGCAGGCGCATGGACTCAAGCCGCATCGGATAGAAACCTTCAAAGTCTCGAACGACAAGCACTTTGCCGAGAAGCTGGAGGACATCGTCGGCCTTTATCTCGATCCACCTGAGCACGCACTGGTGTTCAGTTGTGACGAGAAGTCCCAGATCCAGGCTCTGGACCGGACCCAGCCTGGCTTGCCGATGAAGCGAGGTCGAGGTCAGACGATGACGCACGATTACAAGCGCAATGGTGTGACGACGTTGTTCGCCGCGATGAACACGCTCGATGGCAGCATCATTGGTCAGTGCCAGACGAAGCATCGTCATCAAGAATGGCTGGGCTTCCTGCGCAAGATCGATCGCAGCACCCCCAAGGGTAGGGAACTACATTTGATTGCCGACAACTACGCCACTCATAAGCATCCCGAGGTGAAGGCGTGGCTGGCCAAGCACCCACGATTTCACATGCATTTCACGCCCACCAGCGCTTCCTGGCTCAATATGGTCGAACGCTTCTTTCGTGATCTGTCCGAGAACCAGCTACGGCGGTCAGCCTTTCGCTCGGTACCCGAGTTGGTCAGCACGATCGAGCAGTACATTGAAAAGCACAATGGTGATCCAAAACCCTTCATCTGGACCGCTAAAGCTTCCGACATTCTGGCGAAAGTAACGCGTGCCCGCACCAAGCTGAATAAGATGCAATCCGTTTGACGCAGACCACTAGTTGTCGCCTCGACGTTTGGAATTCAGGCTGCTTTTAACTCCTGGTTATGAGATTGTCGAATGTCGACGGTCGGCTCAGCCCGATCGGGATTGAGGTGCACGACATGAACGCGCGCTGCCAGTCCCGCGTGGCACCTTTCCATCGTAGCGGATGACGTTCGCGCGAACCTCGTAGAGCGCTGTGCGGCGCTCGAGGATGTCCTGAGCAAGATTGGCATGGCGCTGGGCCGGTGTCACGAAGCGGATCGCACTGTGGCGGTGTTCGTGGTTGTACCAGTGCACCAGTTCTGCAACACAGGTGCGGGCTGCGAACGGGGTATCGAATGCCTCTAACGGATACCCACACAGCTAATCACATTGATGTCTCAACCGCTGGACATTGGCCTGGTACCGACGGTTTTCTGGTGCTCCACGTGAGCCAGGGGCGAAGGCCAGGACACCGGCATCCGCCCAGCTTGGAGCGACCTTCGCCGAGTCGCCCGTGGAGGCAAATCCCTAACTCCGGTTAAATGGACAGCCCAGAGTCACGTAATTGCGCCGCCCCGGCCCGGTCGCTGTAGGCTTTTTTCGACTGTTGCGTCACATCCGACCTACTTTTTCAGGTTCAGTCAGAACCAATGCGCTGCCCGCCAATTCTGTGGCTGACGACGCGGCCTTGGGCGGGCATAGTTGGGCCGGGAGGATTCCGGTTGCGAACTCGTGAGACTGTTCCTGCCTGATCGACGCAAATTCTCGAGCGCCTGATTTGCCAGCGAGAGCCCTTGAGTGGATGGTCGGACCCAACATATCCAACAAAACCAACAAAACCAATAAAACGCGCTTGACACCAGTTTTTGTCCAACCTGTAATGCATCCAACCAGCCAATGCGCTGTCCCATTCAGGATTTAGGATGAAATACGAGTCAAAATGCGTCTCTGCGCCGACGGTTCTTGATGCCGCTGATCGGATCAGGAACGGCAGCCTGACGCCGGGTGAGTTGATAGCGCACAGCCTGAAAGCGATAGAAACCCACAATCCCACATTGAACGCATTCGGCGACATCTACGCCGAAACGGCGGCGGCTGAGGCCGAAACGTTGACGCTCGAAGCCTCCCGCGGCTGTTTTAGAGGGCCACTGCATGGCATTCCGTTCGGCGTCAAGGACCTGTTTTCGACCGCTGGTCTGCGGACGACGCGGGGTTCGCTGACCGCGCTCGACTATGTGCCGTCGGATGATGCGCCGATTATCCGACGCCTGAAGGATGCGGGGGCGATCATCGTCGGCAAGACCGCGACGACTGAGTTCGGTTGGAGCGGCGCGAGCCTGTCGCGCGTATTCGGCAACGGCCGCAATCCCTGGAACCCACAACTCACGAGCGGCGGCTCCAGTTCGGGTTCGGCAATCGCGGTCGCCGCACGGATGGTGCCCGCGTCGCTCGGTTCGGACGGTGGCGGTTCGGTAAGGATTCCCAGTGCGTTTTGTGGCACGTTCGCGCTCAAGGGCTCGCTCGGCCGGATTCCGACGTGGCCTTGGTCGGCGACCGAAATGCTCAGCCATGCCGGTCCGATCACACGGACGGTGCGCGACAGCGCGCTGCTGTTCGACGTGCTATCCGGTCCCGACCCACGCGATCACCAAGCGTTGCCAGCACCGACTGAAACGTTCCTCGCGCGTTGCGATTCGCCGCTGCGGCCGCTGCGCGTCGCGTTTTGTCCGACGCTGTTCAACGTTGACGTCGATCCGGCTGTTGCGGCAGCAGTTGAAGCGGCGGTCAATCAGATTGCGCGGACGCTGCCAGTCACGATTGATATGCCCGCGCTCGAATGGCATGACCCGTTGCCGACGTTCGAGGCCCTATGGGTCGGCGGCCGCGGAATCGTGTACGGCAAGTCGCTTGCCAATCGCAAGGAGGAGCTCGAACCGGGCTTCGCGACGCTAATCGAACGTTCTGCGGACTACGATCTGGCCGGCTATCTGACCGCGGTCCAGCAGCGCGCGGCGTTCGCTTGCAAAGTCCACAAGCTGTTCGAGCGCTTCGATCTGCTGCTGACGCCAACGCTGCCAATTCTTCCGTTCGACGCGGACCGGATTGCGCCATCTGACCTCGATGGCGTCGACGACACCGCGGTGCCGTGGGCGCGCTGGACACCGTTCACGTACCCATTCAATCTGTCCGGCAACCCAGCGGCGAGCGTGCCGTGCGGCTGGAGTCCGTCAGGTTTGCCAATCGGCTTGCAGGTCATCGGGCCGCGCTTCGCAGATGGCGACGTGCTGCAGTTCTGCGCGGCGTTCGAGGCAATTGCGCCGTGGGAACATCGGCTGCCGCCGTTGCTCGTGGGCTAGGAGCGTACCGTGACGATCTGCAATTTCGACGCACATCAAGTCGGTGCCTGGCCAGAACGGCGCGCGCTGATGGCACCGCCGAGACCTGTGCTCCAGCAACAGACGAAGTTGCGAGTGGCGCAACGTCTCGACGCGGACGATGCCACGCCGACGCACCACCGCCTGTTGGCACAATCCGGGCGCTGCCACCGCGTGATCCGAACGCGCGGCAAACCTCGTTACACTGGTTGCTTCCCTGTACGCCGGACTCATCTACCTATGCTGAATCAGCCTCGCCTCGAAGAAATCATGCGTTTTCTGAGCCAGCAGAAACGCGTGAAGGCCGCCGACCTCGCTACGCAGCTGGTCGTCTCCGAAGAAACGATTCGCCGCGACTTCAAATATCTTGAAGAACTCGGCAAGTTGCGTCGCGTTCACGGCGGCGCGATCCTGCCGCGGCTTAACGAGGAGCAACCGCTGCAGGTCCGCAACCGGATCAGGACACAGGCGAAAGCGAAGATTGCCGAATGCGCAAGCGGCCTCGTGCAGGAGGGAATGGCGCTGTTCCTCGACACCGGCACGACAACACTCGCACTCGCGCATCAGCTGACAAGCTTCAGCCAGTTGCGAGTCGTCACGAACTCGCTCGACATTGCGCAACTGTTGACGCAGCAGAGCGACAACCACGTGCTCGTCACACCAGGCGACGTCCGTCGTAACGACAACGCATTGATCGGCCCGCACACGCTCGAATTCGCCCGTCAGTTCCATTACGACATCGCCTTTATGGGCATTGGCGCGGTCGATCTGAAGCTCGGGCTGATGGATTACGAAGAATCCGAAGCCATGCTGCGCAGAACGCTTGTTGTGCATTGCGTGCGTAGCGTCGTGCTCGCCGACGATGGCAAGTTTGGCCATCGCACGTTCATCAACACACTACCGTTCGACGCGATCGCGACGCTCGTCACAAACCGCCCGCTGTCGGCCGACTACATAGACCGCCTGGAACAAGCTCATGTCGATATCGTCCATCCCTGAACTGGTTCAACCCAACGCCGATGAGTTGCGCGCGTTCGACGCGCTGTTCAGCGCAAGCTCCGCGATTGGCGCGACGCCGGCCGGCGGTCTGCATCGGCTCGCGGCGTCGGCCCAGGACGGACAGGTTCGTGATCTGTTCCGCATCTGGCTCGACGAGCACGGTTTCGATGTGCACATCGATGCAATCGGCAACGTCTTCGGGCTTGTGACTTTGACGCCGGGCGCGCCGTACGTGTTGTGCGGGTCGCATCTCGACAGCCAGCCGAGCGCCGGCCGCTTTGACGGTGTATACGGCGTGCTTGCCGGCGCGACCGCGATCGTCGGCATCGCGCAGAGGCTTCGCGCGAGTGGTCACCGTGCGCCATGCAATCTGGCGGTCGTTGACTGGACCAACGAAGAAGGCGCGCGTTTCCAGCCGAGCCTGACGGGTAGCAGCGTGTTCACCGGCGCGATGTCGCTCGACGACGCGTGGGCATGCGAGGACCGGCAAGGCGTCACGCTGAAGAGTGCGTTGGAGCAGATTGGCTATCTCGGCGATGCGATGCTCGATCTGCCTATTGCCGCATATGTCGAGATGCACGTCGAGCAGGCGTCGAATCTCGAGCGCGAGGGGCTCGCAATTGGCGTGGTCCGCGAGACGTGGGCCGCATTGAAATGGCGAGTGCGCTTCGACGGCGAGCAGAATCACACCGGCCCTACACCGATGGCCGACCGGCGCGATGCATTGCTGGCGGCAGCGCACACGATCGCCGCGGTCCATGCGGAAGCCGTGCGGCACGGCGCGCAAATGCACAGTTCGGTTGGCCGCCTCGACGTATATCCGAATTCGCCGAACGTCGTGCCGTCGAGGACGATACTACACATTGAATTCCGTTCGCCGTCCACTGCGCTGCTGGACGGCACTGCAACATGCTTCGAGGCGACGTTGCGGAATATCGCTGAACAGACCGGCACGCGCATCGAGATCGAAAGCCGCCAGCTTCGCGCCCCGCTGAAGCTGCATGATGGCCTGTCGCGACTTGCCCACGACGTCAGCCTCGAACTCGACTTGCCAGCGGGCGATAGCGTCACCGTCGCCGGCCACGATGCGATTAGCATGAGTCGCGTCACGCCGACGTGCCTGCTGTTCGTACCTAGTCGCGGGGGCGTCTCGCACAACGAAGCCGAGTACACCGCTGATGCCGATCTGCACAACGGCCTGCGTCTGTTGAGCGCGTTGCTGGAGCGCATCTGCACTGAATCGTCGAGCTACCTTTGAGGACGATGATGCTGACGGAATCGCCTGAATCCCTTCGATTGCTCGACGCGCTGAATGCAGTAGGGCTAGGCAACGACGCGCAGGTTGGGCACGGTACCGGAGCAGTCGCGTCGCCGACGCGGCTCGCGACCGAATGGGCCGGCTTCGTCGTCGCGGTGGGCGCTCAATCGTGGTATGCGAAAGTGCTGCACGACGATATGAAAGAATTGATCGACGTTGCGCGGACCGTCGACGCGAGCCGCTGTGCGGCACAAGCGGAAGCAACGGTCGCGCTGCGCATCGTTGATATGCAGCGCGGCGTGCTGCTGTTCGATCGATTGGAGGCCTCCGAATGGCGCTGGGCGCGCGTTGACGATCTCGCGTCACCCGAGCGTCTCGACGCGCTGTGGGCGGCGAAGCGGCAAGTGCATGACGGTCCAGCGCCCATGTTTGTCTCGTCTCCGATGGACGACATCGCCCGACTTCGGGCGCTGTGTCGACGTGATGCGGTGGAATTGCCGATCGACGGGTTGCGGACCGATGACTGCATAGATCGTGCATGGAATGCGTTGCAGGCATCGGACGTAGAGGTCGTGCCACTGCACGGTGACGGCCTTGCGAGCAACGTGATGGTTGGCCCGCAAGGCGAACTCAAGCTGATCGATTTCGATTACGGTGGCTGCGGCGACCCTTGGTACGACGTGGCTATCACGCTGAACGAGTTGTATCAGTTCGAGCCGCAATGGCGGGAGGGTATCGTGCGCTGGGCTGGCCGTTGCGACGAAGCCGACTACGCGCGTTGCCGTCTGTATGCGCTTGTCAACGACTGGTACTGGACACTGTGGGGATTGTGGCTAGGCACGACGTCACCGCGCCGTCTCGAATTCACGAAACTCGCTCAATGGACTTCGTTGCGCTGCCGACAAGGCATTCAGGACGCGCGCTTCGAAGGCTGGCTTCGTCTGCTGAAGGGATGATTCGATGAAAGCACTCGGTCAGGCTCAGACCCATCATGAACACGAGATTGAAGCTGCGATTCGTGAATTGCCTGCATGGAAAGGGTACGATATTCGCTACGCACCGGTAGGTGGCGGCATCTCGAACACGAACTGGCGCGTCGAAGTCGACGGCGCGCAGACTGCGTATTTTTTCAAAGTGCCGGGTCAGGGCACAGAGATGTTTATCGACCGCCGCACTGCACACGAAGCGAGCGTGAAGGCCGCGATAACCGGCTACGGCGCGCCGGTGTTCGCGTTCCTCGAGGACCTGGGCGTCGAGGTGTTCGAGTTCATGGAAGGCTGGCGCGCGTCGTCAAACCTCGACTTCCTCGAGCGTGAGGTCCGGCACAACGCATTGCGTGCACTGAAGGCGTTCAATGATCAGCCGGTGCTCGCTCAGACGAAGACCATGTTTGACATGATCGACGAACATCAGCAGCAGGTCGAAGCGTTGCACGCGGTTAAACCCCCGGATCACGACTGGCTGTGCCAGCAATACCGTCGTGCCCGTGCGGCGCTCGAAGCGTCGGGTCTGGATCTCGCGCCCTGCATGAACGATACCCTCGCCGGCAACTTCATGCTGAACGATGCGCGCGAGATTCGCCTGGTCGATTTCGAGTACGCGTCGAACAACGACCGGCATTACGAGCTCGCCCTGTGGTTCGGCGAGATGTTCTTCGCGCCTAGGATGGAACTCGCGTTGCTCGAGGACTATTTCGGTCGCGTGACGCCCCAGGTCGTCGCGCGTGTGCAGTTGAACAAGGCGCTCGCCGATCTGAAATGGTCGACGTGGGCGATGGTGCAGCGTGCGGTGTCGCGGCTCGATTTCGATTTCTATAAGTACGGGTTCTGGAAACAGATGCGCGCTCGCATCGTCTTTCAGGATCCGCAGTGGGAAACATGGCTGAGGCAGGCGTGAAGAGACTAGGCGCTTGAAAACAGCTCCGTGCATAAACTGGTTCTGCGCCGACGCTTGAGCTCGACGACCTATTGAGAACCCGATTTCATTTTCAGGATGGGAAGGCATTATGGTTATTAAGGAATCCAGAGCGAAATTAAAAGCGATTGGCCGCGTCCGGGCGGATCTGACGCCATCTTCGGTCCGGCACGCCGAAGGCGGTGCCTATCGGCTGGGCGCGCGAGATGACAGCGCGTTCCATTCGTGTCCCTCAACCCGCCGCTCGCGAGGAGCCGATCATGGCTGAATCGATCCAAAGCTCGATGCCGAATTCGAAGAAGATTGTATTCGGCATCTATTTCTTCCTGCTTCTTCTGATGGCGCTGTGTCCGCCGTTCTATCTAGGCGTCAGCGGCAGTAAGCAACTCGTGCTCGGCGTACCGCTGCCGATCTTCTACTGGATCGCGAACGCGGTCCTGGTCGGGCTCGGCATATGGGCGCTGTACGTGGCCGAAGGCGTGTCCGGCGAACTCGCCAACGAAGGAGAACCGACATGACCCACTTCACGAATCCCGGCAACCCGGTCGTCACGTTCGGCATGATCGTCGTGTTTCTCGTTGCGATGATCGCGGTTCTGTATGCGACCAACCGCCGGAGCACAAGCTTCTCCGACTATGCCGTCGGCGGCCGCTCGTACGGCCCGTGGTTCGTCGCGATGAGCTACACGAACTCGTGGTGGCCCGGCTCGACGTTCACCGCGTTCTTCGCACTGTCGGTCGGCGGCGTGCTCGGTTTCTACGGGATGGTCTACGCGACGCTCGGCGTGACCGCGATGTATCTGATGGCAAACCGGGCGTGGTCGTGGGGCCGGCAGTTCAACCTGACGACGCAGCCGGACCTCCTCGGCATGCGCTACAACAGCCCGGTCGTCAAGCGAATCGCGTCGATCATCGGGATCATCTCGGTGTTTCCGTGGGTCGTGATGGGGATCCAGGCGCTCGCGACGTTATTCCAGTTCGCAACGTTCGGCCAGTGGACCGTGACGGCTTGCCTGACTGCTGGTGTTGTGATTGTACTGATCCGCCAGTACTGGACCGTCAGCATGGGGATGCGGGGGCTGATCATGACCGACATGTTCCAGGGGCTGATTGCGTACGTGCTGTGCGCGGTGCTGTGCATCCTGTTGCTATTCGGCAACCACGCGTCATTCTCGCACCTGTCGCAACTGCCGGCGAAGATGCTGCTGATTCCCGGCGACGCGCGTACCGGTTACGGTCCTTGGTACATGTTCAGCCTGATCTTCACCGGTGTGATCGGCTCAATGTGCTGGCCGATGAGCTTCCAGCGGATCTATACGGCGAGCGGCGTAAGGGCCGTCAAGAAGGGCACGCTGCTGACGATGCTGCTGGTTGGCGGCTTCTATTGCATCCTGATGCTGTTCGCGGCTGCCGCGAGTCAGGACCCGAACGTAGCCGCACAGCCGCAGCACGGTTGGTTCGTCGCACTCGCCGATATCGGCGGCTCGTGGCTTCTCGCGGTGGCAATCGTGATTGTGCTTGCGGCGAGCATCGGCCATGTCGACGGTTGTGTGCAGGTCTGCGGCACGCAGTTCGCCAACGACCTCGCGACGTGGAATACGCCGCGCACCGATCGCCAGTTGATGGTGTTGTCCAAGGCGGGCATGGTCGTGTTCATCGTCGCAGCGGCGATCCTTGCATATCTGACTTTCGACTACAGCCGACTGCAATTACTCGCGCAGATTTCATATCAAGGGATCATCCAGCTTGCGGTCCCGCTGTTCTTCGGCATCTTCACGCGGCGTGGCAACAAGCAGGGCGCGATTGCGGGAATGCTGGTGGGCATTGCAATCGCGATCGTGCTGACTTCCGTCTATCCGGACGACATCCGCGCGCTCGGTTCGCTGACCAGCGGGATTGTCGGGCTCGCAGCGAACTTCGTCGTGTTCGTCGTGTTTGCGTTAGCGATCAAGCCGTCGACCGACGAGATCGCCCGGCTCGACCGGCTGTTCGCGAAGCCTGTGCGCGGCCGCGCACCTTCGACGGTCGCCGTACCGGTAACACATTAAGGAAAAGCGGCCGCGGCGGCCGGCATGGATCTCGCATTTTGATGCTGCCGCGGCATCGAGAATTTGACTCAACGGAGGCCGGATGACTTTAGCGATTTTCGATCTTGACGACACGATTATCAATGGAGATTGCGCGAATTTGTGGAGCAGCGAGATGGCACGCCTGGGATGGGTCGGCGACGCCGATGCATTTGTACGGCAAAACGACGAGATGATGCGTGCCTACGGCGAAGGGTTGCTTACGATGGACGATTACATGAAAGCAACACTCGCACCGCTCGCCCGTCGCCGCGTCGTTGATGTGCGCCATCAGATCGATGCGTTTGTTGAACAGGTGATCGAGCCGAGGATTCGGGCCGACGCGCGGAATGTGATCGACGCCCATCGCCAGCGTGGCGACACCCTGCTGGTGATCTCGGCGTCGAGCGCGCATCTGGTCGAGCCAATTGCGGCGCGAGTCAGTATCAATCATGTTCTGGCGATTGATATCCAGACGGAGGACGGTGTCTATACGGGACGCACCTCTGGCGTACTGACGTATCGGGAAGGCAAGGTAGTTCGGCTGCGCGCATGGCTAAAGGCGCACGACGAAAGCCTGGCCGGTGCCAGCTTCTATTCCGACTCGCGAAACGATTTACCTCTGCTGTGCGAGGTCGACAGGCCGCACGTGGTCAATCCGGACCGGGTGCTGGCAGCGCACGCGAAGGAGTGTGGGTGGCCTGTGTTGACATGGCACTAACGTGCGCGGCACTCTGGAGCAACGCGAGATGAGCTATACCGAAGCGATCGGCACACGCACCTACCGGTTCGACGATCTCAAAACGTTGCTGGCGAAGGCGAGCCCGCTGCGCTCGGGCGATCAGCTCGCCGGCACCGCGGCGGCCAGTGAGGAAGAACGCGTCGCAGCCAAGATGGCACTCGCGCAGGTGCCGTTGCGCACCTTCCTCAACGAGGCATTGATTCCGTACGAAAGCGATGAAGTCACGCGCCTTGTCATAGACGATCACTCGCCCGAAGCTTTCGCCGAGATATCCCATCTGACGGTCGGCGATTTCCGCAACTGGCTACTCAGCAGCGAGACGGATGCCGATGCACTCACGCGTATCTCCGCCGGCCTCACACCGGAGATGGTCGCCGCGGTGTCGAAGCTGATGCGTAACCAGGACCTGATCGCGGCGGCGCGCAAGCGTCCGGTGATCACACGCTTTCGCAACACCGTGGGATTGTCTGGCCACATGTCAGTGCGCTTGCAACCGAATCATCCGACCGACGATGTCAAGGGCATCGCCGCCTCGATGCTCGACGGCCTGATGTACGGCTGCGGTGACGCGATGATCGGCATCAATCCGGCTACCGACAGCCTGGCCGCGATTACCACGCTGCTGCTGATGGTCGACGATTTCCGGCAACGCTATCAGGTGCCGACGCAATCATGCGTACTGACGCACGTCACCAACACGATTGCCGCAATCGGCAAGGGCGCGCCGGTCGATCTGGTGTTTCAGTCGATTGCCGGTACGGAAAAAGCGAATGCCGGCTTCGGCATTTCGCTTGCGTTGCTGCAGGAAGCCTATGAAGCGGCGCTCTCGCTCAATCGCGGCACAGTCGGCAACAACGTGATGTATTTCGAAACGGGGCAGGGCAGCGCGTTGTCGGCGAATGCGCATCATGGCGTCGACCAGCAGACCTGCGAAGTGCGTGCCTATGCGGTGGCACGAAAGTTCAATCCGTTTCTCGTCAATACGGTGGTCGGTTTCATCGGCCCGGAATACCTCTATGACGGCAAGCAGATCACGCGCGCGGGTCTCGAAGATCACTTCTGCGGCAAGCTGCTCGGCGTGCCGATGGGTTGCGACATTTGCTACACGAACCACGCGGAAGCCGATCAGGACGATATGGACAACCTGTTGACGCTGCTCGGCGTCGCGGGAATCAACTTCATCATGGGCGTCCCCGGCGCGGACGATGTGATGCTGAACTACCAGAGCACCTCATTCCACGATGCGCTTTATGTGCGCGACGTATTGGGCCTAAGGCGTGCGCCGGAATTCGAAGAGTGGCTGGAGTCGATGCAGGTCGCCGACGCGCTCGGCGTGTTGCTCAATGGCGCGATACGGCAACCATTGCTGGAAGGTGCGCGCGAATGGATGGGGATCGCATGAGCAACGACTTCCTCGAAAAGAACCCCTGGAGCGCATTGCGTCAGTTCACCAATGCGCGTATCGCATTGGGTCGTGCCGGCAACAGCCTGCCGACTGGGCCGCTGCTCGCGTTCAATCTATCGCACGCGCAGGCACGCGATGCGGTGCATCATCCGCTCGACGCTGATTCGCTGCATGAGCAGTTGCGCGCGAACGGCTTCACCACGCTTGATGTGCATAGTGCTGCGCCGGACCGTCAGCATTACTTGCGGCGTCCGGATCTGGGGAGACGCCTGTCGGAGGAGAGCCGCGAGGCGCTTGCGCAAGCCTCCATCGAAGCGCCGGAAGTGGTGTTCGTGATTGCCGATGGGCTGTCGGCCTGTGCTGCTGCAAAGCAATCCATTCCGCTTTTGAGGGCCGTCTCTTCACGCCTTGCGGATTGGAGAATTGGTCCGGTGGTGGTCGCTCGGCAAGCACGGGTAGCGCTTGGCGATGAGATCGGCGAAATTCTGCGGACCAGGCTCGTCGTGATGCTGATCGGCGAACGTCCCGGGCTGAGCTCGCCGGATAGCCTCGGCATCTACCTGACGTACGCGCCTAAAGTAGGGTGCGCCGATGCGCAACGCAATTGCATTTCGAACGTGCGCCCCGAGGGATTGAGTCACGGCGCAGCCGCGCACAAGCTGCACTATCTGCTGACGCATGCGCGCCGCTTGGGCCTCACTGGCGTGGGACTTAAAGACGAGAGCGATGCATTGCTGGAAAAGGCGGCCAAAGACGCGTCTACGGCGATCGCAGCACCGGACGCCAACTAACTTCGATGTTGTGGAGGTTGTCATGGTCATCCAGTCCAATCAGACAGCACTGCCTCTTTCGTTCGAACTCGACCTGCGCGCATGGACAAACGCCGTGTACGAAGAAGCCTTCGGAGAGGGATTCATTCGCGTGCCTTGGGAACCTGACGACGCGTTCGTCCGGCGATTGCAGTCTTTTTTCCGCGCCGGCCTGTCGCCTGCTGAAGCTGTGAGCGCGTGCTTCTGTCTGAACCACTAATGCCGAACCGGCCTGAGTATGAAAGTCGAGGTCCGCGATCGACAGGCCGGACAGATTGACAGACACGGTAGCCGATCAATCGCACGGTCCGCCTTCCAAGGAAGTTGCTTAGGGACAGATAGACTCACGTGCCGTGAAGCGCTTCACCAAGCGCATGAATGGCGGCCGAGCCTCGCAAGCGGCGGGTCGCCACCTGCGAGGCCCATGCACTCTGAACAGCACGGCTGCCGAATCAGAACCCGGCAGCCAGTCCGTCGCGCCGGCTGTCGCTCGCGGCGACATAACCGCGCTCGGGGTCGTTGCGATCGAGCTTGCAGATGTACTGCCCGGAGCCGAAGTCCATATACGGATCCTCGACCGACTTGATCGTATGGCCGAGACCCTCGAGCGCGCGCACCGTGTCCTCATCGAGCGTCGCCTCGACGTCGACCGAGAAGTCGCGATTGACCTTCCAGCGCGGCGCGTCGCAGGCGGCCTGCGGTTGCTGGCCGTAGTCGAGCATGCGCACGATCGATTGCAAATGCCCCTGCGGCTGCATGTCACCGCCCATCACGCCGAAGCTCATCACCGCTTCCTGCCTGCCGTCCGCCTGCTGGGTCAGGAAAGCAGGGATGATCGTGTGGAACGGGCGCTTGCCGCCCTCGACCACGTTCGCCGACTTCGGATCCATTGAGAACCCGTAGCCGCGGTTCTGTAGCGAAATGCCGGAATCCGGCACCACGATGCCCGAGCCGAAACCCATGTAGTTCGACTGGATGAAGCTGACCATCATGCCGCGCTCGTCGGCCACCGACATGTAGATCGTGCCGCCCGCCTTCGGCATGCCGAAGTCGAATTGCGTGGCACGCTTCGGGTCGATCAGCTTCGCGCGCGACTTCAGGTACGCGTCGTCGAGCATCTGTTCGGGCGTGACCTCCATCGAACGCGGATCGGCGACGTACTGGTAGACGTCGGCGAACGCGAGCTTCATGGCTTCGATCTGCAGGTGCTGCGAGTCGATGCCGTCAACCGGCAGCGAGCCCACGTCGAACTGTTCGAGAATGCCGAGCGCGATCAACGCGGCAATGCCCTGACCGTTCGGCGGAATTTCGTGCACCGTGTGGCCGCGATAGTCCTTGCTGATCGGTTCGACCCAGTCGACGCGGTAGTTGCGCAGGTCGTCCATCGTGAGCGCGCCGCCGCCCTGGCGCGAGAACGCGGCGAGCTCTTCTGCGATCTCGCCTTCGTAGTACGCACGCGGGCCTTGTTCAGCGAGCTTGCGCAGCGTCTTCGCGTGACCGGGAAAGCGCACGAGTTCACTGACTTCCGGCGCCCGGCCGTGCGGCATAAACGTGTCGGCGAAACCGGGCTGGTTCCTCAGTTCGGGCACGGCCGCCGCCCACTTGTACGCAACGATGCTCGCCACCGCATGGCCCCGCTCGGCGATCTCGATGGCCGGCTCCATCAGATCGGCGAACGGCAGCGAGCCGAACTTCTGATGCAACGCCTCCCAGCCGGCGATCACGCCCGGCACCGTCACTGCATCCCAGCCGCGCTTGGGGTGCTTCGCGAGACCGTTTTCCTCACCGTACTTACGCTTGAAGTAATCGACGTTCCATGCCGCCGGCGATACGCCGGAAGCATTCAGGCCATGCAGCTTTTTGCCGTCCCAGACGAGCGCAAACGCGTCGCTGCCGAGGCCGTTAGAGACTGGCTCGACGACCGTGATTGCCGCGGCCGCGGCAATCGCCGCATCGATGGCATTTCCGCCTTTCCACAACATGCGCAGGCCGGCTTGTGCGGCAAGCGGATGGGACGTCGAAACGATGTTGCGCGCGAACACGGGCAAGCGGGGCGTTGGATACGGGTTTTGCCAATTGAAACGTGTCATTGAAAACTCAAACGAAAGTGATGGGAGGGCAGTCGGCCGATTGAAGCGGTGATGGAATCCGGTTACGACTCGCGCGGATCGAGCGCATCACGCAGACCGTCGCCAAGCAGGTTGAAACCGAGCACGGCCAGGAAGATCGCGATGCCCGGGAAAATCGACATCCACGGCGCCTGGCTGACAAAATCCTTCGCGGTGTTGAGCATCGAACCCCACGACGGCGCGGGCGGCAGCTGGCCGAGCCCGAGGAACGACAGGCTCGCTTCGGCGATGATCGCGGTCGCGATCGTCAGGCTGGTCTGCACGATGATCGGCGGCAGCACGTTCGGCAGGATGTACCGCACGATGATCCGTGCGTGGCCAAGGCCGATTGCCCGCGCGCCTTCGACGTATTCCTCGGCCTTCACGGTGATCGCCTGGCCGCGCGTCAGCCGGACGAAGCGCGGCATCGCGGAGATGCCGATCGCGGCCATCGCGTTGGTCAGGCTCGGTCCGAGGAACGCGGCGAACGCGATGGCGAGGATCAGGAACGGAATCGACAGCAACGCATCGGCGATTCGCGAGATCACGCCGTCGACGAGCTTGCCGAAATAGCCCGCCAGCAAGCCGAGCGGCACGCCGATCACGACCGCGATGCAGACCGACACGACGCCCGCCAGCAGCGACGCGCGCGCGCCCCATAGCAGACGGCTCAGCACGTCGCGGCCGAGTTCGTCAGTGCCGAACCAGTGCGCGGCCGAAGGCGCCTGCCGCACGGTCATGAAGCTGGCCTGCACCGGGTCGTAGTGTGACAGCCACGGCGCGAATACCGCCATGAAGACGATGAGCAGCACGAGCGCCGCGCCAAACACGGCGGCGCGATTGCGCATGAATTTCACGAGTCCGCGGCGCTTGCGGCGCGGCAGTACCGTCGTCTGCGACGCAGCGGCCGATGCGTGAACGGGGGTGGCGGGAGTAGCCATCAGCTGCGTCTCAGTCGGGGATTGAGAAGGACGTACAACACGTCGGCGCACAGGTTCACGACGATGAAGCACAGCGCGGTGACGAGCACCACACCCTGCACGACCGCGTAGTCGCGATTGAACACGGCATCCACGATGAGCTTGCCGAAGCCGGGGATCGTGAAAACCTGCTCGGTCAGCACCGCACCCGCAAGCAGTTCGCCGAACAGCAGCGCGAGCACGGTGACGATCGGAACCAGCGCGTTGCGAAAAGCGTGCTTGATGACGACGGTGCCGCGCAGCAGCCCTTTGGCACGCGCGGTCCGGATATAGTCGGTGCGCAGCACGCTCAGCATCGCGCTGCGCGTGTGGCGCATCAATTGCGCGCCGAGCGAGGCGCCGAGCACGAAAGCGGGCATCAGCATGGTCTTGATGCTGAGCCAGAAGTTTTCGGTCGGCGACACGTAGCCGGACGACGGCAACAGATGCCAGCGCACCGACACAATGAAGATCAGCATGATGCCGAGCCAGAAGTTCGGAATCGACATGCCGGATAGCGCGAAGATATTCGCGCCGTAATCGAGCGCGCCGCCGCGGCTTGCGGCGGAGATGACGCCCGCCGGAATACCGATACCGATCGCGAAGGTCATCGCCATCGCCGCGAGCTGTAGTGTGACCGGCAGCTTCTGCGCGATCAGCGACGTCACCGGCACGTCGGTGCGCAGCGACGCGCCGAGATCGCCATGCACGACGTCACGGACCCACAGCGCGTACTGCGTCGGCACCGGCTCGTCGAGGTGGTACTTGACGCGCAGCGACGCGATCAACTGCGGATCCTGATCTTCGCCGGCCATGGCCGTCACCGGATCGCCAGGCAGCAGCTTTTGCAGGCCAAAGATCAGCATCGACACGAGAATCAGCGTCGGAATGGCGACCAGCACGCGATTTGCAATGATCGGCAGCATGATCGGTCAGCCCTTGATACTGACGCCGCGCAGGCGGATCAGGCCGTCGGGATAGGGCGTGAAGCCTTGCACCTTCTTCGACAGTTCGAACGGCCACGGCTGGTTATAGACATAGATGATCGGATCATCGTCGGCGAGCAGCTTCGACGCCGCGTCGTACTCTGTTTTGCGGTCCGCGGTGGTCAGTTTCACGCGCGCGGCGTCGAGCAACTGGTCGACTCCGGGGTTGCAGTAACGCGCGTAATTGAGGTTGCCGGCGCACGTGTTGAACTGATGCAGGTTGCCGTCCGGATCGACACGGCCCGACCAGCCGAGATACATCGCCTCGAAGTCGCCGGTGTGCGCGGCATTGAGTTCGGTCGCATAGTCGGTCGGCCGCAGCTTCAGGTTGAAGCCGGCTTCGCTGACCATCGCCTGCATCATCTGCACGATCTGGCTCGACACCGTGTTGTTCGGGTAAGTGAACTCGATGTCGACGTGCTCGTGGCCCGCCGCCTTCAGCAGCGCCTTCGCCTTCGCGATGTCGCGATGCTGCATTGGGAGCGACGCGTTGTAGTACGGGCTCGACTTCGGCACCGCCTGATTCGCCGGCGCGAAGATACCCGCGCCGATCACCTGGTTGATCGCGTCGCGGTCGATCGCGAGTTCGAATGCCTGCCGCACGCGCTTGTCTCTCAGCACCGCGTTGCTGCGCTTGCCGTTACCGATGTTGAACGTAACGTAGTAGTAGCCGAAGCCGCTGACCGGCGCGAACTTGAAGTTGGTGTCGCTCTTGACCGACGCCACATCGGACGGCGCGAGGCGCTCGAGCATGTCGAGCGAACCCGAACGCAGATTGGCGAGGCGCACGGTGCTGTCCGGAATCGGCAAGAAGATCACGCGCTGGATCGGGTATTTGTCGGCGTCCCAGTAGCCAGGGAATTTCTCGAGCACGACGCGATCGTTCTGCACGCGCTGAACGAACTTGTACGGACCCGAACACACCGGATGCGCGGCAACGCCGGCCGGATCGGCGAACGTCTTCGGCGCGAGCATCATGCCGGCGCGGTCGGTCAGCGTCGCGAGCAGCGCGGCGTCCGGCTGCTTCAACACGATTGCAACCGTGTAGTCGTCGATCACGTCGACGTGATCGACCGACGCGAGTTCGCTCTTGCGGTTGCTCGTCTGCAGCGTGCGGTCGCGGTCGAGGTTTGCCTTGACGGCGGCCGCATTGAACGGCTCGTCGTCCTGGAACTTCACCCCTTGACGCAGCTTGAACGTCAGCGTCTTGCCGTCGGCGCTCGTCGTCCACGACGTTGCCAGCATCGGGACGATCTTCAGATCGGGCGTGATATCAACCAGCGCGTTGCACATCGACGCAAACACGATCCGGTCGACGAGCTGCACGCTGCGAGCGGGGTCGAGCGAACCGATGTCGTCCTGCAAGCCGATCCGTATCGTCTGACCGGTCTGGGCCATCGCGGCGCTGGCGCTGAGTGCGAGCGCTGCGGCAATCAACATTCTTCGCATGAGGAGTTCCCTTTGTTTCCAATTCATAAAATGGTTTGGTGAAGGGGCAGCGGCGCGGCGCGCGGCTCGATTCTTCACTGGAATTTCATCTCGACCACCGGCTCAGTCGCCACCGGCCGCGGCCAGCGTCGTTTGGCGGTTGCGGTAGATCGCGAGCCGCTCGATCAATTTCGGGCTGACGCTCGTGGCCAGCGGCGCGCCGCCGCCGGCGTTCTGGATCTCGCGCCAGAAGTGGCACGCGACCTGCCGTCCGTCCTCGAGTCGTTCGCTGGTTGGCCGCGCTTGCGCGCAGTACGGCTTCGCATGCGGACAGCGCGTATGGAAACGGCAACCGGAAGGCGGCGCGGTCGGACTCGGCAGATCGCCGGACAACGAAGGCTTCGCACGCCGCTCGTGCGGGCTACTCGCCGGAATCGCGCGCAGCAGTGCTTGCGTGTACGGATGCAGCGGCGCGTCGAACAGTGCATCGACATCGGCCAGTTCGACGATCTCGCCGAGATACATCACGGCGACGCGGTCGCTCATATGGCGGATCACCGCGAGGTCATGCGCAACCATGATCAGCGTGAGGCCGAGGTCCTGTTTCAGTGTCTCGAGAAGATTGATCACCTGCGCCTGCACCGAGACGTCGAGCGCCGACACCGGCTCGTCGCCGACGATCAGCTTCGGCTCACCGGCCAATGCGCGCGCGATGCCGATCCGTTGTCGCTGGCCGCCGGAGAATTCGTGCGGGTAACGGTCCGCGTAGGCCGGTTGCAGGCCGACCGTGCGCAGCAGTTGGGCGACGCGCTCGCGGTGCTCGGCGTTGTTGCGCGCGAGCCCGTGCAATGCGATCGGCTCGCCGACGATCTGGCCGATGGTCATGCCCGGATTCAGCGACGCGAACGGATCCTGAAAGATGATCTGCATTTCGCGGCGCAGCCGCCGCAGCGGCGCGCCTTGCTGATGCGTGATGTCCTTGCCTTGATAGAAGATGCGGCCGTCTGTCGAGTTGATCAAACGGAGCAGCAAGCGGCCCAGCGTGGACTTGCCACAGCCAGATTCGCCGACGATCGCGAACGTCTCGCCGGGGTGGACCGCGAACGACACGTCGTTGAGTGCATAGACGGTTGGCGTGCGCGTGAAGAGCTGCCGCGTACCGCCAAAATGCTTTGTCAGTGAGCGCGCCTCGATGATCGGCGTCGGCGAATTCGAGGCCGGGTGTGCGTGCGGCGTCGGTTTAGTGGGCGTCGTCATGCAATTTCCTTGCGCAATAGCGGCGCGGCGATCTGTTCGACCGGAGCGAGCCAGCACGCGACGCGATGCACGCCGGCGATCACCCTGTCGGGCGGCGCGGCGTCAATACAGCGTTGCTCGGCGAACGGGCAGCGCGGCGCGAAGCGGCAGCCGTGCGGCATCAACTCGGGCGACGGCACTGAACCGCGGATCGTCGCGAGCGCGCCTTCGCGCTTGCCGACCGACGGAATTGCGCCCATCAGGCCGATCGTGTAAGGATGCTGCGGGTCGTCGAACAGATCGGCGACGGTACCGTATTCGACGATGCGTCCCGCGAACATCACCGCCACGTGGTCGGCGACTTCCGCGACGACGCCGAGGTCGTGCGTGATCAACACCATCGCAGTGCCGGTCTCGGCTTGCAGATGTTTCACGAGCGCCAGCACCTGCGCCTGGATCGTCACGTCGAGCGCGGTCGTCGGCTCGTCGGCGATCAACAGGCGCGGGCGGTTCGCGAGCGCCATCGCGATCATCACGCGTTGGCGCATGCCGCCGGAAAGCTGATGCGGGTACGCATCGAGCCGGGTTTCCGGCGCCGGGATCCGCACTAGCCGCAGCATCTCGAGCGCCTGCTCGCGCGCCTGCCCGCGCCCGATATCGCGATGCCGCCGGATGCTTTCGCCGATCTGCTCGCCGACCGTGAACGCCGGGTTCAGCGACGTCATCGGCTCCTGAAAGATCATCGACAGCCGGTTGCCACGAATGTCGGCCAGTTCGCGCTCCGACAGTGAGAACAGGTCCTTGCCTTCGAAGTGCGCGGTGCCGGCGACGCGTTGCGCAGGCGGACTCGCGAGCAGCCCCATCAGTGCGAGCGACGTCACGCTCTTGCCGCAGCCCGATTCACCAACGATGCATAGCGTCTCGCCAGTGCCGACTGAGAACGACACGTCGTGGACGAGGTTCGGCACCTCGGCGGCGCGCGAGAACTTCAACGAAAAGCCGCGGACCTCCAGAACCGGTCGGCGGGCGGCATCGGTCATGCTGGGAAACTCCATATCGTGCTGCTAGTCCTGTTCAAAGGCTGTGCTGGCGGAAAGTATGTGGTGCGCTTCACGATGGAAAATATTAATATTTCTTACCGATACTTAACTTTTCCTTGAGCATGAGCGATGCCGACCCTCCGCATGTTAAGAACCTTTCGAGCCGTCGCGCGGACCGGATCATTCGCGGCAGCGGCCGGGAGCGTCGCGCTGACCCAAGCGGCGGTCAGCTTGCAGATGCGCGGGCTCGAACAGGCGCTGGGCCGGCAGCTGTTCGACCGCAGCGGTCGGCAGATTGCGCTGAGCCGCCACGGACAAGAGATCTGGCCGAAAGTCGAGCAGATTTTCGACCTGCTGGCCGAACTCGAGGCGACGCCGGCGGGTTCGATGGTCGGGCCGGTGACCATCGGCGCGATGGTGTCGGTGATCGGCGCGCTGTCGCTGGTCGTCGCGCATTTGAAGGCCGCGCATCCGCAACTGGACGTGCGGCTGCTGTCGTCACGCTCCGACGAACTGGCGCGGATGGTGGAGGCGGGTGAGGTCGATACCGCGGCGATCGTCGCGCATGCCGACACGACGCTATCCGACACGCTGAAGTGGACGACGCTATACACGGAGCCGCTGATGCTGGTGGTTAGCCGCGAAATCGGCGACAACGATCCGCAGAGGGTCCTGCGCAGCCACCCCTTTCTGCGCTTCGACCGGCGGGTGCGCACCGGGCGCGTCGTCGAGCATGCACTGCAGACAGCCGGCGTGACGGTCAACGAATTCCTCGAACTCAACTCGATCGAGACGATCGTCGCGCTGGTGCGCGAAAATGTCGGCGTCACGGTGCTGCCGCTTCTGCATCGCGGCAACTGGCAAAACGATCCGTTACTACGCGTGCTGTCGATTTCGGATCCGCCGGTGTTGCGCACGGTCGGCATGATCCAGCGCGCGTCATATGACCGGCCCGGCATCACGCGGGCGATTATCGATGCGCTGCACAGCGACTGGGCGCTTGACCCTTCGATATCCAGGCCGCTTGCGGATCCGTGAAGGACTAACTTTACTCTGTCGATAAATTCATGCCATTGCAGAAACTCCTTCAGACGTGGCATGAGGAAGCGATGGTCGGGAAATTGTCGTTCGATGAGTACCTGGAGCATCTTTGCGAGGCACTCGGGCACAGCGATCGCAACGCTGGGCTGGTGGGATACTGCCAAGGCTTGATGTTGCCGTTGCGGCGTAAAAGCGTGGAGCCGCTGGCCGCCCACCTCGAACCTGAACGTGTCAGCGCGCGGCACCAGTCGTTGCATCACTTCGTTTTGAAATCAGAGTGGTCAAATACTGCTCTGCTTTAGCGAGTAAGACGCTGGGTGTTGCCGCATATGAATCCTGCCAACGGGCTGTTCTGATAGCTTATGAAACCAACGAGTAAAATTGCTAGGCGGCAGACAGCGGGCTGTTGCCAGAACATTGCAGCTGTCCTTTCTTGATCATGTGCATTAATTCGACGCTACTCAGAATGACAGGCGCACAGTTGAGATCCTTGAATCCGAGCATCGGTCGGGTTCGGCGTGTGATGGCCCGACGGTACTGCTCCACGATGTTGTTGAAATACTTGATCTGAAGAACCTTGACGGGCATCTCGCGCTCGGCATTGACCGCGTTAAGCGCGGGGCCGCTTTTGTCGATGGTCACCGTCTCGTGCGAACCGTTCTGACCGATTGCCTTTTTGAAGAAACGCCGCGCAGCAGGCTTATCCCGCCTTGCTCTGAACAGAAAGTCAATGGTATTGCCCGCCTTATCCACTGCGCGGTAAAGATATTTCCACGAGCCCTTGACCTTGATATAGGTTTCATCAACCCGCCAGCTCTTGCCGACCGGACGCTTGTACTTGCGAAACGTCTTTCAAACAGCGGCACCAGCTTGATGACCCAGCGATGTACCGTCGAATGGTCGACCTCAATGTCGCGCTCAGCCAGCATTTTCCGCAGGGTTCCGAAGACTCAGCGAGTAGGCCACGTACCACCGCACGCACAACAGCATCACTTCAAAGGGATAGTGCAGCCGCTTCAGAACCTTGGCGACGGCCGGAGCAAGCATAGTTCGTGGTGTAGTGTCTTCTTCATTGTGCGAACGAAGCGTTTTCATCAGCCTCGAAGTTTACCTCCCCCGCGTTAATGCGACAAAGCCCGTATTCTTCGTGCTGACACTAAAACGTCAGCGCTCCGAAAGAGGGGTTATGCAGACCTTCCTTAACAGCCCCTTCGTTCATTTTGTTAAGGGTTCTAAGTCTGGCCTTTTAATGCAACAACCCATACGTGCAGGCGGCGGCTCGTCAGCGGTTCAATCCGTCCCTTCTCAGGGACGGAGACACTGGCCTGACCGGCGACAACTGCACGCGCCTATCGCCCGCGCTGGCGCGAAAATGCGCGATGTGGACAATTGAGAGCGCATGGCTTGAAGTGCTAGACACGCGAGGCAGGGCCGCGCGAGCCCCCGGACTTCGAGGCGGATAATCAAAGCGGCAACAGCGTCTTGCGCCGCCGGGGCTTCGCCGGATCGGGTCGCGCGCAAGGCAGGAACTGGCCTCGTCCCGATTCCCCGCAAGGCTTCTGCCCGTCCCATACTACCTCTCCGCGCGCCATCGTGAGGGCGGGCCACGCGCTCAGTTGGATGCCTTCGTATGGGGTGTAATCGACGTTATGATGAAGGTTTTCGTTCT
This sequence comes from Paraburkholderia sp. MM5477-R1, assembly GCF_050436385.1. Lineage (NCBI taxonomy): Bacteria > Pseudomonadati > Pseudomonadota > Betaproteobacteria > Burkholderiales > Burkholderiaceae > Paraburkholderia > Paraburkholderia sp. MM5477-R1. The sequence goes on from NZ_JBNDMC010000006.1 coordinate 1,803,567, forward strand.
TGATCTCGAATTCAAGCCCTTCGTCCCAGATGACGAGGTCGGCGTCGGCGCCGATCGCGATACTCCCCTTGCGCGGATACAGCCCATACAGTTTTGCTGCATTCGTCGACGTCAGCGCGACAAAGCTTTGCGGCGTGATGCGGCCTTGACGAACGCCTTCGGACCACAGCAAAGCCATGCGCGTCTCGACACCGGGAATACCGTTGGCGACTTGATCGAACGAAACGTTCTCGCCGTGCGCTTTCTTGCCATCTGGGCCGTCGTAGCGAAACGGCGCGTGGTCGGACGAGAAGACTTCAAACGAACCGTTTTCGAGGCCGTCCCAAATCACCTGCTGGCTCGCCTTGTCACGCGGTGGCGGACTGCAGATGCACTTGGCGCCTTCGAAACTGTCGTCGCAGCCAAGCGAGTCGGCGGTGAGAAATAGATATTGCGGACACGTTTCGCCGTAGACCTTCAGACCGTGGCTTTGAGCCCAGCGAATCTGCTCGACGGCCTCCCGGCCCGACACGTGCACGATCAAAATCGGCACGTCGACCAGTTCGGCGAAGGCGATTGCGCGATGGGTGGCTTCGCGCTCGACGAGCATCGGTCGCGACGTCGCGTGATAGCGTGGCGCGGTATGACCCGCTTCGAGCAGGCGCTCCGTCAGCCAGGCAATGCAGTCGGCGTTTTCCGCGTGGATCATCACCATCGCACCCTCATTGCGCGCCACCGACAGCGTATCGAGCATTTGCCGGTCGCTCAGCTTGAGCGCGTCGTACGTCATGTAGATCTTGAAGGAGGTATAGCCTTCGGCGATCAGCGCGGGCAGTTCCTCCTTGAGGATGTGAGGCGTCGGGTCCGTAATGATCATGTGGAAGGAGTAATCGATCACGGCTTTCGCGCCGGCGCAGTGGTGGTAATCGTCGATCGCTTCGCGCAACGTGTGTCCCTTCTGCTGACAGGCAAACGGAATCACCGTGGTCGTGCCCCCGCACGCTGCGGATGTCGTGCCGGACAGGAAGTCATCGGCCATGATGGAGCCGTCCCCGGTTGGCTGGTCGAAGTGCACGTGGCTATCGACGCCGCCCGGTGTCACGTGACGGCCGGCGGCGTCGATTTCACGCTCGCCGCTGTCCAGGCTGAGTCCGAGGGCGACGATCCGGCCATCGCGGATGCCAATGTCGCTGCTGAAGATGTCCGCGGCCGTGACCACGCGTGCGTTGCGAATGACAGTATCGAAGGCAGGCATATCAGATTTCCCGAAAAAGTCGGCCCCAGCCGTCGATGCGGCGAGTGTCCACGTTAAGGCGGCGAAGCATGTCCCAAACGACGGTCGTCACAGTGTCGAGCACCGGCACGCCGTGCTGCTGTTCCCAATGAACGACACGGTGCGCGGCATACAGATTGGTACAGAAAGTCGTTACGGCTTCTGCGCCGGCAGCGACCACGTCGGCCACCTGGCGGTCCAACGTCGGTTCGTCCACCAGAGCGAAGGCGAAATTGTCCTGAATGCCGAGATGGCTTTCGCACGACGCATCGATGCCGCGTGCCGCGTAGTTCGCGATGATCTTCTGCTGAACGTCGGCGAGGTACGGCGACACGAGCCCGAGCCGGCGGATCTTGAGGGCACCGAGCGCGCGGTTTAGCGCGAGGACCGAGGTGCTCGCCGGCACGCCGGTGGCCTCGGTGATTGCCTCGCACAGTGCTTCGTCCTGGTCGAAGCCAAGCCAGCCTGCAGACGTGCCGCTCCAGCCGATCATGTCGACATGCGCGTCGGCGAGCAGCCGTGCGGCATCGAGGATATGGTCGCGCTGGAACTGGGCGAGCGCGTCGGGGCTAAGTGCGATCTGCGTAACCGGAAAGCGGGCGAAATGAACGCTGACGCCGGGAAGGGCGGCCACAACTGCCTGCGTAAGCGGTTCAAGCGAAGTATTGGAAGAGGGCGTGAGAATACCCAGCCGGATGCGTTGACTCATGAGTGGATACCTGAAGCAGGTGGATAGGGACGCCGTGGGGTGTCGCAGCGTCGCCAGACGGCCTCGCAGACGCCTTGGGCTTCCGCGCGAACGGCGTCTTCATCGACAAACAGAGCGTGCCCGTCGCTGACGGCGAACTCGCCATTGACGATGACGCTTTCGACGTCGGCACCGCTCGCGTTGTGAACGAGATTGCCGAGCGCATCGACGCACGGGGTGAGATGTGAGCGGCGAAAATCGAGAATGACCAGATCAGCGAGACGGCCGAGCGCGATCTCGCCGAGGCGATCGCCCCAGCCGAGCGCCAACGCACCGTGACGCGTAGCGATCGAGAAGACATCGTGAGGTTGCCAGTCACTGTCCACGCCGCCTCCCTGAAGGCGGCCCATGGCGAGCGCCCAGCGCATGGCTTCGATCATGTCGCCATGCATGGTGTCGGTGGCGAGGCACAGGGACGCGCCTGCTTCCATCAGGCGGCGCGTCGGCGCAAGGCGTCCAGATATCGCGTTGCCCAATGGAATATGGACGATGTGTGCGCCGCTCTTGCCAAGCAGTGCGATGTCCGTGTCATTGACGTGTATGCAGTGGGCGGCCAGCAGGCGCTCATTGAGCAGTCCGAGTTCATCGAGCAGTTCGACCGGCGAGCGGTCATACTGCGCTCGAACCCACGCCACTTCTTCTGCGCTTTGCGCGAGGTGCGTGCTGACCTGCAGATTCAGGCGGCGGGCTAGCGCATCGACATCCTTCAGCATGTCGATCGAACAGGTATCGGGCGCGTGAGCAGTCAGGTGGGTCTGGATTCGTCCGTTGGCGCAGCCCGCCCATCGTGCAACGAACGCTTCGGCGCGTTCGAGCTGACGCTCGCCACGGGCGCGTTCAAACCGCCGCTCGCCCGCCAATAACGACGTGAAATCGACGTCGGCCAGACGCTGGCTCGCGAAGACGCGCACGCCTGTCTGGGCGATGCCTTCGACCGTGGCCTCGGCATGCACGAAACTATCGACGAGCGTTGTACATCCCGCTTGCAACGCTTCGAGCGCGCCGAACCGCGACAGCACGCACGCTTCGTCGGGCGTGAGCCAGGACGCCTGCGGTAAGCCGGGCGTGTACGACGGCGCAAACCCGCAGTCCGCCGCGACGCCGCGCACGAAGTTCAGCCCCGCATGGTAGTGCGTATTGATGAATCCGGGCGTGATGACGCGTCCCGGAAGCGGCACTACGCGCCGAGCGGCGGGCGGCGCCGCGCCGGCCGCTCTTCCGATATACGCGATCTGTGCGCCTCGAATACCGAGCGACGCCCGCTGCGCCTGGCCATTTGCGAGCAGCAGCGTGGCATCGGTGATCAGCAGATCGAGTGGAGCGTGCAGATCGTCGTGTGCGCTCATGCGGCCATCCAGCCACCGTCGACCATCAGCGTGGTGCCGGTCGTGAACGTGGAGAGATCGCTTGCCAGGAAAAGAACGGCGCGCGCAATGTCGTCCGGGTGACCGAGGCGCGGCCACGGCGTTCGCCGGGTCGCGCGATCGAGCACCACGGGATCCATTGCGCGGCCGCTAGCACCGGTTTGAATCTTGCCGGGTGCGACGGCATTGCAGACAATGCCGTGGGGCGCGTAGTCGGTTGCGATCTGCCGCGTCATGTAGTCGATCGCGGCTTTCGCGGTGCCGTAAGCGAGATCCCCCGGCGCCGCGATCATGCCGTGTTGCGACGACAGATTAACGATGCGACCGCGCACTTCATCTACCGGCGGCTGGCCGGTCATCTGCCGCACGGCGGCGCGGCTGCAGCGAAAGACGCCAGTCAGATTCACGTCGAGCACGCGCTGCCAGTCGGCCTCTTCCATGTCGAGCAGGGGGCGCGCATGCCGGATGCAGGCATTGTTCACCAGCACGTCCAGCCGGCCAAAACGCGCGACTGTCTGCGCAACGAGTGCATCGACCTGGGCCGTGTCGCTCACGTCGGTAAAAATAAAGTGTGCTATGCCGCCGTCGCGAACAATCAATGTCGCAGTCGGCTCACCGCCTTCGATGACGTCGGTCGTTATGTCCGCAATCACGACAACCGCACCGTTCGCGGCGAGCTGACGCGCGATGGCGCGTCCGATGCCGGACGCGGCGCCCGTCACGATGCAGACCTTGCCTTCCATGCTCAGGCTTGCAGTCAAATGCGGTTTGGCGTTCATGGAATCAGCGTTTTATCCATCGATCGAAGTCCGCTTCCGCGGCAGCGAGGTCGTATTGCGGGACGAATGGGGTGTCGTTTAGAAGGCGGGTAATATCCATCGACGCGCGATCGTAGTCCGCGTAGTAATCGATGTTGGGCACGTCGCCTTCGCGGGCGATCCGCCAATCGAAGCCGGAATACCTTGCTGCAAGCCGGTCGCACCAGTCGGCAACGCTCCATTCGAAACCTGCTGCCACGTTGTATGCGACGTGCGCAAGCGCTGACTGCGCGAGCAATGCAGCCAGCGCTGCCGCCGCATCGCGCACGTACAGCCAGTCGCGGCGATGAGTGCGCGGCAGCACGACCGTCTCGCCTCTGCGTGCCCGTTCCAGTACCTGGAGCGGTGCGCTAAGCGTGTCGCGCACGCCCGAGTCGGCTTCCCAGGGTCCAAAGCATGTGCCGATACGGCCAATGGTCAGCGAGAGCCCATGCAGCCGTGCAAGCCGCAGCACGGCTTCTTCAGCGGTTCGCTTAGAGATGCCGTAAAGCGCCTCGGGTAACAGCGGCGTCAGATCTTCGCTAAGCTGATGCGTGTTCTGCCGGCCGCTGGCACCGTAGACTGAGCCGGAGCTGCCATGCACCATCCTTTCGACGCCCACTGCCGCTGCCGCAGCGAGCGCGGCAAGTGCGCCGCCGACGTTGACGTCAAAGATGGTCTGCGGCATGGCGCGCTCGCGGGCGGCATCCGCAGTGATCGCTGCCAGCGTGACCAGACGCGATGGCCGGTGCGTACGCATCGCATCTGTCAGCGCACGGATGTCGCGGGTATCGCCGGTCAGGGCAACAAAGCGGCCGGGCAGGGCGGCGAACGCGCGCAACGCGGCATCGCGCGGCGCGCTGCAATCAAAGCCGATGACCGTTTCGCCCTCGGCCAGCAACCGCTCGGTCAGCGCCAGTCCGACAAAGCCGCTGCTTCCTGTGACAAAGGTTGTCATCAAACCAGCTCCGCCACGGTTTCGGGACGCAGCAAGGACAGGATGTGGCGCTTGTAGTCGTTGAATGTCGCGCTGGTCGGATCGCGAGGCCGTTCCAGCTCGATGGGCAGCAGTTCGCGGATGCGTCCCGGCCGCGCCGACATCACTGCGACATGCGTGCCGAGTGCAAGCGATTCGTCGATTCCGTGCGTCACAAAAACAATCGTGCTGCGGCTCTCGCGCCAGATCCGGATCAGTTCGGCATGCATATCCATCTTGGTCTGCTCGTCGAGCGCGCCGAATGGCTCGTCCATCAGAATCACTTCCGGATTCATCAGGAGCGCACGCGCGATGCCGACCCGCTGGTTCATACCTCCCGACAACTCGCTCGGGAAATGGTTTTCGAAGCCTTTCAGCCCCACCATTTCAATGTATCGCTGTGCACGCTCGCGTCGCTCGGACTTCCCCACGTTACGCATCTTCAGATGGAAGGCGACGTTTTCCCACACGGGTAGCCATGGCATCAGGTTGGCTTGCTGAAAGACGACGCCACGGTCGGCGCCGGGCTCCTCGACGACCGAACCGCCTACGCTGACGGTGCCCGCAGTAGGCTTGTCGAAGCCCGCAATCATGTTGAGCAACGTCGACTTGCCGCAGCCACTTGGGCCGAGCAGACACAGCAATTCGTTGCGCTCGACGCTCAGGCTGACGTTATCGAGCGCGGTAACGGTCTGCTTGCGTTTTGTGTCTTCGAAGGTGCGCGAGACGCGATCGATTGTGATAAGTGCCATGTTTTCAGCGCTCCCGTGCCTGCAGTGTGGAACCCCGTTGCCAGCGCAGGACGCGCCCGGAGATTGCCTTGATCACGTAGTCGCTCAGGAAGCCCAGCAGGCCGATGCTGACCATCGACGCGATGACGACGTCGTATCGAAGGAAGTAGTAGGCGTCCCAGAGTACATAGCCGACGCCGCTTTTGACCGCGACCATCTCAGCGGTCACCGTCAGCATCCACGCGGAGCCAATGGCGATGCGCAGACCGGAGAAGATGCTGGGAAGTGCCGCCGGGAAGACGATGTGACGCAGCAGCATGGAGCCCGTGCCGCCCGTCATCGCGCCCGCTCTCAGCAGGTTACGGTCGCAGGTTTTGACGCCATGGATCGTCGACAGCAGTATGGGGAAGAACGAGCCCATGAACACCAGGAAGATCGCCGGTTTGTTGGCGATGCCGAACCAGATGATCGCGAGCGGAATCCATGAAACAGGCGGAACCGGGCGCAGCGTCTGCAATGTCGGCTCGACGAGCGACTCGACCGATCGCGACCACCCGATCGCCATGCCAATTGCGACACCCATTACCGTGGCGATTCCAAACCCCGCGAACACGCGGCCGGCGCTCGCCGCAATGTCGAAGATCCAGTGGCCCGAATAGGTCTGAGTGTTGCCATCGGTCGAAAAGATCCAGTCAGCCCAGGCGATCAGCACCTGCGAAGGCGCGGGCAGCAGCGCCGCCGGTAGGATGCCTGAGCGTGAGAACGCTTCCCAGCCGGCGATCAGCAGTACCGGGACAATGCCCCGCTCGATGTGCCGGTAGAAACGCGATGAAGTTATCGATGTCATCACGCGATCCGAATTAATAGCCGAGTTGAGCCTTGGGCTTGCCGGTCACCTTCTCCAGGAAGCTGTAGTCGAGGTTCTTCTGGACCGCGTCGCTCACGTCCGAGTTGACGTACCTCAGGTCGTGCATCATTTTGGCAATGGCCACTGCCGAGGTGCGATACATCTTGTAGTCCGGATCAAGGTTCTGTACCGCACCCGTCGCGATCTCCTTGTCGAGACCGGTCACTTTCTGGATCGTGTCGATAAAAAGCGGCTTGTTACCCGCCATCAGTTCATCGACCTTGACGATGGCACGGACTGTTTCGAGCACCCCCTGGGGGTTGGTCTCGATCACGTCCGGGCGCGTGACGATCAGGTTGGTCAGCTTGCCCGCAGCCTGGTCGTACGGAAAGGCGAAGAACTTGCCGGCTTTCACGGCACTGATCTGCGTCGCGAACGGCTCGACCGACGTGATCAGTTCGACCTCACCACGGCGGAGCGCTGAAGCGTGATCGGACGGATTCGGAATGTTGATGAACTGAACGTCCTTGTTGATATCGATGCCGTGCGTTAGAAACGCGCCACGCATATGGATATCCTGCGCATTGCCGCGGGAGGCGGCGACGCGGAAAGGCTTGCCTTCCTTCTTGTATTCCATGATGAGCTTTTTAAGGCCGTCCCAGTCGCCCGGCTGAACCGGAAGGCTGTTCGCTACCAGAATGCGCGATCCGCCGTTGATCTGGCCGGAGACAGCCACGACCTTGAACCCCTTGTCGAGTGCGGTCACGTAATGGAGGTAGGTGACCTGCGCGATGTCGATGCTCTTCGACAGTAGCGCGGTAAGCACGTCGTTGCCCGTGTTGAACGGCACCGCGGTTAATTTCACGCCAGTTGCGTACTGGGGAGTCAGCGACAGTGGCGTGCAATGCGCGCACTTCGCGTATCCAAGCTGTACCGGATCGGCGTCCGTCGCATGGCCGGCGGTCGGGGCGAGTGCGACGGCCATCATGACGGGTGCGACGAGCGCCCGGGCGGCACGCCTCAGCGTAGAGAAAGACAGACGGGCAAGCTGCATCAGGAGATTCCTTTTTTGTCACAAAATAGATTGTCGTTGTGACAGACAAAGCAACTCATGTGCCAATCTTCGTCTGGTTTAGTCGTCTCGGCGGTCTGAATTGCGGGTGAGCCGCGACCGGCGCAGTATCTGCCAGTTCGTGATCCTCGCGTGGCCGCCTTGGCGGAAGTCAAGCGTTGACGCGTCGGCGGCACTCTTCAGGTGCGGCCGAGTATTGTTAAGCGCGCACATGGTGCTGCTGAACAATGGCAGTGCACAGTTGAACAATTCCAATTTGTTTTGTGACAATCTACAATTGCATCGACACAAACATGCTTGACGAGGGTGCCCGAAGTGTTGACCGAGAAAGAGCCACGCTCGCGCAAGGCGCGCAGCACCGAACAGATACTGGGCGTCGATGACGACAAGCTCGATGCCATTTACAGGCGCATCCTGACGGCCGTGATGGAGCACCGGCTCGTCCCGGGTACGAAGCTGGTGGAAGAGAAGCTGGCAGGCGTATTCAAGGTGAACCGCACGCAAATTCGTAAGGTGCTTGCCCGGCTGACGCACGAAGGCATCGTGACGACTATTCCGAATCGCGGCGCTTATATCGCCAGTCCATCGGTGCATGACGCACGTCATATCTTCCAGGCTCGCCGCATTCTGGAGCCAGCGCTGATTCGCACATTGGTCGAGCGCGCGGACAAGGACGATTTCCGCCGGCTGCACGCGCATATTGCGAAGGAGAGGGCGGCTCGCGACAAGGGCGACAAGCACGCCGTCATTCGCCTGTCTGGCGAATTTCATCTCCTGATCGCCGAGATGGTCGGCAGCCCGCCGCTGACCAAATTGATGCGGGAACTCGCGTCACTGACGTGTCTGATCATCCTGCTGTTCGATTCCCCGAACGTGCCCGCGTGTCCGAATCACGAACACACGGAAATCGTCGAACTGATGCAGAGGGGCGATCTGACTGCGGCGGTAGCAGCAGCGATCACGCATCTCGATCATATCGAGGCAACTCTTGATCTCTCTCTGCCGGAAGACACGGAAGTCGATCTTTCCGCGATCTTCGGCTAGTCGCCGCCTCGTGGCTGCGCCTGGACAGTCATCCTTCGAGAGTGAACATGAAACTGTTGATCATCAACCCGAATATATCTATCGGCGTGACCGACTTGATCGAGGCCGAAGCGCGGCATGTTGCCGCCAGCGAGACGCAAATTGAAATGGCAACGGCGGCGAGTGGGGTCGCCTATATCGAAACGCGGTTTGAAGCGCTGCTCGGTGCTCACGCGGCAGCAACCATCGCAGGTGAGCGCATTGGACAACACGACGCAGTGATGATCGCGGCGTTCGGCGATCCGGGTCTCCTCGAACTGCGCGAAGTGCTCGACGTGCCGGTGGTCGGCATGACCGAGGCTGCGCTGATGACGGCTGCGCAAATGGGCCAGCGCATCGGCATCATCGCCATCTCGCGGCGCATCACCGCCTGGTATCGCGAGACCGTCGATCGATACGGCATGCTGAGCAGACTGGCAGGTATTCGCCATCTCGATCGTCCACTGCGCAACGCCTCAACGGTCCAGGATGACCATGCGTCCATGTTGCTGGATCTGTGCGATCAGGCCGTTCAGGAAGACGGGGCTGACGTGCTAATCCTTGCCGGTGCGCCGCTCGCGGGTCTCGCGCGAACGGTCGCGGACAGGCTTCCGGTACCTGTCATCGATGGCGTATCCAGCGCGGTTTGCCAGGCAGAGACGCTTTGCCGCTTGCGCCCGGTCAGCCCGAAAATCGGCAGCTTTGCCAAGCCACCTGAAAAGCCTGATGCGGGGTTGTCGGCCGCGATCCGCGGGTTGCTTCGGTCGTAGAGCGGGATAGGTTGAATCGACGGGATTGATCGTCGGTCCGCATGCCGTGCATTGGTTGCAATCTATCAATCGCAGTTCGTAGCCAGGAAGAAGGCCGCTACCATGTCAGTAAGCTCCGTTATTGTCGTAGCGGTAGGCGCTGCAGCGGGCGGCTTTGTTCAGGGGCTCTCTGGCTTTGCTTTTGGCCTTGTGGCAATGTCCGTATGGGTATGGAGCCTCGACCCACAGCTCGCAGCCCCGCTAGCGATTTTTGGAGCCTTGACCGGCCAGATCATGTCGGTTATCACCGTGCGTCGAAGGATCTGCTGGCGGGATCTTTTGCCGTTCATACTGGGCGGCTTGATTGGGATTCCGGTCGGCGCTGCGCTCCTCCCGGTGTTGGACGTCAACCGGTTCAAGGCCTTCCTTGGCGCCCTACTGGTGCTATGGTGCCCAATCATGTTTTTCGCCACCAGATTGCCGCGAATCTCACGCGGCGGTCCCATGGCCGACGGCGTGGTTGGCCTGTTGGGTGGCGTCATGAGCGGCCTCGGGGGATTTGCAGGTGTATTTCCGAACCTGTGGTGCGTACTTCGTGGATTCGATAAAGATCATCAGCGCGGGCTCGTTCAAAACTTCAATCTCACGATACTTTCGGTAACCATGGTCACGTACGCTTTCAGCGGAACGATTACGGCAACGGACCTTCCAATGTTTGCCGTAGTGGCGCCGGCAATGGTCGTCCCATCCGTAATCGGCGCACGGCTTTACATGGGCATGAGTGAAGTCGCGTTCCGGAAAATCGTGCTTGGACTGCTAACAGTGTCGGGGGCGGCCTCTCTCGCGTCTGCTATTCCTTGGCTCATCGCGTGGGGTCGATGAATTCATCGATGTCCGAAAGACTTCGTCGCTAGCTCGAGCGTCGCATTGGTGCATGCCTTCACTTAAATCAGACGGGTGGAAGGCCTTACTGCGACAGAACCCTCACCAAAACGTGCGAACACGGTGCGCAATGCTCCGACGACGGCTTCGTCGGGGTGCAGCCTGACCTCGCCGTCGGCTTCGCCCCACACCCATCCCGGTGGGCAGGCCGCGGCGCAATTCGCCACGGGCGGCCTTGTTGCGAATATCCCGTCCAGCCGGGCACGCAGGAGATGCAGTTCGGCCTCGCTCATGGTGGCCTTCAATCCGAGCAACAGCCGCTATCGATCGTGGCCGGCCTCGCGTGTCTTGAGACGGTTCAGGAAGACACCGGCGACTCGACCACCCATGGCAAGCGCGCTGCGAACGCGTTCGGCTATTCCAGGCGCGTTTGTGAGCCGGACTCCGCGTCACGGTTCGAAGGCGCGCGATCGGTACGCTTTTCGCCGAGATCGAATTGCCGTCGCGCCGATTCCATTTCCGTCATATGCGCTTCCACCCAGTCCCAGATCCCACAGATCTTGTCGAGCAGACTGCGTCCTAGCGGCGTCAACTGATAGTCGACACGAGGCGGTATCACGGGATGCACATAGCGCGTGACGAGACCGTCGCGTTCGAGTTGCCGCAAGGTCTTCGTGAGCATCTTCTGACTGACGCCCCCCACCTCGTCGCGTAGCCGCGAGAAACGCATCTCGCCATGGGTGCCCAGCGCATCGATCACGAGGATCGTCCACTTGTCGGCGATCTGCTCGATGACGTTGCGCGCGAGGTCATCGGTTTTCTTCTGCGGGTTCTCGGCGGCGTGAGGGCCGTCGTAGCAATTTGTTTCCATGGGGAAAGTATGGAACCTTCAGGTGCCTTCTTGTGATCGCCGGATGCGGCTGAAATAATCGACTCGCTTGCCCGTCCTTTTGGCACGTCGCATTTTTCTCGGACCGTATTCGACATGGATGCGGCGCTTTAACCAGAGAGCATCGCATGACTATTGAAACAATTGAAGTTGAGGGTTTATCGACGCCTGTATCGCGTATCGGCCTGGGCACGTGGGCGATCGGCGGATGGATGTGGGGCGGCACTGATGAGAAGGACTCGATTGCGGTGATCCGCCGGGCGCTCGACAGCGGCGTGAACCTTATCGACACGGCGCCGGCGTACGGCTTCGGCGCGTCGGAGGAAATCGTCGGCAAAGCGCTGGCCGATGGATATCGCCACAAGGCAGTCATCGCGACGAAAGTCGCTCTCGAATGGCAGGATGGCAAGGTATTTCGCAATGCTTCGCCGGAGCGTATTCGTCATGAAGTAGAGGATACACTTCGGCGCTTGCGGACAGATTACATCGATCTGTACCAGGTTCACTGGCCCGATCCGCTCGTGCCAATCGAAGAGACCGCCGCGGTGCTGGACGACCTGCGCAAGGAAGGCAAGGTTCGCGCGCTTGGCGTCAGCAATTTCTCTGCGGCGCAAATGGACGCGTTCCGTCGCGTGGCGCCGCTGTCCGCCACCCAGCCGCCTTATAACCTGTTTGAACGCGACATCGACCGCGACGTGCTGCCTTATGTGAAACAGCATGGGCTGGTTGCACTCGCCTATGGCGCACTGTGCCGCGGATTGCTGGCAGGGCGCATCGGCGCCGAAACGCGTTTCGAGGGCGACGATCTGCGTCAACATGACCCGAAGTTCCGTGCGCCGCGTCGTCAGCAGTATGTCGACGCTGTGAAAGCACTGAACGTCTTCGCGCGCGATAACTTCGACAAGTCGGTGCTTGCGCTTGCCGTGCGCTGGGTGCTGGACCGCGGCCCGACGATCGCGCTGTGGGGTGCGCGCCGTCCGTCGCAACTGGACGGACTCGAAGCCGCGTTCGGCTGGCGACTCGACGACAAGGCCTTTGCGCAAATCGACGCGATCGTCTCGCAATTCGTCAAGGACCCGGTAGGGCCGGAGTTTATGGCACCGCCGCAACGTGTTCTGGTGTCGTGAAAGGAGTGTATTGAACATGCGAACCAATCGACGAAACTTCATTGTGCATACCGTTGGCGCCGCGGCGCTGGCAATGACCGGCGGCACTGCGTGGGCCGCGCCCACGCAGCTTCAGGAAGGCGATCCGGCCGCGCAGGCGCTCGGCTACCGGACCGACGCATCGCGTGTCGATCACGCGGAATATCCGCGCTTCAGCGCCAACCAGCACTGCTCGAATTGCCAGTTTTATCAGGGCAAGCCAGCCGACACGAGCGCGCTTTGCGCGCTGTTCGGTGCGAAGCAGGTGAGCGGCGCGGGATGGTGCAACGCCTATCAGGCGAGAGCCTGATCGGCTTGTGCGGGTAAAGCGATACGGCGCATGACGACGTTGGGCCGTTCGCGTCGACTACGAGGAATCAGTTGATGGAACTCATTGTGAACGGCGTGCATCACAACGTCGATGCGGATGCGAATATGCCGCTGCTGTGGGCAGTCCGTGATCTGCTCGGGCTGCACGGGACCAAGTTCGGTTGCGGGGTCGGTGCGTGCGGCGCATGCACGGTCCATCTGGACGGTGTCGCTGTGCGTTCGTGTGTGACCGCACTGGCGGATGTTCAGGGCAAGCCCGTAACGACCATCGAGGGACTCGGCAAAGGCGGCGATCACCCGGTGCAGCGCGCGTGGAAGGCCGCCAATGTGCCGCAGTGCGGTTACTGCCAGCCGGGACAGATCATGCAGGCCGCGTCGTTGCTCAAGCAGACGCCGAAGCCGAGTGACGAGCAGATCGTCGAAGCGATGTCCGGCAATGTTTGCCGCTGTGGCACCTATCAACGCATCAAGGCCGCCATCAAGGCGGCAGCGTCGGAGGCGTGATGGGCGAAATCGTCAATCTGAGCCGGCGCGGGGTGTTGAAAGGGACCTTGGCGGGTGGGGTTGTGCTGGGCTTGCAAATCGGCGGCGCGGGCACCGCGCTCGCGGCGAGCGTGCTGTCATCCGCGAATGGCGCGAAAGGGGCTTTCGCACCGAACGTGTATGTCTCGGTCGCGCCGTCCGGCGAGATCATTCTGGTCGTGCATCGTTCGGAGATGGGGACCGGTATCCGCACCAGTCTCGCGATGATTCTTGCCGACGAGCTCGACGCCGACTGGAACGCCGTCAAGGTCGTGCAGGCGCAAGGCGATGCGAAGTATGGCGACCAGAATACCGATGGCTCGCGCAGCATCCGCCAGTTCTTCCAGCCATTGCGCGAAGCAGGGGGCACGGCCCGGCAGATGCTCGTGGCGGCGGCCGCCGTGCAATGGCGCGTGGCGCCAGCGACCTGTCACACCGAGCCGGGTCATGTCGTGCATGCGGCGAGCGGGCGGCGCGTCGCCTACGGCGCGCTCGCAACGGCGGCGGCGCGTCAGCCGGTGCCAAGCAGTGACACGCTGCATCTGAAAGACGAGGGTACATGGCGCTATATCGGCAAGTCGCTGCCGATCGTCGATCTCGACGACATCGTCCACGGCCGGGCGACGTACGGTATCGATGTCGTGTTGCCCCGCATGACGTACGCGTCGATCGAACATTCGGCGGTCTATGGCGCGACGCTCAAGAGCGTCGATTCGACCGAAACGATGAAAGTGCCCGGCGTGCTGCATGTGGTCCGCATTCCCGCTGCGCCGTTGCCCGCCGGTTTCCAGCCGCTGGGCGGCATCGCGGTGGTGGCAACCAGCACCTGGTCTGCGATGCAAGGGCGGCGGAAATTGAGGCTCGACTGGGACCTTGGGCCGAATGCATCGTATGACAGTCAGGCTTATCGCAAGGCGCTCGAGGACACCGTGCGGCAGCCGGGCAAAATCGTTCGCAACAACGGCGACACAGCGGCTGCGCTAAAGAGCGCCGCCCACCATGTCTCGGCGGACTACTACGTGCCGCACCTGGCGCATGCGGCGATGGAGCCGCTCGCCGCGACCGCGTCCTATGCGAACGGTGCGGTTGAAGTCTGGACCGCGACGCAGAATCCACAGCAGGCTCGCACGACCGTGGCACAGGTGCTCGGCGTGCAGGAGCGGGCCGTGACGATCAATGTCACGTTATTGGGCGGCGGCTTCGGCCGTAAGTCCAAGCCTGACTACGTGGCCGAGGCGGCGTTCCTGTCACGCGAGGTCGGCGCGCCCGTGAAGCTCACGTGGACTCGCGAAGACGATGTGCACAATGACTATTTCCATGCGGTGTGCGCCCAGCACATGGAAGGCGGGCTCGATGCGCAAGGCAAGACGGTCGCGTGGTTGCACCGCACGGTGTTTCCGTCGATCAGTTCGACATTCAAGGCTGATGTCCGTTACGGGGCGGCGGGTGAACTGGGGCAGGGCGTGACCGACATGCCTTACGACATCGCCAACGTGCGGTGTGAGAACGGCGCCGCCTCTGCACACACGCGCATCGGCTGGTATCGATCGGTATACAACATTCCCCACGGCTTCGCATTAGGGGCGTTCGTCGATGAACTTGCCGCGGCCGCGCGGCAGGATCCGGTGCAGCACCTGCTCACGCTGCTCGGCACGCCGCGGCATGTCGATCTGCATGCACTAGGGGTCGATTACCCGAACTACGGCGCGTCGATCGACGAGTATCCGATCGACACCGCCCGCCATGCGGCCGTGGTTCGCGCGGCCGCCGTGCGCTCCGGGTGGTCGACCGTATTGCCGGCGCGGCATGGGCGCGGGATTGCGGTACATCGCAGCTTTCTGAGTTACGTGGCGGCGGTCGCGCATGTGCAGGTGGCCGACGACGGTTCGGTGCGTGTGACACGCGTCGATCTGGCCGTCGACTGCGGGCGCATCGTCAATCCCGATCGGGTTATTGCGCAGTTCGAGGGCGCGGTGGTGATGGCGCTCGGCAACACGTTATACAGTGAACTCACTTTCCGGAACGGCGCGTCGGAGCAATCGAACTTCACGGACTACCAGGTTGCCCGTATCGATTCCGTTCCCGAGACACACGTGTATATCGTGCCGAGCGATGCGCCGCCGGGCGGTGTTGGCGAGCCGGGCGTGCCGCCGACTTCAGCGGCCATCTGCAACGCGATCTTCAATGCGACCGGCCAGCGCATTCGTGCGTTGCCGGTGGATACGTCGCTGTTGAAACGGACGTAGCGGCAAAATGCAACGGAGTTCGAGCGGCTGCCTACCGTGAGAATGAAATCAGCGTTAAACGATAGAGCTGTCGCGTCAACGGAACGCTGTGCGCGGGCGGCGGTGTTCAGTGCGCTTCGGTGCGCGCCAGTTCTTTCGAAATCGTTTTGCGAACCCGCCGTTGGGTCGTCTGCGGCCTGGCTGGCAATGACGCAACGGCCGCCGGCTTGCCGTAAAGCCACCCTTGCGCAAGTTCGATGCCGCAGTTCTGCAATGCGTCGTGCTGGGCTGCCGTTTCGACACCTTCAGCAAGCACCTTGCAGCCGAGCTTACAGAACTGTTCAGCCGACGCGCGAATAGCGGCTGCGAAGGGCGCACCCTTATCGGCATTGCGGATCACTGGGCGCGCGTGATCGATGCGGGCAACAAGGCCACGCCGTTTATCGACGAGGTAGTTGCACGGCAAACCTCCGGCGACACCGAAGGGGCGCGCACCGTGCTGCTCCAGCAAGCGCGCCCCGCGCTGGTCGAGTGGCTCGCGGCAATCAACCAGTTGATCGACTTTCAGGAAGCGCTGAACCGGCAGGGCGGTGCCGAGGCACGTCAGATAAGCGTCGATTTCCGCTGGATGATGCTTGCGCTATCCGGACTTGCGTGCGTGATCGGTGGTGGCGTTGCGGTGCTTGTCGTGCGCAACATCGGCCCCTCGCTCGGCGCGGAGCCGCGTGAGCTGATCGCGTTCGCCGATGCGATTCGGCGCGGCGATCTTTCCCAGCGCGCCGGGTTGCGCACCGGCGATACGGCTAGGGTGATGGCGACTGTCGTGCGGATGAGAGAAGCGCTCGCGGACATCGTGGGACAGGTGCGCGATGGCGCCGATGCAGTCGCCGGCATGAGTCACGCGATTGCCGCCGGCAATGCCGATCTTGGCGCGCGCACCGAGCTCCAGGCCAGCGCGCTCGAGCAGGCAACCGGCGCGCTCTACCGCGCAGCGTATTGCGAGCGTGATCGCTCGCGTGCCGGGAGCCGCCGACGCGCAAGCGCGACAGACGGTCGGCCAGCCGTACTTGCGCATCATCGTGAACCGGGATGCGGTGGCGCGCTACGGCCTCAATGCGAGCCAGGTGCTCGACGTGGTGCAGGCGCTTGGAGGCCGCACCGTTGGCTCGATTTCGAATAACGATGGCCGCTTCGACATACGCGTTCGTCTGACGCCGCAAGACCGCACTGATGTGGCGCGAGTCGGCGCGCTACGCGTGAGCAACGGCGCGGGCAAGGCCGTGCCGCTCGCCGAAGTCGCCGACATCCGGATGGAGCCCGGTCCTTCGACGATCGAGCGCGAACAGGGGCAGCGCGTGATCATGGTGCAGGCCAACGTGCGCGGCCGCGATTTCGCCGGGTTCGTGCTCGCTGCGCAACATGCCGTGGCCACGCAGGTCAAGCTTCCGCTCGGGTACCGCCGCTCGAAAAGCAACGGGCGCTGCAGTGCGATGCGCTTCAGCCGATCTTTCAGGGCGGGGCGCTGCTGCACCGCCAGCGCGCCGCACAGGCGGTCTACGAGCAGGCCGGGGCAGTACCGCCTGACGCTCATCAACGCGTTCCAGAACGTTGCCGATGTCTTGCAAAGTGTGCAAGCCGATGCGAAGACGCTGGAAGCGTCCGTGGCCGCCGAACAGGCTGCATCGCGCAGCCTCGATATCGCTCGCCGGAAGCTGCAGACGGGGGAGATCGCTTACCTGTCCGTGCTGACGGCACAGCAAAGCTATGAAACGGCGCACGTTGCCGCGATCCAGGCGAGGGCTGCGAGGCTCGCGGACACGGCGGCGCTCTTTCAGGCCGTCGGCGGCGGTTGGTGGAACAGGTCGGATGCGCTGGTCTCGAGCGCGGCGCTAAAAGAAGCTCATTGAGTCGGATCACGCGACACATTCCTCATGATACGAACTCTCGTTGGCCTGATCTTCGTCGCTCTGCTGAACGGCTGCGCCTATTCGTCGGCACAGGCTCACCGTGCGCCGCTTGCGCAGACTGCGACAACCCGGACCGTCGACTATGCGGGCCTGCCCGGTGGCAATCAGCAAGTGCACGTCAAATCGCCGGCGTGCTACTTCCCGCGCGAAGCGCAAATACCTGCCGCCACGCTGCAGGCGGGGACGGCGTCATCGCATTGAGTACGACGCATTGCGCCCGGCAGTCGAAGCGTCCAGCTTGCCGGGCGCGCTGCCGACTCGACTGGCCGTGCGACAGCATCGACCCGCTCGCGGCGCTGATGTCCTGCTTCGCGCCCGTGCAAGCATTTGGGCGCGCTGGAACAAGTCCACGGAATTTCGTTCACCTACCCTTGGCCTCGTGCGATGCAACGAGGCGTACATAGGGTGGGCCTTTGACATCTGCCGTTCAGGAGTATGGGGATGAACACAAATATTGTCGGTCATGGACGTGGCATGCCGCGCGCAGGCGGTTTTGGCCGCCTATGCGGTGCCGCTTCCACCGCATAGGTGATGGCGCCGGGCATTTCTCCGCCGACGCAAAAACCCTGGAGCATGCGAAGCATGATCAACAGGATCGACGCGGTCATGCCCCAACTCTGGTAGTTGGGCAGCAGCCCCAGACAGATGGTCGCGGTCGTGACCACAATGATCGAGCCAAGGAATACCGGACGCCGGCCATAACGGTCGCCCCAGCTACTGAGCACAATCCCGCCGAGCGGCCGGATCACGTACCCGATCGCAAGCAGGGAGAAAGTCGCGAGCATGCTGATCAGCGACGACGCATTCGGGAAAAACTGGGCCGCGATGTTATGCGCAAAGAAGCCGTAGACGATGAAATCGTAAAACTCCAGCGAGCCGCCAAGGCTCGCGATGAGAATCATCTTCCACTGCGACCATGTCAGGCCGGGGGGCTGCGGGTGGTCGGCGCCGCCGACCGGATTACGGGTTGTCTCCATGACTCCTCCAGTGATTGTTGGCTTCTTTGTCCAATGATTTGCGTGCGTTGGTGACGATGTCTCTCGCGCTTCAACGCGTTTTGCGGACTTACCCGGTCATGCGCTCTCTGTCTGCGAGCCAGGTAATGCGTGTTCAAGCAGACAGCACAAGGATTCCGCCTCCTGAGCGACGCCATACACATACCGGTCGGGACGTATAAGCACAGCTGAAGCGCCGGTTGAAGCTAACCACTCACGGACGGCAGCCCCTTCGCAGGCGACGATCTCGACGCCAGCCTGCGCGGCGCGACTAGAAATGTCGCTACATTCAGCGAGCAACTCCGGTAGCACGACGAGTGCAAAGCGATAGCCGACCACGTCGTCCAGCAGGCGTCCGTCCGCCAGACGGGGTTGGGGTGCGATTTGTCCAACAACGCCTGATGGTTCATCGAGACCGGCTCCCGGGCCGAGCTTCGGTTGCGGGGTGACGAAATTGCGAATCGCTGCGCTCATTTCGCTGTCACGGCTGCTGGCAAGTTCCGGACGGGTCGTCTGAATCACGGACCCGAGCTGCACCGCTGTTTTGATAAATTCGCGCACGTGCGGCGAACGCTCGGATTCGTAGGTATCGAGCAGGGTATCAGGCGCCTCTGCGCGGATGACGGCACCCAGCTTCCATGCGAGATTCGAAGCGTCGCGGATACCGGCCGCCATTCCCTGGCCCATGAAAGGCGGCGTCTGATGCGCGGCATCTCCGGCAAGCAGAAGTCGCCCACGGCGCCAGCCGTTGGCCACCACCGAGTGAAAGGTGTAGATGGCGGAACGTTCGAGGCGTGCGTCGGCCGGCGAAATCCAGCGAGCGAGCTTGCCCCACAGCCACTCATGAGAACCGAGTTGTGCCGCATCATCGCCGGGCATCACCATGATCTCCCAGCGGCGGCGATTGCCGGGGCCGCGCGTGTAGGTGGTCGGGCGCACCGGGTCGCAGTATTGAATCGAGTAATCGCCGAGGTCTGGCCGCGGTGCATCGAGCAATACGTCGACGACCACCCAACGTTCATGCGATTTCAGATCGGTGAGTTCAGTGCCCATGAAGCGCCGCGCAATCGAGCGCGCGCCGTCGCAGCCGACGACGTAACGGGCAGTGGCATGGCCGAGCTTGCCGCAACTCGTGTCTTCGAAGCGGAGTCGGACGCCATTGCTCGTCTCGTCTAGCGCGAACACTTCGTGACGCAGGCGCACATCGACATTCGGCTGGCCGGCCAGGCGTTCACGTAACGCGTTCTCGAGATCGGGCTGATGAAACTTGTAACTCGCGCACCAGCCATGCGGCCCGATGCAAGTGGGGCGCTGCCAGTCGATCAGCAACGTGCCCTCGGCGTTCACGAATTTCATGCCGGGACCGACAAACAGCTTGGGAAGCAGTGAGTCCGCGATGCCGACGGTCTGGAACACGCGCATGCATTCGCCATCGAAGTGCACTGCGCGGGGTAGCGCGAAAATGTCCTTGTCTCGCTCCAGCACCAGCACCCGCAAGCCTTCGATTGCGAGCAGGTTGGCCAGCGTCGCTCCGGTGGGCCCGAGGCCGATGACTGCCACGTCGTAATCACACGCGTGCGTCGAAATGGTTTTATCTGACATGTCTGAGTCCGTCTGGAAGACGCCGGGCGCACGCACAGCGTGAGTCCGGCGCTGGGTGTTACTCGTCGGCGACCGGGTTGGACAGCACACCGATCCCGTCTACCTCCACTTCCGTCACGTCGCCCGGCTTCATGAAGAGCGGCGGGTTGCGCTTCGCGCCGACGCCGCCGGGCGTGCCGGTCACGATCACATCTCCTGGAGAGAGCGGGGTGAAGGTCGACAGGTAGGCGATCTGTTTGGCGATGCCGTGGATCAGCATCTGCGTCGTCGCGCGTTGTACTTCCTGGCCGTTCAGGCGGGTGACGAGCGTCATCACCGCGTTGGGTTCGATCTCGTCGCTCGTCACCATCCACGGCCCGAATGCGCCGGTGCGATAGAAATTTTTGCCCGGGCCCCATTGGCCTGTATGAAGCTGCCAGTCGCGCACGGAGCCGTCGTTGTAACAGGCGTAGCCAGCGATGTGATTCCACGCGTCGGCTTCGGCAATGCGCCGTCCGCCGCGCCCGATGACGACGGCAATCTCACCCTCATAGTCGAACTTGTGCGACTCAGGCGGACGCAGCATCGGCTGGCCGTGGCCAACCTGCGAAGCCGGCACCCGCATGAAGATGACTGGATGCTCGGTGGTTTCGCGATTGGTTTCCTTGACATGGTCTGCGTAGTTGAGTCCCACGCAAAAGATTTGTTCAGGGCTCGGAATCACCGGCAGCAGCGTGACTTCCGACAGCGGGTAGTCGCCCTTCGTGTCTTCGGCCGCCTGGGTAGCCTCGCCGAATGCGTCGGCGGCAATCAGCGCTTTCAGATCCGCATAGCGGCCGCCAAGACGCTTGCCGAGGTCGAATACAGTTGCGTCGCGAACGATGCCGAACGAGGGGCCTTGATGGGTAGAAAAGCTGGCGAGTTTCATTGATGCTCCGGTGGATAAAAAGTCGATGCGATCAGCGCTTCGATCCTTCAAAAAGTTGTACATTTATCTCATTTTGAGAATAAACTAAATTTTACAAAGGACACAACGTCTTTTTTGTTAGGGTTTATCACTACGTGGAGACAAGCATGAACGGTATGAAGCAAGCGCGAGCGGGCCTGTCGCTGAGTCACATGGGTTTTTATGTGAGCGACATGGCACGGGTGGAGGACTTTTATTCCCGGGTGCTGGAGTTCACCGTGACGGATCGGGGCACGCTGCAGACGCCGCACGGCACTGTGCGACTCGTGTTCTTGAGCCGCGATCCCGCGGTGCATCACCAGATCGTGCTCGCGAGCGGCCGCCCCGAACACTTGACGTTCAATCCGATCAACCAGATTTCGTTCGAAGCGGACAGCCTTGCCACGCTGAGGCAGTTTTACCAGCGGTTCGTCGCGGAAGGCCTGGAGGAAATCAACCCCGTCACTCACGGCAATGCGATCTCGATCTATGCGCGCGATCCCGAAGGCAACCGCCTCGAACTCTTCATCGACACGCCGTGGTATGTCGATCAGCCAATGCGGGTGCCTGTCGACTTCAACTTGCCCGATGCTGAACTGATCGCGGCCGTTGAACACCATGCGCGCGCGCTATCGGGGTTCAGGCCGCGCAGCGTCTGGCGGGCAGAAATGGCCGAGCGGATGGGGCTTGCATAAGCGCGGATATAATCCGTTCACACACGAGGAGCCCTGCACAGAGATGTCGAGCATCACGAGACTGTTATCCATACTCGAGCTGTTTTCGGAGGCGAAGCCGTTCCTGTCCGTCGAAGACGTTGCCACCGAACTCGACTGCTCGATTCCAACGGCTTACCGCTATGTGCGCGAGCTCGTGGACGCCGGCTTGCTCATCCGCTTTGCAGGCGGGGACTATGGTCTCGGCCCTCGCATCATCAAGCTTGATTACCATCTGCGCGTGTCGGATCCGCTGCTTGCGATCGGCCAGCCGATCATGCGCGAGTTGAGCGAACACTCGGGCTTCGATGTGGTGATGTCGCGCTGGTACGGGAGCGAGCTCGTTGACACGCATCGCGAAACGCACGAGGCGGCGCTTGACCTCCGATACGGCCGAGGCCGTCCGCGGCCCCTGTTTCTCGGCGCCGCTCCAAAAGCGATCCTGTCCACGTTTCCGAAGGCCAAGTTGGCGGTCCTGTTCGATCAGTATGCCGAAGAGATCGCGCAAAGCGGCTTGGGGACGACACTCGACGAGTTCCGCGCGTCGCTGCTCAAAATCCGACGCGCGGGCTTTTACCTGTCGAGGGACGAACTGGAAAACGGCGTTTCTGCACTGGCGTCGCCGCTGTTCACGGACGATTCGGGCGAAGCAGTCGGATCGCTTGCGGTGATCGTACCGACGCAGCGACTCGAATTTGCGAATCTGGACCGGCTCGTAGAATCGATCCGGGAGGCAGCGGCGCGAACCTCTCAGCGCACGCGCGCGGTCATCGAAAGTAGGGGAGCCGGGGCCGCAGTTTCGTCGCACACGATATCGCGAGCCAAGCGGTCCGCTTAGTCACAAGCTGAAGGCCATTCATCAGCGGTCCAAGGATGGCGATCTCGCCTCCAGTGTCAACGGGGCATTCAGTTGATGTCGTGGCCGACCCGCAAATTCTTTCCGATAGGCCGCGGGAGTCGTCTTTTTCAGCGCGCGAAATTGACGGTTGAAATTGGCAACGTTGGGAAATCCCGAATGCGCGGCGATAACCGACACGGGCCATGAGGTGTCTGCGAGCATTCGACATGCGTGACCGATTCGCACGCGGCTCACATACTTCCCGACACTTTCGCCGATATGCTGAACAAAATATCGATTGAGTGTGCGCTCTGAAAGGGTCGCGGCGGCGGCTAATTCCGCCAGTGTCAACCGTTCGGCAAACCGTGCCTCGATAACTGCTAACGCCCGATTTATCCGCTCCGGCTCGTGGCCGGAAGGCCGCCCCACGTTGCCCTGATCAAATGCGCTGGGGGATGCGAGTGGCCGTGCTTTCTCATCGGCCAATGTGCACAGGATGTCCAGCGCAACGCTGAGTCTCTCTCTGGGAGACACAGACAAAAGACCCTCGAGTCGGCTACGCACCGTTGCCCCGGCTTCCGCTCTGAACGCAAGGCCGCAGGCAGCGCGTCGCAGAAGCCGATGAAGTGCTTCGTACTCGGGGCAGCAATCTGCCAGTCGTCGCGCCCAGTCGCCTTCGAACCAGATGACGATAGCGACCTGCGGGGCGCTGCCGTCGATCGAACGGTTCGACGACCAGGTATGAGGCAAGTCCGGCGGGACGAGCACCAGGTCATCGCCCTCGTACCCGGCGATCGAGTCACCGATGTAGCGCTTGCCACGGCTATTCATCGTCAAGGTGAGTTCATATTCCGGGTGATGGTGCCATTCGAACGGAATACGCGGAAGCTTCCGGTGATAAACCCGCACGGAGCATCCGGCGCTCATCTCGACATGTTCGTATAGAGCCTTCATGGCTGGAATCGCAAAGAAGTTGACCTTATTGTATCACCCGCCCATCCTGGCCCAGGCTAAGCTTCAGTCATCAAAGAACACCAGGAGACGCCACCATGGAATCCCTTCACATCGACGATTTGCCGACCGCTATTCGGGCGGCTAAAAAGCTGTTGCGCGCCGGCCTTCCGAACTATAAGGACGTATTCCAGCAGGTCGAAGCTGAAATTCAGCGCAAGGTCGCTACCATCGCGGAGCAGCGTGCCCGCGGTGAGTCCGTCATTCCTGAAATCCAGTATGCGGATATCGCCGCTGACCGGGTGAGCGCCGGGCAGATCGCATCGATCAAGGATCGAGGGGCCTGCGTCGTTCGGGGTGTGTTCAGCCGCGAGCGCGCTGAACGCTGGGACGCGCAGGTCGCCGAGTATGTCGAGTCCAATGGCCTCGACGAAAAACTCGCGCATCGTGCGGAAGACAAGTACTTCGGTAACCTCGCTTCGAGCAAGCCTCAGATCTACGGCATTTACTGGTCGAAGCCTCAGATCGAAGCGCGCCAGGCGCCCGAACTCACTCAGACGCGCGTCTTTCTGAACCGCCTCTGGAAACACGACAGCGAAGGGCGCGTTCATTTCGATCCGGACCGCGTTCCAGTGTACGCGGACCGGCTGCGGCGTCGCCCCCCCGGCTCGGAGTCGCTCGGGCTGTCTGCTCATTGCGACGGTGGGTCAGTCGAACGTTGGCTTGACGACAATTTCCGGCGTGTTTATCGACACGTGTTTAGTGGCGACTGGCGCCGCTACGACGCGTTCGATGCCGCGTATCGCCCCGAGGCGAGAGAGATTCCGTCACCGACTGTCTGTTCGATGTTCCGTACTTTCCAGGGCTGGACAGCGCTCACTGCGCAAGGTCCGGGAGACGGCACGCTTCAGCTTGTGCCAATTGCCAACGCCATGGTGTATGTGTTGTTGCGCGCTCTCCAGGATGACGTGCCAGATGACGACCTGTGCGGCGCATTACCTGGCCGCGCACTTTCGATCAAGCGGGAGTGGCATGGTCCGCTTCAAGAAGCGTTGTCCTCCATTCCACTGATGCAGGCAGGGGACACCGTCTTCTGGCATAGCGACGTGATTCACGCGGTCGAAGATGCCCATCGTGGCAAGGGCTACAGCAACGTCATGTACATATCGGCTGCGCCAGCGTGTGCAAAGAACGACGCCTACCTTAAACGCCAGCTGCCGACCTTTCTCAACGGAGATAGCCCGCCGGACTTTCCTGCGGACAATTTTGAAGTCGACTTTGTCGGACGTGCGGCGGAGAAAGACCTGACTGAACTCGGCAAGGACCAGATGGGCTTTGCGCTGTGAAACGCCGTCGCTGGGGGCCGAAAGGCAATCCACCGATTCGTAGGCGGGTCGCCTGGTCGGTTCGGGGTTAGCCAGACGGCCCGCCACGATGCGGCCAGCCCCTCTGGCTGACGCGCGATGGATCAAGGGGGCAGAAGTCTATTGCCGCTGGCCTGCAACGCGACGTTCTGTGCGGGTGGGATCGACGGAAAGATGCGGGTGGCGCCCCGCGGAGCCCACGCTTGATTCCCTGACGACCAGCTGCGGAATGGCGAAGTACTGCACGGGTGGTTCTTTTCCGTCCGCCGCTGGATCGAGCCTGGCCAGCAGCGTCTCACTCGCGATCGTGCCGAGTTTGTCCGCTCCAGCGGAAAGAGTAGTGAGTGGCGGATTGGTATGTTCTGCCGCCACCACATTGTCACAGCCAACGACCGCGAGCGCCTTGCCCGCACGTTTGCCCATTCGGTCCAGTTCATGCAACACGCCAAACGCAACCTGGTCGTTATAGCAAACCACCGCCGTCGGACGAGGCCGCATCTCGAAGATGGAGCGGACAGCCTTGCGACCGCCCTCCGGAGTCAGTTCAACGTCGATGATCCACTCGTCGGCGACAGGCAGGGCATGACTGGCCATCGCCGTGAGGTAGCCCTGCCTGCGCTGGTTCGCAACCGCATACCCCGTTCGATTGCCGGCGAATGCGATACGTGTGTGGCCCTGAGCAACCAGATGTTCCGTCGCGAGAGCGAATCCAAAGCTGTTGTCGACTCCGACCGTGTCGACATCCGTGCCCATCGGTCGCATGACAAGGACAAGTGGAATTCCCCAGGACTTGATCTCGTCCGGCAGTTGCTCAGGTGTTCCCAGCGCAGGAGACATGATCAGGCCGGCCACATTCTGCTCACGCATCGATTGCAGAACACGGGTCTGGGTCGCGACGTTTTCGGCAGTGTGTGCCATCAGCGTCGTGTATCCGGACTGCGCGAGTACCCGCTCGATGGCGACGAGCAACTCGACAAAGAAGGGGTTAGTCAGATCATTAATGACCATCCCGACGATGGTACTTCGGGTCCCGCGCAGATTTGCTGCGCCGCGGTTATAGACGTAGCCGAGGAGCTGTGCCGCCGCCCGAACCTTGTCGGCCGTCTCCGCCTTGATTTTTGGGCTCTGTTGAAGGACCAGCGAGACCGTCGACTTGGATACCCCCGCAGCCGCTGCAATGTCCTGAATCGTCGGAACTGTTTTCATGTTGCTTTGCACAATTGGAACGTTCCAAAAGTATTTGACACGGTGAAATGAGTCTACTACAGTTTGTTGGAACGATCCAATAAACGCTGGTTGGAACGTTCCAACGGAGAGAGACAATGACTTCCAAGATTCGCTGGGCGCTGATCGGCGCCAGCACGATAGCCGACGAGTGGATGGTCAACGCGATCCGGTCGCAGCCGGACGGCACGATCGAAGCGGTCGTCAGCGGCAGCGCCGGGCGCGTCCGCGAGTTCGCCGACAAGCATCGGATTTCAAAGTCCGGCACGAACCTCGATGAGATCCTCGCCGATCGCGACATCGACGCGGTCTACATCAGCAGCACGAACGAAAAACACCTGCCTCAGGTACTGGCGGCTGCCGCTGCCGGCAAACACGTGCTCTGCGAAAAGCCGCTTGCGCTCTCAGAGGCTGACGCGAGCCAGATGATCGAGGCGTGCGCCGCCCACCAGGTTGTCCTTGGCACGAACCATCACCTGCGGTGTGCAGCGACACACCGCCGTCTGCGTGAACTCATCCTTTCCGGTGCGGTTGGCACGCCGCTTTACGTGCGAGTCTTCCACGCGGTCTCACTACCGCCGCACCTCCGCGGCTGGCGAATCGAGCGCCCTGATGCGGGCGGCGGCGTCGTGCTCGACATCTCCGTGCACGACGCCGACACCCTTCGCTTCATTCTGGATGCAGAACCCGTCGAAGTGAGCGCGATGACCTCGTCCGGAAGCATGGGTACCCAAGGCCTCGCCGACGGCGTGATGGGAATCATCCGGTTCAGTAACGGCGTGCTTGCCCAGATTCACGACGCGTTCACCGTGCCGTACGCGCCGACCGGCCTCGAGGTCCACGGGACCGAAGGCTCGCTCATCGCACGTGACGTGATGACCCAGCGCGCCGTCGGAGAAATCGAGCTGCGTTCAGCAGCAGGTTTCGAAATCATCGAGGTCGTCCATCAGGACCTTTATGTCAACGCGGTCGCCCAGTTCCATCGCGCTGTTCTCCTCGGTGAGGATCCCGCAGCCACTGGCCGGGACGGATACCGGTCACTGGTTACCGCGCTTGCGCTTGAAGAGTCGGCTTCAACCGGTGCACACGTCGCCGTCCCGCAGCAGTTCGTGCGCTGAGTCAGTTTGAGGAGATCTATTGTGGGTTCCAGCAAAGTTATTTCGATGGCGACTGCCGCAGGCCTGATCAACGATGGTGACGTTGTGACCGTCAGTTCGTCGAGTGGCCTTGGCTGCCCCGACGCCATGCTGGCGGCGATCGGGACGCGCTTTGAAACCGAAGGCCATCCCCGACAACTTTCGCTGCTGCATCCGATAGCAGCTGGCGACATGTATGGCGTCAAAGGCGTTGATCATCTGGCGAAGCACGGTCTTATCAAGTCGATCATCGCCGGTTCGTTTCCCAGCGGCCCATCGAGTCTACCGATGCCCGACATCTGGCGGATGGTGGTCGACAATGAAATCCGCGCATACAACCTGCCGAGCGGTGTGATGTTTGACATGCATCGGGACGCGGCCGCGAAGCGCCCCGGCGTCCTCACCAAGGTGGGGCTCGACACTTTCGTCGATCCGGACCGGCAGGGCGGCGCAATGAACAGTCTCTCGGAATCCGAGCCGATCGTGGACAAGGTCACGTTCGCGGGCGAGGAGTGGCTCTTCTTTCCGAATATCGTGCCGCGCGTCGCTATCGTGCGTGCCACCACAGCGGATGAGCGGGGCAACCTGTCTTACGAACACGAAGGCGCGCTGCTCGGCGGCCGCGACCAGGCGCTTGCAGTGCGTAACAACGGTGGCATTGTCATCGCCCAGGTCAAGCGAGTCGTGAAGGCAGGGTCGCTCGGTACGCAGCAGGTGCATATTCCGTGCAACCTCGTTGACTACGTGGTCGTGGACCCCGAGCAGAAACAGACGACGCAGATCGAATACGACCCGGAGATCAGCGGCGAAATCAAGGTTCCGGACAGCGAATTTGCATTTGCCGACTGGAACGCGGAAAAGGTAATCGCGCGCCGCGCGGCGATGGAAATCGCGGACGGAGACGCGGTGAATCTCGGCTTCGGCATTTCGGCCAACGTTCCGCGCATTCTCCTTGAAGAAGGACTCAACGGCCGTGTGACGTGGGCCATCGAGCAGGGTGCGGTGGGCGGTATGCCGCTGCTCGGCTTCGCCTTCGGTTGCTCGGCAAACGCCGACGCGATCATGCCGTCGCCTTCGCAGTTCATCTACTTCCAGGGAGGCGGCTTCGATGTTTCGCTGCTGTCGTTTCTGCAGATCGACCGCAACGGCCACGTGAACGTCTCGAAGCTGCCCAGCAAGCCGTATCTGACTGCCGGATGTGGCGGCTTCATCGACATTACGACGCACGCGAAGAAGCTCGTCTTCTCGGGTTTTTTCACGGCCGGCGCGAAGCTGGAGGTCGGTCACGGACGGCTGACGATCCTTCAGGAAGGCAAATCGAAGAAGTTCATCGGCGACGTCGACCACGTCACGTTCAGCGGCCGCATGGCGCAGCAGCGTGGTCAGCAGGTGCTGTATGTGACCGAACGCTGTGTGTTGCAGCTTACGAAGCAAGGTCTTGAAGTGATCGAGGTGGCGCCCGGCATCGACCTGAACAGGGACGTGCTTGAGCAGGCGGACTTTCCTTTGATTGTTTCATCGGAACTGAAGACCATGAATGCCGCGATTTTCAGCGAATCGCCGTACGGCCTGCAACTCAGGGAGGCACGTCGTGGCTGATATCGATGGAATCCAGTTTGAGCGCAGCGGCGCAGTCGCTGTTGTCACGTTGAACCGCCCCGAGAAGCTCAATGCCTTGACCCCACTGATGCTGATGCGTCTGGAGGCGGTCGCCGCTGAGCTTGATGCGTGGACCGATGTGCGCGCCGTGGTCCTGACGGGTTCGGGAACGAAGGCTTTCTGCGTGGGTGCGGACATCAATGAATGGTCCGCGCTGACGCCACTTGATATGTGGCGTCAGTGGGTACCGCGCGGACACAGGATCTTTGATCGTTGGGCTGCGCTTCGTGCACCGGTCATCGCCGCGATCAATGGACACGCACTCGGAGGCGGGCTGGAGCTCGCCGCGGTCGCGGACATCCGGATTGCAGAACCTGCCGCGACCTTCGCCCTGCCAGAGGCGGGTATAGCGACGTGCCCGGGCTGGTCTGGCACACAACGGCTTGTCTCGGTCATTGGGGCGAGCAGGGTAAAGATGCTCGCGCTCACCGGCAGGCGCATCGACGCCGCGCGCGCTCACGAAATTGGTCTGATCGACGAAGTGGCGTCAGCGGGCGGCGCATTGAACGCCGCGCTGGAGATGGCCGAACAGATCGCACGTCTCGCGCCCGTGTCGGTGCAACTGACCAAGCAACTGGTGAACGCGGCAAACGGCGAGGGTGCTGCGGCCACCCTCGAGGCGATGGCGGGTGCATTGGCGGCAACCACTGCGGATGCGCGTGAGGGAATGCTGAGTTTTCGCGAAAAGCGGCCGGCGAACTTTGAGGGTAACTGACATGACGACTGCAAACATGAATCCGGAACTGGCGCCCTTGCTTGTGGCGTCTCATAAGACTGACTTCGAGGTGTATCACGGTCGCCTCTACATCGACGGGCAGTGGCGCGAGGCTGGTGGCGGCGAACGTGTCGAGCGGCTCAGTCCGGCTCACGGCGAGCTGGTCAGCACCTATGCCGTGGCGACGCCCGAGGACGTCGACGCGGCAATTGATGCGGCCCATCGTGCATTTCACCACGGCCCCTGGCCGAAGATGAAGGGAGCGGAGCGTGCCCGCGTGCTGCTGGCGATCGCGGATGGCATCCAGGCCCAGATCGAGCGGTTTGCGCTAATCGAATCGCTGGAGAACGGCAAGCCGCTCACCCAGGCGCGCGCGGAGGTCGCCGGTTGCGTCGATCTGTGGCAATACGCCGCGAGCCTCGCCCGCACCACCAGCGGTGACGCCTACAACACCTTGGGCGAGGACATGCTTGGACTGGTGTTGCGTCAGCCGATCGGGGTGGTCGGCATCATCACGCCGTGGAATTTTCCGCTGTGGATTTTGTGCCAGAAACTGCCATTCGCGATGGCAGCGGGCTGCACATGCGTGATCAAGCCCAGCGAACTGACGTCCGGCACGACCGTCATGTTGATGGAGATCCTTGAAAAGGCAGGCGTGCCAGCCGGGGTCGCGAATGTCGTAACGGGCAAGGGCTCACGCGTCGGTCAGCCTCTCGCCGAGAGTCCACGGGTCGACATGCTCTCGTTCACGGGTTCGACCCATGTGGGGTCGATGCTCGCCGGGGTGGCCTCAAAGAAACTCAAGAAAGTCGCCCTGGAACTGGGCGGCAAGAATCCTCAGATCGTTTTCCCGGACTGCGACTGGGATGCAATGGTCGACGCGGTCGTGTTCGGCGTGTACTTCAACGCTGGGGAATGCTGCAACAGCGGTAGCCGGGTTCTCGTGCATGAGTCCATCGTGGAGCGGTTTGTCGCTGTTGTTATCGAGCGTGCCCGCGAAGTGCCTGTCGGCGACCCGCTTCATCCTGATGCAAAGGTAGGCGCGATCGTCAGCGAACAGCAGATGAACGACATCCTCGGTCATATCGAGACCGGTGTCTCGGCAGGTGCGAAGGTGCGTCTTGGCGGCGCGCGTTACGTAAGCGCTAACGGCCTTTATCTGCAGCCGACTGTCCTGACCGATGTCACGGCAGACATGGGTGTCGCTAGAGAGGAAATTTTCGGCCCTGTCTTGAGTGTCATCGCGTTCCGCGATCTGGATCATGCCATCGAAATCGCAAACGACACCGCGTACGGCTTGTCAGCCGCGGTGTGGAGCAGCGATATCGATACTTGCCTGAAGGTCGCACGCGGTGTCGACGCAGGGACGATCTGGGTGAACACCTTCCTCGACGGATATCCGGAACTCCCGTTTGGCGGATTCAAGGCGAGCGGCGTCGGCCGCGAACTCGGCAAGCAGGCGGTTGAGGACTATACGGAGACGAAGACGATTCAACTGCATATCGGAGAACGCAAGAACCTTTGGCTGCCGGCGAAGAAATAGCAGGCAAGAAACAAGCCTCGGGCGGAAGGGTCCGCCGGGAAAAAGACTGAAAACCCTCTCCATCAGAGAGAGCAACCCATCTGGAGTGAGACATGTTGAGGAAAACACTTTTTGCACTCGTGGCAGCCATCGCCGTCAGTGGCAGCAGCACGACGTTTGCGGCCGACACCAAATCCGTCGAAGTGATGCACTGGTGGACCTCGGGCGGCGAAGCCAAAGCGCTGGAGGTATTAAAGGACGGTTTGAAGCAGCGCGGATACGCCTGGAAGGACGCGCCGATTGCAGGGGGAGGCGGTGAAGCAGCGCGCACGGTACTGAAAGCTCGCGTTGCATCCGGCAATCCGCCTGACGCCATCCAGATGCTCGGCTTTACCATTCCTGAATACGCGTCGCAGGATTTTCTGGCCAACCTCGATCCGATCGCGGCAAAAGAAGGATGGGACAAGCTCGTGCCGGGTCCGATTCAACGTTTCTCGAAGGTCGATGGTCATTGGGTCGCGGTGCCGGTCGACATTCACCGGACCAACTGGATCTGGGCGAACAAGAAGATCTTCGATCAGTTGCATCTGACTCCGCCGCAGACGTTCGACCAGCTGGTTGCCGATGCCGCCGTGATTCGCAAGGCTGGCTACACGCCGCTCGCCCACGGCGGGCAGCCGTGGCAGGAAGCGACGATTTTCGACAGCGCGGTGATGTCTGCCGGCGGTCCGAAGTTCTATACCCAGGCGCTCGTCAATCTTGACCCTGCCGCGCTCGGCTCAAAGACGATGGAAAAGGCATTCGACCAGATGCGCGCGCTGCGCGGTATGGTCGATCCGAATTTCCCGGGTCGTGACTGGAACCTCGCAACATCGATGGTCATCAACGGCAAGGCCGCGATGCAGATCATGGGGGACTGGGCGAAGGGCGAGTTCGTGAACGCCGGCAAGAAGGCCAATGTCGACTACCTGTGCTTCCAGTACCCCGGCACCCAGGGCGACTTCATCTTCAATACGGATCAGTTTGCGACGTTCAAGAAGGGCGACGCCAGCCTGCCTGGTGAATATGCGTTCGCGTCGACGGTGATGGACAAGGGCGTGCAGGCGAAATTCAACCAGATCAAGGGAGCGATTCCAGCGCGTCTCGATGTGCCGTCCGATGGGTTCGACGAGTGCGGCCAGAAGTCGATGGCTGATCTTCGCACTGCGCTGAAGAGCGGCACGATGGTAGGCAGCTTCGCGCATGGACACGCAATGCCCGATGGGCCGAAGAACGCGGTCTATGACGTCGTCACGCATTTCTTCAACTCTAACGAGTCATCTGCCGATGCGGTGAAACAGCTGGTCGACGCCGTCAACAACGCGAAGTAGGCCGTACACCGTCCTAGAGCTCACGGGGGTGTTCCAGAGTGCCCCTGCGAGACCCGATGCTCCCGAAGTAGAGGTGGTTGCCATGCACACTACACACCGGACCGCTCATACCTCGTCACGAGGTACGGCGGACGAATCCCATCTTCACGACAAACGCCGGTCAAGCCTCAGAAACCGGTTCGAGCAGGTATTGCCAAAGCTTGTGTTGTCGCCCACGTTGATTACGACGCTGATCTTCGTCTACGGTTTTATCGTCTGGACCACGGTCCTGTCGTTCACACGCTCACGCGCGTTTGCCAATCTGCACTGGGGCGGCCTGATGCAGTACGGACGCGTCTGGGCACATCCGCGCTGGCATGTTGCGGTCACCAACCTGGGAATCTATGCATCGCTGTATGTCGTCCTGTGCATGGGGATCGGGCTGGGCCTCGCCATTCTTCTCGACCAGCGCATCAGGGCGGAAGGCGGGCTGCGCGCGATCTTTCTTTATCCGATGGCGATCTCCTTCATCGTCACGGGCACAGCCTGGAAATGGATACTGAATCCCGGTCTCGGGCTGACGAAGCTTTTCCACGACTGGGGTTGGACCGGTTTCAGGTTCGACTGGATCATCGATGACCGAATGGCCATTTACACCGTGGTCATCGCCGCGGTGTGGCAGGCGTCCGGCTTCGTCATGGCGATGTTCCTCGCAGGCTTGCGGGGTATCGATCAGGACATGGTCAAAGCCGCATCGATCGATGGGGCGAGAATGCCGGCTATCTATCGACGCATCATCATCCCGCAACTGCGGCCGGCTTTCGTTTCCGCGTTCGTCATCCTCGTTCACCTCGCGGTCAAGAGCTATGAACTGGTGGTGGCCTTGACAGGAGCAGGTCCCGGCTATTCGACGGAGTTGCCCTCGACGTTCATGTACTCATTCACCTTCACGCGAAACGAGCTGGGAATGGGAGCGGCGAGTGCGGTCATGATGCTGTGCACGGTCGCAGCGATCATGGTCCCGTATCTCTATTCAGAGCTTCGTCCGCGCAGCGGCAGCGGCTCGCATTAGTCCAGTCAGGAGATCGTCATGTCGAAAAAAGGCTGGGACTCGCCGCAAATGGTGATGGGTAAGCATAACTACGTATCGAGGATCGTGATCTATGGACTGCTGGCGCTTTTTGCCGTCGTCTATCTGATCCCGCTCGCGGTAATGATGCTGACGTCGTTCAAACCTCTTTCGGAGGTGTACAGCGGAAACATTCTCGCGTTGCCACGTGCGTGGACACTGGAGCCATGGCTTAAAGCCTGGGGGGAAGCGTGCGTTGGCCTCGATTGTTCCGGCGTGAAGGGGTTTTTCTGGAACTCGACAAGGATGGTCATTTCAGCAGTTGCGATTTCTACCTTCCTTGGCGCGCTCAACGGTTACGTGCTGACCAAATGGAGATTCAGGGGCGACAACATCCTGTTTGGGCTCGTGCTGTTCGGATGCTTCATCCCGTTCCAGATCGTGCTCATTCCAATGGCGACCTTCCTCGGGAAAATCGGGCTGGCCCAGTCCATTACGGGTCTCGTGTTCGTGCACATTGTCTACGGTCTGTGCTTTACGACGCTGTACTTCCGTAACTTCTATGTCGCGTTTCCCGATGAACTGGTGAAGGCCGCAATGATCGATGGCGCGCGCTTCTTCAGGATCTTCCTGCGCATCCTGTTGCCGTGTTCCGGCGCCATCATCACTGTAACGGTCATCTGGCAGTTCACCAATATCTGGAACGACTTCCTTTTCGGTGCTTCATTTACGACGGGCAGCACGGCGCCTATTACGGTCGCACTGAACAACATCGTGAATACGTCGACGGGCGTGCGTGAGTACAACGTTCAGATGGCAGCGGCCGTGATTACCGCGCTGCCCACTCTTCTGGTCTATGTGATCGGCGGCCGCTATTTCGTGCGCGGCATGATGACCGGTTCGGTAAAGGGGTAAGGAAATGGCTTCTCTGCATATTTCAAATGTCCGCAAGGCGTACGGCCCGACGGAAATCCTGAAAAACATCAACATCGATGTGACCGAT
Organism: Paraburkholderia sp. MM5477-R1; assembly: GCF_050436385.1. Taxonomy (NCBI): domain Bacteria; kingdom Pseudomonadati; phylum Pseudomonadota; class Betaproteobacteria; order Burkholderiales; family Burkholderiaceae; genus Paraburkholderia; species Paraburkholderia sp. MM5477-R1. The sequence goes on from NZ_JBNDMC010000006.1 coordinate 1,838,190, forward strand.
GGCGATTTCCTCGTACTTGTCGGGCCGTCCGGTTGCGGAAAATCGACCCTGCTGTCGCTGATCGCGGGACTCGACACTATCTCCGGTGGGGAGATCCGGATCGACAACGACCGTGTGAACGACCTGCATCCCAGCGAGCGGGATATCGCGATGGTCTTTCAGAGCTACGCGCTGTATCCGAACATGACGGTCGGCCAGAACATCAGCTTCGGTCTGGAGATGCGCAAGGTGTCGAAAGTGGAGAGGGATAAGGCCGTCGCGGACGCTGCAAGACTGCTTCAGATCGAGCACCTGATCAAGCGCCGCCCGGGCCAACTCTCGGGCGGTCAACGGCAGCGTGTCGCCATGGGACGGGCGCTGGTGCGGGACCCGAAAATCTTCCTGTTCGACGAGCCGCTGTCCAATCTTGACGCAAAACTGCGCGTTGACATGCGCACCGAAATCAAGAAGCTGCATCAACGGCTTGGCGCGACCATCGTGTACGTGACTCACGATCAGATCGAAGCGATGACACTCGCGACCCGGATCGCGGTGATGAAGGGGGGCGTGATCCAGCAGTTCGGCACGCCAGCCGAGATCTACAGTACGCCGGCCAATACCTTTGTCGCGACGTTCATGGGCTCGCCGTCGATGAACCTCATTCCGGCAGTGCTCTCCACCCGAAACGACACACTCGTTTTAACGATGGGCGAGGGCAGTGCCGCGGTTCGCCTTGATCTGCCGGCCCAGCCCGCGGCGGTCGCGCGATACGCGGGCAAGAAGGTGATTGCCGGCCTTCGACCAGAAGCGATTGGTGTGGAATCCTCGCGGGTCCCGGATGCGGTGCGCGAGGTAGCGGTGAAGGTGCTGGTCATGGAGCCCACGGGACCGGATACGCTGGCGGCGCTTGAAATGGGCGGGGTCGAAGTTGCGGCCCGGCTTGGTGCCGACATTCCGCATAGCCCGGGCGAGCGCTGCAACCTGCGGGTCGATCTGTCGAAGCTGGTCCTCTTCGATGCGCAAACGGAAGAAAGGATAGCGTGATGCATGCCGATGTCGTCATCGTTGGTTCGGGCGTCGGCGGCAGCGCGATTGCCCTGCAACTCGCGGGTACGGGTGCCAGTGTCGTAGTGATCGAGCGGGGCGACAATCTTCCCCGCGAACTGCAGAACTGGGACGCGGAAGCCGTATTCGGCCAGCTCCGGTATCGCACGCGCGACACTTGGCTCAACGGCGCTGGCGAGCGCTATCGCCCTGGCCAGTACTACTTTGTCGGCGGGCATACGAAGTTCTTCGGTACCGCGATGTTCCGGCTGCGCGAAGCCGACTTCGAAGAACTCGCGCATGAGGAAGGCGTGTCGCCCGCTTGGCCCATCAAGTACCAGGACCTCGAAAAATACTACGACCAGGCCGAGGAACTGTTCGGTGTGAGAGGGTCCGCTGGTCAGGATCCGACCGAGCCGCCGAGATCCGTCAATTATCGTCATGGACCGATACCTGACGAACCTGTGATTGCAAGGCTCCGGGAGAAGCTTCGGCAGCAGGGCCTGCATCCGTTCTTTATGCCGGCTTCGGTCGATTTCGGCGACGGCGGCACGTGCGTGCGCTGCGGCACATGTGACGCTTTTCCTTGCCGCATTGACGCGAAAGGAGACGCCGAGATGTGCCTGTTGCGCCCCGCGCTGAAACAAGGAGGCGTGTCCCTGCTGACGGGCGCACGTGCGACACGACTCGTGACCGACCCGACAGGGCGAAGAATTTCGAGCCTCGAAGTTCAGACGCGGGACGGTCCGCTTACGGTCACTGGCGACACGTTTGTGCTGTCGGCAGGGGCGATCAATAGCGCCGTTCTGCTACTTGCCTCGGCTAACGACAAGTTTCCGAACGGGCTTGCGAACACGTCCGGAGCGGTCGGGCGGTACTACATGAATCATAACTGCACCGCGATTCTGGCAATCGACCCGAGGACGGTCAACGACACCCGTTTTCCGAAGACGCTTTCGGTCAACGACTTCTACTTTGGCGGCGTGCATGACCGGTGGCCGCTGGGCAATCTGCAAATGCTGGGAAAGATCCGCGAACCGATGCTTCGTGGCGCGCTTCCGTACGTGCCGAGGAAGCTTCTGGAATACATAGGCCGTCACAGTGTCGATCTTTACGCGATGTCGGAAGACTTGCCGAGCGCCGATAGTCGCGTAGAGCTAACGTCGTCCGGTGAGATCCAGCTGACGTGGAATCGCACCAACCTCAAACCGCATGAACGTTTTGTAAAAAAAACGAAGCGTCTGCTCAAGGACGCGGGCTATCCGCTGGTGGTCAGCAGACGCTTTGGCGAGGACACGCCGTCCCATCAATGTGGGACGGTCCGGTTCGGCAATGACGCTGGCGCCGCGCCGCTCGATCCGTTCTGCAAGGCGTATGACCACCAGAACCTGTACGTCGTTGATGCGAGCTTTTTCCCATCATCTGCTGCCGTCAATCCAGCACTGACGGTAGCCGCCCAGGCGCTACGGGTCGGCGAACACCTTCGTTCGGAGCTGACGCGCAGCCGCACGGCTAGCGGAGACCACGCTTTTGACGGAGGCCGACATGCCTGATGACGCAATGCAACCTCTCGCAGCGCTCGTCACGGGCGGCCGCCGCGGAATCGGGCGCGCGATCGCTGTCGAGTTGGCCTCGCGCGGCTATGACGTGGCCATTACCGACGTGGTCGATGACGAAGATACCGCTCTGACGCTAAGGGCGATTGAGGACCAGGGACGGCGGTCTCTCTTCGTTATGGCGAATCTGCAGGATGTAGCGTCCCACGCGCGAGTGCTCGAAGGTGTGCTGGCGTGGTGCGGCGATCTGGATTGCCTGGTGAACAACGCGGGAATCGGCTCGCCCGCGCGCGGTGATCTGCTGGATGTGACTTCTGAGGCGTTCGACACTGTGCTTGGAGTGAATCTGCGCGGAACCTTCTTCATGACTCAGGCGGTTGCTCGCCATATGTTGAGCGGAGAGTCAGGTCGCCCTCGCGCGATTATCACAGTCTCGTCGGTATCAGCCACGATGGCGTCCCCTGAGCGGGCCGAGTATTGCCTCTCGAAGTCCGCTTTGCCGATGATGACAAAGCTGTTCGCACTACGACTTGCTCATGCCGGCATCCCGGTTTTTGAGGTACGACCGGGGATTATCCGGACGCCGATGACCGCAGGGGTTGCGCAGAAGTATGAGGCACGTTTCAAGGAGGGGCTCGTTCCCATGAACCGTTGGGGTGAGGCTGACGATGTCGCGAAGGCGGTCGGCCAACTGGCGGGCGGCGCGTTGCAGTTTGCCACAGGCAGCGTGCTCCAGATTGACGGTGGCCTCTCGATTTCTGCCTTTTGAAGGTGAGCAGCATGAAGACCGATAGCTACGACTACATTATTACGGGCGGAGGATCGGCCGGTTGCGTACTGGCGAATCGCCTGAGCGCCGATTCTTCCGTGACGGTTTTGCTACTTGAGGCTGGCGGCGGCGACCGCAACCCGCTTTTTCACATGCCCGCTGGTTTCGCGAAGATGACCAAGGGCATCGGTTCATGGGGCTGGCATACCGTGCCTCAAAAGCATCTGAAGGACCGTGTCTTGCGCTTCACACAAGCGAAAGTCATCGGTGGCGGCTCGTCGATCAACGCGCAGATTTACACGCGTGGCGTGCCGGCCGACTACGACGAATGGGAGAGCATGGGTGGCGCAACGGGTTGGAGTTACCGGGATGTACTGCCTTATTTCAAACGATCCGAGAACAATCAGCGCTTCGCAAATGAATACCATGCCTACGGTGGTCCGCTAGGAGTGTCAAACCCGATCAGTCCTCTGCCGATCTGCGAAGCGTTCTTTCAGGCGGGTCAGGAGATGGGCATGCCTTTTAACGCGGACTTCAACGGCGCTGAACAGCAAGGTCTCGGCTACTATCAGCTGACGCAGTTCAACGCACGGCGCGCATCGGCATCCGTCGGGTTCCTTGACCCGATCCTCGGGCGGCCTAACCTCACGGTCAGGTTACAGTCACAGGCGCTACGCGTGATCGTCGAAGGAGGGCGCGCAGTCGGCGTAGAACTGGTCAGTGGAACCGACCGCACGCCAGTTGTTGTGCGAGCGAGGCGCGAAGTGATCGTGTCGTCTGGAGCCATTGGATCACCCAAGCTGCTGATGCAATCAGGCATCGGCCCGGCTGATCATTTGAGGTCAACGGGTGTACGCGTCGTGCAGGACATGCCGGGCGTCGGCTCTAATCTGCAGGATCATCTCGACCTGTTTGTCATCGCCGAATGTACAGGCGATCACACTTACGACAAGTACAACAAACTCCGGCATGCAGCGTGGGCAGGCCTGCAGTACCTGCTCCTGAAGAAGGGCCCGGTTGCGTCGAGCCTGTTCGAGACAGGCGGCTTCTGGTATGCGGACGGCGTCGCAGCGACTCAGGCCCGATCGCCCGACATCCAGTTCCATCTCGGCCTGGGTTCAGGAATAGAAGCGGGCATGGCGAAACTTCGCCATGGCGGCGTCACCTTGAATACCGCATATCTTCGGCCCAAATCGCGCGGCAGCGTACGCCTTGCCAGTGCTGATCCGGCGGCAGCGCCGCTGATTGATCCCAACTACTGGTCGGAGCGCGAAGACCGCGATGCAGCGCTAAAGGGTTTGCGCCTTGCGCGTGAATTGATGAATCAGCCAGCGCTGAAGCGGTTTGTGCAGACGGAGATCCTGCCGGGTGCGAAGGTCAGCACAGACGACGAACTGTTTGATTACGCATGTGCCAACGCGAAGACTGATCATCATCCGGTCGGTACGTGCCGGATGGGGCGCCCGGAGGACGAACATAGCGTAGTCACGCCTGACTTGCGAGTGGTTGGTATTGACGGACTTCGCGTTGTCGATGCTTCAGTGATGCCGCTCATTCCGTCGTGTAACACCAATGCACCGACGATCATGATCGCGGAGAAGGCAGCCGATCATATCCTCGGCCGCATCCCGGCGCCAGACACTGCGCGTGCTGAACGAGGTGCTCACAAGATTCCGACATCGACCGCTTTCTGAGAGGTAGCCATGAAAATCCTTCTGCCAACCCGTAATGGCGAATTGAATCCGTATACGTTGAAGACCTTGGAGGAGAACATCACGCTGGAGTCGAAATGTGAGTTCAATCGCGTGGCATACGCTGCTGCCCATGTCGTGGTTGATCCCGCTCTCGACTATGAGCCGTGGTCGGACGCGCCGGCGATCGATTGGGACAGGACGCTCGCATTCCGGAGCTATCTGTATGGCCTCGGGTTCAAGGTCGCCGAAGCCATGGACACCGCACAAAGAGGCATGGGTCTGGGCTGGCAGACGGCCTCTGAACTCATTCGCCGAAGCATCGCGCACGCGAGAACTATCCCAGGAGCGGATCTAGCCTGCGGTGCTGGCACCGATCATCTGGACGACCGGCAGCGGCATAGCCTGTCGGATGTGATCCAGGCGTACAAGGAGCAATTCGAAGTCGTGGAAGCGTCCGGTGGCCGGGCCATCATGATGGCGAGTCGTGCATTGTGCGCCGCAGCCCGATCGCCTGATGACTACAAGAAGGTGTATGACGCTGTACTTGCCGAGAGTCGCAAGAAGGTCGTGCTTCACTGGCTCGGCGAAGCATTCGACGCTTCGCTCGCGGGATACTGGGGCAGTCGTGACGTTCGCGCCGCAATGGCAACTGTACTCGACATCATCCACCTGCATGCGGGCAAGATCGAGGGCATCAAGATTTCGTTGCTGAACGCTGAGTATGAGCGCGAGCTTCGCGCCCAGTTGCCGGACGGCGTGCGGATGTATACCGGTGACGATTTCAACTACGGCGATCTGATCGCAGGTGATAGCACGGGCATATCGCACGCGTTACTGGGCATATTTGATCCGATTGCACCAGTCGCGGCGAAAGCGCTGGGCCAGTTGGCCAGAAACGATATCGCGGCCTACCACAACACGATGCGACCCACGGTGGCGCTGGCGCGTGAGCTCTTCAGTTCGCCGACACAGTACTACAAGGCGGGCGTTGTCTTCCTCGCGTGGCTCAACGGTCATCAGGACCATTTCTCGATGGCCGGCGGCATGGAGTCGGCGCGGTCGGTGCTGCATTTCGCCGAAGTGTTCCGGAAAGCGGACGCCTGTGGCGTGTTGATCGGGCCCGAACTCGCCCTGCAGCGAATGAAAACCTTCTTGCAGGTGCGGGCAGGAATCGTCCAATGAACTGGATCGCAATGGCTGCGGACCGGATTGCGCGGTGAGAGGGTGAGATGCCGAGTAGAGCCTTGAGTTTGAAGGATGAGACATTCGATCAACAGCCGATGCGAACGATGTTGCCTGCTTTCAACGCGGAAGTCGCGCGCAAGCTTGGAGAGATCGTTGTGAATATCGCCTCCCGTCGCAGCCTTCCTGTCGCCGTATGTGTGATTCATCCGCGCAGTGCGCTCTTCTATTGCGCGCTGGAAGGAAGCTGTGCAGACAACGGCCAATGGATTCGCCGCAAGGAGAATACGGTCTTCCACTTCGGAAGGAGTTCTCTTGAGGTGGGCCTGATGTTCGCGCATGAGGGGTGGTCGCTGACATCAAATGGGCTGTCCGGGCGGGACTACACGCTGTTCGGCGGGGGCGTACCTCTTCGCGTGGCCAATGTGGGTGTCGTCGGCGCCATGTCAGTGTCCGGACTGGATCACGTTAAGGATCATGAACTGGTCATCGAAGCTTTGTGCTGGCACCTCGGAATTCCGCATATAGATTGCGTGCTGTCGTATCCGCGGACTGCCCCGCATGCAATCGAGTGAGCCAACGCACGCTTGACTGTTGAGAGAAAAACTGTAAAGGAGACCCCCTTATGAAAACTGACACGATGGGCCTGGTGGCTGCCGGCCCACATGCCGCGGAGACAAGCGGTATAGCGGATCTTCGCCGTGTGATCGCGGCGAGCACAGCCGGCAGTGCAATGGAGTGGTACGACTTCAGCATTTATGGAACGGCATCCGCCTTGATTTTTGCTGACCTGTTTTTCCCTGGGCTAAGCAAGGCGGCCGGGCTCCTTGCCATCTTTGGCGCGTATGCGGCGGGCTTCTTCGCACGTCCCTTTGGAGGATTATTCTTCGGATGGCTGGGCGACAAACTGGGACGGAAAGTCGTACTTGTTGCTACGGTTCTGCTGATGGGCGGATCAACGTTTTTTATCGGGTTGTTGCCGACGTATGCAACAGCGGGCGTATGGTCAACCGTGCTGCTTGTGGCACTGCGGCTGCTTCAGGGGTTTGGCGCGGGAGCGGAGCAGGCGGGCGCTTCACTGATTGTGTCGGAGTTTGCGCCGCCAGCCCGGCGAGGTTTCTATGCAGCCCTGCCATTCGCCGGTTGTATTCTTGGCATATTGCTTGCCGGTGCGATGTTCACGCTTGTACAACGCTTGCCGAAGGATGAGTTCATGTCGTACGGCTGGCGGATTCCCTTCCTCTTTAGTGCTCTGGTGGTTTTCGCCGGCATCATTATCAGGATGCGGGTGAAAGAGAGTCCCGTGTTCCAGGAAATCCGCCGATCTGGCCAGGTAAGCGAACGTCCGGTGAGGGACTTGCTTTCCGAGTCGCCTCGAACGCTGCTCGTCGCATTCGGGCTACGCGTTGGGGAGAATGGTTCATCCTATCTGTACCAGGTGTTCGCCCTCAGTTATCTCACGAAGATACTGCTTGTCGACAAGTCGGTTGGAACGCTCGGGATTACGGTTGCAGCAGGCTTGGCGATTGTGACGATTCCGCTGATGGGCTGGTTGTCGGATCGGTTTGGACGTCGCTTGATGTACCGGTTTGCGGCGCTGTTCACCTGTGCCTGGGCCTTTCCCGCATTCTGGCTGTTCGAGACAAGGGATCCGTTGTTGATCATCGTAAGTATGACTCTGGCGATAGGCGTTGGCGTTTTCGGGATGTACGGTATCCAGGGAGCGTACTTTCCGGAGTTGTTCAGCGCGCGCTTCCGGTATACAGGTGTTGCTGTGAGCAAGGAGTTCGCTGCCGTCGCGTCGGGAGGCGTGGCGCCCTTCATTGCCGCTGCACTGATTGGCTGGTCACACGGTGCCTATTGGCCGATAGCGCTGTATGTCATGGTTCTAGCGGGCATCACGTTCCTTGCGACATTTTTTGCACCGGAAACGCGCGGGGTCGATCTGAACAGCTAGTGTTCTGCTGTTGTGCTGCGGGTCGACACACGTCGGGAGTTGCAAGGAGAACGTTAAGGACGTCCGCTCAGGACTCGGCGCCTCCGCTCACAGTTCTGTCTCGCATATGAAGCGCCAGAGCACGACCGACTTTCTCGCTGGCGACGAACTTTTTATATCCTGGAACCGGCGGTAGTGTCGCCCCGTCGCCGCCGGCGTTCGAACAGTTGTCCCGCTTGGTAGCGTCACTGACGCCCCGGCGGGGGCCGGTACGGCGTCTGCGCGTAATCAGGACAAAGCGCCTGCAACATCTGGTACGCGAATCTACCTAAAGCCATCCGAAATTTGCAAAAACGAGCTTTGTGATCGTCCGGACGCAATTCGGTGGGCTCACATGGGAACTTTACGTGCGAGCACTGCGTTGGATCCGGAAGTTGGTTGCTTAGTCGCCGCCCGTGTGATTTTACATAAAAGGAATGATCGAATTTTTAATTAATCAGAATGTCTAAACGTACGTTCAAGCTTTTCTAGCGACCGTGGTGCCTTGCGTCTGCGTCACGCGGCAAGCTCACCCGGCATCGATGGCAAGCGTTTCGCCCGGCTGTGCTCCTTCGCGTCGTGCATCGCCCGGTCCACCATTTAGCAACAGGAACGTTTACATTGACGCGGAGGCGATTTGCCAGACGGCCTCGCGTCCCGCGATGCGCTTCATTGAACCACAGACAGAAGCAGAACAGCTTCAGGCGGCATTGTGCGGGGCCCGCGAAGGGCTGATCACCGAACGCTCGGCCACCATCAACTGGCCCCACACCAGCCTGCCCGAATTCGGCGCAGTCGTTCCCCTGGCGAGGGCCACGCTATGCTGGTTGGCCGACGTTCTCGCGATGCACGATCGGCCGCCGAAGCTAGTCCAACTGATCCACCGGCTCTATGCCCACGATCGTTAACTGGCCCAGCGGGTCGACGATATTGAACGAGATCTGACGCTGCAGCCTCTTCACTTCTTGGGAGATGTGACGAGCGGCACGGGCGCCAAGAAGTGGAGGCAAGTGGACTCGCTAGCGTGCAGGCTAATCGGATGAACCTCGTCCCCGCTCTGAGGCCGCGAAATCCTGTCCTTCACTTGGAGAGCAGGGATGCTGGTTTAGCTGCTGCGCCGGGACCGCCGGTGTGAGCGATCGGTCGCCTCGCTGTCACGCGAATGGTCGGTGGCAGTTGTCACGCGCCTTTTGACCGCATTCGGCGCTTTCTTGGTCGAGCGACGAGATTTTCTGAGCTTCCGTTCGACTTCGGCGAGAAGTTCACTGGGCGAGCATTTCAAAGCGGCAGCAAGCGCGAACAGCATAGTCAGAGTTGGCTGGTGCTGGCCAAGTTCCAGCATGCTGACGTAATTGCGCCGTATATCCGCTTCAAAAGCGAACTGCTCCTGTGTTAGCTCGGCGCGGATACGGTGCTCGCGCAGGACCGCCCCGAAGACTTCGGCCAACTCCAAATTTTTCTCCCAGTGAAATGGGAGCACTCTCCAGTTGGCGCTATAATTTGTCTTCCCAGTACACTGGGAATAAAACGGGAAATATCAGGCTGAAACCTATATGCAGTCTGGGTTTGGCGGATTTTTCGTGGTGGTGATTTGTTCGCGGGAGGGTGTTTGATCCTCTTGGGGAGGCTGGCGCGGCCACAGGCGGCTAGTTGATAGAGAAAGCAATGAGGTAGTTGGCAGTATGTTTGTGACGAGTGAAAGAAACCGTTTGCCGCCGTACGCGCTGCCGTTCGTCGAGTCCGAAGGCGCGACCGCGTGGACGGCGATCGAGCAGCTGATTCCGCGGGACGTGCTGATCCTGCGGGTGTCGCCGGCACGCTCGCGGGTGGTCCCCACGATCGTGATGCTCGATTTGTCCACAACGGCGCCGCACTTGGAGCAGTTTGTCGGCGGGGATGTCGTTCTCCGTGGCGCCGCCGTGCTGAGCACAAAATTCGCGCGCGAGGTCGACCGGTGGAGGCTCGATCCGCTGAGCGAGATCCGGGTGGGCGTCACCGAGCCCGAACAGTACAGCCAGGGCGAGCGGCTGGTGACGGTGACCCGGTTCACGACCGCGGCGGGGCGCACGTTCTCCGTGCCGGTTGCCCTGGCGACGCGTCCGGCGCGCGGCAGGCGGCTCTGGCGCGCGAAGGCACCAGCCGCTGCCGGTCGCTGACCTTGGCTCGCAGTGGACGCCGTCCGGACGTGGGGCCGGGCACGACTATCACCGCGATGCACCGCGGCCGGACGAAGGCTGGCCGTGATAATCCGCCTTATCGCGGCCAGCGCACCACCGGCGCATCGGCTGCGGCTTCAAACAGGGATCGGTATGAGCAGACGCAGGCGGGCGATCGGGCTTCCCGACGAAACCTCCGAAACACTGCGCGCGCGGCTGCGGCGCTTCGTGCGTGCGACCCGCGACGACGTAACCGGGGCCGTGCCGATCCCGTTTCCCGCACACGTGACGGTGCTCGCCGGGCCGCTGCGGCGGATCCGCGGCGCGCGCGAACACCGCATGATGCCGGGGCCGGAGGTGCGGGCTGGGTCAGACGCGCGCAGGGATGATGGCGACCAACCCTGATCAGCCCCGGGCGGGTTCGCGCTGGATGACACGGGGCGAGCCGACGGCAACATGACGAAGTAGCGGACATGACGGATACACACTTTCACGGCGCATTGCGCTGGCCACTGCCGGCTGAACTCGAGCCGCAGGCTGGCTGGAACAACCGGTATTTCCTCGACACGGAATTCACCGACTTCCGGCAGTGCCAGCTGCTCAGTCTCGCCCTCGTGGGCGAGAACGGGTACGAGTTCTACGGCGAGCGGACCGATTTCGATCCGGCGCTGTGCAGCGACTTTGTCCGCGCCGTGGTACTGCCGCAGCTCGGCCAGTTCGAGGGGCGCGCGATGCCGTTTGCAGCGCTGCGCGAGGCACTGCGCGCATGGCTCATGGCGGTGCCGGGCGACTCCGGGCCGGTGCTGTGCTACGACTACGAGACGGACCTGGCCCTGTTGCGGTTCCTGCTGGGCGGCCCGCTGCCGCGTGGCTGGCGGCTCGAGAACATCGCAGGCACGCGCAACCCGGAGCGGCGCGCCGCCTACTACGCGCGCCATGGCGGCGAGCACCATGCGCTACATGACGCGCGCGCCAATGCGTACGCGTGCACCGGTTGAAGCCGGGCGGCTGCCGGCCGGGCCGTCGTCCGGTCTCCAGCGTGCGGACGCATTTCTTCGCTCAAACAGAAACAGCCTCATGAAGGGGATCAGGATGGCCGGGATGCGTGTGTGGATTCCACGATCCGACGTACCGCGGATGGCACAGCGCCTGCGGGACCGACGCAAGGCGTCAGCGATGACACAGGGCGATCTCGCGGTCAGGGTGGGAGTGGCAAGAGTGACCCTGGTGCGCAGGGAGAAGGGAAGGTGGCCGCGCACCGTCGCAGCCGCCACCGTGAACGCGCTGGAAGCGGCCCTGCAGGTGCCGCCGGGTTGGCTGCTCGGTCCTGAAACGCAACCGTTGCCGGACCCCGTGTTCAATGCAGCGGATGCCGTCGCCCGCGCAGACGGCGATCCCCAGTCATGGATCCCCGCCGCCCGGTGCCGCGAGATCGGCCCTCACGCGCGGCGGCTGCGCAGTGAACTGGGCCTGTGCGTTGCGGAGGTGGCGCGCGCCTGTCACGTGTCCCGTCCCACGCTGTTGCAGTGGGAGCAGGGGACGTTTCCGAAGGCGCTCACCGTGGCGCGCCTTCGCACCTGGGAGCACGCCCTGCTGCTCGCGCCGGGGCAACTGCTGGCGCCGTCGGCATCGCATCCCGGGGTAGGCGATGGCCGCTGGCGCGTGACGATCGGCACGGAAACGCTCGAGGCTGCCATCCATCGCGTCGCGGCGTGCCTCGCCACCCGCGGACGCAACCTGCTCCAACCGGAGCAGCCGCTGGATGGCCGGGCCGCGCGCGATGCCGACCTGCTGGCCCACCGCTATGGGGTGGGCGCGCATCGCTGGCCACTGGTCGACGTGGCCGTCTCATACGGGATCGATCCGTCGCACGCACGCCAGACCGTCGCGCGCATGGTCGCGCGCGCGGCCGGGTTCGCCTTCAGGATTCCGGTGCTGGATGACATGCTCGCGGTGGGCGCGGCGGGCTTTTCGTTCACGACCGCCGTTGCCGATGGCCGCATGCGTGACCTGCTGGGGCCCTCGCTGTCCATGGAACGCGCTGCGGCATTCGCCGGCGAAATACTGTCCCGGCGGATCACCGGTGCGGATCCTGGCAACGCGGTGGCCGGCACCCGCATGCCGGCGAAAGCGGCGAACCCTTCGCTGGCCGCGGACGTCGTCTGTGTTGCGAAGGAACATCGCCTCGACAGGTCGCAAGTGCGCAAGGGGGCGTAGCCAGCCTCGCGCCCGGCCGGCAGGGCGGGGTATGGCGGAAGGAGAACGCGAAAGCCATCGAAAGCGAGAACGCTTGCGTGGCGCAGCAGGGACTTCCACTCGACGGCTACTGGAAGTTCTGAGGGGGCGTTCAGCTGTCCGGGCGAAGCCACCGGGACGGCCTGATTTGCTGGGGGGCAGGCGATCGCGGCGCAGGTTCGGGACCTCGACCCGATGCGCGTCCGCGCAACTGCGGCACCGGATGACAAGATCACAAGGAAAGGCGAATGCTTCGAATCACCATTGAATTGCTGCCCGGTGGACGGGAAGACGGAAAGCGGGTCATCGCGACGGCGGACATCGCGCGCGTGAGTGGCGGCGCACTCGCGGACTACAGGGTGGCCCTGGACGATGCGGTGCTCGGGCAGGTTGGCGCGCGGGCCACGGTGCGCGGCTATCCGAGATGGGCGGGCAGCGTATGGGACCTCGTTGCGCGCTGTGTTGCCGCCGCACTGAACCAGGGACGCGAAGCATTACCGCCGCGACCCACGCAACCGCAGGTGACGGTTCACGTGAATGACGCAGGCTACCGTTACGTGCGTCTGGATGAGATTCACGAGCCTGCCAGAACGTACTTCGACAGGAAACTGGCCGGTTCGGGCATTCCTGACCACGGCTGTGCTTTCGCGCACGACTGGTTCGACTTTCTCAACGGCCAGCGCTGATGCCAGAGCGGTGCGCCGTGCTTTGTAGCAAGTTGCAGCCTCACGCACACCATGTCGATCAGATCGAACCAGCCGTCGCCGCACTCGAAACCCCACAGGCAGAAAACCGTTGGGACGGTATCCAGATCATCAGCGACTGTCGGGTTGACGTCGAAGATGAGCGGGTATTTTGCCCGCAGGATGCCTGACAGTTCCTCGCGCACCGTTCTCTCGCTCCCATTCCTGTACCGCCATTGCAGCAACGGGATCGATTGTCCCATAGTGAAAGGCTCTCCGGAACCCGAGTGCGGTGCACGGTCAGTGATGGGCGATGATGGCGTTCTGGAATGCGCTGCAAATTTTATAAGCGTCAGGCAGCACGGCCGCTCGGCCAACCTGCTTCTCGCCAGACACCCTATACGCCGGGCATCGGAGATTGCGACAATGGCGCTCCCTGAAGCATATTGCGGTTATCGACTCGAGTCTGTCATGGCCGCATGCAGATCGGCTGCTTCATCCGGAAGAAGGGATAAGGCTGGACCACCTGCGAACCTGTCTGGCCAACCGGGATCGCATGATGAACAGTGAAATGAGAGGCGGCTGTCAGTGACGCCGCGGACCGCATCCAGTATCTGCAGCGATTGGCCGCCGACAATCAGGGCATCGGCGAAACGCTCGCAAAAGGGACAGGGATTCATGAGTACCAGGAACCACATCAAGTATCAGGCGAAAGAGGGTGATCAGCCCGGCTGGGATCTCTACACCGAGATTCTTGAGCCGGACGACGTCGTGTATCTCGAGCTCGACGGTGTAGCCGCTGAAGTCACGATGCTCGGCAACATGGAGCGCGGCCCGGGCACGGTGCTGTTGCGCCTGCCGGTCGACACTGCGAAGCAGCTTGGTCTCGTGCCGCCGGACTGGGAAAAGTCGGACTGGGCAAAAGGATAGGTCATGCGCGAATACCGGGACAGGACGGTGCAGGAGGTCGCGGCATGCACATGCGACCGCTGCGGCCGGCGCATGACGCCCGTTGACGATCAGTGGGAGTGGTACGAAAAGATGTCGCTCGATTGGCGTGGCGGCTTTGGCTCGATTTTCGGCGACGGCGCCCATGTGAGCCTTGACCTTTGCCAGCAGTGTGTCCGCGATACGCTGGGGCGTTGGCTTCGCGTCGATCCGCCGTCCGGACCGGATGGCTCAATGCAAGCCCTGAAGGGCGTCGTGCCCCGACCCAATGCGCCGGTATCTGTCGACAGGATGAATCCCTGGGAATTTCACGAGCGCGACTAGAGGGCTTACCGCCCCATGCGGCTCCGCGCGTCGCTCAGACTTTCCGATCATGGATTGCCGTTTCTCATGGGGCATCCCGAACTCACCGTCGCGACACTCAGGCGGCTCGTTACCTTCGGATGAACAGGTTAGCCTTATCGCTGAACGAGTCTTGTCGACCGCATCGCCGCCGGTGCGACGTTGGGAGTTCAAGCGCAGGTAACAAGATGGACCGGTCGTTCATGACGGCGCCTCAGAGGCAGCAGCTCGGCCTGAGCCGTCATTCGAGCATCGGTGCCGGTCAGACGGGTATGGGGCGCTTTCCTGTCGTTCACAGGTCGGTGGTCGCGAATGACTCGTCCCGCGGAAAGCGAATGAGTACTTGCGACCCGTTGCGGACATTTAGATGTCGGTGCTGGCGAGGCGGCTATGGGTGTGCTTTCCGGCCGTTCGCAATGCAGCCGCCGCGATTGTCAGTCGGCCGCATGCGACCCAGAGTGTGTTAAAACCTGCGCCGCGACCGGTGATCGGGAAACCGAGGGGTAAAGTGACACTCGAAAACCGAGGGATTTCGAGTTTTGACACACTCTGGGCCGACTGCTGTCCGACGTGGTCCGCTGAAACTCAACCCTTAGCCGACACGTAGGTCGAGTGGCGCACCCGTGGAGCGGGCCACTCGAATTGCCTAGCTCTGGTTCGGGCTTGCGTCCCGTCAGGAGCTGATGAATTTGAGAAGGTCGGGGTTGAGGACGTCCGCGTGGGTAGTCAGCATGCCGTGCGGGAAGCCAGAGTATGTCTTCAGGACACCGTTCGCAAGCAGGTCAACCGCGCGGGGCACCGAACTGGCGAACGGGACGATCTGGTCGTCTTCGCCATGCATGACCATTACCGGCACAGTGATCTTCTTCAGATCGTCGGTGTAGTCCTCCAGCCAGGAGGATACGGTCTCGTAATGGGCCTGGGCGCTGCCGGCCATGCCCTGGCGCCACCAGTTCGCGATCACCGCCTCAGACGGCTTGGCGCCCGGACGGTTGAATCCATAGAACGGACCCTCCGGGACTGCCCGGTAAAACTCCGACCGGTTGCCAAGCACGCCTGCCTTAACCGCGTCGAACCACTCCCGCGGCTGACCGCCAGGGTTCGCGTCGGTTTTCACCATGTTCGGCGTCAACGAGGCCACCAGCACTGCCTTGGCGACCCGCTCCTGGTGACGAGCGACGTAGCGGGCCACCTCGCCGCCGCCGGTGGAGTGCCCGATGTGGATCGCGTCGCGGACGCCGAGGTGTTCGGTCAGTGCAGCGAGGTCGGCGACCCAGTGGTCCATGTCGTTGCCGGTGCCGACTTGCTCGGACCGACCGTGCCCACGCCGGTCATGGGCGATTACCCGGTAGCCGTGGTGAAGGAAAAACATCATCTGGGCGTCCCAGTCGTCGGCCGACAGGGGCCAGCCATGGCTGAAGATGATCGGCTGACCGGACCCCCAGTCCTTGTAGAAGATCTTTACGCCGTCCGGAGTGGTGATCGTAGGCATTGCTGGTACCTCCTTTGAAAGATTGATTGAAGCGTTGGTGCTCCGCGAGGCATCGAGAACGCTGCCAGCGGCTTCTTTCGCAGTCAAATTTCACAATGCGCATCTGAAAACTGCGAGCGGAGCTCACTCCGACAACGCCGCGATGGACTGCCGTGGCAGAACACGATGCTAAGCTTGGAATCTATGGACATCGCCCTCTCCGTCCCGGATGCGACTGGTTTGACCGTGGTGCCTCCGTCGATGCATAGACGGAAGCTACTGCAAAGATTAGGCATCCCTTTCCCTGAGGACAAAGACTTTGTAAGACTCTTACCTATACCTTGAAGGCATATCGGAGATCCGATGGAACTTCGACATTTGCGATATTTCGTTGCCGTTGCGGAGGAAGGCAGCCTATTGACGGCCGCTCAGCGGAGACTGCACACGTCGCAGCCGTCGTTGAGCCGGCAGATTCGCGACCTGGAATCCGAAGTCGGTGTGAAGTTGCTGGAGCGCCAGGCACGTGGCGTGGCGCTCACCGCCGCCGGGAGAGTTTTCCTTGATCACGCGCGCCTGGCGCTGTTGCAAGTTGAAGCGGCTACTGACGGCGCGCGGCGGTGCGGAACAGCCGGAAAAGCCTGTCTTGTCCATGGGTTTCCTTGCCGGGCAGGAAGTTGTGTGGCTACCCCATGCGTTACGGATCCTCCGGGAGGAGGCACCGCAGGCCGAGATCACGTTGTGCAGTCAGTCTTCCCCAGAACTTGCTCTCGGGCTGATGCGGGGGAAGCTAGACGTTGCGTTTCTTCGCCGTGAGCGACAGACGGATGGCCTGTCTTTCAAGGTCTTGGCAAAGGAGCCTTTGATCGCCGTGCTGCCCGCAGACCATCGCCTGACGTCACGCAAAAAAATCCGGCCGCAAGATCTTGCCCGCGAAATCTACGTCAGTTCAGCCAGGACTTCGCCTGTATTGGAGTCCGTGATTCAGGATTACGCATCGAGAGTCGGAATCACGCTCAAGGCGGGGTACGAAGGCGAGAACCTCCCGTCGGCACTGTCGCTTGTCACATCCACCGGTGGCGTTACGCTTATCCCGCTATATGCGCAAAATATGCTGACACCGAATGTTGTTGCGCGGGCGCTTGACGGCGTGCCGCCGACGATTGATCTCGCCATGGGATACAACAATGCGAATACAAACCCCTTGCTTCTTCGACTTTTATCTCGTGCCGATGAGTTGGTCGCAAACGTTCAAGATCAGAGCATCATCCGGTATGCCGTCTAGATAATGGGTGCCTGCCCGTTCGCTTCGAGATCGAATGGCCGCTTTGCCGGACAGGGCGGCCGTCTAAATGTCAGCGTGGCACGAAACACGAATGACCCTTCCTGGCCGCACAGCGACGGATGGCCGCTCACACCCTTGGCTACGCCTCATCCAAATCGCATCAGACTCATGTCGACCCTGTATAGATAGTCCGTTCCGCTTTCACTGATACTGGTAGCACTGGCAGCTTGCTGCCAGTGCAAGCGGA
Organism: Paraburkholderia sp. MM5477-R1; assembly: GCF_050436385.1. Classification (NCBI taxonomy): domain Bacteria; kingdom Pseudomonadati; phylum Pseudomonadota; class Betaproteobacteria; order Burkholderiales; family Burkholderiaceae; genus Paraburkholderia; species Paraburkholderia sp. MM5477-R1. Next base: position 1,855,753 of record NZ_JBNDMC010000006.1, read on the forward strand.
ACATGCACCCGCGGGCTACGAATATCTCGACCCAAACGCCTGGACGTTTGCGGCTTTAGCTTCGAGTCCGCGGGTGCGCTTGCGCTCGTCAACGAATACTCAGGGTTCGCCGTCGCACCGGCTCACTATATTGGCTTCGCTGAACGCAAGCATGCATGTCCCTGCCAGACAATCTATCACTTGCAGAGGTTCACATGTCGCCTCTATCGGATCAGCAGTTTGCAGCGTATGTTGGCATCGACTGGGCGGATGCGAAACACGATATCTGCCTGCAGGCTGCCGACGACACCAGGCGAGAGTTCAGTTGTGTTCCTCATCAGGTCGCATGCATTGATGAGTGGGCAAAGGGATTACATCAGCGCTTTGATGGGATGATCGCGGTTGCCCTCGAGCTGGCAAGGGGACCAATAGTTTCCGCGCTTCAGAAGTATGATTTCCTGGTCCTCTTTCCGATTAATCCATCGACGCTCGCAAAATACCGCGAGGCGTTCAAACCGAGTCGGGCCAAAGACGATCCCACCGATGCCGAACTGGCACTCGATCTGCTGCTTCGCCATCCCGAACGGTTCGCTCCACTGAGACCGCAAGGTGCGGGCATGCGTTGTCTGACGAGCTTGATCGAGCAGCGCCGTGAAATGGTCGGCGACAAGACGCGATTCACTAACCGCTTATGCAATACGCTCAAGCAGTATTATCCGCAGGCACTGGAATGGTTCGCGCACATCGACACGGTACTGTTCTGCGACTTCATTACGCGCTGGCCGACGCTTTCATCCGTCAAACGCGCCCACCGCAGTACCCTTGAGGCGTTCTTCCACGCGCACAACTGCCGCCGCCCCAGGCTGATCGAGACGCGTCTGGAGTCCATCCGCTCGGCCACCCCTCTGACTGAGGATCCCGGCATCCTCTCACCCTGCCGGCTGCACGCGTTGGCGCTGGTGGCACAACTGCGAACGGCTCTCGCTGGGATCGATGTGTTCGACAGGGAGATTGCGATGGTCGCGCGAACGCTACCTGACTTCGCCCTGTTTGAATGCCTGCCGGGAGCGGGCCCACATCTGACACCGCGGCTGCTTGCCGCATTCGGCGAGCAGCGTGAACGCTTCAGGCACGCTGCTGAACTGCAGAAGTATTCCGGCATTGCGCCGGTCACTGAGCGCAGTGGCAAGAAATGCTGGGTGCACTGGCGCTGGCAATGTCCGACGTTCCTGCGCCAGACATTCGTGGAATGGGCCGGCCAGACAATTAACAAGTCATTCTGGGCGGGCGCTTACTACCGGCAACAGCGAGCGAAGGGCAGTTCGTATCAGGCCGCCGTCAGAGCTTTGGCGTTCAAGTGGATACGGATCCTCTACCGCTGCTGGCAAACTCGGACACTGTACGACGAGAGCGTCTATCTGAATGCATTGAGGAAGCGCGGCTCGCCTCTCCTTGGAAGCCTCGCACTTCCCCCTCGAAATACTTGACGGACGGACTCAGGGCGTGAAGCCGCCCCTCGAGCAGGCGCAGACTGAGCGGCAGCTTTCAAGGATAGAACGGCCACCGCTCCACTGGAGCAGGCGGCAACCGTTGCGGTGGTTGCACTCATTTGCTATCGCCGTTGGTCCAAGGAAAGTTGGCCGCACTGGGACCGCTTCGGTTGAGACGAATGTCGATCACCGAGCGGCCATCGCGGAAAGCGTCGACCTGGGAGATTAGTGCCTCAGTTTTCACCTTGTCTCGAAGAATCTCTTCCGGAACCGCGGCGAACCGGTACAGCGAATCAAACTCGAAACGTTTAACGAAGCTATTCGCGAGGAATCCGACTCGTAGCTTCGCTTTACGGCACCGACACGAGCGACTACGCTGCTATGAGAGCCGCGCTGGTCGGCCCTGAAGTTATCGCAACACGTTGCGCCTTGCCTTCGAGGAGAGCACGCGGCGGACGCCGAACAACTCTATTCAAGCTGGAGCTTCGTCGATGAACCCCGAAATCTATCAGCCGTCTATTGAAGCCTGCGATGCTTGTGCCGCTGCCTGCGATCGCTGCGCATCCGCCTGCCTCGATGAACCGGGCCGGGTTAACATGGCCAAATGTATTCGCCTCAACGCCGATTGCGCTTCGCTATGCCGCCTCACATCTGCGGCCTTGGCTCGACAAAGCCATTTCGCACCCGAGTTTTGCGAACTCTGCGCACGGATCTGTGACGAGTGCGCCGATGAATGTGCGCGGCACGTACCCGAGCACTGCGGAACATGCAGCGATGCGTGCCGGAGATGCGCGGAAGCCTGCCGGGCAATCTAGTGTCTTGCTCAGCAACAGCGCGCCCGCCGACGGCCAGCGCGTCGCGTATCGGGTCGGAAATGCCCCACCCGGTTTGAGGATGTCATGGAACCTAGGCTCCAATTGCAGGAAGTCACCATTCCGGTGGAGGACGCCTCCCTGATGGGCACACTCGCGCTGCCACAGGACGCTCAATCACTGGTTCTACTCGCGCACGGCAGCGGCAGTTCACGATTCAGCCCCCGTAACCAGTACGTGGCCACCGAACTCAATCGGGCCAAGATCGGAACGCTGCTGATGGACTTGCTCTCCGAGCAGGAAGACACCGGTCCCGCTGCCCGCTTCGACATCAAGCTGCTGGCGATGCGTCTCGCGCAAGCAACGGCCTGGATCGCGGCGAAGCAGACGACACGCCTCTCTTTCAGCTACTTCGGCGCGAGCACGGGCGCGGCTGCGGCGATCCGCGCGGCGCACGTGTCGTCGGTCCCGGTTGAGGCGATCGTTTCGCGAGGCGGCAGGCCCGATCTCGCCGGACGCGACGTCCTCGCCGCGGCGCAGGCGCCTACGTTGCTCGTGGTAGGCGGGCTCGACGTCAATGTCATCGAAGTCAACCGGGAGGCCTTCGCTCTGCTCGAATGTCCGAAGGATCTTGTGATCGTCCCCGGCGCCACCCACTTGTTCGAAGAACCCGGCACACTGGAAGCCGTTTCACGGTACGCGGTGCAGTGGTTCAAGCGTTATCTCGGCGCCTAAGCGCCCGAACGCAGCACGAGCGTGTCGTTAGCGCGGCGCTCCACAGTGGCGCCCAATGGCTGACTCTCCCGATTCAGCGTTTCGTGTAACCATCGAATGCCTTCTTCAGGCGCCCGGTTGATCTGGAAGTGGCGTGTCTGCGTCGGCGTCATCGACAGTTCGGTCAGCGTGCCCGTTTCAAGGTCGAGCGTTGGAAAATACATCAGCGCAAGGTCGCTGCGAAACGCTACCTGACCGCCGATACCTTCATAGTCGTTGATGAAGTCCCCGGCGCCGTACAGGACGAGTTTGCCTCGATACAGCTCGATGCCCTTCACGTGATGCGATGAATGGCCGTGTACGAGATCCACGCCCGCCGAATCGATGAGTTCGTGCGCGAAGTATCGCTGCGAAGCAGGTATGTCGAAATCGAAGTTCTCGCCCCAATGGATCGAGACGATGACAATGTCGGCTGCCTGCCTGACCGCTCGCACCTGCGCCGCGATCGTGCATACGGTGTCAGCCGAAAGATCAGGGAGCCGGTTCACGCCGGCTCGGCCCCAACCGGCGGCCCAGTCCGCGCCCACGCCGCTGCATTCCGTGGCAAAGGCGAAGATCATCACTCTGCCGCCGCCCGCCAGTTCGATCAAGGCAGGCGCGGCGGCCTCGACGTCGTCCTGCCCCGCGCCAGCCGTATGAATGCCGGCTGAACGCAAGGCATTCAGAGTTTCCGTCAACCCGCGAAAGCCCCAATCGAGCACATGATTATTCGCGAGCGCGCAGCAGTCAATTTTCGCGGCGCTCAAGACGGGCGCGTTGGCGGGATGCATGCGGTAGTGGATGCCCTTTCCGGGCCATGCGTCCTCGCTGGATGTGACGGCCGTCTCGAGGTTGATGATGCGCGTGGCAGGACTCATGCGCTCCAGTTCGAGCAGCGCATCGCCCCACACGTAGCTGAACGGGACACACTTCGGTAACGAGCCGGTTTTCGCTTCAGCGAGGCGCACATAGCCTCTCGCCGAACGCATATGGGGTTCGAAGAGATGGGGCAGGTTCGGATGCGGCAGTATCTGATCGATACCGCGTCCCAACATCACGTCACCGCACAGAAACAGCTTGATGCAGTTCATCCTTCTGGAAAAAACCAATGTTCCCGGTGCGGTAAGCCGCCCAGAACGCCTTCAAGATAGTTTGCTGGCACTTCGGCGTCTAGCGTTCGGGGCCCGCGACGCAGTTTCTACAATCGTCCCGCTCTCTCGCTCACGACCGACGATGCGATCGCGTACCGGGCGTTGCTGCGACGGCCGCGCCGGCCGGGCCGGCCACAGCCGCGCGATTCCGCCGAATAGCGGGCGTTCGCACGCGGCCAGACGGTCCGCTCGCCGCGTATGCGCTCGCCGTGCTGCGCGCGCTCTTTGCGTGGCTCGTCGGCCAGCACTACGTGATCATCAATCCGTTTGCCGGCGTCATGGTGCGCGGCGACACTCCGAACTCTTGAGCGTTCGTGGAAAACGGGATTGCGGTCCATGCTAACGTTCAATGTGCGCATCGACCGCGTCGTGCGAATCTTGATGCACAGTGCAGCCCATTCTCAGGTGATTTTGGACGCAGCGGGCCGGGGCACCATATCGCATGGCGCCTCCTGAATTGCTAGCCCTCCTCGTTCACTGAGCGCCTGGGAGCGGACTCCTCATCAGCGTCTCGTGATGTTGACGGCCACGATTTCGTATCCGGGGTCGGCGTGCTCGTTCGCGACTTTGTTCGCATCCTCATACGAGAGAAAGGACGTGGCTTCCTTAATCTCCGGTGCCATGCCGATATCGCCGTCCTCTGCGGTGCAGAGGAAGTTCTCGCCAGTCTTCACAACGTAGCCGGTCGTCATGTCTCCCTCCATGGCTTGCAGGGGAACTTCCAGTCTAGCAGGCCGGATGGGTTGCACACGTATCGCTGCCGAATTCCTGACGGCCTGCGTATCGCGCGCGAGAAGCAAGGTACTGGTGCTCGATCTTTAGCCGAGATGTTCGATTAGACTCGCGATGCAGCGGTAGCCTCTCGAGCGCAACGGGCCGTTGTCGGATATGAAGCCGACCTTCGTATGTCTCTTCTCACGCACGGACGAAAGGCTGATGATGGCCGGGTTCTGCCTCATGAGCCCGACGACTCCGCACAACACCACCAACGAGCATGCAAAAGGCATATTGGTCCTGGAGCGGCCCTTCGAATTGCCACTGATCACTTCTTATCCGGGGTAAATCTGAAGACAGGTGGCGCATGGCGCAATATACGCCCCGTCCGCACTCGCGACCACAATATGGGCCGGTATGCTTTCGGCGAAAATCGTTTCCGGAAAGGGAATGACGCTTATCTCTTTGAGAGTGACCTTTCTCAAATACATGTTCGAGACAATCTTCTTCTCGGCGCAGCCTTTATTGAAGCTCGCTTTCCCGACGATATCAGTGGACACTTTTCGAGAAAGATCGAATTTCACGCCAGTGTACGCCTCGAGGCCTCTACCAAGTCGAAAGTGCCCGTTCAACGCCGACCCGCCAGCTTCGTCAATCATCTGCGTCATGACAGCCTTTTGCAAGGCGGGGGATAGCCCGAGATAATGATACTTATCCGAGCCGATCGCAACGGCAATCACGCCCGCCGCTGAGATCGCGTTTTCTTTGAAAAAATCCGCAACTTTTTCGGCTAGTGCGTAGGTTTCTTCTGTGGGACCTGGATAGTTGCCATAATATTTTTTGGTTAGTTCTATTGCTGTTTTGAAGCTCATATCCTTCTCCCCGACAGCAGTGACAGAGGCAATGATTCAAGATAGCACAACTTTGAAGACCTGCTGGTTCTTGAGTGCCGACGTTCGGCTGGAAGCGGATGAGACTTGCCCGCCGACCAAGCGCGACGATCGTCACGCGCGTGTCCTCTCAACCTTCACCGATGCTCACGAGCGGCGCATAGGGCGATCTGAGAGGCCGACTTTTCGGGTGCCGGTCCGGTTGCGCAGGAAAGGGAGTTTTTCAACACATTACGAGTGGATCTGTCATACGCTGGGCGCATCCATCGACAGCATGTCGACTTTGCTGACGTTCAGTGAACGACAGTGGTGATGCGCTATGGGTTGGCCATGCGATACCAAACAATTTCATCACCTCCCGGGCTGAGAAATCGATGCAGGCGTAGGGCGCCAGAGTCAGTGCAACCGTGCACGCCGAAATTAAGACTTACCTCCAGTCGCGCCAGACTTGTAGCGTTTCGCCGGACGCAATTGGCTGTAGCCGACCCTTTATAGATAGTCCGTCCCGCTTTCATCGATACTGGTGGGACTGGCAGCGAGCTGCCAGTGCAGGCGGAACATGCACCCGTGGACTACGAATAAGTCGACCCAAACGCTGGACGATTGCCGAGTTAGCTTCGAGTCCACGGGTGCGCTTGCGCTCGATAACGAATACTCAGGGTTCGCCGTCGCACCGGCTCACTATATTGCCTTCGCTGAACGCAAGCATGCATGTCCCTACCGGGTAATCTATCACTTGCTGAGGTTCACATGGCACCGCTATCGAACCAGCAATTCAAGGCTTTCGTCGGCATCGACTGGGCCGATACCAAACATGACATCTGCCTGCAGCAGGCTGGCGACGACAGGCGCGAGTTCGACTGCATCCCTCACCAGGTTACACGCATTGATGAATGGGCAAAGGCGTTATATCAGCGCTTTGGTGGTCCCGTCGCGATCGCGCTTGAGCTGGCCAGAGGGCCGATCGTCTCTGTGTTGCAGAAACATGCGTTCGTCACACTGTTCCCGATCAACCCCGCAATGCTCGCGAAGTACCGCGAGGCGTTCAAGCCGAGCCGGGCCAAGGACGATCCTACTGATGCCGAACTGGCACTCGACCTGCTGCTGCGCCATCCGGAGCGGTTTGCCCCGCTCCGGCCGCAGAGCGCCGGCATGCGTTCCTTGCTGAGCCTGATCGAGCAGCGTCGTGAACTGGTTGGCGACAAGACCCGATTCACTAACCGGCTAACCAGCGCACTCAAGCAGTATTACCCTCAAGCCCTGGAATGGTTCGAGGACATCGACACGGTGCTGTTTTGTGATTTCCTGACCCGCTGGCCAACTCTGCCAGCAGTCAGGCGCGCGAACAGAAAGACCCTTGAAACGTTCTTCCATGCGCACAACTGTCGCCGGGCCAGACTGATCGAGGGACGTCTGGAATCGATCCGTTGCGCTGTGTCGCTGACTGACGATCCCGGTATCGTTGCACCTCACCGGTTGCTCGCGCTGATGTTGGTGGCGCAACTGCGCACAGCGCTCGCTGCGATCGACGTGTTCGATAAGGAAATCGCGGCAGTCGCACGAACGCTGCCCGACTTCGACCTGTTTGACAGCTTGCCCGGCGCAGGTCCGCATCTGACGCCTCGTCTGCTGGCTGCATTCGGCGAGCAACGTGACCGCTTCAAGGGCGCTGATGAACTGCAGAAGTACTCCGGCATCGCGCCGGTCACCGAACGCAGCGGCAAGAAGTGCTGGGTGCACTGGCGCTGGCAGTGCCCGACATTCCTGCGCCAGACCTTCGTTGAATGGGCGGGCCAGACCATCAACAAATCGTTCTGGGCGGGCGCCTATTATCGGCAACAGCGTGCGAAGGGCAGTTCGTATCAGGCCGCCGTCAGGGCGTTGGCGTTCAAGTGGATACGGATCGTCTATCGCTGCTGGCAGACCGGAACACGGTACGACGAGGGCGTCTACCTCAACGCCCTCAGGAAGCGTGGTTCGTCACTCCTCCAGCACCTCGGGCTTCCGGGGTAACCCTTTCCGGTCGACGGTTACGCAGCTCGTTCCGGGTCCCGGTGGCTTCGATTTGACGTGATGTCGCGAGTTGTCCACGGCCGGCCAACGGGTCGCGTGCTACGACCATGACGCTGGCCGGCGGTGGGCAACTCGCCCGGCCAGCAACGTGCAGGTCAAACCGGGAGGGCTTCGGAAGAACAGGCTCCCGTTCAAAAACACTTGACGGACCACCTCAGGGCGTGACTCGGCCGCTCGGGCTGTCGCCGACTGAATGGCGGTTCGCAGAGTATATCGGCCTTCCAATTGATCGGTGTCAGGCGGATCGTTGGCCGGATGTGCTTCGCCAACGAACGTTCGCGATTCCCGGCCATGCGTACGGGTAGCAAGACGGCTTTCGGTCGTACGCTCTACGTGAATCGGTGCATGTCATCCGCCGGGAAGAACGACCACGGCAGGGCGAAACTCGCGAAAAATCTGTCTGCCGCGTCTCGCGACGCGGCAGACGCTCATGCAAGCGTCGGTACGGTGGCTAAGGTTCAGTGCCCGGTGACTTGCCAGGTCAGAACGGGGTGCGTCGCTCCGGGCGGCATCGTCCATGCGCCGTTCGGCCCGAAGTCCCAGCCAACAAAACTGGCCGGGTCGCTCATCTGGGCCGTAGTGAGCCCGTTCGACGCTGGCAGGTTGCCGCCGCTCGACGACTGTCCGGTTGTCTGTACGTTCCAGTAAACGTCGCTCCCAATGATGCCACCGCAAGCGGGTGCGCAGATGCCGCCGGTCGTGGTCGAACCGCCGGTCGTGCCCGAACTCACGGGACCCGCAACGAAAGACTGAGTGATCGTTCCTTGGTTGATCGTTTCTCCGTGTCCCACGTACGTTGCGCTTTCATTGTCCAACACAAGTCCTCCCGCGGAGACGTAGGAACGTTCAGATCCGGTGACCGATCCGGTTGTGTATGACTCAGTGATCGTGCCTCCGTTAGTGAGGGCCAGCCCGGCGGCACTGCCCCCCTGGAGGGTTGCGCTGCTGCCCGAGCGCGCGATCAGCCCGTCGTTCTCAGCGACAAGTCCGGCGATCTCGGTGTATGAATTGCTGACCTGTGTGCCAAAGGCCCCGGAGGTAAAGACGTTGGCGATCGTTCCGTAGTTATAAAAGGCCAGTATCCCGGCGCCGAGGGGTAAGGTTTCAAAGGGAGCCGTGAGGCTCACGTTCGAGTCGACGTTCACGTCGCGCACGACACCGGTTGCGCCAATATCACCAAATATCGCGACATCGCTTGGCAAGACGTTGGAAATCGTATGCCACATACCGTCGAACTGGCCCGTGAACATAACCGGAATGAACATAACCGGACTCCCAGGGAAGGGAGGACCAGCGAGCGTTACGAACGCGAAATTGCTCCCATCGATGTCCTTGCCGAGTGCGTAATTGCCGGCCAGATTGTTCTGGATGTTCTGCAAGTCCGTGATCGAATTGACGAGTTGATAACCAGTTATCTGTGTCACGAGCCCGCTGTAAAGCGGTGCGCTCCATACCGGATTGGCGACAAGCGTGCCGGGGCTGTAACTACCGTTCATATCGTAGAGCGCGCTGACGATGCCCGTACTCTTCGACCAGTCGATCGTGCCGTTGTTGATGACGCTGCCACCGTTGTCAGTTCCCGACGCGTCGGCGCGCAACGTCAGGTTGCCCGCACCGGAGTTCGCGATGGTCGTACCCGTCGCTACCGAGACATCGTGGTACGCGGCAAGCGTGAGCGAAGCCGGACCGGACCAGCGCAGGCTCGACGCGACGCCGAGGTCGCCCGTTGCGCCGTTCGCGCCCGTCGTGGTCACGTCGACCGAAGTGCCCGCGTTCAGACTGCGCTGCAACGCATGCGCTGCGACATCATCGATGGTGAAAGCGGGCGTCGAGAGATTCCATTGGCCTGCATCGACCACCGCGTGCCTGCCGAACGCCAGTTGTGCCGCGTCGGTATCGACCGTCCCGCCGCTGCCGTCGGCGTTCCTGGCCGTGATCACGCCCGACCGCTCGACCCGGCCGCTGTCGGCGACGAGCCACACATGTCCGTCGCGGTTCGCCGTGCCCGTCGCGCGGATGCGCGCGCCACCGCCGGCGAGCGCATACACGTTGCCATCGGCGGCCTGGAGGCTGATCTGGGCGGCTGCGATGCGTCCCCCGTTGACGACCAAACCATCGCTGCCCGTCTGCACGAAAACCTGTCTGCTGCTGGTCGAGTCCTGCAACAGCACCTGACCGCCTGCCGCCAGTTCCACCGTGCCGGCAGGCGCTTTGATAGTGCCCGCGTTGACGACCGCCTGTCGCGCGATCAGGAACACATCGCCGCCGCTCGAACTGATTTTGCCCAGGTTGATCACGCTCGCATTGGAATCTCCCGACAGCGTGAGCGCGCCACCCTTCATGAACGCACAGTTGCAGACATCGAGTGTAGACGCGACGAATCGGCCTCCCGTGCTGATCACGCCCGATGGCCCCACGACGATGCCCTGCGGATTGATCACATACACGCTGCCTGTTGCGCCGAGTCTGCCGAGGATGGCCGACGGCGAGCCGCCCGTGACCCTGTTCAAGGTCGCGCCCGTGCCGTTGACGAACGTAACGCTGTTGTTCCCGCCGACCGAAAAGCTGTTCCAGTCGATCACACCGCGGGTCGAACCGGGTTGGGTGATCACGAGGCTGTTGCCCGCGCCCGCTATCGTGCCCGTGCCGGCGACGTAACGGCCGCCCTGCGGCAGGCTGCCCGCCGCGAACGCCACGGGTGTCAGGCAAAGTCCAGTCAGCGAAATGCCAATGGCGAGCCAGATGCGTCCGTTTGACTGTTGACGATGCGGTGCGCGTCGCGCGGACCGCGGTGGTTCTGCACATGACATACAGCCCCCTTTCCGCATGCATGCGGAATGGCCGCCAACGACCCGCGGAGCCGACCGGAGACGCGTGAGTCGCCGTGTCTGAAGAATAGCAGTTGGCGTCGCGCATGCATGCCGATATCTCAGCGTTTGGCACCTTCTTATGGGGACTTTTGTGCCACTTCGCCAGGTCAGAACGCGGTAACCATAAGGGAAACAAGGGAAGGTCCAAACCAAGGCTGTAGATATACCGAACCCGAAGAAGGCGGACCAGGAAGATCAGTTGTGTTCCGGTGGCCAATGGCCGCTGGCGGCTGCAGAACCGACGTCTAAATGTCTGGTCAACAGTAGCGGCGAATGACACTTCCTGGCCGGCAGTACGCGTTCACACCATCAACCCGAAAGCCGCCGTTGTGGACTCCAATGTCGGCTCTGTAAAATGTTCATCGAACTGGTGCTATCGGCCAATTTCTGCCGTTGGGTAAGCGCGTTTGGCGGTCCGTTCTTGTCCAGGGAGCGGACGATGGCACAAAAACACTGCAACTTCGCCCGTTCTAATATGACATGTACGCCTCTAGCTGGTTCAGCTGCTCCGCTCCTGTAGCAGTGCCACCATGCGTTGGGCAAGCGGAGAGAGGTAAGCCCCGGTCCGGAACACTACGCCAATACGTCGACGCAAGTCGAGTTCCTCCATGTCGAGATTGAGCGCGCGCAACCCCTCGAGACTCTCGAACGATTCGGTGCCTGCTATGCAGAGCATCGTCGTGCCGCGCAGCAGATGTAGTAGCGAGGTGCTACCGAAATCGGTTTCCACGCGAAGCTTCGGCGGCCCGAGCCCCTGCCGCTCGAAGGCCGCGTCGACCTGCTGCCGCAGCAGAATGTTCGGTCCAGGCAGCAACCATTCCTGACCTGCCAGATCCGCTAGCCGTAGATTGCGCTTGCGATGTAGTGCATGCGCCTCATCGGCTAGCACGGAGAGCGAGTCGCGAAAGAGCTCGACGAAGGTCACGTCGCCTACGCTGCGAGTCGGCTCGGGCGCCACGACCAGATCGAGTTCGCCCGCCATGAGGAGGTCGATCAGATCGCGCGCGAGCCGGCGCCGCAGTCGCAGACGCGCGGCCGGGCGTTCGTTCAACAACTGCCGGCAGGCGCCCAGTACCAGCGCGTTTGGCACCGTTGGCGAATAACCGATGCGAAGCACGCCCTGTTCGCCGCTCCGGATCGCATGCATTTCCTTCAGCGCGTCTTCGTATTCGAGCGCAATGCGCTGCGCACGTACGATGAACAGCGCCCCTGCCTGGGTCGGCACGATACCGCTGGCCGTGCGCTCGAACAGTCCCAGGCCAACCTGCGCCTCCACGCGTTGAATCGCCTTGGTCAAAGCCGGCTGGCTCATGCCTAGTACCTCGGCGGCACGGCCAATGCCCCCGTGCTTCTCGACGGCAAGCAGATATTCCAGGTCCCGTGTCTCCATTGTCATTCCTAGCGGCTATGACTTTATAGCCAACGCGTCATTGTGGTGATCCCCTCCATCTTACAGACTAAGAGCCAGATCGATAACGGGAGACACCGATTGGGCTTTGCTTATTTTCTGCGCCGCGCCGCGCGTTGTTGGGGCGACACCGTAGCGGTCATGCATCGCGAGCGCGAGCTGACGTACCGCCAACTCGACGAACGCTCAAGCCGGCTCGCGAATGCATTACTCGGTCTTGGACTGACGAAAGGCGACCGGGTCGCGGTTCAGGCCCGAAACTGCACGCAACTGGTGGAGATCGAATGCGCGCTCTACAAGGCGGGGCTCGTCAAGGCCGCGTTGAATCCGCGCTTCACGGTGCACGAAGCCGCTGACGTAGTCGAGAATTGCGCACCGCGCGTGATGATCGCGGGAGCGGGATACACGACTTACGATCGCAACTCGTCAGGTTTCCGTTCAGTCGAAACATTCATTTCTCTTGGCGAAGCGGCGAACGGCTATGCCGACTACGAGACACTGATTTCGCGGGCCAGCGCGAACCTGCTGGACGTCACTCTGTCGCCCGACGACCTCGCCGTGCTGCACTTCTCGTCCGGTTCGACCGGCAAGATCAAGGCGGCCATGCAGACCTACGGCAATCGCCTCGCGTCGCTGCGCAAAATCCTGCTGGGCATGGACCGTCCCGCGAAACCCGGCGACCGCCTGGCGCTCATCGGACCAGTCACGCACGCGTCGGGCATGTTGATGCAGCCGTACCTCTATTCGGGCGCCACACTCGTGCTGTTCGATACATTCGAGCCAGCGCACTTTCTTTCGGAAATCGAACGACTGCGCATTACTCACGTGTTCATGGTGCCCGCGATGATCAACATGCTGCTCAACGACGCTGCGCTGGACACCGCCAATCTCAAGAGCCTGAAGATGCTCGGCTACGGCGCCGCGCCAATGGCGCCGGCGCGCATCGAGGAAGCATGGACGCGGATTGGGCCGGTGCTGTCGCAAGGTTACGGCGCGAGCGAGTCGACCTCGGGCGTCACGCGCCTGAGCATCGCCGATCATGCCGACGCAATCGCGCACCGTCCCGAAAGGCTGGCATCGTGCGGTCGGCCGACCGGCGAGACTGAAGTCCTGGTGGTTGACGAACACGGCCGCGAAGTCACGGGCGATGCGATCGGTGAGGTCATCATGCGCGGCGCCGACGTGTTCCAAGGCTACTGGGGCGAGCCGGAACTCACGCGCGAAGTGCTCGTCGACGGCTGGCTGCGCACCGGCGATCTGGCGCGCGTCGACGAAGAGGGCTTTATCTACCTCGTCGATCGCCAGAAAGACATGATCATTTCCGGCGGCTTCAACGTGTATCCCAGCGAAATCGAAGCCTCGCTGTATCAGCATTCCGATGTGATGGAAGTATGCGTGGTCGGCGTGCCCGACGAGAAGTGGGGCGAAAGTGTCAAGGCGGTGGTCGTGCTGAAGTCCGGACGCAATACGTCTGCCGAAGAAATCATCGCGCATTGCCGCGCCCGCCTTGCTGACTACAAGCTCCCTCGCACGGTGAGCTTCGTCGCCGATCTGCCCAAGAACGCGAGCGGCAAGGTCGCCCGCAAGCTGGTTCGCGAGCAGTACTGGCAAGGCATCTCGCGTCGTGTCAACTGAAGGGGACAACCATGTTCGATCACCTGAGCAATCCGGTATTCGTTGAAACGCGTGAGGGCATTCGCCGTTTCATCGCGGAAGAATTGTTGCCGCTGGAGCAGGAACTCGGCATCGGCAGCGAAGACATCTGGCCGCGCGACACGCTACGCCGTGTCTGGCGCCGCTCCGCGCAGCTCGGCTTCTACGCGGCATGTCTGCCCGTCAAGCTCGGCGGCCGGGGGCTGTCGATCATTGAACAGTGCGCACTCAAGGCAGATCTGGCCGCCTCCGGATCCGCGCTCGCGCCTCACGTGCTCGGCGACCTGGGCGGTCCGCCGCGCGTCGGCAATATGCTCAAGTACGCGACGCCGGATCAGCTCGTGCGCTATTTCGAACCGGTGGTCCGTGGGGAGAAATCGACCTGCTTCGCGCTGACCGAACCCCACTCGGGCTCGGATGCGCAGAGCATCACCACCTCGGCCGTGGTGGACGGCGACGACCTCGTGATCAACGGCGTCAAGCACTACATCAGCGGCGCGCCGTTTGCCGATTTCGCGATTGTCATGTGCGTAACCGATGCCAGCACCACGCCACCTGCCATTACTGCGGTGCTCGTCGATCTCGACCGGCCCGGCGTGACGGTCGAACAGCAATATGTGCCGATGTCTGGACAGCACATCGACGCGGACATCCGCTTCGTCGACGTGCGCGTGCCTCGCGCAAACGTGTTCGGCGGAGAGGGCAATGGCTTCAAGCTCGGCATGTCGCGTATCAACGTGAACCGCCTGCTGCATTGCCCGACGATGCTCGGCCTCGCCACGGCGGCCTACGAAGCGTCGCTCGACTATGCGCGTACGCGCCGGCAGTTCGGCGGCCCGATCGCGCGCTTTCAGGCAATCCAGCACATGCTCGCCGACATGGCCGCCGCGCTGTGGGCATGCGAAAGCATGATCGCCCAGACAGCAGCGCTCGCGGACGCCGGTGCCGATCTGCGGATGAAGGCCGCGGCCTGCAAGCTGTTCGTGTCGGAACGTTGCTTCGAAGTCGCGGACAAGGCCGTGCAGATTCATGGCAACGTCGGCGTGACGCGCCATCACCCGATCGAGCAGACGTTCCGGAAACTGCGGATGTTCCGCATCTTCACGGGCACGAGCGAGATCCAGCGCAATACAATCGCCCGCGTCATTCTCGACCCGGCCGGCTCGCCGGCATAAAAGAAGAATGCAGCACGCACGCGGCTGCCGCATACCGTGAAGAGGTACCGATGAAACCGGAATGGTCCTGCCTGAACGGCGTCAAGATTGTCGATTTGAGTCAACTGCTGCCCGGGCCACACGCCACGTCGATGCTAATGCATCTGGGGGCGGACGTGGTCAAGGTCGAGCCGCCCGGCACCGGCGATCCGGCGCGCCAACTCGGACGCGAGATATTCGCCCAGCTCAACCGGGGCAAACGGTCCATCGCGCTCGACTTGAAAAGTTCCGCCGGACAGGCTGCGATGCTCGAACTGGTGCGTGACGCGGATGCGGTGGTCGAAGGTTTCCGGCCAGGCATCATGAAACGCCTTGGACTCGACTATTCGACGCTCGCCGAAGTGAATCCGCGCATCGTGATGTGTTCGATTTCCGGATTCGGGCAGACCGGCCCGTACGCGGTCCGGCCTGGCCACGATCTCAATTACCTGGCGCTCGGCGGTTTCTGGTCGATTCCGGTTCAGGTCGACGACCGGGTCACGCGCCCACGTGTGCGGCTTGCGGACTACGCCGGGTCGAGTCACGCCGCGCTCGCGCTGGCGGTCGCTGTTATGAGCGCGCGTCAGAACGGTCGCGGCCAGCATCTTGACGTATCGATTCACGACTGTGTGTTGGCGTGGACTGCATCGGCCGCGTGGACCTCGCGCGAGTATGCGGACCGCCCGCTGGCATCGCCCAACGTCATGCCCGAGAACGATCTTTTCGCGACGCGAGACGGCCGGCATCTTGCGTTGGGGATTCTGGAGAACAAGTTCTGGTTGAACCTGTGCGAAGCGCTCGGCGCCGACTATCCCGCGTTGACTGACGATCGCTTCGCGTCACGCCTTGGCAGGCAGCAGTTCAAGCGCGAGGTCAACGCGCTGCTCACGCAGATGTTCTTGCAGCGCACGCTTGCGGAATGGCTCGACACGCTCACGTCTTTCGATCTACCGGTGTCGCCGCTGCTCGACGCGCACGAGTTATTCGACGATCCGCACGTGCGCGAACGCGGCATGATCCGTGAGCTCGCTAACGAGGCAACCATGGCGGTGCGCTTTCCCGTGAAATTTTCGGCGGGGTTGCCCGATGCCGGGGACACCGTCCCGCTGCTCGGCCAGCACGACGGCTGAAGCCGTCCGACAGCAACAGCAATAGCAGGAACGCAGAAGACGTCCCCACCATTACGGAGACAACCCGAATGACAAACGAACACAACCGGTACCGACCGGCGCGCGCATGGTCTATCGCAATCATGCTCGCGCTGATGATGCTGGTGAATTTTCTGGACAAGGTCGTGCTCGGCCTCGTGTCCATCCCGATGATGCGTGAGCTTCACCTGTCGCCCACGCAGTTCGGGTTGATTGGCGGGAGCCTCAACTGGTTGTTTTCGATTTCCGCTGTGCTGGGCGGCCTCGCGGCGAATCGCGCTTCGACAAAATGGCTGTTGCTGCTGATGGCTGGCTCATGGGCCCTGCTGCAATTGCCGATGCTGGTCGCCGGTTCGATCTGGAGCATCATCGCGTGCCGTGTGCTGCTCGGCGCCGGCGAAGGACCGACCTCGCCGGTTGCGGTGCATGCGCTTTATAAGTGGTTTCCGGACGCCAGGCGCAACCTGCCTGTCGCCGTGCTGCATCAGGGGAGCGCGCTCGGTCTGCTGGTCGCCGGGCTGAGCATTCCGGCCATCACCGCACACTGGGGCTGGCGGGCAAACTTTCTCGTGCTGTCCGCGCTGGGCTGCCTCTGGTGCATCGCGTGGCTCGTATTCGGCGCGGAAGGTCGTTTGTCGAGCCCCGTGCGTAAGGGTCGCACGGCGCGCGTCCCGTACGCTCTGCTGCTGACCGATCGGACCGTACTGGGCGTTTTTGCCGGGCACTTCGCCGCCAACTGGATTCTTGCCATGACGCTCACCTGGACGCCAACCTGGCTGCAACTGGGAATGGGTTATGAACCGCATGTCGCGGGCAGAATGTTTGCGTTATTCGTCGCCATTACGGCGCCCCTTAGCCTCGGGCTTGCCGGGCTGTCGCAGCGCCTGTTGGCGAACGGGGTGCCGTCGAGAGTCGGGCGCGGCGGCTTCCTGGCCGTGACGCTGATCGTGGCGGGCGCACTGATCGCGTTGCTTGCGTGGCCAGGCGTCTCGCCCATGGTGAAGTTCATCCTGCTGACGCTCGGCAGTGGCATGACGCTTGCCATGTATTCGATCGGGCCTGCCATGTTGGGCGAAGTCACCCCCGATTCGCAACGGGGCGGCGTCCTCGCATTGAGCAACGGATTTTCATCGCTCGCCGGACTCGCCGCGCCGATCGTCACCGGGCTGCTGATCGACGGCGCCAGCCGGTCCACCGCGCGCGGCTTCGAGCAGGCGTGCGTCGCCTGCGGCGTGGTACTGCTGGGATGCGGCCTGCTTTGCGGATTCTGCCTCGACCCGCAGCGCTCGCAACGGCGCCTCGCCGGTGGCGTGTCCCGCGCCCCGGCGCCGCGTAGCGTCGCCGATCCTGGCTGAAACTCTGCGCATCACCGTCTTTGAGTGCGTTCCGCGACACGTCTGGACGGACGCCATCCATTAGTTATCCGTAATAATACCAATAGAAAACAAAGGAAACGTATGAAGAAGGTTCTTGGTGCGACGCTGATAAGCCTGCTATCTGGAGGGGCCTGTGCGCAATCAACCGTGACGTTGTATGGCAATGTCGGCGGCGGTCTTCGCTGGACGAACGGCGCCAAGGGCGGCAGCGTGGTCGGTTACAACAACAATATCATTGCCGGCAACCAGTTCGGCTTTACCGGCAAAGAAGACCTCGGTGCCGGCCTGAAGGCCATCTTCAAGCTGGAGGGCGCGTTCAACAGCGGTACCGGCGCGGTGAAGACCTCGGGCACCTTGTTTTCGCAGGCTGCGTTCGTCGGTTTGACTGGCAATTTTGGCCGCCTGACCTTTGGCCGGCAACTGAACGCAAACGAAGACCTTGGCATTCTCATCGATCCGGCGGGTGGGCGCGGACAGTCCATTGCGATCGAACCAGGCGTGGTATATAGCGCTAACTATTTCACACTGGACTCGCGTTTCAATAACACTGTCAAATATATCGGACAGGTAGGCGGCTTTCGCATGGCCGCGAGCTATTCTCCCGGCGGCGTCGCGGGCAATCCCCGCGCGGCGACAAACTTCTCGGGCGCGGCCTTGTATCAGTGGGGACCAGCGCTCGGCGGCGTGTCGTATCAAAAGACGTGGAACGCGACGGCGACACAATGGGCGCAGACGTTCCAGACCGGCGGTACGCTCCAGATCGGACCAGCGCGGCTTTACCTGAACTATGCCGATCTCACCGTTACTGGCGCTAAGCCCACTGCACCCCGGCGCCGCGACAGAATTCCGGGCGGTGGAGTCGTCTGGTCGGTCACGCCAGCGTTACAGTTCACGGCGGCTTTCATTGATGATATTGCCAGTAATCTTGGCAATGTCGCGTCGGCCAGCGGCCGTAAAGTCACAACGTTTGCAATTGCCGAGTATTTTCTGTCGAAGCAGACCGAACTCTACGCGGAGTTCGATCGGAATGGATTTTCGGGCGCCTATCGTTACGATCCCGCCAACATCACGGCACTCGGCCTGAATCCCGGTGCCCATACGATGACCGGCGTGTCACTCGGTCTCATGACACGTTTCTAGAAGGGAGGCGCCAGCCTACGCCTGGCCGATCCCACCCATTCACTTTATTGAAGAAATCGCATGACGATCCGTATTCGAATTCCCCGCGCTATGCTCATGGCTGCGCTTATCGGCGCGTCCGCCGGCGCATTTGCCCAGTCCGGGGCCGCATCCGCGGGCGGCTCCACCACCGCCTCTGACGCGACGTCCGTCAAGGCAAGGAAGGCCGCGGACAGGAAGCTCGCTCGCCGGGTATCGACTGCACTAGCTCGCACTCGAGGGCTCAACGCCGCACGCATCTTCGTGAAGGCACAAAGCGGCCACGTCACGCTTTCCGGCTCGGTGTCGGATAACGAGCAGATTCCACTGGCCGTCGAAGCGGCAAAGCAGGTCGTCGGCGTCTCAAGCGTGGAGAATTTTATCCACCTCTCCGGGCCATCTCTGTAATGCCTGCCTTCCGGGAAAAAACATGAAAAGCACTCGAAATCGTGACCTCACCACTGGCCCTGTCGCGACCGCCGTGGCGCTTGTCATTGGCGCACTGCTGCCGCTGTCCACGCATGCTCAGGAGGTCGGGGTATCTCGCGACCCCGTCGAACTCGGCATCATGCAGGGCTTTCCTCCGCCTGCGGACAAGCTTGTGACCAAGGCCAACTCGCTGCGCTACCCGAACCTTGCCTGGGCGCTCCGCAATACCCGTCTGATGACTCCTACTGCAAATGTCGAGCACGCGCACACGCCGTTGCCACTACCTGCCGGTGCCGCGCTCGACCCCGACAAGGTGCAGTTCACTGTCGACGGAACGACGCTAACCCTGACCGATTATCTGCGACGCACCTATACCGACGGTTTCATCGTCGTTCACGACGGCAAGGTGGTGCTTGAGCGCTACTTCAATTCCTTTACGCCCCGGCAGACGCACGCGTGGGCATCGATGACCAAATCCGTGACTGGGCTCGTCGCGGCGCAACTGATCGACGAAGGCCGACTGGACCCACAAGCGACACTCTCGACGTACGTTCCCGAACTGGCGGGCACGCCGTTCGGCGACGCGACGGTCCAGCAAAATCTGGATATGGAGGTGCCGGTCAGCTACCCGGCCGATCTTCCACCAGATCTGGGACTCTTCGGCGCAGTGGGCATCACTCCGCGCCGCAGCGGCGCGCCGGACAGCATCTACGACTTCCTGAAAGTGGCACGCCCCACGCCCGCCGCGACGGCGGGAAACGTGTGGTTCTACCAGAATGGCTCGCCCGAAGCTGTCGCATGGGCGATACGGCGCGTGTCTGGCCTGTCGTGGAGCGAACTGGTCTCCCGCACGATGTGGCAGAAGATCGCCGAAGACGACGGCGACGTCGTGGTCGATCGTTTAGGTACCGAGATGGCAAGCGGTGGTTTCAACACGACGCTTCGCGACGCCGCACGTTTCGGTGAGTTAGTGCGGTTGGGCGAAGCGGGACGGACGACTTTGCTCCCGGCTTCTACCGCCCACATCACATTTATGCCTGCGGATAACGCCCGCGCCTTCGCGAAGGGCAATCTGGCGTCCGGCCGCCCGGGCTACTCATATCGGGACTACTGGTATCAGGTGAACGATGGGCACGGCTCGTTCGCGGCCGGCGGCCGGTTCGGGCAATCGATCCTGGTCGATCCTAAGACGAAGCTCACCATCGTCAAGTTCTCGTCATCGCCTGATCAGGCCGCGCGACCGACCAGTGCGGCAGCGGGGCGCTCGATCCCACGGGCGTCGCTCGATACTGCCGCTGCGCTTAACCAGGCCGCACGTGCCATCAGTGCCGCGATCAGATAACGCATTGCAGTGCGAGCGGGGAGCGGTAACGCGACGCGCCGCCCGGTTATCGGGCGGGCGACGTCGCGGCCGCGCCGAGACACAATGTGCCGGCCGACGTAAGGGTTAGGTGCGACCGTACGCGCTGTTTAAGTGCTAATCGCCCGGCGGACAGCTAGCCTTCGTCTGCGACCGTCCGATTTGTAGTTGCTCAGGGGACATTCGCGGTCAGGGTGCGACGGGCGGCTCCGGGTCGGAAGTACGCGTTCGCCCGCAGCGAGTGCGACATCCGCAAACCTCTTCATTCGAAAGTCGGGAATGGGACGGAAAGCTGCCTTGCAAACGCCGACAACCGAACGTCGGGTATGGCCGACGAAGCAACATTCGCCTTCGCCAATCGAACGACTGTTTACTGGGCGGACCCGACGTCTGAACGTCCGAGCGACGCGACGGGCGAATGACGCTTCCTGGCCGACAGTACTCATCCACAGAAGCCGCCCGAAAGCGGCCGTCGACGATTTTCAACGGTCGCTCTACAGGACCTTCATTGAACTGGTGCTCTCGGCCACAACTTGCCGTTCAGCGAGCCGGGAAATCTGCCGTTGGAGCGGCCGCATTACTCCGGAACCTGACGGACGAGCTACCCGCACAATTCGGCCAAAGCCGACGATCGCCAATCGGATGGCGTGCGGCTGCTGCCCGTCCCATTGCTGACACTCGCATCCGATGCAACGTCTCGCCCTGGCCGGAGCGCTTCCCTCTCTGTTGAGTTATTCCAGACATCAGACGCCCTATGCAGTCGCCTACCTGGAATGGCAGACGAAGGCGAGGTCGTATGAATCGAACAAATCAGGATTGATCCCGGCTGCCTTGCTCGCCTGCATCATCGCGCGGTCAAGCGAGCCATTATCGAGCGACTCCACGAGAAGTAGTCCGGCGAATTCACCTTCTGAACTTCGCCGCATTGACTTTTCCTGCGTGGCAATGGCTGTCGCCTCGTTTTTCACGGCCATGATCTGCGCGTTCACAACCCAGTCGCCTTTCGCGAGCGCATCAACGATTGCCTGCCCTTGCTGGGCTATCAGGCATTCCGGTAGTGCGTCTTCAAATCGTGCGATGGCGAGGTGACCGCCGTGTCCGGCCGAGTTCGCACCCCGGGCGAGAATAGTTCCGCCGCCTCGGCGAAACTGCTCGAGGGTCGGCATTATTCGGCGCGTCCACGCAGTCGGGTTATTCAACCGTTCCAGATAGCCAGAACTCGCCATCACGTCCGCGTTGTCCAGTTCGTACAGCATCACGTACTCCGAGGGCCGGTTGTTGCGTCGCTTGAAGACCCTGCGATGAAGCTCTACGGACGGCTGGGTTGCGAAGAAGTAACTTTACCAGGGAGCAGCGAGGGCGAATTCGGGGAATCGAATTGACGGGTGCTGCCGAAGATCATTCCGCTCGCAAGTGTTAGCTAGGAGTTGGACCACTCTCGTTGAACCTGTTGGGGGCTCCGGTCTTCGTAGCACAGCCGCGGGAAATTTTTCTTGAACCTATCTGATCTGTTATTGCCGCCGTGGGGGGCGACCGACATTGGCTCGTAAGACCCGACATCCGCACAGTGTTATCGCTTCTGTCGTTACCGGGACATCTTGGCTATAGCTTTTGGTTGAAATGTTCGGAGATGAAAAGCGCAGTCGCGTGCGTTGTTACGGATGGGGGTGAATTCGGGCGGGCTGCCGGCGTTGAGGCTCGGATGGCTGTGGCGGGTGAAAATCCATGCACTCCGTGTCGGCTACACATTACGAGTCGCAATGGTGCGTCCCTATTTGTTGCGGAGCAGCATGATTTCGATGTGGCACTCTTTGTTGTCGCTTTCGCAAGGGTTGTTGGTGGGCGATCCCGCAGACTTTGCGCAGCTGGAATCGATGCAGTCTCAGAAATCGCAATTGCTGCTGCGAACTTTGACCCTGTCTCATGATTAAGACTTCAACGGTGGTAGGGCCTTCCGATCAACTTTTCCCCGCAAACTTTGATGTTTCTCCATAGATCTTATGAGCGCACAGCCAAGTCTGCGGGATCGCGAAAGGTCGTTCGGTCGCGGACGAAACGCCGCTACGTCTGTGCTACCTGGCGCGCGGTCGGCGACGATGACACACCGGTTGAGGAACGCCGTCAGCGGCTGGTCGCGCTGCGCGAAATCGGTCTGGTCGGCAAGTCGATTTTCCGCCACTGCTCTTGTGTTCTGGATTCCATCGAGCAATCGCAACGGTCGCAAATGATATATGACATCATAGAACATAGTTAACTATTTATCTATATGAATTTGGCGTGACGGCACAGAACGCCACTTAATGACAATAAGCTACTCATTATGGGTACGTGGACAGATTTAAGGTTCTCGCGCGTTCTTATGAAGCTCGGAACTTCCCATGTCCATTCATTAATATAGCGACGGCCTGTTTGATGTCCGCTTTGTCGGTTTCGGTCAATTGATTGGTCGCCCGCAAAGGTTCTTGAGGGATGTTGCGTAGTACGTACGCCATGTTGCCATTACGAGCTCGCGAGAGACGGGCAGGGGCAGACACCACTGCCTGACGCCTTTCGGCAGGCGTGCGCCCTATCCGTTCTTCCGACCAGGAGGTGGGAATGTGTCGGCCCTATTTTGAAGCAAAGGCCGATTCTCCGAAACCCTGAGTTCACTTCGCGCCTGAAGGCGAGCAAAAGATAGGAATTAACATTATTTGTACAAATGGCTGCGCGAAATGTGAGAATTAAGTTGTCAACATATTTGTCCGCTTTACAATTCACATTTGACGTCGAAAGCGTTTAATTAAACGTCGGCGCTGCGCACGTCGCGCCGCTCTAAGAATTTGCGACGCGTCGTAATGTCATCGTACGTCATATGAGTAGCGTAACGTCGGCGTTGGTATCTTGCGAAATCGCCAATTGCGGCGAAGCCTCCGGGACGATGCGGCGAGACATCCATACCCGACTTAAAGACGGGGTTGGCACCCGAGATTTTGCGCACGGCGCAATCTTTTCACGACAATAGAACCTGCGACCGGTATGAAGATCAGTGACAACAAAATCGGCTATGCCCGAGTATCAACCGATGAACAGCACTTGGACCTGCAGTTACAAGCGCTCGCCGCCTACGGCTGCGATGTGACGTTTTCAGACCGGGGAATTTCGGGTGCCAAGTTCGACCGCCCCGGCTTGAACGAAGCGTTGGCCACAGCTGTCTCTGGCAGCACTATTGTTGTGTGGCGGCTGGACCGCCTCGGGCGGTCAATGAGGCACCTCGCGGCAATAATCGGAGACCTGGATATGCGCGGAGTGCGAGTCGTTTCATTGACCGAGTACATTGATACGCGCTCGTCAAGCGGACGCTTCACATTTCACATGCTAGCGGCGCTTGCGGAGTTCGAGCGCGGACTGATCAGTGAACGGACTCGCGCGGGTATTGCTGCGGCACGTGCGCGGGGCAGCAATATCGGTAGGCCGGCCGCATTGAACGAGGCACAGCGGCAACGAGCTCGCGAATTGCTAGAGGAACATCCTGCCAAGGTCGTTGCGGAGACCTTAAATATCGACAGGCGCACGTTGAGGCGATATATGAATCAGCCAAGAGCACTGGCGTTAACTACTGCCGATATGGAATAGCGATTGCCGCTGCGACCGCCGATAGATCGGTTGGTGGTTCGGTGGAACCGTGAGTCACCACGGGACCGTCTCGGTAAGACCCACGTGTGCGTCCGGATGCCACTCAGTGCCGCTAGCAACCGGCATCTTTCAAAACGACGCTGCGCGCCTGAGCCGCGTCTGTTCAATACGGAGGTTCATTGACCTCGTTGCGCAGACGGCTTCGTTCGTTGCCGTATCGCATTTGCGTCCAAGCTGATCGCCCGTTTCAGTGTGCGTGGATGCACATTGAATTTCCGTGCGATCTCGGCTATCGAGGTCGTTTCCAATAGTGCGACCGCCTGGCGGCGCTGTGCCGGGCTTAGTAGCGGCTTACGGCCGAAGTTCTTGCCGCGTACACGCGCCGCCACCATTCCTGCGCGAGTGCGTTCGCTAATGAGTCGCCGCTCGAACTCGGACAGTGCGGCCATCATGTGGAACATCAGCATGCCGCCGGCTGATGTTGTGTCGATTGACTCGGTCAGCGAGATAAAGTCGATACTGTTGTTGCCAAGATAGTTCACCAGTTCAATTAGTTTCCCGATTGATCGGCCAAGCCGGTCCAACCTCCATACGACAAGCGTATCGCCGGCCGATATCTTTGCGAGCGCGTTGTTCAGTCCTGTCCTGGAAAAGGACGCGCCGGATATGCCATGGTCCGTGTACAACACTTCACATCCTGCACGCAGCAATGCGTCTTGCTGTAGCGATAGGTTTTGTTCTTCTGTTGAGACGCGCGCGTATCCGATTTTCATAGTGTGCTCCTCCGCTGAGCGGCCCGTTGCGGTACCGGAGGCCGCCTGCATCTCTGAGAAAAGTGCCGACAGCTGGCAAACCCAGCGAAAAAAGGCGTACTTCATCCATCTGTCAGTCAATAAGAAATCCACAAAGCTTTTGGTGCGAGCGCACAGCTTTGCCATTGCGGTTGCTCTGTACTTGTCTATGTTCGCGTGAGCCGCAGAAGTGTCAAGCATTGCAAGATCTGATCGCATTCTACTGGACAAAAAGGAACCCTTTTGTCCGCCCCAGTTTGCTGCTTGTAATCCTCGCCTGACGTGCCTGTAGGGCTTACCTGACGCGGCCGTAGGGAAGCTGGAAGAACTTTTTTAGCAATTTGGCACAAAGGTTCCTTTTTGACCGCCTCTAGGCGAAGGGTTGACAGTGTTTCGCAAATTGAAGTCGACGACCGTGACCGATAGATCGGGGCGATCTGTGCGTGCGGGGTCCGTCCGAAAAAGAATCAGAATTTTTAACACTTAAATCTGTGGTTCGCGTGCTGTCCGCTCAAAAGAGAAGTACGGAATTGACCGGTCCGGAGAAGAAGATGGACGACAAGGGTTTGGCGGGGGAAGTGTTTAGCGCGATGATCGACTCGCGTGTGAAGTTGCACCGTGAACCGGTGTGCAACGTCACAGGCAGCGAAAACGTGCTCTATCACGAGTGTTCCGCGACAGCGACTGATGCACGCGGCAACGAATTGAATCCGGCTCTTTTCATGTCGGCGCTTGAGCGCATGTCGCTCATCCGTCTGTTCGACCGGTACGTCGTCAAACAAGCCATCGCGGCCTTGCGCGGTTCTGCCACTCTGAGGCTCGGCATCAACATTTCCGTTCAGAGCGCGGTCGCAGATGTCGTGTGGCATGCGATTTTTCATCTGCTCGAAGAAGCGCCCGAAGTGGCGCAACGGCTGGTGATCGAATTTCCGGAGCCCGCCTGGTTCGACGCCCACGACAACGCACAGTATTTCGCATATCGCCTCAAGCAGGCCGGTTGCAGGATCGCGATAGACAACTTCGGAATCGAAACCGCTATCGGCATCCATACGCCTGACATCATCAAGATCGATGCGTCCTTCGTCGCCGCTGCCCGCCACGGCGAAAAACACGTTGCACGCCTCGCGCGGTTAGTACGCCTCGCAGCAGAGCAGGCCGACGATGTAGTAATTCAAGGCGTTGATGAGCCGATGGATTTACTACATGTCCACGAGTGCACGACGAAATGGGTTCAGGGTCATTTCGTCAAGGCACCTGAAGCCCTGAATTGGGTTGCCAGTAATTTGCAATTGTAGTTTTCGATTTAACAAATACTACTAATCGCATCGGCGAGGGATGCCCCCTGCGCAGGAGATGTGCGTGTGTTTGACGATGTTTAAAGAAAAACCTTTGAAAGAGGCGGGCTGAAAATGAACATAAGTTATCGGACGATCTGGAATGAATCGTTAGGGGCTTTCGTCGCTGTCTCTGAACTAGACACGGCGCACGGAAAAGGGAAGGGCGCAGGCGGCGTTGTGAGTGACGCAGCGCACGCGCCTTATCAGGTAAATGGCGTGCCGCTTACGCTCATGGCCGTTGCAATGACCGTCATGTTCGGCGGCTCGCTGATGACGCCAGATGAGGCTGAAGCACAAACCGCTTTATATCCCGGCACCGGATGTAGTCAGTCATCGCCAGCCGGAGCACTGCTGACTGTTGCTGTCGGCTGCGGTGTAACTGCCTCGGGTTCCGGGTCAACTGCTCTCGGTGCAAATACCACGACTTCAGGCGTAAATTCGACAGCGGTCGGATATCTTGCAGTCGCTGCGGCGCAAGGTGCTGCCGCTGTCGGCACAGCGGCGCGTGCGAATAACGTGGGCGCTGTTGCGGTCGGTTCTAATTCGCGATCAAGCGGAAATAGCAGCGCGGCAATCGGATCGACGGCGAGCGCGGGAGGCGACGGCAGTGCTGCAATTGGCGTTGCCTCATCGTCGGACGGCGATTTTTCGCTTGCATTAGGTGCGAGTACGGAAGCGTCGCAAACGGGTGCAATCGCGCTCGGGCACAACGCGACTGCTAGCGGTTCGGCAAGTATGGCTTTGGGGATGAATTCTTCAGCGATTAGGAATAACGCAGTCGCTGAGGGCTTGAACGCAACAGCGAACGGGAACAATTCTTTTGCGGGCGGCACAAATTCGGTCGCGGGGGTGGCAGGCGACGCGACAGTCGTGAATGACATTGTGCTCGGCACGAACGCTAGCGCAACTGGCGGTAATTCGATAGCCCTCGGAGCAGCAACGACAGCTTCGGGAAGCGCGAGTATGGCGATGGGCGCGGCAGCGGTGGCAACCGTACCGGATGCAGTCGCGCTCGGCCACTCGGCGACCGCTAACGCTTCGGCAAGTATGGCGCTCGGTTCAGCCGCGACAGCTTCCGGAATCGGGAGTGCGGCGCTCGGTTCAACCGCGTTAGCAACCGGAGGAAATGCGGTCGCGATCGGGTCTACGGCTTTGGCTGCAGGGAACCGGGCCGTTGCAGTTGGTTATGGTTCGACAGCTTCAGGCATCAATTCTTTTGCGTTCCTGGGAACTGCGTCGGGCACAGGCTCTATGGCGTTCGGCAATAGTTCTACAGCGTCGGGCGCAATGGCAGCACTGTCGTTGGGTAATTTCTCTACGTCGTCCAATACGAATGCGTCTGCATTTGGCGTGTTCGCCACCGCATCAGGTGCAGCCTCGACCGTCGCGGGGTCAGGTGCGAACGCAACCGGCGATTACACAACAGCAGTGGGCGCTAATGCGGGGGCTGCCGGATTGGACAGTACAGCCGTAGGCAAAAAAGCACGGAGTGTCGGTGATGACTCGACAGCCTTGGGCGAAAACGCCACGGCTTCAGGTGCCGGTTCGCTTGCAGCTGGTTTCGGCTCAATGGCAAACGGGGCGAATTCTTTTGCGGGTAGCACAAACGCAGTCGCAGGTGTAGCAGGTGACACGACAATCGCTAACGATATCGCGCTTGGCAATGGCGCTTCGGCTGTCGGCGGAAATTCGGTTGCAGTCGGCACCTCGTCTACGGCAAGCGGTGCGGGCGCGATGGCAATCGGTCAGAGCGCAATCAGCAGCAACACGAATTCCGTCGCTATTTCCAATGGCGGGGCGGCGACTGGTATCAATGCGGTGGTCATCGGCACGAATTCCACGGCAGCAGGCACGAACGCCACCGCAATCGGCGCGGCAGCGGTTTCGGCAGGCGCGCATTCGGTGACTGTCGGCTCGGGCGCTAAAGCAAACGGCAACGATTCTTTCGCGGCAGGAACCAACTCAGTTGCGGGCATCGACAGCAACACAACGATTATCAATGATCTTGCGCTCGGAAATACCGCATCGGCTGTCGGCGGAAATTCCGTAGCAATTGGCGCGGCGTCGGTCGCTTCAGGTGCTAGTGCAATGGCACTCGGTCAGGGCGCAACCGCTGCGAACGCGAATAGCGTTGCATTGGGGACCGGCTCGGTTACTGCCGCTGCGAACCCCACGCCAACAGGCACGATTGGCGGCAAGTCGTATGCATTTGCCGGACCCGCGCCGACGAGCGTTGTTAGCGTAGGCGCTAAAGGCACCGAACGTCAAATCACGAATGTGGCCGCAGGCCGGATCAGTGATACGAGCACGGATGCAATCAATGGCTCGCAACTCAACGCGACAAACCTCGCCGTCAATGATCTTTCAACAAGCACATCGACGGGAATTTCCTCGCTCAGTACCGGCGTTTCCAGTTTGTCCACGGGTCTGTCCACGACAAACAGCAACGTGTCTTCATTGTCCACGGCGATTTCGACTTTGAAACCGTCGCATTACATGAGCATCAATGACAACGGCACTCCGCAGGGCAACTATGCGAACGACGGAGCAAGCGGCGTAAATGCACTTGCCATAGGTACAAATACCACGGCGGCGGGCGCAAGCGCGGTGGCTCTCGGCGATGCAGCGAACGGCGCAGCAGCAAATTCCGTCGCGATTGGTCAGAAGGCGACGGCAACAAATGCAGGCGATGTGGCTTTGGGTTCGGGCTCAGTAACTGCGGCAGCGAATCCGACTGCGAGCGCAACTATCGGCGGAAAATCGTACGGCTTTGCGGGCGCAACCCCGAAAAGCGTCGTCAGCGTTGGCGATAAAGGTGCTGAACGACAAATCACGAATGTGGCCGCTGGCCAACTGAACGCAAATTCGACGGATGCGGTCAACGGTTCGCAGCTTGACGCCACGAACCAGGCTGTCGAATCGCTTTCGACAAGCACATCGACGGGAATTTCGAGCCTTAGCACTGGCGTGTCGTCGCTTTCAACGGGCGTCAGTTCCTTATCCACAGGCGTGTCGTCGTTGAGCACCGGTCTTTCCTCGTTGAGCACTTCCACGAGCACGGGAATTTCGAGCCTTTCGACTTCGGCAAGCACCGGCCTTAGCTCGCTTTCGACTTCCGCATCCACCGGTTTGTCTACCGTGACGAGCGGCATCGGTTCGCTTTCGACCGGCTTGTCCACGACAAACAGTAATGTGTCGTCGCTCAGCACTATCGTTTCGGCGAGCAAATCACACTACGTCAGCATCAACGATAACGGCACGCAACAAGGCAATTACGCGAACGACGGCGC
The DNA here is from genome assembly GCF_050436385.1 of Paraburkholderia sp. MM5477-R1. Lineage (NCBI taxonomy): Bacteria > Pseudomonadati > Pseudomonadota > Betaproteobacteria > Burkholderiales > Burkholderiaceae > Paraburkholderia > Paraburkholderia sp. MM5477-R1. The sequence goes on from NZ_JBNDMC010000006.1 coordinate 1,885,240, forward strand.
AAGCGGCGTAAATGCAATTGCTGTCGGCGCGAACGCTACAGCGGCAGGCGCGAGCGGTGTGGCGTTGGGCGACACAGCAAATAGTACGGGCGCGAATTCGGTCGCAGTGGGCGCAAAAGCGATTGCGACAAATGACGGCGATGTCGCGCTTGGTTCCGGCTCGATCACTGGCGCAGCGAATCCGACAGCAAACGCCACCATCGGCGGAAACACTTACGCGTTCGCAGGCGCAAAACCGGCGAGCGTCGTGAGCGTCGGCGCAAAGGACGCGGAGCGTCAGATTACGAATGTTGCAGCGGGGCGGCTCACCGCAGACAGCACGGATGCCGTGAACGGTTCGCAATTGAACGCAACGAATCAAGCTGTTGATTCGCTCAGCACGTCCACGAGTTCCGGAATTTCTAGCCTGAGCACGGGCGTATCGTCGCTTTCGACGGGCGTGTCGTCGCTCAGCACGGGTCTTTCGACAACGAACAGCAACGTCACAAGCCTTTCGATTTCCGCTTCGACTGTTGCCAGTTCACTTTCGACCGGGGTATCGTCACTATCAACCGGCGTGAGTTCCTTATCGACTGTCGCAAGCTCACTTTCAACGGGCGTCAGCTCGCTCTCGACGGGTCTGTCGTCGCTAAGCACATCGGCTTCGACCGGAATTTCGTCGCTCAGTACCGGCGCATCGCAATTGTCGGGTTCTATTTCGACCGTCGCGAGCGGGCTGAATTCGTTGAGTACTTCGACATCCACGGTGAACAGTTCACTGTCTACCGGACTTTCGTCGCTCTCGACTTCTGCTTCGACGGGAATTTCGAGCCTCAGCACGAGCGCATCCACCGGCATCGGCAGTCTGTCCACGGGTCTTTCAACGACGAACAGTAACGTCTCGTCGCTAAGCACCGTTGTCGATGCGAACAAAACGCACTACTACAGTGTGAACGACGGCGGCACGCAAGGTTCGAATTACACCAACGATGGTGCGACCGGTGTAAATGCCCTTGCGGCGGGCGTTGGCGCATCCGCTTCGGGCGCGAGCGCAACAGCAGTCGGCAACAATTCGCAGGCGCTGGCCGCTTCGAGCGTGGCTGTCGGCGACAGCAATACGGTCGCGGCAACTGCGGGACCCGGTTCCGTAGCGATGGGCTATAAATCGCAGGCGCTCAACGGTAGTGCAGTCGCAATCGGAAATCAGCAAACCGCAAACGGCGATGGTGCAGTTGCAATCGGCGATCCGGGTTCGGTTTCAGGTACGGGCGCGGTGGGGATTGGCGCAAACAATACAGCGAATGGAACAGGCGCAGTCGCACTCGGTAATTCGAACAGCGCAACCGGAGCCGGCTCGCTTGCCCTCGGCAGCACTTCGACTGCGGCGGCGGATGGCGGGATCGCATTGGGCTCGGCTGCTGTCGCAACAAATGCAGGGGACGTTGCACTTGGCAGCGGTTCGAGCACGGCTGCTGCAAATCCGACTCCGAATGCAACCATCGGCGGAAAGTCCTATGACTTCGCTGGTGCGGCTCCGACGAGTGTCGTCAGTGTCGGCGCGAAAAATGCGGAAAGACAAATCACGAACGTTGCGGCAGGGCAACTCAGTACAGACAGCACGGATGCCGTAAATGGTTCGCAGCTTAACGCAACGAATCAAGCTGTTGATTCGCTTTCGACAAGTACATCGACGGGAATTTCGTCATTGAGCACGGGCGTTTCTAGCCTGTCCACAGTTGCTTCGTCACTTTCGACCGGCGTGTCATCGCTGAGTACCGGCGTTTCGTCGCTCTCGACCTCTGCATCGACCGGAATTTCGTCGTTGTCGAATTCGCTGTCCACAGTCGCAAGTAGCGTCGATTCGCTGTCTACTGGTGTGTCTTCGTTGAGCACCGGCGTTTCCTCATTGAGCACGAGCGCATCGACGGGGATTTCCAGTCTGTCCACGGTCGCTTCGTCACTTTCAACGGGCGTAAGCTCGCTCTCGACTTCGGCTTCGACCGGCATCAGTTCGTTGTCGAATTCCGTCTCGACGATCGCAAGCAATGTCGGCTCACTTTCGACCGGCGTATCGTCGTTGAGCACCGGCCTGTCTTCGCTGAGCACATCGGCATCGACCGGCCTCAGCTCTTTGAGCACTTCCACATCGACGGCAAATAGCTCGCTGTCTACCGGCTTGTCCGGTGCCGTCAGCAACATCAGTTCGTTGAGCACGGGCGCATCGTCCCTCAGCACGGGACTTTCCTCGCTCTCGACTTCCGCGAGCACGGGGCTCAGTTCCCTTTCGACCGGAGTGTCGAATTCGATCAGTTCGTTGAGCACTTCGACATCGACGGCAAATAGTTCGCTCTCGACGGGCCTGTCCGGCGCGGTCAGCAATATCGCATCGCTCAGCACGAGTGCATCGACCGGCATCGGTTCACTTTCGACGGGCGTCGGCAGTCTGAGCACGGGCGTTTCGTCGCTGAGCACTTCGGCTTCGACAGCAGCAAGCTCGCTGTCTACTGCGATTTCCGCAAGCAAAACGCATTACTACAGCGTGAACGACAACGGCGTTCAGGGAGGGAATTACAACAACGACGGTGCAACCGGCGTAAATGGAATCGCTGCGGGTGTCGGTGCTGTAGCACAAGGAAATGCATCGGCGGCAATCGGCTACAACACGAGCGCGCTTGGTGATGGCGCAGTTGCAGTCGGAAACAGTGCACAAGCAAACGGAACAGGTGGCATCGCAATCGGACAGAATTCGGTTTCGAGCGGCAACGACTCGACCGCGTTGGGCCATGGCGCGACAGCATCCGGCGATGGCGATGCAGCCTTCGGAAATAACGCATCGACATCCGGAAACAATTCGGTTGCAGTCGGCAGCGGCGCGGCTGCTTCGACCGATGGCGCAATAGCGTTTGGCGGCAACGCGCAGGCAAAGACGCAAAATTCAATCGCTATCGGAAATGGCGCAACAGCATCGACTGCAAATTCTGTCGCGCTCGGCAACGGAGCTTTGACGAAAAATGCCGTTGCGACTTCGAGCGGGACGGTCGGTGGCAATACATACCAATACGCAGGCGCGAACCCCACGGGCGTTGTAAGCGTCGGCACGAAGGACCTGGAGCGCCAGATCACAAACGTTGCAGCAGGCCAGGTGAACGCGAGCAGCACAGACGCGATTAACGGCTCGCAACTGAATGCAACTAATCTCGCTGTTGATGCGCTCTCGAGCTCGACATCGACCGGCATTTCGAGCCTCAGCACCGGCGTATCGTCGCTGTCCACGAGCACGAGCACGGCAGTTTCGAGCCTCAGCACGGGCGTTTCGTCGTTGAGCACGGGTGTCTCTTCGCTTTCGACCGGCGTATCGTCTTTGAGCACTGGCGTTTCCTCACTCTCGACCGGTTTGTCGTCGCTTAGCACGTCCGCATCGACGGGAATTTCGTCGTTGAGCACTTCTGCATCGACCGGCTTGTCCACTGTCACGAGCGGAATCAATTCGCTCTCGACCGGGCTTTCGACAACCGACAGCAATGTCGCATCGTTGTCTACGTCTGCATCGACGGGCCTGTCGTCGCTGAGCACGGGTGTTTCTTCGTTGAGCACGAGCGCATCGACGGGAATTTCGTCGTTGAGCACAGGTGTATCGAGCCTGAGCACTTCGGCTTCGACGGGAATTTCTAGCCTCAGCACTGGCGTGTCGTCGCTTTCGACGGGTGTTTCTTCGTTGAGCACTGGCGTGTCGTCCCTTTCGACCGGCGTGTCCTCGCTCTCGACTTCCACAAGCACCGGTATTTCTTCGTTGAGCGCTTCGACAAGCACTGGTCTTTCGACGGTCGCGAGCAATGTGGCCTCGTTGAGCACAGGCGTAAGCTCACTTTCGACTGGCGTGTCGTCGCTCAGTACCGGCGTTTCGAGTTTGAGCACTTCGGCTTCGACCGGCCTGTCGTCACTGAGCACTGCAACTTCGGCCAGCCTGTCCACGATCACGAGCGGCATCGGTTCTGTGTCGGCATCGACTTCGACGGGCCTGTCTACCGTGACGAGCGGCATCGGTTCGCTTTCGACCGGCCTGTCCAGTGCAACGAGTTCGCTGTCTACAGCGATTTCGGCAAGCAAGACGCACTATTACAGCGTCAACGACAACGGCGTCCAGGGCGCGAATTACGAAAATGACGGCGCGACAGGCATCAATGCGCTCGCGGCAGGCGTAGGCGCAACCGCAGCTGGTGCGGCAGGCGTTGCAGTCGGAAATACTGCGAATGCGACGGGCGCAAACTCTGTGGCCGTTGGTTCGGGCGCTGTCGCGACAAATACCGGCGATGTAGCTTTGGGTTCGGGTTCCATCACTGACGTTTCGCATCCGACTGCAAGCGGTACGGTCGGCGGTGCAACGTATCAATATGCAGGTGAAAATCCTTCGAGTGTCGTTAGCGTCGGCGCTCCGAATGAGGAACGTCAGATTACCAACGTTGCGGCAGGCCAGGTCACGCAAAACAGCACGGACGCAATTAATGGTTCGCAACTGTACGCGACGAACTCGGCAATCGATGCGGTCAGCACGTCTACGAGCACTGCGGTTTCTTCGCTGAGCACGGGTATTTCGTCGCTTTCGACTTCCACGAGTACCGGACTGTCAACGGTGACGAGTGTCATCGGCTCACTCAGCACGGGCGTTTCTTCGTTGAGCACGTCCGCTTCGACAGGTCTGTCAACGGTGGCGAGCAATGTCGGTTCGCTTTCGACTTCGACTTCGGCGGCGGTATCGAGTTTGAGCACCGGAATTTCGGGCGCTACAAGCAGCATCGGTTCGCTGAGCACGGGTATTTCGTCGCTCTCGACCTCGGCATCGACCGGAATTTCGAGCGTCAGCGCAAGTGTGTCCACCGTCGCGAGTGCAGTTGATTCGTTGAGCACGTCCACGAGTACCGGTTTTTCCACGGTAACGAGCGGCATCGGTTCGTTGAGCACGGGCATTTCGTCGCTGAGCACATCGGCATCGACGGGTCTTTCGACGGTCACGAGCAACGTCACTTCGTTGAGCACTTCGACATCGGCAAGCGTTTCGAGCTTGAGCACGGGCCTTTCGACAACGGATAGCAATGTGGCTTCACTCTCCACTTCGGCAAGTACAGGCCTGTCGTCGCTCAGCACGTCTGCTTCGACCGGTCTGTCTACGGTCACGAGCAGCGTTGATTCGCTCAGCACGAGCGCATCGACGGGCCTCAGCACTGTGACGAGCAATATCGGTTCGTTGAGCACGGGCGTAAGTTCCCTTTCGACCGGTATGTCATCGTTGAGCACGTCGGCATCGACGGGAATTTCGTCGCTCTCGACTTCGGCCTCGACTGTCGCAAGTTCGCTTTCGACAAACGTAAGTTCGTTATCGACGGGTCTTTCGACTGCGGTCAGCGACATTTCTTCGTTGAGCAGTTCGACTTCGACGGGCCTCAGCACTGTGACAAGCAGTGTCGGTTCGTTGAGTACGGGCGTGTCGTCGTTGAGCACGTCTGCATCGACGGGCATCAGTTCTTTGTCCACATCGACTTCGACTGCAATCGAAGCCGCAAAGACGCATTACTACAGCGTCAACGATAACGGCGTGCAGCAAGGCAATTACGCGAACGATGGCGCGACAGGTCTGAACGCAATTGCGGCAGGTACGAACGCCACAGCAGCGGGCGCAAGCAGCGTTGCGATTGGCGACGGCGCAAATGCTGCAAACGATAATTCGGTTGCACTTGGCGCAGGCTCGATTACCGACGTTTCGCATCCGACTCCGAGCGCAGTTATCGGCGGCGCAACGTATCAGTTCGCCGGTGCAAATCCTGTCGGCGTAGTGAGTGTTGGTGCGCCGGGTTCGGAACGTCAAATCACGAACGTTGCGGCGGGTCAAATCAACGCGAACAGCACGGATGCAATCAATGGCTCGCAGCTTTATCAAACGAACCAGGCGATTGATTCGCTGAGCACGTCCACGAGCACGGGAATTATTTCGCTCTCGACAAGCACATCGACGGCTGTATCGAGCCTGAGCACGGGCGTATCGTCGCTGTCCACCTCGACTTCGACGGGCTTGTCCAGTTTGAGCACCGGTCTTTCGACAGTCGTCAGTGACGTAAATTCGTTGAGCACTTCGACTTCGACAGGCTTGTCGTCGCTCTCGACATCCACGAGCACGGGACTTTCGTCGTTGAGCACGTCCACGAGTACGGGCCTCGGTTCGTTGAGCACGGGCCTTTCGACGGTCGTCAGCAACGTCGATTCCCTCAGCACGTCCACGAGCACGGCAATCGGTTCGCTCTCGACTTCGACTTCGACGGGACTGTCTTCGCTCAGCACCGGCGTTTCGTCACTGAGCACGGGTCTTTCAACTGTGACGAGCAGCGTGGATTCCCTGAGCACTTCCACGTCAAGCGGCATCAGCAGCGTGAGCACCGGGGTGTCGTCGCTTTCAACGGGTCTTTCGACTGTGACGAGCAACGTCGATTCGCTCAGCACTTCGACTTCAACAGCAGTTTCGTCGTTGAGCACTTCGACTTCGACGGGCCTGTCGTCGCTGAGCACGGGCGTTTCGAGCCTTTCGACGTCGACATCCACGGGAATCAGCAGTTTGAGCACCGGCGTGTCGTCGTTGAGCACTTCCACTTCGACGGTTGTATCGAGTTTGAGTACCGGCCTGTCCACAGTCACGAGCAGCGTTGATTCGCTTTCGACATCGACTTCGACAGCGGTATCCGGTCTGAGCACCGGCGTTTCGTCGTTGTCTACTTCGACTTCGACCGGAATTAGCAGTCTTAGCACGGGTATTTCGTCGCTCAGCACTTCGACTTCGACGGCTGTTTCGAGCCTGAGCACTGGCATTTCGAGTTTGAGCACGGGTGTGTCGTCGCTCTCGACTTCGACATCGACAGGGATTAGCAGCCTCAGTACGGGCCTGTCTACTGTCACGAGCAGCGTTGATTCGCTTTCAACTTCGACTTCGACGGGTCTCTCGACTGTGACAAGCAGCGTCGATTCGCTCAGTACGTCCACGTCAACCGGCATCGGCTCTCTGTCAACCGGTCTGAGTTCGCTCTCGACAGGTCTGTCCACCGTGACAAGTGGAATCGATTCGTTGAGCACTTCGACTTCGACCGGCATCAGCAGCTTGAGCACCGGTGTGTCGTCGCTTTCGACGGGTCTTTCGACTGTAACGAGCAACGTGGATTCGTTGAGCACGTCCACGAGCACGGCAATCGGTTCGCTCTCGACTTCCACGAGCACGGGCATTTCGAACTTGAGTACCGGTATTTCGTCGCTGTCCACTTCGACTTCGACAGGTATTTCGAGCTTGAGCACCGGACTTTCGACGGTCACGAGCAATGTGGATTCGCTTTCGACTTCGACTTCGACTGCAACCAGTTCGCTGTCTACGGCAACGAGTTCGCTTTCGACTGGCGTGTCGTCGCTCAGCACGTCCACGAGTACCGGTTTGTCGTCGTTGAGCACTTCGACTTCGAGCGGACTTTCGACTGTGACGAGCAGCGTCAATTCGCTTTCGACGGGCCTGTCCACGACGAACAGCAATGTGTCTTCGCTGTCCACGGTGATTTCGACCCTGAAACCGTCGCACTACCTGAGCATCAACGACAACGGTATCCAGGGCAGCAATTACAACAACGATGGTGCAACGGGCTTTAATGCCATCGCTGTGGGCGTGAACGCCACTGCCGGGGGCACGAATTCTTCGGCATTTGGCAACAACGCAAACGCCGCTGGGGCCGCTGCAACGGCGGTCGGCTACAACGCGAATGCCACCGGCGTGAATTCGAGCGCTATGGGTGTCGGTTCGACTGCATCCGGAGATAACTCGACCGCGTTGGGTGTGGGTTCGGTTGCAAGCGGGCGCGATTCGGTTGCGCTTGGCAAGGGCTCGGTCGCGGATGAGGACAACACCGTTTCCCTCGGTTCGGCTGGTAACGAACGTCGCCTGACGAACGTCGCGCCGGGTATCAACCCGACTGATGGCGTGAACATGTCCCAACTGCAAGGCGTGCAGAACAGCCTGAACAACAGCATCAATTCCGTTGCCCGCAAGGCATACGGCGGCGTTGCTGCGGCTACGGCTCTCACGATGATTCCGGATGTCGATCAAGGCAAGACGCTTTCGGTCGGAATTGGCGGGGCGAGCTATCAGGGCTACGGTGCGACCGCAATCGGCTTCACCGCACGCATTACGAGCAACTTGAAGGTTCGGGGCGGTGTGGGCATCAGCAGCGCCGGCAGTTCGTACGGCGTAGGCGCGTCGTATCAGTGGTAACGGCTGCTTGCGCATAACGGGTTGAAACCTGCGCGGGATGGATTTCACAAGTCTGTCCCGCGCAGAAAAAAGCCGATCCAAAAACCGAGGAAAAAATGTCAACAAAACTTCTGCTTGTTGCTTTCACCGCCGTGTTGCTCGCGGCCTGTTCGACTTCGCAGGCTCCCCATTGGAATGCATATTCGGTCGGTCTGCCGAACGGTCAGCAGGCATTCCGCGTCGATTGTCACGGTCTCTTCGAAGGCCAGGACGCCTGTTTTTCACAGGCGAAAGAAATCTGCGGCAAAAAGCAGATGCAGCCTATCGAGCAGGTTGCGCCTTTGGGCGACGATCAAAACCCGCGTGACGTGCGCAGTCTCACTTTCCAATGCGCGACGCCGCCGCAGCCTGCGCAACCCATTGTAGCGAAGCCCGCGCCTGTTCCTGCGCCTGTTGTTGCACCGGTTGCTCCACCGAAACGCATCACGCTCGACAGTGACGCGAATTTCGACACGGATAAATCGACGCTGAAAGCAGAGGCGCGCGAAAAACTTGATGTTCTCATTGAAGCTGCGAACGGGACGGTTTTCAGGGCGATCACGATTAACGGCTACACGGATTCGACTGGCTCCGTTGAACACAACCAGGACCTATCCGAAAGGCGTGCGCAGTCGGTAGAGAAGTATCTGCGCGATCACGGCTTGAGGGCGGAGAAATTCAACGTGCACGGCTACGGCGAAAGCAGTCCGGTCGCGAGCAATGCGACAGCCGCAGGCCGTGCGAAAAATCGGCGGGTGGACATCACGCTCGAATAGAAAAATGCTGCACGGGTACTACCGCAAATGCGCTGTTCGCGCGAGCGTTCGAATGAACAACGACGCTCGCGCATAAAAAGAAATGAGCACGCTTTAGCGCGAAAGGACCGACAGACTAAAAAGAGGGAAAACGGGAAATGAAGATCGGGATTTCTGTGCTCACGCACGCGGGGCAGAGCATATGGGAAAACGGGTTAGGGCAGAACATCTTTTACTTTGTGCAACTGCTGCGGGAGTTGCCTTTTGTGACAGATATTGTGCTTCTGAACTGCGGCGATCAGCCGTGTTTGCCGCCAGAAGCCGAAGCACTTGCAAACGGCGTGCCGCTCGTCGCCCCGCGTGAGCTGGCCGAACTGCCGGATGTGATTTTCGAAATGGGCGGGGGCCTCGATGTCGAATGGCTCGACTACGCTCGCGCGCGCGGTTCGAAAGTTGTCTTTTTCTGCTGCGGTCAGCCGTATGTGGGCTTGATCGAACCAAGCGTTTTCAAACGTGACGGCTATTTCTCGCGCGCCACACGTTGCGATGAAATCTGGATTCTCGGCAAGGATCGTGCGTTGATTCCGATGATGCGCACGCTGCATCGCTGTCCGGTTGTCGAAGTGCCGTTTCTGTGGGACAGCACATTTATCGAGCAGCGAATCACGGCTGTCGAAAAAGCCGGACTCAAGTTCGGCTACGAATCGCGGCCTGCCCTTGGCGAGCCGATACGTCGCAGTCTGAGCGCGGCCGTGTTTGAGCCGAACATTTCAGTCGTCAAATGCTGCGTGATTCCAATGTTGATCGCTGAAGCAGCCTTCCGCGCGGAACCGGATGCCGTCACATCCCTGCACGTCTTGAACAGCGTGAAGATGCAGGATCATCCGTCGTTCTCCTTTCTGCTCGGCTCGATGGATTTGAACCGGAAGGAGCGTGTGCGGCTCGATGGCCGGCACGATTTCGCCGGTTTCATGAGTCAGCATGCCGATGCCGTGATCGCGCATCAATGGCAGAACGACCAGAACATTTTGTACCTCGATGCGCTGTACGGTGGGTATCCGCTTATCCACAATTCGCCGTGGCTCGAAAGATACGGCTACTACTATCCGGATTCAGACATCGAAGCCGGCGCGGCGCAGCTTCTTCGCGCCCGCTCACACGACGCGCACCACAAATATTACCTGCAGCGTTCGCGCAGCTTCCTCGCGTCGCTGTCACCACATGCACCGCCCAACGCTTCAGCGTACGCGCGGCTGCTGCTCGCCCTGACTGCCAGAAAGGCGGGGGTGGCAGTATGAAAAAGCTAAAGGTCGGCGTGACCATTTATCTGCGTCAAGGCCAGCAGTCCATTTGGGAAAACGGCATTTTTCAGAACTGCTATTTCCTGGCGATGCTGCTCAAGCATTCGCCCAACGTCGAAGCCGCGTACCTGGTCAACGGCGGCGACGGCGATCCGGCAGCAGCAGCGCAATTTCTCGAATTCGCACCTGTGCCCGTGATCGACCTCGATACGGCGCGAGAAAAGCTCGACGTGATTGTCGAACTGAGCGCGCAGCTTAATCCGGATTGGGCGCGCAGTTTCTGCGAGAAAGGTCGTCATGTCATCGGCATGCGCGTAGCAAATGATTACGTGATCGACATAGAGCGAATGATGTTCGGTCTGCCACATGGAATGCTCGTGTCAGGCACGCCCTACAGTGCAATCTGGACGTTGCCTGGGTTCGAAAAAACCTGCGCGAGCTATTACGAAACGGCACTGCGTGCGCCAGTGAAGGCGATGCAACACCTGTGGAGCCCTGCGCTTGTTGAGCGTGCGGCAAATGGTGCGTTCGGATACAAGCCGGGTCGGTCGAATTGGCGGCTCGCCGTGCTCGAACCGAATATCTGCATGGTAAAAACGTCGCATATTCCGATGCTACTCGCAGACCTTGCGCATCGGCAGCAACCGGGCCTGATCGACTACGCGCGTTTCTTCAACACGATGCATCTGAAAAATGATGCGCAGTTCGTCGGTTTTGCTCGCAGCCTCGATCTCGTCACGCAGGGCCGCGCGACATTCGAGCCGCGTTTGCCGGTTCACGAGATTCTCACGCGGCAAGCGGACGCCATCGTTTCGCACACGTGGGAGAACACGCAGAACTACGTCTATTACGAAGCGCTGCACGGCGGTTATCCGCTGATCCACAACTCGGATTTGTTGGGCGGCTGCGGCTATCGGTACGGGGATTTCGATTGCGAAGGGGGAGCCCTCGCGCTGCGTGAAGCGTTCGCCGTTCACGACGCAAGCCTCGATGACTACAGGGCGAGAGCACAGGCATTTCTCGCGACGCTCGATCCGCTTGCGCCCGCAAATATCGAACAGTACAGCGCGGCAATCGCGGCGGTCGTCACTGCCTGAACCGTTTGACCTTATAAAAAGTAGGAGGGAAGTATGAATCGAAAATTACGAATCGGTATCACGATTGGGCTTCACCACGAAGCTGAAAGTCTGTGGGTCAACGGCATCAAGCAGAACGCGCTGTATCTGGCGAAGCTGTTTCGGCATTCGCCGCTGCGTCACGAGGTAACGCTCGTCAACACAACGAACGTGGCCGTTACTTCCGCGCTGCCGTGGGATTTGAACCGCTTCCCGACACGTGCGTTCGCGGATGCAAAAGACAGTCTCGATGTGTTGATCGAGCTGGGCGGCCAGATCAGCAACGAGCAGACGGCCTATCTCAAAACACGTGGTACGAAGATCGTTAGCTACTGCTGCGGGCCTGAATGCGTGCAGATGACTGAGGCGATGATTTTCGGGCGGCGTCTGACCGATCACGTTTTCATCAACCAGAACTATGACCAGGTTTGGGTGATTCCGCAGGTGATGGAGACAAGCGCAGGCTTTCTCGGCGTGCTGCGGCGTCATAAAGTCGTCCCTGTGCCTTTCGTGTGGGACTCGATGTGCCTCAACATGCGTACGAAAGAAATGCCGTTCGCGGGCGAATACAGGCCGGGTAAGGGGCCTGCACGCATATCGATCATGGAACCGAATATCGACGTGCTGAAGTTCTGCCTGAATCCGCTGCTGATTGCAGAAAGTGCATATCGGCAGGTTGGCGAAAAACTCGGCTACGTACACGTGACGAACGCTGAACATCTGGCGCGCTCGTGTCCTGAATTTATCGGCATCGCGCATTACCTGGACCTGGTGCGCGACAGCAAGGTCAGCTTCGTTGGCCGTCATGATACGCCGCAATTTCTGGCTGAGCACACGGACATCGTCGTGTCGCATCAATGGGGCCTCGCGCTGAACTATTTCTATTTCGATGCGGCCTGGAACGGATATGCGCTCGTGCATAACGCGCATCTGTGCAAGGAAGTCGGGTACTTCTATCCGGAAAGCGATCTGGATGCAGGTACGCAGCAGCTTGTGCACGCGATCAAAAACCATAACGGCAATTGGGAAACGTATCGCGCCCGTCAGCGCGCAGCGATCAAACCTTTCCTTGCCACGCACGAACCGCTTATTGCCCGTTACGACGAATTGCTCGCGGCGCTAGTCGCGGCCTACCCAGAAAACCACACGTGAAAAAAACACAGATGAGGAAAACACACATGCAAAACGTACGTACTCCGCGCGTGACGGGTTTGATGGTTCTGGCAATCGTCGCGGCTGGACTTCACGTGCCGACGGCGCTCGCAGCTTCTGATGATGCCGTGGCGACGGTCAACGGCGTGGCCGTGCATCGCCTCGAATTAGAGGAAGCGATGACAGGCCGTCCCGAAACGATGCGACCGGAAATTCTGCAGGGGCTCGTTGCGCGTGAATTGCTGCGTCAGGCAGCGGAGCGCGAAGGCTTGGGCAACACGGAACCGGTTCGCGCCGCAATGCAGAAAGCGAAAATCGATACCGAAAATCGGCTGTACGTTGCGCGGCATCTGTCTGCTGAACCGGTCACGGATGCCGAGGTGCGCCAACGCTATAACGAAATCATCAGCGAACTTGGGCCGTATCAGTATCAGGTAAGCCAGATGGTGTTTGCCGATGAGCCGACAGCACGATTCGCATTGATGCTGCTTCAGAGCGGCGATTCGTTTGATCAGGTCGCTGCACGCACGCAGGCGAGTGCTGCGCAAACGGCATGGGTCAGCTTCAACACTCCGATCACAGAAGGTCACACGCAAGGTGTGCCGGTGCCGCTCGCGCATGTTATCGCGACGTTGAAGACCGGCGAAATCACGCGCACGCCTGTTCGCGTCGGCGACAGCTTTATCGTTGCGCGCCTCAATGATCGACGCGCTACGGTGGTTCCGTCTTATGACGAAGCGCGCGAACCGATGCGCAAAGCGATGCAGGGCAAAAAGAACGATGACGCTTTTGCAGGGCTGATTGGTCGGCTTGCGGAGAAATCGGCCATCCGTCCGCAACAGACTTTCCGGAGCGCATCGAAATGACGCTGACACAAGTGACGGGGAAGCAAGTGACGGACGCGCAAATGAAATGGCTCGGCGATGTCGAAAATAAAATCACGCGCAGCGATCTGATTGGCGCGTCACGACTGCTCGATGCGCAGCGCGCGATGGAGTCGGATGAGCCGATAGTGTTGATCGCGTGCAGCCGCTTGATGATTCTGCGTGGGCGGCTCGTGCAAGCACGGCAACTGCTCGATAAGGCGCTCAGCATCAAACCGGACAATGTAGATGCGCTTGTCGAACGTGCGCGCGTGGCGATCAGGCTCGGCAACGATGCCGATGCGCAGGAATGGTTTCAGCGCGCGTGGAATACCGGCGCACGCGGCGACGTGTGGCTCATCGACTGGTTCGATTCTTCATCGCGCATGGGGCGGGGCGATGACGCCATCAATATCGCGATCACTCTTTGTGAGCATTTCGGCGCCGATGCCGGGAACTGGTTTCGCCTCGGGCTCGCGTATCAGCAGACGCGACGCCATGCGCAGGCGCTCGATGCATACCAGAAGGCCCTCAGCCTGAACACGAAATTGCCGATGCTGCGCAACAACCTCGGCGCTGCCTATCTCGAATTGAATCGGTACGACGAGGCGCGTCAGCTTTTCGAAGCGACACTTGCTGAAGACGCGGATCACGCCTTGGCGTGGACAAATCTTGCGTCTGTGCTGCTCAAAACCGGCAAGCTCAATGACAGCCTGGTTGCAGCCGAACGGGCATGCGCGCTCGCGCCGAATCTCGTCAGCGCGTTGCAGACATATTCGTACGTGCTGCGCGAGTTGCAACAGTTCTCCGGCGCACTCGAAATCGCGCAGCGGGCGCTGAGCTTCAATCCGGAAAATCCTTCGCTGATCTGGACTATCGCCATGCTGCAATTGCTGCTCGGCGACTACGAAAACGGCTGGCGAAATCACGAGGCGCGCTGGAGCGGTTCGCCGGAACTGCGTGATGTCGTGCCGAATATCCCCGCGCCACGTTGGAACGGCGAAGCGCTGAAGGGTAAAACGATTTTCGTTTGGGGCGAGCAGGGGCACGGCGATGCATTGCAGTTTGTGCGTTTTGTCCCGGCTGTCGCTGAATTCGTGGAACAGCAGGGCGGCAAGCTGGTTTATTGCTGTTTCAGCAGTCTGCAAATGCTTTTTGCACGCAGCCTCGGTGATGAAGTGCCGACAATCATTCCGCACGACCAGCGTCCGCTGCCGCATTTCGATTTTCATTTGCCCGTGGGCAGTCTGCCTTTTCTACTCGGCGTGACGCTCAACGATTTGCCCGACGAACCGTATCTGAAAGCCGATCCGCAGAAGGTCCAGACGTGGAGCAAGTATCTGCCGAACGACCGGAAATTGCGTGTTGGCCTCGTGTGGAGCGGCAGCAAAACCCATCAGCGCAACGGACTGCGTTCGGTTGATCCGCTGAATTACGCACGCGCCTTTGCAGGCATGAGCCATGTCACGTTCGTGAATCTGCAGATGGACGCGGAAACGGACGTGCAGCATCTGCGCGGCGCGGGCCTGACTGTCGCAAATCCGGCTGCGGAATTGTCATCGTTTGACGACACAGCAGCAGTCGTCAGCGGCCTCGATCTCGTCATCACTGTGTGCACGTCGATTGCGCATCTGGCGGGCGGCCTGGGCGTCCCTACGTGGGTCCTGCTCGACGTTAATCCGCATTGGGTCTGGATGACGGAGCGCACGGATAGTCCGTGGTACGCAAACACGCGCCTTTACCGCCAATCCACATACGGCGACTGGACGCCTGTTTTCGAAGCGCTGACGCGCGATCTTGCCGTGCTCGCGCTCAGTCACGAAACGCAGGTTGAGCAAACAGAAAACGCAACGGGGAGCCTGCATTGAAACGGATCAATCTTTCCACCGCACTGGGTGCGTGCGCTGACGATATCGTTCGTGAAAAAATCGCGATGAAAGTCGGATTGCCTGCGCCCGCAATCGCGGACGTTTTCAGCCGTGCCGGATCGATTCTGATTGCCGCGCTTGCTGCGCGATCATCGGAAGGGCGCGAGGAAACTGTCATGGTATTCGGCGCGTTGATGTCGCGCGATATCAACCCGCGCATTGACGACGAGTGCGCAAAGCTGGTCGATACGACCGGTCAACTGAAAGAGCTTGAACACGCGGGCTTCACGTTCGTGGCTCGCGCGACCGGCAGAGATGCGAGCGTGCTGAGTGATCACGTCGCCACGCAAATTGGCGTACCGGCGCAGGCTACGTGCGCATTGACATGCATTTGCGCCGCGATTCTCGGCGGATTAATCAAACATCACGTGCTGATCGAGCAGGCCGATATTTCGGAATTGCCGGGGCTGTTCGCGTCGCAGCTTGCGACGATTGCGGACCATCTGAACGAAGGATCGATAGATGCGCTCGGCTACCTGCAACCAGATGTGCAGGTTTTTCTCGACAGGGTATCGGTGCGGCTCGCGGTTGTAGCTGCGGACTTCGAACCGCAGCGGCCACGCGTCAGCGCAGAAGCAAAACCGGCGCAGCAACTGGCGCAAATTCCGTCGCACAACCGCTTCGAAGCCGGAAAGGTATTCGTCAACGATATCCGCTTCACGAGCACGATCAAACCGTCTTCATCAATTGCCGCAGCACTCGCTGCTGCGAAAGACGAAAAACCGCGACCACGGCGCACGTGGAAAGTGTTCGCGCTGACTACGGCGTCGGTACTGATCGCGGCTTTCGCGTGGGCGAAATTCTATCACTGGCCGGAAGTCGTTTCCTTCGTGAATCAGCTGGCAAATTCGACGCAGCACGGTAGTTCGGGGGTATCCGGTCCTGTCTCGTCAGGCGTGCGCGTCGCGAGCAGCAAGTAATTTTTTAATCAAGGTTTGGCCCTCCTGTCCCGGCGACCCTCGTAAAGCCGGGGCATTTTCGGTCGGCGAGGTTTGTTCGCCTCGCCGACTCTTTTTTGGATCAATCGTCAGGCGTCTGTTCTCCAGGCTCCTGCAATCTTTTTGGTGGTTTGGCGCGCTCGATTAGCTGGCGCAGCCAGGATAGGCCGTATGCATCGACTTTTGCCCACTGTGAGGCGGTCAGCCGGATCGAACGCTGAACGAGTTTCCGCTCAGCAGGAAGCGGCGGTCTTCCGCCTTGGTTTTTTGGTTTGGAACCTCGATCGATCTTTCGTCCATTGAAGCCAACATGCTTTGGCATCTCCCGAGACTGCTTCGGAAGGCAAAACCAACACCGACAGACCGTAGCTGATCCGGGCGCCTGTCCCGCCGCCAAAAAATAGCAGGTAGCCGCTCGCGAATCAGATGACGCCCTGCCTTTTCTATGGCCTGCGCCGCTTCGCTGGCATCACGCGGCAAGCCTCCCGACAGGACACGGAAACACGCAGAGCAATGTCCGTCGACATCAGAACGATATCGGTCAATTACCTCATGCTGATCCAGCAACCGCTTTAGCAAAGCCGTTGCTTCCTCGCCGAACTGAGTGAGAGCCTGTTGAGTCGATTCCTCGCCGAATATGTGGGTCAGACGCGTGATATCCGCAATCCTGACGCTGACTACGGCGGTTATTTCCGTCATTGAAGGCAACCCCGTCGTATTCTTCTTACGCTTTTCGAAAAATGGTTCTGCCAAACTCGCTCGGGACCTTCCGGAAAGCTGATCGCATCCCTCCACATTACTGCGTAGCGCCGACCTGGCGCAGCGTGAGATGCGCAGCGGTGAGCGGCGTACCCGGGTTATTCTGCACGGACTCTCTCTGTTTAATTTGGATCGGTAGCCGTCAATGCGCTCGATACAATTTCCGCACTACTGCGATGCGGCTTGCGCATGGCCGCTAACCTCGCAGCCGGCGTCGGGTTCGATGCCGATAAAGTAGAGTATGGAGATCAGTACCAACGCCGCGACAAGCAGAAACGCGACCCGGAAGTCAGCGAGCGAAAGCTGCGCGTGGCCGCCATGTATCAGGACTGCAGCATGCAGCGCGATCGCACCGAATGCGATGCCTAGACCGATGGTCATCTGCTGGACCATGCTGAAAAACGTGCTCGCCGAACTCATCCGCGCTGGCGGCACATCCGCGAATGCGAGCGTGTTGATGCTGGTGAACTGCATCGATCGGCATAGCCCGCCGATCAGCAGCACCAGCATGATCAGCGTGCGTGGCGTGTCCGGCGAGAGTAGGGCGCACAGGGCGATGGTGGCGGCAGTGAGCAGGCCATTCACGATCATTACCTTGCGAAAACCAAAGCGCTTGAGAATGGGCGTGGTGACGGTCTTCATGGCCAGATTGCCGGCCGCGTAAGCGAGCACGAGCAAACCGGCGGCGAACGCGTTCAGCCCGAAACCGAGTTGGAAGAACAGCGGCAACAGGAAGGGCGAAACGCTGACCGAGACGACATACAACGAACCTCCTTCGAGGGTCACGCGAAAGGTCGGGATTCGCCACGGCGCAAGATCGATCAGCGGATGTTCGGCACGCCGGAAATGCCGTACCGCGAAGGCCGCGGCGGCCACGCCACCCGTCAGGGCCGCGACCGTGATGTGCCAGTCGCCATGTGGTTGCCCAACGAGTTCCATGCCATACATGAGGCAGGTTAGCGCGACTCCGCTAAGCACGAATCCGGGCACATCGAACGGCCGGCGGCTGGATTCGCGGTAGTTCGGAATGAAGGTGGCGGTCAGCGCCAGACCCAGCAGACCGATCGGTACGTTCAGCAAAAAGATCCACCGCCAGCTGAAATAGGTCGAGATAAAGCCGCCCAGCGCTGGACCCAGCACCGGTGCGGCCAACCCGGGCCAGGTAATGTAGGCGATCGAGCGCATCAGATGACGCTTCTCAGTGCTGCGCAGCACCGCGAGCCGGCCTACCGGCACCATCATTGCACCGCCGAGTCCCTGCAGGATCCGCGCGACTGTGAATTCGACGAGACCGTTGCTGAGTCCGCAAAGTATCGAGGCGCCCGTGAACACGACGATGGCGCTACCGAACACAGAGCGTTGCCCAAAGCGATCCGCCACCCAGCCGCTGATCGGGATGAAAACCGCGAGCGCGAGCAGATAGGCGGTCATGCCGATACTCAACCTCACGGGCGTGACGCCGAACGTAGCGGCCATGTGGGGCAGCGCTGTCGCAATCACCGTAGCGTCCAGGTTCTCCATGAAATAGGCACTGGCGACGATCAACGCGATGATGACCGATTGACGGCTTGACAAAGACATGAGCGGAGAACCGATACGGGTTGAGTGGCAGACTCGCAAACGCCCTGGCGCGGGTATTTGCCGATGCCGGTAGTCACAGATGAAGCTCGCTTCGCGATGGCACTGACATAGTGCATGGCTAGACCGGGAGCATGGCGACACCGGTTCATGCTTGCGGACGATGTACTCTATCAAATCATAAATCGTCATGTGAAGACGTATTTGAAAAACCCGTTCACAAGGGAGGGGCATGAAGGCAGGGATGGCGCCGATCAAACGGCCGATAAAAAAACGCCACATCGCGATTTCCCTTACAAACAGGCAAATACACGAGCTTGCATGCTGGATCGACGTCGAGCCTGTTCATGGAAATGTAGTCGTCAATTGACGATTTAATTTATCGGCGATATCCTCGTTGCCAATGCGATGGCTGAAGCAGTAGCTATCCAACGGGGTGAACAGCGCCGCACGCGCGGCTGGAGCGACTCATGAGCAGCGTCAAGCGAATCGGGAATGGCCGACGTCGATTGCCTCGGTTACCGGCGGGCGGGGGCTGTCGCGGGTTGCCGGTCTTCGCCCGGAATTGCGGCCGGAGTCCGCGGGCGCAACGCGTATGAAGCCCACCGCATTTTCGTATCACCGGCCGAGCACGCTCGACGACGCGCTGTCGCTTCTTGCTCTTCACGGTTTTGACGCCAAGCTGATCGCCGGAGGACAAAGCCTCGCGCCGATGATGAATATGCGCTTCGCGCAACCGGCGCACCTGGTCGATCTGAATGCGCTGCCTCAACTCAAGGGCGTCACGCTTGAACCCGATACGCTAGCGGTCGGCGCCATGACGCGCCATCACGAGCTGGCCACCAGCAACACAGTACGCGCTGCTTGCCCGCTACTGGCTGAAGCGGCGGCAACGATCGGACATTACGCCATCCGACAGCGCGGGACACTCGGCGGCAGTCTCGCGCATGCGGACCCCGCGGCGCAATTACCGCTCATTGCGAGCACGCTAGGCGCACGCATCGAGATTGTCGGGCCGGCCGGCAGCCGGGAGGTGTCGGCGGCACAGTTTCTGATCGCGGTGATGACCACCGATCTGGCGGTTGACGAAATCATTCGCACGGTGCGCTTTCCGACGGCGTTGTCCGGCGAGCGGCATGCCTTCGAAGCATTTAGCCGACGGCACGGCGATTTCGCGATCGCGGCTTGCGCTGTCACCGCCGTGCTCGCGGATGACAGGTTCGCCTCGTTGCGGATCGGCGTAGGCGGTGTGGCAGATGTGCCGCTGGTGCTTGACGACCTCGCTGCGGGATTCGTCGGCGAAACGGCCGATGCGCCGAGCGTCGGCAGGATTGCCGAGGCAGTCGCAAACGCCGTCGAGGTGCACGATCAGCCAGGTATTAGCGCCGCGTATCGGCGCGATCTCGTCAAGGCGCTCATCGCGCGAGCATTGCAGCGGATAACCGCCGGCGTTACGCAACCCGATTAGGCCGTTCATGGAAAAGACAGCAATTTATCTGAGTGTGAACGGTGCGCGCCATGATGTGCATTGCGAGCCTCGCAAGCTATTGTCCGATGTGCTGCGGGAAGATTGCCGGCTGACGGGCACGCATGTCGGATGCGAGCACGGGGTGTGCGGCGCATGCACCGTGTTGATCGATGGCCGCCCGGCACGCTCATGTCTGGCTTACGCCGTGCAGATGGATGAAGCGCAGATCACGACCATCGAGGCGGTAGCGCAAGACGGTCGTCTGTCGCCGCTCCAACAGGCGCTGCATGAGTGCCACGGTCTGCAGTGCGGTTTCTGCACGGCCGGCATCGTCATGACATTTGAAGCGTACCTGCGCGAGAACCCGTGGCCATCCGAGGCCCAGGTGCGCGAGGTGCTGTCGGGCAATCTGTGCCGCTGTACCGGATATCAGAACATCGTGCGGGCGATCCTGCTCGCGGCCGAGCGGATGCGCGCGGAGACGGTCGATGGCTGAGCAGACGTTTCGTTATTTCAACAAAGCGACGCCTCGCACCGAAGACTATCGGCTGCTGACCGGCTATGGCCGGTATCTCGACGACATCGAGATACCCGGTGTCCTTCACGTGTGCTTTGTTCGCTCGCCGCACGCGCATGCGCGGATCGTCTCCATCGATATTCACGGCGCCGCCGCAATGCCCGGCATCGTAACCGTCATCACGGGCGTGGAACTCGCGCAGTGGACTACACCGTTCCGTGTCGCACCACCCGTCGAAGGACTGAAGCCCGTCGAATTTGCGACGATGCCAGTGGACATAGTGCGTTTTCAGGGCGATCTTGTGGCTTGCGTCGTCGCGACGGATCGGTACCTCGCTGAAGACGCCGCCGAGCAGGTGCTCGTCGAGTTCGAACCGCTGCCCGTGGTGACAGACATGTGGCAGGCGCTCGCACCCAACGCGGCGCAAGTCGACCCGGCCGTGCCAGGCAACCTGGTCTCGCACCAGACCTACGTGCATGGCGACCCTGAGCGCGCCAACAGCCGGGCCTTCCGGATAGTCGAAGCGACCTTCCAGCAGCAGCGCCAGACCCATGTGCCGATCGAAACCCGCGGCTGTGCAGCGGTCTGGGACGCCGGACGGAACCACCTGACGTTCCATATTGGAACGCAGGTGCCACATCCTTTGCGCACTCAACTGGTGCAGCGCCTCAAGCTCGACGAGTCTCAGGTGACCGTGATTTCGCCCGATGTCGGTGGAGCGTTCGGACAGAAAATCGCCTTGTACCGCGAAGAGTTGACGGTTGCTGCGCTGGCTCGCCAATTGAAACGGCCCGTGCGCTGGCGTGAGGATCGCCTCGAGAACCTGACGGCCGCCGCCAATTCGCGTGAGGACTTCTGCCGCACCCGCGCAGCGGTCGATGAGCGCGGCACGCTGCTCGCTCTCGAACTCGAACTCCGCGAAGACTTTGGCGCCTATTGCTTCTTTCCTGCCAACTATCTGGCGCGCGTCGTTGCGATGATCCTGAGCGGACCGTACCGGCTGCAGGACTACGCTTTCGATGTGAAGGTCGTGCTCAGTCATAAATGTGGCAATGCACCGATGCGCGCGCCGATGTCCATCACCAGCTGGGTGATGGACGGCACGCTGGATGCAATCGCGCGGGAACTGGCACTCGACCCGGTCGAGGTACGCCGGCGCAACCTGCTGAGTCCGGCAGAACTGCCGTACCGCACTGCTACGGGAGAATGTCTGGACGACATCACGCCGACCCAGACGTTCGAGGCCTTGCTGTCGGCGCTCGACTACGCGGGCTTTCGCGAGCGCCAGCAGGCGGCGCTCGCAACTGGCCATTACCTGGGGCTTGGCCTGTGCAACGTGGTCGAACCGACCACGTATGGTTCGCGCTTCTATAAGGCCGCGGGAATTCCCGGTTCGGGGCACGAAGCAAGCTGGATCCGTATCGAACCAGGCGGGGTGGTGAACGCGTCGGTCGGTCTAGGGCCCAGCGGCCAGGGCTATGAGAGCGCGATGGCCAACGCGGTGGCGGAGGGCCTGGGCGTGCCGCCGTCGAGCGTGCGCATTCATATGGGCCACACTGATATCGCACCATACGGTATGGGCAGTCGTGGCGCCCGCAGCGGCACGGCAGGCGGCGGCGCGCTTTACCTGTGCGCACTCGACGCACGCCGCAAGGTTCTCGCGATCGCCGCCGGTTGCCTTGGTTTGCCTGACGAGCAGTCGCTGCGCCTGATCGACGCGAGAATCGAGCGTCGTCGCGCGGACGAGTGGATCGACACGGGGTTGACGCTCGCCGACGTCGCCCGCCGTGCGTATCTGGATCCCACCGCGTTGCCGCAAGGTTTGACGCCGGGCCTCGAATTTCACCTGACTTACGACCCTCCGGCCATGACCTATTCGAATGCGGCTCATGGATGCGAGATCGAGGTGGACGTCTTGACCGGCGCAATCCGCATCGCGCGTTACGTCGTCGCCGAAGACTGCGGCACGCTGCTCAATCCCACCGTGGTGGAAGGGCAGCAGCATGGCGCCGTGGCGATGGGACTGTCGGGCGCGCTGTTCGAGCAGATGCGTTACGACGACTCAGGACAGAACGTGACCGGCTCACTCGCCGACTACCTGATCGCTACTTCAACTGAATTGCCCAACTTCGAGATCATCCCGCTGCATACGCCTGGCAAGTCGACGGCGGCCGGCATCAAGGGGATGGCCGAAGGCGGGGTGATGGGAGCGATCGGCGCATTGACCAACGCGGTCAATGATGCGCTGGCGCCATTTGGCGTCGTTGCCGACCGTCATCCACTGACTCCCATGCTATTGCGCGACTTGCTGCGCGACAAACTCTGAACGGACCAACCATCATGAATCAATCTACAGGCAAACCCGCGATTGGCTTTATCGGCCTTGGCATCATGGGTTTCTCGATGGCCTCGCGGCTAGCCGCCGCCGGCTATCCGCTGCATGTCTATAACCGTACGCGTGCGAAGGCTGAGCCGCTCATCGAGGCCGGCGCGACATGGCAAGCGACCCCGCGGGCGCTCGCCGAAGTATCGGACGTCGTGTTCACGATTGTCGGCACCCCCGCGGACGTCCGCACACTCTATCTGGGCGACGACGGTCTGGTCGCGCATGCGCGGCGCGATGCGG
This sequence comes from Paraburkholderia sp. MM5477-R1, assembly GCF_050436385.1. Lineage (NCBI taxonomy): Bacteria > Pseudomonadati > Pseudomonadota > Betaproteobacteria > Burkholderiales > Burkholderiaceae > Paraburkholderia > Paraburkholderia sp. MM5477-R1. The sequence continues at coordinate 1,908,527 of NZ_JBNDMC010000006.1, forward strand.
TGCTGGTCGACATGACGACGTCGAGTCCAAAACTGGCCGAAGAGTTGGCCGCGCTCGCCGCTGAGCGCGGGGTGCACATGCTGGATGCGCCGGTATCGGGCGGCGACATCGGTGCGCGCGAAGGGCGCCTGTCGATCATGGTCGGCGGCGCACGCGCTGTGCTCGCACGCGTGGAACCGATGTTGCGCTGCCTCGGCACCAACATCGTCCTGCAAGGCGGCCCGGGTGCGGGTCAGCACACGAAGCTGTGCAATCAGATCGTCATTGCATCGACAATGGTGGGCGTGTGCGAAGGGCTCGCCTATGCGCACAGCGCCGGGCTGGATGCCGACACCGTATTGAGCGCGATTGGCGGAGGCGCGGCGGGTGGATTCCAGCTGAACAACCTGGGGCCGCGCATTGCCAAGGGCGATTTTGCACCCGGTTTCTTCATCGAGCATTTCATCAAGGACATGCGGATTGCGCACGAGGAAGCGCGGAGCATGGGACGTGAATTGCCGGGTCTGGAACTGGTGCGCGTAATGTACCAGGAGTTGGCCGAGCGGGGCTGCGCGCGCAACGGCACGCAGGCGCTGTTCAAACTCTACGAGCGCTGAGCGGCGGCGATGAAGCTGACAGATCAAACCATCCTGCCCGTGCCCCCTGAAGCCGCATGGCGCGCATTGAACGATCCCGTAGTACTCGAAGCATGCCTGCCTGGCTGCAAAGCGCTGAAGAGACTCGACGACCTGCATTTCGAATCGACCGTGCAGATTCGCGTCGGCCCGATGGCGGCGACCTTCAAAAGCAACGTCGAATTGTCGGATCTCGATCCGCCCAGGGCCTATACGATTGCCGGTATGGGCAGTGCAGGTGCGCTGGGCTTTGCCAAAGTCACTGCGCGCCTGCAACTTGAAGCGCAAGGCAATACGACCGTGCTGGTGTACGACGCTGACGTCGAGATTGGCGGGAAGCTGATGAGCGTGGGGTCGCGCCTGATTCAGTCCGCCGCGAGCAAGAATCTCGATGAGTTCTTCAGCGCGCTGAAGGCGCATGTCGAAAGCCACGCGGTCTGACGACGGTGTGCTGCGAGAGAGTACCGATCGAAACAGAGGGAACCATGTTGGTAGAAATGCGTACATATCAGATTACGGCGGGAAAGACAGGCGAGTTCCTGGACATCTACGAGCGCGAAGGGCTTGGCATCATCAGTCAGTACGCCCGGCTCAAGGGTTGCTGGACGAAGGACTCAGGCACGTTGAACTCGATCGTGTTCTGCTGGGGTTACGAGGACTACGCGCATCGGGCAGCGCAGCGCGCGAAACTCGCAGCCGATCCACGCTGGCAAGCTTTCACGCCGCGCATCCTGCCGTATCTCGTCCATCAGGAATCGGTGTTTCTGTCGCCAGTGCCGTTTTGCCCGATGGACTGAGGTGAGTGACGAATTTCCCGGCCGCGCGACCTATCGACGTACCTGCCGTTTGGCGGTCTGCTTGTGAGGTGCCGGGCTGACGTTTTATGACGAATCAGAAAGGACTATTGATGACACACTTTACTTTCACTCCCGGAGCCGTCGCCGTCGTGACAGGCGGTGCTGCCGGCATTGGACTCGCTGCTGCGAAGCGGTTCGCGCAGCTCGGGCTTCGCGTGTGCATTGCGGATCTGGGTGAGGACCGCCTGGCGCATGCGATGCAGGCGATTGCCAGCGTGGCTGCTGAAGGCGCGAAGGAGGTACTGGTCGTCGAGACGGACGTCAGCCGCATCGAAGACCTGGTCCGCCTCGAAGCAGCCGTTCGGGATCGCTTCGGCGGCACGGATATCCTCATGAACAATGCGGGGATTCAACCGGGTAGCGCCATGTTCGGCGCGGCCGCTAACTGGGAGCGGGTGCTCGACGTCAACCTATGGGGTGTCATTCGTGGCACTCGGACCTTCGTGCCCGCGATGATCGCGCGCGGACGCCCGGGGCTCGTCATTAACACCGGTTCGAAGCAGGGCATCACGACGCCGCCCGGCGACCCGGCTTATAACGTCTCCAAGGCCGGCCTGAAGGCGTTTACCGAAGCACTGCAGCACGAGTTGCGCAATACGCCGGGCTGCCGGATCAGCGCGCATTTGCTGATCCCTGGCTTTGTGTTTACGGAGCTTGCCGCTCAAGGTCGTACCGAGAAACCGGCCGCCGCCTGGACGCCCGAGCAGACTGTCGATTTCATGATCGAGCGACTGGGTGCCGGCGATTTCTACATTCTGTGCCCCGACAACGATGTGCCTCGCTCCCTCGACGAGCGACGCATCCTTTGGGCTGCGGGAGACATTGTAGAGAATCGCCCGGCGCTATCGCGTTGGCATCCGGACTACGAGCAGGCGTTCGCAGCGTATATCCGGAAGAACGACTGACTTGCCTGGACCCGCGCTCCGGCGAAGCAGAGATCGTCGCTGGCGACATCGCCAATCCGAACGGCCTTTGTTTTTCGCCGGATGAAAGCCGCCTCTACATTGTCGAGTCCGGATCCACGCCAAGACGCGTCCGGGCGTACGACGTCGAGGATGGCCGACGCCTCGTCAACGGCCGCATCTTTGTCGACGGCGGCGAGCACGGCGCGCCGGATGGCTTCCGCTGCGACACCGACGGCAACCTGTGGGCCGGCTGGGGTACAGGACCGACATTGAACGGCGTGATGGTGTTCGCACCGGACGGCGAGGCCATCGGCCGCATCGCGCTGCCTGAACGCTGTGCGAACCTGTGCTTTGGCGGCGCTCGCCGCGCCACCGCCGCGAGGGTGAGTAAGCTCTATTGTCCGCGGATGGGGTGACGCCAGGCTGACCTCCGCATTACGCCGCTGTCATGTTCAGATAGGCAAGAGCGTGCTGAGCGTCGCGATGTAGTGACGGATCGAATCGCTGACGAGCCACGTCGGAAGTGCGGTCTGAACTCGATGAGGCTCTTTCAGCAAACGTACGCAAACGCGGCTATGATTTCACGCGGCGATCGGCGCCGAAACAGAAAAGGAGAAGTACCCGGATGATCCATGTCATTGCCACAATCACCGCACAGCCCGGTCAACGCGAAGCCGTGCTGGCACTTTTCAACAAGAACCGGCCGGCGGTGTTGGCCGAAGAGGGGTGCGTCAGCTACGAGGCCGTCATCGACGTACCTGAGTTCGGGACGATTCAGACACCGCTCGGCAAGGACACGTTCGCTGTCATCGAGCGCTGGGAAAGCGCGCAAGCGTTGAGGGCGCACGGGGCCTCCGCGCATATGGCCGAATATGGACACAATACGCGCCCGTTGCTCGTGAGCCGCGTCATCAACGTGCTTCAGGCTTGCTAAAGAGAGCGTTCGTGGCGACCCGCCATCGGCTGGGCGGGATTCGATGCCAATGCGGGCGCCGTCACGCCGACTCCCATCACGATGCCTCCGTGGCAACGCGGACATGGACGAACATCCGGTTCCAGGTTAGTTGGCAGCAGCAAGGACGACGCTCGCTTCGCAACGGCTGAGATAATGCGAGGGTCACGCAGGGCAGCGCGGGACTGCCGCCCACGCCCGGGGCGTATACTTTATCAAAACGTAAATCGTCAGGTGATGATAACAGCTATGATCCGAGAGCGCAGGGAGCTATGAAGACCAAAGGGACTATCGAGAAGCCGAGCCGTGGAACCGGCGCCGACCGCGTGGCGGTCAAGCGGCCGATGAAAAAAGCGCCGCAGCGTTTGCCGCGTGCCGAGCGTCAGGCGCGCGTGCTGGAGAAGGCCGCGGAATATTTCGCGGAGCATGGTCTCGGCGCACAGACCCGCGCCATCGCGGAAGCCTGCGGCGTATCGCAACGCTTGTTATATAGCCTGTTCCCGAGCAAGGCCGCTTTGATTGATGAAGTCTACAAGCGGGAAGTCGTCGGAATCTTCGACGCAATCTGGTTTGTTCAATTGCAAGACCGAAGTGTGCCGATTGAAAGCCGACTCAACCGCTTTTATTGCGAGTACTATGACACGCTCCTGACGCGCCGCTGGCTGAGGCTCTTCCTTTATTCGTCGCTCGAGGGCCTGCACACGGCGCCGGCCTATACGAACGCGATCGTCAGCCATGCGCTCGAGATCATCGTCACGGAGACCGCGTATGAACTGGGTCTACGCATGCCCGCCGACCCGGCTCAACTGGGCGAAGTGGGTTGGCTGTTACATGGCGCCGTGTCTCATCTGGCGATTCGCCGCCGCATCTATTCGAATGAAAACAGCATGCCCGCCGAAGCGGTGATTGCCATGCACGTGCGCGCCTTCCTGACGAGCCTGCCGAGCCTGCTGCCTGCGCTGTAAGCGCATTGCGAGTCGGCGCCGGGCGGCTCGCCGGTGTTATCGCTGCGATCGTCCGAGTCGTCTCCAGCGCAACTCGTCAGGTGACGATATAAACCTACGAAATTGAACTGCGTTGCCGCGCAGGCGCCGTGGCGGTTGCTCATTTCAACTTGCGGCGGATTATGACGAGGCGGCAAAGCCGCTTGCCGCCGTCTACGCGCAGCGCACCGACATCACCGCAGCCGAGCGCGCTATCTATTCGCGCGTGATCGAGGCGGGCAACAAGGCCACGCCGTTTATCGACGAGGTGATTGCACGGCAAACCTCCGGCGACACCGAAGGGGCACGCGGAGCGAAATCCATGACGCGCGTCAGCAGCAAGCGCTTCAGATCGGCGAGGTCCGCGAGATGATCGCAAGCCTGGAGCACGGCATGCAACAGAACGTCGCGCTCGTCCAGCAATCGGGCGCCGCCGTGGACGCCTTGAACCGGCAAGCACGAAACCTCCTGGGAGCGGTCAATCTTTTCTCCGTTGGGTCCGAACGCGGCTCGGAACTGAAATCGCCCAACCCACAGCAGCGCGATGCCACTGCGCGCAACCCGGCGCTTTCGCTCGCCAGCAGCTACTCGTGAGCGCGTGGCGGCATAACCCGATTTTCAATTCAATCGAAATCGTCCGCGCTGCAGGCGCGCGGACATCGATACGTTTCTGTCGGCTGTAAAGGCGTATTTCGCTCGCGGCTGATGTCCGTGCGATGCCGGTTTTTTCATCGCGTGTTGACATGGCGCGTGCGGGTCGGACAATAATCTCAGCCCCGACACTCGCCAACTCAGGTTCCAAGCGTGAACGACATCACCGGCATTCCCCCCTCGCGGGCTGATCATGTCTATGTCAGTGTCCGCGAAGATATCTTCGATATGCGCCTGCTGCCCGGCGACCGCGTGACGGAAGGCAGCATCGCCGAGCGCTTCGGCGTGTCCCGCACGCCTGCGCGCGAGGCCTTGCAGCGCCTGCAAAGTGACGGCCTGATGCGCGGCTATGTGCGCGGCGGCTGGGAAGTCGTGCCGGTCGATTTCAAACGCTTCGAAGACCTGTACGAAATGCGCAAGCTGATTGAAACCTTTGCGGTCTCGAAGCTTGCGAGTGCCGGAGGAGAGCTCTCCGAAGGCGTCGCACAGATGCTCGATCAGCTCGAACAAATCTGGAAGATCCCGCCTGCTCACCGTCGGCGTGACGGCCGCGAGATGGTCGCGCTCGACGAAGCATTTTATCACGCCCTCGTGCAGGCCGCCGATAACGCCGAGCTGACCAATGCGATGCGGCGCGTGACCGATCGCATCCGGGTCGTGCGGCGGCTCGATCTCGTGTATGGCGACTGCATCGACGAAACCTACGACGAACATGTCGCGATCCTCGATGCGATTCGTTGTCGCGAAACGGATCGTAGCGTTGCGTTGATCGCGCGCCATATCGAGGGTAGCCGCGTTGCGGTGCGCACCTTGACGGGCGAGCGCCTGCAACGCGCACGCACTGCAATGGGGCCGAATGCGGTCCCCTATGCATCACCCAGGTTGCGGGGCACCAGGTAGTGACATCGCCGCGCGTACCGAGCCGTGCGAAACCCTATCTGGCGCGCATGAGCGGGCGACTCGCGTGCTGGCATGCTTCTCGCGTTAGTGATCGACGATCTGCAGTCCGAGAAGCATTACTAGTCCGAGCGGACCGCGTGAGTTGGACGCACTATGCCGCCGGATTTTTCGACGAAAACGCGCTGATCCCGCCTGGTTTCTTGACCTCCGGCTCGTTCCTGCTCCGGGGGACGCTAGACCGATAAGCTGGTTGTGGCAAAGGCGGCGCGACTCTGGTCATGCAGATTCCCGACCATAACGGTTTGCGGCTTCGACAGTGGGATCTTCGCCGCACGTAATCGCTTGAGGATTTCGAACAGCAGATCGCTCTTGATATCCCCTGTGATCCGGGGGCTGCGGACATAACCGGTGACGCTCAGCGTAATGCCGTCGGGCGTCAGTTGACTGAACATGACGGATGGCGCCGGATGGTCGAGAATCGACGGGTGCGCCTGATAGGCACGCAGCATAAGTTCGCGAACCTGTTCAGGATCGGTGTCCAGGCTTCCCCGAGATGGACGGCAAGATAGGGATCTGCGTCAATCCGGCAAGCGCCCGGAATGGAGATGCAGCAGTTTCCAGCCGCCCTCGCTTTTGACCCAGATTTCAGTTATGAGCGCGCGAATGTTGAGCTCAGATCCATCGGTCCTGCGCACCAGGGATTGTTCGAGATGGCCCGTCGTGATCACGGTGTCTGGCAGGAACCTATACGCGAGCGGTTGCGGACGCACGATTTGACGCACCTTGATCTTCTCGGTAAGGAAGGACAGATACTCCGACTTGCCGTGAACGTAGCCAGCTGAATGGACGAACGTCAGATCGTCGTCGAGTAGCGACGCGAGTTTGTGCAGGTCTCCAGCCACCGTGGCGTCGCAGCGCTGTTGTTCCAGCGCCTCGACGGCGGCCTGAATGGATGCATCTTTCATCGTAAACCTCCCGAAAATACTGCATGGATACCTCTTGTCGGAGACGGTGCCGGCCGCATCGTCGCTCGATTCGGCTCAACGCAACAGTTCGCCGCTCAGTCCATCTGTCTTCGAAGGCGACCCGGCCCGAGACTTTCCCGTCGGCAACCCATAGCTCGCAAGCAGCGCGACCGTGCATGCGGCGATGACATACCAGGCTGGCGCTGCCAAGGAGCCGGTCATGCGAATCAGCATGGTCGCCAGCAAGGGCGCAAAGCCGCTGAATACGACAACGGCCAGGTTGTAAGCCAGCGCGATTCCGCTGAATCTGACCTGGAGAGGGAATTGGTCGGCGAGCACCGACGCCCATGTCCCGCTTGCCAGTGAAAAAACCAAGCCGGCAAGCACAAACAGCACCACCGGATTGACGGTGTGACTCGCCAGCGCTTCATAGAACGGGTAGCTCAATGCGATCAGCAGCGCCGCTGACGCTCGAAGCAGGTACCGGCGTGGAATCTTGTCCCCGAGCCAGCCTGCGGCGAGGAGGCCGAGGGAACTGACGATCAGATAAGCGTTCTGGGCAATTGCCGCGGTCCGTGGTGCATAGTGCAACTGCTGGACGAGGTAGGCGGGCATGTGGCCATAAAGTATGCCGTTGACGCCGGCCATCACGGCGATCGCCAGTGCCCCCGTCACGACCGCTTTGCCATGACGTCGCAAGGTCTCGCGAAACGGCTGTTTGACGACAGCCCCTTGCATCTTCTTGAACTCGGGCGACTCGTCCAGATTACGGCGCATCAGGTAGGAAGCGATCCCGCAAACGCCGCCGAAAAGAAACGCGATCCGCCAGCCATACGCCGCCGCGTCCGTGGCGGACAGGTAGGTCTGGATGCCGAGGTTGACGAATGTGGCCAGCAAAACACCCAGGTTCACCGCGCAGATAATGATGCCCGCGGCGAGCCCCGCCCGATGCGGCGCGGCTTCCACTGCATAGGTAATCGCGCCGGGCATTTCTCCGCCGACGCAAAAACCCTGAAGCATGCGCAGCAGGATCAACAGGATCGATGCGGTCATGCCCCAGCTCTGAAAGTTGGGCAGCAGACCAAGACAGATCGTCGCGGTCGTGACCACAATGATTGAGCCGAGAAACACTGGACGCCGGCCATACCGGTCGCCCCAGCTACTGAGCACAATTCCGCCGAGCGGTCGAATCACGTACCCGATTGCGAGCACGGAGAAAGTAGCCAGCATGCTGACCAGCGACGACGAGTTCGGGAAAAACTGGGCCGCGATGTTATGGGCAAAAAAGCCGTAGACGATGAAATCGTAAAACTCCAGCGAGCCGCCAAGGCTTGCGATGAGAATCATTTTCCACTGCGACGGGGACAAGCCGGATGGCTGTGAACGGTCGGCGCCGCCGACCGGGTTGTGGGATATTCCCATGACTCCTCCAATTTGATTATCGGATTCTTTGTCCGATGGTCTATGTGCGTCGACCGCGAGACATCTCGCGTGACAACGGGGGTTGCGGGCTCACATGGCCACAGCACCTTCGGTTTGCAAGCCGGGTACGGCGTGGTGCAGAAGGTTTTGCAAGGATTCACCGTCCTGCGCGACGCCGTACACATACCGGTCGGGGCGTACAAGCACCGCTGGAGCGTTGATCGACTCCAACCACTCGCGAACAGCCGCTCCATCGCTGGCCACAATCCCGACGCCCGCTTGCGCAGCGCTATTGGCGACGTCGGGGCATTCACGGAGCAATTCGGGTCGCGCAAGCAGCGCAAACCGATAGCCGACCACGTCGTCCACGAGTTGTCCGTCCAGCAGGCGGGGTTGCGGTGCAATATGCCCGGCCACGCCCGATGGTTCATCGATCCATGCGCCCGGGCCAAGCCTGGGTTGTGGGGTCACAAAATTGCGAATCGCTGCGCTCATTTCTTCATCACGGACTTCGGCCAGGTCTGACCTCGTCGTTTGAATGACTGAGCCGAGCTGTACCGCCGTTTCGATAAATAAGCGCACGTGCGGCGAGCGTTCGGATTCGTAGCTGTCGAGGAGGGTATCGGGCGCTTCGCCATGAATGACGGCACCAAGCTTCCACGCGAGATTCGACGCGTCGCGAATGCCGGCTCCCATTCCCTGGCCCATAAAGGGTGGCGTCTGATGCGCGGCATCGCCTGCAAGCAGGAGTCGGCCACGGCGCCAACCGTTCGCCACGACCGAGTGAAATGTATATATGGCAGAACGTTCGAGGCGCGCATCGGCCGGAGAAATCCAGCGAGCGAGTTTGTCCCACAGCCATTCGGGGGACGTGAGTTGCGTCACATCATCACCGGGCATCACCATGATTTCCCAGCGGCGCCGATTTCCGGGACCACGCGTGTAAGTGGTCGGGCGCGCCGGGTCGCAGTATTGGACCGAGTAGTCGCCAAGATCGGGCCGCGGTGCATCGAGCAATACGTCGACCACAACCCAGCGTTCATGCGATTTCAGATCGCTCAATTCGGTGCCCATGAAGCGTCGGGCAATCGAGCGCGCACCGTCGCAGCCGACTACATATCGCGCGGTGGTACGTCCAAGTTTGCCGCAGCACGTATCCTCGAAGCGCAACTGGACGCCATCGCTCGCCTCGTCAAGCGCGAACACTTCGTGGCGCAACCGGACGTCAACGCTCGATTGCTGCGCAAGACGCTCGCGTAACGCATTCTCGAGATCGGGCTGATGGAACTTGTAACTCGCACTCCACCCCTGTGGTCCGATACAGGTTGGCCGTTGCCAGTCGATCAGCAACTTGCCTTCCCTGTTCACGAATTTCATGCCGGGACCCACGAACAGCTTGGGTAGCAGCTTGTCGGTTAAACCGAGGGTTTGGAACACGCGCATGCATTCACCGTCGAAATGCACCGCGCGAGGAAGCGCGAAAATCTCCTTGTCTCGCTCCAGCACCAGCACCCGCAAGCCTTCGATTGCCAGCAGGTTCGCGAGCGTCGCCCCGGTGGGCCCGAGACCGATAACGGCCACGTCGTAGTCGCACGCGTGCGTCGAAATAGTTTTCTCTAACATGTCTTGTTCCGCCAGATAAGACGCCGAGCGCACACGAACGCGCCCGGCTACGACTTTTACGCTTCGTCGGCGATTGGATTGGACAGAACGCCGATCCGATCAACCTCCACTTCCGCCACGTCGCCGGCCTTCATGAACAGCGGCGGATTGCGCTTCGCGCCGACGCCGCCAGGCGTGCCGGTCACGATCACGTCTCCCGGAGAGAGCGGGGTGAACGTCGACAGGTAGGCAATCTGTTTGGCAATGCCGTGAATCAGCATCTGCGTCGTCGCGCGTTGCACTTCCTGTCCATTCAGGCGGGTGACGAGCGTCATCACCGCGTTGGGTTCGATCTCGTCGCTCGTCACCATCCACGGTCCGAACGCGCCGGTGCGATAGAAATTTTTGCCCGGGCCCCACTGGCCCGTATGAAGCTGCCAGTCGCGCACTGAACCGTCGTTGTAGCAGGCGTAGCCAGCGATGTGATTCCACGCGTCGGCCTCGGCGATGCGTCGTCCACCGCGCCCGATGATGACGGCAATCTCACCCTCATAGTCGAACTTCTGCGACTCAGGCGGACGCAGCATCGGCTGGCCATGGCCAACCTGGGAAGCCGGCACCCGCATGAAGATGACCGGATGCTCGGTGGTTTCGCGGTCGGTTTCCTTGACGTGGTCTGCGTAGTTGAGTCCCACGCAAAAGATTTGTTCGGGGTTCGGGATCACAGGCAGCAGCGTGACTTCCGACAGCGGGTAGTCGCCCTGCGTGCCATCGGCGGCCTGTGCGGCCTCGCGGAATGCGTCGGCGGCAATCAGTGCCTTCAGATCGGCATAGCGGCCGCCGAGACGTTTGCCAAGGTCGAACACGGTTTCGTCGCGAACGATGCCGAACGATGAGCCAAGGTGGGTGGAGAAGCTGGCGAGTTTCATTGATGCTCCGGATAGATAAAAAGTAGATTGGATCAACGCCTGGATTCGTAAAAAACCGTGCATTTATCTTATGGTGAGAATAGACTAACTTTAGCAAATGTCACAACGTGTTTTTTGCTAGGGTTTATCACTACTTGGAGACAGGCATGAACGGTATGAAGAAAGCGAGGGCAGGGCTGTCGCTCAGTCACATGGGCTTCTATGTGAGCGACATGGCGCGCGTGGAGGACTTTTATACGCGGGTGATGGAATTCACCGTGACGGATCGGGGTTCGCTGCAGACGCCGCACGGCGCTGTGCAGTTGGTATTCTTGAGCCGCGATCCCGCGGTGCATCACCAGATCGTGCTCGCGAGCGGCCGCCCCGAGCACTTGGCGTTCAATCCGATCAACCAGATTTCGTTCACAGCTGACAGCCTTGCCACGTTGAGGCGGTTTCATCGGCAGTTCATTGCGGAAGGCCTGCAGGAAATCAACCCCGTCACCCACGGCAATTCGGTTTCGATCTATGCGCGCGATCCCGAGGGCAATCGCCTCGAGCTCTACATCGACACGCCGTGGTACGTCGACCAGCCGATGCGGGTGCCGGTGGACTTCGGCTTGCCCGATGCTGAACTGATGGCGGCTGTCGAACGCCACGCAAGAACGCTATCGGGATTCAGGCCGCGAAGTGTCTGGCAAACCGAAATGGCCGAGCGCATGGGGCTTGCATAAGCGTGGCGCTGCGTGGCTCGCGTGCGACTGTTTCCGCGCGGTGGTCGTTGAAGGTGTCAATGGCGATCTTGCCAGTGCATATAATTCCGTTCACACACGAGGAGGCGCAGCGCAATAGATGTCGAGCATTACGAGACTTTTATCCATACTCGAGCTGTTTTCGGAGGCGAAGCCGTTCCTGTCCGTCGAAGACGTTGCCGCCGAACTCGATTGCTCAACCCCAACGGCTTATCGCTATGTACGCGAGCTCCTGGATGCTGGCTTGCTCATCCGGTTTGCAGGAGGAGACTATGGTCTCGGCCCTCGCATCATCAAGCTTGACTACCACCTGCGCATGTCGGATCCGCTGCTTGCGGTCGGGCAGCCGATCATGCGTGAGTTGAGTGAACACGCCGGCTTCGATGTGGTGATGTCGCGCTGGTACGGTAACGAACTCGTGGACACGCATCGCGAGACTCACGGCGCGGCGCTTGACCTCCGGTACGGCCGGGGCCGTCCTCGCCCCCTGTTTCTCGGCGCCGCTCCAAAAGCGATCCTGTCCACCTTTCCGAAGGCCAAGCTCGCGGTCCTGTTCGATCAGTATGCCGACGAGATCGCGCAAAGCGGCCTTGGGGCGACACTCGACGAGTTTCGCGCGTCGCTGCTCAAAATCCGGCGTGCCGGCTTTTATCTGTCGAGGGGCGAACTGGAAAGCAGCGTTTCTGCACTGGCGTCGCCGCTATTTACGGACGACTCCAGTGAAGCAGTCGGTTCGCTTGCGGTGATCGTGCCGACCCAGCGACTCGAATTTGCCAATCTGGACCGTCTTGTCGAATCGATCCGGGAGGCAGCGGCGCGAATCTCGCAGCGTACGCGTGCGTTGGTTGAAAGTCGGAGGACCGGAGCCATCACGTCGTCGCACACCGTTGCGCGAGGCAAGCGGTCCGCATGATGGCCGTCACGTGAACGTCATTCGATCGCGCTCGCGCACTTGAACCTCGGTGGGTTCGGGGGAAGCGGCACTTGCGACGAACGAACTGGTAGCACGAACGTGTAGACCGACGGGGTCGTCAGGAGAGGGCCGTCTTGAAGCCGCAAAAAGGCGGTTGGTCACTTGCGACCCTGCGGAATGCGGCTCTGAAGTGTCGACAGACAAGGCGTGCAATCCGGAGCGCCGTCGGAGCGAAAACGCGATCTCCGCCTTCGATTCAAATTTCATTATCCAATCGCCTGGCCGCTTCACAAAACAATCCCAAATGAGAAGACCTTTCTTGCCGCCCCGCGTACTGAAAAGCCTGCTTGGCTTCAACGACGGCCCGTGGCGGTGGTCGGCCGGCGTCGGAGGGGGCGTCGCGATGGGCGTGCCTCTGAGCGCGTTCATGCTGGCCGGCCACCAGTCACTCGGGCTCATCACTTCTCTCGGCGCCTTCACGGCTCTCTACGGCTCGACGCTGCGCCTGGGCGACCGGCTCCAGGCCTTGCCGTTCGTCGCGGCGGGGTTCGTGGCCGCCTCCACGCTGGGCGTACTGTGCGCGACGAATGCGTGGCTGACCATCGCCTGCCTCGTCGCCGTGGCTGCGCTCGCCAGCATCATTCTGCTCGGTGTCGGAATGGGTCCACCCGGGCCGATGCAGTTCGTGCTGGTCGCCGGTGTCAGCGGTCATCTGGCCGCTTCCGCGCGTTTCAGCGGTTCGCCCCTTGGCGTCTTTATGATCCCCTCTCTGGTCGCGGTCGGCGCGCTCAGTGCGTACTTGCTCGTGATCGCACCCCTCGCGCTGCCGCTTGTGCAACAGCGCAAGGGCGAAGCGTCCAGCTTGCGCATGCGGTTTCCTCCCGGCTTGCTCGACGGGGAAAAGGCCACGATCGCCGCGAGGGTGATCGTGGCGGTTGCCAGCGCCGGCTTGCTGAGCCTGTCTTTTGGGGAGCACCGTGCCTACTGGACGGTTATGGTCGCGGGTGCGGTGCTGCAGGGCAGCCACGTCTCGCGCTCAAGTGCCATTCGGGCCGTGCACCGCGTTGTGGGCACGGTCCTGGGCGCGGCTGTCTTTGGCTTGATCCAGCTCGTCGACCCGAAAGGCCTCTGGCTCGTCGGGGTCCTCGCGCTGCTCCAGTTCGTGATCGAAGTCGTGGCCGCGCGGCACTACGCGCTGGCCCTGACCTTCATTACCCCAACCGCGTTGACCATCTCAGCGGTGGGCGGGACGAGCGCTCCCCTCGCGCTCGTCGGCGAGCGGATCGTGGACACGTTCCTTGGGGCGGTCATCGCCATGGTAGTTCTCTTGGGCAGCGAATGCGTCAGGGGACGACGCGCACGATAAGCAGGTGGAGGATTCCGGGCTTGTCGCGAAGCGCATTGGGTCTTGCTGATTACTTTCCGATCATGTTCAGCGCCGTGTCCCGCACCGCGCGCTTGAACCTGGCCTGATCTTCAGGAAGTGACGAGAAAGCCCGCAGCATATGGTGGTAAGCCACGGTATTGCTGATGGCGTTCATCAGCATGGAAAACATGACTTCGGGGTGGTGCGGTTTCAATTCCTTCGCCCTCGATGCATCTTCGAGCAAAGGCACGAAAACGTCGTGATAGGGGCGCACCAGACGCCCGATGAGTATGTTGAAGCGCTCGCCTTCTTCGGTCGCGGCAGTCGAAAAAAACATACCAAGGTCGGGTTCGTCGAAAACCTGATCGATGAAAAGAACCACTGCGTGTTCGACACGCTCACGCGCACCTAGCATGGCCGAGCGCAACCTGGCTGTGGCGTCGATCATTGGCGCAGCCTGATCCGCGATCTGCTCTACCACCGCAACCCATAGCGCTTCTTTCGACCCGAAATGATGCGCGATCAGCGCCGGGTCGACACCCGCGTCGCGCGCGATTTCCCGCACGCTGGTAGCGTCGAATCCACGCTTTGCGAAGGTGCGCCGGGCATGTCGCAGGAGGACGTCGGCACCGACGGAAGCGCTGTACGCGGGTCGTCCGCGGGTACGCTTTTTCTCGATCAGCTTAGCGGGTCCTGACGTTACGTCGTTCATTTGGGTGTGAGTTGTGGATCGTCAATTCAGCCGAAGTTTAACTGACGGCGCGTGAGACGCTGAGGAGGGCCGCGGTTTGACGGAGCTCGTGCTTTAGGCTACGATGTGACTTATTCATCACGCGTTGAATTTATTATGTCACAACCAATACGGATTGTCATCGTCGGCGGCGGGATTGCGGGAATTTTGCTGGCTACCCGACTCGGCGACCTGTTAGGGCGTAGCGGCCGGGCCAGCGTCACGCTGATCGACAGCAGCCCGACGCACATATGGAAGCCGATGCTGCACACTATTGCAGCCGGCACGCGCGATGTTCAGCAGCAGCAGGTGATCTACCTCGCCCATGCCCGCGATCACGGCTTCACCTATCAGCCCGGCGCAATGAACGGGCTCGATCGAAGCCGGCGGCTGGTCCAGCTCGACGAGCTCAGGACGCCGGAAGGTGAAGTAGTGCTCGGTCCGCGAACGGTCGGGTACGACGTGCTTGTGCTGTCGCTGGGTAGCCGGGCGAACGATTTCGGCGTGCCGGGCGTGAAAGAGCACTGCCATTTCATCGACAGTCAAAAACAGGCCGAAGCGTTCAACGCCGCGTTGCGAGCGCGCGTATTTCGAAGCGTCGCGAAGGACGAACCACTGCGTGTGGCGATCGTCGGCGCGGGTGCAACGGGTGTTGAGCTGTCCGCTGAACTGAGCCGCTTGCTTGACGTTGCGTCGAGTTACGGAGACCCGACTGTGCGAGAGCGGCTGAGTCTGACGCTGCTCGAAAGCGGCCCGCGCGTGCTCGGGGCGTTTGCGCCGGAGATATCGGCATCGAGTCAGTCGCAGCTCGAGCATATCGGTTTTCGCGTGCTGACTTCGGCGCGTGTTACCGCGGCAGAGGCGAATGGTTTTCGCCACGGCGACGGCACGCTTGCCGAGGCCGATCTGATGGTCTGGGCAGCGGGCGTCAAGGCGCCGGATTTCATGAACAATCTCGACGGACTCGAAACGAACCGGTCCAACCAGATCGTCGTCGGAGCGAGTCTGCAGTCTTCGCGTGACGATCACGTGTTCGCGCTCGGCGATTGCGCAAGCCTGACACTTGCCGGTCACGACCGGCAACTTGCACCGACCGCGCAGGTCGCCACGCAGCAGGCCGAGCATCTCGCGCGTCACCTTCCGGGGTGGCTTGCAGGCAAGCCACTTGCCGATTTCCGTTTCCGCGATTTCGGTTCGCTCGTCTCGCTGAGCGACTACAACGCGTTCGGCACGCTTGGGCGCTTCGGACTCTTTCGTGGCGGTTTCGTGCGCGGACGTTTCGCTCAACTGAGTCACGCCATGCTCTACCGGCGCCATCAGCAGGCTCTCCATGGCTTTCGAAAGGCGACGCTGCTGTGGACAGCGGAACAGATCAACGGTCTCGTCCAACCGAAGATCCGCCTGACCTGAAAGTGGCGCCGAACCCTTTGCAGACCCGGTCGGTTTCCTGGTGCGATTCGTGCAGCGGTCGCTGTGATTACCAGCCCTGACGGGTGTTCATCGCGAAGGGGCCGGGGACGTGCGTGTTGAGCGGTCATCCGATTGAGGCGGGCGACGCCGTGTACTCTCCCAGAGCAGGCGATCCGCCGCCGCGAAACGCAGGCGCAATGATGGTCGCGGCTTCCGTTAATGTCCAATTGTGACCTTGCGCACGTTTATGTTCTCGGGGACGCGGTTTCGAATCGACATGCCTGAAGCAAGCGAGGCATCGGGGACGAAACAACGAGCCATGTGGCAATTAATACGTACGCCTATATGTGCGATATTGCCTATCACGAAGCGACATCGCTACACGCGGCGTTTCGCCGATGAGAAGCGGGCGCGCACAAGGATCGAACCAATTGTTGCGGCGAGGGGGACAGTGTTTTACGGCCAGCAAGGACACCGATGCATGGACCAAGGCGCTACTATTGCCCGTGCTCTGTACAACGATGCAGAGCACAGGGCCACTCGAACCCGACACGCTGTGATAAGGCAGAGGCGCGGTGTGCAGCACAGCACCTCTGGTGCGCATGCGTGGGCTTTAAAGACGCGACGTCATTTGACGTCACTACTGGAGAGATAGTTGAAAATCGAAAAAATCCGCAAAGATGCTTTTGCGATGCCCGTCCACAATCCTTCCTACCCCCGCCCGCCGTTTCGCTTCCTTGATCGCGAGTACTTCATCATTTCGTACGAGACCGACATGGACGCTTTGCGCGCCGTGGTGCCGGAACCACTGACAGTCGCAAGCCCCCTCGTGCATTACGAATTCATTCGCATGCCAGACTCGTCGGGATTCGGCGATTACACGGAAAGCGGCCAGGTTATCTCGGTAAGAGATGATGCCGGCGCGCCAGGCAGCTACACACACGCGATGTACCTCGACGACGAAGGCCCGATTGCTGGCGGTCGTGAGATTTGGGGCTTCCCCAAGAAGCTGGCGAGTCCGAAATTGCGTGTTGACGGCAACGACACGCTGCTTGGAACGCTCGACTATGGCACCCAGCGCATTGCCACGGGCACGATGGGCTACAAGTACGAGCCACTTGACCTCGAGGTCGAGCGCAAGAAGCTGGCGGACACGCCGAACTATCTACTGAAAGTCATTCCGCACGTCGACGGTTCAGCCCGCATCTGCGAGCTCGTGCGCTACTTCCTGCGGGATGTCACGGTGCTCGGCGCGTGGGGCGGTCCGGCCGCGCTTGAGCTGCACCCCCATGCCTTGGCTCCGGTGGCGGATTTGCCGGTGCGCAAAATCGTCGGCGCGCGGCACGTTATCGCCAATCTCACGCTCGACATCGGGGAGGTGGCTTTCGATTACCTCGCCGAGGCGCCGGCACTCAAGCTTGCCGCGAATCAGTAAGCACCCTCTGACATATTAAGGAAAAGGCATGTCCGTAACAGACAAGGTCGCGCTCGTGACGGGCGCTGCAAGTGGTATCGGTGAACAGTGCGCACGCAAGCTCGCGGCGCTCGGCGCGTCGGTGGTAATCGCGGACCTGAACCTCAAGGCTGCTGAGAGCGTGGCCGAGAGCATCCGCAAGGAGGGTGGCAAAGCGCTGCCTGTATCAATGGACGTGACGAGCGAAGAAGCGGTCAACGCCGGCATCCAGCAGGCTGTAGACAGGCTTGGCAGCATCGATGTGCTGGTCTCGAACGCGGGCATCCAGATTGTCAACCCGATTGAAGATTATGCTTTCTCCGACTGGAAAAAAATGCTCGCAATCCATCTGGACGGCGCGTTCCTCACGACCAAAGCTGCTGTCAGGCACATGTACGCTGCGGGCAACGGTGGGTCGATTATCTATATGGGCTCGGTCCACTCGCACGAAGCGTCGAAGCTGAAGGCTGCCTACGTGACGGCCAAGCATGGACTGCTCGGTCTCGCACGCGTGGTAGCCAAGGAAGGTGGTTCGCGCGGTGTACGGGCCAATGTCGTGTGTCCGGGGTTCGTGCGCACGCCGCTTGTCGACAGGCAGATTCCGGAGCAGGCGATAGCGTTGGGCATTTCGGAAGCAGACGTCGTCAAGAACGTGATGTTGAAGGAAACGGTCGACGGCGAATTCACGACGGTGGAAGACGTCGCCAACACCGTGGCATTCCTCGCCGGCTTCGAATCGTCCGCATTGACGGGCCAGTCCATTATCGTCAGCCACGGCTGGTCGATGCACTAAGGAGCCGCCCAGTGCGTCAAGATCAAGAAACATCAGGCACACCTCGCAAGACTTTCAAGCTTCCGGCCTATGACGAGGTCGCTCTCGTGCTACAGGGTGGCGGCGCGCTGGGCTCCTATCAGGCCGGCGTCTACGAAGGCCTCGAGGAAGCTGGCATTCATCCGGACTGGATTTCCGGCATCTCCATCGGCGCGCTTAACACAGCCATCATCGCGGGCAACGCTCCGGGCAAGCGTACCGAGGCATTGCATGGATTCTGGAACACCATCTGCCAGCCGGCGGACATGCTTGGGAACCTTGGCGCGTGGCTACCCCGCGCCGCGGGCATGCACGACCTGTCGCGCAAGTGGTCGAGCTGCTGGGCGGCAGGCCGCGCACTCACCGAAGGGCAGCGAGGCTTTTTCTCGCCGCGCCTTCCGGTGCCCATCCCAGGGATGGGCAAGCGCTCGCCAGAAGAAGTGAGCTTTTACGATACCACCGCGCTTCGGGCGACCCTTCTGCAATTCGCCGATTTCGACAGAATCAACGACGGCGATATTCGCGTCTCCGTCGGCGCGGTCAACGTGCGCACGGGTAACCTGGTCTACTTCGACAACACCCAGATGCGCCTTTCGCCAGAGCACTTCATGGCCTCGGGTGCGCTCCCTCCGGGCTTTCCTGCCGTCGAGATTGATGGCGAATATTACTGGGACGGCGGTCTGGTGTCGAACACCCCGTTGACTGAGGTTGTAAGCGACCCGCAGCACAAGGACACCCTGGTCTTCCAGGTTGACCTCTGGAGTGCGAGCGGTGGCCTCCCGGGCGACATGCTGGATGTGTCCGAGCGCGCCAAGGACATCCAGTATTCCAGCCGGACCCGCGCTATCACCGCGATGCTCGGGTCGACCCAGCGTCATGCACAGCTCATCAAGGAGCTATTGAAGCATGTGCCGCCGGGCCTGGAGAAGCAGCATCCGCTCATCCGGGAGGCGCGGGAAGTTGCCGATGGCAGTACGGTCAATGTTGTGCACCTCATATACAAGAACAAGGCGTATGAGGGGCACTATAAGGATTACGAATTCAGCATCGACACGATGAGCGAGCACTGGCAGACGGGCCTGGACGACATTCGCGCATCGTTTGAGCATCCGGACTGGTTCGCGATACCGGATCACGATTCGGGATTCGTGACGCACGACGTGCATCGTCCCGGGGGCGCGCCTCACGCGACGCGACTGGAGGGTGCTAGCAAGCCAGCGCATTACTCGCGCAGGCGCCATAAAGCGGGCGTCGCGCAACCACATCTCGAAGTGGCAGCGCCGAACTCCGCCCCACTTGGGGAAACCACGAAGGAAGCTGTGCAGGATGCGACAGGCCGCTAGCCATCGTGGGGCCGGCCGGGTTCAGTTTGGCCGGTCCCTTTCCACGCCAGCCAAAGGGGCGCTACCGCAGGTGAGTTCGTCCGCCTGTGGTGTTACCGGCAACCAGGGTACATGACATGCAGAATCCCAGGTTTATGTAGAAGAAATCGCTGTATCGGGTCAAGTGCGCACGGTCAATCTGATACCGTCAAACGGTTTTGCGTTGCCGCAGGCCGCGTTATGCCGCTCGGCGCATTCGGCCTGCTCGGCGGATGCAGCATGACTTCATTCAATCCCAAGGGCGACATCGGTGCACAGGAGAAGCGTCTGATCCTGCTTGCGTTGGGTCTGATGCCTTCGAAGAGGTTCATCGAAAAACCGACATCACATACAACGCGGCGACGCTTGAAACGATCCTAACCGACAGGGAGGTCACTTCATGGAAAAAGTCCAACGATGAATCGCCTCCGGGCCGAAGCCATCTTTGGGAGACGCCCCGAGCCCCCTTGAGATCGCAAGAGGTTCAATCATACTCGGCGAATTAAGCCAAATCGCGGGCCGCCACAACAATGCCGTTGACACTTCGTTGACAGTCGGAAAAGAAAAAGGGCCTAGCGCGAACGCTAAGCCCTTGAATCTTTTGGTAGGCCGTACTGGATTCGAACCAGTGACCAACGGATTAAAAGTCCGCTGCTCTACCAACTGAGCTAACGGCCCGTGTCGCCCGATGTCCACCGCGACCAGCGCACTTCTTGCCTGTTTGGCCTAGCCGATATCGATCGTGCGGCTAGTGGATCGCGCCGGCTCCGATTTCGGCACGGTCAACGTGAGCACACCGTTATCAAATTTTGCCAATGCGTGATCGGGGTCGGCGTTTTCCGGCATCGGGATTGTGCGCATGAAGCTTCCATAGGCGCGCTCGAGCCGGTAGCAGCCGTCTTCCTCGCTGCGCACGTCCTGTTTCTTTTCGCCGCGCAACACGATCGCCCCGTCCTCGACGCTCACACTCAGGTCTTCGCGCTCCATCCCGGGCAACTCGGCGGTCACGCGCAACACCTTCCCTTCGTCGACCACGTCGATGCGCGGCTGGAAGCGCGATGAACTGAAGTCGCCAAACCAACGTTCGAGGGCGCCGCGACCTGCAAACGGGTCATGGAAGAACTCTTCCAAAGCACGCCACGGTTCGCGTGTGAACAATCGCGGAATGTCAGGCCACGAGTCACGCCACTGTTCGCTCGCCGGGGGGCTTTCCGAGGTGTCCGCATCGGACTTGCGAGCCGCCCCGCGTAGGAACTTGAAGGGATTCCACTTTTTCGGATCCGTATTCATCGTATCCTCCTCTACAGTCTGGCCGGAGAACCGGATTCCTGTCATTGCGCTGAAGTCGCGACTCTGCCCTCGACGTTCCCGACTGCATCTGCGGAACGCCGCCACGGCCGCCTCGCGATCCGCGGCGCGTCCTGAGCTCACGTACCGGCACCGCGCCGTATGCTGAGCGTGCGTCCGCGCCAGCATTCATGTATGACGTCCGCATCCAGGCCTCCGCAGTCAGTAGGTGGCGGCCAGACGACCGCCACCGGTTTTCTCCCTGTCGTTGCCGCCCACCTGCCGACTTCAGTCCGTCCGCACCTCGATCCGGCGCGGCCGGGCTTCGTCGCGGCGCGGTATCGTCAGTTTCAGCACGCCGTCTTTCAGGTTCGCATCGATTTTCGTTGCGTCGAAGTCAGCCCCAAGAGCGAACGCCCGCGCGAAATGCGGCTGGCGGATCTCCGCATGTTGCAGGCGCAGCCCCGCCGGCGTGGGCACCACCGCCTCGGCCTCGATGTACAGGTTGCCATCGTGTACCTTCACATCAAGGCGGTCCTTTGTAACGCCGGGCAGATCGGCCCACAGGGTGATGCCCTGGCTGTCCTCGAAGATGTCTACGGGCGGCGTTAGCGTGATCGGGCGTTGCGACTGCTCGTCTTCGCGACGGGCCAGCGCCGTTTCATCTTTGCTGGCAAGTTCTGTGGTGTCGTTCATGATGTCCTCCTCAGTTCTGCGACCGGTTTCATTGAACAGTGATGGCCCGCGGCTTCGACGTTTCCCGCTTGCCGATGCTCACGGTCAGGCAACCATTGGTGTACTGCGCCGTGACCTTGTCAGGGTCCACATGCTGCGGCAGTTCAATGACGCGCCGGAAGGTGCCGACGAACCGCTCCTGCGCATAAGTACGCAGGTCGTCGCCGGCCGCTTCCGGCCGTACGGTCTGGCGCTCGCCGCTGATGGTCAGCAGCCCTTTGTCGATGGATACGTCGAGACGCGCCGGATCGATACCGGGCGCGAACGCAACGATCTCGATAGAGTCGTCGGTCGAACCGATGTTGACCTGCGGGAAGGCGCCCAGGCGCCCCGAGCGGATGCTGGACGGGAAACCGCCGAAGAGACTCGCCATCTGCCGTTGCAGACGGTCGAACTCGCTGAAAAGGTCGGTCCCGAAGTAGAGATCACTCATGATCGTTTCCTCCTTGGATGCAGCAGGAAAACGAACCGGCATACGCGCTCCAGTCCGTCTGCCATGCTGCGGCAAACAAATCGAAACACGCAGCGCGCCGGAATGCCGGCGCGACTGCCTGAGCGATATTTAAGATAGGACTGAAAACAGAAATTTCAAGTGGGCCATGGCGACTTTTTGTTCTTGAATTTGGATTGTCACACCCCTACGTTCACGACACCCTGCAACACCATGCGAGGACACCATGGAATTCGAATACGATTGGCTCACTCTTGGGCGTCACCGTCTCCGGTTGCGCTCAACAAAGGGGTTCCCGACTGAGACGATGCGCACGGCGGTCGAAGTCATCCGGCTGGCGATCGACAGCAACATGAGCGCCCGGGCGCGGCTGGTTGAAGTGGTGTTCCGGCAGGAGTCCGCTTACGAGATTGCGGTCGGCACCACGTTCGCCGATGACCGGCTATGCGCGCCCCAGCTGGAAGCGGCGATCGCGACGGTGCTGGGCCTGCAGCCCGCGCAGATCACTATTTTCGTGACCGTGGTCACCCAGGAAGAGGTCGATCTGCACTTTGGTGTCTACGAAAGGATGCTGGCTGAAAAGCTCGGCGTGGTGCCGCTGATCCAGTGACGTCGCGGCAGGCAAGGAGCGGGGGATCGGCAAGGGGCGAACTGCGCGCCTGCCGGTGCGGACGGCGGCGGCGCCTTTGCTGCAATGCAATGAGGAGTATCCGACCGGGTTCGGCCGCCCTCGTTGCGCAGCATCCTGCAGCCGGATGCGGGATGGTCTCGAAGAGCGTGTCATATCCCTGATAGCGCATTCGAACGCAGATTGTTCGCCGCCTGGATTCGATCAATCGGCTTCCGGAACGGCGCGACACAACTGATAAGACGCCCGCATGCGTCAAACTTATGGCGAATGTCGACGATGTAGCCTACGTCGTCGAGGGTCCCCTTGTGGCCGGTCAGCCTCGCCGACTTCGTCCAGGATGTTCAGCGCGCCATCAATGAGGGGCTCGACGACGCGCCGCACTTTATCAATATCGTGATCGGCGCCAATGCGTTCCAGGGCGCGTTGCCCTCCACGCCCCGGCTGTTGCAGATGATGATCGATCATCTGCCCCGCAACGCCGTCTTCAACGTCAGCGCTATCGGCGCGGCGCAGTTGCCTGCGGCGATGAACTCGCCGTTGCTGGGAGGGGACGTGCGCGTCGGACTCGAAGACAACCTCTACTACAGACAAGGTCAGTTGGCCACCAATGTTCACCTGGTCGAGCGGCTTGTTCGCCTGGTCCGCGAGATGGGTTACGAGCCGGCCACGCCGGCTGAAGCACGGAAGATCATTGGGCTGCGGCCGTTGCGCGAAACAATCCACGCTGCCTGCCAGGAGGGCTAACCGATGACAACGCGAGCCGTCAACGTCGCCGTCGTCGGCACTGATGTCATTGGCGCGGGTTGGGTGACACACTTCCTGACTCATGGTTTCGCCGTCACGGCGACCGATCCCAGCCAGGGGGCCGCGTCGCGCCTTCGCAACTGGATCGACGATAGTTGGCCTGTAGTGGAGAGGCGCGGGCTTGCAGACGGCGCCTCGCGGGACAAGTTGACGTTCACGCCTGACGTGGGCTCCGCGGTAGCCGGGAGGAACGATGCTTGCTGCTCCCGCGGCGGATCAACCGAAGGAGCGTGATAGGGCCGAAGGGCACAAACCGCGCGAGAAGGTTCAGACGCGTGGCATCTACAAGGTGGTGAGAGAAGGCGACGCCGGTTCCGGCTTCGAAGTGACATGCGTCGAAGGCGGGCATTTTCCACCCGCAGCGGCAACGGTGCGCACTACGAGTTGGTTCACGGCGCGGCGCAGGGAAGGAGACGTACTATGAGAAATCGGCCTGGAACACAGTCAATACTTCCCGCTCTGGTGATTTTGCTCACCGGCTGTGTCGCTGGTGGCATGCCGTATACCGGGCCGCACCTCACTCCGACGGAGTGCCGCGACCTGGCGGCGCTCAAGACAAACGCGCCCCCTACGATGGCGCAGCACCAAAGCGAACTCGCTGCCTTGAGGAAAGCGGGCTACGACCCGTCACCGTGGTTTGATGATCCGTATTACCCGGATGATCTACAAGCGGCACAGCGCCTGGTCGACTATTGGTTCCAAACGGAGTGCCAGCACCTTCAACCCGGCTGAGATAGAGAGATCGAGGACTGACCCGGATGTCACCGTGCGGCCAGAAGCGGCCGATCGATCAAGTGCGGTAATGGCCATTCGACTGTCGGCTCCAGTCAGCTTTGCGCCGTCTGGTTCGAATCCCCGGGGCTTTCCTGGTAGGAAAGTATGCGTCGGCGATCTGATTCAACACGTTGCCTTCTCGACATCGTTGCTCGACCGGTTTGTCAGGATGGCGCTCGTAATAATGTGAAAGAGATGATCCCCGCGTGGCGCGAATCCGGGTTGGCCGTCGAGCCAGCCGAGCGCCGACATCAGGGCGAACAGGTCGACCCCATCCATATCGGCGCGCGCCGTTCCCTCGGCCTGAGCACGGCGCAGTAGTCGCGCGCCCGCTGAACGCAGCGCTGTGCTCGAAGCGTGAAGCGCGGAGTCAGGGTCCGCGTGCGCGGTCGCGAACAAGGCGCAAATGCCGCTATAGCTACGAACGAATGCAACCCCTTCGCGAAACCAGGACACCAGCGCTTCGTCAGGCGGATTCGACGTTTCTAGTTTGGCTGCCTGCTGTATCAGTTCGTCCACGTTCATACGCAGCAACGCTTCGAACAAGGCTTCTCGTGTCGGGAAATGGCGAAACAGTGTGGCCAATCCGACGTCGGCCCGGCGGGCGATATCTCGCATCGACGCATCGGCGCCATGCTCGGTGACGACGTCACGCGCGACCGCAAGTAGATGGCTGTAATTTTTTCTGGCGTCGGCTCGCATAAATCGCCTTGACAATCGGATCGGTGATCCGTATAAAATGAAGCTGTATCTGGATCAGTGATCCACAAGATACAGCACATTTGTGCAAATGGGAACCGAGACGCTGTCCGACACCACGAAAGGAGATGTCATGGGAAAGCTTGAGGGTAAGGTTGCAGTCATCACGGGGGGATCGAGCGGCATGGCGCTGGCGAGCGCCAAGCGGTTCGTCGAAGAAGGCGCCTATGTTTTCATCACGGGCCGGAGGCAGGAGGTGCTCGACGAAGCCGTCAAGCAGATTGGCCGGAACGTGACCGGCGTGCGCAGCGACGCGGCCAATCTCGACGACCTCGACCGCCTGTTCGATACAGTCAGGCGTGAAAAGGGCAAGATCGACATCCTGTTCGCGAGCGCTGGCATGGGCGAAGCCGTCCCACTGGGCGAGATTACCGAGCAGCACTTCGATGCGACCTTCGGCCTGAATACGCGCGGTACGCTGTTTACGGTTCAGAAGGCGTTGCCGCTGTTCAACGATGGCGGATCGATCTTCATGACCGGGTCAGTTGCTTCGGTGAAAGGTTTTCCTGGTTACGGCGTGTATTCGGCGAGCAAGGCGGCGTTGCGCTCATTCGCACGCACTTGGCTCAACGAACTGAAGGGCAGGAATATCCGGGTGAACGTGCTGAGCCCGGGGCCGATCGCCACACCGATGCAGGACCAGGTTCTCACCGAGGAGGCGAAGCGGATGTTCGAATCCCTGATCCCGCGGGGAAAGATGGGTCGTCCTGAGGAAATTGCGACGGTCGCGCTGTTTCTTGCTTCAGATGATTCGAGCTTCGTGAATGGGGTGGAATTGTCTGTCGACGGCGGCTTCTCGGCTATCTGAAATCGCGCCGAAAAGCGTGTAGGGGGCCTGTCAACTTGACGAAGATGGTCCGTGTTGCGTCTATAAATATGAAATCCTGATCAATAACCTGGATTGGTTTCGGTGATTGTCCAGCGGGTATTGTCACGTCTGCTCGCGCTGTCGTCGCCGCAAACGGCGTCGAAGGCGCTCGGCTCCGCGTGTCTGCTGTGGCTCGCATGGCGCATCGCGCGCAGCGGGCCGCCTAACGCGGGCAACGCTCCCGCGCGCCCGGTTGCCAATAATCACCATGGATCCGTGGTTGATCAAAACGTCACCTGGATGGAGAGTTCGCATGAGCTATTCGATTATTGGCTTTGGCGCGGTAGGCCAGGCACTCGCTCGAGCGTTTGCAAGAAAGAACATCGACGTAACGGTCGCCAGCCGGCGCCCTCCCGAGACGTTGATGCAGCAGGCACGAGCGATTGGCCCTACCGTCGTCCCCAGGACGCTGCAGGATGCAATCGAGTCCGACACGATCTTCCTGGCGGTTCCTTTCTGGGAGCACCGCGAGGTCGCGAAGCAGATCAAGAGTTGGAAGGGCAAGACGGTCATCGACGCGACAAATGCTTACGGCGTTCCCGTCGAAGAGCTACAAGGTCTGCCGTCCTCCGCCGTTGTCGCCAAGGCGTTTCCCGGGTCCAGGTTCGTCAAGGGTTTTAACCATCTGCCTGCCGCCGTTCTGGCCGCTGATCCGAGTGTGAATGGCGGCAGCCGCGTCGTGTTTCTGTCGAGTGATGACGAAAGTGCGGTGGCACCGGTCGCGGCTCTGGCTGAACAACTCGGTTTCGCGCCGATTGCGCTAGGACCGCTCAAGGAGGGCGGTTCGCTCGTCCAGGCCAGGGGGAATACCTGGGCTCAACTGATCTTCAAGGATCTCGTCAAGTTCAAATAGCGGCGCGTCACGGCAAAGTCACGTCCGCCCAGCATTTCCGAGCGAGTCCAGCTACCGAACTCGAGCCTTCGGTAGGCGCGCCGGTGCATCCCTTGAGGCGGTATTTCCGGGTTCAATTTGAACGGAAGATAACGAACGTCTAATTCGGGAAGATCGTCAAGGGCCTTGCCGGCCTCCAGATTTCGATGTCCGATCCAGCACCATGGACAAATGAAGTCGTAGGCGATCGTGATTTTTGCGCGTTCCATGGCATGCCCCGTGGGCAAGTTGCTATGCTCACCAAGCAAAACAACACGAGCTCCCAGCTGAATATACTCAGCGCGCGAGCTCGTGTTGCGCGTGGTGCAATGGCCCATTCGGCGATCAGGCTCGTGGCGATCCCGGCAGCGTGAGCAGCGTTGCCGGGATCGCGCCATTTGTCAACCTTGTTCAGGCTCTGATTACGGCTGGCCCGATGGACGAAGGGGCTCGTTGTTCAGGTGCTCAAGGCTAACGGCTTGCCGAGAAAGTTAACATCGCCTTCGAGAGATTTTTGAGCTGCCCGCTCTAGGCGGGATGCGCTCACGGTGGCCGGACCCTGTTAGCCCGCCTCGCAGCCGGGCCCCGCGCGCGTGCTAATCTTGCTCCCTTCGCGGACGTCCCGCGTCAGAGCAGACACCATGACGGAAGCCTTCGATCCGGACGGCATCGAGCAAGCGGTCTTCGTGGTCGGCGAGCGCCATGCGACGCTGGACGAGCCGTGGCGCGCGTATCGGCGCGCGCGTCTGATTCATGTCAGCGAAGGCGTGCTGACCGTGCGCACGGCATCCGGCCGTTGGGTCGTCCCGCCCGCCCGCGCGCTGTGGATCGCCGCGAATACGCTGCACTGCCTGCACGCGGCGCGGCCGGTGCAGTCGTATTCGCTCTACGTCGCAACCGATGCCGCAATGGACGCCACCGACGACTCCGCCGCCGACTCCGCCGCGCCGCTGCCCGCGCAGACCGGCGCGCTGATCCCCGACACACTGGTGCAGGCGCTGCTCGCCGCCGCGGCCGATCTGCCGCACGATCACACGCCCGATGAACCCGCCCGCCGTCTGCTGCAGGTGCTGCTGGATCGCGTCGCCGGCTTGCCCGCCGCGCCGCTTGGCTTGAACTGGCCGGGCGATCCGCGCGCGCGGCGCATCGCCGAGGCGCTCAGCGCGAATCCCGCGCAATCGCTGGTGCTGGAGGAACTCGCCGCGGCCGCGGGCGTGACCGCGCGCACGGCCGCGCGTTTGTTCGCGAAGGAAACGGGGCAGACCTTTGGTCAATGGCGCCAGCAGTTGCGTCTGCTGGCCGCGCTCGAACATCTGGGCGCCGGTGAGAGCGTCACGCAGGTGGCGCTCGAAGTCGGCTATAACGACGTGTCGTCGTTTATCGCGGTGTTTCGCGATGCGTTCGGCGACACGCCGGCGCGCTATTTCCGCTGACGCCGCTTCGTGGCCACCGCGCGAGCGTCGCCGTCGCGCGAAAACGAATCTGCCTCAATGGGCGCCGGCCGCATCCGGTCCACCTCCGCCCTTGGCCGGCCGCGTGATCCAGATCAGCGGAATGATCAGCACGAAGATGATCGCCGACACAAAGAAGACGTCGTTCAGGCCCATCATCGCGGCCTGCGTGTTCACGGTGAAATCGAACAGCGCATTCGCCGATTGTGGATTCAGATGCAGCACCGACTGCGTGTTGTCGATCTGCTGCGCGAACAACGGGTTGTCGACCGACGCCTGCTCGGTGAGCCGCACATGATGCAGTATCGTGCGGTTGTTCCACGCGGTACCCGCGATCGACGTGCCCACCGCGCCGCAGAACACCCGCACGAAATTCGACAGCCCCGCCGCCGCCGGAATCCGGCTCTGCGGCTGGCCGGACAGGATGATCGCCGTCAGCGGCACGAAGAACAGCGCCATCGGAATGCCTTGCAGCAGCGTCGGCAGCACGAGGTGCCACGTGTCGATCTCGATCACGTACTTCGAGCGCATATAGAACACGATCGCGAAGCCGACGAACGCGACCGTCGAGATCACGCGCGCGTCCGAGTGCGGCAGCACGCGGCCGAGTATCGGCGCAAGAATGATCGCGAAGATGCCGAGCGGTGCGGTGACGAGGCCGGCGTCGATCGAACGGTAGTTCAGGTACTCCTGCATCCATTGCGGCAGCAGCACGAGATTGCCGAAAAATACCCCGTAGGCGATCGAAATCGCGATCGTGCCGCCGAGAAAATTGCGCTGCTGAAAGAGCCGCAGATCCACGATCGGGTGCTCCTCGGTCAGCTCCCATACGAGGAAAAACGCAAAGCTGATCAGCGCGACGAGGCCGAGAATCGCGATCACCGGCGACGAGAACCAGTCGAGATCCTTGCCCTTGTCGAGCATGATCTGCAGCGACGCGACCCACGTGATCAGCAGGCCGAGGCCGACCACGTCGATCGGCGGCTTGCGCGTCGGCGATTCGCGGGTGCGGTAGATCATCCACGTGACGCCGGCCGCGAACAGGCCGACCGGGATGTTGATGTAGAAGATCCACGACCAGCTGTAACTGTCGGTGATCCAGCCGCCTAGCGCCGGGCCCGCGATCGGGCCGACGGTGGCGGTCATCGCCCACAGCGCGAGCGCGGTCGACGACTTCTCCTTCGGATACGAGCCGAGCAGGATCGCCTGCGACAACGGAATCAGCGGCCCGGCCACCGCGCCCTGGAATACCCGCGCGAGCAGCAGGATCGGCAGCGTCGGCGCGATGCCGCACAGCCATGACGCGAGCGTGAAGGACAGGATCGCGCCGACGAACAGCTTCACCTGGCCGATGCGCTGCGTGAGCCAGCCGGTCAGCGGAATCGCCACCGCGTTGGAGGCCGCGAACACGGTGATCACCCACGTGCCTTCGTCGACCGAGACGCCGAGGTTGCCGGAAATGGTCGGAATCGCGACGTTCGCGATCGAGGTGTCGAGCACGTTCATGAACGTGGCGAGCGCGACGGCGATCGTCGCGAGAACCAGCCGGCCGCCTTCGAGAGGCGCGGGCGGTGACGGTGGCGCGGGTGGCTGAGGCGGCGGCGACGCGGAATCAGGCGCGGCGTTGGGCTGGCTCAAAAGGCGTTCTCCGGAGGTTTTGCGGCGGACGGCGCGAACGGCGTGAGGACGGACGGCGAGGGCGCGCGATTCGCAATGCATGGTCGGCGCAGGATGCCGTGGACCGTGCACCGCGGCGGCGGGTCCGTCGATGCGCAAAAGCATACCCGCAATCGCCGGCCGGCGCCGGCCACGGCAGCAGCCGATGCGGCGCCCGACGGCGCGAACGCGGCACGCGGCGTATGCTCGCGGCTGAGGTTGCGTCAGCAAAGGCCGAAACGTACACCCAATCCCACGGAAAAAAGGACCCCACCATGAGCTGGCAACAATTCGAACACGGCTGGCGGCGCGCGCCGCAAAACGCGCCCGCGACGAGCCTCGTCGTGCTGATGCACGGCGTCGGCAGCAACGCGCGCGATCTGATGCCGCTCGCCGACATCTGGAGCGAGGAGCTGCCCGGCACGGCGTTCGTGTCGCTCGACGGCACCGATCCGTTCGACGGCGGCTTCGGCGGCCGCCAGTGGTTCAGCCTGCGCGACGTCGGCGCGGCGAACCGCGAGGCGCGCGTCGCCGCCGCCTATCCGGCGCTGCGCCGCGTGCTCGACGCCGAGCTCGCGCATTGGCAGCTGTCTTTCGATCGGCTTGCGCTGGTCGGCTTCTCGCAAGGTTCGATCATGGCGCTGCATCACGTCGCGTCGAGCGTTGAGGGCGCGGCCGGCGTCGTCGCGTATTCGGGGCGGCTCGCCTCGCCGATCGTGTCGTCGAACCGCGCGACGCCGCTCACGCTCGTCCACGGCGAGAACGACGAGGTGATCCCGGTGCGCGAACTCGAATCCGCGGCCGACGCTTTCAACTCCGCCGGCTATGCGGTCGACGCCTACGTGCTGCCCGGCGTCGGCCACACGATCACCGCCGACGGCGTCGCGCTCGGCCGTGACGCGCTGGAACGCGCACTGGGCGAGCTGTCGCGCGATTGACACAAACCCACTAGAAAGTGGCCCTAAAGATTCTGACGGGCTTGCCGTCATACGGGCAATAGCTTGAAAATCACCCCCGCCGTGCGGGAAGCGCAACGCCCAGCGGTGCGTGTCGCGCGGCTTCGGGGTACCGGGGGCGCATTTCCAGACCGCCTTGGACGGCGCATAACGACACATCAGAGCCTGCATATGGCCAGACCGACGCCGCATTACCCGCTCTTTGAGCGACTGTTCCGCCACGCCGTGGCGGTGGATCTCGGCACGGCCAACACCCTTATCTATACCGACGACGGCGGCATCGTGCTGAACCAGCCGTCCGTCGTGTGCTTCGAGACGCAGCCCGCGAGCGGGTCGAAGCGGATCGCCGCGATCGGCGCCGAGGCGCGCCAGCTGCTCGGCCGCGTGCCGCGCAATCTCGAAGCGGTGCGGCCGATGCGCCACGGCGTCATCGCCAATTTCTCCGCCGCCGAACACATGATCAAGCAATTCGTCGACATGGCGCGGCCGCGCTCGCTCTTCAGCCGGCGCGCGGCATTCACGCTGTGCGTGCCGGCCTCCGCGACCCACGTCGAGCGCCGCGCGATCCGCGAAGCGGCCGAGGCGGCTGGCGCGTGGAAGGTCAGCCTGATCGGCGAATCGCTCGCGTCGGCGCTCGGCGCGGGCCTGCCGGTGGGCGATCCGACCGGCTCGATGGTGGTCGACATCGGCGGCGGCACCACCGAGGTCGGCGTGATTGCGCTGGGCGGCACCGCGTATAGTGGCTCGGTGCGCGTCGGCGGCGACAATTTCGACGCGGCGATCATCGGCTACGTGCGCAATCTGTATGGCGTGCTGCTCGGCGAGCAGACCGCCGAGCACGTCAAGAGAGCCATCGGCTCGGCCGTGCACGACGTGCCGCTCGAGCAGATGAACGCAACCGGCCGCAGCGTCGACGATGGGCTACCGCGCACGGTGCAGTTGAGCAACCGCGATATTTCGGAGGCGATCGAAGGGCCGCTGAGCCAGGTGATCGGCGCGGTGAAGCGCGGGCTCGAATTGGCTCCCGCTGAACTCGTGACGGACATCGCGCACAAGGGCATCGTGCTGACCGGTGGCGGCGCGCTGCTGCGCAATCTGGGGCGGCGTTTGAGCCGGGAAATCGGCCTCGACGTGCACGTCGCCGACGAACCGCTGACCTGCGCGGTGCGCGGCGCGGGCGCGGCGGCCGCGGCGGGGTGGGTGGACGAAGCCGGGGACGCGTGAGCGGTGGATAAGGGCTTCACTACAGCTCGGCAAAAACCCGGCATTCGGTGGCAGGGTAACCGGGCTGCTGCTCACCCTTGGCAAGGCGGGCTGCAAATGGACGCTGCGCTTTACCGGCCCTGTGACGGGCAAGCGACGCGATGCGGGCCCGGCGTGTCTCCCGAGGTCTCTATTGCGGACGCACGTGAAGGCGCTTGCGATGGGCCGTTCGATCGACGCTGGCAAACACTCAATTAACGAACGCGACCGCGAACAGGAAGCGGCCAGCGTTGCCGCCGCAGCGCTCCCGTTTCAGAATGCCGCGCACGCGCTTCCCAGTGAACTGAGACCCTCCGACGCGGACAAATATTGACACTTCGTTGACCGAAGCGGAATCCAAAAATCATCCATCGCCCATTCCATACCCCTGTGGATGCCTGCTAGCGTAGCAGCCCTAACAACTACAGAGGACACCGGAACGTCGTATCAACAGGATTCGGACGGCGTGCGGGTGGTGCTCAGTGCGCCGCAACTGGCGGCAGTGCTCTCCCGCCAGTCGATCAGCCCCACGGAGATGCTTTCCAACCGGCTATGGGGCGGTTTGCAGGTGGTCGGCGGGGTGCTGGAAATGGTCGGGGCGGCGGCTCTGTGTGTGCTGCCGGAACCGACGATGGCCAGCAAGGCCGCGTGTGTCGTGTTCGGCGTGCACGGATCAGA
Source organism: Paraburkholderia sp. MM5477-R1 (assembly GCF_050436385.1). Classification (NCBI taxonomy): domain Bacteria; kingdom Pseudomonadati; phylum Pseudomonadota; class Betaproteobacteria; order Burkholderiales; family Burkholderiaceae; genus Paraburkholderia; species Paraburkholderia sp. MM5477-R1. The sequence goes on from NZ_JBNDMC010000006.1 coordinate 1,941,245, forward strand.
TACGGCGTCGGCTCACAGCGTATCTTGAGCTTTGATGCCAAAATTTTTGACCGGCAGGAGAAGTTAATGAAAGTAATTGTGAGCCACCACATCGACTGCAGTGACCGCGATGAAAATGGAATGTATGAATATTATTACGAGTACGATATCTATGAATTTGTCGAGGGAAATGTCAGTTATATAGTCAGGGCCTATGTGGACGAACCAGGCGACGCACACTTCTTAAAGATGAAAGGAGACGGCGACCAGGATTGGCGAATAATGATGGAGCCAGACAAAGATGAGCCTCTGTTTAAAGAGGTCGTCGAACATCTAAAAAATATCGGGAAACCCAATATACGGTGCTTTATGGGGCGCGCCGGTTATGTTGATCTTTAAGAAACGGCCTGACTGATGAAGTTCTCTCCAGGCGAGTAATATCCTTGTCGCCACGCGTCAGTGGTTTGATGAAGACGCCTGCCCGACGCGTCGCTGACGCTTATGTGACAATACGCATCGCGTCCCATTTTCAGGGACACCGGTACGCTCATTTCCCAATGCCTGTAGCCAGCCGGCTCCGCCCGCATTCCCGCGCCGATGCCGCTGTCCGTCGATCACCCGTGAATCAATCCGTTTCCGCTTCGTCGCTGTCGTCATCGCCATCCTTCATCGGACTACGCAGCGGTTTGCGCGTGCCTTACGTCGAGGCCGGCGACGGCGACTTGCTGCTGTTCGTGCACGGTTCGTTGTGCGACTACCGCTACTGGCAGCCGCAACTGGCCGGCCTGTCGAAGCGCTATCGCTGCGTCGCGGTCAGTCTCACGCATTACTGGCCAGTGACCGATAGCGCGCGGGTGGACCTGCCGTTCAGTTGGAGCAGCCACGCCGATGAAGTGGCGGAGTTCATCGCGCGTTTCGGCGCGGGGCCCGCGCATGTGGTCGGGCATTCGCGCGGCGGCTGCGTCGCCTATCATTTCGCGCGACGCCATCCCGAACACGTGCGCACGCTGACGCTCGCCGATCCGGGCGGCCCGCTGCAGATCGCCGGACGTCCACCCGCGAGCGTGCCGGAGACGGTCAACGCATTGCGCGCGAAAGCGGCTCGGTTGATCGAAAGCGGCGAGGTCGAAGCAGGCTTGCAACTGTTCGTCGATTCGGTGAGCCGCCCCGGCTTCTGGGCGATGAGCACCCCGGGTTTTCGCCGCATGGCGACGGACAACGCGCACACGCTCGCGCGGCAATTCCGCGATCCGCTGCCCGCCTACATGCCCGAGGACGCGGCCGATCTGCGCTGCCCGGCCCTGCTGATCGACGGCGAGAAGAGTCCCGACATGTTCCACCGCACGGTGACGGCGTTGCAGGGATGGTTGCCCGATGCGCGCCGCGAAACGGTACGCGGTGCGTCGCATGGCATGAACCTCGCGCACCCGTCCGCGTTCAATCGTTACGTGGATGATTTCATTCAGGCGATGAGCGCGCGCTGAGCAAGTGAAGCGAAGACCAAGGGCGATCGGCCGGCGCGCGCCGCCGATCGCCCGTTACTGCATCAGGCCTTGCGATGCGCGTCCTTGTCGAGCGCGCGTTCGGCCGCCTCGCCGACGAGCCCGTGATAGTACAGATGTACGCCGATCGCGAGCGAGTCGTTGCGGATTTCGTGGAACACCCTCCACGCCTTCACCGGGTCCTTGAACAGTAGATAGTGCGCTTCCTGCGCGATCAGATCCGCGACTTCATGCAGGCCGTGTCCATGCAGCACGTCGACGAGCGTGTCGAGACTGCGATGCGTGCGCGCGTCGGTGCGCGGATAGAGCATGTGCAGCACCGCGACGTCCTGCGTCTTCAGCGCCGCCGACAACGCGACGACGATATCCTGATGATTCAGCGCGGTGACCGTGTGGTCTTCGGTATGGACGTGATCCGGAAACAGCGTTTCGAGAGAGACATTCATTTGTATTCGTCCTGCTTTTCTGTGTGATCAAAAAAACCCGCTTCGAATCGCGGGCCGCAAGCATCAATGCACGGACTGAGTATCGCAGATGGATCCCGCCCGACGCAGTGTGCTGGCAGCAAAACATTGTTGCGGCTGGTGTTCCGACTTTCGTGCAACTTTCAACGGCATCGCGATGCACCCGCCGCGTGCCGACAACGAATGTTGCGCCCAAGGAGATGGACTGTTGCGATCAATCGACGCAATCAACGACACGCCGACCCGTAGAATGCGCAGCGGAGCCTGAGCATGCCCGTCTTCGGGAGCGCCGATGTCGCGCCTCGCCGTACGAACGCGATGCATGCCGGCGCGAGTGCGGTATCAAGCAAAAGGAAGACGTACATGAACTCGAAGTCACACGCAACGCTGAGCTTTTCCGACAGCGACCAGACCATCGATCTGCCGATCTATCAGGGCTCGCTGGGCCCCGACGTCATCGACATCCGCAAGCTGTACGGCCAGACCGGCAAATTCACGTACGACCCGGGTTTCATGTCGACGGCGGCGTGCAACTCCGAAATCACATATATCGACGGCGACAAGGGCGAACTGCTCTACCGCGGCTACCCGATCGACAACCTCGCGCAGAACGCCGACTTCCTCGAAACCTGCTACCTGCTGCTGAAGGGCGAACTGCCGAATGCCCAGCAGAAAGCCGAGTTCGAGAACACCGTCACGCAGCACACGATGGTGCACGAGCAGATGCACTTCTTTTTCCGCGGCTTCCGTCGCGACGCGCACCCGATGGCGATTCTGGTTGCGGCGGTCGGCGCGCTGTCGGCGTTCTATCACGACTCGCTCGACATCACGAACCAGCAGCATCGCGACGTATCGGCGATCCGCATGATCGCGAAGCTGCCCACGCTGGTCGCGATGGCGTACAAGTACAGCGTCGGTCAACCGTTCGTGTATCCGAAGAACGACCTGTCGTACAGCGCGAACTTCATGCGCATGATGTTCTCGAATCCGGCCGAGGAGTACGAGGTCAATGACGTGCTGGTGCGCGCGCTCGACCGCATTCTGATCCTGCACGCGGACCACGAGCAGAACGCGTCGACGTCGACCGTGCGGCTCGCCGGTTCGTCGGGGGCGAATCCGTTCGCGTGTATCGCGGCCGGTATCGCGTGTCTGTGGGGCCCGGCGCACGGCGGCGCGAACGAAGCCGCGCTGAACATGCTGGAAGAGATCGGCTCGGTCGACAACATTCCCGACTTCATCGCGAAGGTGAAGGACAAGAACTCGGGCGTGAAGCTGATGGGCTTCGGCCACCGCGTGTACAAGAACTACGATCCGCGCGCGAAGCTGATGCGCGAAACCTGCCACGAAGTGCTCGAAGAGCTGGGCCTGCACGACGACCCGCTGTTCAAGCTCGCGATGGCGCTGGAAAAGATCGCGCTCGAAGACGAATATTTCGTGTCGCGCAAGCTGTACCCGAACGTCGACTTCTACTCGGGCATCGTGCAGCGCGCGCTGGGCATTCCGACGTCGATGTTCACGTGTATCTTCGCAATGGCACGCACGGTCGGCTGGATCGCGCAGTGGAACGAAATGATCGCCGATCCCGAGCAGAAGATCGGCCGTCCGCGTCAGCTGTTCATCGGCGAGACGCTGCGCGAGGCGAAGCCGGTCGCGAAGCGGTAACAGGCCGGATAGACGCCCGACAACGCGTTCAACGACGGTCGCCAACCCACGGCTCACGAGGCCGTGGGTTTTTTTACGTTCCGCGCATCCTGCCGCCTGCACGTCCCGTGCCACCGGAAACGCCGTCAAAAAACGGCGCAAAAAGCCGAAACTCCGAGGCGATAAGCTCGTCTCACGCGGAAAGAGCCTCTACAATCGGATGGGCCGGCCCACCGGGGGGCCGGCCCACCGGGCTCGGGTGACGGGGCAACCGGGCAATCCGGCGGCCGATCCGAGGCGAGACCCGAAGTGCAACCAAACGCAGCAGCGAATCCATAGGAGCGACCTTGATACAGCAGCCAGAAGCCCTCGGCGGGCTGACCCACTCCGGCGGCGTCGATCATCGCGAGCCCGAGCAGGACGGCGTTTTCATCCCGACGGAAAACCTTAACGTCGCGAGCGTTACGCAGCACGTGCTCAAGTCGGGCGACACCTTCGTCGTCAACGATCCGCTCGGCGATATCACCGGCCACGACGATGGCCTGTTCGTCAACGATACGCGCGTGATGTCGCAACTGCGGCTGACCTTCGGCGGCCGCGCGCCGTCGCTGCTGTCGGGCAGCGTCAGCAGCGACAACACCAGTTTCACCGCGCATCTGACCAACCGCCCGCTGCCGCCGCTCGGCGGCGACAGCACGCCCGAAGGCGTGATCCACGTCGAGCGTGTGCGCGTGCTGTCGGGCACCGTGCTCAACGAGGCGATCGAGCTCACGAACTACGGCACGCACGATGCGACCGTGCCGCTGTCGATTTCGTTTTCCAGCGATTTCCGCGACATGTTCGAAGTGCGCGGCCTGAAGCGCGACAAACAGGGTCGCGTGCAGCCCGCGCGCATCGAGAATCAGGAGGTGCTGCTCGGCTACATCGGTCTCGACGACGTAGCGCGCAACGTGCGGATCGCGTTCTCGCCGCAGCCGGACAAGCTGTTCGCCGACCGCGCCGACTACACCGTCAAGCTGCCCGCGCAGGCATGCGTGTCGATCTATCTGTCGATAGCGGTGCATGTCGTGCCGATGACCGGCAAGCCCGGCGCCGACGTGTCGCAGCCGATGCATGCGTTGAGCGAAGCGCATCTCTCGCAGATCGATGCGGAGCGCCCGCGCGTCGGCCGCACGGCGGTACGCGCGGCAATGGTGGATGCGCACCTGGTGATGCGCGAGCGACGCAACGCGAGCGCGCGCGTGCGTTCGAGCAATCCGCTGTTCAACGCGTGGATCGACCGCTCGTTCGCCGACCTCGGCCTGCTGACGACAGATCTCGCGACCGGCCCGTACCCGTACGCGGGCATCCCATGGTTTTCGACCCCGTTCGGCCGCGACGCGGTGATCACGTCGCTGCAGACGCTGTGGCTGCAACCGCATCTCGCAGCCGGCGTGCTGCGTTTTCTCGCCGAGCATCAGGCGCGCGAGAACTCGCCGTTTCGCGACGCCGCGCCGGGCAAGATCATGCACGAGATGCGCAAGGGCGAAATGGCCGCGGCCGGCGAAGTGCCGTTCGCGCTGTACTACGGCGGTGTCGACACCACGCCGCTGTTCATCGTGCTGGCCGGCGCCTACGCGGCCCGCACCGGCGACGTCGGCTTGATCGACGAACTATGGCCGGCGCTCGAACGCGCGGCGCAGTGGGTCGCGGGCGTGTGCGACAAAAACCGGCACGGGCTGCTCGATTACCAGCGCGAATCGGATGGCGGCCTCGCGAACCAGGGCTGGAAAGACAGTCACGATTCGGTGTTCCATGCGGACGGGCGCTTCCCTGACGGCCCGATCGCGCTCGTCGAAGTGCAGGCCTATGCGAGCGCCGCGTTCGACACGATGGCTCACTACGCGAAGTTGCGCGGCCTGCGCGACGCGGCCGCGCAATACGCGGAGCGCGCGAAGAAGATCCGCCGCTGCGTCGAAGAAAAGTACTGGATGGACGAGGTCGGCTTTTACGGCATCGCGCTCGACGGTCATGGCGAGTTGTGTCGCGTGATGGCATCGAACGCGGGGCATCTGCTGGCGTTCGGCCTGCCCACGCGCGAGCGCGGCGAGGCGGTGGTGCGGGCGCTCGACTCGACGCTGTTCCACACCGGCTGGGGCGTGCGCACGCTGGCCGCGAGCCAGGCGCGCTTCAATCCGATGGCATATCACAACGGCTCGGTCTGGCCGCACGACAACGCGCTGTGCGCGCGAGGGCTGTCACGCTATGGCGGCAAGGCGTCGGCCGTGAAGCTGCTGCAGGCGCTGTTCCAGGCCGCGGTCAATTTCGACATGCGCTTGCCCGAGCTGTTTTGCGGCTTCCCGCGACGCCGCGGCGAGCCGCCCACGGCCTATCCGGTCGCGTGTTTGCCGCAGGCATGGGCGGCGGGCTCGCCGTTCATGATGCTCGAGGCGTGTCTGGGCATCACGATCGACGCCGAGCGCCGCGAAGTGCTGATCGAACAGCCGATGCTGCCCGAAGGTATCGACTGGCTCGAGGTCAGCGATCTGCGGGTCGGGGATGCGTCGGTGTCGATCACGTTCCGCCGGATCGGCGAGAAGGTGGTGGCGTCGGCGGAGCAGGGCGATGTGAGGGTGGTGGCGCTGCTTTGACGCCGACCACGGTAGCGGGCATCGATGTTGGCGGCGACCGGAAGGGAAACCATCTGGTCGTCCTGCGCGGCACCGAGATCGTGAGCCATCTCGGCAACGCGACCCCCGAACAGATGCTCGAACGGTGTCGCGCACTCGAGGTGGCGGCGGTCGGCATCGATGCGCCGTGTCGTTGGCGAACAGGCGCCGCGGGACGACTAGCCGAGAAGGCGCTCGCGCGGCAGCGAATCTTTTCGTTTGCGACACCGGCTCGCGAAACGGCGATCGCCAGCAAAAGCGGCTTCTATGGATGGATGTTCAACGGCGAGCGCGTCTACGACGCATTCGTCGCGCACTTTCCGCTTTTCAGCGGCGGCGAAAAAATCAATGGTCGCGTGTGCTTCGAGACATTCCCCCACGCGATCACGTGCGCTTTCCTCGGGACGGACGTCGCATCCGCGAAGCAAAAGGGTCCGCAGCGCCGGGCAATCCTCGAACGGGAAGGTATCGCAACAGCGTCGCTGACTTCGATCGACGACGTCGACGCGGCGCTATGCGCGTTGGCGGCACGTTATCTGCTGGAAGGCAGAGTCGAAACATACGGTGACGAGCCAGGCGGATTCATAGTGGTGCCTGGACTTTGACACTCACATTCTGGGAGGACGGGTGCACCTGGCACGACGATTCGGAGTATTGCTGCTATCCATGGCGGCGTTGGGTTCGACCGCGGCATCGGCGAACGACATTCAGTGTGCAACCTCGCAGCAACCCGCTGAGCGCGTCATTTGCGATCACGCGATCCTGAACAACGAGTACGACGACATCTTCGCGCAGCAACAGGCTCTTCTGAGCAGCGGGAAACTCTCGTCCGCGCAACTGGCGAAGTGGCGGCAGGCGCGAAACGCCTGTATCGATGTGCACTGCGTGGATGGCGTGTTCGCGCAGTGGAAGGCGATGGCCCGGTCCGTCGACGTCGCTCCTCAGGCGGCCGCGCCTCAGCCGGCCGCGCCTGTCATGACGGCCTCGGAAACGGCGATGGCACCTGTCGGTCCCAATCCCGAAGCGCCTCCAGCCGTATCCGCATCTGATGCATCTCAGGTGTCCCAGGCCTCGCCGACGTCGGAGGCTTCTCTGGTGCGTCAAGGGAGTGCCGCTGGTGTGGCGCTTCCGCAGCCCGTCGCGGCGGAGGCTTCCGCGCCCGTGGCTGCCTCGGCGGCGCCCAGCCAGAGCGAATCTCGTGGCATGACCGGCATGAGCGACATCAGTGGCGGCCTGATCGTGGTTCTGCTCGTCGCGCTCGGAGCCGGTGTGTTCTTCGCGCTTCGGAACCGAAGCAGAGCGACCGCAAAGAAGACGCAAGGCAAGAACGGGCGATGAGGTGATGCCAACGCGCTGGCCTCGCGCACGAAACCGCGCTTTGACCTACCGGTCGGGCCGCTCGATTCGCCAATCAAACAACGCGGAATGCCTGTCACGGCGTTCCGCGCTAAAAGCGACTGCAAGGAACCGATTATCGGACGAGGAAACCGTAAGCCAGCGGGTCACGCTCGTCCACGATCCAGGTTGCGAAACCGCAAACGTATGCGTTGCCCTGGACCTCGGGGACGACGGCCTTGAAGTCGCCGACGGTCGTCTCACTGAGTACACGCCCCTTGAAGACCGTGCCGGTGATGGACTCATTGACGAGCGTCTCGTTGCTCGCCAGTTCGCCGCGCAGATAGAGTTGCGCGACGCGTCCGCCCGTCCCTGAGCCGGTGGGCGAACGGTCCACTTCGCGGTCGGCGAACACGCAACAGTTGGCTTGCGTCGAGCCTTCGTGCCGCGGTGCGTTGGCAATGATGGTCCCGTAGATGTGGTTGATCTCCGGGATATCGGGATGCTCAACCGGGTACGCGTCGTTTGCAGCTTTTTTGACCTCGGCGCCAAACTTGATCAGTTCCTCGACAGAAGACTCCCGGACTGCGAGACCGTGCGGCGCACCGTCCGTATAGAAGTAGAAGGCACCACCGAAGGCGATGTCACCCTTTACCGTGCCAAACGACGGCGTCTCGACCGTGACATCCCGTTTCCAGATGAACGACGGAACGTTGACGAAGCGTACGTTGCCGGCGTGTTCACCGTCCCATTGCACGAACGCCTCGATGAAGCCACATGGAGCGTCGATGCCGATTCGCGTCTCGGGAATCTGGCGCTGAACCCAGCCCAACTCGACCGCCGCGGTAGACAGCGCGATAACGCCGTGTCCGCAGTGGTCGCTATAACCCTCGTTGTGGACGAAGATGATTCCGAAGTCTGCCGTGGGACTAACGGGTTCGGTCAGGTATCCGCCGTACATGTCAGCATGACCACGCGGTTCGAACATCAGCGCGGTACGAATTTCGTCGGCGTTCTCCTTCAGCCACGCTCGACGCTTGACGATGGTGTCACCGGGAAGACGAGGAAGCCCGCTCGTCACGATACGGAACGCTTCGCCGCCGGTATGGACCTCGACCGTCGAAATAGTGCGAGTGATTTTCATGTGTGCGTTGGGGGTTATTCGATTGAACGTCACTGCCCGTAGGGCACCGGAAGGCCGTTTCTGATCACATAGACGGTCGTGGGTGCGCCCTTCAGATCGCCGTTTTCATCGAAAGAGTAGGTGCCTGCCACGCCCTTATAGTTGGTCTTTGCCAACTGGGCGGTGAGCTTTGCCTTATCGGTCGTGGTTCCCGCTTTGACCATCGCATCGGCCAGCAGTTTTACGCCGTCGTAGTAGCTGACCGCATAAACCTGCGTGTCGGTGTTGAACGCGGCCTTGTATTTCTGCAGAAACTCACGGCCGGCTGGGGTCTTGTCGAGCGCGATGCCGCCCTGGGCGCAATACACGATAGAGGCCGCGTCACCGGCAACCCTGCCCATGTCGGCCGAGCAAATGCCATCACCGCCAAGCAGCTTGGCTCGCAGTCCGCGTGCGCGCATCTGCCTGGCCATCGGCGCGCCTTGAGCAGCGTATCCGCCGAAGAAGACGACATCCGGATTTTTGGCCTTGATGCTGGTGAGAATGCCGAGGAAGTCAGTCGCCGACGAGTTCGTGAACTGTTGGTCCACGATTTGAATTCCATTTGCCTTTGCCTCTTTGACGAACTGCTCGGCCACACCTTGCCCATATGCCGTGCGGTCGTCGATCACCGCGGCGGTCTTGGCCTTCAATGTTTTGGCCGCAAACTGACCCATCGTTCCGCCTAGCTGCTCGTCACTCGCGCCGATACGGAAGATGTTTTTGAAGCCTTGCTTCGTCAGCGCCGGATTGGAGGCAACCGGCAGCATCGGTACCCCGCCGGTGTTATAGACGCGCGATGCCGGGATAGCCACACCTGAGTTGTACGGGCCGAGGACAGCAATCACGCCGCTGTCGACGAGTTTCTGCGCGACCTGAACGCCAACCTTCGGATCTGCCTGGTCGTCCTCGGAGTCCAGTTTGAAAGTTACCTTCTGGCCAGCGACCGTGACACCGCTCCTGTTGAGTTCATCGATAGCAAGGCGGGCGCCGTTCTCGTTGTCCTTTCCGTTCGGCGCCTGGGGGCCCGTAAGCGGAGCCGAGTGACCGAGGGTGACCACCGATTGAGCATTGGCGGATGCGGTGATGCCGGCGGCTGTTAAGACAGCCATTGTTAGGACGAGGTGGCGCATATAGTCTCCAGGTATTGGACCCGTGTTTGACCAGATTAGCTGCGCTTCGGCATGGGTTCAACCTTTGAGCACGCCATCCGACAGGAGGAGTCGTGAAACTGACCGATTTCGATACACTGACTTTTGACTGCTACGGCACCTTGATCGACTGGGAGAGTGGGATCCTTGAAGGCCTGAGGCCTCTGCTGGAGCGAGCCAGGACGCCGCTCACGCGTGACGAGGTTCTCGAAGCGCACGCTCGCCACGAGTCGTCGCAGCAGAACTTCACCCCTGCGAAGCGCTATCAGGAACTGCTTCCCATCGTATATAAGCGCATGGCTGAAGAGTGGGGCCTGCCCTATACACACGAAGAATGCGTGGCGTACGGCCAGTCGATCAGAAACTGGCCGGCATTCGCCGACTCCGCGCTCGCGCTGCAATATCTGAAGAGGCACTACAAGCTGGTCATCCTGTCGAACATCGACAACGAAAGTTTCACCTTCAGCAACGCCAGGCTGCAGGTTGAGTTCGACGCCATCATCACAGCGGAGGACGTCGGGTCCTACAAGCCGTCGCCGCGCAACTTCGAGTACATGCTTCAGAAGCTCGATCAGCGCGGCATCAAGAAGGAAAAAATCCTTCACACGGCAGAAAGCCTCTTCCATGACCACAAGCCCGCAAACGAGTTCGGCCTGGCGTCGTGCTGGATTTACCGCCGTCATTCGCAGCCGGGCTTTGGCGCGACGATGAACCCGGGCTCGCAGCCTGACATCGACTTCCGCTTCGACAGCATGGCGGACTTCGTCGACGCGCATCGGGAAGCGCTGGTGAACCGAGCATCTTCGCGCCGTTGAAACGCGCCTGTCCGGTGGTAACATTTGTTGTCATCTCTCACCTCGGCGCCGACCCACCTCCCCATGCCAGACAGCTTCGATCAGCTCGTCGCCCTGATCCGGGCGCGCTTTCCCGAACTGAGCCCGCAGTTCCAGATGGGAGCGGGCTTCCTGCTCGATCATCCCGACGAGGTCGCGGTGTCGTCGATGCGCAAGGTGGCCGAGCGCGCGCAGGTGCAGCCCGCGTCGCTGGTGCGGCTGTCGCAGCAACTGGGGTTTCCCGGCTGGAACGAATTGCGCGATCTGTTCGTCGCGCGTGTGCGCACGCGGCCGGAGCCGTTGACGAGCCGGGCGCGCTCGATGGTCAAATCGAAAGATGCGCTCGCGAACGATCTTCTCGTCGCGCAGCAGCACAATCTCGAAACGACCGCCGCGCATAACGGCCGCGTGATCGTCGAGGCCGCGCGCGTGTTGCGGCGTGCGTCGCACGTGCACGTGGCGGGCTTCCGCTCGTGTTACGCGGTGGCGTTCGGTCTCGTCTATGGCTACCGGCTGTTTCGTCCGTCGGTGTCGCTGCTCAACGGCGAGGCCGGCACGCTCGAAATGCAACTGCGCACGATCGAGCGCGACAGCGCGACCATCGTCATCAGCTTCGCGCCGTATTCGGTCGAAGCCGCGCGCGTCGCCGAGGCCGCGCTCGAAAAAGGCAGCAAACTGATCGCCATCACCGACAGCGCCGTGTCGCCGATCGCGTTGAACGCCGACAAGGTACTGATCTTCTCGCACGAAAGCCCGTCGTTCTTTCCGTCGCTGGTGGCCGCCACCGCGATCGCCGAAGCGCTGGTCGCGCATTTGCTCGCGCTCGAAGGCGCGGATGCGCTCGAGCAGCTTGCGCTCGCCGAACAATCGTTGCATGCGAAGGGCGCGTACGTGCCTTGAGCGATTGCGTGAGGCACGCCGCGCTCCGCTCGATATCGTTCAACGGCATTTGACAACAAATGTTGTATTGGCGTATAAATACGTACCGATTGTTGAATATGGTGCGACCCGTGGCGTCGATGCAGGAATTCAGTGTTTTTTCAGGTCAGCGGCGAGCCGTACGACATCGGCTACCGGCTTGGCGAAATCGCCTCGCCGCGGCCGGCCCGCTGCAACCGGCGGCCTTGCTCGACGTACTGCACGATCGCGCGCCGGCGGGCTTGCCGATCTACCGCGACGATCCTTACGATCCCGACGACGAAAACACCCTCGCCACCGCGCTGTTCGAAATCGGCAACGCTGGTGTGTCGATGAAAGCGTATCGCCAGAAGCAATGCGCGTTCGACACTTTCGTCGCGTGCGCGACGCCCGAACCGGCCCGCGTTTCAGCGCCCGCCGCCCTCACCAGGAACTGAACATCATGTCCACCGTTTTTCATCGCTCTCCGAAGCAATCCTTGCCGGTGGCCGTCGCGGGCGACGGCATCGAAATCATCGACTCCACGGGCAAGCGTTATATCGACGCGTCGGGCGGCGCAGCCGTGTCGTGCCTCGGTCACAGCAACCAGCGCGTGATCGACGCGATCAAGCGGCAAGCCCAACGGTTGCCGTACGCGCACACGTCGTTCTTCACGACGGAGCCGGCCGAGCAACTGGCCGACCGGCTCGTCGCGGGCGCGCCGGCCGGACTCGAGCACGTGTACTTCGTGTCGGGTGGCTCGGAGGCGATCGAGGCGGCGCTCAAGCTCGCGCGTCAGTATTTCGTCGAGAAGGGCGAGACGCAGCGGCGCCATTTCATCGCGCGTCGGCAGAGCTATCACGGCAACACCCTCGGCGCACTCGCGATCGGCGGCAATGCATGGCGCCGCGAGCCGTTCCTGCCGATCCTGATCGAAGCGCATCACGTGAGCCCGTGCTACGCATATCGCGAGCAGCGCGCGGACGAAACCGAAGAAGCGTTCGCTCAGCGTCTCGCCGATGAACTCGAGCAGAAGATTCTCGCGCTCGGCGCGGACACGGTCGCGGCGTTCGTCGCGGAAACGGTGGTCGGCGCCACGGCGGGCGCGGTGCCGCCGGTGCGCGAATACTTCCGCAAGATCCGCGCGGTGTGCGACCGCTACGGCGTGCTGTTGATTCTCGACGAGATCATGTCGGGCATGGGCCGCACCGGCTATCTGTACGCGTGCGACGAAGATGGGGTGGCGCCCGATATGCTGACCATCGCCAAGGGCCTTGGCGCGGGTTATCAGGCGATCGGCGCGACGCTGGTCAGCGACCGCATCTATCAGACCATCGTCGGCGGCTCCGGCTTCTTCCAGCATGGCCATACCTATATCGGCCATGCGACCGCGTGCGCGGCCGCGCTCGAAGTGCAGCGCGTGATCGCGGAAGACGATCTGCTGGCGAACGTGCAGGCGCGTGGCGAGCAGTTGCGCGGCCGGTTGCGCGAGCACTATGCGCAGCATGCGCATATCGGCGACGTGCGCGGGCGCGGCTTGTTCGTCGGCGTCGAACTCGTCAAGGATCGCGTTACCAAAGAGCCGTTCGACGCCAAACTGAAACTGCACGCGACGATCAAACGCGAAGCGTTCGCGCGCGGCCTGATGGTGTATCCGATGGGCGGGACCGTCGACGGCGAGAGCGGCGACCACGTGCTGCTCGCGCCGCCGTTCATCTGCACGGAGCGCGACATCGACGAGATCGTCAGCCGCCTCAGCGATGCGATCGGCGCGTCGCTCGCCGCCCGCTGAGATTCGACCCACCGACTTTTGCGAGAACGATGATGACCGAGCGCTTGCCTCACTTCGACATGTCCACTGCCACGCCCGAACAGAAGGCGGTGCTCAACGAAATCCTGTCCGGCCCGCGCGGCAACCTGAATGGGCCGTTCCTCGGCTGGATTCACAGCCCCGATCTCGCGCAGCACGCGCAACGCCTCGGCGCGTTTTGCCGCTACCAGACCGGGCTGCCGCTGCGGCTGTCGGAACTCGCGATTCTGGTGACCGCTTCGCGCTGGCAGGCCCAGGCGGAGTGGTACATCCACTATCCGATCGCGCTGCAGGCGGGCGTCGGCGAAGCGGACGCCGAGGCGATCCGCCAGGGGCGCCGCCCCGAGTTCGCCGATGCCGACGACGCGCTGATCTACGACTTCGCGAGCGAACTGTACGAGACGAAGCGCGTGACGGCCGCGACGTATGCGCAGACGGTCGGGCGTTTCGGGCATCAGGTCGTGATCAACCTGGTCGGCCTGCTCGGCTACTACGCGCTGGTCGCGATGACGCTGAACGTGTTCGACATGCGCGCATTGGGGCAGCAAAGCCTGCCGTTTCCCGAATAGCGCTTTTGCCAACGAGCGGCTGCGCAGCAGCGCCGCGCGCGCCAACGAAAAGCCCCGGTTGCCGAACTTCGCAACCGGGGCTTTTTTACTGCGCGCTACATTAACGACTTGCGCGCTCGGTTATCACGATCAGTTACCACGCTCAGTTACCGCGATACGTCGAAAAGAGACGTTGCTGCACCGTCGCCGGCGCGCCCGCATCCGACGAACTGGCCTTCGCGCCGCCGACGTCTTGCGAACCTTGCGCCGAAGCGGTGACGATCGTCGAGTCCTGGGGCACGGCCTTCGGATAGGTGGTGTCGTTCTGGTTCAGGAGGCCTGCTTTTTGCGCGGCTACGAGATCGGCGCGCACCTGAGCCCGCGTGACCGGACCGTTTGCCTGCTGGGCGAACGACAGTGCCGGAACGATAAGAGCGGATGCGACGACGACTGCGGAAAGAAGCGATTTCATGACGACCTCCAATTGATTGTGTGGTGGATCGATGTGAACTGCGTTCCCCGATCCGTTGAACGCAGTCTATTTCTTACGAGGTCAGCAAAAAAGCGGCTTTCTGGCGAAATATTATTGCCAGTTTTGAGATAGTGAAAAAGGCGCATTTCCGCGCCGGGACGCGGAAGCGCCTATGATGAAATCCGGTCCACGCCCGCGCCTGCAAACCGCGCGGCACCTGCGACCGATGCCCAGGCGCGGACACATCCGGGCGGACCGCCGCGGCGGGCATCATCTTTGGTCGAGCAGCGTGCGCGGCAAGGCACAAACAGGAGAGAGCAATGAAGCGCAAGGCATCGGCAGTCTGGCAAGGCGGCCTGCAGAACGGCAAGGGCTCGATTTCCACCGACAGCGGCGTCCTGAAGGACACCCAGTACTCGTTCGCGACGCGCTTCGCGGACGGCATCGGCACGAATCCGGAAGAGCTGATCGCGGCTGCGCATGCGGGATGTTTCTCGATGGCGTTGTCGGCGGAGCTGGGCAAGGCCAACATCACGCCGGAGCACATCGGCACCACGGCCACCGTCACGCTCGACAAGGACGGTGGCGGCTTCGCGATCACCGCGGTGCATCTCGACGTGACCGTGAAGATTCCGGGCGGAGACAAGGCCGCGTTCGACAAAGCCACCGCGGACGCGAAGGCCGGCTGCCCAGTGTCGAAGGTGCTGAATGCAACGATTACGATGGATGCGAAGCTCGAGACCTGAGCCCCTGCTGTGACTGTGAGCGCGCAACGAAGCCGGCGACGGGCCATGTCCGCCGCCGGTTTTTTGATGGCGGTTGTCGAATGAACGGATGACCCCGACGCGTGTAGGCCTTCCGAATGTCATCCTTGATTTATTGAACATCCAGTCATAATATCAACGGACCGACGCAACCAGGCAACAAGGTCATCGCAATTGAGTCATTCAAAGCAAGCCGCGAAAAAAGCTGGCGAAACATGTCAGCGCGGCCGTCCGCGCGAGTTCGACACGGCCACCGTGCTGGCGAACGCGAGCCAGGTGTTCTGGGATCACGGCTACCACGCGACGTCGATCGACGATCTGTGCAAGGCCACCGGTCTGCTGCGCGGCAGCCTCTACGGCGTGTTCGGCGACAAGCACGGCATCATGCTCGCCGCGCTGGATCATTACTCGGAAGGCGCGGTCGCGCGTCTTGCGCAGCGACTGAGCGCGACGGCCGAGCCGGAGCAGGCGCTGCGCGACGCGCTGCTGCACTACGCGAGGGTGTCCTGCGCATTGAGCGGCCGGCGCAGCTGTTTCATTACGAATACGACGCTCGAAATGCAGCCCGATGACGAAGTGCTGCGCGCGCGCGTCGCCGCGATTCAGCGCCGCATGGCGACTTTGCTCGCGGCGGCGGTGATCCGCGGTCAGGCGAGCGGCGCATTCGATTCGACGCTCGACGAACAAGCCGTCGGCGATTTCCTGCTGTGCGTGATGCAGGGCTTGCGGGTCATGGGGCGGGTCGCGCATCAGCAAGATGCGCTGATCGGTATCGTCGATGTGGCGATGCGCGCGCTGGTGTAACGCCTCGTCCGCGAGCAGTGGCGCAAAAATTTTTTAACCAATTTTTGAACGATCGGTCATGAAACGTGAGGCAATCAAGTCCGCTCCGGCGGCATTCGGTGGATCCGTCAGCTGCGCGGCGAGCGCAGCCGTGACCGGTCCCGGCCCGGCGATGGCCGGCATGGCTGTCGCCGCCAACGCGTCGGCGCCCGGCTTTCAGCGCCAGGCGCTCGCGCTCGCCGTGCTGTTCGTCGGCGCCTTTCTCGCGCCGCTCGATTACTTCATCGTCAATCTGGCGCTGCCGTCGATTCACACGGGCCTCAACGCGAGCGACGCGCAACTGCAACTGGTCGTGTCGGCTTATGCGTCCGCCTACGCGGTGCTGCTGATCACGGGGGGCCGCCTTGGCGATCTGTTCGGCCGCCGTCGCATGTTCATGACGGGCATGGCGGCTTTCGTGATCGCGTCGGCGTTGTGCGGCTTCGCGACGAGCGGCCACATGCTCGTGGTCTCGCGCATCGTGCAAGGCATCGCGGCCGCGGTGATGGCGCCGCAAGTGCTCGCGACGATTCGTGCGGTCGTGCCGTTGCATCAGCAGACGCGCGTGATGAGTCTGTATGGCTTCGTGTTCGGCTTGTCGTCGATCGTCGGGCAACTCGGCGGCGGCGCGCTGATCACGTATCACCCGTTCGGGCTCGACTGGCGCGTGATCTTCCTGATCAACATCCCGATCGGCATCGCGGCGTTCGTCGGCACATGGAAGTTCGTGCCGGAGAACCAGCCGGCCACGCATACCGGCGTCGATCTGAAGGGCGTCGCGCTGCTGTCGGCGGTGCTGCTGCTCGTCATCTATCCGATGACGCATGGCCGTGAAGCCGGCTGGCCCGCGTGGACCTTCGCCATGTTCGCACTCGCGGTGCCGGTGTTCGCGCTGTTCGTCGCGACCGAGCGGCGCGTCGAGCGCGCTGGCGGCCATCCGCTCGTCGACCTGCAACTGTTCCGCAATCGCGCGTTCGCGCTCGGTCTCGTGCTCGCGTTCCTGTTCTATTGCAATAGCGCGTTCTTCCTGACCTACGGCATCTTTCTGCAAACCGGCCTGCACTGGACGCCGCTCGCGTCGGGCATCGCGATCATGCCGTTCGCGCTCGGCTTCGTGATCGGGCCGTTGACGTCGCCGGCCGTGGTCAAGCGCATCGGCGCCCATGTGCTGACGCTCGGTTTCTCGATGATGACGTTGGGCTTCACGGTGACAGGCTGGTCCGCTACCCAATCCGCGACGCCCGATCTGCTGTTCTACTGCGGGCTAGTGTGCGCGGGCGTCGGACATGGTCTGCTGTTGCCGTCGATCATGCGCATCGTGCTGCAGGAGGTGGTGCCCGAGAAGGCCGGGCTTGCATCGGGTGTGGTCTCGTCGACGTTGCAGATCGGCTCCGCGTTCGGCACCGCGGCGATCAGCGGCGCGTTCTTCGGGGCGCTCGGCGGCAGTTCGGCACCCGCCTCTTATGCGCACGCGTTCCAGCTGAGCCTCGCTATCAATGCCGTGCTGATGTTCGTGTGTATCGGCCTTAGCGTGCTGCTGGTACGTCATCAGCAAGGCGTGCGGCGCTCGGTGGCCCCGGCAGTTTGAAATTAATCCGCTGGTAATCGTTTTCATTTGTTAGCTTGCTGAAAAAATCGTTCAATTTGAACGAAGCGGTATAACGAACTGCATCGTATTTACCGGCGATCTACTCGTTCACAGGTAATTCTGATTTAGATCAAACTGGCTCATTCCGATTAACGGCTCGACGACATCGCGTCAGCTTTCTCTAATCAGACGAAACCGGCCTCGCATTTTCTACCGGCCTGCAGACGGCCTGCAGTAAGTGTTGCGTTTGTGCGGTAGCGCACATAGGGTTAGCCGCAAGCTGTCGCGATGATTGTTTTCGGTAATGCCGGGAACTTTAGCCAGCGAGCATGGACTGCGGGTCTAATGGAAACGGTATCAATAAAAAAGCGCTTGCCGCGTTTAAATTCGATTGTTAATCTGTCTTAACTTTAGCGTGTACGTTCAACAGGTCGGAGTCGATAAAGCCGGGCTCAAGTTAATAACGCTCAAGATAGGGGGGCCCAATATGCTGACCGCTACCATTGACGCATTCCAGACAGCATCCGCCGCCGCCTTCAATGTGGGCGACGTCGTCAAGTTAAAAGAAGGGGGCCCGCGCATGACCGTGACGTACGCAGGTCCGGTCGCGCTGAATCCCGGCGACTGGGTGATCTGCGAGTGGTTCGACGAACACGGCGAACTGCGCCACGAAAGCTTTGCGGCGCAAGCCGTGCGGGCGGAGCCGCGCTCCATTCCGGCGGGCTCGGTACAGTGGAGTCGCATCGGGCGCGCGGCCTGAGTGACGCCCCTGACTGACGCCCCTGAGTGACGCCCGTGCACGTCAATCAATCGGTTTCCTGTTGTTCGTTTGTTGCTCGTATTGCTCGAGCCGCCCGAATCGTTTCAGCGCTCGGGCCGGTCGCGCGCGGCCTGGCGTCGCCGCACGCGCAGCGTCAGCGCCGATGAAAACGCGCGCAAGGTCGACACCTTGCGTGTCTCCACGACGTCCCGCGCGAGGCTCTCCGCCGGATTCGGCTGTAGCGCCCAATACAGCGCGAGCACCCAGCCGAGCACGGTCCAGCCGAGGCAGGCATTGAAGAGCGCGAGCGTCAGCACGTCGCGGCGCTTGCGCCGGTCCGCGATGATCGCCGGCAGAAAATACAAGGCCAGCGCGAACGCCGCGCCGATGGCCTGAACGGCCACGTTGCCACCCATACAAGCTCCTGATGCGCGATGCATGTAGCAATTGTCGCGCGAATGGCGGCCGCGCGCCTCGCACCTGCGCGTTCCAGTCTCCACCCCAATCACCGCAAGGGGTTCAGCCCGACACGCATCGGGACTATCATGATCGTTTCGACCGAACAGTACTTCACGGACCCGATCATGATCACCGACGACACGACCCAGCAGGCTCAACTCAACCCGGACACGCTACGAGAATTCGTCGAGCGCAAGTGGAACGACGAGATCGTGCCCGCGCTGACGGACTACATCGCGGTGCCGGCCAAGAGTCCGGCGTTCGATCCCGACTGGGCGAAACACGGTTATCTGGAGCGCGTGATCACCGACGCCGCGCAATGGGCCGAGCAGCAACCGGTGCGCGGCCTGAAGCTCGAGGTGATCCGCCTGCCGGGCCGCACGCCGGTGATCTTCTTCGAGACGGCCGCGACGCGCTCGGGCAGCGACGAAACCGTCGTGCTCTATGGCCACCTCGACAAGCAGCCCGAGTTCGATGGCTGGCGCAACGACCTCGGTCCGTGGACGCCGAAGTTCGAAGACGGCAAGCTCTACGGCCGCGGCGGCGCGGACGACGGCTACGCGATCTATGCGAGCCTGACGGCGCTCGCCGCGCTCGATGCACAGGGTGTCGAGCGTCCGCGCTGCGTCGGGCTGATCGAAACCTGCGAGGAGTCGGGCAGCTACGATCTGCTGCCCTACGTCGACGCGCTGCGCGAGCGGCTCGGCAACGTCGGGCTGGTCGTGTGTCTCGATTCGGGCGCGGGCAATTACGACCAGTTGTGGCTGACCACGTCGCTGCGCGGACTCGTCGGCGGCGATCTCGAAGTGCAGGTGCTAGACGAAGGGATCCACTCGGGCGTCTACGGCGGCATCGTGCCGTCGAGCTTCCGCATCATGCGGCAACTGTTCGACCGTCTCGAAGACTCCGCCAACGGCACGCTGCTGCCGAAGGGCTTCCACTGCACGGTGCCGGCCGATCGTCTGCGCGAAGCGGAGGCCGCCGCAAAGATTCTCGGCGATGAGGTCTGGAAGAAGATGCCGTGGGCGTGCGGCCAGGACGGCCGTCAGGTGCTGCCCACCACGACCGATCCGCGCGAGGCGCTGCTCAATTCGACGTGGCGTCCGTCGCTGTCGGTGACGGGCGCGGCTGGCTTGCCAGCGCTCGCCGACGCCGGCAACGTGCTGCGTCCGCGCACGGCGTTCAAGCTGTCGCTGCGGCTGCCGCCGACCATCGAAGCGGAGAAGGCGGTCGCCGAACTGAAGGCGCTGCTCGAATTCGATCCGCCGTACAACGCGAAGGTCACGTTCAAGCCGGATGCGGGCGCGGCGAGCGGCTGGAACGCACCGGAGGTCGCGCCGTGGCTCGCCACCGCGCTCAACGATGCGTCGCGTCAGCACTTCGGCGCCGACGCGGCCTACATGGGTCTCGGCGGCACGATCCCGTTGATGAACGTGCTGAAGGCGGGCTTCCCGAAGTCGCAGTTCATGGTGTGCGGCGTGCTCGGGCCGAAGTCGAACGCACATGGGCCGAACGAGTTCCTGCACGTGCCGTACGGCAAGAAGCTGACGGCCGCGGTTGCCGAAGTGATTGCCGCGGCGCCGTGAGTTCCGGTTTCGTTTGAGTGGGGCTCGGGCGTGACCCGGGCCCGCTGTTTATCGATGCTGCTTTGATGCAGCTGTTTTTCCCGCCGTTTCATTCCTTCCGTTCGAACCTCACCGACACGCTGAATGACCGACTCCCAGACTGCCCAAACCACCACGCCCCGGATTCCGGCCGATCAACTGCATGCCTACGTCAGGGCGATCTGGGAGCGAGCGGGCAGTACGCCGCGCGAAGCGGAGCTGGTGGCCGATCATCTGCTGGCCGCGAATCTGACCGGGCACGACTCGCACGGCGTCGGCATGATCCCGCGCTATGTCGAATCGCTCGCCGACCAGCAACTGCAACTGAATCGACACGCCGACGTCGTGAAGGACGCGGGCGCGGTACTGACCGTCGAAGGCGGCAAGGGCTTCGGTCAGGTGATCGCGTTCGAGGCGATGGAGCGGGGCATCGAGCGCGCGCGGCGGCTCGGCGTCTGCGCGGTGGGCCTGCGCGGCGCGCATCATATCGGCCGCATCGGGCATTGGGCCGAGCAGTGCGCGCGCGCCGGGCTGGTGTCGTTTCACTTCGTCAACGTGGCGGGCGATCCGCTCGTCGCGCCATTCGGCGGCGCGGACCGGCGCATCGGCACGAATCCGTTCTGCGCCGCTTATCCGCGGCCAGGCAAACCGCCGCTGGTGCTCGACTTCGCGACCAGCACGATCGCGTTCGGCAAGACGCGCGTCGCTTATAACCAGGGCAAGCACACACCACCCGGCGCGTTGATCGATCACGAAGGCATGCCGACGCTCGAACCGAAAGTCATGCACGAAGCGCCGTTCGGCGCGCTGACGCCGTTCGGCGGCTACAAGGGTTTCGGGCTCGCGGCGATCTGCGAGATTTTCGGCGGCGCGCTGTCGGGCGGCTTCACGACGCATGCGGACACGCTCGGTACCACGCACGCGATCATCAACTGCATGCTATCGGTGATCATCGATCCCACCGCATTCGACGCGCCCGATGCGCAAGCCGAAGCCGATGCGTTCCTCGCGTGGGTGAAGGCGTCGCCGCTCGCGGCGGGCGCGGAGCGCATCTACGAACCCGGCGAGCCCGAGCGCGTGACGCGCGCGCAGCGCGAGGCCGCCGGCATTCCGATCGACGCGGCTACGTGGACGCAAATCCACTGCGCGGCGCGCGCCGTCGGGATGGATGAAGACGAAGTGGGTGGTTGGTCCGCGCGCCTCGGCTGAAGCGCGCGACAGCAGGGCTCAGGCGATCAGCCTGAGCTTGCTGCGCCTATCGAGCAGCCAGCGCTCGAACTCGGTGGCGGGCATCGGCTTCGCGTACAGGAAGCCCTGCACGTAATCGACGCCGAGCCCCTTCATGAAGGCTTCTTCCGCCTCGGTTTCGATCCCTTCGGCGACCACCTGGAAATCGAGCTCCTGCGCGACGGCGACCATCGAGCGCACCAGCGCCTGTGCCTTCATATCCGCGTGGATCGAGCCCGTGAAGCTGCGGTCGAGCTTGATCACGTCGAGCGGAATACGGCCGAGTTGCGACAGCGACGAGTAGCCGGTGCCGAAGTCGTCGAGATGCACCTGCGCGCCGAGTTGGCGGAACTGCTTGATCAGCTCGATCGCGGCCGCTTCGTTTTCGATCAGGCAGCTTTCGGTCAGTTCGAGGTCGACGAGGCATGGATCGAGACTCGCGTGCTGCAATGCCTCGGTGAAATGGCGGACCACGGCTGTATCCGTGAGCTGTCGCGCCGACACGTTGATCGCGACGCGCAGGTCATAGCCGGCCGCTTTCCAGCGGGCCGCCTGTTTCGCTGCGGTTTCCATCACCCAGCGGCCGAGCACGCCGATCAGTCCAGATTCCTCGGCATAACGGATGAATTCCGCCGGCATGATCTGGCCGCGCTCCGGCGAATTCCAGCGCACCAGCGCTTCGGCGCCTTGCACTGCGCCCGTCGCGAGGTTCAGCTTCGGCTGATAGTGCAGCGCCAACTGGCCTTCGTCGAGTCCGCGGCGCAGATTCGTGTCGAGCCACATGAACTCCGCGACGCGGCGATTCATGTCCGGCGAGAACACGCGATGCGTGCGCTTGCCTTCGTCCTTCGCGACGTACATTGCCGTGTCGGCCGAACGGATCAGCGATTCGAGGGTTTCGCCATGCTCGGGCGAACGCGCGATGCCGATCGAGCAGCCGGTATAGACCTCGACGAGCCCGACAGCGAACGGCATGCGCATACGATCGAGAATGCGCTGCGCGGTGTTTTCCAGCTCATGCGCGGAGCCCTTCGCCGCGAGCACGATGAATTCGTCGCCGCCCAGACGCGCGAGCGAGTCGCCCGGATTCAGGCAGTCGCGGATCGCGTCCGACACGTCGCAGATCAGGCGGTCGCCGAACACGTGGCCGTAGTGATCGTTGACCTTCTTGAAGTTGTCGAGATCGAGAAACAGGATGCCGACGGTTTCGCCCGGCGCGGCCAGTTCGATCGCGATCTGGATGCGCTCCTGGATCGCGTTGCGATTGGCGAGGCCTGTGAGCGGGTCGGTGGTGGCCTGCTCGATCAGGCGGTCCTGCGCGAGCCGTTGTTCGGTGATGTCGGTGCCCGAGCAGATCAGGAACTGCTCTTCGATGCCGCTGCCGCTGCGCACGAATTTGTTGCGAAACAGGAACAGCCGTTCGCCGTGCACCGTTTTGATGCGCCGTTCGATCTCGTACGGTTCGCCACGATTGAAAAAATTCGCGCTGACCTCGTTCGAGACCCGGTCGTCGTCGGACGACATGAACAACGTCCAGACGCTGCGGCCGATGATGTCCTCTTCCCTGAGCCCGGTCAGCTCCTCGGCTAGCCGGTTGAAGCGCTGTATCCGGCCGTTCCGGTCGACGATCACGACGACCGAATTGACCTCCGAGACGACCTGTTCAGCGAACGACAGACCGTGCAGCAGCGCTCGCGCGACGGATTCGGTGTCGCCATCGGCCGACGCGGTGCCGCCCCAGCGATGACAATCGAGTTTCTTGCCGACCAGATGCAGCCGCAGCGGCGCGGCGTCCAACTGAACGTCGACGACGACGTGGGAGGTCACGCCGCTCAGCGCGCGGACCTGGGAAGCTTGAGAAGAGGTGAGGGAAATGGCGACGCCGACAGCCGCGTGGCCGTGCGCAGGCACGAGTTCCAGTATGTTGCTGGCCGCCGCCAGGCCCCAGCGAGGGCTGCTTGTGCCGAACCGCGCGTGAAGCACCTGGTCGTGTAGCTCGTCGCTCATGGAATCCCCGGAGTGTGCCGGCGGTCCCTATCAAGGCGGGCGGCGGCAGACAGTCTTCCTCATACTAAAATGAAACTGCCTCATTGTATCTAAGCGTGACAATTCGAGCGAAGAATCATTAACGTTTTGCTAAGCATGAGTATGGGCCTGCGCGGCCGCGCGCGGCGCGATTATTACCCGCCAGAACGACGCCACGATGACGTCGCTAGAGGCGGCGCGCCAGCAGCGCGCGGGCGCGTTCGCGTTCGGGCGGGTTGGCGTCGAGCGCCGCGTCGAACCGGAACTTGCCGGCCACCAGCGTGGCCGCCACCACGCCGTCGCGATACAGCACGCGGTTTCCGGTCACGGCCGGCACCTTGTCGCCGACCAGCAGCGTGCCGACGAGATTCAGCGGATCGGTCCCAGCAACGCAGATAAGAGCACCGTCGTTCGGCTGCCGGCGCACCTCGCGCAGCAGCGCAATCGCCTCGGGCAGCGCGAACTGCTCGCCCGCGAGTCCGTTGACGAACCGCCCGCCGCGGATCACGCCGCGCGCCTCGAGCCGCTGCAGAACGCGCAGCAGATCGCGCCACGGCGGAAGCCATTCGGCCTCGCGTTCGAGCACGCGCCAGAACACGACACCGTAGCGGCGCAGCAACGTCATTGCGACGTGTTCGAGCGCCTCGGGCGGCAACTGGCGCCGCCGTTCGGGGGGATTTTCCGGCGCGACGGCGGACGGACGGCTTACGAGCGCCCAGCGCCCCGCGTCGTCCATGCCGCCGATCAGCGCGCTCGCTCGCGCGCGCCGGCTGCTGGAAAACGCGTTGCGTTTGGCGACCGGCTTCAGCAACGCGCGCAAGCCCGCGAAGCTGTCGGAGTTCGCGAGGCCGGCCGCGACCAGCTCGCCGAGCGCGTTTTCGAGCTCCATGCGCAGCACGCGCACCTCGGCGAGCAGTTCGTCGAAGAACATCGCGCCGTGTTGCGCGAGGGTATCGTGCACGCTTTGCGCGAGCGCCGACAACTCGACCTGGCGCGCCGGATCGAGCAGCGCGCGCCACGCACGCAGCTGGACGCGCGGCAGCAGCACGATCGGCGTGCCGCGGACCGGACCGGCGGCGCCGCGCGCCCGCTCGGTCAGGCGGGTCCAGACGATCTTGCCGGCGCGGCATAGCTCATCGAGCGAACTGCTAGTGTAGGCACGCACGCGCGCGGGCAGGATGTCTTCCTCCCACGCGCCGGCCGCGGCCTGGAAGCCTTCGAGCTGGTCGAGCGCGGCGGCGAGCGCGTCGCGGCCTTCGGCGCGTGTGCTCGGCGTCAGATGCTGCCATTCGAACAGGAAGCGCATGAAGTCGTGCCGCTCGACCGGCTCGATCTCACGCCGCAGCCGCCTCACCGTGTAGCGGTGGATGCGTGCGAGCAGGTGTCGTTCGCACCATTCCTCGTCGCTCGTGTGCGGCGTGAAGCGGCCGCGCAACAGATAGCCTTCGGCTTCGAGCCGGATCAGCGCCTGTTCGATCCGGTCGGCCGGCAAACCGAGCGGGCGCGCGATCGCCTCGACCGTCAGCGGGCCGAAGCCGGTCAGCCGCGCGCGCAACACGTCGACGAGCGCGTCGTCGGCGCTCCAGTTCTCGGTGTAGCCCTTCGGGGCGCTCAGCGGCGGCATGTAGCGATTGCGCGCGATGCCGGGGTACAGCGCTTCGAAACAGGTGAGGCGTTCGGCGGGCAGCCACAGTGCGCTGTCGCTGGCGTTGTCGTTGCCCGTGCTCGCGTTAGCTTGCGCGGTCAGCGGCAAGCGCGTCGCCCGGCCGGCTTTCGCCAACGCCGCAAGCAGCGTCGGCCAATCCTCGTGCGCGAGCGCCTCGGCCCCGGTGATGCACGCGAGGCCCGTCAGCGCTTCGTGCATTTCGTCGGCGTTGCGCGCCTGCGGCCACGCCTCGTCGCGCACGCTGTCGATCGCGGCGGCGTCGAGCGCGCCAAGATCGTCGGCGCTTTCAGGGTCCGTCCAGCGGCGGTTCAGCACCGCCTGGGTGCGGCGCTCCTCGATCGGCGCGTCGTCGAGATACGCGTAGGGCTTCGCGGTCAGGATTTCGGCGGCGAGCGGCGACGGCGCCGGCAGATCACGCGCGACGAGCCGCAACTCGCCGCGCTCGATGCGGCGCAGCAGCGCGAGCCAGCGTTCGCTGTCCATCGCGTCGTGCAGACAGTCGTCGATGGTTTGGTCGACTAACGGGTGGCGCGGCACCTCGCGTTCGCCGACGACGTTCTCCAGACACGCGGCCTGCTCGGGAAACACGCTCGCGAGCAGATCCTCGCTGCGCATGCGCTGCAGTTGCGGCGCGGTCTTGCGGCCGCCCGTGTAGCGCGGCAAGCAGAGCGCGGTCGTCGCGTTCCAGCGCCAGCGCACGCCGAACAACGGCGCATCGAGCAGTGCCTGGATCAGCAGGTGTTCGGCGCTGTTCGAATGCAGATAGCGCCAGACCTCGTCGAGCACGAACGAGTGGCTGCCGGTCAGCGACAGCACGATCGCGTCTTCGGTGGCGGCGGCCTGCAACTCGAAGTTGAAGCTGCGGCAGAAGCGCTTGCGCAGCGCGAGCCCCCACGCGCGGTTCACGCGGCTGCCGAACGGCGAGTGGATCACGAGCTGGGTGCCGCCCGATTCGTCGAAGAAGCGCTCCATCACCAGCGTGCTCTGCGTCGGCAGTACGCCGAGCGCGGCGCGCGCACGCGCCAGGTATTCGACGATCTGGCGCGCGGCGGGCTCGTCGAGCGCGAGCTCGTCGGCGAGCCAGGCGATGGCGCGGTCGAGGCGCGCGGCCGTGGGTTCGGCTTCGTTCGCGGGCAGCGTGGCTGCGGCGGGTGCGGACGCCGTTGTGGTCTGCGTCGGGCTCTGCGCCACGGCAGCTTTCGCGTTGCGTCCTCTCTTTGCCGCGGATTTCGCGGGCGTTGCGGCTGCTTCGAATTGCGCCGCGGCGATTGGCACCGACG
Source organism: Paraburkholderia sp. MM5477-R1 (assembly GCF_050436385.1). Classification (NCBI taxonomy): domain Bacteria; kingdom Pseudomonadati; phylum Pseudomonadota; class Betaproteobacteria; order Burkholderiales; family Burkholderiaceae; genus Paraburkholderia; species Paraburkholderia sp. MM5477-R1. The sequence continues at coordinate 1,967,882 of NZ_JBNDMC010000006.1, forward strand.
CAACCGCGTGTGACGCCGGCTCGCCCTCCGTCAGCAAACGCTCGACCTGCTCCCGCAATCTCGTGACCGCGAAAGACAGCTCGTCGCTGCGCCCCGGCGCCTCGCCGAGCCAGAACGGAATGTTCGGCGGTTGCCCTTGTGCGTCCTCGACACGCACCCGGCCACTCTCGATTCGCAGAATCCGATACGACGCGTTGCCGAGCTGGAACACATCGCCGGCGAGGCTTTCGACCGCGAAGTCCTCGTTGACGGTGCCGATGTTGATCGCCTGCGGTTCGAGCACGACGGCGTAATCGGCGTTTTCGGGGATCGTGCCGCCCGACGTCACGGCGACCAGCTTGCCGCCGCGCCGGCCGCGCAGCGTGCCGCTTACCGCATCGCGATGCACGTACGCGGCGCGCGGACCGTGGCGGCTCGTGTAGCCCTCGGCGAGCATGCGCAGCACCGCGTCGTATTGCTCGCGCGACAGATCCGCGTACGGCGCTGCGCGCCGCAGCATGTCGAACAGCGCATCCTCGCTCCACTCGGCGCTCGACACTTCCGCGACGATCTGTTGCGCGAGCACGTCGAGCGGCGCGCGCGGGATGCGTAGCGCATCGAGTTCGCCACGCCGCACGCAATCGAGCAGCGCCGCGCATTCGAGCAGGTCGTCGCGCGAGGCTGGAAAGAGCCGCCCCTTCGGCATGCCGCCGACGTGGTGGCCCGAGCGGCCGACGCGTTGCAGGAACGGCGCGATCGCGCGCGGCGAACCCATCTGGCAGACGAGGTCGACGTCGCCGATATCGATGCCGAGTTCGAGCGAAGCGGTCGCGATCAGCACGCGCAGTTCGCCGCGTTTCAGGCGCTGTTCGGCGTCGAAACGATGTTCTTTCGCGAGACTGCCGTGATGCGCGGCGACCGCGTCCTTGCCGAGCCGCTCGGTCAGATGACGCGCGGCGCGCTCGGCCATCCGGCGCGTGTTGACGAAGATCAGCGTCGTGCGGTGCTGCGCGACCAGCTCGGCGAGCCGGTCGTAGACGCGCTCCCACACTTCGTTGGCCATCACCGCTTCGAGCGGCACCGGCGGGATCTCGAGCGCGAGGTCGCGCGCGCGGACGTGGCCGACGTCGATCACCGCGCACTCGGCCGGTACGTCGCTCTCGAGGCTCGCGCCGCCGACCAGAAACCGCGCGACCGCGCTGACCGGCTTTTGCGTCGCCGACAGCCCGATGCGCGGCAGGCGCCGGGCGCAGAGCGCGTCGAGCCGTTCGAGGCTCAGCGCGAGATGACTGCCGCGCTTGCTGCCGGCGAGCGCATGAATCTCATCGACGATCACCGTGCGCACCGTTGCCAGCATGCGGCGGCCAGAATCCGAGCCGAGCAGCACGTACAGCGACTCGGGCGTCGTCACGAGAATGTGCGGCGCGCGCTTTTTCAACGCATTGCGTTCCTGCTGCGTGGTATCGCCGGTGCGCACCGCGGTGCGAATGTCGAGCGGCGGCAGGCCGAGCCTATCGAGTTCGGCGGCGATGCCTTGCAGCGGCAGTTGCAGATTCAGGCGGATGTCGTTCGAAAGCGCCTTCAGCGGCGACACGTAGACGACCAGCGTTTCGTCGGGCAGCGTGCCGCCGTTCGCGAGGCCTCGCGAGACCAGGTCATTCAGCGCGGACAGGAATGCGGTCAGCGTCTTGCCGGAGCCCGTCGGCGCGGCGACCAGCGTCGAACGGCCGCTACGGATCTGCGGCCACGCGGCGGCTTGTGCGTCGGTCGGGGCGGCGAAGGTTTGCCGGAACCAGTTGGCGACGGCTGGGTGAAAACCGTCGAGCGCCTGCTGGGCTGGCGGTAAGGCTGGCGCGGCGGCGCGCGCCGCGCTCGCGGTGGAGCGGGCCTTGCGGGAGCGAAGCGCCGCGTCGAGTGCGGCGGAAGTCTTTGCCGAAGTCATGCTTGTGCAGATGAGGGCGGCGCGGGCGATATCCAGTCGGTACCGGGCAATGTCGACCGTTTTGGCGGTTGTGGGTCATTCCACGCTGATCCACGCTGACGGCGCAATAGCCGTCAGTCTCGCAGGTTTTCGCCGCTCGTGCGCGGCGCATCGGGCTTCGCGCCGCTGCTGGAATTCGTAGTCTTTTGCGGCGTGTGCGCCACTCCTACCAACCTCCGCCAATTGCAGTACGCTTGACGACTCTTCCTGCACCCACGATGGAGCGTCGACGATGCGATATAACCAGTTGGGTCGTACCGGTGTGTTTGTTTCAGAGCTGTGTTTGGGCACGATGACCTTCGGCGGTGGCGAAGGCATCTGGCGGCAGATCGGCGATCTGCAGCAGAACGACGCGGAGCGGCTGGTCGGCCGGGCGCTCGACGCGGGCATCAATTTCATCGACACCGCCGACGTTTACGCGGGCGGCCTGTCCGAGCAGATCACCGGCCAGGCGCTGAAGAACCTGCAAGTACCGCGCGACAAGGTCGTGATCGCGACCAAGGTGTTCGGCCAGACCGGCGAGTTCGCAAACGCGCGCGGCGCGTCGCGCTATCACATCCTCGACGGCATCAAGGCGAGCCTGAAGCGTCTGCAACTCGATCACGTCGACCTGTATCAGATCCACGGTTTCGATCCGGCCACGCCGATCGAAGAAACCGTGCGCGCGCTCGATACGCTCGTGCAGCACGGCCACGTGCGCTACGTCGGCGTGTCGAACTGGGCCGCGTGGCAGATCGCGAAGGCGCTCGGCATCGCCGAGCGGCTCGGCACCGCGCGCTTCGAAACGCTGCAGGCGTATTACACGCTCGCGGGCCGCGATCTCGAACGCGAACTCGTGCCGATGCTGCAAAGCGAAGGCCTCGGCCTGATGGTGTGGAGTCCGCTCGCGGGCGGTTTGCTGAGCGGCAAATACGGACGCGAGCAGCAGGCCGAAGCGGGCAGCCGTCGCACGAACTTCGATTTTCCGCCTGTCGATCGCGAGCGCGCGTATGACTGCATCGACGTGATGCGCGAAATCGCTGCAGCGAAAAACGTCTCGGTCGCGCAGATCGCGCTGGCGTGGCTGCTGCATCAGCGTGTCGTCAGCACGGTGATCGTCGGCGCGAAGAAAATCGAGCAGCTCGACGACAACATCGCGGCGACCAACGTCGCGCTATCCGCCGATGAGCTCGCGAAGCTGGCCGAAGTCAGCGCGCTGCCGGCGGAGTACCCCGGCTGGATGCTGGAGCGGCAGGGCGAGCAACGCCGGCAGCAGCTGGCCGAGGTTCGGCACGTCGTGCAGCGATGACGCGACGGCGTACTCGCGTTCGCCCTGGAAGCCCGAATCTTCATCGATGGGCCGCGCGAGTTTCATGCTCGCGCGCGTGGGCCTGAGGCGGTCGACTGGAAAAACCGCCAACTCGTGAAGACGATCCACCGCTCTCAGGTTTTCCGCGGCCATTTCGTTTCGGCACTCGCTCAGGTCTCGACGTCCGCGAGACTGAAAGTCTCCGTCTTGTCGTTGTACGAGAAGATTTCCGCGTAACGACCCCAGTCGATCACCGCATCGAGTGTCTCCTGCGCCGCGCTGTCGGACAGCAGGTCCTCGAGTTCCTGCTCGAAGCGCACGCGCGGCGCGCGATGTCCGGGCCGTTCGTTGAGCACCTGTCTTATTCGCGCGGCGAGCGGCACGCGCTGCAATAAATGATCGGCGAACATGATCTTGCGCTCCTGCGTGCTGCCCTCGGCGAATCGATGCGCGGGTGGCGTCAGGAACACGTCACCCTCGCTGACTTCGGCAAAGCCGAGGTACTGCAGCATCTCCGCGATCGGGAACAGTTCGTCGACTTCCAGCTGCAGTGTGCGCGCGATCTCGGGCATGTCGGCGCGGCCGTTGTAGGGCGCTGCAGCGAGCGTTTCGAGCAGACCCGCCATCAGGTTGGTCGACACGTTCGGCAACCAGCTGCCGGGTTCGAGTTCGCGTTTGGCCGCGGTGTCGCTGGGGCGCGCGGTCATCTTCGCGTAGATTTCGTCGACGAGCGCGCGAAAATCCGGGTCGAGCCGGTTGCGCGGATGCGCGAACGGCACTACGGTCTCGGCCACCACGCGCCCGGGGTTCGACGACAGCACGAGAATGCGATCGCACATGAACACGGCTTCCTCGATGTTGTGCGTGACGATCAGCACCGACTTGATCGGCATGCGGTCCTGGTTCCACAGGTCGAGCAGGTCGGTGCGCAGCGTTTCGGCGGTCAGCACGTCGAGCGCGGAGAAGGGCTCGTCCATCAGCAGGATGGTCGGATCGACGACGAGCGCGCGCGCGAAGCCGACGCGCTGCCTCATGCCGCCCGACAGTTCGCGCGGATACGCATTTTCGAAACCATCGAGGCCGATCAGATCGATCGCGGCGAGCGCGCGCGTGCGCCGCTCCTCGACGCCGACGCCGAGCGCCTCCAGCCCCGCTTCGACGTTCTGCAGCACCGTCAGCCACGGAAACAGCGCGAAGGTCTGGAACACCATCGCGACACCCTCGGCGGGACCGTCGAGCGGCTTGCCCAGGTAGGTCACATTGCCGCTCGTCGGCCGGATCAGACCGGCGATGATGCGCAGCAGCGTCGACTTGCCCGAGCCCGAGCGGCCGAGCAGTCCGACGATTTCGCCCTCGTGCAGCGTCAGATTGACGTCGTCGAGCACCAGCAGGTCGCTCTGGTTTTTATGGAAGCCGCGGCTCACGTGCTCGATGTTCAGCACTTGCGCGCCCACGCGCGGCGACGACTGGAGCCGGTCGGCGGGAATGGCTTGAATGACGTTTTGCATGGGTTCACTCCTAGTCGAGTCGCAGCCTGATTTCGGCAAAGGCATACAGGGGGCGCCACAGCGCGCGGTTGAATAGCGTGACGAATAGCGACATCACGGCGACGCCAAGGATGATCTTCGGAAAGTCGCCCGCGGCGGTCGTCTCGGCGATATAGGCGCCGAGGCCGTGCGCGACCACATTGGTATCGCCCCACTGGACGAACTCGGACACGATGCTCGCGTTCCACGCGCCGCCCGATGCGGTGATCGCGCCAGTTACGTAGTAAGGGAATACGCCCGGCAGCATCAGCTGGCGCCACCATTGCCAGCCCCGGATGCGGAAATTGATGGCCGCCTCGCGGTAGTCGTTCGGATAGGCGGTCGCGCCCGCGATCACGTTGAACAGGATGTACCACTGCGTGCCGAGCACGATCAGCGGCGACAGCCAGATATCCGGATTCAGATGAAAGCGCACGATCACGATCACGAACACCGGGAACAGCAGGTTCGCGGGGAACGCGGCGAGAAACTGCGCGAGCGGCTGGACCTTCTCGGCGAGCGCCGTACGCAGGCCGATCAACACGCCAATCGGTACCCAGATCACCGAGGAGATCGCGATCAGCACGGCGACCCGCAGTAGTATGATGAGCCCGAGCACGAACACGTGACCGACCTCGTCGAGCGTGACGCCGGCACGCACATAGGCGACGACGCGATAGATCGCATAGACCGTCAGCACGAATACGAGCACGCCGCACATGATGTCCCCCACGCGCGTCGATTTCTCGCCGCGCGGTCCGCTGGCGCGTCGCGCGCTCGCGAAAGGCACACGGAACGGAATGCGTGCGGTGGTCGCGAGCATCACGCCCGCCGGCGTCAGCAACTGATGAATCAGACGTGTGCGCCGCATCGTGTCGAGCAGCCAGGACTGCGGCGCGTTGCCCGAAGTCGTGGTCTCCATGCGGAACTTGTCGGCCCACGCGACGAGCGGACGGAACAGCAACTGGTCATAGGCGAGAATCACGACCGTCATCGCGAGGATGACCCAGCCGACCGCGTGCAGGTTCTTGTCGCTGATCGCCTGCGCCAGGTAGGCGCCGATGCCCGGCAGCGTAACCGTATGATTGCCGACCGTGATCGCTTCGGAAGCCACGACGAAGAACCAGCCGCCCGACATCGACATCATCATGTTCCAGATCAGGCCGGGCATCGAGAACGGCACTTCGAGTTTCCAGAAGCGCTGCCATGAAGTCAGATGAAAGCCGCGCGAGACTTCGTCGAGATCGCGCGGCACCGTGCGCAGCGACTGATAGAAGCTGAACGTCATGTTCCACGCCTGGCTCGTGAAGATCGCGAAGATCGCGGCGAGTTCGGCGCCGAGCACGCGGCCCGGGAACATCGCGAGGAAGAACGTCACCGTGAACGAGATGTAGCCGAGCACCGGCACCGACTGCAGGATGTCGAGAATCGGCACCAGCACGAGACCGGCGCGGCGGCTCTTGGCGGCCAGCGTCCCGTAGACCAGCGTGAAGATCAGCGACGCGACCATCGCCGCGAGCATGCGCAGCGTGGTGCGCATCGCGTACTCGGGCAGGTTGGCCGGATCGAGCGAGATCGCCTGCGTCTTTAGCGTCGACATCGGCGCGAGCGTCTCGTGAAAGCCGATCGACGCCATCGCGATCAGGCAGATGATCAGCGGGAACGCGACGAAGTCCCATCCGTTTGGACGCAGCCGTCGTGCGGATGCATTGGCGGTGCGGTTCAGGTTGAAACCGAACTCCATCAGTAACCTCCGGGGCCGTGGGTATTTGCGCACAGCGAAGTCGTGCCGCCGTACAGGGCGGCGACACATGCATCGATTCGCGAGGGATTGTTGAGTTGGAACATGACGAATCGCAAGTTGACGAAAGGGCTCATTCAGCAAGCAACGGCCACGACGAGGCAACGCCACAATCTTTCGATAATGGCGTTGATTCGTGACAGAAACCTGGCAGGACTTAAGAGAGCAGCGACCCGATTCGGCACCACAGCGTGACAAGCCGATTCGATTGGACCGGATCGAGCGACAGAAGCGACTCGTAGTGAGCGCGCGACTCGTTGCGATAGGGCAGATGCGGCAAAAGCAGAGCGAAATACATGACGTTTCTCCGCGCGTCGTATGTGACGCGGCAAGCGGAAAGCGGGCAGACGGTCCAACGTCGCACGCTTGGCGCGGCGTCAGGTTGCTAGCTGCTTTCCTTCTCTAAGGCTGAAGGGAAGGGGCATAAACAACAACTGTCACTGTCGGGCATGGGGCTCCTCGTCGGGTTGAACTGCGCTCAGGCACGCAGCGTGGTTTTACCGGCCTCGCCAGAACCCGCGACCAGGCGCGGGTATCGGCGAGCTTCGGCCGCAAACCCGAAGGCTTGCGAGGGCGTGCCAGTGCGGACGAGCGAAGGCCGCGTCCACATGGCGCTCATGATCGAGGTGCACGAAGAAGATTTGCTACGGCGCGCACCGTTCTGCCTGCTGGCGGAACGGCGGCGCGGGGAAGGGGCGCGGACGTTCTGCCGGTCAGGCAGTGAAACTGTTCGAAGATCGACTACTGCAGGTGTCCAAGGCATCAGCCCCATTTGAGAAGACGGGCGAATTCTAGACGCGGTAAAAACCCGGAGTCAACCAGATTCTGTAAGCAGAGCCAACATTTATCGACGAAGGCTTGCGCAACGAGTTCGAGAATCATTGCGTGCGGCCCCGAGAACCCGACGTTGTCTTTATGCGTTTTTTTACTTGCGCTTTTTCGGGCGACGTCAATACAATTCGCCCCAACGTATCGAAGGAGTCACCCATGGACGCATGTTCAGGCAGTGGAAGTCCGATGCCGGCCAGCGCCGGCAACACAACCGCGAGATAGTCGCCGCAGGTTCACTCCTTCGCCGCTAACTCGCCCCATTCGGGTTAGCGCGCTTCAATTCTGACCGGCCTTTGCTGCCGGTTTTCCGTAGCACGCTTCCTCTTTTCTGACCGTCGTCTGCAACCTCTGCTTGCAGAGGCGGTTGCGCTTTCGCATTGCGCTCGTTGTGCGCCGGAGTGCGTCACGGTAACGTCGCTGGCTCGCGCGAGCTTGCATGCCGGCAATGAATTGAACACACGTTTGCCATCTGCGTGTGCGAACAACAACGGAGCGATCCGCCTATAACTTCAACCCCAGATACGTGATGGAAAATATCTACAAGCGCAGACCGCAGAGCTCCGGCGGTGCCATCGCCGTGAGCGCGGTTCTTTCTCTCGGCCTCGTTCCTTGCGCGTTCGCGCAGACACCCGGCGAAGCCGCGCCGACGCAAGCGGCGCCATCGACCGCCCCGGCCGCCCCGGCTCCCGGCGCCACGGACAATGCGGCGCCCGCCGATCAGAGCGTCGCCGCGCCCACGGAATTGTGGGAGCGCCCGAACCTGCTCGGCGACATGGGCGGTTTGCGTCCGTGGCTCGGCAACTACGGTGTGACTTTCAATCTGCAGGAGACCGGCGAGTACATGGGCAACCTCTCGGGCGGGACGAATCGCGGCGGTGCTTATCAAGGCTTGACCGAGTTCGGACTCGTCGTCGATACGCAAAAGGCGTTTGGATTGCCGGGCGGCACTTTCAACGTGTCCGGTCTGCAGATTCACGGCACGAGCCTGACCGCCAGAAATCTGCAAACGCTGCAAACCGCGAGCGGCATCGAAGCCGACGCCGCGACCCGTCTGTGGGAACTGTGGTATCAGCAGTCGCTCGGCAACGTCGACGTCAAGATCGGTCAGCAGAGTCTCGATCAGGAGTTCATGGTCAGCCAGTACGCGGCCACCTTCATGAACGCGACGTTCGGTTGGCCAGTGCTGCCGTCCGTCGATCTGCCGGCGGGCGGCCCGGCCTATCCGCTGTCGTCGCTCGGCGTGAGGGCGCGGGCGTCGTTCGCGAACGGAGTAACCGTGTTGGGCGGCGTATTCGACGGCAATCCGGCGCCAGGCGTCGGCGATCCGCAAAAGCTCAACGCGAGCGGCACGAACTTCAATCTCGGCAACGGCGTGCTCGTGATCGGCGAACTGCAGTACGCGATCAACCAGCCGTCGGCGAATGCGTCCGATCCGAAGCCGGCCGGCCTGCCGGGCACCTACAAGCTCGGCTTCTGGTACAACAGCAACCACTTCGCGGATCAGGGTTTCGACACGAGCGGCCTGTCGCTAGCGAATCCGGCGAGCAACGGCGTGCCGACGAGTCATCGCGGCAACTACAGCTTCTACGCGGTCGCCGATCAGATGGTGTGGCGCGCAGGTTCCGACAGTCCGCGGTCGCTCGGTGTGTTCGCGCGCATCATGGGTGCGCCGGGCGATCGCAATCTGGTCGATCTCGGCGTGAATGCGGGCGTGACGCTCAAGGCGCCGTTCAAGGGGCGCGACAACGACGTGGTCGGGCTCGCACTCGGCTATGCGAAGATCGGCTCGCACGCGCAGGATCTTGCGAGCGCGCAGCCGCTGTACACGCCGGGCTATCCGTCGCGCAGCGCGGAGACGATGCTCGAAGCCACCTATCAGTATCAGGTCGCGCCGTGGTGGATGCTGCAAGCGGACTTCCAGTACTTCTGGCGGCCGGGCGGCGGAATTCCGCATCCGGACGATTCGTCCCAGCGCATCAAGAACGAAGCGGTTCTCGGTTTGCGCACGACGATTCAGTTCTGAGGAACGGTCACCAGGCTGGTAGGCGTTTGATCGATCGCTGCAACAAGGGCCGCGCGCCGCATCGCCGGACATGATCGGTCGATGCGGCACGTAAGGACGGACGACGACTTGGCGATCGCTGCGGCTAATCATCAGTCTCGCTTACCCCTGCGTGTGCGCGGCGACCGCGTCCAGCGTGCGCGCCGAGTACACCAGCGTCGCGCCCGCGTTGATCGCCATCGCGACGCCGAGCGCTTCGGCGATTTCCTCGCGGGTCGCGCCGTGCTTCAGCGCCTCGGCCGTATGGACCGTGATACAGCCGTCACAGCGCAGGCTGACCGCTACCGCGAGCGCAATCAGCTCGCGCGTTTTCGCGCCGAGCAGATCGGTCTTCTGACCGGCGCTCGACATCGCCTGATACGCCTTCACGCTTTCGGGCGCGAGCTTTGACATTTCGCCGATACGGCCGAACAGTTCCTTGCGGTAATCGATCCAGTTCAACATGGCAGTGCTCCTTGGTCCATTGCGCGCCGGCGGTTGCCGGCGTCGTGGGACAAAGTATTGCGCCGCGCCGCGATATCCTGAATACTGATTCGACTCAACTTTTAGCGCGCTCGTCTCATGGACACGCTCAGTCGCCTGATCGACCTTGCCCGGCCGCAAGCGAGTCTCGATCTTCGCTGCCTGCTATCAGGCGCATTCGACATCGATCACGCGCCGCTGGAGGCCGGCGTCGCGCCGTTTCATCTCGTGCTCGACGGCAGCTGTGTGATCGAGACTGCCGCCGGCGAGCCGCTCGAATTGCAGGCCGGCGATTTCATGCTGTTTCCGCGTGGCGCCGCGCATCGCATGCGCGACGTAAAGCGCTCGGCGGGTGGCCTGCCGTTGACGCTCGGGCATGACGGCATGCTGCCGGTGCGGCGCAACGATGGCCACGAAACCACTGCCACGGCCGCGCACGCGCCCAACGACAGCGCGATTCATGACGGCGTCGATCTGCTGTGCGGCCGCTTCGTCTATGCACCCGGTTCATCGGCGTTGCTGCTCAATGTGCTGCCCGATCCGCTGCACGTATCGCTCGGGGATGCGCAAACGCTCGATGCGTTGCAGGCGGTGATCACTCTGATGCGCGGCGAAGCGGAGCGGCGTCAGCCTGGCGCGCTCGCGATCGTGACGGCCTTGAGCCACGCGCTGTTCGCGATGGCACTGCGCGTGCACGGCGAGCGCAATGCGAACGGCACCGGGATGCTCGCGTTGCTGACGGACGCACGCCTCGGCGCATCGGTGCAGGCCATGCTCGACGCGCCCGAACGCGCATGGACGATCTCTGAACTCGGCGAGCGTGCGGCGATGTCGCGCGCGACCTACTCGCGCCACTTCAACGAGCGCGCGGGCGTGACCGTGATGGATTTTCTGACGCAGATCCGCATGGCGATCGCCAGCGATCTGCTGTTGCGCACACAACGCAGCGCGGCGGACATCGGCGAGGCGGTCGGCTATCAATCGGAGGCGGCGTTCGGCAAGGCGTTCGCGCAAAGCGTCGGTGTGACGCCGGGACGTTACCGGCGCCGCACGCCAACGGACGATGCTCTGGAGGACTGACTAAAGACTCAACGCGTGGGCGATTCTATCTGGGCGGTCCGCCCTTGCTGAACGCGCGCCTTTCGAACGACGCCATCAGTCGCGCGACCACGAGCGCGCAGACCGTGCCGAGCGTCACTTCGGCAAGCCGCAGCAAGGCCTTGTCCCACGCCGGGCCGACGCCTGGCGCCAGCAGCATGATCGTCGCGGTGATGCCGCCGAGGCGCGCTGCGCTGCCGACGTTGACGACCCAGCAGATCAGGATCGCGACCGCCACGGTCGCCGCGTACGCGGCAAAATGGCCGCCGCCCGCGAGCGTGCCGATCAGCCCGAAAATACCGCCGACCATCGCACCGATGAACTGGTCGCGCGACAGCTTGCGGGTGTCGATATAACTATGCTGGCTCACCGCGATCGCGGTGATCGCGGCCCAGAACGCCTGCTCGGTGTGCAGCGCGCGAGCGATGCCGAACGCGAGACTCGCGCCCGCCACGGCCTGCACGGCCATGAAGCCGCCCTCGATCAAGCGGTCGCCGAGCGGCAGCGTCTTCAGGAAAGCGAACAGCGCATCGGCGGCGTGCGTGCGCGAGGAAGGGCTTGAATCGTCGGACGGAGTCATCGGATGAAGGCGGCTCGGCTGGGCAGGGGGTGCCGTATTCTAGCGGCTCCGCTTTACGCTTCCACTGCTAGCTAGATCGTGCCGAACAGCGCACGCGGCCGGTCGCGCAGCGTGTGCGCGAGAATCAGCAGGCCACGCGTCAACTGCTCGCGCGACTCGGCGCAAGCGAGGTTGATGCGCACGCCGTGCTCGACCGTCGAGCGATCGACCGCGAACGCGGATGCGGGCATCGTGTTGACCCCGCGCGCGAGCGCGTTTGCCGCGAAGTCGTCCGAGCGCCACGGCGGCGGCACGCGCAACCACACGAACATGCATGCGGGGTCGCTCTTCAGATGCTCGGCGGGCAATAGTTCGCGCGCGATCTCCTGGCGCGCGCGCAACTCGGCGCGCTGCGCGTCGAGGATCGTCTGCGCGGTGCCGTCCTCGATCCAGCGCGTTGCGATCAGCGTCGACAGCGGCGCAGGCATCGACATCCGACGATGCGATCGCGGCGATCAAGGACGGCCGCGTGCAACCGGGCAAGGTCGTCGTGATGCGCGGCGCGGGCGTGCGCCCGACCGATGCCGTCAATTTTAGGCAATTGACTTCGTTGTCGACTTCGACCTCAACTGACATCAGCACGCACAAAGCGACGTAACGTCGCTTTCCGCCGCGCTGAGCACGACCAACAGCAGCCTCGCTTCCCTGTCCACCGGCCTCGGCGACGCGGTCCGGTACGACGACCCCATCCCACACGAAAGTCACGCTCGGCGGCGCGGGTTCGTCGGCGCTCGGCGCGAATGCGGTTGCGGCCGCGCCCAACTCGGTCGCGCTCGGTGCGGGCTCCGCCGCCAGCGACGCGAACTCAGTGTCGATCGGCTCGCTCGGTCACGAACGGACGATCTCGAACGTCGCGCCGGGCGTCAGTCCGACCGACGCGATCAACATGCAGCAGTTGGACTCGGTTCAGCAGGGGTGAACGCGGCGGCGCGCCAGGCCTATTCAGGCATCGCCGGCGCGACCGCGTAGACGATGATCCCGGACGTCGACCCCGGCAAGACCCTCGCGGTTGGAATCGGCTCGGGCAACTACAAGGGCTACACGGCCGTTGCAATCGGCTTTTCCGCGCGCGTGACCGCCAACCTGAAGGTCAAGGGCGGCGTCGGTACGAGCGCGACGGGGAAACCGGCTGTATGTCCGCGACGATCCCGATCCATTACCGCCGCCGACGCGCGGCCGGATGCTCGCGCGCCAGATCGAATCGCTGATAAGGGGGGGGGATCGTGCAATATGAGCCCCCCCTTCGAAAACACCATCCCCCCCTCCGAAAGGGGGGGATTTGAAAAGCGACTGGCTCTATCTTTCTTCTCGAAATTCACAACGCATACGGAGCCGGCGCCGCTGGCCGCTCACGCCGACCTGGTGCCGTATGCGATTTTTTATGTTGGCTTTTTCGTCCTGTTTGAACTGCTTGCTTGTGTGAGGGGAATTCCAGATGCGAATGTCTTTCGCAGCATCTGTCGAGCGGGCCGGTCTTCAAGTCGCCAGGGCGAAAGAAAAAAGGTGATAGATGAATATCCTGTTGGTGGAAGACGATCCCGCGCAAGCTGATTCGGTCGAAAGGGAAATCGGGCAATCCGGGCATCGAATAAACAAGGTCGAGCGGGGCAAGGACGCAATCAGTTTTCTTCAGGCCAACGAGGTCGATCTCGTGGTGCTCGACTGGGAATTGCCGGGCATGAGCGGTTTCGAGGTGCTGTACTGGATACGCCGTCACCTGGGCCGCGAACCCGCGGTGCTGTTCGTGACCAGCCGACTTCTGGAAGTCGACATCGTGCAGGCGCTGGACGCCGGCGCGGATGACTACGTCGTCAAGCCGTTCCGGGCCAAAGAGCTGGGGGCACGGGTAGGCGCGCTGTTGCGTCGCACAAGACGCAGCATCAAGGTGGAAAGTGCAATCGCGGTTGGGCCGTACATATTCGACGTCACGCAGCGCAGTGTTTTTCTGCACGGCGAATCGATCTTGTTGACGGAAAAGGAATTCGACGTGGCGGCCTATTTCTTCGCGAACGTCGGACGGGTCGTTTCCAAGCGGCTTCTGGCGAAGCTTGCGTGGGGCCGCGAGCTGGATAGTACGTCGCGCACGATCGACACGCATATCTACCGGCTGCGACGCAAGCTGGCCCTGCATCCGGACAACGGCGTGCGATTGACGACCGTCTATACGCACGGCTACCGCCTTGACGAGGCCGATGCTGGCAGCGCGGAAGCGCAAGCGCCGGCGAGCACCGAGCCGGAAGACGCTGTCGCGAAGAACGACGGGTCCGAGCAGGGCGCGCAAAGCGATCTCCGCTAGCGATCCGACACGAGACCATGAGCGACCTGAAGCGGATTGCGCTGGTCGCGCCTCGTTGCGCGGCTCCTCATTGAGTCGTCACACGGTTCGGCGTATCTTGAAAACAAATTCACAACGACCCTCCATGCCTCTCACGGATAGCCGGTGAGAGGACACCTCATGAATACAACCGCTGATAGTTTCGAGCGTGAATGGATCGTGTCGCTGATCCAGACCAAGATGATGCCGCCGCGTCTTCCCGCGGGTTGCGTGCAACGGCCGGGATTGCTCCGGCGACTCGATGAACGACGTCCGCGTCACATTACGCTCGTGACCGCGCCCGCGGGTTTCGGCAAAACGACCTTGCTTGCCGCGTGGAGCGAAGCGCAAACGAGAAAGAAGCGTCCCGTTGCGTGGCTCAGTCTCGATGGAGAAGACGACGATCCGCAGCAACTCGGGGCCTATCTGGTGGCGGCGCTTTGTCGCGCGTCGAAGGAGATCGCGTGGCAGGCACAGCAACTTCTCGATAACGATGCACACACACCGGTCAGAACGGTCATTTCAGTGCTGATCAATGGCATTGCCGCATACGGCCGCGGTGTTTTCCTGGTGCTCGACGACGTCGACCGTCTGAGCGCGAAACCCGTTCTCGCGATCGTGTCGCGCCTGCTGCGCTACGCGCCCGACAACCTGCACGTGCTGCTCGGCGCGCGCGGTGAACCGGCGCTGTCGCTGAGCGGGCTGCGCTCGCCCGACAAACTTTCGCGTGTGAATGTCGACGATCTGCGCTTTTCGCTCGACGATGCTCAGGCGTTTTTCGACCACACCGGTAACGCGCTGCTCAACCGCAACAGCGTCGAGTTGTTGAACAGCGCGACCGAAGGCTGGGTGGCCGGTTTGCAGCTGGCCTCGCTCGGACTGAACCGGATCGATGACGTGGCCGCGCTCGCCAGTCATCTCGCCGGTTCCCGCTTCGGCATCGATCGCTACCTGAACGATACGGTGTTTGCGCATTTGCCGCCGCCCATGCTGACGTTTTTGCTTTACACGTCGATTCTCGAGCGGCTTACGGCGACGCTGTGCGACGATGTCATGGGCGGTGAGGGCGAAAGCGGAGAAAAGCTGGACTGGCTCGAGCGGCATAACGTGTTCATCCGGCCGCTCGATGAGACGCAGAACTGGTATCGCTATCACGCATTGCTGAGCGATGCGCTTCGCCGCCGTCTCATGCGTCAGACGCCACGACAGGTTCCGTTGCTGCATCGCCGGGCCAGCCTGTGGTTCGCGCGGGCTCGCCTGTGGCGCGAAGCCGTGCGACATGCGCTGGCAGCGGGCGACATCGGGCAGGCGGTGCAGTGGGCCGAAAACTGTGCGATGGAGATGCTCCAACGCGGCGACCCGTTCATGCTGCCGGGCTGGATTCGCAAACTGCCGCCGGACGTGATCGCGGGTCGACTGCGCTTGCGTCTGGTGAAAGCCTGGGCTCTCGCGATGTCGCTTGAGACCGCGCGCGCGTCGAAGGAGATCGGCGAGATTGCCGACGAGTTCGAACGAATGGCCCGTGATGATCGGTCGGTAGCCGACGAGGTCGCATGGGCGGAGATCAACGCGATCCACGCGGTGATCGCTTGCGTGAACGACGACAGCGAACATGCACTGGAACTCGGGCGTGCCGTTGAGGCATCGACGGCGCCTGCGGAACCGTGGGTACGCCATTACGGGCAAAGCGCGGAGATTTTCGGCTTGATGTATAGAGGGCAGTTCGCCTACATCTCCCGCGTATGGAGAGCGCGGGTCGATCAGGTGGGACTCAGCCGGAAACCGAACAGCGCGGATATGTTGCGCGACGCGGTGTACGGCATCGCCGCGCTGATACACGGCGAACTTCCCGATGCGAGGCGGGTGATGGAGGTCGCGATGCGGTACTCCGAAGACAAGCTAGGAGAGTGGTCGGCGGGCGCGGCCGCGGTAGCCGGTTGCCTTGCGTCGATTTACTACGAGTGCAACGAGCTGTCCAAGGCGCGGAAGTTGATCGACGGTCGCATGACCATCGCGCTGGAGACTTCGCCGCTCGCCGCATTGATGCGCTATATGCTTACCGCGTCGCGCCTGCTGTGGCGGGATGGCAAAAAAGGTCCGGCACTCGCCGTTCTCGAGGACGGTCGACAGCTCGCGATAACCCGTCGATGGTTGCGTCTGAAGCTCGCGTGCGATGCGGAAACCGTCAGACAGCTGCTTGCCGACGGTAGGGTGGTCGAGGCGCGACAGGTCACCGACGAACTGAGCGCGAGCGTACCGATGATGTGCGAAGGGCGACGGGGTTCGGCGATGGAAACGTGGGCAAGCTACTGCGTGCTGCAAGCCCGCGTTCTGCTCGCTGAAAATGCCGCCGGCGACGCGGTTGGTTTTCTCTCGCGCTCACTCGACAATCTGGTTGCACTGGGCTGGCGCTATGCCGAGGCCGTCGTTTCGCTGCTGCTTTCTCTCGCGCATGAGCAGAACGGTGCTTCGGAACAGGCGTTCGCCGCGCTGGGAAACGCGGTGCGGATCGGCGGCGCGATGGGGATGATCAATAGCTTCGTGGACGAGGGGCCGCCGATGCGTGCGTTACTGGAACGCTTTCGCCGCACGCCATCGGAAATCGCGACCGGGCACGCCACGTATATCGGCACGGTGCTGTCGGCTTTCGACGAGGCGGATAACACGCCATCTTCTTCGTCGAGCTATGCCAACACGAAGATAACGCCGGGCACACTGAGCGCGCGAGAACTCGAAATACTGGGCTACGTCGCTCGCGGGCTGTCCAACAAGGAAATCGGACGATCATTGAATCTGGCACCCGAGACGGTCAAATGGCACATGAAGAACGTGTTCGAAAAACTGAACGTCAATTCGCGGTACGAGGCCGTGCAGAGTGCCTTCGGCATTCAGCCTGGAGCCGACTGAAGCGCCGTGCCGCGTGATGGCGCCGTCATCCGGTCACCTCACCGCGGCTCTCGTCCAAACGCTTCGCGCAGCTTGCGCTTGGCCCGCTGCAACGTATCGCGCCGCTCCTTCGGCAGGTTTCGGCCCGCTCGATTGATGTAGAAATTGAGCATCGACATCGCCGATTGAAACGGCGTGCCCTTGCGTCGACGGCTCGCCGTCGACGAGTGCTTCAACGATTGCGCGATGGACTCCGCGCTGCCGGTTTTGAAAATATCCTTCTGGATGTCCATCGCGTCGCTCGTTTCCATTACGTGATGCGACCATCTCTTCGCGCCGGATACGCTGCTCGACTTCGCGGTTTTGGCGCGATGTGCGGGATGCGCCTGCGCATGCCGCTGACGCGCTGGCCGTCCCGACTTGCCACGAGACACAGGGCGTTTCGATTTGCTGCTGGTCTTTCGGGTCGCCATTGTGTTGTCTCCTGAAGCGGAATGTCGGACTCGCCACGCGTCGAAAATGGTCGATTTGGCGATCAGAGCTTCACGCCACCGGCCTCGGGCGCATCCGACGAACCCGCGGGAATGTCACCGACGCCGAGGTCGTCGCGCCTCGTATAGACGTCGCCCCAGTACGGTTCGCTGCCGTAGTACTGATGCACGGTGGTGGCCCACGTCTGATCCGCCATCGATGGCCAGTGATCCTTATCAAATCCCGGTGCGTTCTTCACGCGCTCGGCCACCATGTTCAGCACGAAGCATTTTTCCTGCGTATCGAGTGTCAGCGCACTCCACGGAATCGCGAGCAGCTTGTCGCCGATGCCGAGAAAACCGCCGCTCGACAGCACCGCATACGCGACGCGGCCCGAACGCACGTCGAGCATGATGTCCTTGATCTTGCCGATGTGCTCGCCGTCGCTGCTGATAACCTTGTTGCCGTCGAGCGTAGCCGCTGCCATAACATCCGGACCTGGGCCTTCCGCGGTCGCGGCGCCTTTACCGACGATGTTCGCACCTTGTGTCTGGGTCTGCATCACCATGATGGGCTCCTTTTTGAAGGGGTGAATGTACCGAGGCATTTAGCAACGGCCGTTCCATCTAGCCATGCGGCGCCGTTACGCCGTGGCGCGCGGCGCATCCGCGCGACGAGGCACCGCGTGCGTAAAGGATGCGAGCGCGTTTGCAATTATTTCGTCAGTGCCGACGCCAGCGCTGATCAGCAAAGCGCGATGCGCGCATGCGACGACTGCATCGCGCGGCATAGGCCTTGCTCGATTCTCAGTGATGGCAGCAGGGAACCGAAGGATCTCACCCGTCCTTTTACTTCAGGGAGAACCCAGATGAGCAAGTATCCGAAGGCATGGCTGTTCGCGGCATGTGTGGTCGCGTCGGGCGCCGTCGCGTCGGGCGCCGCGTTCGCGCAGGCGGGCGGCGGTAACGGCAATAGCGGCGCCGGCGGCGGCAACGCGCATGGCGCGGCGACCGCGGCGCCGACGGCGGGCAACGAGCCCGCGTCGAATGTCACGGGCAGCACCATGGGATCGACTTCGTCGATGAAACATCATCACAAGAAGTCGAAGGCAAACAAGCCGATGACCGATACGACGAACACGCCCGGCGCCAATGCCAGCAGCGATACGAAGGGACAGTAACGCTGGATCGATGCGGGCGCGGCCATGCACCTGTGCGTTCATCGTAACGCGCCGGCGGTATCGCGCTCCCCATCGAGGGAGAAAATCGTGACTAAGAAGATTCATTATCAGGCGAACATCTGCGGCGGGGACTTCGCGCATGTTCGCGAGTGCTTCAGCAACTGGAAGGCCGAGACGCTCGTGTATCGTCGGCAACAGCCGATGTTCGAAGGCAAGCAGGAAGTGCGGCCGTTGTCGGAGCGTGTGTTCGACAACGGTGAAGTCGCGCATAGCACGCTCGCGCGCGTATGTTCGCCAAACGATGCCTATGCGCTGGCGGCGGAGATACGCGACGGCGAACGCGACGTTTGGCTCGTGATGGCGGCGTTCGAGGAAGACGTTTGAGCCGGGGTCGATTCAGCGCTGAGCCCGTCACTGGGCCGGCGGTTTCGGTTCGGAGGCCATTTCCCGCGCAGCGCGCCGCGTACGCACGCGTGCCGTGGCTCGCAAATGTGCCGCGGCGCTTTTGTCTTTCGCGGCGGTGGCTTTCTTGCGCACCACGCGCGACTTTTTTAGCAGACTCGTCAACGAAGCGTTGATACTGTCGTCGACCGACGACTCCCGCGTCTTGCGTCCTTTGGCACCGGATGCGCGCGCGAGTTTCGCCGCACGCTTTTCCGCCTGCGCGAGCAGCACCGCAAAGGCCACTTCATCTACCTTGAGTCCGCGGCGCGATTGGCCTGGCGCGAGGCTCTGCAACTCGTCGGCCTCGAACGCGCTGATGACCGCTGGGTGGATATAGCAGCGCCGGCAGACGGCGGGCGTATTGCGTAGCAGCGTCGCCACTTCTTTCACGATCGCGACGATATGACGACGCGCTTCGGCCGCGCTGCTGCACATCAAGCGGCGCGATGCCGCGAGCGCGTACACGCTGCCGGCCCACGTGCGGTAGTCCTTGGCGGTGAAGTCCGCGCCGCTTACGCGGCGCAGGTAGTCGTTGATATCCGTCGAGCCGACGCTGTGGCGCGTGCCGTCTTCGTCGAGATACTGGAACAGGTCGTGACCGGGCAGCTCCGCGCAACGTCGCACGATGCGCTTGATGTTCGGATTGTCCACTGTCACGTCGTGCTCGATGCCGCTCTTGCCGCGAAACTGGAAGCGCAATTGACCGGCCCTGATCTTCACGTGCTTCTTGCGCAGCGTCGTCAATCCGTACGAGTGGTTATCGCGCGCGTATTCTGCGCTGCCGATGCGGATCAGCGTCGTGTCGAGCAACTGCACGATGGCCGCGACGACCTTGTCGAGCGGCATGCCGGGCAGCTTCAGATCACGCGCCACGCGCGCGCGGATTTTGGGCAATGCGCGGCCGAACTCGGCCATCCGTTCGTACTTGTCGGCGTCGCGCGTTTCGCGCCAGCGGGGGTGATAGCGGTACTGCTTGCGGCCGCGCGCGTCGCGGCCGGTCGCCTGCAGATGACCGCGGGGATCGGGGCAGATCCACACGTTTTCGTACGCGGGTGGAATCGCGAGCGAATTGATGCGTTGAATCTCGTCCTCATCGACGATGCGCTTGCCGTCGACGTCGAAATAGATGAAGCCGTTCCGGTCGCGCTTGCGTGTGTAGCCGGGCCTCGTGTCGTCGGCGTGGCGCAGTCCCGGCGGCATCGGTTGGGGTGCGGTGTTGCCGTTCGCGGTGGTCGGGCTGCGTGATGTGGTCGTGGAATGAGTCGCGGTAGCCATTGTTGCAGGTAGAAGTTTCAAACCCGGTTCGAACCGGTTCGCCGAGTAGGTGCGATGTGCGCCGTGTGATCGGCGGGAAGCAAGGGGGATGCCACTGGTAGGTGACCAGCGCGCTGAGGCGGAACGGTCCTTGCGGAAAAGTCGACGTGACCAACCGGAAAGGGAGCTTTCATGAGCAGCACACTCAACCCCGATGAAGAGCCGCAGCAGACCGTCAAGCAAACGTCCGGCACGACGGGCGCGCTGGGTCCCAGCGACTCGTCCGATAGCGGCAGCGACGTGGCGGGCGCGAGGCGTCACGATTTCGACGTCGATACGGAGCTCGACAATCACGCGCTCGAAGCCGGCGACGCCGCACTCGGCAGCGATACCGATCGCTCAGGTACGGGCGAGCGCGCGTCGGCCGATGGCGATTCGACGTTGGAGATGGACCGCGATATCGACACCGACCACGTCGTCGAACCGCAAGTGCCGCCGGGCGCGGAACGCTCCGGCGAAGACGAAACCGACGTCTGACCACGGCGCTTTTGCACACGCGGCGGCTCGAGCTGAACGGCGCAACCGCAGCGTCGGTGCATCGCCAACGTAATGTCAGCCCGCTGAACACTGCCTCAACCAGGCACGTGTTTTGCGTAACCACGCTTAGCGAAGGCGCAGACCTATGCACATGCCTCACGGGCAAGCGCATGAGCGCGGCGCCGCATGAAGGAGAGCACACATGACTGATGCACTGAATGGCTACAAGGTAGCCGTACTCGCCGTAGATGGTTTCGAGCAGGCAGAACTCATGGAGCCGAAACGCGCGCTCACCGAGGAGGGCGCGACGGTCCATGTGATCTCGGCGAAGCCGGGCAAGATCCAGGGCTTCAAACACGTCGACAAGGGCGATACCGTCGACGTCGATGCGACCTTCGACAAGGCCAGTCCCGACGACTACGACGCGCTGGTGTTGCCGGGCGGCGTCGTGAACGGCGACGCGCTGCGACTGCTGCCGCAGGCGCAGGCGTTCGTCAAAGCGGTCGACAACGCGAAGAAGCCGATCGCGGTGATCTGTCACGGCACGTGGCTGCCGGTATCGGCGGGGATCGTCAAGGGGCGCACGGTGACGAGCTGGCCTAGCCTGCAGGACGATATTCGCAACGCGGGCGGCACGTGGGTCGATCAGGAAGTGGTCGAGGACGGCAATCTTATTTCGAGCCGCAAACCCGACGACCTTCCCGCGTTCAACAAGGCGCTGATCGCGCAACTGACGAAGCGCAAGGCGGCTTGATCGCGGGCGGCGCGCGCGTTGGCTTCGGAGCCTGCGCATCGGTGATTCGACAGGGAGAAAATGCATGAAATTCCGGTATTCCCTACAAGTGTTGACTGCCGCGCTGGCCGTGTTGGGCGTGAGCGCGGCATCGATCGACACGGCCTGCGCGCAGGCGAGCGATGCGCCCGCGAGCGCAGCGCCGACCGGCAGCACGACGCTGTCACCCGCGGATCAGCAGTTCGTGCTCGAAGCGTCGAAGTCGGACGCCACTGAAATCGCCGCTGGCAAGGTCGCGCTGAAGAACTCCAACGATCCGCATGTCAGGAAGTTCGCTCAACAGATGATCGCCGACCACACGAAGCTGTCGCACGCAATGGCCGGGCTGGTCGCTAAGAAGGGCTTCAAGCCGACGCCGTCCGCGGATTCCGCGCTGGTCGGCAAACTGCAGACGTTGAAGGGCACCGAGTTCGATCAGGCCTATGTCGAGCAGGTCGGCGTGGAAGCGCATCAGCGCGCGGTCGACCTGTTCCAGCAGCAAAGCGAGAGCGGCACCGACTCGCAACTGAAGGCCGCGGCCGCGCAAGCGCTGCCAACCATCAAGCATCACCTCGAGATGGCGGAGCAACTGGCCGGCAAATTGAAGGGCTCGTCATGAACGCGATCCTGCCACGGCCTGCTTATGAGGACTCTCTGATGCAGATCACTTTCCCCGATGACGAAGCGGCCTTCGACGGCGCCAATCTGACCGTGCGCTTTCTTGCGCGCGTCGATGGCGAGCCAGTGGTTTGCGCGATCACTGCCGAGGCTCTGGAAGATCATTTCGGCGCGGAGTCCGCGCTTGAAGCGGCGTTGATGGCCGCTTTCGACAGAGGCCGTCAGCGCATCCGCTCGGTCTGCGCGGAAGCGCTCGACCAGAACAACGGAGAAGGCGTAGTGTTGCATAGCGGACTGTTCAGAGTGGAAGGCATGGAACCGGATCGCGGCGCCGCGGCGTAGCGCCGCTGCATGTCGCATTGACTGGGCGCGCTGCTTCCGACTCGCGCCACCGGCGACAGGATGGTCCACGAACGGCAATTAACGATAAGGAGGCCGTATGTCACTCATCGTCGCGGCACGCTTCACGACTTTTCCCGCTGCGGAAAGCGCGGCGCAAAAACTGTTCGATGCGGGTTTCGTGGAAGAGGACGTCACGCTGTTTTTCGTCAATCCGCGCGGCCAGCATGCGCGTTTCCCGATCGGCGGCGACACCGATACCGACCCCGGCGCGCGAGAAGCGCCTAAAGGCGCGGGCATGGGCGTGACGATCGGCGCGGTGATTGGCGCGGTGATTGGCGTGGCGATCTTCGCGGTGTTTTCCGCGCCGCTGCTGGTGTCGCTGATCGCGGCCGGCGTCGGCGCATATGTCGGCTCGCTGGTCGGCGCGATGTCGCGCACCACGGAGCGCGGCAAATCGGACCATCGCGTGCCGTATCACGAGGAGTCGCGCGATTCGGGCGTGCTCGTCGCCGTGCACGTGTCGCCCGACAATCAGCTGGACGCCGCGCGCGTGCTGCGTGAAGCGGGCGGCGTGTCGATCGAGAAGGCGACCGGCCGCTGGCAGCAGGGACGCTGGGCCGATTTCGATCCGCTGAAGACTCCTGAGCCGATCAAGGAATTCGCGGAGAAGCGCGCGTGATATGAGCGACGCGGCATACAGACAAAAAACGGCCCGATGGCGATCATCGGGCCGTTTTCCGTTTTCCGTTTTCCGCGCTGTTTCGACGTCGCGCGACACCCGCGGTTGCCGCGCATCGGCGCGGCGGCTGCGCTCGTTCGAGCTGCCTTTCGCTACGCATCGGCTCGCGCGAGGTGCCGGGCACGCGTGATGCGTGCTATCAAATGCAGCCCGCCGCGCGTCGAACCGATTCATCGCGAGGCGCATAAAAAGCCCCGCGCGGCGGATTCCGCGATGAACGAAACCCTTGGAGGTATTGAATGGCTACCAACGTTGTTTCCGTATTGAATGATCTGGTCGAAACGTCGAAGGATGGCGAAAAGGGCTTTATGAAGGCAGCCGAGGATGCGCACGACGACCAGCTGAAGATGCTGTTCCGTTCGAGTGCCGAGGACTGCTCGCGCGGCGCGCGTGAGTTGCAGGATGCCGTTCAGACCCTGGGCGGCAAGCCCGAAACCGGCGGCAGCATGAGCGGTGCGCTGCATCGCGGCTGGGTCGACGTGAAATCGGCGGTAGCGAATCGCAGCGACCATGCGATTCTTGCCGAGTGCGAAAAAGGCGAGGACGTCGCGAAGAAACGCTATCACGACGCGCTGGAGAAGGATTTGCCGGCGGACGTGCGGGCAATCGTCGAGCGGCAGTACCAGGGCGTGCTGCAAACGCATGACCGGGTGCGCGATCTGCGCGACCAGTATGCGGCGATGAAGCATTGATCGACGCGCCAGTGCAATAAGGAAGAGCCGGCTCTGCCAGCCGGCTCTGTTACGTTCTGTTCAGTCGAATCGGTGCGAACCCATCGCGCGGATATCAGTCAGCCGCGACCTTCAGATGGTTCTTCACGCTGGTTACGCCCTTCACGCTTTGCACGACATCTTCGGCGGCGGACTTGTCGTCGGCCGACGGCACCGAACCCGTGAGCCACACGACGCCCTTGCGGGTCTTCACGTGGATATGCGTCGATTTGACGTTCTTCGCGGCAAGCAGATCAGCCTTGACCTTGGTCGTGATGGTGCCATCGTCGATATGCTGGCCGATGCTTTCCGACGCCGCTGGCGGGGCCGAAGCGCTGGTCTGGGCGTTCGCGTTCAGCGCGAACGCGACGACGGCGATGCTGCCTGCGGTCTTCAGAAGCTGGATCGTCTTCATGGTTCTCTCCATCAGGTGGTAATGAAAATGGCGGTCTTGTTGGCCGGTGGCCGATCGCGGCCGAAGCCGCTGATGAGACACGTGGGGTCGTCGCCGCTACGGTACCGTCAGGGCCCGTTTCTCGACACCGGACGCTGTACTCGCATCCGCGCTCGATCGAGGCGTTTGCGAAGGGCGGCGTCCGTCCACACACCGTCGCTCCGCAACCATCGTGCCTGCCGGCTGCGAGCCAATCCATGCCGCTCGCGAAAGCCGCATGCACCGGGGAGTTTCGACTGACGAATAGGGCTGCGGCGCGGCCATGCGCGAGGTCGACGGAGAGGTGAAGAAAGGGACCGGAAATTGCCTGCCGTTTGTAAAAACCGGCGCGCCCGGTCAGGGCAATTCATCCGCCTGAATAAACAAAGCGCAATCAAAACAGCGTCTTGCGCGATCTGGTACGGACGTTGCGTTGGTCAGTGAACTCGGCTCGTTGAGTCTGAGGCTATTAACGAACGGGATCACTCCAATGCCTTCAATCGAACTTCGTACAAGGCAGTCTCTCGCACTGACGCCTCGTCTTCAGCAGTCGGTGCGGCTCTTGCAATTGTCGGCGCTCGAGTTCCAGCAGGAATTGCGCACGGCGCTCGATACCAATCCGTTCCTCGAATACGACTCATCCGAAGCTGAGGACGTCGCGCTCGCCGGCACGACGCCAGGCGAAGGTGAAGACGCCAACGCGCCGCCCGCCGTCGATACGCTTGCCGCCGCCGAGCCGGACGGACTGCCGGCGGAAAGCGCCGGTAGCGATACGCTCGAAAGCGCGGGCCAGGACGACATGCCCGCCGATTTTTCCGGCGACTACGGTTCGCGCAACTCGACGCGCCAGAACGGCGACGCGGACGGCAGCGACCCGGCCGATTGGGCTCGCTCGCAACCCACGCTGCGCGAACAGTTGCACGACGCGTTGCGCCTGTACCGGCTAGACGACCGCGATCGCGCGGTGGCCCGTTTCATCATCGAGGCGCTCGACGACGACGGCTATCTGCGGCAGTCGCTGGCCGACCTGGCCGATAGCGTCGATCTGGAACCCACGCTGACCGAGGAAGAACTGCTGGTGGCGTTGCGCCTCGTGCAGGCGCTCGATCGTCCGGGGCTCGGCGCGCGTTCGCTATCGGAATGCCTCGCGCTGCAGATCAATGCGCTACCCGCCAATACGCCGGGACGTGACGTCGCGCGGCAGATCGCCGAGCATCATCTGGAAAGGCTCGCGCGCCGCGAGCAGGCCGAGTTGCAAAAACAGATCGGCTGCAGCGCGGAGGAATTGCGTGTGGCTTGCGCGTTGGTGCGCAAGCTCGATCCGAAGCCCGGCAATTGCTACGGCCGCACCGAGGATAACTATGTCGTGCCCGACGTGATCGTGCGTCAGGTGCGCAACAAGTGGGTCGTGTCGATCAATCCGGCGGTGCAGCCGCGGGCGCGAATCCATCGCATGTATGCGCAGCTGTTCGCGCAGTCGGCCGGCGCGAGCCGTTCGCCGCTCGCGCAGCAACTGCAGGAGGCGCGCTGGCTGATCCGCAACGCGCAACAGCGCTTCGATACGATCCAGCGGGTTGCCGAATGCATCGTCGCGCATCAGAAGGCGTTCTTCCTGTACGGCGAGATCGCGCTGAAGCCGATGGTGCTGCGTGACGTGGCTGACGAGCTGGGCCTGCACGAATCCACGATCTCGCGCGCGACGGGCAACAAATATATGGCGACGCCGCGCGGCATCTTCGAGTTCAAGCATTTCTTCCCGCGCGAGCTCGGCACCGAAAGCGGCGGAACCTGCTCGGCCGCCGCGGTGCGCGCGCTGCTCAAGGAGATGATCGCCGCGGAAAATACGCGTGATCCACTGTCGGACGTGACGCTCGCGAAGATGCTCGCGGATCAGGGCGTGCTGGTCGCGCGACGCACGGTGGCGAAATACCGGCATCTGATGAAGGTGCCGCCGGCTGAACTGCGCCGGCAGCTTTGACGCGCCGAAGTTTTAACGGGGGTTTGAAATAAAACCTGGCGGGGGTTTGAAGCAAAGCAGTCATTCAAACAGCAGTACATTGCGCACAGGGTCATGCGAGGTTATCCGCTCGCATGACCCTTTTTCGTATCTGGACGTTTCGCCGGCGTGCCTTTACATTGGCGGGTCAATTGGAAAGAGATCGGCGGAACGGACCGCACAACAACGGGTGAGCGCAATGAAGTATTCGACTCTGGTCGAGCGACTGCAAGGGCGGCGCACGTCGGCGTGGGAAATTCATCGGGTCGCGCAGCAGGCGGCCGCCAGGGGCGAAGACGTGATCGTGCTGAGCGTTGGCGATCCCGAGTTCTCGACGCCCGCGCCGATCGTCGAGCGCGCCATCGGTGCGTTGCGGGCCGGCGATACGCACTATACGGCGATGGCCGGTCGCGAGCCGCTGCGCGCCGCGATCGCCGCCGAGCACGCGCGCACGACGGGATGCGACGTGAGCGCCGCCAACGTGGTGCTGACCGCCGGCGCGCAAAACGGCGTGTTCGCGGTGTCGCTGTGCCTGCTCGAAGCGGGCGACGAAGTGATCGTTCCCGAGCCGATGTATCTGACCTACGAGGCTTGCGTGCGCGCGGCGGGTGCGACGCTCGTCGCGGTGCCGGTCGATCCGGCGCGCGCGTTTCACGTCGACTGCGACGCGCTCGAAGCGGCGATCACGCCGCGCACGAGGGCGATATTCTTCGCGACGCCGTGCAACCCGACCGGCGTGGTGATGCAGCGCGCCGATCTCGAGCGCATCGCGCGGCTCGCGTGCGAGCACGACCTGTGGGTGCTGTCCGACGAGGTGTACGCGGAACTCACGTTCGAACGCGATCACGTGAGCATTGCGTCGCTGTCCGGCATGGCGGAGCGCACGGTCACGCTCGGCAGCCTGTCGAAGTCGCATGCGATGGCGGGGTGGCGTGTCGGCTGGACAATCGGGCCCGCGACGCTGATCGAGCACATGGCGCGGCTCGCGCTCGCGATGCTGTACGGCCTGCCGGGTTTCATCCAGCAGGCCGCGTTGACGGCTTTGGAGAACAGGGCGGAGATCGTCGCCGATATTCGCGAGATCTACCGGCGGCGGCGCGATGTCGTGTTCGAGCGCTTGCATCGTGTGCCGGGCTTGCGGTGCCTGTTGCCCGAAGCGGGCATGTTCATGATGGTCGACGTCAGCGGGACCGGGCTCGATACGACCGAGTTCACATGGCAGCTGTTTCGCGCACAAGGCGTGGCCGTGCTCGACGCGAGTGCGTTCGGGGAGACGGCGAACGGCTTCGTGAGGTTGGGGCTGGTGGTGGGCGAGGATCGATTGATCGAGGCGTGCGAGAGGATCGCGCGGTTCGTGAAAAGGGGGCGGGGCCGAGAGGGCGGTGGGTTGTAGATTGCGACGATCCGGTC
Source organism: Paraburkholderia sp. MM5477-R1 (assembly GCF_050436385.1). Lineage (NCBI taxonomy): Bacteria > Pseudomonadati > Pseudomonadota > Betaproteobacteria > Burkholderiales > Burkholderiaceae > Paraburkholderia > Paraburkholderia sp. MM5477-R1. Next base: position 1,995,635 of record NZ_JBNDMC010000006.1, read on the forward strand.
GGTGGGCACCACGGCCAGCCGAAGGTGGCTGGGCAGTGCGTTCGGCGCGGCTTACTTTTTCCTGCGCACAAATTTCAAGCCGAAGCGCACCAGCCGAGGCATCGTTTCGGGCCGCAACAACCGTGGGTCATACCCAGCGAATCGACGTTCGTTTTCCTGAAGACACAGTTGCATCAATTCGGGCACGCTGATATCGACATCCGTTACCGACTGCGCGCCGTTTACCGTGAAGTTGTTATCGTGCTCCTGGACGTTGCCCTCAGCATCCATCGCACGTGCGAGCCCAATGCGCTCCCACACCAGAAACGCCCACACGCCCGCCACCTTGAGCTCGAAGCGGATGCGCTGCCACCATGAAAGCTGCGCGCGATGCCAGGCGACCCAGTTCGCGAACAGCAGAATATGGCGGCACTCTTCCTGCATCACCGGCTCGAATGTCTCGGTCAGTGCCGGCGGGAACAGGCCCGAGCGCCGCGCCACCTCGAACAGGCCGAACGCGAAGAAGCTGTCGATACATTCGCTATAGCCGGTCACGAGGTAAGCCCGTTCCGTGTCTTTCGGATAGACGTACGACGGCTCGCTCGCGAGCGCGATGCCATACGCATGCACCATGCGCGACAGCACTTCCTTATGGCGGTTCTCTTCCCACGCGTTCAGCGCAAGTGCGTCGCGCAGCTCCGGGGTGTCGAGCGAGGCCGCGTAGGCGGCCATGCGCAGCCGCGCCCTGCCTTCGGTTTGCACGGCGATGTCCCAGATCGGCAGATCGACGATGCGCTTGAGCGTCGCGGCTTCGAGCTGCGGCCATGCGAGCACGGACGGGCGATACGGATTGAAGGTCTCGCGAAACATGCGGCACATTTCCTGCCGGTGCACGTCGGAGCCGGGCGCCAGCGGGCCGCTGACGGTGCTAGTCCAGTGCCGCATCGCGTGGTCGGCGGCGTCGAGGGTCGAGGGGTCGGGCTGCTCGTGCGGCAGTTGCGGCGCGCGAAAGCCGGGGATCAGCGCGGCAGCGTCGAATGCATCCAGTACCAGTTGGTCCATTGGGTATTCTCGACAAGGCGACGAAGGCGCTGTCGATTCTGCCATGACTGCGCAGGTCTGCGCCACGTCGCGGAAAAAGCGCTTTGTAATGTTGGGCGTGCGGTGACGCCGACGGTTGACGCCGCGCAAACTTGCGTCAAGAATCGAGCGCCGGGTGTGCTCCCGAACCCGGCTAGCCCGATTCCAGCGCGCTTCGACTCGTCGCGGAAAACTTCATGATCCATCGCTGCTCTTCTTCATTGCGCCGCTTGCTGACAGCCGGATTACCGGCCGCCGCGCTGACGGTGACGCTTTCTGTCGCTGGTGTGGTGCCGTTCGGCGAACGGTGCATGGCAGCCGAACAGGCCGATGCGTCGAGCACCTCGGAAAGCACGGCAACGGGGGGAAGCACGGACGCCGCCGCATTCGCGCCGATCGCACCACGCCAGGGGCCGCAGGCGAACGCGTCGCCGGTCGGCGAATCGAGCGAGCCGCACGCGATGACGGCGCGCCCGAACGGCGAGCCGCGCAGGCGGACGGCTGCGCGTGGCGACACGCAGGCTGCATCGAATGCACCGGACTCGGCCGACGCGACGGCAACGCCTCGCAACGACAGGGCCTCGACGCCCGCGATTCCCGTGCCGCCCGAAACCGCCAGCGTCACCACGCATTCGCTTCGCCTGAACGGCCGCAAGCTCGACTACACGGCGAGCGCGGGCAATCTGTTGCTGCACGACAAGACCGGCGCGCCGAACGCGAGCGTGTTCTATGTCGCGTACACGGTGCCGAGCAGGACGCCTGCGACGCGTCCGATCACCTTTCTGTTCAACGGCGGCCCAGGCGCCGGCAGCGTATTCCTGATGATGGGCTCGGTCGGCCCGAAACGCGTGCGCACCGCGAGCCCCGCGAGCACGCCGCCCGCGCCGTACACGCTCGACGACAACCCCGATAGCCTGCTCGACACCAGCGACCTCGTGTTCATCGACGCGGTCGGCGCGGGCCTGTCGAGACCGGTCGGGCATGGCACGGGCAAGGACTTCTGGGGCGTCGATCAGGACGTCCGTGCGTTTGCGCAATTCATCGACCGTTATCTGACGGTGAATCAGCGCTGGAATTCGCCGAAGTACCTGCTCGGCGAATCGTATGGCACCGCGCGCGCCGCGATGCTCGCTTATCAGTTGGGGCAGAACAATATCGCGCTGAACGGCGTGATCCTGCTGTCGTCGGTGCTCAATTCCGCGGCGTTCGCGCCTGGCAACGATTTCAGGAGCGAGAGTTATCTGCCGAGTTTCGCGGCGATCGCGTGGTATCACGACAAGGTCACACCGAAGCCCGCGAGCCTGCCGGCCTTTCTCGACGAAGCACGCGCGTTCGCCCGCGGACCCTATGCGCAGGCGCTCGAACAGGGCGATGCGCTGCCCGACGATCAGCGCGACGCGATCGCCGCGCGCATCGCGTACTTCACCGGATTGGACGTAGGGTTCGTGAAGCGTAACCGTCTGCGTCTTTATCCGTCGCGTTTTCGAAACGAGTTGCTGCGCAACGAGTCGCGCAGCGTGGGCCGCTACGATGCGCGTTTCGAAGGCCTGAACTACGACGATGCATCTGAGGATCCGGACTTCGATGCGTCGGTGAGCAGCGTGTCGAATGCGTTCAATGCGGCGCTTCATCAGCATCTGTCGGACGACCTGCACTACACGCCAACCGACCGTTACGTGGTGTTCAGCGACGACGCGTTGAAGCAATGGGACTGGAAACATCGCGAATGGTGGGGCGAACGGCTGGAGCTGCCCTACGCGGGCGGCGATCTGGCCGAAGCGATGCGGCAGAATCCGCAGTTGCGGGTGTTATCGCTGAACGGCTACTTCGATCTCGCCACGCCGTTCTATGCGACCGAATATGCGCTCGCGCATCTCGGCCTCGATCGGTCGCTGCGCGAGAACGTGCGCATCGCCTACTATCCGACCGGCCATATGGTGTATCTCGACGATGCCGCGCTGCACGCGATGAAGCGTGACCTCGTGAGCTTTTATACGGGGCAGCCGCGTTGAGATCGGCGAATCGTCGCATGGTGTCGAACGGTATAATTCCCGCACCGTGGAGTAGCCGCGCGCTCTGTCAACCGGCTTCATCGTTCGCCGCTTATGCCATTCACCCCGATTCCGTCCTTCGCGCGCAAGCGCATTTTCGACGTGGTGTCCGACCAGATCAAGCAACTGATCTCGGAGGGCACGCTGATGCCAGGCGACCGTCTGCCGGCCGAGCGCGATCTCGCGGCGCAGCTCGGCGTGTCGCGACCATCGCTGCGCGAGGCGCTGATCCGGCTGGAGGCGGACGGTTACATCGAAACGTCGGGGCGCGGCGGTTTCACGGTGGTCGACGTGACCGCGCCCATCGTCTCGAAGCCGCTTGCCGAACTGTTGCTGCAGAATCCGCGCACCAGTGCCGACATTCTGGAGTTGCGCCAGGGGCTCGAAGCGATTTCGTCGGTCTATGCCGCGCAGCGCGCAACCGCCACCGATCTGAAGAAAATCCGCGCGGCGTTCGAGGCGTTGAAGGCCGCGTCGCTGTCGCGCGATCGCGCGAATCTCGCCGAACTCGATGCCGCGTTTCATCTCGCGATCGCCGACCACGCCGGTCAACAGACATCGTCCCCGCCGCTTTTCCTGAAGAGCCTATGAAAGTCGCGCTGTTTATCCCGTGCTTTATCGACGCGTTCTATCCGGAGGTCGGTATCGCGACGCTCGAACTGCTCGAACGTTTCGGCATCGAGGTCGACTATCCGCAGCAGCAGACCTGCTGCGGCCAGCCGATGGCCAATAGCGGCGCGCATGCGGACGCCGCCGCCACGGAGCGACTATTCGCGCGCAACTTCGCGGGTTACGACTACATCGTCGGGCCGTCCGCGAGTTGCATTCATCACGTGCGCGAACATCTGACCGCGCTCGAGCAGACCGACGAAGTGAAGAAAGTACGCGCAGGCGCTTACGAACTGGTGGAGTTTCTGCACGACGTGATCGGCGCGCGCGAATTTCCGTGGGCCGAGTTTCCGCACCGCGTCGGTCTACACACCAGTTGCAGCGCGCTGCGTCATCTGAAGCAGGCGTCGGCGTCGGAAATCGCCGGCACGCCGTTTTCGAAGCCGCGCGCGTTGCTCGAAGGCGTGAAGGGCATCGAGTTCGTCAAGCCGGCGAGGCCCGACGAATGTTGCGGTTTTGGCGGCACGTTCTCGGTCACCGAAGAGGCGGTGTCGGTGCGCATGGGGCAGGACAAGGTGCGCGACCATCTGGATGCGGGCGCCGAGTACATCGTTTCGGGCGACATGTCGTGCCTGATGCACCAGCAGGGTTGCGCGGAACGCATGAAAGCCGACGCGCGCTTCATTCATATCGCGCAGGTTCTCAATGGAGCACGCGCATGAGCGGCGACCATCACCGCATCGATCACGCCAAAGCCGCGGGTTCTTTCATCAGCAAGACCGAGCATGTCGCGTTTCACGACAAGCGTCTGTGGGACCTGCGCGAGAAGCGCGACGCGCAGGCGCACGGCATTGCCGAATGGGAAACGTTGCGCTCGCTGGCGTCGGGCATCAAGGAACACACGCTGTCGCATCTGGCCGACTACCTGGAGCAGTTCGCGGCGGCGGCCGAGGCCAATGGCGTGGTCGTGCATTGGGCAGCGAGCGCGGAAGAGCACAACGCGATCGTCCACAAGCTGATGTCCGAGCGCGGCATGACGACGCTCGTGAAGAGCAAGTCGATGCTGACCGACGAATGCCGGATGCGCGAGTATCTCGAACCGCGCGGCATTACCGTGATGGAAACGGACCTCGGCGAGCGCATCCAGCAGCTCGATCATCAGGACCCGAGTCATATGGTCGTGCCGGCCGTGCACAAGCTGCGCGCGGACGTGGCCGAGCTGTTCGGCCGGACCATCGGCACCGATCCGAAGAACAGCGACATCCACTATCTGGCCGAGAGTCAGCGCATGAATACGCGGCCGTATTTCGTGCGCCAGAAAACGGCTGGCATGACCGGCTGCAATTTCGCGGTGGCGGAAACGGGCACGGTCGTCGTCTGCACGAACGAAGGCAATGCCGATCTTTCGGCGAACGTGCCGCCGCTGCATATCGCATCGTTCGGAATCGAGAAGCTGATACCGAAGGTGTCGGATCTCGGCGTGTTCGTGCGCATGCTGTCGCGCAGCGCATTGGGTTCGCCGATCACGCAGTACACGTCGCATTTTCGTGCGCCGCGGCCGGGCACCGAGATGCATTTCATCCTCGTCGATCATGGCCGCTCCGAACGGCTCGCGATGGAGGACTTCTGGTACTCGCTCAAATGCATACGCTGCGGCGCGTGCATGAATACGTGTCCGGTCTATCGACGCAGCGGCGGCCTGTCGTATGGCGGCACCTATTCGGGGCCGATCGGCGCGATCATCAATCCGACGTTCGATCTGAAACGCTATAGCGCGTTGCCGTTCGCATCGACACTCAATGGCAGTTGCACGAATGTGTGTCCGGTGAAGATCAACATTCACGAGCAGATCTATAAGTGGCGCGCGGTGATCGCCGAGCAGCACGAAGTGCCGTTCGTGAAGCAGGAAGTCCTGAAGATGGCGGGACGTCTGCTATCGAGTCCGACCTTGTATCGCGCGACGGTGTCGTCGATGGGCAGCGCGTTGCGGCGGCTGCCGAATTTCGTGCTGTACAACCCTCTGAATATCTGGGGCCGGCAGCGCGAATTGCCGGAGGCGCCGAAGATGACTTTTCATGCCTGGTACAAAAAGAATCGCGGAGGCGGCGATGACAACGCGTGAGGCTTTTCTCGCCAAGGTGCGCGCCGCGCAACCGGCCGCGCGGCCGCGTCCCGACGTGCCGCTGTTCGAAGCGGTTGGCGGCGATCTGCGGGCGCGCTTCACGGCGGCGTTGCAAACGATGGGCGGCACGTGCGTCGAAGCGGCCAGCGCGAGCGACGTCAGCGATCTGATCCGCGAGCGTTTTGGCGCGGCGGCATCGATCGCATCGGCGAGCGCCGAAGTGCCGGGCACGCGCGTGATCGGCGCGGATACGGACCCCGCATCGCTGCAGGACGTCGACGTCGGTTTGGTCCGTGCGCGCTTTGGCGTCGCCGAAACCGGCTCGGTGTGGTTTAGCGAGCGCGAATATGTGGTCAATGCATTGGGCTACATCGTCCAGCATCTGGTCGTGCTGCTCGATCCGGCGCACTTGCTCGATGGACTGCAAGACGTCTATCGTCGCGACGATTTCCGCAGGGCGCGTTACGCGGCGCTCGTTACCGGCCCTTCGGCCACCGCCGATATCGAGGGCGTACTGATTCGCGGCGCGCAGGGCGTGCGCTCGCTGACGGTCGTGTGGCTCGCGGGCTGATGCGCGGCGGTCGCAGCGCCGGACTTTGCTATCATCACTGTATAAACATACAGGTCCCGCACAAAGTCCGTGGCAACCGATGCTCGCTCAGAGATCCGCTCTGAAGCCCCTTACTACCTGCTGAATTTCGAGCGCGCGCTTGCGTGGCTCGCCGCGCGTTACGACGATCTGCTCGACGACGAAGAGCGCGCTTTTCTGGAAACTTTCGCGACGTTGCCGCAGGCATCGCGTGCGCTGCTGGTGCGCATGCTGATGCGCAAAGGCATGCTGTTCCGCGCGAGCCGCCTGGCTTACGACGAAATCGGCTGTCCGTTGCAGGCGGCGATGCCGATGACGGTGCATCGTTGGATCGACGCCGAGCCGGCCCTGTCTCTCGACGACCTGTTTGCGCTCAGCACGCGTGCGCAATTGCAGGACATCTTCGCGGACGCGATCGCGCGGATTCCCGGCGCAAAGGCTTTGCGCAAACCGGATCTGCTCGAAATGCTGCGCGAGTTTTACGAAACCGCAAGCGGCGACGCGCAAGCATGCACATCACGTCCGCTCGCCGCCTGGCACGACGCTTCTACGGACCGCGTGCTGCACGTCGCGATCGCGCCGTTGTGCGATCGCTTGCGCCTGATGTTCTTCGGCAATCTGCATCAGGACTGGTCGGAGTTCGTGCTCGCCGATCTTGGCGTGTTCCAGTACGAGAAGGTCGCGTTCGGGCCTTGGTCGCGCGCGTTCCAGCAACGCGCGGACGTCGACGTTTATCTCGCGCTGCACGCGTGCCGCGATGCGCTCGAATGGCTACCGGTCGGCACCGGCACCCCCACCCTTCACGAACTGATCGCGACCGTCCGCTCGATCGGCACCGCGAATCCGTGGCTCGAAATGCGTCGCGCGAAACTACTTTTCCGGATCGGCCAGGATTGCGAGCGGCGCGGGCAGTGGGACACCGCGCTCGCGGTGTACGACGCGTGCACTTGGCCCGGCGCGCGTCTTCGACGCATGCGCGTGCTCGAGCGCAGCGAGCGTTACGGCGAAGCGCTGGCGCTGGCCTCGCAGGCCGATGTCGCGCCTGAGAGCGAAGAAGAGGCGCAGCGCGTCGCCCGGATGTTGCCGCGCTTGCGGCGCAAGTGCGGCGAGCCGGTGCCGCGCGCAGCAGCGGCGAGGCCTGTGGAGCGCGGCACGCTGGTGCTGCCGAAGCCTGATACGCCGGTGGCCGTCGAGTACCTGGTGCGCGATCATTTGAGCAGCGACGCCGCGCCGGTGCACTACGTCGAGAACGCGCTGATCAATTCGCTGTTCGGCCTGCTGTGCTGGGAGCCGGTGTTCACGGCGTTGCCCGGCGCGTTTTTTCATCCGTTCCAACGCGGACCGGCCGATCTGCACGCGCCGGACTTTCACGCGCGTCGCGCCACGCAGTTCGCCGCGTGCTTCGCGCAGCTCGATAGCGGCGTCTATCGCGACACGATTCTGCGGCATCTGCACGACAAGGCCGGCATGCAGTCGCCGTTCGTGTTCTGGGGACTGCTGACGCCCGAGCTCATCGCGCTCGCGCTCGACTGTCTGCCCGCCGCGCATCTGAAGCTGTGCTTCGAGCGCTTGCTGCGCGACATTCGCGGCAATCGTTCGGGCTTGCCCGACCTGATCCGGTTCTGGCCGGCCGAGCGTCGCTATGAACTGATCGAGGTGAAAGGCCCCGGCGATCGTCTGCAGGACAACCAGATCCGCTGGCTCGCGTACTGCGCGCAGCACGGCATGGCGGTGCGCGTCCTCGACGTGCGCTGGGCCGGGCAAGAGGCGCAGAGCGAAGCGGACGCCGCGACGCAAGCCGCAGCGGAGCGCGTCGTATGAGCTACGTGGTGGCCGTCCGCGCGATGTGCGAATTCACCGCTCGGCGCGGCGATCTCGATCTGCGCTTCACGCCCGCGCCGACTTCGCTCGAAGGCATCGCGGGTCATCAGATGGTCGCCGGCCGTCGCGCGAGCGGCTACGAAACCGAACTCACGCTGACGGGCACGCATCGCAGTCTGACCGTGCGTGGCCGCGCGGACGGCTACGACGGAATCGCGAACCGGCTCGAAGAAGTGAAGACGTATCGCGGCGATCTCGCGCGCATGCCCGCGAATCATCGCGTGCTGCATTGGGCGCAGGCACTCGTGTATGGGCATCTGCTGTGCCGGGCGCGCGGGCTCGGCGAGCTGACGATCGCGCTCGTCTACTTCGATATCGGCAGTCAGAAGGAAACCGTGCTGACGCAGCAGCACAGCGCGCGCGAACTCGAAATCTTCTTCGTCGACCAGTGTGAACGATTTCTCGATTGGGCCGTGCAGGAAGACGCGCATCGCGTCGCGCGCAACGCGGCGCTCGTCGCGTTGCAGTTTCCGTATGGGCGGTTTCGGCGCGGGCAGCGCGAGCTCGCGGTGGCCGTGTATCGCGCGGCACGCGACGGCAAGCCGTTGATGGCGCAGGCGCCGACCGGTATCGGTAAGACGCTGGCGACGATTTTTCCGTTGCTGAAAGCCTGCGGCGAAGACCGGCTCGATCGCGTGTTCTTTCTGACCGCGAAGACGCCGGGCCGCGCGCTCGCGTTCGATGCGATCGACTCGCTGCACCAGAGCGCGCCGTTGCCGCTCAGAACGCTCGAACTGGTCGCGCGCGACAAAGCCTGCGAGCATCCGGACAAAGCCTGCAACGGCGAGTCCTGTCCGCTCGCGCGCGGCTTTTACGACCGTCTCGATGCGGCGCGCGCCGCCGCGTTGGCGACGCCACGGCTCGATCGCGCGGCGGTGCGCGAGGCTGCGCTGACGCACAATATCTGTCCGTACTATCTGTCGCAGGAGCTCGCGCGCTGGGCCGATGTGATCGTCGGCGATTACAACTACTACTACGACGGGAGCGCGATGCTGCATGCGCTCACGCAGATCAACCAGTGGCGCGCCGGCGTGCTGGTCGACGAAGCGCACAACCTGCTCGAACGCGCGCGGCGCATGTATACCGCGTCGCTAGATCAAAGCGCGTTCCGGCTCGCGCGCAAGAGCGCGCCGGTGGCGCTGAAGAAGCCGCTCGAACGCTTGCAGCGCGAGTGGAATGCGGTGAAGCGCACGCAGACGTCCAGCTATCAGGTGTACGCGGAGGTGCCCGGCAAATTGCTGTCCGCCGCGCAGAATCTGATCGGCGCGGTAATGGATCAGCTCGCCGACGCGCCGTTGTCGATCGACGAACATGCGCTGCGGGTTTTCTTCGACGCGATGCACTTCGTCGCGCTCGCCGAGCAGTTCGGCGAGCACTCGATGTTCGACGTGACATTGAGCGCCGACCGCTACGCGCCGCGCGACAAAACCAGTGCGACGCTCTGCGTGCGCAACGTGATCCCCGCGCCGTTCCTCGCGCCACGCTATGCGGCCGCGCGTACCACGGTGATGTTCTCCGGCACGCTGAATCCGCAGCATTTCTATCGCGACACACTTGGGCTAGCCGAGGACACGCAATGGCTCGACGTCGAGGGACCGTTTCGCGCGGAGCAGTTGCAGGTGCACGTGGCCGCTCATGTGTCGACGCGCTGGCGTGACCGCGAACGCTCGCTCGCGCCGATCGTGGAGCTGATCGCGAAGCAGTACGACATGCAGCCCGGCAATTATCTCGGGTTCCTGAGCAGTTTCGACTATCTGCAACGCGTGGTCGCGCTGCTGCGCGAGCGGCACCCCGGCTTGCCGGTGTGGGCGCAGGAACCCGGCATGGACGAAGCCGCGCGCGATGCGTTTCTCGCGCGCTTCAGGACGATGAATCAGGGCATCGGCTTCGCGGTGCTCGGCGGCGCGTTTTCGGAAGGTGTCGATCTGACCGGGCAGCAACTGATCGGCGCGTTCGTCGCGACGCTCGGTCTGCCGCAGATCAACGACGTCAACGAGCAGATGCGCCGCGCGCTCGATGCGCGCTTCGGCAATGGCTACGACTACATGTACCTGTATCCGGGTTTGCAGAAAGTCGTGCAGGCGGCGGGGCGCGTGATCCGCACCGAAGAGGACCGCGGCGTCGTGCATCTGATCGACGACCGCTTTCGCAGGCCGGAAGTGCGGCGCCTGTTGCCGCGCTGGTGGCAGGTTCGCTAGCGCCGCGCCGCGCTAGCGAACCTTTACGCGCGCGACGCGCGACGCGTCACGCGTGCGGCGAGGTCGAGCCCGGATTGCCGGGCGTGCCAGGGCCGCCGGCCGGGCTCGGATCAACCGGGATCTGGTCGTCGAGCGGCGCGTCGCCCTTGTGCGGAGCGTGACCGTCCCCGGCGGCGTCGCCATCCGGCCGGTCGCCATGGCGTTCGCGCGGCAGGGCCGTATCGAACCTGGCCTTGCTCGCGGGGTCCCACGTGAGCAGATGACGCTGCGGATTCGCGATCTCGATGCCGAGTTCGCTGAAGCGCTCGAGGATGCGTCGGTTGAATTCGCGTTGCACGCCCCAGCGCGACGTATCGCGGCATTGCATCTGGCCGGCCAGCGTGATCGCCGAACCGTCGACCGCATCGACGCCCCAGAACGAGAAGTCCGCCAGGATGCCGTCCTTGAAGTTGTCGTCCGTGCGCAGCGATGCGCCGATTTCCTTCAGCGTCTCGATCGCGCGCTCGACGTCCTGGCCGAACACGATATTCACGCGCACCGCCGCGTTGCCGATGCCGCGATTCGTGTTGTTCACGGTCGACACCGAACTGAACGGCACCGTAAACAGCGAGCCGTCGCCGCCGCGCAGCCGCACGGTGCGAATCGACAGATATTCGACGGTGCCCGACACGCCCGCGAGCGTGACCCAGTCGCCGACCTGCATCGCGTTTTCCATCAGCAGAAAGATGCCGGTGATGAAGTCCTGCACGAGCTTCTGCGAGCCGAAGCCGAGCGCGACGCCGAAGATGCTCGCGCCCGCGAGCAGCGGGCCGATGTTCACGCCGAGTTGGCTCAGGCCGGTCAGCACGACGACGAGCGCGATCACGCAGAACAGCGCGGTGCGCAGCATCGGCATCAAGGTGCGCAGACGCGCGGCGCGCACCAGATCGCCGCTGCTCGTCCAGTTATCGAGGCGACGTTCGGCCGACACGTTGACGATCTCCCACACCACCAGCGCGATGATCGCGGCGACGGCGATCGTCGCGAGCGCCGAGGCGAGCCGGTGGCCGATCGTGCCGCTGCGGAACAGATCGACGACGTCGACGCCCCACGCCTGCAACAGCACCAGCGCGGTGACGCTGCCGATGATCCAGCCGATCACGCGCCGCAGCGCCGGATAGTATCGGTAGGCGTGCTGATGCACGAGCGAGTGTGACGCATCGTCCTGCACATGGAAGATGCGCGCGAGCGCGCCGAAGATCACGATCGACACGAGCCGCGCGCCGATCAGTATCGCGAGCGTCATGCCGCCGATATTCACGAGCGCGTGATAGCCGTTCCGTACGTCGAAGGCCCAGACGAACCACAGGCCCATCACGATGACCACGGTCACCACGGCCCACGCGTCCGCGAACGCGTTGCCGAACATCTCTAACGACTCGTGAGCGGCGAAGCGATTGCGGATCCGGTTGGCGACCGGTTTCGCGCAGTGCAGCACGAGGATCGAGATCATCACGTGACCGGCGAGTGCGACCACTTTCAGCAGCGCGAGATGCGCGGCGTCGTTCATGCCAAGCGCCTGTGCGACTTCGGCTAGCGCGACGCCGGCGCCGACCACGCTGACGATTCGCACGATCCAGCCGAGCACGAACGCGGCCCACGCATCGCCCATGCGCAGCAGCCGCAGACGCGGTGCGCTCGGCTGCAGGAAGAATGCGCCGACGATCACGACGCAGCGGCACACCACATAGACGTCGATCAGAGAATCGAGCGCGCGATCCTGCGGCGTGCCGTTGCCGGTGAAGATCGACATCAGCGCGCTCGCCGCGCCGAGGAACACCGCGATCGGCACGAGCCGCACCAGCGTGATCAGCAACGCGCGGGGCAGACGTTGCAGCAGCGTCCAGTGGTGCGTCGCGTTGCGCTTGCCTTCGGCTTCGATGGCGCGGCCTTTGGCGGATGGCGTCGCGTACGGCGCGGCCGGGCCAGTCGTGACGGCTTGCGCCTCCGCTTCGAGCACTGACGGCACCGATGACAGCGGGGGCAGCGGCGGCGTGCTGGTCGGCGGATGACCTGCCGGCGCGGCGCCGGCGGCGTGCGCGGGCGGCGGTGAGTTGTCGTTGTCATCCTGCAGCGCGGCTTCGCGGCGCGCGGCGATCACCCGATAGACGCGCCGCAGCAGCCGCCGCGCCAGCCATTCGAGCACCAGAGCGGGGATCAGCGCGGCCAGCAGCGACCACAGCACCTCGAACAGCACCGCGCGCGCGTGCGGATTGGCGAACTGCCAGTTCCACCATGCGCGCACCGACGCGACGTCGAGCAGCGCGGCGATCGAGCCGCGCAGCGAGGTCGCGAGATGGCCGGCGTAATGCGCGCCCTCGCGCGCGAGTTGCGAGGCGAGGCCATTGGATTTGAACGCGTCCGGCACGAGCGCGGCTGCGCCGCTTGCGGCGGCGGGCGCCGACGCCGCCGCCGGCGCGGATGCGGGCGGCGCGCTCAACGCGCCGGCCGCGGCGATCGCTTGCAGCGTATCGGCGACTTGCGCGCGGCGTTTGGGGTCGTTCAGGACAGCGAGCGCGTCGCGGGCCTGCTGAGGTGTCAGCGTGACGGCGGCGGAAGCGGGTGTCGCGGGCGTGGGATGGGCAGGCTCAGGCGCGGCGGCGAAGACGGGCGCCGCGCCTGCGAGCAGAAAAATGAAAAAATAGATACGCAGAAATTTTTGCATAGGGTGTAAAGCGGGATGAAGCCAGTGCGGACGATAGTGCCGGAACATGGGTTGTTTCAGCGGGGTGACCCGGGACCGACACGGGGCGGGGCGCTGAAGTTCCTGCGGCGCAGGCCCGCCGGACGGGCGAAAGGGCCGCGAGAGCGGCGCCCGTCGGGCGGGGCGTTGACCCGACAGGATAGCCGATGCTGGCCGGCAGGCCTGTCGAAGGCAGCAGAAAGCTTGCCCGGAAAGCCCCGTGGGCGGGGCGGCGCAGGAGGTAGGAGGCCGCTTGCCGGGTGGCCATGCTGGCGGCGGCGCGAGGATGTTCTCGACGACCACGCTCCGTGCGGGCAGAGCGCGGAAAGTCGGGAATGCTCAAGCGCCATGACCGTGCGCTGCTAAGCGTTCACTACAAAAAACGCTTAAATCCGCGCTTATGCCACTGAAGAGGTCTGGCGCTCTGCTTCGTCATCGGCATGGGGGCCGCTGCTCGCGCCGCGTCCGGCCGGCTCCTGATGCAGCCGGTTCGCGTGCATCAGCCGGTACAGCGTCGCGCGCGAAATGCCGAGTTCGGCCGCCGCATCGGACAGCTTGTAGCCGTGCCGCAGCAGCGCGTTCTCGATCGCATCCTTTTCGGCCTTGCTGCGGATTTCCGCCAGCGTGACCGCCGGGCCATTGTCAGCTTCGGGTAGGCCGAGGTCGCTCGCGGTGATGAAGCGGCCCTCGCTCATCACGACCGCGCGGCGCACGCAGTTGATCAGCTCGCGCACGTTGCCGGGCCACGGATAGTTCGACATCGCGACGATCGCGTCGCTCGACAGGCCGCGCAGCTTGCGCGCGCCGTCCTGCTTGTACATGCTGAGCGCGTAATTGGCGAGTAGCTTGATGTCGCCGCCGCGCTCGCGCAATGGCGGCTCGACGAGGCGCAGCACGCACAGCCGGTGATAGAGGTCGGAACGGAAACGCCCGGCTTCGACGGCGCGCTCCAGATCGACGTGGGTGGCCGAGATCACGCGCACGTCGACGCTGATCGGACCGTTGCCGCCAAGCCGCTCAATCGTGCCTTCCTGCAGGAAGCGCAGCAGCACCGCCTGGCATTCGTGCGGCATGTCGCCGATTTCGTCGAGAAACAGCGTGCCTTCATGCGCGCTCTCGATCCGGCCGAGCTTGCGTTGCACCGCGCCGGTAAAAGCGCCGCGCTCGTGGCCGAACAGTTCGGCCTGCAACAGGCTCGGCGGAATCGCCGCGCAATTGATCGCGACGAACGTGCGGCCCGCGCGCGGCGAGCGGTCGTGAATAGCACGCGCGGTCAGCTCCTTGCCGGTGCCCGATTCGCCCGCGATGAACACCGGCGCATCGGTCACGCCGCATTTGTCGATGCGCCGGTAGAGCTGCTGCATCGGCTCGCATTGCCCGACCATGCCGTGGCGGCCGAGCGACGGCTCCGGCACGACGCGCGGCTGACGCAGGCTCGACAGCCCATGCGCGTGGCCGAGCGCGAACACGAGCCGCTCGTTGAGCCACGGCTGCGTGACGAAGTCGAAGCAGTAATCGAGGATGAAACGGCTGACCAGCTCGTTGTCGGCCTGGCCCGGCACGATCTGCGCGACCCAGTTGGTTTCGACGCGGCGCATGCACAGCGCGAGCGCGGACAGCTGCTGTGACGTGCAATCTTCGGGCAACTGAACGAGACCGACCTTGATGTTGCCGCGTTCGATCATGCGTTCCGCCACGGCCGTGCTTTTTGCGTGCACGGCTTGCCATCCCGACGCGGCCAGAAACTCGACGAGTATCTGGTCGGGCGCGTTCGCCACGTACAGAACCGTGCGTTCCATATCGGCCGGCGTGCAAGTCGTAGTCATGGTTCCCCCCGTTCGATCCTCAGGACTGCCGTGCGACGTTGTGAGATTCAGGCGGCCAGTTGCTGCACTCCGGCTGCGACGCATTCACGACAGCAGCAATCACGAACAAGGGACACGCTTCAAGCGCGGCGCGAACCGGAACGCGCTGCATGGCGGACCGATTCATGCAATGGCGGCGACCTTGTCGTTCATTGCTGAAACTGCCCGGCGATTTTTCCCCGAACCGTGAAAACCACTTGAACCGTGGCTTGCCTCGTTGACCTGATAGAAGCGCTCTGATTGGCGCATGGCCTAACGATAAGCGAAAGCGCCTGAAAGCGCCAGACAAAGAAACATGGATGAAGAATGCAGGTTGGATTTTCGGATTAACACGGATCACTTATGAATAAGCGGTCAAGGCCGGTTATGCGCGCAATCGCACATTGCGTAGCAATTGCCCGGGTATTAAGGCGTGACTAAAACGGACGGAGCGCGAGCAGTCGTGTTTCACAGTTGCGACAGATTGGACAGCGCGAGTCGAATGCGCTTTGCCGCGCCGGGTGGGGCGCTTTGCCAGTCGGAAGGAGCGGCGAAGCCGCGTGCGGCCGGCCCCGCGGCCTGTCAGCAGGCTGGCGAGACGGAGCGGGAGGCGCGCTTTGCGGCCAGCGTGCGGCGATTTTGGCGTGTCAGAAACGAATCAATGCGCGCCACGCCAAAAATCGGGCCGGTTCGCACTGCGTCAAAAGCAAACCGATTTCTCGCCAGAGTGAAGCTTTGGCGGGTGCCTTACAAATTCGAATGCGTGTTGGCATAACCATTGCAATAAGATCTGCACAGAAAAATGTTTTGCCGCCAGGTCGACGGTACGGGGAAAACCGGATTAAAAAAGACCGGCGGTAAAAAAGTCACTCGCAGACATGGTCGGGGAAGCCATCAGGTGTTTGCGGGAGCGCGGCGGGGCCTTCTAAATACGTTAGCAAACGGGTGAGTGGCGGACCGGTTTGGCGGCCATTCAAAACCGGACGAAAAAAGGGCAACGACTTCGCCGTTTTTCCTTTTCGACTTTTTGTCCTCACGACGCGAAAAGGGTGGCGATAACGACAGGCAACGCGCTGGCAACGTTCGCGAGCGACGCGCCGCAAAGGGAAGGGGCAGCGCCGGATCAGGATCGGCCGGCGCGATGAAGCG
This sequence comes from Paraburkholderia sp. MM5477-R1, assembly GCF_050436385.1. Taxonomy (NCBI): domain Bacteria; kingdom Pseudomonadati; phylum Pseudomonadota; class Betaproteobacteria; order Burkholderiales; family Burkholderiaceae; genus Paraburkholderia; species Paraburkholderia sp. MM5477-R1. Next base: position 2,011,859 of record NZ_JBNDMC010000006.1, read on the forward strand.
GGGAGAGACGCTAGTCTCCACAGAGAGACGAATGTACGAGGTGAACCAGGGGCCGTGTCCGTGGGTTGGCACGGGCACGGCGACCTGGCCCAACGGCCGGGGCGCTGAGACCAGACGGCGTGACCTGGCGCAAATCTGCTCGACATCGGGGGCTGACATGAAACCACAACTGATTCGCAGGCCGGCCGCTTCGGGAGGAACCAGAAGCACTTACCGGCGGTATGTCGCGGCATCGCGCGCGCGCTTTTTCGCGCAGGCGGCGGGCTCGTCGGTCGATCTGCTGACGCTCGTCGTCGCCGAGGCGCTCGAGCGCCGAGCGCAAGCCGAGATCCGCCGCGACCTGCTGCGCGACGCGCTGTACGCCATGCCGGTGCGCGCTGAACGCAGCGCGGCGCAGCGGCGCGACGACGATGAAACCGACGTCTGACGCTTGCCGCTCGTCGGCTCGCAGCGACCGCGCAGGAATTCGATAACACCGTTTGCCGGCTCATGGTTTTCACGGGGGAGCGTCGCGGTAAGGAACTCGCGCCGAAGCCTGCGTCGTCAATCGTGAACAGACGAGTGGAATAAAAGCCCGCGCATGACGCGCCAAGCGCCGCAGAGCTGCCATGATCGACATCTTCCTGATTGCCGCGAGCATCGAAAACGCGCAGCGAATCGTCGTGCGGCTCGAAGAGAGCGGCGTGCGTTACCGGCTGCGCACCGCGTTCGGCCCGGCCCGGCAACTGCCGATGCACGCGCGCGTGGTCCGCGGCGCCGACCTGCTGATCGTCGACGACGCCAATCTGAGCGTCCGCGGACTAGACGGCATCGAGGAAACGCTCGCCTGCGCGCCGACGCTCCATTGCATGCTGGTGACGCCGGCGCCGTCCACCGCGCTGATCGGCGCGGCGCTGCGTGTCGGCGTTCGCCAGGTGCTGTCGTGGCCGCTCGATCGTCAGGCCGTCGTCGATGCGTTTGCACAGATCGAAGCGCGGCGCCGCGAGCCCGAGCGGCGCCACGCGCGCGTGGTCACCCTGGCGTCGAGCAAGGGCGGTAGCGGCACCACGCTGATCGCGGTCAACCTCGCGTGCGCGCTCGCCGCGCGGCGTGAGCGGCGCGTGCTGCTGATCGACCTGAGCCAGCAATTCGCCGACGCGAGCCTGCTGATGGCGAATCGCCCCCCGCCCATGACGCTCGTCGATCTGTGCTCGCGCAACGAGCAACTCGACCCGGCGCTGTTCGACGCGTGCGCGATGCACGTGTGCCCGAACCTGGATCTGCTCGCCGGCGCCGGCGATCCGTTGAAGGCCGCCGAACTGCTGCCCGCTCAGCTGGACCGGATTCTGACGCTGGTGCGCGAGCGCTACGACGCGGTGCTGATCGACGTCGGCCCGAGCCTGAATCCGTCGACGATCCGCGCGCTCGCGCATAGCGACGCGATCTGCATGGTGGTGCGGCAGAACCCGCTGTACCTGCATGGCGCGCGCCGCATGCTCGATATCTTTCGCGAACTGGGGCATCCGTCCAGCAAGGTGCGGGTCGTCGTCAACCAGTACGACAAGGACGCGCAGATCAATCTGCCGATGCTCGAACGCACGCTCGGCGCGAGGGTCGCGCATCAACTGCCGCGCGACGATCAGCACGTCAACGATGCGCTCAGCCGCGGCGTGCCGCTCGTCGCGTGCGCGCGCGACAGCGGGCTCGCGCAAGGTATCGTGCTGCTCGCGAACATGCTGTGGCCCGGGGGTGCGGAGCGCCGCAGGAGCATGCTCGGCAGGTTGCTCGCGACGTGGCCGAATCTGCCGCCGCAATTGAAGCCGGGGGGCTAGGACGACATCTACTCGCTGCTCTAGCTCGGTCTTCTACTGGTGAACCTCGAGATCCGGAGGATGATTGTTTGCGGCTGCAGTTGGCGCTGCGGGCCAGACTCATCCTGCGCGAAGAGAAGCTACAGTCCGACGACGAGCGCTATCGCGCATACCGTAGTAAGGTGAGATACAGAGTCATCCCCGGCATAGTCTGTAGGCGTAGAGCCGCGGCATCAGAGTTTCGAAAGCGTCGGGCAGGCTCGCGCCGTCCGGTTACTCCAGCGAGAAAATCACGTGAGCGCAGCACCGTCCATGCAAAACGCGCAGGGTTTCAGCGACCTCGCGTCGATCCTGTCCAATCCGATTCTGAATACGGATTCGTACAAGGCATCGCACTATCTGCAATATCCGCCCGACGCGACGGCGATGTTCTCGTACATCGAATCGCGCGGCGGACGTTACGGCCGCACGCTGTTCTTCGGCTTGCAGATGCTGCTGAAGGAGTACCTGTGCCGGCCGGTTACCGGCGCGATGATCGACCAGGCGCGGACCTTCTTCAGCGCGCACGGCGAGCCGTTCAACGAGGCGGGCTGGCGCTACGTCGTGCAGCGATACGGCGGCCATCTGCCGGTGCGGATTCGCGCGGCGCCCGAAGGCTCGGTCGTGCCCACGCACAACGTGCTCCTCACCGTCGAATGCGACGATCCGCAGGTGTTCTGGCTCACGTCGTATCTGGAGACGATGCTGATGCGCGTGTGGTATCCGATCACGGTTGCGACGCAAAGCTGGCATCTGCGCCAGACGATCCGCGCCTATCTGCTGAAAAGCAGCGACGATCTCTCGCAGCTACCGTTCAAGCTGCATGATTTCGGCGCGCGCGGCGTGTCGAGCGCGGAGTCGGCGGCGATCGGCGGCGCGGCACATCTCGTCAGCTTCATGGGCTCGGATACGGTGCTCGGCGTGGTTGCGGCGAATCACTACTACCGCGACCGCATGGCCGCGTTCTCGGTGCCGGCGGCCGAGCACAGCACGATCACGTCGTGGGGCCGCGAGCGCGAAGTCGACGCGTATCGCAACATGATCGCCCGCTTCGGCAAGCCGGGCGCGATCGTTTCGGTGGTGTCCGACTCTTACGACCTGTTCGCCGCGCTGAACGCATGGGGCGGCGAGCTGAAGCAGGCCGTGCTCGATTCCGGCGGCATGCTCGTGATTCGCCCGGACTCCGGCGATCCGTGCACGATCGTCCTGCACACGCTGCGCTCGCTGGAGGCTTCGTTCGGGTCGCAGACCAACAGCAAGGGGCGGCGCGTGCTCGACCATGTGCGCGTGATTCAGGGTGACGGCGTGAACCCGGATTCGATCGTCGCGATCCTGGCCGCGATGGACGAGGCCGGCTTCGCCACCGACAACATCGTGTTCGGCATGGGCGGTGCGCTGTTGCAGCAGATCAACCGCGATACGCAGCGCTTCGCGATGAAGTGCTCGGCGATCCGGCTAGGCGACACGTGGCACGATGTGTCGAAGGATCCAGTCACGGATCACGCCAAGCGCTCGATGAAAGGCCGGCTCACCTTGCTGCGCCATCGCCGCACCGGCGAGTACCGGACGGTCACGTTGCCGATCGCGTGGGACGGGAGCACGGTGGAGGGCGAGTGGGACGAAGCGCTCGAGACGGTGTTCGATGCGGGCCGCTTGCTGGTCGATACGTCGCTGGCCGAGATTCGAGGCCGCGCCTATGCGGACGAAGGTTGATCCAGCTTTCTGACGCATCGGCATGGTCACGAGCGGGCGGGTCATCAGCGCCCAGTGCTGCATGAAGGGCAGACCTACCGCAATATCCGACAGGACGGCGACCCCGATCAACGTAGCGACGCTGCCGTCAGCGTGAATCTTTATCATCGCGCGCGAAGCGCAGGAACGCCTTGACGGCGGGCGCTCGCTCGTGCCGACGAAACGCGAGCGCGATTTCGGACGCAATCGCCTGACCGGCTATGTCACGGTAGACGACGCCCGGCAGCGCGATGCAATCGGCGAGCGTATGCGGCACGGCCGACACATAACCGCCGAGCGACACGCAGGCGAGCACGGCCGCGAGCGTACCCGGACGCGGTCCGAGCCGAGGTGAGAAGCGCCCGCGCCGCGCGACTTCGAAGGTGCCTTCGCTGCGGGTTTTGCGGCGGCCCTGGGGGTAGCGGCGCTCGTCGCGGCGCGGTGGCGGCGGTGGCGTGGAAGCTCGCCGGGCGGGCCGAGGTGGTGCGCTTCAAGGGAGCGATATCGGAAGGGTAAAAGCCGTCGTCGGCTCGCGCCGGCCCCCTTTCACGCCGTTTTCCGATATCGTGTGCGCCATCCCCGCCGCCTACCGCGCGCGGGCTGTTTTTCCGGAGTGCGGCGCGACGCTGCGCGTGCATGACGCGCTCCCGCAATACACCATACGACATCAATGAGCCATCCCAACACCGAGCTGATCGAACGTTTCTACACCGCCTTCCAGCAACGCGACGCCGAGACCATGGTCGCCTGTTATGCCGACGACGTCGTCTTCAGCGACCCCGCTTTCGGCGAGCTGGTCGGCGACGAAGCGCGCGACATGTGGCGCATGCTCGTCAAGCATGCGCAAGACTTCACGCTGACCTTCAGCGACATCGAGGCGGACGACCATACCGGCCGCGCGCAGTGGGTGGCGCGCTACCGTTTCGTCCAGACGGGGCGCGACGTCGTGAACCGGATCGAGGCGCGTTTCGTGTTCCGCGATGGGCTCATCGTCGAGCATCGCGACCGCTTCGATCTGTGGCTGTGGATGCGCCAGGCGATGGGCGTGCGCGGCACGCTGTTCGGCTGGTCGCCGTTCGTGCAGCGGATGCTCAGGCAGCAGGCGCGCGGAGGGCTGCTGCACTATCGCGGGCAGTTGACGCGCGACTAGGCGCGCGCGGGCGGCGCGGTGTATTTCCGCTACATGAACGGCCAGCGCCAGCTCGATCCGTCGACTCAGCACGGCGGCGCGCCGGTGCTTGCCGGCGATAAGTGGATCATGACGAAGTGGATGCGCGAGCGCGCGTACGGGTGAGGCTGGGTCACATCAGTGGGAGGCGTGCCGAGGCGGGGCCTATTCGGCCGCTTTGTAAACATCCGGTCGATGCACCTCCATATACCGCTCGGGGTTCTCGATCGACGTGAACCCATGCGGCGCATAGACGTGATGCGCGTCGGTCGTGACCAACATGATTCTGCGCAGCGTGACGAGCGAAGGGCTCGCAAAGATATGTTTCATCAACGCCGACGCATAGCCCTGGCCGCGATACGCGGGCAGCACGAACACGTCGCATAGGTAGGCGAAGGTCGCCTCGTCGGTGACGAGGCGCGCGAACGCCATCTGCTTGCCATCGACAAACCCGCCGAAGCACAGCGACCCGGCGACGGCGCGCTCGAAGGTCGCGCGTGGCATGCCTCGCGCCCACGGCGTTTCCTGCGACAGGAATGTGTAGACGAGGTCGAGGTCGAGATCGTCGATGCGGCTGAAAATCGTCAGTTCGCCTGCTTGCACGGCACGTCTCCTTTTGATCGCGCTGCGCTTGCGCGTCCCATAGGGTCTGTTCACGCTAATAACGGGCCCTTCTGGCGGCCAGCCCCTTGAAGGTTTTTTAAAACAGGGGAACGTGCCTTTGCGCCCGTATTGCGGCGTCGGTCGTCGCTTGTTTGGCTCGGCCAAACGGCGCTCCTCTCTCCTTGCACTACGCGCGCAAAGGCACGTTCGCAAGCCCGTTATTAGCGTGAACAGACCCTAGCTCTTCGCCGGAGTTTCACCGCCGCGCGAACCCCCACCGATACTCTGCCCGGCATTGCGGGCGAGCCGCATATATCCAAGCACGGACAGCAGCGTCAGCACGCCCGCGAACAGGAACGCGAGGCGGAAATCGTCGAGCGTGAACACGTGGCCGGTCGTCTCGCCGTTGAACAGCGCCGCGACGCGCAGCGACACCGCGCCGAATGCGATGCCGAGACCGATCGTCATCTGCGCGGCCGCGCTCCACAGCGTACTCGCCGCGCTCATCTGCGGCTGCGGGATGTCGGCGTAGGCGAGCGTCGCGAGCGTCGAGAACTGCATCGAGCGCGCGACGCCGTACACGAACACGACGATCAGCACGAACACGAGCGGCACGTCCGGCGTCAGCAGTCCGCACGCGATGATGAAAATGCCGGCCACCGCCACGTCGACGATCGACACCATCCGGAAGCCATAGCGCTGCAGGATGCGCGTGGTCAGCGCCTTCATGCCGAGATTGCCGAGCGCGCTCGCGAGCAGCAGCAGCCCCGAGCGGAACGCCGACAGCCCGAAACCGACCTGGAACAGCAGCGGCATCAGATAGGGCACCGCGCCGATGCCAATGCGCGTGAACGAACCGGTGATGACCGTCACGGAAAACGTCGGCACCTTCAGCGTCGATACGTCGACGAGCGGATACGGATGACGCTTCGCATGCTGGAACGCGAGCGCGCCGACCAGCAGGCCGCCCGCCACGATCGAGACCGCGAGCCACGGATTGGTGGCCGGCTGGCTCGCGAGTTCCGCGCCGTACAGAATCGCGGTCAGCGCGACGCCGCTCAGCAGCAGGCCGACGACGTCGAGCGGCTTGCGTTCAGTGCCGCGCAGGTTCGGCACGATGGCGAGCGCGATGGCAATCGCCGCGAGGCCGAACGGCACGTTCAGCAGGAAGATCCAGCGCCACGACGCGTAGGTCGTGATGAAGCCGCCGATCGGCGGGCCGACCACCGGCGCCGCGATGGCCGGCCATGTGATCGTCGAGATTGCCTGCATCATGCGAGCTTTCTCGGTGCTGCGGACCACGATGAGACGGCCGACCGGCACCATCATCGCGCCGCCGATGCCTTGCAGCAGCCGCGCGGCCGTGAACTCGGGCACGTTCTGCGACAGTCCGCACAGCACCGACGCGACCGTGAACACGCCGATCGCGTTGACGAACACGGTGCGCGCGCCGCAGCGGTCGGCGACCCAGCCGCTCGCCGGGATGAAGATCGCGAGCGCGAGCATGTAGGCGGTCATGCCGAGACTCAGGCTGTTCGGGCCGACGCCGAACGAACGCGCCATCTGCGGCAGCGCGGTGGCGATCACCGTGGTGTCGAGGTACTCCATGAAGAAGGTAGCCGCGACGATGTACGGCAGCCAGCCGACGTGCGCGGTGCGGGTGCCGCTGCAGGTCATCGGGCGAGCTCCCGTGCTGCACGCGTGCGCGCTGAAAGACAATTGACGAGCCCGCGCGGGGCGCGTGAAGAATTTGACTTCATGGTGCTTGCGACTACCTTTCGTTTGCGTTTTCGTGCTTCTGCCGGCAGCCGGGAGAACGGCCTCGCGGACGAGGCCGGCGCCGCGAACATCAGCTTGCCTGATTGCCAGCCCTGAATCCTAACGCAATAAAGGGTTCCACATCGCGCAGGCATGCAGCGCGTCGCACCGCCGCGCCGCCGCCCGAGCGTCAGTCCTTCCCCGCGTACTCCTTGTCCAGCCGGTCATACAGCGGCTTGTTGACGAGCCGCTGGCGCTCGCTGAACGGCGCGACGATCGTCGCGTCCTCGTCGAGGCGGCCGTTGCTTTGCAGCGTGCCGAGCGCGCGCTGCATGCCGAGCACCGCGCCCTGCAGCGCCGCATTCGCGTACAGCACGATGCCGTAGCCGAGCTTCGCGAGCGCGTCGCGCGACTGCACCGGCGTCTTGCCGCCGATCACGATGTTGATCAGTTGCGGCACACTGAACAGCCCCGGCAGACGCTCGATGTCGGCGAGCGATTCGGTCGCCTCGATGAACAGGATGTCGGCGCCCGCCTCGATGAAGCGATGACCGCGCTCGATCGCGTCCTCGATGCCGTGGACTGCGGCCGCGTCGGTGCGCGCCATGATCTGCAGGTTCGCGTCTTCGCGCGCGTCGACAGCCGCGCGGATCTTGCCGACCATCTCGCTCGCCGCGACGACTTCCTTGCCCGAGAAGTGGCCGCATTTTTTCGGCATCACCTGATCTTCGAACTGGATCACGTCGGCGCCGCTGCGCTCGAGCACGCGCACGGTCTGGCGCACGTTCAGCGCGTTGCCGAAGCCGGTGTCGGCATCGACGATCAGCGGCAGCGCGACCGCGTCGCGGATGCGCGCGGTGTGCTCTGCGACTTCGGCAAGGCCGATGAAGCCCAGGTCGGGTAGACCGAGCGACATGTTGGTGACGCCCGCGCCGGTGATGTAGACCGCCTCGAAGCCGGCGTCCTCGATCACGCGCGCGCTCATCGCGTTGAACGCGCCGGGCACGAGCAGGCCCTGACGCTGATTGACTTTGGCGCGGAACGCGGCGCGGCGGGTGGCGGAAGTGGTGGTCATGATGGAGGTCTCCAGAAGGGAAATCGGTAAGGGAACGCGGCCGACATTCTGCAGGAAGCGTGCCATTGAACGGCAGTTCGCCGGTCGTGCCGCTGGAACAAGGGTTTGCGCGATATGACCTCCTGCCTGGACGTTCATGGCACAATCGGTGAAACGTTTCATGAAACGTTTCGAGGAACGTTTCAATCAAGGAGAGCCGCGTGTCCACGTTCACCCCATTTGTCGCCAATCCTGGCCCCGCCGTCGATGCCGGGCGGCCCGGTGTCGCACTCGTCAGTATCAGCCGACTGCAGTCGCTTTGCGAGGCGGTGGCGCCGCGCTACGCGGGCCGGGCGAAGTTCTTCACGGTGCGGGAGGGCTACGGCGCGGCCGTCGCCGCGTTGCAGGCTTACGTGGACGCAGGTTCGGTCGACGTCGTACTGTCCGCCGGCTCGAACGGCGCGTACCTGCGCGAGAACCTCAGCGTGCCGGTGGTAATGGTCAAGGTGAATGGCTTCGACGTGTTGAGCGCGATCACGCGCGCGACCGCCACATGGCCGCAGGCGCGCATCGGGCTCGTGCTGCACGAAGCAATCGCACAGGAGCTGGCCGACCTGAGCCCGCTCTTGAACGTCGATCTGCGGCAGCGCGCGTATCGGTCGATCGACGAAGTGCGGCTCGCAGTCGATGAACTCGCCGCGCAGGGCTGCCGCGTGGTGGTCGGCGCTGGCATGGCCTGCGATCTGGCGCAGCAGGCCGGTATGGAAAGCGTGTTCCTGTATTCGCTTGCCGCGGTCGAGGAAGCGTTCGAGCGCTCGGTCGAACTGGCGCGGGTGAGCCGCCAGAAGGAATCGAAGCGGGTGCGCCTGAACACGATCGTCGCGCATCTGCGCGACGGCGTCGCCGCGTTCGACGAAGCCGCCCAGCTCGAAGCCGTCAACCCGGCAATGCTCGAACTGCTCGGTCTAGGCGCCGCGCAGGCGGTCCCAAACGACGACGAGGACACTCCCGCACGAGTCGCGCGCGCGCTCGCGCCGCTGCTGCGCGAGACGCGCGCCGCCGACCAGCCGGTCGACGAACGCATCGAACAGATCGGCGGCCGCGCACTGATCGTCGGCTGTGTGCCGATCGTCGAGCAGGGCGCACGCGCCGGTTTCGTCGTGACGGCGCAGGACGCGCTCGTTGCGCAGCGGATCGACCGTTCCCTGCGCACCAGCCAGCGGCCGAGGCATCTGGTCGCGCGGCACCGGCTCGACGATCTGATCGGCGCTTCGACGGCGCTCGAGCGCGTGCGCCGGCTCGCGCGCGCCGGCGCCGCGCACGACGCGACCGTGCTCCTGAGCGGCGAAAGCGGCACCGGCAAGGAACTGGTCGCACAGGGCATCCACAACGCGAGCCGGCGGCGCGGCAATCCGTTCGTCGCGTTCAACTGCGCCGCGGTGCCCGAGGGGCTGATCGAAAGCGAACTGTTCGGACACGAGGAAGGGGCGTTCACGGGTGCGCGGCGCGGCGGCAAGCCGGGGTTGTTTGAAATCGCGCACACCGGCACTATTTTTCTCGATGAGATCGGCGAAATGCCGGCCGCGCTGCAAAGCCGGCTATTGCGCGTGCTGCAGGAGCGCGAGGTGATGAAGCTCGGCGCCGGCCGCGCGACGCCGGTCGACGTGAGGGTGATCGCCGCGACGCACCGCGATCTGCACGCGCTCGTCGAGGAGGGCGCGTTTCGCGCGGACCTGTATTTCAGATTAAATCTGCTTCAGATAAAATTGCCGCCGCTGCGCGAACGCCGTGCCGACATCGCGCCGCTGGCGCGGCATCTGCTGGAGCGCAGCGCGCTGCAGTACGGCTTGTCGGCGGCGGGGCTCGAGCGGGTGCTCCTGTTTCTCGCCCCGCTTTTTGCGGATTACGCGTGGCCCGGTAACGTCCGTGAACTGGAAAATCTCCTGGCCCGCGCGGCGATTTATATCGGTGAGCCAATCAACGAGATGTCCGGGAACTTGACTGCCGACGCCTTGCCAGACCGGCAGGCCGTGTTTCCCGAGTTCTTCCGGATCAGGGCGGTCGAGGTCGAGCAGATCACACAGGCGCCTCCGGGCCCTGCGCCCGGCAGTACGGCGCCCCGCGCTACCCCCAGCCGCGAGGCTGCGCTGCGCGCCCTCGAACAATCGGGCGGCAATCGCGCCGCCGCGAGCCGAGCGCTCGGCATCGGCAGAACCACGCTGTGGCGGCTTCTGAAGGGCTGAAACGCCCGGCAAATCGTCCGATAGTTTCAACCGACGACATAAATAGTGTGTGACTATCGAACTCATTAACACAATCCACTTTACCTATTAAGCGCAGCTCTGACATACTGGCTCCACTTTCCAACCCCCTCAAAGAGAGGATTTAGCAAATGCCGATCATCAACAGTCAAGTCAAACCGTTCAAAGCACAGGCTTTTCACAACGGCGATTTCCAGACCGTCACTGAAGAAAGCCTGAAGGGGAAGTGGTCGGTTTTCGTGTTCTACCCGGCCGACTTCACGTTCGTGTGCCCGACCGAACTCGGTGACCTGGCCGATCGTTATGAAGATTTCAAGAAGCTGGGCGTGGAAATCTACAGCGTGTCGACCGATACGCACTTCACGCACAAGGCTTGGCACGACACGTCGGATACGATCCGCAAGATCAAGTACCCGATGCTGGCTGACCCGACGCTCGCTATCTCGCGCAACTTCGACGTGCTGATCGAAGAAGAAGGCCTCGCGCTGCGTGGCACGTTCGTGATCAACCCGGAAGGCGAGATCAAGCTGTGCGAAATCCACGACAACGGCATCGGCCGTGACGCTGGCGAACTGCTGCGCAAGGTTCAGGCCGCTCAGTACATCGCCAAGCACCCGGGCGAAGTGTGCCCCGCCAAGTGGACGCCGGGCGCGCAAACGCTGACCCCGTCGCTCGACCTGATTGGCAAGATCTAAGGTCCGCGCAGCTCACGCTGCACCCCGCAGTCTGCATCTGCCGGGATCTTCCCGGCGCTTCACCGCGCGAATCGCCTGATACGGCGCTTCGCGCGTCCCCGGGCCCAACACGTCCTATCCGGATGCGTGCGGCGCCGGGACACCCACACCCCTCGTCACGGAATCGCAACGCCATGCTTGACGTCAATCTCAAGACTCAACTGAAGTCGTACCTCGAAAAAGTTAGCAGGCCTATCGAGCTCGTCGCGTCGATCGATGACAGCGCGAAGTCCCAGGAGCTGCTGGCCCTGCTGAACGACATCGCGACCTTGTCGGAGCGCGTCACGGTGATCGAGCGTCGCGGCGACGACGAACGCAAGCCGTCGTTCTCGATTGGCGAAGCGGGCAAGGAAACCGGCATCCGTTTCGCCGGCATTCCGATGGGGCATGAATTCACGTCGCTCGTCCTCGCACTGCTGCAGGTCGGCGGCCACCCGGTCAAACTCGACGATGCGGTGATTGAACAGATCCGCAGCCTCGACGGCGACTATCAATTCGAAACGTATTTCTCGCTGTCGTGCCAGAACTGCCCGGAAGTCGTGCAGGCGCTGAACGTGATGGCGTTGATCAATCCGCGCATCCGTCACGTCGCGATCGACGGCGCGCTGTTCCAGAACGAAGTCGACGCGCGCCAGATCATGGCGGTACCGACGATGTTCCTGAACGGCGAAACCTTCGGCCAGGGCCGCAGCGGCGTGAAGGAAATCCTCGCGAAGCTCGACACCAACGCCGGTGCGCGCGCCGCGAAGCAACTGGAGAACAAGCCGGTGTTCGACACGCTGATCGTCGGCGGCGGCCCGGCGGGCGCGGCGGCGGCGATCTACTCGGCGCGCAAGGGCATTGCGACCGGTGTCGTGGCCGAGCGTTTCGGTGGCCAGGTGCTCGACACGCTGGCGATCGAGAACTTCGTCTCCGTGACCGAAACCGAAGGACCGAAGTTCGCGACCGCGCTCGAACAGCACGTGAAGACCTATGACGTCGACATCATGGACGTGCAGCGCGCCGAAGCGCTGATTCCGGGGCGCATCATCGAAGTACGTCTGGCCAACGGCGCGGTGCTGAAGGCGAAGACGATCATCCTCGCGACCGGTGCGCGCTGGCGCGAAATCAACGTGCCGGGCGAGCGCGCGTATCGCAATCATGGCGTCGCGTACTGCCCGCACTGCGATGGCCCCTTGTTCAAGGGCAAGCGCGTCGCGGTGATCGGCGGCGGCAACTCGGGCGTCGAGGCCGCGATCGACCTCGCGGGTCTCGTGCGCGAAGTGACGCTGCTCGAATTCGGTGCGACGCTGCGTGCCGACGAGGTGCTGCAACGCAAGCTGCGCAGCCTGCCGAACGTGACGGTGCTCACGCAGGCGCAGACCACGGAAATCACCGGCGACGGCAAGAAGGTCAACGGTCTGGTCTACAAGGACCTCGCTTCGGGCGAAGTGAAGAACGTCGAACTCGAAGGCGTGTTCGTGCAGATCGGTCTCGTGCCGAACACCGAATGGCTGAAGGGCACGGTCGAGCTGTCGAAGCATGGCGAGATCGTCGTCGATGCGCGCGGCGCGACGTCGGTGCCGGGCGTGTTCGCCGCCGGCGACGTGACCACGGTGCCGTTCAAGCAGATCGTGATCGCGGTGGGCGAGGGTGCGAAGGCATCGCTGTCCGCATTCGATCACCTGATCCGCAACAGCGAAGAAGTCGCGGCGGTCAGCGAAGCGGAAGCGGAAGCCGAAGCAGCGGTTTGATTCGGTAGCTCAGAGAAGGCAAACGGCGGCCCGCGGGCCGCCGTTTCAGTTTGCGCATGCAACAAAGGCCCGCATTCGTGCGGGCCTTTGTCGTTACAGCACGGGAATCGGTATCACCGCCGGTCGAACGAATACTTGCCGGGGCCGGTCACGCACAACAGCAGCAACCCGCCGATGATGCCGATGTTCTTGTAGAAATGAATCATATTGTCGTACTGCATCGCGCCCGTCATGTTCCAGTAGTGATGGCCGATGATCGCGGTGCCGAGCGTATACACCGCAAGCAGCAGCGCCAGCGGTCGCGTGAAAAATCCCACTAACAGCGCGACGCCCACCACAAGCTCCATCACCACCGCGATAACAGCCGAGAACGCCGGCACGGGCGCGCCGGTTGACGTCATATAAGCGACGGTGCCGGCAAAGCCGGTCAGCTTCGACCAGCCGAACATCACGAACAGCACCATCAGCAGGATTCGAGCGACGAGAACGACGACGTCTTTCTGGTTTTCAAACAGTGTGTAGCGCATGATTTTTCCCGATAGGGTAGAGGGATGAAGCTCGCTGGAAATCGTCGTCCAGCGAGCCGCGTTCAGGTTTGAGTCAATAGCGGCGCAAGCGGAGCGCTTATGCCCACAACGCCGAGGTTTCGATATTACGCAGGTCGAAAACGAGCACTTCCGCATCGCGGCCCTGCGTGAACGTCAGCGCTTCTTCACCCCGCACCCGCGCGCCGTCACCCTCGCCAAGCTCGACGCTATTCACCGTGACGCTGCCGCGCGCCACCTGAACATATGCATAGCGGTCCTTCGCGAGTTCGAGCCGCGCGGTTTCCTCGCCGTCGAACAGACCGGCATACACCCGCGCATCCTGTTGCAACTGCAGCGAACCGTTCGCACCGTCCGGCGACAGGACGAGCCGCAGCACACCGCGCTTGTCGGCCGCGCCGAAGTGCTGTTGCTGATAGCGCGGCTTCGTGCCTTGCTGGGCCGGCGCGATCCAGATCTGCAGGAAGTGCACCGGCTCGCTCTTCGAATGGTTGTATTCGCTGTGCGCCACACCGGTGCCCGCGCTCATCAACTGGATGTCGCCCGGCACGATCACCGAGCCCGTGCCCATCGTGTCCTTGTGTTCGAGCGCGCCTTCGAGTACGTACGAAAGGATCTCCATGTCGCGATGGGGATGCTTGCCGAAGCCCTGCGCCGGCGCCACACGGTCGTCGTTGATCACGAGCAGGTCGGAGAAGCCGTTCTGCTTCGGATCGTGATAGTTCGCGAACGAAAACGTATGACGCGAGCTGAGCCAGCCGTGTTCCGCGCGGCCACGTTGGTTGGCGTGTCTGATTTCGAGCATGCTCTTTCTCCTTGAGTTTTGTCGTGCGATCCGGGCCAGATATTTGGCTGCGATCCATGAACGACAGTGTAGGTCAATCAGGATGGCTATAATCATGATAAAACTGGAAACACTGTCGCATTGGAGTGGACAATACGATGCAACTCGATGACATGCGCATCTTCGTCGCGACCGTCGACGCCCACAATTTCACCGCCGCGGCGAACCGGCTGTCGCTGTCGAAACAGTTCGTGAGCCGCCGTGTGATGGCGCTCGAGGAAGCACTCGGTGTGCAACTGCTGATCCGCAACACGCGCAAGCTGGCGGTGACCGATCTGGGTCAGGAGTTCTACGAGCGCGCGAAGCGCATTCTCGGCGAGGTCGAGGACGCCGAGCAGGCCATGTCGCTGCGCCGCGCCGGGCCGCGCGGGCTGCTACGCGTGAGCGCGCCGATGTCGTTCGGCATGATGCATCTGTCGCCGCTCGTCGCGGCGTTTCTGCGCGAGCATCGCGACGTGCGCTTCGACATGGAACTGAGCGACCGCGCCGTCGATGTGGTCGGCGAAGGCTTCGATATGGCGATCCGTATCGGCACGCTGGCGGATTCGTCGCTGATCGCGCAAAAGCTGATCGATGTGAAGATGGTGGCGTGCTGCAGCCCCGGTTATCTGCGCCGGCGTGGCAGCCCGGCCGTGCCTGGCGATCTCGCGAACCACGAATGTCTGCTGTACGGCCACGGCGGCGCGGTGAGCTGGGACTTCAGCGTCGAGGGCGTGGTGAAGAGCGTCGAGGTGCGCGGGCCGTTACGCGCCAATAACGGCGATCTGATTCGCGATGCGGCCGTCGCGGGACTTGGAATCGTTCGGCTGCCGGATTTCATCGTCGCCGATGCGCTCGCAAGCGGACAACTCGTGCCCGTGCTCGAAGCGTTCCTGCCGGCGGCGACGGGCGTCTATGCCGTGTATCCGCAGCATCGGCAAAGCTCGGTCACGATCCGGGCATTCGTCGAGTTTCTGCGCAGGCATCTGAGGAAGAAGCTCGCGACCGAACCGCGGACGCCCGTCGGCTAATCGCCTAAACCCTATCAACCGTTGCGGAAGATAAAGCTGTACGCGCTCAACGCCGGCACGCCGCCCAGGTGCGCATACAGCACGCGCGAGCCGGCCGGAAATTCGCCGTTGCGCACCTTGTCGATCATGCCGTGCATCGACTTTCCCTCGTACACCGGGTCGGTCAGCATGCCTTCGAGCCGGGCGCACAGACGGATCGCCTCGAGCGTGCCGTCGTTCGGCAGACCGTATTCCGGGCCGCCGTAGCGCTCGTCGAGGACGATGTCCTTCGCGGTGATGTCGCGGCCCAGTTCGACGCTCTCGGCGGTCCGCTTCGCGATGCGTGTGATCTGCTCGCGTGTCTGCGCCGGTTTCGCCGATGCGTCGATGCCGATAACCCGATCGGCGCGGCCGTCGGTGGCGAAACCGACGACCATGCCAGCCTGCGTGCTGCCCGTCACCGAGCACACGACGACGTAGTCGAACTTGAAGCCCAGTTCGGCTTCCTGCTGACGCACCTCTTCGGCAAAGCCGACGAAGCCGAGGCCGCCGAGCGGATGGTCCGAGCAGCCGGCCGGAATCGCGTACGGCTTGCCGCCGGCCGCGCGCACGCTGTCGAGCGCGTCTTCCCAGCTCTTGCGAAAGCCGATGTCGAAGCCGTCCGGCACGAGCCGCACGTCGGCACCCATCATGCGCGACATCTGGATGTTGCCAACGCGGTCGTACACCGCATCCGAGTAGTTGACCCAGTTCTCCTGCACGAGCACGCACTTCAGGCCCAGATGCGCGGCAACCGCCGCGACCTGGCGCGTCTGGTTCGACTGGATGCCGCCGATCGACACGAGCGTGTCGCAGCCCTGCGCGAGCGCGTCGGGGATCAGATATTCGAGCTTGCGGGTCTTGTTGCCGCCGAACGCGAGGCCGCTATTGCAGTCCTCGCGCTTGGCATACAGCTCGACCTTGCCGCCGAGATGCTCGCTCAGACGCTTGAGCGGTTGAATTGGCGTCGGTCCGAAGGTGAGCGGGTAGCGGGGGAATCGTTGCAGGTTCATCGCGGCTCCGTGGTGGGGTGATTTCCATGAGTTCATGTTAGGAAAAACCGCCAGAAATGAGCTTGCGAAAAAAATCGCTTAGACGTATTTTTCGAAATCAAAGAATGTCCACCTCCTAATAAAACTTCGTACATATGGTCATGAGCGCAACGAAAGTTCGTGCTGGAGCGCCACCTTCGGGCATCGGCGCGATTCACCACCCGCTCGATCGCATCGATCGCGCGATCCTGCGGCAGTTGCAAACCGACGCGTCGATTTCGAACGTGGCGCTCGCCGCGAAAGTGAAGCTGAGCGCGCCGGCGTGTTTGCGGCGCGTCGAACGCTTGAAGGAATCGGGGCTGATTCGCGGCGTGGTCGCGCTGCTCGATCCAAAGGCGGCCGGCGCGGGCATGCTCGTGATCATCGGCGTGGTACTGGATCGCTCGACGCCCGAGTCGTTCGCCGAGTTCGAGAAGGCCGCGCAGAAAGTGGCCGGCTGCATGGAGTGCCACGTGGTGACCGGCGAGTTCGACTATTTCATGGTGATCCGCACGCGCGACAGCGACAGCTTCAATCGACTCCACGCCGAGCAGTTGCTGTATCTGCCGGGCGTACGGCAGATCCGCTCATTCATGGTGCTGAAGGAAATCCTGTCGACCACGAAATTTCCGCTGTGAGTCGCGCGGCCGCGCCGCCGGCCGCGAAAGCGCGCATGCTGTCATAAACGCCGCGCCCGCGCGACCAAGCTTCGGCGCACCCGCATGTGGCCGTGGCAGCACCGTGCCAACGCGGGCGGGCGCCGGCACTTTTCCGGAGCGACCATCATGACTCGCAACAGACCGCAATTCCTTACATCGTTCGGCGGCACCTCGAAACGCACGCGCGCGGCCGTGTTGTCGTTGCTGCTAGGCGCGGCCGCGCTCGCGTTGCCGCTCGCGCAGCGCGTCGCGTTCGCGGCGGAGAGCGCCGTCGTGATCGCGCCGCCCGCGCTCGACGAACCGATCCCGGCCAGCACCGCGCACGAGGAAACCGCGGTGTTCGCGGGTGGCTGCTTCTGGGGCGTCCAGGGGGTGTTCCAGCATGTGCGTGGTGTCACGCGGGCGGTGTCCGGCTACTCGGGCGGCTCACGCGACACCGCGCAGTACGAGACCGTCAGCGGCGGCGAGACGGGGCACGCCGAATCGGTGCAGGTCACGTTCGATCCTGGCAAGGTCACCTACGGCCAGTTGCTGCAGGTGTATTTCTCGGTGGTTCAGGACCCGACCGAGCTGAATCGTCAGGGGCCCGACAGCGGCACGCAATACCGCTCCGCGATCTTTCCGCTGAACGACGCGCAACGGCACGTCGCGCAAAGCTACATTGCGCAGCTCGACAAGTCGCACGTGTTCCCCGCGCCGATCGTCACGAAGACGGAGCCCTACAAGGGCTTCTATCCGGCCGAGTCGTATCACCAGAACTATCTGACCTTGCATCCCGATTCGGCCTACATCGTGTTCAATGACATGCCGAAAATCGCCAACCTGAAACGCCTGTTCCCCAACCTGTATCGCGACAAGCCGGTGCTCGTCGAAGCAGGGCAATAATCCCTCTGAACGGCGGCGCCAGCGGCGCCGCCGCAGCGCCGGACCGTCTTCGGGTTACGCCTTGGGTCGCGCTCGTCACCAATCTTCCACAGAGTTGGCGCATATCTTGCGCAGCAATGTTCCGTTGGCCATTGTCCACGTCACCGCGGCGCGCAAGGACTATGCGCAGTGGCCACACGAGCGCGGGGGTCATGCGGGCTCGCCGCGCCTCGTGCACATCGCGCTGCCCGCTTCATCGATTGGAAAAATTACACGCCGTAAGTAACAGCGCGGCGGTCGTCCGCGTTTTTGGGTCCGCGCTGGACCCCGGGCGCAAACCTAACCTCATCGCGACGAGCGAAATTGGAGGCTTCCGGTGGTCAACAGCCGTAGAAAGAAGCGGGGCGCCATGCCTCGCCATAAACAAACCGGCATCGCGGCGGGCTCGCTCGTCGCCGCGACCTTGGGCGCGATGGCCTGCGTGCCGGGTGTGGTCTTCGCGCAGACGCCGTCGCCGCTCGGCGAATGGCAATATTCGGTGGGCATTCCGCTGCAGAAGATGTGGCAGCCGAACATTCCCGACTGGCAACTGCGCTTCGGCGTGGCCACGTCGTTCCAGCCGCGCTTCGAAGGATCGGACCGCTATCACCTGGTGACCGGCCCGAGCATCGACGTGCGCTACAAGGATCTGTTCTTTCTGTCGAGCGGCGAAGGCTTCGGCGTGAATTTCGCACAGGGCGAGAACTGGCGCATGAGTCTCGCCGCGGTCTACGACCTCGGGCGACGCGGCCAGGACGATCCGCAGGAACTCAACGGGCTCGGCAACATCAACCCGGCGCCCGGTCTGAAGCTTTCGGGCGAGTACGTCGTGTCGAAGGATTTTCCGCTCGTCCTGCGCGCCGATATCCGCCGCTATTTCGGCGGATCGAACGGCTGGATCGGCGATCTCGGCGCCTATATGCCGATGCCCGGCAGCACGAAGCAGTTCATTTGGTTCGCCGGCCCGAACGTGGTGCTCGCGGACTCCAATTACATGAACAGCTGGTTCGGAGTCAATCAGGAGCAGGCCGCGCACTCGCAGTATCCGCAGTATCACGCGAGCGCGGGCTTCAAGTCGGTGGGTTTCGGCGTCAGCGCGATCTGGCTGTTCAGCAAGCACTGGTTCGCGACCGCCGACGGCGCGTTCGAGCAGCTCGTCGGCAGCGCGGGCAACAGTCCGATCACGCGCAGCCGCGCGACCGGCGTCGCCGACGTGTCGATCAACTACCGGTTCTGACGCACCGCCGCCGCGCAGCCAATGCGCCGTGACTTGGTGGGAATAGCCCTTGCTGACTCTGTGATCGCGCGCCGCGACGCCTCCGTCGCCGCGCGCCTGAACACAAGGAGTCGATCCCCATGGCAGGTAAAGCGAATACCCAGAAGGCCGCGGCCCAGGCAAACGGGGCAGCGCAGTCGAACGACGCGAAATCGAACGATCTCGAACGCAATCGCGTGAAGCCGCAAGGCGAGGCCCTGAGGACCAATCAGGGCGTCAAGATTGCCGACAACCAGAACACATTGCGGGCGGGACCGCGCGGTCCATCGCTGCTGGAAGATTTCATCATGCGTGAAAAGATCACGCACTTCGACCACGAGCGTATTCCCGAACGGATCGTGCACGCGCGTGGCTCGGCCGCGCATGGTGTCTTCAAGGTCTACGAATCGATGCGCGAGTACACCAAGGCCGCGTTTTTGCAGGACCCGGTCGCCGAAACGCCGGTCTATGTGCGTTTCTCGACCGTGCAAGGTCCGCGCGGCTCTGCCGACACCGTGCGCGACGTGCGCGGCTTCGCGACGAAGTTCTACACGCAGGAAGGCAATTTCGATCTGGTCGGCAACAACATGCCGGTGTTCTTCATCCAGGACGCGATCAAGTTTCCTGACTTCGTGCACGCGGTGAAACCGGAAGCACCGAACGAAATGCCGACCGGCGGGTCCGCGCACGACACGTTCTGGGACTTCGTCTCGCTCGTGCCCGAATCGGCGCACATGGTGCTGTGGACGATGTCGGACCGCGCGATTCCGCGCAGCTTTCGGACGATGGAAGGCTTCGGCGTTCACACGTTCCGCTTCGTCAATGCGCAGGGCAAAGCTCGTTTCGTCAAGTTCCACTGGCGTCCCGTGCTCGGCTCGTATTCGCTGCTGTGGGACGAAGCGCAGAAGCTCGCGGGCAAGGACCCGGACTTTCACCGCCGCGACCTATGGGAAGCGATCGAGCGCGGCGATTATCCGGAGTACGAACTGGGGGTGCAGATCGTCGAGGAAGCCGACGAGCACAAGTTCGACTTCGACCTGCTCGATCCGACCAAGCTGATTCCGGAAGAGCTGGTGCCGGTGAAAATCATCGGCAAGATGACGCTCAATCGCAATCCGGACAACTTCTTCGCCGAGACCGAACAGGCCGCGTTCCATCCGGGGCATATCGTGCCGGGCATCGATTTCACCAACGATCCGTTGCTGCAGGGGCGTTTGTTCTCGTACACGGACACTCAGATCAGCCGCCTCGGTGGCCCGAACTTTCACGAGATTCCGATCAACCGGCCGGTCTGTCCATCCGTCAACAATCAGCGCGATGCGATGCATCGGCAGGCGATCCATGTCGGCCAGGCGTCGTACGAGCCGAACTCGCTGAACGACGGCTGGCCGAAGGAAACCGATCCGGCCGCTGAAGATGGCGGCTTCGACAGCTATCAGGAACGCGTCGAGGGCACGAAGATTCGCGTGCGCAGCGACTCGTTCGCCGATCATTTCTCGCAGGCCGCGTTGTTCTACAACAGCATGTCGCAGCCGGAAAAAGACCATATCGCGGCGGCCTATCAGTTCGAGCTCGGCAAGGTGACGAAGGCCGAGATTCGCGCGCGTCAGGTCAACGAGATTCTCGCGAACTTCGACGCCGATCTCGCCGCGAAGGTCGCCGAAGGACTCGGCTTGCCGGAGCCGAAAAAGGGCACGGCGAAACTCGTCGGGCCGAAGACGTCGCCGGCGTTGAGTCTGCTCAATCGCGTGAAGCCCGGCATCAAGACCCGCAAGATCGCGCTGCTCGCCGCACCCGGCTCCGATGGCGCGGCGATCAAACAGTTGCAGCAGGCGCTCACGGGTGAAGGCGCAACGCCGATGCTGATCGCGCCGACGCTCGCCGAGATCGCTGGCCTCGCGCCCGACGCGACGATCGCCGGGCTGCCATCGGTGATGTTCGACGCGGTGATCGTCGTCGGCGGCGAGGAGGGGGCGAAGGCACTGTCGCAATCGGGCGATGCGCGGCACTTCGTGCTCGAAGCGTTCAAGCATCTGAAGGCGATCGCGGCGCTCGGCGCGGGGCGCGACCTGCTCGCGGCCGCGCAGTTGCCCGCGCAGCCGGAGGGCGTCGCGACCGGCGAGGACTCGCAGTCCGCCGATGTGTTGAAGGCGTTCATCAAGGCCGCCGGACAGCATCGCGTGTGGTCGCGCGCGGCGCAGGCGGAATCGGTGCCGGCCTGAGCGGGCCGAGCCGGTTGCGCTGATGCGCTGCCGCGTTAGCCGCTGAACGGTGCTGAGCGTAGCTGAAACGCGGCGCGTCGATACGCGTCGATGCAGGAGCCTGGCCGGTGTTAGCCGGCCAGGTTCTTTTTGCATTCCGCGTCGCGCGTGCGGGTCGTCCTTGTATGATGACAGCGGTCGCATCGCGGCACTCGACACCGTGCGCAGACCCGAAAGATATTCCGCATCGACCCGATTCGCCATGCCACTTACAGAAAAAATGACCGCATCGCCGGCCGTCGATCAACTCCGTTTCCGCCGCATCCTTCGCCGCAATATCGCGCTGCCTTTGGGCGTCGGCCTCGTCACGATGGCGCTGTTCGTCGGCTTGATCGCGTATCTCGTGTCGACGATGAACTGGGCCGAGCACTCCGGGCGCGTGATCGGCGACGCCAACGAAATGCTGCGGCTCGCGGTGGATCGCGAATCGTCGATGCGCGGCTTTCTGATCACCGGTAACGAGAGTTTCCTCGCGCCGTATGAAAACGGCGGCCCGAAATTCAAGGCACAGCTCGAAGCGTTGAAAAAGCAGGTCGCCGACAACCCGCCGCAAATCGAGCGGCTCAAGCAGATCGAGGCCTCGCAGGAGCGTTGGAGCCGCTTCGCCGAACAGATCATCGACGCGCGCCGCCGCAACCAGGACTATGAGAGCGCGATCGCAGCGGGGCGCGGCAAGCTCGAATTCGACGAAACGCGCCGCGAATTCGGCGATTTTCTCGACGTCGAATTGCGCTTGCGCCAGCAGCGCGTCGAAGCGACGCGCAACGTGACGGCGACGCTGGTCGGCGTGTTCCTGCTGTTCAGCCTCGTCGTCAGCGGCCTGCTCGCATGGCGGGGCCGTCGCGAACTGCTGGACCTCTCCGAGACCTATGACGACGTGCTGCGCCGTCAGGCCGAACAGACCGCGCTGCTCGAGCAGCAGGTCTGGTTGCGCTCGGGCCAGCGCCTGCTCGCGGACAAGGTCGTCGGCCAGACGAGCGCGCCGCTCGTCGGCCGCGCGATGCTCGAGTTTCTCGCCCAATATCTCGATGTGCTCGTCGCCGCGCTGTACGTGCGCGACAGGCAGAGCGGCACGCTGCGCCGCATCGCCGCGTACGGCTATAGCCGTGACAGCGAGCAGACGGCCGCTCCGAGTTTCGAGGAGGGTGAAACGCTGGTCGGCCAGGCCGCGCGCTCGCGCCGCACGCTGGTGCTGCGCGACGTGCCGGCCGATTACGTGCGGGTCGTGTCGGCGACGGGCAGCGGTGCGCCGCGCAATCTGCTGATTCTGCCGATCGACAACGACGGCCAGGTCAACGGCGTCGTCGAAATGGGCTTCCTGCGCGAGGTGACGCCGCGCGACGAAGAGTTCATGGAGCTGATCCGCCACAGCATGGGCAATTTTCTCGAGGCGGCGCTGTATCGCGAACGCCTGCAGGATGCGCTCGCCGAGACGCAGCAGCTGAACGAGGAGTTGCAGGTCCAGCAGGAGGAGTTGCGGGTCGCCAACGAAGGGCTCGAGGAACGCGGCCGCGCGCTGTTGGAATCGCAACGGCGCCTCGAAGCGCAGCAGGCCGAGCTCGAACAGACCAACGTGCGGCTCGAGGAATACGCGCTGCGTCTGGAGCGGCAAAAATCGGATCTGCTGCGCGTGCAGAACGATCTGGCGGCCAATGCGGAGCGCCTCGAACATTCGAGCCGCTACAAGTCCGAGTTCCTCGCGAACATGTCGCACGAATTGCGCACGCCGCTGAACAGCTCGCTGATTCTCGCGAAGCTGCTGCAGCAGAATCGCAGCGGCAATCTGACCGACGAGCAGGTGCGCTACGCGGAGACGATCCACGCGTCGAACAGCGATCTGCTCGTGCTGATCAACGACATTCTCGACCTGTCGAAGGTCGAGGCGGGTCAATTGACGGTCGAGCACGAAACGGTGTCGATCGAGGCGACGCTGCAATCGCTCGAAGAAATGGTTCGTCCGATCGCGACGACCAAGCACTTGCGTCTCGCCTTCGACAAGTTGCCGGGCACGCCCGATACGTTCGTCACCGATGGCCAGCGGCTCACGCAGATCCTGCGCAACCTGCTGTCGAACGCGGTGAAGTTCACCGAGCGCGGCGAGGTCACGCTCGAGGTCGCCAGGGTCGAGGACAACGTGCTGCGCTTCGACGTGCGCGATTCGGGCATCGGTATTCCGGCCGACAAGCTCGACCTGATCTTCGAGGCGTTCCAGCAGGCCGATGGCTCGACGAGCCGTCAATATGGGGGCAGCGGCCTCGGGCTGTCGATTTCGCGCGAGTTCTCGCGGTTGCTGGGCGGGCGCATCACGGTGGCGAGCGAAGTCGGCAAGGGCAGCGTGTTTTCGCTGTGGCTGCCGCTCGATGCGCGCGAGGCGCGCGTGAGCGCGGACAGCGCGATGACGAGCGTCGCCACGCTGAACCCGCTGAACGCGGGCATGGGCGCGCAGGCGACGGCGCAAGCGCCGTTGCTGCGCACGCCGCTCGACACCGCACCCCCCGCGGTGATCCCGCCAGCGAATGGTCTGGCAGGCCGGGCGCCGCCCACCGCGTCGCGCGAAGCCTTGCTGCCCGGCGCCGCCGAGCCCGCCGCCGCGTCGATAGCCGACGATCGCGACAATCGCACCCGCGCGGGCCGTCTGATCGTCGCGGTCGAAGACGATCCGCCGTTCGCCGCGATTCTGCGCGATCTCGTGCACGAACTCGACTTCGACTTCGTGCACGCGAGCGATGCCGCGAGCGGCCTCGCGCTGGTGCGCGACATGCGGCCGGCCGCGGTGCTGCTCGACGTCGGTCTGCCGGACCGCTCGGGCCTCACGGTGCTCGAATGGCTGAAGAACGATCCGCTGACTCGCCATATTCCGATCCATATCGTGTCGGCCACCGATCACGCCGACAAGGCGCTGCACCTCGGCGCGATCGGCTACACGCTGAAGCCGACCGCGCGCTCGACGATGGAGGCCGCGATCCGCCGCCTCGAAGCGCGGCTGCAACAGCGCCTGAAACGCGTGCTGGTGATCGAGGACGACGGGCCGATGCGCGAAAGCATCCGCGCGCTGCTGCAAAGCGAGAACACCGAGATCGTCGCGGTCGCGACGCTCGCCGAGGCATTCGAGCAACTGTCGGCGCTGACGTTCGACTGCGTCGTCACCGATCTCGCGCTGCCGGACGGCACCGGCTACGATCTGCTCGAACGCCTCGCCGCGAACAGCGCGCATGCATCGCTGCCGGTGATCGTCTACACGGGCCGCATGCTGTCCGACGAAGAGGAGCACCGGCTGCGCCGCTACTCGAAGTCGATCATCATCAAGGGCGCGAAATCGCCGGAGCGTCTGCTCGATGAAGTCACGCTGTTTCTGCATAGCGTCGAGTCGTCGCTCGCGCCGGAGCAGCAGCGCATGCTGCGCACCGTGCGGCAACGCGACAATGCGTTCGAGGGCCGCACGATCCTGCTCGCCGAAGACGACGTGCGCAACATCTTCGCGCTGTCGCACGTGCTGGAGCCGCTCGGCGCGAAACTGCTGATCGCGCGCAACGGCCGCGAGGCGCTCGACGAACTGGAGAACGGGCCGGAAGTGCATCTGGTGCTGATGGACATCATGATGCCCGAGATGGACGGCCTGACCGCGATGGGCGAGATTCGCCGCAATCCGCGCTTCGCGCATCTGCCGATCATCGCGCTGACCGCGAAGGCGATGGCGAACGATCGCACGCGCTGCCTCGAAGCGGGTGCCGACGACTACGTGTCGAAACCGATCGACGTCGACAAGCTCGTCGCGCTGTGCCGCGTGTGGCTGCGGCAGCGCTGACGGCGCGAGCGTTGGCACGCAAGCGAGCAACGCGATGAAACCGTCCGCATCTGAGGTACCGCACCGCATCAGCGATTTCGACATCGAGCTGCGGCTGCTGCTCGAGGCGATCTATCTGAAGTATCAGCACGACTTTCGCCACTACGCGATGTCGTCGCTGCGCCGCCGCCTCACGCAGGCGCTCGATGAATTCAACGTGGAGACGCTGTCGCAATTGCAGGACCGCATCATGCGCGACGGCTACGAGTTTTCGCGGCTGTTCCGCTACCTGACCGTGCAGGTCAGCGACATGTTTCGCGATCCGTCGTATTTCCTCGCGCTGCGCGAGCACGTGCTGCCGCGTTTGCGCACCTACCCGTCGATCAAGGTGTGGGTCGCCGGATGCAGCACCGGCGAGGAGCTGTGGTCGCTGAAGATCCTGTTCGACGAGGAGGGTCTCACCGAGCGCACGCTGTTCTACGCGACCGACATCAACCCCGACGCGCTCGCGCGCGCGGAGGCGGGCATCTACGCACTCGAACGCATCCAGGGCTTCACGCAGAACTATCTGGCGGCGGGCGGCACGCGTTCGCTGTCGGACTACTATCATGCAGCGTATGGCGGCGCGCGCTTTGCCGGCTCGCTCAAAGAGCGCGTGGTGTTCGCCGATCACAGCCTGTCCACCGACGAAGTGTTCCTCGAAGCGCATCTGGTGTCGTGCCGCAACGTGCTGATCTATTTCGATCGCGGCTTGCAGGATCGCGCGTTGGGGCTGTTCGAGAACGCACTGGTGCGGCGCGGCTTTCTCGGCCTGGGCAGCAAGGAAACCCTGCGGTTTTCACATCACTACCCGGCGTTCGACGAGTTTCGCGCGGCCGAACGCATTTATCAGAAGCGTTAGCGAGGTCGCGATGCCACGCTCGACCAGTGAACCCCCGCCCACCCAGGCCGCCGACGCCGGCACCGCCGCGCGGGCGCACGCGCGGCGCGGCTATCAACTGGTCGTGATCGGCGGGTCGGCGGGCGGCATCGAGGTGCTCAAGGTGCTGCTCGCCGCGCTGCCCGCGCGCTTCGCGGCAGCCGTGATGATCGTCGCGCATCTGCCGCCCGATTCGCCGAGCTATCTGGTGCCGGCGATCGCGCATCGCTGCGCGCTGCCGGTGCTCGAACCCGATGCGGGGGAGCTGATCCTGCCGGGCCGCGTGTACGTCGCGCCGGCCGGTTATCACATGCTCGTCGAAGTGGACCGCACAGTCGCGCTGTCGACCGCTGCGGCGGTGCGCTTCTCGCGGCCGTCGATCGACGTGCTGTTCGAATCAGCCGCCGCGGTGTACGGCGAGCGGCTGCTCGCGATCCTGCTGTCCGGGGCCAACGACGACGGCGCGCAGGGGCTCGAACGCGTGCGCGCGCTCGGCGGCACCGCGTGGGTGCAGGACCCCGGCAGCGCCGGTGCATCGGAGATGCCGCGCGCGGCGATCGAGCGCGGCGCGGCCGACGCGATCTACAATCCCGCAACCCTGGCGAAGCGCCTTGCCGCGCTGCCGACTTCCCTCTGATCCGGTGCCATGACGAACTCACCTGTGAACATCCTGATCGTCGACGACATCGTCCACAACATCACCGCGCTGGAAGCGTTGCTCGCGCGGCCCGACGTCGCGGTGCTGGTCGCCGACTGCGGCACCGCCGCGCTCGATCTGCTGCTCAAGCACGAAGTCGCGCTGGCGATTCTCGACGTCAATATGCCCGGCATGAACGGCTTTGAGCTGGCCGCGCTGATGCGCGGCAGCCCGCGCACGTCGCACGTGCCGATCATCTTCCTGAGCGCGACCGCGCAGGACGCGTCGCGCACGTTCCGTGGCTATGAGGCGGGCGCGGTCGACTTCCTGTACAAGCCGTTCGATCCGCGCATCCTGCAGTCGAAGGTCGACGTGTTCGTGCAGCTGGAGCAGCAGAAGCGCGAGCTCGCCGCGCAACTGGTGACGACGCGCCAGATGCTCGAAGCGAACGAAATGCTGATGGCGGTGCTCAGCCATGATCTGCGCACGCCGCTCGGCGCGGTGCTGGCGTCGGCGGAATACCTGATGCGCACGGCCGCCGACGAGCAGGCCGCAACCGTCGCCGCGCGCGTGAAGAACAGCGCCCTGCGCATGGCGCGGATGGTCGATCAGCTGCTGAACCTCGCGCGCCTGCAAGGCGGACGTCTGCCGTTGCAGCCGCGCTCGATCGAGCTCGCGACGCTGTGCCGCTCGGTCATCGACGAATTCGCATCGCAGAAGAGCGGCAAGCAGATCGTGTTCACCTGCACCGGCAATACGGCCGGCGCGTGGGATACCGATCTCGTGTGGCAGGCGGTGTCGAATCTCGTCAGCAACGCGCTGCATCATGGGGCGCCGGAGGGCGATATCGGCGTGGAGGTCGATGGCGACGCCGAGGATTGCGTGCGCCTGAAGGTGTCCAATCGCGGCACGATTCCGGCGGAGCTGTTTCCGCATCTGTTCAAGGCGTTCGCGTCGAACGGCAACGGCGCGCGCTCACGCGAAGGGCTCGGGCTCGGTCTGCATATCGTGCAGGAGATCGCGCGCATGCATGGCGGCGACGTCAGCGTCGTATCCACGGACGAGTCCGGCACGACCTTTACGATCGAATTGCCGAGGACGGTCGCGTTGCAGCGGGGGGCGTTTACCCGGCGATAAAGCATCGCCAGGCCGGCGATCACGCCGGTGGGCCACCGCGTGCCCGCTGTGCTACGCTTGCCGCAACCCAATTCACGCAGCGCAAGCACGAATCCCCATCATGCGTTCCTGGCGCCTCGCATCACCGCAGCGCAGCGGTCAGATCAGCACCGCGCGCGCCACCGACCTCGTCATGGCGATCTCCCACCCGGATGCCGACGCGCTCGCCGCGAGCATTCTGCTGACGGTTGGCGAAACGTTGTCGCTGCCCGTCTCACAGTGCACGATCTTCGCGTATGAGTTCGACGCGCGACCCCGTACGGTGTCGGCGGCCGACCATCGGGGCGGGCATTTTCTGCGCGACATCGCCGAACGCTACGCCGCGCATTTCTATGCGCTCGACGGCAATCGCGCGATCATCGGTCAATCGAACCACAGCCGGCGCACCGCTTTGCGCGATGCGCTGGTGCTGCATCAGCAGCGCGGCGACGAAATCGAAAACGAAGCGTATCGCGCGGCCTGCTACGCGCAGCCGAACGTATCCGACCGGCTGTCGTTGCTCGTGCAGCCGGCGGATAGCGTGTGGCTGTCGATCAACCTGTATCGCGACCGCGCGTACGGCGTGTTCGCGCCGGGCGAACTGGAGCGGATCGAAAGCGTCGCGCCGCTGTTCGCGCATGCGGCGAAGGGCCAATACGCGCTGAACGGGCAACATCAGCAGGGCACCGGTGCGGCGATGCTCGCGCGCGTGCGGCGCGCATGTCCGACGCTGACGCCGCGCGAGCTCGATGTGTTGCGTGGCACGCTCGATGGCGCGAGCGCGGCTGAGATCGCCGGGCAGATGGGCGTGAAGCCGGCGAGCGTCGTCACGTACCAGAAGCGCGCGTACGCGCGGCTCGGGATTTCTAATCAGCGGCAACTGTTCGCGTTGTGTATGCAGCCCTAGCTGCACATCTGTCGAAACTCGCGCCGCAGCGCCCGTCGCATCGCGCTTCGAGTTCGCTTCAACTCCGCTTACCCCGCGCCTCGGCCTGCGCCTCCCGATCCCAGCGTTTCAACCACGGCATCACGAAATCCGCGAAGCCGTCGGCCGATGGCGACAGCGCACGCTCGGTCGATCGATACACGCACACCTCGCGAATCGTTTCAGGTTCGACGATGCGCTTCATCACGAGCCCGAAGGTCCGCGCGAGCGGTGCGACATAGGCTGGCGCGAGCGTGACCGCCAGACCTTGCGCGGCGAGGCCGAACGCGGTGGTCACGTTGTCGACGACATCGACGGGAATGATGCGCGCCTCGACCGGCAGATTGGCGAGCATCTGGTCGACCGCGCGCTCGTGGTCGCGGCCGGTCGCGACGATCGGCACGTCGCGCAGATGCTGCCACTGCACGCGGCGGCGCGCGGCGAGCGGATGCGCGGCCGAGCACCACATGACCCACGGACTCGCGAACGCGGGCTCGGAGCGCACGCGCGGCCCGCTTTGCCGGTCCGGGCCGATCGCGAGATCGATGTCGCCGCTCTCGACGCGCTCCACCAGTTGCTCGACCACGGTATCGCAGACGCGCACGACCACCTTCGGCTTGTCGCGTGCGTATTCGGCGATCGCCGCGGGCAGCGCCGTCGACGCGATGACGAGCGGCGCGCCGACCCGCACGATGCCGGCCGCGCGGTTGCGGATATCGTCGGCGGATTGGGCGGCTGCGCGCACGTGGCGCAGCACCGATTCGGCCGACGCCAGAAAGTCCTGCCCCGCGCTGGACAGCGCGACGCGCCGCGTGGTGCGATCGAACAGCCGGAAGCCGAGCTCCGTTTCGAGTTCGGCAAGCAACTGGCTGACCGCCGACGAGGTCAGCCCGAGCCGCTGCGCCGCCGCGCCGATGCTGTGCAGATCGACGATGGCGAGGAACGCTTCGAATTGACGGATCGTGACGCGGGTAAGAGGCATACGATCGATTCTAAAGAAAAACTTACGAATCATGAAAAAATCGATTGATTGTGCGCGGCGCGTCGACGACCGACACTCGTGCGGGTCGACTTGGCCCGGCAAACCCGCTTAGACTAAAGATTTGCCCTGTCGTCCCGCGGCGCGCGGACGACCGCTACAACAGGCCTGCAGAGGCCGTCTTCAAGGACCCGTCATGTTCGACCATATTCCCGCCTATCCGGGCGACCCGATTCTGAGCCTGAACGAAGACTTTCAGCTGGACCCCCGGCCGAACAAGGTCAACCTCAGCATCGGCATCTATTTCGACGACGCCGGCAAGCTGCCGGTGATCGACGCGGTGCGCCGCGCCGAAACCGCGCTGCTCGACGCGATCGGCCCGCGCTCGTATCTGCCGATGGCGGGTCTGCCGCTCTATCGCGACACTGCGCAGGCGCTCGTGTTCGGCGCCCACAGCGCCGCGCGCGCCGAAGGCCGGATCGCGACGCTGCAAACGCTCGGCGGCTCGGGCGCGCTGAAGGTCGGCGCCGATTTCCTGAGGCGCTATTTCCCCGGCTCGCAAATGTGGATCAGCGATCCGAGCTGGGAAAACCATCGCGTGGTGTTCGAAGGCGCGGGCCTCACGGTCAACACCTATCCGTACTACGACGCGCAAACGGGCGGCCTGCGTTTTGCCGAAATGCTCGCCGCAATCGACGCGCTGCCGGAAAAGAGCATCGTGCTGCTGCACGCGTGCTGCCATAACCCGACGGGCGTCGATCTGAGCCCGTCGCAATGGGCGGAACTGGTGCCGGTTTTGGAGCGCCGCAAGCTGATCGCATTCGTCGACATGGCCTACCAGGGTTTCGGCGCGGGCCTCGAAGAAGACGCCGCGCCGGTGCGCCTGCTCGCCGACGCGAACGTGCCGCTGATCGTCGCGAACTCGTTCTCGAAGAATTTCTCGCTTTACGGCGAGCGCGTCGGCGCGTTGAGCGTGGTCTGCAAGAGCGCCGACGAAGCGGCGCGCGTGGCGGGCCAACTGATGTCGGCGGTGCGCGCGAACTACAGCAATCCGCCGACGCACGGCGCGCGCCTCGTCGCCAACGTGCTCGCCGATGCGACGCTGCGCGCGTCGTGGGAAGCCGAGCTCGGCGCGATGCGCGAGCGCATTCTGGCGATGCGCAAGGTGATCCACGCGGGGCTCGACGGACGCGTCGATGAAGTGATGCGCGCGCGCTATGTCGCGCAGCGCGGCATGTTCACGTATACGGGCCTGTCCGAAAGCCAGGTCGAGCGTCTGCGCAACGAATACGCGGTGTACGTGCTGCGCTCGGGCCGCATGTGCGTCGCCGGGCTGAACGCGCGCAACGCGGACTATGTCGCGTCGTCGATCGCGGCGGTGGTGTCGGGCGCCTGAAGCGCTCCGGCGCTCGGGCCGCTGTTGCGGCACGCGTGAATATGATGGGCGGCGCGCACGGGCGCGCCGTCACAACGACAAACTTGGAGACACCGACGATGGCCACGACCCTCGAAGCGCAACCGGCGAGCCCGCCCAGATCGGCCGCGATGCATCCGGACGAATGGCAGGCGCGCGTGCAACTCGCCGCCTGCTACCGGATTTTCGATCTGCTCGGTTGGACCGAGATGATCTACAACCACATCACGCTGCGCGTGCCCGAAAGCGTCAGCGGCCCGGAGCGCCAGTTCCTGATCAATCCGTTCGGGCTGCACTACAGCGAAGTGACCGCAAGCAATCTGGTGAAGATCGACGCGCAGGGGCGCGTGCTCGACGGCTCGCCGTATCCGGTGAATCCGGCTGGCTTCGTGGTGCATGCGGCGATTCACGGGGGCTTGCCCGACGCGCACTGTGTGATGCATACGCATACGACGGCGGGCGTCGCGGTCGCCTGCCTCGAAGAGGGCCTGCAGCAGACCAACTTCTATAGCGCGCAGTTGCACGACCGGATCGCGTATCACAACTTTGAAGGCATCACGATTCATGCGGAAGAGGGGCCGCGGCTACTCGCGCATATCGGCGACAGGCAGGCGGTGATCCTGCGCAACCACGGTCTGCTATCGTGGGGCCGGACGTTGCCGCAGACCTTCGCGATTCTGTGGACGCTGAATCGCGCGTGCGAAGTCCAGGTGGCGACGTTCTCGATGGGCCGCGCTCGGCCGGTGCCGGAGGAGGTCGCGATTCGCTGCTCGCGCGACGCGCTGCAGTTCGATCCGCGCCACGGCGCCGGGCAGGACGTGTTCGATGCGCTGGTGCGGCGGGTCGACCGGATCGATGCGAGTTTCCGGCAATGATTGAAGCCACGCGTAAAAGAGCGCGACAATCAACGCTGCAATAATCACAGCAACAGGCAAGGACTCAGGCGATGAAAGTAGCGATCTACGGCGCCGGCTCGATCGGCGGCTGGATGGGAGTGAAGCTCGCGCAGGCGGGCCATCGGGTCAGCGTGGTCGCGCGCGGCGCGACGCTCGACGCGGTGCGCCAGCATGGTCTGCGGCTGATCGAAGGCGGCGTGATCTACGCCGAGCAGGTGAAGGCGAGCGACAAGCCGGCCGATCTCGGCGTGCAGGAACTCGTCGTGATCGCGGTGAAGGGCCCGGCGATAGCGACTGTGGCCGCGCATATCAAACCGCTGCTCGGCCCCGAGACGATCGTGCTGACGGCGATGAACGGTGTGCCGTGGTGGTTCTGCGACGGCCTGGGCGGCGAACTCGCCGGCCAGCGCCTGAAGACGATCGATCCCGACGGCGCGATCACCGCCGCGATCCCGGCCGCGCAGACGGTCGGCTGCGTCGTGCATGCCAGTTGCCTGATCGACGCGCCCGGCGTGGTCCGGCATCACCAGGGCAACGGGCTGATCGTCGGCGAGGCGTCGGGCAAGCCGAGCGAGCGTGTCGAGCTGCTCGCCGCGCTGTTGCAGGCGGCGGGCTTCCATGCAACGGCTTCGGCGCAGATCCAGCGCGACGTGTGGTTCAAGCTATGGGGCAACATGACGATGAACCCGGTCAGCGCTATCACCGGCGCAACGACCGACCGGATCCTCGGCGACGAACTCGTGCGCGGTTTCGTCACGCACATCATGCTGGAGGCGAAGGAAATCGGCGCGCGCTTCGGCATCCCGATCGACCAGGCGCCCGACGACCGTCACGCGGTCACGCTGAAACTCGGCGCGATGAAGACATCGATGTTGCAGGACGTGCAGGCCGGCAAGGCGGTCGAACTCGATGCGCTGGTCGGCGCGGTGCGCGAACTCGGGCAACTGACGCGCGTGCCGACGCCCTATACGGATGCGTTGCTCGGACTCGCGCGGCTGCATGCGAGTACGTTGGGCTTGTATCCGAGGCAGTGAGGTCGGTCTGCCAGCGCCCGTTTTGTTGTGATGGCTGTAATTCCCTCGCACTGCTGCGGCATTGCCGTTACCGCCTCTAGCGAACCGCCTCCAGGGAGGCGGTTTTTTTACCCGCGCCAGGCCGTGGCGGCAACCGGCAGCTTCGCCGCTTCGATCAACGACAACGCGCGCCGCGAGTCGTCGAGTTCGGTCAGGCACAAGAGCGCGAGACGCGCGAGATACAGCGACGCCTGCGCCTCGCCTTCGTGGGTCAGCGTGTTGCACAGCGTCGTATAGACGAGGTCGAGATCGGAATCGGTCATGATGTCGAAGGTCCTTGCGCGTTAGTTCTGCTGTGCCAGCGTGGCATCGAGCGCGCGCAGAACGGCCGCCGCGCTGCCGTTGCGCCAGCGCGCGAGTACGTGGCCGTCGGGGCGGATCAGATAGACGGTGCCGGGCCGTGCGTCGAGCATGTCGTGCAGGCGGCCGGTTGGGTCGATCGCTCGCGGGCTGTTTGCCGATTGCGCTTCGGCCGTGACGATATCGATCACGTTGAACGGAATGCCCCGGCTGGCTAGCGTGCTTTGCAGTTGCCGCCACGCGTCATCATCGTTCGCGAGGTCTGCGTCGAAGCGCAGCGCCGTGAAGCACGGTCCGAGCAGATCGGTTAGATGAATGCCGAGCCGTGCGCCATCTTGCGATTGTTTGAGCAGCCTGCCCTCGGGCAGCACGGTACCCGGCGCGGGGCCGCGATCGAACGCATCGGCTCCGTCGCCTGCGAAGTTCAGCGGCGATTGCCGATACGCGATCGCATGCGTCTGGCGCGGATTGATCAGCGGCCGCACCGCCGCATGGCGCTCGGCGAGCCCGAGCACGGCCGTGCGCAGCAAGTCGAACGCGAAGGTCGGCGGCGCCATGAATTCGGTACTTTTCATGCCGTAGCTCAGGTTCTCGCGCGCCGCGTACACACGTTCGTCGCTATAGCTATCGAGCAGCGCTGGCGACGCGCTCCGATTGATCACGCAGCCGAGCTTCCAGCCGAGATTGTCGGCGTCGTCGATGCCGGAGTTCGCGCCGCGCACGCCGAAGATCGGCACCAGATGCGCGGCGTCGCCCGCGAATAGCACGCTGCCATGCCGATAGCGTTCGAGCGTCAGCGCATTGGCCTTGTAGATCGTGATCCAGATCGGCGACCACGCGCCGGCTTCGCCCATCGAGTCGAGCAAGTTTTGCACGCGCGGTATCACGTTCCCGGGCAGCACGGCGGCGTCGGGGTCTTCGTCGTCGCGTAACTGATAGTCGATGCGCCACACGTTGTCAGGCTGCTTGTGCACGAGCACCGTCGAGCCCGGATTCGACGGCGGATCGAAGTACGCGAGCCGTTCGGTCGCGCGCGTGCTGTCGAGTTCGATATCGACGATCACGTAGCGGCCTTCGTAGGTCGTGCCTGTGAGCTTCAGCCCGAGCAGGTCGCGGATCGTGCTGCGTCCGCCGTCGCAGGCGACGACCCACGCAGCGTCCATCTGCCAGCTTTTGCCTTGCGGATCGGCAGGATCGGCGCTGCGCAAGGTCAAGCTCGCGCCGCCCTGCGGCCGTTGCTCGAGGCCCGTCACACGCGTTTGCCAGCGCACGTCGATCAGATCGGCGTGCCGTTCGATCTCATCGAGCAGCAACTGCTCGATCTGATACTGCGCGATGTTGATCATCGGCGGCAGCGACTGCTCGTCGTCCTGATGCATCGCGAAGCGGAACACCTCGGTGTCGCGATAGAAACTGCGCCCGCCGGTCCACGCCAGCCCCTTTTGCAGAAAACCGTCGACGACGCCGAGCCGCTTGAAGATTTCGAGGCTGCGTCGCGAGATGCAGATCGCGCGGCTGCCGGTGCACACGCTGTCGTCCGCCTCGATCAGCACCGAGCGCACGCCCTGGCGCGCGAGTGCAAGCGCGAGCGTCATGCCGACCGGACCGCCGCCGACGATCGCGACGGCGCGCGTTTGTGGATCGCGTCCGTCGATGAGCGGCGGCACCACGGCCGGATAGCGGCGCGGGGCGAACGGATAGGGCTTGAACGGGCGGGTCATGCGTGTCTCCAGTTTGCTTGCGTTATCGGTGCAGTATGCGTCGGCGTTCGCGCGCGGCTGTCCTCATTTTGGGTACAGCGCCGCGCGCGAGCGTGAGGAGTGGTAGAGACCTGGACCTTCGCCGCTCGTTAGCCGTCCAGACAGGCGCGCAAGCTCCGCGCGAGGTGGCCCGCTTCACCTGCGTTGGCGATGTTTGCGAAGCCCATCACAACGCCACGCGGCGTGCTACGCGTGCGAGCATTCGCGTACCAGACCGAGAGCGGCAG
The DNA here is from genome assembly GCF_050436385.1 of Paraburkholderia sp. MM5477-R1. Classification (NCBI taxonomy): domain Bacteria; kingdom Pseudomonadati; phylum Pseudomonadota; class Betaproteobacteria; order Burkholderiales; family Burkholderiaceae; genus Paraburkholderia; species Paraburkholderia sp. MM5477-R1. Next base: position 2,047,325 of record NZ_JBNDMC010000006.1, read on the forward strand.
AACGGCGAGCCCCGCTTCGCGGGCGCGCGCCGCAACCGCGACGTCGTCGACCGGGCCATCAGGGCCCTCGACGAACTGTGCCGCGAACTGGATTCCCCCTGGCGGCAGTTCGACGATCAGCCGTTCGCCGAACGCCTGCTCCAACGCGCGCACGATCAGCACGCGCCGCTCGGCGTATAACGCACGCATGCGCTTCAGATGTCGCGCAAAATGCCCCCGCTCGATGAAGTCGGCCAAAGCGGCCTGCAACACGGTTGGCGATCCGGCGTTCATGCTGCGCGCCACCCGCCCGACGCGCTCGACGGCCCGCTCCGGCACCACCGCATACGCGAGCCGCAAGCCGGGAAACATCACCTTGCTGAATGTGCCGCAGTAGATCACGTGATCGCGACGATCGAGGCTCTTCAATGCCGGCAATGGCCGGCCCAGATAGCGGAACTCGCTGTCGTAATCGTCTTCGACGATCCAGCTGGACGCTTGCTCTGCCCAGCCCAGCAACGCCATGCGTCGGCGGAGCGATAACGTGTGCCCGAGCGGGCTCTGGTGCGACGGCGTGACCAGCGCGAAGCGCGCCTGCGCATCCAGCCGTATGCCGTGTTCGACGTCGATCCCTTCTTCGTCCACCGGCACTGCGACGAGCTGCACGCCGGTTTCGGCGAGAAAACCGCGCGCGAGCAGATAGCCCGGATCTTCGTACCACACGCTGTCGTTCGGGCGGGCGAGACTGCGCAACACGAGCTCGAGCGTCGCACGGTAGCCGCCCGTCACGAACACCTGGTCCGGCAGGCAGGTCACCCCGCGCGACAGCCCAAGATACGTGGCGATGTGTTCGCGAAGCGGCCGGTAGCCGACAGGATCCGGGTACGCGAGCATCGCGCGCTCGCCGCTGCGCGCGCGATGCGAAACGAGACGATTCCAAACCTTGAGCGGAAACGCGTCAAGCGCGGGCAGCCCGGGTTGCAACGGCCGGGGCTCGCCGCTCATGGCGGCGGCAATGGCAAGCTGGCGCGGCGCCGGTTGAGCGCCGTGCGATTCGCCTGGCGTCTGAGCTGCGGTAGCCGGTTTAACGCTCTGCGTGCCGTTCGAACTCTTTGTGCTTTGCGTACGCGAGCGCGTCACTGAAGCGGGCAGCGAGGGCGACACGAACGTGCCAGCCGCACCGCGCATCTGGAGGTAGCCTTCGTCGACGAGGACCGTATATGCCAGTTCAACCGTGCCGCGCGCCGTGTTCAGTTGCGTAGCGAGGCTGCGCAGCGCGGGCACGCGATCGCCTGGACGCAGATGCCCTGCGGCGATCGCGGTTCTGAAGCGCGCGCAGATCTGCAGGTAGATCGGCAACTGGAGCTGCCGATCGATATCGACGGTGAATGCGGTAGGCGATACGGTCATCACGGTCTTGCCGGCAAGCAGACCGGAATCACGATGTCCTGGTCCGATCGACAATTCTTGGCACTTTTCGATAGTTCATGATCTTCTCACAATAGCCTCACACGATGCGACGGCGGCGAGTTCTTTCCCGCGATGCAACGGCCGCCAGCCGCCTGCCCGTGTCAACTGACTCTCATCTGGAGAATGTGCCATGAAGATCGTCGTAATCGGTGGTTCCGGCCTGATCGGCTCGCGCCTCGTCACGCTGCTCGGCGAGGCGGGTCATGAGGCCCTTGCTGCGTCGCCGCGTACCGGTGTGAACGCCGTGACGGGGGAAGGTCTGAGCAACGCGCTAGCGGGCGCGGACGTCGTAGTGGATGTGGCGAACGCCCCTTCCTGGGAGCCTCAGGCGGTGCTCGACTTTTTCCGCACCTCGACGCGCAACCTCGGCAAAGCCGAAGTGGCTGCAGGGGTACGCCATCACGTCGCGCTTTCCATCGTCGGCTGCGACCGCACGCCGGAAAATGCGTATTTCGTTGCCAAGGTCGCGCAGGAAGAGGCGATTGAAGCGGCGGGCGTGCCCTATACGATCGTGCGCGCGACCCAGTTCATGGAATTCATCGGCGCGATTGCTGATTCCGGCGCAGAAGGCGGGACGGTGCGCGTTGGGGACGGACTGTTCCAGCCGATAGCCGCGGACGACGTCGCAGCGATCCTCGCGCAGGTCGCTCTCGCCACGCCACTGAACGGCACAGTCGATATCGCGGGCCCGGACCGTGAACCGTTTGCCGCCATCATCAGACGTTATCTGAAGTCCGTCAGCGACCCGCGCCCTGTTGTGACGGATCAGGGTGCGCGCTATTACGGCGGCCGCGTCGAGGAACAGTCACTCGTACCGCTCGGCGAGGCGCGAATCGGCCGCGTGAGCCTGGACCAGTGGCTGGCGCAAACTGCAAACTGAAAAGGGGTGATTTCAGGTCGATGCGAAAGCAGAATCAGCATGTCTGCGAATATGTTCGAGAACCGGTATGAAGTGAAGACGCGGTCCCTAACTGATGTTTGTTCGAGCTTCCGCGGTGCCAGTGCAGCATCCGGGCCGACGAGCTTCCACCTCGGTTGGAAAAACGCGGCTTCCCAACCGGTGGACGATCCTGCATCGACGTTTATGCCGCTCGCTTCGCGAATACATCCTTGAACACGGGCATCGCCGAAAAGACGTTCGGCCAGCCTGCGTAAAAGGCGAGCTGCGTCAGCATTTCGGACGCCTCGTCCTTCGTCAGACCGTTGTCCATGGCACGGCCGAGGTGATACGGAATCTGCGCAACCTGACCGCTGGCAACCAGGGCGCTCACCGTGACCAGGCTCCGGTCGCGTGGAGCGAGTCCTGGACGCAGCCAAAGGTCGCGGAAAAGCACATCGGTCGTGTACTGAACAACGCCGGGAGCGACCGACCCGAAGCTTTGCTCGACCGCCTGCGCACGCTGTTGCTCTGCGACTTCGTTCAGTGGTAGCGGCTCGACGTCGGCCCGAGGGACCTGATCGATACCGATGTCACGTTCATCGAAGATACGCTTCGTGACGACAGCCGCCGCGGTCGCATTTCCCCAGCCGGAATAGAAGGCGAGGTGCGTGATCATTTCCGAAATCTCGGCAGGCTTCACACCGCTATCCAGCGCTAACCGGAGATAGAAAGGCATCTCGATGGTCTGGTTGCGGGCGATGAGCACCGACAGCGTCACGATGCTCCGGTCTCGCGGTGACAGTCGCGGCCTCTTCCAGAGGCCGCCGAGCACGGTCTGGTTCGTATAACGCGCGAATGCCGGAGAAACGGGAGTGAGATCAACTTGTGACAATGGATCTTGCATGTTTCCAGTCCTTTTCATACTGCTCGTCCGTGACCTTCTCCAGCCATTCGACGTTCTTGCCGTCGAGCGCTTCCTGAATGGCGATATGTGTCATCGCGGTCGTCGAAGTTGCGCCATGCCAATGCGTGTGGCCAGGCGGGCACCAGATCACGTCACCAGCCCGGATTTCGACGCGCGGCTCGCCTTCGCACTGGGTCCAGCCACAGCCGGCCGTAACGATCAAAGTCTGGCCGAGCGGGTGGGTATGCCAGTTAGTCCGCGCTCCCGGCTCAAAAGTGACGCTCGCGCACGAAACGCGTGCCGGCGGAGGCGGAGCGTTCAGCGGGTCGAGCCGCACCGTGCCCGTCAACCATTCTTCAGGGCCTTTCTTCGAGGGCTGGGAGCCCGCGCGTTTCAATTCCATGACTGTTCCTCGTCGGTATCGTCGGGGCGATATGCCACTGCTGTTAATCTAACTCCTGGCAATTGATGCGACTAGATCGCAATATCGGGATGCCCTTATGCTGTGGAGCATTAATTGAAAGAGGATTTCAACGATCTGGTCGGCTTCATGAACGTCGCGCGTGAGCGCAACTTCACGCGGGCGGCCGCGCAACTGGGAGTCTCGCAGTCGGCCTTGAGCCGGACGGTTGCCGGCCTTGAAAAGCGGATGGGCCTTCAGTTACTGATGCGCACTACCCGGAGTGTCTCGTTGACGGCGGCAGGCGAACGGCTACTGGCGGCGATTGCACCGCGCTTTCAGGAAATCGAAGCGGAGGTCGATTCTTTGCGCGCGATGACGAGCCGCCCAGGCGGAACTGTCCGGATCACGACCACCGACTACGCGGCAAACTCGTACGTCTGGCCGCGTCTGCAACCGTTGCTGCGCCAGTATCCGGACCTGAAGATTGAATTGCTCAATGACTACGGGTTAGCCGACATCGTCGCGGATCGGTACGACATCGGCGTGCGGCTAGGCGACCAGGTGGCCAAAGACATGATCGCGGTGCGAATCGCGCCTGATATGACGATGGCAATCGCGGGCTCTCCAGGCTACCTGCAATCGACCGCACCGGCGAAGACGCCGCAGGATCTAACGCTGCACAACTGCATCAATCTCCGATTGCCAACGCGAGATTCACTGCTGCCGTGGGAGCTACGGAAGGGGCGGCGAGAACTGCAGGTGCGGGTCGAAGGGCAGCTCACCTTCAATAGTGTCTACCAGATGATGGACGCAGCGCTTGGCGGGTTTGGGCTCGCGTACGTGCCAAAAGACCTGGCCGAGGTGCATGTCCGGGCCGGGCGCTTGAATTGGGTGCTGGAAGACTGGTTTCCCACGTTCGTCGGACATCACGTCTATTATCCAAGTCGCCGCAAATCATCCCGGGCAGTCGAGCTTGTGGTGGACGCATTGAAGAGCGGTTATCAGCGTCGAGCGCAGTGACCGGCAAATGGCGATCACGACGCAGATTTTCACCACTGCGGTCACGGCGTCAGCCTACCCAGCCTCAGCCGGCGCTGGCCGTCTGCGACGGCTGCCGCACGGGCTGCCCAGCCGTCGCCGCGTGACATGCCTCGATCATCGCGCGGAACGTCGGCGACGCATGCAGTTCCCCGCCCGCATCGAGTTCGACGCTGCCGTCCGGCGCGTCGCCGACGCCGACGCCGACCACCAGCGTCGCGCGTGGCCGCCATTCGCGCGTGCGCCGCAGCATGTTGCGCAGGTACAGCGGCGACTCGGGCGCGTCGAGCGACACGATGCAGATGATCGACGTGTCCTTGAAGCTCGGCTCATCGGCGCGTGCGCTGCGATAGCCCGAGTGCGTCGCCATCAGCGGCGCGAAGCCCTGGCGGTTCAGCAGTTGCACAGCGATCGCGGTCGTCACTTCGTCGAACGCGCCGCGGCCGGGCACGCACAACACCGCGGCCTTGCCCGCTCCGTCCGGCTGTTGCGAGCGCGTGAGCAGATCGCTGCGGTATCGCTCCGTGGCACCCGCGCCCGGCGACGCCAGGTCCGGCGTCCCGGCAAGCAGCGCGTTACCCGCGTCCGCCGGTTCGGCGGGCGACAGCGAATCGCGCAGCCCTTCGGCAATATCGAGGTTCTCGACGATATCGACGAGCGCGTCGTTGATCCGCTGCAACTGGTCGGGCATCAGCACGCCGCGCTGCGCGTCGTTGCGCGCGAGCCGCAGGCCTTCGAGCGCGACCTTGTCGTAGTAGTCGATCAGCGACATCTCGCGCAGCAGCCGTTCGGCCTGCACGATCGCCTCGTGCGGATCGTCGGCGAGCAGGCGCTGATAGAAGTTCTGCGCGGGCGTCAGCGCGGGCTGATCGCCGAGCAGCACGGTCAGGAAATTCAGCCGGTCCGCGTAGCGCCCGAGCGTGACGACGCACAGCGTGAGCGGCGTCGACAGCACGAGGCCGATCGGCCCCCACAGCCAGCTCCAGAAAATCGCCGCGACCACCACCGCGAGGGGCGACAGGCCCGAGCGATGACCGTACAGCAGCGGCTCGGCGATCTGCCCGGCGACCACGTCGACGACGATGAACAGGATCAGCGTGAGGACCGCCATCGTCCATTGCGGCTGGATCGCGGCCGCGAGAAAGAATGCGAGGATCGCCGCGATCCAGATGCCGATGTACGGCACGAAGCGCAGCAGCGCGGCGATCACGCCGAACAGCAGCGCCCCCGGTACGCCGATGATCGCGAGCCCGATCGCGATGATGCCGCCCGCGCTCAGATTCACGCCGAGCTGCGCGACGAAATAGCGTGACAGGCGCCCGGCGGCGTCGTTGATCGCGGTAGTCGTGCGGTGCAGGTCGCGCGAACCGAACAGGCTGATCAGACGGTCGCGCAAATCCTCGCGCTGCAACAGGATGAAGATGGTCACGACGAGCACGATGAAGGTCGTCTCGATCGGCGCGATGGCCGGCGTCAGCGCGCGCTGCGCGAGTTGCACCGGCGTCGGCGCGGGCTCGTGCACCTCGACCTGTTGCGGCACCTGCGGCGCGTTGCGCGCGGCGCGGCCGGTCGGGCGCGGCGGCGCGGGGCGCGATGGCGCCACGCGCTGCAGCGCGCTGGCAGCGCTGCTCATCAGGGCGTCGGCGCGGCCCACGGTCTTTTCCTGCACGGTTTCGATCTTCTGCTCGATCGCTTCCTGGTACTGCGGCAGCGCGTCCGCGAGCTGCACGAGCTGCGCGCCGATCAGCGCGCCGATCGCGAGCAGCGAGGCGAGAGCGAACAGCACCGCGATGAAGATCGACGGCAACTGGCCCATGTGCAGACGCCGCAGCATCTGCACGAGCGGCGCGAGCAGGAAGCTCAGCAGCACCGATAACGTGATCGGAATCAGTACCTCCCGCCCGAAGTACAGCCCGCACACGACCACCACGCCGGTGATCAGCGACACGAGGCCATGCAGGCCCGGCGTGCCCGGCGGGTAAACGCGGTTGGGCCGCCCCTGCGGTGGCGGTAGCGATATTTTCATGTAAGCAGAATTCCGGTTGGGACGCGTTGACGACCGAGCGGAGCACTGGTCCTCAGCAAGACAGATGCCCGAATTGTAGGTGGTTTGATGGGGTGGGGGTGCTTTGCCACGTCGCGGCGACCGGTAAGAGGCCGATTCAGATCGCCGGCCGCGCATCGTCTGGTTCCAGGAGGGCTGGTACGACGTACGCCGCCTGCACAGTAGGATTGGCTACCGTTTGACGCTCGAACTCGAGAACGCCAACACCCAACGGCGAGACCGTGAGCGAAGGGCGACGCATGCCAGGGTCACCAAAGGCAACATGGCGTCAGCGGCTGTCGAACTTATCGACACATTCCGACATGCGACACGATGAACGCGTGCGCCGGTCACGCAACATGCGTCGCGGGCTAGATCGCAATGAGCACTGCAACTACGCACAGCACAATGGTCAGAAGGCTGGAGCGGTTTTTTATTGCGTAGGCGATCGGGTCGTCGTGCATCTCACCGCGAAATGCAACCATCCAGACGCGGCTGATCCAGTACAGGAGCAGGCAAAACAGTATCCACAGCCGATGGGGATGGCTGTACAGCACCGTCACGTCGGTGGATTTCATGTAAAGCGCAAGGACTAGCACTGCAACATAGCCCGAGGCCGATCCGAATGAGCGAAGAATGTTCATGTCAGCAGTCAGATAGCCCCGGCCCGCTGCGGAGCCCTTGCCCTCTCGCTGCATCTTGTCGAACTCTGTACAACGCTTCACCATGGCGAGACTGAGGAAAATCATGACCGAAAACATGATCAACCAGTCGGAGAGTACGACATCAACGGCAGCTCCTCCAGCCACGATACGGGTGGTGTACAGTGCAGCCAGCACGAACACGTCTACCAGCATGATCCGCTTGAGGCGGAATGAATACGCGAGCGTCATCGCCACATAGCCGACCAGCACGAGTTGAAACGCTACCGGCAGCAGGGCGGCAAGGGCTGCCGATGCCAGCATCAGAACGAACATCAGAAAGATGCCCGCGGCAAGCGGCAGTTCACCGGATGCGAAGGGGCGCTCGCGCTTTCGGCTATGACGCCGGTCTGCATCGAGGTCGAGCATGTCATTTAGCAGGTACACGGACGACGCACAGAAAGAGAAAGAAACAAAGGCTATTGCGTCGGCGCTCAGTGCCTCGACATTGGCAAACCGGTGCGAGGCGAGAAGCGGCACGAAGATAAGGAGATTCTTCACCCATTGATAGACGCGCATCTCTTTGATGACGAGCCAAAGGAGCGGTTTTTTGCTATCAAACACGACCGTTGCGTGATTGCCTTTGGAGGCCGCAGCCTGGATGCTTTTTCCTCCAACGACGATTGCCTTGCGGGCCTGCTTCCACACGGGCACGTCAGCGCGGGAATCGCCGCAATAGTCGAAACCCTGTACGCCGAACTCGGCCGTCAAGGCGCCGGCTTTGCTAGCGCCTGATAGATTTCGGAGCTCGTTGCTCGCCATCACGCCTTTGAAGAAGCCGAAATGCGAAGCGATCTGTTCTGCAAAGCGTTGATCGCCTGCCGTGCACAGGTAAAGGTCGCGACCGCTCGATCGCTCACGCTTCAGGAAATCAATCAGGCGAATCGCATGAGATCGCTATCAAGAGACAGATAGGTCCGGTGCGCTCACTTTATTGATAACCGAGCCTCTAGTTGTGTAGAGCGCGCATTGGCGGGAAGCTGCTGAACAGCATCCGAGTGGTCAGGAAACGGGTTCAGCAGACCTTCCGTACTATTCTGTCTCGGTTTGTTGCGATATGAGGCGAAGCTCAGAGAATGCATACCCGACGAACTGTGGTCCCTCGTCGAACCGTTGCTACCCGTGGGGGCGCTCGCAACAGCTTCCAAGCCGACAGAAGTTCACCGACTGAGTACCGTCACAGCGGGAAATCGCATCAGATACCAGGCGTCTCGACTGTCTCCCACATAGCGAATATCAAGCAACCTCCCCGGGCGAACAGGATCGGCCGCCACGCCGCGAGCAACCAGACGCTCCAAAACGTCATGACGCAGCCAGAAAAGCGTCCCATTGTAAATCGCGGGCAGATAGTCCGTCTGGAATTCGGCGACGGAGTATATCCCGCTGTTGCTGCTCCAAAGGCCATGTGTTTCGATGACTTCCGGACGTTCCTTGCTCAGATAGTCCGCAAACCCTGCATACCCGCGACGCGCCAGCGATGGGTTGGTCAACAGCGCCGAATCCAGAATGTCCAGATGTTCGCAGCACAGTGCGGCGCCACCAACGTCTGGCGTCATGAACTTGAGTGTCGGTTGCCCCAGATACTCGCGCAGATGATCAACCGAAGCACCCGTCATCGCGTAGTTCGCTGGCGTAATTCCGCGCCAGTCACCGGGGAAATCGTGCCACGCTCTTTTTCGGGCCGCGTCTCCCGCCGCATTCAGCGCAGCGGGCAGCACGCCACGCATCGCCGCACCAAGGATTACCGTGTCGACGTTGTCGCGCAGCAACGCAATGTTGAACAGGAAAGTTCCAGAAAGGCACAGCAAAAGCCCACGAAATACATATGGTTGACGCATATTCGCAAAACGTTCTGCGAGAGAAAGGACGAAAAGGGGAACCACGGCCATGAACATCCGCCCGGTATACCCCCAATTTTTTCCCGATACGAGCGCGAATACGGCAAAAGAAAATATTAGAAGTACAGGCATCGGATCCAGACGCCGCTTTTTCTCTCCCTTCCGGCTCAGGTACATGCCAGCCAGAAACGCGGCATTCACGAAAAGGAAATCCTTGAGACCGCGCAGCTTTACCAATACGCCGTCCCAGCCTTTTTTACTGTAGGGCATTTGCAGCTTGGCCAGGATGGTATTCGGCAATAGCGTGCCGAAGACACGATACCTCCAGATTGTCATCAGCAGAAAGCAAAGCATGAGCCAGACGCACATTCGAATGGCATGCGGCCTATCCTGCGGGCAAAACACGACCATCCAGCCAAGCGCGAATCCCAGATAGAACACCGCCTCGAAGCGAGTCAGCATCAGAAGCGGCAACAGTGCATAGGCGAGTGTCGATCGCGCGCGCCAGGAGAGCACGAACGCAAACAGCAGCAACGCAAAGACCGGCATTTCCACGCCATTGATGATCTCGGCCTGGCAGGCTGGCAGCAGCCCCAGCAAGCACACCACAATGAGGCGATGCGTTGGGCTCGGCAGGCACGGTTCAAGTGCGCGCCACACGAGCACCAGAGTAGCGCTCAGTGCGATGAAGGAGAGCAACTGCGCCGTCATGATCGCATCCAGAAAGCCTGGATGCATCATCCACTGCCCTATCGCCAACATTGCCGTCATGAGCAAAGTTGACGTACCTTCGGCCGGCGCCGAAGCTGATGTCAACGCGAATACCCCGTGTCGCCCGAGTGTATGCGCATAGGCAATAGTGATGGCGCCGTCGTCCCAGCCATAAGGGCCGACCAGCGCTATCGCTGTCAACGAAAGCGCCGCATACGCGACGACGAAGAGGAGCCCGGTGGCTCCAACTCTCCCCTCGACACTGCGTGTCAGCTTCTCGGACATAGCCAGTCGACGTAAGTAGGATGGCTAATAATACATCGGGCAAGCGGCGAGGGAACGTGGCCCCGAATACATGGACGCCGGTTGGTTCGACTTTCCGTTTTGTACAGACCATTGTCCGATTTGCGCGTGACGAAATGCGAAGTGATTGGCGAACGCGGCATGCACGAGTCAGAGAATTGCTCGACGCGCACTCCTTGATCAAAACTGCGATCGAAACCGCATCAGTCAAAAAGTGCGACGTCCTTCGGCCGATCGACGGCATGGAAGACTACCGGTAGGGGCCGCCAATCCGCATGCTAGCCGACATGCACCCGCAGCATCTCCAGCCACAGCGAACTCACATACAGCAACAAGCCGATAAATCCGCCGACGATCGTCCCATTGATGCGGATGTACTGCAGATCCTTGCCGATATTCATCTCGACCTGGTGCGACATCTCGTGCGCGGGCCAGTTCTTCACCGTATCGCTGATATGGCGCGTGAGGAACCGCGCGAAGTCCGGCGCCATCGCGCGCGCCGCTTCCTCGAGGTGATCGTTCAGCGATTGCCGCAGCGCTGGATCGCGCGCGAGTTCGCGGCCGACCCACGCGCCCATCGCGGCGACACGCGCATGCAGTGCCGAATCGGCGCTTTGCAGATCGCGCTTGAGCCACGCACGCAGCTCGCCCCACATGTCCTTCACGTAGCTGCCGAAAGCCTCGCCTTCGACCAGATAGCGCTTCAGTGCTTCGCCTTGCTGCAGGAACACGGGATCGGTCTTCAGCCGCACGATCAGCTTCTGCACCGCGTGGTCGAACTTGTCGCGCAGCTCGTGCGTGGGGTTCTGCGCGATCTGTTCGAGCATACGGTTCGCGGCGCTCGCGATCGCCTCCGCTCCCTTGTCGCCGAGCCATACCGACGGCAGAAACTTCTCCATCGTCGGATACTCGCTTTTCACCCAATCGACGATGCGCGCGGCAATGAATTCGCGCGCCGGCGCCTCGCGCAGCACCGCGATCACCTGATCGATCGCGGTGTCGAGCAGTTCCTGATGGCGGCCGTCGCGCGTCAGCGTGTCGAGAATCGCGCCGAGCGATTGCGACAGATCGACCTTCGCGAGCACGTCGCGCAACCCGTCCCTGATGAAGTTCTGAATGCGCGCGTCGTCGGCCACGTCGAGGATGCCGCCGGTGAGCCGCACCACGTAGTCGCCGAGGCGCGCGGAGTTGGCCGATTCGCTGAGCCACGCGGTGATGGTCTGCGCCGGATCATGCCGGCGGATCAGACCGACCAGCGACGGCACGTCGAGAAACTTGTCCTGCACGAAGTGCGCGAGGTTGTCGGCGATCTTGTGCTTGTTGCGCGGGATGATCGCGGTGTGCGCGGACACGAGGGGAATCGGCACACGGCGAAACAGCGCCGCGACCGCGAACCAGTCGGCGAGCGCGCCGACCATCGCCGCTTCGGCGACGGCCTTGATGCCGTCGACCCACAGGCCGCGCGGCAGGAATGCGGCGACGACGAAAACGCAGGCGGCCGCGAGCAGCAGCAGTAAAGGCGTGCGCTTGGCCTTCTTCAGTTCGGTGATCTTGTCCATCGGGCGCGGTTGATCGTGTCGGGCGGGGGCTGGAAAGTCGGCGGGCTCAGCCGGTTCGGTTGCAATGATGCGGTACGGCCCGCGCGCGCGTCCAGCCTGGATACGCGCGCGCAATACGCGCCGGCGCTTCGGCAAGGTAACATTCGCGATCGGGCTCCTCGGCGAAATCAACGCAAGAGGACGCAACGCAATCGCAATCGCAATGGAGGCACAGTGATCAGGTTTCTGCACACCGCGGACTGGCAGATCGGCACGCAATTCGGTCAGTTCGAACCGGACGAGGCCGCGCATCTCGCCCAGGCGCGCTTCGACACGGTGCGCCGCATCGCCGAAGAAGCGGCCGCGCGCAACGTCGACGCGGTGCTCGTCGCGGGCGACGTGTTCGATCTGCAGACGGTGTCGGACACCGTGATCCGACGTTTGTTCGCCGCGCTGCAAGCGTTTTCCGGAGCGTGGATCATGCTGCCGGGCAATCACGACGCGGCGCTCGTCGAAAGCGTGTGGACCCGCGCGCAGCGGCTCGATTGCGTGCCGCCGAACGTGCGCCTCGTGCTCGAAGCCGGCGTCGTGCTGCTCGACGCGTGCCGTTGCGCGCTGCTGTGCGCGCCGCTCACGCAGCGCATCACCTACGACGACACCACCGCGTTGTTCGATTCCACCGCTACTCCGCCCGGCTATCACCGCGTGGGGCTTGCGCATGGCAGCGTCGGCGGCATTCTGCAAGACGGCATCGATTCGTCGAATCCGATCGCGCCGACGCGCGCCGCCAGTGCGCGGCTCGACTATCTGGCGCTCGGCGACTGGCACGGCCATCTGCGCGTCGACGAACGCACGTGGTACGCGGGCACGCACGAGCAGGACCGTTTCCGCGCGAACGAGCCGGGCTTCGTGCTCGACGTTACCGTCAGCGATCCCGGCGCGGTGCCGCAGGTCGACGCGGTGCGGGTCGGGCAATACCAGTGGCATCGCTGGGACGAGACGATTTCGGTGCCGACCGATGTCGATGCATTGAAAACCCGCCTCGCCGAACTCGGCGCGAATGACGTGCTGCGCATCGAGGTCGGCGGCACCGCGGCGCTCGCCGATGCGGAGGCGCTGCATGTCGCGGTCGAACAGGCGCGCGCGCGTGTGCGCGCGTTGCGTGCCGATCTGGGCAGTCTGCACGTGCTGCCGACCGCCGACGATCTCGCCGAACTCGGCGCGCAAAGCGGCTATCTCGCGAAGGTGGTGGCGCGGCTGCGCGGCCTGCAGGAAGACGCGCAGGCCGATCCGCAAGAGGCGCGGCGCGCGGCCGAGGCGTTGCTGCTGCTGGCGCGTTTTCAGCGCGACCAGCGGCAACGCGATTCGCAGGCCGCACCACCCGCGCAGACGCGCGAGCGGCAGCAACCTGAAGCGCCGCGTGAAGGAGCCCCCGCATGAAGCTGCAACGTATCGCGATTCAGGAATTCAGGCAGTTCGGCGGGCAGATCGTGATCGACGATCTGCAGCCCGGTCTCAATCTGTTCATCGGCCCGAACGAGGCCGGCAAAAGCACGATTGCCGAGGCGGTGCGCACGGTGTTCCTCGAACGCTACAAGGCGTCGCATCTGAAAGACCTGTTGCCGTGGGGGCTCGCGAGCGGGCAGCCGTCGGTCGAGGTCAGCTTCGAGCTCGATGGTGTGGCGTGCCGTCTGTCGAAGCAGTTCGTGTCGCGTCAGCGTTGCGAGCTGAGGATCGGCCAGGCCGTGTATAGCGAGGACGAAGCCGAAGACAAGCTCGCCGCGCTGCTCGGCTTCTCGCGCGCGGCGCGCGGTCCGATGAAAGCCGAAAATGCCGGCGTGCCGGGTCTGTTGTGGGTGCAGCAAGGCGGCACGCAGGAGGTGCGCGATTCGACCGGGCACGCGGCACAGTATCTGCGCGACGCGCTCACGCAACTGTCGGGCGGCCGCGAAGCGGGCGGCGAGGACGCGCTGATCGCGGCCGTGCAGCGCGAGCTGCGGCAACTGCTGACCGCGCGCACGCAGAAGTCGACCGGGCCGCTCGCCGAGGCGGAGCAGAAGCTCGCCTCGCTGATCGCGAGCCGCGACGAGCTGCAACAGCAGCGCCAGCAGTTCGACGACAACATCGCGCGCCTCGCCGCCCAACAGCAGGCATTCGACGACGCCGAGCGCAGGCGTCCGTGGGAGCTTCACGAGCAGAAGGCCGCGCTCGCGCAGCAACGTGCCGCGGCGGTCGAACAACTCGAACGCGGTCTCGAAGGGCTCGCGCAGTCGCTGAAGATCGGCGAGGCCGAACTCGCGTTGTCGGTGCAGCAGGAGCAGGGCGCGCTCGAACTGGAGGCGGCCATCGCGCGCGAACGCGAGCAGCTCGACGCGGCGCGCGTCGAGGTCGCGGCCGCGCAAACCGCGCATATACAGGCGCAAAGCCGTGTGGCGCAATTCGAGCAGGCATCGGCCGAGGCGAACCGCGCGCTCGAACTCGCGAACGCGGCCGTGACCGCCGCCGATCTGCGCAGCCAGGTCGATTTCTATCGGGCGGAGGGCCAGCGGCTCGAAGCGTCGATCGGCGAGGCGGACAAGGCGAACGCGGCGGTGTTGCAGGCCGCGCGCGAGGCGGCGGCGCTCGAACTCGACGACGCGCAGTTCAAGCGCCTCGTCGCGCTCGACGGCGAATTGACCGTGTTGCGCGCGCGGACCGAAGCGGCGATGACGCGCATCGAGTACAGCTTGAATGGCGAGTTGAGCGTCGGCGATCAGACGATCAGCGGCACGGGAGTGCTGCATGTCGACGATGAAAAGCGCATCGGCCTCGGCAAGCTCGGCGAATTGCGCGTGATTCCGGGCGTGTCCGATCTGTCGGCGCGGTTGTCGGAGCTGGCGTCGCTCGAGGCGAAGCACGCGCAGTTGCTGCGCTCGCTCGGCGTCGCGTCGGTGGGCGATGCGCAGGCGCGTCACGAGCAATGGAAAACGCTGGTCGCGCAACAGAAGAGCCAGGCGAGGATTCTCGAGGTCCATGCGCCGCAAGGCATCGATGCGTTGCGTGCGGCGCTGGCATCGACGGCGGCGCGCTTGCAGGCGTCGAGCGAGCGCCTTGCCAGTCTGCCCGACGTGTCCGCGGCGCCACCGCTCGACGACGCGCGCCGCAACGCCGACATCGCGCGCGACGCGTTGGAGATCGCGCGCAAGGTGCTCGCGCAGGCGGCGGGCGCGCAATCCAGCGGCGTTGCGAAGGCCGATTCGCTCACGGCGCAGTTGCAGCGCAAAGAAGCGCAGCTGCACGACGAGGCGTTTCGGCGCAACCGCGCGCAATGGCAGGCGCATATCGTCGAGCAACGCATCAAGGTCGATGCGCTGAAGAACCAGCGCGGCGAGCGCGAGCGCGAACTCGATGCGGCGCGTCTGGACGACCCCGTGGCGGAGGCGAAGCGCTATCGCGCATCGGCGGACCTCGCGCGCAACGAGCAGCACGAGCGTCAACTGCGGATCGCGGAGCTGCGTAGCCAGCTCGAAACGATGGGCGCATCGGGCCTCGGCGAACGGCTTGCCGCGCTCGAAGCCCAGGTTGAGCAGGCCACGCGTCGCAACGACGAACTGCGCCTGCGCGCGAGCGCGCTGAGTCTGCTCGACGAAGTGCTGGTCGACGAACGCGACGCCGCGCTCGCCCAACTGCGTGCGCCGTTGACCGAGCGGGTCGGTCACTACCTGAAGCGGCTTTTTCCGCAGTCGAGCCTCGCGCTCGGCGACGATCTGATTCCGGCGATGCTCGATCGCGACGGCCGCGCGGAACTGCTCGATGCGCTCAGCTTCGGCACGCGCGAACAACTCGGCATCCTGACGCGGCTCGCGTATGCGGATCTCTTGCAGGCCTCAGGCCGGCCGACTCTGCTGATGCTCGACGATGCCGCGGTACACACCGATGCCGCGCGCCGCGACGCGCTCAAACGCGCGTTGATCGACGCGGCGACGCGGCATCAGATTCTGGTGTTCACGTGCCATCCGGAGTTGTGGGACGACCTGGGCGTCAGGCAGCGGGCGGTGCAGGATCTGAAGGTGGCGTGAGCGGGGCGGGCCGGTACCACCCGGTACGGTCCGCTTACTCGTACCACCGCGGCGTGTACACCCACTGCGCGCCGTGACGACCGCAAGCGAATCTTCTCGTCAGCGACGACCCGACGATCACCATCGTGCGCATATCCACATCGGCCGAGCGAAGCTCGCCGAGCGTCAGCGTGCGCAGCGTGCCGCCGGGCCGGCCGATATCGCGACCCAGCACCACCTGGGTCGATGGCACGCGATACTCCCGCACGATGTCGAGTGCCTTGTCGAGTTGCCACGGACGCGCGCGCGAAATCGGGTTGTAGAACGCCATCACGAGATCGGCTTGCGCCGCATGGCGCAGGCGGGTTTCGATGATCGTCCACGGCTTCAGGTTGTCCGACAGCGACAGCATGCAGAAGTCGTGGCCGAGCGGCGCGCCGGCCTGCGCGGCGGTCGCGAGCGCGGCCGACACGCCCGGCACGATCGATAGTTCGACGGCCGCCCATGCGTCGTTCCGCGAAGCTTCGAGCGCTTCGAGCACGGCGGCGGCCATCGCGAACACGCCGGGGTCGCCCGACGACACCATCACGACCGAGCGGCCTTCGCTCGCGAGCTCGAACGCGTGCCGCGCGCGCTGCATTTCCTCGCGATTGTCGGTGCCGTGCACGCGCTGACCGGCGCGCAGCGGGCCGGCCATTTTCACGTAGGTGTCGTAGCCGAGGATGTCGGTCGCTTCGTTCAACGCGGTGCGCGCGGCCGGGACCATCAGCTCGGCCCGGCCGGGGCCGAGGCCGATCACGGTCAGACGGCCTCGGGCACGGCCGAGCGTCGCGGGGTCGATAGCGAGCGGGGAGAGGGCGAGCGCAACGTCGGGGTGTGCGTCGTCGTGCAGCGTTTCGTGGGGGACGCGTAGTGCGGTATGCAGCAACCTTGCGGCACTCGATTCGCCCGGTTCGGCGCTGGCATCGGCGAAGCGCAGCGGCACCTCGAGAAGCCTTGCCGCTTGCGCGAGCGCCGGGTCGGCCATGCTCGTCGATGGCGCGAGCAAGGCCGCAAGCGAAAGCATCGCGAGACCCTGCGCGTTCAGTGCCGCGCGCACGCGTGCGACGATCGCGTCGGCGGCATCGGCATCGTCGCTGGCGACAGCCGCCACCACACTGCGCGGATGAATCACGAGCTCGTCTTCACGCCCATCCCACGCGCGCGGCGTCACGCGAATCGCGAGACGCGCCGACGCCGAGCGCGGCAGTTGCGCGTCGTCGAGCCACGGCGCGTCGCCTTCGATGCGCGTGCTTTCGCCCGCGAGCAGATCCGACACGAAGCGCTTGCCGAGGCCCAGGTCGGCGAGCGCATAGCCATCGGGCGGATTGAGCACGCAGGTGCCGAAGCGCAGCTCGCCGCTCGTCGTGATCGCGGGCTGCACGGCCAACGCCGCGGCGATGTCGCGCGCCATCACGTTGACGCCCGCGAGGCCGCCGAGCAGCGGCACGACCGCGCTGCCGTCCTCGGCGACCGCGAGGACCGGCGGCTCGGCGCCTTTGTTCGACAGCAGCGGCGCGAGGCAGCGAATCACGATGCCGGCCGCGCACAGCGCGACGATCGGCGTGCCGCGCGCATACAGCTCGCGCAGATGCGCGCCGAGTTCGCTGTACGAGACGTCGGCGTCGACGCGCCCTTGCAGCGCATGGACCTGGCAGTCCGTGGCAACGCCGGCCGCGGCATGCGCGCCACGCTCGACATACGACGCCTGAATCCGCCGCGCGGTCGCAAGCGCGCCCGTACCGAGAATCACGATGGCGGGCGCGTTCATCCTTGCCATTTTTGCCCCGGCACGACCAGCAGTGAGAAATACGGCGACGCCATCGGATCGACTTCCGCGAGCGGCACGATGCGCTGATTTCGCATCGTCGCGCGTTCGACGTACAGCGCGCGCTGCGCGAGTCCGAGTTCGTCGAGCACGCGCCGTACCTTGTCGAAATTGCGGCCGAGTTTCATGATGACCGCCGCGTCGGCGTCGGCCAGACGGCGGCGCAATTCATCTTCGGGCAGCACGCCCGACAGCACCGACAAGCTCTGGTTGCGATAGACGAGCGGCACGCCGAGCACCGCCGCGCCGCCGAGCATCGAGCACACGCCGGGCACTACCTCACTGTCGTAGCGCGCCGCGAGCCGGTCGTGCAGATACATGTACGAGCCATAGAAGAACGGATCGCCTTCGCAGATCACCGCGACGTCGCGGCCCGCGTCGAGATGGCCCGCGACGATTTCGGCGGCGGTGTCATAGAAGTCCGCGATGATCGCTTCGTACGACAGCGGCGGTTCGAGTGCTTCGGTGGTGACCGGATAGACGAGCGGCAGATGCTGCTGCGCGTCGTGCAGATGCGCCTCGATGATGCCGAACGCGTTGCCCTTCTTGCCCTTCGCGACGAAATACGCGACCACCGGCGCCGCTTTGAGCAGCCGCAGTGCCTTCAACGTCAGCAATTCCGGGTCACCGGGACCGACGCCGATGCCGTACAGCCGTCCGCGACTCGTTAGCTGGCTCGCCATTTATTCGACCTCCGTCGCAAGCGCGTTGACCGCGGCGGCGGCCATCGCGCTGCCGCCGCGCCGTCCGTGCACGACCACATAGGGGACGCCGCGGCTGTTTTGCGCGAGTGCCGCTTTCGATTCCGCCGCGCCGACGAAGCCGACCGGAAAGCCGAGAATCAGCGCCGGCTTCTGCGCGCCGGCATCGAGCATGTCGAGCAGATGAAACAGCGCGGTCGGTGCATTGCCGATCACGACGACGCTGCCCGCCAGATGCGGGCGCCACAATTCGAGCGCGGCGGCCGAGCGCGTGTTGCCGATTTCGCGCGCGAGCGCGGGCACGTCCGGGTGCGTGAGCGTGCAGATCACTTCGTTGTTCGCGGCCAGCCGCGCGCGCGTGATGCCTTGCGCGACCATGCCCGCATCGCACAGGATCGGCGCGCCTTGCGCGAGCGCGAGGCGGCCCGCGCTGCCGGCGCCGTCGGAGAACGCGAGGTCGTCGATCACGTCGACCATGCCGCACGCGTGGATCACGCGCACCGCGAGCTTTTCGAGGTCGGCGGGGATGCGCGCGAGGTCGGCCTCCGCGCGGATCGTCGCGAACGATTGGCGATAGATCTCCTGAGCGTCGCGAATGTAATCAAGCATGTGGAGTACTCCGGGCGAGGCGCGCGAGCAGCGCGGCGGCCTCGTCGATCGTCAGTTGGGGCGCGACGCATTGGCCGAAGCCGGGGCGGCCGTCGCGTCGATAAAGGTCGTAGAGGCCGGGCGCGGCGGCGAGCAGCGTGTAAGGCGCGCGATGGGCGGCCGCGCAGGAGCGCGGACAGCCCGTCAGATGCACGTCGACGCCGGCGGGTAAGCGCTCGGCGAGTTGTAGCGCGTCGGTCTTGGTGTCGGCGAGGCCCTTCGCGCAGCCGGCCGAACCGGTGCAGGCGATCACGTGCGTGATGGCCTGCGCGGGATCGCACGCGAGACCGAGTGCGATCAGCTTCGCGAGCACGGCGGGCACCGCCGCCGTCGCGATGTCGGGCAGCAGCACGCTTTGCCATGGCGTCGCGTGCAACCTGCCGTTGCCGTGTTTTTGCGCGAGCGCAGCCAGGGCGCGCAGCGTGGCCGCATCGATCCGGCCGAGCGGTGGTTGGCCGCCGACATGCGACGTGCCGTCGCCGCGCTGCGCGTGCGCGCCGAGCCGCAGCGATGGGTCGGCGGCGATGTGTCGTTGCCAGTGGCTCAGCGATGCGTCGCGCGCGAGCGGGAAATCGACGTAGCGCTGCGCGTGCCGCAGCAGCGCGTCGGCGCAATGCGTGGCGAGCAGGTCGCGCATGCGGGTCGCGTCGGCTGCGGCGAGGTCGAGGAACGTGTGCAGCAAGGCGCGCAGGAGCGCGGGCACGCGCGACGCCGGCACCGCCGCGAGCGCGCCCGTGCCGTTGGAATCGCGATGGTCGCGCCGGTTCGAGTTCTCGCCTGCCGGAGCCGGGCACCCCGCGAGGCCGAACACGAAGCGCACGCCTTCTTCGTCAGCCGACGCCGCGAGCCACACGTCATGCGGATGATCGACCCGCGCAAGCTGTTCGCCGCCGTCGAGCAGCAGCGCGAATTTCGGCGACAACGCTACCAAGCGCGCATCGCCTTGCAGCAGCGTCAGCAGTTCTCCGCACAGCGGCGTCGTGTCGATCAGCGCGTGCGGATCGCGGCCGGCGGCGGGGCTGATCATCACGTTGCGGACGTCGTCGGCGGAACTGAGCGCGCCGGCCGGTCCAAGCCCCGCGCCGATCAGCGCCGCGCTCAGCGCCGCTTCGTGTCCGTTACGCACGCCGCGCAGTTGCAGATTCGCGCGATTGGTCAGCTCGGCGACGCCGTTCGCGTGCCGCGTGCTGGCATCGGCGATCGCGCGTGCCTGCGCCGCGCTCAGCACGCCGCCGGGCAGTTTGATGCGGCAGATGCCGCCGTCGCGCGCGGGGACGATGCGCAGCAACCCCGGACATGCCGACGACCGCGGTGTCGTGACCGCGTGGGACGAAACGGTGGGAGGCGAAGCTCGATTCAAAGGGGCACCGGGTTTAGCGTCGCGCGACGGCATGGCTGCGGCCTCGCTGCATGCTGCCCGACGAGGGCCGGCGTGAACTGTGCGGCCGAAAGGCGCTTCGGGCCGACCGTGGGCAATGAAAGCGGCCATTATATCTTTACGCTGTGGCCGCAGCGCCTGTTTGCCGGCCATCGCGCGATGCCGGTGATCCCGGCAGCATGGCGCTCCGCCGCGAAGCCGCGGGCCGCATGGCGGCGGTATCATGCGGACTTTCGCAACCCGCGCTCCGAGCCTGTGCAAAGCCGCATGCGTGAGCCGGTGCAATCGCTAAAGAATCGACGCAACTGATGAGGATGGATGCATGCCGGCATGGCTGACCGTAGTGGGCATTGGCGACGACGGCTTCGCCGGTTTGGGGCGGCCCGCGCGGCGTGCGTTGCTGGGCGCGTCGGTCGTGTACGGCGGCGAGCGCCATCTGGCGATGCTGCCCGCGCGGCTCGCCGCGCGCCGTGCCGCGTGGCCGCGTCCGTTCGATCTCGCGCCGTTGCTCGCCGAGCGTCCGCACCCGGTGTGCGTGCTCGCGAGCGGCGACCCGATGCTGTTCGGCGTCGGCGCGACGCTCGCGCGGCAGTTGCCGGCCGGCGAGTTGCGCGTGCTGCCGGCGCCGTCGTCGTTGTCGCTCGCGGCCGCGCGGCTCGGCTGGCCGTTGCAGGATGTCGCGACCGTCTCGCTGGTCGGCCGACCGCTTGCCGCGCTGAATGCGCATCTGCGTGACGGCGCGCGCCTGTTCGTGCTGAGCGCGGACGGGCGCACGCCCGCGGCACTGGCGGCCTCGCTCGATGCGCGCGGTTTCGGCGCGACTGCCATGACCGTGCTCGAACATCTGGGCGGTGCACGCGAACGGCGTGTCGATGGCCGCGCGGATCAATGGCCGGCCGGCGAGATGGCCGCGCTCAATCTGATCGCGCTCGCGTGCCGCGCGTCGGCGCATGCGCCGCGTCTGCCGCTGACCTGCGGCTTGCCCGACGACGCCTTTATCCACGACGGCCAGTTGACCAAGCGCGACGTGCGCGTCATCACGCTCGCGCGCCTCGCGCCCGCGCCCGGCGAGTTGCTGTGGGACGTCGGCGCGGGCAGCGGTTCGATCGGAATCGAATGGATGCGCGCGCATCCCACGTGTCGCGCGATCGCGATCGAAGCGAACGAAGCGCGGCAGCGCTTCATCGAACAGAATCGCGATGCTTTGGGCGTGCCCGGGCTGCAACTCGTGGCCGGCCGCGCGCCTGACGCGTTGCGGGGACTGCCGGCGCCGCACGCGGTGTTTATTGGCGGTGGGGTGACGGAGCCTGACGTGCTCGACACCTGTTGGACACAACTGCGCGACGGCGGCCGGCTCGTCGCGAACGCGGTGACGCTGCAAGGCGAGGCGGTGCTCGCCGCGTGGCGCGAGCGGCATGGCGGTACGCTGACGCGCATCGGGCTCGCTCACGCGCAACCGCTCGGCGGCTTCGATACGTGGCGCCAGGCGTTGCCGATCACCCTGCTCGACGCGACCAAACCCGCCAAACCATCGGCCGATTCGTGATGCGCGACGAGACTCCCGAACAGCCGGCGCCGCTGCGTAGCGGCTATACGACTGGCAGTTGCGCGACCGCGACGTCGCTCGCGGCCGCTCGTCTACTGCTGGCGGGCGAGGTTAGCGAGGTCGCGGAGATCGTGTTGCCGAAGGGCCAGCATGTGCCGATGCGGCTCACGTTCTGCCGCCTTGCCGCGACGGACGGCGAGCGGATCGCCGAAGCCGGCACGATCAAGGACGCCGGCGACGATCCCGACGTGACCCACGGCGCGCTCGTGTTCGCGCGCGTACGCCTCGTGCCCGAGCCCGGTGTGATCTTTCGCGCGGGGCCGGGCGTCGGCACGGTCACGCGCGCGGGGCTTACATTGCCGGTCGGCGAACCGGCGATCAATCCGGTCCCGCGCCAGATGATCACGCAGCACCTCGTCGAACTCGCCGCGCGCCACGCGTATCGCGGCGGCTTCGAAGTGACGGTCGGCGTCGAAGGCGGCGAAGCGCTCGCGCTGAGAACGATGAACCCGCGACTCGGGATTGTCGGTGGGCTGTCGATCCTCGGCACCACCGGCATCGTGCGGCCGTTTTCGTGCTCGGCGTACATCGCGTCGATTCATCAGGGCATCGACGTCGCGCGCGCGAACGGCTATACGCATGTGGCCGCCTGCACCGGCAACGCGAGCGAGGACGCGATGCGCGCGCACTACGGCCTGCCCGATATCGCGCTGATCGAAATGGGCGATTTTGTCGGCGCGGTGCTCAAGCATGTGAAGCGCGCGCCGGTCGAGCGACTGAGCATTTGCGGCGGCTTCGGCAAGCTCAGCAAGCTCGCGGCCGGCCATCTCGATCTGCATAGCCGCAACTCCAGCATCGATCTCGAACAACTCGCCGGCTGGGCTGCCGCGCATGGCGCCGACGCCGCGCTGCAAGCGGCGATGCGCGCGGCCAACACGA
The DNA here is from genome assembly GCF_050436385.1 of Paraburkholderia sp. MM5477-R1. Classification (NCBI taxonomy): domain Bacteria; kingdom Pseudomonadati; phylum Pseudomonadota; class Betaproteobacteria; order Burkholderiales; family Burkholderiaceae; genus Paraburkholderia; species Paraburkholderia sp. MM5477-R1. The sequence goes on from NZ_JBNDMC010000006.1 coordinate 2,070,250, forward strand.
GCCAGCAGGCGCTCGCGCTTGCTCACGCGCGGCAGGTGCCGCTCGGCGATATCGTCTGTCAGCACGCGTTGGCCGTTGCTCGCGATATCGTGCCGCCGCAGGTCAGCGTCGAAATCTTCGCGATCGACCGGCAGGGCAACATCGTCGGAGTCGCGCGATGACGCGCATCCTGCTGCTCGGCGGCACCGGCGACGCGCTGAAGATCGCGCGCCAACTCGGTCCCGCGCATGTGTACAGCCTCGCGGGACTCGGCAAGGTCCCCGACGACTTGAAGTGTGCGGTGCGCGTCGGCGGTTTTGGCGGTAGCGCGGGTCTGGCGCGTTACCTCGCGAGCGAAGCGATCGGCCTCGTGATCGACGCGACGCATCCGTACGCGGCGCGGATCAGCGCGAATGCCGTCGACGCGTGCCGCGTGGCGAAGGTGCCGTGCTGGGCGCTGCGGCGTCCAGCGTGGCAGCCGCAAGCCGGCGACGACTGGCGCATGGTCGATGACTGGAACGAACTGATCGACACGCTCGCGCCGTTCAGGCGGCCGCTTTTCACGCTCGGGCGCGAACCGCTCGCGCATCTCGACGAGATTGCGCCGCATCAATTCTGGACCGTGCGCGTGCTCGATTCGCATCCGGACACCGCGCGCTCGCGCATCCTCGCGGCGCGCGGACCGTTCACGCTCGACGGCGAACGCGCGCTGTTCGCGCTGCAGGTGTTCGACGTCGTCGTCAGCAAGAACAGCGGCGGCGGCGCGACCGAGGCGAAGCTCGAGGTCGCGCGCGAGCGCGGCTTGCCGGTGATCATGCTGCGACGGCCGGTGTTGCCCGAGGTCGATCGCGAGTTCGCCAGCGTTGCCGATCTTCTCGATGCGTTGCCCGCGCAGGCGAATGCGGATTCGGGTAAGTGAGCAAATAATTGGAGTACTGAATGACAGTGTTTTTTATCGGCGCGGGTCCGGGCGACCCGGAACTGATCACGGTCAAAGGGCAGCGTCTCGTGCGCAGTTGTCCGGTGATCCTGTATGCGGGGTCGCTGGTGCCGGCCGCGGTGCTCGAAGGTCATGGCGCGCAACAGGTGATCAACACCGCGGAGCTCGATCTCGACCGGATCGTCGCGCTGCTCGCGGCGGCGCACGCGAAGGGCCAGCATGTCGCGCGCGTGCATTCGGGCGATCCCTCGCTGTACGGTGCGATCGGCGAGCAGATCCGCCATTTGCGCGAGCTGGCCATTCCTTACGAAATCGTGCCCGGCGTGACCGCGACGGCCGCATGCGCGGCGGCGCTCGGCTGCGAGTTGACGCTGCCCGGCGTGTCGCAGACGCTGATCCTCACGCGCTACGCGAGCAAAACGTCGATGCCCGAAGGCGAGCAGTTGGGCGATCTCGCGCGGCATCGCGCGACGCTGGCGATTCACCTCGGCGTGCGGCATCTCGCGCGCATCGTCGATGAGTTGCGGCCGCATTACGGCGGCGCGTGTCCGATCGCGGTGATCTATCGCGCGAGCTGGCCCGACGAGGAAAAGATCACCGGCACGCTCGACGATATCGTCGCGAAGGTGCAGGGCAGCGCGATCGAGCGCACCGCGCTGATTCTGGTCGGCCAGGTGCTGGCTGCCGAAGGGTTCGCCGATTCGACGCTGTATGCGAAGGGCAGTTGACGGCGCCGTGAAAGCCGTTCTGGCGTCAGGAAGCCGCTTGGGTTGTCGATCATAATGTGACGCAGCGCGCGAGCCTGGCCGCCCGTCTGCTCGCAAAACGCGAAGCGCGAAAACGCGAAAATCCGCAAGTTCTGCACCGCCTCGCGGCGCGCAGACCGCTATCGTGGCGCCATGATGAAGCCCAGCACCGAACGTGATTACCGTCGACGGATCGCTCGCGTGGTCGAGGCCATTCTGGTCGAGCCCGGCGCGCGACACACGCTCGACAGCCTCGCGGCCATCGCGCATATGTCGCCGTATCACTTCCATCGGATTTATCGCGCGTTGATGGGCGAGAGCGTCGGCGACACCGTCAAGCGTCTGCGGCTCGCCGAGGCGGCCCAGCGGTTGACCGACGCCGCGCAGGTCACCGCGGTCGCGCACGACGCCGGCTACGACAGTCCCCAAGCGTTCGCGCGCGCGTTTCGCGATTTCACCGGTGTGTCGCCGAGCGAATTCAGGACCCGGCAGCGGCATCTGGTGGCGAATCCGGCGGTTTCGACAACTTCGGCGCGGACGCTCCGAACGGCGCAAGCGCGCATCGCGCTGCGAGGCGATGGCGATGGCGACGGCGCCCGCATTCACGATGGCGTCGACGGTAACCGTGACGAAAGCACCGAAAGCCAAAGCCCGCCCGCGCTGCCGTCCGTCGAAGTCACCGAGCTCGCGCCGCTCGACGTGCTATGCCTTCGCCATGACGGCCCGATCGCAACGATCGGCCAGACCTTCCACACGCTGATGACGACGCTGCGCTGCGACGAGAACCCGCTGTTGCAACAGCGGGTCGGCATTTGCGCGCGCGATCCGTCGATGGCTGGCGGGTTTTGCTATCACGCGGCAATTGTCGCGGGCTCGCAGGCGGCGTTGAGCAGTGCGATGGAGCGGCTCGACGAAGCCGCGCAACGCCCGCGTGTTGCCGGGCCGCCGCCGGGCATCGAGCCGCTGCGGCTCGAAGGCGGGCTGTATGCGGTGCACCGCCTCGTCGGCCCTTATGCGCTGATCTCGCCCACTTTCAGGGCGCTGTACAGCGGCTGGCTGCCGCGCAGCGGCTACCGGCGCGATCAGCGGCCGGGGCTCGAACTGTATCGAAGCACGCCCGATCGCGGCGCGCAACATCCCTGCGTCACAGATCTGCTGATCCCCATTTGCGAGAACTAACCATGATGCGTCGAGGTTGTGCCGCGCTGTCGAGCGCGGTGGTGGTGTCGTTGACCGCGGCGTTGTCAGGGGTGCTGTCTGGCGCGATGTGGGCTTCGTTGCCGGCGAACGCCATCGCGCAAACCGCCTCCGCCGGCTGGCATGTCGGCGAAACGAGCCGCGTATTTCACCCCGCCGTGGCCCGCAACTGGCGCGGCGCGCAAACGCAGGCGCTGATCACGCGCATCTGGTACCCGGCCGGTGCGGCGCAACCCGAGACACCTCACGATATCGGCGCGCCGGGCCATCCGATGTTCGTCGGCCACGCGGCCGCCGACGATGTCCCGCTGTCCGCCGCGCAGCCCAAATACCCGTTGCTGCTGCTATCGCACGGCACCGGCGGCAGCGCGGACAGTCTCGACTGGCTCGCGGCCTCGCTGGCCGCGCAGGGCTATATCGTCGCGGGCGTCAATCATCCGGGTAACAACGCGCTGGAGCCGCGCACGCGCGACGGCTTCATCCTCTGGTGGGAGCGCGCGACCGATTTGAGCGAAGTGCTCGACGGGGTGCTCGCGGACCCGCGTTTCGGTCCGCGCGTCGACACGACGCGGATCGGCGCGCTGGGCTTTTCGCTCGGCGGCTATACGGTGCTCGAAGTCGCGGGCGCACGGACCGATCGCGCGGCGCTGGAGCGCTTCTGCACGTCGCCCGAAGCCGATGCGATCTGCTCGCCGCCCGAAGCCGCCAATCTCGCGCACGCGCCGGGCACGCCGGCGCTAACGGTCGAGGGGCTATCGGCGGAAACGAACGCATCGCGCGCGCGCTCGGGCGACTCGTATCGCGATCCGCGCGTCAAAGCCGCGTTCGCGATCGCGCCCGCGCTCGGCGAGGCATTCAACAGTTCGTCGTTCAAGGAAGTGACGATTCCGGTCGCGCTGCTGGCGGGCGAGGCGGACACGACCGCGCCAGTCAACACCAACATTCACCGCATCGCGGGCTTCATGCCGCAAGCGACGGTGACGATGGTGCCGGGCGCCTCGCACTATACGTTCATGGATGTGTGCGAGCCCGAGGCGATGGAGCGTCTGGCGCCGATCTGCAAGGACGGGCCGGGTGTGGATCGCGCCGCGATTCATGCGCGAACCGCGGCACAGGTGCGTGATTTCTTCGCGGCGACGCTGCCGGCGGGCGGCTCATAGCGCTCGCGAACGCACGTGGTTCGCGACGCCGCGCGACTCAGTCCTCGAGCGGCGACAAGGCCTTGAGTGGTGCCGGCTTGTCGTCGCCGAATCGGATCGTTGGCACCAGCGCGAGCAGCGCGACCACGAATAGCGCGATCACGAACATCGACACGAAGGTCAGATGCAGCGACTGGTGCAGCACGAGCCGGACCAGATCGCTGTCGCCGAGATCGGCGGCGCGGTTCTGCAACAGCGCCTTCAACTGATCCGACGTGACCGTCGCGACGCCCTGCGAATGACTGAGCCCGAAGTTCAGCACCGCGCCGAACAGCGTCGCGCCGAGCGTGCTGCCGAGATTGCGCGAAAACAGGTTCGACGCGGTCGCGCTGCCGCGTTCGTCCATCCTGACGATCTCCTGGATCAGCACGAGCGAACTGACGCTCGACGTCCCCATGCCAAAGCCCATGATCAGCGACGCGAACCCGGCGACGAGCGGCGACGCGCCCGGCGACAGCAACAGCAGCAGCACCGCGCCGAGCGGCACGAACGCGCTGCCGCAGATCAGGATGCGCCGCAAACCGAGCCGGTGAAACGACTTCGCCGCGAACGTCGCGCCGGTGGGCCAGCCGACCATCATCATCGTCAGCGCGAGGCCGGCCACCACGGGCGAACGATGCAGCACGCCCTGCACGTACATCGGCAGGAACGTGGTCGCGCCCATCAGGATCATGCCGGCCAGCACCGTCGCGCTGTTGCATGCGGCGATCGGGCGGCGGCTCCATAGCGCGAACGAGATCATCGGTTCGGCCGCGCGACGCTCCTGCCGCACGAACAGCAGCACGCACAGCACGAAGACGCCGGCTGCGAATGAGGCTCGCGCCAACGCGTCGTCGCCGGCGTAGGTCAGCGCCATCATCAGCGCTGCGATCGCGGCCATGAACAGCGCGGCGCCGGCGAAGTCGATGGACGGCCGCGCGTGCCGTTCCGATTCGCGCAGGAACGCGATGAAGCCCGCGGCCGACGCAAGCCCGATCGGCACGTTCATCCAGAAGATCCACGCCCACGACAGGTTGTGAATGATGAAGCCGCCGACCATCGGACCCACGACCGCCGAAATCGCCCACACGCTCGCGAGATAACCCTGCACCTTGCCGCGTTCGCGCGCTGGGTACAGATCGGCGACGACGGTCAGCGTGACCGGCTGGATTGCGCCCGCGCCGATCCCCTGGATCAGGCGGAACACGATCATCGCCGGCATCGACCACGCGAAGCCGGCGAGCACCGAGCCGACGAGGAAGATCGCGATGCCCGCGAGGATCACGGGCTTGCGCCCATAGAGGTCGGCGAGCTTGCCGAACACCACGGTCATCGCGGTCTGCGTGAGCAGGAACGACGAGAACACCCAACTGTATAAATGCAGGTCGCCGAGTTGCGAGACGATCTGCGGCATCGCGGTCGACACGATGGTCGCTTCGATCGCGACCATCGCCATCGAGGCCATCACGGCGGCGATCACGAGCGGGCGTGAAGATTGAGTATTGCGGGACATGAAGGGCGTAGTATCGATATGTTGAATGCGTCGACGGCCCGGAGGAGGCCTTGCTGCGACGCATCGGCGCGGCCGCGCGTGGCGGCCGGTCAGGAGTATGCACCTTGCGGAGAATGCGCGCTCGCGCCCGGGCAGCCGGCGAGCCGGCCGGATTGGGCACGACCGTTGCGTATTCGGATTTCCCTTTGACACACGGAGGACAATCATGAGGATCGAATTCACCGGACGCCGGGAAGTGGTGGCTGCTGCGCGCGTCGCCTACGAGGCCAATGTGGACGGGAAGGACGTATGGTGCAGCGTGTCGCTCGACGCGCTCAATGACCATTTCGGCAATGGCAGCCTCGGCAACGGCGCCCCATCTGCTCACGATCTGGTGGGAGCGTTCGAGGCGAACCGCGCCCGCATTGAAAATGCTACGCGGCGGGTGCTCGAACGCAACGGGGGACGGTCCGTGGAGCTCGAGACGCGCGACTTCGATTGAGCGACCCGCTTGCTTGTATCGGGTCAAGCGATTCGTGCCGCGGTGGAAAGGACTCTTCCATCGCGGCGACTATATCCGCGACGTCGGCGCGGCTACAGTATCGACGCACACACCGCTTAACGCGTGTGAGCGAGAGAGTTGGACCCGGCTGCCGGCAGCCGGGTCTTTTTTTATGGCGCGTGCAAGCATGCCATTATTTCGCTGGCAGTTCGCCGCAGGAGCGTGCGACGATTAGCACGGTGATTCGCGCGACGATTGAAAGGCTGCGGTATAGTCGCGGCAACTTTAAATCCGTCTCTTCGATTCTCTGGAGAATATCGTGCAGGAAATCATCGAAGGTCTGATCCGCTTTCAACGCGAGGTCTTTCCACAGCAAAGCGCACTCTTCAAGCGTTTGTCGACCGCGCAGAATCCCAGCACGCTCTTCGTGACCTGTTCGGACAGCCGCGTGGTGCCGGAACTGCTGACGCAGACCGAACCGGGGTCGCTGTTCGTGATCCGCAACGCGGGCAACATCGTGCCGTCGTACGGTCCGGAGCCGGGCGGCGTGTCGGCGACCGTCGAATATGCGATTGCCGTGCTCGGCGTGACCGACATCGTGATCTGCGGCCATTCGAACTGCGGCGCGATGACGGCGATCTCGAGCTGCACGAATCTGGAGCACATGCCGGCGGTCGCGAGTTGGCTGCGTCACGCGGATGCGGCGAAGGCGATCAACGCGTCGCGCCACTACTGCTCGGATGCGGAGCGTCTCGAGGCGCTGGTCAAGGACAACGTGATCGCGCAGCTCAGCAACATCCGCACGCATCCGTCGGTGGCGGTCGGACTCGTGAACAAGACGCTGCGGCTGCACGGCTGGATCTTCAATATCGAAAGCGGTGAAATGCTTGCGCTCGATGGCAAGACCGGTAACTTCTTGCCGCTTGCGGATAATCGGGAAATTTGTGCGAGTTGAAGTGGCATTAAAACGGGTTTTTATTTTGCGGGATTAACACTCGGCTTGCTAAAAGCCGGCGCGGCGGCGCGGTTTCAACCCCACCGCGCCGCCCGCCACAACCATCCCTATCAGCTCGACGACACCAGCGAATCCGACGGCACGATCTTCAACACACCAGGGCTCTTCGCAGCCGGGTTCGACCACAGCAGATGCATGCTGCAGGTCGGATCGTTGTAGTACGCGACCTGCAGCACCGGCAGCTTGAGCGCGGGCATAATCCTGTTTTCCATTACCCACGCTCACCGAATCGTCCATGCCGCCCGTCGCCGCCGTCCGCCCGAGCGCCGTACCGTTGCGCAGCGTCGCGCTGATCCTCGTGTCGATGTTCTGCTTCGCGCTCGTCGACGCCCTCGCGAAATCGCTTGCGCTCGCCTATCCGGCCAACGAGGTCACGTTCTTCCGCATGCTGTTCGGTCTGTTCCCGGCCCTCGCGATGTGCCTGCGCGGCAAGCCGCTCGCCACGCGCTTGCGGCAACTGGACGTGCGCGGGCAGACCCTGCGCGCGCTGACGCTGCTCGGCGCATCGGGGCTGTTCTTTGCGGGGCTGCCGTATATGCCGCTCAGCGAGGCGGTCGCGATCGTCTATTCGGAGACCTTGCTCGTGATCGTGCTGGCGCCGCTGCTGTTGCACGAAACGCTCAAGCCGCGCGACGCGCTGGCCGCGGCGGTCGGTTTCGCCGGCATGCTGCTAGTGGTGCGCCCTGACGGCTCGCATGCGAGCTGGCTCGGGCCTGCGCTGCTGATCGCGAGTGCGTTGTGCGGCGCGCTGTCGATCATCCAGATCAAGCGCATCAAAGCCAGCGACGATTCGGGCACGACCGTGCTGTACTTCACGCTGGTCGGCACGGCCGTCATGGGCGCGTCGCTGGTCTTCGCATGGCGCACACCGTCGTTCGATGCGCTCGCGATCATGGCGCTGCTCGGCGCGCTTGCGACGGCGGGCCAGTTGCTGATGACGATGGCGTTCCGCGATGCCGATGCCGGCGCGCTCGCGCCGTACAACTACACGAGCATCGTGTGGGCCGCGCTGTTCGGCTACCTGGTGTGGGGCGAGACGATCGGCGCAATATCGATGCTCGGTATCGCGTTGATCGTCGGCAGTTCGATCGCCGTCGCGATGCGCCGCAAGCCCGAGGAAGGGCCGCTCGTCTGAGCTGCGCTTGCGTCGCTGAAAACAGGGTCGAAGGCGGCGCCGGAAGAACCGCTTGGGACTCCGATCAAGGCGCGCGTTTGAACGGAAGAATACCCGTCGGTTTCGGACACATCCCCGACCAGATCCGCCGATTCGTCTGTTGTTGGGTCTAAAAAGGAAAACACTGTCATTCGGATCGCCCACACTTTGACTAATGGGTCGGTCGATCGGTTGGAATGGGGAGCGTGCCTTGTATAGCGAACCGAGAATGATCGTGTTGATGGGCCTCGTCTTCGGCGCGGTGACGATTGGGGCCTATGTGTCGCAGCTGGACAACGACTGGTCGTCCGGTCGGGACGTGAGTCTCGTCGCCGACGGCGAACGGGGTGTCAGCGCGACGGCGGCGGCGGGGCAGAGCGAAGGCCGGCCCGGCGCGGCGACGGTCGCGCCGGCAACGCGCCGCCATGCGCTGCGCGACGACGTGGCCGCCTTGCGGGCTCAGCCGGCCGCGTCGATTGGAGCGCAGGCGGGCGATGCTCTGGCCATCGCGGCGCTACAGTTCGCGCGGGAGTCGAACAAGGCGCAGCAACAGCCGCACCCGCAGCCGCAGCAGACGAGTTTGCCGCCGCAGCCTGCGGTGACTTCGAACTGGACCCAGGCGCCACCCACGGCAAAGACCGGGCACGCACACCATAGCCGCGTTGCGTCGGGTACCACGACGAAACCGCACTCAGCGCAAAGTGTTGCGACGACATCGGGTAGTCATGCGCGGGGCGGCAGCCACCGGAAAAGTTCTACTGCTGAGCGGTCTGGGAAGAAAGCGGCCAGCGTCGTGCCAGAGGCGCGGCCGTTGCCGCAATATGCAACTCAAGGCGTCGAGTCGCCATGGTCGATGCCGCGCGCGGGGCTGACCAGCCAGTCCGCAACTCAGGCGGTCGCCAGCAACGGCCCCAAAACCCGCGCCGAAGTAGAGGCCGAACTCGTGCGCGCGCGTGAGAACGGCACGATGCCCGCGTTCGGCAGACCCGAGCCATCGGGACCTGGGGCGCACTGAAGCGGGCCTCGCGCCGCGTCCTCGGCAACCGTTAGATCAACGACGCGGCGAGCCGCGCGAAGGTGGCTTCGTCGGTGCGATCGAACGCAAGCGGCGTGACCGATACGCGCCCCGCCGCGACGGTTGCCGTTTCGCTGTCGGCATCGTTCTCGCGCGGGCCACGATCGAAGCGCAGCCAGTGATACGCGATGCCGCGCGGGTCGACTTCCGGCAGCACCTCGATGTCCCTGACGAGCCCGACGCCCTGGCGCGTCGGCGTCAGCGGACCTGCGTCGGCGGCATCGACGTCGGGGAAGTTGATGTTCAGGCAGGTCGGCGCCGCATGCTCGATCGCGAGCAATTGACGGATCACGCCGGGTGCGAGCGTGCGCGCGGTGTCCCAGCGCACGCGCTCGCGATCGCTGAACGCCTGGCTCAGCGCGAACGACGGCAGCCCGAGCAGCAGACCGGTCATCGCCGCGCCGACCGTGCCCGAGAACATCGTTTCGATGCCGAGGTTGCCGCCGCGATTGACGCCGGACAGCACCAGCGACGGCGGCGCCTCGCGCATCAGATGACGCACGCCCATCACGACGCAATCGCCGGGCGTGCCGGTCACGCCGAAACGGCGTTCGCCCTGGCGGCTCACGCGCAGCGGCGAATGCAGGCTGATGGAATGCGACGTACCGCTCTGGTCGTGCTCGGGCGCGACCACCCAGACTTCGTGCGCGAGCTCGGCGGCCACGGCTTCGAGCACGGCGAGGCCGGGCGCGTCGATACCGTCGTCGTTCGTCAGCAGCACTCGCGGCAGCTTGGATTCGTAAGCGGACATCGCGTCAATCTCCTGTGGCTCGGTGAATGAATCGTAGGGAAGGGACGCCCATTATCGGGCTTCCGTCCGACGCGCGTACGATGACGGTGAGCCGCCAACGACCCAGGACGACCCCCATGCAGATCGACCCGTTTGAGATTGCGATCGCCGATCAGGATATCGACGATTTGCGCCGCCGCATCGACGCCACCCGCTGGGCGCCCACGACGCCCGCGCCCGCCTGGCAGCAGGGCGCCGACCCGGCCTGGCTGCGCGAACTCGCGACCTATTGGGCCGGGCAATTCGACTGGCGCGCGGCCGAACGCAGGTTGAACCAGCTGCCGCAATTTCTCGCCGACGTGAACGGCCAGACCGTGCACGTCGCGCATCGGCGCGCCGCCAGTGTCGCGCCCGGCTTTCAGGCTTATCCGCTGGTGATCACGCACGGCTGGCCCGGTTCCTTCTTCGAGTTTCACGCGCTGCTCGATCAGTTGTGCGATCCGGTCGCGTTCGGCGCCGATCCCGCCGACGCCTTCGACGTCGTCGCGCCGTCGCTGCCGGGCTTCGCGTTTTCGCCTGCGCCCGCGCAGGCCGGCATGTCCGCGTTCCAGGTCGCGGACCTGTGGGTGTTACTGATGCGCGGACTCGGCTACGAGCGCTTCGGCGCGCAGGGCGGCGATCTTGGCGCGGGCGTGTCGATCGCGTTGGCCGCGCATCATCCGCGGGTGGTCGACGGCATCCATCTGAACTTCCTGCCGAGTTCCTATGAGCCCGCGATCGGCGCGGCGCAACTGGAGCTGACGCCGGCCGAGCAGGACTATCTGCGCGAGAAGAACGACTGGGCCGCACTCGAAGGCGGTTACGCGCATCAGCACGGCACCAAACCCCTGACGGTCGCCGCGTCGCTGAACGATTCGCCGGTGGGACTCGCCGCATGGATCGGCGAGAAGTTTCGCTCGTGGAGCGATTGCGGCGGCGAGGTGGAAAGCGTGTTCTCGAAAGACGATCTGCTGACCAATATCTCGCTGTACTGGTTCACGCAGTGCATCGGCCCGGCGATGCAGATGTATTGGGAAAACCGCCTGCAGCCGATGCGTTTCTCCGACGGCGAGCGCATCGACACACCAGTCGGCTTCGCGCTGTTTCCAAAGGAGATCAATCATCCGCCGCGCAGCTGGCTCGAACGAACCTTCAACGTCGCGCAGTGGAGCGAAATGCCAGCCGGCGGGCACTTCGCGGCGATGGAAAAGCCCGCGTTGCTCGCGGCCGAGATTCGAAAGTTCTTCAGGCCGTTGCGGCAGAAAGCGCGCTAGGCGCGCAGCGCGACGCGCCACGCTGCTTCTGTTTCACCTCACACGACCGCGCCGCTCGCGTCGAGCGTCTCGCGGCGATCGCCGGCTGCACGCATTCATCGACGACAGCCAGGCCAGCGTGGACGGTGGTCGAACTTTCATGCACGAGGGCACCATACACGCTATGGCACATTCGTCGAACCACGATCACCGCCGCCGCTTTCTGCGCACGGCGCTCGGGCTGCCGGCAGCGCTTGCGCTGTCGCGCGTCACGTCCGCGCAAACCGAGGCGCACGCGCAATCCGGTGCCGCCTTACCCCGCATGAGCCACCGCGCGATCCCGTCCACCGGCGAAGCGCTGCCGGTGATCGGCTGCGGCACGTGGCGCACCTTCGACGTCGGCGACGATGCCGCCGCCCGCGCCCAACTCGCCGAGGTGCTGCGCATCCTGTTCGAAGCGGGCGGCTCGGTGATCGATTCTTCGCCGATGTACGGTTCGTCGGAAGCGGTCGCGGGCGCGCTGCTCACGCAGCTCGACGCGCATCGCAAGGCGTTCGTCGCCACCAAGGTCTGGACCGAGGGACGCGAGGCCGGCATCGCGCAGATGGAGGAATCGCTGCGGCGTTTTCAGCAGCCGCATGTCGATCTGATGCAGATCCACAATCTGCTCGACTGGCGCACGCAGCTCGCGACCTTGCGCGACTGGAAAGCGCGCGGCCGGATTCGCTATCTCGGCATCACGCATTACACATCGAGCGCGTTCGACGAAGTCGCGGCGGTGATGCGCAGCGAGAAGCCCGACTTCGTGCAGATCAACTACGCCGCCGACGATCGCGCGGCCGAGCAGCGCATCCTGCCGCTCGCGGCCGATCTCGGCATCGGCGTCGTGATCAATCAGCCGTTCGGCGGCGGCGGCTTGCTCGCGCGCGTGATGAAAATGCCGTTGCCCGCATGGGCCGGCGAAATCGGCTGCACGAGCTGGGCGCAGATTCTGTTGAAATTCGTGCTCGCGCAGCCGGCGGTGACGGTCGTGATTCCGGGCACCGGGCGGCCGCAATACATGGCGGACAACGTGCGCGCCGGATCGGGACCGCTACCCGACGACGCGATGCGCGCTCGGATCATCGCGGCGGTCGGCGGCTGACTTGATGCGCAATCCAGTGCGCAATCCGCCACGGCGATTACTTGCCGCTTGCTATTCGCATACAGGTGCCGCCTCCCACAAACGCCGCACGACACGGGAATAAAACCCGCCACACGCCAGTCATGCCTCACGAACCGGGTTCGGTTCGGCGAATCCTTATCGTGAGGTCATCATGTCGTCACATCATTCATTCGATCCGGCGCGTCGCGGCGCCCTGAAGTGTCTTGCGTTCGGCGGCCTCGGCACCGTGTTCATGCTGTCGGGCGGCGTGCTGACGCCGGTCGAACTCGCGCTCGCGGCCGACGCGAACACCGCGACGCCAGCGGCTGGCACGCCGCTTTTTCTGCAGATCAGCGACACGCATATCGGCTTCAACAAGGAGGCGAATCCCGACGTCGCGGGCACGCTGAGACAGACGATCGATTACGTCAACGCGATGCCGGCGCGTCCGCCGCTCGCGATTCACACCGGCGACATCACGCATCTGTCGAGGCCCGCGGAATTCGATCTGGCCGCGCAGCTGATGTCGGGACTGAAGATCACCGAGCTGCACACGGTCCCCGGCGAGCATGACGTCACCGACGGCCCCGGCACGGAGTACTTCAGCCGCTTCGGCAAGGCTTCGGATAACCGCGGCTATTACAGCTTCGATCACCAGGGCGTGCATTTCGTCGGGCTCGTCAACGTGATGCATTTCAAGCCGAACGGCCTCGGCGGTCTCGGCGACGAGCAGCTCGAATGGCTCGAAAACGATCTGAAAGGCCGCTCGTCGAGCACCCCGGTCGTGGTGTTCGCGCACATGCCGATGTGGACCATCTACGAGCCGTGGGGCTGGGGCACCGGCGACGCGGGACAGGCGATGAGCTATCTGAAGCGCTTCGGTTCCGTGACGGTGTTGAACGGCCACATTCATCAGATCGTGACGAAGGTCGAGGGCAACGTGACGTTCCATACCGCGCGCTCGACCGCCTATCCGCAGCCGACCGCCGGCCAGGGCGATGGCCCTGGGCCGCTGAAGGTCGCGAGCGACCAGCTGCCGAAGATGCTCGGCGTGACGAGCGTCAGCATCGCGCGTCATCCGCTGAAGGCGACGCTCGACGACACGACGCTCGCCTGATGACACGCGCTACTTTTACGCTCGAGGAGATCAATGATGCTAACCAGAATGATGGGCCGCGCGCTCGCGATTCTGCTCGGCAGTGTCGCGATTCTGGCGGTGTCGGCGGGGCTCGGTTTTGCGCAAACGACGATGCCGATGCAGGGGCAGAAACAGACCGTCGCGTCGACGCCTAACGCGATCGTCATCAAGAACTTCATGTTCTCGCCGATGCAACTGACCATCAAGGCGGGCACGACGGTCACATGGAAGAATCTCGACGGCGAGCCGCACTCCGTGGTCAACGACGCGGGCCTGTTCCGCTCGGCCGCGCTCGATCAGGACGACACCTATCAGTTCAAATTCGATAAACCGGGCGTGTACAAGATCTTTTGCGGCATCCATCCGAACATGAAGGCGACCATTACCGTGCAATGATCCAATTGCCGCCAAGCCCTTGCTCAGCAAGGGCAGTTCGGATGTTGCTCCGAACTCAACCCTGGATCGCGAGCACTGTTATTCCGTAGGCGGCTTGGCCTGCCCCCAGTCGACGGGGCGGTGCAGCGAAATCTGCAGACGATCGCGCAATTCGGGATGAACAGACGCCTGGTTGAGAACAGCCATGCCTCCGATTTGACGCAAGGTTTCGTCCGTGATCGGCGCGCGGCAATCGTCCGAACCCAGAGGCACAGTCATTGCCATTCCGCGCGCTATCTGCCGATCTATTGCCCCCTCGATTTCCTCTCGCGACACGGTACATACCTGGATTTCACAGGCATCCTCGTTATAAAAAATCACGGTGGCACGCTGGCGCTTTGTCATCTCAGAAACCTCTGCAGCTCTGGTAATTTTGAAATGCCGTCTGTTTGCACATGGCATAAGCACGGAGGTCTTGGGTCATCGCTCGTACGAAGTTGCATTGCTCCAAATCCAATTCGTACTCGGCAAAACAATTTGCCTCATGCACTTCACTGACGCCACGCGCGGCCAGTTCCTGCGCATCGCCGAACTGCGGATCTTCAGTGTACTCAAACGGCCGCTCATTGCCGAGTGGCGTTGATACTGGCGTAGCGATGGTTCCGTCCGGCAGCACGTCGCCGGGGCGGGCATACCAGATCGCCAGGCCATCTTCGGCTGGCAGCCGCGGCAATTTGGGGCGCTCGAACGAGCGCGCGGCACGCACTACGGACAGTGCGCCTCGCACGAGCTGTGACGGCGTGATGGTTGGGTAGTACGGCCGGATCTGCTGCTGGATGGGTGCGCTCCCTCCGCGCGAGGTGCGGAGCGAGGGCGCGACCGCAATCACATCGCCGCGCTCGACGGCGGTCTGTAGCGTGCGGGCGATCTGCTCCGGAGCAGCGCCGCTCGCATATGCGCGGCCCGGCGAATTGCGCATGAACTCGGCGAGCTGCGCTAGCTGGCGCGTGTTGTGTGTAAGCTCCCATGAACTTGCCGAGATAATGAGACGGCGCCCGGTACCCACCTCGTCGCTAAAGACGTTGCCGCGATATTCCTGCCGAGTATGGAGCGTGCAGCTCCGGTGGTTTCCGACTTTGAAATCGATCGCCATCTGTCTTCCATGTGCATGTCAGATCCGCCAGCGAACCTATCATGGCGTCGAATTGCGTACCGCAAAAAGAATGAGTCCCTGAGGCCGCCGCGAATGCGATAGCAAGCCTTGGCCGGTACGGGAAGGCACCGCTCGACGAATTCCTGCACCCTGGAACATCGTGGAAAACTGTCAACACAGGTAGTGCGCGACTGGAAGTTGTCCATCGTGCATCGTGTTGCGGTCCTGGTAGTTCTGACTGTGCGGAACGCCGCTCACGCGGTATGCAGCTCGCTCAACCGGCACAGCAGAATCCCATAGCCGGTCAGATGCCCGAGGTACACGCTCGTAAACACGTCCGACGCGGGCAGGTCCTCGGTCAGCTGACGCAGGTCCTCCATATGCAGCGGCGGCGCGTCGAGCGGCGGGCGCTCGACGCGCAGGTCCGCCGCCTCGGCCAGTTGCCGGTGCGCGTTGACGAGCCGCGCGAGCCGCGCGAGAAACATTTCGCGCCACGCGGCGTCGAGCGCGGCGAACTGATCGTGAAACGTGTCCATCGTTTCAAGAAAATTGACCAGCGAATCGAAGGTCTCCTGATAGCTCGCGAACACCGGCAGCCGTGCCGCGTTGCGCTTCAGATGTGGCGACACCCACGCCTGCTCGAGGTCGGTCTTCAGCAACAGGTGCGCCTGCTTCAGGTTCGTGCTCAGCATGCGCAGCTTCGAGGCCGCCGGCTTGATCTGCGCTTTGTCGAGTTGTCCCGCGGCCAGTTGCGCGACGACATCGGTGGCCTGTTCGTTGCCGTCGTTGACGAGCGTGTTCGCCCAGTAGCCGTGATCGGGCGGAAACGCGATCTGCTGGATGACGAAGCCGAGCAACATGCCGAGTACCACGCCAATCAGGCGCTGTTCGAGCAGCGGAAGATGTTCGCCGGTATAGAGCACGAGCGTGATCGGCACCGTGATGCTGGTCATCTGGAACAGCGACGGCCGCAGCGCGACGATGCTGAAGATCACGACCGGCAGCAGCGCCGCGCCCATCCACAGGTGCGGCGCGGTCAGCCAGATCAGCAGCGTGCCGATCGGCATCGCCACTACGTTCGAAAACACCCGCTTGTAGAAGTAGCTTCGAGCCGCCGAAATCGAGCTACCGAGCGCCAGCGTCAGCATCGTCGAACCGGCTAGCGGCACGGCCGCGTCGGGAAAGCCGAGCAGGTATGGGATGCCGAAACCGATCCACAGGCCGAGCGTCAGCTTCGTGTACTTGGCGGTTTCCGACAGAGAAAAGCGCGCGAGCGCGCGGCGCAACGGCGTGAGTGGCTGGTGCAGATACCTGTTCGACATGATTTTTATGCTGACCGATGACGTTGGGCCGGCACCGTTGGGCCGGGCACCGTTGGGCCCGGCACGGCGCGGCGTTCGCGACATGCGCGCACGTGACCTTACCATCCGGCGCGGACGGCTTCGGGAATTCGCACGGGAGCAGGTTCGCGGAATGCGGCTCGAGGCGCGCGGCGCGCGCAGTCCAACGCGGGTTTCAAGCGGCGGTTTCGGCGTCGCGTGCGCGTTCGCCGCCAGGCCCGGTTGTTGCATGCGAAACGGCGACCGCGTTGGCGCGTTTCGCAGAATCCGCGTCGCATCGGGCGTAGCGGCCGACGGCAGGCGCACGGCTGGCTGTCGGGCTCTGTGCTGGGTTGGAGTTTTTACCTGCTTTGCACGCTTTTTTGCCAACTCACACGGCATCTGGGGGGGCCGTTTGAAGCACCGCCGGAGCGAGGCGGAAACGCAACGCTGCTATGTTGTCGGCCGTTCGCGACAGGATTACATTCATTGAGCATTGCGTGCAGCGGCAGCCTGCGAGCTCGGTTTACGCGCCGGCTCGTCAGCGCGCCAGCTTGTCTGCAAGAAGTGGCATACCCGGAGCGTATTGCGATGGCTACCGATCCCGACGATATCGACTTGCGTCATTCCACAACGGACGGCCGGTCCTCCTTCGAACCCGACGGCCCTGACGAATCGGGCGTGCCGCCCCCGCGCTTCGGCCGCCTCGCCCTGTGCCTCGCGGCGGCCGGCGCGCTGACCTTCGGTGTGATGGGCACCGTCGCCTACGGCGTCTGGTTCAACCAGGATCAGCAGACGTACGCGGATGCCATTGCGGGCGCGCGCCAGGCGCTCGGCTCATCGGCATCGGCCCGGGTGCCGACGGTGGCCGTCGCGCACGCGTCGGAGGAGGCCGCCGCGCCGTTTGCCATGCCGTTTGCCATGCCGTCAGCCAGGCAGCCCGCCGCGCCAGAGGTCGCGCTCGCAGCGGCCGGCGCGAACGGCGGCTTCGAGGACACCAACCCGGCCGTGTGGTCCGGGCAGATCCGCCCGAGTACGCCTGACCCGAATCTCACCGCCACGCTGGCCGATACGCCGGTCGATACCTCGGCGGATATGTCGGCAGATATGTCGGCAGATATGTCGGCAGATATGTCGGCCACCCCACCCACAGCCCCCATTGTTCCCACGCCGCCGCCGGGCTACCCGCGGCACGTCGCCAATGCCGCCAATTCCACCGCGAAGCCCGCGGCCGGTCACGACGCGAAAGAAGCACGGCTCGCACAGCAGGAGCGGCGCGCGTCGTCGCAGCACAAGGGCGGTCTGTTTGCGCGGATCGGACAGTTCTTTCGACGCGTGAGCTATCGTCAACATGACAACGGCCGACGGCAACAAGATCCCTACTCCCATCCCTGAGCACGCGGTCGTCGGGCCAGCGGGGCGAGCAGGGCTGCGCGGCGCCGCACGCGCGCGCGTGCCGGTGTGGCGCTTCCGGCCGGGGCCCGCGAGCGTCGGCGTGGCCGCGCTGTTGTGTCTGCTGTTCGGCCTGCTGTATGTGGCGATGCAGATCCGCACGGTGTTTTCCGATCAGTTGAAGCAGGAGTACGCGGGCCTCGTGCTCGAAGCCGCCGGGCGCGTCGACAGCGCGCGCGAACAGTTGGCCGCGTGGCAGCGTATGGCCGACACCCGGGCGAGTCACGACGCGTCGTTCGTGCCGGCCTATGACGCGGCGCGCGCCGAACTCGCGCGGCGTTTCGCGGCGCTCGCGGCGCTCGTCAACGCGAGTCCGTCGCCGGCGCCGCCCATTCCGCTGATGTCACCGACACAGGCGACGCCCGAAGCCGTCGCGGCGGCGCTCGGCAGCGTGTCGGCCTACTGGCGCGCGCAACGCGACGCGTCGAGCGCCGACGTGCGGCTGCGCGTCGCGCACGTCGCGCGCACGCTGATCGCGCTCGCCGCGCTGCTGTTCTGCATGCTGATCACGGCGCTCGGCATGTACGCGAAGCGCACCCGCCAGCTCGCGGGGCAGTCGCACGAGTTCGAGCTGGCGTCGCTGCACGATTCGCTGACGGGCCTGTCGAACCGCCGCAAGCTGCTGGCCGCGCTCGACTCTGCCGCCAGGCACGCGCGGACCGTGGCCGTCGAGCAGCGCCTCGCGGTGCTGTATATCGACCTCGATGGCTTCAAGCAGGTCAACGATTCGTTCGGGCATCGCACCGGCGACGAATTCCTCGCCGCGGTATCCGCCCGGTTTCGCGCGTCGGTGCGCAAAGGCGATCTGGTCGCGCGCATCGGCGGCGACGAGTTCGCGGTGCTGGTGCGCACCTTCGCGGGCGATGACGAGCTGGCCGAGATCGCGCGCCGGCTGATGGCCTGCGTGGTCGACACCGACCAACAGATGGGAATCGGCGGCGTGCGCGCGAGCGTGGGCATTGCGAGTTATCCCGACGACGTCGACGATCACCGCCGTCTGGTCGCCGCCGCCGATGCCGCGATGTATCAGGTCAAGCGCGACGGCAAGAACGGCTTCGCGTTCGCGGCGCAGACGGGCAGGGAAGCGACGTTGTGAACCGCCTGAACGTCACTGGCCTTCGTTGCGCCACTCCGTCAGCTTTTCGCGCTCGTTGAGTTCGATGAACGCCGGCCGTGCGCGCAGCCTGCGGATATAGCTCGCGAGATGCGGCCAGCCCACCGTCGCGGGGTGGGGCATGTTGCGGGTCCAGCGCATCAGCACGAGCGCGAGCAGATCGGCGGTGCTGAGCTTGCCGCCCGCGAGGTATGCGTGGCCGTCGGCGAAATGCCTGTCGAGCCGCGCACACGCTTCTTCGATGCGGCGTTGCGCGAGCGCACGCACCGCCTCGGCGCCCGCGGGGTCGCCGTCGCTGCCGGCGTAGAACCAGTCGCGCATCGCGGGCAGCAGCGTATTCGCGAGGTAGATCATCCATTCGAGCCATTCCGCGCGTGCGGCCGAGCCGGGCGTGGGCGCGAGGTCGGCCTCGGCGTGGCGCTCGGCGAGCAGCATCAGCAGCGCGGCCGATTCATGCCGCGGCACGCCATCGACGACCAGCGTGGGCACGCGCCCGGCCGGATTCAGACGCAGATACTCGGGATCGTGCTGCTGGCCCGCGTCGATATCGACGAGGCGCGCTTCGAACGGCACGCCCATTTCGAGCAGCATCCAGTGCACGGGCATGCTGGCCGCGCCGGGCGAGTAGTAGAGAACGTAGGACATTCGGGGCTCCGTGGATCGTTGAGAGCGCGGTCGAGCCGTGAACAGAAAGAATCAGGGGCTGTCGCCGAAACGAACAGCCCCTTCAGATGCGTCAGGCGCCAGCGTACGCAAATGCGGGCGCTCGAAACAGCAAGCCTCGAATCACGCCCGCGGCCAGGTCTTTCAATGCGCCGACGCGTGCTTCTCCTGCTCGGCTGCGCTCGGCTGCGTCACCGCGCTGACGATCACGAACACGATCACGTTGACCGCGAGCGCAAGGAAGCCGATGTTGACGTCCTTCAGCGCATCGGGCAGGAACGGCATCAGTTGACCGACGCTCCAGTGCAGCGTCGTGGTCAGTGTTACCACCGCGACACCCGCGACGATGCCGCAGAACGCGCCTTGCCTCGTCGCGCGGTTGTGCGGGAACAGGCTGCAGAGCACGGCCGGGAACAATTGCGTGACGAAGCTGTAGCCCATCAGCAGCAGCGCGACGATGGTTTCGCCGCCGTTCAGCGTGAAGGCGACCGCGACCAGCGCCACGACCGGTACGAGGAAGCGCGCGATCACCGCGACCGACGCATCCGACGCGTTGCGGTTCACCATGCCGCGATACACGTCGTTGGCGAGCAGCGTCGACGCCGAGGTCAGGATCATCGAGCCCGGCACCAGCGCGGTCAGGATACCGGCCGCGCCGATCACGCCGACGAACCACGGATCGAACGTCTGCAGCGACAGGCGGAACAACGACAGGTCGATGTCGGCGCCCTTCAGGCCCGGCACGCGCAGCGTCGCCGCGAAGCCGACGAAGAACACGAACAGCAGGATCAGCTGATAGAGCGGCAGAATCGCGGCATTGCGGCGGAAGATTCGCTCGTCCTTCGCCGTGAAGATCGAACCGAACGTGTGCGGCCACATGAAGAAGCCGAGCGCGGTCAGCAGCACCGTCGACTGGAACCACACGACGCTCGAACCGCGCGCCGGGAAGGTCAGGAAGCCGGGACGGGCGGCGTCGATCGTGCGGAACATCGCGCCGATGCCGCCGTAGTAATGCAGCGGCAGATAGATGCCGAGGAACAGCACGATCGCGAGAATCAGCAGATCCTTGGCCACCGAGTTCCAGGCGGAGCCGCGCACGCCCGAGACGATCACGTAAGAGGTCACGACGATCGCGCCGATCCAGATCGCCGCCGTCGACGAGATCGCGCCGTACGACGCGGTCGCGACGATGATGCCGAGGCCCTTCAATTGCAGCACCAGGTACGGGATCAGCGCGGCCACGCCGACCAGCGCGACCAGCGTGCCGAGCGCCGGGCTCTCGTATTTGCGCCTCAAGAAGTGCGGCTGCGAGACCAGGCGGTGCGTCTTCGCGTAGCGCCAGATCGGCGGCAGCATCCAGTACGACAGGATGTACGCGAGCGTGCCGTACGCGAGGATGTAGTAGACCGGCGCCCCCTTGCCGTACGCGAAGCCGCTGCCGCCGAGGAACGTGAAGGTCGTATAGATTTCGCCGGCCATCAGGAGGAACACGAACGCGGTGCCGAAGCTGCGGCCGCCCACGGTCCACTGCTCGAGGCTCATGTCGTGGCCGCGCCTTGCGCGCACGCCGAGGAACAGCGCGAATAGCGTAACGGCGGCGATGATGACGAGTGCGCTCATGGGCGAACCTCCTCGCCATCGGCGGCGACGTGTCGGTTGGACGGATCGAGGTTGTAGATGATCGCCATGATGATCGCGCTCAACACCACCCACATGACGATCCAGGCCAGCACAAACGGCATGCCGAGCACGAGCGGCTCGACGCGATTGACAAACGAAATGCCGACCAGGATGCCGACGAACGGCAACGCGGCAAGTACACGAAGCAGCATGTGGACAACTCCTCGAACCAGTAGGTATGTGTCGTTGAAATTCCGGCTTCGCTGAGGACTGTATGCCGGATACTTCGGTCCCGTAAAGCAGGTCAAAATAAATGTCGGAGTTTCGACCGCTGCAATTGCATCTTTCCAGCCCGGATTGCTGCAGTGCAAAGCGGGACGCGCCGTGGCGCGCAAGGCGTCGCGCGGCTTTTCTGCAGGCCGACTGGCGCGCCGCGATATGATCTGCGAGCATTGCAGCATTTTCCGGACCGCGCGATTCCAGCCGGGTTCATGACCGGCGGCGCGCCTAGGCGCGAACCCGCGCGAGCACACGCAGACAAGCAGGCACACGGACACCCACATGGTCGAAAGTCTGATCTCGGACATCATGTTTGGCTTTATCGGCTTAATCAGCATCATCAATCCGTTCAGCGGCGCGTTCGTGTTTCTGGACCGGACTGCGTCGTTGACCCTCGACGAGCGCACCCTACTCGCCCGCAAGATCGCGATCAACGCCGCCGTTGTGCTGCTGGTGGCATTCTTCATCGGCACGCCGATCCTGCATTTCTTTGGTATCTCGATGGAGGCGCTGCGCATCGGCGGCGGGCTCGCGCTTGCCGTGGGCGGCTGGCAAATGCTCAATGCGCCGGACACGCCGGCAGTCGAGCAGACGGAAGTCAAGCGCGTCGACGCCGAAACCGCGAAATCGCGCGCGTTCTTTCCTCTGACCGTGCCGCTGACCACCGGGCCTGGCTCGATCGCGACTGCGATCGCGCTGTCGGCGAATCGCACGCACAAGCTGTCGGCGTTCGTCATGTCGGGCATCGCGTCGGTCGCCATCACGTTCGCGGTGGCCGTCTGCGTGTATCTGATCTACAGCCGCGCGACGATCCTCGCGCGCTATCTCGGCGTCGAGGGCACCAAGGTCGCGTTGCGGGTGTCGGCGTTCCTGCTGCTATGCATCGGCGTGCAGATCATTCTGACCGGCGTGTCCGAATTCCTGATTCCGATCGCGACGATGCGCCCGCCGGCGGGCTAGCGCCGCATGCCGGCGCCATGCACGCTGTGGCGGCGGCGCCGCAGGTGGATCGCCTTCGGGTGGTTCGTGCGGAACGTCGACCGGATCGTCCGGGATCGGATCGGGGTCGATCTTCGGCGGCGGCGTGTTCGGCGCGATGTCGGGGTCGACTTCGGGCGGCATCGGCGCATGCGGATGCAGCGGCAGCGACTGGTCGAATGTGCCGATTGCACTGGGCGCTTGCCGGCTCGTATCAGGTAAATCCATCAGTCCTCTCCTAGTCTTCGTTCAGACACGCAATGCTCGTGCCGCATGCCGACAGATGTCGTTCGCGTGGAACGCCAATTGCTGGAACCCGGCACGCGCGCCGCATCGCGATGACCGCGCGCGCCCGGCTCACATTGGACATCGCCCACGCAAAGCACAGGACGAGGAGCGCATATGGCGCGACACAAGGCCGACGTTGCCGACGACGACTTCGAGATTTTCGCCAGCTATCACGGAACAGGCGACGGCCGATACATAGGTGGACTGAAGGTTGTGAGGAAAGCGGACCGGCGGATTCTGTTCCCGTTCGAGGGCGCACCGCAGATCGGCCCCTATGCGACCGCCGACGAAGCACGCCGCGCCGCGATTGCGTACGGCCGCAAGCTCGTCGCGGCCGATCGTGCCGCGCCCGAAGGCTGAGCGGGCGCAGCCGGTTTGGCGGTGCTTGCGTGCGAGGCGCAGAGCCATCAAGGCAGACCGCCGAGCGACGGCGAAATCGTGCTGCCGCGCGCGGGATCGCCCGGATGTTCGTCGGGCAGGGTAGGGCGCGCCGACAGCGGCGGATGATCGCGATAGCAGGTGTCGACCGAACCGTCGACGAGGCAGTTCTGGAACGCATCGGCGTCGCTCTTTTGCGCGAACGTGTACAGCGTGCGCTCGACCTGCACCTCGGTATCGGATACGCGAATTGTCGTAATGCTCATGAGGTTCTCCTTCGGGGGCGCTTTTTTACAAAGCGAACGTGCCGCGCTACTGCCTTCGAGATCGCAATGGCCGTGCCTGTTGCGCTGCGCGCGGCCTTCTCCGGCAAGGCTCGAATGTTGCTGCATGAACCAGGTGCCCGTTCGAGATGGCGCGTAACGACGCGAATCGACGGCAGAGCAAACGAGGAGGGCGCGATGCAAGATCCCCAATCGACCGACACCCCGCAGCAGAGCGCGACGCCAGGCGGCGAGCAGTCCGCGAGGCCAGATAACCGCGCCGCGCCCACGCTGTCCGACGAAGTCAAAGCCCGCAACAAGCCGAGCGGCACGCACTACGTCGAGCCGAGTCCGCTCGGCATCGAACCGGTCGTGCAGACCGGCGTGGACAAAGCGACCAATCCGCCACGGTCGAGCGAGCGGCCGCGCCAGGGCGCCGAAGTGCCGCTCGGCACCGGCGAGCACGCGGAGCCGCCGGGCGGCGGCGGGCGCGAATCGCATCACAAGCAGCCGGGCGAGCAATGACGCGGCGCGTTGCGTGCCAGCCGTGCATCCAATCCGTCAACACCCAACCGGAGAAAGCGCATGCAACCGGACACTCCAACCCAATCGATGAACCCCGGCGACGAAGCGCCGCCCAACACGCCGGGCGCTGGCGAAGACCTGTGCGGCGCCTGCCACGGCACGGGCAAGGTCGAGGGCGCTCGCTGCGCGGTGTGCGGCGGCACGGGCAAGGTGCTGCAGGGCATCGGCGGAGGCTAGCCGGCTGCTCGTCCGCAGGTTCGCGGCAACCGCATCACAAGCCAGGAGCAACCATGTTCAACGAGTCCAGGCACGGCTTCGACGCCGCGCAGACCGAATACGAAGCGTTCATGCTGGAGCCGCACGACTGGGTGCCGAACAACAGCAAGCTGCCGGTCGTGCTGTACCGGCGCGCGCTGTCGCCCGGCAGCGGCAATCTGCCCGCCGCGTTCGAAATCCTCTTCGAGCGCAATGCATGGCCCGCGCAGTGGCGCAACAGCATCTTCGACTTCCATCACTTTCACGCGACCGCGCACGAGGTGCTCGGTGTGACAGACGCGAGCGCCGAGGTGATCGTCGGCGGGCCGGGCGGACGCGTGGTGACGCTGCACGCGGGCGACGTGCTGCTGCTGCCGGCCGGCACCGGCCATTGTCTGCAATCGTTCGAGCGGCATTTTCAGGTGGTGGCGGGCTATCCGTTAGGGCAGCAATGGGACATTCGCCGCGAAGCGCTGACGCCGCAGGAACTCACCGAGATGCTGGCGTTGCCGTTTCCGCCGCTCGATCCGATCGACGGCAAGCATGGTCCCGTCATCGAGTTTTGGCTGCAGTCGGCCTGAACTTCGTCGTTCGCGAAGCAACCGACCTGCGGCGGCGTGGCGTGCAGAGTCGCGCGGTTAGGCGCATCATCTGTGGGCTTTGCCGCGATTTTCCCGCGCGCTTTCGGCGCTGACGCTGGCACGTGGGCGGTTCCACGTGCGGCTTCGCGTCCTTAGCGACATGCCCGGACGCGCGCGATTCCATGTCGACACGATGCGCCGATCCGTCCGCGCGCTCCGCGGCGCGCGTCGGCCGTCTTCCGAATTGCCGAACAAGGAGCGTCCCATGCAAAACGATTCCGCCCTCGATCAGTTGTGCATCAACACGATCCGCACGCTGTCGATGGACGCCGTGCAGAAAGCCAATTCCGGCCACCCCGGCACGCCGATGGCGCTCGCGCCGGTCGCCTATCACCTGTGGCAACACCACCTGCGTTACGACCCTGACGAGCCGCTGTGGCCGAATCGCGACCGCTTCGTGCTGTCGGCCGGGCATGCGTCGATGCTGCTGTATTCGCTGCTGCATCTGGCCAACGTGAAAGCCGTCGACGAACACGGCAAGCCGACCGGCGCGCCGGCCGTGTCGCTCGACGACATCGAGCATTTCCGCCAGATCGACAGCAATACGCCGGGCCACCCCGAGTACCGGATGACGACCGGCGTCGAGACCACCACGGGACCGCTTGGGCAAGGGCTCGGCAATAGCGTCGGCATGGCGATGGCCGCGCGCTGGTACGAGAGCCACTTCAATCGCGCGGACGCGCCGCTGTTCGACTACCGCGTGTACGCGATTTGCGGCGACGGCGACATGATGGAAGGCATCTCGCACGAAGCGGCCTCGCTCGCGGGGCATCTGAAGCTGTCGAACCTGATCTGGATTTACGACAGCAACCGCGTGACGATCGAAGGCCATACGGACCTCGCGTATAGCGACGATGTGGCAAGCCGCTTTCACGGCTACAACTGGCACACGCTGCACGTCGGCGATGCGAACGACACCGCCGCGCTGGAAAAGGCGCTGGTCGAAGCGAAGAGCGTGACCGACCGGCCGTCGCTGATCGTGGTCCACAGCATCATCGGTTGGGGGGCGCCGAACAAGCAGGACACCGCGTCCGCGCATGGCGAAGCGCTCGGCGTCGAGGAAGTCGCGCTCGCCAAGAAGTTCTACGGCTGGCCCGAGGACAAGTTCTTCTACGTGCCCGAGGGCGTGCACGAGCGCTTCGCGCAGGGCATCGGCGCGCGCGGCAAGGCGGCGCGCGAACAATGGCAGGCGAAGTTCGACAGCTACAAAAAGCAGTATGCGGAGCTCGCGCGCGAATTCGCGCAGATCGAGGCGCACGAATTGCCGCAGGGCTGGGACAGCGACATCCCGAGCTTCAACGCGGACCCGAAGGGCATCGCGACACGCGAATCGTCGGGCAAGGTGCTCAATGCGATTGCCGCGCGTGTGCCGTGGATGATCGGCGGCGCGGCGGACCTGTCGCCGTCGACGAAAACCAACCTGAAGTTCGAAGGCGCCGGCAGCTTCCAGGCGGATCACTATGCCGGCCGCAATCTGCACTTCGGCATTCGCGAGCATGCGATGGGCGCGGTGGTCAACGGTCTTGCGCTATCGAATCTGCGCGCGTACGGCTCGACGTTCCTGATCTTCAGCGACTACATGAAGCCGCCGATCCGCCTGTCCGCGATCATGGAAGTGCCGGCCATCTTTGTGTTCACGCACGATTCGATCGGCCTCGGCGAAGACGGTCCGACACATCAGCCGATCGAGCAGCTCGCGTCGTTGCGCGGCGTGCCCGGCCTCACGGTACTGCGTCCCGGCGACGCGAACGAAGCGGCCGAGGCCTGGCGTGTCGCGCTGACGCAGCCGCATCGGCCGGCGTGCATCGTCTTGTCGCGCCAGCCGCTGCCGACGCTCGACCGGAGCCGCTATGCGCCCGCGAGCGGCGTCAGGCACGGTGCGTATGTGCTCGCCGACGCCCCCGCTGGCAAGAAGCCAGAGGTGATCCTGATGGCGACCGGCAGCGAGCTATCGATCTGCGCCGACGTGTACGAGAAGCTGAAGAGCGAGGGCATCGCGGCGCGCGTCGTGTCGATGCCGTCGTGGGACATCTTCGAGCGCGAGGACAGCGCGTATCAGGAGTCGGTGCTGCCCGCGGAGGTCGAGGCGCGCGTCGCGGTCGAGCAGGCTGCGTCGCTCGGCTGGGATCGGTATACAGGACGGCTCGGTGCGCAGGTCGTCATGCATACGTTCGGCGCGTCGGCGCCGATCGCGGATCTGAAGAAGAAATTCGGTTTCATGCCGGAAGTCGTGTATCAGGCGGCGAAGCAGCAGATCGAGCGGGTGAAGAAGGGGAAGGGCACTTGAGCGTGCGGCGCTCGACGACGTCGTGAACGCTTGATGCGAAAAGCGGTGGGCCGGCGGAATCTATCCGTTTCGATCAGGCGTGCGGCCACGGTTTGCGGCCGCTTGCCGGCCTACTCGGTCGCGAGGCCGGACGCCTCGCCACGCCATGAAAGGAGACTTCAAATGGCCGAGATCAATAAGGAAGACGTTGTTGCGGTGCTGAACCGGATTCTCGAATCCGAGTTGGCCGGCGTCGTCCGATATACGCACTATTCGTTCCTTGTTTTCGGATTCGGACGCATTCCGATCAGGTCGTGGCTGCGCGCGCAGGCCGATGAATCGTTGTTGCACGCACAGCAGGCCGGCGAATGGATCACGACTCTGGGTGCCTATCCGTCGCTTGCGATCGGTCCTCTGCTCGACTCGCACACCTTCGATATCTCTTCGATCCTCCGCGAGTCGTTGCAAGCCGAGAATCTTGCGTTGCAGTTGTATCGCGACCTGCTGGCGCTCGTCGAGGACCGCTCGGTTGCACTCGAGGAGTTCGCCCGTCAGATGATCCACGTCGAGGAGATGCACGCGGGCGAAGTCGACAAGATGCTGCGCCGCCCTGGGGAAATGACGACGTCGGCGGACAGCTAGTGCTGATGCCGATGATGGATATCGGGGAAATGCGCGTGCGAATGTGTAATAGGCAGATGCACGTGAAGGTGCGTGTGCGGCTCCTCACCGGCATAAGGAAACTCATGCGCGTGCTGATGGTGCTCGTCATGGCGATGCCGGTGCGTGTGTTGAAGAAACTCATGGCTGTGCTCATGCTCATGCCGCTCGCGCACATGTAGCCAGATACCCAGCGCCATCAGGGCGGCGGCAATCCAGAAAGACAGATTGGGTAGCGCGGGCCATATGATCAGCGAAAGCATGACACCGAAAAGCGGCGCAACGGAAAAGTACGCGCCTGTACGCGCCGTACCGAGATGGCGAAGTGCAACAACGAACAGCACGAGGCTGATGCCGTAACCGCCAAGCCCGGTCAGCATCGCTGCCGCCATGGTTCCTGCTGACGGAAGCGAAGCGCCCGCCGCGATCGCAATGCCGAGATTCATGGGACCGGCCACCATCCCTTTGAGACACGCGATCACCATCGGGTCGTTCGCCGAGACATTGCGCGTCAGGTTGTTGTCGATTGCCCAGCACAGACACGCGCCGACGATCAGTAACGCACCCACCGGCACGCCTGAATGTCCCGGATGCCACGACAGAAGCACGCCGCCCGCAACGATCGCCACCATCCCGAGAAAAACCTGAATGTCGACATTTTCCTGGAAGACCACCCAGGCAATCACTGCGGTCAACACACCCTCAAGGTTGAGCAATAACGAACTCGTTGCCGCTGGAGTAGTGGACAGGCCCAGCATCAGCAATGCGGGGCCGGCGACGCCACCCATCGCTATCGCCCCGATCAGCCAAGGCAACTCGCCTTTGGTGATGCGGTGGTCCGCGGCGGACTGAAGCCCGCGCGATCGAAAGGCACGCCACGCGATGCCGACGCCAAGCCCCAGGCCGCTACCGAGATAAAACAGTCCTGCGAGCATGAAGGGGCTGACTGAGCCGAGCAGCGCCTTGGCCAACGGTGTCGCGGCGCCGAACAGCGCCGCGGCGATTAAGGCGGTGAATATCGCGCCGTATACTGATCTCACCACTCCAACCT
The DNA here is from genome assembly GCF_050436385.1 of Paraburkholderia sp. MM5477-R1. NCBI lineage: Bacteria > Pseudomonadati > Pseudomonadota > Betaproteobacteria > Burkholderiales > Burkholderiaceae > Paraburkholderia > Paraburkholderia sp. MM5477-R1. The sequence goes on from NZ_JBNDMC010000006.1 coordinate 2,099,111, forward strand.
TCCTGTCCGCAGCAGAAGGGACAGTTTCCAAGGTACATCGGTCGTTCAACACCGCCTGGACGAAATGATAGGGGCATACGTCGACGCACTTCGCACGTGTTCGGAGCATCGAACTGTCGGCACGCCGCAGACATTTCGCCGCGAGGCTGTCCGTGCGCCACCACCACTCGCGAATCGCCTTCATGCCGGCGGCTGCCGCGCAAACCGATTCGATCGCGCAAAGCCGTGTGCCGCCCGGGGCGCGGCACACGGCGCGAACATGGCACACCCTGTGCGCTAGAGACCGTGGGTCCGCAACACTCTGCAGTTCAAGGATCTGCGGCCTCGTTCGATATGCTAAGCTGTCAGGCAGTACTCCGCGCAAACGTAGCGCACGATCGATGCTTTTCTCGGATGTATAAAGAGGAGAAGCGACCATGAAAATCCTATGGGTCGATGACCACGAAATTCTTTGCGTTGCTCTTTCCGAATATGTCCAAACACACGCGTCGGAGCTGAGCGCAGCCCCAATCGACATCACGCCCGTCTTTACACTTGCCAGCGCGCTTGAAGAAGTCAACAAGAAACCGCCCCCGGACCTGGTATTCCTGGATCTTAATCTGGATGGTGAGAATCGTGGCGCCGCGACACTTGAACATTTTCAGGCCGGAAATCCATCCAATGTTCCCGTGGTCATCTGCACAGGACTTGCTCCTGGAAACGATCATGAAGTTGAAATTTTGCGAATGTGCATGCGTGACTACGCCGCTCGAGGAATCCTGTTGAAAGGAGGCGCGCACAAAAAAATGTTCATTGGACTGAGCAGGATCTTAGGAGGTGAACTCTGGATTCCGGAAGAAGTCTTGCTCCGCTTTGCATGCTCGACACAAGCGCCCTCAGCTAGCCGGAATCAGCATCATCTTGGGCTTTCTCCGCGAGAGTGGGATTTGGCGCGTTGCATTGCACGTGGCCTCTCAGGTAAACAGATCGCAAGAGAGCTTGGCGTCTCCGAGGGACATGTCAGACAGGTTTCTTGTGTTATTTACGACAAACTTCAAGTCAGAAACCGCGTTGAAGCTGCACTTCGAGTCAATGCCGAACTTACCCTTGGAACGGGGGCAGCAGATACGCGACTGTCGTGAAGATCTCTGCTAACGCTCTTCATGTTTCCCTGCCATCACTTTTAACCGCCTTCGGTCGACGTTTTTGGCTTATGTTCTGCAAGTGTGGTCAATAAGGTTCGTTCCGAAACCGGTTTCGACAAAAGCTTGATGCCACTGACGGCTACTTTTTTGAGCACAGCTGAGGAGGTGTCCCCCGACCACAGGATCGCAGGGATCGAAGCGTCGGTAGCAGCGCGGACCGCCGTAATCGCCGCAATGCCGTTCTCGTTTTCCAGCCGGTAGTCAGAGAGGATGAAGTGCGGACCGCTTGCCAAAGCCTCAATGCGCAACTGCTCGATGACGTCGGATGACGATTCCCCCGCCACGACGTAGCAGGCATGCTCGATCAGGCGCATCGATATTTCTATTCTTAAGTCGCTGTTGTCCTCGATGATCGCCACGATCATATTGGTCAGGTCCGGGTCGCCGTCTTCAACCGTTTGAACCTCGCGCAACTCCGGCGGTATGAGTCCCATGAACGGGACCGTAACCGAAAAACGCGATCCACGTGCTGGTGTCGAGTCCACGTCCAGTTTGTGACCAAGAAGGTTCGCGAGACCCTGGACAATGGACAGACCCAGGCCGAACCCTTTTTCACGATTCCTCTCGGGATAATCGACCTGTACATAGCTTTTGAAGATATCCGCCTGTCGACCTTCAGGGATACCGATCCCGTTGTCCCAGACGCTTATCTTTATGCCGCTGCCTCGCCTCTGGCAACTCACCAGAACATGTCCCTTCTTGCCTCCCTGTTCGGAAGGCGTGTAACGGAGCCCATTGAGCACCATATTCCGGACGATCCTGTCCAACGCATGTCGATCCGTACGGACCAGATAGGGGCGACTATGGAGTCTTAACGTCAGCCCCTTTGCCTCAGCCAGCGGCTGCATATCCACGACTATGCCGCGTAAAAGGGAGGGCAGCGCCACCTCCTGAATTTCTACATTCCAGGTGCCGGACTCGAGGCGGCAGATATCCAGTGCCCCGTTAATCATCCCTTCCATTGCATCCACTTGCCTTTGCGCAATCGAGACGTCTTCAACCAGATTGGTCGATTTAATGCCCCGCTCGATGAAATCTAACTTCAGGCCGAGCGTGGTGAGCGGTTGACGCAGGTCATGGCTTATTGCGGCGATAAATTGGTTCTTCTCCGCCGTTGCCGCTACAGCCAGAGATCGCGCCTCCTCGAGAACAACCTCTTTTACACATGTGCGTTGCTGATCGTTGCAAATGAACCATGCGACGACACAATAGCCAATTATTTGAGCCGTATACCAGTCAAACATTCCTGGCCGGTTAATAAAGAACAGTGGTGCCATGTTAAATCCGAATGGGATAGTGCCAATCACGAGTGCACCTAAAGCCGCACGAAGACTGGGTGCGAGCAGCAGCAACGTAAATGCCTGGCAGATCATCGTCAGTTCCAGAAAGCCATACCGGCCGAATCTAAAGTAATAACCATGGAGGACCACGAATTTGGGTGGGATGAGCCCAAAGCTGGCCGCCGCCCACCAGAAAGATGTCAGCATGACCAATGCAGCCCATGCCCAGTGCATCTGCTCGACCGCGTTGACGCTGGCGTGCTTCGGGAGCGTCATGGTCTTTTTCAGCAAGTATGCTGCCAAAGGAGCGGCTATCCCCCACAGTCCCAGGATCCAGACGACACGGAACAAGGGATAAATATCCGATGTTTGGATCCACGATCCAAATACGAACCAGAACGGGCTTCCGACCAGCAGTAGCGCGATCCAATATACCGATCGGCGGGACAGCGATTGCAATAACTCGCGTTTGACGAGGAGATTCTGCTCAGTACTGAGTGCTGCAACCGGTCCCACAAAAAGATTCATAAATTCAGCGAATCTGCGGCGCTCGATTGTGTGAGCCGTTTCGCCCGTGCACAGTGATGTTCTGGCCCCGGGCTTTTCGCCCGCGTCGGAATCACGTGGTGTTCGAGTACAGGACGCCATAACAGGCCTCCGGGCATCAGGTGCAGCTACACGCCATTGTGCTAGCGGTCCGCCAGCAAGTCGATGGACAAGTGTTCTGTTTTTTGCCGAACAAAAGTTCGTGATCCACGCAGGTGGTCCCTAACGGAGATTTGTGCCCGCTGTGAAGAGCGTTGGGCGCAAGACCGTCAAAGCTGCTGAACGAGGGTAAGTATGAGGCTGATCTCTCGCGCTGCGCAGTACCAGTAACTCGCGGTTGTCCTGATCAAGCACGGCTCGCCAATTGCGATATTGGGTCCTCGCTCCGTGCGTGCCGCGTCGAACTGCATCCGTAACCAGGCGTGCGCCGTACGCTCAATAAATCACTCTAACGCATAATCGTAAAGCGACACCGAACATTTATTCTCCCGAAAAGTAACTTTTAATGCCGAACATCAAATTATCGACGTAACTACAACTGACACGATTACACGGCGCAATAATGCAACATAATTCGATACAAGGAGGGCGTCAATCACCGCACAATGGCCCGTGTTCTTCTCTTGTCGAATGCCCCCCATATCAACCACAACTTCCAGTTTGTCTGCAGAACTGGCTGCAGTGTGCTATTCGGTTTCCCGATTGTTAAGTTAGCCATGAATCAAGGAGCTCCACGATGAAAACCCTTGCATGCCTTGTCCTCGCCAGCTGTGCGCTTGCCAGCCCAGTCGTCAGCTTCGCTCAGAGCACCGCGCCCGTCACCCGTGCGCAGGTGCGCGCGGAACTGATCCTTCTCGAGCAGGCCGGCTATCACATGGGCGACGGCGACCATACGAAGTATCCCGAGCAAATTCAGGCTGCTGAAGCGAAGATCGCTGCACAGGACAGCCAGCAGGCGGGCAACAGTGACGTTGGCGGTACGACGACCAACGGCACCGCAGCTTCCGGCAGTGTCGAGCATGTGTCGACGCCCTCGCCATCGTCGTGCGTCGGCCCCGCAAGTTATTGCAACCTTTTCTTCGGTAATTGACCGCAGATGGCTCGCCCGACACCGCCCCGACGATCCGGGTAACGTGCCTGGATCGTCGTGGGGCGTCCTCACCGGTGGCGTCCGAATCTTCGGACCCTGCGCAACGAATTCCAGGTGAAATGATGAACCCGCGGGCGATACGCATCGCCGGCCACATGGCCTTGACCTCGTTGACACTTTACGTCGCCGATGTATTGCTGCGCACTAACAACAGCGTTGCAGGCGCGATGTTGCTGATCCTCGGGACGTTGGTCATACATCTCCTTCGCCCCTTAATCCATTCGAGCATCGAGCCGCCTTCGATGAGCTTTCGCGTCTGGCTCAACAAATCCTCGCTGCAAACGGACTTTCAGATCGGGCAAGCATCGCTTCGTTCGCACCCGACGCCGCGGGATACGGTTCTCGACAGCTTCTCAGCCTCGGCGCTCATCAGCCGTCCGTCGAAACGGTGGTAGCCTCCCATGCATCGATTTCCACGTTCAATGCCGACAACTTGTCGCGAACGAGCCCGAGTGCGTCGCTACCGAGCAAAAGACGCGTGGGCGGATGATCCGCTGCCATGGCGGCCAGCATTGCGCGCGCCGCTTTCCTGGGATCTCCCAATTGCTTGCCGCTTTTTTCCTCGCGGGCCTGGGCGGATGGGATTGAAAATATCGTCGTAATCCGAAATCGAGCGGGGGGTCCGCGTCATCGAGCGACCTGCCCAGTCAGTGCGAAATGAGCCCGGCGCCACGGCCGTCACGGCAATACCGAAGGGCTTGACCTCTTTGCCAAGCGCCTCGGAGATGCCCTCCAACGCAAACTTGCTGCCGCAGTAATAAGCGATTCCCGGCATCGTGATGTAGCCGCCCATCGATGTGATATTCAGAATGTGGCCGCGGCGGCGCTCACGCATGAACGGCAGGACGGCCTTCATCATGGCGACCGCACCAAATACATTCACATCGAACTGTCGGCGCATATCCGAGAGCGGCGATTCCTCCATGATGCCCTCGTGGCCGTAGCCGGCATTGTTGACCAGCACATCGATTGGTCCGACGCCAGCCTCGATTTCCGCCACGACGCCGTCGATCGCGTCGAAGTCGGTCACGTCGAGCACGCGTCCCCAAGCGGCATTCGCGGATACGGACTCGAATTCACGCTTTGCCTGGGCACTTCTCACCGTACCGACGACCTTGTGACCCACCGCCAGCGCTTCCTGTGCGAGCGCGCGGCCAAAACCGCTGCTGACGCCGGTGATGAGCAGTGTTTTGCTGGTTGCCATTGAAGCTTCTCCCGAATGTCGATTGGAGAGTGCATACTAATCTGACCAGCGAGGCAAATTAAGCCGAATTCCGCTGATTTTCTTGCATAAAACTATGAACACGATACGCGCTTTGGCCCAGCATCCAGCTCTATCCTCTCGAAGCCAGAAACGCATGATTGTCCTGCTACGCGCGTTGGCGCCCGACGAGGGCTACAACCTGACGGCACTGCCGAGCGTCCGCATCTTGCGGTCGAACCGGGCGCTATCGCGCACGCCCGTTCTGTACGATCCCGGTATCGTGATCGTCTGCCAGGGCCGCAAGCGAGGTTATTTCGGCGACCAGCTCTACCTGTACGACGAGCGTCACTACCTGGCCGTGTCCGTGCCCGTGCCGTTCAGCATGGAGACCGACGCAACCGAGGAGCGCCCACTGCTCGCGCTGTATCTGCACCTCGATTTCGCATTGGCCGCCGAACTTGCGGAGCGGATCGACCGCGAAGGCGTGGGGGAGTGCGCACCAGCACCTCAAAGCATGATGTCGACGCCGATGGATGACGCAATGCAAGCGTCCGTGCTGCGCTTCCTCGAGGCGATGCATCGGCCACTCGAATCTGCCGTGTTGGGCGCGGGGCTGCTGCGTGAACTGTATTTCCGGGTGCTCACCGGAGCCCAGGGAGGCTCGTTGCGCGAGGCTTTGGCGATGCGAGGACAGTTCGGACAGATAGGGCGCTCACTTCGCCTGATTCATGCAAGCTATGCGCAGCCCCTCGACGTAAGGCAACTGGCCGACGAAGCGGGTATGAGCATTCCGAGTTTCCACAGCCACTTCAAGGCAATTACGCAGGTGTCGCCGATGCAATATGTGAAGTCGACGCGCCTTCATCAGGCTCGCCTGTTAATGGTGCGCGAGGAACTAACCGCGGAGGCGGCGGGACACGCTGTGGGTTATGCGAGCCCGTCCCAGTTCAGCAGGGAATTCAGGCGTCTGTTTGGCTTGACGCCTGCCGCAGAGGCTAAGCGTATGCGCGAGAGCTTCGCGATCCCGGCAGTATTCGCTGATACGGCTTATGTCTCGTCGCACTGAATTTGCCGCACCGGTGAGCGCGATTGTTCGATGTCACGCCGATTGTCCGAAAGTTAGGGGGATACAGGGACGGCGGCCGTTTTCAAGCGGCGATGCAAACCACCGAGCCAACGGATTAACTGACCGAGGTCCGTCCTTGATTGGTTGCGCGGCCGCCGCCTTGAACTCCGCCGTGTACACCTGGTTTGGTACCTTGAACATCTCTTCTTTCCTTCCTTTGGGTCGATTTTATGCACGACCTACTGGAAGGCGAAATTTCGGGGGAAGCTCAATCGAGACGTTTTGGCACACAGGCCGACACGTTGGGGCGAACTCGACCTTCTGGCGCGTTATGACCGGCCAGTCACACCAACTTTTTTCTACCGTCGCGATCTGTGTTGCCAGTCGCGGCTATCCGGTCACGCTACGCCCGACGAAATTGAACCGCCTGGTCGCATTGCGCTCATTTGCGCCCGGTTGCCAGCCTTGGTTGCTCTCATTGGCCTGCTGGCGACTTTGTGGTTGGGGTCGCCAGCGAGTTGTTAACCCCGTAAGCGGGGGGGCGGGCCGTCGAGCTACTGTTGGCGCTATTCGGCTGGCCCCAGGTCGGCTGGCCCGAGGTCGGCGACCCGGCGCCGCTGTCCGTGTTGGTGGCACCAGGCGTGCCGTAGCCACTCGTTGCAGCGGCCGGCGACTGTGTGCTCGGAGTCGCCAGCGTGTTGTTGCTTTGTGCATATACGCCGCCCGACAGCGTGAGTGCGGCGACGGCCGCGATCAATGTGGTGGTTGACTTGTTCATGACACGCTTCTCCTTGGTTGGACTGCGATTTCGACGCAAACGATGCTTCCGCACTGTTTCCGTCGTGCTCGCCTAATGCCAAGTTTAGGAAAGCGGTGGCTGATAGTTACGCGCATTATTCACAATGGTGAATATCGATTTTCGGCGCTAACCGGTAACCTGACGCGCGCTGGTCCCCAATCTGAGGCTATCAGTCACCGCGCGCAAGACTGCCACTGTGGCTGCCCATCATTTCTGTTCCCGCATCCACGGCGTAAACGTGATTCCGACCAGCAATCCTTCCGGCCCGATGAAGCGACTGACCGTCTGGCCCCACGGCTCATTCCGGTTCCTGACCAGCATCCGATACCCTTGCGATTCAAGTTCCGCCGTTGCCGCCTGGACGTCGTCGACATCAAACTCGATCCAGGCTTGCGGGATGGGTACGTCGCGAGGCCACGAATCCGTGCCGAAGCACGACTGGGAGGCGTGGGAGAGCGGCCACAAGGCGAAGGAGTTTGCGCCGTTCAGACCCTCCGTATGGAGATAGCCGCCGTTCTCTTCCTTGAAGGGGATACCGAAGGCCCGACCGTAGAGATCGCGGCTTGCCTGGGCATCAATCACAATCGTGCCAAAACCTGCGATGAACAAGGCCGTGGCTTTTGGGATCTTTTCCATGGCTTCTCCTTTGCCGCGAAAGAGCGGCGCGATGAAGAGCGAACATGTTCGCCCACGCCCATCGAACTGATCTGGCGGCGAGTTTTCCGGCACCGCGGGGCATGGCATGGTTGAGTGTAGGCTTGTTTCGGGGGGCCGGCGATGCATCGCGCGGCGCCGTGGCGCGTGCGTCGACGCGAAACGGCGTTGGCACGCTTTACCGTCGCTTTGCAAGAATTGCAGAAATGCGCGCGGGTCCGATGCCCGGCCATCAAGCCTTGGCGTTGATGCCGTCTTGCGCGTTGTCCTCGCCGCCTCGTTCAAGCGTGCTGCGATATGCGCGCGACTGCATCTCGGCAAGCCGGCTCAGCGTACGCGACAGATCATGCGCGCCTTCGAGACCGATCAACGCGGTCTCGATCGGCTGATCGGAGGCGATGAAGAGCGCACGCTTGCGGTCGTAGAAGATGTCGATGAGCCAGACGAGTCGCTGCAGCGTATGCGGCTGCCTCAGCGCTTCCGTATGCAGACGATCGACGATCAAGCCTTGCCATTGCTCGGCGAGATCGAGGTAGTCGAGGTGCGAGCGGCTTGCGACGCACAACTGCTCGAAGTCCGCCCACAGCAGCGCGCGGCCGGCTGCCCGCGCTTCGAGCGGCCGGCCCGCCGCGCTCATCCTGACCGGCTCGATCGCAGCGTCGCGTTCATGGCCCGTGAAGATATCGCGCAACGCGGCCTCGCTCGATGCGTCGAGCGGCGCGAAAAAGCGCGGCACCTCGGCCGCTTCGCCGCCGAAGCGGTAATCGCGCACGCCGTCGAAATGGATCACCGTGAAGCCGCGTTTGATCTGCGCGATGGTCGGCAGAAAGCGCTCGTGAAACTCGGGGTCGGGCAACAGATCGTCCGGTGCGTAGTTCGACGTCAGCACGATACGCGTGCCCAGCTTGATCGCGGTGTCGAGAAAGCGGCCCATCAGGAACGCGTCGGCGATATCGTGCACATGGAATTCGTCGAAGCACAGCAGCTCGATACCGTCGAGCCATTGCCGCGACACGTCGCCGAGCCGGTCGTCACCAGGCGGCGCGTGCACGAGCCGGCGGTTCATTTCGCGCAGGAACTCGTGGAAATGCAGGCGCCGTTTGCGGCATGGCGCAAGCTCGAACAGCGTATCGACGACGAGGCTCTTGCCGCGGCCCGGCAGTCCGTGACAGTAGACGCCTTGCGGCCCGAACGCGGCGGTGGACCATGCCTGCCGCGCGCGCTGCTGCGCGGCGACCAACCCGACAAGCGCGCCGATGGCCTCGCGCTGCCGTGCATCGGCAGAGATGCCGCGCGCGGTCAGTGCGCGCGCGATGCGGGTTTCGTCAAGCATGGGCAGGAGCGTGCATGCCTGATGACGCGAATGATGCGACTTGCGCGAATGACGCAGTGTGGGCCGCCGCGAAAACGGCGAGGACGTGTGTGAGCATGAGATAACGGCCGACGTGATGGCCTGCGGCGAAGCAGACCCAATGAGCGCGTGCACGGAGCGCGCGCCATTTTACCAGCCACGTTCTGCGTCGAACGTTGGCGCGCACACGCGTCGTCGAGCCGCTACCGCGTCATTTGTCGTGATGCCCCGGCAGCACGGCACCGAGCACCTGCTTCGCGGTTTCGACCACCACGTTGCCCTGATCGGGGTCGCCCTTCATCAACGTCTCGGCGAACGCTTTGGCCTGCGCGAGCGTGACGTGCGGCGGCAGCGGCGGCACGTTCGGATCGGCCTTCACCTCGATCACGACCGGACGATTCGACGCGAGCGCGTCGTCCCAGGCGGTGGCCATCTGATCGGGATTGTCGACATAGATGCCCTTCAGACCGATCAGTTCCGCGAAGCGGTGATACGGCACGGACGGAATGCTCTGCGAGGCCTCGAACTTCGGATCGCCTTCCATCACGCGCTGCTCCCATGTGACCTGATTCAGGTCGCCATTGTTGAGCACCATGCAGATCCAGCGCGGATCGCTCCAGCCTTGCCAGTACTTCGCGACCGTGATCAGCTCGGCCATGTTGTTCATCTGCATCGCGCCGTCACCGACGAGCGCAATCACGGGCCGCTCGGGGTACGCGAACTTCGCGGCGATCGCATAGGGCACGGCCGCGCCCATCGACGCGAGCCCGCCCGACAGCGAGCACATCATGCCGCGCTGCACTTGCAGATCGCGTGCGTACCAGTTCGCGACCGAGCCCGAATCGCTGGTGACGATCGCGTTCGAGGGAATGCGCTTCGACAGCTCCCATACCGAGAGCTGCGGATTCAGGCCATCTTTCGCGGGTTCGTGCGCGCGTTTCTCCAGCGTCTTCCACCAGTCGGACACCCAGCCTTCGATGCGCTCGCGCCACAGCCGATCCTTCTTTTCCTCGAGCAGCGGCAGCAGCGCGCGCAACGTCTCGGCGCTATCGCCGACGAGGTTCACTTCCATCGGATAACGCAGGCTCAGCATGTCGGCCTTGATGTCGATCTGCACGCCGCGCGCGTCGCCTTCCTTCGGCAGAAATTCCGAGTAGGGGAAGCCCGAGCCGATCATCAGCAACGTATCGCAATGGGTCATCATGTCGTAGCTCGGCTTCGTGCCGAGCAGGCCGATCGAACCGGTCACCCACGGCAGATCGTCGGGCAGCGCGGCCTTGCCGAGCAGCGCCTTGGCGACGCCGGCGCCGAGCTTCTCGGCGATCGCGATCACTTCGTCGGTCGCGTGCAGCGCGCCCGCGCCGACCAGGATCGCGACCTTGCGGCCCGCGTTCAGCACGTCGGCGGCCTGGCGCAACTGCTCGTCGCTCGGCACGACGCGCGGGCGCGCGTAACCGATGCCCGAATGCAGCGTGCCATGCTTGCGCCCCGGCGGCTCGTAGGGGATGTCCTGCAGATCGTTCGGCAGTATCAGCGCCGTGACCGCGCGCTCGGCGAGCGCGATGCGCACCGCGCGATCGACCAGATGACGGACCTGCGCGGGCATCGTCGCAAAGCCGACGAACGAGCCGGCTACGTCCTTGAACATCGCGGGCAGATCGAGCTCCTGCTGATAGTGTCCGCCGATCGCCGCGCGTGCCTGCTGACCGGTAATCGCCAGCACCGGCATGTGATCCATGCGCGCGTCGTACAGCCCCGTCAGCAGATGCGATGCGCCCGGCCCCGAGGTGGCGATGCACACGCCCAACTCGCCGGTGAATTTCGCATGCGCGGAGGCCATGAACGCGGCCATTTCTTCGTGACGGACCTGAATGAATTCGATCGGGCCCGGCTGATCCGTGCTTTTGTGGCGTTTCTTCGCTTCGCTCTGCGCGCGGTTCAACGCGCCGAACACGCCGTTGATGCCATCGCCCGGATAGCCGTAGATTCGCCGCACGCCCCATGCGTGCAGCCGCCCGATGATGAAATCGCCGACGGTTTCAGCCATGATCCTCGCTCCTCGATAGCCAGTCGATGCCGCCCTGCGAAATGGGCGGCCGTCGTCGGTATCGGCGAGCAAGGCTTGTTCCTTGCGAATGGCTTGCTACCCGGTCTTGATCCTCGGCTGCGGCGCGTCGAGCGGTTCGTGGCCGAAGCGCTCGTATTGCGATATCACCTGCGCGCCGAACAGCAGCAAGGTGGCGAGCCATTCGAAGCTGAGCAGGATCACGATCGCCATCGTCAACGAGCCATAGACGACGCTGACCTGCGACAGCGTGGCGAAATACCAGACCAGCACGTGCCGCGTGATCTCCCACAACGCGCCGGCCACCACGCCGCCGATCAGCGCGTGTTTGAGCGATGGCCGTCCCACCGGCATCACCAGATACACCGAGGTCAGCACGAAGATTTCGCCGGCGAGCCCGAACAGATACAGCATCACTCGCGAGAAGCCCTGCAACGACACGTGCAGGCCGAACAGTCTGAGTCCTTCTGCGCCGATCGTGTCGAGCGCGCTCGACACGAACGTGACGATCAGCAGTCCCACGCCAAGAAACAGGATGTAGCAGTACGGCAGCAGCGCCGAGATCAGGAAGTGGCGCCGCTTCACGACGACCCGATGCACGAAGATCAGCGACATCGCGTTTTCGAGCACGGTGAACGCGAGCGAGCTGAAGAAGATCATCGTCAGCAGCAGTACCCAGCCGATTACCGCGCGGTGCAGCAGGAAGTTCGACAGCTCACGCACGAGCGCGGCCGATTGTCCGGGCACGAGCCAGCGCAGCAGATGCGCAAGCGCGTCGAGCACCAGCTGCTGCGGCACCACGCGCGACAACACGATGACGATCAGGATCAGCAGCGGCACGATGGACAGCAACGCGTAGTACGCGACCGCGCCCGCGAGCAGCAGCCCCTGGTTCGCGCGAAACGCTTTCAGCGTTTGCAGCAGGAAGCGCCAGGGATGTCTGGCGATATACAGCGCTTGCTGGTCGAGCAGGATCGGCATGAGGCCTCGCGGTGCGCGCCGGGCACTGCCGGATGGCAGCCGCTCTCGACACGCCTGTGTGCTTTATATACCGTAAGCAGAAACGGGGCCATCAATGGCGCGGCATATAGTTTGCTTGGCCGCGTTCGCAAGATCGCGTTCCCTTGCCGAGGACAGCCGATGGATCAGTCGCCGCGTCAGACCGACACCGCGCCGCAAGCCAACGATCTGGTGATCGCGCGGCCGGAGGGACTGTATTGCCCGCCCGGCGATTTTTACATCGATCCGTGGTGGCCGGTCGAACGCGCGGTGATCACACATGCGCATTCCGACCACGCGCGTTTCGGTCATCAGCGCTACCTGGCCGCGCGCGCGGGCGCGAGCGTGCTGCTATCGCGGCTGCCCGGCATCGCGCTGCACACGCTCGACTACGGCGAGCCGCTGACGATTGGCGCGGCGCGCGTGTCGCTGCATCCGGCCGGGCACGTGCTCGGCTCGGCGCAGGTGCGCATCGAATACGCGGGCCGCGTGTGGGTGGCGTCGGGCGACTACAAGCTCGAAGCCGATCCGACCTGCGCCGCGTTCGAACCGGTGCGCTGCGATACGTTCATCACCGAATCGACGTTCGGTCTGCCGATCTATCGCTGGGATACGCCGCAAAGCGTGTTCGATTCGATCGATTCATGGTGGCGTCACAACGCCTCCGAAGGGCGCGCGTCGGTGCTGTTCTGCTATTCATTCGGCAAGGCGCAACGCGTGCTCGCGAGTGTCGATGCGGCGATCGGGCCGATCTTCTGCCACGGCGCGCTCGAGCCGCTCAATCGCGCGTATCGCGACGCGGGCGTGCGTCTGCCGGCGCTCGGTCTGGTCGGCGAGATTGCAGCGAAAGACAAGGGCGTATTCAAACAGGCGCTGATCGTCGCGCCGCCGTCCGCGCAGAACAGCGCGTGGCTCAAGCGCTTCGGCGACTACAGCGATGCGTTCGCGTCGGGCTGGATGCGCCTGCGCGGCGCGCGTCGCCGGCGCGGCGTCGATCGTGGCTTCGTGCTGTCGGATCACGCGGACTGGCCGGGTTTGCAAACGGCGATACGCGAGAGCGGCGCCTCCCGCGTGATCGTCACGCATGGCTCGATCGAACCGATGGTGCGCTGGCTCAACGAGCAGGGCCTGCACGCCAGCGCGTTCGAAACGCAATACGGCGACGATACCGTCGAAGCCGACGCGGCCGGCGCCGACCAGGCGCCGGCGGCGAGCGAATCATGACGGGCACCGTATGAAACGCTTCGCGGCTCTCTACACCGCGCTCGATGCGACCACGTCGACGCACGACAAGCTCGCGGCGCTGACCAGTTATTTCTCGGTGGCCGACCCCGAAGACGCGGCATGGGCGTCGTATTTCCTCGCGGGCGGCAAGCCGCGTCAACTCGTGCCGACGCGTTTGCTGACCGAAATCGCACGCGAGCGCGCCGGCTTGCCCGAGTGGCTGTTCGAGGAGTCGTATCACGCGGTGGGCGATCTGGCCGAGACCATCGCGCATATCCTGCCGCCCGCGTCGCGCAACTCCGAGCTGGGTCTCACGCAATGGATCGAGCAACGCATGCTGCCGCTGCGCGGCCTGCCGCCCGACGAGTTGCGCAGGCGTCTGCTCAGCTACTGGGACGAACTCGACTGGGGCGGTCGTTTCCTGCTGACCAAGCTGATCGGCGGTGGCTTTCGTGTCGGCGTCGCGCGGCAACTGGTGGTGCGTGCGCTCGCCGAAGTGGCCGGCGTCGATCACAAGCGGATCGCGCAACGAATGGTCGGCTGGACCGATTCGCAACAGAAGCCCGATGCGGCGCGCTATCTGCGTCTGATCGCGCCGCAGATCGACGACGATACGCAAGCGCACGCGCCTGAACACGATAGCGACCTCGGCCTGCCATATCCGTTCTTTCTCGCGCATCCCTTGCAGAACGATCCGGCCACGCTCGGCGATCCCGCGCACTGGCTGATCGAGTGGAAGTGGGACGGCATACGCGCGCAACTCGTCAAACGCGGCGGCCGCGTGTGGTTGTGGTCGCGCGGCGAGGATCTGATTACCGATCGTTTTCCCGAAGTCGCGGCATTGGGCGAGTCATTACCCGATGGCTACGTGATCGATGGCGAGATTCTCGCGTGGGAGCCAGGCGCGGCAGCGCCATTGCCGTTCGCGCGGCTGCAACCGCGCATCGCGCGCAAGACGCTGACGCGCAAGATACTCGCGGATTCGCCCGCCGCGCTGCTCGCATACGACCTGCTCGAAGCAAACGGACAGGACCAGCGCATGAACCCGCTCGCTGAACGGCGTGCACGCCTCGATGCGCTGGCCAGCTCCGTCGATGGCACGCTCGCGCGTGGTCTGCTGCGCATATCGCCGCTCGTCCTTGCAGCGGACTGGACCGCGCTCGCGGCGTTGCGCGACGAGAGCCGCGCGCGCGGCGTCGAAGGTTTGATGCTCAAGGAGCGCGAGTCGATGTACGGCGTCGGTCGTACCAAGGCGTCGGGCACGTGGTGGAAATGGAAGATCGAGCCTTATGCGGTGGACGCTGTACTTATTTACGCGCAGCGCGGTCATGGCCGTCGCGCGAGTCTTTACACGGACTACACGTTCGCGGTGTGGGACGAGGCCGACGGCGTGCGCACGTTGGTGCCGTTCGCGAAGGCCTATTCAGGGCTCACAGATGAAGAGATGCGTCGGGTCGATGCGATCGTGCGCAAGACCACCGTCGATAAATTCGGCCCCGTGCGCAGCGTGACGCCAACGCTCGTGTTCGAGATCGGCTTCGAAGGGATACAAGCGAGTTCGCGTCACAGGTCCGGCGTGGCCGTGCGTTTTCCGCGCATGCTGCGCTGGCGCACGGACAAACACATCGACGACGCAGATACGCTCGCGATGCTGAAGGGGTTTATCGATAATCGTGCGGGATAACCCGCAGAGCACAAACCCCTAACATGTCGAGCATTTTTTTATCGGCATCGTCGCTTATTCTTTTGATAAGACCGCGTCATCGATTCGCGCCATAAGTGCGATTGCGGCTTGCATTGCGTGGACCCCTCAATCCGTTGAAATACCGATATCGTGCGACGCCTCTGAACGAGACGGATCGCACAAGGACAGTGCGTCGATCGATGTTGCGCAGCGCGCACATCGCAGGCGCCGTCATTCAAACGCCGTGATGAATGGGCACGCTGAATCCCGCATTCCAGGTGATTGCAACGTCGGAATGCGCGACCAGGCGTGCTGGCCGCGGCATCGTCCGAGCGAAGCGGAAATAACAAAAAACCGGTCGTAGTCCGGCAGACGCAACGGGATCGAATCTTGCACGGGTGGCGCGGATGCCCTTCAGGGCCAATGTAAAAGGGCGAGAAAAAATGACTGTGTTCAACGACAACGTGGACAGCAGCGACGACGTGCTCGTATGGCGACCAATCCGCTATGCGATGGCCGCGCATCGTCGCGTGCTGGTAGTCGACGATTACCGGGAAGCGGCCGATGCGCTGCAAATGCTATTGACGGCCGACGGCTTCGAATGCCGCGCGCTCGACGATCCGTTTGCCGTGTGCGAGACCGCGCGCGAATGGCAGCCCTTCGCGGTGGTGCTCGACATCAAGATGCCTGGACTCGACGGGCTCGAACTCGCGCGGCGGCTGCGCGCGCATCCGCAGACTTCACACATGCTGCTGGTCGCATGTACCGCGTTTGCGTCGCGCGACGATCGCGCGCTCGCGAAGGCCGCCGGCTTCGACGCGCATTGCGCCAAACCGTTGACACCCGAGCGTCTGCTGCGCGTGCTCGAATCGGCGGCGGCGTTGCATGCGGCGGAGCCATCATCTGAATCACGTTGTTAGCGAAAACTCACTGATAGTTCTGTTATTTCTGCACGGTCGTCGCCAGAAAATCGCACTCGTCGCTCTGCGAATCCGTTTGTCATCAATCTGCCATCTGTCCGCCACCGTTCTGTCCAACGCAGTTTCTTAAGCCATGCGTGCCCTTGCGCTGCCCGGCGCGCAGCAGTTTCCTCTCGCTATTGCAGGCAGGCCCACTCGTTGCTGAAAGACCGATGACGCGGCGCGTTCGTGCGCGCCGCCCATGGTCATTCGCACCGAGGGAGATCCGACATGAGCGACACGCAACGTCCGGCACCGCCGTTTCCTGAACAGCAGCAGGACCAGAGGCCCGGCCGCACGGCCGACATGAACCCGCAACCGGATCACGGCGAGAAAACCTATGAAGGTTCGGGGCGTCTCGCAGGCAAGGCGGCGATCGTGACCGGCGGCGACAGCGGCATCGGCCGCGCGGTCGCGATCGCGTTCGCGCGCGAAGGTGCGGATGTGCTGATCGCCTATCTCGACGAAGACGACGATGCGCGCGAGACCGCGCGCTGGGTCGAGGACGCGGGTCGCAAGGCGGTGCTGGTCGGCGGCGATATCCGCGATCGCACGAATTGCGATGCGATCGTCGACAAGGCGATCGAGGCATTCGGCCGGCTCGACGTGGTGGTCAACAACGCCGCGTATCAGATGAGCTATCCGTCGCTCGATGCGATCAGCGACGAAGAATGGGACAAGACCTTCGATACCAACATCGGCGCGATGTTCAGGATCACGCGCGCGGCGGTGCGCCATATGAAGCCGGGCGGCGCGATCATCAATACTTCGTCGATCAATGCCGATCATCCGAATCCTGGTCTGATCGCGTATGCGACCACCAAGGGCGCGATCCAGAACTTCACCGGTGGTCTCGCGCAATTGCTCGCGGAAAAGGGCATTCGCGCGAACTGCGTGGCGCCGGGACCGATCTGGACGCCGTTGATTCCATCGACGATGCCGGCAGACAAGGTCGAGCAGTTCGGCAAGCAGGTGCCGATGAAGCGCCCCGGCCAACCGGCCGAACTGGCCGCCGCGTACGTGATGCTCGCGTCGGATGAAGCGAGCTACATCTCGGGCGCGACGATTGCGGTAACGGGCGGCGCGCCGATTATTTAGGTTGTCGAACTGATGGCGGCATGGCCGCTTGCGCTCACGTACGAGGTTCGCGCAGTGGGTTTTCATAACGTCTTAAGGGAGAGTGCCATGAAGATCGATGTATCCGTCAAACTGGCTGCCGCGCTCGTTTCAGGCTGCTTCGCGCTAGGCTTTGCGCAGGCGGGCTTCGCGCAGACCGGTACCAATCCGTCCATGCAAAACAGCAAGTCTGCCGCGCAACCCGGCGCAAGCCTGGAAGAATCGCGCACGCCGGACACGACCAGCGCGAACAACGCGAACGGCAATGTCGGCGAATCGGGGGGCGCCACCAATGGCGTCGCCGGCGGCGGCAATGGGAAAACCACCAACAGGCGCTTCAAAGGCGCGACGCCGCCGCGCGCGGGTAGTGGGGCGGGGCAATAAGCGATCCGTCGAGCGCGTCGGCCTGCCTCGCGACGCGCCGGACGCCGCGGCGGCATCGCGCTCGCGCGCTGTCGCCGCTTTGCATTGGTTCGAATTGCGTTGAGTTCCGTCGCGCGCCGCACTGCTTGCGCGAGCCTTGTGAGGAGGAAATCCGATGGCTACCCCCGATGCTGAAACCGCCCGGGGCGACGCGCCCGCGTCGCATGCATTGACGTTCGAGATCAACGGCGAGACGCGGCGCTTCGACGTCGAGGCGTGGACCTCGCTGCTCGATCTGCTGCGCGAGCATGCGCACCTGAGCGGCACCAAGAAGGGCTGCGATCACGGTCAATGCGGCGCTTGTACGGCGATCGTCAATGGCCAGCGGATCAATACCTGCCTCGCGCTCGCGGTCGTGTACGACGGCGCATCGATCACGACGATCGAAGGTCTCGCGAACGGCGACACGTTGCATCCGCTGCAGCAGGCGTTCATCGATCACGACGCGTTCCAGTGCGGCTACTGTACGCCCGGACAAATCTGCTCGGCGTACGCGATGCTCGAAGAAGGACATGCGCGCTGCGCGGACGATGTGCGCGAGCAGATGAGCGGCAATCTGTGCCGCTGCGGCGCGTATCCGAACATCGTCGCGGCGATTCTCGACGCTGCGAATTTCGGTGACGATGACGCAAGGCAAGACAGTGCGGTCGCGAATAAATCTGGAGCGCGGCCATGAACCGCTTCTCGTACACGCGCGCCGATGCGGTGCAGGATGCGCTCGAACGGCATCGTTCGGACAGGGGCGCCGCGTTCCTCGCGGGCGGCACGAATCTGGTCGACCTGCTGCGCGAAGACGTGGCGCGCCCGGCTTTGCTCGTCGACATCAACCGTTTGCCGCTCAGGCAGATCGAAGCGTCGGCGCAAGGCGGCCTGAAGATCGGCGCGCTCGTCACCAATAGCGCGCTCGCGTATGACGATACCGTCGCGACACGCTACCCGCTGCTCGCGAAAGCGATCCTGGCGGGCGCGTCGCCGCAGATTCGCAACGTCGCGACGGTCGGCGGCAATCTGCTGCAACGTACGCGCTGCTACTACTTCTACGACGTGGGCACGCCATGCAACAAGCGCGAACCCGGCAGCGGCTGTCCGGCGCTGCATGGCGTGAACCGCATTCACGCGATCCTCGGTGCCAGCGAGCACTGCATCGCCGTGCATCCGTCCGATATGTGCGTCGCGTTGGCGGCGCTCGGCGCCACTGTGCATCTGATCGGCAACGACGGCGCACGCACGCTGCCGTTCGCGGATTTTCACCGGCTGCCCGGCGATACGCCGCAGATCGACACCAACCTGCGCGACGACGAACTCGTGACCGCGATCGAACTGCCGCCGCAAGGCTTTGCCGCGCATCACGCGTACGTGAAGGTGCGCGACCGCGCATCGTATGCGTTCGCGCTGGTGTCGGCCGCGGTCGGTGTCGAGCTCGATGACGAGTCGCGGATCGTCGACGCGCGGTGCGCGCTCGGCGGGGTCGCGCACAAGCCGTGGCGCGATCCCGCCGCCGAAGCCGCACTGCGCGGCGCGATGCTGAACGCGCGAACGTTGCGCGATTTCGCGGCGACGCTGCTGCGCGGTGCGCGCACTCAGCGCGACAACGCGTTCAAGATCGAACTCGCGGCGCGCGTGATCGTGCGCGCCTTCGGCGAGGCCACACAACGTTCGTTCGAGGAGGCCGCGCGATGAACCGTGCCGAAACCTTGCCGTCGACAGGCAGCCCGAAGCCTGCCATCGGCGTGCCGCATTCGCGTGTGGACGGGCCCGTCAAAGTGACCGGCGCCGCGCAATATGCCGCTGAGTTCTGCGTCGAAGGGCTCGTGTATGGCGTCGTCGTGTCGGGCACGATCGCGACGGGCAAGATCGTGTCGATCGATACCTCGGCTGCCGAGGCGCTGTCCGGCGTGCTGCTCGTGCTCACGCATCGCAAGCGCCCGGCGCTGCCGTCGGACGTCGACGCGTTCAAGGACATGATTGCGCCCGGGGGCACGCCATTGAGGCCGCTTTGGGACGAGCGCGTGTGGTACAGCGGGCAGCCGGTCGCGCTGGTGGTCGCGCAATCGCTGGAACTGGCGCGCTACGCGGCGTCGCTCGTGCAGGTGGGTTACGAGGCCGGCTCGCACCAGACCGATATCGAAGCAGCGTTGACGAGCGCCGTGCCGCCGTCGGCCGAGAAGGGCGGTTTCGATCCGCCTCCGCCCGAGCGTGGCGACCCACGCAAGGCGTTGGCCGATGCAAAGGCGCGCGTGGACGCGTTCTACACGACACCACCGGAGTATCACAATCCGATGGAAATGCACGGATGCACCGTGGTGCCAGATGCGCAAGGACGCTTGACCGTCTATGAAAAGACTCAGGGCGTCGTCAATACGAAGGGCTATCTGACGCGTGTGTTCGGTTTGAAAGACGACGAAGTGCAGGTGGTGTCGCCGTTCGTCGGCGGCGCGTTCGGCTCCGGCTTGAGGCCGCAATATCATCTGGCGCTCGCGGTAATGGCCGCGCGCGAACTGAACAAACCCGTGCGCGTCACGCTGACCCGGCAGCAGATGTTCACCTTCGCGCATCGTCCGCAGACGGTGCAGCGCGTCGCGCTCGGCGCGTCGGCGGATGGCCGCCTGCAGGCGGTGATCCACGAGGCGGTGTCGGAAACCTCGCGCTACGAGGACTACTGCGACGTGGTGGTCAACTGGGCGGGGCAGCTGTATCGATGCGACAACGTGTCGATGGGCTACAGGGTCGCGAAGCTCGACGTGCCGACACCGGCCGACATGCGCGCGCCCGGCGCGACACAAGGGCTCTTTGCGCTCGAAGTCGCGATGGACGAACTGGCCGAGGCATTGCGGATGGACCCGCTCGAATTGAGGCTCGTCAACTATGCGGAGCGCGACGCGAACAAGAATCTGCCGTTTTCGAGCAAGGCGCTGCGCGACTGCTATCGCGAAGGCGCGGCCCGCTTCGGCTGGGCGGGGCGGCCGCTCGAGGCGCGCGCACGCCGCGACGGCAACGAGTTGATCGGCTGGGGCATGGCGACCGGTGCGTGGGACGCGATGCAGAACGAAGCGGCCGCACGCGCGGTGTTGACGCCCGATGGCCGCGTCAGCGTGTCGAGTTCGACCGCCGATATCGGCACCGGAACCTACACCGCGATGACGCAGATCGCCGCCGATGCGCTCGGCGTGCCGCTCGGCGACGTCAGCTTCGAACTCGGCGACACCCGGCTGCCGAAGGCGCCGATCGAGGGCGGATCGTGGACCGTGTCGTCGGTGGGCAGCGCAGTCGACGCCGCGTGCACGCGCCTGCACAACAGTCTCGTTGAACTGGCGCGCGAACATGGTGGGGCACGGTTCGCGTCGGCGACTCGCGAACACGTACGGCGCGAGCGCAACCGGCTCGTGTGCGGCCCACACGAGGACGACTCGATCGCGATTGCGACGCTGTTGCAGCGCGCCGGGCTGGACGAACTCGAAGAGCAGGCCAGCGTGAAGCCGCACGAAAAGCAGCAGGCGTATTCGATGGGCACGCATTCGGCGGTGTTCGCCGAAGTGCGCGTCGACGCAGCGCTCGGCACTGTGCGGGTGACGCGCGTGGTCAGCGCGGTCGCGGCGGGACGCATCGTCAATCCGAAGACGGCGGGCAATCAGGTCGCGGGCGGCGTCGTGTGGGGCATCAGCATGGCGCTGCACGAGCACGGCCAGTTCGATCACGCGCTAGGACGCCAGATGAATCACAACCTCGCCGAATATCACATGCCGGTGAATGCCGACATTCACGAGATCGACGTGCTGTTCGTCGACGAGCGCGATGACATCGTCAATCCGCTCGGCGTCAAAGGTGTCGGCGAAATCGGCGTGGTGGGCGTGGCCGCGGCAGTGTGCAACGCGATCTGGCATGCGACCGGCAAACGCATCCGCGATTTGCCCATTACGCCCGACAAGCTGCTCGGCTGACTACGCCCCTGAACGCCTGTGCATGGACGGCCCGTTGCCGCGTCGATCGATTCGACGCGGCAACGCCGCGCTCAATTCGCGTACTTGAACTCCGGCAACGCCTCGAGCGATTTCTTCGTCGCCTCGGGCAGCACGACGCGCCGGTTGTCGATCTGTAGATCGTTGAACGGCACGGCGACCAGATGCTTGCCCATGCCGAGAAAGCCGCCGACCGACAGGATCGCATACGTGGTGCGCTCGGTGCCCGGCGACACGATCAGATCATCGAGCGTGCCGATGTTGTCCTTGTTGCGGTTGTACACGTCCGCGCCCGACAGCTTCGACGCGCGATAGCCGCTCGCGAGCTGCACGACGTCCGTGCGTTTTTCGGTGATCGCCTGCGGCGCGCCTTGCGCGAACGCGCTGCCGCACGTGCCCAACGCGGAAATCAGCGTCATGGCGGCGAGAAGCGATGCGGAAGCGGCCAGCGGTGTGATCTGCGGGTTGCGCATCATCTGTGTTCTCCCGGTTTGGTGTCGTGGCGTTTCGGCGGCGCGCAATGCGTGCGCCTTGCCGGTATGCTGCAAATCTCATGCCGCGACTTTGAGCTGAGGGAAAGCGAGGCGGATCAGGCCCATAAGTTGCTACACGCACCGGCCCGCTGCTCGCGCGGTGCAATGTCCGGCGCGCGGGCCTCGAATGCCTACACTGGAACAATGAGCAGCAAAGAACACGTGGAAAGGCAGTTGAAAAAAACACCTGCATGACCCTGAGATACCAACCTCCTTGCAGCCACTGAGAACACCTATGTCATCCCCAGCCAGCTACTCGACGCGCATTGCCGAAGGCACGCCTTTTCCGCTCGGCGCGACATGGAACGGCAGTGGCGTCAACTTCGCGTTGTTCTCCGCGCACGCAACCAAAGTCGAACTGTGTCTGTTCGATGAAACAGGCCAACATGAACTCGAACGGATCGAGCTGCCCGAATACACCGACGAGGTATGGCATGTGTTCGTACCGAATCTGAAACCGGGCGCCGTCTATGGATATCGCGTGCATGGTCCCTACGAGCCCGAAAACGGGCATCGCTTCAATCCGAACAAGCTGCTGCTCGATCCATATGCGAAGGCGCACATCGGCGAGCTTATATGGGCGCCGGAAATTTTCGGCTATACGCTCGGTTCGGAAGAGCTCGACCTGTCATTCGATGAACGCGATAGCGCGCCTTTCGTGCCGAAGTGCAAGGTGGTCGACGCGAATTTTTCGTGGAGCCATCCGGAGCGCAACGCGCTGCCGTGGGAGCGCGTGATTCTCTACGAGACGCACGTGCGCGGCTACACGAAACGTCATCCGCGGGTGCCCGAGCGTTTGCGCGGCACGTTCGCGGGTCTGGCGCAGCAGCCGGTGCTCGACCATATCCGCAGCCTTGGCGTGACCTCGGTCGAGCTGATGCCGATCCAGACTTTCGTCAACGACAGCCATCTGCTCGACAAGGGTCTCACGAACTACTGGGGTTACAACACGATCGGCTTCTTCGCGGCCGATCCGCGCTTTTTCGCGTCGTCGACCGAGTCGGTCGGCGAATTCAAGGAGATGGTCGACCGCTTTCACCAGGCCGATCTCGAAGTGATACTCGACGTCGTGTACAACCACACGGCCGAAGGCAACGAACGCGGCCCGACGGTCTCGTTCAAGGGCATCGACAACGCGTCGTACTACCGGCTGATGCCCGACGAGCCGCGCTACTACATCAACGACACCGGCACCGGCAATACGCTGAACCTGTCGCATCCGCGCGTGCTGCAGATGGTGACCGACAGCCTGCGCTACTGGGTCACCGAAATGAAAGTGGACGGTTTCCGCTTCGATCTCGCGACGATCCTCGGCCGCGAAGATCACGGCTTCGACGAGGGCGGCGGCTTTCTCGACAGCTGCCGCCAGGACCCGGTCCTCTCCAGCATCCGGCTGATCGCCGAGCCGTGGGATTGCGGCCCCGGCGGCTATCAGGTGGGCGGTTTTCCGCCGGGCTGGGCCGAATGGAACGATCGCTTCCGCGACACCGCGCGCGCGTACTGGAAGGGCGACGAGGGCACCGCCGCCGATCTCGCGACGCGCGTCACCGCGTCGGGCGACAAGTTCAATCATCGCGGCCGGCGGCCGTGGGCGAGCGTGAACTTCATTGCCGCGCACGACGGCTTCACGCTGAACGATCTGGTCTCGTACAACGACAAGCACAACGAGGCAAACGGCGAGGACAACCGCGACGGCCATTCGGACAACAAGTCGTGGAACATGGGCGCCGAAGGACCGACCGACGACGCCGACATCCGCCAGCAACGCGAGCGCCAGAAGCGCAATCTGCTCGCGACGCTGCTGCTGTCGCAGGGCACGCCGATGATCCTCGCCGGCGACGAATTCGGCCGCACGCAGCAGGGCAACAACAACGCGTATTGCCAGGACAATGAGATCAGCTGGGTCGATTGGGATGCGATCGACGACGACGGCCGCGCGCTGACCGAGTTCGTGCGCAATCTGACCACGTTGCGCCACCGCTTGCCGGTGCTGCGGCGCGGCCGTTTTCTGACTGGCGAATACAACGAGACGCTCGACGTGACCGACACGCGCTGGCTATCGCCGGACGGCACCGACATCACGGGCGAGCAGTGGGCCGATCCGGCGATGCGCTGCTTCGGCCTCGTGATCGACGGACGTGCGCAGGCGAGCGGTATTCGCCGTCTCGCGTCCGACGCGACCTTGCTGCTGGTGCTGAACGCGTATCACGACGTCGTCAACTTCACGCTGCCCGACATTCCCGAGGGCGATTTTTGGACCTGCCTCGTCGACACCAACATGCCGGTGCGCGCCGAGCTGCCGCAATTCAGTGCGGGCGATGCCTACCAGGTGACCGGCCGCTCACTGCTGCTGTTCGCGCTCGAAGCGCCGAGCCGCGCGACGCAGCGCGTGTTCGACCGCCTCGAAGAGCAGTTGACTTCCGACGAAGGCGAGTCCGCGCCAGGCTAGTGCAGGCTGGCGAGCGACGCCAGCCCCGTTGCAAAAGCGGGCCGCAGCACAGGTACAAGGTTTGCTCGTTCTGTCGTTGACGATACGCACGCGTCTGCGACCTTCGCCACGGCAGGCGTGCGCACGCAAACGGCCAAGCTGGAGTGAACAAATGGAACAGGAACCGAGCGTCGACGAGCAGATCCGCACGCGCGCCTACTATCTGTGGGAGCAGGCGGCCGAGCCGAAGGGCACGCCCGAGCAATACTGGGAGCAGGCCCGCCGTGAGATCGAGAAGGAGGCACCACCGGTCGAGAGCGGGCCGGTGTCGGGCGATTCGATGAAATAGACATTGCTCAACGGTATTGAGTAATAAGACTCCGAGCCGGCGAACCGCGTGCGGCTCAGAGACCGTTTTCCCATGCCCGATCTTCGCTCCGCAACATGAACGACACACCCGAGCCGCGCGGCACGAGCGCCGCCTCGCGCATTCAGGCGGCCTCCACCGCATTCGGTATCGAGGGGCTCGTCACGTTCGGCGTCGGCGTGATCGCGGTCGCATGCCTGTACGTCGCGAGCGCGGTGATGATTCCGATCACGCTCGCGATCCTGTTGAGCTTTCTCGTCGCACCGCTCGCCGATGCGCTGTCCCGGCTCAAACTCGGCCATGTCGCGTCGGTGTGCGCGGCGGTCCTGATCTCGGTGTCGGTCATCGCGCTGCTGTGCGCGGTAATCGCCACACAGCTGACCGATCTCGCGGCCGGCATGCCGCGCTATCAGGCGACCATCCAGCACAAGATCGACACCGTGCACAGTCTGACGATCGGCAAGCTGAACCGTTTCGCGAGCGAGGCGGGGCAGGCATTGCAGCGCGCGACGATCGAGCCGCCGCAGCCGCGAGCGCCGAACGGCGCCGCGGCCGCGGCGAGTCCGCAGGCGTCGACGGCGGTGCCGGTGGAAGTGCGCGAGCCGGTGCCGACGCCGTTCGAGCTCGCGCGACGCGTGCTGTCGCCGGCCATCAGTCCGTTGGCAACCGCGTTCATCGTTTTCGTCGTCACGATCGTGATCCTGCTGCAACGCGACGACCTGCGCGATCGCGCGATCCGGCTGTTCGGCTCGCGCGACCTGCATCGCACGACCACGGTGATGGACGAGACCGCGCGACGCCTGAGCCGCTACTTCGTGTCGCAACTCGGCGTGAACACCGGCGTCGGCGTCGTGATCGGGACGGGGCTGTTTCTGATCGGCGTGCCGAGCCCGATCCTGTGGGGCATTCTCGCGGCGCTGCTGCGGCTCGTGCCCTACGTCGGCATCTGGATCGCGGCGATATTGCCCACCGCGCTCGCCGCCGCGGTCAGTCCCGGCTGGGCGATGGCGATCTGGTCGCTGGTGCTGTTCGTGGTCGCGGAACTGGCGGTGGGGCAGGTGGTCGAGCCGATGCTGTATGGGCGCAGCACCGGCCTGTCGCCGTTTTCGGTGGTGGTCGCGGCGATCTTCTGGAGCTGGATCTGGGGGCCGATCGGGCTGATCCTGTCGACACCGTTGACGCTGTGTCTGCTGGTGCTCGGCCGGCACGTGCGGCGTCTCGAGTTTCTCGACGTGCTGCTCGGCGATCAGCCCGCGCTGACGCCGGTCGAAAACTTCTATCAACGCGCGCTCGCCGGCGATCCGGATGACGCGATCGAGCAGGCCGAAGTGCTATTGCGCGACCGCTCGCTGTCGGCCTATTACGACGAAGTCGCGATCAAGGGCTTGCGGCTCGCGGCCAACGACGTGACGCGCGGCAGCGTGACGAGCGTGCAACTCGCGCGCATCGAGTCGACGACCAACGACCTGGTCGACGGCCTCGACGGCTACGAGGATCGCGAGCCCGCGCCGCTCGCGACGCAGGCGAAGCCGGCCGCAGTGGGGCCGCTGGCACCTTCCGACGAAACGCAGGCCGCGCGGGCGATGCCACGATCGGTCGACGCCGCGGCCGTGTTCGCCTCGCATGCGCCGACGAGCCGCGTGTTGTGCCTGCCGGGCCGTGGCCCGCTCGATGCGCTCGCGACGATCATTCTGCTGCAGTTGCTCGGCAAGCACGGCTTCGCGGCGCGCTCGCTGCCGCACGAGGCGGTGTCGCGCGCGTCGATCGACAGCCTCGTGGCGGACGACGTGGGCATCGTCTGCCTTCTGTATCTGCAGATCGACGGCATTCCGTCGCATCTGCGCAATCTGATCCGGCGCATCCGCACGCGCTTGCCGAATGCGTCGATCGTGGTCGGCCTTTGGACACCCGAGGATACGCAGCAGTGGAGCGCGGAACAGCAGGAATCGCTGGAAGCGGAGTGCGCCGTGACGTCGTTGCAGCAGATGCTGGCCGCGTGCCGTCGTCTCGATGCGACGCGAACGGTGATCGCGGAGCCGCAGTTCGAGGATGGCTGAAGCCTTGCGGCAGCGTGGCTGGTTATCCGCCGCTGCCTGACGGCGTCGCCGCGCCCGTTGCTCCTGCCGCATCGGCATCGCTCTGCCAGCCGCCGCCTAGCGCCTTGTACAGCGCCACCAGGTCGGTGCTGACCTGGGTCGTGCCCTGAGCGTATTGCTCTCGTGCCTGCGCGAGCTGCCGCTGCGCATCGAGCACGTTGATGAAGCTCGTCAGGCCCTTGCGATAGCTATCGCGCGACAGATCGAACGAGGTCTGCTGCGCGGTGACGCTGTCCGCGAGCGCATCGCGCCGCGCCTGATCGGTGCGATAGACGACCAGCGCGTTGTCGACGTCCCTCAGCGCGCTCAGCACGGTCTTGCGGTAATCGAGCGCGGCTTCGGCCTGTTGGGCCTTCGACATGCGCAGATTGGCTACCAGCGCGCCGCCCTGGAAAATCGGCAGAGACACGGTGGGCCCGAACGAATAGAACAGGTGCGACCAGCGCGCGAGATCGCGGGCATTCGTCGCGCGCATGCCGGCCTGGCCGGTCAGCGACACGTCGGGGTAGAACTGCGCGACCGCGACGCCGACACTGGCCGTTGCCGCATGCAGATTCGCCTCGGCGCGGCGGATGTCGGGCCGGCGCCGCGCGAGCGTCGACGGCAAGCCTATCGGCACGACGGGCGGCACCGGCGGCACGGTTTGCGGCGTGCTCAGTTGCGCTTCGAGCGCGCCGGGCGGCTCGCCGATCAGATACGCGAGCGCGTTGAGCGACTGGGCGATCTGCTGATCGTATTGCGGCAACTGCGTTTTCGTTTGCGCGAGCTGCGCCCGCGCGCTTTGCACGTCGAGCTCGCTCGCGAGCCCGACCTTCGCCTTGTTCTGCGTCAACTCGACGGTCTCGGCTTGCTGCTCGACGAGGCTCATCGCGATGTTGTGCAAGGTTTGCGCGCCGCGCAGCTGCATATAGGTCTGCGCGACCTCGGCTTCGAGCGACAGCAACGCGTCGTTGCGGCTCTCGTACGCGGCCTCGGTTTGCGCGCTCGCGGCCTCGACCGAGCGACGCACGCGGCCGAACAGGTCGAGCTCCCAGGTTGCGTCGAAGCCGACCTGCCACAGATTGATCGGCGCGCTCAGCTGGTCGAGCACGTTGTTCGCGCCTTTTTGCAACGCGGCGCCCGCGCCCGGTGCGATCGCATTGACGGGCGAATTGGGCGCGCCGAGCTGATCGACCTTGTCGTAGGCGCCGTTCTCCTGCAGAAAACCTTTGAGGCCAAGCTGCTCGCGCTGATAGCTGCCGGTCGCGCGCAGGTTCGGCAGACCCTGCGCGGCCGCCGATTGGACCTGGGTGCGCGCTTCGACGATGCGCAGCACCGCTTGCTGCAAGTCAAGATTGCCGAGCGCGGCGCGCGTGATCAGCGCGTCGAGCGTCTGATCGTTGAAACTGCGCCACCAGAGCGGGTCGGGATCGGTGTCGAGGGTGGGCACCGAAGCGACGTTGGGCCTCGTTACGGACGCGTCGCTCGCGGCGGCATTCGCCGCGGTGCGCTGCGTATCGTGCCACTGCGCCGGCACGTCGGCGTACGGCGCATGAAAGTCGGGGCCGACCGTGCAGGACGCGAGCAGCGCGGACATGCCGACGACGACACAGGCAATCAAACACGTGGCGGGTTCGGGAACGCCGCGCTTCAAACCAGGCTTCACTTCAATGTCCTCCGCCGCCGGACGCCTTGGCCGGTGAAAAGAAAATCGTGATCGGAATGCAAAGCGTGCAGAAAATCGCGAGGAACGCGAACACGTCGACATAGGCAAGGAACGTCGCCTGCGAGATGTACGTGGTGTACAGATGACCGTTGGCCGTTTGCAGCGCCTGAGAAAGCGGCATGCCATTGATGTCCGCGATCGTCCGCGCGTTGCGTTGCAACGTATCGTTGTAATTCTGTGAAAGCGGCGACATGAACTCCGACAGATGCGCCATGCGTGCCTGCGTGCGCTCGCGAACCATCGCGGTCGACAGCGAGATACCGATCGAACCCGCGACGTTGCGGAACATCGTGAACAGCGCGGACGCGTCGTCGTTCAGTCGCGGCGGTACCGTCAGATACGCAAGCGTCGTGATCGGCACGAACAGGAAGCCGATCGCCAGCGACTGCGCGCTGCGCATCTTCACCAGCGTGAAGTAGTCGATGTCCGGCACCAGCGTGTGCGAATACGCGAGCGCGCACGCGAGCAGCCCGAAGCCGGTGGCCACCAGAAAACGCGTCTGCACGTACGGCATCATTTTGCTGATCAGTGGAATTTCCATCGTGATCAGCACAGCGCCAGGCGACAGCACGAGGCCCGCGAGCATCGCCGTATAGCCGAGCTGCTGTTGCGCGAGCTGTGGCACGAGCACCGCGCTGCCATACAGAATCGTCGCGAACGCGGCGATCGTCACGCAGCCGAGCGCGAAGTTGCGGTCCTTCAGACAGCGCAGATCGACGACCGGCTTCTTCGTGTACAGCAGCCAGTACGTCGCACCGACGATGCCCGACACCGCGAGCACTGCGAACGTGCGAATGAAGTTCGACGAAAACCAGTCGTCGTCCTCGCCGCGATCGAGCATCACCTGCAGGCAGCCGAGGCCAATCGCGATCAAAAGGATGCCCACGTAATCCACCGACACGCGCAGATCGCCCTTGCGTTTCCACGGCGGATCCTCGACCAGTTGCATCACCGCGAGCGAGGTCAGCACGCCGAACGGCACGTTCACGAGGAACACCCAGCGCCACGAAAAGTTGTCGGTGATCCAGCCGCCGAGCGTGGGTCCCAGCACCGGCGCGACGACGATCGCGACCGCCGAGATCGAAAACGCGCGGCCGCGCTGCTGCGGCGGGAACGTGTCGAGAATGATCGATTGCTGGTTCGGTTGCAGTCCGCCGCCGAAAAAACCCTGCAAACAGCGGAAGATGATCAGCTGCCACAGATTGGTCGCGATGCCGCATAGAAACGAGCACACGGTGAACGCAATGATGCAGACGAGGAAATAGCGCTTGCGCCCGAGCAGCCGACCGAAGAAACCCGAGATCGGCAGCACGATGCCGTTGGCGACCAGATATGAGGTCAGCGTCCACGTCGCTTCGTCGTAACTGGCAGACATCGTGCCCGCGATGTGCGGCAGCGCGACGTTGACGATGGTCGTGTCGAGCACTTCCATGAACGCGGCGAGCGTGACGACGATCGCGATCAGCCACGGATTCGCGGATGGCTTCCAGTTCGACGCCTCGCCGGGCGACGCTTCGCCGGGCGCGTCGGACGCCGTCATTTCAGGTACACCTTCGGCGTGACCGACAAGCCCAGCCCGAGCGGATGATCGCGCGGCAGGCCTTCGTCGATGATGATCTTGACCGGTACCCGCTGCACGATCTTCACGAAGTTGCCGGTTGCGTTTTCTGTCGGGAACGCCGAGAAGCGCGAGCCGCTGCCGAGTTGCACGCTATCCACGTGGCCGCGCAGATCGAGCTTCGGATACGCGTCGACGTCGACTTCGACCTTGTCGCCGGGGCGCAAGCGGTCGAGCTGCGACTCCTTGAAGTTCGCGGTGACCCACACCTGCGGCGTGACGATCGAGAACAGCGACACGCCCGCGCTCAGGAAGCTGCCGAGCTGCACGTTGCGCCGCGTGATCCAGCCATCCGACGGCGCGCGCACCTCGCAGTACGACAGATTCAGCTGCGCCTGTTCGAGCTGTGCCTCGGCCTGATGCACCTGCTGGCGGCGTTCGTCGACGGCGGCCTCGGCCTCGCGCAACTGCTGCGGCACGAGGCTCGCGGTCCGCTGCTGCGCGCGCGCCTGCTCGAGGCGCGCGTTGGCCGACTGGCGCTGTGCGTCGGCGGTATCGACGTTCTGCTGCGTGGTCGCGCGCGGATCGACCGTGTGCTGACGCTGCCAGGAGGCTTGCGCCTCGCGCAGAGTCGCTTCCGCCGACGAGGTTTGCGCCTTCGCCTGGCGATACTGCGCCGGATACTGCACGCGCGCGATGTCGAGCTGCACCTGCGCGGCGTTCAATTGCGCCTTTGCAAGACCAAGCTGCGCCTTCGCCTGATCGACCTGCGCCTGGTAGTCTCGCTTGTCGATCACGAGCAGCAGGTCGCCCTTGTGCACGAACTGGTTGTCGTCGACCGCGAGCGTCACCACGTAGCCGGAGACTTTCGGCGCCATCGTGATCGCGTTGCCATCGGTGTAGGCGTCGTCGGTCGTCACCTCGTTGCGCGTCGCGAACCACCAGACGAAGCCGACGATGCCAATCAGGATCACGACCGCGCCGAGGATGATCAGCGGCTTCTTGCCGGGCGTCTTTTTCTGCTGACCGTCGTCGCCGTTGTCCTTGTCGCTGTTGCCGTTGCCATGTTTGCCGTCAGCGCGGCCCTGGTCGCCGCGTTTGCCGACGCCATCGCGTTCGTCGTTGCCGTCGCGGCGATCATCGCCGTGCGGCGCATCACGCCCGAATGCTTCCTGCCCGGTGCTGGCCGAGCCGGTCTCGTCTGACATGGTGAGTCGTTTCCTTCGTTCCAGTGGGTTGAGAATGGGGGAGTGCAATAGATGCCATCCGCGGCCGCCGCGAACACAATGATGGGCGAGGCCGCGGGCGCTCGGCAAGCGCGGGCAGCGCGAACCGCTGCCACGCGGCTATTGACCGGCGGGCTTGTCGTGCCCGGCCTTTGCCTTTGCCTTGTCCTGCTCCGGCTCGATCCTCGTGGTGCCGCCCGTCGACGGCGGGTCGCTAGCCGGGAAGCTGTCTTCGACCTGCTTGTCGATCTGCTTTTCGCTCTTTTCCGAGTGAGGATGTTTTTCCTTGTGCGTCGTCATGGTGGCTCCTTAGTCAAGGTTGAACGGCAACACGATGGGTCACGACGCCGCCGCTTCCGGCGTGCCGATGATCGCGAGCGCGTCGGCCCGCGACAGGCCGCCGCGCATCGCGTCGGAAAGCCGCGCGGTCAGCGCTTCGCGCTCGCAGGCGAACACCGCGTCGACGTGGCCGTCGCGCACGTACAGCGCGATGAACTGGTGATGATCGAAGTCGCCATCGACGACGATCTCATCCCACTCGCTCGCGTGGCCGAGGTATTCGAAGTTCTTGCCGTAGTGATAGGTCCAGAAGAACGGCACGTCGGCATAGCGATTGCGCAAACCGCACATGTTCTGCGCGGCGACGCGCGCATGCTGCTGCGCGACGCGCCAATGCTCGATACGCACCGGCTCCTGGTTCTCATGCAGCGTGAACACGGCGATATCGCCGGCCGCATACAGACCGCACGCGGCGTTCATGCCGGCGTTGACGACCACGCCGCCGTCCTTCTGCAATGGCAGTCCTTCGACAAACCCCGTAGCCGGCGCAACCCCCGTGCCCAGCAGCACGACATCGGCCGCGATGGCCTCGCCGCCGGCAAGCATCACCGTATGCACATTGCCTTCCTCGCCCTCGAGCGAGGCGACCTTGGCGTCGAGATAAAACTTCACGCCATTGCTTTCGTGCAGCGCGCGAAACATCTGGCCCGCGCGCTCGCCGAACTGCTTCGCGAACGGCACCTTGTCGCGCGAAATCACGGTGACGGGCACGCCGTGCTTGCGCAATGCGGACGCGACTTCGAGGCCGATGAAGCTGCTACCGAGAATCGCGACGCGGGTTTGCGATGCATCGTCGCCGAGCGCGTCGATCAACGCGGCGGCATCGTCGAGGTGTCGAAGCACATGCACGCCGCCGAGTTCGCAGCCGGGCATGTCGGGCACTTTCGGCACGCTGCCGGTCGCGAGCAGCGCGGTGTCGTATTTCAGCGGCTCGATGCTCTGCTCGCTACCACCCGCGCCGGCTTCGAAATGGATCGTATGCGCAGGCACGTCGAGCCGCGCGACCTTCGCGACGATGCGCTCGATGCCGTGCGTGTGCAGCCAGTCGGGCGGCAGCAGCGGCGGCACGTCGGCGGGCGTCATTTCAAACGAGGGGACGAATTTGCTCAGCGAGGTGCGGTCATAGGGCGCGTGCGCTTCGTCGCCGATCAGCGTGATGCGGCCCTCGAAGCCGAACTCGCGTAGCGCGGCACAGGCAGCGGCGCCGGCCGCGCCCGCGCCGATTACCACGTAGTGCTTGACTTGCGCGGTGGCATCGGGCGGGGATGTGTGCGCCGCCGGTGCCGGCGCTGCGATTTTTTCCGCCGACACGAGCACGTCGTCGCCATCGAGCGTGACCGGGTAGCGATCGAGCGGCAGCAGCGCGGGCGGCTCGAGCACGTTGCCGGTCGCGACGTCGAACGTACCCTTGTGCCATGGGCAGATGATGCGGCCGTGGCACAGCGCGCCCTCTTCGAGCGGGCCCCCGGCATGCGGGCAATCAGGCGAGTAAGCCCGCACGGTGTCGCCATCGCGCACCAGCAGAATCGGCGTGCCGTCCACGATCACGCGCACCGCGCGGTCCGCTGGCAATTCCGGGAGCCGCGCGACGCGGCGGGCAGTCGTGGACATGGTGAGGCCTCGCGCAAGAAAGAGCTCGCGCAGCGCACGCAAACGCGTCGCGAGCGGTGACGGAAGTACGCTTGCCATCAAGCAGCGATAAGGCAGCAATCGTCGTGCCCGGACGCGTCGGCGGAGTGATGCCATGAAGCTGCTTGGGAAGATAGGCCGAGTTGCGGTAAATTTCGAGGCAGGGGAATTAGCGCGCGAACAGCGGCGTGCGAATTCACAGGCAATGCCTTCCCTGACCGTATGCAACTTTGATGGAGCAGGGACCGTGCAGCGTGCAGAACGTGTCGCAGTCGATGTGCCGATGCCGTCACGCAACTTCGCGGCGACGCAGCGCATGCTGCTGATCTTGCTGGCCGTGTCGATCGTGTTTCCGTTGGCCTGCCTCGTGGGCTACGGCTACTTCGACTACCAGCGCCGCATCTCCGATGCGAACGATGCGCTCGACCGCCTCGCGCGCGTGGCGCAGGAGCAGGCCGTCAAGGTGCTGGATTTGAACCGGCAGATGGCCTCGCGCGTGATCGAGCTGCTCGGCAATTCCGACGACGCGCAGATCCGCGCGCGCGCGCGCGAATTGCACGAGCGTCTGCAGAGCATCGGCGGCGACTTTCCGCAGGTGGCGTCGATCTCGCTGCTCGGTGTGAACGGCCAGTTACTTGCGTCGAGCCTCGCGTATCCGGCGCCGGCAGTGACGAGCGGCTTGCGCGACGATTTTCTCGCCGCGAAGGCAATGCGTCCGCAGCCGTATTTCTCGCTGCCGATGTTCGGCAAGCTGTCGAAGGTCGACGTGTTCACGACCGCGATCGGCCGCTCGGGTACGGACGGTCAGTTTCTCGGCGTGGTCACGGTGGCGCTGCGCAGCGAATATTTTTCGCGCTTCTATCGCGAGCTGACCAACGGCGATCCGTCGCTCGCGCTCGCGCTGTACCGGCAGGACGGCAATCTGCTGGTGCGCTATCCGCCGTGGCCGGCCGGCGCCCGACCGTCGATGCACAGCGCGTTCATGTCCGCGTTGCGCGACAAACAGCTGTTCGGCCACGTGCACCTGAATTCGACCGTCGACGGCGTCGAGCGGCTGCTCGCGTTTCGCCGTGTCGGCGACTATCCGTTGTATGTGATGAGCGCGTACGCGATGTCATCGATCGTGGCGGCGTGGCGCACGCACTTTATGTTGATCGCGGCGCTGACGGCGGTGCCCTGCATCGCGATCTGGTGGCTCGTGCTGTATTCGCTGCGTCAGCTCGAGGCGGAGCGGCGCGCGTGGGAGCGGTGGCAGGGCGAGGTCGCGATGCGTCTGTCGGCCGAGGCGTCGAGCCGGCAACTGCAGCGCATGGGCGCGCTCGGCAATCTGGTCGCGAATGTCGCGCACGATTTCAACAACCTGCTGATGGTGGTGTCGGCGAACACCGAGCTCGCGCGCCTCAAGCATTACAACGATCTCGAGAAGGAAGTGCATGCGGTCGAGCGTGCCACGGCCACGGCCGAAGCGCTGACGCGGCGTCTCTTGAGCGTCGCGCGCAAGCAGCCGCTGAAGCAGGAGCCCGTCGAGCTTGCGCGCTGGCTGCCGGCCGCCGTGCCGCTGATCAACGCGGCGCTCGGCGACACGGTCGAACTGGCGTTGCGCATGCCGGAGAACCTGTGGCAGGTGCTCGTCGATCCGACCGATCTCGAGTTCGCGATCGTGAACATCGCGATGAACGCGCGCGATGCGATGCCGCGCGGCGGACGCTTCGTGATCCGCTGCCAGAACAATCGGCTGGTCGGCAGCGATACGCTGCTGCCGGACGGCGAGTACGTGCTGATCGCCTGTTCCGACGACGGCGAAGGGATGCCCGAATCGGTCGCGCGACGCGCGTTCGAGCCGCTGTTCACGACCAAGCTGCGCGGCTCGGGCACCGGCCTCGGGCTCGCCCAGGTACTGTCGATGTCCGAGCAGGCCGGTGGCACCGCGAAGATCGACAGCGTGCTGGGCAGCGGCACGACGGTGCGGATGTTTCTGCCGCGCTATCGTGAGGGCGCCGCGCTGGCCGGCGCCGATGCGCGCCAGCCGCTGCCGACCGCGGCCGGGGCCGTGCTGCTCGTCGAGGACAACGAGGACGTCGCTGCCGGCGTGACCGCGGTGCTCGAAACCTTCGGCTGCGAGGTGCATCACGAGCCGACCGCCGACCAGGCGTTCGACGTGCTGAGCGCTGGCGAGCGCTTCGAGCTCGTGCTGTCGGACATCCAGATGCCGGGCAAGCTGAACGGTATCGACCTGGCGGAGAAGATCCGCAGCGCGTGGCCGTCGCAGAAGATCGCGCTGATGACCGGTTACGCCGACGAGCTCGACCGCGCGCGTCGGCTCGGCATTGCGATACTCGCGAAGCCGTTCAATATCGACGAACTGCATGCGCTGCTGGCTTGCGGCACCTGAAGCCGCGGCACCGTTCGTCTATCGCGTCCATGGGCTTTTCCTGGCGTGCTGTGCTGCGGCACAGCCCTTGCTGAAAAGAGCGCGAGGTTTGCGCGTGCGGTCACCGCGCGCCCACTTCCTTTCGACACTCTCGACACCCAGGAGAATCGCCATGAAGATCAGACACGCAGTGCTCGTTTCCACCTTGCTCGCGGCTTCGTCGCTCGCAATGGCCCAAGGCGCCGGCGGTGGCGCAGGCGGCGGCGGGGGGCCGGCCGGCAACGACCCGAACAGCAACGCCGCGACCTCGACACGCGAGGGCGGCGATGCGGGCGCGACCGGGGAGACCACGCCTTCGACTCACCATCACATGAAGAAGCATTCGAAGTCGAAGAAGCCCATGACCGACTCGACGAATACGCCGGGCGCCGACGCGAGCAGCGATACGAAGGGGCAGTAAGCGCAGCGTGTCAAGGCAGAAGGGCGGCTGGCGCCCCGCGTCGAACATCGTCTGGCGCGTCGGCTCCGGCAGTTTTTCTGTGCGCCGCAGTCCCCGCCAGAACCCGGCACTGTCGGCAACGGGGGTTTTATGAGATGGTGCCATGTTGCACAATCGTGCCTCGTCAATTGACTGTGAGGCACGATGACTTCACTTTTTCCCGCTCCTCACCTCGACGTCCGTGAAAGACGGCACGGACATTTCTTCTGGCAGAGCGTTCGCAAATCGATCTACCTTCACATTGAGTCGCCCCGCATGTTTGACGCGGACCGCTGGTTTCATTTTGCCCTGCCAGCCGGCGCACCCCGCGCGGGAAACGACGACCTGGCGCAAGGCATGGAGGAAGCGCGCGCAGCGTGGCTGCAACACGCCCCTCGATGCTGCTGTCCCTCCAGTCGTACGAGCTGCGCGACGTGCTTGGCCGAAGTGACAACCGATTCGATATGCGCCGGATGGACGACCATGAGGTTGCAAAGGCCCTTTACAACGAAGTGCAGAACGGTGGCCTGCTCTTTGTGCCGGAGCGGCAGGATATGCGCAAGTGCGTGCAGGCGATACAGGAGCAGCGAGACAAGGGTTCCAGGCAAGCGCCCGCGCGCGCGCAACAGCCAGCCGACGCGGACATGGCAAAGCTTCTTCGTAGCAACAGCGCGCGCGTGCCGCAGAATCTCGCCAATGTAAAGCCGTTCGAGTACACACCGGACGCGGCAAGTGGCGACGTTGAGGTACTGGCGGGCGCCGAGGGAATGCCGGGTAATAATCAGGCGCAAAACAGGCAGACTCGTGATGTAGCAACTGCCTTGGGCCTGAACAAAAATCAGGCGCAGCAGCTTCATCGGGAAATTGGCGGTCAACGGCTCGGCTATCACGAAATAATGGAACGCGCCAAAGATATGTTCAACTTGTGGTAACGCGGCCAACAAACAGTGGAATTACCGAATGATTAACACACGAGACGAGATTGAGCGCCGCCTGTCAGCTGTTGAAGGACTGCCGATAAGTGCGGTACATCATGCAGCAGGCACGCTGACGATGCAGTTTGGCTCCCTAAGACCGGTAGCCAATTTCAAAGGTGCGATCAGGCACGTTGGGGAGTGGTCGTTACACATCCAATGCAACTGGAAAATAGAACAGGCTGGCAGTGCGATTGCAACGCAAGATGATCTTTTCGGTCCCGATGAAAAGGCACACCGTTCGGCTCAGCGTATTGACGATTTGCTGGTCAAACAGGGCCCTGCCATTGTGAAAGGCGTATCGGGAAGCGAAGAAGGCGGTGCAGACATTTTACTGTCCGGTGGCTTGCGGCTTGTCATCAGCCCGAACAGTGCGCCTGACGAAGAAGACTGGCGCTTTTTTGACCCAACCTCCAATGCGAAGCACTTTATCATCGAGGGCGGCAAGGTTGATCCCTGGTCTTTATCGTGACGAACGTCCCCAGGAAAAGGCAAATCTCGGCGTTGGATTATCTGCAAAGCCCGTAACAGTCGCTGACCGTCAATTCGTACTGTCGGCTGTGATATGTGCGGGATGGATGTTATGCGCGGACGCGATCCAGAAGCCTTTTTCCACAGCTCCCGGATAGCCTGCGCCCGCGCCCGGGTTCAATCCCTGGGTTCAATCCTTTTCCATCGCCGCGTCGTACTTGCCGAGCGCGGCCGCGCCGTTCAGACGCGCGCGCTTGAGCAACGCCTGCTGCGCCTCCTTCACGTTGGCCGGCTGCCCGCGCCACGCATTCAACGGCGGCTCCTGCAACGCGCGCCCGTACGAAAAGCTCAGATTCCACGGCAGCGCGCCGAGCCGGTTCATCGCACTGAGATTGGCGGTGGCCTCCTCGGGCGACTGTCCGCCCGACAGGAACACGAGACCGGGAACCGAAGAGGGCACCGTACGCATCAGCACGCGCACGGTCGCCGCCGCGATATGCGCCGTGCTCGACTGCTGCTGATGCTCGGAGCCGGCCAACACCATGCTCGGCTTCAGCACGATATGTTCGAGCACCACGCGATGCCGATGCAGCGCATGAAACACCTCGTGCAATACGGCCTCGGTGACTTCCGCGCAACGCTCGATCGTGTGCTCGCCGTCCATCAGCACCTCGGGTTCGACGATCGGCACGATGCCGGCTTCCTGGCTGATCGCCGCGTAGCGCGCGAGCGAATCGGCGTTCGCCTCGATCGCGAGCCGGCTCGGCAGGCTCGCCGTGATGTTGTAGACCGCGCGCCACTTCGCGAAGCGCGCGCCTTGCCGTTTGTAATCGACGAAGCGTTTGGCGAGACCGTCGAGGCCCTCGGTGATCTCGTCGCCGGGAGCGAGCGCAAGCGGCACCTTGCCGAGGTCGACCTTGATGCCGGGCACGATGCCGTTCGCCGCGGCCACCTGCGGGAACGGCGTGCCGTCGTCGGCTTTCTGGCCGAGCGTTTCTTCGTAGAGGATCACGCCGCTCACGAACTCGCCGAGGCCGGGCGTCGTCAGGAGCAGGTTGCGATACGCGCGACGGTTTTCCTCGGTCGATTCGAGGCCGATCGTCTTGAAGCGTTTGGCGATGGTCGGGCCGCTTTCGTCGGCGGCGAGAAGACCCTTGCCCGGTTGAACCATCGCCTTGACGGTGGCTTGCAGCTCGCTACGGGTGTCCATGAGGTGTGCTCCCTTGGGTAGGCTCCGGTCGATGCGGTGTGCGGAGAAGTGCCGGTGACAGTTTCCTTTGCGTGACGAGTGGGTGCGAAAGCGGACTTCATTCGCCGAGCAGATGCAACACGATATCGCGCGGCTGCGGGTGACGCCGATGTTCGAACAGATACAGCCCCTGCCATGTGCCGAGCACCATCCTTCCATGCTCGACGGGCACGCACAACTGCACCTGGGTGAGCGCCGTGCGCAGATGCGCGGGCATGTCGTCGGGGCCTTCGGTGTCGTGCTCGTAGCGCGTGTCGTCCTCGGGCGCGAGGGTCTCGAAGTAGCGCTGCAGATCTCGCCGCACGGACGGATCGGCATTCTCCTGAATCAGCAGCGACGCCGACGTGTGCCGGCAAAACAGCGTCAGCAGACCTGTACGGATGTCCGTCTCGTCGACGAAGCGGCGCGCGTCGTCGGTAAATTCGACGAGCCCGCGGCCGCGGGCCTGGACACTCAGATGATGGATGACCTGGCGCATGACGGAGCTCGAATCTCAGAGCGACGCGAACGCGTCGTCGATATCCTCGGCGCTGCGTGGCCGCACCACGCGCGCGACCTCGGCGCCGTCGCGCATCAGTACGAGCGTCGGCCACAACTTGACCTTGAACGAGCGGCCGAGCGGGCGGCCCGGGCCGTCCTCGATCTTCAGATGCCGCAGGCCCGTGTGCGGCGCGAGCGCCTGGCGGATCGATGCCTGCGCGCCCTGGCAATAGCCGCACCAGTCGGTGCCGAATTCGACGACGGTGACGCCGGGCAGCGAGTCGAGCTCGGCGCGGGTCGGTCCTTTCGGGGAATAAGCTGTCGGCGAGGTCATGCGTGCTCCGCTGCTGATCGTGATTTGCCAAGGGTAGCAGCTATGCCGCGGATCGTCAGCGCAGCGGCCGTATGCTGCCGATGCGCGCGGTGTCGCCGCGGCATGTTAAAAAGCGGTGCGCGCGTGCTCGACCGATCGACGCGCCGCGTCATCGCACGGAACCTCGCAAAACATGAACGCACGAATCTATCTGCAACATCCGCAACACAAGGACGCTATCGCGGTCGCGACCGGCTTCAGCTGGGGCGCGTGCCTGCTCGGCTTCATCTGGGCGCTGTCGAAGAGAATGTGGTTCGCCGCGTTCGTGATGCTAGGCATCAACGTGATCCTGCTCGGCATCGGGCTGTGGGGCGAGACGGCCGATCTGATCGGCTTCGTGCTGTCGATCGTGTTCGCGTTCGCATGCGGCGCGTATGGCAACCGGTGGCACCGCTGGACGCTCGAACAGCGCGGCTACGTCGTGGTGTGATGCGTTCGCGCTGGAGCGGGGATTGCCGCGCGCAGGAATGTGATCGAAGCTGAGTTCAATCCGTCATGGAGGCGTTTTATGCTCATAGCATCGGCAATCGCTGGTCTTTCCGCTGATCGGCTTTCGACACGCGGCGCGCGGGCGCTCGCGCTGGCTGCATCGTTGGTCATGTTGGCCATCGCGCCGCTCGCGCACG
This sequence comes from Paraburkholderia sp. MM5477-R1, assembly GCF_050436385.1. NCBI lineage: Bacteria > Pseudomonadati > Pseudomonadota > Betaproteobacteria > Burkholderiales > Burkholderiaceae > Paraburkholderia > Paraburkholderia sp. MM5477-R1. The sequence continues at coordinate 2,139,674 of NZ_JBNDMC010000006.1, forward strand.
GCGCCGACGCGGCGCCCCCCGCCACGATGGCGGCCACCCCAGCCACGGCAGCCTCCGCCCCCGCCGACGACACCTTCCTGCTGACGATCTTCCTGCGCCACGACGAATCGAAGCCGCTGCCGAAAATCAACGATCAACTGCGCGAGCAGGGCTTCTTCAAGACCTTCCCGCCGCCAGGCATCGAAGTCGTGTCGTGGTACGTGATGATGGGCATCGGGCAGGTCGTGACGCTGCGCGTGCCCGCGAGCCGGTTGCGCGAAGTGAACCGCGCGATCGAATCGACCGCGTGGGGCGGCTATCACACCGAGTTCTATCCGACCTACGACTACAAGGCGCAGGCGCAGCAAATGCGCGCAACTGAGGGCAAGTAGCGTTGAGCGTGCCAGCAGCTTGCCGCTAACGGCACGCATCGGCACGGCGCGGCGCGAGTCGCCGGATGCATCCGCGCACGCCTCACGGATTTGGGACAGCTATTAGCGGGTTTACGCGAGCCGCGCTCCGGGTCGATAATGCCCCGGTCGTTCCGGCCCCCTGCCTGCGACGCCTAACGTGCCTTCGAGCGCTTCGCTGCGTGTCGAGGCCCGCTCCACCTGACCCACCGCCCCGTGTTGAAAACTGCGCGTTTTTTCGACCTGCTTCGCATTCCAGGCTTCAAGCCGCTCGCCGCCGCCACCCTGATGCTCGGTGTGGCGATGTCCTTCACCGCACCGTATCTGTCTCTGTTCGGCATCGAACGCGCCGGCATGACGCCGTTCCGGCTCGGCGTATTCATGACGCTGATCGCCGCGAGCGGCGTGCTCGCGAGCACGGTGGCGGGGCGCTGGAGCGACCGGAGCGGGCGGCATCGACCGTTATTGCTGGCGGCGCTCATCGCAGCCGCGCTCGGCTACCTGTGTCTGTGCGTGGTGCGCGATTACCGGCTGCTGCTCGTGGTCGGCATCGTGTTCATCGGCGCGGGCGGTTCGGCGATTTCGATGGTGTTCTCGTTCAGCCGCGCGGCGCTGCCGGTGCCCGACCCTGCCGAGCGCGTGTTCGCGAGCGCGACGCTGCGTACGATCCTCTCGGCCGCATGGGTGTTCGGGCCGGCGGTCGGCGCGCTGGTGCTCGCCGCGACGAGCTTCACCGGACTCTTCCTGTTCGCGGCCGCCAGCTTCGCGACCTGCGGCTTCATCGTCTGGCGCATGCAGGAGCCGCAGAGCCATCTCGGCGATCACACGGTCGAGGACACCGCGTCGGAGCCGTCCGCGTCGATCACGGTGCCGCCGCTGAGGCAGCCCGGCGAGGACGCGCACGAAACACTGCCGGTCGCGTCGGCGAACGACATCCTGCGCTCGGTGACCGCGCTGACCTTGCTCGGCCTCGCCGCGAACGCGACGATGATCGTACTGCCGCTGTACATCGTGCATGGGCTCAACGGCACGCATCTCGACGTGTCGGTGATGCTCGGTCTCGGCGCGCTGACCGAGATCCCGATGATGCTCGCGCTCGGCGCGAAGTCGTCGTCGCTGCACAAGCCGAACTGGCTTGCCGCGTGCGCGGCCGTGCATGCGGTGTACTTCGTCGCGATGTCGCTGGCCGGCAACGTCAGCGTGCTGATCCCGATGCAGATGCTGAACGCGTTCGTGGTCGCCGTGACCTCGTGCCTCGGCATGACCTACGTGCAGGATCTGATGCCGCATTCGCCCGGACGCGCGACCGCGCTGTTCTTCAATGCGGCGCGGGTCGGCTCGATCCTGTCGGGCGTGCTGTCGGGGCTGCTCGTGCAGGCGTTCAGCTATCGCGGCACGTTCCTGTTCTGCGGACTGCTGGCGCTGGGCGCGCTGGTGCTGTTCGCGGTGCCCGGCTATCGCTATCCGCTGATGTGGCGCGCGGTCAAGCGCTTCGCGGCCGAGCAATACGCGAAGCTGGCCGCCCGCCGCGGCACGCGCGTGCCCGAGCGCAGCGAATGACACGTGGGCCCGCCGCGTTCGCTTTCGTGCGGATGCGGCGCGCCTCCAGTTGCGTGGAACTTTGAGCCGCGCTGCGCCTCTGCAAAAAAGTGCGGCTTGCTTCGGTACATTCGGCGTAGCTCGCGACACAGCGCCTATGCTTAAGGGCAGCCGCGCCGCCGCAACACGATGACCGGAAAATCGGGCAGCGCAACGCAGCATCTTTAGGAGCGAGCCATGCAGCTAGGCATGATTGGATTGGGACGAATGGGCGCCGACATGGTGCGGCGCCTGACCAGGGGAGCTCAGCAGTGCATCGTCTACGACGTGCAGCCGGCGGCGGTCGACAGGCTGAAGCAGGAAGGCGTGGCTGGCGCGAGCTCGCTCGAAGACCTCGTCGCGAAGCTCGACAAGCCGCGCGCCGTGTGGCTGATGGTGCCCGCCGCCGTGGTCGACGCGACGCTCGACAAGCTCGTGCCGCTGCTCGAGCCGGGCGACGTCGTGATCGACGGCGGCAACTCCTACTACCACGACGACATCCGCCGCGGCCAGCAACTCGGCGCGCGCCAGCTTCACTACGTGGACGTCGGCACGAGCGGCGGCGTCGCGGGGCGCGAGCGCGGCTACTGCCTGATGATCGGCGGCGAGGCTGAGGTCGTCAAACGGCTTGAACCGATCTTCTCGACGTTGGCGCCCGGCGCGGGCACGCAGAGCGCGACGCCGGGCCGCGCGGCGGGCGCGAGCACCGCTGAGCAGGGCTTTCTGCATTGCGGCCCGCAAGGCGCGGGGCATTTCGTCAAGATGGTTCATAACGGCATCGAGTATGGGCTGATGGCCGCCTACGCCGAGGGTCTGAACGTGCTGCGCCACGCCGACGCCGGCCGGCACGCGCGCGAGGCCGATGCGGAGACGTCGCCGCTGCGCCGTCCCGAGCTGTATCAGTACGATCTGAATCTCGCGGATATCGCCGAGGTCTGGCGGCGCGGCAGCGTGATCGGCTCGTGGCTGCTCGACCTGATCGCCGGCTCGCTCGCCAGCGACACCGAACTGAAAGGCTACGCGGGCCGCGTATCGGATTCGGGCGAGGGGCGCTGGACCGTCACGGCGGCCATCGACGAAGGTGTGCCGACGCCGGTGCTCAGCGCGGCGCTGTTCGCGCGCTTCAGTTCACGCGGAGAAGCCGATTTCGCGAATCGCGTGCTGTCGGCGATGCGGCACGATTTCGGCGGCCACGCGGAAAAACCCGTTGCGCCGGACGGCGGGCTGAAGTAGCCGAGGCCATCCACGCGTGCGCTATCACGCCGACCCGCCGAACCGGCCCGCCGAACTTGCCACAAGGAACCCCGATGCCAGTCACCTCCGCCACGCCGCACGACGTCGTGTTTCTGTTCGATTGCGACAACACGCTGCTCGACAACGATCACGTGCTGCAGGATCTACGCGCGCACATGATGGGCCAGTTCGGCGAAGAGAACAGTGCGCGCTATTGGGAAATCTTCGAGAACCTGCGCACCGAACTCGGTTACGCCGACTACCTCGGCGCGCTGCAGCGCTACCGGACCGAGCATCCACGCGACACGCGCCTGCTGTTGATGTCGTCGTTCCTGATCGAGTATCCGTTTGCGAACCGGCTCTATCCGGGTGCGCTCGACGCGCTGCGGCATCTCGGCAAGCACGGGCCGACGGTGATCCTGTCGGATGGCGACGTCGTGTTCCAGCCGCGCAAGATTTCGCGCTCGGGCCTGTGGGACGAAGTCGACGGGCGCGTGCTGATCTACATCCACAAGGAGCTGATGCTCGACCAGGTGATGGAATGCTATCCGGCGCGCCATTACGTGATGGTCGACGACAAGCTGCGAATTCTGAGCGCGATGAAGAAGGCATGGGGCGCGGAGCTGACCACCGTGTTTCCGCGCCAGGGACACTATGCGTTCGATGCGAAGGAGATCGCGAGCAATCCGCCCGCGGACGTGACGGTCGGGCGGATCGGCGAGTTGGCGGAGCTCGACGTGGACACGCTGTTGCGTAGCGCGAAGGGCAACTAGGCGGCGCCGCGCGCGTGGTGCGGGCGCCGTTTCATGGGTGACATCGCGGGCTCATGCGCCCAGCGCTTTCAGGCGCGCCTGGGTATCGGCCGCGCCCATCCGTGCGGCGGCATCGGCCGCGCCGACGCCGTTCGCGTCGCGCGCATGCGGGTCCGCGCCGTGCGCGAGCAGCAGATCGACGATCGCGGTGCGGTTGAACATCGCCGCGATCATCAGCGCGGTACGGCCATCGGGCGATGCGCCTTCGACGTCGGCGCCATGCGCGAGCAAGGTTTCGATCACCTTGTCGAAGCCCTTGAACGCGGCGCCCGCGATCGGCGTCTGGCCCGCGTCGTTGCGCAGGTTCGCATCGGCGCCCCGGTCGAGCAGCGTGCGCACCGCGTCGACGTGGCCGTGGTAGCTCGCGAGCATCAGCAGGCTGTCGCCGCGCTCGTTGCGCAAATTCGGCGGCACGCCTTTCTCGATGACGGCCGCGAGCATCGTCGCATCGCCGCGCCGCGCGAGGTCGAAGACTTCGCGCGCGAGCGCCTGCAATTCGGGATCGGGTTGCGATGCGGGCGGGTTGTCGGTGCGGTCGGTCAAGGCACTCTCCTTGCGATGAATGAGCGGCGCATTGCCAATGCCGCGCCCGGTCTTTCAGCGAGCATACACATTCCGTGGCGCTCGCGTTCGCACGCTGGCAGCCGCGCCGCTGTGCTAGACGTGGCTGAACAGCTTGACCAGCAGCCCGAATATGCCGATCGGTATGGCGACAGCGAGGCATGTGAACACGAGCGTAAGGACCAGGACCACGAGCACTTTGAGCGCACTGGGAGATGTCGACATGGCGGCCATTGACCTGAGACAGAAAATCACGAAAAGAAAGCAGACAGCGCAAGGAGTTGCAGCACGAATGCCACATTCAGCGCGACATACTGGCAGGGGTAGAAAGCATTCGCTCCCGTTTGAGCAGCTTAGTACATTCGACTCGCACCGCCCGGCTTCGTTTCGAGTGCGCCGCATCATCCGCCAACCAGCCTGACAGTTCTTTTCGAGGAGTGACGCCATGGCCGAAGCAACCTCGCATCCCACCCCACCGGAAGTTCTGGACCCCGATACGCTGCGCAACCTCGATCGCTACTGGCGCGCATGCAATTACCTGTCGGTGGGCATGATCTATCTGCGCGACAACCCGTTGCTGCGCAAACCGCTGAAGGCCGAGCACATCAAGAACCGGCTGCTCGGCCACTGGGGCTCCGACGCCGGCCAGAGCTTCGTGCTCGTGCATCTGAACCGGCTGATCCGCAAACACGATCTCGACGTGATCTTTCTGTCCGGCCCCGGTCACGGCGCCCCCGCGAGCCTCGCGCACTGCTACCTGGAAGGCCACTACTCGGAAATTTATCCGGACCGCAGCGAGGACGAAGCCGGTATGCGGCGCTTTTTCCGGCAATTCTCGTTCCCGGGCGGCATCGGCTCGCATTGCACGCCCGAAACGCCGGGCTCGATTCACGAAGGGGGCGAACTCGGCTACAGCCTGTCGCACGGCTACGGCGCCGCGTTCGACAACCCCGAGCTGATCGTCACCGTGATGATCGGCGACGGCGAAGCGGAAACCGGCCCGCTCGCCACGTCGTGGCATTCGAACAAATTCCTGAACCCGATCCGCGACGGCGCGGTGTTGCCGGTGCTGCATCTGAACGGCTACAAGATCGCCAACCCGACGCTGCTCGCGCGCATTCCGCGTGAGGAACTCGAAGCATTGATGGTCGGCTACGGGCACAAGCCGTATTTCGTCGAAGGCGACGATCCCGACACGATGCATCAGCAGATGGCCGCGACGCTCGAACAATGCATCGGCGAAATTCGCGCGATCCAGCAGCATGCGCGGCAGAACAACGACACCACGCGGCCGCGCTGGCCGATGATCGTGCTGCGCTCGCCGAAGGGCTGGACCGGGCCGAAGGAAGTCGACGGTCACAAGGTGGAAGGCTCGTGGCGCTCGCATCAGGTGCCGGTGGCCGATGCGGTGAGCAATCGCAAGAGTCTGCAGATCGTCGAGGATTGGCTGCGCAGCTACGGCCCCGAAACGCTGTTCGACGCGAACGGCCGGCTCGTCGAAGAACTGCGCGCGCTCGCGCCCGAGGGCGCGCGCCGCATCAGCGCGAATCCGCACGCGAACGGCGGGCTGTTGTGCAAGATGCTCGACATGCCGCCGTTCCGCGACTACGCGGTGGCCGTGAAGAAACCGGCGGCGGCGTATACGTCGCCGACTGCGGTGCTCGGCACGTTCCTGCGCGACGTGATGCGCAACAACATGTCGAACTTCCGGCTGTTCGGTCCCGACGAAACTTCGAGCAACAAGCTGCACGCAGTCTATGAAGCGTCGGGCAAGACCTGGCTCGCCGCGCTCGAACCGGGCGACGCCGACGGCGGCGAACTGTCGCCCGATGGCCGCGTGATGGAAATGCTCAGCGAGCACACGCTCGAAGGCTGGTTGGAAGGCTATGCGCTGACCGGCCGTCACGGACTCTTCGCGACCTACGAAGCGTTCGTGCACGTGATCGACTCGATGTTCAACCAGCACGCGAAGTGGCTCGAAAAAGCCAAGCGCGAGCTCGGCTGGCGGCAGCCGGTGCCGTCGCTCAATCTGCTGATCACGTCGATCGTGTGGCGCCAGGATCACAACGGTTTCACGCACCAGGACCCCGGTTTTCTCGACGTGGTCACCAACAAGAGCCCGGACGTCGTGCGCATCTATCTGCCGCCCGACGCGAACTGTCTGCTGAGCGTCGCCGATCACTGCCTGCGCTCGCGCGACTACGTGAACGTGATCGTGTCCGACAAGCAGCCGCACCTGGACTATCTCGACATGGACGCGGCCGTCACGCATTGCACCAAGGGCATCGGCATCTGGGACTGGGCGTCGACCGATCAGGGCGTCGAGCCGGACGTCGTGATCGCGTGCGCGGGCGACATCGCGACGATGGAAGCGCTCGCCGCCGTGCAGATCCTCAAGGAGCGCTGCCCGACGCTGAAGATCCGCTTCGTCAACGTGGTCGATCTGTTCCGCCTGATGCCCGAGCATGCGCATCCGCATGGACTGTCCGACCGCGATTTCGATTCGCTGTTTACGACCAGCAAGCCGGTGATCTTCAACTTCCACTCGTATGCGGCGCTCGTGCACAAGCTCACGTACAACCGTCAGAATCACGGAAACATGCACGTGCATGGCTATAACGAGAAGGGCAACATCAATACCCCGCTCGAACTCGCGATCATCAACGGCGTCGACCGCTTCACGCTGGCGATCGATGCGATCGATCGCGTGCCGTCGCTGCGCGGCGTCGGCGATCATACGAAGGAGTGGCTGCGCGGGCAGATCATCGAGCATCTCGCGTATGCGCACGAGGAAGGGATCGACAAGGAGGAAATCCGCAACTGGACGTGGAAAGGCTGAGCGACCGCGGTGCGCAAGACGATCGGCGGGTACGCGGCACTGCTTGGCGGCATCGATCTGCTCGTGTTTACCGGCGGGATCGGCGAGCACAGCGCCGAGGTTCGGCGGCGCGTATGCGATGGGCTTGCGTTTCTTGGGCTCGTCGAAAACGATCCGGCGGGCAAGGTGAGAGTGTTGCACACCGAGGAGGAAAGGCAGATCGCGCGGCATTGCCGGCAACTGCTGCAAGCGGGCGGGAGCTGACCCGCCTGACTGAGGTCAGCCCTTGCGGACGACGGTCCGGTCCGCGACTGAGGTGACGCCGAACAGACGCGTCACGTCTTCGAGCATCGCGGCGCGTTGTGCTTCGCGCTGAAGCTCGCCCGACAGCGTGATGCGCCCTCGCGCGACCTTCACGCGCACGGCGCGCGGCGGCACGGCCGAATCCCACGCGAGACGGCGCGCTGCTTCGGCGGCGATCTGCGCGTCGGTCAGGCGGGCAGATTCGCTCGATCTCGAGCTTGTGGACCGCATGGCGTCTCCGCGAAACAGAATGTCGATCAACTCACACTAGCAGATGTGGCGGGTTTTGCCGGCGTGCGCGCTTCGCCGGCAGCGCAGATTCGCTCGCCGCGCCGGGCTCGCCACGTTTATCATAGTGCCCACCTGACAGAACGCGCCGTCCAGCCGCGAACGGCGCGCGCATCTTCCACGAGATCTCGCAATCCCATGAATTCGACTCCCGACGCTCCTTCCCGACCCTCGCTGCGCGCGCTGACCGCGCTCGAAGGACGTGTTCTCGGCGTGCTCGTCGAAAAACAGCACACGGTACCCGACAGTTATCCGTTGTCACTGAACGCGCTGACGCTCGGCTGCAATCAGAAGACCGGCCGCGCGCCGGTGATGAGCGCGACCGAGGCCGAGGTGCTGAGCGCCGTCGACGGCCTGAAACGCCTGAGCCTCGTGTTCGAGGGCAGCAGCAGCCGCGTGCCGCGCTTCGAGCACAACATGAACCGCGTGCTCGGGCTGCCGGGACAGTCGATCGCGCTGCTGACCACGCTGCTGCTGCGCGGCGCGCAAACGGCCGCCGAATTGCGCCTGAACAGCGCGCGCCTGCATGGCTTCGCCGATATTTCGTCGGTCGAGGCGTTCCTCGACGAGCTGGCCGCGAACGATCCGCCTCGCGTCGTCCGGCTGCCGCGCATGTCGGGCGAGCGTGAGAATCGCTGGATGCATCTGTTGTGCGGCGAGCTCAGCATCACCGAAGCCGCGCAGTCCGCGCTCGCCGAGGACGACAGCGTGCCGCTGTCGGCATTCGAGGCGCTGAAGGCCGAGCAGAAGCGTCTCGCCGATGAAGTCAGCCGTCTGCAGGCCGTCGTGCGGCGCATGGCGACCGAGCTGGGCATCAGCGCGGACGATCTGTGATCTGAAACGGAAACGAAAGCGAAGGCGAAGGCGCGCCCCGCCGCCTGTTTCACGCATCACGCCGACGCGGCCTGTCCGCCAGCAACGTGCGCTGCGTGCGATAGAAGATCCGCGGTGGCACGTTCGGCGAGTCTTCGGCGAGACGGTCGAGTTCGGTACGGATCCCGGTGAGGTAGTGCGCTTCGCGCGCATCGGGGTCGCCGGCAAACACCGCTTCGAGCCGCCGACGCACCGCGCCATAGCGCGCACCGGCCGCGCGATGCTTCTCGGCACGCTCCGCATAGCGCAGGAACGTCTGCAACGCGGCCGACAGCGCCGCCGCCACGCTGACGAGCCCAACGACTATCCGCATCTCGATCGACACCGGCGGCGCGCTCAACGACGCGAACACCGCCGTGCCGACGAACGCGGTCAGCGCGGTCACGAGCCAGCCCATGCGGCGCTCGCGCGCCGACAGCAGATCCGCCATGTCGTAATGGCTCATCTGCGATTCGCGTGCGCGGCGAATCCATTTCAACAGCAGCTCGGTTTCGTCGACGGGCGGCTCGTAGGCGGGCAGGGTCGTCATCGTTCAGCGTTCGGCACGCGCATCAATCGTAGGAAAACGAGCTGCCGAACTTCTCGATCCGCTCTAGCGCCATGCCCGAGCCGCGTACGACGCAGGTCAGCGGCGCCTCTGCAACGAACACCGGCAGGCCGGTTTCCTCGGCGAGCAGACGGTCGAGATCGCGCAGCAGCGCGCCGCCACCCGCGAGCGTGATGCCGCGCTCGGCGATGTCCGCGCCGAGTTCCGGCGGCGTCTGTTCCAGTGCGATCTTCACCGACGACACGATCTGGTTCAGCGGATCGGTCAGCGCTTCGAGGATTTCGTTGCTCGACACCGTGAAGCTGCGCGGAATGCCCTCGGACATGTTGCGGCCTTTGACTTCCATCTCCATGACCTCGGAGCCCGGAAACGCGGAGCCGATTTCCTTCTTGATCGCCTCGGCGGTCTGCTCGCCGATCAGCATGCCGTAGTTGCGGCGGATGTAGTTGACGATGGCGTCGTCGAACTTGTCGCCGCCGACGCGCACCGAGCCTTTGTACACAATGCCGCCGAGCGAGATCACGCCGACCTCGGTGGTGCCGCCGCCGATATCGACGACCATCGAACCGGTTGCATCCGACACCGGCAGGCCGGCGCCCGTCGCCGCGGCCATCGGTTCCTCGATCAGATAGACCTGCGAGGCGCCCGCGCTATGCGCGGCCTCCTTGATCGCGCGGCGCTCGACCTGGGTCGAACCGCACGGCACGCAGATGATGATGCGCGGCGATGGCGCAAACAGCCGCGACTCGTGCGCCATCTGGATGAAGCGCTTGATCATCTGCTGGGTGATGTTGAAATCGGCGATCACGCCGTCTTTCATCGGGCGGATCGCCTCGATGTTGCCCGGTACCTTGCCGAGCATCTGCTTCGCTTCGCGGCCCACGGCGAGGATGATCTTCTTGCCGTTCGGCCCGCCTTCCTGGCGGATCGACACGACCGACGGCTCGTCGAGAACGATGCCCTTGCCGCGCATGTAGATCAGCGTGTTCGACGTACCGAGGTCGATTGCCAGGTCGTTGGAAAAGTAGCCGCGCAGAAAACCGAACATGCGTATTCCTGTCTTTGCAAAGGCGGGCGCGTGAGCGCCGCCGGGAGCTTGTCGGGGTCTGCCGCTTGCACGCGGCGGGCGGCCGGAGCGGCCGCGCGACAGCAAGAATAGCAGTTTATCGGCGGGCGCGGCCGCACTATCGTCCGCTATCTGCCGCTCGCCGGCCCCAGCCGCGCCGCGATCGTGCGGCATGCCGCAAGCAGCGGCTCGATGTAAGTGGCTTGCACATCGTCGCGGCGGCGGAAGGTCGGCATGCTGATGCTCACGCAGCCGGCCGCGCGGCCGTCCGGGCCGCGAATCGCGGCGCCGTAGCAGCAGATCGATACTTCGTTCTCCTCGTGGTCTTCCGCGTAGCCGCGTTGCGCGGTCGCGTCGAGCTCGCGGCGCACGGCGTCGAGGTCGGTCAGCGTGTGCTCGGTGAAACGCTCGAGCGGCGCGTTCTTCAGCAGCGCCTCGCGCTCGGCCACGCTGAGTGTCGCCAGATACGCCTTGCCGACCGAACTCGACGTCAGCGACACGCGCGTGCCGATGCGCGATGCCATGCGCACCGCGTGCGGGCTTTCGAGCTTTTCGATGTAGACCATCTCGCCCTGGCTGGGCACCGCGAGGTGGATCGTCTCCGATGTGAAGTCGCGCAACGTCATCAACGCATCGACGGCCGCGAGCCGCAGGTCCGAGCGCTCCCAGCTATGGCTCGCAAGGTTGATCAGGCGCGGTCCGAGGCCGAAGGTGTTGGCGCTGCCGCTCGCGACGATCAGCCCTTCAGCCTGCAAAGCCGCGACGATGCGATGGACGGTCGGGCGTGGATAGCCGCTCGCCGCGCTCAGCTTCGCGACGTTGGGCGGCGTTGGCGCATCGGCGATCAGTTGCAGCACCGCGATGAACTTCGAGAACGCGGCCGCGCCGGCGACGGCCTTGGAGTCGGCTTTGTCGTCGGCGTGCCCGACAGCGTCATGGCCGGCGGCGCCGGCGTGGGAACGGGGTTTGGAAGCGGAACTCGACATCACACAGAGGCAGGGCAGAGCAGGGGTACGCAATTATGCCTTTATCGATGGCGTCGAACGACGGCGGCGCCGCTTCACGCGCCGACTCGATCACGCGACGAGATATCCGCCGTCGACCGGCACGATTGCGCCCGTCATGAACGACGCCGCCGGCGAGCACAGGAACACCGCGACCTGCGCGACTTCCTCCGGCGTGCCCCAGCGACGCAGCGGCGTACGTTCCAGAATCGCCAGCGAGCGGCCATCGTCGTCCTGCAACGCCTGGGTGAGCGGCGTTGCGATCCAGCCCGGCGCGACCGCATTGACGCGAATGCCGTCGGCGGCATAGGCGATCGCGAGTGACTTCGTTAGCTGCGCCACCGCGCCCTTGCTCGCGCTATAAGCGGGCACGAGACCGCCGCCGAAAAAACTCAGCATCGACGCCGTATTGACGATGCAGCCCGCCGACGCCTTCAACGAGTCGCGCGCGGCGGCGCACACGCGCATCGTGCCGTTCAGATTGATATCCATCACGCGTTCGAACACGTCGAGCCGATGTTCTTCGACGCGGCTGATCACGCCGGCGCAGTTGACCACGATGTCGAGACGCTCGAACGCGTTCACCGCGGCCGTGACGGCATTGCCCGAGCGGACATCCAGCGTGACGCGCGCAATCTCGCGATTGAGCGTATCGGGCGTGCCTTCGGGCGGCGGCAAACCAGCCGCCACCGTGTGCGCGCCAAGCTGCGCGAGCGTGTTGGCGATCGCCGCGCCGATACCGGACAAGCCGCCGGTCACGAGCGCGGTCTTGCCTTCGAGGAGCTGGTTCTGGAACGTCATGGGAGAAGCCGCCTCAGGTGGGTTGGGTCTCGATCGAGCTCGCGAGCGGCGCGGGCGCCACTTCCTGGACGACGAACAGATAGACGAGCGCCGCCGCGAACGCGACGGCCGCGCTGATCAGCAGCGCGTTGACGAACGAATGCGTCCGATCGACGACGATGCCGGTGATCACCGGCGCGAACGAGCCGCCCAGATAGCCACCGAAGTTCTGCATGCTGCCGAGCGACGCCACCAGATGTCGCGGCGCGGCGACGCTGACGAGCGCCCATGCGCTGCCGCTCGACAGGTTCACGAACAGCATCGCGAGCGACACGTAGACGATCGCGAGCGTCGTGCTCGGTGTGTAGGCGGCCGGCACCGTGAATGCGGCGGCGCCGACGAGACCGACGCACAGCGGCCACTTGCGGCTGCGGATCGGCGCCATGCCGCGCTTCAACAGATAGTCGGCGATCACGCCGCTGCTCGCCATGCCGATCGTGCCGAACACATACGGAATCGCGACGAGCCAGCCGGTGTGCGCGATGCTCAGATGACGCTCACGCTCCAGATAGCCGGGCAGCCACGTCAGATAGAGCCACACCATGTAGATCACGCCCATGAAGCCGAAGATCATGCCCCACGTGTTGCGCAGCTTGAACAGCGCGCCCCATTCGGACCAGCTGAGGCCCTGCGGATTCTCCTGGCCGGTCGCGCCTTCGTTCAGATGCGCGGTTTCTTCTTCGGTCAGCACGATTTCGCTGCGATTGCGATAGACGAGGTACCACGCGAGCGCGACGACAACGCCGACCACGCCCATGATGACGAACATCGTTCGCCATCCGAAGGAAAGCATCAGCACCGTGAGCAGCGGCGGCGCGATCATCGGCGCAATGGTGGATGACGAGATGAAGGTGCCGATCGGCGTGCCGCGTTCGCGTACCGCGAACCATTCGCTGACGACTTTCGCGCCGGCCGGAAACAGCGGCGCCTCGGCGATGCCGAGCACGACACGCGCCGTGAGGAAGTGATTGAGCGTCTGGATGAAGCCGCCCGCGACCTGGGCGATCGACCACACGAGCATGCCGAGGCCGAGCATCACGCGCGATCCGAAACGGTCCAGCAGCGCGCCGACCGGCAACTGCGCGAACGCATACGACAACGAGAACGCGGACAGCAGCAGCCCCATCTGCGAAGCGGACAGATGCAATTCCTCGCTGACCAGATGATTCGCGATCGACAGCGTGCTGCGGTCGAGATAATTGACGATGCCCGCCACCGTCAGGAAGACGACGGCGACCACCTGGATACGTTTCAGACGCTGCGACTTCTGAAGCATGTTTGTCTCCTGCGCAATGGGTCCTGCTGTGTGGGAATGGTGTTGCCGTGCCTGTCGGTATTGCGGTGTCCTGGCTGTTGGTTCTGTTGGGGGCTTGCGCGGCGTTTTACCGGACGAACTGCTCGACGTGGTCTTCGCCGAGGCCCACCGCCGCGTAGTGCTTGCGGCACATGTCGATCTTCGTGAATACGTCTTCGTAACCGGTGTAGTTCCCGTACGGATCGCAATAGAACATCACGCCGTTGACCTGGAAGTACGTGATCATTTCCTCGACGTCCTCGGGCACATATAACGTATGCGTTTCGCCCGGCGGCTCGTACACGTAGCTGCCTTCGGTCGCGACCCAGTCATGCTCGAGATAACGCCAGCGGCCCTTGAGCACCATGCCGTGCACAGCCTGCGGATGACGATGCCGGCTCAACACACCCGAGCGGCGTACGCGCAGCAGATTCATCCAGTATCCCTGCGACGCATTCAGGCACAGTGGGCGGAACGACACGTTTTCTGCCTGCGGGACCCACACGCGTTCGTCGGTCGGAATCGCGAAGGGCACGACGATTTCCTTTTGCGCTTCCTTCGGGAACGGTAGCTGGTACGGCGTCAGGTCGGATTGATTGGCCTCTGGCATGGGAAATTCCTCGCGAAGTGTGCAGAAAAAAGAAATGTCCACATTATGGATAACAAGTCCACGATATGGTTATTATCCGAACCGCTTTGGGCGGGGTCAATCCTGGGGAAATTACTGGTCAGGCACGATAAAGCGACGCTGCACTCGTTCTCGAATCGCGCGAAAGATACAGATGTTGCTATCTCATAAAAGCCGCACGACACGCAAAAAGCGCCTAAAACAAGGCCTGCGCGCGCATTCTGATCGAACACCATCTTTAAGTCTGCTTTAAGTGGAGGCCACTACATTACGCATCCACCACGTAACCCTCCGCAAGACTCCCTGACTATGACCACCAAAAACTATTGGCGCGGTAGCGCCGCGATCTGCGCTGTCCTCGCAATCGGCGGCGCGTATGCGCTCAGCCATCGCAATGCCGATGCGTCCGTAAACGACGCGCAGGGATCGACGTTGTCGCTGCACGCGGCGGCGGATGTCGTCGGCTCGCGCTCGTCGGCACCGGACTTCTCCAGCATCGTGACGCGCTATGGCCCGGCGGTCGTGCATATCGGCGTGAAACAAGCCGCGTCGGTCGACGAGAACGGTCAACGCAAGAGCGGCGGCGAAGCGCTCGGCTCGGGCTTCATCATCAGCCAGGACGGGTACATCCTGACCAACAATCACGTCGTCGACGGCGCGACCAGCGTGACCGTGAAGCTCACCGACGGCCGCGAATTCCACGCGCGCGTGATCGGCAAGGACAAGGCCACCGACGTCGCCGTCGTCAAGATCGACGCGACCAATCTGCCGACCGTGAAGATCGGCAACCCGGACAGCAGCAAGGTCGGCGAATGGGTCGTGGCGATCGGCTCGCCCTACGGCTTCGACAGCACGGTGACCTCGGGCATCATCAGCGCGAAATCGCGCTCGTTCTCCGACGATAGCCCGATCCCGTTCATTCAGACCGACGTGCCGGTCAACCCGGGCAACTCGGGCGGTCCGCTGTTCAACCTGAACGGCGAAGTGATCGGCATCAACTCGATGATCTACTCGCGCACCGGCGGCTTCCAGGGACTGTCGTTCGCCATCCCGATCGACGCGGCGATGCACGTGAAGGACCAGCTCGTGAGTACCGGTCACGTAAGCCGCGGCCGCATCGGCGTGGGCGTGCAGCCGCTCAGCGCCGACAAGGCCAAGGCGCTCGGCCTCGACTCGACGGGCGGCGCACTGGTCGGCTCGGTCGATCCGAATGGTCCCGCGCACGCAGCCGGTCTGCGCCAGGGCGACGTGATCGTCGGCGTGAACGGCAAGCATATTGGTAACACGACCGAATTGATCGGTCAGGTCGCGCAACTGTCGCCGGGCAGCAAAGCGACGATCAGCGTGTGGCGCAACGGCGGCGAAAGCAAGCTGGCGGTGACGGTGGGCGCGCAGCAAGCGTCGGACATGGCGTCGGCCGCGCCACGCGAAGAGCAGCAGGAACAACCGCAGCAGCAAAACCGTCCGCGTCTCGGCGTCGCCGTGCGTGCGCTGACCCAGGACGAACAGCAGCAAGCGCAGCTGCCGGGCGGCGTGGTGGTGCAGCAGTCCACCGGTCCGGCCGCCGACGCCGGCATTCAGGCGGGCGACATCATCGTTGCCGTCGACGGCAAGGTGATTCACGGCGTCGAGCAACTGCGCCGCATGATCGCTCAGGCGGACGACAGCGTGTCTGTCACCGTGGTGCGCGATGGTGAACAAGCATCGGTCGACGTAACGCTTGGCTGATGAGTAGAACCCGCCGGTGCAATGCCGGCGGCGGGCACGACGCGCTGCTGTGGCGCGCGTGCCTCAGTTGGACGGGTGGACCCCCGCAGCGTGAGACGTGCTTTGCGTGACGTTCCGCGGCTCGTCGGGCCCGCCCCCCAATGCGACGTAAAGTGACACTCCGTTCTGCAAGGCCGTCGCCCGAAGCTGGATCAGCTGCTGCTCGGCGGCAAACTGATTGCGTCGCGCATCCACCACCTCGAGATAGATCGAGATCCCGTTTTCGTAGCGCAGCTCCGCCGTTTCGGCGAGTTGCCGCTGCGCCTGCACCGCCTGCTCCTGCGCCGCGATCTGTTCCTTGTAGCGTTGTCGCGCGACCAATGCGTCGGACACTTCACGAAACGCGTTCTGCACCGTGCGCTGATAATCGGCGACCAGTTCGTCGCGTCGCGCGCGCGCCTGCGATAGTTGCGCCTGGCGCTGTCCCGCATCGAAGATCGGCATGCCGACCAGCGCGCCGAACGACCACGCCTGCTTGGCCGGCACGAACAGATCGCCGAGTTCGGGCGACACATATCCGAAGCTACCCGTCAGCGCGATGCGTGGAAAAAAGTCCGCACGAGCGGCGCCGATGTCGGCATTGGCTGCGCGCAGTTGCTGCTCGGCCTGCTGGATGTCCGGCCGGTCGATCAGCAGTGCGGAGGGCAGGCCCGCATCGAGCTCGCGGAACTGCGCGGCGTCGGCGATCGGCGGCGCCGGCGGTAGCGACCCGCTGAGCGGCCCGCCGATCAGCACCTCGAGCAGATGGCGCTGCTGCGCGGTGGTCCGTTGCAGCTCGGCCAGCTGCGTCTGTGCCTGCGTGACCAGAATGGCCGCCTGGTCGTAATCGACCATCGACGTGACGCCCGCGTCGAGCCGCATCTTCGCGACTTCCAGCGCGTAGCGCCGACTCTCGAGCGTCTGTTGTGCAAGCTCGATGCCTTCCTCGCCCGAGCGGATCGCGTAGTAGTTCGACGCGACATTGCCGATCAGCGACAAACGGAACGCGTGCTGCGCGTCGACAGTGGCCAGATATCGACGCCGCGCGGCTTCGCTGGTGTTGCGCACGCGCCCCCAGAAGTCGAGTTCGAACGACGTCACCGCGGCCTGCACGTTGTACTGGTTGAACTGGACCGAGATGTCCGTGTTGTCGAACTCGGGATCGATCGAACCGAGTGGCGCCCTGGTGCGGGTCGCACCCGCGTTCGCATTGACCTGCGGCAAACGCGCGGCGTTCTGGATGCGATAAAACGCGCGCGCCTGCTCGATGCGCGCGATCGACGCGGCGAGATCGCGGTTGTGCTCGAGCGCCGCCTCGATCAGCAGCTTCAGTTGCGGATCGGCGAAGAAGGTCTGCCAGTCGACTTCGCTTGCCAGATGCGCGGCGGCCGGATTGGCGGTCTCCGTCGTCTCGAAACGATCGGCGATCGGCAATTGGGGCTGCTGATAGTTCGGCGCAAAGTTGCAGGCGGCGAGCGAGCAGCAGAAGAGGGGCAGCACCAGGCGCACATGAAGGCATTTACGCATCGCGCGGCCCTCCACCCGAATCGCGCGGCATGCCTGTCGGCAGATCGTCATCGTCGAGATCGGTGCTGCGTTTCTTGCGGCTCAGCCAGCGTCGCGCGGCGACATAGAACAGCGGCGTAAAGAAGACGCCGAACATCGTCGCGGTCAGCATGCTGCCCATCACGCCGGTGCCGACCGCGCGGCGGCTCGCCGCGCCCGCGCCGGTCGCGAGCACGAGCGGCAGCATGCCCAACACGAACGTGACGCTCGTCATCAGAATCGGGCGCAGACGCTGCTGTGCGCCGCTTTTGGCGGCGGCTAGCGCGTCCCTTCCTTCGGATTCCTCCTTGATCGCAAATTCGACGATCAGAATGGCGTTCTTCGCGGCAAGGCCGATGATCGTCACGAGGCCGATGTTGAAATACACGTCCGCGGACAGTCCACGCAGCATCGTCAACAGTACCGCGCCGATCACGCCGAACGGGATGATCAGCAACACCGCGACCGGAATCGCCCAGCTCTCGTACAGCGCCGCGAGCAACAGGAACACGACCACGAGCGACAGCCCGAGCAGCATGCCGATCTGGCCGCTCGCCTGTTTTTCCTCGAGCGCGGTGCCGGTCCATTCGTAAGTCAGGTTGCCGGTCAACACGTGCGACGCGATGCGCTCCATCTCGGCGATCGCCGCGCCGCTCGAGCGGCCGGGCGCGGCCTGACCCGACAGTGTCGCGGACGGAAAGCCGTTATAGCGTTCGAGCTGCTGCGGTCCGGAAATCCAGCGCACGCGCGTGAACGCCGAGAACGGCACCATCTCGCCGCGGTTATTGCGCAAGCGCAGCGAAGTCACGTCCTCGGCACGCATGCGTTGCTCGGCGTCCGCCTGCAACAGCACGCGCAGCACGTTGCCCTCGAACACGAAGTCGTTCACGTAGTTCGAGCCGAACGTCAGCGCAAGCGCCTGGTTGACCTGACCGATTTGCAGGCCTAATGCGCGCGCCTTCACGCGGTCGATCTCGACATACAGTTGCGGCGCTTCCGGCATGCCCTCGGCGCGCACGCCCGCGAGAAGGGGGCTTTGCGACGCCTCGATCATCATCCGCCGCGCGGCCTGTTGCAGCGCTTCGCCGCCGATGCCGCTGCGATCCTGGATCTTCATCGTGAAGCCGGTCGCGTTGCCGAGCGACGGAATCGGCGGCGGGTCGAGCGCAAAAATGATCGCCTCGGGAATCTGCCGAAACGCCGCATTCGCGCGACGCACCAGCGCGCTCGCCGAATTGGCCTCGCCCGAGCGCTCGTCCCACGGCTTCAGATCGACGAACGACAGAGCCGCCGATTGCCCCTGGCCAAAGAAGCTGAAGCCCGTCACGGACGCGACGTTGCGCACTTGCGGCTGGGTTCGCAGAAACGCCTCGACCTGGTCGATCGCGTGCTGCGTGCGCTGGTCGGTCGAACCCGGCGGGCCGGTATACGTGATGAAGATATGCCCCTGGTCCTCGGTCGGCAGAAAGCCCGTCGGCAGCCGCGTGAAGAAAAACACGGTGATCGCGCAGGCCGCGACGAACACCAGCAACCAGCGCAGCGGCGAGCGCAGCATCGCATCGACGCCCACGATATAGCGTGTGGTGCCCGCGTCGAGCCCACGATTGAAGCCGTCGAACACGCGATGCAGCAGACGCGAAGCCGCGTTCTTCGGCCGCTCTTTGGCGGCCGCCTCGCTGCGCAACAGCGCCGCGCACAACGCCGCGCCGAGTGTCAGCGCCAACATCGTCGACAGCAGGATCGACACCGCGAGCGTGACCGAAAACTGCCGGTAGATGCCGCCCGTCGAGCCCGGAAAAAACGCCATCGGAATGAACACTGCGACGAGCACCAGCGTACTCGCGATCGCCGCGCCCGATATCTGCCCGATCGCCTTCACCGTTGCGCGCGGCGCGCCGAGCCCTTCCTCGCGCATGATGCGCGCGACGTTTTCGACGACGACGATCGCGTCGTCGTTGAGGATACCGATCGCGACCACCATGCCGAACAGCGACAGAATGTTGATCGACAGCCCGAACAGGTAGAGCCCCGCGCACGTGCCGATCAACGCGATCGGCACCACGATCGTCGGGATCACCGTCGCGCGCCAGTCCTGCAGGAACAGGAACACCACGACCGTCACGAGCAACAGCGCCTCGACCATCGTGCGGATCACGCCATGCACCGAGGTCGTGATGAACGGCGTGGTGTCGAACGGCACGGTCCACGCGACGCCGCGCGGGAAGATCGGCTGCAATTCGGCCATGCGCTGGCGCACCGCATTGGCGACTGCGAGCGCGTTCGCGCCGCTCGCGAGCTGGATCGCGATCCCGGCCGACGCCTTGCCGTTGACGGTCAGGCGGTTGCCGTAGCTGTCGTTGCCGAGCTCGACGCGCGCGACGTCGCCCACCCGCACGGTCGAGCCATCCGGATTCGCGTGCACGATGATTTCGCGGAACTGCTCGGGCGTCGTGAAGCGGCTTTGCGTGACGATCTGCGCGGTGAACTCGGAGCCTGGCGCGATCGGCTGATCGCCGAGGCTGCCGCCCGCGGTCTGGCTGTTCTGCTCCTGGATCGCCTGCAACACCTCGCTGGCCGACAGCCCAAAGCCCGCGAGCTTGCGCGGATCGAGCCAGATCCGCATCGCGTACGACGAGCCGAACAGTTGCACGTCGCCGACGCCGTCGATACGGCGCAGCTCGTTGATGATGTTGTTCGACGCGAAGTTGCCCATCGCGACGGCGTCGGTGGTGCCGTCGGTCGCCTGCAGTGCAAGCAGCATCAGAAAGCCCGACGACGCCTTCGTCACGCTCAAGCCGATCTGACGGACTTCGAGCGGCAGGCGCGGTTCGACGCGGCTCAGACGGTCCTGCACCTGAGTGCGCGCGATGTCGAGATTGGTGCCGGGCTTTAGCACCACGGTGATCTGCATCGTGCCGTTCGAGCGGCTCACCGACGACATGTACAGGAAATTCTCGATGCCGTTCATCTCGTCTTCGACGATCGACGTGACGGTACGCTCGAGCGTGCTCGCGTCCGCGCCGCTGTAGACCGCGCTGATGGTGAGCGACGGCGGAGCGACGTCGGGGTACTGCTCGACCGGCAGCAGCGCGAGCGCGATCGAGCCGAACAGCACGATGAAAAGGGCGATGACCCACGCGAAAACCGGCCTGGCGACGAAGAATCGATTCATCGGCGAGCCCGTCAGTGCGCGGTCGAAGCGGGAGCGGGGGACGCGGCCGAATGCGCCGCTGGCGACGCATCGGGGGCGGGCCGCGCGTCGACCCGTTGACCGGGCTGCACCTTCTGCCAGCCATCGACGATCAGGCGCTCGCCAGGCTTCAGACCGTCGCGCACGGTCCAGCGTCCTTCGCCCTGCTCGCCGAGATCGATATTGCGGCGGACCACGGTGCCGTCGTCGGCGACCAACGCAACGCTTGCAATGCCGTTGTCGAGCTGCACCGCGCGCTCGGGAATACGGATGCCCTGCGCATTGCCCGCCGCGATGATGCGCCCGCGCACGAACTGCCCCGGCAACAGCGTGCGGTCCGGATTCGCGAACTGCGCGCGCACCGTCTGCGTACCGGTCGACGGATCGACGACGAGATCGGCGAAGTCCAGAAAACCGCGCTCGTTGTAGACCTGGCCGTTGGCAAGGATCAGTTGCACCTCGACGTGCTTCATGCTGGTCGGCTTGCGCGCGCCCGACTGGATCTGCTGCTCGACGTCGAGCATCGCGGTATTCGACTGCGTGAACACCGCGTTGATCGGCGTCAGTTGATTGACCTGCGTGAGCAGCGTGGCGGCGCCCGCGCTGACGAGCGCGCCTTCGGTGACGAGCGCGCGGCCCGCGCGTCCGGCGATCGGCGTGCGTACGATGCAGCGATCGAGCCGCAATTGCGCAAGCGAGACCGCAGCTTGCGCATCGGAGACATTGGCCTGCGCCTGCTGCATGGTCGCGAGTGCGGCGTCGTATTCCTGCGCGCTGACTGCATGACGGCCGACGAGCGGCTTGAACCGGTCCACCACCGACGCCGCGTTGTCGCGCACGGCGCTCGCGCGCGTGAGCGCGGCCTGCGCCTGCTGCAACTGCGCGCGATAGTCGCTCGCGTCGATCTGGAAGAGTGGGGCGTTGGCCGGCAGGTCCGTGCCTTCCCGATAGAGCGTGCGCTGGACGATGCCGTCGACGCGCGCGCGAATCTCGGCGGTGCGCACGGCCTCGATGCGGCCAGGCAACTCGACGACATCGGCGACAGGGGTGGTGGAAACCGTTTCGACCAGCACGGGAACCGGTGGCATCGACGCGGCGGTGGGCGTCTGCGACCGGTCGTTGCAGGCGGCAAGCAGGAGCGGCAAACCGGTGATCAGAAGCGATACGGCACGACTACGCAGGCGGCATGCGGAGCAAAGCAAGAGAAACTCCTTTGATCAAGGCAGTCTTTTTTGCGCGTGAGATCGGTGACGGTTTTAACGGTTTGCGGTCGAATTAACTATTCAGAACGTGTGTGGGTGCGTTAATGCGGGGAAAAGATTTCTGTTGATCCTACCGTGTCTGGGTAGCTTGTCAATTTATTCTTGGTGGTCGCGAGTGGAATGGACTCGCAACGACCAGGCGGCGCATGCGGTGGGCACGAGCGGGTGATTCCCGCTCGCAGACGAGGTGTTGAATGGTAATTGTCAATTACATGTCAATTGTCATCCAGCAATTGCCGCAATTCAAAGGCATGCAATTGTCATCGAAATCGAGGCGCCTGAAAAAATATTCCGAGTCGCCACACATTCACGTACGCTTGCGCTCCGGATGCCGCAACACCGAATGGTTGCGGCCGTATGACAGATAAATCGTCATGCCGATCACGAGCCACACGACGAGCCGCAGCCACGTGACGAGCGGCAAGCCGACCATCAGCAGCAGGCAGAACAGGATGCCGAGCACTGGCACGACCGGCACGCCGGGCGCCCGGAATGGACGCGTCGCCTCGGCGTCGCTGCGCCGCAGATAGATCACCGCGCCGCACACGAGGACGAACGCGAACAAGGTGCCGATGCTGACCATCTCGCCGAGCACGCCGATCGGTGTCAGCGCCGCGACGATCGCGACGACGGTGCCGATCAGGATCTGACTCAGATAGGGTGTATGCAGACGCAGATGGACCCTCGAGAAAAAGTGCGGCAACAAACCGTCTTGCGACATCGTGAAGAAGATGCGGCTTTGTCCATAGAGCAGCACGAGTATCACGGTGGTCAGCCCCGTCAACGCGCCGATTTTGATCAGGATCGAGAACCACGTGAGCCCGATCACGTCGACGCCCTTGGCGATCGGATCAGGAACGTTCAGCTCGGGGTACGCAACGAGGCCGGTCAGCACGCCGGCGACGAGGATGTACAGCACCGTACAGATGATCAGCGAGCCGAGAATGCCGATCGGCATGTCGCGCTGCGGCTGTCGCGCTTCCTGCGCGGCGGTCGACACCGCATCGAAGCCGATGAACGCGAAGAACACCACGGCCGAGCCGCGCAGAATACCGCTCATGCCGAAACTGCCGAACTGGCCGGTATTGGCAGGAATGAACGGATGCCAGTGTTCCGGCTTGATGAAAAACACGCCGACGGCGATAAACGCGACCACCACGGTCAGCTTGATCGCGACCATCACGTTGTTAGAGCCGCGCCGACTCCTTGGTCCCCAACACGAGCAACGTGGTCAGGATCGCGATGATCAACACCGCCGGCAGGTTGATCACGCCGGTGACCGTCGAGCCATCGGCCAGTTTGACGACGGTGCCGGGGGCGGCGGCGAGGGTAGGTGGAATGTCGATGCCGACGTTGCGCAACAGGCTCACGATATAGCCGGACCAACCGACCGCGACGGTCGCGGCGCCCATCGCGTACTCGAGGATCAGGTCCCAGCCGATCATCCACGCGAAGATCTCGCCGAGCGTCGCATACGTGTACGTGTAGCTGCTCCCGCACACGGGCAGCATCGCCGCAAGCTCCGAATAGCACAGGCCGACGAACGCGCACGCGATGCCGCCCAGCACGAACGACAGCGTGATGGCCGGCCCCGCGAACTGCGCGGCGGCGGTCCCGGTCAGCACGAAGATGCCTGCGCCGATGATCGCGCCGATGCCCATCGCGGTGATACTCGTCGCGCCCAGCGTTTTCGACAGGTGACGGCCTTCTTCGGCGTCGGCGCTGGCGACGATATCAGCAACGGTTTTGCGTGCCATGTAACCGGTATCGGCCATGATAAGTCGTCCCTTTTCAGTGTTGATCAGGCACGAACCGGTTAGGCTGCCATCGGCTCGTGGAGCACGACAAAAACATCCGTCGCCGTGCACGGCAATGGCCACGGCAAGTGCGGAGAAAGCGTCTAACGGAAAATTCAGTCTATGCCGGATTAAAGGCAAAGTGAAATCCGCTTGCATGTCGGCGCGATAGGGCAGTGCGATGGCGGGCGATCGCAAGCAAGGCCTCTGGTTCGATTCAGGAGGACTTACGATGTGCGATTGCGGAATCGACAAGCCAACGTGGACGATTTCAGGCTTGCGGGGCGGACCTCAGCCGATCCGTCCGCGCCGCAGCACGCCGCTCAGACCGAGCGAGTGGCCTGGGTCGTAGTAGTGAATGAGGAGCGTGCGCCGCTGTCCGTTCTGTACGTCGAGGTTCGCATGCTGAAGTGCGAAGCCGTTGAATTCGTAGACGCTGCCCGGCTTGACCGGAATGCGCTTGCAGTTGCCGACACGCAGATCATGCAAGGTATGCCAGCTGCGCCAGCTGAGCGGCAGGCTTTGCAGGAAGCCATGGCGCATCTTGCAGATCATGTTGGTCAGCGTCGTTACGGACAGGCGCGGCTTGCGGTACATCACGAGGTCGCCGTTGTGAACTCCGTCGGGTGCGAGCTGAAGCGGAATCAGCAGCGTCAGCAGGTGCGAGTCGTAGTGGCGGCAGTGGCTCTCGGCCAACGAAGTCCTGCTCGCACAGCGCAGTACGTGGAACGGCTCAGTCGGTAAGTTTGTCCGACCGAACTTCGCGGCCATCGCGCGCGCATTCGCGCAGATCGTCTGTTCGAGTTCGCGAAAGGCCTGACCGCGACGCAGCATCTCTGCAATCTTTGCGCCGGACTGCGAGCGCGGTGCCGTCGTGCCAAACAGGTGGTCGATGAAGTCGTTGATTTCGACGATCGTCTCCTGCGGAATCACGTCATCAAAAGAGTTCAACGCGACGCTTTTGTCGATTCGAATCCGCTTAGTCTCTGTATGCCCACGCACGTCTGTCAGGGTGTCCATAGCCCAAATTTCCATTCGCTTTTTATTCTACGACCGTATTGAAAAATATCCCCTACGAGGCGCGCACAATGTGCGCCAGCGTACATAAAGCCCTCAGGCGATTGAGCTCGATCATTAAATCTAAAGCGGACTTCTCTGACAGCTTTTGTAAATCTCGTTGGGCCGATTTGGAAAATGCTGCGACTGCGACGCTTCAGCTTTGCTTAGGTACGACATTACAGCTCTGCCGTAACACATCAATGTCGAGGCCAGATAGAAATGTCCGGGTTCCAGCAAGATACAGATGTCGGGGTTGAGGGTCGGTTTTGGGTGGTGGGTTAGGGTCGTTTTGCAGTCCTTTTATCTCTCTCTGGATGGGTTTTTAGCACCGAGCCTCCCGGGTTCTGGTGTGTCCCCATGACTGCCGCATTCCAGTCCTCGAGCGTGACTTCGCGCTGCTTCCTCGTGCCAGGCAGCCGCGCCTTCGTACGCACGGGTTCACCGCGGTTCGTGCGTGACGGTGAGCCGGATATCCGGCGGTTGTCGCGCTGTGCCTGGATCGCCTGGGCGACCTGCAGCGCATGACCAAGACGCTTGTGCTCCACCACCGCGCCCTGGTCGATCTCGGCAAGCTTGTCGTACTGGACACAGGGCAGCGCGACACCATCGGCGCGGATCTCGAGGCGTCCGTCCGGATACTCCCACACGTCGATGTAGCGGTGAATCAGCCTGCGGTTGGCCGGCGTATCGTCAAGCAGCCAGATCACGCGGTCGTTCAGCAGCGTCAGTGAATCCGAGACCTTGCGCAGAACCCGCCAGGTCAGGATCGCGTCGAGATTCTCGTCGGCGCGCACGGGTCGATGCGCATCGAAAGCGCTGCGTGGCGGCTTCGCAAAGCGCGCGTTATAGGCTGCCATGTAGGCGGGCGCCCAGGCGTTGGCGGCCTCGATGGTGCTGATGCCGCGCAGCCGGAGCTCCTTGACGAGCCGATCCTGCAGCGTCAGGTGGGCGCGCTCGACGCGCCCCTTGGCGGGGCTTGAGTTCGCGCAGAACGTGTCGATGTTCAGCTCGTACATCGCCCGGCCGAACTGCGTGACACCTTTGCCCGCTGTCTCCGAGCGTCGCTTCACGTAAAAAACGCTGGCCCTGTCGCTGTAGAACGCCACCGGCTTGCCATGCTGCTCCAGATACGCGCGCGTCGCCTCGAAGTAGCTGAAGGTCGATTCGGTCGCCGTGAAATGCAGCATCATCAGGCGGCTCGTGGCGTCATCGACGTACACCAGCAGCGTGCAGGCCGGCGCCCGGTCCTCGAACCAGCGATGGTCGCTGCCGTCGATCTGCACCAGCTCACCGAAGCACGCACGCCGGGCCCGCGGCTGGTAGACCCTGGGCGGCCGCTGCCGGCGCGGTACCCACAGGCCGGCGTCCGTCATCAGGTGTCGCACGGTTTCCTTCGACAGCACGAGGCCATGACATTCGCGCAGCTTCTCGCAGGCCAGCGTCGGCCCGAAGTCGGCGTAGCGCTCGCGAATGGTGGTCAGAGCCCGCACAGCCAGTCCTTCATCGAGCTTCCGGTTGCCGGGCGATTTGCGCTTGCGTGAGGCCAGTCCCGCCGCGCCAGATTCACGATACCGCGCTACCAGCCGCTCGACCTGACGCACGGTCAGGCCAAGTCGCCCGGCGGCACGCCCGGGCTTGAGCCCGATGTCCACCACGGCCTGGATCACCTTCAGACGGTCGAGTTCGCGCATGTTCAATGTCACCAGTGCGGCTGGGCTCATGACTGGCTCCTGCGATCGCGCAGCAAAATGCCAGCTTGCCAGTCACGGTAAAACACGACATTTGTATCTTGCTAGAACACGACATTCTCATATTGCCGCTACAATCAAAACGTTGATAATTTATCTTATGTCAAATTGACAATTCTTCGGAAAAGGCTTCCAGTACGCATGCACGTGCTACCGTCGATGCGCATGCCGCGTGTCGGCCCTCCGCCACAAGCGATGCACGCCGGTGCGCGGTGACCATCGCGAATCGTCCGAACCGCGACTCTTTCGCCTGCCACAACTGACACCGGGTGCAGCCCGGTTCAGTGATCAACAAAACTGGCGCGGCAATTCAATTCCAATTTCTATGGCGGGCCCAATCAGAGCCCTCACGAATTAAGACGCGGCCGTGCGTACAGATCAATTTATGCACGCGACATGCCGAAATTAGACAACTGTTAAATACTGCTTTTGCGCACCACGAGAATAAGCTTTGTAGCGAAAGCCAATGCCGCTATCGCAGCTCGCGCGGATTTTTATCGTGGCTATTGCCTTGTGGCTTAGAGACGTTTCGCATTTCTCTCAACCGGCGAGCGTGTCGTCGTTGAGCGACTGTGAATGGGCTACGTGCATTTCGACGTGGCGTACGGGCGCAAGGTGTTCGCCACCCTCTCACTTGCCGCGATCTGAGATGCATGTTCGAACACGCGCAGACGCTCGGCATCCGCAATCAGTCGCTTCTTCCTCATCGAGCGTCCCGCCGATCCGAAGCCCATCACCTTTTCGTACTCACGCGGCCTGCCGTGCCTGAAGCGATTAAAGAAGTCATCGCCCGGCAGGCCGTTGTCGAGGCTCATCAGGCAGCCGTAGTCGAGCGACGCGCAATCGCTCAGTGAGCGCGCCGCGTCCTCCAATGCGCGATAGCGGTTTTGCAACGGTTCGTCGCGACCGAAAAGCGCGTGCAGTTCCTGATAAGTCACGAGTCTTTTGCGTTTCGCGGCACGCAGTAGCATCGCGGCAATATCGCGGGTCCTATCCATGTTCATGTCGTTCTCCTTACCGCCTGCTTGCAAGCGCCCAATGGCAACCGATGAAAGCGCTGTCAGCTTTTATCGCGGTTATGCGTATCGAGTCGGAAACTGCGCGGCATAAAATATTTCCGGTATTGAACGACGCAGCTAAAATTAAGCGGGTGGTTACTGGATTCGGGCTTCACAACGCCACTCTGCGCGAATGTCCCGTTTACATATAATCCGCTGGAAAAACGCCGCGAAGGATTTTCAATCTTCAGCACCTTTTTCGCAGCTTTCCGGCGAATCGCTACCCTGCATCGAAAAATGCATTCCAATTACATTCGCAAAACAGGAATCCGCGCACTCAAACGGTTCAGTCTTCCGACCTGCCGCCCGCACTCAAAAAGCGCCCGACGTCAAGCCGGATGCGGCCCGGCGGTATGCGGGCTGCCAGAGCGAGCCGAGCCGGATTGACGGCTTTGAACACGTCAATCAGGTTAGCAAACGTTAAATTCAATCGCAAGAGAGATATTTAAGATTTTAGAAAGAAAACATCGCGTAACCGCCTTACGGGCGGCTTGCGTGATTTTCTATCAGAGGAAAGACGCGATTGATTTTTTATTCTTTTGGACACAACGGGCGACTTTTCGATTATCTGTAGGTGGCGCGCCCTCCTCACTGTCTACCCCATAGCCGATTGCAGTCCGGTCAGCGACCCAACGGCGGAGTTCTCCGATGCATCGACCAAATGACGATTTGCCGACCGTCGCACGGCGTCTCACGGCGGGCCAGAAACTGCTCGACGGCGTCGCTGCGGCCGAAGTCGCGAGACAGATGGGCATGGCAAAGACCACCGTCGAGCGATATCGCAAGCTATTGGAGCAAGGCGGGCTCGAGGCGCTGAGAAACATGAGCGTCGGCGGCCGCCATTCCGCACTCGCGGTGGCGGATCTGGACTGGTTGGCCCAGGCGCTGAGGGCCTCGCCGCGGGACTACGGCTTCGACGCCGATGGCTGGAGCAATGCGCGCATGCGGGAGCTGATAAGCCGTCAGTTTGGCATTTCGTACTCGCGAGTCTATGTATGGCAACTGGCCACCAGACTCGGCGTGTCTTATCGGCTCGGCCGGAATGCGCAGTAAAACGGCGGCCGCACCCAACTAAAGCACGCGCGTGCGCATCGGCTCAGGCGCTTTCTCGAACCTTTGGCAGAAACTGCGGCGCCAGTTCGACCTCCGACCATTGGAACGGCAACGCGCCGCGACTGCGTCGCACTTCGCTCACATGAAACCGCACGAGCCGCTGCGCGCCCGCAAGCGCCGCGAGTTCGTCGCCGTCCCAGATGATCTCTGCTCGCACCGCCAGATAAAGCAGATCGCCGGTTGCGAAGTCGATAAACAGCAGACCCGCGCGCGGATCATGCACGAGGTTGCCGATCGTGTTGAAGAAGCGGTTGCCGCTGTAGTCGGGCGTGGTCAGCGTAGTTGTGTCGTCCACGCGCACGAAGCCCGGCGCACCGCCGCGATGGGAAACGTCGATCCCCTTTCCCGGGCCCGCTTCCTCGCTCAGATTCGCGCTGGCGATAAAGAAGGTGTCCGCGCTCGCGAGCAACTCGCGGTCGGCACTGCTCAGAAGCGTGGCGATTTCGGGCTGCGCGCGCGTCGCGGCCGCGTCCCGCTCGATGAAAGACGGCGCGCGGCTCTGGATATACTTCGGGCAATTGCCGAAGCTCTGCATGACTTCGACCTGCAACGTGTCGCCTGCCACGGACCGGACGACGCCATTTGCCCGATTGCGCCGCCGCGTACGCGGCTCGATGCCCAGCGCACCAAGCTGCGCGCCTTCGCGCCAACCCGCGGCGAGCGGATCGCCAGCCAATGTGCCACCTTCGATGCGCAGTGTCCCCGCATCCGGTGACGAGACGAAACCCGGCGCACCCGCACGCAGCGTCGCCCACGGCTGAGCGCTCGCATCGACGCCGCCGATCACGACGAACGGCTGCGCGGCAAAGAACTCGCGATGCTGCTCAGGCATGAATCGGCGAATGCCCCGACGTCCCATCGACTCGGCCACCTCACGCACACCCGCGCGCTGCTGCGCATCCTGCTCGCCGGCATGAAACGGCGACGCGTCGCCTCCCCAGCTATTCAACGGGACGAACTCGGACATGATCGGACTCCTTTGCAAGATCTGACGCAGCCGTCAACGCGTATCACGCCGCCAGCAAGCCCGCCTTCGTCGAAGGCATCGCGATGAAACGCGGCAGTGCCTCCACGCGCTGCAGCCACGCGCGAATGTTCGGATACGGCTGCAACGACACGCCGCCCTCGGGCGCGTGAGCGATATACGTGTGCGCGGCGATATCGGCGATCGTGACGTGCGCGCCAGCCACGAACGGCTTACCGGCAAGCTCCTCGTCGATCACGTCGAACAGCTTGACGGCGATCTGCTTCGCACGTTCGTGGTCGAGCGGCGCGCCGAACACGGTCACGAGCCGTGCCGCGCACGGCCCGTAGGCGATCTGGCCAGCCGCGAACGACAGCCAGCGCTGCACCGCCGCGGCGCCGCGCGGATCGTCCGGCAGCCACGATGCGTCGCCATAGCGCTTCGCCAGATAGACCAGAATCGCGTTCGAATCGAACAGCGTGAGCTCGCCGTCCTGAATCGTCGGCACCTGACCGAATGGGTTCAGCGCGAGGTACTCGGGCTTGCGGTTGTCGCCCGCCTTCATGTTCAGCTCGATGACCTCGAACGGCAGATCGAGCAGCGTCAGAAACAGCTTCACGCGATGACCGTGGCCTGAAAGCAGCGTCGTATACAGCTTGATAGGCTCGGCGGGTCTGGCAGCGGGCATGGATGGCTCCGGATACGTTGAATGACACGCCCAGCATAAGGCGTAGGCACTGTCGCGCGGAAGCCCGATAATCCGGGAAACACAGTCAAGCGAGAATGGACAATCGATCATGGCCGATGTGCGCAACGTGAACCTGAACCGCCTCGCGATCTTCGTCGCGGTCATCGACGCGGGCTCGCTGAGCGCCGCCGCGACGCGGCTCGGGCTCGCGAAGACGATGGTCAGCACGCACATGCAGAGGCTCGAGGCGGAGGTCGGCGCGAGCCTGCTGGTGCGCACCACCCGGCGGCTCGGCGTCACCGAGGCGGGCCGCACGTTCTACGAGGCGAGCGTGAAGATTCTGCGCGCCACCGAGGACGCGCTGAACGCGCTCGGCGGGGAAACCTCACCGGTGCGCGGCACGCTGCGCGTCAGTGCGCCGAACGACTACGGCACGCTCGTCGTCGCGCCCGCGCTGGTCGAATTGCGTCGCACGCATGCGCAGCTCGACGTCGAGCTGCTGAGCAGCGACCGCTACGTCGATCTGATCGCCGATGGCATCGATGTAGCGATCCGGCTTGGTCGCCTCGCGGATTCCAACTATCGCGCGGTGAAGCTCGGCAGCTTCGTCAAATGGCTCGTCGCGAGTCCGGAGTTCCTGCGGACGTGGGGCGCGCCGGGCACGCCGGCCGCACTGGAGACGCTGCCCTATTGCGCGTTGTCGGTGCTGCCGCATCCGTTGACGCTCGATTTGCGGCACGTCGACGGCAAGATCGCGAGCGTGCGTTGCGCGTCCGCGTTGCGCGTCAACACGGCCGATGCCTGCCGCGCGGCGACGCTCGCGGGCGGCGGCATCGGTCTGTTGACGGATTTTTCGATCGCGGACGACGTCGCGGCGGGACGGCTGATCCGGCTGCTGCCCGAATGGGCGAGCGCACCGGCGAGCATTCAGGCCGTGTTCCCGCCGACGAGTCACCCGCCGGCGAAGGTGCGCGCGTTGATCGATACGCTGAAGCGAAGGCTCGCGGCGGAGCCTGCGGATTAGCACGGCAGATCCTCCTGGCGCTCCCATTCCAGCGCAACGGCGGTTAGCTTCTATCCGCGTTATCGCCCGATTTGCTCTACTGCGACGATGCGCGCCGCACCCCGCGGCCTCGCCTGATCGTCAATGTGGAGAGCTTATGTCCGCCATTTCCCGTCCTGCTCAAGGGGTTCTCACCGTCGCGTGTCCGAGCGCGGCGGGCCAGGTTGCCGCCGTCGCTGGCTTTCTCGAACGGCATCGTTGCTATGTCGACGAACTCACCGTATTCGACGACGAACTGAGCGAGCGCTTTTTCGTGCGCTGCGTGTTTCACCACGTCGATCGCGACGATGCGCTGCAGATCGCCATGCTGAAGCAGGAATTCGCGCCGATCGCCGAACGCTTCCGGATGACGTGGGCGATCCACGATCTGTCGAGCCGGCCGAAAGTCCTGATCATGGTTTCCAGGCTCGAACACTGTCTCGCCGACCTGCTGTTTCGCTGGCGCATGGGCGAACTGAAGATGGACATCGTCGGCATCGGCTCCAATCATCGCGATCTCGAACCGCTCGTGCGAGCGCACGGCCTGCCGTTCCATCATCTGCCGATTACAGCCGACACGAAGCCACAACAGGAAGCCGGCCTGCTCGAGTTGTTCGATACGTCCGGCGCGGAACTGCTGATTCTCGCGCGCTACATGCAGATCCTGTCCGCCGAAACGAGCCGGGCGCTCGCCGGGCGCGCGATCAATATCCACCATTCGTTCCTACCCGGTTTCAAGGGAGCGAGACCGTATCATCAGGCCCATGCGCGCGGCGTCAAGGTAATCGGCGCCACCGCGCATTTCGTCACCGACGATCTCGACGAAGGTCCGATCATCGAGCAGGGAGTCGAACCGGTCGATCACTCGTACAGTCCCGAACGGCTGCTGACGACCGGACGCGACGTCGAATGCATTACGCTCGCGCGCGCGGTCAAGGCGTTCGTCGAGCGGCGTGTGTTCATCAACGGCGAGCGCACTGTCGTGCTGCGGTAAACAGAAAAACGCCGCTGAAAAGCGGCGTTTTCGCGTGCTGCGCCGACGCCTGGCCGAGTTACTTCACCCAGCTATCCACCCGGTCCGCATGCGCGCTGACCCACGCGTCGGCCGCTGCGGCCGGCTTTTCGCCATTCTGCGTGGCCAGCATCACCGTGTCGATCTCGCCCGGCTTCCATTGGAACTTCTTCAGGAACGCGACCACTGTCGGCGCTTTTTTCTCGAGCTCGGGATTCACCACGCTATCCACGTGCTCGGCTTCACCGAATACCTTCTTCGGATCGTCGAGGAATTTCAGCTTGTACTTGGCGAACATCCAGTGCGGCTTCCATCCGGTCACGATGATCGGCTTGCTGGCCGCCTCCGAGCGCGCCAGTTCGGCAGTCATCGCGCTTCCGGAACTCGGCATCAGCTGATAGTCGAGCCCATAGGCCTTGATCGCCTCGCTGGTTTTCTGCATCACACCCGCCCCAGCGTCGATGCCGACGATGCGCGCGCCGAACTCCGCCTTCTTCGCCTGCAGATCGCCGACGCTCTTCACGTCCGCGTTGTCCGGCACGATCAGACCGATCTTCGCGTCGTTGAAGTTCGGCCCGAGGTCGACCACCTTGTCCTTGAAGTTGTTCCAGTAGGCGCCGTGCGTGACCGGCAGCCACGCGGACAGCGTCGCGTCGAGATCGCCGCGCGCCACGCCCTGCCACATCACGCCGGCCGCCACCGGCACCAGTTGCACCTGATAACCGAGGCGTTTTTCGATCACCTCGGCGGCCACGTTCGAGGTCGCCACGCTATCGTCCCAGCCCTCCACGTAACCGATCTTGATGGTCGGTTTCGAATCGGCCGACACGCCCGCACTGACCGCCGCCAGCATCACCCCCAACGCGCTTGCCACCACTACCTTTCCGATCAGTCTCATCGACGTTCTCCCGTTGATCCATTTGCCCATTGACGCGTTTGCCATCGAACCGCACATCGCGTATTTAGAATCGCCAACCAGAATTGCCGGGTAGCGTTGTTTTTCGACATGCAGTTGTCCGCATGCGACATCCACGCAAATCCGCCCAGTGTTTGCCGTGTTGTTGCGGTGTGATCAGTCGTATTACTTGTCGACGACGAGATCGGTCAGCGGCTTGCTACAGCACAGCAGCACCATGCCCTGATCGATCTCGCGCTGACGGATACCGCCCGCGTGCTTCATCGCCACTTCGCCGGACACGAGCTTCACCTTGCAGGTGCCGCACATGCCTTGCGTGCACGACGCCGGCAGCCGCACGCCCGCCTGCTTCGCCGCATCGAGCACATGCTGGCCGCCGCCGCACTCGATCTCGCGATGACTGCGCGTAAACCTCACCTTGAAACGCGTGGCGGTTTCGGCCAGCGCGCACGCATCGCTCAGCGCGTGCGCGACAGGCGCTTCGGCCAATTGCGCGGCCACTTCGCTGACGGTCTCGAACGAGAAGCTTTCCTCGTGATAGTGCTGGCGATCGAAGCCGCCTTCATCGAGCAGATTGCGCACCGCCTGCATATACGGCGCGGGGCCGCACGTGAAAATCTCGCGCTCCAGAAAATCCGGCGCAATCAGTTTCAGCAGCGGCAGCGTCAGAAAGCCGGTGATGCCGGGCCAATTGGTGCGCGCGCCCACGCGTTCGCAGACGAACGCGGTGCGGAAATGCGCCTGATTGGCGGCGATCAGATCGAGCTCGCGCGCGAAGATGATGTCGTCCGGCGTACGCGCGCTGTGCACGAAGACGATATCGCTGTCCTCGCCGAGTTCATGATGCGCGCGGCTCATCGACATCAGCGGCGTGATGCCCGAGCCCGCGGACAAAAACAGCAACTTGCGCGCCGGATGCCGCGCGCAGGTGAATTCGCCGGCTGGGCCCAGCACGCGTACCTGCATACCCGCATGCAGATGGTCGTGCAGCCAGTTGGACACCGGGCCGCCCGGCACGCGCTTGACGGTGATCGAAATCGTATGCGGCCGGGTGGGCGCAGACGAGATCGTATAGCAGCGATTGACGCGCTCGCCGTCAATCTCCAACTCCAGCGTGATGAATTGCCCCGGCTCGAACACGAACGCCCGACCGGATGGCGCGCGAAAGAAGAAACTCTTCACGTCGTGCGTTTCGCTGCGGACCTGGCAGCACTCCAGCGTGTCGTCGGCGTCGCTGTTCCAGCGCGCCGGCAGCGCGTCCCAGAAGCGCGGCTGCGTGACGCGGCTCGGCGCGTCAGCTGGATTCTGTGAAGTCTGCTCGATGTCCGCTTGAAACATGGCCTGATCGCGCATCATGGTTGTCCCCCCGCTCCTCATTGCGGTCTTGCGCTCAGCGCATGAACGACACGACTTTCTCGTCGTGCACCGCCCGTGAGTTCCCGTCGTAATCCGCGAGACGGCCGATATACCACTCGCAGAACTTTTCGACGAGTCCTTCGGTGAACGGCGAATAAGGACCCGGCTCATACGCACTGCTCGTCGCGCCGCGCTGCGAATATTCGACGAGCGCGCGATCCTGGTCGTTGGTCGCGCGCCATACGGCGGTCAGATTGTCGACGTCGTAATCGATGCCTTCGCGCGCGTCCTTGTGCACGAGCCATTTGGTGCGCACCAGCGTCTTGCCGGCCGACAGCGGAATCGCCGAGAAACTGACGATGTGGTCGCTCATGAAGTGATGCCACGAATTCGGCTGGGTCCAGAACGACAGGCCGCCGAGATCCGCATGCCTGAAACCGCCGAGCAGCTTCTTCGAGGCGACCTTCGCGTCGAGCGTCTGCGATTCGCCGTCGCGATCGAGCGGCAGACGTTGCGTACGAAACCCGGTGACCAGGTCGGCGAGCCGCTCGATTTCCGCCGACGGCAACTGCATCGCCTCCCACTGCGCGGTGCGGCGCGCGACCGTCGTCTCGAACGCGGCCATGCCCTCCTCGTTCGCCGGCGTGCGCTGATAACCGAAACCGTATTCGTACAGCGAGATGGTCAGCTCCGGATGGTTCGCGACGCAGTGATAGCACTCGCGATTGTTTTCCATCGTCAGCTTCCAGTTGCCCTCCTCGATGATGTCGATCGACGCGGCGATCTTGCAGCCGGCCAGATCGTGCGGCAACAGATACGGTTCCATCGCGGCGCGCATCACGGCGAAATCGGCGGGCGGCTGCTCGGCGAGGCAGATGAAAATCAGTCCGGCGAGATTTTCGACATGCACCGCTTTCAGACTATGTTTGCAGCGCTCGAACTGCTCGCCCATGTGCTCGGCGAACATCAGGTCGCCATTGAGGCTATACGTCCAGCTGTGATACGGACAGACGATATTGCCGAGCGAGCCCTTGCCGGTATTGCACAGACGCGCGCCGCGGTGGCGGCATACGTTATGAAACGCACGCACCCGCATGTCGTCGTCGCGCACGATCAGGATCGAATCGTCGCCGATCTCGACCGTCACATAGTCGCCCGGCTCGGGCACGTCGGGCTCGACCGCGACCTGAATCCAGTGCTGGCGGAAAATCGCGTCGATGTCGAGCGCGAAGATGGGCTCGCTGGTATAGAACGGCGCTTCCAGCGTGTAATTCTGCTTGCGGCGTTCGATCATTGCGCGAACGTCTGCGGAAACTTTCATTGTTTGCTCCGTTGCGTGTCACGTCTGGCGCCGCGCCAGGCCCTCCTGGTCGCATGCTGGCCCGAGCCGGAATTCAGTAATCCACCAGTTGATGCTCGCGCAAATACGCGAGTATCACTTGTGCTTTTTCGACGGAACTCCCTTCAATTACGACGCTGCCGCCGCGGCTCTCGGTCGTCGTCGCCGACAGCATGCGCGCGTGGCCCGAGCGCTTTTCGGCGGCGGCGAGGCGCACCGGTTTCGCTGTGGCGGGGCCGATCGTCCATGCGGACTGTTCGGGAGTGGTGCCGTGCCGCGCGTCGGCGACCGGCACGTCGGCGCGCTCGATCGTGCCTTCGCGCATCCGTGCATATGCGTACGACGTCGCGACGTTCGCGAGCGGATGCACGGCAACCAATGCCGGCAGCCGCACTTCGACGCGCCGTCGCAGGCCCTTCGGCATGAACTGCCGGACCTGCGCTCGACCGTCGCGCAGCGCCAGATCGACGGCGGCGCCGACGAGCGGCACCGCCAGCGCATGCGCGACGCGATACGGCAGCATGCCGCTATCGAAACCGCCTTCGGCGCGCGTGCCGGTCAGCACCAGCTCGTAGCCACGCAAACGCCCGGCGAGTTGCGGCGCAGGATTGGCGTCGGGCGGCATCTCGAGCACTTCGACCGAACGCGCGCCGAGCGCCAGATACTCGTTCAACGCGGCGTTCGACGGATCGCCCGCGTGCAGCACGTCGAGCGTCGCGCCATGCGTTCTGACGAGCGACAGCGCCAGCGTCAACGCCGCCGCATCGTTGCGGCTGTAGCGCGCGACGCCGCTGACCGGGTGACGTCCGACTGAAACCAGCACGGCGATCTTCATGCGAGCACTCCTTCGGCAAGCTTGCCCGGCCGCAGCAGCGCGGCCGAGGTGGCGCGGGCACCGCGCGCCGTGGCCGCCGCCTCGTTGAGCGCCGCGATGGTTTCCTGCGCGTCGGCGATCACGGTCAGATTCGCGCGCTTCGCGATCGGCGCGCTCGCGTCGAGATTCACCGCGATCACATGGCGGCAATCCTTGATGCCTTGCAGATGCTGCACCGCCCCCGAGATGCCGAACGCGATATACACGCTCGCCTCGACGGTCTTGCCGGTCGCGCCGATCTGCTTGTCGCGCGTGAACTTGCCGTCGTCGACGGCAACCCGGCTGGCACCGATCGCCGCGCCGAGGGTCGCCGCGAGTCGCTCGAACGCGGGCACGTCGCTGACGCCGTTGCCCGCCGACACGATGAAATCCGCCTCTTCCAGCGCGACCTGCGCCGCGTCGATTTCGTCGATGCCGAGATCGTGTATCGCTCCTTGCGCGACCGTGCTGTCCGCTTCGCGGTCGAAGCGCCACGCGACCCGCTCGCCCGCGCCGACGAACGGCAGCTTCGGATCGACCGCATTCGGCTCGAGCAGCACGACCTCGGGCAGCGCGCGGCTGGCGAGCGCCGTATCCGCGCGAATATAGGTGCACACGTGCCCGGCAGCGATCTCGACGACGTGCGTCGCGACGCTTGCATCGGCCGCCGCCGCATAGCGTCGGCCGAGGTCGCCGTCGCCGGTCGCGTT
The DNA here is from genome assembly GCF_050436385.1 of Paraburkholderia sp. MM5477-R1. Lineage (NCBI taxonomy): Bacteria > Pseudomonadati > Pseudomonadota > Betaproteobacteria > Burkholderiales > Burkholderiaceae > Paraburkholderia > Paraburkholderia sp. MM5477-R1. The sequence goes on from NZ_JBNDMC010000006.1 coordinate 2,177,305, forward strand.
GTCGGGCAGCAAGACATGGGCTGGCGCATAGGCCGCGACGCAGGCCGCCAGCGCATTCAGTTCATCGTCCGGCGCGTACGTGCGGGGTTCGAACATCGGCAATTCGATCAGCTTGTCGGCGCCGAGCGCGGCGGCATCGCCGGTGAATTCGCCGAACACCAGCAGCACGACTTCGCTGTGCGTGTCCGCGATCAGCGCGGCGGCGGCGAGCGTCTGGCGCGCATGTTCATCGAGCGCGCCGCGGTCCGCGTGCGCCGCGACCAGCAGCACATGGCGCGGGGCGGCCGTGGTGCGGCGCGGCTTCGGCTGTTCGCGATGCGCGGCGTGACGCGCATCCGCTGGCGACGCACTGCCGCCGGCGTCCGCGATGCCAACGACGCCGAGCGTGATGCGCCTGAGTCCCTGTGCCGTCACCGTGAACGGCCGGCGCGGATCGATTCGATTGAGCGTATTCATCATCGCGTTACTCGAGCGCCGCGGCGACCAGTTCGGCCACGTCCAGCACTTCCGGTCGCGGCCCCACCACCCCTTCGAGCATCGCGGTGCAATTCGGACAGCCGACCGCGACGATCTCCGCGCCGCTCGCGCGCGCGTCGTCGATACGGATGTCGGGAATCCGCCGTTTGCCGGGAATATCGGTCAGCGGTGCGCCGCCGCCACCGCCGCAGCAGCGTCCACGCAGGCCGTGACGCTCCATCTCGACCACCTTGATACCGATGCTCTTCAGCACCCGGCGCGGCGCTTCCGTCTCGCCGTTGTAGCGGCCCAGATAGCACGGGTCGTGATACGTGATGTTGCGCTCCGCGACGGCGGCGGCCGCGCGCGGCGACAGCTTGCCGCTCGCGATCAGTTCGTCGATCAGCGCCGTGTGATGCTGGACCTGATAGAACCCGCCGAGCGCGCGATATTCGTTGCGCAGGCTATGCAGCACGTGCGGATCGGCGGTAACGATGCGCGCGAACGAGTACTGCGCGAGCGTCCCGATCAGCGTACGGGCCAGTTGCTGGAACGTCGCTTCGTCGCCGAGCCGCCGCGCGGTGTCGCCGGTATCGGTCTCGACACCGCCCAGCACCGCGTAATCGACGCCCGCGCGGTTCAGCACCTTGACGAGCGCCCGCAGCGTGCGCTGATAGCGCATGTCGAACGCGCATTCGCCGGCGATCAGCAGCACGTCCACGTGACGGCCCGGCTGCGCGAGCTGCACCTGCAGATCGACGGCCCAGTCGTAGCGCGCGCCGATGTCGTAGCCGTTGAGGCTGCCGGTTTCGCGCAGATTCGCGAGCGTCGCCGGCCCCTTGCCCGGCACGCTGCCTTCGACGAGCGTCTGATTGCGGCGCATGTCCACGATCGCGTCCACGTGCTCGATCAGCATCGGGCACTCCTGCACGCAGGCGCGGCAGGTCGTGCAGGACCACAGCGTGTCCGCTTCGATCAGCGTCGAGATCAGCGGCTTGGCGGGCGCGCCCGCGTGCTTGCCGACCGGAATGCCGGGCGTCGGGCTGCCTGCGTACTGCGCGTCGGTGCCGCCGACCATGCCGGTTACCAGATCCTGAATCAGCTTCTTCGGATTGAGCGGCTGACCGGCCGCGAACGCGGGGCACGCCGCTTCGCATTTGCCGCATTGCACGCAGGCGTCGAAGCTGAGCAACTGGTTCCAGCGGAATTCGACCGGCTTGCCGACGCCGTATTCCTTCGCGTCGAGCAGCGGGGTTTTAAGCGCGGTGGGCGGCACGGCATCGCGAGCGTGACGCGCTGCGGTGGAATCGGCAAAGCGCTCCTGGCGCGGATGAAACGCGAGATGCAGCAATCCGGCCAACGCATGTTTCATCGGGCCGCCACGCGCCGCGCCGAACGTCATCGTGAACGCGCCCGCCGCGATCAACAGCGCGACGATCACGGCGAGCGCGCCGGACATCATTGTCGCCGGAAGCGCGATGAACAGCGCGAGACCGAGCGCGAACGCGCCCAGTAGCAACGGCAACTGATCCCACGGCCCGCGCGAGAGTCGCGCCGGCACCGTCTTCGCGCCATGCCGGCGGCGCCACACGAACACCGTGCCGATCAGCATCGCCAGCGCGGCGAGAAAGATCAGTTTGTCCAGCCACGGCGAGTAGATCGCGAGACCGTAGTTGACGAACACGAGCGCCATCGCGAGGATCGCTCCGCCCGCCGTGGCAACGTGCGTGCGGGCGATATACGGATCGCGCGCGACCACATGATGCAGGTCGACGAAGTAGCGCTTCGGGATCGCGAGCAGATTGGCCCAGCCATAGGCGCCCGCGACGGTCGCACGGCCCTCGCGCCAGTAGGCGGCGCGGCGCGCCAGCGCGAACGCGAGACCGGCCACCGACACCCACAGCAGGACGGTGATGACAAACACGGGGCTCATCGTCAGAAATCCTTGCAAAGGCGCAGCGCGTCGTAGATCGCGCCGTGAATGTTGTGCATCGAGATGCAGTCGCCGACCCGGAACAGCAGGAAGCGGCCGTCGCCGAGCTGCTCGTCGAGACCCGGCTGCGGTTCGGACGCGAACAGTTTGTGCACGTCGACCTGGCCGCGATTGACCGATTCAGGCTTCAGCTGCCAGTAAAGCCGGTCGTTCGGCGTACTGCCGTTTTCGATCACCACCTGATCGACCGCGCGCTCCTCCTGCTCCTCGGTGTACTCGTTGCGGATCACGGCGATCTTCTTGCCGTCCTCCTCGTACACCCTGTCGAGCCAGTAATTGGGCGTATGGATCACGCCTTGCGCGTACAGACGGCGATAGAAGATCGGGAACGTGGTGCCGCCGACGTCGTCGGCGACCTTCACGTCGGGCGTGACGATCTCCACGTTGGCGCCGCGGCTCGCGATGAAATCGGCCACACCCGCCCCCGCATGCGTGCTGACGCCGTCGTACACGAGCACGTTTCTGCCCGGCTCGACCTTGCCGGCCAGCACGTCCCACGAACTGACCGCGAGCCCCGCGTCGACGCCCCACGCCGCGACCTGCGACGTGAACGCCGAACCGCCGGTGGCGAGCACGACGATGTCGGGCTTCTCGGCCATGATGGTCCGCTCGTCGGCGGCGACACCGAGGCGGCGGTCCACGCCGAGACGCTTCGTCTCCATGTCGAACCAGCGCACGATGCCCGCCATCTGCTCGCGCTGCGGCGCTTTCGCCGCCAGCATGATCTGGCCGCCCACGTGATCGTTCTTTTCGAACAGCACCACGTCGTGACCGCGCGACTTCGCGACGCGCGCCGCTTCGAGCCCCGCCGGCCCCGCGCCGACCACCACGACCTTGCGCTTCGGTCCGCGCGAGCTGGCGATCACGTGCGGCATCGTCGCTTCGCGCGAGGTCGCCGCGTTCTGCACGCACAGCACATCGAGCCCGTTGTACTGACGGTCGATGCAGTAGTTCGCGCCGACGCACTGCCTGATTTCGTCCTCGCGGCCATTGCGGATCTTGATGACCATATGCGGATCGGCGATCTGGGCGCGCGTCATGCCGACCAGATCGACCATGCCGCTCGCGAGCAAGCGCTCGGCCTGGCCGGCGTCGCGAATGCTTTGCGCGTGCATCACCGGCACCTTGACGACCTGCTTGATGCCGGCCGCGAGATGCACGAACGGCTCGGGCGGCAGCGCCATCGGCGGCATGCAGTTGGCGAGCGTATTGTGCGTGTCCGCGCCGGAACCGATCACGCCGAGATAGTCGATCAGGCCGGTCTCGCTCATCGCCTGGGCAATCTCTTTCAGCTGCTCGTGATCGAGCCCATCTTCGTGGAATTCGTCGCCACACATGCGCAGGCCGACGCAGAAGTCGGCGCCCACCGCCGCGCGCACCGCCCGCAACACTTCGACGCCGAAACGCAGGCGGTTTTCGAGCGAGCCGCCCCATTCGTCGGTACGGAAGTTGGTGCGCGGGCTCCAGAACTGATCGATCAGATGCTGGTGCGCCGCCGAGATCTCGATGCCGTCCATGCCCGCATCCTTCACGCGCTTCGCGGCCGCCGCGAAGTCGCCGATGATGCGGCGGATCTCTTCGACCTCGATGATCTTCGCGTTGCCGCGATGCACCGGCTCGCGCACTCCCGACGGCGACATCAGATGCGGCCAGTGCTCGCCGTGAAACGCCGAGCGGCGTCCCATGTGGGTGGCCTGAATCATGATTTTCGCGCCATGCGCGTGCATCGCTTCGGCGAGCCGAGCGAGCGGATCGACGATCCGGTCGGTGGCGAGATTCACCGACTTCCACCAGCCTTGCGGGCTGTCGATCGACACCGGGCTCGAACCGCCGCACACGGCGAGTCCGACTCCGCCCTTCGCCTTTTCCTCGTAGTAGCGGATATAACGGTCGCCGGGCAGGCCACCCGGCTCCGCATAGACCTCCGCGTGCGCGGTACTGACGATGCGATTGCGCAGCGTCAGCTTGTTCAACGTGAGCGGCTTGAAAAGGTTCGGGTAACGCATCGCGATCGACCTCGGAATGCCCGGATTAGATTGACGCGAGCGGCGAGACTTCGAACACGCAGTGCTCGTGTCCCTCCGCCGCGCAGCGCGCTTCTTTCGACTGCGACGGCGGGCCCTTGCGCGCGCCGTCGGGCGCGGTATCGTTGACCCAGTCCATCGCGCCCGCGAACCAGCCGGCGAACATGTAGCAAAGCTTGCCGGTCTTGCCCGGTTGCGCGAGCACGAACGACGAGTGCCGCAATTCGATCCGCGCATGCGAGCTGGCCGGATCGGCTTCGATGATCCTGAAGATGCCCCAGCCGCGCTGCGACAGACGGTTCAGGTAATGCTCGAATACCGCCATGCCGGCAAGACCATGTTGCTTCGCTTCCTTCTCGCACCAGAAATAGGCGGACTTGTGACCGGCCTTGTAGAGAATCCCGGCGTACGTATCGCGGCCGAGCGCTTCCTCGACGGCGACGTGGTTGTTGGTAAAGAAGTGGCGCGGCACGTACAGCATCGGCAGCGCGTCGGTGGTCCAGACGCCGGTGTCCGGATCGACGTCGATAGGCAGTTGGGGTTGCATGTGGAGACTCCGTTTCGTATCCGCTATGAAAACAAGGGCTAAAGCTCACACCTTCCAGACTTCACCGAACACCCGTACCCAGTTTTCGCCCATGATCTTGCGGATGCGCGTCTCGCTCCAGCCGGCGCGTTCCATCGCGGCGGTCAGGTTCGGAAACTCGCCGATCGTGCGAATGCCTTCGGGATTCACGACCTTGCCGAAGTTCGTCAACTGGCGATAACGGCCCTTGTCGTGCGTGATCCAGTCGAAAAACTCTGTGCTGTAGCCCTGCGTGAAATCCGTGCCGATCCCCACCTGGTCCTCGCCGATCAGGTTCACCACGTACTCGATCGCCTCGATATAGTCCTCGACGGTCGCATCCGGTCCGCGCTTCAGGAACGGCGCGAACATCGTCACGCCGACGAAGCCGCCCGCGTCCGCGATCTCCTTCAACTGCTCGTCGGTCTTGTTGCGCGGATGCTCCTTGAGCCCTGACGGGCAGCAATGCGAATAGCAGACCGGTTTCTTCGAAGCCGCGATCGCCTCCGACGACGTCTTGCCGCCCACATGCGACAGATCGACCATGATGCCGACGCGGTTCATCTCCTGAATCACTTCGCGCCCGTAGCCGGACAGACCGCCGTCGCGTTCGTAGCAGCCGGTGCCGACCAGGTTCTGCGTGTTGTAGCAAAGCTGCACCACGTTGACGCCGAGATCCTTGAACGCTTCGATATAGCCGAGGTTGTCCTCGAACGCATGCGCGTTCTGGAAGCCGAAGATGATGCCGGTCCTGTTCTCTTTCTTGGCGCGGAAGATGTCGTCGGTGGTGCGCACCAGCGTGAGGATTTCGCTGTATTGGCGGATTTGCTGCTTCATTTCGGCGATGTTGTCGACGGTCTTCTGAAAACTCTCCCAGACCGACACCGTGCAGTTGACCGCGGTCACGCCGCCCTTGCGCATGTCCTCGAACACCGAGCGCTCGAACTTCGAAATGTTCAGCCCGTCGATGATGATGCTGTTCTCGTGCAGTTGACTCATCGTTTGCTCCACGCGTACTCAGTAAATGGAAAAGCGCTCGCACAGCGCGAAAATCTCGCGGCGCACGCGTTGTTCGGTTGCGGCATCGCCTTCGGGCGACACGCGCAGCGCATCGAGCACCTCGACGATCAGACGCCCGACCTCGCGAAACTCGCTGACACCGAAGCCACGTGTCGTGGCCGCCGGTGTGCCGAGGCGGATGCCGGAGGTGATGGTCGGCTTCTCCGTATCGAACGGAATGCCGTTCTTGTTGCAGGTGATGCCCGCGCGCTCCAGCGCCTGTTCGACCTGATTGCCCTTGAGCCCCTTCGGCCGCAGATCGACCAGCAGCAGATGGTTGTCGGTGCCGCCCGTCACCAGATCGACGCCGCCCGATGTGAGCACCTCGCCCAATGCCCGCGCGTTCGCGAGCACGCTGTCGATATAGGTTTTGAAGTCCGGCTGCAGCGCCTCGCCGAATGCGACCGCCTTGCCGGCGATCACGTGCATCAGCGGGCCGCCCTGCAAGCCGGGGAACACGGCAGAGTTGATCTTCTTTGCGATCTCCTCGTCGTTGGTCAGCACGAATCCGCCGCGCGGACCGCGCAAGGTCTTGTGGGTGGTCGACGTGACCACGTGCGCATGCGGGACCGGATTGTCATGGCGGCCGGCCGCGATCACGCCGGCGATATGCGCCATGTCCACCATCAGCTTCGCACCGGCGCCATCGGCGATCGCGCGCAGCCGCGCGAAGTCGAGCGCGCGCGGATAGGCGGAGAAGCCGGCGATCAGCAGCGCGGGCTTGTGCTGTTGCGCCAGTTCCTCGATCTGCTCGTAGTCGATCAGCATCGTGTCGCGCCGCACGCCGTACTGCACCGCGGTGAACCACTTGCCCGACATCGCGGGTTTCGCGCCGTGCGTCAGATGCCCGCCCGCGTCGAGCGACATGCCGAGCACCGTGTCGCCCGGCCTGGTGAGCGCGAGCATCACCGCGCCGTTCGCCTGCGCGCCGGAATGCGGCTGCACGTTGGCGAACTTCGCGTCGAACAGCTGCTTGATGCGATCGAGCGCGAGCGTCTCGATCGCGTCGACGTATTCGCAACCGCCGTAGTAACGCTTGCCCGGATACCCTTCCGCGTACTTGTTGGTCAGCACCGAGCCCTGCGCGTCGAGCACCGCGCGCGACACGATGTTTTCCGACGCGATCAGCTCGACTTGCGACTGCTGACGCTCGAGCTCTTTCAGAATGGCGCCGCGCACGGCCGGGTCGCGCGCCGCTAGCGAGTCTTCGAAGAAGGGATTCGGGTTCGACATGGAAGGTCCGTGAGAACGTTGACGGGGAGGCTCCTGCGGGTCGCCGGCGGGATCGCGCTACCGCTTTGCCCTGGGTCTATTCTTGACGGTCACCCGGCGCGTCTATTTACGAATTCAGACGCGTTCTTTGCCTTTTCCGCCATGCGCAACCTTTTTCGACAAGTCGGCGCAATCCGCGCGCTCAGCGCTGCACTACAACGCAGTATTCCTGCGCCGATCGGGTGCGCTGCAAGAGCGTCGCCGCGCTGTTCCGGTGCCGCGCGGATGCTTTCATCAGTCGATTGCTTAGCTATTCCAGGCTTTGTGCGCAGTATCCAAGGGTTTAGCCTGATGGCACGGTAGTTGCCCTGATACTCAGAATTCAGATAGTCGCCCTCCCCACGGCGACGCGACATTTACATCAGGAATCACCGTTCACATGTCCACCGATCGCACGGCATCGTTGTCGCATTTCGCATTCATGCCGGTCCCCAACTTCACGATGATCGCCTTCTCGAACGCGATCGAAGTGCTACGCATGGCGAACTATCTGACGGGCCAGACGCTTTACCGCTGGTCGATCGTGAGTCCCGCCGGCGGGCCGGTCATGGCGAGCAACGGGTTATCCGTCGATACGGGGCCGGTCGAATGCGTCGGGCAACCCGATATCGTGTTCGTGGTCGGCGGCATCGACGTGCAGCGCTCCACCACCGCCGAGCATCTGTCCGCGCTGCGCCGTTTCGCGCGCATGGGCTGCGTGCTGGGCAGTCTTTGCACGGGCACCTATGCGCTCGCGCGCGCCGGCCTGCTGGCCGGTTATGCGTGCGCGATTCATTGGGAAAACATGTCGGCGCTGAAGGAAGAGTTTCCCGATACGCGCTTTCTGAAAGAACTGTTCGTGATCGATCGCGATCGCGTGACCTGTACCGGCGGCGTCGCGCCGCTCGACATGATGCTGAACCTGATCGCGCCGCGTGTTGGCACCGCTCGGGTCACGCAGATCGCCGAGCAGTTCATCGTCGAACACGTGCGCGACACCAGCGCGCAGCAGAAGATGCCGCTCGTCGCGCGGCTCGGCTCGGCCAACAAATCGCTGTTCGAAGTGATCTCGCTGATGGAGAACAACATCGAGGAGCCGCTGTCGCGCGAAGAGCTGGCGCGCCTCGCCGGCATGTCGCAAAGGCAGTTGCAACGGCTGTTCCGCGAGCATCTGGGCATGACGCCGACGCACTACTATCTGACACTGCGCCTGCGGCGCGCGCGCGAGCTGCTGTTGCAGACCGACATGTCGATCATGCACATCACGATGGCCTGCGGCTTCCAGTCGGCCTGCCACTTCTCGAAGAGCTATCGCGATGCGTTCGGCACCGCGCCGACGCGCGAGCGTCGCAAGCAGGTGCCTTCGCTATCGAACGCGCCGGTGATGGCCGCTTGATACCAGCGGCCAACGAACCTCAAGCGGCCTTCAACAACCCGTGCGGGTCGATCACAAACTTCTTCGGCGCGCCGCCGTCGAATTGCCGGTAACCCTCGGGCGCATCGTCGAGCGACACCACCGTCACGTTGACGATGTCGGCGATCGGCAAACGGTCCCACAGGATCGCCTGCATCAGATTGCGGTTGTACTTCATGACCGGTGTCTGCCCGGTGTGGAACGAGTGCGATTTGGCCCAGCCGAGCCCGAAACGCAAGCTGAGGCTGCCCTGGCGCGCGGCGGCATCGGTCGAGCCCGGATCGTCGGTCACGTAGAGTCCGGGAATGCCGATCGCGCCGGCCGCGCGGGTAATTTCCATCAGCGAATTGAGCACCGCGGCCGGGGCCTCCTCGTGTGAAGCGCTGCTGCCGTGACCGTGTGCTTCGAAGCCGACGCAGTCCACCGCGCAATCCACTTCGGGCTTGCCGAGAATCTGCTCGATCTGTTCGCCGAGCGTCGCGTCCTTCGACAGATTGATAGTCTGGAAGCCCATCTTGCGCGCATGCGCAAGGCGTGCCTCGTTCATGTCACCGACGATCGTGCAGGCCGCACCCAGGAGGCGCGCGGACGCGGCCGCCGCCATGCCGACCGGGCCCGCGCCCGCGATGTAGACGCTCGCACCGGGCTGCACGCCGGCCATCACCGCGCCGTGATAGCCGGTCGGCAGAATGTCGGACAGGCACGTCAGGTCACGGATCTTCGACATCGCCTGCGCGCGGTCGGGAAATTTCAGCAGGTTGAAGTCCGCGTACGGCACCAGCACGTATTCGGCCTGGCCGCCGATCCATCCGCCCATGTCGACGTAGCCATACGCGCCGCCCGCGCGCGACGGGTTTACGTTCAGGCACACGCCGGTATGCTGCGCCTTGCAGGTCGGGCAGCGCCCGCAGGCGACGTTGAACGGCACCGACACCAGATCGCCGACCTTCAGCGTCTCGACATCGCGCCCGACCTCGATCACTTCGCCGGTAATCTCGTGCCCAAGTACGAGGCCGACCTCGGCGGTCGTGCGGCCACGCACCATGTGCTGATCGGAGCCGCAGATATTCGTGCTGACCACTTTCAGGATCACGCCGTGGCCGATCGAACGGCCGCGAGGATCGACCATCTTCGGGTAGTCGATCGATTGCACTTCGACCATACCCTGCCCCAGATACACGACGCCGCGATTGCTGCTCATTGTCTCGTCTCCATGTTCGTGAGCGGCACGCCCCGCACGCCGCGCGGCGCACCGTTTCACCAGCGTAGCGGCCGCCCGGAGCGACACCTGTGTCGAACCCGACACGCGTTTGGCTTCAGCCGACAACGCCGGCGCCGCTCGGATTGCCGCCCACAACTTTTTCTTTACCGTCGCCTAACTTATCCTCGTTTGCCAGCGGTTCTCGAAAGCCCGATAGTGCTGCCTCAGCCGAATCGCCGATCCACCGATTCACACTCCCCCGACCGAGGACCCGTTTGCCATGAAGACCCGAGCGCTCAAACTGATAACAACCGCCAAGTTCGCGCTGCTCACGCTCTGCGCGATCTCACCCGTCGGCCACGCGGCCGAGCCCACCGCCGCGCAACTCCAACCGACCATCGATGCCGCGATCAGGCCGCTGATGGCGAAGTACCATATCGCCGGGATGGCGGTCGGCGTGATCGACGACGGCAAGCCCTACGTGTACAACTACGGCGTCGCGTCGACGCAAACCGGCAAGCCGGTCACACGCGACACGCTGTTCGAACTCGGCTCGGTCAGCAAGACCTTCACGGCGACACTCGCGTCGTATGCGCAGCTCGACGGCAAGCTGTCGTTGTCGGACGGCACGGAACGCTATCTGCCGACGCTGCGCGGCCGCCCGTTCGGCAAAGTCAGCCTGCTGAACCTCGGCACGCACACGCCTGGCGGCCTGCCCCTGCAGGTGCCGGACGACATCCATAACGACGCGCAATTGCTGCGGTACTTCCACGACTGGGAGCCCGCTCATGCGCCCGGCACGTTCCGCACCTACTCGAATCCCGGCATCGGCACGCTCGGCCTGATCACCGCGAAGACCATGGGGCAGGATTTCACCGTGCTGGTGCAGCAACGCGTGTTTCCGGCGCTCGGTATGAAGAGCACCTATATCGACGTGCCCGCGGCGAAAATGCCGGACTATGCGCAGGGCTATGCGAAAGACGGCGCGCCGGTCCGTCTGACGGGCGGCGTGATTTCCGCCGAAGCCTACGGGGTGAAGTCGACCGCCGCGGATATGCTGCGTTACGTGCAGGCAAACATGAATCTGATTCCGCTCGACAGTCAGTGGCAGCGCGCGATCACGGACACGCATACCGGCTACTTCCAGTCCGGCGTGCTGACCCAGGATCTGATCTGGGAGCAGTACCCGTATCCGGTCGCGTTGCCGACCTTGCTGGCCGGCAATTCGCCGGAGATGGTCCTCAACGGGACGCCGTCGACCGCAATCAAACCGCCGCTGCCGCCGCAGCAGAACGTCTGGATCAACAAGACCGGATCGACGAACGGCTTCGGCGCGTATGTCGCGTTCGTGCCGCAAAAACGCATCGGTATCGTGATGCTCGCCAATCGCAATTTCCCGAACGAAGCGCGCGTGAGCGCCGCGCATCAGATCCTGACGGCGCTGGATGGCGGCAAGCCCTGATACGGCGTGGACTTACGGGCGCAGCCGCGCACGCGCTGCGCCGGCGATCCGCGCGAGCGCATCCGCGCTCAGACGAGCCGCGATTTTCTCGACGTACGCATGATGCCGCGCTTCGAGCGGCGCACCGAGCTCCCGCGCGAGTAGATAGCGGATCAGCGCAATGCGCCGATGACGCAGCGCGATACTTTGATCGAGCAGCGCGAGCGCGGCGCCGGCATCGCGCTCATCGCACGCGCGTGCCGTGAGAAGCGAGGTGGCCGCGCGTGCCGACGTCATGGCGAAATCGGCAAAGCGAACCGCGCGTCGCTCAGCACATCAACGGCTCGGCGGCGTCGAGCATGATCCTGACGAAGTAATCCGCGAAGCTGCGACGCACGACGATGTCGAAACTGTCGGCGCCCGTGGGCAGCAACGTGATCGACGCCTTGAAATAGTGGCTCTGCGCGCACTGCCCCAGGCCGAAAAGTTTGGGATGCAGGTCGAGCGGACAGCCGCGCGCGAGCACGTCGCGCGTCCGCGTGCCGGTGATTTCAAGCACCGTATAGCCGCTGCCCACATCGACCGCCGATGCGAACACGCCCGCGAACGCCGCGCCGAGCTTCGCCTGCAACGGCGCCGTGCGCGTCGCATCGTGCGCGGTCTCCGAACGCACGAGCCATTCGTCCGGGCCGAGCCAGACCATGTCGTAGCCGTTGCCGCGCGCGACGGTGTTCGGCTTCTCCGGCGGCTTGCAGCCGATCACCTGTTCCACCGCGCGAATGAACGCCGCGTCGCGCGTATCGCCGCGCACGTTCACGAGTTCGAGAAATGGCCGCTCGCCGAGCCGGAACGCGGCACTCGCGTTGGCCTGATGCTGTTTCAGCAGCCCATCCACACCGACCAGCGGCGACTCCTGCCACGCGCCGTTTTGCCGCCCGAGCGTGCGGTCCACGATGGACACCGTTCCGCCAGTTTCATTCCACATGTTGACGTGCTCCTTCGCTGTCGTAGAACACCGGACTCGCGATCTTCGCCGCGATCTGTTTGCCGCTCGCGAGTGGAATCGTGACGGTCGTGCCGATCTTGTCGAGACCGCCCTTGACGACCGCCATCGCGATCGAGCGTTGCAGAATCGGGCTGTAATAGCTCGACGTGACGTGCCCGAGCATCGGCGCGGTGTCGCCCTGGAACGGACCGGCGACGATCTGCGAGCCCTCGGGTATCACGAACGACGCATCTTCCGCGAGCAGCCCGACCAGTTGCTTACGTCCCGCCTTCGCGGTGTCCGAGCGGGCGAGCGAGCGCTTGCCGAGAAAGTCCTTCGACTTCGCGACGAGCCCGCCCATGCCGAGGTCGTGCGGCGTCATCGAGCCGTCCGTATCCTGGCCGACGATGATATAGCCCTTCTCCGCGCGCAGCACGTGCATCGTCTCGGTGCCGTACGGCGTGATGTTGAACTCCGCGCCCGCGGCCATCAACGCTGCCCACACCGCGCGTCCGACGTTGGCCGGCACGTTCACCTCATACGCGAGTTCGCCCGAGAAACTGATGCGCATCACGCGCGCCGCCGCGCCCGCGACGGTGCCTTCACGATACGTCATGAACGGAAACGCCGCGTTCGCGAAGTCGATGTCGTCGCAGACCTTTTGCAGCACCTTGCGGCTCATCGGGCCGACTACCGCAAAAGTTGCCCAGTGATCGGTGACCGACGCGAGCCGCACGCGCAGGTCGGGCCATTCGGTTTGCAGCCAGCGTTCGAGCCACGCGAGCACACGCGCCGCGCCGCCGGTGGTGGTCGTCATCATGTAGTGCTGCTCGGCGAGGCGCACGGTCACGCCGTCGTCGAAGATCATGCCGTTTTCGTCGAGCATCAGGCCGTAGCGGCACTTGCCGACTTCGAGCTTGGTCCACGGATTCGTGTACACCCAGTTCAACAGTTCCGCGGAATCGGGGCCCTGAATATCGATCTTGCCTAGCGTCGACGCATCGAGAATGCCGACGCTTGTGCGCACCGCGAGCGCTTCGCGCGCAACCGCCGCGTGCAGATCCTCGCCCGCTTTCGGGTAATACCACGGACGCTTCCAGTTGCCGACGTCCTCGAACGCCGCGCCGTGTTCCACGTGCCATTCGTGTACCGCCGTCTTGCGCACCGGATCGAGCAATTCGCCCAATTCCCGGCCGGCGAAAGTGCCGAACGTGACCGGCGTGTAGTTCGGCCGGAACGTCGTCGTGCCAGTCTCGGGAATGGTCTTACCGAGCGCCTGGGCGAGAATCGCCATGCCGTTGATGTTGCCGAGCTTGCCCTGGTCGGTGCCGAAGCCCATCGCGGTGTAGCGCTTCACGTGTTCGACGGATTCGAAGCCTTCGCGCGCCGCGAGGAAGATATCGGCCGCCGCGACGTCGTTCTGGAGATCGACGAACTGCTTGGGCCCGCGCGTGGCCAACTCGCGTCCGCCGACGAGCCACAGCGGTTCCAGCTTCGTTTCGCTCAGTTCGGCGACCTGCACCGGCTTTGGCCGCGTGACGATGTGCCCGGCCGCGCGCGCCGCTTCGACGCCGGCGTCGAGCGCGAAGCGAATGCCCTGGCCGAGCGTGAAGTCGCCCGCGCAGGCGCCGACGCTGGTCTCAGGCTGGACCGCCTTGCCCGGCACGAAGCAGGCCTTGTCGTCGTGCCAATGGGCTTTGCCGCCCGACTGCGCGAACAGATGCAGCACGGGGCTCCAGCCACCCGACATCGCGAGCAGATCGCACGGCAGTTGGCCCTGCTGAGCGGTGATTTGCCCTTTCGCATACGAAGCGAGCGACACCGACGCGACGCGCAGCTTGCCATGCGCCGCCGTGGCGACCGTGCCGTTCAGCACCTTGATGCCATGGCGGCGCGCAAGCGCGGGCAGCGTGCCCTTCGATTCGCCCGCGCGCGGATCGATGACGCTCACCTGCGCGCCGGCCGCCTTCAGGTCGAGCGCGCATTGATAGCCGTCGTCGTTGTTCGTGAACACGATCGCATTGCGACCCGGCAGTACCGCATACCGATGCAGATAGCTCGACACCGCCGACGCGAGCATCACGCCAGGCAGATCGTTGTTGCCGAACACGATCGGCCGTTCATGTGCGCCGGTCGCGAGAATCACGCGTTTCGCGCGGATCTTCCACAGCAGTTCGCGCGTGCCCTTGCGCTGCGACACGGGCAGATGATCGGTCAGGCGCTGGGTGACCGTGACGAGATTGTGGTCCTGATAGCCGAACGCGGTGCTGCGGCTCAGGATCTTCACATCGGGCAACTGCCGCAATTCGTCCTCGATTTTCTGCACCCACCGCAGCGCGGGCTTGCCGTCGATCTCCGCGCCGCAGGACAGCAGCGAGCCGCCCAGCTCGGGCTGATCGTCGACGAGCGTCACGCGCGCGCCGGACAAGGCCGCCGCGTGCGCGGCCGCGAGCCCGGTCGGGCCGCCGCCGACCACCAGCACGTCGCAATGCGCGAAGCACTTGTCGTAGCGGTCCGCGTCGCGCTGTCGCGGCGCGGTGCCGAGGCCGGCCGCGTCGCGAATCGCTTCCTCGTACTTCGGCCAGAGTTTGCGCGGCCACATGAAGGTCTTGTAGTAGAAGCCCGCCGGAATGAAGCGCGCGATCTTCTGGTTGATCGCCATGCGGTCCTTCTCGATGCTCGGTTTCGCGTTCACGCTGCTCGCGACGAGCCCCTGGTACAACTCGACCTCGGTGGCCCGCGCGTTCGGCACCGTGTAGGCGCCGGTCTCCAGTTGCACGACCGCGTTCGGCTCCTCGACGCCCGCGGTCACGATGCCGCGCGGCCGATGATATTTCCAGCTGCGCGCGACGAAATGCATGCCGTTCGCGAGCAATGCGGACGCGAGCGTGTCGCCTTGATAACCCTGATACTCGACGCCGTTGAACGTGAAGCTCAGCGCGATCGCGCGATTGATGCGCCCGCCGGTCGGGAGTCGGTCTTTCTGGCTCATGATGCTTTGCCCTCTTGTGCCTTTACCTGTGCGTTTGCTGCCTGTGTATCGGTACTGTCCAGCGCCAGCAACGGACGCTCGAACGTCTGATAGCCCTGGAACGCATAGCTGACGGTGTCGCGCTGCGCCTTGAACCAGCGGCGGCAGCCCTGCGTGTGGAACCATTGCTCGCGATGCACGCCGCGCGGGTTCTTGCGCATGAAAAGGTAGTCGCCCCATTCCTTGTCGGTGAGCTTGTCCGTGTCGAGCGGGCGGGCGATGTCCGCCTCGCCGCCGCACGAGAATTCGGTTTCGGCGCGGGGACCGCACCAGGGGCATTCGATCAGCAGCATCTGTGTCTCCTTGTCGACTAGTGGGCCACGGCGGCAGCGCCATGCTCATCGATCAGATGACCGGTATAGAACCGGTCCAGCGAAAACGGCGCGTTCAACGGATGGGGTTCGTCCTTCGCGATCGTGTGCGCAAAGACCCATCCCGAGCCGGGCGTCGCCTTGAAGCCGCCCGTCCCCCAGCCGCAGTTGAAATACAGTCCCTTCACATCGGTCTTGCTGATGATCGGGCACGCGTCCGGCGACACATCGACGATGCCGCCCCACTGCCGGTTCATCCGCACGCGGGAAAACACCGGGAACATCTCGACGATCGCCTCGAGCGTGCCCTCGATGATCTGGAAGCTGCCGCGCTGCCCAAAGCCCGTGTACTGATCGACGCCCGCGCCGATCACGAGATCGCCCTTGTCGGACTGGCTGATATACGCGTGGACCGCATTCGACATCACGACCGTGTTGACGACCGGCTTGATCGGCTCCGACACCAGCGCCTGCAACGGATGGCTTTCGAGCGGCAGTCGCACGCCGGCCATGTCGGCGAGCGTCGACGTGTTGCCGGCCGCGACCACCGCGACCTTCTTCGCCTTGATGAAACCTTTCGTCGTGTCGACGCCCGTCACCTGGCTGCCGTCGCGGCGAATGCCGACGACCTGGCAGTTCTGCACGATATCGACGCCGGCCTGATCGGCGCCGCGCGCGAAGCCCCACGCCACCGCATCGTGCCGCGCCACGCCGCCGCGCCGCTGGATCGATGCGCCGAGCACCGGGTAGCGGCTGTTCAGATTGATGGTCGGCTCGAGTTCCTTGATCTGCGCGGGCGTGAGAAATTCGGCGTCGACGCCGTTCAGGCGGTTCGCGTTGACGCGGCGTTCGGTGTCGCGCACGTCCTGCAGCGTATGCGCGAGATTCATCACGCCGCGCTGGCTGAACATCACGTTGTAGTTCAGATCCTGCGCGAGCCCTTCCCACAGCTTCATCGCCTTCTCGTAGAGCGCGGCGGATTCGTCCCACAGGTAGTTCGACCGCACGATCGTCGTATTGCGCGCGGTGTTGCCGCCGCCGATCCAGCCCTTCTCGAGCACCGCGACATTGCGCACGCCATGCTCCTTCGCGAGGTAGTACGCGGTCGCGAGACCGTGCCCGCCGCCGCCGACGATCACGACGTCGTATTCACGTTTAGGCTCGGGGCTGCGCCATTGCCGCTCCCAGTTCTCGTGATACGACATCCCGTTGCGTAGCAGGCTGAATATCGAATAGCGGCTCATCGTCGGTCCTTTGCGGTTTTGCAGATGCGGTGTAGCGGTTCAACACTCGATGACGTTCACGGCCAGTCCGCCGCGCGACGTCTCCTTGTATTTCGTCTTCATGTCGGCGCCGGTTTCGCGCATGGTGCGGATCACACTGTCGAGCGACACCACGTGCTTGCCGTCGCCCTTCATCGCGAGGCGGGCCGCGTTGATCGCCTTGATCGCGCCCATCGCGTTGCGCTCGATGCACGGAATCTGCACCAGCCCGCCGACCGGATCGCACGTCATGCCGAGGTTGTGTTCCATGCCGATTTCGGCGGCGTTCTCGACCTGGGTGGGCGTGCCGCCCATCACGGCCGCGAGCGCGGCGGCGGCCATCGAGCAGGCCACGCCCACTTCGCCCTGGCAGCCCACCTCGGCGCCGGAGATCGACGCCGTTTCCTTGTAGATGATGCCGATCGCCGCGGCGGTCAGCAGGAAGTCGACGATGCCGGCGTCGTTCGCCGCATGCATGAATTTCACGTAGTAGTGCAGCACTGCCGGGATCACGCCGGCCGCGCCATTGGTCGGCGCGGTGACGACCCGGCCGCCCGCGGCGTTCTCCTCGTTGACGGCCATCGCGTACAGGTTGACCCAGTCGAGCATCGACAGCGGGTCGCGCAGCGATTCCTCCGAGTGTGCGCGCAAGCGCTCGCACAGCTCGGCCGCGCGACGCTTCACGTTCATCGGGCCGGGCAACTCGCCGCGCGCCTTGCAACCGCGCTCGACACATGCGGCCATCGTGCGCCAGATCGCCAGCAGCCCCTCGCGCACTTCGTGCTCGGGCCGGGTCGCGCATTCGTTGCGCAATGTCACTTCGGCGATGGACAGGCCGCTTTCGCGGCACACGCGCATCAGATCGGCGCCGGTGCGAAACGGATACGGCACCTCCGCGTTGGCGCGCCGGCCGTTCACGCGGTCGCCGTCGCGATTGACGACGAAGCCGCCGCCGATCGAGAAGTACTCTTTTTCGACGAGCAGTTGACCGTTCTCGTCGAAGGCCTGGAAGCGCATGCCGTTCGGATGCACGACGCCCGAGCCCGGCGCGCCCGGCATCAGCTTGCGCAAGAAGCCGACATGTTCGCGCTCGTCGAACGCGACCGGATGCTTGCCGAGCAGCACGAGCTGGCGGGTCTCGCGGATCGCGCGCAGCCGCGGCTCGATCAGCTCAGGATCGAGCCGGTCGGGCAGATTGCCTTCGAGGCCGAGCAGCACCGCCTTGTCGGTGCCGTGGCCCTTGCCGGTCGCGCCGAGCGAGCCGAACAGCTCGGCTCTGATGCGCCGCACGAAGCCGAGCAGATTCGCGTCCTCGATGTGCGATGCGAAGCGGCATGCGGCGATCATCGGCCCGACCGTGTGCGAGCTGGATGGACCGATGCCGATCTTGAACAGATCGAAGACGCTGACGTTCATGGCGTGCCTTGTGCGTTGTGTCTTGCGTGTTGCGTGTTGCGATGACCGGAAGCGCTTCGACTCGACTCATGCGCCCGGACGGAATGTGCGTCTATTGCACCGCACGCCGGGCCGGATCGATAGAATAAAAACGGCATCGCAATGGGATGGCGTCGTCAGGTGAACCGCCAGGCGGGTCTTCCGGCGCATTTGCGATGACTTGGGACGCATTTGCGACAGGCGGCCCGATTGCGGCCGGCAATGCTGAAGGTCCGTGGTGCTATCCTCGCTTCACCGTTTCGGTCAACGTTCGTTCCTCTTTCGCCGTTCTTTTCACCGACCCGCCGCGCGCATGAATTCCGCTGAAACGCTTGCCCCTCCCTCACTCGACACGGCCGCGAAGCAGCGCATCCGCTTCGGCATCATCCTGCTGCCGAACTTCACGCTGACCGCATTCGCGGGTTTCGTCGACCTGCTGCGCCTGTCCGCCGACGAAGGCGACTTCAGCAAGCCGGCGCGCTGTTCGTGGAGCGTGATCGGGGAAACCCTGGCTCCGGTGCGCGCGAGTTGCGGCATCCAGATCACGCCGTGGGAAACCTTCGAGACCGCCGGGAAGTTCGACTACGTGGTGGTGGTCGGCGGACTGCTGCACTCGGGGCCGGCCGCGAGCGAGGCGACGCTCGCGTTCATCCGCCGCGCCGCCGCCCGCGACGCGACGCTGGTCGGCATGTGCACCGGCGTGTTCTCGCTGATGCGCGCGGGCGTGCTCGACGGCCATCGGATCTGCGTGAGCTGGTTTCACTACTGGGATTTCATCGAGCGCTTTCCGTCGGTCGACGAACAGATGCTGGTCGCCGACCGGCTGTTCGTGATCGACCGGCGGCGCATCACCTGTTCCGGCGGCCGCGCGTCGATCGACGTCGCCGCCGCGATCCTGCTGCGTCATTTCGAAACCGCCACGGTGCAGAAGGCGCTGCGCATCCTGCTCGTCGACGACCTGCAGAAAGGCAACGCGCCGCAGCCTCATCCCCCCGGTCTCGCGCCGGCCTCGCATCCAAAGGTCAAGCGCGCGATCCTGCTGATGGAGCAGCACGTGGGCCGCGCGCTGCCGCTCGACGAACTGGCGGGCAAGCTCGATCTGTCGCCGCGTCAGCTCGAACGGCTGTTCAAGGCGCAGACCGGCAAGGCGCCGCAGGCCTACGCGAAGCAGGTGCGCCTGCGCACCGCCGCGTGGTTGTTGACGAGCTCAGACAAAACCGTCGCCGATATCGCGTCGAGCTGCGGCTTTTCGGACGCCTCGCACCTGGGACGGGAATTTCGCAAACAGTTCGGCGTGCCGCCGATGATGTATCGCGAACAGCGCGGCACGGCGGAGCAAGCCGACGACGGCTCGTGCTACGACGAAACGTTTCCGGGCCGCGCGCAGGCGATCTGAATCCGCGCGGCATGCGAGGCCGCGGCACCCGCTACTCCGGCATGCGCCGCTCGACGCTCGGCGCATGCCCGAACTGCGCGCGATAGGCCTTGCTGAAATGGCACGGAGAATGAAAACCGCACACCGTGGTCACGCGCGCGATCGACGCATCGGTATTGCGCAGCAGATCGCGCGCGCGGCGCAGCCGCAAGCTCAGGTAGTAATGCGTCGGCGACACGTTCAGGAATAGCTTGAACATCCGTTGCAAATGACGCTGCGACAGGTTGACGAGCCGGGCGAGTTCGTCGAGCGATAGCGGCTCCTCGATGTTCGCTTCCATCAGCCGCACCACTTCGATCAGTTCGGTGCGCGACAGGCCGACCCGCGCGTCGACCGGAATGTGCTGGTAATCGGTCGAGCCGCGAATCCGCTCGACGATGAATTGCTCGGACACCTGCGCGGCCACCGAGGCCCCCAGCCGCATGCCCACCAGATGCAGCATCAGATCGAGCGGCGCGGTTCCGCCGGTGCAGGTCAGCCGGTCGCGGTCGATCACGAACAGTTCGTCGTCGAAATGCACATGCGGATAGCGCTGGTGCAACGGCGACATGTCCTCCCAATGCACGGTCGCGCGATAGCCGTCGAGCAGCCCGGCCGCGAGCAGCGCATACGGACCCGTGCAGATGCCGCCGAGCGGCACGCGGTGCGCGGCCGCCTCGCGCAGCAGCGCGATCACCGCGTCGTTCACATACTCGCGCACGTGCCAGCCCGCGCACACGAACAGCAGGTCCGGCATGCCGGCCTCGGCGAGCGTGGTGGTCGGTTTCACCGTGATGCCGTTGCTCGCGCGCGCCGGCTCGCCGTCCGGCGTGATCACCGACCACCGGTAGTGCTGCGCGCGGCCCACGTAGTTCGCCATGCGCAGCACCTCGACCGCGCTCGTGAACGCGATCATCGAGAAGTTCGGCAGCGTCAGGAAGCCGACATGCGCGACGGCGCACAGCCGCGCATCGGCTTCGGCGGAGGCGATTGCGTCGCGCTTCATGGACGTATCGAATCAGGCCATCAACCGTGTTGCGCCGCCGGCTCGCGGCGCACTTTCATCGCATTGCGCAAACCGGCGAACAGGGGCGCGCGTACCTTGCCCGGCGCCCGGCCGAAGCTCTCGGTGATGCGGTCCAGAATGATCGCCAGCATCACGACCGACATCCCGCTTTCGAAGCCGAGTCCGATATCGAGCCGCTGGATGCTCGCGAGCACGTCGTTACCGAGGCCGCCCGCACCGACCATCGACGCGATGATCACCATCGACAGCGCCATCATGATGGTCTGGTTCACGCCGGTCATGATCGACGGCAGCGCGTTCGGAAACTGCACCTTGTACAGCAGTTGCCACGGCGTGCAGCCGAACGCCTGTCCCGCTTCGACGATTTCGCGATTCACGTGCTTGATGCCGAGCGCGGTCAGACGCACCGCGGGCGGCATCGCGAAGATCACCGTCGACAGGATGCCCGGCACGCGGCCGAGACCGAACAGCATCGCGGCCGGGATCAGGTAGACGAACGCGGGCATCGTCTGCATCAGATCGAGCACCGGGCGCACGATCATTTCGACGGCGCGGCTCTTCGCCATCCAGATGCCGAGCGGCACGCCGAGCACGAGACTGATCACCGTCGATGACAGCGTGAGGCCGAGCGTGATCACCATCTGATCCCAGAAGCCGGTGCCGTAGATCAGCAGCAGCGCCGCCAGCGTGAACAGCGCGAAGCGCCAGCCGACGCGCCACAAGCCGATGCCGACGAAAAACGCCATCAGCGCCCACATCGGCACGGCCTGCAAACCGTGCTCGACCGCCGCGGCGAAACTCTCGATGACCTTGCCGATCGTGTCGAAGGTCTGCGCGTCGTGATCGAGCAGGTAGTGAACGCCGTGATCGACCCACGCGCCAACTGGAATGACTTCAGACATGAGAACCTCGATGGCGCGTGAGAACGTTCAGCACGTTCGTCTTGTTGACCGAACCGCAGTAGGAGCCGTCCGCTTCGACGACCGGCAGCGGCGCGCGGCTCGCCACCACGCGCGCGACCACGTCGTCGAGCGGCGCGTTGCGGCGGATGCATTCGATCTGGTTGAGCTGCGGCGACGCGCTGCCTGTCGCATCGCGGCACACGAAGCCGCGAATCCGGCGCTCGCTATCGAGCACGAACGCGTAGTCGGCGCTGCCGTTGAGCGTCGCGGCGACGCTCGACGCGTCGATCTGCGGTGCGTGCATCAGCGGCACGTCGTCGGTCTGCATCAGATCGCCGGCCGTCAGATAGCGGCTCGTGTCGATGCCTTCGAAGAACGCTCGCACGTAGTCGTCGGCCGGATTCTTGATGATTTCCCGCGGCGTGCCGATCTGCACGACACGGCCGCCTTCCATGATCGCGATGCGCGTGCCGATGCGCATCGCCTCCTCCAGATCGTGCGACACGAACAGGATCGTGCGCTGCTGCTCGCGTTGCAGATCGAGCAGCACGTTCTGCATCTCCTTGCGCTTGAGCGGATCGAGCGCGGAGAACGCCTCGTCCATGATCATCAGCGACGGGTTGACCGCGAGCGCGCGCGCGAGCCCGACGCGCTGCTGCATGCCGCCCGACAACTCGGCCGGCAGTTTCTGCGCGAACGGTGCAAGGCCGACCTGTTCGAGCACCGTCAGCGCCCGCGCCTCGCGCTCCTTGCGGCCGACGCCCGCGACTTCGAGGCCGAACGCCGCGTTGGCCAGCACGCTGCGCTGCGGCATCAGCGCGAAGGACTGGAACACCATGCTCATGTCCTTGCGGCGCAGCGCGGTCAGCTCGGCGCGCGGCACGCTCGCGACATCGCGGCCGTCGATCAGCACCTTGCCGGCGCTGGGCTCGACGAGCCGATTGATCAGGCGAATCAGCGTCGACTTGCCCGAGCCGGACAGGCCCATCAGCACGAAGATCTCGCCCTCGCGAACCTCGAACGACGCGTTGTGGACGCCGACGATCTGACCGGTGCGGGCAAACACCTCTTCTTTCGTGGCGCCGCTGGCCAGCATCGCGAGCGCCTGTTTCGGGTTGCTGCCGAACACCTTGCACAGCCCTTCGACCACGACCTTGGGGGAATTCATCGAGTGCTCTCCTCGCTCGCGGACGTCCGTCCGCGCTGTGCCTACATAGTTGCCAGAAAAAAGTGCGGCTAACCGACTAATTCCGACAACCACATGAGGAAATGCGACACCCGGCCATGCCGTGGACGCTCGGCGCGGCAAGCAAACCCTTGTGGGAGAAAGGCTTGACGCGGGTTGGCCCGCGCGCGGAGCGTGTCGCGACATAGCAAGCGGCGCTCCCGGACGGCGGCGGGCGCGAGGCGCCTGAGAGGCGCCGGGTTCAGGAAATCGACACGCCCAGCAAGCGCCCGACGCCGAACGTGAACCCTGCCGCGATGAGCCCGATGACGATCTGGCGCAGCGCCGAAAACCCCGCGCTGCGTCCGTTGAACAACGACGTGAACACGCCGATCGACGCGAGCGCCAGCATGCTCAGCACGACACACTGCACGATTGCGCTGACGCCGCGCGTCCACAGGAAAGGCATCACCGGGAAAATCGCGCCGAGCGAGAACAGGCAGAACGACACACCCGCCGCCGACCACGGATTGCCGCCCAGTTCCGCCGGATCGAGACCGAGCTCCTCGCGCGTGAGGGTGTCGAGCGCCTTGTCCTTGTCGCGCATCATCTGCGAGGCCACGCGTTTCGCCTCGCTCGCGTCGAGCCCTTTCGCGCGGTAGATCAGCGCGAGTTCGTGCTCCTCCGCTTCGGGCTGTTCTTCGATCTCCTCGGCTTCCTTGGCGATCTGCGTGCTCGCGAGTTCGCGCGCATTGGTGACCGACAGCCATTCGCCGAGCGCCATCGAACAAGCACCGGCGATCAGCCCGGCGAGGCCGGTCAACAGGATCGCCTTGTTGCCGGTGCCCGCGCCGGCGACGCCCATGATCAGGCAGAAGTTGGACACGAGGCCATCGTTCGCGCCGAGAACCGCCGCGCGCAGATCGTTGCCCGACGCGGCGCCCTTGTGCCACGATTCGGCCGCGGCAATGCGCGCGCCGGACGACAGGTTGGCATTGCCGGTGCTCGCGAGCGTCTGCACGACGGCCGCGTGATGATGTTCGTCGGCCGACATGTGGCCCGCGTCGCGTTGGCCTTGATATTTGTTGCGGTCCGCGTATTCGGCTGCGGCGAGCGTCGGCAGCACGAAGTCCGCGCCGCACACGCGCACGAGCCCCTTCATCAGACGCGTCTTGACCGCATGGCCACGGCCCTTCGGTTCGATGCCATTGGCTCTGAGCTTGTCGGCCCACACTTGCGCGTGGCTGTGTTCGGATTGCGCGAGATCCTGATAGACCTGCTTGCGGGTCTCGTCTTTCTCGACCTGCGCGAGCGTCTCATAGAGGGCGGCGCTGTGCAGTTCGTCGGAGAGATTCGCCTTGTAGCGTTTCACTTCATGTTTCGTTGCCATGATCGCGCCTCGCAACTGCCCGGCGCCTCATCAACGATGAATGCCACGCCGGGCGTCCGCCTGTCCGTTACTGGCTGGCAGGCACACCAACGCCGGCCTTCTTCTGGGCTGCCTGCAGCTTGTCCGGATAGTTCGGATCGTTCTGCGCCGGCTGGTAGCCCGCGTCTTCGAGTTTCTTCAACTCGGCGTTCTTTTTCGCGCGGGCCTGTTTGCGCTCTGCCTTGCGCTCGGCCTTGGTCGGCTTTGGGGTGGTCGTCGTCGCGCCTTCCTGGGCTGCGGCATCCGTCGAGCCCTGCGCGAGCGCGAGCGGAATCGTACCGGCCATCAGTGCGACGGCCGAAACCCCCAGCATGATTCGTTTAATAGCGAAGCTCTTCATCACTGATATCCCCTGAAAAAATTGGCAATAACGTACGAATTGCGGCTGCGAATCGTGAACCACACGCCGGGTCGCGCAGCCTCCACGCGAACCCGTCAACGGGAGCTTACTGCCAAATAGCGGGATGCGGGTCGGGAGCGTGGACGGCTCCCGGCGGCCTCGCTTTCAGAATTCTCCGGGTTTTGCCGAGATTGACTCATGAACAACAGTGGCGCGGATCGATTTCATCATCTACTCGGACTGTCGCTTCGTATATGTCGGCCGGCTATTCGATGCCAAGACTGGGAAGCTGCTTGCACAGCGCACGTTCAGCACGCCTGTCCCCGATCTTTTCTGGTCAACGGGTCTGCGATACTCGCTGAATCCGTATTCGCCGCCCCGTTATCTCGGTCCGTCCGTCGAATTTTCCCGCGGAGATGGCGGTGAAGGAGATTCGAGTATTTCGTTACCTCCGTCGTTCTGGGACAAACTAGCCGCCGCGCGCCCGCGCTTATAGTCGGCTGCGTCGTATGCCGGTGCCTGTGTCGCACCGTGCTGGAATCAAGCCGCACGCACTTCCTTCCGCGATTCAGTTTTTTGGCATGTCCGCGCCGTCAGGAGTATCTTTTAACCGCGCCGGAAGCGCCAACACTACCACTCCTCTACAAGACAGACGCTTCCCAGAGTACAGACCTGCTCGACAAAGCGCGACGTTTGTAACATGCAACGAAGCGACATCAACTTATCGAGGATGGTGAAACAGTGAAAACAGTCAATCTTTTGAAGGTGCTCGGTATTGCATTGTGCGTGGCAACCGCATCCAGCGCCTATGCCCAGGCGAGCGACGCGCAGGCGCCCGCCGCCACGGCAGCCGCGCCGGCCACGACCGCCCCGTCGACGCGTGCGGCGGATCGCAAGCTCGGCCGCGACGTGCGGCGCGCGCTCGGTAAAGCGCCGGGCTTCAATGTATCGAACGTGTTCGTGCGGGCGCGCGGCGGCGCGGTGACGTTGACCGGCTCGGTGCCTCAAGGCGAAATGATCCAGCAGGCCGGCGATGTTGCGAAAGGCGTGCCGGGCGTGGCCTCGGTGACCAACAGACTCACCCTGAACCTGCCATCCCGCGGGAGTGGCGGGAGCTGAGCACAAGCTGGACGAAACTCAGCGCCGCACCAACCCAACCACATATCTGCACACCTCGGTGCCCGCATTGAAGAACTCGCATTCGACCGGCGCACCGAGTTGCAAACAATCCCCCGCTTCGAGCCGGTGCGTGAGCGCGCCCTCGCGAAACGTCAGCACCCCTTGCGTGACCCAGATCTGCTGATGCTGAAACACGAACGCATCCGACGGATAAGGCACCCTCACCCCAGTCGGCAATTCGATTTCGAGCAGTTCCAGCACGCCGCCGGTCGGCGGCGAAATACGCCGCCGCGTATAGCCGGTTTCGGGGTCCTCCCACAGCGGCTGGTCCGCATGACGCACGAGCCGCTCGCCGGTCTGCTCGGCGAGTGCGAGCAACGTGGACAGCGTTAGCCCGAACGCGCCCGACAGCCGCCCGAGCACCATCGCGGTCGGACTCGCCTCGCCACGCTCGATCTTGCTGATCATCGCCTTCGATACACCCGAGCGCTCGGCCAGCTCGGCAAGCGACCAGTTGCGCGCCTCGCGCTCGGTCTTCACGCGCGCGGAGATCGCCTGGGTCAGATCGATGGCGGAAGTTTCGGACATGGCGGGTTGTCGGTGCAGAGGTGAGTACCGCGAAATTATATCGATGCGATGCGGCAGCGGGCGTCCAAACGGCGTTCAACGCGCCCTCATCCACGTCAGCCAACCATGTCTTGCATAGTGATTTTTCGTCCACTATATTAAACGCAACGCCATCCCCCGAACCCGCTCATCAGCAGGAACACACCATGCCGAAGGAAATCGTTCTCAACGCGTTCGACATGAACTGCGTAGGCCACATCCAGCAAGGGCTATGGACCCATCCGCGCGATCAGTCCACGCGCTACACGGATCTGCAGTACTGGACCGACTACGCGCGCAAGCTCGAAGCGGGCCTGTTCGACGGCATCTTTTTCGCGGACGTGGTCGGCGTGTACGACGTCTACGGCGGCAGCCCGGACGCGGCAATCGGCGGCGCCGTGCAGGTGCCGGTCAACGATCCGACGCTGCTGATTCCGGCGATGGCCGCGCTCACGCGGCATCTGTCGTTCGGCGTCACGTCGAATCTGTCGGTCGAGCAGCCGTTTCTGTTCGCGCGCCGCATGTCGACGCTCGATCATCTGACGCGCGGCCGGGTCGGCTGGAACATCGTGACCGGCTATCTGGACAGCGCATCGCGCGCGATCGGCCTGAGCGGCCAGATGGCGCACGACGACCGCTACGATCTCGCCGACGAGTACATGGAGCTCGTGTACAAGCTGTGGGAATGCAGCTGGGAAGACGGCGCGGTGCTGCGCGACAAGGCGCGCGGCGTCTATGCGGACGCGTCGAAAGTCCACGTGATCCATCACCACGGCAAGCAGTACCGCGTCGATGCGATGCATCTCGCGGAGCCGTCGCCGCAGCGCACGCCGGTGCTGTATCAGGCCGGTTCGTCCGCGCGCGGCAAACAGTTCGCGGCGGCACACGCGGAGTGCGTGTTCGTCAACGGTCAGGCGAAGCCGGCGGTCAAGACGATCGTCGACGACATCCGCGCGCACGCGGTCGCCGGCGGCCGCCGCGCCGACGACATCAAGGTACTGCTCGGCCAGACCGTGATCACGGGCCGCACCGATCAGGAAGCGCGGGAGAAATTCGAGGAGTACCGCCGCTATGTGAGCTCGGAGGCGGCGCTGGTGCATGCGGCCGCGTCGCTTGGCATCGACTTCGCGCGCTACGACCTCGACGAGCCGATCGAAACGGGCAAGAGCCAGGCGATCGTGTCGAACGTCGAAGCGATGACGCGCGCGGCCGGTCCGCAATGGACGAAGCGCAAGCTGCTCGAACAGATGGTGCTCGGCAGCCGCCAGCAGCCGCTCGTCGGTTCGGCCGACAAAATCGCCGACGATCTGATCGCGTGGACCGAGCAAACCGGCGTCGATGGCTTCAATCTGTCGCGCACCGTCGTGCCCGAGTGCTTCGACGATTTCATCGAACTGGTCGTGCCGCTGCTGCAGGAGCGTGGCGCGTACAAGCGCGCGTATCGTGACGGCACGCTGCGCGAAAAGCTGTTCGGCCACGCGCGGCTGCCTGCGAGCCACACGGCGGCGCGCTTCCGTTCGCCGGCTTGCGCGGCGGCGCCGGACGACGAGGCTCGCGGCTAACTCGACCACCGTTGTTTTGGCGAACCCGACTTCCAGCAGAGGCCCCCATGCTTGACAAGAGCACGTTCCGCGACGCGATGGCCGGGCTTGGCGCGGCCGTCAACATCATCAGCAGCGACGGCAAAGCCGGCCTTGCGGGCTGCACCGCGTCGGCGGTCTGCGGCGTCACCGACGAGCCGCCCACCCTGCTCGTTTGCATCAACCGCAGCAGCCGCAACAACGCGGCGTTTCGCAGCAACGGCAAGCTCTGCGTGAACGTGCTGAGCGCCGAGCAGCAGGCGCTTGCCGCGCACTTCGCCACGAGCGCGCTCGCGATCGAAGAGCGCTTCGCCGCCGCGCAATGGGACGACCTCGCAACCGGCGCGCCGGTGTTGCAGGACGCGCTCGCGTCGCTCGACTGCGAGATCGAGTCGGTGACCGAAGTCGGTACGCACACGGTGTTCTTCTGCGCGGTGAAAGCCGCGCGCACGCAGGGCGCGGGCGATGCGCTGATCTACTACGGCCGCCGCTATCATCGCGTCGGCGAGCGCTCGGTTCACGCGACGCCCGCCGCTTCACCTGCCCCGCCCCACCCTCGCCAACGGCCTGCCCGCGATCGTCCGGCCGAATAGCGCGGCCGCGGTGCGCTCCGGATCGAGCGCAATACTTTCGCTCGCTGCACCGACGATCAACGCGTCGAGCAAAGCAGTCAGCGTCGGCTCACGCGATTCGCCATGCCGATGCGACGCGAACCCCCGTCCGCCGCGATCGCAGGTCGCTCGCCGACGGAACCCTCGATCGCCCATCACGCCTGCGTGCCATCGTCATTGCACGCCGTTGTGCGATCGACGCGTCACGCCCGCACCATGCCCGTCATCGGTCTGCCCGCCATGGTCCGACCAAACAGCGCTGCCGCCGTCCGTTCGGGATCGAGCCCGAGGCTTTCACTCGCGGTGCCGGCGATCAACGCATCGAGCGAGGCGGTCGGCTTCAGGTCGCGCGACTGATACAGCTGATGCGGCGCGAGGCCCGGCCAATCGGCAATCACGCGTCCGCCCTGCACCGACCCGCCCACCACCATCGCGACCGAGCCGGTGCCGTGATCGGTGCCGCCCGTGCCGTTCGCGGCGGCGGTCCTGCCGAACTCCGTCGCGACCAGCACCGTGGTCTTGCTCCAAGATGAACCCATGCCGTCGCGCAACGCCGCGAGCATCGTGTCGAGTGCCTTCAGTTGATTCGCGAGCCGCGCGTTCTGCGCGCTGTGCGTGTCCCACCCGCCGGTCTCGATCATCGCGATGCGCGGACCGTCGTCGCGCGCCAGAAAACTGGCCGCGAGCTTGCCGAGGCTCGCCGGGTCCTGGCGCGCGCCAGCGTCGCCCGCAAGGCCGCGCGCCGCCATCGCCGATTCCCACAGCGCACGCAGTTGCGCGTCCTGCTCGTACAGTTGCGACACGCGCGCGAGCAGATCATCGGGCGCCTGCGGCAAGGCCGACGGTGCATACGACGTCACCGCCGCGGGCCCGCGCAGCGCCATCGGCACGGTCGGCGCGAACGCGATCGCGTTTTCGCGGGTGGCGGGCAGTTGCGCGGCGAGCCGGTTGAGCCAGCCGTCCTTCGTCTGATACGGCGACGTGCCGCCGGTCTCCAGCACGTTCTGTCCGTCGAAATGCGAGCGGTCGCGATATGGTGAGGCGACCGCGTGCACGAACAACGCCTCGCGCTGCGCGTACAGCTTCGCCATCTGCGCGAGCGCCGGATGCAGCGCGAACGTGCCGTCCAGATGCGGCGCGTTCGACGCATCGATCGCGAGCGGCCCACGCAGCGTCGCATACGCGGGGTCCGCGTACGGCACGACGATGTTCAGCCCGTCGGCCGCGCCACGCTGGATCACGAACACGAAGCGGCGGTCGGTCGCGACATGCGCGAACGCAATCCGCGGCGACACGAGCATTGCGCCGGCACCGGCGGCGGCGACGCTCAGAAACTTGCGACGTGACAGCATGGCGTTCATCTCCGTTGAAAATCGGGCGATACGAGCAGCAGCGCGATCGCCGTCGATGCGCTTTCCGCGCGCGACACCGCCGTGGCCGTCGGCTCGCTGAGCGAGCCAGCCAGCAAGGTCTGGCCGAGCGAGCGCGCATCGAGCCGGTCACCCACGCGCGCGGCGAAACGTTGCGCGACTTCGACGCGACGCACGAGCGCATCGGGCGCGGCCCAGCTCGCGGCGATATCGTCGTAGCCGGCGGGTGAACCGGGCCGCCACACCGGCTGGCCAAGCTGCGTGAGGATCGGCGCGCTCTGCAGATTGCCGGGCTCGTGCCAGCCGAGTCCGCGCATCGACGAGATGGTCCACTCCCACGGCGTCTTGAACTTCACCGCGGCCGGCGACCACGCTTGCGGCGTATCGATCAACGCGCGATAGACGGTCGGCAGATCGCCGTCGCTGCGCGCGAACGCATCGGCCAGACGTTCGCCGACGCCAGGTGGCGGATTGTCGGCGACGAAATGGCGCGCGAGCTTCGTGCCGATATGCCGCGCGGTGGCCGGCGCGTGCGCGAGGTCGCGCAGGATCGCGAGCGCCTGCTGTTCGCCGGCTTCGTCGTAGCGGCGTCCCATGATCGTGCGCGAGCCGGGCTCGTGCAGCGCGGGACGAAACACGAAGCTGCCGGGTTCGCCGTTCTGTTCGAGCGCGCGCCGGTTTGCATTGGCGCCGCCGCTCCCCGGATTGCCGACGAGACTCCAGCCGGTCAGCGCACGCGCGAACTCGGTCACGTCGTCCTGGCTATAGCCGCTGCGCACGCCGAGCGTATGCAGCTCCATGATCTCGCGCGCAAGGTTCTCGTTGAGTCCGCGTTTGTTGTCCGGATTGCGCTGCGCGGCGCGCAGCGCGGCCATGCTGTCGGGACCGACCGAGCGGGTCTGGTCGAGGAATAGCTGCATGGCCGGATGGCGCTCGACGGCCACCAGCATGTCCTCGAAACGGCCGAGCACGTGCGGGCGAATCGCCTCCGCTTCGAACGACCCGGCGAGCGCCGCGACGCCGGGCTTTTCGGTCGACACCGCGAAGTGATTCGCCCAGAAATGCACGAGGCGTTCGACGAACGGCGTCTGCGTGGTCAGCGCGCTTGCGACGCGCGCATTGACCGACGAGCGGTATATGTCGAGTATCTCGACGCGCAGTGCTTTTCTTTCGGCTTGCCTGGCGGCTTGCGCGTCGGTCTGGCTGGGTGCTGCGGTGTTGTTCGCATTCTGGCTCGGGTTGGTCTCCTCGCCCGCCTTTTGTTTCGACTGCTGCTCCATCTGCATGCGCTGCTGCACGAGCTGCGTCGACAATGCGATCGAATCGGGTTGGTTCGCCCACGCGTCGGGCCGCGGCTGATACTGCTCGAACTGCGCGAGCAGCCAGCCCTTCGGATCGGCGGGCGGCGTGTCGTCGGCGCGCGCGCCGAGGCCGAAGCGGTTCAGTGCGATCGCCGCGGCATTCAGGTTCGGTGAGTTGGCCATACGATCCTCGTCGGCAGGTAGGACACCTGCATGTCCGTTAAACGGCCGACACGCCGAAATCCGTCGCCATCGCGCGCATTTTTTATTCGCTCGATGCGGCATTCGCCGCCGGTTTTTTCGCGTTCGGCGCCGGCTGCGCTTCGCGCCATTGCCCGCGCAACTTCAAACTCTCGGCGAATTCGACGCGCTCCTCGGGCGTCAGCGTCGCCGCGAAATCGGCGACGCTCGCTTCGACCATCGCGCGCAGGCTGACGTCGGCCGCGCGCGTGCGCGCGAGCGCGGCATCGAGTGCGGCGCGATCGAACTTCGGCGCGGCCAGCAGACGCAGCACCTCACGACGCCCTTCGCGAGCATCGCGCGCATACTGGCGGCCGTCGCGCCGCGCGCTCTTCAGGCCGTCGATAAACGCCTGCCGCTGCTGCGCCGACAGCGGCTCGGCGGCGAACCGCAGCGCGCGCCGGTCCTGCGCCGCCGCCGGCGGATTCGCACCGTGCGCGGCGAACCATTGATACGCGCCGCCGGCGATCGCGCCGAGCAGGAACACGTTGAGCACCACCGAGCCCAGCAGCGCAAATTTCCACGAGCGCCCGTTCATTCGCCGCTCCAATCGGCGGAGCTGCCGCCGAAGCTCGAAGTCAGATACGAGGATTCATGCACGACCGGCGCGTTCCCGGTCAGCACGAAGAACGACACCGCGAACGCCCCCGCCACGCCGCCCAGCAGCCCGACACCTGCCACCGCCGCGCCCGACCACCACAAACGCCAGCGCGCGGCTGGGCGTCGCGACGGCGCACGGTCGATGATGCGACGCTGCAGTTCGAGGCTCGGCGGCTCGAGCTCGTCGGCGGCGAGCCACGCGTCGAGGCTGGCCGCGTCGCTCAACGCCGCATCGGCTTCGTCGCGATGCGCGCGCGCCCACGCCTGCGCGGCTTCGCGTTCGCGCTCCGGCCAGCGGCGCGCGTCGGCGCCGTACGCTGCAACGATCTGATGGAATCTTTCGGGCGTCATGACTTGTCCTTGCTAAGGCCGCTGCCGGCCAGTTGAGCGCGCAAACCGCGGCGCGCGCGGCCCAGCAGACTCTCCAGCGCATCGACACTGACGCCCATCAAGGCGGCAGCGTCGAGGTTCGACATCTCCTGGTAGTAGGTCAGCACGAGTGCCTCGCGCTGTCGCGCCGGCAGCGCGGCGAGCGCCGCGCGCACGCGCGCGTGGTCGGCACGTGCTTCGAGCCGCGCGTCGGGCGGCGCGGCGGGATCGGCCGAATCGGGCAGTTCGTCGCTCGGGTCTTCGCGCTGGCCGCGTAGACGGTCATAGCAAAGATTGAGCGCGACCCGATGCATCCACGTGTCGAACTTCGCTTCGCCTTCGCGCCAGCGCGCCGCCTGTTTCCAGATTCGCACGAAGACCTCCTGCGCGATGTCCTCCGCTTCCATGCGATCGCCGAGCATGCGCGTGGCGAGCGCAAGTAGCCGCGGCAGCTTGCGCGCGACCAGCGAGCGGACCGCGCCGGGCTCCGCGCGGCCCACCCGCGCGACCAGCTCGGCGTCCGGATCGGGTGGTGCGTCGCTCAAGGCGTGCGGCTCGGTCGCGACATCACGCGCGCGCTTTCGCGTGAGGACCGCATCACGGGATCAACGTCGTTCACTTGCCGCCGCTCCTTCAGCTGTCGTGTCGTTATGTTGTCGTGCGGCTACGCCGCTATCCGGCCAGGTATCACGTACGCGGTCAATATACGACGACCGCCGGCCGGTAATAGGCCGGGCGTGCCGGATAGACCACACAGCCGGCGAGCGAGGCCGCCAGCAGAATCATCACGAGGGTTTTCATCGCAAGCCTCGTTCAAGCCCAATGTCCTTCGATCCAGCGCCAGTGCGGCCCACGTTGCGCCCAATGCCCGGGCACCCAGTGATAGCCGACGCGCACCGGCTGCCAGTGGCCCGGCACCCACGCATAGCGGCCGTGCTCCCAGCGCCAGCGGCCCTGATCCCACACATAGCCGTCCCGTGGCGCGGGCACGACTTCGACGCGCGGCGGCGGCGGTGCCATCGGCGCGATCATCACTTGTGCGGAGGCGGGCGCGGCGGTCAGCGTGGCCGCGCAGCACAGCGCGGCGCTCAGCGTGGAACCGAGCAGACGAGCGATGCGGTTGGTATTCATGTCGATTTCTCCCTTCAAGGCTGGAACAAGTCGGCGCCCAGGACGGCCCCGTTTCTACTTGAACGCGGCAGCGGAAGAAATCCGTCGCGCTATTGGCAAAAAAGCACGAATACAGTCGGGCTCACGAAAGGCAATAGTCGGCGTATTGCCCGAAAACTTTCATTTTTTGATGGTCCAATGCCCGGGCTGCAATCAATGGCGTCGGCCGTTACGCTTCTAACAACAATTTCCAGCACCGTTCATACCTATCGATGGAAGGGCTGGACCGCGAATGTGGAGCCACCAAAAAATGTTTCGTAAAGCCCTTTTGCCCATTCCGTTTGCCGCCGCACTGTTCGTGCTGAGCGCATGCGGAAACAGCAGCGTCAGCTCTCCTTCGACTGCATCCGCGCCGGCCTCCGCACCGGCTGCTACCGTATCCGCCCAGGACGCGTTGGCCACGGCAACGCCGATCAAGCACCTCGTCGTGATCTTCGGTGAGAATCGTTCTTTCGATCACTACTTCGGCACCTATCCGAACGCGCAGAACCCGGTCGGTGAACCGGCGTTCACGGCGGCGAACACGCCGGCCCAGATCAACAATCTGAATCAGAATTCGCTTCTGACGAGCAACCCGAACTTCCTGAACACGGCGAACAACGCGGCCTCCGCAGGCAGCGGTATCAATCCGTTCCGCCTCGACCGCAGCCAGGCCAACACCAACGGCCAGTCGCACGACTACATGAAGGAACAGCTCGCCTACGACAATGGCGCGGCGGACCTGTTCCCCAAGTACACGGGTAACAACAGCGCCGGTAGCGGTTCGACGTTCGGCACGCCGGGTCTCGTGATGGGCTATTTCGACGGCAACACGGTCACCGCGCTGTGGAATTACGCGCAGAACTTCGCGATGAGCGACAACATGTACACCGACACGTACGGTCCGTCGACACCGGGCGCGCTCGAGGTGGTTTCCGGCCAGACCAACGGCGCTATTCCTGCGAACGGTGCCGCTCAAGGCGACAACGTGATTGCCGACGGCGCGGGCAGCTTCACGATGAACGGCGATTCCGACCCGACCGGGGACGTGTGCAACACCTCGACGTCGAGCGGCCAGGCCACGCTGAGCTCGAATAACAAAAACATTGGTGACCTCCTCAACGCGAAAGGCATTACGTGGGGCGGCTTCATGGGCGGCTTCGACCTGAGCGCCACCAACTCGAACGGCACCACGGCGTGCAAGCGCAGTACCTACTCGTCGGTCCTCGGCGCAACGAAGACGGACTACGTACCTCACCACAACTGGTTCCAGTACTACGCTACGACGGCCAACCTGGCGCACACGCGCCCGACGTCGACCGCGCTGATTGGACAGACCGACCCGCTCGATTCGACGGCGACGCCGGTGCACCATCAATACGACGTCAACGACTTCTTCACGGCCGTCTCGGCGGGCAACTTCCCGTCGGTCAGCTACCTGAAGGCACCGGCCGTCGGCGATGCGCACCCGGGCAACTCGGATCCGATCGACGAGCAGGCGTTCGTCACGAAGGTCGTCAACTTCCTGCAACAACAGCCGGACTGGAAGAACACCGCCGTCATCATCACGTACGACGATTCGGATGGCTGGTACGACCACGCTTATGCGACGCCGACGACTTCGTCGTTTGACGCCACCGCCGACCAGCTGAACGGCGCCGGCACCTGCAACGCAACGGGCGCGAAGCAAGGCGTCGGCGTGACAGGCGCGGCTGTCAACGGCCGTTGCGGCCCGGGAACGCGTGTTCCGCTTCTGGTGATCTCGCCGTACGCACGTAGCAACTACGTTGACCACACGGCGATCACTCAGGCTTCGGTTGTCAGGTTCATCGAAGACAACTGGCTCGGCGGCACCCGCATCGGCAACGGATCGCACGATGCGGCGACGGGGAGCATCGCGTCGCTGTTCGACTTCACCAACGGTGGCAAAACGCCGGCGTTGTACCTCGACACGAACCTTGGCACCAAGCTGTCGGCTCCTCCTGCAACGAACTAAGGAGCCACCGTTTATCCGTCCGTTCTGCCGCACAGGGAAGTACGCGGTGTGACGTTCAGGGAACGGAGCTGTTGATGCCCGTCAATCAGTGATGACGTCGAGCCAGCCGGTACGGTGGCTCGACGTGCTTGTTTGCAGTTCAGCTTGCCTACCGCTATCGCCATGAATCGTCGTTCGAACGCCACCTTGTCTTCGCAACTACCCACCGCAAGCGCCCCGTCCCCTCGCGCTGCGAGCAGCACGTGGCGTCGCCTGATCCTCCGGATAGTGCTGGGCATCGTGCTGCTGGGCGCCGCTCTGGTTGGCTACGCGCTGATCTATCCCGAGCGTATGCCCGCGGCGATCGGCGATACGGTCGAGAATCTGACGGGCCTCAACGCCCATCCGGTCAAGCTCCAGCGTCCCCCCGTCGCGCCCCTTAGCGCGGTCGCGGTACTCGGCAGGGACCTGTTCAATGATCCGTCGCTTTCGGCGTCGGGCAAACAGTCGTGCGCGTCGTGCCACAGCGCCGCGCACGCTTTCTCGCCTCCCAACGACCTGACGGTACAACCGGGCGGCCTTCACATGACGGAAGCGGGCTATCGGCCGGTGCCATCGCTCGCGTACCTGTATCGCCAGGCGCCGTTCAGCATCGGTCCCGATCAGGGCGATACCGACGCCGCACCGGTCAGCCTCGATACGCAGGCCTCGGCCGCGCTAGGCGTGCAGCGCGCCCAGAAAACCGCGGGCGTTGCGCCTGCCGCGCCGGCTATGGTGCCGCAAGGGGGACTCTTCTGGGACGGCCGGGCAAGCACGCTGCAGGACCAGGCGCTTGGGCCGCTGACCAACCCGGTCGAGATGGCGAACCCCGACCTGGCTTCGGTTGCCGACAAGCTAAGGCACTCGAAGCACATCGATACGCTCAGACAACTTTTCGGTCCGCACGTCGTCAACGATCCCGATCTGCTCGTGTCGGAAGCCATGTTCGCGATCGGTCGGTATGAATTCGAAGACCCGGCGTTCCATCCATTCTCGAGCAAATACGACGCCTGGCTCGAAGGACGTGCACGCCTCACGCAAGCCGAACTACGTGGCTTGCGTCTGTTCAACGACAAGGACAAGGCCAATTGCGCGGGTTGCCACCTGAGCCAGCCGACGTCGGACGGCCTTCCGCCTCTGTTTACCGACACGCAGTATGAAGCGCTCGGCGTGCCGCGCAATCGCGAACTTGCGCCGAACAGGAATCCGAAGTTCTACGACCTGGGCATTTGTGGGCCCTTCCGGACCGACATGGCCAGGGAGACGCAGTATTGCGGCATGTTCCTGACGCCGACACTACGCAATGCCGCCGAACGCAAGACGTTCTTCCACAATGGCGTGTATCACGACCTCAAGCAGGTGCTGGACTTCTACAACCTGCGCAATACGTCGCCGGACAGAATCTATCCGCGCGATGCGTCGGGCAAGGTGCAGAAGTACGACGATCTGCCGCCGCAATACCATGCGAACGTGGATGTCGCCGATGCGCCGTTCGACCGCAAGTTCGGCGACCAGCCCGCAATGACCGATCAAGACATCCAGGACATCATCGCGTTCATGAAGACGCTGAGCGACGGGTACAAGGACTGAGCAGCCGCGCTGGACGCCGCCGCTGCAGCTTCCAGGCTGCGGCACGCGGCCCGGTGCGGTATCCTTGCCGGTCCGCGACCTTATCCCTACCCTCCCCGATGGCCGATTTTCCTTTCGACGCCGTGCTCTTCGACTGCGACGGCGTGCTCGTCGATTCCGAACCCATCACGAACCGCGTGCTCACCGAGATGCTCGGCGAGCTCGGCTGGCATTTGAGCGTCGAAGAGACGATGCGCATTTTCGTCGGCAAGATGGTCAGGGACGAAGCCGCATTGATCGAGGCGCGCACCGGCTTCGCGATCACGGCCGGGTGGCTGGCGCAGTTCCGCGCGCGTCGCAACGTGGCGCTCGACAATGAGTTGCGCGCGATCGACGGCGCGCCTTTCGCGGTCCGCGCGCTGCAGCAGAGGTTGAATGGACGCATCGCGGTGGCGTCGGGCGCGGATCGCATCAAGATCGAATTGCAGCTCGTGAAGGCCGGCATCCTCGACTGCTTCGACGGACGCATCTTCAGCGGCCACGAAACGCCGCGCAGCAAGCCGTTTCCCGACGTCTACCTCGCCGCGGCCGCGGCACTCGGCGTCGAGCCGACACGCTGTGCGGTCATCGAGGATACGGTGACGGGCGCGACCGCGGGCGTCGCGGCCGGCGCGACGGTATTCGGCTATTGCCCGACGCACCTCGGCCATAGCAGCGCGACCGCGTTGCATGGCGCGGGCGCGGTGCACGTGTTCAGGGAGATGGCCGAGCTACCGGCGTTGCTCGCGGGATGGGGCACGCGCTGATCGACCGACGTGTTGGCGGTTGAACGACACAGGCTTGCCGCAAGTTGGTCAACGCCGATCAGTTTTCGACTGCGCAGATCCGGTCGATCAGCGCTCGACCCAGCACAGACGTTGAATCCCGCCGCATGGCATGGTGCGTGCAACTGGAACGACCGGGCGCAAAGCATTTGCGCGCTCGATACCCATCCAACGTTGCCGGAGATTCATCATGTCGAACTTGACCCTTGCCGACCTGTCGCGCTGCGACGACCTCGACCACGCAGCTGCACAGTCCGTGCGCGGCGGCCACTCGTGTTTCCCGCACGAATACCCGCCTTCGTGTTACGGCGAAAAACCGCCGGTTCGCGGCCCGTCGTACTACAACCCGCCCTCCTACAACCCCTGCCAGCCCGTGCATTACGGCTGCGGGCCGGTCTACACCCCGGTCTGCCATCCGGAGCCGGTCAAGATCGTGCCGCTGTAAGCACGAGGCCCAGCGCCGCTGCGTACGACGGCGCAATCACGCATGGGTTGCGGCCCGGGTTGGTACGATCGGGCCGCATCGCGCGCTTCATGCTCTTTTTCGAAGGTCCCTTCGCGTGCGGTAAGTCGGGTTCCGGATGCGCTCACGCAATCGGGATAGGGGCAGGCCTCGCGGCCCGGCCCCTCCCACACCACCGTGCGTACGGGTCCGTACACGGCGGTTCGGATCGGTTAATCGACTATGGCCTTAGTGATGGAAGCCCCAGCGAGCGAAGGTAACGGTTTGACAGGGCGATGCCCAGCGCGGGACTGCAACTCAGCCGCCACGCATCGTGTGGCGAACCGACCGTCTGGGCAGCAAGGTTTCGGCTGACGCCGCGTACTGTCAGCTCCCGGAATCTTGTGCGGCCCCGTTTCCACTGCTTCCAGAAGAAGCAGCGGATGCGGCGGCGTATCCATTCATCCAGGCGTTGCAGAACGCTGGGCGTTTCGCAGAAACCGAAGTAGCCCCGCCACCCTGCCAGATAACGTTTCAGCGCGCCGATCATCTGGTCGACGCTGACCCCGCGCGTGCGTTGAGTCAATTCCCGGATGCGCTCCTTGAGGCGGGACAGCGCCTTGGGCGCAATACGCCGTTTGACCTTGTCCCGATCCGAGAAGGTGAACCCCAGAAACTTCCGCGTGTGTGGCCGTGCGACCGCGCTCTTGGTCTCGTTGACCGTCAGCTTCAGCCTGCCGGCGAGGAAGGCCTTCAGCCCCGCCATCACACGCTGGCCCGCGCGTTCGCTGCGTACGTAGACGTTACAGTCGTCAGCGTACCTCGCGAAACGCAGCCCGCGTCGCTCAAGCTCCCGGTCAAGATCGTCGAGCATCAGATTGGATAATAGCGGGGACAGGGGACCACCCTGGGGTGTGCCCTCGTCCGTCGCACCAACCAGCCCGTGCTCCATCACACCCGCCGTCAGGAAGGAGCGGACCAGCTTCAGCATTCGCTTGTCGCTGACTCGCTTTGCCACCCGACTCATCAGGATGTCGTGGCTCACGCGATCGAAGAATTTCTCCAGATCCAGATCTACAACCCATCGGTACCCCGACTGGATGTAGCTTTGCGCCTGCGCCACGGCCTGATGTGCCGAGCGGCCCGGACGGAAGCCGTAGCTGGACTCCGAGAACGTCGGGTCCCACTGCCTTTGCAACACCTGCAAGACCGCCTGCTGGACGAATCGATCAAGCGCAGAGGGGATGCCGAGCTTGCGCACGCCACCACCATCCGGCTTGGGTATCTCGACCCGTCTCACAGGTTGAGGCTTGTATGTGCCGTTCAGCAGCGTGGCCCGTATCGACGGCCAATGCTCCCGCAGGTACGCCGGTAATGCCTGAACGGTCATCCCGTCCACGCCCGGTGCGCCCTTGTTCGCTTTCACACGCTTCAACGCCTGCTTCAGGTTCCCCCTTTCGCAGACTTCTTCCATCAGTCGGTCATATGCCGACGGGCTTTCAGACTCGGGGTTCGCCGCCGTAGGTTCAGCCCCTCCACCAGCAGCCATCGGGGCTTCACCCCTGCTTCCGCTGTCGAGGACGCGATGCGTTTTCTGCTGCTCTCCCATGTCGAGTTCTCCGGCTTACTCGCCGCTCCTTTCCGTTCGGGCCTTCAGGCGTCGCCGCCCTAATATGCCCTCTGCTGACTCCTGCACGGTGGTCAACGGCCCTTGCGAGCCGCTCAGTCCTGATTCCAGGACGCCATGCAGGCCTCCCGAGGTAAGCGCAACCGCCTTCACCACACACCTGCCAGATCTACCACCCCAGCCCTTGATGGCTATGGACTTCGCAATCAATTGCTTGCTCGTCCGGCTAGGTAGGCCTCGCATCTGGTTTCTGTTCGTCAGGTCATGGCTTTGCTACACGCTTCCTTCAGACCCCGCCTCACGACGACGCCCTTGCGTTTCGCTAGTCCTTCACCACCATCAGGTTGGACAGGGGACTCACACCCCCAAGCTGTTGCGCATGCTCGGCGCACAATGAAAAAAGCCACCGGTCCTTCGACCGGTGGCCTTTGAAACACGTCGCCGAGGCTAAAAGTCGACGGCGTTAAACCTTCGCCACACGCCCGTACGTATCCTCGAACCGCACGATGTCATCCTCGCCGAGATACGCGCCCGACTGCACCTCGATCAACTCGAGCGGAATCTTGCCGGGGTTCAGCAGCCGGTGCGTGACGCCGAGCGGAATGTAGGTCGACTGATTTTCGGTCAGCATGATTTCCTTGTCGCCGTTCGTCACGAGCGCGGTGCCCTTCACGACGATCCAGTGCTCCGCGCGATGATGATGCATCTGCAGACTCAGCTGCGCGCCCGGATTGACGACGATGCGTTTGACCTGGAAGCGCTCGCCGCTATCGATGCCTTCATACGACCCCCACGGCCGCACCACGCGACGATGCGTGACCGACTCGTGACGCCCCATCGCATTGAGCTGCGCGACGATCTTCTTCACGTCCTGCGCCTGATCCCGATGCGCGACCAGCACCGCGTCCGCGGTCTCGACGATCACGACGTTCTCGAGCCCGATCGCCGCCACCAGCCGATGCTCGGCGCGAATGTACGAGTTGCTGACCGCCTCGGTCAGCACGTCGCCGATCAGCGCGTTGTTCTGCGCATCTCGCTCGGCGATGTCCGCGAGCGCGGTCCACGAACCGATGTCGTTCCAGCCGAGATCGGCGACCGCGACGACGGCCGCGCATTGGGTCTTCTCCATCACCGCGTGGTCGACGGAAAGGTTCGGGCAGGCGGCGAACGCCTCGGCATCGAGTCGCACGAAATCATGATCCTGCTGCGCGCTGTGCAGCGACAGTTCGGCCTGACGCGCGATCTCCGGCTCGTAGCGGCGCAGTTCGTCCATATACGTCGACGCCTTCAGCATGAACATGCCGCTATTCCAGTAGTAACGGCCTTCGTCGATGAAGCGCTGAGCGGTCGCGGCATCGGGCTTCTCGACGAACGAGTCGACCGCGAACGTCTGCGTGCCGTCGATCAGCGCCGCGCCCGCGCGGATGTAACCGTAGCCGGTATGCGGCTCGGTCGGCGCGATGCCGAACGTGACCAGATGCCCGTCTTTCGCGATCTGTGCTGCCGCTTCGACCGCCTTCACGAACGCGGCCTCGCCGGCGATCACGTGATCGGACGGCAGCACCAGCAGCAACGCGTCGGGCGCGTCGCGCAACGCGAGCAATGCCGCCACGGCGATGGCCGGCGCCGTGTTACGGCTCGCCGTTTCCAGCACGATGCGCGACGAACCCACGTCGACCTGGCGCAGTTGCTCGGCGACAAGAAAACGCTGCTCGTTGTTCGTGACGACGATCGGCGCGGTCACATCATCGATGCCGCGCAGGCGCAACGCGGTTTGCTGGACCAGCGTGTGTTCGCCGGTCAGTGCCAGATACTGCTTCGGGTAGCCGCCACGCGACATCGGCCACAGTCGTGTGCCGCTGCCGCCGCAAAGAATTACGGGATGGATGTGCATATTTCAGGTCCTCGTTTGTGTCTTATCAATCGACTGCATCGAGCATCTGCGTCTTGCTTGCGTCGTCCGTTGCTGGCCGTCTTTTTTTCCGCGCCACTTATTGCTTGCCAAGCCACTCCATTCGCACCGACTCGAGCTCGCGCGGCAAGCGCGCCGAAACCGGCGCGCGGCGCGGCAATTCGACGAAGCCGAGACGCCGGTACAGCGCGTATGCGCGCTTGTTGCTCACCAACACGTCGAGCACGAGCTGTTGCCGATCGTGTTCGCCATGCGCCGCGCGAGTCTGCGAATTCATCAACTCCCGCGCGCGCATCGCATCCGCAAACAGCGCGCTGAAAACGCCCGTGCCGCGCAGGCGCTGATGCGTCGCGCAGTGGGCGATCAGCGTCTGCGACGACTTCGGTGCCGGCAACTCGCTTTCGAGCACAAGGCCGCGCAACAGCATGCGAACCGTGCGGCGCAGGCCGAAGAACAGCAGCAGCATCAGCGCGACATGCGGATCGTCGAACCATGTGTTGCGTCCGTCATGGAGCGCTAGCACCGCGACCGGCTGGTCGCCTTCAGTCACGGCCACACGGTGGCGTCGATACGAAAAGCGCCCGAGCTTCGATGCAAACGCAAACGCGAGAAACTCGGTGCACGCATCGGCTGGCTCGCCGAGAAAGAAACCGAATTCGCGCATGCCCGATGCGAACACGAGCGGCGCGCACGCTTCGGCATCGTCTGCGCGCGCGGCACGACAGCGCAGCGCGGGCGGTTCGGGTTCGCGATCGGGCGAATCCGCGCGCGCAGGATCTACGGCATACATGACAGGCTGCCCTGTGTTTGATTGTTGCGGTGTGGTTAGCGAGCGATGCGCCTGAGCGCGACGATCGTGCGGCTGATCTGTTCGGGTTCATGCGTCGAGCAGATGAAAAAGCGCAGGCGCGCCGCCTTTTCCTCGACGGCCGGATAGAAGATCGGCTGCACGTTGATGCCTTCGGCGAACATCGCGTTCGCCCATTGCGCGGCCTTCAGCGTGCTGCCGGAAATGATCGGCACGACTGCATACCCCGCGCTCTTGCCGGTATCGAGACCGGCGGCACGCGCCTCGTCGATGAACTGCCGCCCGCGTGCGCGCAAGCGCGCGACCCGCTCGGGTTCGGCGATCAGACGCTCGAGCGCCGCGAGCGACGCCGCCGCCAACGCAGGCGCGAGCCCCACGCTATACAGGAAGCCCGGCGCGAGGTGCCGCAGGATATCGATCAACGCCTGCGTGCCGGCGATAAACCCGCCGCAACCGGCCAGCGTTTTGCTCAGCGTACCCATCCAGATATCGACGTCGCCGCTCGCCACGCCGCAATGCTCGCGCACGCCCTTGCCGCGCTCGCCGAGCACGCCGAGCGAATGCGCTTCGTCGACCATCAGGAACGCCGCGTGACGGCGCTTGATGTCGACGAATTGCGCGAGATCGGGAATGTCGCCGTCCATGCTGTACAGGCCTTCGATCGCGATCAGCACGCGCCGGTAGTCGTGCCGCACGCGCGCGAGCAGTGCGTCGAGCGCCTGCCAGTCGTTGTGCGCAAAGCTCAGCCGTTTGGCGCCGCTCAATTGCGCGCCCTGCACGATGCTGTTATGCGCGAGCGAGTCGTGCACGATCAGGTCGCCAGGACCGAACAGCGAGCCGATCACGGTCACATTGGTCGCGTGGCCGCTGACGAACACGACGCAATCGTCGACCTCGTAGAACGACGCGAGCGCCGTTTCGAGTTCGCGCTGTACGGGCCGCTCCCCCGCCACCATGCGGCTCGCCGACGCCGACGTGCCATAGCGGTCGATCGCCTCTTTCGACCGCGCACATACGTGCAGATCGCCGGCGAGACC
Source organism: Paraburkholderia sp. MM5477-R1 (assembly GCF_050436385.1). Taxonomy (NCBI): domain Bacteria; kingdom Pseudomonadati; phylum Pseudomonadota; class Betaproteobacteria; order Burkholderiales; family Burkholderiaceae; genus Paraburkholderia; species Paraburkholderia sp. MM5477-R1. The sequence continues at coordinate 2,221,187 of NZ_JBNDMC010000006.1, forward strand.
GAGATAGTTGTAGTTCGCGTAGTTCAGATACTCGGCGCCGCCGATGCGCGTCGTCGCGCCGGCCACGCCTTCATGCACGCGAAAGAACGGCGATTGAACGTGCAGCTTGTCGCCCATCTGCCGCAGGATCTCGACCTGCTGATAACCCGGCATGCTTTCGAAGCTGCACAGCTCGGCGCGCGCGGCGTCCTGCGCCGCGCGAGTGCCGCTCGCCGCGAGCGGCGCGCCCGGCTCGCGCGCCTCGTCGGACACGCGCTCCAGCTGCCTCATCAACGCCTTCGCGGCGAGTTGCTGGCGAAGGTGATCACCCAGTCCCATAGTGTTTCGCTAATCCTGTACGTTCAGCTCGCGAATTCCGCCCATTCCCACGCGTCGCGATCCGCGAGCAGCGCGGCGACGAGCCGGTAGTTCATTTCGTGACTCGGCCGCAACGCGCTCACGCGGCCCAGCAATGGCGCACCGGCCATCGCCATGTCGCCGACCAGATCGAGCACGCGGTGCCGCACGAACTCGTCGGGCACGCGCATGCCGCCGAGCACCCGATTGCCGACGATCGCCGCCGTGCACGACAGGCGCGCGCCGCGCAGAATCGGCGTGCCGCGCACGTAGCCCGCCGCGATCGCCGGGATCGCCCACTTGACGCGTCCATAGGAGCGCGACGGCGCGATCTCGCCGGCAAAGCTCGCCGGCGTCAGCGCGCCGTCCCAGCGCAATTCGCCGAAGCCCTTCAGATCGTTGCGCACACTCAATTCATAGGCGGCTGCCGGTTCGATCGACATGCTGCGTTCGTCGCGCGTGCCGGCGCCGTCGGCAATCTTCACGGGCCGCAGCACGCGAATGAAGCGCTTCGCATGCGGTAGCTCGACGCGTCCGCACGCGCGAATCTCGTCGAGCCAAGGTTGCGCGCTGCCGTCGAGAATCGGTACCTCCTCGGCATCGAGCTCGATCGTCGCGCGATCGATTTCGCACGTTAGCAGCGAAGCCAGCAGATGCTCGACCGTGCGCACGCGCACACCATCGGCCGATTCGAGCATCGTGCACAGCGGCTGCCCGCGCCGCAACGCGGGACTCACCGCGAATTCGGCCAGCACGCGACCCTGCTGCATGCGCCTGAACACGATGCCGCGCGGACTGTTGGCCGTGCCCGGCAGGATCCGCACGTTCACGCGCCGGCCCGTGTGCAAGCCGTGACCGCTCACCGTCAGCACGCGTGCGAGCGTCCCCTCCCGATGACTCCAGCCCGCGGGCGCGCGCATTAGACGGGCTCCGTCGCGCTCGACTGAGCGGACAGCGCATCCGCCACGTCGGCCAGCGCGTTGGCACCCACATCGAGCGCATGTTGCGCGGCGACTGCCGCGACCTGCGCCGCCATCTGCGCAGCGGCGCCGTTCGGCTCCGCAGCCTCATCCTGCGTCTGGATCGACTCGACGATCCGTTGCGCGAGCGAACGCACGGTCGCGCCCTCGGCCATCGTCATGATCGACAGCTTGACCTCGAAGCGCTCTTCGACGGCCATGCCGAGTTCCATGCCCATCAGCGAATCCATGCCCATGTCGAGAATCGAGCGGCCGGTTTCGATCTTCTCCGGCGACATGTGCAGAATGCGCGCGATCTGCGCCTGCAGCGTCTCCTCGACCAATCGCTGCGCATCGTCGAACGCCATCGCCGCGATCTGCTCGCGCATCTGCACGCTGCCCTGAGGCGCCGGTTCGTGTCTGCCGCGCGTCTGCAGCTCGGTATAGCGATGCGCGCGCGCCGCCGGCATGCCGAGCGCTAGGGCGTGCCAATCGAGCCGCACCACCGCCTCGCCCGCATGCATCGCGACGAGCGCGCGTTCGAGCGCGGCCATCGCTTCGGCCGAGCTGATCGACACACCGCCGATCCGCGCCTGCAGCGCTTCACGTGTTTCCGCGTTGCGCGCGAGGAAGCCGACGTCGTCGAGCGGACCCCATGCCATGCAGGTGCCCGGCAAGCCGGCCGCGCGCCGCTGCGCGATCAGCGCTTCGAGGAAGCTGTTCGCCGCGACGTAGCTCGATTGCCCCGGATTGCCGAGAAAGGTCGTCGCCGACGAATAGAGCACGAAGAAATCGAGCGCCAGGTCGCGCGTCGAGCGATGCAGGTTCCACGCACCCGCCACCTTCGGCGCGAGCACGGCGGCAAAGCGCTCGTCGTCGAGATTGCGCACGAGACCGTCGTCGATCGCCATCGCCGAATGCAGCACGCCCTTCAACGGCGTGCCGCGTTGCGCGAGGTCGGCGAGCAACGCATCGAGCGCGGCCGCGTCGGTCACGTCGCAGGCGACCGTGCGCACTTCGGTGCCGTTGCTTGCGCGCCAGCGTGCGGTTTCTTCGGCCAGTTCGGGCGCGAGCGTGCCGGAGCGGCTCGCGAGCACCAGATGACGCGCGCCGCGCGACATCATCCAGCGTGCACTCGCAAAGCCAAGCCCGCCCGTGCCGCCGACGATCAGATACGCGGCCGCCGGATCGAGTCGCAGCGTCGCGCTGGCTTGCGCCGAACGCGCGGGGCTCGGCGTGCCGGCCGGATACGTGACCAGAATCTTGCCGATCTGCCGCGCCTGCTGCATATGGCGGAACGCTTCCTCGACGCGCTCGGCCGGGAACGCGCGATACGGCAGCGGATGCAGCACACCGTCCGCGAACAGCCGCATCACGTCTTCGAACAGACGCGCGGTCAGCCCCGGCAACGCGCTCATCAACTGGTCCGCATCGATGCCGAAATAGCTGATGTTGTTACGGAACGGCCGCAAGCCGATGCGGCTGTTTTCATAGAAATCGCGCTTGCCGAGTTCGAGGAAACGACCGAACGGACGCAGCGTATCGATGCTGCGCACCATCGCTTCGCCGGCCAGCGAATTGAGCACGATGTCGATGCCGGCGCCTTGCGTGCGCTCGCGGATTTGATCGGCAAATGCGAGGCTGCGCGAATCGAACACATGATCGGCGCCGAGCAGACGCACGAACTCGCGCTTCTCGCGGCCGCCCGCGGTCGCGAACACTTCCGCGCCGAGATGCCGCGCGAGCTGGATCGCCGCGATCCCGACGCCGCCCGCCGCGCCGTGCACGAGCACCCGTTCGCCACGGCGCAGACGCGCGAGCTCGCACAGCGCGTAGTACGCGGTGAAGAACGTCGTCGGCACGGTCGCCGCTTCCTCGAACGTCAGACGCGCGGGCTTGAGCGCAATCGCTTCCGCTTTCGTGCGCACTCGGCTCGCGAACGATGCCGGCGCGAAGCCGAGCACCGCATCGCCCGCCGCGAAACGCTGCACGTCGCGGCCGACGCGTACGACGCGCCCGGACAGCTCCATGCCGACCGTCGCGCCCGCGAAGCCGTTTTCGACGGCCTCGTCGGACAGCAGGCCCATCGCGTACATCACGTCGCGGAAATTGAGGCCCGTCGCGGCCGGTTCGATCTCGACCTCATCCGCAGCGAGCTCGCTCTGCGGCAGCGGGAACCATTCGAGGTTGCGCAACGAACCCGGCGACGCGAAACCGAGCACCGCCGCTTCGTTGCGCGCACGCAGCGGCTCGGCCGCGATGTCGCGCAGCGCCGCGTTCGAGGTGGGCAGCATACGCGTCACGTAGCGGCCGCGCGGCGTCAGCAGCACTTCTTCCTCGCCGTCGGACGCAAGCAGTTCGCGCGCGAGCAACGCGCCCGCGTCCGCTTGCGTCGCGCACACATCGATCAGACGGCACGATAGTTCGGGATGCTCGTTGGCCAGCACGCGCACGAGCCCCCACAGCGCGCCCTGCTCGGGACGCAGAGACGCGGCATCCACGAACGGCGTCGCGACCGGCGCGCCGCCGCGCGTGACGATCCACAGTTGCGGGCGCATTTCGTTCGACGCCACCGCGAGGTCGCGCACGAGCTGTGCGAGCGCGAGCGTGGTCTGCCGCTGCGCGTGCATCACTTCGGCGCCGTCCGCGTCGGCGGACAACGGCTGATCGGGCGCAACGAACACCACGTGATGCGCGATGTGCTGCCCACCCCCGGCCGGCGCGGCCAGCTTGCTCATATCGTGACGCAATGCCTGAAGCGTCGTGCTCGACGTCGTGTGGCCGGCGGCTCGCAGCGCTGTGCTCAGCGTGTCGTCGATCGCGTCGGACGTCGCGTACAGCAACGACCAATGCGCAGGCGACGTGCTCGCCTGAGTCGCGCCCGCCGCATCGTTCCCAGCCACTTCAAGCGGCGCCCGCGCTACCAGCAGCGTCGGCGCGCCTTCGAGATCGAGCCCCTGCTCCGTATGGCGCGCGACCTGTTCGAAGCCAGCCTGTTCGAGCAGTTGCGTCAGCGCCTGCGGCGACAGCCACGCCGCGCGCCGCGCGTTGGCATGCGCGGCGTCCGCGTCGAGATCGAACACCAGATCCGCGAAACGGCTGTTGCGCGGCTCCGCGATCACCACCAGTGCGCCCGGCGCGAGCCAGCCGCGCAACGCGGCGAGCAGCGCGCGCGGCTCGCTTTGCCCGGCGAGCACGTGACTCGCGACCACGAGGTCGTAGCGCTCGCCCGCGTCGACGCCAACGAGACGCGGCGCATCGCCGAATTCGACGGTCGCGATATGGAGCGACGGATGCTCAGTCGTGTCGAAGCCGCTCAACTGCTCGCGCGTTCCCGCGATCGTGTAATCGCAACGCGAGACCGGCACGTGGATCGCGAGCGGTTGCAGCACGTCGGTGAGAGGCGAATCGAGTTCGAGCACGCGCAGACGGCGCGGCTCGCTCCAGCTTTCGATCGCGCGATGCAGACACGCACCGGTCAGCGCATTCGCATGCGTCCACGTCGGCGACGCTTCGAAAAAATGCTCGACGAGGCTGCTGCGCGACGGCGGCAGAATCTGTGCGCCACTCACTTCGCCGCGCAGCACGGCAGGCAACGCCGCGCCGCAATGCGCGAGCAGCGTCAGTTCCGCCACATGCGCGGGCGATTGCGCGAGCAGCTCGCGCCACAGCTCGTCGATGGCGGGCAGGTTCGCGCAGGCGTCGTCGTCGCGCACGAGGCGGGTGCCCTCGCGACGCGCGAGACCATCTTCGACGACGATCTGCACGAGCCGCGCAAGCAACGCCGGATGCGCGCAATCGGGCAGCGCCGGCTGCGCGAACACGTCGAGCGCATCGAGCGCCTGCAACGCGTACACCCCGGCAAGCACGTCGAGAAGCGGCAGCATCTCGGTCAGGTGCGTGTGCCGGCGCGCTTCGTCTTCCTGCACGGCGAGCACGCTCGTCGCATCGGCCAGCAACGCGGCGGCCGTGGGCAACGCGTGCGCGTTGACATCGGCGGCAAGCGGCTTCGCTTCGACGATATACGTATAGCGTCCAGGCGCCTGCTGGCGGCGGCTCAGCAGATCGACGCGACGGAACCGGCAGGCGCTCAGACGCGCGACGACCGCGCCCTGCGCGTCGGCGAATTCGAACGATGCGACGACCGAATGCGGGCTGCGCCGCTCGATGCGCGCGAGCACATAGCAAATCGCGTCGCCGCGCAGATAGTCGATGCGGCCCAGTTGCACCGGCACATAAGCCGCATGCTCGATCTCGCCATGGCGCGGCGAAGCGAGCAGCGCAAACAGCGGATGAAAGCCGCTGTCCATCAGCGCGGGATGCAATGCGTAGGCGTTCGCGGCGTCAGCGGACTGCGCGAGCACCGCGGGCATGTCGACTTCGGCAAGCGCCATGTCGGCGTTTGCGTCGACGTGGACCGCGCGCACCCAACGGAACGCGGGCCCGTAGTTCAGGCCGATCGCGGCGGTGTTCGCGTACAGCGTGTCGCCCGACATCGCAGGCTGCGCGAGCAGGCTCGTCAGATCGAAAAGCGGCAAGTTGGCCGCCGCGTCGCCGAGCGCGCAACCGCTCGCGAGCAAACGGCCGGTCACGTTCAGCGACCACGCTTCGTCCGACATGCGATCGCGCGTTTCGATCGTGAAGTTCGCGGTCCGCACGTCGACGGTGAAGCGGAACAGCTTCGAATGCTGCGGCTGGAATACGACAGGCAAACGGATTTCGACGTTCTCGACCGCGCAGCTCGCGGTGCCGAAATGCACGCGCGCGGCGGCCAGTGCCATCTCGACGTAGCCGGCGCCCGGAAACGCCGCGCCACCATCGACGACGTGGTCGGCCAGCATCGGCAGACCCGCCGGGTCGAGCTGGTTTTCCCACGCGAGCGCGTGCTCGTGCAGGCGATAGCCGAGCAGCGGATGCTCGCGGCGGCGGTACACGAGGTTGTAGGCCTCGGCGGTCGGGCCGAGCCAATGGCGTTCGTGTTGCCACGGATACGACGGCAGCGCCACCTGTCGGCTCAGCAACGCTCGCGGCGCGAAACGATCGACGTCGACGTTCGCGCCGTTCGCGATCATCGCGTGCAGCGCGTGATGCAGCGTCTCCGCGCTGTCGTGATTGCGCTTGAGCGTCGCCAGCGAGCGGCCCGCGATGCGCGCGTCGTCGAGCGTTTGCGTCACATAGGTGCGCAGAATCGAATGCGGGCCGATTTCGAGGAATAGACGCACGCCGTTCTGCGCGATGCGCGCGATCGCGTCGCCAAATCGCACCGACTCGCGGATATTGCGCCACCAGTAGCGCGCGTCGAGTTCGGTGCCCGCCAGTTCGTCGCCCGTCACCGTCGATACGAAGCCGCGCGTGGTCTCACCCGGCGCGAGGTTCGCGAGACCCACGAGGACGTCCAACTCGATCGGGTCCATCTGACAGCTGTGGAACGCGTAGTCGAGGTCGAGCATCTGGAAGAAACGACCACTCGCCTTGACAGCCGCGTCGAGCGTTTGCAACGCGTCGAGCGGACCGGCGAGCGTGACCGCCTGCGGACTGTTGACGCCAGCAACTTCCACCGTCGCGTCGAGATCGTGTTGCGCGATCAACGCACGGATCGCCGCTTCGCCGAGACCGGCGGCCGCCATGCGGCCGGTGCCGCGCGTTTTCGCCTGCGCGCGGCTGCGGATCTTGATGACGCGCACGGCCTGCGCGAGCGTCAATGCGCCCGACGCCCACGCCGCCGCGACTTCGCCGACGCTGTGGCCGACGCACACGTCATATGTGACGCCACGCGCTTCGAGCACGCGCACCACACCGACCTGGATCGCGAACAGCAGCGGCTGCGAATGCTCGGTGGCCGCGAGAGTCTCGGCACTCACGCCTGCGCGCAACATGTCGAGCAGCGAAACGCTGCCGTCGGCGCGCCACAATGCGTCGATCTCTTCGAGCGCGGCGCTGAACACCGGCTCCTGCTGGAGCAACTGCTTGCCCATGCCGGCCCACTGCGAGCCGTTGCCGGAGAACACCAGCGCGAGACGGCCATCGTCGGCCGGTGCTTCACCTTTCACTAGCGCCATGTCCGCGTGCTCTTGCACCGACGTGGTCAGCTCGACGAGTGCCGCGCGCGCTTCGGCGAGCGTCGACGGTGCGACGATCGCGCGATGCTTGAGCCATTGCCGGCGATGCGCGGCATTCGCAGCCAACAGATTCCACGACGCGCCTTGATCGAGCGCTGCCAGATAGCGCGCCGCGAGGTTCTGCAATGCGGCCGCGGCGCGCGTCGATAGCACGAGCGGCGTGAGCGCAGCCGTTGCGTTGCTGGAGTCGGGCTGCGCCGTGTCAGTCGCTCTTGCAACCGGCGCCTCGCGCAGCACGACGTGCGCGTTCGTGCCGCCGAAACCGAACGAGTTGACGCCGACCACGAGCGGCGCGTCGGCGCCATCGGGCGATTCGAGCGGCGTCAGACGGTCGACGACGCGCAGCCGGCCGCCGACGAAATCGATCGCCGGATTCGGCGTTTCGAAATGCAGCGTTTTCGGCACCGCGCGGTGCTTCAGGCACAGGATCGCCTTGATCAGTCCGGCCATGCCCGACGCCGTTTCGAGGTGACCGACGTTAGTCTTCACCGAACCGATCAGCAGCGGCCGATCGATGGGGCGCCCCGCCGACGCGACGCTCATCAATGCGCGCGCCTCGATCGGATCGCCGACGGCGGTACCGGTCCCATGCGCTTCGACATAAGCGAGCGAGCGCGGATCGACGCCCGCGCGTTGATAAACCGTGCGCAGCAGCGCGGCCTGAGTCGCCGCGCCCGGAACGCTGATGCCGCCCTGCGAGTAGCCGTCCGAGTTCACGCCCGTACCCGCGATGACGGCATGAATCGTGTCGCCGTCGGCAAGCGCGCGCTCCAGCGTTTTCAGCATCACGAGCGCGCCGCCTTCCGAGCGGACGTAGCCGTCGCCGGTCGCGTCGAACGCACGGCAGCGGCCGCGCGGCGACAGCATCGACGCCTTCGAGAACGTCACGAAGCCGAACGGATGCAGCAGCAGATTGACGCCGCCCGCGAGCGCCACTTCGGCGTCGCCTGCCTGCAGCGCCTGACACGCCTGGTGCAACGCGACCAGCGACGACGAGCACGCGGTATCGACCGATACGCTCGGCCCACGCAGGTCGAACAGATACGACAGACGGTTCGACGCGATGCTGAGCGTGTTGCCGGTCGCCGAATACGGGTCGACCGCGTTCAGATCGTCGACGAAACGATTGCCGTAGTCCGGGCTCGCGACACCGACATAGACCGCGCAGTTGCTGCCTTCCATGTCGCGCGGGCGTACGCCCGCGTCCTCGAAGGTTTCCCACGCGAGTTCGAGCAACAGACGCTGCTGCGGGTCCATCTGCTGCGCTTCACGCGGAGAGATGCCGAAGAACGACGCATCGAAACCGGCGACGTCGTCTAGCACGCCGGCGGAGAACGTATAGCTCTTGCCCGCTTCGCGCTTCGACGGGTGCTGGTAAAACTCCGTGCCGAAGCGATCGGCCGGCACCTCGGTCACCGCATCTTTTTCGTCGCGCAGCAACGCCCAGAAATCTTCGGGGTTCTCAACATGGCCGGGGAAGCGGCAGGCCATCCCCACAATCGCAATCTGTTTGGTCATCGTTCTTCTGTTGGGTGCAGCGTGCGCGTCGGCGTCTCGCGCGATACAGCCGGCGCAAGCGCTTCCACGAGGGCGACGCCAAGTTGCCCGGCGTAAAGATCTGTTCGGGTAGCTGGCGCTTCACCATAGTTGCGCCAGATAAAGTAGTTGCTGTGTGCGGGCTCGTTGTCAAATTGCGCGTACACGTGCGAAAGCGCCGGCACGTGATCGCCATAAAAACACAGCACCGTGTCGCGGCGCCGCGCGCGCAGTGCGTCGAGCAGCCGGCCGAGCATCGCATCGGCGTTCGCCAGATGCCGCAGATAAGCGGTCAGGTCGCGCCATTGCTCGTCGTCGCCGAGCGAATGGAAAGCGGCGGCCTCGCCGGGTCGAACCGTTTCCAGATGCAGCGGGCCGTGGTTTTCCATCGTCATCGCGAAGATGAACGCGGGTTTATCGCGCGGTTCGTCGAGTGCCTCGATGATCGCATCGGCGACCGCCATATCGGCGACGTACGGGCCCGCGCGCGGTGCGTCGGCGAATGCCTCGATGTCGACGAAGCGATCGATCTGCAAGTGTTTGAAGGCCCGCTCGCGGCCGAAGAAGTCGGCGTAGTACGGGTGAATCGCGAGCGTTTGATAGCCGCCGTGCTTGAACCATGAAGCGAGCGACGCACACGCGCGCCGTACAAAAGCGTACGGGTAGAAGCGCGCATAACCGAGTTGCGTTTGGTCGACGCCCGTCAGCACCGCGAACTCCGTGCGCATCGTATTCGCGCCCCACGCGGGCACCGTCAGCTCGCCGTGCTGGATCGACTCACGGCGCGCGAGATCGAAGTTGTGCAGGATCGACGGATCGATCGAGATGGATAGGCGCCGCGCGTCGAAGAACGACTCGCTCTGGATCAGGATCACATCGGGCATCGTGCCTAGCGTGCCGGTCGCGAACGGACCGTTGGCGAGCGCGGTGCGCAACTGACGCACAGTGGCTGGGCGCATGCCGTTCAGCAGATAGGCGATGAAAACCGCGAAAAAGCCGTGGCGTTGCTGATCGTCGACGGCACGCAGTGATAACGGCAGGCGCGCGGCGCATGCGTAGGCGGCCGCAATCGATGCGCACGCGGTGAGCAAAAGCGCGGCGATGGGCCGATGCGCCAGCGGCGTGTCCGCGACAAACGCCGCGACGACCACGACGATGCCGAGCACGATCGCGACGACGGTGCCCACGCTCAGGAACGGAAGATAAAGACGCGGATGCGCGAATAGCTGACTGAAGAGGCTCAGGTCGGTGAAGACGAACGGCTCGCGCAGCGACGCGTATTTCGCGTTGCTGACGCCCGCCAGCAGCGCGACCAGTGCAATCGCGACGAACGCCGAAAAGCCAACTCGCCCAGTGATCAGCAACACGCACGCGCAGAGGAACACGATTGCCGCGATATGCAACGCGAACGCAAGCGGCGAGCGACGCAGCGACGCACGCGGCTGCGCGAGCGCTTCCGGCAGAAGCGCAAGGCCGGCAGCGGCCGCGAAACTGAGCGCGAGCGTCGCGTTCACTCAATGCTCCCCGCGCGGCAGATACGACAGGCCGCCGAGAATTGCATCGGCGAGGACCGCGGGCAGCAACGGCAACAGCCGCATGCCGAACGCGAGCAGGCTCGGAAACGCAATTTCGGCACGGCCGGCTACCAGTTTGCGCTGGATGTGTTGGGCTGCTTTGTCGGCGGACCAGAGGAATGGTTTATCGCCGGGGAACACGTCGCTCATTGCCGTCTTCACGAAGCCCGGCAGAACGATCGACATGCGAACGCCGTCGCGCGACAGGATCGGACGGACCGAATCGCCGTAGGCCTTGATCGCCGCTTTGCTCGCGCAGTAGGCCGGCGAAATCGCCATGCCACGCAGCGCGGCAAGCGAGCTGATCAGTGTTATGTGGCCGCGTTTGCGCGCACGCATGCGGGCGATCACCGGCAGCACCGCATGCATCGCGCCGTAGAAGTTGGTGTCGACGATCGCGGCCGTGCGCGCCAGGTCTTCCCAGTCGGTCGCGGATGCGAGCGTGCTGGCCGCGCCGGCGTTGGCGATCAGCAGGTCGATCGGGTGCGCGTCGTCGAAACAGTGCAGCCAGATTTGCATGGCTTGTGCGTCGCGCACGTCTATCAGGGCGGTCTGCACTGTTGCGCCTTCGGCGCGGCAGGCTTGCGCCGCCGCTTCGAGGCGGTCGGCGTCGCGGCCGATCAGGCCCAGCACGACGCCAGGCGCAGCATAAGCCAACGCGAGCGCGCGACCGAGACCGGCACTCGCGCCGGTGATCACGATGTAGCGCGGTGCGGCTTTACGCATGCGCAGCCGCCTCCAGGCGTTGCATCGCTCCCGCTACGGCCATCGCGATGCCGGTCTTCGTGTAGAAGTCGCCGTTGATTTGCGTGTGGTGGACGACGTAGTCGAGGAAGGCCTGGTACAGGTTCATGTCGGGCTGGTCGGCGTGCAGCCAGAAATCGTCGAGCGAGCCTTGCCAGGTCAGGCCGGGCATGTTGTAGATGGCCGAACCCAGCGCCATCAACGGGCGGCGGTGGTGCAGCGCCGACAGGCCCACCGTGCTGTTCACCACCACCGCGCCGCGCGCGTTGTCCAGCAGCGTCGGTAGATGGCCGGCGTCGATGAAACGCAGGCGATCTGTGATGGCGAGGTCGCGGGCGAGTTGCAGCGCGTGACTGCGGTGGTCGATCAGGCCGGTGTCGAGCGGGTGGTTCTTGATGACGAGGCAGGTGTCCGCCGGAGCGTGCGTCGCGAACGACGTCAGGACCTTGGTGATTGCCTCGCGTACGCCCTCGAATGGCGAGTGAACGACGATTTGCGCGTCTGAATTCAGTTGTAGCGGGAAGATGTAGTACGGCTGCTTTGCGTCCAGCAGATCTCGGGTGACTTGATCGGAGTCTTTGTGATGCTGGCGCTGACGCAATGCGCGGGTAGCAAGCCCCGCGTATTCGAAGAAGCCGTTGCGCGGACGATGGCTGCGATAGTGCGGAAAGCGCGGCGCGAACAGCGTGTTGGCGGCTCGGTAGCGGATGTCGTGGAATGCGCGTTCGAACAGGTTGTAGCCGGTGGGCTTTCCTACCGGGCTCGGTGGCGTGAAGCGGCGCCGGTCGAGATACCAGGCGGGATCGCGGGGTAATTGCGAGCGGGCGTTGACGCCGTGTTGTTCCAGCGTTAGCCAATGCGGGCGGACGTAGCCTTCTTCGAATACGTGGACGCGCAGGCCGTGGGCCTGGGCTATCGGGTGGATTGGGCGGTGGATTTCGCGGCAGTCGCCGAACATTATTACGTCGGTGAGACTCCCTGTACTCAACTGCGCTTCGTACCACCCCGCTAATTCACGTGCCGGCCCAGCAAAGTCCAAAGCGTCGCCGACACCGGCGTACGTGAGATCGCCACCACAGAAATTGACTCGGCGCAATGCGTGCCCGCGCGCGCGCAATGCGACGGCAAGACGGCTAAAGAACGGCGACGCCGTGCCTTGCAAGGCAAGAAAGGAGCGATACATGAAAGGACGTCGAATTACGCCCGAGCTTGCCCGTCAGGACGCGCCAAACAATGCGCCCTCCCCCGGTGGCCTCGGAATTGTTGGAATTAGTCAAGAGGTGGTTAGAAGCGAGGTCCGAAGAATACAACACTCAATCTCAAAATACTCAAGTTCAATAAAATTTTTTGCAATGTGTTGGGTGCAAAAAAACGTGATGGCGCGCGATATAGCTGCTGGATATAATCACTCGCCCATGCCCGTTTGCCCAGAAGATGACGAGGCGTTGGGCACGCAGGACAGCATCGGCCCATGCAAAACGTTTGCGCGAGACTGGCAACACAGCTTGCAAGGCATTTTCGCTCTTTTACAGCGACTCGCACCCGCGGTCGCGAGGAAGAGCAAGACCATTCAGTCTGGACAAGAAGTTGGACACTGTATCTAGCTCACGAAATACGGCGGCCTTGCCGCTTACGGGGAAGACGGCTTTAGTCGAACGCATCAAGAGAGTCAACCGACTTTTCGTTTTGACAGTGGTGGTGCCTACCACCCTTGCCATTGGCTACTTTGGATTGGTTGCGTCGGATGTCTACGTTTCCGAATCGCGATTTGTCGTGCGCAGTCCGCAACGCCAGGCGTCCCAGTCCGGTTTGGTCGGTGCATTGCTGCAGGGCACTGGATTTTCGCGCGCAACCGACGACACTTACCCGGTCATTGACTATATTCAGTCCCGCGACGCACTGAATCTTCTGAATCACGACGACTATATTCAGAAAGCGTTCGGCCGTCATAACGGTGACATATTTACCCGCTTTCCTGGAATAGATCGCGACCGCAGCTTCGAGTCACTGTGGAAGTATTACCAGAAACGCGTGGTTGAAGTCGACTTCGATTCCACTTCGTCGATTACCACGCTGAAGGTCCATGCATTTAGCGCGGACGACGCGCACCGGATCAATGCTGAGCTGCTTTCGATGAGCGAGCAGTTGATCAATCGGATGAACGAGCGCGCCGCTGACGACGCCGTGCAATTCGCTCAGCGCGAAGTCGATCAAGCGGCTGCCAAAGCGAAGGACGCCGCACTGTCACTCGCCAGCTACCGTAACAACCACACGGTGTTCGACCCGGACAAGGAATCCGCTCAACAGCTGATTCAGCTCAGTGGACTGCACCAGCAGCTGTATGCCGCGCAAAATCAGCTAACGGTTCTCGAAGCGATCGCCCCGGTCAATCCGCAGATTGGCGCGCTCAAGGCAAACATCGCCAGCCTTCAGCGGCAGATCAGCGACGCCGAAAGCGGCGTGGTCGGCGGAAAGGGTTCGCTGTCGGACAAAGCGTCCAGTTACGCCCGGCTGCAACTCGACGTGCAGTTCGCGGACAAGCAGCTCGCATCCGCGATGACGGCGCTCGAAACTGCGCGCGCGGAAGCCCAGCGCAAACAACTGTATCTCGAACGACTCGTCGAACCGAACGACCCTGATATTGCAATCGAGCCACATCGCCTGAAAGGTATTCTCGAGGTATTCGGTCTCGGCATGATCATCTGGGGCATCCTGACGCTGCTCGTTGCCGGGCTGCATGAGCATAAGGACTAGGAAGTGAGCGCTGGTTCAATATCGACTTCGTTGAAGCGTTCCTTCAACATTCAGATGCGGGTCATCGGCGCATTGCTGATGCGCGAGGTAATTACCCGTTATGGCCGCCACAATATCGGGTTCCTGTGGTTATTCTTCGAACCGATGCTGTTCACTCTGGGTATTACGACGCTCTGGGTGCTCAGCAAGGCGACTCATGGCTCGAACCTGCCCATTACGACATTCTCGCTTACCGGGTATTCGTCTATCCTGCTTTGGCGCAATTGCAGCAATCGCATCGTCAAGGCGATCGAGGTAAACCATAGTCTGATGTATCACCGCAACGTTCGCGTAATTGACGTCTTTTCAGCGCGGATTTTGCTCGAAATCTCCGGTGCGACTTCGTCGTTCATTACGCTTACCATCATCTTCAGCATCATTGGGTTGATGAAACCGCCAGTCGACATTTTGACCGTAATCATCGCGTGGGTATTGCTGGCATGGTTTGCGTACGCACTAAGCCTGATTGTCGGCGCTGCATCCGAGCGCTCGGAAATCGTCGAACGGGTGTGGCATATCTTCACTTACCTGATGTTCCCACTTTCCGGTGCGGCCTATATGGTCGACTGGCTGCCAAAATCGACGCAGCAAATGGCGCTTTGGATTCCCATGGTGCACGGAACCGAGATGATCCGCCACGGTTTCTTCGGCTCAGCGGTCCACACCTATGAAGATCCTTACTATCTGGCGCTCGTCAATCTCGTTATGACGCTTTTCGGTCTTGCTCTTGTGAGAGAAACTGGCCGCAGGGTGGAGCCGGAATGATCACGCTCGAAAACGTCACGAAGGTCTACCACACCCGTCAAGGCGCGAGGACCGTTCTCGATAATGTCAATCTATCGGTTGCAAAGGGCGAGAAAATCGGGATTCTCGGCCGCAACGGTGCTGGCAAATCGACGATGATCCGGTTGATTAGCGGCGCGGAGCTACCGACCAGCGGACGAGTGCATCGCGGCATCAGCATTTCTTGGCCTCTGGCCTTCGGCGGCGCGTTCCAGGGAAGTTTGAGCGGCCTCGATAACGTTCGGTTTATCTGCCGGGTGTATGGCGCCCCTATTCCCCCCGCCATCGAGTTCGTACAGCACTTTTCCGAACTGGGCGGATATCTGCGCGAACCGGTAAAGAAGTATTCGTCGGGAATGCGTGCCCGGCTCGCATTCGCTATTTCGATGGCGGTGGAATTCGATTGCTTCTTGATCGACGAAATCGTCGCGGTCGGCGATAGCCGGTTTCATGAGAAGTGCCACGTCGAGCTGTTCGAAAAGCGCAAAGACCGCGCCATGATCGTCGTGTCGCATAGTCCCGAATACATCCGGAGCCATTGTCAGCGAGCGGCGGTTCTTCATAATGGGACACTGAATGTATTTGAAGAAGTCGAGAATGCTTTCGCGTTCTACCAAGCAAACGAGCAATAGCATCACAGCGTAGCATTGAGGTAGCCGAAGACGCACGAACGATACCGCCGTCTAGCAACGAAACGTCGGATTTACCGCACAAGATTTCTGCAACCGGCCACAAGCGGATGCACTCTCAAATAGATATATAAACGCGCTACAGCGATGGCACATCAGAATCAGATTGACTTCTGCGAATCGGTAAAAAGACGGTTCCCGAATTACTTTTCCAATGCTCTCGTCCTGGACATCGGGTCGCTCGACCTAAACGGGAACAATCAATATCTATTCGATGACTGTCGCTACCTGGGGTTGGATCTGATGCCTGGCGACAACGTAGACATCGTCGCAAAAGGACACGAACTCTCTCTCCCCGAAGGCACGTTCGACACGATCATTTCGACAGAGTGTTTCGAGCATGACAGGTTTTACGAAAAAACCCTGACTAATGCAGTCAGGATGCTCAAGCCGGGTGGGATGTTCATTTTTACCTGCGCCACGACCGGCAGACCGGAACATGGCACGGCAAGAACAACGCCGCATGACGCGCCATTCATCCAGCTGATGGGCGATTGGGCAGATTACTATAAAAATCTAACAGAAGAGGATGTGCGAGCTGCTTTTGAGATCGACGAGGTATTTTCGTTTTATGAATTTTCGGTCAATCATCAAACGCATGACCTGTACTTCGCCGGAATCAAAAGAGATGAGCTTACAACTGCCTCTCACGCTTCGTCGGGTGACGCGGGGTATTCGTCGGGACAGTCGGGCCCTTTCCGGGCCCCTATAAGCAGAAGCAATGTCACAAGTCAAACGGTAAGCCACAACAAAGGCAACCCAGACAAGCAACAGACATTGGATCGGAGCGACGAGCCAATTGGGGACGAAGGCGCTGTCTTTATCTCTTGTCCGAATGAGGACGGCGGCCTGTTCCTGTACCAGACGGGCCGCGTGACGACGCTCGACCGGCATCCTACCGCGGGAATTTGCTCGAACAACGATATTCTCTATCGTGGCAAGCAACCCTTTTCGCTGGTGATCTACGCGGATCAGGTACGCGAGCGCGCGGACGAGTCACTCGACGATATCCATGACGTGCTGTTTTTCGACAATCATCTGTACGTTGTCGGCACGATCAGAAACCAGATCACCAAATTCACCGCAGACGGCGTTGAATTGAAAAGCTGGACCTTCTCTGGACAGCATGACTCGCGTCATATCAATTGCGTTGGTCTCTGGAACGGAAGGGTCGTCTTTTCCGCATTCGGCGATTTTGCGGAAACCCGTTCTTACAAGGGACAAACCGCGGGAGCCGGTTATGTCGAGGATCTCGAAAGCGGCGAACGGCTCATTACAGGTCTGAATCAGCCGCATAGTCTCGTTCAGTTCGGGGACAACCTGCTGGTCGCCAACTCGGGCGAGAAGGAACTCCGCGAATATACCCCCGACGGAAAGCTGGTAAGGAAAAAGCGCTTTAACGGGTACGTCCGCGGAATAGCGGCCAATCGTCGACACATCTATGTCGGGCTGAGCCAATCGCGCGAACCGCATGAAGGCGACATCAAGTCGGCAACAATCGTCAAGATCCTTGCGGACTCATGGGAGCACATCTCCGCTACCCTACTGCCGTCGCGTGAGATTTATACGCTACATAGTGTCGAACAGTCGTCGTTGGTGAGCAGTCTCGTCGCGCGCGTCGCGCAGCACTCGGCGGTTCGATACGATAGCGAGTTGAAGAGCCTGCGCCAATGGCTGTCGGAGCGTGACGGTCATTTTGCGCACGTTGTCAGTGCGTTGCGCGATTTGGACGAGCCATTGTGCCGCAAGCACTTTGACGCGCAATGGTATTCCGCGCAGTATCCCTCACTCGCCGTAACCGGTGTCACGCCGGAAAATCATTTCTTCGCTGGAGGCGGCGCGGAGGAAGGACGCCTGCCGGCCAGCGATCCCTATGTATTTGCGAGCCGGGTTCTGTCGGAATATCGCCAGGTCGTCACGGACAATCTGGCTCTCGCCGATCAACGAGCATCGAACCTCGAACGCGCAGCGACCGCTCGAGAGTTCGAACTGACCCGCCGTCTGAACGACCTTTTGGTCGAAAACGCCGCATTGACTCAAAGCATGGCCGATGCGCGTGCGCTCGCGGAGCAGGAATTCAACGCTCGCCTCCAATCTCTTGAGGAAAAAGCCGACGCAAATCTTCATGCATCATCCGCACGAGAGCGCGAATATGTGCTATCCCTGCAAGAAAACCACGCCAGGAACGAACTTAAGCTGCGCGAACTGCAGGAACAGCACGCCGCGCGGGAGCGAGATCTTCTTGACCAGGTAGCGCAGTCGCGGGGCGAAATCCAGAATCTGCTGAACAAGCTATATCACACGGAAAAGGAACTCGGCGACCGCGTACTTGAACAACAACAATCGCACGAACGAAACACCGCAGAGCTTACACGTAATTTCCTGCAACGCGAGGACGCGCTGCGCGAGAACTTAACAATGCATGTGCAAGAAGCACAGACATTGTCAGCGCAACTCGCCGACGCCGAACGTGCGCATTCAGCGATGATCGCGCGCCTTGAACAGCGAGCGCAAGATAACGAACAGGCGTTTGCGATAAGGATTAGCGAGGTCGAAAATGCCGCAGAGTACCAGTTGTCCCAACAGGCTGATCAACTGTTTGCGTGCGAGAGGTCGTTGCTCGAATGGAAAAACGCATACGAACATAGCGTACAAACGATGTACGCGGCGGACGACCATCGTGCGACCGCTGCCCGGCGCGTCCGCGAGATAGGCCGTAGGCTCCAAACGCTGTGGCGCTGGCGGTGGGCGGCTCCCTTCCAGCAGTTGAAAGCAACGATCGAAGAGGCGAGTTCGCTCCTCGACGTATCGTTCCTTGATCCTCAACATCGCCTCTCCATCGCGTCTGAATCATTGTTGCCTGCGTCGAATGGCGCGGCAGTTGCCCACAGCCATTTCCGAACACAAGCCATGATCACAGGATCTAGTCGCGCCGATTCGCGCCGTGTAGCAGCGTCCGTCAACGAACTGCTTTCCGAGAAAGACGACGCGTTCGTTAACTGTGCCTATCGAACGCTGTTGCGTCGCGAACCGGACATCGATGGTTTCGGCTACTACGTCCAACGACTGAGAAATGGCATCGAAAAAAGCGAAATCATTGCGCAGCTTGCCTTGAGTAAAGAAGGCCGTGCACGCAACGTCGACCTGCCGGGTCTCCAATCGCTGCTGCGCAGCCACTGGTGGCGCAATCTACCCGTTGTCGGGAGTCTGCTGCGCGGCAATGCCAGGGAACGGGATCAAACGCTCCGGCAGATCGTGGCGCATCTGCACACACTGGAAGCGCGAATGAACGCGCAACTTTCGGACATAGACTCGGCGATCCGCTCGGTGGCGGTTCGCGATGACGAGCCGATCGCCGTGTCACCGCCGAAGCTCGAACTCGTCGCATCGGCTCCGGCGCCGGCTTCCGGGCCAACATTCGACATGCGGCCGGCGTCCGGCGCGCCGATCGTGATTCTTACGGTAAAGCATTGCCTTTATATCGCTCACGCGATGCAGGCGTCACTGGCAAAAGCGGATATCACGGCAAAGATTATCTTCGAATGTCCCGAACAAGGTTACGACGATGTTCCCCATATCGTCATTTGCCCGCAGATCTTCGAGCACTTGCCGAGCTTCTATGTCGCCTTCCAGATGGAGCAATCCGTCAGTTCGCGGTGGTTCACTCCGGAATATTTTCGCATGCTTGAGAATTCGTATGCGATCTTCGACTACTCGATCGACAACGTAGCCTACCTGCAGGACAAGGGGCTCAGCCGCCGTCAGATCTATCACCTGCCGATTGGCTATATTCCCAACTATTGTCCGGGGCTCGACGATGTCGAACCCGACTACGATGTTCTCTTTTACGGGGACGTGAACAACGACCGCCGGCGTCACTTCATTGGTGAGATCGAAAAGCACTATCATGTCAAGGTCATCAACAATCTGTTTGGGCGGGAACTGCAGGAAGAAGTCGCTCGGGCGAAACTCGTCATCAACGTTCACTACTACGCCGGAGCTTTGCTCGAGACCACTCGAATCTACGAGTGCCTATCGCTCAACAAGCTCATCATTTCCGAGAGCTCGAGCGACATCAAGCGCCATTCCGAGCTCGCCGAGCTTGTCGACTTCGTCGAAATCGACGACGTCTCGGCGATGATCTCTCGTATCGACCACTGGTTGAAGAATGACGATCTGCGACGCCTGAGGATCGACACGAACCGGAAGGTTCTCGAGTCGCAGCCCAATCGTTTCGATTACTTCTTGTACCGCTTCTTGCTGGCCACAGACAACATCAATTTCGACCGCTTCTGGTCGCTGATTGGTCATACGATCAAACTGCCTGGCGATCGGCTGTGCCTGACGTTGCCTGAAGACGTCGTGCGCGGCGCCGACTTCATGGCGGACAACCGCTATGACTTCTCGATGTTCCCAGGCCTGCGGCACACGCAAGGCTGGATCGGCTGTGCGATGAGCTACAAGTTCATGATCATGCTTGCGCGCCAGCAAAACATGCGCAGCATCACCATCTGCGAGGACGATGTCGATTTCCCCGAAGACTTCGACATGCAGTGGCGGACGATCGAACGTCACCTAGACAGCACCATGTCTAGCTGGGACATCTTCTCTGGGCTGCTGGCGAATCTCAGCGAGGAAGTGACAGTGCTTGAGGCCAAGGCGAGTGATGGGCAGCAGTATGTCACGGTCGACAAGCTGATCAGCACGGTCTTCAACCGCTACAACGGCAACATTTTCAATATCATCGCCGACTGGGATCCGCAGAATCGCGACGTTCACACCAATACAATCGACCGGTATCTCGAGAGCAAGAAATCGCTGAAAGTCCTGACTACCGAGCCCTTCCTCGTGGGCCACAAGGAAGATCACACATCGACTATCTGGGGCTTTCAGAACACTCAGTATGTCGATCTCATTGCAGCGAGCAAGGCTCTGCTTTCGCAGAAACTGACCGAATTTCGGCTGAACAACCGGCGGGCCAAGCTTAAAGGTGCCGTCAACGCACTTCTCAAACGTGCGTGATATCGGAGGCGAGCATTGACCTTTCTGGATCAATGCTCGCGACTCCGCCGGGCACGGTGCAAGAGATGACAGAACAGCGCGAAGCGTTTGTCGACGCCATCGACAATCGTCAACCTACCATGCCGTACGTCGGCAGAATCGGTCACGTCAAGCAGTGGCCCGCCCGATCTTCCGCTACTAACTGGCTAATCGACATCGCTCGACGCTTTGCGCTGTACGTGCTACAAACCGTGGGAACGTATTCTGGTACGTCATCGCAGGTCGATCCTGCGGATCGCTTGACACACTCGTTCGACAGGAAGCTTCCCCGCGGTTGGTACATGCTGGAGCTGTGCGTGGCTCACCAGGTCGTGCGTACTCGAGCAGCGATATCGATCAGCGAGGACGAGGGAAGCCATCGAAGCCACCTGTCGTTGTCCGTGTTTTCCGGCCGAATGTGTAAGCGGCTTGTATACCTACCGTGCGCCGCACGGGTCTCGTTGACGTTATCGGACCCGAAAGTCGAGATTCAACACCTCAAACTCGTGTTGGTCACGCGGAAGTTCGCACATTCCCGGATCCTCCAGCGGCTGAGAAGTGGACATCCGCGATACATGCGCGGCGCTGAAGCTGTCCAACGTGCTGCGTCGGACGACGCCGTGTCGTCTCGAAACCTCAACGTGCTATGGGCTGACTACTGTCGCCTGTTCGACGATGAGGAGCGCGAACTCTTCAATTACGGCGATTGGGTTCAGCGCTTCGATACTTTGTCTACCGTCGAACTTCACGCTTTGCGCGCCGACGCGGACAGGTTGTCGCCCAAGCCCATGATTTCGGTGCTTCTCGATCGAGGTGAACGGCGCGCGCAGGAAATCAATAGGACGGTCAATGCCATTGTTTGTCAGGCTTACCAGGAGTGGGAGCTATTGGTCGATGGAGACAGCCTACACGCCGAAGACAAGAACCAGCTTCTGGATCGCGGAGATCAGCGGATCAGAGTTCTTAACGTGCCGATAGGCGTGAGCGTCTCGGAGCGCAGGCGCGCCACGCTATCTTTAGCGAATGGTGATTGGGTTGCGTTTGTCGATTGTGGCGATGTAATCTCCGCTGACGCTCTGCTTAGAGTTGCAAGCAACATCGCTCAGCATACCAGCGTACGCGCAATTTACTCCGACGAAGACTCTCTGGATGACAAAGGCATCCGTTTCAATCCGCATTTCAAAGGCGATTGGGATAGGTACTTGTTTTACACAAAAAATTACCTTTCCAACCTCTTCTGCTGTGCTATCACTCTCGCGCGTGAAGTCTCGACGAATGCATGCGACGACCCGGAATTCTGGCGATATGATTTGATCGTTAGATGTATAGAGCTGATCCAACCCGATCAGATACGCCACATTCACAGGGTGCTCTATCATAAGAACGTCTCGTCCGACATCGCACGGGTCGATACGACTTATGAGCCGTGCCGACACGAAATCGGTCGAAAAATACTCAACGATCACTTGGAGCGCAGCGAAGTTGCGGCTCGTATCGAGAGAACAGGTGACTCATATCGCGTCATTTTCAATCAGCCGCAGATTCAGCCCTCGATTTCCCTGATAATACCAACGCGAAACGGAATCGATCATCTTCGTAGTTGCATCAGCTCTATCCTTGATAAAACAGACTACCCGTCGTATCGGATTCTGATAATAGATAATGGATCGGATGATGCAAAGACGCTCGACTATCTGCGCAGCGTCCAAGCGCATGAGTTCATCCAGGTGGTTCGTGACGACCGGCCGTTCAACTATTCCGCTCTGAACAACTACGCCGTATCGCTAACCACCGGCGACATCGTGGGCCTGGTAAACGACGACATCGAAGTGATAAACCGTCACTGGTTGTCCGAGATGGTCAGCTATGCTGTCAGACCCGATATTGGCGCGGTCGGTGCCAAACTGCTCTATGCGGACAATACGATCCAGCACGCCGGCATCGTACTCGGCATCCATGGTATCGCAGGCCATGTCCACCGATTTCTTCCTCGCGACAGCGCCGGATATTTTGGACGGGCCCGCTCGGTGCGAGCGGTGTCGGCGGTAACAGGGGCGTGTCTGCTGGTTCGAAGAGAAGTCTACGAGCAGGTTGGTGGTCTGAATGAAACCGAGTTGCAGATCGGTTGCAACGACGTGGATTTTTGCCTTCGGATCAGAGAAGCGGGATACATCAATATCTGGACGCCTTTTGCAGAGCTGTACCACCACGAATCGGTGTCGCGCGGGTTTGACATCACACCGGAAAAAATCCGCCGTTCAGAGAGCGAAATCGAATATATGAAAAGACGCTGGGGATCGGTACTTCAAAGAGATCCCGCGTACAACCTCAATCTGGGCCTGTACGACGAGCACAGCAGAATTGCATGGCCACCACGTACTAGTTGACCGCCTAACTGAGACATCAGCGGCGAACACCGATCCAAAACTTTGATTTATGTCTGAAAAAAAACCAGTCATACTGCTCGAAATGCGGCCGGCGCTTGACGGATTTGCAGGTATACCGCAAGAAACACGCCTCCTCTTCCGAGGCTTGAGCATGATCGACTCTGTCGAGGTTGAGGGGCTGTTGCAAACCTCGTTACGACCTTTGGCATCGGGTACGAATCCAGCACAGCGGATCAAGGATAATGATGGCGAAGCCGCGCGGCTTGGACTGTACTCGAATCTTCTGATTTCGATTACGGACACACCATCAAATAAACTTGCGCGCGAAATATCGCGTCTCGCGAAGAAAAAGTGGTCGATTTATACCCTGCTGTTGAAAACACTACTGCTTCGAAAGGCCAGAAAAGTAAAGACAACCCTGTTCGATCCGAAATTCTTCGAAGATTTCGTCTGGCAGACCTTTTTTGCCAAAACGCTTCCGTCAAGCGACTATCCGATTGTCACACGGAAAAAATATCGCGTCGTCAAAACGCCATGGAACAGCTTTCAGACGGTCGGGCTGAAGTCGCTGAAGTTCTCGTCCGAAGCGTCCTACCCTTTTCTCGACACCCGGGGTGTCGAGGTCTTCATTGCTCAAACGCCGTACCCTGGTCGCGTGAACAAGGGGACTGCGTTGGTAGTGCGATATCACGACGCGCTGCCGATCTTTATGCCGCACCTGTTCGCAAACAAGACGCGGCACCACGCCGGGCACTTTCACGCGCTGATGAGCAACGTAAAGAACGGGGCCTATTTTGCGTGTGTCTCCGAATCGACACGGCAAGACCTGTTACGAGTCGCACCAGAGCTCAAGGACCGAGCGATTACCATTCCCAACATGGTATCGCATCATTTTTTCTCCGATGACTCGCCCGCGGATCGACCAGCACAGATCATTAGAGCGAGACTCAATCTCGATAGTGCCGAGGCTCGGCCGACGTTCAGTAACCTCAATGAGCAAAGAGAGTTCTACGAGGAGCATCTTGGACAGACACCTTTCAACTATCTGTTGATGGTCTCGACGATCGAGCCAAGAAAAAATCATACGCGATTGATCGCGGCGTTCGAGGCACTACGCTCCGAACTAGATCCGGCACTCAAGTTGGTCGTTGTCGGAAG
This sequence comes from Paraburkholderia sp. MM5477-R1, assembly GCF_050436385.1. Classification (NCBI taxonomy): domain Bacteria; kingdom Pseudomonadati; phylum Pseudomonadota; class Betaproteobacteria; order Burkholderiales; family Burkholderiaceae; genus Paraburkholderia; species Paraburkholderia sp. MM5477-R1. Next base: position 2,245,305 of record NZ_JBNDMC010000006.1, read on the forward strand.
TTTCGGCTGGGATGTCGAACCCATCGTAAAGGAAATGAGGACATGGATCGACCAAGGAGCCTTGTTTGTTTTGCATAAGGTTCCCGCTGCAGACCTCCGGATACTCTATCGACATGCGACGGCGACGATTTGTCCAAGCATCGCTGAAGGTTTCGACTTCTCTGGCATCGAATGCATGCGAAGTGGGGGCGTCACTGTCGCATCTGATATTCCTGTCCATAGGGAAGTCTACGACGATGCGTCCTTGTACTTCGATCCGCATAGCACGGAGAGTCTCGTCCAGCAACTGAAGACGGTGATGAATGGAATCGATGCACACGCGAAGAAGGCGAAGTTGCGAGAAATTGGTCAGCAAGTCTCCGCCCGATACTTACCGGAAGCGATTCTGCCGCTTTGGGGACAATTTCTGCACTCGGTAATTGAGGCCAAATCGTCTGCCTAGGTCCACTCTCGACTCGCCTGGTATTTATTCCGGGATCCGGTGACCTCCACCGACCCGGCTTGCGAAGTCAGGCGTACATGACCTCGCAAAAGTTCATCCTGAACGTTACCTGAACGTCGTCACGGTGGACATCACCGGATAGACGACCGAGAACACTACGTTGAGGAACTTCTGCATTTCTGCAAGCGGAGCATTCGAGATGTACAACACGTCCTTGTTGTCCATCATAAAGGTCTGGAGCGCAAAGAAGCTGCGAGGATCTTTTAGATCGATTCGGTACACCACCGGGACCTTGCCATTCGCGGCCGTGCGTGCGGGCTGTTGCGGCCAATTGAGCGCGGCCGGATCTTCAAAGCGGAAAATGAATACGCCCTTGGCGTCGGAGCGCGAATCATTCAGACCACCCACGCGGGCCAATGCCTGTGCCAGCGTAATGCCTTGTGCTTCAAAGTTGACCTCGTCGTTTTTCCCTGTCGCGCCGAGCGCCGTGAAGCTATACGGTTGGTAGAGTGCGGTGACTACGTCGCCCGCATGCAGCGGCACGTTCTGGCGCGGATCGCGAATGACGGTTTCCAGCGGCAAAGCCTGCACCTGACCACCCCGCGTGACCTGCAATGTCATCTTGTCGACAGGCTGACGCACCCCCCCCGCGCTCGCCAAAGCATCGAGCAACCGCTCGCCGCTGGCCGTAAGGGGCATCCGCTTGCTTGACGCGACGTCGCCGACAATCGTCACATACGACGTCGAGTTCTGGACGAGCCGAACTAGCGTTTGCGGCTGATTCGCTTTTCCGTTTAAACGCTCGCTGATTGCATGACCTACTTCATCGAGCGTACGGCCAGCGGCCTTGATCCGCCCCGCGAACGGCACATTGATATTGCCGGAACCGTCAATCTCCTGGTCCGGCAACACGGTCACACGCGCATTGGACGGGCCACCGGAACGTGCATCAGTAGGAGAGGCGCCAAATAGCATCGCTGGCGGCGCTTCCCAGATGGAAACTTCGACAACATCGCCTGCACCCAGAGGTTGCTGCGTGACTGGTTGATCACCCAAGGTTTTCGAAAAATCGCCGGCGCGACGTTCCGCAAAAAGTCGCCGCGCAACGTCATCACTGACATCGACCACCTGGACACCGAGTTCGCCGGGCGTTGCGGTGGCGGTGGCAGGTGTTCGTACCACTTCCTTTTGACTCGGGCCCGACGTCGGAATGCTTGAACAGGCAGTCAAGACGGCCGCGCACAGCAGCGACAGCGTAAACTTAAAGGGAGACAAGCTTCGCATTATTACTTGTGTTGTTCCAAGCGGGTGTTTTCACGAACTTGCAACACCCAGAAAATAAAAACTCAGTGCTGAATGGTCCTACCTGCCGGGCGCGTGATCCATGTCCAATCGGATTGACATGAGACGCCGCATTTCATCCAATAGGCCAACCGCGAACTCATACCAATACTCTTATCGACCGCGCATTTTGGCTCTAATCGACATTGATGTTGCTCTCATGGCGGTCGAAAGCTTGCTTGCAATTCTTTTGCTGCTAGAAAAACATCGATGGCGTCGAACGGCTTCGGCGCGAATTGTCTCATGCACGTCGGCATAGTGCGCGCGTTTCTTAAGAAAAAATCCATGCGTAGCCGATTCGTCCCCTTCTGTCGATTTGCGCTGATCGGACTAAGCGCTCAGGAGGGAGTTCGTTCCACCGGGACATGGCTCTTTAACGCGCATCCGGCTCGCCTCATGATTGCAGCTCAATCTAGTCGGACGCACCGCCATTTCGATCAGATCGAGAACTTGATGCAACGCCTCGCGCGGAGAAATTTCCGCAGTGTCCAAACGAAGCTCGGGATTGAGCGGCGGTTCATAGGGCGAATCGATACCCGTGAAGTTGCGAAGAGAGCCTTCACGAGCCTTCCGATATAGGCCTTTGGTATCTCTCGACTCGACGACATGCAGCGGTGCGTCGACATGCACCTCGAAAAATTGTCCGTCAGCAAACAACGCTCTCGCGGCATCCCGGTCCAAGCGAAATGGGGAAATAAACGAGGCGATCACAATGATTCCCGCATCGACCAGCACCTTCGCCACTTCGCCCGCGCGCCGAATGCTTTCGTGCCGACTTGCGTCGGAAAAACCTAGATCGCTATTCAAGCCAAGACGCAGATTGTCGCCATCAAGCAGGAATGTATGAAATCCGTGAGCGTGCAATGCCTCGTCAAGCAGGCACGCCAATGTCGATTTTCCCGCACCTGATACACCGGTAAACCAAACGACCGCCGGTCGCTGCTGTTTCATTGATGCGCGGTTGAACGGTGTAACGAGGGTTGCGGCGGGAACCAGGTGGGCGTTGTCGCTACTGTTCATGTCTGGATAGCTGTCTATGTCGTTGAAATCCCGTCGGTGCGTCGCGGACGTTCCAAGATAGACGATTTTACGGCAAACGAAAGCTGGTCAACGCGAGACTTGGCAATCAAACCACAATCGTGAAATCTCAAGCCATTACAGAGAAACTGTCTCTTGCACTCGGGTAAAATGGCGCGCGATAAAAACCGCTTGAAAAACGGTACCGTCCACGCGCCACTTAACAGAACTGCCACACCCTTGTGTCAACCCTCTTCCTGGACGTCACGCGTCTCCTCACGCGCGTTTATGATGGGCTTCTACCCACGGGCGTCGACCGTGTCAGCCTTGCATACATCCAAAGGTACGCGCCGAACGCTCGCGCCATCCTAAGCGAGCGTGGCTTTTCCACTGTCTTGACCGAGCGAGACTCGCAGAAAACGTTTGCACAACTTCTTTCATCGACTCGTAACAAAAACTCTATCCGTACGCTAATCGCGCGCGCTTGTCTGAATCGTTTGCGCGAAACCAAACTACGCGGAATACTGTTGCACACCAGTCACAACGGAATGGAATTCGGTCGTTATTACAGTGCGATGACACGACGTCAAATTCGCCCCGTATTCATGGTCCACGACTTAATCCCGTTGACTCACGCCGAATACTGCCGCCCCGGTGTCGACGCCACGCATCGCAATCGCATGCACACGGCGTTGAAGCACGCAAGCGGGCTCATCATGAATTCGCAAGCCACGCTTGACTCCCTCGCTGCCGAAGCCGAACGCGCCAATCTTCCGCTTCCACCGACAGTCGTCGCTCACCTCGCCTCTGGCGTAACCCCGCGCCCACTCGCGCCGCGCCCGATCGCCACACCGTACTTCGTGATGCTAGGCACGATCGAGCCGCGCAAGAACCACTGGTTAATCCTGCACGCCTGGCGCCGCCTCATCGTACAACTCGGCACCGCAGCACCAAAGCTCGTCGTAATCGGCCGCCGCGGCTGGGAATGCGAAAACGTCATCGACATGCTGGAGCGCTGCGAACCGCTAAAGGGCGTCGTAATAGAAGAACCCCACTGCTCCGACGAAAAACTGCACGCGTATCTGCAACACTGCCAGGCGCTGCTGTTCCCCTCCTTCGTCGAAGGCTACGGCATGCCACTCGCAGAAGCACTCGCGCTAAAAGTACCGGTACTCGCTAGCGATCTCGCCGTCTTCCACGAAATCGCCGACGACATTCCCGACTATCTGGATCCACTCGACGGTCCCGCCTGGCTCGCGCGCATTCAGGCCTACGCGCAGCCGAATAGCTCCGAGCGCGATGCGCAGCTAATCCGCATCGAACGATTTCGCGAGCCGACGTGGGCGGAGCATTTCGAACGCGTCGACGCCTTTCTGGAGACGCTGCGCTAAATGGAGCAACGTGTCATCGCCAACGAACAGGCATCCGGGAACCTCGCAATCGATCTGCGCAGTCTGACGCGCGGCTTTCGTCTGTGGAGCGGACTCCGTCAACGGAGCGTCGAGCATGTATGGATCGATCGTTGGCATGGGCGCATTGCCCTACGCGTCACAGGTCTACTCCGCAAGCAAATCAACGCCGCGTGGCCCGGGCCGATCTGGTCGCGTGGACCGTCCGGCACGCCTCTCTTGTCATGGTTTTCGATGCCGCTTGTTGATGCCAGCCCAGAGACATTCGCCGCCGCGCTGAACGAAACACTCGCGAGCGCAACGGAACAGGATCGCAGATCTCAAACCGCCTTCCAATCGCAACGGTTGATGCAGCGGTTCGCGCACAGTCACGCATCGGCGATACGTAACTCGCAATCCTGCTGCCCCGTCGCGCTACTCGAACCACGAAGCAAGGTGCGCGTACTGCTGATCGACGAACGCATACGCTCAAAAGGATCGAGCGCAACCGCGGCGTGCTATTCGCCCAAAGCTTTTGCGCGAATGCTGCAATCCGCGATCAGCGCCCATCCACAAGCCGAATTCTGGATTGCTCGATCGACTGATCCAGGACGAGGCCGCTGGTTGTCCGCATCATCGGAACCGATGCTGCCCCTCGGCACAAGACGCTTCGCCGACCACGAATCCCTCTTCGCCGCCCTGCCTCACGTCGATCGCGTCTACACGCTCGGCGCGTCGGAAGGCATGCATGCGCTGTTGGCCGGCGCACGTGTTCACGTATTCGGCGCACCGTATTACGCAGGCTGGGGCCTGACGCACGACGATCAGCCCTTGCCAAACCGCACGGCGCGCCCCACACTCGCCACCTTATTCGACGTTGTGTTCGTCCGTTCGACGCGCTATCTGAATCCGTTCACGCACACACCCGGCACGCTCGACGATCTGCTCGACAGCATCGAACTGCAGCAAGCGGTCCAACAACGCTTCGCCGATCTGCACGCCGTAGCGGCACTACGTTTTCAATGGTGGAAGCGCCCGTTCGCGACGCCATACATCACCGCGGGCAATCCGGCATTACGCTGGACCGCCGAACCGCAATCGGTGCAAGCCCACGAGTGCGCGGTACTGTGGGGCGCGCGCAGCGCAGACGGCCTCGCGCCGGAAATTCGTCGCGTCCGGATCGAAGACGGCGTCTTCCACTCGACAGGTCTCGGTTCCGACATGATCGCGCCGCGCAGTCAGGTGATCGATCGCCGCGGACTGTACTTCGATGCGAGTCAGCCGAGCGACTTAAGCGTGCTGCTCAACGAGACCGAGTTCAGCGACACCGAGTTGGCGCGTGCCGCGGCGCTTCGCAACAAGGTCGTGCAACTCGGCGTCACCAAGTACAACCTCGGCCGCCGGCGCCCTGCGTGGACCGCACCGTCAGGCAAGCAAATCGTGCTGGTCCCCGGCCAGGTCGCCGACGACGCATCGATCCGCCTCGGCACGCGCGCAATCGGCACTGCCGATGCGCTGCTGCGCGAAGTCCGCCGCCTGCGGCCCGACGCATTCGTCGTCTACAAACCGCATCCCGACGTGCTATCAGGCAATCGCAATGGTCTGATCGACGCGCGGCAACTCGCCGACGTCGTCGATACCGAAGCGGACCTGCTGTCGCTCGTCGATGCGGCGGATGAAGTTCACACGCTATCGTCGCTCGCGGGCTTCGACGCGCTGTTGCGCGGCAAAGCGGTGTTCACCTACGGGCTGCCGTTCTACGCGGGCTGGGGACTCACCCACGACGCGCTCGCGCCGCTGCCGTGGCGTCATCGCACATTGACGCTCGACATGCTGTGCGCGGGCGTGCTGCTGCGCTATCCACTGTACTTCGATTGGAAAACGCGTCTCTTCACGACCCCGGAAGCCGTGGTCGAACAACTCGCACCACAAGCCGCACGGCCGCTCGAAAAAGTACGCGGCAACCGGATGCGGCCGCTTCTCAAAGCTTTTCGCTGGAGCGGCAATGCAATTCGCCACGCCATATGGCGCCTTCAGCAACAGCGCGCATCACGAGCGCAGTAAAACGCAAACCGTCCAGACAAAACAAAAGCCCCGCAAGATCGAAATCTTGCGGGGCTTTTTTCCGAGGCTGACGCTAAAGCGTTATCCGCTTAGCGCGACATCATATTCATGCTGACGTTATGCAACACCCACAACGTCCCGCCAACCACGATAACAGCGGTCAGCACGGTGAACGCAAACGCCGTCACGTTCCAGCGCTGCGACGACGACGTGTTCATATGCAGGAAGAACACCAGATGCACGAGGATCTGCACGAACGCGAGACCCGCGATCGCGAGCAACGCGCTCTGGCCAGTCAACGTGCCGGTCATCACGATCGCGAAGGCCGCGACGGTCAGAATGACGGAGAGCACAAAGCCCGCCGTATAGCTGCCGAAGCTGCCGTGACCGCCTTCCGAGTGTGCGCCATGGGCGCTATGACTATGGTCCATTTAGATCACGCTCGCAAGATAGACAAAGGTGAAGACGCCGATCCACACGACGTCGAGGAAGTGCCAGAAAAGGCTCAGGCACGTCAGACGGATCATGTCGCGTTCGGTCAGGTCGCGATGACGCATCACCTGCAGCGCCAGCACGACCATCCAGATCAGGCCGAACGTCACGTGCAAGCCGTGCGTGCCGACCAGCGTGAAGAACGACGACAGGAACGCGCTGCGGCTCGGACCCGCGCCTTCGGCGATCAGGTGCGAGAACTCGCGCATTTCCAGCACGAGGAACGCGAGGCCCAGCAGGAACGTCACGCCGAGCCAGCCGAGCAGCACGCCCTTGCGGTTCTTGTACGCGCCGAGCATCGCGAAGCCGTACGTGATACTCGAGAGCAGCAGCATCGTCGTTTCAAGTGCGACGCCCGGAATCTCGAACAGGTCCTTGCCGCTCGGACCGCCCGCGAACTGGTGGCTCATCACCGCGAACACCGCGAACAGCGCCGCGAAGATGATGCAGTCGGTCATCAGGTACAGCCAGAAACCGAACACCGAGTGCGACGGCACATGGTCCGGCGCGAGTTGCGGCTCAACCGCAATTGTCTTCTGTAACATCAGTCCACCTCCAGCGCGACCTGCTTGCCGGCGCTTGCGCCGACACCGGCCACGGCACCAGCACCGCCGTTGCGATTCTCTTCAATCAGCGCAACAGTGTCGGCAGGAATGTAATAGCCGTCGTTGTCCATGAAGCTGTAGATGATCACGGTGGCGATCGCGCCGACCGCGCCAACGATCGCAAGCCACCAGATGTGCCACACACCGGCAAAACCGAGCACCAGCGAGAACAGACCCACCAACAGACCCGCGGACGTATTCGACGGCATGTGAATGTCGCGATACGCCGGCACTTTCACACCGCCCTTGCGCGACTTCATTTCGGTGAACGCGTCGAGCGAGCGGACGTCCGGGATGTGCGCGAAGTTATAAGCCGGCGGCGGCGAACTCGTCGCCCATTCCAGCGTATGACCGTCCCACGGATCGCCCGTGAGGTCGCGGTTTTCCTTCAGGTTGCGATCGCGGATGCTGACGACCAGTTGCAGCAGTTGGCAAGCGATACCGATTGCGATCAGCACCGCGCCGAACGCGGCGGCGATCAGCCACGGATGCCAGGTCGGGTTGTCGTAGTGGTTCAGACGACGCGTCATGCCCATGAAGCCGAGCACGTACAGCGGCGTGAACGCAACCCAGAAGCCGATCTGCCAGAACCAGAACGCGGCCTTGCCGAGCTTCTCGTTCAGCTTGAAGCCGAACGCCTTCGGGAACCAGTAGTTGAAGCCGGCCAGATAGCCGAACAGCACGCCACCGATAATTACGTTATGGAAGTGAGCGATCAGGAACAGGCTGTTGTGCAGCATGAAGTCCGCGCCCGGAATCGCCATCATCACGCCGGTCATACCGCCGATCGTGAAAGTGATGATGAAGCCGATCGTCCACAAAACCGGCGTCGTGAATTGCAGACGGCCCTTGTAGATCGTGAACAGCCAGTTGAACACTTTGACGCCAGTCGGGATCGAGATGATCATCGTCGCGATACCGAAGAACGCATTGACGTCCGCGCCGGAACCCATCGTGAAGAAGTGGTGCAACCACACGAGGAACGACAGCACCATGATCGCGCAGGTCGCCCACACCATCGTCTTGTAGCCGAACAGCGGCTTTTTAGCGAAGGTCGCGACGACTTCCGAGAAGATACCGAACGCCGGCAGGATCAGGATGTACACCTCGGGGTGACCCCATGCCCAGATCAGGTTCAGGTACAGCATCGCGTTGCCGCCGGCATCGTTCGTGAAGAAGTGCATGCCGAGGTAACGGTCCAGACCGAGCAGCGCGAGCGTGACGGTCAGGATCGGGAACGACGCCATGATCAGCACGTTGGTGCACAGCGCGGTCCACGTGAACACCGGCATCTTCATGAACGACATGCCCGGCGCGCGCATCTTCACGATGGTCACGAAGAAGTTCACCCCGGTCAGCAACGTGCCGATACCGGAGAGCTGCAAGCTCCACAGGTAATAGTCGACGCCGACGCCGGGGCTGAACTGCAATTCGGACAGCGGCGGATAAGCGAGCCAGCCCGTCTGCGCGAATTCACCGATCACCAGCGAGATATTGATCAGGATCGCGCTGATTGCCGTCATCCAGAAGCTCAGCGAGTTGATGAACGGGAACGCGACGTCGCGTGCGCCGATCTGCAGGGGCACGATGAGGTTCATCAGACCGACCATGAACGCCATCGCCATGAAGAAGATCATGATGACGCCGTGCGCGGTGAAGATCTGGTCGTAGTGATGCGGCGGCAAAAAGCCCGGGGCCAGGTACGACAGCGCCAGTTGCATACGCATCATGATCGCGTCGGCGAAGCCGCGCAGCAGCATGATGAAGGCAATGACGATATACATGACACCGATCTTCTTGTGGTCGACCGAGGTCAACCATTCGGCCCACAAGTAGCGCCATTTGCCGAAATACGTGATTGCGCCGAGCACGGCCAGCGCAGCGAGAATCATCCCCGCGCCCGCCGTAACGATGATTGGCTCGTGATACGGGATCGCATCGAGCGTTAGTTTTCCGAACATGCGTTACCCCTTAGGCGCACAGTTAGCGTCCTTGTTGTCGAGGACGTTGCCGTTGTTGTAGCGGGCGATGATGTTGTTGAACAGCTTCGGATCGACCGTCGAAAAGTACCGCACCGGGTCCTTTTCGCTCGGCTCGGACACCGCGTGATAGCGGTCCATGTCGAGACGATCCGACGAAGCGCGAACCTTGGCGACCCACGCGTTGAAGTCTTCAGGAGAGCTGGCGAGCGTGCGGAACTTCATGTCCGAGAAGCCCTTGCCGCTGAAGTTTGCCGAGGTGCCCGCGTAGTCGCCGGCGTGATCGGCGATCAGGTGCAGGCGCGTCTGCATGCCCGCCATCGCGTAGATCTGGCCGCCCAGCTGCGGGATGAAGAACGAGTTCATCACCGTGTCCGACGTGATCCGGAAGTTCACCGGCGTGCCGACCGGGATCGCGAGCTGGTTCACCGACGCGATGCCGAGGTCCGGATAGATGAAGAGCCACTTCCAATCGAGCGCGACGACTTCGACGTTGATCGGCTTGACCTGCGATTCGAGCGGGCGATACGGATCGAGCTCATGCGTCGTCCGCCACGTCAACACTGCGAGGAACAGAATGATCAAAGTCGGAATCGTCCAGACGACGACTTCAACCGCGGTGGAATGCGTCCACCCTGGCTGGTAGTCGGCGTTCCTGTTCGATGCGCGGTAACGCCACGCGAAAAACAGTGTCATCAGAATCACCGGCACCACGACGATCAGCATGGCCCACACCGAAGTCGCGATCAGATCACGCTCCGCGAGTCCCACACTCCCCTTCGGATTCAGAATATCGAGGTTGCTGCAACCCGAAAGCAGCAACATGAGGCTGGCGGAAATGAAACTTGCCGGCCTTCTCAGCGTCCGTCCTTTCATATCCACTGCCTCGTTTTTTTGACTTCAACGAACGTCATTCGACGGCTCTCCATTAATAAGCGCTCGCATAATAGGGGGGCATCGGGTGCTAATAAACACTCGATTTAGCAACGAACTATTGCGTCGCGACGCAGTGCGACACGTTGCCGCATCTCCCCGCGCACCCTATTCACCAGCGTCGTTTGCGACGCTTCGAAACGAAGCATCGAAAAGCTGACGCATCGCAAAAGTCCCCTGAAATAAGCGCTAAAAATCGCTGGACGCGCAGCGGTTTTCGACGTACTGCAACACGCATGCATTCACAAAGGGATTGATAACGACGCGCAAAAGCGCAAGAGCGTCGCCGCATCCTGACGCGCGGATGCGACAACGACTCTTGCGCTCTGTTCTTTCAACCCGGAGTCTGCGTGGCGACGGGAACCGGTCCGGGCGCCGCTGCCTGCAGATGCTCGCCGCCCTCCGTCGGCACGGAGTCCGACGGCAGCGCCGAGCGTTCCGATTGCGCGAGCAGCGTGGCGACCGACGGATCGATCGCATCGGTAAACGGCTTCGGGTCGAGACCGATCGCGAGCACCAGCAGCGCCAACGCACCGAGCAGCGCGAACTCGCGCTTGCCGAGGTCCTTCAGCTTCGCGACGCGCGCGTTGGCAATCGCACCGAAGATCACGCGCTTGTACATCCACAGCGTGTAGGCCGCGCTCAGAATCAGGGTGGTCGCGGCGATCGCACCGATCCAGAAGTTGAAGCGGATCGCGCCCATCAGCACCATGAATTCGCCGACGAAACCCGACGTGCCCGGCAGACCGATGTTGGCCATCGAGAACAGCATCACGAAAGCGGCAAAGCGCGGCATCGTGTTGGCGACGCCGCCGTATTCGGCGATCGACGCGGAATTCGTGCGGTCGTAGAGCATGCCGGTGCACAACAGCATCGCGCCGGACACCACGCCGTACGAGATCATCTGCACGATTGCGCCGGACTGGCCGAAGCGGTTGAAAACGAACAGACCGAGCGTGACGAGGCCCATATGCGCGACCGTCGAATACGCGAGCAGGCGGCGCATGTCGGTCTGCACGAGTGCGAGCAGGCTCGAATAGATCACCGCGACGAGCGACAGCGTGATCATCATCGGCGCGAAGAAATGGCTCGCTTGCGGCGCGATCGGCAGCGCGAAACGCAGCAGACCGTAACCGCCGATCTTCAGCATGCCGATCATCACCGCGGCGCCCGTCGGGCCGTCGAGGTGCACGTCGGGCAGCCACGTGTGCAGCGGCCACATCGGCACCTTCACGCCGAACGCGGCAAGGAAGCCGAGGAAGATCAGCGCCTGCGGCACCATGTCGAGGTGCGCTTCGCGCCACACGGCGAGGTCGAAGCTGTGCGTCAGGCTATACAGATAGAGCAGCGACATCAGCATCATCAGCGAGCCGAGGAACGACACGAAGAAGAACTTCACCGCCGCGTACGTGCGGTTCTTGTGACCGTAGGTGCCGATCAGCAGATACAGCGGGATCAGCGTCGCCTCGAACGCAATGAAGAACATCATGCCGTCGAGGGACGTGAACACACCCTGCATGAAGCCCGACAGCATCAGGAACGCGCCGAAGTATTGCGCGGTGCGCTGCGTGATCGACTCCCACGATGCGATCACGATGATGATCGTCGTCAGCGCGGTCAGCGCGACGAGCCACAGCGAAATCCCGTCGATTCCCACATGCCATGCGATATCGAACGTCGGCGACCAGCGGACGTTCTCGACGAACTGCATCGAGGTCACGTCGTTACGGAAACTCGTCACGAGCGGGATCACCGGCAAGAAACCCGCCACCGCGCCGATCAGCGCGAGCCAGCGTGTGCGATTACGCGCCGCGTCCGACCCGGCGCGCAGAACCACGAACCCGGCGACGATGGGGATCCAGATGAGAAGACTTAGGAGAGGCAATGGCATGTGCTCTGTCAAAACTTGAAGTACAAAACGCCGCGTCAACGCCCCCTGAAACAAGCAGACATTGAAATGGAAATGTAAGTTGGAGTTCGCTGAAATTGACGCGTGGAGCGGTTTCCCGCTACACGTTTACCCGCAGCCGACTGACCAAGGGTGGGAGATTACCAAGATAAGAATAATTTTGCATCGCAACAGCCGCGAAATCCGCGCCACAATACATTGTTGCGACGTGGGCGCTTGCAAAATGGATCGAAATGTGCACTTGCACATTGTTACAAATGCGTCGTTAGGCCTTGGCAGTTTGGCAGCAAAAGCTGGCAATTAGCCGGAGGTTGGCCGCTGTTAGACATTCGCTGTTTACGGGGCTGGTTCGACTGGAACGGATCGTGCTGTCGAATGCTTTTTGACGGCCGCGGACGAGCGGCAACCAAACAAAAATTTGCCTCGTCGGCGATAAAAAAATTTTTGTACGAGCGGTCTAAACCGACCGACGAGGAGGTCCCCAGCGGTGCCGCGCGCCTCGATCAAGGTGCGCTGAAAATGTTCCACTCCAGGCGCACGAATCTTCCGTTTTCCTTACACGGACCAGCGCCGCGCCATGGTAACTGCTGCAGAAACTCGCGCGGCGAGGCACACTCAATTCGCGCAACGGGCTCCCCTCGCCCGACTCCTTTTCCGGACCTCCTCGCATGGCGCTTCGTGACGACGTCGTACCCGCACTCGAATGCCGCGGCCTGAGCAAGCGGTACGGCACCGGCCGCATCGTGCTCGCGCAGCTCGACTTCACACTCGCTGTGGGCGAGTTCGTCGCGATCATGGGCGACTCGGGCGTCGGCAAGTCGACATTGCTCAACCTGATCGCCGGGCTCGACCGCGCCGATAGCGGCAGCGTGCTAATCGACGGACGCCCGGTCGAACAACTCGACGACAACGCCGCGACGCGACTGCGGCGCCAGAAGCTCGGCTTCGTGTTCCAGGCGTTTCACGTGCTGCCGCATCTGACGCTCGCGCAGAACGTCGCGCTGCCACTGCTGCTCAATGATCTACCGACGGCCGCCGCGCTCGACATGCTCGCGGCGGTCGGCCTCGGCGGACGCGGCGACGACTTTCCGCGCGATCTCTCCGGCGGCGAATTGCAGCGTGTAGCCATTGCACGCGCACTCGTGCATCGTCCGACGCTGCTTCTCGCCGACGAACCGACCGGCAACCTCGACCCTGCCACCGCGCGCGACGTGCTCGGCCTGTTCCGCGCGCAATGCAAGGCGACCGGCGCGGCGACGATCATGGTCACGCATTCCGAGGCCGCGGCCGCCGTGGCGGACCGCGTGTTGATCCTCAGCGACGGCGACTTGCATGGCGCGCGCGACAAGGCCGCGAACGTCGCGCACGCCGCGGCCCGCTCGACCCACGATGGCCGTTGACCTTCGTCCACTGCCGCGCGCGCCGGGATATCGTGTTCTCGCGCGCTGGCTGATGGTCGCGGAATGGCGCAGTCATCGCGCACGCGCACTCGTCGCCATCGCGACGATCGCGCTAGGCGTCGCGCTCGGCTACGCGGTGCAATTGATCAACAGCGCCGCCTTCAACGAATTCTCGGCGGCCGCGCGCAGTCTGTCAGGCGAAGCGGATCTGCAGGTGCGCGGCGCGCAGCCTTTCGTCGACGAGTCCCTCTATCCGCGACTCGCCAACGAACCGGGCGTGGTGCTGGCGAGTCCCGTGCTCGCGCTCGACGTCGCGGTGCCGGGCCGCACCGGTGCACTGCCCGTTCTCGGCATCGACGTCTTCAAGGCGAGGTCGATCACACCCGATCTGATCGGCGTGCCCTCGCCTGATCGCCCGTTCGACACGCTCGCCTCCGATGCGATATTTCTGTCGACGGCCGCGCAGCAATGGCTGAACGTCAAGACCGGCGACGACGTCACGCTACGCCGCGGTACGTCGGATCTGCATCTGCGCGTCGCGGGCGGGCTCGTGCGCACGCGGCCGGGTCAACGGCTCGCGGTGATGGACATCGCCGCCGCGCAATGGCGATTCGGCAAGGTGGGCAAGCTGACGCGCGTTGACGTGCAACTCGCACGCGGCGTCGATCGGCAACGCTTCAAACGCGATCTGCAACAGGAGCTCGGCAGCACATGGATAGTCGCCGAGACGCGCGACACCGAGAGCCGCACCGATCGCCTGTCGCGTGCTTACCGGATCAACATGAACGTGCTCGCGCTGGTCGCGCTGTTCACGGGCGCGTTCCTCGTGTTTTCGACTCAGGCGCTCGGTGTCGTGCGACGCCGATCGCAATTCGCGATGCTGCGCGTGCTCGGGCTCACGCGAGCTCAGCTATTGCGGCAGATCCTGCTTGAAGGCGCGCTGCTCGGCTTGCTCGGCTCGTTGTGTGGACTTGCGCTCGGCTACGCGATGGCCAGCGGTGCGCTGCGCTTCTTCGGCAGCGATCTCGGCGGCGGCTATTTTCCGGGGGTGCAACCGCGAGTCGGCTTCGAGCCGCTCGCGAGCGCGGTGTTTCTCGCGCTCGGGGTCGCGGTGTCGGTGTTGGGCAGCGTAGCGCCCGCTATCGACGCGGCGCGCGCACGGCCTGCCCCGGCACTCAAGGCCGGTGCCGAGGAAAGCGCATTGGCGCGGCTCGCCACGCCGTGGCCGGCGTTCGGCTGTTTGCTGGCGGCCGCCGCGCTGACGCGCGTGCCGCCGTGGTTCGATGCGCCGATCGCCGGTTATCTGGCGGTCGCGTTGCTGCTCGTCGGCGGCATTGCGCTGATGCCGCGCGTGACCGCGCTGATATTCGGCGCGGCAGGCCGCGCGCGCGGCACGCGACGCCGCGCGGGCGCGACGGGCACGCTCGCGATTGCGCGTCTCGCGAATGCGCCGGGGCAGGCGTCGATCGCGATGGGCGGCGTGCTGTCGAGCTTCGCGCTGATCGTCGCGATGGCGATCATGGTGGCCAGCTTCCGCGTGTCTGTCGACGACTGGATCACGCATCTGCTGTCCGCCGATCTGTATGTGCGCGTAGCGTCGGGCGGCAATAGCGGCGACAGTGGCGGCTTGCGGCCCGACGAACAGACGCGCATCGCGACGGTGCCCGGCATCGGCAACGCCGCGTTCGCGCGCATTACACATCTGACGCTCGATCCCGCGCGCCCGGATGTCGCGCTGCTCGCCCGCGAAATCGACGCGACCGATCCGGGCGCGACTCTGCAGATGACCGGCGCGGTGCTGCCGCCGTCCGCGCTTCGCGCCGGCGACATACCTATTTGGGTCTCCGAAGCAATGATCGACCTGTATGGGTATGAGTTAGGTCAACGCGTGCGGTTGTCGCTCGGCGAGCATGGCCAGACGTTCGTCGTAGCCGGCGTCTGGCGCGACTACGCGCGGCAGAGCGGCGCGATCCAGATACGGCTTGCCGATTATCGGCGGCTGACCGGCGACTCCACCGCAACCGATGTCGCCGTGACCGTCGAGCCGGGCGTGACTGTCGAACGCGTCGTCGCAAGTTTGAAGGCGCTGCCGTTCGGCGCTTCGCTCGAGGTGTCGCAACCGGGCGAGATCCGTGCGCGCACGCTGGTGATCTTCGATCGCAGTTTCGCGGTCACGTATCTGCTCGAGGCGGTGGCGATCGTGATCGGATTGTTCGGCGTCGCAGCGACGTTTTCCGCGCAGACGCTCGCGCGCGCCCGTGAGTTCGGGATGTTGCGCCACGTCGGGGTGACGCGCGCGCAGATTCTCGCGATCCTCGCTTCGGAGGGCGGTCTGCTCACCGCATGCGGCATTGCGCTCGGTTTCGCGCTTGGTTTCGCGATCAGCCTGATTCTCGTGTTCGTCGTCAATCCGCAGTCGTTTCACTGGAGCATGTCGCTGCATGTACCGTGGTTAGTGCTTGGCACAGTCGCGTTGGTAATGCTGGTGCTGTCGTGTACGACGGCGGTGGTCGCGGGACGCGGCGCGGTGTCGGTGGATGCAGTGCGCGCGGTGAAGGAGGACTGGTGATGCCAGTTGCGCGGCGTGCCTGGAAAATGCGGTTGATCTGGGATAGCGCGGCCATGCGCGAGCTTTGCTCTGCGCTTGATGGCTGCGCGACGTGCATCGCGCGCCGACACGGCGGGTCACCTCCGCGGCGCCTTCAGCTTTTTTTCCGAGGGCTACTTTGGATTGGCATAGCCGCTGTGTCGCCCTCTTTCGCCGCTAGTAGCGACTCCACTGGATCCACCCCGGTCGCCTTCGCGGCAGTCACGCCAGACCATCCGATCTCGTTTCCGCGGGACAGCGGTGCTCATCCGGCTTTCCGCACCGAATGGTGGTACGCGACAGGCTGGCTCACGACGCCCGACAACCGACCGCTCGGATTCCAGATCACGTTCTTCCGTACGGCGACTGGTCACGATGCCGCCGATCCCAGCGATTTCGCCCCGTCGCAACTGATCATCGCGCACGCTGCGCTGAGCGATCCGGCCATCGGACACCTCGTTCACGATCAACGCATCGCTCGGCAGGGTCTCGGGCTCGCCTACGCGAAGACCGCCAACACCGACGTCAAACTCGACGCCTGGAAAATGATTCGCGCCGCGGACGGCCACTACGACGTCACCGCCGATGCAAGCGAATTCTCGCTACACCTCCAACTCACGCCAACGCAGCCTCCGCTGATTCAGGGCGAGCGCGGTTACTCGCGCAAAGGACCGCGGCCCGAACAGGCGAGCTATTACTACAGCGAACCGCAACTCCGTGTGACGGGCACTGTGGTGCGCCCAGCCGGAGGTGAAAACGACACGATGCGCGATGCAGCAGTGACGGGGACCGCATGGCTCGATCACGAGTGGTCGAGCACGTTGCTCGACGCCAATGCGGTCGGATGGGATTGGCTCGGCGCCAATTTGACGGACGGCTCGGCGCTAATGGCATTCAAGATCCGTAGCCGCGACGGACATGCAATATGGGCCCACGCGACGCTTCGCAGACCCGATGGTCAGGTAACGAATTTCAACCCCGGTGAAGTCGACTTCACGCCGCGTCGCATGTGGCGCTCGCCGCACACGAATACTTCGTATCCGGTCTCGATGACGGTTAGAGCGGGAACGCTGACATGGCAACTCGATCCGCTGATGGACGATCAGGAACTCGACTCACGACAGTCGACCGGTGCCGTGTATTGGGAAGGCGCGGTACGGGTGAGTCAACAGAATGCGGATGTAGGGCGAGCCTATCTGGAACTGACGGGTTACGCGGATGCATTGCGGATCGGAAAGTAGTGAAGCGCGCACAGTCGGCCGCGTAAACGCAGAAACCCCACCGCGGCGGGTGGGGTTTCTGACTGGGGGGGAGCCTGACGATTACCTACTTTCACACGGGCAATCCGCACTATCATCGGCGTGGAGTCGTTTCACGGTCCTGTTCGGGATGGGAAGGGGTGGGGCCGACTCGCTATGGTCATCAGGCATGACGGGTTGCTGCGTCGCAGGGCTGGAGTCAACCGGTTGCGCCACAGCCAATCGGGAAGAAGCGTAAAGGATTCGGGTGTGTGGGGGTTGTGTTGTTTCTGGCACAACACTGAATCCCAACCGGGCGTTTCTGTGAGCTCCCGCGGGAGTTCACACCAATCCCCTTCGGGGATCGGACCCGCGTAAGTGCTGAAGCACTACCGCGGGTCGAGACACACCTGTTATAGGATCAAGCCTTACGGGCAATTAGTATCAGTTAGCTCAGTACATTACTGTACGTGCACACCTGACCTATCAACGTCCTGGTCTTGAACGACCCTTCAAGGGGCTCGAAGCCCCGGGGATATCTCATCTTAAGGCGAGTTTCCCGCTTAGATGCTTTCAGCGGTTATCTCTTCCGAACATAGCTACCCGGCGATGCCACTGGCGTGACAACCGGTACACCAGAGGTTCGTCCACTCCGGTCCTCTCGTACTAGGAGCAGCCCCCTTCAAATATCCAGCGCCCACGGCAGATAGGGACCAAACTGTCTCACGACGTTTTAAACCCAGCTCACGTACCTCTTTAAATGGCGAACAGCCATACCCTTGGGACCGGCTACAGCCCCAGGATGAGATGAGCCGACATCGAGGTGCCAAACACCGCCGTCGATATGAACTCTTGGGCGGTATCAGCCTGTTATCCCCAGAGTACCTTTTATCCGTTGAGCGATGGCCCTTCCATACAGAACCACCGGATCACTATGACCTGCTTTCGCACCTGTTCGACTTGTCAGTCTCACAGTCAAGCACGCTTATGCCATTGCACTATCAGCACGATTTCCGACCGTACCTAGCGTACCTTCGTACTCCTCCGTTACACTTTGGGAGGAGACCGCCCCAGTCAAACTGCCTACCATGCACTGTCCCCGACCCGGATCACGGGCCAAGGTTAGAACCTCAAACAGATCAGGGTGGTATTTCAAGGACGGCTCCATTGAGACTGGCGTCCCAACTTCATAGCCTCCCACCTATCCTACACAGACCGGTTCAAAGTCCAATGCAAAGCTGCAGTAAAGGTTCATGGGGTCTTTCCGTCTAGCCGCGGGGAGATTGCATCATCACAAACACTTCAACTTCGCTGAGTCTCGGGAGGAGACAGTGTGGCCATCGTTACGCCATTCGTGCAGGTCGGAACTTACCCGACAAGGAATTTCGCTACCTTAGGACCGTTATAGTTACGGCCGCCGTTTACCGGGACTTCAATCAGGAGCTTGCACCCCATCATTTAATCTTCCGGCACCGGGCAGGCGTCACACCCTATACGTCCACTTTCGTGTTTGCAGAGTGCTGTGTTTTTATTAAACAGTCGCAGCCACCAGTTTATTGCAACCCTTTCACCCTTCTGGCGCAGGCCAGTCAGGCTATGAGGGCGTACCTTATCCCGAAGTTACGGTACCAATTTGCCGAGTTCCTTCTCCCGAGTTCTCTCAAGCGCCTTAGAATACTCATCTCGCCCACCTGTGTCGGTTTGCGGTACGGTCACTGTGAAACTGAAGCTTAGAGGCTTTTCCTGGAACCCCTTCCAGTTGCTTCGCCACCGAAGTGGCTCGCCTCGCACCCTTGAATTCTGCGCCCGGATTTGCCAAAGCGCCTTCTCCAATGCAAGGACCGGGACTTCCAACACCCGGACAACCTTCCGCGATCCGTCCCCCCATCGCATTTCACAATGGTGCAGAAATATTAATCTGCTTCCCATCAGCTACGCATTTCTGCCTCGCCTTAGGGGCCGACTCACCCTACGCCGATGAACGTTGCGTAGGAAACCTTGGGCTTACGGCGAGGGGGCCTTTCACCCCCTTTATCGCTACTCATGTCAGCATTCGCACTTCCGATACCTCCAGCACACTTTCCAGTGCACCTTCGCAGGCTTACGGAACGCTCTCCTACCATGCACATTACTGTGCATCCGCAGCTTCGGTATATGGCTTAGCCCCGTTACATCTTCCGCGCAGGACGACTCGATCAGTGAGCTATTACGCTTTCTTTAAAGGGTGGCTGCTTCTAAGCCAACCTCCTGACTGTTTTAGCCTTCCCACTTCGTTTCCCACTTAGCCATATTTGGGGACCTTAGCTGGCGGTCTGGGTTGTTTCCCTCTTGACACCGGACGTTAGCACCCGATGTCTGTCTCCCGTGATTGCACTCTTCGGTATTCGGAGTTTGCTATGGCGTAGTAATCCGCAATGGACCCCACAACCATGACAGTGCTCTACCCCCGAAGGTGAGACACGAGGCACTACCTAAATAGTTTTCGGAGAGAACCAGCTATTTCCAGGTTTGTTTAGCCTTTCACCCCTATCCACAGCTCATCCCCTAACTTTTCAACGTTAGTGGGTTCGGTCCTCCAGCACGTGTTACCGTGCCTTCAACCTGGCCATGGATAGATCACCTGGTTTCGGGTCTACACCCAGCGACTGGACGCCCTGTTCGGACTCGCTTTCGCTACGCCTGCCCTAATCGGTTAAGCTCGCCACTGAATGTAAGTCGCTGACCCATTATACAAAAGGTACGCCGTCACCCCTTCGCAGAGGCTCCGACTGTTTGTATGCATGCGGTTTCAGGATCTGTTTCACTCCCCTCCCGGGGTTCTTTTCGCCTTTCCCTCACGGTACTGGTTCACTATCGGTCGATCACGAGTATTTAGCCTTGGAGGATGGTCCCCCCATCTTCAGACAGGATTTCACGTGTCCCGCCCTACTTCTCGTACACCCAGTTCTTCCATGCTGTTTTCGTCTACAGGGCTATCACCTGCTATGGCCGCACTTTCCAGAGCGTTCGACTAACAATACAGATAACGTGTACCGGCTGATCCCATTTCGCTCGCCACTACTCTGGGAATCTCGGTTGATTTCTTTTCCTGCGGTTACTTAGATGTTTCAGTTCACCGCGTTCGCCTCACGCAGCCTATGGATTCAGCTACGGATACTCCATTAGGAGTGGGTTTCCCCATTCGGACATCTCCGGATCAATGCTCGTTTGCCAGCTCCCCGGAGCTTTTCGCAGGCTACCGCGTCCTTCATCGCCTGTGATCGCCAAGGCATCCACCACATGCACTTGTTCGCTTGACCCTATAACGGGTGTGTCTCTGTGTCGACCCACGTTAGCGCTTTAGCGCTTACGTGGGTCCCATCCCCGGAGGGGATAGACGCACTCGCTACAGGTTGAGTATTCGTGTTGCGCCGTATTCCAAAGCAATCTTTCGATCACCTTTAAAATACATCGATACAATCACAACCCTGATTCACCTACTCACACACCCATCTCCAGGTATGCTTTCGTGAATCTCTTTACTACTTCTTCCTGATTGTTAAAGAACGGCAGCCGGTATGAAGCCTGTGCCTCATACCGCTCTGACTGGCTCAATCGCCAATGCGCAACGCTCTGCCTTCATGCAGAACCCTGCGCATTGAGGATTGGTGGAGGATGACGGGATCGAACCGACGACCCCCTGCTTGCAAAGCAGGTGCTCTCCCAGCTGAGCTAATCCCCCAGTCCCACAGATAGTCCAGCGGCCCCAGCCCTTCAGCTCACCAGACAAGACACTGGTGGGTCTGGATGGATTCGAACCATCGACCCCCGCCTTATCAAGACGGTGCTCTAACCGGCTGAGCTACAGACCCCTGAGCCTGCCTGCGTTGCTTCTAACCACAGCCGATAAGCGTGAGCACTTGAGTGCAGGGAATGCACAGCTCTGGAAAGGAGGTGATCCAGCCGCACCTTCCGATACGGCTACCTTGTTACGACTTCACCCCAGTCATGAATCCTACCGTGGTGACCGTCCTCCTTGCGGTTAGACTAGCCACTTCTGGTAAAACCCACTCCCATGGTGTGACGGGCGGTGTGTACAAGACCCGGGAACGTATTCACCGCGGCATGCTGATCCGCGATTACTAGCGATTCCAGCTTCACGCACCCGAGTTGCAGAGTGCGATCCGGACTACGATCGGTTTTCTGGGATTGGCTCCACCTCGCGGCTTGGCAACCCTCTGTTCCGACCATTGTATGACGTGTGAAGCCCTACCCATAAGGGCCATGAGGACTTGACGTCATCCCCACCTTCCTCCGGTTTGTCACCGGCAGTCTCCCTGGAGTGCTCTTGCGTAGCAACTAGGGACAAGGGTTGCGCTCGTTGCGGGACTTAACCCAACATCTCACGACACGAGCTGACGACAGCCATGCAGCACCTGTGTTATGGCTCCCTTTCGGGCACTCCCGCCTCTCGGCAGGATTCCATACATGTCAAGGGTAGGTAAGGTTTTTCGCGTTGCATCGAATTAATCCACATCATCCACCGCTTGTGCGGGTCCCCGTCAATTCCTTTGAGTTTTAATCTTGCGACCGTACTCCCCAGGCGGTCAACTTCACGCGTTAGCTACGTTACCAAGCCAATGAAGGCCCGACAACCAGTTGACATCGTTTAGGGCGTGGACTACCAGGGTATCTAATCCTGTTTGCTCCCCACGCTTTCGTGCATGAGCGTCAGTATTGGCCCAGGGGGCTGCCTTCGCCATCGGTGTTCCTCCACATCTCTACGCATTTCACTGCTACACGTGGAATTCCACCCCCCTCTGCCATACTCCAGCGCTGCAGTCACCAATGCAGTTCCCAGGTTAAGCCCGGGGATTTCACATCGGTCTTACAGCACCGCCTGCGCACGCTTTACGCCCAGTAATTCCGATTAACGCTCGCACCCTACGTATTACCGCGGCTGCTGGCACGTAGTTAGCCGGTGCTTATTCTTCCGGTACCGTCATCCCTCACGGATATTAGCCACGAGGTTTTCTTTCCGGACAAAAGTGCTTTACAACCCGAAGGCCTTCTTCACACACGCGGCATTGCTGGATCAGGCTTGCGCCCATTGTCCAAAATTCCCCACTGCTGCCTCCCGTAGGAGTCTGGGCCGTGTCTCAGTCCCAGTGTGGCTGGTCGTCCTCTCAGACCAGCTACAGATCGTCGGCTTGGTAGGCCTTTACCCCACCAACTACCTAATCTGCCATCGGCCGCCCCTTGAGCGCGAGGTCCCGAAAGATCCCCCGCTTTCCTCTCCCGAGCGTATGCGGTATTAATCCGGCTTTCGCCGGGCTATCCCCCACTCCAGGACACGTTCCGATGTATTACTCACCCGTTCGCCACTCGCCACCAGACCGGAGTCCGTGCTGCCGTTCGACTTGCATGTGTAAGGCATGCCGCCAGCGTTCAATCTGAGCCAGGATCAAACTCTTCAGTTCAAACCTGTTACTGTGTTCGGGCTCTCTCGAACCCGGTCGCTCACTCAACGTACTGACGATGATTGATCCGTCTTTCGACAGACAAACCTTCCTCCAATACTGTGTGA